>NZ_CP095757.1:0-2400000 GCF_023093535.1 Halovivax limisalsi
GGCGCCAGCCACTACGATTATGACAGTGCCGACCGATTGTTCGCCGGGAAGTGGGGTGTACAGCGGAGAACTCCGCAGGTCTCACGACCGGAGAACCGACATGTTCGACATCGACGTACCGCCGCGTCCGTGGCTCACCAAGACCAATCTCTACCACGTCGTCGGCCTGGGGCTGCGCATCTACGTGGCCTGTCTCGTCCTGCTCGGTTGCTACAGCGTCCTCTGGCTGGCCGAGGTCGCCGGCTACCTCGACGAGCGGACGCTCGCGGTCAGCTGGCTCGCCATCGCCGGACTGGGCACCGCGTTTCTCGTCCTCCTCGTTCCGCTGTACGGCGCCAGTCGCCGGAACTAGGCTCGCGTGCGCCGGGTACCGTCGATCGGCACGGACCGCCCGCCGCCCCCGTCGTGACCGCGAGATAGTATCTCACGAATCGCGGCGTCGCTCCCGAAGAATACTGGGGACGCACTCGAATAGCATCCTTTAGGTGCGTGCGCCCGAGACAGACGGCAATGACAGCGTCGAACGGGACCCCCACGATCGCGCAGGTGACGCTCATCGGCGTCTTCGTCACCGGGCTGGTGACCGCCCAGTTGACGGCGTCGAAGATCCTCGCGTTCTCGATCCCCCTCTCGTTACCGCTCACCGGCGACGAACTCCTCATGCCGGGCGCCGCGCTCGCGTACGCGCTCACGTACTTCGCGAGCGACTGCTACACCGAACTCTACGGCAAGCGTGCCGGCCAGGTCGTCGTCAACGTGGCGTTCGCGATGAACTTCGTCGTGCTCGCGCTCGTCTGGTCGACCGCGGCCGCCCCCGTCGCCTCGAACTCCGTCGTCGGCGCCGCGGCGTTCGAGAACGTCCTCATGCCGGCGTCATACGTCGTCCTCGGCAGCCTCCTGGCGTACCTCGTCAGCCAGAACTGGGACGTCTGGTTCTTCCACCGCATCCGCGAGGCGACCGGCCGCGAGAAGCTCTGGCTGCGCAACATCCTCTCGACGGGGACGAGCCAGGCCATCGACACCGTCATCTTCGTCTCCGTCGCGTTCCTGATCGCCCCCGCGCTCTTTGGCGGGTTCGTCATGTCGGACGAGGCCATCATCGGCCTCATCATCGGCCAGTACCTGCTGAAGCTCGCGATCGCCGTCGTCGACACGCCGGTCGTCTACGCCGTCGTCCGGGCGGCCCGGTCGCGCGCCGGGATGGGCGCCGGCAGCGCCGTCGCCGCCGAGTAGCGCTCCCGCCGCGGCGCCGCACGTCGGGCCCGACCCGGCGGCCCGGACCGGAACCGACGCGCCTTTCGGGATTCGTCGCAGATCACCGCCATGGATCCACGCGTTCACGAGCACGCCGAGGTACTCGTCGACTGGAGTGCGCGCATCGACGCCGGCGACGACGTCGTCGTGTCCGTCGGCCCCGACGCCCACGATCTCGCGGTCGCGGTCGCGGAGCAAGTTGGCGAGCGCGGCGCGTCGTTGCTCTCGACCTACGACTCCGGCGAGGTCGACCGCGCCCACCGGCTCGCCGTCGGGGACGTTCCGGAACCCGAACACGAGCGCGCGCTCTTCGAGGCGGCGGACGTCTACCTCCGCCTCGGCGGCGGCCGGAACACGAGCGCGACGGCCGACGTCCCGGCCGAGACGCGCCGGGCCGTCCGCGAGGCGCACGCGGCCGTCCGCGAAGCGCGCTACGACACGCGCTGGGTGTCGACGGTCCACCCAACCCGGTCGCTGGCCCAGCAGGCGAACATGTCCTACGCGGCCTACCGGGACTTCGTCTACGACGCCGTCCTCCGCGACTGGGAATCCCTGGCCGACGAGATGGCCGTCCTCAAGGATCGCCTCGACGCCGGCAGCGAGGTTCGGCTGGTCGGCCCGGGGACGGACCTCGCGATGTCGATCGAGGGGCGGACGGCGGTCAACAGCGCCGCCTCGGTCGCCTACGACTCGCACAACTTGCCGAGCGGCGAGGTCTTCACCGCGCCCGCCGACACCGAGGGCGAGGTGACCTTCGACGTGCCGATGACGCTGCAGGGCCAGTCGGTCCGGGACGTCACGCTGCGATTCGAGGAGGGCGAGGTGGTCGCCCACGACGCCGCCGAGGGCGCGAACGTGATCGGCGACATCCTCGACACCGACGCGGGTGCCCGCCGCCTCGGCGAGCTGGGCATCGGGATGAACCGCGGCATCGATCGCTTCACCGACAACATCCTCTTCGACGAGAAGATGGGCGACACCGTCCACCTGGCGCTCGGCCGGGCCTACGACGCCTGCCTCCCCGAGGGCGAGGCCGGCAACGACTCGACCGTCCACGTCGACATGATCACCGACGTCAGCGAGGACTCGCGCATGGAGATCGACGGCGAGGTCGTCCAGCGAAACGGAACGTTCGCCTGGGAGGACGGATTCGAGGCGTAGGAGCCGATGGACACCGTACCCGGCGCACGGATCACCACATTCAAATGCGAGAGTCACGACCGGACGCGTATGGCCAGTTTCGACGCCGCGGAAGCGCGAACCCTCGAAAAGCTCATCTGCATGAAGTGCAACGCCCGGAACCCGAAGCGAGCCGAGCACTGTCGCAAGTGCGGGTACGGGAACCTGCGACCGAAAGCCAAAGAGAGTCGCGCGGCCTGAGCCGGTGACGGTTCGGTTCGCCCGAGCCGGAGGCGGTTCCCTCCGCTAGTCCACCGCCGGCAGGAGTTTTCGATGCGCAGCTCGTCGGGAGACGCGTCGCTGGCGTGTGACGGGGACCGCAGGAGGGACTGACGCTCGACGACGGTCGGCCGGGGCCACGACGGGGCTCCCGGCGGCGTCACCGGGCGCAGCGGGAAACGAAGTTTCGCAGGATCTGCAGGCCCGTCTCGCCGCTCTTTTCGGGGTGAAACTGCGTGCCGAAGACCGTGCCCGACTCGTCGGCGATCACGGCGGGGAACCGGGTTCCGTACTCGGTCGTCGCGACGACGGCCGACTGGTCCTCGGGGACGGCGTAGTAGGAGTGGACGAAGTAGGCGTACCGGCCGTCGACGGAGCCGCCGGCCGCATCGCCGTCGCCCGGTTCGTCCGCAGCGATGCCCACGTCCGGTTCGTCGACTCCGTCGGCCGTTCCCGACGCACCGCCGACGGCCGGCTCGTCGCCGTCGAGGCCGTCGACGAGCGGGTGCGATCGCTCGACCGTCAGGTCGTTCCAGCCCATGTGCGGAATGTTCCGATCGCCGGCAAAGCGAACGTTGGTGCCGGGGATCAGGTCGAGACCGTGGACGGTGGCCTCGCCGGCCGAGCCCTCCTCGCTGTCGGTGAGCAGCATCTGCATCCCGAGGCAGATGCCGAACAGCGGGGTGTCGGTCTCGGCGACGGCGAGGAGATCCTCGCGAAGGGGATCGGCGTTCTCGACGCCCTCGCGGAAGGCGCCGACGCCGGGGAGGACGACGCCGTCGGCGGCGCGGAAGGCGTCGGGGTCGTCGGTGACCTCCACGGACGCGCCGGCCCGTTCGAGGCCGCGGGTGACGCTGTGGAGGTTGCCGAGGCCGTAATCGACGACGGCGACAGACGCTGCGGCCGTCTCGGGTGCGGACCGGCCTGCCTGCTGGCTCATACTCGTCACTTGTCGCTGCCGAGGCAAGGTGCTTTCGTTCGCCACAGGCCGACCGGACTCGGCGGGAACCGAGACGCGACCGGACCGCGATCAGTACTCCCCGAGACGCGACTGCCCGCCCGCATCGTCGGGGGAAACGCCGGCGATCGCGGCGGCCTCCGCGATCGTCTCCGCGAACGTCGACTCCTGACTCCGGTCGTACAGCGTCGCGGCCGGGTGGAGACAGACGAGGACACGCCGCGGCGTGCCGTCGATGCGGACCGTCTCGACCGAGCCGGCTTCGGACGTGACGGCGACCGAGCGACCGAGCAGGTGCTCGCTCGGCACCTTCCCGAGCGTGACGATCACGTCCGGATCGACCTGATCGATCTCGGCCTCGAGATAGTCCCGGCAGTGTTCGAGTTCTTCCCCCGTCGGATCCCGGTTCTCCGGCGGGCGACACCGCACGCAGTTGGTGATGCGGACCGACTCGCGTTCGAGGCCGACGGTCCGGAGCTGCTCGTCGAGGACGCCCCCGCTCCGGCCAACGAACGGCTCGCCCTCGGCGTCCTCCCGTTTGCCGGGCCCCTCGCCGACGAACAGCACGTCGGCATCCGGCGGACCGGTCCCGTCGACGATGCGGCTCCGCGACTCGACGAGGGCGGGACAGCGAGTGCACGCCTCGACCTCGAGGCCGTCCATCTTCGATCGGTCGTCCGCGTCCATACGCCCGGATCGACGAGCGGACACCTACGCGTTTCGAAGGCGATTCGGCCGGCCAGTACCGCCCCATCGACCGTCGAGCGGCGCGCGATCGACCGCCAGACCGCTTCGGCCGGTCGGTCCCTTTTAAGCTGCCGCGACTTCCGCGCCTCCGCCAAGATCGGGTGAAATCCCCGAAAGGTGGCGGTAGAGGCGGCTTATCACCCGAACCGGCCGCGCCCGGGAATGCCAGGAGGCCGGAAGTATTACCTATTTCTGGCTGCATTCGTGGTCAACGGACGTGGTTTCGTGAAACTGAGACAACCAACCGACTTCCTGATCCTCGAGGCGCTCGAGGAGACGGGCCGAAACGTCGCACCGAATCTGGCTTCCCACACCGGCAAGAGCCGCAAGAATATCAACACGCGCCTGCCCGTCCTCGAAGACTACGGGCTCGTCGAGAAGGTCGGTCCCGCCGATCGATCCGGGCTGTACGAGATCACCCAGCTGGGCAAGTCGGCGCTCGTCCACAAGAGCGAGTACGGCGAGGTCGACGATTTCGAGTCGCTGATCAGCGGCGCCGACGCGGCGACCGACGGCGGCACGCCCGCGGCGGCGATGGCCCGCGGCGACGACGAATCGGACGAGGAGTAACCCGACGCTGCGGACTCGTTCCGTTCGGTACCGGACGATTCAGGCCGAGTCTGACAAGATCGGCCAGGTGCCAACCAGCGGGTGCGTCGAGGAACGACCGCCACGGGCAGCCGTGTGGCGTTTCACTCGTCGCGGTAGCGTGCGCCCGCCCGGGCCAGCGTTCTCGCGACGCGGATCGGTTCCGGCCGCCCGCCCTCCGGCGTGAATCGGCGGACCAGATCACAGGCCGCCGCGGACTCGACGCCGAGGGCGCGGACGAAGACCCGCTCGCCGTCGACCGAACACGGCGTTCGCGGCGGGAGCGCGCGATAGCGCCGGAGGCGGGTTTCGAGCGCCCGACCGTCGAACGCCTCCCGAAGCGCGGCGTCGAGCCCGGAGCTCCCCTCGAAGGTGACCGCGACGACCGGGCAGTCGGTCGCCGCGTCGAGGCGCGCCAGGTCGAGCAGGTTGTACCACGCCGGTGCGACGGTCCCGACGAGCACGACGTGGAGGTCTTCGCGGCCGAGTTCGTCGACGACGGACAGGACGGCGTCGGTCGCGTCGAGGCCGCCGACGGTGGCCGAGGCGAACGCGGCGCCGTCGACGACGCGGTCGGCCCGGACGACCGCGCCGGCGACGGTGCAGGTCTCGTCGACGGTCGATTCGGCCACGCCGAGCGCGCGGATCCCTGGCTTGTCCGTCATGCGGCGGCTCGAAAAACGGCGTCGCGTCTGAAAACGATGCGGGGCGGCGCGAGCGCGGTCGTCACTTCTGAGGGCGATCCATGGGCCGCGACGCTGCGGGACGGCGCCGGAGGCCGAGTCCCGGAAGCGATCGCGACCTCTGAGGCTCGGTGCGAGCGTCCGAGTCAGATCCTCAGCCGTCGTCCTTGATCTCCGAGAGGCGATCGATCAGTTCGTCGCTCGAGGCCCCGTTGTCGAACTCGATCGTCCCTCGATGGCCGTTCTCTTCGGACTGAACGGCATCTTCTTCGTCGAAGTCGGTATCGAGGTCCTGTTGTTCGGACTCGTCGTAGCTACCGAAACCCATACACGCACCAGTACTGGGCGAACGGGCAAAAATCCACTGCCGGAACCCGTCTCGGTTCCGGACCGTCGAGGCGGCGGCCGACCGATTTTTAAGGCCGTTCGGTGCGTCGGTGTCGACGAGATGGACGTCTACTGCGTGACTGCACCGGCCGAATCGTTCACCTGTAACGCGTACCTGCTCACCGGGGAGCGAACCGCGCTCGTCGACGCTGGGGCCTACGCCGACGTCGTCGACGAGATCGAAGCGCACACGAGCGACCTCGACGTGGTCGCCCTGACCCACCAGCACGGCGATCACGTCGCGGAGCTCCCGGCCGTCGCCGAGGCGTTCGACCCGGCCGTCGAGGCCTACGCCGATCACTCGCTCCGGACGAACGCGATCGACGATGGCGACGCGATCCGGCTCGGCGACGAGACGTTCGAGGTGGTCTACACGCCGGGCCACGCGGACGATCACGTCTCGTTCGTCTCCGAGACGACGCTCTTCTCGGGCGACGTCGTCGTGCACGACGACGGCGCGTTCGAGTACGGCAGTTTCGGACGGACCGACATGGCCGGCCAGTCCCGGGACACCCTGATCGAGAGCATCGAACGGCTGCTCGATCGCCTGCCGGCGTCCGTCGAACACCTGTACGCGGGTCACGGCGACGCGTTCCACGGCGACGCGTTCCACGGCGACGTCCGCGACGTCGTCGAGACGGCGCTCGAGCGAGCGCGACGGCGCGAACCGAAGTATCCGGACGAGTGACGATCGGCGGGCACACCGAAGTTATCAGGGTGTCGCGGCGGATCGATCACGATCGGCGAGTGCGATTACTCGGTCGCGCTCGGCCTCGTCGAACGGTCAGGCGGGCCCGGCGGACGCGTCGGCGACCGTGACGCGGACGGTCGTCCCGTCGTCGCCGGACTCGAAGTCGATGCTCGCGCCGACGTGTTCGACGATCCAGTAGACGATCCAGAGACCGATGCCGCTGCCGTGTTCGAGCGGCGTCTCCTCGCCGCGCTCGAGGACGGCGAGTTCGTCGCGCGGGATGCCCGGCCCGTCGTCGGAGACGACGACGGTTGCGCCCTCGTCGGTCGCGATCGTCCGGATCGACACGGTCGGGCCACCGTCCCGAGTCGACGAGGAGGGCGCAGGGTCGGTGGATTCCAGGCTCCCGTCGTCCGGCGCTCCCACAGCGTCTTCGAGGACGCCAGACCGTGAGCGCGGCCCGGGGTCGGTCGCCTGCCCGACGGCGCGGGTAGCTGTACTGTGCTCCGCGGCGTTCTCGATCAGGTTTTCGAACGCCAGCGCGAGTGAACCGTCCACCGCCACGCCCCGAGACGGTTCCGTTTCGAGGTCGAAGGTGACCCCGTGGAACCGCGTCCGCTGTTGGGCGACGATTTCCGAGAGGAGCGAGTCCAGTCGGCGGACGCCGGTCGCGTCCGATTCGGTGACGAGCCGTTCGATGGTCGAGGCTTTCTCGCTCATCTCGACCAGGTCGTCGCTGCGTTCGACGATCCCCTTCGCAAGGGTCGCTTCGTCGACCGTCGGATCCGTCGCGACGAGTTCCGCGTAGCCCCGGATCACCGACAGGTCGTTCCGGAGATTGTGCCGGAGCGCTCTCGAGAGGACCTGTCTGAGCAGGTCGAGTTCCCGTTCGCGCTCGAGGAGCGTCTCCTCGCGGCGTTTGAGTTCGGTCACGTCCCGCACGACGACGAGCCGACCGACCTGTCGTTCCCGGCGGCTGACCGGCGAGCAGTCGAGCTGGAAGTGTCGACGGTCGCCGTCGAGGTCGCGGGAAAATTCGAAGTCGCCGCCGCCGGCCTCGAGGTGCGCGCGGACCCCGGGAAGATTCCCGAAGAACGAGTCCAGGGTGTACCCGCTCGCACCGCCACGCACGCCGGCGATCCGCCTGGCTGCAGGATTCGAGTAGACGACGCGGTCGTCGACGTCGAGAGTGACGACGGCGTCGTCGAGTTCCTCGACAACCCGGTGTCGCCCGATCCAGCCGACTTCGAGGAAGTCCGCGCGAAAGAGCGCCCAGGTGTAGAAAAATACCGTGACGACGAGGCTCAATGGCGCCCACGGGTAGGCGAACCCGGAGAGGAGAAACGCTCCGATCGCTCCCATCACGAGCAGCGGAGCGACGGCACCTAGCAGGATCGCACCCTGCAACCGGCGGATCCCCTGGCCCACGACTACCTCGCGCGCGATAAAATAGAACCCGACGCTCGCGACGACTATCACGGCCGTGATAAAGACGTAGAAGACGGGCCCTGGCGTCCCCATCGTGATATTTCCGGGTGTCGACCTCGACCAGACGAGGCCGTGTGCGAGGTCGCTCCAGGCGAGGACCAGCAGCGCGACGATCAGCGCGAAGACCGCTGCAAGACGCCGCCTCGTCACCCCGAAGACGCCGCTGTACTCCGCCGCCAAGAAGAAGTAGCCGACGCCGCCGAAGGCGACGCCGGCGACGAAGAGGGACATGATGGCCTGACGGGGCCAGTAGGCCGACGTGACGTGCATAGCAGCCATCGAAAGCGCCCAGAGGGCCTGGCCGACGATCGTGAGGAGTAATCCGGTGGTTCCGGGCTTGCGCCGGTGTCTGAGAATGTACGGAACGAGAAGGAGCGGCAAGGTTCCGCTGAAGGCGTAGGTAGCCACCACCCGGATCGTCGTAAATTCCATCCGACTATGTGCGTATCTGCCCGGAAAGTACCAAATAGATACTGGCCGTTTCGAGCGTCGAAGCGCGGGAACAAAGATAAACAGTTTGATGGATCGCGGTGGCTCGCGTCGCCGCGACAAGCGAGGCGGCCGATCAGGAGCTCACGCGGCGTCGCTTGGCTCGCCGGTCTCGGTTCCGCCATCCACCCCACCCTCGGATTCACTGCTCGGATCGCTCTCGATGTCGGCACCAGCCCCGTCTCCGCGTGCATCGCTCGCTCCGCCGTCGGCTTCGTCGATCGATTCGGTTTCGGCGCCGTCGGATCCGCTCTCGACGACGCTCTCGGGATCCCCCTCGGCTTCGTCAGGATCGTCATCCGCAGCGTCGTCGGGACCGCCATCCCCGTCGGCTTGGCCCTCACCGTCGCCGAGCGTCTCCTCCTCGCGGAGCTGTTTGCTCGCCCGGCGGACCTCGCGCATGACGCTCGAGATGCGCTCTTCGGCCTCGAGTTCGTCCTCGACGGAGAGGTCGACGCCCTCGACCTCCAGGAGGAACTTCGAGACTTCCGTCACCTCGTACATCACGTCGTCGAGTTCCGCTGCGGTGTAAAAGTCACACATCGCGCCGTAGAGGAAGGTCGCGCCCGCCTTGCGGACCTTCTCGTCGAACGACGAGCGGGCCTGGTTGACCGCCTGGGGGGTGTAGGTATCGGTCATGAACGGGACCAGCTCCGGCAGGTTCTCGCCGATCTTCGTCATCTCGACGCCAGTTTCGGTCCGGAAGTCCGCGCACAGGCGGGCGATCGCCCACTCCCGGGCGGTGACGTAGGTGCGATCCCGGAGAAACTCGTTGACGCGGTCGTACTGGGCGCCGTCCATCTTCTTGAAGCGCTCGTACTTCCGGACGTCCGCCGGAACGGTTCGCTCGGGCTCCGGCACCCCGGGCATCGCGTCCGTCTCGTCGGACGCGTCGGGGCCATCGTCGGGGGCGCCGGACTCGTCGTCAGATTCGTCGGCGTCGGTCGTCTGTGAATCGCCTTCGGTCTCGGGTTGGTCGAGGTCGTCCGCACCCGAACTGGATTCGCCGTCCGTGTCGGTAACATCGTGCTCCTGTGCGTCGGCGCCTCCATCGAGCGCCCCGGCGCCGCCGTCCGGTGAGCCGGTGTCCCGCTCGCGCTCGTCGCGATCGTCGGCGCGCGTCGACGGCGCCTCGTCCGCCGCCCGGTTCGTGGGGGTCGAACCGTCGGCCTCGGTCCCCGCATCCGACGCGTCCGACTCGTCGTCGCCCGCCTCGGCTCGGTCGTTCATGGATGGTGTTGCGAAACCGCCGAGATAAGGCTGTCCCTCCGACAGGGGCGAGTCGTCGTCCGCGGGCCGGGGCGAGTCAGTGATCCGTCCGACCGGACCGTGTCGGACCGATGGCAGAGCGGTACGTCGGGATGGGACGATCGAACGCCGTTCGAAGGTGTCGGGGCGCGATCAGCGCAGGTCGACGCGGTGATGTTCCGCCCACGCCCCGCGGTCGAGGACGACGAGTTCGCCCTCGCCGAAGACGTAGAGGTAGTCTTCGACGTACATCGCCCGGACGCCGGGGCCGCCCAGGTCGACCTCGGTCTCGCGGGTGAGGTTGCCGTCCGCGTACGAGTAGACGTAGCTGGACTCGCCCGCCGGGACGAAGAACGCCCCGTTCTCGGCGTCGTGGAGGAACGCCCGGTGATTCTGGACCGCCTCGGAGAAGCGCTCGTCCTCGAGGATCTCCGCGTCCAGTTCGTCGGGATTCTGTCGGTCGCTCACGTCGAAGGTCGAGAGTTTGACCTTGCCGTCCTGCTCGCCGACGCCGAGGATCAGATCGCCCGCGTCGTCGAGCGGGTGCAGGTACGTCGAGAAGCCGGGAATCTTGAGTTCCCCTTCGAGCGCCGGGTTCTGCGGGTCCGAGAGGTCGAGCGTGTAGAACGGGTCGATCTGGCGGAACGTCACGACGTAGCCCTCGTCGCCTTCGAATCGGACGGCGTAGATCCGCTCGGTCTCGCCGAGTCCCTGGACGGAGCCGGTGACCTCCAGCGCCGAGTCGAGGACGTAGACGTCGTTCACCGAGTCGGCGCCGTGGCTCCCCGGAATGGTGGTCGCGATCCGGAGGTGCCCCTCGTGTTCGTCCATCGACCACTGGTTCAGCGGGAAGCCGGGGACCTCGCCGCTGTCGGTCACTTCGAGGTCGCCGTCGATCGCAATGCGGGCGATACCGGTGGTCGTGAGGTCGCGCTGACGCTCTTCGGCGTAGGCGGCCAGTCCGTCGTCCATTTTCTCGTGGGCCTCGCGGCGCTCCTCGTCCTCGAGGCCGTCGAGCCACGAGTCGAGGATCGCCTCCAGTTCGACGCGCTTGGCCCGTTCGGAGATGTCGAGGTCGTCGAGCCTCCGGAGTCGGTCGACGGTGTCGGCGTCGAGGCCGAGGTCGTCGACGCCGGGGCCGGTGAGGTATCCGGACATGACCTCGTAGTCGGAGACGGAACGCGTGTAGCTGAGGTAGATCGCGGATTCGGAGACGTAGGTCGCAGACCGGCGCTGCGAGCCGACGACGCTGGTCTCGTCGGTGACCTCGCCGGTCGCGGGGTCCACGCGGGCGGCCGTGTAGACGGCGTCCGCGTCGGCCTGGGCGCCCGGGCGATAAACCTCCGTACACGGCACCGGGTCGCCGCCGAAGCCGGCAACCGGGCACGGGTTCGCCCCGTCGGGTCGGTCCACGAGGACGAGGTAGAGTTCGCCGTCGTAGAGACGCGCTGTGTCGAGGTCGGCGTCGAGCGGTTCGCTCCAGGCCTGCTCCGGGTTCGCGGGGTCGCTGACGTCGTAGCCCCAGAGCCGCTCGTTCTCGAAGACGACGAGCGTCTCCGTCTCCTCGACGAGCAGGAGTTCACCCGCGGCTGGGATCGTCGCGACCGGCTTCGGTTCCGCCGGATCCGACAGGTCGAGGACGCTCGTCTCGCCGTCGCCGCGGTGGAAGCGATACCCGCCGTAGAAGGCGCTCTCGCCGTCGGTCTTCAACACGTCCGGTTCGTCGAGGGCGGCAACCTGGCGGTTCGTCTCGGAGACGTCGCGATCGCCGGCCGTACCGGACGTCCCGCTCGAATCACCGGCAGCATCCTCGGCGTCTCCGCCGGTGGGTGCACCGTCGGCTCCATCGCCGCCCCCATCGGCTCCGCCAGCGGCGGCGTCATCGGCCTCGAGTCCCGCGCTAGTCACCTGCGGCCTCATGAACAGATAGCTGTGACGCTCGGCGTTTCGAAAGTAGCGCTCGAACGCCGCGTCGGACTCGAACTGTTCGAGCGTCGAATCGCCGGACGCGCTCCATTCGGTCGGCTGCGACGCTGGTGACTGCGGTGCTCCCGCGAACGTGGCCCCGAAGGCCGCCCCGACGAGAAGGGCGGCCGCCGCGACCGCGACGATCGTCGATCGTGATACGTCCATAGCTGTCCGATCGTACCGGACACACATGATATCGACGCAAGGTAAAACGACGATTTCACTGACCGGGTCGGGGCGATAGAGCGTTCGAATCGTTCGAGCGAGGAAGGGACTGGGCCGTTCTGGAGGCGACGAATAGCAGTATTCGAGAGCGGCCCCGTCGTCACGCTATTCCCAGGCCCAGCCCTCCTCGGGACCAGACGTCTCGTTAGTGGACTTCCACGCCCATCCTTCCTCCGGAGCTGACTCCGCGTCGTCCGTGCTCCACGCCCACCCTTCCTCCGGAGCTGACTCCGCGTCGTCCGTACTCCAGGCCCATCCTTCCTCCGGAGCTGACTCCGCGTCGTCCGTACTCCAGGCCCATCCTTCCTCCGGAGCTGACTCCGCGTCGTCCGTACTCCACGCCCACCCTTCCTCCGGAGCTGACTCCGCGTCGTCCGTGCTCCACGCCCACCCCTCCTCCGGGTCGGGCTGACCCGGCGCTTCGTCCGACCCGCCGTCGTCAGCAGTTGTACTCGCACTCGCCCCGGCGAGGGTGAGGGCTGCCAGTCCGATCGATCGGAGGACGGTCCGACGGTCGCGGTTCGTCGTAGGCGTTGGTGCCATACGTGGACGACATTTTCCCCACATTTAGTAATTGTGCTAATATATATTAAAATACATAATATTCGTATCTATTTCTGCTCCGTGATTAATCCTGGGTTAATACATTCGAAAAGAGCTGCGGGCGGCCGCTCGGGGAGGATCGTAAACTCCGATCCCGGGTCCGGGCGTTCTACGGGTGTTTAAGGGCATGACGGCCGTTCGCTACGGTATGACGCGAACACCGGTGATCGCGGCGGCGGTCAGAACGCCCCAGGGCAAAGAAGACGGCGTCTTCGCCGACGTCCGCAGCGAGGACCTCTCGGTTCCGTTGATCGATCACATTCTCGAGGAGCACGGACTCACCGGCGAGGACGTCGACGACCTCATGTGGGGCGTCGCCGGCCAGCGGGGCGAACAGGACAACAACGTCGCGCGCGTCATCGCACTGCTCTCCGGGCTCGGCGAGGGCGTCCCCGCGGCGACGATCAATCGCTGGTGCGCCTCGTCCATGCAGGCCGTGATGTCCGCCTCGGACGCCATCCGAGCAGGCCAGCGCGAGTGCGTCATCGCGGGCGGCGTCGAGAACATGTCCCGCGTGCCGATGCAGGGAGCCGACCGCGAACTCCACCCGCAACTCGCCGAGGAGTACGTCATCACCGACCTGATGATGGGGATGACCGCGGAGGAAGTCGCCGAGCGGTACGACGTCTCCCGGGAGGAACAGGACGAGTACGCCGCCAAAAGCCAGCAGCGGGCCGTCGAAGCCACCGAGGAGGGCCGCTTCGACGACCAGATCGTCCCCATCGAGACCGAGGAGGGAACGGTCACCGAAGACGAGGGGCTGCGTCCGGGCACGACGGCCGAGAAGCTGGCCGACCTCCCGCCGGTCTTTACCGGCACCGGCACGGTCACCGCGGGCAACGCCTCGCAGATCTCCGACGGCGCCGCCGCGCTCCTCGTCACGAGCGAGGCGTTCGCCGAAGACCACGGCCTCGAGATCATGGCCGAGGTCGGCGACAACAACGTCGCCGGCGTCGACCCCACGGTGATGGGCATCGGGCCCGTCCCCGCGACCCGCGGCCTCCTCGAGCGCACCGGCCGCGACATCGAGGATTACGACCTCGTCGAACTCAACGAGGCCTTCGCCAGCCAGACCGTCTACGCCCGCGACGAACTGGGCATCGACCCCGAGATCTTCAACGTCAACGGCGGCGCCATCGCCATCGGCCACCCGCTCGGCGCCTCCGGCGCCCGCCTGCCGGTCACGCTGATCCACGAACTCGCCCGGCGCGGCGGCGGGCGCGGCCTCGCGACGCTCTGTGTCGGCTTCGGACAGGGGGCGGCGATCGACTTCGAAGTTCGGTAAGGTGACCGGCGCAGTCGCCGTTTGGTCCAGCTGTTGTGAGTGATGGGAATCGAAACGGTCGGGAGCGACGCCGGATGCCCCGAACGGGGAACGCGTTTTACACGGGCCGACCGAACGGCCTGGCATGGTCGATCCGCTGCTGGTCCCGCTCGTCGGCATTCCGATCGGGGTGCAGTTCCTTCTCGCCGGGGTCGTCCACTGGGACGCGACCGACGTGGGGATGAACCCGCGCAAGTGGGCGGCGATCGTCGGTCTGATCCCAGTCTTCGGGCTCATCGCGTACCTCCTGACGCGGAGCGAACGCGACTACGATCCGACCGAGGACCCCTATCGCGACCGCGCGTTCGACATCCACCCCGATCGGCAGGGCGAAGGTCTCGGTCCGGCCGCCCGGAACCCGGACGCGACCAGCGACGAGGACGGGGCCGACGACACGGGCGGCGACGACTACTGGCAGAATCGGTCCGACGACGGGGACGACCCGACCCGCATCCCCGAGGACGACGAACGCGACTGACTTTGCGACGGACCATCCCACACTCGCGCAGGTTCAGCCATCCGTCAGCGCGCGTCAGGATGAAGTCGTGGCGTACCACCGGGCGATCGTTCGGGCCGTCGTCCCAAACGGTCAATGCGCGCCACCGCCAACAGGTTGTATGACAGTCGACGCGGATCGGCTCCGTGCGGACATAGAGGCGAACGGCGAATTTGGCGCGATCGAGAGTGCCGGATACGGCCGGACCGTACTCGCCGGGAGCGACGCCAATCGACGGGCTCGCGACCGGCTGTGCGATCGACTCGACGACGCGGGCTTGACCGTCCGGGTCGACGCCGTCGGCAACGTTCTCGGGGTGTGGCGCCCGCCGAGCGCTGCGGACGAGGCCGCGCCCGTCGTCGCGGGCAGTCACCTCGACTCGGTCCCGCAGGGCGGCATCTTCGACGGCCCGCTCGGCGTCTACGGCGCCCTGGAGGCCGTTCGGTCCCTCCAGGAATCGGACGTCGAGCCCGACCGGCCGATCGGCGTCGTCTCGTTCACCGAGGAGGAGGGCGCCCGCTTCGGCGGCGGGATGCTCGGCTCCGCCGTCGCGACGGGACAACTGGACCCGGCCGAGGCGCTGGCCCTCGACGACGGGGACGGCGTCTCGCTGGCCGACGCGCTCGAGGACATCGGCTACCGAGGCGAGGGCGTCCTCGACGCGAGCGAGTGGGCGGCGTTCCTCGAACTCCACGTCGAACAGGACACCCGGCTCGAATCGGCCGGCGTCCCCGTCGGCGTCGTCACCACCGTGACGGGCATCGCCCAGGCGACGGCCCGAATCGCCGGCCAGGCGAATCACGCGGGCGCGACGCCGATGGACGAGCGTCGCGACGCCCTCGCGGCGGCCAGCGAGTTCGTCCTCGCGGTCGAAGCCGCCGGCCGAAGGGAGGCCGAGACGGGCGGAAACACGGCCGTCGCGACCGTCGGGCGGCTCGACGTGCGCCCGAACGTGACCAACGTGGTACCGGGCGGCGTCGAGCTCGGCGTCGACGTCCGGGACGTCGACCGCGCCTCGATGGAACGCATCTTCACGGCGCTCGAGGATTCACTCGAGTCGATCGAGGCCGAGCGACCCGTCAGAACGGCGCTCGACCGGACGCTCGACGTCGATCCGGCGCCGATGGCCGACCGCTGTCGATCCGCGCTCGAGTCCGGGGCCGACGCCGCCGGCGTCGAGACGATGGCGATGCACTCCGGCGCGGCCCACGACGCGATGCGCGTCTCCCGGGTCACCGACGCAGGTATGCTCTTCGCGCCGTCGCGCGACGGCATCTCGCACAACCCGCGCGAGTGGACCGACTGGGAGGACTGCGCGACGGCGGCGCGAGTGCTCACCGAGGCGCTCGCGGAGTTGGCGCAGAAGTAACGGGATACGGCTGCCCGAGCCGAGTGGCAGCCGGACGGTATCGACGGATTTCGCCTCGACGGTGATCGACAGCGACGCGCCCGCGCTTGAGCCAAATCCGGTCCCCGAGTGCGCCTCCCGCTGCTGATCGCTCCCCGGAATGCCAGTTCTACACCCGGGTACAACGTGCATAACTACCCGGTCGTCGCTCCCGAATTGAGGGACGATGTGGCCCTGGGAACACGTGCTCGTCGGCTACCTGGCGTACTCGCTCTTCTGTCACCTCTGGTGGCGCGAGTCCCCCGGCGGCCTGGAAGCGATCGCGGTGGTGCTGGGCTCGCTCCTCCCGGACCTGATCGACAAGCCGCTGGCCTGGGAGTTCGGCGTCTTCGATGGCGGCTACGCGCTCGGGCACTCGGTCTTGTTCGTCCTGCCGTTCACGCTGGCGGTCGGCCTGTTCGCCCGGGTCCTCGGGCGGGTCCGCGCCGGCGTCGCGCTCGCCGTCGGCTACGTGCTGCACCTCCCGGGCGACGCGTTCTACGGCTACCTCCAGAGCGGGACGGTTCACTACGACGCGCACCTCTGGCCGGTCGTCCGTTACTCGCGCGCGACCGAGCGTCCCGATCTCGTCGGCGAGATCACCCACTTCGCCACCGAGTACTGGGCCCAGGTCCAGGCCGGCGATCAGACGACCTACGTGCTGGCCCAGTTCGCCCTTGCCGGAGTCGTGTTCGTCCTCTGGCTCGTCGACGGCGCGCCGGTGCTCCGGGAGTGCCTGGCGGCCGGGAAGCGTCTCGGCGGCCGATTTCTGGCGGTGATGGGAAAGGCGACGTAGGAGCCCGTGCGCACCCCGGACTCGGACCGCGCGATACGTCTAGCTCTCGCGGTACATTTCCTCGATCCGATCCTCGAACCGATCGGTGATCGTCCGGCGCTTCTTCTTCATCGTGGGGGTGAGGAGGTCGTTCTCCTCGGTGAACTCGGTCCCGACGAGGCGGAACTTCTTGATGGTCTCGTAGTCCTCGAAGTGCTCGTTGACGCGATCGACCTCGCGCTCGACGTACTCGCGAACGCGCTCGTGCGCACAGGCGTCGTCCGGATCCGCGGGGAGATCGATACCCTCCTCGTCGGCCCACTCGCGGACGTGCTCCATGTTCGGGACGACCAGCGCGGCGACGAACTTGCGGCCGTCGCCGACGACCATGCACTGTTCGACGACCTCGCTGGCGGCGAAGCGGTCCTCGATGGGGCCGGGCGCGACGTTCTTGCCCGTCGAGAGGACGAGGATCTCCTTCGCTCGCTCGCGGAACTCGAGGTAGCCGTCGGGGCGGCGGTGGACGATGTCGCCGGTGCGGAACCACCGGCCGGCCTCGTCCGGGTTCTCGAGTTCACCCTCGACGGATTCGGGCGGCTCGTCGGAGAAGGACCGCTCGGTCGCGCCGGGGTTGTTCCAGTAGCCGTCGCTGACGTTCGGGCCGCGGACGACGAGTTCGCCCACCTCGCCGGGGTCGTCCGCGAAGGCGTCGTCCGTAATGACGCTCGGGTCGATCCCGGTCTGGATGTCGGCGACCGGCGGCCCGATCGTCCCGATCTTCGGCGCGGCCGGCGGGTTGACCGTCACGACGGGGGCGGTCTCGGTGAGGCCGTAGCCCTCGTAGATCGGCAGCCCCATCGCGTGATAGAGCGCGCAGAGCTCAGCCGAGAGGCTGCCGCCGCCGCTGATGAGCATCTCGATCTCGCCGCCGAGGGCCTCGCGGACGGTCGAGAAGACGAGCCTGTCCGCGAGTTTGCGCTTGAGTTCGAGGACGGTCCCCGGATCGTCGGCCTCGTGGTACGCGACGCCGACGTCGACCGCCCACTCGAAGATGCGCTCCTTCACGGCCGATTCGCTCGCCTGCTCGCGGATCGCGTCGTAAATCTTCTCGTACACGCGCGGGACGCTGGTCGCGCTCGTCGGACCGATCGCCGCGAAGTCCGCCTGGAGGGTGTCGGGCGACTCCGCGTAGGCCACGCTCGCGCCGCTGCCGAACATGAGAAAGTGCCCGGAGGTTCGCTCGAAGACGTGGGCGAGCGGAAGGTAGGAAACGACCGTCGTGTGCTCGTCGATCGACGGGACGTCCGGCGGCGTCTCCGGTTTTCGCGCGACGCGCTTTCGGATCTGCGTGACGTTCGACCGGAAGTTCCGATGGGTAAGTTTCACGCCTTTCGGCTTCCCGGTCGTCCCGCTGGTGTAGATCAGACTCGCGAGGTCGTCCATCGCCGGTTCGTCGATCCACTCCTGGTAGGCGTCCGGGTCGAAGACGTCCTGCCCGCGCTCGTAGACGTCGGCCAGCGTGTGGACGTCCGTCCGGGCGTGGTCGTCCGCGACGGCGTCCATCGTGACGACGAACGAGAGGTCGAGCTCGTCCTCGACCTCGCCCAGGCGTTCCAGCATGTCCTCGTTCTCGACGACGACGGCGTCGGCGCCGGCGTCGCCGAGCAGGTAGGCGATTTTCGAGGGCGAGGAACCCGCGTAGACCGTGGAGACGACGGCGCCGATCGAGAGCAGGGCGAAGTCCGACTGGGCCCACTCCATGCGCGTGTTCGCGAAGATGGCGACGCGGTCGCCGGGGTCGACGCCGAGGTCGCGGAATCCGGCCGCCAGATTCGAGACGATGTCGCGCATCTCGCCGTAGGTGAGCGTGCCCCACTCGCCGGGTTCGGCCCGCGGGACGACCGAGCCCGTCAGCGTGCGGTCGTGGATCCCGCCCTTGTAGTGCTGGGCCGGTCGGTCGGGGTATCGCGACGCGGCCGTCTCGAACAGCCGACCGAGCGTCGTCTCGCCCGTCACCCAGTCGTCGTGATCGCGCTCCGCTGCCAGCCAATCCATGTTCCGAAACCAGACGCTCACGAAAGATAAAGACCGATGATCGCCAAGCCGATTTCTGTCCGTTTATCGGGAGGCGCCGGGAAGTTGGGAATATTTCGCCCCATATCGGGATGAGAGTTTTTCTTTTCCGCACTATTCTCCCACGTTCACTGCATTCGACCGCAGGACGAGAAGTGGCGGCGGTCCGTCATCGGTACGGCTGCGGTCACCGACAGTTAAGCACCTCCGATTCGTCACCTCGAACGAACGTGCGTCTCGTACAACTGACGATTCCGGTCGGCTCGCGCCGGTCGGTGCTGTCGGCCCTCGACGACCGCAACATCGATTACGTCGTCTCCGAGGAGACGAGCAAGCGGGGGTACACCGCGGTCGTCTACTTTCCGCTGCCGAAACCGGCCGTCGAACCGATCCTCGACGAACTGGCCGAGCAGGGCATTCCCGAGGACGCCTACACGGTCGTCGTCGAGGCCGAGACGGTGGTCTCTCGCCACTTCGACGCGTTGCAAGCGGAGTACGAGGCGTCGAGCGTCGAGTCCGAGCGGATCTCGCGCCAGGAACTCCAGAGCGAGGCCCGGTCGCTGACGCCGTCGCGGGACGTCTTCGTGACGATGACCGTCATCAGCGCGATCGTCGCGACGGCCGGCCTGCTGCTCGATTCGGCCGCCGTCGTCGTCGGCTCGATGGTGATCGCCCCGCTGATCGGGCCCGCCCTCGGCGCCAGCGTCGGCTCGGTGCTCAACGACGAGGAGCTGTTTCACTCGAGCCTCCGCTACCAGCTCGCCGGCGTGCTCGTCGCCATCCTCGCCGCGGCCGCCTTCGCCGTCGTCGTGCGCGTGACGAACGTCGTCCCGCCGGGGCTCGACCTGACGAACGTCCCCGAGATCAGCGAGCGCCTCGCGCCGGACCTGCTCTCGCTCGCCGTGGCCCTGGGGGCCGGCGTCGCGGGCGTGGTGAGCATCTCGACCGGGATCGGCGTGGCCCTCGTCGGCGTCATGATCGCCGCGGCGCTCATTCCGCCGGCGGCCGCGGCCGGGATCGCCATCGCCTGGGGCGAACCGACCGCGGCGATCGGCGCGACCGTCCTCGTGATCGTGAACGTCATCTCGGTGAACCTCGCCGGGCTGCTCACCCTGTGGTACGCCGGCTATCGACCGGAGCGGATCTGGGACCTCGGCCCGACCGAAGAGCGCGTCCGGCGGCGGGTGGTTGGCCTCGTCGTGATCGTCGGCGTGTTCGCGCTCTTCCTCGGCGGGATCACCTACGCCTCCTACCAGGCGGCCACCTTCGAAGAGGCCGCGCGCAGCGAGGTCGAATCCGTCCTCGCGGACGACGAGGCCTACCAGTTGCTCGACCTGCAGGTCGAGATGGACGACGACCTGCCGTTTCGCGAACCCGAAACGGTGACCGTGACCGTCGGCGGCCCGCCGGGACAGGGTGATCCGGCCCTCGTCGCGACGTTACGCGAACGCATCGACGCCCAGACCGACGCGGACGTGACCGTCCAGGTCCGGTTCGTCGGCGTCATCGAGGGCGAAGCGTGAGCGGCCGCGACGCCGCCGTCGGCGACCCGTCGCGATCGCGAATCGGCGACCGCCGCAGCGTCATCAGAGTGTCGTCCCCCGGCCGGCAGGACTATACGCCCCGACGTCGCTCACTCACGAGAGTTGAGCGCCAGTGCGAGAATCGATCGTCCAGTTGGTCTTCTTCGTCGCCGTCGCCGCCGTGACGACGGTGTTCGTCGGCTCCATCGTCACCAACGCCGCCATCTTCGGCGGCGCCGTCGAGAACGCGGGCGAGCGCGACGCGACCGCGATCGACACCGAGATTGCGATCGTCAACGACCCGGCCGTCGACGCGTACGAACCGGCCGACGGCGGTGGAAACGGCGTCCTCACCCTCTACGTGAAGAACGTCGGTGGGTCGACGCTGGAACCGGCAGCCCTCGAGCCGCTCGTCGACGGCGCCTACGTCACCAACGTCACGACGACGGTCCGCGACGCCGATCGCTGGTACGCCGGCACCGTCCTCGAAGTCGCGATCGAGACGACGCTCGATCCGGGGGACCACCGCGTACTGGTCGACGTCAACGGACAGCGCGATCGACTCACCTTCGAACACCGGATCGCCTACTGGGGCGAGCCCGACAACGCGACGCTGCAGGACGGCGTCTGGGTCGCCGACAACGACACCGTCGACCTGCCGATCCTGACCGACCCCGACCAGCCGGACGAGACCATCGACCTGACCGTCAACGACACCGCGACCGCGACGGTCGATCCCGATCCGGTCACGACGGGCTCGGACGGGACCGCGGAGACGACGCTCTCGTTCTCCCAGACGGGGACGGTGACCGTCACGCTCGATTCCGGCTGGGACACCGACGAGATCGTCGTCCGGTGGGACGGCTGAGACGCCGTCTCCATCGAGAGCGCATCGGCCCCAGCGCTCGCGAGGAGACGAGACTTCGCCGGGAGAATCCGGCGCGTACGGATCGCCGCGTTCAGGACTCTCGGACGATCCGGTTGGCAGAACAGACGCGAGGGCAGCGCGGAAATTCCCGGGCGTGGACGAGCGAAGGGTCGATAGCGAACGCCTAGGACGACGCCGCGTCCGTGCCGACATCGGCGCCGCGATCGCCCATCGCCGGCAGGTTGGGATCGCGGTGCGGTGCGCGCCCGAGCGCCGCGCCGTGGAGGTCCTGCTCGTCGAGCTGTGTCTGGAGGACGCGATCGAGCCGGTTGAGACTCGTCGTGTCGAGGCCGTGGGCCTCCAGCAGGTCAGCAAACCGGGGATCCTCGGCCACGGACTCGAATCGGTCGTAGAGGGATTCGAGTTCCTCGGGTGAGCGCTCGCGGACCCACTCGCGGTCCTCGAGACCGAGACGGTGCCGGCGCTCGTGGTCGACGACGTAGCGGATGACGACCAGCGACACCTTCGGGACGGCCCGCTGACTGCCGAAGGCCGTCAGGTCGAGTTCGGTGACGATCCCGAGGACGCGGTCGCGCTCCCAGCGCGAGAGCGAGCAGGCGTTGGCAAGCGCGTGGGCGATGCGGGCCTTCTCCAGGCGGTGCATCCGGGCGCTGTGACCCGCCATCGCGGGGTGGCGCTCGTCGTGCAGCCGGCGGACGGTCTCGTCGACGTCGCCGCCGGGCTCGTCCGGGCGGCCGATGAGGGTCGCGCTCGGCGTGGTGACGTCCCACCGCCGGGTTCGTTCGTCCTTGACGGCGTCCAGCCGGGAGAGCGATCCGTCGCCCGGGCCGGTGCTCACCGGTCGGTCGTCGGCCGGGTCCATCCGGCGGCGAGGGCCCGCGGGCGGCGGGGAGTGATGGTCGACGACGCCGTGTCGTCGGTCGTCGGAATAGCCGGCACCGTCGTCTGACGGACCGGACGGTGGCTGTCCGTCGGTCATCGCCTCCTCGTACGGAACGGGGAGGCAAAAGGGTCGGGGTTCACCCAACGACGGTGAACCCGCTTCGCTCACTACGAACCGTTGTCGCCAGAGCCACTTAAAGGCGGATCGGGTACCAGCAGCGACGCGACGGTCATCGACAAATCGGCACGTATCCTTGCACAGTGTGACAGCGCAACCGCTCGCCGGTCGGCATCCCGGAAGAAGCCTCACTACGAACCGTTGTCGCCAGAAGCACTTAAAGGAAGAATGGATATCAGTACCGATCCGAAGACTGGCCACAGGCGGAGCGGTGATCCGTCTCCCAACAGTGACGGCGCGGATGCTCGCCGAACAGTGTTCCCGGAAGAAGGCTCACTATGAACCGTTGTCGCCAGAAGTACTTAAAGAAACGCCGGTACAGCGGATGGGGAGCCTGGGGGAGGAGCGCTGCCAGGCCGGGGTCCCGGCAGAACGTGGCGATAGTCAAGCGAGGCTGTTGCATCGAGTGGCGATGAACCGCAGAAGAAACTCGCACCGTTTCGCATCGATGAAACCGACTGGACGACGGAGACGCGGGGCTCGCTCGAAAACGGGTCGCCGGAGAATCCCTCTACTACGAACCGTTGTGACGAGAACCACTTAAAGGTCGCAGCGCCACGTCGGCACCTGCTCCCCCAAACCGGCGCCAGCGGACTGGTCCCGGCTCAGAGCGCTTCCTTGTAGGCTTCGAGGGTTCGGTCGACGTCCTCGTCGGTGTGGGCGTGGCTGACGAACTGACACTCGAACTGGTTCTGCGAGAGGAAGATCTCCTCCTCGAGCATCGATTCCCAGAAGATTCGCCGCCAGCGGTCGGTCTCGCCGCGCTCGACGTCCGCCGCGCAGGTGGGTTCCGTCCCGTCGCGCGTGAAGAGGACCTTGAACATGCTCGCGGTCCCGGCGACGGTGTACTCGGGCGCCTGGTCGGCGACGATGTCTTCCAGTCCGCTCCGGAGTCGCTCGCCGAGGTCGTCGACGTGCGCGTAGACGTCGTTCTCGGCGGCGTAGGTGAGCGTCTCGAGGCCGGCGGCCATCGTCACCGGGTGGCCGGAGAAGGTGCCCGCCTGGAAGACGTCGCCCGCGGGCGTGAGGTGCTCCATGATCTCGGCCCGACCGCCGACGGCGCCGACGGGGAACCCGCCCCCGACGATCTTCCCGAACGTCGTGAGGTCCGGCGTCACGTCGAAGCGACCCTGCGCGCAGCCGAGGCCGCCGACGCGGAAGCCCGTGATGACCTCGTCGAAGATGAGGAGGGCGTCGTGTTCGGCGGTGATATTGCGGAGGAACTCGTGGTAGCCCTCCTCCGGGTGGACGATGCCGTAGTTGCCGAGGATGGGCTCGGTGAGCACCGCCGCGATGTCGTCGCCGTGGGCCTCGAAGACCTCCCGCATCGCGTCGCGGTCGTTGAACGGGACCGGGAGCGTGTGCTCGGCGAACGATTGGGGGATGCCCGCCGAAGAGGGGCGCGGATGTTCGGCGTCGCCCTCGACGAGCGTCGTCTCCTGGGCGCCGTGATAGCCGCCCTGCATCACGACGATCTTGTTCCGACCGGTGTACCCCCGCGCGAGGCGGACCGCCGAGACGGTCGCCTCGGTCCCGGAGTTGACGAAGCGGAGCTGTTCGACGCTCGGGACGTGCCGGGTCACGAACTCCGCGAGTTCGATCTCGACCTCCGTCGGCGCGGCGTACATGGGTCCCTCGCTGGCCCGGCGCTGGACCGCCGCCCGCACCGACTCCGGCATGTCGTGGCCCAGCAGCAGCGGTCCCAGGCCCATCACCCAGTCGACGTAGCGGTTGTCGTCGACGTCCACCACGTGGCCGCCGTCGCCCTTGTGGACGAAGAACGGGTACGGTTCGACCGCCGCCCGGACGGCGGAGTTGACGCCGCCCGGCATCACGGAGAGCGCCCGGTCGTACAGGTCGCGTGATCGATCGTGCTTCATACGCGCGGGTTGGCCCTCACCCGGCAAAGATGTACCGAGGTTCGTCTGACCTCGACCGGGAGACGGAGATCGGGTCCGATTGACCGACGAACAGTCGAGGAGTACCTGCGTCACGAACGGAAAGAACCGGAGCACACATGTCGGCCATCCGTCTGGTGGCGAGTATGTCCGACCGGACGCCGCTCGGGTTCGGCGCCATACTGGTGATCGGCGGTTCGCTGTCGGCGGTCGATCATCCCGTCATCGACTGGTTCAACCGCTGGGTGAAATCAGTCGGAACGAACCAGCGGCCGTCGGAGATCGAAATGAGTCGACCGTCGGTGCTGGTCGGACGGGTAGTCGGAACGCCACTCGTCGTCGGTGGCGCAGTCATCGCGTGACGGGGGTTCGTCGGGTGAAGAGCCGGTCGAGCGCGAGCGAGACCGGTTCGCGTGAGCGATGGTAACTCAAGACAGCTCGCACCAAATCCTGCCGATGCGATTCGCCACCACGTTGAACCGGTTACGTCGTCCGCAGCCGAATTCAGTGACGGATCGGTTCGCGGCCCGAACGATACATTACGGCCTGGGCGCCTCTTCGGCCTCGATAATCTCGTCCGGCTTCGAAACGGTTGCGTAGAGTTCTCGCCAATGGGCTTCGAGAAAGACGTCGTTTTTGTCGAACAACTCCCGCGCACTCTCGGTGAGCCGATAGAACGTTCTCGGCTGATCTCGCTTCACCGCTTCTTCGGGGAGCGTTTCCGTCTCGACGAGTCCCGCGCTATGGAGTTCGTCGATGTGTTCGTAGATTGTCGACCGGTGGAGCCCCGTCATGAATTCGAGTTCTTTCATCGACGGGAGACCCTTCGGGTGGGCGACGATGTTCGAGACGATATCTCGTCGAGACGGCGCCGACAGCGCGTCGACCACGTCGAAGAACGCGCTGTTTTCGGCGGGCGGAATAGATTGGGACACACCTTGTCGTTCGCGTTCGAGCGGTAAAACTATGTTGGCGACAGCCAACTTGGTCGGAGCGGATCCGAATGCTCATGTTGATCGCGTTTGGAAATGATCGCTATGGGTGACAGTGAATTGCATCGGTTAATAGACGATACGAGGCGCTACTCGGACCGGGACGAGCTCGAAATCGAGGAGTACCGTTCGCTCACACGAGCACTCAACGAGGATGTCCACGACGTGATCGTCGCAGATCGATCGTTTTTCGTTCTAGGAAGCTACAACGACGAAGAGAAAACTCGCCTCGAACGTGCCCGGGATCGGTTGTTTAACGAGGGTCACGCCTTTCTGATGGACGATACGTATGCCGCCTGGGAGTACTGGACCACCCAATTCAAGATCTATGCCGATCGTGCCACTCATATCGTCGGGATATACGAACATACGGATGGTGGACACGAATGGGAGGCGGGATATCTCGATCACACGGAGTACCGATCGAAGACGTATATTCTGAAGCGGCGATATCCAGAACTGGACCCTCGTGAGGAACCGTTCGACGGCATGATGGCCCATTACATGCTTCTTGCAAGTCGGCGGGACCAGTTGATCGAGTGGGACGGTGCGGCCGACGCACCCATGCATCAGCTCGACGCTGCACTGGATCGCGCGATCGATTCGTTTCTCGACTCGATCGACTGACCCGGTCGACACCGATATCGCTGACTGCCACTCCGTCCGTGCGTCGGCCCGTGTCGTCGATTCTCAGCGCAGGATTCCGGAGTCTGATCCTGTTGAGACGTCTCATCACGATGGGAATCCGTAAGTCGGTCCGACTCGAACGACGCGTCCATGAGCCGTCGCAGCGCGCTCGGGTTCGTCCTCCTGGCGGTCGTCTGGGGGAGTTCGTTTCCGGCGGTGAAGGTGGGCGTCGAGCACGCGCCGCCGGTGCTGTTCGCCGCGTTGCGCTTCGACGGGATCGCGCTCTTCGTCCTCGCCGTCGCCGTCCTCGCCGGCGGGCGGGTGCTCCCCGGCCGGGCCGACCTGGCCGGGATCGTCGCCGGCGGCGTGCTCGTAGTCGGCCTGCACAACCTCCTGTGGTTTCTCGGTCAACAGTCCGTCACCAGCGCCGTGGGTGCCGTCGTCATCGCGACGGTCCCGATCCTCGCGGCCGGCTTCTCGCGCGTGCTCCTGCCGGACGAGCGAATCGGCATAATCGGACTGGCCGGCCTCGCGCTCGGGTTCCTGGGGACCGCGATCGTCGCCCGGCCGACCGGCGCCACGCTGTCGGGACCGCACGCGATCGGCGTCGGCCTGATCTTCGTCTCCGCCGTCGCGATGGCGCTCGGCACGGTACTCGTCCAGTCGACGCGAAGCGACCTGCCGGTCGCCGCGATGCAAGGCTGGATGATGGTCCTCGGCGCCGCCGTGATGCACGCCGCGAGCCTCGGCCTCGGCGAGACCCAGGCCGTCGCCTGGACGCCCAGAGTCGGGCTCGCGCTGGCCTACCTGGTCCTGATCGCCGGCACCGTCGGCTACCTGCTGTACTTCCACCTGCTCGACGCACTCGGCTCCGTGGAGCTGACCCTGGTCAACTACGTCATCCCGGTCGTCGCCGCCGCGACCGGCTGGCTCGTTCTCGACGAAGGGATCGAGGTGACGACGGTCGTCGGCTTCGTGGTCGTCCTCGCCGGCTTCGCCCTCGTGAAGCGACGCGCGCTTCGGTCGCTGCTCCGGCGATACGGCGACGCGAGGCTCGCGGAGCCGACCGGGTCACAGGACGACTGACGGGTTCCGTGACGAGTAACGGAATCAGCGGACCGCGACCGGACTCGCCTCGATCCGGGTGATGATACCCAGGACGTGCTCGTGGACGTCGATCAACGGAAGGCCCGCATCGCGGACGAGTTCGACGGGGTCCTGATTCCACCGACAGCCGTGCTTCTCGTAGTGGGCCTCGGCACGCCAGTCGAGGAAGCGATCGATCGGTCCGACGTCGCTCCGGCCGTGTTCGAGGAGGAGAATCCGGCCGTCCGGCTTGCAGACCCGTTGCATCTCGCGGAGCGCCGCCACGGGGTCGGGAAAGGTACACGTCGACAGCGCCGAGATGACGGTGTCGAAACTGTCGTCCGGATAGGCCAGTTGCTGGGCGTCCATCCGGACCAGCTCGCCGTCCCGATCGAGCCGATCGAGTTCACGCCGTGCCGCCGCCAGCATCTCCGGACTGATGTCGACGCCGACGAGATCGGTCGAAACGGGGAGAAACGCGAAGTTCGTCCCCCCGCCGCAGGCGACGTCGAGGACGCGACCCGCCGCGTCGCCGAACTGGCGGCGCCGGTACCGGCCGGTGAGTTTGCGGTCGAGCCAGCGCATCCGCTCCATGGTGTCGGCCTGGTCCGCGTAGATCGACGCGATATCGGATGCCGTCTTCGGGTGATCGGTCGGCGCCCGCGCGCCCGCCCCGACAGTCGGCGCCGTTTCCGCCGGCTCGCTCGCGGTCTCGTCCGAAGAAGCTTCGTTGGTCACGACGGATCGCTCTCGGGTGTCGACTCGCTCCCCGGCGGCAAAAACGCACCGACTGGTCGGACTAGTTACAGTAGTCGGCGACGGCGGCCGCCCGGTCGGAGGATGGGCCCTCGCGCTCCCGTCTCGTGGAGACGGCGCCCACTCACAGCGAGGCGGCGACGTCCTCCGCGAAGTAGGTCAGGATCAGGTCTGCACCCGCGCGCTTGATCGAGAGCAGCGATTCGCGGGCGGTCTCCTCGAGGTCGAGCCAGCCGTTCTCGGCCGCGGCGTGGAGCATGGCGTACTCGCCCGAGACGTTGTACGCCGCGACGGGGTGATCAAACTCCCGGCGGACGTCCGCGACGACGTCGAGGTACGGCAGGGCGGGTTTGACCATCAGCACGTCGGCCCCTTCCTCGACGTCGAGGGCGACCTCACGCCGGGCCTCCCGCGCGTTCGCGGGGTCCATCTGGTAGTGGCGGCGGTCGCCGAAGGCCGGGGCGCCGTCGGCGGCGTCGCGGAACGGGCCGTAGAAGGCGCTCTCGTACTTCGCCGCGTAGGACATGATCGGGACCGATTCGAACCCCGCGCGGTCGAGGCCCTCGCGGATCGCCCCGACCATGCCGTCCATCGACGCGCTCGGGGCGACGACGTGCGCACCCGCTTCGGCGTGCGAAACGGCGATCCGGGCCAGCGACTCGATGGCCGCGTCGTTGTCGACGGTGAGCGCGGGTCCGGCATGGTCGTCCGGAGCCCCCACCGGCGGCTCCGCCGTCGTGTCGGCCTCGGCCGACCGAGCACCACCGCCGCCGTCGGCGTCCAGCCCCTCCTCCAGCGGGCCACAGTGACCGTGATCGGTGTACTCGCAGAGGCAGACGTCGGTGAAGACGGTCGCGTCGGTCTCGGCCGTGATTCGACGAACCGCCTCCTGGACGACGCCGTCTTCGGCCCAGGCGCGGGTGCCCGCCGGGTCCTTCGATCGTGGGATTCCGAAGACCATGACCGCCTCGACGCCGGCGTCGCGGACGTCCTCGACGCGGGCGACGGCGTCGTCGATCGGGACGCGGTCGTGGCCGGGCATCGACTCGATCGGGCGGCGCTCGTCGGTCGTCGCGTCGACGAAGATGGGGGCGATGAAGTCCGCGGGCGAGAGCGACGTCTCCCGCACCAGGTCGCGGACGGGGTCGCTTCGCAGTCGACGCGGTCGATGCGTGAGGTCCATGTCCGAACGAAGGGAGAGACGGCGCAAAAAGGCCCCGCTCTCCGGATTGCTCGGCGAAGCTCGTGCCCACGAACGGATCCGAACGCGCAAGCGCAGGTTCTCGCGGGAGTCGCGCCGGCCCGATCAGAACCGACCGCCGACGCGGGTGAGGACCCACCGGCACCGACTATCGAGACCGGCGTCCTCCGTCCGGCTCTCGTCGGGGTCCGCCTCGGCGGGAATCGTGGTCCCACAGTCCTGGCACGTGAGCGACCCGCCGACGGCCGACTCGACGTAGACGGTGCGCTCGTGGTCACAGCCCTCGTCGCCGGGCGGGCCCGTCGCCGTCCGCCCGCGATCGGGGTTCTCGCGCACGTCGGTCGTGTACACGGTTGTCACACTGTTCGACGGTACCACATATCAGTCTTTCCCTGAACGAGACGCGTCCAGGTACCGCATCGACAAAACCAGCCTTTTTGCGCTCTCGGACCGCCTCTCGGCGTATGGCAATCGGAGACGTCGAGCGGGTAACGATCGGCGACTGCACGGATCTCCACTCCGTCGACACGGGCATGTACGGGACGGCCGAGTACGGTTCCGTCTACATCGTCGACGACGAGCGACCGGCGATCGTCGACTCGGGGATCGGCACGAACTACGAGCGGATCCTCGACGCGATAGAGGCGGTCGGGATCGACGCCGAGTCCCTCGCGGTGATCGCGCTGACGCACGTCCACCTCGATCACGCCGGCGGCGCCGGCTTCCTGGCCGAGGCCTGTCCGAACGCGACGGTCTACGCGCCCGAGCCCGGCGCTCGCCACGTCGCGGATCCCTCGCGACTCGTCGAGGGAACCAAGGCGGCGGTCGGCGACCAGTGGCGGTACTACACCGAACCGAAACCCGTCCCCGAGGCGCGCCTGGAGACGTACGACGACGGCGACGAGATCGATCTCGGGGCGCACTCGCTCCTCGCGCACGCCGCGCCCGGCCACGCGCCGCACCACTTCGTCTTCGAGGACCCCGCGAACGACGCGATCTTCACCGCCGACGCCGCCGGCATCTGGGTGCCGGCGATCGAGGAGGTCCACCCGACCTCGCCCCCGCCGCAGTTCGACCTCGAGACCTGCCTCGCGGACGTCGAGACCCTGCAGTCGCTCGATCGGTCGACGCTGTGTTTCGCCCACTTCGGTCCGCGCGAGACCGGCGACGTCCTCGACGCCTACGCCGAGACGCTCTCGGGATGGGTCGACGCCGTCCGCGAGAAACGCGCGGAGCTGGGCGACGACGAGGCCGTGATCGAGCACTTCGCCGAGGCGACAGACATGGACGCCGTCTGGGGCACCGAGAAGGCCCGCGGCGAAGTGAGCATGAACGTCCGCGGCGTCCTCGCGTACCTCGATCGGGAACGGGCGTGACGACGAGTGGACCGACGGACGATCGACGTCGAACCGGTCGACGGAGCGTGCCCCGCTTCCGATCGGCGCCCCGTCGCCAGCGTCGCGGGACTTATCAGCGCCGGCCGTCCATCGACGGGTATGTTCGAGGGGCGTCCGGATCGCGACGCGGAAGTGGTCCTCGTCGGCCGATCCAACGTCGGCAAGTCGACGCTGATGCGCGAACTCACCGGCCACGCCGTCCCGACGGGCGGGAAGCCGGGCGTCACCCGCCAGCCCAACCACTACGACTGGGCGCCCGAGGACTTCGTCCTCACCGACCTGCCGGGCTTCGGCTTCATGAGCGGCGTCGAGGAAGAGCGACGCGAGCAGATCAAGACCGACGTGGTTCGCTACCTGGAGACCTACGCCGAGCGCCTGCTGGTGGGCGTCATCGTCGTCGACGGCAAGAGCGCCGTCGACATCATCGATCGTCACACCGGTCCGGATTCGATCCCCTACGACGTCGAGATGTTTCACTTCCTGCAGGACCTGGGGGTCCCGACCGTCGTCGCGGTCAACAAGATGGACAAGGTCGACGACCGGGACGAGCGCCTCGACGAACTCTGCGACCGCCTCGGGCTGGTGCCGCCGTGGCAGCAGTGGCAGGACACGATCGCGCCGATCACGGCCAAGCGCGGCTCCATCGACGCCCTCACCGAGGCGGTGCGAACCCACCTCCACGAGGCGGGCCGGGACGACCTCTTCAAGTTCTTCTGAGAAGCGATCCCCTTGAGGCCACAACAGTTTCGTCCGTCGGGCGAATGTATTCCCTACGAACCGGCTCGACCCCCGTACGCATGCTCGACCACTCACTCGAAGATCGCCTCTGCCTGTACCTCGCGTCGGTCGAAGACGGGACCGACGCGGCCACGGGGATGACGAGTTCCGAACTCGCGACCGCGCTCGGACTCGGCACCACGACGGTAGCGGGCCGAATATCGATGATTTCCGCGCTCACAACCCTGCAAGACGAGGGGTTCGTCGAAGAACGGCGAGTCGACGCAGGGAAGACCCGCGGAGAGCGGTCGGTCTATCGCCTCACCGAGTCCGGTCGAGCGCGCGCCGGCGAGTTTCGCGCCCGAATCGAGGATCAACCCCTGCGGGTTCGAACGTCGCACGGAGACGTGCTTATCCCGCTTCACGCCGTCGATTCGTACCTTGACGCGAACGAGGCGCCGATGGCGAGCGCACTCTCGGCCGCGACGGAAGACGGCGTCCTCGTTCTCGAGGACGAAATGGGCGACGACGCGTTCGTCGATCGCGAGGCCGAACGGGAGTGGCTACGGACGCGCTTCGAGCGCGCGAGCGCTGAGGGGGCGGTGACCGCTCGCGTGTCCGGAGACGCCGGCATCGGCAAGACGAGTTTGCTCCGGGCGTTCGGAGAAACGGTCGAATCCGACGGCGGGCTATTCCTCATGGGTCGGTGCATTCGAGACGTCTCCGAACCATACGGATCGTTTCTGGAAGCGCTCGACGGCCATCCCGAGTACGGACCGGTCGATCGCATTCGAACCACCCTCGAGGAGGTGAGCGGCTTCGATCCGACGGTGAGCGGTGACTTCGAGGACGAGCGACGGGCCCGGTTCGCGGAGATCGCGACGATGGTCCGCGAGCTGGCCCACGATCGCCCGCTTGTCCTCTGTCTCGACGACGCCCAGTGGATCGATCACTCGACCGCAGCGCTCGTCGGCACGATCGCCGAACGCGTCGAGACGGCTCCGCTGCTCCTCGTCATCAGCTATCGATCCGGTGACGTCACCGCGGACCATCCGTTAGCCACCGTGTTCGACGAGCGATCCGCGGACCACCTCGAGATCGAGCCGTTCGATCGGGCGACGACCGGCGAACTGGTCCACCGCCTGGTCGGGACGCGGGCCGTCCCCGATCGGTTCGTCGACAGCGTGTTCGACCGGCTCGGCGGAATCCCGCTGTTCGTCGAGGAGTGCGTCAGTTCCCTCCTCGAAACCGGCGACGTCGATCCCCGGATCGGGGTCTATCCCGACGGCCCCGACGAGGTGCGGATACCGGACGACGTCGAATCGTCGATCGTGACCAGAATCGACGCGTTCGGTGCGGAGGCTCGCGAGGTGCTGGCGATCGCGAGCGTCGTCGGGGAACGGATTCACCCGCACGTGCTCGAGGCCGTCGCATCGCTCGATCCCTCCACGGTTCGGACGTACGTCGATCTGCTGGTCGACGCGACCATCTGGGACCGAACCGACGACGGCAACCGACTTCGATTCGCCAGTCCGGTCGTCCGGGAAACGATATACGAGACCATCGAACCGGGCCGTCGCGAGACGCTCCATCGAGCGGTGGCCGACGCGTACCGAACGCTCGACGATCACGAACCGAGCGAGGAGCGTGCGGCGACGATCGCCAGACACTACCACGAATGTGGCGAACGCGAGCGAGCGATCGAGTACTACCTGCAGGCCGGCGACCACGCCGAGTCGGTCTACGCGCTCGAGCTCGCGACGGAGACGTACGAACGCGCCCTCACCTGTGCTCGCGAGCGGGACGACGAAACCGCCGTCCAGGACATTCTCGAGCGAATGGGCGACATCTCCCACACGCTCGGCGACTTCGGGGACGCGCGGAAGCGATTCGAGTACGTCGCGGAGCGAACGACCGATCCCGAAGTCGTCCAGCGCACCTGTCGCAAGCGAAGCCGGGCCCACTGGCAACAGGGCTCGCACGACGAGGCGCTCGAACTGGCAAACCGCGGGCTCGAACTCGTCGACGAGGACGGCGCCGCGCCGACCGAGGAGTGTCGACTCCGCGACAGTCGGGCCATGGTTTTCTTACAGACCGGCGAGGAAACGAAGGCGCTGGAGGAGTACGAGCGAGCGCTGGAGGTGGCGGAGGAAATCGGAGACGAGACCGAACGGGCCCGCGCCCTGCAAGGTATCGGGTCCGCGAAATTCCGCCTCGGAGAAATAACCGACGCCGAAGAACCGATTGAGACGGCGATCGCTACCTGGAAGAACCTCGGGAACGAGCACGAACTGGCGACCGCCTTCAACGCGCTCGGGGCTGTGCGGATGCGAACCGGCGACGAGGCGGGTGCGGCCGACGCGTTCACCGACTCACTCGAGCGGTTCGAGGAGATCGGCCACAGACGCGGTCAGTCAACCGCCCTGAACAACCTCGGCCTGATCACTGACCTCCGGGGGGACCCGAAACGCGCCCGCGAGTACTACGAGGACGGCCTGGAAATCGCCCGCGCGCTCGACGACGCGCAGAACCAGGCGAACCTGCTCATCAACCTCGGTTCGATCGACGTCGAGCTGGGCCGGCTCGATGGAGCCATCGAACACAGCCGGGAGGCCATCGAGCTGGCCGAATCGATCGGCGATCGCGGCGGGCTCGCAGCCGCGCTCGACGTCCAGGCGGGCGGTCGGTACTATCGCGACGAACTCGATGCCGCGCTTCGGTACGCGGAGCGCGCACGCGACGTCGCGGCGGAAACAGACGACAAGTCCTGTCAGGCCGACGCCAACTGGCGTATCGGGTATATCAGCCGTGAACGGGGTGCGGTCGAGACCGCCATCGAGGCACACGAACGCGCGCTCGAGCTGTCACGTCGTTTCGGAAACGAACAGAAAGCGCTCGAAAACCGCGAGGGGTTGATCCTGGCGAGGTTGGCCGACGATCCGTCGGCGGCGTCGGAACACGTCGAGGCGATCGAGCGCGGCGAGGACCGCGCCGAATTGTACGCGGTGGCTCTCGGTCCGTACTATCACGCGACCGGCGACCACGAACGCGCACTGGAACTCCTCACCGAGGGTATCGAAGATGCAGTCGACGCGGAAAAGCGGCCGACGGAAGCGGAATTGCTGGTCGAACGAGCGCGGGTACGACTCGAGTTGGGCGAGCACGACGCGGCGAGCGAAGACGTCGAGCGGGCCCGGGCCATCGCGACCGAGCACGGCATCGAACTCGTCGCGACGCGCTGTCGATCGCTGCTCGAGTCGATGTGACCGGTTCCCCGGAACGCGATCGGGAACCGGTCGGGCGGGCGACGGCGGAACCGGCCGGCGTTTCTTACGGAACGGCGACGTACCGTCGACATGAGTCAGGATCACCTCGAGCTCGACGGGATCGACCGCGCCATCCTGCAGGCGCTCCAGGACGACGCGCGAAACAACTCGACGACCGACATCGGGGAGACCGTCGGCGTCTCGCACTCGACGGTGAGTTCCCGAATCCGTCGACTCGAGGACGAGGGCGTGATCGCGGGCTATACGGTCGACATCGACTTCGAACGGGTCGGGGTCAACCCGGTCCAATTGCTCGTCTGTCGGGCTCCGGCGGACGAGCGCGAATCCTGCGCCCGCGAGGCGATCGAACTGGACAACGTCACCGACGTTCGGACGGTGTTGAGCGGCGAGCGGAACCTGCACGTCACCGCCGTCGCGCGCGAGATCAGCGAACTGGCGGACGTGGTCGAACGACTCGAAGAACTGGGCGTTAGCGTGGTCGACTCGGGCCTCGTAAAGAGTACGTACTACCAGCCGTTTTCTCACTTCGGCGAGGACGCGCTCGACGAGTGATCGAGTCGACGCGCGAGCGGTCCGCGACGAGCGGTGTGAAAGAAAGGTTTCTACCGACGACCTGGACCGAACGCTTCCCCAGCGTTCAAGGCCATTCGCGCGATACCACGGCCGATGGAATCGTCGACCGATACCGCACCGAGCATCGCCGTCGTCAAACAGATCGCCGCGGTCGAAGGCGTGCGGCCGATTGACCTGCAACCGCCGCTCCGGCACGTCCTGGATCCCGACGCCCTCGATCGACTCGTCGACGGTGGGGACGCGTCGACGTCGGTCGCCTTCGAGTATCTGGGCCACTCCGTTCGGATGGACGGTTCCGGTGAGGTCATCGTTGACGGCAGCGAGACGACCGCCGGGCCCGTCGGGATCGACGGGAGTACGGTCGACGATCGAGGGGAACCCGAGGACGTCACGCGCGGTGCCTCCGATCGCTCGCCCGGCCACGGCCGAAACGAGCGCTCGACGGCCGAACGGCCCGATTCGGTCGGCGATGGACGCGAGCCGACGGCCGACGATCGATCCGACGCACCGACCGACGATTAGCGAGGTTCGTCCGGGACGGCCTCCGCGGCTACTCACCGAGGCCGGGACGATTCGCCGCCCCGCTTCACGCGGGCCGCGGGGCGTTTTCGGGCTCCGTATCCGCCCCGATCCGGTTACCCTCGTTCGAAGGCGTCGGGCTCCCGCGATATCCGCTTCATCCGACGGAGCGGACCGAGACGCCGCGTTCCGATCGAACGAACCGGTTTTTTCGAATATCCAAAGGTATTATATGTTTCTACATAGTCGTGATAATTGCACACGATACGATCGGGTAGCAGTTACGTCGAATCTACCGGTTCGCGACAGATCGAGGGGATTGGGGCTGCTCGCGGTCGTTCTTCGTACCTCCGTGCCATGTATTCGAACTCATTCGCATTCGATCCGCCGTCGGATCGGCCCGTCGACCGTTTCGGGCACCGAGAGCGGTCGCCGACCGAACGCTCGGGTGGGGGGCGATGGCGATGACCCCCGGTCCCGAACGGGATCGTCCCGCCGACGAACTGCTCGAGTCGCTCGACGCCGACGACTGGGCGAGCGTCGAACCGCAGGAGCTCGCGGCCGTCGATATGCGCGACGTGCCGGACGAGGCGCTCCCGACGGATCGACGCTGTCCGCACTGTCATTGGCCCGTGCTCCAGGTGACCACCACGGGGCCGCACGACCACCGACTGCGACCGTGCGGCTGTCGCGTCGCGTCGCCGGAGTGGTGACGGCCCGTTCCACCCGCGGGACGCCCGACCGACGGGCGACCCGGCGGCCGGTCGAGGCGTCTGACAGTCCCGTGGTGTTTAATAGCGATTAACCTGAAGGGGCGTGCATGAGTGACGTACTCGCGGAGAACCTCTCCGGCAAGTCGGTGATGGGCGCCGACGGCACCGAACTCGGACTGCTCTACAACATCACGATGGACCTCTCCTCGGGCCAGCTCTACGACCTCGTGGTCGAACCCGACGAGGAACTCCCGACGCGGGGCGTCGACTTCGACGTCGACGAGCGCGGCCGGTTCCAGATCCCCGTCTCGCGGGTCCAGGCCGTCAAGGACTACATCGTCGTCGACCGCTGAGGCCCACTACTTCTGCATGTACGTTCTGGACTCGTCCGCGTTCATCCACGACTTTCACACGACCGAACAGACCGCGACGATCCCGCTCGTCCGCGAGGAACTCGAAGACGAAAGCGCCTACCGCTACGACGCGATGGAGGGCTCGGGGATGCACATCCACATCCCGAACGACGAAGCCACCGAGACGGTACTTCGAGCCGCCCGCGAGTCGGGCGACGCCGACGAGCTCTCCGAGACCGACAGCCGCCTCGTCGCGACGGCGTTCGAACTCGACGGGACGCTCGTGACGGACGACTACGCGATGCAAAACGTCGCGGAGAAACTCGGCGTCGCCGTCGAGTTCATCGCCCGCGACGGCATCACCGAGCAGCGCGACTGGCAGTTCCAGTGTCGCGGCTGCGGACGGGAGTTCGAGGAGCAGAAGGATCGGTGTCCGATCTGCGGCAGCGAGCTGACGCGCAAGAACCCGACCTGAGGCGCCAGCAGGGCCGATTCGACCACCGCCGCTCGGCCGGGTCAACCCGATCCACCGATCGACCGACGCCGAAAGCGCGGCGCAGCCTATCCCACGAGGGAGGCGTACGCCGAGAGGTAGACCGCCGCGTTGTAGCAGCCGTGGACCAGCGCCGGCACGAGGAGGTTCTCAGTCCGTTCGTAGATCGTACCGAGGAGCAGCGAGAGGACGAGGACCATCCCCAGACTGACGAGCGACTGGCCGACGGAGCCGCCGGCGTAGGCCGAGACGTGTACCAGCGCGAACGGGACGCTCGCGACGACGACGGCGCCCGCTCGGGAGAAGGGTCCGTACAGCGACTTCTGGACGACGTTCCGGTAGAGCAACTCCTCGAACGGGCCGACCACCACGATCGAGGCGACCGCCAGGACGAGGAGCACTTCGGGCGCCTCGCTCGCCCCCTCGAAGGTGCTGTGAGCCGCGCTCTCGGTCCCGGTCGCGCCCAGCAGCGCGCCGATGGCCAGCGCGGCGCCGACGATGGCGACCGTCCCCGCCACGACGTAGCCGAGGTCCCGGAGGGTGGGGATCGACAGATCGACGAACGAACGATCGCGCTCGGTCCAGACGAGAAACGCCCACGCGGCGAATCCCAGGCCGAGAACCGTCCCGGCCTGCGAGAGCAACGCTCGCTCGGTGACCGCGAGTTCGGTCGCGGGCGCGCCCGTCAAGAGGGGGACGACGGTGGTCGCGAGCAGGACCACCCAAACGGTGATCGCGAGGTAGCCGGCGACCGCGACCAGGCTGTAGCGGACCGTCGCCGAGAGCCGCCGACGCAGCCCGTCGTCGGTGATCCCGGTGACGAACGCGACGCCGCCGGCGACCGTGAGCGCGGCGCCGAAAACCGCGAGCACCAGCGACGGGACGGCCTCGATCGGCGGAATAGGGACGGCCGCCGTCCGGCCGTGGGCGAGTCCGTAGACGGACAGCAGCGCGAGCAGCAGCCCCGACAGGCACGCGACGGCGCCGCCGACTCGTCGCGACAGGGCCGCCCAGCGAACGCCGATAGCGGCGCCGACGGCGGATGCACCGAGACCGACGATCGCAATCGCGAACGGGTCCGTTGACCCGGCCACGAGCGGCCCGCTCGCCCCGACGAGTGCGATCGTCGTCGCGGCGAGGGTCGCGAGATCGACCCGGTCGCGGGAAGCCGAAGTGACGCGCGTCGGAGACGCGTCGGCTCCGTCACCGGCAGCCGTCGCCCGGCCGGGCGATTCGTCGGTCATGCCTGGTCGTTCGCGTGCGCGACTAATGGATTTGCGGATATCCGTAGGTAGCGGGAGGGCCGCTGATGGCGCGTCGATCCCAGCTCCGCTCACTGCTCGACGGTCCGTGCACCGTTCGACGGTCCGTTCACCGCTCGCCGGCCCGCTCACTGGCCGACGGCGTTCTGACCGGTCGAAACCGACCGGTTCGTTCAGCGCTCCACCCTGAGCGTGTCCTTCTCGGCCACCGCGTCCGCTTCCGCGAACTCGCCGCCGCCGAGGAGGCCGCGAGTCGCTTTCTTCGCCCACTCGACGGCCGGCTGGTCGAACGCGTTCACGCCCGAGAGTTCGCCGGCGAGCACGCAGGCGGCCTCCAGGCCGTAGAGGAGCCCCCCGAGTTCGAACGCGTCGACGCGCTCGATCTCGATGCGGACCGTCGGTCGGCCAGCCGCGGCCAGGCTGGCCTCCGTCGCGCGGAACTCGGCGTCCAGGAGGTCGGCGAGCGGGGTACCGCCGAGGTAGGACAGTTCCGCGACGTCGGTTTCCGGGATCGCCAGATCGGACCGCTCGCGCGGCGCGACGAACGTGACGAGCGTGTTCCGCGGGCCTGCGCGATAGAGCTGCAACTGGGAGTGCTGGTCCGTCGCGCCGAGGGCGCGAACGGGCGTCTGGCCGAGGCCGTCTTTCCCCAGGCTCTCGGCCCACAGCTGTGCGAACCACTCGGCGGTCGTCTCCAGCGACTCGGCGTAGGGCATGAACGCGTTGACGCGGACGCCGCGGGTCGCGAGCGCGTGCGCTGTCGCACCGTAGGCGTAGGCGGGGCACTCGAAGAGCGATCCAGTGAGGGTCTCGGCCTCGGCGGCGGCCCCCGCGAGCAGCGCGTCGAGGTCGAGGTTTCCGGCCGCGGCTGCGACGAGCCCGACCGCGGAGAGGGCCGAGAACCGGCCGGGGACGCCGTCGGGGACGTCGAGCGCCGGCAGGTCGTGCGCGTCGGCCAGCTCGCGAAGAGGCCCGGACTCGCCCGTCGTCACGATCGTCCGGTCGGTCCAGTCGACGCCCGCCGAGTCGAACGCCTCGCGGACGACGAGGAAGTTCGCGAGCGTCTCGGCGGTCGTCCCCGACCGGGAGACGACGGCGACCGCGGTCCGTTCGAGCGGGAGCGACTCGATTCGGTCCGCGACCCAGGCGGGATCGACGTTGTCCAGAAAGACCGTCTCCAGCTCCGGGTCCAGGGCGTCGACGATCGTCGCCGCGCCGAGGGCGCTCCCCCCGATCCCGATCGTCACCAGCGCCTCGATCGCCTCGCCGTCGACGCGAGCGATCGGTTCGACGGCCGCCCGGATCGCGTCCGGGTCAGTTCGGTCAGGCAGGTTCAGCGCCGCGTAGCCGTGGTCGTCGTCGGCCCGCCCGGCCTCGATACGGTCGTGGGCCCGGGCCACCCGGTCGTCGAGCCGATCGAGCGCCTCCCGGGAGACGCCGGGCGAGGCGACCGACGAGAGCGCGTTCGCGATGTCTACGTCCATGCCCGAGTGCGCGAGCGCCGGCGTCAAAGGCGTTCCGTCACGTCACCGACCACCACCGGATTCCACACCGACGAGCGAGACCGGCCACCGCCAGCCCTGCGGCCGTCCATCGACCCCGGGAGCGGTGGAAGCGACGTCGTATCTAGCGATGGCAGAACGACAGCTATTTAATTCGCCATCATTGGACATAAGCTGTATGATAGAAGTTATTGAATTACAGACAATATCGGGCAGATATATCGGATCGGAGGTTCGACCATGACGACCGGGTCGACCGGCTCGTTCGGCAGCACGCTGGTGGAAACGATCAAAGCGAGCGTTCTCGAGGCGATGGGGCTCCTGCCGGAACTGTTCGTTGCCCTCGTCATCCTGCTGGTCGGAACGTTCGTCGCCCGTCGGGTCGCCCCGACGGTCACGAAAATCGCGGCTCGGGCCGACGCCGACGGCCTCGTCCGGCGGACGCCGCTCGGTGCGCTCTTCGGCGAGGGAGAGGGAGCCGTCTCTCGGTCCCTCGGGTCGATCGCAAAATACTACGTCTTCCTGATCGCCGTCTTCGCGGCGTTCGAACACATTGGCTTTACGCACGTCACCCAGTGGCTCGAGAGCGGCATCGATTACCTTCCCGTCCTCGTCGGCGGACTCGGACTCCTGGTGCTCGGGTTCGTCGTGGCCGACAACGCGGCTCGACGGGCGCGCGAATCCGACCTCGCCGCCCGCCTGGGTGACCAGGCGGCCGTCGCCGACGGACTCCGGGCCGGGCTGTACGTCGTCGTCGCCGTCCTCGCGCTCGACACGCTCGGCGTCAGCGTCACGTTCGTCCACGTCGTCGCCGAGGCGTTCGCCTTCGGAGCGGGGATCGCCCTCGCGCTGGTCGTCGCCTACCTCATCGTCGACGCCCACCGCGACGACCTCGAACCCGCCGCGAAGGAGGTCGTCGGCGACGACTGACACGCGGACGAGTCGAAAACGCGATAGGGATCGCGCGCCTCGATCCGACGATGAGCGATCAGTCGGAGCCCGAGACGGTCTCGGGGACGTTCGTCGTCACCCACGCGGACGAGGCGAGTCCCGTCCTCAGAGACGTCGAGACCGCCCGGATCCACACCCTGGCGTCGAATCCGGATCTCGAATCGAACGAGGTCGTCGACGCCTCGCTCGCCGCCGAGCCGCCGCTCGAAGTCGCCTGGGAGGTCGTCGAGCTGCGCGAGCGGCGAACGGTCGACGTCGTCGACAGCGACCTCTCGCCGACGACCCACGAGCGGGCGGTCGCCGACGAGCAGTCGATCGGCGATCTCGACCGAGTCGAACGCGCCGGGACGGGCGAGATTCACGTCCTCAGCGTCGAGCCCGCGGAGACGGAGGCGGCCGCCAGGGACGTCCTCGAGGATCCGGAGACGATCGCAAGGGCCGCGCGACTCGACGCCGTCCGCGTCGAGGTCAGGAGCGATGCGGCCGAGGGCGTCCTCAGCGTCCGGTATCTTCCCGATTGAGACGCCAGCGAGTGTGAACCGGGTAGATCCGGTGTTCGGACGGCGCAGACGGAGGCGGCGCCGTCGGTCACGTCGGCGGTTCGGTCGCCGTCTCCGAGTGCGACGGGCCGTCGTCGCTCTGGACGCGCCAGCTCCCGTCGATCCCGCAGGCCTCCCTGACGGTGTACTCGATGTCGGTCTCAGGCCCAACCTGCTCGCCGCCCTCGACGCGTTCGACGCGCAGCGGCACGTCGAGGGTGTTGCCGCAGCAGCCGACGCCGACGAACTCCGCCCAGGCGTCGCCTTCGGCGGCCGTCTCGCGCGTCTTGCGGAGGAACGCCAGAAAGGACGGTTTCTCGACCTGGAACCGGCCCCAGGAGGAGAGGTCGGCCGGGTACGAGAGCACGATTCGATCCGCGGCCGCGCCGCGCCGACCGTCCGGGCGGTCACATCCGGAACGGGTGGATGGCGACGTCATCGGCCGTCGTAGGGTCGCGAGCGTAATAGGTGTGGCGCGCGTCGTTCGGTACGGACGTCGAATCCAGCCGCTGCCGGCGCGAGCGGGTCGGGACAATATCTCAGCGCGAGCGGCCTGAAATTGAGAAGGTTTACGTTACGGCCATCACTAGCCGGTGGCATATATGGCTTCACTCGAGGTACCGGAACTCGATTACACCCGGTATTCCCACCGCCAGCTCGTGGCGGTGCCACTCGCACTTCTGGCCGTTGCGCTCGCGATTCTCGCGATCACGTTCGCGCTGACGGGCACGCCGCTGGCACTCGGCATCGAGTTTACCGGCGGTGCGGAACTGACGCTGAGCACGACCGCCGACCAGTCCACCGTCGCCGACGCGTTCGATCAGGAACCGACGTCGGTCCAGCCGGTCGCCGAGGACGATCGCTACATCGTCCAGTTCGCCGCCGGCGACCTCCCGGGGTTCGAGGAGGACTCCCAGGGCGTCCTCGAATCGCTGATCGGGCAGGCCGAAGCCGATCTCGAACCAGCGCCGGGTGACGACGAGGTCGTCCAGTCCGAGTCGCTCACCTCCGCCTCCTTCGGGGCCCAGACCCAGTCGACGGCGCTGCTCGGTATCGGCGCCGCCTTCCTCGGGATGAGCCTCATCGCCTTCGCGCTCTTCCGGACGTTCGTCCCGTCGATCGCCATCGTCATCTCGGCCTTCTCGGACCTGATGATCCCGCTCGCCTTCATGAACCTCGCGAACATCGAACTCACGCTGGGGACCGTCGCCGCCCTCCTGATGCTGATCGGGTACTCCGTCGACTCCGACATCCTGCTCAACAACCACGTGCTGCGCCGGAGCGGCAGCTTCTACGAGAGCGTCCACCGCGCGACGCGAACCGGAATCACGATGACCGTCACGGCGATGGCCGCGATGGCGGTGATGGCGATTACCGCCTGGTTCTTCGGGATCGAACTCCTGACGAGCATCGGCCTCATCCTGTTCGTCGGGTTGGCCGCCGACATCATGAACACCTACCTGCTCAACTTCAGCCTGCTTCGCTGGTACAAGTTCGAGGGGGTGACGCGATGAGCCTCCGCGGCGCAGTCAGCAAGTGGGGTCGAGTCGGATTCCTGGTGCTCCTGGTCGCCTTCGCGCTCACGGCGCTGTTCATCCCCGGGGGCCTGATCGGCGACAGTGATCCGGTCAGCGTCGACAACGAGAGCGACGTGGACCAGCCGATCCACAACCTCGCGTTCGGACTCAACCTCGACGGCGGGGCCCGCATCAGCGCACCCCCGGTCGGAATGATGGTCGAGGACATCGAGCCAACGACGAGCGATCCGCGATCGGACCTCCGGAGCGCACTCATCGACGAACTTGGCTTGCCACCGGAGGACGCTCGCGTCCGCGCCGAGCAAACCACCGCTAACGGTCGGCAGACGATCTCGTACACGGCGGAAGTGTTCGACGGGAACGTCACCGCCGAAGAGTTCGCCGCGGCCGTCTCCACCGTCGACGGCGTCGACGTCTCCGCGGACGCCGTCCAGGACGGCGTCACCGAGGCGACTCGCCAGGAGATGATCCAAACCCTCCAGAGCAAGCTGAACGAGGCGGGTCTCTCGGGTGGGAGCGTCTACCAGACCGAGCGGCTCAACGGCCAGCACTTCATCGTCTCCGAGGCGCCCGGATACACCACCAGCGAGTTGGAGTCGCTACTGGAAGAGCGCGGGACGGTCAGGATCGAGGCGCACTATCCCGACCCCGACGGTGACGGATTGACGAACGAGACGGTCCTCGAACAAGAGGACTTCACGAACGTCGGTCGCGCCGAGTACGACTCCGAAACCAGTCAGTGGGAGGTCGGCGTCAACGTCGTCAGCGAGACGGCACCGGAGTTCCAGGCGCGGATGAACGAACTCGGGTTCACGAGAGAGGGGCAGGGCCAATGCAGCCGCAACTATGTAGAGGACGGGCAGGTCAACATGGACGAGTGGAGCAATCAGTACTGCCTCGTCACGATCTCGGGGGACGAGGTCGTCAGCGCGCACTCGATGGGAGACCTGGCAGAGGGGATGCGAGCGGGAACGTGGGCCAACAATCCGACGTTCCAGATGACGTCGAACGAGCGAGCCGAAGCCCAGCAGCTCTCGATCAACCTCCGGGCCGGGGCGCTGACCGCGCCGCTCGACTTCGGCGACGCGCAGTACTTCTCGGTGCAGCCGGCGCTCGCCCAGCAGTTCAAGTCCTACTCGCTGCTCATCGGGATCCTGTCCGTGCTCGCCGTCAGCGCGACGGTGTTCGTGCGCTATCGCGACCGGCGCGTCGCCCTCCCGATGATCCTCACCGCGATGGCGGAGGTCCTCATCCTGCTCGGCGTGGCCGCGACCGCCGGGATGGCGATCGACCTGGCCCACGTCGCCGGCTTTATCGCCGTCGTCGGGACGGGCGTGGACGACCTGATCATCATCGCCGACGAGGTGATGGACGAGGGCGACGTCAGCCAGGGCCGGGTGTTCGACACGCGCTTCCGCAAGGCGTTCTGGATCATCGGTGCCGCCGCGGCGACGACGATCATCGCCATGTCGCCCCTGGCCGTGATGAGCCTGGGCGACCTGCGCGGGTTCGCCATCATCACCATCCTCGGCGTCCTGATCGGCGTCTTCGTCACCCGCCCGGCTTACGGAGACATCCTCCGCAAGCTCATGACGCGCGGGCAGTAGCGATCGTGCGTTTCGGTGGCGGCCGGTTCGACGGTCCGAACGGGGAATTGGTCGGCGCCAAACGCCGAGGCGGACTGACTCTCGCAGCCGGGCTCCCCGATGCGTCGCAGCCGGTGGACGCCGTCGGAAACAGCCGTGGCCGATTTCGGTCGGAGTCAGCTATTTAGTCCTACAGACAGAATTTCGGACCGATGACGTCAGACGGACCGAAGCCGCCGAACCGCGACCCGCACTTCGATCCCAATCTCCCGCTGACGACAGGGAACGTGCCGCGGTGGGTGGCCCTCGCGGTCGTCGGCTATATGATACTCTCGCTGGTGATCGCGTTTTACGTGTTCGTCCTGTGAATGACTCAGGAAGCGCACATCAAAGTAAACCATCGCTCACTTGCCGCGCGACGCGAGCGCCGATCGTCCGCTCGATCCGGGCCCGTTCGAAGACGGTTCGGGCGCTCGTCGCCGCCTCCTCGTCGACCGCGAAGGTGACGTTCGGGTACGTTACATCGGTCAGAACCAGGGGTTCCGGCGGCGCTGGTGGAATCCCCTCGTGACCGGGCAGCGGATCGGCGTCGAAGACGCGATCGATTTTTTCGAGCGACGCCTCCCCGCTTCCGACGCGCTGGATCAGCGTGGCGAGGCGCCGGACGAGCTGTCGGCAGAAGCCGCCGGCGCGAACGGTGAGGACCAGAACGTCGCCGTCGCGCTCGGCCGCGATGTCGATCGTCCGCTCGGTGTTGTCGTCGTCCGGCGTGAGATTATGGTAGTCGTGCGTGCCCGAGAGAGCGCGACACGCCTCGCGAACGCGATCGTCAGAGACGGGCGGCCAGTCGGCGTCGGCGACGGAGTCGGCTCCCTGGTCACTCGTTGGCGCGTTGGCCTCGTCACTGCCCGCCAACGTACGGCGGTCGTCCGCCGGCGGCGCGTAGAGGTGGTACGCGTACGTGCGCTCGCTCGCGTCGTGGGTCGCGTGGAAGTCCGACGCCACGTCCGCGTGCGCCCAGGCGCGGATCGAGGCCGGGAGGTCGGCGTTCAGCGCCCGCGACGAGAGCCAGTCGGGCGCGTCGAACGCGACGGTCTGGGCGAGCGCGGAGACGCCGGCGTCGGTGCGGCCGGCGGCGGCGTAGCCCCGGGGCCGATCGGGGACCTCACCGCCATCGACGGCCGAGTGCTCGGCTGGCCGGTAAGCTCCCAGCGCGCGGAGCGCGTCGAAGATGGCGTCCTCGACGGTCGGGACATCGGGCTGGCGCTGGAAGCCGCGATAGTTCCGGCCGTCGTACGCGAGGCGATACGCGCGCATGGTGGGCGGGTTCCGTCGCCACCGGGTTAGCTTCGTCGGGTCCGGTTACTCACTCTCGTTCGTTTCAGCGGTCCCCGCACCACGGCTCCTTCCCGAAATTAGGCTCCGGGAGGCGTGACGAGCGGCGGAAGTGCTGGTAGCGACCGATCGAGTACCACCTGCGTACGCCGGGGCGGTGACCTTCACACTCACCGCTGCAGGTACGGGTACCATGACCCTTGCTGGCGATTCGGCGGAGGACGGGGAGAGCCATACTACTGGGCGGTCGAGCAGCGACGACGGTCGGCGCAACGTCTGTCTGGTCGTGCTCGATACCGCCCGATCGATCGACGTCGACGCGGAGACGATGCCGACGCTGTCACGACTCGGCGAGGCGGGTACGCGGTTCGAGCGTGCGTTCGCGACGGCGCCGTGGACCGTCCCGTCCCACGCCTCGCTGTTCACCGGCACGTATCCCAGCGAGCACGGCACGCACGGCGCCAGCCCGGCGCTCGACGATCGACTGCGGACGCTCCCCGAGGCGTTCGCCGACGCCGGCTACGAGACCGTCGGCGTCTCGAACAACACCTGGATCACCGACGAGTTCGGGTTCGACCGCGGGTTCGGTCACCTGCGACGGGGCTGGCAGTACCGCCAGTCCGATACCGACATGGGAACCGTGGTTCGCGGCGAGTGCCTGACGGAGAAGCTCCAGGCCGCACGGGAACGCCTCTTCGATGGCAATCCGCTCGTCAACCTCGCGAACGTCGTCTACAGCGAGTTCGTCCAGCCGACCGGCGACGACGGCGCGGCGCGGAGCGTCGACTGGATCTGCGAGTGGCTCCAGAATCGGGACGGCTCTCGGCCCTTCTTCTGTTTTCTAAACTGTATCGAACCGCACGTCGTCTACGATCCACCCCGTGAGTACGCGGCGGCGTTCCTCCCCGCCGGCGTCGACCACGAGACCGCCAGGTCGATTCGTCAGGATCCCCGCGCCTTCGACTGCGGCGAGTACGACCTCTCCGAGGCGGAGTTCGAGGCGCTCCGCGGGCTCTACCGGGGATCGCTGGCCTACGTGGACGAGCAGTTGGCGACGCTCCGCGAGACCCTCGACGCCGCCGGCGAACTCGAGCGGACCGTCTTCGTGATCTGCGGCGACCACGGCGAACACGTCGGCGAACGCGGTTTCTTCGGCCACCAGTACAACCTCTACGACACCGTCCTGTCCGTCCCGCTCGTGATCCACGGCGGCCCCTTCGCGAACGGCGGCCGTCGCGACGAGCTGGTCCAGTTGCTCGATCTGCCCGAGACGCTCCTCGACGCAACCGGGATCCGGGACGACCCGCTTCGAGACCAGAGCCAGGGGCGCTCGCTGGGCCTGGATTCGACCGCTGCGCCTCGAGAGGCCGTCTTCGCGGAGTACGTCACGCCGCAACCGTCGATCGACCGGCTGGAGGCCCGGTTCGGGGACGTACCCGATCGGATCTACGACTTCGATCGCCGACTGCGCGCCGTCCGCACCGAGCGCTACAAGTACGTCGAGGGCGACGACGGCTTTCGGCGCCTGCACGACCTGCGGCGCGATCCGAACGAGGCCCGCGACGTCGCCGACGCGAAGCCGTCGGCGGTGGCCGCACTGCGAGAGCGACTCGACGCCCGACTCGGTCCGCTCGACGCGCCCGTTCGGTCGGACGCCGTGGCGATGACCGAGGGAACCAAACAGCGACTCGCCGACCTCGGATATCGCTGACCCGAGGGTGAACCCGTCGCGTCGGGAAGGGGCAGAGATTCGTCTCGTCGGAATGGAGCGAACGTAGAGACAGTGATCGATCCGTCGCTTCAGACGTTGTACTCGACGTGAACGGACGGGGTGCTGGCGGATTCCGGTGCGGGTGTTCCGCTCCAGTCGACGAGGTGGACGTTCGCCAGTTCGCCCGAGAAACGGAGGCGCGTGACGCCGACCTCGATCGATCCTTCGACCGCCGATCCCGAGACGATCGTGGTATCGGCGACCGGATCGTCGGAAACCGCTTCGATCTCGCCGTCGACCGTCACTTCGAAGGCGGACGGAACGCCTCGGCCGACGATCGTGACGAGATTTGGAAGTGGTTCCTCTCCGTTCGACTGCACACCGGTTCGTACCGGATTGTCGCGTGCCATACCGGGAAACGCTGGGGGTCGACCATAAGTCTTCTAGTCCCACGGGACGTTCGGTCAGAAATAGATAAATTACTCCATATTTGTAAATTTCTGCCTGGGTGACTCTCAGGAACGGGTGACTGTATCGGACGCCTACCAGAACCGCAGGCGGATCAATGGCCGACTACTCCGGCGAGGGCGGGCGGTTGCCCGTGAGAGCCCGGAGATCGACCGCGGTGACCGGTTCGGCGCTGCGAGCGACGACGATCGATGAAACGATGATTACCGACAGCGAAACGGACGGACGCGCGGCGCAACGATTCAGGCGCACCGACAGTATGGCGTCATTATTCCCGGTATGAAAGCAGTAACAACGGTCCGTCTCGTGGAGTGTCTCTCTGGTTGTCGATGCACGAACTCACCGGGTTCCAACGCGACTTGCTGTACGTGATCGCCGCGGCCGATCAGCCGTCCGGCCAGGAAGTCAAAGCCGAGATCGAGGGCTACTACAGCTCCGATATCAACCACGGCCGGCTGTATCCGAACCTCGACACGCTCGTCGACCGCGGGCTGGTCGAAAAGGGCCAGCTCGACCGCCGGACGAACTACTACGACATCACCCAGGAGGGCAGGCAGCTGATCGAGGACCGACGCGAGTGGGAATCGCAGTACGTCGATACGTAATGGCGTCGGCCTCCCGCGCGGCGACCGCGATCACGCAGCGACAGCACTCGCGTTTGCGCACCCGCCCCAGATGGACCGCCGTCGGTCGGTCCGGTGAGCCGATGGTGTCGACCGCTCGTCCCCCAGCACCGAGTGCAGCCGATTCCGCCCCTGGAGCGACGAAGATTCGATCGGCAGGAGCGGCCCCGACACGCGACATCGAAGAGCCATCCGTCCGCTCGCGGGTCCGGTAGGCGTCGACCCGGTCAGCCACGTGCGACCCGCCGAGCGATCGTCGACCGCGCAGTTGCCTGACAACCTCACTCGAACGTCCGGGGGACCCACGTCCGGTAGGGGTCGTTCGTCTCCGCCATCCAGCCGACGAGGCGATCGACCAGATCCGCACGCACGTCGGCGTAGTCGGGGTGATCGATCAAGTTGACGAGCTGGGCCGGGTCGGCCTCGCGGTCGTAGAGTTCGTTCGTGTCGGGGCCGTTGTAGACGAACGTGTAGCGGTCGGTCCTGACCATCCGCTGGGTGTAGAGGCCGAACTCCTCGCCGTAGTACTCGCCGAACGTGGCGTCCGGCCAGGCGTGAGGGCGTCGTCCGTCGAGTAGCGGTTCGAGACTGCGCGCGTCGAAGGCGTCCGGAATCGGGACGTCGGCTGCGTCGCAGAACGTCGCCGCCAGGTCGTGCAAGTGGACCGGCGCGTCGCAGGTCGACCCCGCCTCGACCTCGCCGGGCCAGCGGACCTGGAGCGGGATCCGGTAGGTGTCGTCGTACATCAGCGGCCCCTTGTTGAACTGGCGGTGGCCGCCCACGAAGTCGCCGTGATCGGACGCGTGGACCACCATCGTGTCGGCGGCGAGTCCGCTCTCCGCCAGCGCGTCGAGCACCCGGCCGATCTGGTCGTCGAGCAGCGAGACGAACCCCCAGTACTTCGCGAGCACCGCCTTCCAGGTCGCGCGATCGAAGTCATCGACGCCGCGGTAGGAGAGAAACTGCTCCTGGACGCGGGGCTTGCCGGCGTAGGGTTCGGCGAAGCTCGCTGGCAGTTCCACGTCGGCGGGATCGTACATCGACGCGTACGGTTCCGGGATCACGTACGGATGGTGGGGCCCGTAGAAGTCCGCTCGGTGGAAGAACGGCCGACCAGCCTCGGCTTCCCCGGGACTGGGTTCGTCGCCACCCGCCCCGGCATCCGGCGCTCGATCGTCCGCGTGGGCCCGGATCGCCTCGATCGTCCGGTCGGCGATAAAGTGTGCGCGCGTGGCTTCGATGTCGACCGGCGTGGTCGCCGCGACCAGCGTTCCGTCGCCACCGCGGGTGTAGACGGCGTCGGAAAAGGCCACCTCGCCGAGTGGCGCCCCGAACTCCTCGGCACGGTAGTGAGCGAACGCGTCGTCGAGATCGGGATCGTGGTGGTCGTCGCTGCCCCCGAGGTAGGCGAAGCCGAAATCCTCGGGCCCCTGATCGCGCCCCACGTGCCACTTGCCCGCGTACGTACAGCGGTAGCCAGCTTCGGCGAGCCGTTCGGAGTACGTCGGTAGCCCGGGATCAAGATTCGGGCGGATCGCGTCCGCCTCGTGGCTGTTGTTCACCATGCCGTGCCCGTGGGGAAACTGCCCGGTGAGTAACGACGCCCGCGCGCTCGTACAGATGCTGATCGGCGTGGTCGCCTCGGTAAACCGCATCCCGTCGGCCGCGAGGCGATCCAACGCGGGCGTCTCGACCGGCGGCCCGTCGGGCGCCGTGACGTCGTATCGCTCCTGGTCGGTGAGAAGTACCAGCACGTTCGGTGGCGCGTCGACCATCGGCGTCGCTACACCGACCGCGGTGTTAATGGTGGGGTGGGCAGCGGCGCGACCCGCTCCGGACCGGCCCGCGCTGATTCGGTACCGACCAGCGCGCAGCGACCGCCACCCGGCCAACGGCGGCGACCGCCCGGGTAGCAAAAATTACCCCGGATATCGTGGATCCGGATACGTTATCGAGCAGCCCGTATCGGGGCGTATGTCCACAGATGCCGCACACGTCCCGGACGAGATCGACAGGGAGAACGCCCGCCTCGCGGCCATCGGCCTCGCGGTCTGGATGGCCGTCACGATCGTCGCCGTCGTCCTGCTGTGGGTCTTCGGTCCCTGGATCACGTCCCTGCTCGTCTAACCCGCCCGATCGAACTGGCGCCGTCGCGAACCGATCCGACCGCGTCAGCCATCGGTCCGTAGAATTATATGGAATCGGCGGAGAGTCACGCGCACCTAAAATGCGTGTCGACGTACAGCCGACGACTGACCGATCGCGCGTCCCTGCCGATACTCGAGAACCGTGACCACCGCCTATTGCGAGGTCTGTGACTGGGCCGAAGGAACCGGCGACGGGACCAGCCGGAGCGACCTGAATCGCGCGATGATCGACCACCACGTCGAGACCGGACACGCCCCGATCGAGACGATCGAGGCGGACGCCTCCCGCGACGAACCCGCTCAGCCGACCGTCGAGCTGGACCGGTGATTCGGACGACGGGGAGGACGCGATCTGGAGCGTCGGCGACGTCGGTCGGGTCACCGCCGGCCCCGGTCGACTCACTCCGGACGATCAAGCAAAGTCGTCGATCGTCGGCCGCTCCCGATCGCCGGGGAAGTCGTCGACGGGCGCGGTGACCTGATCGCCGGTGGCCATGTCCTTGACCGTCACCTCGTCGTTCGCGAGGTCCTGTTCGCCGACGATGACGACCGTCTCGGCGTTGATCGCGTCGGCGTAGTTCATCTGCGCGCCGAATGACCGCCCCGATACGTCGCTCTCGACGACGTGGCCGCGCTCGCGGAGGTCGCGGGCGATCCGGGCGGCCGTCGGGCGCGTGTCGCCGACCTGCAGGACGTAGTACTCCGTCGCGAGTTCCTCCTCGGGCCAGACGCCGGCGCGCTGACAGAGCAGCGAGAGCGTGGCGTAGCCGGGCGCGACGCCGACCGCGGGCGTGGGCTGGCCGCCGTAGGACTCGATGAGGTCGTCGTAGCGCCCGCCGCCGAAGATCGACCGGGAGACCTCGCCCGTCGAGTCGAAGCACTCGAAGACGACGCCGGTGTAGTAGTCCAGCCCGCGCGCGGTGTCGAGCGAGATGGTGCAGTGCTCGCGGACGCCGAAGTCGTCGGTCGCGGCGAGGACCGCCTGCAGGTTCTCGACGGCGTCGGTCACCCGATCCGAGTCGGTGTGTGCGAGGACGGCCTCGAGGTCGTTGCGCTCGATCAACGAGGCGAACTCCTCGGCCTGGCCGTCCGTCAGACCGGCGCTCGCGAGCAGGTCGAGGTACTCGGCACGGTCGACCTTCTCCGATTTGTCGACCGCGCGAATACCGGCCTCGACGTCGATTTCTCGCCGGTCGGTCTCACCGCCCGTCGCGTCGGTTCCCGATTCGTATTCCTCGAGCAGCCCGCCGAGAATGTCGCGGTGGGAGACGCGGAAGTCGAAGTGCTCGCCGGTGAGGCCGAGGCCCGTCAGCGCGTCGGCCGCCCAGGCCAGGATCTCGGCGTCGGCCTCGGGCTCGCTCGAGCCGAAGATGTCGACGTTGGTCTGGTAGAACTCGCGCTGGCGACCCTGCTGGACCTGCTCGTAGCGCCAGAACGGCCGCGTCGAGAACCACTTGATCGGCTTCGAGAGGGCCTGCTGCTTCGCGACGACCATGCGCGCGACGGTGGGCGTGAGTTCGGGCACCATCGTGACGTGCCGGCCGCCCTGATCCTCGAAGGCGTACAGCTCCTCGACGATGTCGTCGCCGCTCTTCTCGGTCCAGATCGCGGCGCGTTCGAGCGACGGCGTCGAGATCTCGCGAAAGCCGTACTGTCGGGCCGTCTCCTCCAGGGTGTCGATGGTCGCCCGTCGAGCGCCCATCTCCGCGGGGTAGAAGTCGCGAAAGCCCTTGATGCGGTCGTACATAGCGGTCCGTTCGCGCGGGTCGTACTTTGATGTGTCCTCTCGGCGTCGCCCGGCGACGTTCGACGACTGCCAAATATGTAATTTTATCTAAATTACGGGCTCGCAGCGGTGGATCATCGGGTACGTCGGTACGGCGAGAACGACTGGATATCCCCCAAGACGTCAGTTTTCATCGGTAGCGGTTTTCGTTCCATCCGATAGCGATAATTCTTGAGATTCGGAGGGATTGGTTCGAATGCGACGGGAGTGAGCGCAGCCCAGAGATTCATTTCGGTCGGGTTCCTCACCCAGCACGTGCACTCGAGGGTCGATGACGACGACTGGATCGATTCGGTCGCGGCGCGCTTACCGCTGTCGCCGCTGACCGCGCTCGGACTCTTCCTGGCGGCCGTGATCGGCGTCCGCGTCGTCGCGGAGAACGTCACGTCCCAGGCGATCCTGGAGAGCGTCGGCCCGTTGCTCGCGGCGACGGGAGTCGTTCTCGCGGATCGGTACCTGGTGCGACGGAACGTCGGGTCGCGCGACCGTCTCACCGTCTTCGCCTACGGGCTCGGCGGGTTCTACGCGGCGTTCGTCCTGACGGCGCTGCACCTGCACGTCCTCCAGGTGAACGAGGTCGGCCCGCCGAAACCCTTCTACCTGACGTTGCTCTCGGGAACCGTCGGCGTCGCCGCCGGCTGCGTCGCCGGCTGGTTCCACATCCGCCAGCGAGCCGCCCGGCGCGACGCGAATCGCCAGCGCGAACGCCTCGAACAGTTCGCCTCCGTCGTGAGTCACGACCTTCGAAACCCGCTGAGCGTCGCCCAGACCGGCCTGCAGGAGGCGTTCCGGACGGGCGACGCCGAGAACCTCGAGATGGTCGAGGAAAACCTGGACCGCATGGACGAACTCATCGACGACACCCTCTCGGTCGCTCGCAGCGGCTCCGAGGTGGTCGATCCGGAGCCCGTCCCGCTGGTCGACCTCGCGGCGACCGCCTGGGACAGCGTCGACACCGGGACGGCAACGCTCGAAATCGAGGGCGAGCGCCGCCTCGTCGTCGACGAATCCCGCGCGAAGGCGCTCTTCGAGAACTGCTTTCGCAACGCGCTCGAACACGGCGACGCCGAAACCGTCCGCGTCGGCCCCACGCGCGACGGCTTCTACATCGCGGACGACGGCGCGGGCATCCCCGAAGACCTCCGTGACTCTGTCTTCGATCGGGGCGTCTCGACCGCCGCGGAGGGATCCGGTCTCGGGCTCGCGATCGTGGAAGCCATCGCGGAAGCCCACGACTGGAACCCCACCGTCACCGAGAGCGACGAGGGCGGTGCGCGGTTCGAGTTTTAGCCGGCGAGGCGGAGAACGAGCGACCCTCGTTCGACTGACCTCGGCTACCGCCGCCCGGTGACGTGGGTCTGGTCGTGATCGGGGAAGTACTCCGCGACGGCACCCGGACCCTCCTCCGCGAGAAGTTTCGCCCTGAGTTCGGCCTCGTAGTCCGCGCGGGGGATCTCCTCGCTCGGCCCGACGGTCACGTCGAGCGTCGACTCGACCAGCCGATCGACCGCGCCGCGGCCGAAGCCCGACAGCGGCGCGACGTACTCCACGTCGTGGCGATCCTCGAGGCTCTGGGCCTGGGCGCGCGAGACCGTGGGAACCCGGTCGTCGCGGCGGGTGCCGTCTGCGATGGCGTCGAACTCGTCCGTGGCCGCGAGGGCCTCCAGCGCGGCGAGGTGGACCCGCTGGATGCCGTTCCGGGGAAACCCGTCCTCGCGGATCCGGTCGACGGCGTCGGCCGCCACCGACTCGTCGAGTTCGAGTCGCTCGAACGGCAGGCCGAGGCGCTCGGCGGCGCGCTCGGCGTGTTCCCAGTCGTCGGTGATGCCGAAGTGGGCCGTCGCGAGGGTGACGTCGTAGAAGTCCTCGAGGAGCAACGCCGCGAGCGTCGAGTCTTTCCCCCCGCTGTACAGCAATCCGAGTCGCATTATCGGCGCCGAATGTCGAAACTCTTCGAGTCGGGCTTGAGTTCGTTGAGCAGCTGTTTCATCTTCGCGTCGTCGATCTTGCCCTGAATGCGACCGCTCTGGGCGAGCGCGACGACCTGGCGCTCGACCTGCTCGCCGAACTGGGGCTTGCTCATCTTGACGGTGTTCAGCCGCTTTCGCGCTTCGTCGGTGAGATGTTGTCGAAGGACCGCCTTCTTCTGGGCGTCGGCCTGTTGCTGGCGGGCCTGCTGGGCCTCGGCCTGTTCCTCGCCCGCCTGCTCTTTGAGTTCCTGCAGGCGTTCCTGGCGGAGTTCGTCGAGTTCGTCGTCCCCGGAGCTCATATCACGTCGATTGGGTCGCCGGCGGGAAAATCATTACGGAGCAGACTCGTCGCCGGCGCCGCGGGCACCGGACGAACGGACTTCGAGACAGCGCGCCGGCGTGGAACGCGGAACCGACGACGGCCGACGGGACCAGCCGACGAGGAGACAGCGCGCGTTACGCGTAGCGTTCGAGTTCCGGTCGGTCGAGGTCTTCGAGGACGTTGCCGGCGGTCTCGTCGAGCAGGCTGCGGCCCTCGGCCGTGATGCGACGCCCCTCGCCCTCGGCGGTCTCGACGTAGCCCTCCTCCTCCAGTTGCTGGAGGATCGTCCGGATGATGTTCTTCGAGCCGTCCGCACGTTTGTCGGGCGCGACCCGGTATCGGTTCGAGCCGCGCTTGGAGCCGCCGTACTCCGTCGAGAGGCGTTCGACACCGACGGGGCCGGTGTCCGCGACCTTGCGAAGGAGGCTCGCCGCGCGGGTCGCCCAGAAGTCCTCCTGTTCGGGCGGGAGCTCGTTGCTGACGCCGCTCTTTGCGAAGACGGCCCACTCGGGCTCGTCCAGGTCGTCCGCGAGGTCCGCGGCGAGCGCCTCGATGAGGTCGTCTGCCGGGACGTCGTACATCGTAGCCATTGAACGTGCGTATCCGGCGCCGCCATTTAACAACATCGGTGTCGCTCGACGCTGGTCGGGCCCGACACGGCTCCGGATGGCTTTTCTCGCCCGCGTGCGAACGCCGAGGCATATGGACGAACGCGCGGCGCTCGGGCTACTCGACCGCGAGCTCGACCCGGTTGGCGACGACGCTGCCGTCGTCGACGGGCGGGTCCTCACGACGGACATGCTCCACGAGACGACGGACTTTCCCGACGGGACCACGCGCTACACCGCCGGCTGGCGGGCCGTCGGCGCCTCGCTGTCGGACGTCGCGGCGATGGGCGCCGCGGCGACCGCCGCCGTCGCCGTCTACGCGGCACCGTCGTTCGACGACGCGGAACTCCTGGACTTCGTCCGCGGCGCCCGCGACGTCTGCGATCGCGTCGGCGCCAGCTACGTCGGCGGGGACCTCGACGAACACGACGAGTTCACCGTCGCGACGACGGCGCTCGGTCGAGTGACGGACTGCGGACCGGTGCGTCGGTCCGGAGCGAGACCCGGCGACCTCGTCTGCGTGACGGGCACGCTCGGCCGGAGCGCCGCCGCCATCAGGTGCTTCGAACGGGGCGATCACGAGCGGGCCAACGAGCTCTTTCGTTTCGAGCCCCGCGTCGCGGCCGGTCGCGCCCTGGCTCCCGACGCGACGGCCATGATGGATTCCAGCGACGGCCTCGCCCGCTCGCTGCACCAGCTCGCGGCCGCCTCCGACTGCGGCTTCGCGATCGAGGCCGACCGCGTCCCGATCGACGACGCGCTGACCGCCGTCGTGGCGAACGGTCGGGCGTCCGAGGGTCGAGAATCGGCAACCGAAGCGGCGCTCGAACCGGCGCTGACGTTCGGCGAGGACTTCGAACTCGTCTGTACGATTCCCGAGGCCCGGATCGACGACGCGCGCGAGTCGGCGCCGGTCGCGCTGTCTGTCCTCGGGCGCGTCGTCGAATCCGGCGTAACGGTCGACGGCGAGGCGCTGGCCGACGAAGGGTACGGTCACGGCGAATCGCGATGACGCCGGACGAGAGAACGGAACCGTCCCGGGCAACTCGATCGGAGCCGACACCGCTCTCAGGCGACGAGTTCGATCGGCACGGGAGTGAAACAGAGGGCGCCGAGTCCGAAGGTCACCACCCCGAGCGCCAGGCGACGGCGATCCAGCGATCGATCGATCACCGGCTGGGCCGGCCCGATCGCGGCGACGAGCGTCGTCAACACGCCCCAGAGTACCCAGATGGAGACCGCTTGCCCGCCGTAGTCGGCGACGAAGTAGAGGTAGCCCGCGAGCGCGAGCAACGCGGCGGGCACCAGCGCGGCCACCGACTCCTGATCGGGCCCCAGGATCGCCCGGAGGATGTGCCCGCCGTCGAGTTGCCCGACGGGGATCAGGTTGAGGAGGGTGACGAGCATGCCGACCCAGCCGGCGATGACGACCGGGTTCACCATCGTCGTCACGTCGCCGCGGTAGAGCGGCTCCCCGAACGCGGCGGCAAGCCCCTCGAGCAGGAGCGGATACCCGAGTCGGAGTTCGACGGCGTCCGCGCTCTCGACGACCTCCTGCGGCGCGTGGATCGGTTCCAGGTGGAGCCCGACGACGGTCACCAGTACCGTCGCGACCAGTCCCGCGAGCGGGCCCGCGACGCCGATGTCGAACAGCGCCTTTCGATTCGGCATCCGGCCGTTCATCTTGATGACGGCGCCGAGCGTCCCGATGAGCGTCGGCACCGGGATGAAGTACGGCAACGACGCGTCGACCCCGTGATAGCGGCTCGCGACGTAGTGGCCCATCTCGTGGACGCCCAGCACGAAGAGTAACGCGGCCGCAAACGGCCACGCGCCCAGTGCCCCCAGCGGGTTCGCGATCGGATCGAGCTGGTACCAGAACGCGCCCGCGAAGAGCGTCGAGAGCGCCGTCGCGACGAAGAGCAGCAGGTGCGTCCACGGGATCCCGTCGATGCCGATCGATTTCGGCGTCGCGACGATGGCGAAGCGGCCCGCCCGACGCGTGAGTTCGAGGTCGTAGCCGGCCTCGTGAAACGCCGGCCAGAGTTCCCGCGCGACGGCGCCGGGACGCGCTCGGGGCCGGCCGACGTAGACGATGCGATCGGATTCGCGGTGGATTTCGTCGACGACGAAGACCGACTGGATCCGCTCGAGCGCCGGCTCGTCCGTCGTCGGCTCCGCGGGCATTACCGGCCGTTCTTCGTCGTCGCGTATAAATCGCCGGTTCGCGGGCGAGCGACGAAACTCGGCGGGTAGCGCCGTTCGAAAATGGGGACCGTGCGGAGGGCACGGGGACCGGACGTGTTCGGGCGGTTCGGCGCTTACGCGGCCTGGACGCGCCAGGTGGTCGCGCTCGTGTAGGACCACTTCTCGACTTCGAGGTCGTCCGCGGACTCGGACAGTCGAACCATCAGCGCGCCGATCTCTTTCGGCGAGAGGCCGACGTCGTCGGCGATGAACTTCCCTTTGAAGTACATCTCTCCGTCTTCGGCGCGTTCGCGCAGGTACTGCTTCAGGCGGCGTTTCTTGCTGTCCGTGGAGGGTGAGGCAGTCGTACTCATCGACATCCCAACGCAATCCCTCGCTACCTGTTATAAAGGCAGGTTACTTCGTGGCGTTTCGCTCGCTTTTATGATTCGGACCGGTAATCGCGCCATATCGCGACGATGGTGAACGTTTCAATATCCATTTTGAGCGCCGTAGAAATTTTATAATACGCTTTGAGACTTTATTTCTGTGGTCTGTGAGTTGCTCCGTTAGTGCCGATTTATTATCAAATGAACTGGAAATTTCGGTCTCGTCGAACTGAGTTCGCCCCTGCGAGGGTCACCGGCGATCGACGGCGGAGCGAGGACGGCGAACGATCGATCCGACGTCATCATCGTCCACAGACGCGGCGTGATCAATAGTATCGGCTGAAACAACGAGTGCGAACATCGAGTACGGACGGCACTGGAGCGAGGTGGCGGAGAGCGACCGGTGAGGCGAGACCGGGAGCGACGCGCTCGGTTAGCAGCCCATATTATCGAGGTAGACGTTGTCGTTGACCTCGATCTCGTTTCCGTCGCCGCCGTCGATGCAGATCGGACCGTCACCGTTTCCAGACGCTGCGTTGTCCGGGCCGGCGTTCCCGTCCGAGTCGACGAGGTGGAAGCCGTACTCGGCGTTGTCGTTCGAGGCGTTGGCCACGAACGCGTTCCCGTCGGATTCGGTGAGACAGACGCCCGATCGGCCGTTGTCGTTCGTCTGGTTGCGCATGAGTCGGTTCCCGTGGGCCGAATCGAAGCAGATGCCGCAATCGCCGTTGGCCTCGACTTCGTTTCGGGTGATGACGTTCTCAGCGGACCCGGTGAGGAGCATCCCGCACTGGTCGTTCTCGTTGGCCTCGTTCCGGGCGAAGTAATTGTCGTTGGCGCCCTGGAGCTGGAATCCGTGTGCGTTGTACCACGACCGGTTGTGCGTGAGCACGTTGTCCCACGTGCCGTCCTGGTCCGCGGCGAGCGTGAATCCGGGGCCGTCGTTGTACGCCGGATTGTTGTATCGGAGTTCGGAATCGTGGACGTCGACCAGAAGGAACCCGTGGCCGTTGTCCGTCGCGACCGTGCTCTCGACGCAGCTGTCGGCCGAACGGGCGAGCCCGACGCCCATGCGCTCGTTGTCGTGGACGGCGGCGTCGTCGATCGTGCCGCCCTTCGTGCGGTAGAACCCGATGCCGGTGTCACAGCCTTCGACGGTGACGTCCGTTACGGTCACGTCGGTGAGGTGCTTGTTCTTTTTCTCGCCGGAGTGGCCGGGCGGGCGGACGAGGATGCCAGCGGTCCCGAACATCTCTTCCAGCGGGTGATCGTCGGCACCGTCGTCCGAATCCTCGCAGACGATCCCGTGACCGCACCCGTCGAGCGTGACGTCGCTGGCACGGATCTCGATGGCCGCCAGTCCGTGATCGTCGGTGTCGTCGCAGTCGCAGTCGTCGTGATCGTGGTCGTGAGACAGGTCAGCCGTCAGTTCGTAGTAGCCGGGTTCGTCGATGACCACGCCCGCCTGGTCGATCTCCGTGGACCCTTTCTTCTTTTTCTTCCCGTGATCGTCGTCCGTCCCGCGTTTGTCGCCTTTCTTCGAGTGATCCTTCGAATCCGTCTCGGAGTCGTCCTCGCCGGCGACGGCGCTGCCCGCGCCGAGCGTGAGTGCGCCGGTCGCCGTGGCCGCGCTTCCGAGGTACGCTCGTCGAGCGATCCGCGAGTCGCCGGGATCGTCATCTGACATGACGACCGAGTATACTGGAATGGGTCACTTTGCTACGCTGTAAGTATACCATATTCGAGTAGTCATACTCCCCGTAAATACGCCAGTGAAGAATCGTATCCGGTCCATTACGGACGCCACGTTTGACATGTCATTCGCAGCGAACGGATCCGAAGCGCCACGCATCCGCCGGATCGGTCGGTCCAGACGACCGGATCGAGCGGATGATGCTCCCGGTGGCGGGCCGTACCCGGCGTGGCACCCGAGTAGGAAGCGTATCCCGCCGCCGGGCGGACGGAACGGATTCGGGAGGGGAACAGATGCGGCGTAGTACGCCAACTTCCAGTCGGCGCCGAGCCCCAGCCGTCCAGGTGTACTGGTCCGAACTACGCGACGGGTCGGTGGCCGTTGCGGGGTCGTGCCAGTCGATCGCCCCGCCGGTCACTCGCGTTCGTGCGCCCAGAATTCGTCGTCGACGGTGACTTCCTTCTTGAAGAGCGGGACCTCGTCTTTCAGCCGATCGATCCCGTCCTCGACGGCCCGAAACGCCTCCGCCCGGTGGCCCGCGAGGACGACCGCGTAGACGACGTCCTCGCCGGATCTGACCACGCCGGTCCGGTGGTGAAGCGCGACCTCGTGGACGCCCTCGCGTGCCAGCAGGGCGTCCTCGATGGCGCGCATCCGCTCGGCGGCGACGTCCTCGTAGGCCTCGAACTCGAGGTACTCGGTGGGCGAATCGTCGGGTTCGTCCCTCGCGCGCACCCGCCCGGTGAACGTCGCGATCGCCCCCGCACGCTCCGCGCGAGGGGACCGCTCGACGCGCCGGACGAGCGATTCGAGCGTCTCGTGTGGATCGCTCGCCGCGACCGATCGAAAAATGGCGTCGACGTCGAGGTCACCGGGCGAGTCGACGGCGACGAGGTGGTCACCGGCTGCCTCGGGATCCGCCCCGACCGCGATGGTCGGGTGCGCAAGATTCTCGACGCCGACGACGACCGCGAAGTCGCACTCGGTCGCGAGCGAATCCAGCGCGCCGGCGACGGACAGACCCGTCCCCGTCGCCGCCCAGTCGCCATCGGCGCCGAGGTCGTAGGTGACGTCACCCCCGCTCGGCGCGCGGTCGGGCGCCGAGGTCGCCCCGTCCGCGATGGTCGCGTCGTAGCGGATCACGCCGACCCGACCCTCGCGCCCGAATCGACCGACGAGACGATCGACCGCGCCCGAGATCGCACCGGCCGACGCCCCGTCGTCCGTAATCCCCAGTACGTGCATACTAGGACGTGGTGGGGGTTCGTTGTAGCTGTTGGGGAGCGCGAGGCGGGAACGAAGTGACCGCCTCGGGTGTATGAACGACAACCGACGGAGCCGTCAACGGCGAGCCGGAAGCAGCGGGAACGGGACGTCTACCCCGCTTCTGTGTCCGGCTCTGGATCCGGCCCCTCGCTCGTCGATCAGGCGAGCAGCGTCGGTCCGAAGATCATCAGAACGAAACTCGCGAGCATGGTCACGCCGACGAGCGTGGTAACCACGCGCACCCGCCGTCGTGTCGCGTCGATCCCGGGAAGGCGCGAGATGATCGCCTCGGCCGAGGTGCGCATGATGTGACCGCCGTCGAGCGGGAAGGCCGGAATGCAGTTGAAGAAGCCGAGGTTCAGGTTGATCCAGCCCGTCCAGAAGAGGACGTTCGCAAGCGCGAATATCGCGGGCTCGCCGAGTCCGCCGAGGGCGCCCTGGACCTCGTAGAAGTTCTCGATCCCTCCGGCAAAGCCCGCGAAGTTAAACTGCAACCCGAGTAACCCGATGATCGGCAGTAACAGGGCGAAGACGATCTTTCCGAAGAACGTTTCGGTGATGGCGAACGGGTTCTCGCCCCCGCCGCCGAGGACGCTGTGGAATGCCTCCGCCGGATAGAGCTGGACGCCGAGGTCGTTGATCTGCAGGCCCGAGATTCCGTCGTAGACCGCAGCGTCGAACTGCGCCGACTGCGGATCGACGGTGACCTCGTAGGAGACCGATTCGCCCCCGAGATAGCCCGAGATCGCGATGGTCTCGCCCGCGTTGGCCTCGACGACGTCCTGCAACGTCGCGCCATCGACGGTCCGCTCGCCGGCGGCGGTCGTCACGACGACGAACGAGTCGACCGGCACACCGGCTTCGTCGAGCGGGCTCCCCTCGAGGACCTGGACGGCAGCCCCGATGGGGATGTCGTGGGTCGTTCGCGTGCCGTCGGCCGACTGGGCGGTGACCGTCGCCCGCTCGCTGTCGCCGACGGCCGCGCGTAATCCGGTGACCGTCGTCACCGACTCGCCGTCGACGTCGACGATGCGATCGCGGAGGCCGATCCCGGTCGGACCGCCCTCGATCTTCGAGGTGACGATCGGCTGGCGATCCACCTGCCGCTGCTCGTCGCCGTCGATCGTGACCGTGATCGTCCCCGAATCGGTCGCGTCGAGAGCGCGTCCGAGCTCGTCGTTCCCCCCGATGGGATCGCCGTTGACGTGCGTGATGCGGTCGTTCGGCTGGATCTCGGCGTCCTGGGCGGGGGAGTTGTCGATCACGTCGCCGATGGCGGCGCCCGGGGCCACGGCGATGACGCTCCCGACGAGCCAGAACAGCAGCGCGAAACTCGCCAGCGTCACCACGAAGTTGTTGGTGACGCCGGCGGCGAACATCCGCGTCTGACCGCCGCGACTCGCGTCTCGACTGCTCTCCTCGTCCGGCTGGACGAACGCCCCGATCGGCAGGACGGCCAGCAGCGCGATCCCCATCGAGTCGATGTCGATGTCCTCGACGCGACAGAGCAGGCCGTGGCCACCCTCGTGGACGACGAGGCCGACGAAGAGTCCGGCGACGATCCCCGGCGTCGCGGACGGCGGCAGGAAGTCGTTGAGCCCCGGGATGATGAGGATGTTTCGTGGCTGCTGGATCTGCGTCGGCTGGGGCGCGAGGACGGAACTGATCGCGGCGCTGAGCAGGAAGAGGAACATCGCGACCATCACGACGAGGGCGATACCGACGCCGAAGTTCGACCACGCCCGCCAGAAGCGCTTCGGACCGGCCAGCCATGAGAGAAACGCCCGACCGCGCTTGGTGTGCAGCGTCACCATCGGACCCTGGACGCTCACCCAGTCGGGCAGGTCGACGCGTTTTCGAACGGCCCACAGGGCGGCCCAGTAGAGCCCGAGTCCGATCAGTATCCAGGTCAATATCGTCGACCCGAAGAGCGGCGGGACGGAGAGTGCGGGGAGCACAGTTCCCATTAGTCGTCACCCCCACCGACGGGGTGGAGTGATTTGTGTCTGGCGCTTCGGCCCCTCCGTCGACGCCCACCGATTCGCCTTCGGGTCCGTCAAACGGTCTGGGTCGGCCCGGTTCCGTCGCGCCCAGGTCAGCGCTCCCGGCGGAGCCGGTCGACGACGAACTCGCGGTCGAGCTTCGCGAGGAACTGCCCCAGCTTCGGCCCCTGATCGTCGTCGAAGAAGAGGCGATAGCCCGCCGCGAAGAAGTCGCCGACGGGGACGTCGTGTCGCTTCGCCGTCTCGTAGATTTCGCCTTGCAGTTCGTCGGGATCCTCGTCGCCGCCCGCCGCGACGAAGTCGGCCAGTTCGTCGAGCGCCGCCTCGGTCGCGTCGTCGAAGTCGTGGTCGGGCAACGCTGCGCGCTTGAGCTCGTAATCGAACTCGTTGCCGGTGCGACGCGCCCACGCCTGGGCGCGTTCGACGCGGGCCAGCGCGTCGGCGACGACCGGTTCGGGCGCGTCGTCGGGAATGTGGCCCTCCGTCCGGGCGATCTCCTCGCGGATCGACGGATCGTCGGTCATCCCGAGGACGGCGGCGAACGTGTAGGGCAAGCGGACGCGATTGGGGTCGGGGCCCTCCCTGCGCCCGCCGGGGGGCTCGGATTCGGCGGCAGTAGCCGCCCCGCTTTCGGCGGCAGTTGCCGCCCCGACGACGAGTGGATAGACGCGCTCGGCGAAGCGTTTCTCGTCCTCGCTGGCGTCGACCTCCCCGAAGTAGATCCGCTCGAAGCGGTCGAACTCGTCGACGAGCTGGTCCAGTCGCTCGACGCTGAAGTCGCGGGCCTTCGCGGGGTCCTTCGCGAAGAAGTAGCGGAGCACTTCGGGCTCGATCAGGTCGAGGACGTCAGAGACCAGGATGACGTTCCCCTCGGAAGAGGAGAAGGCCGCGCCGTCGAGCGTGAACCACTCGTAGACCATCGGCACCGGCGGCTCGTTCCCCAGGACGTTTCGGGCGATGTCCTCGCCGCTCGGCCAGGAGCCCTCGGCGTGGTCCTTGCCGAAGGGTTCGAAGTCGACGCCCAGCGCCTGCCACTGGGCGGGCCACTCGAAGCGCCAGGGGAGCTTGCCCTCGCGGAGAGTCGCGGTGCCCTCGTGGCCGCAGCCCTCGATGGTCCGGTCGCCGGCCTCGAGGTCGGTACAGCGATAGTCGACCGTGCCACCATCTCCGCCGGTGCCATCGTCGCCGTCGTCGAGATCGACGCTCGTCACCGTCTCGGTGATCTTCCCGCAGTTCTCGCAGATCGGGTTGAACGGGACGTAATCGCCGTCGGCCTCGACCGTGTCCTGGTACGTCGAGAGTACCTCGCGCGCCTGTTCGCGATTTGCGAGCAGGAATCGGGTGACGCCCTCGAGCGTGCCGTCCTCGTAGAGGTCGGTGTTCGAGAGCAGGTCGATCGGCACGTCGACCGCGTCGGCGCTCTGCTGGATGATCGTCGCGAAGTGGTCGCCGTAGGAGTCACAGCAGCCGAACGGGTCCGGGATGTCGGTGTAGGGGTGCCCCAGGTTCCGGCCGAGCGCGCCCGCGTCGACGTCGCCTAGGTCGACGAGGTTGCCGTCGAGGTCGGCGAGCGTCCGCGGGAGTTTTCGGAGCGGGTCGCGGTCGTCGGCGGTGAACACCTGCCGGACCTCGTGACCGCGCTCGCGGAGGACGTCCGCGACGAAGTACCCGCGCATGATCTCGTTGACGTTCCCGAGGTGGGGCACGCCGGACGGCGAGATGCCGCCCTTGATCACGATCGGCGCGTCGGGGTCCCGGTCGCCGGCCTCGATCCGGGAATCGACGCGCTCTTCCACGCGGTCCGCCACGGCGTCCGCCCAGAACGCGTAGTGCTCGCCGTCCCGATCCCCGTCACGGTCGCGCTGGAGGGTGTAGGGGTCCGTCCCCCCGTTCGTCTCGCCAGCGGTCGTCGATGCGTCGTCGGCGCTCATCGCTCGTCGCCCGCCCAGTAGGTCGGTTCGTCCCCCGCGCCCGCGGGGAGGATGTCGGTGCCCTCGTGCGATCCGGAGCGGACGGCGCGCGCGATGCGGTCGGGATCCGTCCCGTCGAGGACGATCGTCCGCATGCCCGATCGCTCGATGATCTTCGCGGCGAGCAGGTCGACGGGCGCGGACGCTCCCGCGGTCATCTCCAGGTCCGCGATCACGTCGACGAGATCGCCGGCGGTGAGGTCGTCGAACTTCGTCGCGTCGTCGTGCTCGTTCGGATCGTCGCTGTAGACGCCGGGGACGCTCGTCGCGTAGACGAGCAGATCCGCGTCGACGTACTCCGCGAGCGCCGCGCTCACCGCGTCGGTCGTCTGGGCCGGCGCCACGCCGCCCATGACGGAGAGGCCGTCCCGCCGGAGCGCCTCGCCCGCCTCCTCGTAATCGTGGGCCGGCGCCGTCACCGAATCCTCCCCGAGCGCGGCGATCAACAGCCGCGCGTTGAGTCGCGTCACGTCGATCCCGATCTGGTCGAGTTCGATCTCGTTCGCCCCCAGACCGCGCGCCGCCTCGATGTACTCCCGGGCGACGCCGCCGCCTCCGACGACGCAGCCGACGCGACAGCCCTCGGCGACGAGGTCCTCGACGACGGCCGCGTGTTTCGATACCCGCTCCGATCCGGGTTCGGGTATCAACACGCTGCCACCGATGGAGACGACTACTTTCATGCTGTCGCGTCGTAACTCGGTTGGAATCTTAAGGGTTGTCAAGTGCGAGGGCTCGAGCCCAGGCGAGAGCCCTCGGGATACCGAACGGGGAGCGGAGCGACCCCCTTCGCCGTTCCGCGGTTCTCGCTCGCTTCGCGGCTCGCGGTTTCCCCGCTCGCAATTCCGAGGCGGTCACTTCGTTCCCGCCTCGCGCTCGTTCGAATCTCGCTACTCTTCGGGATCGATGTCGTGGCGTTCGTAGAATTCCTCCGGTGTGTCGGAGATGCGGTCGAAATCGGTGTCGAAGTAGTGTTCGTGGTGGCGGGCGACCTGCTCGACGATCCACTCGCTGAAGGCCTCGTCGAAGCGCCAGTGGCCGTCGCGCGCCGGGACCGAAAAGCGGTCGTCGGTCGCGATGACGGCGAAGACGTGGTAGAATCCGAGGATGACGTCGCCGAACTCGCGGGCGTTCGTCGCGGTTTCCTCGCGCCGGTCCGCGAGTTCCTCGGTCCCCGCCGCCGTGAGTTCGAAGTACTTCCGGTCGGGTTCGTCCTCGCGTTCGATGCGCTCGGCCCACCCCTTCTCCTCGAACTTGTAGAGGATCGGGTACACCGACCCGTAGGAGGGTTCCCAGTGGCCGCCGCTTAAATCCTTGATCTCCTTGAGGATCTCGTAGCCGTACCGCGGTTTCTCCTCGAGGAGTTCGAGAACGAGATAGGCGATGAGGCCCTTCGGCGGTCCACTTTTCCGCATGTGTTGAACGATAATAAACGGGCGGTGGTAAAGGGTTTCGGATGCGCACACAAACCGCCGATCCCGCGCCGCCGGGCGCCTGTGGCCGACGGTGAGCCGAGCGCGGCCCGTCGAACGGCGAAGGTGGGCCGGAATCCGGTCATTCTTGTCGAGTGCGCGCGAAGCGTGGGCTATGGAACGACGGACGCCACCCGACACCGCCGAAGGCTGGTACGTACTCCACGACTTCCGGACGGTCGACTGGAACGCCTGGCGCGAGGCCCCCGACCGGCGCCGCGAGCGAGCGATCGCCGAGGGCGTCGACTACCTGCGGGCGGCCGAGCGCGTCGCGGACGCCGAGGAGGGCGCCTCGGCGACCGCCGCGATCCTCGGCCACGAGGCCGATCTCCTCGTCGTGCACCTGCGCCCGTCGCTCGCCGACCTGAACGTCCTCGAACGCCGATTCGAGCAAACGGCGTTCGCGACGTTCACCGAGCGCAGCGACTCCTACGTCTCCGTCACCGAAGCCTCCGGCTACGCAGGCGCCAGCGACTACTTCGACCCCGACGCGGAGGCCGATCCCGGCATGAAACGGTACATCGAATCGCGGCTCTATCCCGACATCCCCGACGCGGACTACCTGAGCTTCTACCCGATGGACAAGCGGCGCGATCCAGAGTACAACTGGTACGACATGCCGTTCGACGAACGGGCCGAACACATGTCCAGTCACGGCGAAATCGGCAAGACCTACGCCGGCAAGGTCCGACAGATCATCTCCGGCAGCGCCGGCCTCGACGACCACGAGTGGGGCGTCACGCTCTTCGGCGACGACCCGGCCGACATCAAGGACCTGCTCTACGAGATGCGCTTCGACCCGTCCAGTTCGAAGTACGCCGAGTTCGGCCGGTTCCGCCTCGGTCAGCGCTTCGACCCGGCGAACCTCCGCGCGTTCATGGCCGGCGAATCGCTGACCGGCGAACCGGACGCCGGCGACGGGCACCCACGCGCGGCCGGAACCGGACGCGAACACGGCGGCGAGGCGAACGGCCACCCGACCGGTGGCGAGTCGGGCGGCCACCACGACGGCGCTCGCGGCGATTCGCCGCACGGGCAGGACGACTCGGCCCACGGACACGGTGGCGGTGACGGCCATCACCACGGGGGCGAGTCCGGGGACCCGCCCGGCGACGTCCGGAGCGAACTCGACGAGCTCGGCGTCTACGCCGGCCAGCCCCACGGCGAGGACGTCCGCGCGGTCGTCCTCTACTCCGCGGCCGATCCCGACGAACTCTTCGGGGAGGTCGACGGGCTCCGGACGAACTTCGACCACTACGACACGCACGTGAAGACGGCGGTGTACGAACCCACGGAGGTCGCGAGCGACGACGCCGAGACCGCCGTCGTCAGCCTCTGGGAGACCGAGAGCGCGGCGGAGACGGCGGCCGGGTTCCTCGCGGACCTGCCGGAGGTCGTCAGGCAAGCAGGAGACGATTCAGCGGATTCCTGGGGGACGATGGGGATGTTCTACGCCGTCAAACCCGAGCGCAGAGCCGACTTCGTCGGCACCTTCGCCGACGTCGGCGAGACCCTGGACGGGATGGACGGCCACCGCAAGACCGACCTGCTCGCGAACCGCGAGGACGAGAACGACATGTTCATCGCCAGCCGCTGGGACTCCCGCGAGGACGCGATGGAGTTCTTCCGGAGCGACGACTTCGCCGAAACCGTCGAGTACGGCCGGGACATCCTCGAAGAGCGGCCGCGGCACGTCTTTCTGGCCTGATCGGCCGCGAAATTCCGTCTAGATGCCGTCTCGGGTCGGCTCGTAAAAGAAGTAGCCAGCGACGGCCGCGAGGCCGAGGACGAGCGTGAGGTAGGGCCAGTTGCCGCGCTCGGTACCCGTGAGATGAGCGTGCAGCTGCACGAAGATAGCGAGGCCGACGTGGGCGAACGCCGTCGCCAGGAGGAAGCTCTGGAGTTGCATCTCGTATCGTCGGCGTTCGTGCGAACGAGCCAAATCGGTTACGAAGGAGCCCGGACGGTTCGAGCGAGCCGATCCGGTACGCTCGGGTTCGGTCGAGGCAACCGGCTTTCGGGGCCGGCTCAGTCCTGCTTTCGCCCCAGCGTGTGAAACTCCTCGTTCGGGCGCATGTCGGCGAACATGGCCATCCGATTCGAGAGGTTAAACAGCGCCGTCACGGCGCCGATGTCCCAGATTTCCTCCTCGCTGAAGCCGACCTCCCGGAGCCGGTCGAGGTCCTCGCGGGTGACCTCGGCCGGGCGCTCGGTGAGTTTCACGGCGACGTCCAGCATCGCCTTGTGTTGATCGCTGATATCGGCCGTCCGGTAGTTCGCGACCAGCTGGTCGGCCAGCAGCGGGTCCTCGGCGTAGATGCGAACGAGCGCGCCGTGGGCGACGTTGCAGTAGTAGCAGTGGTTGACGCCCGAGACGGCGACGATCAGCATCTCGATCTCCGCTCGTTCGAGGGCCGCGTCGTCGACGATCGCGTCGTGATACGCGAAGAACGCCCGGAAGTGCGAGGGTTTGTACGCGAAGCCGGCGAAGACGTTCGGGGTGAAGCCGGCGCGCTCGGTCTCGTCCTCGATTCGGTCTCGCAGGTCCTCGGGCAGGGCTTCGACGTCCGGGACCGGGAAGTTCTCCATCGCGTCGTCCGCGAGTTCGACCATACGGGTACTCCAATCGGGGCTCACTTGTCGACATCGGTCCGCCCGCACGTCAGACTCGAAGCGTCGCGAACGACGTTCCCCCGCGGCGCGGGCGCGCCGGAGACGGGCGGGCGAGAATCGAACGAATGGGCTGGGGATGGCGCGCAAACCCGACGCGTTACTCGGTTCGGTCGACGTCGACGCGCTCTTTCAGCGCTTCCAGTCCGTCCGCGTCGGCGAGCTCCTCCAGGCGCTCCTTGAAGTGGCGCTCGCAGAGACCGACCGTGATCCCGCCGGACTCGGCGGTGAACGCGGCCGATCGATCGCAGTAGTGACAGTGCATGGTCGGCCTAGGACCGCGGCCCGTTTGAACCCACCGCTCTCCACCGAACCTACCGCGACCGACGGCCCGCCGCGTCGACCGGTCAGTCCTCGATCGGGAGCGACGTCCAGTCCGCTCGATCCAGCCCTGCACGTCCGAGTCGATCGTCGTGGGCGTCGCTCCCGCCGGTGACGGCCAGCCCGTGTTCCTCGATCGCTCGATCGACCGGCGAGAGATCGACGGCGTCGCCGTACGGGTACGCTCGTTCGACGGCGTCGACGTTTCTCGCGAGCGCGAGGGCGTCGCCCGGATCGCGATATCTGAGCGGGTGGGCGAGCGAAACGAGGTCGCAGGCGTCGGCGAGCAGGTCCCGGCCGCGGTCGAACGAGGGGATCTCCCGCGGGACGTAACACGGCCCGTCGTCGCCGATCAGTTCGTCGAACGCATCCCCGTAGTCGAGGTCGGTCGCCGGGCTGGCGTCGATCGCGCGGGCGATGTGGGGCCGGCCGAAACCGCGCCCCGGATCGACGTCGAGGTCGATATCGAGGCGGGATTCGACTCGCTCGCTCATCGCACGTCCCCGTTCCCGTCGGTTCGCCTGGATCCCGTCGAGGGCCTCCAGAAGCGCGTCCGTGTGGTCGACGCCGTAGCCGAGCAGATCGATTCGCGCGCCGGTCGCCGTCTCGACCCTGAGTTCGATCCCGCTCACGACCGTGATCGGTCGATCGCCCGACCGGTCCGTCCGGATCCCCGAAAACGGCGCGACGGCGTCGTGATCCGTGATCGCCACCACCGAGAGGCCCGCCGTCCTGGCCGCATCGGCCACGGCCGCCGGATCCAGCGACCCGTCCGATCGCGTGGTATGGACGTGCAGATCCGCGTACGGACCAGTTTCAGTCACACGCAATCGGACGGTCCAGCACGCCAAAGGCGTTGTGTCGCGTCCGGTCGCGAGGCCTCGCGTCGGCGACGAGCGGTTCGTTTGGCGGTGGCGATTCGCCGTCCGGGGCTGGCAATGGGTTCGAGTGTCGGCCCCGTTCGAGACGGTGTCGCACCCCTTTCTTCATGGTAAATAGTTAAGTTTGGGGCCGGCGTCGGGTCCCACGTAATGCCCACAGCCGGCACCGTCAGATTCACGGACGATATCGAGTACCCGATCACGTCGGCGGCCCTGGTCGACGCGTACGGAAATCGGTCGATCGACCTCCCGAACGGCACCGAGACCGTCGGCGAGGTGCTCGACCGCGTCGCACCCGAGACGTTCGAGACGGCAGAGGAAGTCGAACTCACGCTGCAGAGCGCGCTGAGTCGGAAAGCCATCGGCCGCTACGGGTACAGCGACCGCGATCCGACGCCGCCGGGAAGTCCCTACAGCCCCGCCACCCTCTCCTTCTGACGTCGCGTCGACGGCCTGGCAAGCGGCCGGGAAACCCCCGTCGACGGCCGTGAACTCCCTCGTCGAGCAACGGCGACCGACGACCCGGAAAGTAAAGTAGTACGGCATGGTACCAGTGAGCATGGTACCGTCGATCGGGTTCGGGATTCCCGTCGCCGGCCTCTTCGTCGGGCTGGTCGTCATGCTGGTCGGGATCTTCATGGGCGGTCTCACGCCCGTCGCGTTCGCCGGCATCGCTATCGCCTTCGCCGGCATCGTCGCCCTCCTGCTGGCAGTGGTCTCGGCTCCGCGCGATACGTCGGAACGCGGCGAACGGGCGACCGACGAACGGGCACACTGACGGAAGGGTGCGTGACGGACTCGAGCGCAGCCGAGCACGAGCGACCGGGCCGAGACCGGCCGCGCATCGACGGTCGATCACCGACGAACGCGATCACCGCGCGGATCGTGAACTCGACGCCGTCACTAGACGCGTTCGCTCAGTCGACGTACTCGATCGCTACGTCCAGATCGAGCGGAACGGACCCCTTCCGATAGCCCTCGATGCGGCTCGCGGGTCGTCGACGCTCCCCGCTCTCTCGATCCGAGGCCTCTTTGGGATCGGCCTCGCGGCTCATGGGTCGAACGCGATAGACGACCGCGGGGCGGTGTCTGACGTCGGGCCGCTCGTCGCGAACGGCCCGCCAGGCGTCGTCCGGGAACGACGAACAGTCCACGAAGAGGACCGCCCCGCCGCCGTGGGCGGCGAGCTGGCCGTCGGTCTTCGTCTGTGCCGTATCCCGGATCGCAGCGACCGGGCCGTTCGCCGCTCGCGTCGCGGGCGGTTGCGGGCGCGTCACCTCCACGAGGACGTTCGTCGCGTCGTCCTCGGCCCTGAAATCGAGCGAGTGACCGGTCGTCACTTCGATCTCCGGCGTGACGTCGTAGCCGGCCGTCGTGAGGAGGTCCGCCGCGACGAACTCGGCCATCGCGGCGCTCATTCGGACCCGGTCGACCGTCTCGCTCGTCCCGAGTTTGCCCGACATCGTGTGCCGGTAGGGGTCGAGCGTCCCGCGGTGCAGGAGGTCTTCGAAAAATTGCAGCGCCGTCTCGCGGTCGACGTCCGGAAAGCCGCCCGCGTGATCGCGGAAGAACGCCCGCGTCGAGTCGCGACCGTCCTTCGACATGAAGACCGGCAGGAAAAACCACGAGAGGTGCGGATAGTCGGCCAGCCATGGATCCTCCTCGTGCAGCGTCGCGAGCAACTCCCGCTGGGCCCAGCGAGCGACGTGGTAGGGGACCTCGCGCCAGCCGTACTTCTCCGTCCGCCAGAGCGCCTTCGGCGTCTCCGTGTTTCCCATCCAGTAGGCCTCGTCGTCCCGGCGCGCGAAGAGGGCGACGTCGCCGTTGTCCATCTCGAAGCGGTGGGTCGTCCAGCCGCCGCCCGCCTCGAATCGCGGGGAAACGGCCTCGGCACCGATGTTGTCCTGCAAGGACGACAAAAGCTGGCGTTCGACGCGCCCCTCGCTCCAGGCCTCGGGCGAGTGTCGAAATCTGAGCGGACGGGCCACGCGTAGTCGTTGGCACGGCGACCGTGATACCTCTTCGGCTTCGTCCGCGCCGTCGAATCCGCCACACCACGGGTGAATACCGCCGTGACCCCGCCGGAGGGGGCCCGTATTGGTTTCATACACTCGACAGATAGGTGTGAACGACCGTTACATTGATATCTCCGACCCCCCTACGATGCGTATACTTACCATGTCAATGGGTGCCTATGACGAGGACGAGCACGAGCGCCGTGAAAAGCAGGCCTCGACCGTGGACGCGGACTTCGACGACGAGCGAACCATCTACCACGGACAGGTGGAGTACGATTCCGGCGAGTCGACCGAAGCTCTGCTGAACCAGTTCGAGGAGATCAAATCGAACTGATCGACCCGTTTCTCCGCGACACCCACCGGCGGACAGCGCCGCGACGGCTCCTCGACGCTCGCGGTTCGACCGGTGGTGCTCCGCCGGGATCACCGACCCGGCAGGATCGAAGCGGATCCGAACCACGAAGCGCCGTCGATTCGGGCGGTCGCCGGTCACCCGGACGGGTCACCGGCCAGATCCTCCCACCCCGGCGTCTCGGGCGCTCCGCGGGCAGTTTCGACTCGTTCGGCGAGCGACGGATCCGCCGGCGCGTCCTCGGCCAGCCGCTCCCACTCCTCGATCGCCCGCCCGGCCCAGGAGGAGGCCTCGATAGTTCGCTCGAGGGCCTCCTCGTAGTGGCGATCGGAGATTTCGACCATCCCGGGACTCGACGCGGCGGCCACGGCGACGAACGCGGCGCGATCCGCGGCGGTCGCCTCGCCGCGGGCGAGTCGGTCGACCGCCCCCTCGATCTCGGACGGATCGGGGTGGCAGAACACCTTGCCGCCGATCGCCTGCGGGCCGAGCAGGAGGCGATCGTCCGGCGGGGTCGGATCGTCGTCGCCGACGGACAGTAACCGGGGTTCGCCCGTCGCGTCTTCGACGCGCTCGCACTCCGTTTGGCGGGAGAGCGCCAGGTTGTGCGCCGGGTACGCGCCGCACTCTGCCGGGTAGCGCTCGTCCTCGTGGATGCGACACTGCAAGGTCTCCGGATCGAGGAAGGTACACGTCGGCAACCAGGTCGGCTCCTCGCGACCGAACGGCGCCACCGGCTTCGGCGGTTTTCGAAGGCCCACGAAGAACGCGGGGCGGCCCGCGACCGCCGCGACCCGGTGGTCGCCGACCTCGACGCGGGGATCGTCCGGCCCGGCCGCCCAGAGCCGCGGCGCCAGGACGTCGCCCAGCCCGTCGTCGACGAACGCCCGCACTTCGTCGCGCTCCAGCGGGACGAGGTTGTAGACGTCGTCGAGGGATGGGAACGGACCGCGGTTGGGATCCTCGAACTCGCTCGCTCCGCCGGCCGGGTCCGCCACGTCGGCGACACGTCCGTCGCCCGACTCCGGCTCGCCGACCCGCCCGTCGGCGCCGACCAGCGGCCGCCAGTCGAGGCAGCACCCAGCACAGCCGCGACACCGTAGCTCCATGTGCGGTCGTTCGACGGTCGACGGCAAAACGTTCACCCCCACGGCGGGTGCCGGCCGAATCGCTTTCAGGGACAGTCGATCATCTCCACTGTGACTCGAACCGCGTGCGACGGCTGTGACCGCCAGATCGTCCCCGCCGGGTCGATCGTCACCCTTCAGGGGCTCGACGAGCGCCGCGCGACCGGCGGCACCGGGCTGACGCTCGAACTCACCGGCGGGACGACGCACGAGCTGTGTTACCCGTGTATCCGACTCCTGCCCGAGGAACCGACCGAGGCCGACGTCGCGGCCCTCTCCGAGCGCGACCTCGAACACGCGGACCGACCGGTCGAGGAGGACCCGGCCGCCCCCGAGTGATCGAGACTAATCGGGAAGCGAGCCATCCGTGCAAATTACAGTCACCGCTTTCCTCGCCGGCGATGTAATAAGCGGAAGGGGTGGGATTTGAACGCCACGCGGCCGGATGGCCGCCACGGGCAAGCGGCGCCGTGGTGCTCTGCCGCTGAGCGACCCTTCCACACTCGAACGACCGTCCGGCCGTCGTATTCGTAATCGATCGGCTACCGTCGGAAACGGTCGGTTGACCGGTCCCTAGGGGCCGATTTCCGGTCGTCGTCGGGCGGTCGTCGACGGCTTCGACCGTCACCGGCCGCGGACAGTCGTCAGGTTTAGGACGACCCCGGCCGCCCTCTCTGACAGTGCAACCAGCACGGATCTTCGACGCCTTTCCCGCGCCGACCTACCGCGGGACCCAGGAACGCGCCCTCCAGGACATCCGTGACGCGTTCGCGGCCGGCAACGACGTGGTCTTCGTGCGCGCGCCGACGGGCAGCGGCAAGTCCCTGCTCGCTCGCGCCATCGCTGGCTGTGCCCGCACCGCCGCGGAGGCCGAGCCGAGCGAGGCCAGCAGCGCCTACTACACGACGCCGCAGGTCTCCCAGCTCGACGACGTCGCGGCGGACGACCTGCTGGCCGACCTCAACATCATTCGGGGGAAGGGAAACTACAGCTGCATCCTCCCCGGCGAGGAGAACACGCCGGTGAACCAGGCGCCCTGCGTGCGCGAACGGGGCTACGACTGCGACGTCAAACACCGCTGTCCGTACTTCTCCGACCGCGCCATCGCGTCGAACCGCGAGATCGCGGCGATGACGCTCGCGTACTTCATGCAGACCGCGGGCAGCGAGGTCTTTCGCAAGCGCGACGTCGTCGTCATCGACGAGGCCCACGGCCTCGCGGAGTGGGCGGAGATGTACGCGACGATCCACCTCGGCCCGCGAACCGTTCCGTTCTGGGACGACCTGCGCGTGCCGGACCTCGAGGCCGCCGACCGCGATCCGCTCGAACGCGCGGCGACCTACGCCGAGAGCCTCGCGGACGTCTGCACCCGCCGGAAGGACGACCTGCTCGCCCAGGAGCAACTGACGCCCGCCGAAGTCCGCGAGCGGGACCGCCTCCAGGAGCTCGTCGGCGACCTCGACTGGTTCGTCTCGGACTATCGCGATCCGCAGAGCCCGACGACGTGGCTGGTCGACCAGACGGCGCCGTCCGGAGATCCGTCGGCCGGCGCCGCAACCGCAGCCGACGCCGCGGCGGCGGGCGGCGAGGGCGGACAGTCCGCCGACGAACCGGCCGGCGGTCCGGTGACGATCAAGCCGATGAACCCCGAGAAGTACCTCGCCCACACGGTCTGGGATCGGGGCAACAAGTTCGCCCTGCTCTCGGCGACGATCCTCAACAAGGACGCGTTCTGCCGACAGGTCGGGCTCGACCCCGACGACGTCGCGCTGGTCGACGTCGGCCACACCTTCCCCGTCGAGAACCGGCCGCTGTACGACGTCACGCGGGGGAAGATGACCTACGAGCACCGCGACGAGACGCTCCCGAAGATCGCCCGCGCGATCGTCCGGATCATGGCCGCCCACCCCGACGAGAAGGGCATCGTCCACGCCCACTCCTACGACATCCAGGAGCGCCTTCGCGACACGCTCTCGGATTTCGGCGTCGGCGCCCGGGTTCGAAGTCACGACCGCGACGACCGCGACGCCGCCCTCGAGCGCTGGAAGGCCGCCGACGATTCCGACGTCTTCCTCTCCGTGAAGATGGAGGAGGCGCTCGATCTGAACGGCGACCTCGCGCGCTGGCAGGTGCTCTGCAAGGCGCCGTTCCAGAACACCGGCGACTCCCGCATCGCCCACCGCCTCGCCGAGGGGCAGTGGGCCTGGTACTATCGGGCGACGCTTCGAACGGTCATGCAGGCCTGCGGCCGCGTCGTCCGCGCGCCCGACGACTACGGCGCGACCTATCTCGCCGACGAAAGCCTGCTCGATTGCTTCGAACGGGCCCGATCGGACATGCCCGACTGGTTCGCCGCGCAAGTCGATCGCCTGTCGACGCCCGACTTACCGCCGTTCGACCCCGCCGCCGCGGTCGGCGACGCCACCGCGTCGACGGCACCCGCGACCGATCGCTCCCCGTCGCGGTCGGAACCGACCGACCACTCGACCCAAACCGACGCGCGACGCGAACGGGCGAGTCCGCTCGCCGACGTCTGGGACACCGAGAGCTGAGCGGTCGAGTTGCCAGTGATTTCAGCGACTCGCACCGCACCGCCGAACGACCGGCACACAGCACCGATGAGGAACGATAGCGCCAGCCTGCCGACGGCAACAGACGGCGCGGCCCGGGCGGTCCGGGCGGCGGTGGACCGTCGGGGTAGCGCTGCGTGGACCGCCGGGTCAGATGAGCGTCGACACGCCGTAGGCCACCATCGACGACACCATGAGGAACGCGAACAGGAGCGCGATGAGCTGGTTCCGATTCATACCGGTCAGTGGACGCCGGACCGACATTAACCTCACGACCCCCTCGATCCGTGGGCGGCCGATCCCGCGTGCGGTCCGGGACGGTCGGTCTTGCCGGTCGCAGGCGACGGATCCGCTCGGCCCCGAGCGACGACGCCCAAGTCGATCACCCGATCCGCCGGCCAAACGCGAGTAGGGCCAGCACGGCCAGGACACCCGCGCTACCGGCGAATCCGGGGACGGCGTCGTCACCGCTCGGATCGGCCACATCGGGCGACCCGCCCTCGCCGCCGTCCGACCGGTCGGCATCGTCGCCGGACGCACCCGGATCGGCCGTGCCAGCCGACGAACCGGGGGCCGCAGCGTCCGAATTATCCGTCGCGTCGGTCCCGGAGTCCGCCGACTCGTCGGACGCATCCGGATCGCGATCGCCCGTGTCGGGCGCTCCGGCCGAGCCGCCGTCGGCGTCGATCGTGACGCCCTGCATGGAGAGCGGAACTTCCTCGATGTCGGCGTTTTCGACGATGGTGTCGCTCTCGACGAACGAGAGTTCCGTCTCGCCCGCCGCGAGGTCGAACGTGATCCGGGCGAGTTCCGGCGCGTCGACGGCCTCGTCCGGGATCGTCGACTGCGTGAACGTCACCCGGCCGTCCTCAACGTTCGCGTACGGCGACTCGAAGTCGACGCCGTCGATCGACTCGACCGTCGCCACGTCCGGATCGAACTCGAGAGCGGCGGCGTAGGCGACCGTGTTCTCGGCGGTGGTCGAGAGCGACACCGTCACCGTCTCCGGCGACTCCTCGACCACCTCGAGTTCGAGTTCGGCCGCGGATTCGTCCGTCGGCGCCGTCGACGAATGGGCCGTTGCGGGCAACTGATCGGTTGGTTCCTGGTCGGCGACGAGACCAGCCGTCGAGGCGGGCGAAGCGGTGCCGACGCCACCGACGAGGATAGCAGTGACCAGGACGACGCACAGTAGTCGGGTCAGCGGGGTCGATTTCGAGCGTATCATCGATTGGTTTCGAGAGGGGTGTTTCGGGCGACCGGGCGATATCCGGTTATCGCGCGTGTGCTTCGTCGACGATGTCGACGGACGGTGCGACGTGAGGCCCGTCGGGCGGTGTGAGCGCCCGGACGGGTGGCGGCAGACGACGGCGGCGATGTGGTCGAGCGGTCGTGCCGCGGCCGCACGTCGTCGGCGCGACGCCACTCAGCGACGCGCCGGCGAGACCGGCACGGATCGGTGCCGGTCGGAGAGTGTGACGTTCGTGACGTGTCTGGGTCAGCCGGCGATGGCGTCCGGACCGTGGGTGTCGACGATGTCCTGCAGGATGAGGGTCACGTCGGCCGGCGTGACGACGCCGTCGGCGTTCACATCCGCACAGGAGTCGTGGAACGTGTCGGTCGGCTCCTGGCCCACGATGAACTGCTGGGTGAGCGTCACGTCGTAGGTGGTGACGTCACCGTCCGCGTTGACGTCGCCGGGGTCACACGGCGCGACGCCGATCGAGCCGTCATCGGTCGCGACGAACAGGTGGCCGTTCGCGTCGTTGACCGCGGTCTCTTCCTCGTCGAAGACGAGGTCGGTCTCGTCGCCGGCGTCGCCGACGTGTTCGAACTCGATCGAGGCGACGGTCGGCGCCGGAACCTCGTCGGCCTGGCCCTGCGCGAGCGAGATGGTGCCCGCGTCGTTGTCGACGTTGACGATCGGGTCGGCCATGTCGACGCCGTCGACGTCGGTGACCTGGACGACGTCGGGGTCGAAGGAGACAGTCGCCTCGTAGCCCGCGATGGCCGTATCGACCGAGAGGTCGACGTCGACCGTCTCGCCGGGACTGGTCGTGACGTCCTCGAGCGAGATCGTCGCCTCGGGTCCGGACGATTCGACGAGGTACTGGACGCTGTTGGCCAGGATCGCGTCGGCGTCCTCGGTGTAATCACCGCTCCCGGCCCACGGCGTGTAGCCGAGCGAGGACGCGAAGATCGTCGCCGACTCCTCGTCGATCGCGAACGCGTCGCCGTGGATCCCGTCCTGGTCGCCGGACGCGGCGAGCACGTCGTACGACGTGTTCTCGAACCACGAGAGGTCGGCGAACGATCCGGTGTGGATGTCGACGGTATCGCCGGCATCGCCCACGCCGTCGAAGATCGGGTGGTCGGCCTGGAGTTCGTAGATGACCGGGGGCGTCCCCAGATCGTCCTGGAACGTGTCGGCCGGCTCGCCCGTCACGTCCGAGTGAACGGGGATGCCGTTACTGGTACTGCCCCACTGGTCGAGGTAGACGACGCCGGTTTCGATCGAGTCGGTCGCGTTGACGAGCTCCGCGCCCATCGCGGGATCGACGTTCTGGACGACGATCGCGTCGTAGTCGTCGACGTCGGCGGTTCCCTCGAGCAGGTCGCTCGACGTGACGGTCGAGGGTGCGTACTCCATCGGCAGTTCGTCGTCGAGCGTCGCCGCGACGTCGGCACCGAAGGTTTCGGTGTCGTCGACCACGGCGACGTCGACGAGGTCTTCGAACACCATCGTCGGCCCGGTCTCGATCGAGAGCGTCTCACCGAGGCCGTCGAGGCCGTGTTCGAGGCCGAGTTCGCCGCTCGTGTCGGCGCTCGTCTCGACCATCACCTCGAGATCGCCCGTGAACGGGTCGTCGAAGGTGACCGGCTCGCCGAAGTCCGTCTCGGTACCGTCCACGTAGAGCGCGGCGTCGGCTTCGTCGTACTCGCCCGTGAGCGACACCGTGATCGACTCGAGGTTCGCGACCGACAGCGTGGTCGAGAGCGACTCGCCGCCCTCGATGCGGTCGGGCTGGTCCGCGGCGACCGCGGCGTCGAGCTGCGGCTGGAGCGCGAAGTCCGCGTCGGCGACGTGGCTGTGGTTCTCGATCGTCACCGACTGCTGGGCGGCCTCGTAGCCGAACGGGTCGACGCTGACGGTGTGATTGCCGGGCAGTTGCGTGAACGCGTACGCGCCGTTCTCGTCCGTTTCGGCGGTGAATTCGTCGTCGACGGTGACGGTCACGCCCTCGATCGGCGTGCCGTCGGCGTCGGTCACCGTACCCTCGATCCCGGCGGAGGTGTTGGCGAGCGCCGCCGCGGTGTGGACGTCGATGATGCCGTGACCGTACCGGGTGTCTTTCTCGCCGATGGCGTCCTCGGCCATCGACTCGTCCCAGTAGTCGGGCTTCCAGGCCGTTCCCGTCAGCAGATCCGTGAGTTCGTACGGGTCGATGTCCTCGCTCGCGGTCGACAGGATCGCCGCCGCGGCGCCGCTCTTGTGCGGCGCCGACATCGACGTGCCGCTGACCTCGCAGTACTCGACGTCGCCGCACATCTCGCCGCCGTAGGCGTTCGAACTGAAGACCTCCGCGCCGGGCGCGGCGGCGTCGGGCGTGATGTACTCGGCCGGCCAATCGTCGGGGGCGGCCTCGCCCCACGCCTCGTCGGTGTCGATCAGCATCCCGCCGGAGAACGCCGTGACGTTCCCGGCCTCGTCGGTCGCGCCGCTGGCGAGCGAGTCGTAGACGGCGCCGGGCGATCCGGCCGTCCCCTCGCCGGAGTTACCGATCGAGGCGACGACGAGGGTCCCCGCCGCCATCGAGTTGCGGACGGGCTCGATGTAGTCGCCGGTGAGCGGGCCGCCGAGGCTCATACTCAAGACGTCCGAGTCGGTCTGGACCGCCCACTCGAACGAGTCGAGGATCGCCTGGCCGTCGCACGCGCTCGTGAGACAGACGCGAGCGACGCCGAGTTCGACGTCGGGCGCGACGCCGATCGCCGTGCCGGAGGCGTTCCCGCCCGAGATCGTCCCGCTGACGTGCGTCCCGTGGCCGTGATTGTCGACCGGTTCCGTCGAGTTACCGGCCAGGTCGACCCAGCCGTCCGCTTCGGCGAGTTCGATGTCCGGGTGATCGTCGTCGACGCCGGTGTCGGCGACGGCGACGCGAACCCCGTCGCCGGTCGCGTTGAACGCGTCCCACGCTTCGGGCGCGTCGATCTGGTCGAGGCCGTACGTAACGTTCTCGACCGCTTCGGTGGCCGGCGACGCCTCGATCGGCGCCGGGGCCTCGAACTGGCGATCCGCGTGCAGGCGTTCGATCCCGTCGATCGACGCGAGCGACGAGAGATCGACCCGATCGAGATCCGCCGTGACCATGATGGCGTTCGTGATCCACCACGTTCGCTCGACGGTGACGCCGTCCATTCCCTCGATCTCGTCGAGAACCGGCGCCTGCGTCCGACTCGCGTGCGATTGCAGGGCGTCGATCACCGCCTCCCGATCGCCGTCGAGGGCGGCTTCCTCGGCGGCCGGGAGGCGAACGACGATCTCCGTCTTGCCCGATTCGCGCTGGAGCGCCGGATCGACGGTCGCCGTCGTCTCCGTCGACGCGTCGGGCGCGACCGCCGCGTCACCGATCGACGACGCGGCCGGCGTGGCCGCCACCGCGACGGGCGCGAGGACGGACGTCGCCAGGAAACAGGCGAACAAAACGGCGACGAAACGCGTGATTCGTGTCGTCATCTGGTACTTCCTCCGTTCGGTGACAGTCTCGATCGTCTGACTATCATGCGAACGGAGGCATTGCAGCCACAAATAAAGTATTGTGGCCGGCAATCATCAATTGAGACTTTAGTTAGATATTCGTTTCAAACTTTAATATTCGAAGGTATATCTGGGAGCCGCCGGAGTTTCGAAAACAGTGTCAGCCGTGCGTTCGAGCGGAACAATCTGCAACAGTAGTCAGTGAAGGTACATATCTGCGGTCGTAACCGTTTGCGGACCGCCGAGTCGCGGCGGCTTGCCTCGCCGATCAGTTGCCGATCCGGAACCGGGCGATAAGCGCCGTCGCGAAGAGGGCGATAAGCGCACTCGCCGCGGCGAACCCGGGCATGCCGTCGGTGCCGTTCGGCGAGACGGAGTCCGATTCGGCATCGCCGTCTGACGAGGCACCGTCGTCCGCGCCGTCGTCATTCGCAGCACCGTCGGAATCGGTCGACCCGTTCTCCGCCGACTCGGCGCTCGCGGACGAACCGGCGGTTGATTCGGTGACCGCCACGTCGCCGACGGCGGTCCCGTCGACGGAGAGAGTCACCGTACCGGCCGACTCGAACGCGTGCGAGACCTCGATCGTCGTCGTCTCGCCACCGCCGAGTGTGAGCTCCTGGACGCTGACCGGCGTGGATCCGACGTCGATCGGGAACTCGTACTGCCCCTCGACGTCGCCCGTGTTCGAGACCGTGATTCGGAGCGTGATCGATTCACCGACGGTGACCGACGTCGCGGAGAGTTCGACCGAGTCGATCTGGAACGACGCAGGATTCTCGACTTTCGGCGGCGGCAAGTAGACGCCACCACTGCTCGACGACGCCTCGACCTGGATGGAGGTACCCATCGGTTCGAACGGAATGTCCTCCGGCGGCGACTGCCCGTCGTTCAGCGTCGTGTCCGCCCCGACGAACGACAGCTCCGTCTCACCCGTCGCGGCCACGTCGAACGTGATCTCGGCCAGTTCGGGCGAATCGATCCCGCTCGCCTGGCTCTGCGTGAAGAATACCCAGCCGTCCTCGTTGTTGACGTTCGTCGTCGGATCGCTCATGTCCACGCCCGAGACGGACGCGACCTCCACGACAGACGGATCGAACGTCACGTTCGCACCGTAGCCCGCGACGTCATCCGCGTTCGTCTGGGCCGTCACCGTTATCTGGTCGCCTTCCTGTTCACCGGCCTCCAGCGAGAACGTGTTCTCCGGCGGCTCCTCGCCGCCGTCGTCCTCGACCGAGATCGTCGTCCCGACCGGCTCGAACGGAATATCCTCCGGCGGCGACTGTCCGTCGTTGAGCGACGTCCGCTTTTCGACGAATTCGAGGTCCGTCTCGCCCGTCGCAACAACGTCGAACGTGATTTCGGCCAGTTCGGGCGCGTCGATGCCGCTCGCCTGGCTCTGCGTGAAGAAGACCGACCCGTTCTCGTTGTCGACGTTCGTCACCGGATCGCTCATGTCGATCCCGGAGACGTCCGCGACCTCCACGACCGAGGGGTCGAACGTCACTTCCGCGCCGTAGCCCGCGACGTCGGCCGCGTTCGTCCGGGCGGTGACGCTGATCTGGTCGCCCTCTTGCTCGCCGGCCTCCAGCGAGAACGTGTTCTCCGGCGGCTCTTCGCCGCCGTCGTCCTCGACCGAGATCGTCGTTCCCTCGAGGTCGACCGGCACCTGCTCGTCCTCGTTGTTGACGAGCGTGTCTTCGGCGACGAATTCGAGGTCCGTCTCGCCCGTCGCGACCACGTCGAACGTGATCTCCGCGAGCGTCGGCGCATCCACGCCCTCGGCCTGGCTCTGCGTGAACGAGACCTCCCCGGCCTCGTTGTCGACGTTCGTCACCGGATCGGCCATGTCGACGCCAGAGACGGACGCCACTTCGACGACCGACGGGTCGAACGTCACCGTCGCCTGGTAGCCAGCCGTGTTCGCGACCGTCGTCTCCGCCGTCACGGATATCTGGTCGCCGTCCTGTTCACCGGCCTCCAGCGAGAACGTGTTCTCCGGCGGCTCCTCGCCGCCGTCGTCCTCGACCGAGATCGTCGTCCCGACCGGCTCGAACGGGATCGGCTCCGGCGGGCTCGAACCATCGTTAAGACTCGTTTCTTCCTCGACGAACGATAGCTCCGTCTCCCCCGTCGCGACCACGTCGAACGTGATCTCGGCCAGTTCGGGCGCGTCGATCCCGCTCGCCTGGCTCTGCGTGAAGAAGACCGACCCGTTCTCGTTGTCGACGTTCGTCACCGGATCGCTCATGTCGACGCCCGAGACGGACGCCACTTCGACGACCGACGGATCGAACGTCACTTCCGCGCCGTACCCGGCCACGTCTGCAGCGTCCGTCCGGGCGGTGACGCTGATCTGATCGCCGTCCTGCTCACCGGCCTCCAGCGAGAACGTGTTCTCCGGCGGCTCCTCGCCGCCGTCGTCCTCGACCGAGATCGTCGTGCCGACCGGCTCGAACGGAATGTCCTCCGGCGGGCTCGAATCGTCGTTCAGCGTCGTGTCCGCCCCGACGAACGACAGATCGGTTTCGCCCGTCGCGACCACGTCGAACGTGATTTCGGCCAGTTCGGGCGCATCGACGCCACTCGCCTGGCTCTGCGTGAAGAACACCCAGCCGTTCTCGTTGTTCACGTTCGTCACCGGGTCGCTCATGTCGATCCCGGAGACGGACGCCACTTCGACGACCGACGGATCGAACGTCACGTTCGCGCCGTAGCCCGCGACGCTCCCCGCGTTCGTCTGGGCCGTCACCGTTATCTGGTCGCCCTCCTGCTCGCCGGCCTCCAGCGAGAACGTGTTCTCCGGCGGCTCCTCGCCGCCGTCGTCCTCGACCGAGATCGTCGTGCCGACGGGTTCGAACGGAATGGGTTCCGGCGGCGACTGCCCGTCGTTGAGCGACGTCCGCTCCTCGACGAACGACAGTTCCGTCTCGCCCGTCGCGACCACGTCGAACGTGATTTCCGCCAGTTCGGGCGAATCGATGCCGCTCGCCTGGCTCTGCGTGAAGAAGACCGACCCGTTCTCGTTGTCGACGTTCGTCACCGGATCGCTCATGTCGATCCCGGAGACGTCCGCGACCTCCACGACCGAGGGGTCGAACGTCACTTCCGCGCCGTAGCCCGCGACGTCCGACGCGTTCGTCTGGGCCGTCACCGTTATCTGGTCGCCGTCCTGTTCGCCGGCCTCCAGCGAGAACGTGTTTTCGGGCGGCTCCTCACCACCGTCGTCCTCGACCGAGATGGTCGTCCCCTCGAGGTCGACCGGCACCTGCTCGTCCTCGTTGTTGACGAGCGTGTCTTCGGCGACGAATTCGAGGTCCGTCTCGCCCGTCGCGACCACGTCGAACGTAATCTCCGCGAGCGTCGGCGCATCCACGCCCTCGGCCTGGCTCTGCGTGAACGAGACCTCCCCGGCCTCGTTGTCGATGTTCGTCACCGGATCGGCCATGTCGACGCCAGAGACGGACGCCACTTCGACGACCGACGGATCGAACGTCACCGTCGCCTGGTAGCCAGCCGTGTTCGCGACCGTCGTCTCGACCGCGACGCCGATCTGATCGCCGTCTTGCTCACCAGCCTCGAGCGAGAGCGTGTCCGTCGGCGGCTCCTCGCCGCCGTCGTCCTCGACCGAGATCGTCGTTCCTTCCGGCTCGAACGGAATGTCCTCCGGCGGGCTCGAACCATCGTTCAGGCTCGTATCCGCCTCGACGAATTCCAGATCAGTCTCGCCCGTCGCCACGACGTCGAACGTGATCTCCGCGAGTTCCGGTTCGTCGATCCCGCTCGCCTGGCTCTGCGTGAAGAATACCCAGCCGTTCTCGTTGTCGATGTTGACGACCGGGTCGCTCATGTCGACGCCCGAGACGGACGCCACTTCGACGACCGACGGATCGAACGTCACGTTCGCACCGTATCCGGCCACGTCTGCAGCGTCCGTCTGGGCCGTCACCGTTATCTGGTCGCCCTCTTGCTCGCCGGCCTCCAGCGAGAACGTGTTCTCCGGCGGCTCCTCGCCGCCGTCGTCCTCGACCGAGATCGTCGTGCCCACCGGCTCGAACGGAATGTCCTCCGGCGGGCTCGAATCGTCGTTCAGCGTCGTGTCCCCCTCGACGAACGACAGATCGGTTTCGCCCGTCGCGACAACGTCGAACGTGATTTCGGCCAGCTCGGGCGCGTCGATCCCGCTCGCCTGGCTCTGCGTGAAGAACACCCAGCCGTTCTCGTTGTCGATGTTGACGACCGGGTCGCTCATGTCGATCCCGGAGACGGACGCCACTTCGACGACCGACGGATCGAACGTCACGTTCGCGCCGTAGCCCGCGACGCTCCCCGCGTTCGTCTGGGCGGTGACGCTGATCTGATCGCCCTCCTGCTCGCCGGCCTCAAGCGAGAACGTGTTTTCGGGCGGCTCTTCGCCACCGTCGTCCTCGACTGAAATGGTCGTCCCCTCGAGGTCGACCGGCACCTGCTCGTCCTCGTTGTTGACGAGCGTGTCTTCGGCGACGAATTCGAGATCGGTCTCGCCCGTCGCAACCACGTCGAACGTGATTTCGGCCAGTTCGGGCGAATCGATCCCGCTCGCCTGGCTCTGCGTGAAGAAGACCCAGCCGTCCTCGTTGTTGACGTTCGTCGTCGGATCGCTCATGTCCACGCCCGAAACGGACGCGACCTCCACGACGTCCGGGTCGAACGTCACGTTGGCCTGGTAGCCAGCGGTATTCTCGACGGTCGTCTGGGCGGTGACGCTGATCTGGTCGCCCTCTTGCTCGCCGGCCTCCAGCGAGAACGTGTTTTCGGGCGGCTCCTCACCACCGTCGTCCTCGACCGAGATGGTCGTCCCCTCGAGGTCGACCGGCACCTGCTCGTCCTCGTTGTTGACGAGCGTGTCTTCGGCGACGAATTCGAGGTCCGTCTCGCCCGTCGCAACCACGTCGAACGTGATCTCCGCGAGCGTCGGCGCGTCCACGCCCTCGGCCTGGCTCTGCGTGAACGAGACCTCCCCGGCCTCGTTGTCGACGTTCGTCACCGGATCGGCCATGTCGACGCCCGAAACGGACGCCACTTCGACGACCGACGGGTCGAACGTCACCGTCGCCTGGTAGCCAGCCGTGTTCGCGACCGTCGTCTCCGCCGTCACGGATATCTGGTCGCCGTCCTGCTCGCCCGCAACGAGGGAGAGCGTGTCCGTCGGCGGCTCCTCGCCGCCGTCGTCCTCGACCGAGATCGTCGTGCCTTCCGGCTCGAACGGGATCGGTTCAGGCGGGCTCGAATCGTCGTTCAGGCTCGTGTCCGCCTCGACGAACGATAGCTCCGTCTCGCCCGTCTCGACCACGTCGAAGGTGATCTCCGCGAGTTCCGGTTCGTCGACGCCACTCGCCTGACTCTGGGTGAAGAAGACCCAGCCGTTCTCGTTGTCGACGTTCGTCACCGGATCGCTCATGTCGACGCCCGAGACGGACGCGACCTCCACGACAGACGGATCGAACGTCACGTTCGCGCCGTAGCCCGCGACGCTCCCCGCGTTCGTCTGGGCCGTCACCGTTATCTGGTCGCCGTCCTGTTCACCGGCCTCCAGCGAGAACGTGTTCTCCGGCGGCTCCTCGCCGCCGTCGTCCTCGACGGCGATCGTCGTGCCCTCCGGCTCGAACGGGATCGGCTCCGGCGGGCTCGAACCATCGTTAAGACTCGTTTCTTCCTCGACGAACGACAGCTCCGTCTCGCCCGTCGAAACTACGTCGAAGGTGATCTCGGCGAGTTCGGGCGAATCGATGCCGCTCGCCTGGCTCTGCGTGAAGAAGACCGATCCGTTTGCGTTGTCCACGTTGACGACCGGATCGCTCATGTCGATTCCGGAGACGGACGCCACTTCGACGACCGACGGATCGAACGTGACTTCCGCACCGTACCCGGCCACGTCTGCAGCGTCCGTCCGGGCGGTGACGCTGATCTGGTCGCCCTCCTGCTCGCCGGCAACCAGGGAGAACGTGTTTTCGGGCGGTTCTTCACCGCCGTCGCCGAGGTCGAGCGTCGTGCCAACCAGCTGGTCGATCGGGATATCCTCCGGCGGACTCGAATCGTCGTTCAGCGTCGTGTCCGCGCCGACGAACTCGAGCTCCGTATCGACCGACTGCTGCACGGAGAACTCGATCTGGGCGAGTTCGGGCGCATCGACCCCGCTCGCCTGGCTCTGGGTGAAAAAGACCCAACCTTGCTCGTTGTTGATGTTCGTCACCGGATCGCTCATGTCGACGCCGGTGACCGACTCGACCTGAACGACATCCGGGTCGAACGTGACGTTCGCGCCGTAACCAGCGACCGACGACGCGTCGGTCGAGACGCTCACCGTCGCCGATTCATCTCCAACCGATACCGATTCCAGTACAATAGAAGCTTGTTCATCTGTGGCGGTCGAGGCCGAATCGAGCGGGCCCTGCGGGCCGGCACCCATCGCTGCACCGATCGGTGCCAGCACCGACCCGAGCATGAAAACGGCCAGCGCGACCGCGATAAGTTGACTTCTGTTCAGTATCATGGCATTTTATGCCACCGGAATGGTGACTCATTCTACGTTGATTGCTATAGCATAATAGTCTTTTCCACAGCTGTAGAAGCTGTAATTATACGTTTCCTATCGTACATTTCCGGGGAGAATTTCCGATACTAAAATGAGGAGCCGTTAGTCACTAATAAATAAAAAGTTCACCGGCGTCGATCGGATAGATGCCTGGTCCGGCGGTAAACTGCTGAATCCGGGCCACGGCACCGGCGTACCGCCCCGACCGCTGACGAATCAGTGCGGTTAGCACCGGGACGATTCAGTCACATTTGTATAGCTATAATACAGTATAATATTCTGGTTGCTTCGACCAGTCCGAATTCGAGTCGAGAAACGACGAAGTGCGGGGAACGCAGCCGAAGCCGGTGCCGGACGTGGACCGGCCCAATTCCGTGTTCAGGACCCGACGATGGTCTGGTGGATCGCCGTCACGTCGGCCGGCGTGATATCGCCGTCTTCGTCCAGGTCCGCACAGTCCTCGTCGAAGGTGTCGGGTTCGAGGCCCGCGATGAAGCGCTGGGTCTTCGTCGCGTCGAGCGAGGACACCTGCCCGTCGCCGTCGACGTCACCCGGCAGCTCACAGCCGGGGTCGGACTCGTCCGATTGGATCTCGACCGGCACCGAGTCGCCGTGATCCGAGCTGCTGACCGTCACCTCCCCGGAGCCGGCGTCGCCGGGCTTCGTGCTCCAGGTCAACTGGATCGACGTCGACTCGTTCGCCTCGAGCGAGACGGACGCCGAATCGGCGGTCATCCCACCGAGATCGGCGAGCTCGACCGTCTGCTCGCCGCTCGCGTCGCCGACGTTCTCGACGGTGGCGTCGACGACCAGGTCCTCCCCCTCGGTCACGGGCGAGTTCGTCCCCGCGACCTCGACGTCGAACTCGGCCACGCCCGGCTCGGCGGCCAGCTGCACGGCCTCGTAGGCGTCGACGATTCCCATGCCGTAGCGGGAGTCCCGCCCGGTCTCGGGGTTGAAGTGGTCCGCCTCGGATGGGTCCCAGGAGTCCGGCTTCCAGGTCGACTCGAGGATGACGTCCTTGACCGCTCGCGGCCCGAGGTCCGGGTTCGCGGACAGGACCAGCGCCGCGACGCCGGTCACGTGCGGCGTCGCCATCGAGGTCCCTTGCAGGGTGCAGTACTCGCCCTCCTGACAGCCGAGCATCCAGGCGTCCGGCGCACGCGCGCTGTAAATGGCCACGCCCGGCGCGGCCGCGTCGGGAACGATGAACTCGCCGGGCCAGTGGTCGTAGTAGTTCCCGTCGAAGTCGCCCTCGCTCACGAGGTCGCCGCTGGAGAACAGCGCGATCTCCCGTTCCTCGTTCGTCGCCCCAACCGAGATCGAGTCGTACGCCGCGGCGGGGGTGATGACCGACCCCTCGTTTTCGTTTCCGCTTCCCGCGACGACGAGCGTGCCCGCCTCCATCGTGTTGTGGACGACGTCGGCGAACGTGCCGAGCTCGGTCGTGCCGAGGCTGAAGTTGATGACGTCCGAGTCCGTCTCGACTGCCCACTCGAACGCCGCCATCACGTCGGCGTCGGCGCAACTCCCGGTGGAATCACAGACTTTCGCGTGCGCGAGGTCGGCGTCGGGCGCGACGCCGATCGCCGTTCCCGATGCGTCGCCGCCAGCGATCGTCCCGCTGACGTGCGTGCCGTGACCCATGCGGTCGACCGGCTCGCTCTCGTTGTTGAAGATGTCGTTCCAGCCGTTTTCCTCGGTGAGATCGATGTCCTGGTGGTCGGCGTGGACGCCCGTATCGGCGACCACGACGCGGACGCCCTCGCCCGTCGCGCCGAGTTCCTCCCAGGCCTCCGTGACGTTCAGTTGATCGAGTCCGTAAGTGACGTGGTCGTCCCGGGGCTCGACAGGATTCGACACGGGTACCAGGTCGGGAACCTCGAATTCGACGGTCGGCTCGAGACGCTCGACGCCGTCGATCGCCGCCAGCGTCTCGAGGTCGACCCGATCGAGATCGGCCGTCACCCGGACGCTGTTGCGAATCCAGAAGGTGTCCTCGACGGCGACCCCGTCGAGGCGCTCGAGCTCGGCGACCACCGGCTCCTGGGTCACCGCGGCTCGGGCCTTCAACGCGTCGACCACCGCGTCCGGTCCGCCCTGCAGGTCGGTCGTCGCGACGCCCGGCAATACCAGCCAGAGTTCAGTCGGGCCCGTTTCATCGTTAAGCGATGCGTCGATCGTCGCCGTCGTCGGATCGTCCGATACCGTCTCGGTGGTCGTCGCAGACGACGGGAGCGGGCCGCTCGCCCCCGCACCGAGGGGCGCGAAAATCGCGCCGGCCATCGCGACCGCGAGCAGTACGGCGATCAGTGTCGTGCGTTGACTTCTCATGAATCGTGTCACACCTCTCGGCGAGGTAATCGGCATATTTTTTCTACTATAAAATTAGTTGCTGCAATGGCTAATATTGACTATATTTTCTTAGGTACTAGTGTAATAAGTACATAAAACGGCTCGTGGGTGCGAACTGTACCGGACGATCTGGGAATCGGTCCGCCCGACGGGGTCGCTCGCGTCACGCTGGGCGGCCCGGTCGAGGAAGGTAAGAACGAAACGAAATACAACGTGGATCGCGACACCGGCTGGCGCTTACGCGGGGCGTTCCCCGCGCAAGAGCCGGCCTCAGCCCGTCATCCCGACGATGATCTGCTGGATCTGGGTCACGTCCGCCGGCGTGATCTCGCCGTCGCCGTTCAGATCCGCACAGGCCTCGTTGAAGGTGCCCGGATCCATCCCGACGATGTGCTGCTGGGTCTTCGTCGCGTCGATGGAGGTCACCTGTCCGTCGCCGTCCACGTCGCCCGCGAGCGCGCAATCGGACTCGCCGACGGCGAAGGACCCATCCAGGTACTCCGCGGGTTCGACGATCTCGTCCTCGGTGTTGAGCCGGGTAAACTCGGTGTCGAAGGTGAGATCCGTCGCGTCACCCGCCGAGCCGACCGCCTCGAACGTCAGGTTCGCGAGCGTCGGTGCGTCGGTGCCCTGGGCCGCGCTGGCCGAGAGCGTCAGCGTCCCGTTCTCGGCGTTGACCGTCGGGTCCGGAAGGTCGACGCCAGCGGCCTCGACGAACGAGACGACCGACGGATCGTAGTCGATACGGGCCTGGTAGCCCGCGATGCCGTCGAGGTCCGAATCGAGCGAAACCGTCGCCGTCTGGCCCGCACTCGCCTCGGCCTCACCCAGCCGGATGAAGCCCTCCTCCGGTGGCTCGTCCGCCTCGATGGTGAGCGAGCCGTCGGCGTATTCCGTGGGCTGGACGATCGCATCCTCGGTGTTGAGCTGCGTCTCCGACTCCGCGAACGCCAGGTCCGTCGAGTCGCCAGCCGACCCGACCGCCTCGAAGGTCAACTCGGCGAGCGTGGGCGCATCCACACCCTGCGCCTGACTCGCCGAGAGCGTCAGCGTCCCGTTCTCGTCGTTGACGGTCGGATCGTTGATGTCGACGCCCGACGCCTCGACGAAGTCGAATGCGCTGGCGTCGTAGCTGATCTGGGCCTGGTAGCCCGCGATGTCGTCGAAGTCGGTGTCGAGGTCGACCGTCACTTCCTCACCGGCTGCGACGCTGGCCGATCCCAGCCGGATGACGCCCTCCTCCGGCGGCTCGTCGCTCTGAATCTCGACCGTCGCGGTGTCGCTCTGGTCGCCGCTGCTGACGGTCACCTCGCCGGAACCGGCGTCGCCGACGTCGGTGTTCCAGGTCAGCTCGATCGACGTCGACTCGCCGGCGTCGAGCGAGACCGACTGGCTGTCGACGACCGCACCGTCGAAGTCGGCGAGTTCGATCGTGTCGTCACCGCTCCCGTCGCCGACGTTCTCGACCGTGGCGTCGACGACGAGGTCCTCGCCCTCGGTCACGGGCGCGTTCGTCCCGTCGATCGAGACGGCGAACTCGGCCTCGCCCGGGGGCTCGGCGACCTGACTCACGGCCTCGTAGGCGTCGACGATGCCGACGCCGTACCGGGAGTCGCGCCCGGTGTCCGGATTGTAGTGCTGGGCCTCGCCGGGGTCCCAGTCCTCGGGTTTCCAGGCCGCCTCCATCAAGACGTCCTTGACCTCGTACGGACCGAGGTCGGGATCGGCCGACATGACCAGCGCGGCGATCCCCGAGGAGTGGGGCGTCGCCATCGACGTGCCGCTGACGCGGCAGTACTCGGCGTCACCACAGTCGGCCATGCTACCGCCCGAGTGAGCGCTGTAAATGTTAACGCCGGGCGTAGTGACGTCCGGCGCGATGTACTCCTCGTCCTCGGGCCAGTGACTCATCCACTCGCCCAGCTGGAAGTCCTCCGGCGTGATCAACTTGCCACTCGAGAATCCGGCGACACTGTGGTTCTCGTGAATGGCACCGGCGGCGACGGAGTCCCACGGTGCGGCCGGCGAGATGACGGTTCCTTCCCCGCTGTTGCCGGCGCCAGCGACGACGAGCGTTCCCGCGTCCATCGTGTTGTAGACGGGCTCGATGTAACTCCCGTACGGCGTGCCACCCAGACTGAAGTTGAGAATGTCCGAATCCGTTTCGACCGCCCACTCGAAGGACTCCATGATGGCCTGCGAGTCGCAGGATTGGCCCGGGCAGACGCGCACGGCCCCGATCTCGACGTCGGGCGCGACGCCGATGGCGGTTCCCGAGGCGTCGCCGCCCGAGATCGTCCCGGTGACGTGGGTCCCGTGGCCGAAGGTGTCGACCGGCTCCGAGGAGTCGCCGGTCGCGTCGTACCAGCCGTCCTCCTCGGCGAGTTCGATGTCGGGGTGGTCGGCGACGACGCCGGTGTCGGCGACCGCGACGCGGATGCCCTCGCCGGTCACGTCGAAGTCCTCCCACACCTCGGGCGCGTTGATCGCGTCGAGACCCCAGGTGGGCTCGCCAGTACCGGCCTCGGCCGGCGTCGCACCATCGGGTTCGGGCACCTCGAGGGTCGGCGCCGGCAGGATGCGCTCGACGCCGTCGATCGCCGCCAGCGTCTCGAGGTCGATTTCGTCCAGATCCGCCGTCACGAGCACGCTGTTGCGGATCCAGAACGTATCCCGGACGGACACCGCATCGTACTCATCCAGCGCGTCGAGCACCGGTCCCTGGGTCCGCTCGGCGGTCGACTTCAGCGCCGATTCCACCGCGTCCGGACCGGCCTGCCGGGTCGACGCGTCGATGTCCGGCAGGTACAGGAAGAGGTCGGTCTCTCCGGATTCGTCGAAGAGCGATTCGTCGATCTGCGCCGTCGCGTCGGCTGCGTCCGCGGGCTCGGTAGACTGCGACTCGAGCGTGGTCGGGCTCGCCGCTCCCAGCGGAGCGAAGACGGCCCCGAGCAGCACCACAGCCAGTACGACGGCAGTACATCGGTTCGTGTTCATTTGTAATATTTCGAAGGTAACCATCTCTCGATGGCAGTTTGGTTCACTATTCGACTAATTAAATCAGTTATGCTACTGGCGTAATTTGTGCCCGTTCCGACCGACGAAACGGGACGCTGGGAAGGTGCGGAGACCACAGGAAACTCGAAGATAATCGGGCCGAACATTCCCAACGCGAGCCGCTCGAGTCGAGCAGGAACCGAAACCGGCTCGGGACCGTATCAGGCCGCGAAGCCGACGATCGCCTGGTGGATCGCCGTCACGTCCGCCGGCGTTATCGCGCCGTCGTCGGTCAGGTCCGCACAGTTCTCGTCGAAGGTGCCCGGATCGAGGCCGGCGATGTGCTGCTGGGTCTTCGTCGCGTCCAGCGAATTTACTTCGCCGTCGCCGTCGACGTCACCGGGCCGTTCGCAGCCGGGGTCGGATTCGTCCGGTTCGATTTCGACGGCCGCCGAAGCGGTGTCGTTTTCGCTGCTGACGGTCACCTCGCCGGAGCCAGCGTCGCCGACGTCGGTGTTCCAGGTCAGCTCGACCGTCGTCGACGCGCCCGCCTCGAGCGAGACCGACCGGCTGTCGACGACCGCGCCGTCGAAGTCGGCCAGTTCGATCGTCTCGTCACCGCTCTCGCCGCCGACGTTCTCGACCGTCGCGTCGACGACCAGCTCGTCGCCCTCGGTCACGGGCGCGTTCGTCCCGTCGATCGAGACGTCGAACTCGGCGGGTTCGGGTTCGCCCGCTCGCTCGACCGCCGCGTAGGCGTCGACGATGCCGACGCCGTACCGGGAGTCCCGACCGGTGTCGGGGTTGTAGTGCTGGGCCTCGTTCGGATCCCAGTCGTCGGGCTTCCAGGCCGTCTCCATCATGATGTCTTTGACCTCCCAGGCGGTCAGGTCTGGATTCGCCGAGAAGATCAGGGCCGCCGTGCCGGCCTTGTGCGGCGTCGACATCGACGTCCCGGCCTTCTCCTCGTACTCGCCGCCGGGGACGGCGCTCAGCACCAGGAAGCCGGGCGCCGCGAGGTCCGGCTTGATGTAGCCGCCGTCGGGCCAGTGGTCGAGATAGTTGTCGCCGAAGTCACTCTCCGTCAGCTTGTCGCCGCCGGAGGTGCCGGTTACGGCCAGGTTTTCGGCGATCGACCCGCTACCGACCGTGTCGTACCCCGAACCGGGTTCACCCGCCGTTCCCTCGCCGTTGTTCCCCATCGAGGAGACGACGAGCGTGCCCGCGTCCATCGTGTTGTAGACGACCTCGGAGTACATGCCGGTCGTCTGGCCGCTGAGACTCATGCTGATGACGTCCGAGTCGGTCTCGACGGCCCACTCGAAGGCTTCGACGAGCGGGTCGGGACCGGTTCCGTCACCGCCGAGGACGCGCGCGTGCGCGAGTTCGACGCCGGGAGCCACGCCGATCGCCGTTCCGGAGGCGTTGCCGCCGGCGACCGTTCCGCTGACGTGCGTGCCGTGGTCGTTGCTATACTCCGGCGTGTCGGAGCCCTGAGCCGGGTCCAGCCAGCCGTCCTCCTCGGCGAGATCGATATCCGGATGGGTCGGATCGACGCCGGTGTCGGCGACGACGACGCGAGCGCCCTCGCCGGTCACGCCGAACTCCTCCCAGACGTCCGGGGCGTTGATCGCGTCCAGCCCCCAGGTGACGTGATCGTCGGTCGGTTCGGGGTCGGGGTTCTCGGCGACCGGTTTCGGCGTCTCGATCGTCGCCCGCGGCTCGATGCGCTCGACGCCGTCGATCGCCGCCAGCGTCTCGAGGTCGATTTCGTCCAGATCCGCCGTCACGAAGACGCTATTTCGGATCCAGTACGTCGCCTCGACCGTCACCGCGTCGTAGCGTTCGACCGCCTCGATAACCGGCTCCTGGGTCCGTTCGGCCGTCGACTGCAGGGCCGAGACGACCGCGTCCGGCCCGCCCCGGCGCTCGACGGCGGGTACGTCCGGTAACACCAGGTGGAGTTGGGTCTCGCCGGACGCGTTCGAAAGCGATTCGTGTACTGACGCCGCGTCCGTCGCCGCGTCGTCGGCGGACGACAACGGGTGCGTCGCCGCACCGAGCGGGACGAACATCGTCCCCGCCAGCAGCGCGGCGAACAGTACCGCCAGCAGTTGGGTGTTGCTCAATCTCATGTGTGCTCGTGCCATCGTGTCGCGATGACTCGTCCCGGAACTAAGTTTATTTAGTAAAAATAGTTTCTGAGAAAATACGAGTAGTGTCACGATCTGCCGCAACCGAAACGGGTTCACACCGGGGTTAGACGGCCCTCAACTTCCGATCCCGACGATGATCTGCTGGATCCGGGTCACGTCTGCGGGCGTGATCTCGCCGTCACCGTTCAGATCCGCACAGGCTTCGTTGAAGGTGCCGGGATCCATGCCCACGATGTGTTGCTGGGTCTTCGTCGCGTCGATCGACGTCACCTGCCCGTCGCCGTCCACGTCGCCCGGCAGTTCACAGGCGGACTCGCCGACAGCGATGCTGCCGTCGAGGTACTCCGCGGGCTCGACCATGCTATCTTCCGTATAGAGTCGCGTGAACTCGGTATCGAAGACCAGGTCGGTGGCATCACCTGCCGAGCCGACCGCCTCGAAGGTTACCTCGGCGAGCGTCGGCGCGTCCACGCCCTGGGCCTGACTCGCCGACAGCGTCAGCGTCCCGTTCTCGTCGTTGACCGTCGGATCGTTGATGTCGACGCCCGACGCTTCGACGAACGAGACAACGGACGGATCGTAGTCGATGCGCGCCTGGTAGCCGGCGATGCCCTCGAGGTCGGTGTCCAGCGAAACCGTCGCGGTGTCACCTTCGGCCGCGGTAGCGTTGCCGAGCCGGAGGAACCGCTCCGTCGGCGGATCGGGCTCGGTGACCCGGCTCACGGCGGCGTGCAGATCGATGCTGCCGACCCCGTACCGGGAGTCGTGCCCGGTTTCCGGGTCGTGGTACTGCGCCTCGGTCGGGTCCCAGTCGTCCGGCTTCCAGGCCGTCTGCGCCAGCAGCTCCCGGATCGCCCAGCTGTCGACGGTCGGATCGGCCGAGCGTATCGTCGCCGCGGCACCCGCCACGTGCGCCGCGGCCATCGAAGTGCCGGAAAACTCCTCGTACTCGCCACCCGGCTGGGCACTCAGCACGTAGACGCCGGGCGCCACGACGTCCGGCGCGACGTACGACTCCTCGGGCCAGTGGTCCATCCAGTTCCCGCCGAAGTCGCCCTCGTCCAGCCGGTCGCCGCCGGAGAAATCCGCGACGCCGCCGTCCTCGTCGGTCGCCCCGACGCCGATCGAGTCGTAGCCGGCGCCCGGCGAGGCGACCGTCCCCTCGCCGTCGCCGCCGATCGACGCCACGACGAGCGTCCCCGCGTCCATCGCGTTGTAGACGGCGTCGACGGTATCGCCGGTGACCGATCCGGGGATGGCCAGATTGATGACGTCCGCGTCAGTCTCGACGGCCCACTCGATCGATCCGAGGATCGCGTCCAGCGGACAGCCGTCCACCTCGCAGACCCTGGCGACGCCGAGTTCGGCGTCTGGCGCGACGCCGATCGCGGTGCCCGTGGCGTTTCCGCCGACGAGGGTCCCGCTGACGTGCGTGCCGTGGCCGCTGTCGTCGACCGGGTCGTCGGCATCGCCGACGAGATCGATCCAGCCGTCCTCGTCGGCGAGGTCGATATCGGGATGGTCGGCGTCGACGCCCGTGTCGGCGACGACGACGCGGGCGCCCTCGCCAGTCACGCCGAACTCACCCCAGACGTCCGGGGCGTTGATCGCGTCCAACCCCCAGGTGACGTGATCGTCCTGCGAGTGCGCGACCGACGTCGCCTCGACGGGTTCGGGCGCCGGAACCGAAACGTGAGGTTCGATCCGCTCGACGCCGTCGATCGCTGCCAGCGTCTCGAGGTCGACCGCGTCGAGATCCGCCGTCACGAGCACGCTGTTGCGGATCCAGAACGTATCCTCGACGGTCACCGAATCGTACTCGTCGAGCGCGTCGAGCACCGGTCCCTGGGTCCGCTCGGCGATCGACTTCAGCGCCGATTCTACCGCCTCGGGATCGGTCTGTCGGGTCGCCTCGCCGACGTCCGGCAGATATAGGAAGAGGTCGGTCTCTCCCGATTCGTCGAAGAGTGAGTCGTCGATCTGTGCCGTCGCGTCGGCCACGTCCGCGGGCTCGGTGGCCTGGGGATCGAGCGTTGTCGGGCTCGCCGCTCCTAGCGGTGCGAAGACGGTCCCGAGCACCAGGACAGCCAGGACGAGGGCGATAAGTCGTTTCGGAGTCATCTGAATCGTTCTGGATATAACCTTTCCTCGACGGCATAATAATTCTTTTCTAGAAATAATAAATTATAATTACTATGTTGGATGTGAAAAACCTGCCAGCGAGACGGGGTGCGACGAATACGCGCGAAAAGAGACGCGACGAGGTCGGGCCGAATAGTCCGGAACGGAGCCGCTCGATTCGAGTAGGAATCTCGATCGAACCGTCCCGGATCAGCTCTCGATCCCGACGATGATCTGCTGGATCTGGGTCACGTCCGCCGGCGTGATCTCGCCGTCGCCGTTCAGATCCGCACAGGCTTCGTTGAAGTTGCCGGGGTCCATACCCACGATGTGCTGCTGAGTCTTCGTCGCGTCGATCGACGTCACCTGCCCGTCGCCGTCCACGTCGCCCGGCAGTTCACAGGCGGACTCGCCGACGGTGACGCTGCCGTCGAGGTACTCCGCGGGCTGGACGATCGCGTCCTCGGTGTTGAGCCGGGTAAACTCGGTGTCGAAGGTGAGATCCGTCGCGTCACCCGCCGAGCCGACCGCCTCGAACGTCAGGTTCGCGAGCGTCGGCGCGTCCACGCCCTGGGCCTGGCTCGCCGACAGCGTCAGCGTCCCGTTCTCGGCGTTGACCGTCGGATCGTTGATGTCCACGCCAGCGGCCTCGACGAACGCGACGACCGACGGATCGTAGTCGATGCGAGCCTGGTAGCCCGCGATGTTCTCGCGGTCCGTATCGAGCGAAACCGTCGCCGTCTGGCCCGCACTCGCCTCGGCCTCACCCAGCCGGATGAAGCCCTCCGGCGGCGTATCGGTTTCGACCGCGATGGAGCCCGCGACGTACTCGGCGGGCTGGACGATCGCGTCCTCGGTGTTGAGTTGCGTGAAGTCGGCGTCGAAGGTGAGGTCGGTCGCCTCACCCGTCGAGCCGACCACCTCGAAGGTCAGGTCCGCGAGCGTCGGCGCGTCGACGCCGTTCGTCTGGCTCGCCGAGAGCGTCAGCGTGCCCTCGTCGTCGTTGACCGTCGGGTCGGCGATGTCGACGCCCGACGCTTCGACGAACGAGACGACGGACGGATCGTAGTTCAGCCGGGCCTGGTAGCCGGCGATGTTCTCGAGGTCGGTATCGAGCGAGACGGTCGCCGTCTGGCCTTCGGCCGCCGTCGCGTCACCGGCGCGGATGAATCCCTCGTCCGGCGTCGGGTTCACGTGCGCGACGGCGCTGGCCAGCAGCGAGGCGGCGGCGTCGGTGTGGGCGGTGGCGTTGGCGTACTGGTTGAGGCCCGAGGAGGCCGCGAGGACGGTGGCGCTCGAATCGTCGACCGCGAGGCCGACGCCCTTCGTCTCGCCGTCCACGGAGACGTCGGCGATGGCGTCGAACGTCGTCCCGTTGATCCAGGCGTGATCGGCGAACGGCTCGGTGTGGATCGGGATCGACTCGCCGACGGCGTAGTCCTCGACGATCGGGTGCGAATCCGTCACGACGTAGTTCGGCCCGTCCGCGCTCTCGTTCGGATCGTAGTCGCCCTCGACCCGATCGACGGCGTCGCTGACGGAAGCGAACTGTTCGACGCCGTTGGCGTCCTGGCTCGCCTCGTTCCACTGATCGAGGTAGACGACGCCGACGTCGGCACTACTCGTCGCCTCGACGAAGTCTTCGACGGCGGCGTCGTCGATGTGCTGGACGACGTAGACGCTGTAGCCGGCGCCGGCAGCCTCGTCGCCGGAGACGACCTCCGCGCTGATTTCGCCCCCGGAGGCGTCCTCGATCATGCCGGCGACGTCGGCCGCGTACGCGCCGTCGCCGACGACGCCGACAGTGACCGCCGCGGTCGAAGCGACCTCGTTCGTCGATTCGGAACCGTGTTTCGCGATCGATGCGTCGATGTCGTCCGCGCCAGATACTGCTGTCGCCGATGCGCCGACGTCCGTCGACGTCGCGGTCCCGCTGACCGCCCCCGCGATCGGCGCGAAGGTCGCGCCCACGAGGAGCAAAGCCAGCGAAACGGCGAGCAGTCGAGTCATATTCCGCTTCATGGATGGATGGGCCATCTGGTCCGATGGTGCATCGTTCTTGGACCTCGAACATTATAGATGTTACCGAAGGATTAAAATTAGTGTTATTTTTGATTGAAAAGGTCCGGGACGGGGCGAGATCAGCGCCTGCGACGGGTCGAACGTCCGTGACGCGCCGGTACCGCAGCGAAACCGAGACGGGATCGAAAATCGCCGACACGGATTCGCGAGGCTAGGTCGAGGCGCCGACGATCGTCTGGTGGATCGCGGTGACGTCCGCCGGCGTAATTTGGCCGTCGCCGGTCAGGTCCGCACAGGCCTCCTCGAAGGTGCCCGGATCCAGACCGGCGATGTGTTGCTGGGTCTTCGTCGCGTCGAGCGAGGACACCTGCCCGTCGCCGTCGACGTCGCCCGGCAGCTCACAGCCGGGATCGGACTCATCCGGGTCGATCTCGACCGACGCCGAGTCGCTGTGGTCGCCGCTGCTGACGGTCACCTCGCCGGAGCCGGCGTCTCCGGACTCCGTACTCCAGTTCAGTTCGACCGTCGTCGACGCGCCCGCCTCGAGCGCGACCGACTGACTGTCGACGACAATCCCGTCGAAGTCGGCGAGTTCGATCGTGTCGTCACCGCTCGCGTTACCGACGTTCTCGATGATCGCGTCGACGGTCAGGTTCTCGCCTTCCGTCACCGGCGCGTTCGTGCCGTCGATCGAGACGGCGAATTCGGCTTCTTCGGGCGGGCCCGGATCGGCGACCTGGCTCACGGCCTCGTAGGCGTCGACGATGCCGACGCCGTACCGGGAGTCGCGTCCGGTATCCGGGTTGTAGTGCTGGGCCTCGTCGGGGTCCCAATCGTCGGGCTTCCAGGTCGATTCGGGGAGTTGCTCTCTGAGTTCCCACGGGCCGAGGGAGGGGTCCGCCGACAGGGCCAGCGCCGCGATACCGGTCATGTGCGGCGTCGCCATCGACGTGCCGCTGACCTCGCAGTACTCCGCACCGTCACAGCCGGGCATCTGCCCGTTGGCGGAGTTCGCGCTGTAGACGTCGACGCCGGGCGTGGCCGCGTCGGGGACGATGTAGGATCCCTCCGGCCAGCGGTCCCGCCAGAGGCCGCCGAAGTCGCTCTCCTCGATCTTGTCGCCGCTCGAGAACCCGGCGACGCTACGGTTCTCCGCGACGGCCCCGACGGAGAGCGAATCCCAGGGAGCGGCGGGCGAGATGGCGTCGCCGTCACCCTCGTTTCCGGCGCCGGCGACGACGAGCGTGCCCGCGTCCATCGTATTGTAGACTGACTCGGCGTAGATGCCGTACGCCCCGACGCCGAGGCTGTAGTTGACGATGTCCGAGTCGGTCTCGACGGCCCACTCGAACGATTCGACGATCGCATCGCTGGAGCACCCCAGGGCGTTACAGACCCTGACTGCCCCGATCTCGACGTCGGGCGCGACGCCGATCGCCGTCCCCGAGGCGTTACCGCCGGAAATCGTTCCGGTGACGTGCGTGCCGTGGCCGAAGTCGTCGACCGGTTCCGCGGAGTCGCTCATCGGATCGTACCAGCCGTCCTCCGCCGCGAGTTCGACGTCGGGGTGGTCGGTGTAGACGCCGGTGTCCGCGACGGCGACGCGAACGCCCTCGCCAGTTGCCCCGAAGTCCTCCCAGACCTCGGGCGCGTCGATCAGATCCAGTCCATAGGTGACGTTGTCGTCACGCGCATCGTCGGCCGGCGTCGCCTCGACGGGCTCGGGGGCGTCGAAGACGACGTTGGGTTCGATGCGCTCGACGCCGTCGATCGTGGCGAGCGTCTCCAGGTCGATCTCGTCGAGGTCGGCGGTGACGAGGACGCTGTTGCGAATCCAGAAGGTCTCTTCGACCGTCACGGCGTCGTAGTCATCGAGCGCCTCGATGACCGGACCCTGCGTTCGGTCGGCCGTCGACTGCAGCGCGTCGACCACCGCGTCGGGCCCGCCCCGCCGGTCGACCTCGGGCGCGTCCGGAAGAACGAGGAACAGTTCCGTCTCGCCGGATTCGTTCGAGAGGGAATCGTGAATCTCGGCCGCGTCCGTCGGAGACGGGGAGCCAGGGTCGATGCCCGTCTTCGAACCGAGCGACGGCTCGGCTGTTACCCCCGGCGGTGAGAATACGACACCGATCAGGAGCGCGGCGAACAGTACGGCGATGAGTTGCGTCGTGCGCGCGTTCATGCATTTTCTACCATCTCTGAGGATGGTTAATCCCGAATGTTAGCGCGTGAATAAAAACACTATGAATGATGGTCAAATTAGCCGTCGACCGGTAGGTATAAACGCCAGATTGCGAAGCGAGCGGCGCCGTCCCCGAGAGTGGTGCAGGCGCCGTCCTCGTCGGAGGGGATCGGCAAAAACGAGCACCGCACCGGGTTGAATCTGGCGACGTCCGAACCTCACCGGCAGAAAACGGTGAACAGACCGTAATCGATGCGCACGCCCGTGGACCGGCGGCCGCGACCGGCGACCCGTCGCGCTGGGAGGGTCGCCCGCGGAATCATCGTCGTCGAGTCACCAGCGCGAACGCGAGCACGGCCGTCACCCCGGCCACGACGCCGAATCCGGGGATGCTGTCGCCCGATCCGGTGTCGGGACCCGTGGCATCGGCACCGTCGGCTCCGTCGTCGCCACCGTCGGACTGGTCGCCGTCCGACGCTCCGTCGTCACCCTCGTCCGATCGGTCGTCGCTCTCGTCCGACCGGTCCGTCGACTCCGTGACCTCGATCGATCCGAGCGACTCGTCGTTGAGCGACAGGGCGTACGTTCCCGCCGATTCGAACGTGTGCTCGAACGTGACCGTCGTCGACGCCCCGCCGTCGAGCGAGACCGTTTCGGTGACGATCGCCGCCGACTCGTTCGCCAGCGTCAGTTCGTACTCGCCAGCCTCCTCGCCGACGTTGGTGACCGCCACCGGCACCTCGATCGACTCGCCGACCGTAAGCGTCGAGACCGGGGCCTTCTGGATCTCGAACTCGAACTCGGCCGGGTCGGGCGTCGGCGGCGGGAGGGTCGGGCCGCCACCGCCGTCGTCCGAATCCTCCTCGACGGAAACGGTCGTTCCATTGTAGTCGACTGGGACCCGTTCGCTCTCGTTATTGACGAGGGAGTCCGCCTCGACGAATTCGAGGTCCGTCTCGCCCGCCTCGACGACGTCGAACGCGATCGTCGCGAGCGTCGGTGCGTCGACGCCCGTGGCCTGGCTTTGCGTGATGGAGACCCAACCCGACTCGTTGTCGACGTTCGTCACCGGGTCGGCCATGTCGACGCCCGAAACGGACGCGACCTCGACGACCCCGGGGTCGAACGTTACGTTGGCCTGGTAGCCGGCCGTATTCGCGACCGTCGTCTCGAGCGTGACGGGGATCCGCTCGCCATCCTGCTCGCCCGCCACGAGCGAGAGCGTCTCCGTCGGCGACTCGTCATCACCCTCGTCCTCGACGGAAATGGTCGTGCCGACCGGCTCGAACGGGATCGGCTCCGGCGGCGACTGCCCGTCGTTCAGCGTCGTGTCCGCCCCGACGAACGACAGCTCCGTCTCACCCGTCGCGGCCACGTCGAACGTGATCTCGGCCAGTTCGGGCGCGTCGATACCGCTCGCCTGGCTCTGCGTGAAGAATACCCAGCCGTCCTCGTTGTTGACGTTCGTCGTCGGATCGCTCATGTCCACGCCCGAGACGGACGCGACCTCGACGATATCCGGATCGAACGTGACGTTCGCCCCGTAGCCCGCGACGTCTGTGGCGTTCGTCCGGGCTGTGACCGTGACCTGGTCACCGTCTTGCTGGCCAGCCTCGAGCGAGAACGTATTTTCGGGCGGCTCCTCGCCGCCATCGCCCTCGACGGATATGGTCGTGCCGACCGGCTCGAACGGGATCGGCTCCGGCGGCGACTGACCGTCGTTCATCGTCGTCTCCCGCTCGACGAACGCCAGTTCCGTCTCGCCTGCCGCAAGGACATTGAACGTGATCGCTGCGAGTTCGGGCGAGTCGATCCCGCTCGCTTGACTCTGCGTGAAGAAGACCGACCCGTTGGCGTTGTCGATGTTCGTCACCGGATCGCTCATATCGACGCCCGAGACCGACTCGACCTCGACGATATCCGGATCGAACGTCACTTCAGCACCGTAGCCCGCCACGTCTGTGGCGTTCGTCCGGGCCGTCACGGTAATCTGATCGCCATCCTGTTCCCCCGCCACGAGCGAGAAGGCGTTCTCGGTCGAATCGCCAGTTCCGTCGATCGGCTCGTCGGCTGACAGTTCGCGCACGTCGACCGCACCAGCGGCCGGCACGATCAACCCGATGCCGACCAGCGCGATCGTGACGACGAGCACGACGTCCACCGCGTTCACCCCATCGGTCCTTTCTAACACTGTGTTCCCCTCTTATTCTACAATTTACTCAGCGGTAATATATCTTATTGAATGCGATAAAAAGTCGGAGGGAGTAGAATCCGACGAAATACACAGTTGGAGCGGTTATGTATCGAAGAAACCCCGGCAGGTTCGTCTGCGACAGTCGATACGCGAATTTCGCCCGCCCGTCCGCGTCACGTTACCCACGTGCAGCCGGAAGGGAACCAAGAGTGCGGTCAGAATCGGCGTCGAAGCGACGACGCGACGAACAGCGCGCAGATAGCGATCAACGTCGGGACGAGGATCAGGACGGGGATCACCGCGAAGTGGGCGTCCTCGTCGATGCGAGCACCGGTCGAGCCGTCTCCGGTCGAGCCGGCACCCCCGTCCGTACCGTCGCCGACCGAACCACCGCCGTCGGCACCGTCGCCGGCACCCCCGGCGGAGACCGTCGTTCCGACAGGATCTACCGGAATCTGTTCGGGCGGCACCTGCCCGTTGTTCACCGTCGAGGCACCGTCGACGAACGAGAGTTGCGTCTCGCCCGGTTGCCGAACGGAGAAGGTGATCTCGGCCAGCGTCGGCTGGTCGACCCCGCGAGCCCGACTCTGGGTGAGAAACACCCAGCCCGCCTCGTTGTTGCGATTGACGATCGGATCGCTCATGTCGACGCCCGAGACCGACTCGACCGCGAGCGCAGCCGGATCGAACGTGACGTTCGCGCCGTAACCCGCGACGTCCGTCGCGTCCGTCGAGAGTCGAACCGTGATCCGATCGCTACTTCGCTCGGCGACCGCAAGCGACAGCGTCGCGTTCGACGACTGACGCTCCATCGCCGCCTCGCCGCTCGCCGGATCGACCCGTTCGTCGACCGCGCCGGCGGGTGAGACGACCAGCAACGCACTCACCAGCACGATCGTGGCGACGATCGCCGGTCGTGTCGCGGACGGCCTGCCCATCGTCTCGAACTCGGGTAGCCACACAGTGGTATCCATGCAGCCATACGATAATGTATCTTTCCAATCTCGATATTGAATAGACCACTTGGTAGCTCGAAATGAACGCTCTCTGCGAGCGGTTATCGGACAGCGTCGGCGACTCGCAGGCGAAAGCGAAGATGCACGGATGGGCGACCGATCCGCCGAGGGTAGCGACGGCCTCGAGTCAGGGCGTCGAACGCCACGGTGTGTCGGCGGTCGCCAGTCGGAATCGCCCCCGATCGTCAGTCGCGACGGGCGCTCGCGGCGACGAGCAGCGCGCAAACGGCGGCCAGCGCGGAGAGGGGTCCAAAGCCTGGAAGGCCGTCGCCCGAGTCGTCCACCTCGAGCGTGGTGCCATCCAGTTCGGGCGCCAGCATCGTGCTTTCGTTGTTCACGAGCGAGTCGTCGGCGACGAACGCCAACTCCGTCTCGCCCGATTCGACGACGTCGAACGTGATCTCCGCGAGCGTCGGCGCCTCGGTACTGGTGGCCTGGCTCTGGGTGAACGACACCCAACCCGCCTCGTTGTCGACGTTGACGACCGGATCGCTCATGTCGACGCCCGAAACCGACTCGACCTGGACGACGTCCGGATCGAACGTGACGTTCGCCTGGTACCCCGCAACCGCTTCGACGTCGGTCTCGAGCGTGACCGTCGCGCTTCCGTCGCTCGACGAGCCGGAGACGAGCGAGAGCGTCCCGTCGACCTGTTCGGCCTCGACGGCCGCCACCCCGTCAGCGGCGCCGATCGTGTCCGTTCGGTCCGCGACGGCCCCGCCGACGGGGCCGAGCGCGGCTCCGACCAACAGAACGCTCAGTGCGATGGCGACGACGGCTATTCGGTTTCGCTGCGAAAGGTGTTGTAACACGAGTGGCTCACACCTTATTGTACTGTGGAAGAAGCGTATTATAATTTTCCATTAGGAGGGAGAAAAAGAGCGTGTTCCATCGCGCCGACCCCCGATGCCCGGAGGTGTGGCGACCGTTCGCACGACCGAATCGGATAGAGGGCGGACCGGTCGCCACCGAGAGCGATCGGCGCGAACGGAACCGCGCGTCGCTGGGTGTGCGGGACTCGTGATATCGAACAACTGAAGGGACGTTGACGGGTCCGATCCACCGTCGTCGGGTCTCAGACCGTCGTGCCGACGGTCGTCTGGTGGATCGGCGTCACGTCGGCCGGCGTAATCTGGTCGTCACCGTTGAAAACCGCACAGGCCTCGTCGAAGTTGCCGGGTTCGAGACCCGCGATTTGCTGCTGGGTCTTCGTCGCGTCGAGCGACGACACCTGGCCGTCGCCGTCGACGTCACCGGGGAGGTCACACTCGCCGGGGTCGCCCTCGCCGACGTCGACCGTACCGGCGCGGTACGCCGAGGGCTGGACGATTTCGTCGCCAGCCGCCAGCTCCGTGTTCGACTCGTCGAAGCTCAGCTGCGTCGAGTCACCCGCCGAACCGGTCAGTTCGAACGTCAACTCGGCCAGCGTCGGCCCACCGACGCCCGAAGACTGGCTTGCCGACGCGTCGAGCGTCCCGCTCTCGTCTGTCACCTGCGGATCGGGCAGATCGACGCCCGAGGCTGCGACGAAGTCGACGACGCTCGCGTCGTAGCTGATCTCCGCCCGGTACCCCCAGACGTCGGCGCCGTCCGATTCGAGTTCGACCGTCACCTGCTCGCCCGCCGCGTCCGAAGCGTCGCTCAGCCGGATGTCCGGCTCCAAACGCCCGCTCGGGTCACTCGCGGCGGCGAAAAATAACGAAACCGAATCGAACCGCGGGTCAGTCGCGTCTCAGGCCGTCATGCCGACGATCGTCTGGTGGATCGCCGTCACGTCGGCCGGCGTGATCTGACCGTCGCCGTCCAGGTCCGCACAGTTCTCGTTGAAGTTGCCCGGATCGAGGCCGGCGATGTGCTGCTGGGTCTTCGTCGCGTCGAGTGACGACACCTGGCCGTCGCCGTCGACGTCACCGGGGAGGTCACACTCGCCGGGGTCGCCCTCGCCGACGTCGACCGTACCGGCGAGGTACTCTGCCGGCTGGACGATTTCGCCGCCAGCCGCCAGTTCCGTGTTCGACTCGCCGAAGCTCAGCTGCGTCGAGTCGCCCGCCGAGCCGGTCAGCTCGAACGTCAGTTCCGCCATCGCCGGCGCGTCGACACTGCTCGACCCGCTCACCGCCAGGCCCAGCGTCCCGCTCTCGTCGTTGACCTGCGGGTCGTCGAGGTCGACCCCGCTCGCGCTCACGAAGTCGACGACGCTCGAGTCGTAGTTGATCTCGGCCTGGTAGCCCGAGACGTCCGCGACGTCGCTCGAAAGCGTCACCGTCACTTCGTCACCCGCGCTGCCAGAGGCGTCGCTCAGCTGGATGGAGCCTTCCGGCTCGGGGTCGTCCTCGCCCGACGCGAGGTAATCAACCGCGTTCGCCAGCAGCGTCACCGAATCGGACGTGTGATCGCCCGATCCCACGTACTCGTTCAGCCCCGACGACGTCGCCAGCACCGTCGAACTCGATTCGTCGACCGCCAGGCCGGTCCCGACGGACGAACCGTCGACCTCGACGTCGGCGATCACGTCGTAGCTCGTGCCCGTCGCCCAGGCGTGGTCCGAGTCGCCGCTGGTGTGGATCTCGATCGAGTCGCCCAGACCCTCGACGATCGGGTGCGAGTTCTGGACCGCGTAGTACGGCCCGTCCGCGCCGCTCTGGTAGTCGTCCGAGACGCCGTCGACCGCGCTGCTCACCGAGGCGAGCTGCTCGACGCCGTTCGGGCCAGAGCTGTCCTGGCTCCACTGGTCCAGGTAGACGACGCCCGTGTCGCTACCGCTCGTCGCGTCGTAGAACGCCTGCGCGTTGTTCTGGATGTTCTGCACGACGTAGACGTCGTGGTCGCTGTCGATCGCCTCCGACGAGGAGATCGACTCGATCATCACGTCGGAGCCGAACTCGCCCTCGAGCATGCTCGCGACGTCGCTACCGTAGGAGCCGTCGCTGACGACGCCGACGGTGTAACCCTCGAATTCGGCCAGCGTGAAGTCGGCGCGTACCGTCTCCTCCTCGCCGACCGTCACCGACTGGCTCGAGGATTCGTAACCCGAGGCCTCCGCCGTCACCGTGTGCGTGTCCGCGCTGACCGTCAGTTCGTACTCGCCGTTCGAGTCCGTCTGCGTGCTCGACGTCCCCGCCGAGACCGTCGCGCCCTCGATGGCCGCGCCGCTCTCGTCGGTCACCGTGCCCTCGATCGTCCCTTGGGCGCCGCCACCGCCGGCCTGCTCGACCGCCGCGTAGAGGTCGATGATCCCCGTTCCGTAGCGGGAGTCGCGGCCGGTGTCCGGGTTGTACCACTGGGCGCTGTTCGGATCCCAGTCGTCGGGCTTCCGGGCCGTCTCCATCATCAGGTCCTTGACCTCGTAGGGGCCGAGGTCCGGGTTGGCCGACAGGATCACTGCAGCCGCACCGGCCTTGTGCGGCGAGGACATCGACGTCCCGGACATTTCCTGGTAGCCGCCGCCGGGCTGGGCGCTCAGCACCTGGGAGCCGGGCGCGGCGATGTCCGGCGTGATGTATCCGTCCGACGGCCAGTGACTCAGGTAGTTACCGTTGAAGTCACCCTCCTCGAGGAACTGCCCGCCGGAGAAGTCGGTGACATCCTCGTTCTCGTTGGTCGCACCGCTGGCGATCGAGTCCCACGGCGCACCGGGCGAACCCGCGGTTCCCTCGCCCGAGTTACCGATCGAAGCGACGATGAGCGTGCCCGCGTCCATCGCGTTGTTGACCGTGTCGGCGTAGGAGCCGAGGCCGAAGCCGAGGCTCAGGTTGACCACGTCCGAGTCGGTGTCGACGGCCCACTGGATGGAGTCGATGACGTTGCTGACGGTGCAACTCTGGCCGCAGGCTCGCGCTCCGGCGATCTCCGCGTCGGGCGCGACGCCGATCGCCGTCCCCGAGGAGTCGCCGCCAGCGACCGTCCCGCTGACGTGCGTGCCGTGCCCGTGATTGTCGACGGGTTCGGAGGTACCCTGTTCCGGATCGAACCACGGATCCTGATCGTCCATGTCGATATCGGGGTGGTCGCCGGCGACCCCGCTGTCGGCGACGACGACGCGCACGCCCTCGCCGGTCGCGCCGAAGTCCTCCCACGTCTCGGGCGCGTTGATCTGCTCGAGCCCGTAGGTCGGGGCGGTCCCCGACGGTTCGACGTCCTCGGTGACCTCGACGGGTTCTGGAAGGGAGGTCTCGGCGTTCGGCTCGATGGCCTCGATGCCGTCGATCTCGGCCAGCGTCTCGAGATCGACTTCGTCGAGGTCGGCCGTCACGTGGATCGCGTTCCGGATCCAGAAGGTCTTCTCGACGGTTACGGCGTCGTAGGATCGGAGCGCGTCGAGGACCGGTTCTTGCGTGGCGTCGGCCTTCGACTGCAGCGCCGAGACCACCGCGTCCGCCGATTGCTGGCGCACCTGCTCGTCGATATCGGGCAGGAGCAGGATGAGTTCGGTCTCGCCGGTTTCGGTTTCGAGCGATTCGTGGATCGAGGCTGTCGACGAGTTCGCGATCGCGTCGTCGGCCGACGTCGCGACCGGACCGCTAGTTGCCACACCGAGCGGGGCGAAGACCGCCCCCAGCATCAGTGCGGCCAGCACGATCGCCAACAGCCGGTTCGTGTTCGCGTTCATGGGTGGCTCACTATCTGTGGAGATAGGCGTCCCCATATTTTATTTCGAGGATATAGTAATTTACTATTAATTCTACTACACATGGATACTTCGACCGCGTGGACGAGCGAGTCGGTGTCGTCGAAGCCCAGCCGGGATCAAACTGACGGAGCGAGCGCTCTCCGCGGGGAAAAATAACGAAAAAAGATCGAACCGGGGGTCAGTCGCGCCTCAGGCCGTCATGCCGACGATCGTCTGGTGGATCGCCGTCACGTCGGCCGGCGTGATCTGACCGTCTTCGGTGAGGTCCGCACAGTCCTCGTTGAAGTTGCCCGGATCGAGGCCGGCGATGTGCTGCTGGGTCTTCGTCGCGTCGAGCGACGTTACCTGCCCGTCACCGTCGACGTCGCCCATCAGTCCACAGCCTTCCTCGATCGACAGTTCGCCGGCGATGTAATCGGCCGGCTGGACCACGCTATCTTCGGTGTTCAGCTGCGTGAAGTCCTCGTTGAAGCTGACCGTCGTCGTGTCGCCCGCCGAGCCGGTCAACTCGAACGTCAGGTCGGCCAGCGTCGGCGCGTCGACGCCGTTCGTCTGGCTCGCCGACAGCGTCAGCGTGCCTGGCTCGTCGTTGACCGTCGGGTCGGCGATGTCGACGCCCGAGGCCTCGACGAAGCTGACCACCGAATCGTCGTAGTTCAGTTCCGCCTGGTAACCGGCGATGTTGTCGAGGTCGGTATCGAGCGACACCGTGACCTCGCCGCCTTCGCCGGCCGACGCGTCACCCACGCGGATGAAGCCCTCCGGCGGCGCGCCGCCGTCGGAGACGTCGATCGTACCGGCGCGGTACTCCGAGGGCTGGACGATTTCGCCGCCAGCCGCCAGTTCCGTGTTCGACTCGCCGAAGCTCAGCTGCGTCGAGTCGCCCGCCGAGCCGGTCAGCTCGAACGTCAGTTCCGCCATCGCCGGCGCGTCGACACTGCTCGACCCGCTCACCGCCAGGCCCAGCGTCCCGCTCTCGTCGTTGACCTGCGGGTCGTCGAGGTCGACCCCGCTCGCGCTCACGAAGTCGACGACGCTCGAGTCGTAGTTGATCTCGGCCTGGTAGCCCGAGACGTCCGCGACGTCGCTCGAAAGCGTCACCGTCACTTCGTCACCCGCGCTGCCAGAGGCGTCGCTCAGCTGGATGGAGCCTTCCGGCTCGGGGTCGTCCTCGCCCGACGCGAGGTAATCAACCGCGTTCGCCAGCAGCGTCACCGAATCGGACGTGTGATCGCCCGATCCCACGTACTCGTTCAGCCCCGACGACGTCGCCAGCACCGTCGAACTCGATTCGTCGACCGCCAGGCCGGTCCCGACGGACGAACCGTCGACCTCGACGTCGGCGATCACGTCGTAGCTCGTGCCCGTCGCCCAGGCGTGGTCCGAGTCGCCGCTGGTGTGGATCTCGATCGAGTCGCCCAGACCCTCGACGATCGGGTGCGAGTTCTGGACCGCGTAGTACGGCCCGTCCGCGCCGCTCTGGTAGTCGTCCGAGACGCCGTCGACCGCGCTGCTCACCGAGGCGAGCTGCTCGACGCCGTTCGGGCCAGAGCTGTCCTGGCTCCACTGGTCCAGGTAGACGACGCCCGTGTCGCTACCGCTCGTCGCGTCGTAGAACGCCTGCGCGTTGTTCTGGATGTTCTGCACGACGTAGACGTCGTGGTCGCTGTCGATCGCCTCCGACGAGGAGATCGACTCGATCATCACGTCGGAGCCGAACTCGCCCTCGAGCATGCTCGCGACGTCGCTACCGTAGGAGCCGTCGCTGACGACGCCGACGGTGTAACCCTCGAATTCGGCCAGCGTGAAGTCGGCGCGTACCGTCTCCTCCTCGCCGACCGTCACCGACTGGCTCGAGGATTCGTAGCCCGAGGCCTCCGCCGTCACCGTGTGCGTGTCCGCGCTGACCGTCAGTTCGTAGTTACCGCTCGAATCGGTCTGCGTGCTCGACGTCCCCGCCGAGACCGTCGCGCCCTCGATGGCCGCGCCGCTCTCGTCGGTCACCGTGCCCTCGATCGTCCCCTGGGCGCCGCCACCGCCGGCCTGCTCGACCGCCGCGTAGAGGTCGATGATACCCGTGCCGTATCGGGTGTCACGGCCGGTGTCGGGGTTGTACGCCATCGCGTCGTTCGGATCCCAGGAGTCGGGCTTCCAGGCCGTCTCCATCATCAGGTCCTGGACCTCCCACGGACCGAGGTCCGGGTTGGCCGACAGGATCACTGCAGCCGCACCGGCCTTGTGCGGCGAGGACATCGACGTCCCGGACATTTCCTGGTAGCCGCCGCCGGGCTGGGCGCTCGTGATCTGCGCACCGGGCGCGGCGATGTCCGGCGTGATGAACTCGCCGGACGGCCAGTGGTCCATCCAGTTGCCGCCGAAGTCACCCTCCGACATCGTCTTGCCGCCGGAGAAGCTGGTGACCTCCTCGTTCTCGTTGGTCGCACCGCTGGCGATCGAGTCGTAGACCGCACCGGGCGAGCCGGCCGTTCCCTCGCCGTCGTTACCGATCGACGAGACGACCAGCACGCCGGAATCCATCGCGTTGTAGACGGTGTCGACGTACGAACCCGTCACCCCGCCGCCGAGGCTCAGGTTGATGACGTCCGAGTCGGTGTCGATCGCGATCTGGAACGACTCCATGATCGCGTCCCCGCCACAGCCCGACGAACCGCACACCTTCACGTGTGCGAGTTCCGCGTCCGGAGCGACGCCGATGGCCGTTCCGGAGGAGTCGCCACCGGTGGCCGTGCCGCTGGTGTGGGTGCCGTGACCGTGACTGTCCGACGGCGTGTCGGAACCGGTCATCGGATCGTACCAGTCCGCGAGGTCAATGTCCGGGTGGTCGGCGTCGACGCCCGTGTCGGCGACGACGACGCGGACACCCTGCCCGGTCGCGCCGAATTCCTCCCACGTCTCGGGCGCGCGAATCTGTTCGAGCCCGTAGGTCGGGGCGGAGCCCGACGGTTCGACGTTCTTGGTGACCTCGACGGGTTGGGGCGGATCGACCATGATGTGCGGCTCGACGCTCTGGACACCCTCGATGGATGCCAGCGTCTCGAGGTCGACCTGATCGAGGTCAGCCGTCACCTTGATAGCACTGCGAATCCAGAAGGTGTCCTCGACCTGGACGGCGTCGAGCGTGTCCAGCGAGTCGAGAACGGGCTCCTGAGTCGTCTCCGCGTGCGACTTCAGCGTTGCTTCGAACTCTTCTGCGCTCTGCTGTCGGGCCGTCTGCGGGAGTTCCGACAGGAACAGCATGAGTTCGGTCTCGCCCTCTTCGTTGTGAAGCGATTCGTCGATCTGTGCCGGAGTCGTGTCGGTCGCTGTCGCGTCCGACGCCAGGGCCGTCGAGGAAACCGATCCCCCGGACGCCGCTCCGAGCGGCGCGAAGACGGCGCCTGCCATCAGGACCGCGAACAGTACCGCGACGATCTGCGTTCGATTCAGAGTCATTGTATTTGTGCCACCATGGTACGGTGACTCATTGAAACACTTGTGGACGTGAATAATAATACTTTCTATGCCGGTATAGAAGTTGCATTTTAATCACAATACGGAGAATGATATTCGTCCCCGACGGTCCCTGATTGCCAAAATAACCCTACAGAAGCCATCTATCGCCAGATTTGCCCGACAGTAGTTCGGCCGAAACGCGACATCCACGGGCGCGACGGACCCGTGGGCACGCCGAGCGGCATCGACCGAGACGAGAGATCGACCGGAGGTGCCACCGCCCGCCTGTCCGTGGAGTGCGGGACACCTACCCGCCTGACGTCGAGAAGGGGCGTCGCGCCCGACTCACGAAACCGCGACGTCGAGGACGACGTGAACGACGCCTGCGCTGTGGGTCTTGACCCGGCGGCGGTCACGAATACGCGCGGATCGACCCCGGGACGCGACCGCGTCGGTGATGCGATCGTCGAGGACTGCCCGCGGATCCGACTCGTGGACGGCCGCGTGAAGGTGAATCACGCCGTCGGACGCGAGGGACTCGAGCGCGGCCGGAAGAAAGGATACGGCCGACTCACGCCGACGGCCGGCCGCCGAATCGTCCCCCGAAGCCGCGTCCGAACCGGTCGTCGGATCGGCGTCCTCGGACTCGTCGGCTGATCGCTCGTCGTCCGGTTCCGCAGCGGCCCCGATCCCGTAGTAGCCCATCACGACGCGGTCGGCGTCGACGGACCCGGCGAGCTCGCGACAGTCGGTGTTGTACGCCGCCACGTCGTCGGTCACGTCGTTTCGGACCGCGTTCTCGATGAGGTATCGAAACGCGGTCGGGTTCAGTTCCGTCGCCGTGACGTTCGCGCCCGCCCGAGCCATCGGCAGGGTGAAGTAGCCGATCCCGGCGAACATGTCGAAGACCCGCTCGTCCGGTTCGACGACCTCGCCCATGCGAACGCGCTCGGCCTGGTTCCCCGGCGAGAACATGACTGCGGCCGGATCGAGCGCGTACGCGGTGCCGTGCTCGACGTGGACCGTCTCCGTGTCCGTCTCGCCGGCGAGGTGACGCGTCCGCGGTTCGCGAAAACGTCCGGACACCCCCTCGTCGGCCAGCACCGTCTCGGCGCCGCCGTGTAACTCGAGCAGGGCGTCGGCCACGTCGCCCTCGTCGGGACAGTCGGGTGGGATCGTGACCAGAACGACGTCGCCGACGACGGCCCACGACCCCGGCGCGCGCTCGCGGTCGCGCTCGCGCTCGCTCCAGCCTCGCTCTCGCAGCAGGGTGTCGAGATCCGTCGGGCGGTACTCGGGATCGACCTGCCGAACGACGCGGTCGATCCGCGTCGCCGCCGGCGGGCGCTCGACCGGCAGGGCCGTCCGCCCGTCGTCGAACGGCCTGACGGCGCGGGCGTCGTCGTAGACGCCTTCCGCGCGGAGGGACTCGATCGCGATCTCGGTGCGGCGCTCGTCGACGACGACCGCGAGGGGGTCCTCGTCCGTCGACGACGCTTCGACGGGCGTCTCCTCGTTCGCCGACGGCGCTTCGACCGACGGTTCCTCGTCCGTCGACGCCTCCCCACCCGTCGCCACGTCCTCGTCTGCCGACACGTTCACGTCCGGCGATGCGTCCGCGTCCGTCGGTGGCTCCTCACCCATCGTCGGGGAGGACGTGCAGGCCAGCCCGACTCTTCAGGACGGGGACGGTCTCGGCCTCGGGGTCGACGTAGTCGGGCCGGGCGATCGTCTTCGCCTCGTACGTCTCGGGATCGAGCACCTGGATGGAGCGCTCGTCCTCGACGGTGACGACGGTCGTCTCCTCGGCGTCGGCCACCGTCCCGAGTTTGCGCGCCTCCGGGGCGATCCCGTCCTCGTGGGCGGCCTCGTAGCGCTCGCCCGTCCGCAGGCGAATCCCCTTGAGATTGCCGCGGGCGCTGCGCACGAGGACCGGCCCGTCATCGTCGTCCGCGAGGTCGATCACGTCGCCGGACGTAAACGGCGGCAGGCGAACCGCGAAGGTGACGCGGTAGACCTCGTTGCCGTCCTCGTCCTCGGTGACCAGCGTCTCGGAGTCGGTGACGGTCCCGCCGAAGGCCTCGACGACGCGGTTGGCGATCTTCTTGCCGATCTTCGTCGTCGAGACCTTCACGTCCAGGCCCGCGTCCACCTCGCCCATCTCGGTGACGAAGGCGTTGCGATCGCCGGTCGCCTCCATCTCGGCGACGACCTCGGTCGCGATCGCCTCCGTCCGCTCGATCTCGTCGTCGGTCGGCGTCCGATCCGCCGCGCGAAGCTGGACGACGCTCGCGTAGTAGTCGCCCGCGATCCGCCCGCAGCGGGTGCAGGTGCCCCGCGCGATCGTCACGGGGACGACGACCGTCTCCTCGACCGGTTCGCCGCGGACGACGCCGGTGAAGTGACAGTGCATCCGGATCGTGTTCTGGTCGACGTGTTCGGGCTCGACCTGCCAGGCGACGTCGTCGACGTCGACGTGAACCGAGAGCGCGTCGCTCACCGCCTCGATGGCGACGTCGGTGTAGTCCCTCGCGTCGACGTCGACCCAGCGCTCGCCCTCGCGAACCGCGCCGCAACGCGCACAGACCTCGACCACGAGCTCGTCGGGCGCGTCGACGAACGCGAAATCGTCGAAGTAACACGACCGACAGAGATCGACCGTCGAAGCGGGCCTGATCGGGTCGCTCGCGTCCGACTCCGGCGGGCGCTCCGGAACCGGGTCCCCGCACCGGGGACAGAACGCACGTGTCTCGCTCATCGAGCGTCGTTCGGCCCGGATCCGGATAAGCGCCGCGTTCGACCGTCAGCCCGGGTCGAGCGCGTACGCGGTGCCGCCGACCGATCGCGACCCGCCCGACCGGACGACGGTTCCGCCGCCAGCACGTGGGTCGCAAGCCGCCCCGTCAGATCGACCGAGCGCACTCGCCGCGAGCCATCGTACCGGCCGACATCGTCCCGGTTTCCACCCGAAACGAAGGGGTCGACCGTCGGTGCTGGCCGGCGTTTATTCCCGTTAGAAACGCCCCGTCGTCACTCGTCCGCGAAGCGGTGGTCCCCCGACTCCAACTCGGTGGCCGTCAGATCGCCGCGCAGCCCCTCCGCAGGCGATGGGCCGTCGAACCGCTCGGACGGTCGGGCGTTCGACGAACCCTCCCCGATCTGGCCCGGAGCGGGTCGGTCGCGGCGCCAGCCGCACCTATCATCGCGTTTATCCCGGCGCGAGCCGTACGGTTTCGCATGGAGTGGAAGCCGGACTGGGGTCTCAGAGGCCGAATGTTCGTCACGATGTTCCTGTTGTTTCTCCTGTACATCGTGTTCGCGGGCGGGATCACCGCCTACACCGGCGGCGGGCCGCTCATCTTCGCCGTCATCTTCGGCGGGTTCTCGATCGTCCAGTACTACTTCAGCGACACGCTGACGCTGAAGAGCATGGGCGCGAAGACGGTCTCGGCCGAGGAGTACCCGGAGCTGCACCGCTCGATCGAACGGCTCGCCCAGCAAGCCGACCTGCCGAAGCCGAAAGTGGCCGTCGTCGACGAGAACGTGCCGAACGCGTTCGCGACGGGGCGCAACCAGAAGAACGCGGCGGTCGCCGTGACGACGGGGCTGCTGCGAACGCTCGATCGCGACGAACTCGAGGGCGTCCTCGCCCACGAACTCGCCCACGTGAAAAACCGCGACATGATGGTGATGACCTTCGCCTCGCTGCTGGGCACCATCGCGTTCATGTTCGTCCGCTGGGGCGCCTTCTTCGGGGGCGGCCGCGGCCGCGGCAACCGCGGCGGTGGCGGAATCGTGGTCGCCATCCTCATCTCGCTGGTCGTCTGGATCGTCAGTTACTTTCTCATGCGCGCGCTCTCGCGCTACCGCGAGTACGCCGCGGATCGCGGCGCCGCAGCGATCACCGGCAACCCCGGCGCCTTGGCCTCGGCGCTCGTCTCCATCTCCGACGGCGTCGCGAAGATCCCCGACAGCGACCTGCGCGACGAGGCCGAGATGAACGCCTTCTTCATCATCCCGCTGAAGTCCGGCGTCGTCGGCCGGCTCTTCTCGACCCACCCGCCGACGGAGAAACGCATCGAGCAGCTCCAGCAGCTCGAACGCGAACTTGAACGCGCGTGAGGACGGCGGCCGGTCTCCAGCTCGAACGCACCACGACGGAAACCGCCGTCCTCGCCGAAAGCAGGTGCGGCCGTAGTCCGACGGCTCCGTGAGCGAAGGGAACGGCGGCTCGTTCTGGCGCAGGGACGACCGCCGGCCCGCCGCGCACGAAAGTTCGGCGGGCGAACGAAGCGGATCCGACGCCTCTCAGGCGCCGGTCTTTTCGACCTGATACCACTCGCCGTCCCAGCTGAGGAAGTACTCGAAGACACACCGGATGGTCACCAGGCCGAAACCGGGGTAGATCAACGGCGCCAGGAGGACCGTCCAGGAGAGGTCCGGGACGTGACCCTGCCGCCAGTCGTTGATCAACACCGGCACGACGGTGGCGGTCACCGCGAGCAGGGGCAACAGGGCGTACTCGTAGAAGCCGTAGTAGACGAGGACGGCGACCTTCGAGAGCAGCGCGACCATCAGCACGCTCGCGGTGAGACTGGTCGCGAGCCGGAGCGTTGAGGCGTGACCGCGCATGCCGCTCGGCGCGAAGCCGCCGGTGATCGCCTTCTGGAACACCTCGATGTGCCCGAGGCGCCAGCGCTTGCGCTGGCCCCAGAGATCTCGCAGTGTGTGGGGCGCCTCCATCTCGTTCGAGATGTTGCGGGCCTGGCGGACGTCGAGGCCGTGGCGAAAGCAGGTGTGCGCGAAGTCGATGTCCTCGGTGATGACGTCGTTGAACCCGCCGACCTCCTCGATGGCCTCGCGCGTAAAGGCCGACGAGGAGCTCCGACAGTAGGTGAAGCCGAGCGGTTCGATGAGCTTGTAACTCGCGTGAAAGAGCAGGCGCTCGCAGTACGCGAGCGTCTCGACCGCGCCGTTGGCCCGCGGAACGCGTCGCGCCTGGAAGATGTCCCGGTCGTTCTCGATGAGTTCGTACATCGCCCGCGGGACGAAGTCGGGGTCGACCCACTCGTCGGCGTCGAATGCGCAGTAGTAGTCGGCGTCGAGTTGCGAGATCGCGTCGTTGATCGCGCGCGCCTTCGATCCGGGCTGGCGATTCGTCAGCACGCGGACGTCCGGGTGCTCGGCGAGTTCGCGGGCGACCTCGATCGTCTCGGTGTCGCCGGGTTCGGTGACGATCGCGACGCCGACGTTCTCGTAGTTGGACTCGAGCAGGGACTCGACGCTCGTCGGGAGGACGCCGCCGTCTCGGTACACCGGGACGACGGCCTCGATTCGCGGGCCGTCGAGCAGTCGTTCGTCGGGGTCGGCACTCGTGTATACCTCGCGGGTCAGCAGGACCCCCGAGAGGGTCGCCAGAAACGTGAACAGAAGGATCGCCGGGATGGCGCTCACGGTCGCGACTTCGAACGCGATCCACGGGAGGTCAGGGATGATCGTCATCTCCTGGACCCCATTGTAGACACCGACTGCGAGGCAGAGTCCCGTTCCGAAGAACGATCCTCCGAGACCCGCCACTCGGCGTACGTCGATACTCATTAAGGAAAACCTGTTATTAGTCTATATTAAATCCACCTGTCTCGCGCCGCCCGCGCCAGAAGCGGGTTCTCCGACCGCTACCAGCCCGTCAGCGACCATAGCGCGGCTCGATCGCTGGGTCCGTCGGGGGCCGACGTGGGCACGACCCGGTCGCTTCGATCGCCCGGACGCGTCCGCGTAGACTCCGTCGCGGGCCGAGTCGCCTCGGCGTATCAGGGTCGACCTGACGCGACAGCCGGCGCCATTTTCTGCGGACCGGCCCCCACATCCGGACCGCCTACGCTTTTGGGCGAACGCGACTCAGTGTCGGGTATGGGACTACTCGACGGGTTGCGAGCGGCGCTCGGCCTGCGCGCCGAGGCGGACGCGCGCCGGGACGCCGATCCGGAGGACCTCTTCGGGATGAGTACCGCCTACCTCACGATGCACGCGGAACTGGGATACGACGCGATGGACGAAGCGGCGCTCTGCTTCTCCGGCGTCGACGCCAGCGGCTTCGAGCAGACCGTCGACGAGGTCGAGGCCATCCTCGAGAGCGGCCGGGCGGAGACCGGCACCGACTTCGCCGTCCAGGCCGACGACCACGGCTACCAGTGGGTCGTCCTCAGGGACGACGACCCGGAGGACCTCGTGACGAGCATGCACTTCGCCGCCGACACGTTCGTCGAGAACGGCTACGGCTCGCGCCTGCTCGCCGCCGTCTTCGCCTACCAGAAGCCGAGCCGAGACGGCGAGGACGGCCGCGCCTACTGGATCTACTCCTTCCGACGGGGCTCGTTTTACCCGTTCGCGCCCAGACCCGGCCGCGAGCGCGACAACGGCGTCGAGTTCAAACTCGAGTCCGTCCTCGACGGGGAACTCGAGATCGAACCCGACAAGGAGTACTGGTACCCGCTCTGGCCCAGCGAGCACGGAACTCACCCCTGGGAGTGACGGTTCGAGCGAGCGCTCTCGAATTCCACCGCCGCGCACGCCGGCACTTTCACTTTCACTTCCCTGTTAACGAGGGTTTATCCCCCATCCGGGGCAACCGGCTGGTATGGCAGACGCAGACTTAGAAACGCTGCCGGGCGTCGGCCCGGCCACGGCGGACAAACTCACAGACGCCGGCTTCGACTCCTTCCAGAGCCTGGCGGTCGCCTCACCCTCGGAACTCTCGAACACGGCGGACGTCGGCGAATCGACGGCCGCGGACATCGTCTCGGCCGCGCGCGACGCGGCCGACGTCGGCGGCTTCGAGACCGGTTCGACCGTCCTCGAACGGCGCAACAAGATCGGGAAGCTCTCCTGGCACATCGACGAGGTCGACGACCTGCTGGGCGGCGGGATCGAGACCCAGTCGATCACCGAGGTCTACGGCGAGTTCGGCTCCGGGAAGTCCCAGGTCACCCACCAGATGGCCATCAACGTCCAGCTCCCGAAGGAGGTCGGCGGCCTCCACGGCAGCGCGATGTTCATCGACAGCGAGGACACGTTCCGCCCGGAGCGGATCGACGACATGGTCCGCGGACTCCCGGAGGAGGCCATCCAGGCCGCGATGGACGACCGCGAGATCGAGGGCTCGCCCGACGACGAGGCCGCCGTGGAGGAACTCGTCGAGTCCATCCTCGAGAAGATCCACGTCGCGAAGGCGTTCAACTCCAACCACCAGATGCTGCTCGCCGAGAAGGCGAAGGAACTCGCGAGCGAGAAGGAAGACTCCGAGTACCCGATCCGCCTGCTCTGCGTCGACTCGCTGACCGCCCACTTCCGCGCGGAGTACGTCGGCCGCGGCCAGCTCGCCGATCGCCAGCAGAAACTCAACAAGCACCTCCACGACATCGACAAGGTCGGCAACCTCTACAACGCCGCCGTCATCGTCACCAACCAGGTCGCCTCGAACCCCGACTCGTTCTTCGGCGACCCGACCCAGCCCATCGGCGGTAACATCCTCGGCCACAAGTCCACCTTCCGCATCTACCTCCGCAAGTCCAAGGGCACCAAGCGGATCGTCCGCCTCGTCGACGCGCCAAACCTCGCCGACGGCGAGGCCGTCATGCGCGTCGAGGACGAGGGCCTCGTGGCGGAATAACAACAACGAACTTTTTACGCCTCGGGTGCGCGAAGCGCACCGCTCGGCGCAAAAACTTCGATGAAAAAGTGCCGGCGGCTTCGCCGCCGGAGAACCGCTCGCTTCGCTCGCGGATGCTCTTCCTACCGCACACCGGTTGTGAGGTTCCGCTGCAAGGCCCAGCCATACCCGACAGGAAAGTGATTACCAACTATGGCGGCGACTGCGACCGGGTTTGTCCTGGGAGCGCTCATCGGATCGATCACGACCGCCGTGGGCTCCGGAATTCTCTACTGGAAGCGTGAACGGGATCGAACCGATCGGCTACGAGGGGCGCTGGCCGCGGAGCTTCGGACCTACGACTATCTCGATGAGATGATCGAAGACGGACAGTACGAAGCCGTAACGGAGCGTATCGAACCGCCGACGGTCTACGGTTCGGTCGGCGGCGATCTGGGGAGACTCACTGACGACGAAATCACCGCCCTCGTCGCGTTCTACGCGGACTGCCGCTGGCTCGACGGCCTGCAGGATCCCGAGGACAAGAAGGAAGGGATCGACCGAGTCGTCAACCACCGCCGGACTGCGCTCGAGGCGCTCGAAAATCGGAGCAATGCTGGATAGCTGTCCAAGAATAGCAATTAGCCCCGGTTTCCCGTATGGGTATCATGCAGTCATCGTAAATGCGGTGTGAAACGCGTCCGCTAACGGACATTCTCACGAGCACCGAGCCTTACTCGTAATTCAACGCCCTAGTACTGTAGAACGAGCATCCGCGAGCGGAGCGAGCGGTTGCCCGGCGGCGAAGCCGCCGGCACTTTTTCATCGAAGTTTTTGCGCCGAGCGGTGCGCTTCGCGCACCCGAGGCGTAAAAAGTTCGGCGGTGAAAAGTTCGGTGTTACTCGCCGTCCTCGATCGTCGTCTTCTCGGTGTCGAGTTCGCCCCGGTGGATCTCGACGCCGTCCTGCGCGACCTTCTCGGCGAGGACGGCACACTTGATGCGCATCGGCGAGATGTCGACGCCCAGCAGGTCGATGACGTCGTCGCGGTCCATCTCGAGGAGTTCCGCGACGGTGGTGCCCGGCAGTTCCTCCGAGAGGAGGCTCGCAGACGCCTGACTGATGGCGCAGCCGTCGCCGCTGAACGCGACGCGTTCGATGACGGCGTCTTCGCCCTCGCCGGAGAGGGCGACGTCCATCCGGATCTCGTCGCCGCACATCGGATTCTCGCCGACGTGGCTGAACGTTGGATCCTCGAGTTCCCCGTAGTTGCGCGGGTTCTTGTAGTGATCGAGGATCTGCTGTCGGTACATATCCGAACCAAGTCCCATTTGGACGTACTTCGGTCGGTTCGGCCAAAAGGATTGCGCTGACGGTGAGAATGCGGGCCACCGGTGCGGCGACAATCCGAGAAGGCTGTGGCGGTGCGAGCGCCGTAGGGAGGAGATCGCACGATAGAGACACCGACAACGCCCAGGAGTGGCGAGACCGTCGGTCGGACGGCGCTCTGGCGGTCGGTCCCCGCACGGACGTCGCCGTCGTCAGGCCCGAAACCGTCTCGGGCGATACAGGGGCGAACGAGGAGCCTCACACGGCCTGCACAGTTAGTTATTATTAGCAATTACCTTTTATAGATGGGGTACGTGGGCCCAGATACCGGCAACTGTAGTCGGCGAGCGATCCCCCACCCACCGGCGACGGGCCGAGCGTCGGCTCGATCGGCCGCCGGAATCGCCCGCCGGCACACCCATCACAGCCATGACAACGAACATCGCATCCGACCCGCTGGATACCAGCGACGTCCTGACCGCACTGTCGAACGAGTGCTGCCGCGCCGTCGTGGCGTACGGCCGGGAACACGACGCCAGCACCGTCACGTTCTCCGCGCTTTCGCACGCCGCCAGCCGGCTGACGAGTCTCGATCCGCCGCAGATCGACGTCCAACTCCACCACAGCGCGCTCCCCAGGCTGGACGACCTCGGACTCGTGGAGTACGACTACGACGCCCGCACCGTCCGGTTTCGCGACCATCCCGTCCTTGAATCGGACCTGTTGGAACGGGCCGTCGCCGACCAGCGGTTGTGAGGCGGTGGCGTCGGTGCCGGCTTCAATCCCACCAGATCCGTCTGAAACTCCAGCGATCTTCATCGTCGTAATCCGATGGGGTGCCCGCTTCAACCCTAAAGGATCATTCTGGAACTCCTACCAGACGGACGAGAGCGCCGGTTGCGGGATGCTTCAACCCTACAAAGGTCCTTCTGGAACTGTGACATTAGTCAGTTTGGTGTCGGTTCCCGCAATGCTTCAACCCTACAAAGGTCCTTCTGGAACGAGTAGTGGCCGCTCAATCTCGACTTGTTCCTGTATCGGCTTCAACCCTACAAAGGTCCTTCTGGAACTTTCTTCCTCGCTATTCTTGGCAAGACGCTCATCAATGCTTCAACCCTACAAAGGTCCTTCTGGAACCGAGGAGGTCGATCGCGATGTCTGAGGGCGGCTTCAACCCTACAAAGGTCCTTCTGGAACAGGCCGCCTGGAGGACGTCATCAACCATAGTGAGGTTGCTTCAACCCTACAAAGGTCCTTCTGGAACTCGCCGGTGTACAGCCGGCCGGTCGACTGGTGGACGCTTCAACCCTACAAAGGTCCTTCTGGAACCCAGGGCGAAGTCGCGATCCTGCTGGTCCGAGTTGGAGCTTCAACCCTACAAAGGTCCTTCTGGAACCGCGGCGGCGCTCGCCTCGAACGGCGGCGACTCCGCTTCAACCCTACAAAGGTCCTTCTGGAACCGTCTCCGTCGTCGCTGCCGTCCTGATACTGCTGCTGGCTTCAACCCTACAAAGGTCCTTCTGGAACGATGATCGGCTCGGCGTTGTAGTCGTTCCGCGACGCGCTTCAACCCTACAAAGGTCCTTCTGGAACCGGCTTCGCGGTGAGTCGACGTCGTCGAACCCCGGCGCTTCAACCCTACAAAGGTCCTTCTGGAACGGGATCTCGACCGTCCCTTCCAGCGCCTCCATCATGCTTCAACCCTACAAAGGTCCTTCTGGAACCTCGGAGATCGCGTAAACCCCGACGAAGAGGATGACCGCTTCAACCCTACAAAGGTCCTTCTGGAACTCGATCAGGGTGGTCGGCCCGGTCTGTCGCTCGGCGCAGCTTCAACCCTACAAAGGTCCTTCTGGAACCGTTCTGTTCCTCCTTCTCGCGGATCTCTCGGGCTGCTTCAACCCTACAAAGGTCCTTCTGGAACGCTCCACCACGTCGAAGACCTCGAGCCGAATAACGAGCTTCAACCCTACAAAGGTCCTTCTGGAACCTTCTCGTTGACTACGACGTCTGCAGCGGCGGAGTCAGCTTCAACCCTACAAAGGTCCTTCTGGAACGGCCGGTCCGAATGGATGCGTCTGACCTGCAGCATCGCTTCAACCCTACAAAGGTCCTTCTGGAACCATCGATCGCATAGAGGTAGTTATCGTTCGATCCGACGCTTCAACCCTACAAAGGTCCTTCTGGAACTCGAGATGGCGAAAGATAGGCCAGTCTCCACCGCGCTTCAACCCTACAAAGGTCCTTCTGGAACAGCCGGGATATCCTTCGCGAGCGATTCGTCGATAATCCGCTTCAACCCTACAAAGGTCCTTCTGGAACGTGGCTGCAAGGGTTGGGTTGCAGCAACTCGGATACGCTTCAACCCTACAAAGGTCCTTCTGGAACAACATCTCGTCCGCCGGGTCCTGGCTTGGTGCGGCGCTTCAACCCTACAAAGGTCCTTCTGGAACTCGGACCGCGCTCGAAGAGCAGGGCCACGAACTGAGCTTCAACCCTACAAAGGTCCTTCTGGAACCATGGCCGATATCGGGCCATATACCTCTCTATAGGCGGATTTCACATCAAGGTTTTCGTCGACCCGCAATAGTGTGTCAACCCCCGGGGGGTCGACGAAACTTACGTGAACTTACTTCCTGGTTCGTCTGCGTCACCGAGAACAGTGCACTCCACTGAGGCAGATACATTTGATTCGAAGATGTAGACCGAGTCGTCCGAGTCGAGGACGTTATGGATTTCGTTCTGGATTGTGACGAGTTGCCCCTCTGTGATGTCGCCGTAGAACACAGAGTACTGAATGTGTTCTAAATGTTTTCGTAGGAGCTTTCGGTAAATCCGCGTCCGTTTCGCCGGCACGTCGTACGTGACGAGGACGAACATCGTCACCACCACCGCTCCGTGGGCCGGTACGGCTCGCCGGCGAGGACGTGTTTCTTTAGCGAATACACGTCGGTTTGGACTAAAGTCTTGTAACTCACCTTCCGTTTCAATCTCGGGTGCTTCACGGTCTGATCGAGCAGTTGTTCGTAGACTTCCAGTACGGTCAACCGACCATCCTCGTTCAACAGGCATCCCTCGAGTTCCCGCTCGAAGTCGTCAATCCCTAACTGCTGCCGATTGATGACTCTAAACATCACCCGGTCCGCAAGAATTGGTTTGAATATGTCTGCCAGGTCTAACGACAGGGTGAATCGTCTATCTCCGGGTTGGTGAACGTAGCCGACGGTGGGATCGAGCGCGGTATTTCGAATCGCGGAGACGCAGGTCGTGTATACCATCGCATTGAGAAACGAAATGAGAGCATTGGCTTCGTTCGACGGCGGATTGTACTCCCGTCGCGTCAGTTCGAACGGATCTCTGAGAATGTCGTCGAAACAGCCGTAATACGCTTTACGCGCCGTCGCCTCGACACCGAGAAGTTCCTCTACGTCACTGACGGCGCTTACTCGCTTGCGTTGTTGGTCGAGCGTCTGAATCTCCGGGCCAAAGTCGTGATCACGAGTATGGTAATACCTGAGATTCGCACGCATATTGTGAATACTCGCCTCGATCATCGACCGAGCAATCCGCATACGGCGCTCGTCGTCATCGTATGCGCGAACCTGCTCGACTACCGTGTTCCCTGACTGGTGCTGTCGCTTCGGTAGATAGGATCCTTTGTAGTAATCCTTCCAGCCGAAAATGTGGACCGCCGTCCCGTGTTCGTTGAGTAACCCGAGTGCCCGGGTGTTGAAATCAATCTGGCCGTGCAGGTAGATCGTTCCGACGCTCTCGACCGGGAGATACTTCGTTTCGCCATCGAGGGTATCGATCCTGAGCGTGTCTTCGCTGCGCGACAATTCGCCGTCGGCAAAGATGTGGTGGTTATCCTGTGGCATGGGTTACAACCAGCAGATGTCCTGGTAGAGACACGAGTCGCAGTACGGTTTCTTCTCGAGGGGTGGTGGACTATCAGACTCCACGACGTCGATAATTCCGTCGAGGGTTTCCTCGACGCTGATGGCGGTGTCCTCGGTCAACTCCACCTGCTCGCGGGAACGTTCACGCGGATACGCCAATACACCCGACTTCTCGACGCCGTGGATCCGGTCCAGATACCAGAGATAGTACAGCAGTTGCATTCGCGGCGGTTTCTCCAGCGACGAGGAGACCTTCACTTCCATCACGTCGCCGTCGTCGAGTACGTCCAAGGCGATGCGACCGTCGATCGAAAACGATCGGCGACTGTCCCGGTAGCTCGTCTCATCGGTATAGCTTCCTCGTTGGATATTTGGCGTGCTTCTATCGATGTCGATACCCCTGGACATGAACCAGAGTTCTCGCCGGCAGACGTGATAGTACTGGACCATCAACCCGGTGATCCGGACGGGCGGTTCACGGTGCGGATTCCGTTCGCTATCGATGAGATCGTCGATCCGACTCTTCTTCGAATAACTGGGACTCTCACTCATAGCACGGTGAATCGGCCGGCGACCACGTCGTCGTCGTTCGCCACGAACCCGCCGCTATCGAGATCGTAAGAGCCGCCCGGGGTCTCGGGTCTATAGGCGAGAATCTGTACACCTTCTCGTTCGCCGCGCTTTTTTCGATCGACTCTCGTGGCCTGGGTAAGCGCACTCTCTGCGTCGCGAGCGGGGATAGATACGCGCAGATCGGATGCTTGCTGAAGGAACTCATAGGCCCGTGGTGTGTTCCCTTCATTGAACGCGTCACCGATTGCCTCAAGGAGTGCTTTCTCTTGGTCAGTTACAGCGACGAGGACATCGACGGTCGGGTAATCCTCCTGAATGAGTGACGTCCGGCCAAGTTGCTTTGCTTCGCACCGTTCGATGTGATCGAGCAGCTCTTGGCTGGCGAGTGCCTTCTCACGGATTCGTTCGAAGTACGTTGGTACGGCACACCGCGTCACTGTAAATTCGTCAACGTCGGTTTGTGTTTCGAGAGTGTCTCGAAGTGTTTCGGCGATAATCGTCAGATGGCTGCCGAGATCGGTTCCGTAGACGTACTTGGTGGGTGTTCGATCGATACCCCCATTCGGATCGTCGGGATCGTCGAGCAACCAGACCGTGACGCGACCGTTCTCTTCGCCCCACTCGAACGACCGATTACAGCGTCCAGCGGCCTGGACGATACTGTCGAGTGGAGCGAGATCACGGAAAACGCGAGCGAAGCTGAGGTCGACGCCGGCCTCGACCGCCTGCGTCGAGACGAGTACGAACGGGACCTCGCAGTCCGTCAGTACGTCGGCGAGCCTAATGAGAACACGTCGGTCCTTCGGTCGGTATCGCGAATTGAACGTCGCGAGGAAGAATGGCGGGGTATCCGATCTCGACCAGGACCACGAGGCGTCGCTGACGTGGCCACTTTCGGGTCCGTTCCAGTCACCGTCTGGGATGAATCCCAGACGATCGAGGACTGCCGAGGCGAGCTGATCGATTCGTTCCGTTCCGCTGAAACGGGCATTGTCCGTATCGGTTCGCACCACTGTTGAAGTACCTTCGGCCCTCTCGACGACCTCCCTGTAGATTTTTCCGATGTGTTCTACGGTCACTCCAGCTGCCTGTTCTACGCATTCAGTCAGTCGTCTCGAACTGGCGATCGTGTTACAGACAGCCAGTGCGGAGTTCTCCGTGGTCCCCGTGTTTTCACCGGTTGAGGCAGCGTCGACGATACGTTCGCCAGCCGTTTCGTGATCGAGAGGGACCGTCTCCCCCTCCGAATCTCCCAAGGTCCACACTGAATCGTCGATAGTATATCGGACCCGGCGCGCGTGGTGGTAATACTCATCCACGTCGTCGAGCAATTCGACGGCGGATAGGTCGTCGGTACTCTCGAATAGTGCCGGTTGGGTCGCCGTCATCGCGATCACCGTGGCATCGAACTCTGTCCGTAGCGTTCGGACTAGTCGCGGGATCGCCGCCCACCAGCGTTTCGGCAGGGCCTGTGGCTCGTCGAGGATGATCACAGCGTCCTGTAACGCGGGAAATTTGAGCCCCTGACTATTTTTCGGCCCGGCTAGACTCTCAAACAGTTGGACGAACGTGGTTAACACCGTTCCCGCCCGCCAGCTCTCACCGAGCATCGCATCAGCGTGGGTTCGCTGGTCAGTTTCGGCCTCTCCGTCCGTTCCGACTTCCGAATCGACTCGGGTGACCGTCTCACTCAGATAGTGGTGGATCGTCAATGCGTGTCCAGCCGGATCGGCACCCCAGATATCTGGGTCTTCAAAAATCTCCCGTGTCTGTTCGATAATCGAAGTGAATGGTAGCGCGTAGACGACGGTTGGTTCTTCCACAAGTTCGCGTCGGTCAGCAATCTCGTCACGGAGTGTGAACGCGGTCGTGATTCCAGTGAATGTTTTGCCGAGACCGGTCGGAAGCGTTAGCCGACCGATGTCCGCACCGTCGTCGAGCAATCGCTCGACGGCGTTTTCCGGTGCGGCGTCCCTGGCCTGTTCCCGGAACTTGTTCAACGTTCGTTCTAACTCGTCGTTCCCCTCTAGATCTGCCACGTACGTATCGAGGGCTTCGAGTGTGAGAGGGTCACGTTCGAGTTTCGAGAGCGAAATATCGGCTGCGCTGGTCTTGTCCGCGAGTGTAAGATGCCCCCAGTACCTGAGTGTCCTATCGTATAGTTCGGGCGGAAGCGAATCGACATTTTCTTTTCTACTGTACCCTCGATGCACGGAAACCAGGTCGGCCAGTGACTCGTACACGGATTCGTCCGTAATAGCGCGAGCAAATCGGTTCCAGGTTGTCGTGTTATTCCCGGCCCTGACGAGTATTTCGTCGGCTTTCCTGGCATGTAGTTCGTTTTCCGACTTATCGATCGACTCGACCTGATCCGTCGCCCACCCCTTTACGTTGTCCTTCTCGCCCGTTTCGGTCCCATAGATGTCCGTAAACACGTGTGGGATGGCATCAGGGAGGGACCCGTGATGTCGCGAGATGGCTATAAAGGCCGCGAGTGCGTCGCGGTCGTCACCACCGATCTCTTGAAGGACCCAAAAGGCCGCAAGTGCACCGAGTCGAGCGTGATAGGTTTCCTGGGGCGATCCGTGAAATTCGGCGGTGGGATGGATCTTTCTCTGGAACGCCGGTGCTACCTTCCCAAAGTCGTGGAGCAGTCCGATGACGCTCGCAACTCGCCGTTCACTACACCCCCCCGAATCCTCGAATCGGCCAATTGCAAGCATTCGAGACTTCGTATCTTCGAGATGGGACTCGAGTTTATAGTCTGGCCGACCGTTCCGTGGATGGGAAATAATGGAATTTATGGACATAGTGTCGGTGCTGGTTACTCGAACGCGACGACGTGACCATTGACCTCCACCGGTGAGACCGCTTGAGGGCGAATTTGCAGTGATTCACTTGCGAACGCATAGTCTATGAAGCCTGTCGTCCGGCGGCCTCCATCGTGAGCTTCCATGTATCCAGGGAGTCGCTCGACATCGTATGTGACGCCTGCCTGTGGAACGATTTCGTCAATCCCATCCGGAACGGCGCTATCGACTCGAACTGACTCTCCGGTTTCGACCGGTTCCGGATGAAATTCGAAACGCTCCTCTTCCCCGTCGATCGGCTCGGTCCACGCGAGGAACTCCGAGAGCCCCATCGATGGGGGGTAAAACGAGGTGCCCGTTTCGAGTCGGTGTTTGAGAACGCTGTAGAATCGATCGTCCTCGACGGCCACGTCGACTCGGTAGGCCGGTTCAACGAGCAACTCGTAACTATGAATTTGGCGGTTATCGGTGCTATCCGGGTACTTGACCTTGATCGTTTTTTTGCCAGAACCACCTCTGCTGTCCATCGTTTCGCCGGGGTGCGTCCCAAGTCCGAGCGTCGGCTGCGTTACAGTCCGAATCGGCGAGACCGGCGTGATGGCGACGGCGGACGATTCGGGCGCAAATATATCGTAGTAGCCGTCACGGCGGACGCCGGCGATCGCCGCGAGGAGACCGGCCACGGTCGTTCGGGGTGGGATTCTATACGTTTGCTTTGTCACTGTCCGGTCAATGCGGCGGAAGTGGCCCCAATCGCTACGGAGCACGAACGATAGACATGCCGACGGGACACCGTCGCTGTCGATCGATGGTGCGGATCCCACATCGACATCGTCCTCGATGGGGGCCTGGCTCGCGGTATCTCGTTTCGCCATAATCTCACTCCGCCGTCGACATTTCGTTGAACTTCTCGTAGACATCGAACCCGTCGACGGGAACGCCACGGTCTTCGAGTTCGTCGGCTATCTCGTCAGCAAATTCGATTTCGGCGCCATCACACGTAACGGCCAATCGATCGCTTCCTGCGATATGAACCGTACCGAGATGACCGTCATCGGCCACGGACTCGAGCGTTTCCACGAGATCGCTGACGTCGAGGCAGACGTCCCGAACCGAGCGCATTTCGCCGTCTGGTTTTGATTCGGTCTCATCGAGCGTGATGGCGTTGTGCAGGTCCCCGACGTGGTAGCCATCGGTCGAGTACTCGGCCCGGACGTACAGCCGCGGCTCCTGACCGATCTTGCTTCGCGAGATGGTCTGGTTCTTAACTGCGCGCCAACAGAGCGTGTCGAGCCGTTCGACGTCAGTCTCGTTCAAGTGGGTATCACTGGCACCGTTTTCGTCAACCAGTCCATGAAACGGGAAGATACCGTACTTAATCCGATGGTCGTCGAGTCCGAAGCCACCCTGTTCCTTCTCGTCCTGCGTCGCGATGACACTCGTAAGCATGCTCGTCTCCTCGCTAGTTTCGACAGCGTTGAGAGAGCGAGCCGGCGAGAACTGGACTGGTCCGGTGAACTGGCTCGGGAATCGCTCCTTGACGGCCTCGTACAGTTCGTCGTTGGTGTCCGCGTTGAACGAGAGTGTCGCACCGAAATATCGGATGTCAGTCGCTCGCGCCAGGAACTCGCTTTCGATGTCGTCAACCTCGTCGAGATCCTCGACCGATTCGACTTCGTCAAACAGGTCAAGCGCCAGGGCTGCACGGATCTCGGCACCGTCGTCGGTTCGCTTGACGAAAATCGGATGGTTGTCGGCCCGCAGTTGGTCGCGGAGGTACCGTTTCAGTCGGACGTCAGTGATCGCCGCCTGCTGGGTGACTGGATCGATGCGCGGACGATTCTCGCCCATTGGGTCCCCATTTGGATTGCAGTCCTGAGCGTCGGTTACGAAGACGATCTCTGAGCGATTCGTGACGTCGGAATCGGCGTCGGTTTCGGACATGGTTTTCTCGGTATCGGATTCGTTATACTCGTCGAACGTTCTATGCGACATTTGCGGCCTCCGCGTCGTTCGGTTCCCCGCCCTCGGATTCGATCCGTTCCGCAAGGTCGCGTGCCCGAGTATCGGCTCGCTTACCGAAAGTGACACCGAGGGCGTAGAAGAACCGAACATCTTGGAGCGACAGGTCCCACTCACCAGGATGGACGAATCCCTCAGTTTGCTTATCGAGAACCTCCGGGAAGAGCGACGTTCCTACCCAGCCTACGTCTTTCGCGTACACGTCGCTCTTCTCTGCGAGTTCCGGCCAGACCCTGACGAGGCGATCGATGGTTACCTGCGTCGGTGGATATTGATCGACAACCGTCCGGTTCATATCCCTCGTGTCCGACTGGTGGTAGCTCACCATCCCGACGAGGACGCCGAACAAGAACGCACTTTTTCGGTGGGGATTGTCGGCCAGCGACTCCCTTTCTTCGATGAACTGTTCGAGTCTGTACCGTCGGACGGCACTACGAGTGAGATCGCCATCACCCGCGATCTCCGCCTTCGTTGGAACGTCTTGGGTCATTGTTTCTGGTGGCGTCGTCAGATCTTCGGACGACGAATCGCCGGTCAGCAACCCGGCTCTCGCCAGCGCTTCGAGCTGGGCGAACTGCGTCTTGATGTGGTTGGTCGGTAGTCGGTCCTCCTCATCATCCCGATACTCCTGTTCGATTCGCTCGACGTACCCAGAGAGTAACCGCTCAACGGGAATCTCCGCCCCCGTCAGAAGCGCGTAGGTGAGCCACTCGGAGAGATCGTCTGCCATCGCACCCTCGTCACCCGCCATTACCGGCATGGTTCCCCAGGCGTAGCGACCACTGACGATCGAATTTACCACGTCGTCAGCCTCGGTAAGTGGCGTAATCGGCTGCCAGTTCTCGACGAACTCGAAGCCACTTGGGCCGAATGCGCTCGACTCGTGGAGGACGGTTCGGTGTGCACTCGCGATCTTTCGGGGCCAGTACGGCGAGACGTCCGGTACCTCGTGAATGACGTTGATATCGCCGCTGTCATTCCGTAACGAGATGACGTAGAAGCGCAAGGATTCAGCTTTTTCCCGGCCAGCCTCCTCCTCGATGGTCTTTTCGAGGAAGAACATCGGATGCTGGTCGTCACCATCAAACTCTTGGAGCCGCTCGAGTGCGTGGTAAAGTTCTTCCGCGTCCCGTTCGTCCGTGTCGACGAAGTACGGAAGCGTGTAGACACCGAGCCCGTTCCGGGTCGTTCGACAGGCATCTACGAGTGAGGAACCGGATTGGATCAGGAGTGCAGCGTCGGATGAAACCGGGTGTGAGCGCCAAGCTTGCTCTCTTCGTATTCCCTCAAACTTCTCGGCGTGCTGGAGCGTGAAGAATGCAAGGGGGTCTTCGGCGGTACCGAACACTTCTGTACGATCGCCGGTGACCATGCAAGCGCTTTCACCTCGCGACGGCGTACTCACCTGTTTAGAGGCCAGTTTGTCATCTTTCCGCGCTTTCATTCCCGCGTTGAGAACGCCTATCTCGCCAGGGTAGAACCAGCCAGTCTCCTCGCCGTTGGGCTCCTCTTCGAGGTCTTCAGGGTCAAGTCGAAGTTTGACCGTAGTGACGACACGCTCATCGTCAGTATATCTCTCATGGAGTAGGTCCCTGATTTTCTCCTGAACGACTTCTTCCGTCCCGAGTTCCTGTAATAGCTGAATGACCCAGCCATCTGGATGGGTTTTTGCAACCTCGCCGATAGCGGGTTCCCGGCCGTCCGCGTTCGTCCAGCGCTCCAGACAGTCGATACAATATGTGGCTGCAGCATCGGTATCCGAGCCGCCCTTGGCACCACGGCGAGTGATGCTGTGGTCGATACCGCGACCCCACGGATAGCGAGCGAATCCGAGTTTTCCGACGGTCTCTGGCTCCAAAAAGTCCACGTCGACGTTGACGTCCTCGGCCGTCACAGTCTCGGCAGTGAGATCTACTTCAACCGTGATCAGGTACCGCTTGTTCTCACCCGGATCCGACGTCGTGAACCCCTCGAGTTCGCCAGGCGTGTAGTAGAGCCCGAACTCCGGGTCGCCACCGATCAGGTCGCCGCTGGACGCTTCGGCGAGAGCGCCGTAGAGCGTTTGAATCCGTCGCAACGACGTTATCGGTCCGTCTGGGAGGTACTGATCGAGTTTCGTCCGGTCCAGCCCAGTCATCGAGCCTGCCCCCGGCGACCCGATATCTCTCTCGCCGCTTGTCCAGCGGGTACGACCGAATCCTCATCGATATTGAGGAAGCCGAAGCCCAGCATATTCCGTTCGCCGACGCCGATATCGAGGGCGAGGTTCAGGTGCCGACGATGGTGGTCGTCACGAACCTCGTATCCGAAGCGCCACTTGCTCATGATGTACGTCATTTCGACACCCTGGGTAACCGTCACCGGCAGTGCGTAGGTCTTGATTAGTTCGTAGCTGTCGAAGAGATCGCCAGGTCGATCGCTCGGACCTGGCAAATCCTCAGGGCAGAACTGACTGTGCTTCTGATCGAGGTTGTTCTCGAGTTGTGTTTTCAGTGGTTCGAGCGTGTGTTCGGGTTTCCAGAAGGTCGGGTTCTCGCCGTCCGTTTCGATACCATACTCCTCGCAGCGCTCCGGGGGAATTCGAACGAGAACGCCCGTTCCCGTTTCGAGGACACCGCGCGTTCCTGGCTCGCCGACGTCTGGCGCGAGAAGGGACATATCGGTGATCTCGAACGGCATTTCACCGATATTTAGCTCAGGGTCTTCGTCGAAATCGTTCGCGACGGTGCCGAGTAGATCTCGCTCCGGAGATGCGACGAGTAGTGTTCGCTGGTCATCCTCCGACAGATTTCCAGGCGGGAACGGATTCGAGAAACACAGCCCGGTTGGCTGGTGTTCGTCGTGTCGGTCGTCAAATTCCGTCCCCTCCAGCGCTCTCCACATACGCCCACGAAGCTTGTCGTGATACGTATTGTCATAGACTGAATCTGCGCGTGCACGAAGCCGGGCCAGGATTCTCATCGAGTGACTCTGCCCCCTGTTACTTTGGTACTATCATTCACGCACCAATGGTTATGCTCGAACATTTTATATCTATCTATCACTTATAAATAGGAGCGGCCCTCCTCGGGTCCTGCTGAAATGATTCCTTGGCACTGAGATGGTGTCGAGTTCTTCAACCCGTCTTGGTCCTGCTGAATCCGTGTCGTGCCAAGTCATTTTGACTGCGGTTTTCGGTTGATTAGTCTTTTCGCTCTTCGTCTCAGGCCGTGCTTATCCTATACCGGTCAGGATCCGCCCGCGTATGGCCACGGCGTATCCAATTGACGGTTGGATTGCTATTCCACTTCCTTTCCTTCCGTTTTGATGCTTTATTCGAGTCTGTTTTATTTTCACTCATTTTGACGATTATCCGGGTTTGCGTCACTTTCTAGTATTACCCGGACTAACCGCATATGCGGCTAGCCGGATAGCTAGGCTCAACTGTGCTTCCCCTCCTGACAGAGCATGGAAGCACAGTATCCTCATGTGGGCGATCTAGGATCACCCCAGATTAGAGTTGGTGCCGAGTGTATGTCACCTCTTATTCTCCAGAGTAGACTATGACTGATAAGCGTTTCGTTAAATAGCAAATGGTTGATTGTAAGGGGGATCGGATACACATTCGTCCGGCAATCTTCAAGCCACCACACTCTGAAGAAGCCTACCAAACCAAGCCTCGTGCCGCGTAAACGACTGTCTGACATACTTCAACCCTCCATAGGTTTTCTGAAACCATACTCATTCAGCCACTTTCGGAGGGGCTCTCGGCTGCTTCAACCCCACAAGGGTCCTTCTGAAACCGACCTCGGGCAGCTCGTCGATGTCGACGTCCTCGTCGCTTCAACCCCACAAGGGTCCTTCTGAAACGCCGCAACTAAGGTAGTCTGTTCGGGGCGCGGCTTCGAGCTTCAACCCCACAAGGGTCCTTCTGAAACTGGGCGTCGTGCCCGATCCGATATCGGGTTCGGGGCTTCAACCCCACAAGGGTCCTTCTGAAACGCAGGGCGGTAGACGACTTTGAGGGGCTTGTAGCAGGCTTCAACCCCACAAGGGTCCTTCTGAAACGGCCGCCGGGACGTTTTCAATAATGTAGTCCTCCGCGCTTCAACCCCACAAGGGTCCTTCTGAAACTATTCGGTACTATTATGCAAATGCGTGTCCAAGTCGCTTCAACCCCACAAGGGTCCTTCTGAAACCATGCCCCAAATCGGGGGTAGAGGCCCTAATATTCTCGGGTTGGGAACCCGGCTTTCGTCGACCCCCAATAGTGTGCCAGCCCCCAGGGGGTCGACGAACGGTGAAATGGATCGCACCGAGCCACCAACTAAACACCACCGAAACCTCGGTTGCGGTTAGTTAGGCGTAAACCGGACGAACAACCACCGTAGGATGGGGTCGAAAGGGACGATGTTCTCGAGGTGCGAGACGATGCAAGTGACGCGGATGCGAACTCCCGCTAATTTGAGACCACGTCTCAGAAACCGCAGGACGAAGTCCGAAGATTGCAGCGAGTCGCAACCAGCGAGAGATACCGATCCCTCGATCAATCGGCGCATACGCCGATGACCGCGAGAAAGTCGGGCTTTCTGGGTATTCTCGCTCACAAGAGCTACGGTCCTGACTAAACTAAACGCCACCGAAATCGCCAATCGACACCACTCTCTACACCCAGAACGCCAGACATCTCCCGTTTACCCCACCCACAGGTTAGAAAATCCCATCGTTCACCTGTTAGATAGATATAAGTATACCCAATGGCTACGCCGTACTGGAAGCTCCAGTCTCCACTCGCCAGGGGACAGGCATCAGAAATGTCCCGGGTGTCAGAGCACCCGAGACTGTGGCTTCCAGTCGCGAGACCCGAAGCCATGATTGCGTATCCGCCCGCGAGACATAAACCTCTCGCACGACCGCCGAGCCGCCCGGTATCGCCAGCGTTGCGTCCGATTGTTGTCGTTCGCTCCGTGGGGAGCAGTGGGGTGTCTGGATGACCGATCGACCGTCGAGTGGCGACGCCGGCGAACGGCGCGGCGAGACCCGGTCGGACGGCGGCGTTCGGACTGATGCAGGAGCTTCGGGTCGCTCGCGGTGTCCGCGCTGTGGTACGCCGGTCGCGAGTCTGACGATCCGCGGGCCGATGGACGCGCGGGTCGCCCCGTGCGGCTGTCGGCTCGGCGTCGCGGACGTGAACGACTTGCTGGACTCGTCATCGTAGTGCGTCGACCGCCCGCACCGTAGCGAATCGAACGCCCTCGTCGTAGCTGTCTCCGTCCCGAATGGAATCGAAGCCGGACCCAAAACCGTCGCTCCGTGGCTGGACCGCTCGGGAACTGAGTTGCGGATCGCGGCGCAACCCTTATCACGAATTATGGATAGTTCGTAATCGAGATGGCGCAATCGCCGTCCCGGTCCGGTCGACCGCCGATTCGGCAGCTCCAGACGGTAGCCGACATCCTCGATACGCCGTCGCTCGCTCGCCTGTACGCACACATTTCCCGGCACGGCCCGGTCACCGTGCCGGAGATCGTCGACGAGCTCGACCTCCCCCAGGGAACCGTCTACGACTACGTCGGGAAGCTCGAAACGGCTGACTTCGTCGAGAAAACCCGCGAGCAGCGCCCCTACGAGTACGAGGCCCGCACCATCGCGCTCACGCTCTCGACGGACGGCGACAGCCGGACGATTACGCCGGCGCTGATCGCAGCCGTCGCCCGCCGCGAGGAGAACGACGACGTCGACGTCTTCGTCGATCGCCACGGCCCCGACGGCCTGGCCGCCGCCCTCGAATACGCCGCCGAGTACGTCGACGGGACGGTCAATCATCGCATCGCGGCCAGGGAACTCGACATCTCGCCGCTGGAAGCCGAGATTATCCTCCAGGCGCTCGAACCCGTCGCCGCCGAGTACGCGGATGCGGCTGTATGACGACGGCGTATATCGCCGACACCGGCGTCTTCGTTCGGTGCGGCGCTCGGATAGGAACAAATTTCGACGGCTGTGTCGGGCGCTCCGACAGGCGGGCGCTTCGGTGCGGATTCCGCGGCGAGTCTACGAGGAGCTCGGTGGCGATCCCGCTGCAGCGGGGTATCCGTCGGCGGGCGTTCCGTACGCCGATGCGTTCGAAACGGGCTTGATCGTCGTCGACGAGTTAGAGCACGCACAGTCGCCCGTTTCGACGGTGATGGGCAAGTCACGTCGGTTCATCGCCACCGAAACCGACCGTGACGAGGACGTCATCGAGAAGGCGGACACCGCGCTCGTCGGGCTCGCCGCACAGCTCCTCGCGTCAGGGGACGCAGATCACGTCGTGCTCTTGACGACCGACAAGCCTGCGGGACGAGCGGCCGAGGCGCTCCTCCCGAACCACGGGTACGACGGGCAGATCGAATTTCGGTACGCCAGCGTGGCGTACCTGGAGACGATCACGGCCGAGGCGTTTCGATAGCCCAGTTTCGGAACGCGGATCAGCGATGCCCGACCCGCCAGATCGCACTACAGACGCAGGTGGGCGTCGCCGTCGGCGTTCGGGAGGTCCGAGCCCGTCTCGGTCCGAAGTAGTCGAGGGCGCCGAACATCCGCATCGCCTGGCCGATCGCCGCGACGAGCGCACCCGACCATTCAACCAAAACGGGCTGAAGGTTGAACGAGATGGTGTCTCGTTCGACGCTGATGTACTCGACGAGCTCGGCGTTCAACGATAGCGCTAGTTTCCTTGAATACGGACCGAGTAGACCGTCCGGGAGCGATTCACACGGTGACGACCGAACGCGGCTAGACAGAATCGAGCGAGCGGATCGAGAAGTGAATTTGCTGCGCCCGAGAGCGGTCGCGTGACGGCCCCCGATCCTACGCGAACAGCGCCCGGGCGTCCTCGACCGCCTCGACGAGCGGGTCGATCTCGTCGACGGAGTTGTAGACGTAGAACGAGGCGCGCGCGGTCGCGGAGACGCCGAGCGTATCGTGCAGCGGCTGGGTGCAGTGATCGCCGGCCCGAATCGCGACCGCGTGGTCGTTACAGATCGACGCGAGGTCGTGGGCGTGGACGTTCTCCATCGAGAAGCTCACCAGGCCGGCCCGGTCGGGACCGGGCTCGGGGCCGTAAATCGTCAGGCCGTCGATCCCCGAGAGGGCGTCGTAGGCCGCGGCGGCGAGTCGCTCCTCGTGGGCGCGGACGCGCTCCATGCCGATGTCGTCGAGGTAGTCCGCCGCGGCGGCCAGCCCGACCGCCTCCGCGATCGGCGGCGTGCCGGCCTCGAACTTCCAGGGCACCTCGCCCCACGAGGATTCGTCGTAGGTGACCTTGCGGATCATCCCGCCGCCGTAGAGGTAGGGATCGAGGTCCGCAAGCAGATCCTCCTTGCCGTAGAGACAGCCGATGCCGGTCGGGCCGGCCATCTTGTGCCCGGAGAAGGCGTAGAAGTCGGCGTCGATCGCCTCGACGTCGACGGGCCGGGTGGGCACCGCCTGGGCGCCGTCGATGAAGGCCAGCGCGTCGTGCTCGTGGGCCAGGTCGACCAGCTCGGAGACGGGGTTGACCGTCCCCAGCGTGTTCGAGACGTGGACCGCCGAGAGCATCGCCGTGTCGTCGGAGATGACCTCGCGGGCGTGGTCCATGTCGAGGCGGCCGTCGTCGTCGACGCGGATGTACTTCACGTCAGCGCCGGCGCGCATGGCCACCTGCTGCCAGGTGACCAGCGAGGCGTGGTGTTCCATCTGGGTGAGGACGACCTCGTCGCCGGGGCCGAGTTCGCGAAGGCCCCACGCGTGGGCGATCATGTTCTCGCTCTCGGTGGTGTTCTTCGTGAAGACGAGTTCCCTCCGGCCGCCGCTCGCGCCGACGAACTCGGCCAGGCGGTCGTGAGCCTCCTCGTAGGCGATCGACGCCTCCTGGCTCAGGTGGTGGATGCCGCGGTGGACGTTCGCGTTCGTCTCGCGGTAGTAGTCGCTCATCGCGTCGACGACGGGATCTGGCGTCTGCGTCGTCGCCGCGTTGTCGAGGTAGACGAGCTGGGTGCCGTCGAAGGTCCGCTCGAGGATGGGGTAGGCCGATCGGATGGCGGGAACGTCGAGCGCGTCGGGACGCTGATGACTCATTGTTTCTACATTGGGCCCCAGGAAAAACACTCCTTCGGTTGCGGCGCGATTCGACGCGACCGGCGACGCCGCGGTGCCCGGAGCGGCCGACCCCGGCTCAGGGCGATATTTCGAGCAGGCGCGCCCCGCAGTCGTTGCAGGTGACGGCGTAGACCTCGTAGGAGCGACAGCAGGACTCGACGGTCTCGCCCTCGATCTCGATCCGCCCGTCGCAACTCGGGCAGGTCTCGAGGAAGGCCCGGAGGCCGCCGACGACCTGCCCGCGCGCCTGGAGCGTCAGCTCGTCCCACTCGGACAGTTCCGTCTCCAGCAGGCGGGCGCCGGCCAGGTCGGCGATCAACGCGGACTCGGACTCCCAGTGGGCGACCACGTGGCCGTCGGCCCTGACGACGATGCGACCCTCTCCCTCGCGGTCCTCGAGTTCCACCGCGTCGACGTCCTGCTCGACGAACGCGGCGACCTGCGGGACGCGGTCGGCCGAGCGGACCGTCTCGACGTGCTCGCGCCAGCGCTCGCGCAGGTCGTCGGGCAGGCAGAGATCGTCCTCCTCGTCGCAGGGACCCAGGACGCCCCCGTCGACGAGCACCGATTCCGGATCGACCGGCTTCGCCTCGCCGGCGTCGGCCGCCTCGCCGTCGAGCGGTTCCGCGGTCTCGGCGGCCGGACCCTTGTCGAACTTCGCGAGCAGCCAGTCGGGGAAGTACCGTTTCGTCAGCGTCGGCGTCCCGGGGACGAGATACCCCCGAACGTAGATGGCCCCCAGCGAGAACGCGAAGAACGCGATTCCGATCCCAGCGGCCGGCCGGACGCCGTATTGCGAGCCGACGACGGCGGCAATTGTACCCGAAAGGAGTGCTGCGATGACGACGTTGACGATCGTACACGGCGTACACCGGTTCTCCCCGGTGTACTCCGGCTGCCGTACCCGGTCGACGATACGCGCGATACCGTAGCTCATACCGCGACAGAGAACGACCAGTATAAAAAATACTCCGGTGTGACAGGATAAACGTGCCATGCCTCCGAAAATTACCCCGCATCGGTCCGGCACACCGACCAGTTTATCCCGGGATTCGTCACGACACGGTCCGTTCCGGTCGTCTGTGGTGATCGGAGGCAACCAGTCCCGCGATCAATCGGTGCCAGGGGTGACGGCAGCCGACGGCACCGCCGGTCGTGTCGCGTCGCTCACGGTGCAGCGTGTCGCACGTCGGTGGGGTGACGAACGCCGATACGCCGTGTCGAAATCCGAGGGGATGACGAACGCCGACGAGGCGTGTCGAAAGCTTTAGTTCGCCGCGGGGCCGAGGGGCGTGTATGGATAAAGGACAGAACACTGGCGGCCTGATGTCCAGTGCGGGTCTCGTCAGGTACTTCGACGCGGAAGACCAGAACGCCATCCGCATCGACCCCAAGACGGTGCTGGTCTTCGGCGTCCTTCTGGGCGTCTTCGTCCAGCTGCTGTCGTTCATGGCCTGATCGCCAGGGTCGACACGCGACACCGGGGGCGAACTCGTCGTCCGAGCAGTTTCGCGTTCGATTTTCGGGTGGTACTCCCCAGGAGCGGACCGGATCGCTGATCGGCAGGTGTGCGACTCCCCGTCTATCGCGTTCGGTAGCATCGCGCCCGTTCGTCGGGTCGAGCGGGCCGTCGAGACGTTTTTCACCGAGAGGGCCCAAGCGGGCGCCATGACGCTGACTGCGGGGGTGATCGCCGTGCAGGGTGACGTCTCGGAGCACGCCGAGGCGATCGAGCGCGCGGGAGCGCGGCGCGACCGGACCGTCGCGGTCCGCGAGGTTCGCGAGTCGGGAGTGGTGCCCGAGTGCGACCTGCTGGCGATGCCGGGCGGGGAGTCGACGACCATCTCGCGGCTGATCCACGACGAGGGGATCGCCCCGGAGATCCGGACCCACGTCGAGGACGGAAAGCCGCTGCTTGCCACCTGCGCGGGGTTGATCGTCGCCTCGCGTGACGCGGCCGACGACCGCGTCACGGAACTCGGTCTGCTCGACGTGACCGTCGAGCGCAACGCGTTCGGCCGCCAGCGCGACAGCTTCGAGGCGCCGCTCTCCGTCGCGGGGCTCGACGAACCCTTCCCCGCCGTCTTCATCCGCGCCCCGGCGATCGCGGACGTCGGCGCGGCGACGGTGCTCTCCGCCTGGGACGGCCGCCCCGTGGCGGTTCGACAGGGGCCGGTCGTCGGCTGTTCGTTCCACCCGGAACTCACCCGCGACGACCGGCTCCACGGGCTCACCTTCTTCGACGAACCGCGCCCGGAGCCCGCCCGCTAGCCCGACCGGACGACCCCCGATAGCCGTACCGGACGGCCGTGCGATACTCGCGCACGGAACCGCCCGCGCCGGGCCGATCGCGTCGCGAGGGTTTTTCTCCGTCGCACCCGTCCGTGGCGGTATGAACGCGACGATCGACGGCGTCCGCCTCGCCGGAACGCCGGAGGGTGCCGTCCCCGTGCTGATCCTGGGCGTCGACGACGAGGACGACGTCGTCCCGATCTTCGTCGGCCGGGAGGAGGCGACGAGCATCGCTCGCGGGCTCGAGGCGGCCGACATCGGTCGGCCCCTGACCCACGACCTGCTGCTCGACGTGATGGAGGAACTCGGCGGCCGCGTCGAACGCGTCGTCGTCAGCGACCTCGAAGAGCGCGGCGCCGACGGCGGCACCTACATCGCGGACTTGCACGTCACCACGCCGCGCGGGGACGCCGTCGTCGACGCGCGACCGAGCGACTCGCTGGCCCTCGCGGCCCGGACCAACGCCCCGATCGAGATACACGAGGACGTCTTCGAGCGGAGTCGCGAGGATCGCGAGACGTTCGCCGACCTCGCCGACATCCGCGACGTCGGAGGTGAACTCGCGTGAGCGGTGAGGAGCCGCCCCAGAGCGACGAGTTCGACCGGAGCGATCCGGACGCGACGACCGACGCTGAGGCGAGCGCCGACGATGCGGCGAGCGCTGGCGCGGACGGATCGGGGGCCGACGATGCGGCGAGTGCCGTCGGTGACGACGGCGGCGGCTCCGCCGAACCGGACTCGAGGGCGGACGCGGCGATTCTCGACGAACTCTTCGCGGTGATCGAGCAGCGCAAGGCCCAGCAACCGACGGGGTCGTACACGGCCTCGCTGTTCGACCACGAGAAGGGCGAGAACGCCGTGCTGGAGAAGATCGGGGAGGAGGCGACCGAAGTGATCCTGGCCGGCAAAGACGACGCGCCCGACGACCTCGCCGCCGAGTCGGCCGACCTGATCTATCACCTGCTCGTCCTGCTCTCGATGAAGGAACTCGACGTCGAAACGCTGTACGCCGAACTCGAATCGCGGCGGTGAACGCGCGGCGCCGGTCCGGTTCCGACTGCCGGTGAACGCGGCGCCGGGCTTTCGGTCTGCCGCGGACCGATCGGGCGTCGGGATTCCGATGAGGTCCGCAATCGATGTCCGGACGGCTGGGGCGCAGCCGAAACAGTGGTACCACTCCGCACGAAACGGTCGCCTATGGTGGTGAGTCGAGTCGTCTTCTACGCGGGCGCGTTGGCCACCCACGCGTTCCTGGGGTACGCCCTCGTGCGAGCGTTCACCGACGCCGACCCCTGGCTCGGTCTCGGCTTCGGCCTGCTTCCCGACGCGGATTTCTTCTTTCCGGCGGCCCTGGAGTGGCCGTTCGTCCACCGCGGACTCACGCATTCGCCGCTCGTCTGGCTGGCGCTCGTCCTCGCGGCGGTCGCCGCCAGGGATCGGTCGGTCGCGAGCGCGGTCGGGCTGGCTTACGGCTCGCACCTGCTGCTCGATTCGCTCTCGCCGAAAGGCATCGAGTGGCTCTTTCCGCTGCAGTCCGACTGGAGCCCGGGACTGCCGATCCACACCGTCTACGACACGCCGCTGCTGTGGACCGGGTGCCTGGCCCTCCTCGCCTGGCGAACGACCGCCCTCGATCCGTACCTCCCGTCCGAACTCCGGACGGGCACCGGGTCCGATAGCTGACCGCGTCCGAACGGTCGGTCGGCACGTCGCCCGATCCATCGCCTATCTGACCGACCGGACGCCGTAGGCGGAGACGGCGGCGCCACCGATCAGGACCGGTTGCCAGTAGACCGCCCCGCGGAAGATGAGCACGGCCGCGGTGACCGCCGACGCTGCCACGCCCGTCGTCGGGACGAGCAACGCCACGAACGCCGCCTCGATCCCGCCGAGGCCCCCGGGGAGCGGTGCGGCCCCTGCCAGGTTTGCAAGCGGGATGACGAAGATCGCCACGTAGAACGGGATGCTGTGACCGACGGCCAGGAACGCCACGAGGAGGGCGACCGCCTGGAGCAACCAGCCCGCGAGCGAGAGGCCCAGCACCGCGGTCAGGCGCAGGCGATCGGTCGCCACTCGCTCGACGTTCTCGACGAAGCCCTCGAGTCGGCCAGCGATCGACTCCTCGAGCGCGGCGGGGTCGACGCGCGAGCGGCCGATGCGGGCCGCGACCCCGGAGATCGCCGCCGGGAGCCGATCGACGAGCCACGCCCGGGCCGACCAGAGGAAGGCGACCACGAGGACGATCCCGGCCATGATGAACAGGCCCGAGGTGAGCGCCGTCTCGAGGCGCTGGCCCAGCGCCGCGGTCGTCGCGTAGTAGCCGACGCCGACGACGATCAGCGAGACCGACGGGATGACGTTGAGCACGTCGACGCTCGCGATCCCGGCCAGGCCGGTCTCGTAGCGCGAGTCGGTCACCTTCGAGATGACCAGCGCCGCGACCGGTTCGCCGCCCGCCTGGCCGAACGGCGTGACGTTGTTGGCGAACATCGCCCCGCTGTAGACGAAGAACGAGGAGACCGGCGAGATCGACACGTCGAGCGTCCCGAGGACGGTTCGCAGCATCAGCCCCCACGCCGCCAGCCAGCAGACGGCGACGCCGAGGGTCGCCGCGATCAGGAGCGGGTCGGCGGCGAAGAGGGCGTCGACGACGCGGCCCGCGCCGACGACGAACAGCAGGCCGGCGAAGACGGCGATCGCCCCGATCGCGGCGAGGATGGCCGTGAGACGGGTGCGACCGTTCATGCCGACTCTGGATCGGACGCGAACTTGAAACTTCCCCACCGGTCTCGCATCGCGTAAATCGGGCGGCCGCGGACAGTCGGCGCGGCCTCGTACGCCCCATCGGTCCCCCGACCGGGTCCGCCATCACGCCCGGAGTTCTCCTCCGTCCCGGCAGGTTCCCGGCTCAGCCATCAGCCGCGAACACCCCGCCAGCCGCGAACGCTCCCGCGTCCCCGCATCGCGCCGGGGACCGTGTCAGTCCGACAGGGAGGGTTCACAGACGCGTTCGACGCGCTCTTCGAAGGAGATTCGGTTCCCAGCCGGTTGCGGCCCGGAACTTCGAGCCGTCGTCGAGGGCGACGACGTCGTTCCCGATCGCGAGGGCGGTCGCGATCTTCGACCCGATGAACCCGGCGCCACGGGAGATGAGAACGCGCGTCTTCCTTGCAGACGCCTGCACGCCCCGGCCGAAAAGGGTGCTGGAGCGCGGCCGAAGGTGAGTAACGAGCCAAGAGTCATATATCGCCCTCGTAAAATTCTGCTGATGATCGAGCCCACGCGAGACCAGAGGGGGGTGCGGCCCGGATGAGCGGGCGCGTTCGAGCGGCGCTCGCGGACGGCCGATCGCGGGTGACCCGCACCCGACTCCGGTTCGCGGTCGTCATCGTCGTCGTGCTGTCCGGCGCGTTTCTGGCGGTGTCGGCCTCGGAGAGCATCTCGACGGCGACCGAGGCGGACGTCCCGCGAGCCCCGGAGGCGCAGAACCACACGGTCGTCACCGAGTCGGGGCGGGCGGGGACGATCACCGTCTACGGACCGGGCGGTGACGTCGCCTACTACAACAACTCGCGGACGAAGTACTTCGACGCCGACCCGGTCGAGGGCGAGCCGATGACCATCGAGTACGCCGCGACGGACACGATCCACTCGGCGGGACCGACCTGTTCGGACCCGCCGTGCGCGCTGAACGTGATCGAACGGATCGACCTCACGGAGGATGATCCGCAACCGGCGGTCGTCTACGAGCGCTACGACTACAAGGAGACCGCCGGCGAGTGGCACGATTCGACCCGGATCAACGAGACGCACGTCGCGATCGCGGACATCGTCGCGGACCAGGTGTTCGTCGTCGACACGGAGACCGAGATCGTCGAGTGGCTCTGGGACGCCCAGACCGAGTTTCCGGTCGAGGGCGGCGGCCCCTACCCCGTAGACTGGGCCCACATCAACGACGTGGAGTACGTCGACGCGCCCGGCGATCCGAACGACGGCCGCATCGTCGCCAGCCTCCGCAACCAGGATCAGGTCGTCTTCCTCGACCCGGGGACGGGCCTGGTCGACGAGTGGACGCTCGGTTCGGAGGACGACCACGACGTCCAGTTCGAGCAGCACAATCCCGACTACATCCCCGAGTCCCGGGGCGGTCCGGCGCTGCTCGTCGCCGACTCGGAGAACGGCCGCGTCCAGGAGTTCCAGCGCGAGGACGGCGAGTGGGTTCGCTCGTGGCAGTGGGCCGACGACCGCATCCAGTGGCCCCGCGACGCCGACCGCCTGCCCAACGGGAACACGCTGATCGCCGACTCCCACGGCCAGCGCGTGTTCGAGGTCGACCGGAGCGGCGAGATCGTCTGGTCGGTTCCGTCGACGCTGCCCTACGAGGCCGAGCGCCTGGAGACGGGCGCCGAGAGCGCGGGCGGGACGAGCGCGGCCGAACTCGGGCTGGAATCGCGGACCGCGGCCGACGAGACGGACGACGGCCCCCTGATCGATCCGCTCGGTCTGGGCGACCGGGTGCTCCAGTGGCTCCTGCCACACCGGTTCTACAACGGGCTGCTGTTCGCGACGCCGGCCTGGATGGGCGGCGGCGAGTTCGCAGTTCTGGGCGTCGCGGTCCTGTCGACCCTGGCGTGGGCCGGTCTAGAAATCCGCTGGCGCCTGCACGACGCCGACGTCCGCTTCCGGTCGCCGATCTATCGCGGCGGCGACTGACCGCCGGTCACGACCGCCTCGGTTCGCTCGATCGGGTCGCCGGCGATACCGACCCCGACGTTCAGACGAGGACGTGGCCGCTCGCCAGGTAGAGACCGGCAAGGATCGACTGGAAGGCAAGCGAGCCGACGGCCGATAGCGCGACGAAGGTGCGCCAGTGCATCCGCGAGAGGCCGGCGGGGACGGTGAGGACGCCCCTGACGAACAGCATGGTGTTGCTGAGCGCCACCGCGAGACGCCCCCAGCGGTCGAACCAGCCGTCGAACCGGGCGAGACGCGATTCGGTGACGGGAACCCAGCGCGTGCGCAGAACGTACTCGCGACCGGCTCGACGGGCGAGGACGAACAGCACCGTCTGGCCGATCGTCGTTCCGACGACGGCGATCGCCACGATCGCCCCGACGTCGCCCGGCGACGAGCCGACGAGCGCGAGCGCGAGCGGGACGACCAGCTCGCTCGGCATGAATCTGAGGAGCATCGCTCCCTCGAGGATGCAGATTCCGAAGAGGACGAGAAAGCCGATCTCGGAGGAGAGATACGACTCCAGCCAGCTCGGCGCGCGATCGGTCGCGAGGACGATCCCGGACGAGACGGGCATCGTCCGTTCATCCGTTATCGGTCCGGTAAGCGTTGACGGTTCGGATCGACAGACCGAGGCCCGATGACTGGCACTGCTGCGGTTCCGTCGTCGGTCGCGCTTGGATTCCGTCGGACCGCTGTGCCATCACGCACTCGCCGTTCCCGCAGCGATCCGACGACCCGGGGCGTCAATCGATTTAATGGGATGGGTCGCCTGCACTCGATAATGGACGGGAACGGTCGATCGAACGTTCTTTTCGTCATCCTGGATACGGTCCGGACGGACCGCCTCGGCCCGTACGGCTACGACGGCGGGACGACGCCCGAACTCGACCGGTTCGCCGACGAGGCGACCGTCTTCGAGTCGGCCGTCGCGCCGGCGCCGTGGACGCTGCCGGTCCACGCGTCGCTGTTCACCGGACGCTATCCGAGCGAGCACGGTGCGGACCAGGCCTGCCCCTACCTCGACGACGCGACGACGCTCGCGACCTCGCTCTCGGCGGCGGGTTACGACACCGCGTGTTACTCCTCGAACGCCTGGATCACGCCCTACACCGGGCTCACCGACGGCTTCGACGCCCAGGACTCGTTCTTCGAAGTGTTACCGGGCGACGTCCTCTCCGGCCCGCTCGCGGGGCTCTGGCGGCGGATCAACGACAACGACGTCCTCCGGAGTTTCGCCTCGACGCTCGTCCACCTCGGCGCGAAAGCCCACGCGAAGCTAGCAAGCGGGGAAGGCGCCGATTCGAAGACGCCGGCGGTGATCGACCGGACCCGGTCGTTCGTCGAGGCGAGCGGGAGCGACGAGGGCTGGTTCGCGTTCGTCAACCTCATGGACGCCCACCTGCCGTACTACCCGCCCGCGTCGACGAAGGACCGGTTCGCGCCCGACGTCGATCCCGACGACGTCTGCCAGAATTCGAAGGCGTACAACGCGGGTGCGCGCGAGATCGACGACGCGGAGTGGGACGACATTCGCGCCCTCTACGACGCCGAGATCGCCCACATGGACGCCGAACTCGGCCGGCTGTTCGACTGGCTGCGCGACACCGGTCGGTGGGACGAGACCGCGGTGATCGTCGCTGCCGACCACGGCGAACTCCACGGCGAACACGACCTCTACGGCCACGAGTTCGCCCTCTACGAGCAACTGATCGCCGTCCCCCTGCTGGTCAAACACCCCGACCTTGGCGCGGGGCGACGGGACGATCTGGTCGAACTGCTCGACTGTTACCACACCGTCCTCGACGCGCTCGACGTGGCGCCGACCGACGCGGCGGCCGGAGCGGCGGCCGACCCGGTCGCGTTCGACCCCACGCGATCGCTCCTGCGCGAGGAATACCGCGCGTTCGACGAGGTCTCCGCGCCGGACCCCGGTCAGCGGGCCGTGGCCGAGAGCGAAGGTGAGTACGCCTTCGTCGAGTACGAACGACCGCTCATCGAACTGCACCACCTGGAGCAGAAAGCGAACGAGGCCGGCGTGACGCTCCCGGAGGACCACCGGGCGTACTCGCGCCTGCGCGCGGCGCGGGGCCCCGCCGGCAAGTACGTCCGCGCCGATCGCATCCCCGACGAGGGATATCGGCTCGATCGCGATCCCGCCGAACGAACCCCCGTCGAGCCCGCGGCCGACGACGTCGTCGCGGCGGCCGAGCGCGCGCTGGCGGCGTTCGAGACCGCCGTCGGCGGCGCGTGGGACGAGCCGGGCGACGCGGCCGGCGATCCCGGGGACGCGCTGGAGAGGGCGGACGAACGGACCCGCAATCGGCTGCGCGAACTCGGGTACCTCGAGTGACGGTCGGGCGACTCGGCGCGTCACCGACGGAGCGGAACCGGCGGGTGACGTCGGGTAAGAGGCCGGAACAAACCGGTTAATCGGCCGTTACCGGCCGGTGACGGGGATTTTCAGATCCAATAATTAGGTGCGTCGTCGCGTACCGTACGGGTAATGGAAGACCAGCGGTTTCTGGAATCGGACTGGGACTACTGTCTGGTGCTCGACGCCTGCCGGTACGACGTCTTCGCCGACGTCTACGAGGAGTACCTCGACGGGACCCTCGAAAAACGCCGGAGCGTCGGGTCGTCGACGCCCGAGTGGGCCTACCGGACGTTCACGGGCGAGCACGACCTCGCGTACTTCTCGGGCAACCCGTTCATCAACGACCTCGGAATCCCGCTCGACGAGCTCAAGTGGGGCGCCAGCTGCGACTACCGGTGGACGGCCGCCGAGCACATCAGCGACCTGTTCGACGTCTGGAAGACCGGCTGGGACGACGACCTCGGGACGGTCCCGCCGGGCGGCATCGAGGCGGCGTTCCGCGAGCACTCCGACGCGGTCGAGCGGACCGAGCGAACGGTCCTCCACTACATGCAACCGCACGCGCCGTACCTCTCGCGCGGCAACGGCGCGAAGCTCACGCAGATCCAGAAGGGGATCAAGCGCCAGGGCGAAACCGAGACCGACGGCGTGGGCGACGGGACGCTGGCATCGCTGGGCGACGCGATCCGCCCGAAGGTGGAGGCCAAACTCGAGGGGAGCGAACTCGCCCAGAAGGCCGGCCTCTGGCTCGAACTCGACAAGGGGGAGCTGATCAAAAACGGCACCCGCGAGGCCGCCCTCGCGCTCTACGAGGAGAACCTGCGGATCGCACTCGAGAGCGTCGCCGACCTCGTCACCGAACTCGACGGCCGGGTCGTCGTCACCGCCGACCACGGCGAGGCGTTCGGCGAGGCGGGCGTCTGGGAACACCACGTCGAGACCCACATCCCGGCGCTGATGGAGGTACCGTGGCTCGAAGTCGACTGAGCGATCGCGGCGGCGACGGCGCGGCATCGGACGGGACCGGATCTCGCCCGTCGAGAAGCGACCGCACGGACGGAACCGTGGACGACGCGCTGATAAGCCACTATTTCGAGTTCGGCGACCGCGTCACCGGCGGGATCAGCGCCTCCGTCGCCCACCAGCGAGCGGTGCTGGAGCGACTCGGCGTCGCGTACACGACCGAACCCACGCTCGAGGCCGACGTACTCCACTGCAATCTCATGGGGCCGCGGTCCGTGTGGTACGCGCGGCGCGCTCGCGCCCGGGGAATTCCGGTGGTCGCGAACACGCACGTCACCGCCGAGGACTTCGGCGACAGCTTTCGGTTTACGAACGCGCTCGCGCGGCCGCTGAAGCCGTACCTCCGCTGGGCCTACGACCACGCTGACGCGCTCATCTGCCCGTCCGCGTACAACCGCCGACTCATCGAGGACTACGCGGACGTCCCGACCACCGTGATCTCGAACGGGGTCGACGCCGAGAAGCTCGCCGGATTCGAGTCGCTCGAGGCCGAGTACCGCCAGCGTTACGACCTCTCGGAGCCGACGGTCTTTCTCGTCGGCCACGTCATCAAGCGCAAGGGTCTGGAGACGTTCGTCGGGCTGGCCCGGGCCAGGCCCGACGTCGACTTCGCCTGGTTCGGGCCGCTCGATCTCTCGTTGAAGGGCCGCGAGACGACCCGCCTCGTCGAGACCGCGCCGGAAAACTGCACGTTCACGGGCTACGTCGAGGACGTGCGCGGGGCGTTCGCGGCGGGCGACGTCTTCTGTTTCCCGACCCACGAGGAGAACGAGGGGATCGCCCTGCTGGAGGCGATGACCGCCGGGAAGCCGGTCGTCGTCCGCGACATCGAGCCCTTCGCGTGGCTCGAGGACGGCGAAAACTGCCTGAAGGTCTCGCCCGGTCCCGGCGAGTCCGACGTCGCGGCCTTCGCCGCGGCGATCGACGAACTCGACGACGCCGAGCGCAGACGCAGGCTCGGCGCCGCCGCGGCCGAGCGCGCGGCGGCGTTCACGATCGACGAGATCGCGGCGGCGTACGCCTCGCTCTACCGGGAGGTGCTCGCCGCATGAAGATCGGGTTCTTCACGGACAGTTACTTCCCCGAGATCGACGGCGTGACGTACACGATCAAGCTCTGGCGGGAAGAACTCGAGCTGACCGGTCACGAGGTTCACGTGATCTACCCCGACGGCGCCTACGAACCCGGCCCGCGCGAACACCCCGTCAGGTCGCTGCCGAACCCGTTCTACGCCGGCTACCGGATTCCCCTCTACCGCCGCCTCGCGACGCTGCCGGACTTCGACATCGTCCACTGCCACGGCCCGGCGCCGGTCGGCCGCCTCGGCGAACGCTACGCCCGCAAACGCGACGTGCCAGCCATCTACACCCACCACACGCCGCTCGAGGAGTACTTCCACCAGAGCGTCAAGATCGCCTCGATCGCGGCCGCGCTGGGAAAGCTGTACGTCCCGATCGAGAGCGCCTTCCTGCGACGCTTCGACTTCGTCACGGCCTCGACGAAACGGATCGATCGGAACGTCGAGTACGTCCCGTTACCGGTCGGCATCGACATGGACTTCTTCCGGCCGACCGAGGCGGACCGGTACCCCGACCGGACGGTGATCGGCCACAGCGGCCGTCTCAGCATGGAGAAGAACGTCGAAGAGTTGCTGCGAGTGGCCGAACGGCGCCCCGAGTACGACTTCGTCGTCGTCGGCGAGGGCCCCCGGCGCGAGGCGCTCGAGGGGCAGGCCCCCGCAAACGTCGAACTGCGCGAGTTCCTTCCGCGGCGAGAGCTGCCGATCTTCTACTCGTCGATCGACGCCTTCGTGACGGCCTCGACCGGCGACACGCTCGGACTCTCGACGCTCGAGGCCAACGCCTGCGGGACGCCCGTCGCCGCAGCCGACGTGCCCCCGTTCGACGAGACGATCGGCCCCGACCAGGGCGAGCGGTTCGAACTCGGCGACGTCGCGTCGATGGTCGACGCCGTCGAGCGCTGTCTCTCGGGATCGTACGACACCCGGGCGGCCGTCGAGCCGTACGACGTTCGCCACACGCTCGAGACGCTCGAACAACTATACCGCGACGCGCTCGGGGACGACCGAGCGCATGGTCCGAGCGTCGAGTCTATCGAACCGGCCGAACGCCGGGCGGAAGATTGACGGTGCCACCGCACATGTCGGCCGCGAGACGGGACCTCCCGTCGGCGGAGGGTGGCGGAAATTGTTGCCGCTTCCTCGGACGGCGGTCGGTGGGCCGGATCGGAACGCGCGGCGAAACCCGCCCGTACCCTGGCGCCTGAGGCCCTATTCGGGCGTCACAGGCCACGGACAATGCAGTCGCAACCCGCAGGGACTTTGATACGGACGACGAAGGAGTGGATGCATGACGAACCACGAGACCGACGCGCTCGTCACGGCCGACTGGGTCGAGGATCGCCTCGACGAGTTCCGGTCGGACGACCCGGCGTACCGCCTGCTCGAAGTGAACAACCCGACGGTTACGGCCGACTCCGAGTACACGCCCTACGAGGACGGTCACATTCCCGGCGCGACGTTCTTCGACTGGGACGCGGACCTGAGCGACCCGGTCACGCGCGACATCCTCGACAAAGAGGCGTTCGAGAAACTCAACGGCGAGGCGGGCATCACCGAGGACTCGACGGTCGTCCTCTACGGCGGCGGGCGCGTCCCCAACTGGTTCGCGCTCTTTGCCTACTGGGAGTACAAGTACTTCGGCCACGACGACGTCCGCGTGATCGACGGCGGGAAGCCCTACTGGGTCGATAACGACTACCCGCTGACCACCGACGTCACCGAGTTCTCCTCCCAGGAGTACACCGCCGCCGGACCGTTCGAACACATCCGCGCCTACCGCGAGGACGTCGAACAGGCCGTCGACTCCGGCGTCCCGCTGGTCGACGTGCGCTCGCCCGAGGAGTTCACCGGCGAGGTCATCGCGCCCGAGGGCCTCCAGGAGACCGCCCAGCGCGGCGGCCACATCCCCGGCGCGAAGAACGTCCCGACGACGTCCGTCCTGAACGACGACGGCACGTTCAAGAGTGCCGACGAACTGCGCCAGCTCTACGCCGACGTCGGCATCAACGAGGACCAGTCCGTCGTCACCTACTGCCGGGTCGGCGAGCGCTCCTCGATCGAGTGGTACGTCCTCGCGGAACTGCTCGGCTTCGAGGACGTCCAGAACTATGACGGCTCCTGGACCGAGTGGGGCAACCTCGTCCGCCAGCCGATCGAGACCGGCGAGGCGCAGTGACCGCACCGGCGGTGCGGCGTGACGACACCGGACGGCCGCACCGTTGCGACCCGATTCGGCGTCGCGCCGCTGACGGCGGCGTCGTTTGGTGATCCGGCGACTACTGCGTTCCGTCGCTCACGACGGCGCCGACAGCCCGAACGTCGACGAGAGTAGCCGATCGCGCTCCGCCTCGTCCACCGTCCGCTCGCGTTTCTCGCCCCCGTCGAACCGCGTCAGCGTCAGCCCCGCGAGCTTCGCGTAGCCGTCCGCGGTGGCGATCGAGGCGATCGGGTCGCCGGTGAACGACGACTCGGGGGCGCGCTGGAGGTGGTCGTTGGCCGGTTCGAAGTACGACAGGTCCCGCGGTTCGGTCTCGAAGCGGTATCGGACGGTCCAGGCGTCCTCGCCCGGCGCTCGATACTCGGTCCGGTGCGTGGCGTCCGGACGGTCGCTCTCGACGACCCGCCAGGAGACGCCGACGTCGTCGGCCACCGTCGCGCCGTCGAGCGGCGTCGGCCGGCGCATCGGCGGCGTCCCCATCCCGACGTCGACCACGTACGACCGATCGAGGTGGACCAGGTTCGCGTGGTGATTCGCCGGCCACGGCGGGTCGTCGTCCGAGACGATACAGGCCGCGACGCGGTCGACGTCGAACCCGAGTCCGCCCAGCAGGTGGTGGAACAGGCCGTTGCACTCGAAGCAGTAGCCGCCGCGCTCGCGCTCGACGAGCTTCTCGAACCACGCCGCCGGGTCGAGCGAGACGCCGGCAGGGGCGCTATCGCCGCGGGGATCGCCGACGATCGCGAGGTTCTCGAACGGCACCGTCAGCACGTGCGCCCGCTGGAGCCGTTCCAGCGTCTCGCGCGTCGGTTGGGGGACCGGGTCCGGGTCGAGTCCGAGACGCGACAGGTAGGGTTCGATCGCGAGTCCGGTCGGTCGCCCCTCGTCGGTCGCAGCGTTCGCGTCCGTCATCGGGTGAGACTGGTGTCGGCGGGATACTCAACGTTTCCAGCAACAAGTTTTGGTAGCTTTCCCGCCATCTCGCCGCCCATCGCGATTCGGCCGTCACTCCGCGATGGCGCCGCCGATCGCGCCGGCGATCGCGCTCTCGATGGCCATCACGAACGCGACCGCGATCGCGACGAAGAGGATGGCGAGGCCGGCGACGCCGCCCACGACCGCGCCGACGGGGCCGAGTGCCAGGCCGCCGATCCCAACGGCCAGCGCGAGGATCACGCCGGTGACGATCGCGCCCAGGCCGCCAGCCAGGGTGCCGTGCCAGGCGCCGCGTCCGAGCCCGCCGCCGGCCATAAACCCGGCGACGAACCCGCCGAGCAGGCCCGCGGCCAGCTGGCCGAAGACCGGAAGCGACAACCCCAGGATCGAGGCGACGGTCATGACGAGAAAGCCGACGATCACGGCGCGCCAGTCTGTCATACCGTTCGATAGGCCGGGCACGAGCAAAAGGTCGTCGCCGCGGAGAGCACCCTGGAGGCACGTCAAAGTCGTTCTCCCCCAAGACAACTACATGGGTGCAAGGATTTGATACAACGTTTAATGATAGATATTGTACAATTATATTATGCGAAGACGAGATTGGCTTGCAGGAGTAGCCCTCATTGCTGTCCCACCCATTTCTGGCTGTTTGGAGCGAGACGAGAAAGCAAACGACACGAATACGAACGGCAAACAAGGTGGGCAGACGAAAGACACGGATGCAGGCGACGAACAACGTGGCGATACGGATCGTTGGCCCCCGTCACACCTCGGTTTTCGAAGGGAAAAGCACGTACTACCGACCACAGTGTTCGATTTTCCCTGACCGTCGACAATATACGTCGGGCGGAAAACCCCGAAAACGCACGCTCAGCCGTCGCAGACCTGCGACTTCGAAACGACGGGGAAGAACAGGTACAACTCACATTCGATGGGTTCGTCCCAGTTGCAGAACCCGTCGGGAGCAATACGCACACTGACGACGAACTCGTGGCCGTACCGAGTGACGACGACCTCTACGAACTCCTCGATGCGACCTATCAGCGTCCAACCTACGAGCGTACCCGAGGGTACTGGGAGATCTACGAACCGTTCGACCCACCGACTACGTCGAAGACGTCGAAACGCGAGATTTCGTCTAGCGGAGGTTCGAAAAACTCACCGGCGCGGCGCTCGACATCGCCCGGATGCTGTTGAAAGATATCGAGGGCGAGGCCCCGGATTCGAACGCAGCGGCCATGGAACGACTCAAGGATGCAGGTGTCCTCTCCCCGTCAGTGGTGGCAGAGATGGCAAAGACCGCATACTTCAGAACCGTCCGTGCCAGTGAGTATGGAGACGGACTGGATCACGAGACGGTATCCGAGTCGTTGCAAAGTTTTGAGTGATTTCGGTCGTGCTTGTCGGAGCGACGCGATTATCTGGAGGGGACGGATGACTCCGTGAAGCATCCAAAAATTTCATTTTTAGAACTCTCGTTCACAGGAACTGCTGTGACCACAGCAGGCCAGTGACGAGAGAAAGGGACTCAACCGCGCCAGATACGATACATCGCACCCGCCTCGCCGCCCAACGGACGCGCTTTTAACGCGTCCGCCCGTACTCGTGGATATGATTTTCGAGGACCTTCCGACGACGCCGACGTCGGAAGAGCTGATCGACAAGGCGTTCTCGCGGGCCGCGCGGTCCGGACGGGCCAAGCAGGGGCTGGAGGCCCAGCAGTCGATGCTGCAGACTGCGGGCAACATCATCTCCGACAACCTGGAGAACGTCGTCACGGCGTGGCCGGACTTCGAGTACGACGTCTCGCCGTTCTACCTGGAACTGGCGGGGGCCATCCTCGCCGACGTGACGCTTGGACCGGAGGCGGTCGCCGACGAGGAGGACGAGCGCACCGGCGTCGACGGTCTCCGCCAGGCGCTCTCGCGGGTCTCCTGGGCGGCCAGGCAGACCGAGGAGATCCAGCGCGAGTACCAGTCGAAGCTGCGCAAGACCGACGTCGACACCGCGCGCAAGCACCGCAAGCAGGCATTCGCCCGCCTGGCCGACGTCGTCGAGCAGGTCGACGTCGACCTCCGGGCGATCAACGACGCGCGCAACGCGCTCCGGGACCTGCCGGAGATCAATCCCGACGAGCCCACGATCGTCGTGGCGGGCTACCCCAACGTCGGCAAGTCCTCGTTCGTCAACAGCGTGACCCGGGCCCGCGGCGAGACGGCGAGCTACCCGTTCACCACGAAGGGTGTCGGCGTCGGCCACCTCGAACGCGATCACATCCGCTACCAGGTGGTCGACACGCCAGGCCTCCTCGACCGCCCGCCGGAGGAACGAAACGAGATCGAATCGCAGGCCGCAAGCGCCGTCGAGCACCTCGCCGACTGCGTGCTCGTCTTCCTCGACCCGAGCGGCGCGGCCGGCTACCCGATCGAGTCCCAGCTCGAACTCCGCGACGCCATCGTCGCCCAGTTCGAGTCGGTCGACGTCCCCGTCCTCACCGTCGCGAACAAGGTCGATCGGTTCGACCCGGGCGACGATGCGGTCCCCGAACTCGACGCCGACTACCTGCTGAGCGTCGAGACGGGCGAAAACGTCGAGGCGGTGCTCGACGCCGCCGTCGAGGCCATCGGCTACGAACCCGAACTGCCGTTCGAGGGGTGAGGACGGCTCTCCGGCGCGGACGGATCGCGAACCCGTGCGGCACCAGCCGAAACCCCACACCAGCCTTTTGGCGCTCGATCCCGTCCCTAGGTGCGGGATGGACGAACTCCGAACCGGACTGTCCTACGGCGACGTGCTGGTCGTCCCGCAGCGATCCGGCGTCGACAGCCGCTCGAACGTCGATCTCTCGACGAATCTGACGGACGACCTCGAACTCGCGACGCCGCTTTGCTCGGCCCCGATGGACACCGTCACCGAGGCCGAGACGGCGATCGCGATGGCGGAGGCCGGCGGGTTGGGGACGATCCACCGCTTTCTGACGATCGAGGAACAGGCCGCCGAGGTGCGCGAGGCGGCCGCCGCCGGGGCGACCGTCGGCGCGGCAGTCGGCATCGCCGGCGACCCGATCGACCGAACCGAGGCGGTCCTCGACGCCGGCGCCGACTGCGTGATGGTCGACGTCGCCCACGGCCACCTCGAGCGCTGTCTCGACGCGGTGGCCGAGCTCCGCGAAGCGTTCCCCGACGTCGACCTCGTCGCGGGCAACGTCGCCACGACGGACGGCGTCGCCGACCTGGCCGACGCGGGGGCCGACTGCGTCAAGGTCGGCATCGGCCCGGGCTCGCACTGCACCACGCGGCGCGTCGCGGGGGCCGGCGTCCCCCAGCTGACCGCCGTCTCCGACTGCGCCGAGGCGGCCGCCGAGCACGGCGTCCGGACGATCGCCGACGGCGGCATCCGCTGTTCGGGCGACGCCGTGAAGGCCCTGCTCGCCGGCGCCGACGCCGTCATGATGGGGAGCCTGTTCGCCGGCACCGCCGAGGCGCCGCCCGAGGTCGTCGAGATCGACGGGAGCCGATACAAGCGATCGCGGGGCATGGCGACGACGGCGGCGAACGAGGCTCGCACCGACAGCGACGGACTTCCCGACGCCGACGAGGGCGTCGAAGGGCTCACCGAGTACACGGGCCCGCTCGTCGACGTCGCCGCCGAGTTCGCGGCCGGCATCCGCTCGGGATTGAGCTACGCCGGCGGACACACCATCGAGGACGCCCGCGACGCCGCCGAATTCATCCGCGTCGCCGACAGCGCGCGCGAGCGCGAAGGCGCCCACGGCGATCACGACTGGGAGACCGTCGTCGTTGAGTAGCGGTCGATACGACCATTCGAATCGACCGGCACGGCTTGTCTCTGTCACTCCGAAGTCCCCCCTAACTCTCGCATCCTTTGCGTGACTTCGAGACGCCGTATTGCCCGAGAGGGCAACCAATTGGTTGGCTTTGCGATGCTTCATGAACTGTCTGCTGAAGGTTCTCCACCGTTAGACTTATTTTTCGACAATCCGACGGAGCCGAGACCAAATCTAAAAAATTATAGTGTGTATAGTATAATATAATTAAATATATCTTATCGTAATTATTTTATAGATAGAATAGTGTGTTTTTATTTGTATGGAACGTAGAAAGTTCCTCTCGGCGAGTAGCACAATCATCGCAACAGGCGCTCTCGGGGCGGCCGGGAGTGTGGCCGCAGCGACGAGTCCATACGAAAACGATTCGAGGGAGTATCGGGATCTAAAATTCCGAGTTCGGCGGGACACGACCGCCGACCCCTCCAATAACTTTCACGAGGGTGCCATGGCCGGTCTGGAAGACCTCGCGAGGTGGATGGAAGACTGGATGCCATACGTGGACAGTGTGTACGTGGACGACCAAACGGACTGGGAGCCGCTTGACCCGATCGAGCACGTCGACGACGTTCAGGAGCGGTTTCCGGACTACGCAGATGAGCCGTGGGCGATCAACGTCTGTCTCACGAAGAACTCAGATCTCTACGCCGCGAGGGCGAATGGAAAGCTTTATAACGCCGATCGAGAACACGGGGAAAATGCCTCATTCTACGTCAATTCAAACCACATTCACGAGTACGGCGGTAGTTTGACGGGCCACGATCACGGCTACAACTTCGCCGTTCACGAATCAGTCCACTGCATGACCTTCAACGAGACGACCCTTTCAGGATACAAAAACGATCATGCGATGGGCGATTCCTACTACGTCCCGGATACCGATCCAACGCCCATTCACACAACTTCGGTTATGGCGACAGGGTACGCTACCTACTGGCAGGAACAGGACAAAATCCCAGCCGATACCTGCTCGGGAGACCATTGGATGGTCACCTCACAGATTCCAGACCCCGAGCACGAACTGACGGCATGTACCGCGAATGCGCTGCACGAGTTTCACTTCGGCGAAAAGTGGGAATGGTCCCCACCAGGTGACGGCAAGTACCAGCTTGACGAGAACGAGAAGTTCCCCTGACCGACGTCGTCGGCGATCGTGGGTCGGGTCACCGACCGATCGAGCCGCACCTCGCCCCGTCAAGTCCGGAAGCGTGGTCATACTAGCTCGAACATGAGCCGCGCCTCCGCTATCGATCCGGACTAGGACGCGGTCCGTCCCGAAACAGGGGTGCCCGAAACCGTCACCCGGAGCGTGGTTCCGGGCCTCAGCGAAGGTTCGAGATCCCCATGATGTTCGTGTGGCTTACGTAGGTGCCATTCAGCAGGACTTCGTGGGGTCTGGGGTGAAACATTGCCTCGCCGTTATTGAAGTAGATGGCCCCTTGTCATCCCCAACCGCGAGATCAGCGTCCCGATGCAGACCACTGGCGTATAGACGAACGCAAGAAACAACGGTAGCTGGACGATCGATTCACGCACAGGAATCTTGTCACCATCTTCTCGCCGGGGCGGGCAAAGGCCTGACGGCCAACGACTGCCTCGCGACCATGGATCACAACACTCCACCGAGCGTCGAACCCGATACCCGGCGCTATCGATCCGACGCCACCGAGGCCGCGACAACGAGCACCAAGAGCAGCGAGAACAGGATCGTCAGTCCCTGCGCGACGGTCGCGATCGTACTGCCGACCTCGCCGCCGGTCACGAGCGTGACGATGTCGCCCGCGGCGCGCATCGAACCCCCGGCGCCGGCCAGTCCGAACAGTCCGAGCCCGTACGTCGCCAGCCGGTCGCGGTCCGTCGCGAGGCCGAGACGCCCGAGGAAGACGCAACCGACGCCGAGTACCGCCGGGAGGAGGGCCGTGAAGTGCGACTCCTCCGGCAGGACGTAGGCGACGACGCCGACGATCGCGAGCGCGACCCCGACGGCGATACCGATGCGGTACGGATCCCGGATTGACGGTGCCATACCTCGCCAGTGGACTGGTAGCCAAAAACGGGTTTCGGTGGGCCTGATCCGTTCGCGTCGCGGCGGGGGCCGACCGATCGGTCGTCGCGGCGGTCCGGCACCGTTCGCTCGGTCGGCGCCGGTCGTGTCGACTGGCCGAACGGATTCGACGCGCCCAGAGCGTGCCGTTTTCGTACCCTCGCCCCGGAGAGGGGACCATGAAATCACGGGGGACGCTACGACTCGCGACGCGAGGGTCCTTGCTCGCCAGGCGGCAAGCGGCGACGGTGAGCGAGCGGCTCGAAGAGCGGCGATACGACGTCGAACTCGTCACCGTCGAGACGACCGGCGACCAGATCCGCGACGAGTTGATCCACCGTCTCGGCAAGACCGGCGCCTTCGTCCGCGAGCTCGACCAGCGCGTCCTCGACGGCGACTGCGACGGCGCCGTCCACTCGCTGAAAGACGTCCCCACCGAACAGCCGTCGGAACTCGTCACCGCCGCCGTCCCCGAGCGGGCCCACCCGGGCGACGTCCTCGCGACGCCCGACGGGTCGACGATCGACGAACTCCCCCGCGGCGCGACCGTCGGCACGTCGAGCCTGCGTCGGCGGGCCGAACTCCTCGCCGCTCGCCCGGACCTCGCGGTCGAACCCATCCGCGGCAACGTCGACACCCGCCTCGAGAAGCTGCTCGCGCCCGGGCTCCAGGCCGAGCACGAGGCGCGAACCGAGGCCGAGACGGAACGGAACGGCCACGCCGGCGAGGAGGACTTCGAGCCCGCGTTCGACCGGACCGTCGAGGAGTGGTTCGACGACCGGCCCGAGCTCGAAAAGCAGGCGCTCGGCCGCGAAGTCGACACCGAGTACGACGCGGTCGTCCTCGCCAGGGCCGGCCTGGAACGCAGCGGCCTCGCGAGCGCCGTCCCGTTCCGGGACCTCCCCACCCAGCAGTTCGTACCCGCTCCCGGCCAGGGCGCCCTCTGCGTGACGGCGACCGACGGCGACACAGCCCGCGAGATCCAGTCGGCGATCGACCACCCGCGCAGCCGCGTCGAGGTCACCGTCGAGCGCACCATCCTCGCGACGCTCGGCGGCGGCTGCATCGCGCCGCTCGGCATCCACGCCGTCGTTCAGGGCGAGTACGTCCACACCGCCGTCGCCGTCTACGACCGCGACGGCGAGACGTCGATCACGGCGACGCGCGACCTGCCGATCGAGACCCACGCCACCGCGGCGCGCGAGTTCGCTCACGAGCTCGCCGATCGCGGCGCCGCCGAGTTGATCGAATCGGCCAGGAAAGGCGAGGGTGAGCGAGACGGAGAGGCGGCGGACGAGGGCGGAGCGGACGGCGCCAGTGCAGACGACACGGCGGACGGCGAAGGGACGAGCGATACCGTGCCGGACGCCGACGACCTGCCGGAGGGAAAGTAGATGACCGACAGCCGGCCGCGCGTCGCGGTCTTTCGCCCCGACGACGAGCGGATCGAGCGCGCCGCGAACCGCCTCGAAGCGCTCGGCGCGGAGCCCGTTCCCGATCCGATGCTGGCGGTCGAGCCGACCGGCGCCGCGCCGCGGACGGGCGCCGACTACACCGTCCTGACCAGCAAGACCGGCGTCGAGTGCGCCGCCGAGGCGGGCTGGCACCCGGACGGGACCACTATCTGTGCGATCGGGCCCGCCACCGCCGACGTCCTGCGCGAGCACGACTACCCGGTCGACCTCGTCCCCGGGGAGTACACGTCGAGCGGCCTCGTCGACGCGTTGCGGGGCGAGTACGACCTCGACGGGGCCAGCGTCGAAGTCGCTCGAAGCGACCACGGCAGCCAGGTGCTACTCGACGGGCTCGAAGCCGCCGGCGCGACCGTCACCGAGACCGTCCTGTATCGCCTCGTCCGACCGGCTAACAGCGGCGAGTCGGCCGAGCTGGCCGCCCGCGGCGACCTCGACGCCGCCTGCTTCACGTCGTCGCTGACGGTCGAACACTTCCTCGAAGCCGCCGCCGAACGCGGCGTCCGGGACGCGGTAGCCGACGCGCTCGACGACCTCGTGGTGAGTGCGATCGGCGAGCCGACCGCCGAGACCGCAGTCGAGACGGGTATCGACGTCGACCTGGTGGCGAGCGAGGCGACGTTCGAGACGCTGGCGCGAGAGACCGTCGACGTGCTCGGAGAACGGGACCGGTCCTGATGCGACTCTCGGCGTCGGACCAGAAGACCGGCCGGCTGTGAGCCCTTACCGGCTGCCCGCGAGTTTTCGCGAGAGGAGCGACGCCGCCGGGTCGATCAGGCGCCACAGCGCCCGGGCGACCAGCGCGACGGGACCGATCGCGAGCAGGAAGAAGGGCCCGTCGTAGAGCAGGGTCGGTCCGTCGAGCAGTCCGTACAGCGAAGCGAGGCCCCGGTGGAGCGTCAAGATGGCAACCAGGGTGAGCGCCCAGGTGAGCGCCGACGCGGCCGGCACGCGAACGTCCCGCGGCAGGTCGAACGCGGTGCGGACGCGCCGCGGGAGGACCAGCGCGAGGTAGCCGATCGTCGCCGCGAGCGCCACGCCGAGTACGCCACTGCCCAGCGCGGCGAACGCGCGGCCCGCGGCGTCGACGCCGGGTAAGAGGCTGAGCAGGAAGAGTACGACGAGGACCGAGAGGCCGCCCAGGACGACCGTGGTCGTCGTCCGGATCGCCCGCTCGTCGTGCACCGTCGGTCGCCAGGCCGAATCGGTCGGCGAACGCACCGACGACGCCTCGTCGGCCCGGTCCGCGTCGGCAACCGAATCGTCGGTTCGGCGGGAGCCGTCGCTGGCTCCGTGGTTCGGATCCGCCTGGTCTCTGGAGGGCGATGCCGTCTCGTCAGTCGACTCTGAACGGGGCATGCAGACCGACGGTTCGACCGGGACGATAAAACCGACACGACCGTTCGACCGCGTTCATCTCGGTGAACGGTTCTGAACGGCGAACGGGATGCGGTCTCGGACGGCCCCGACTCGTCGGATCCGACCGCTCGATATTTGACGGCCCCGTCCGATACGCGACCACGGAGCGCCACCGAGCGGACGCGCATGACACCGACCCGACGACGATTCGTCTCGACCGCCGGCCTCACCGCGGGAGCGACCGCCCTCGCCGGCTGTGCGCTCCCGCGGAGCGATCGGACTGAACCAGGCCGATCCGACCGAGCGACGACGTGGATCGGCTTCGCCGGCGACGCGATGCTTGGACGGAATCTCGACGACCGCTACGGCTCGCCAGCGGTCGACCCGGCAGCGGTCTGGAGCGACCTGCGGCCCCGGCTCGAATCGCTCGACGCCGTCTGCTGCAATCTCGAGTGCTGTCTCTCGACGCGCGGCGAGCGGTTCCCCGATCGCGCGTACTACTTCCGGGCTGACCCCGCGTGGGCCGTTCCCGCACTCGACGCGGGCAACGTTCGCTGCACCGCGCTCGCGAACAACCACCTGCTCGACTTCGGGCCCGTCGCCCTCCGCGACACGGTCGCGGCGCTCGACGACGCCGGCATCGCGAACGCGGGTGCCGGCGAGACGCCCGCCGCCGTCTACGAACCGGCGACGTTCGCCGCCGGCGACGCCACCGCGGCCGCGGTCTCGTTCGCCGACCACTACGCCGAGTACGGCGTTCGCGAGGACCGGCCCGGGACGGCCTACGTCGAATCCGATCCGGCGAACGAGCGGACCCGGCGGATCGTTCGCGAGGCCATCGAGCGCGCGCTGACGCTCGATCCGGACCTGCTGGTCGCGTCGGTCCACCTCGGACCGAACTGGGTCGTCTACCCGGACGACGACCTCGCCGCGTTCCACCGCTGGCTGATCGAACTCGGCGCGGACCTCGTCCACGGCCACAGCGCCCACGTCGTCCAGGGCGTCGAACGCTATCGCGACGGGCTGATCCTCCACGATACGGGCGACATCGTCGACGACTACGTGATCAAGGACGACCTCCGAAACGACCGGACGTTCCTCTTCGAGGTCGGCCTCGCCGAGGACGGCGCCCCGGTCGAATGCCGCCTCGTCCCTGCCGTCATCGAGGACGAGACGGTCAGGCGAGCCGCGAGCGGCGAAGCCGCCTGGCTCCGCGAAACGATGCGCGAGCGCTCGGCTCCCTTCGGAACGACCTACGAACGCGACGGCGAGCACCTCGTCCTCGCGCTCTGAGGACGACGCGGCGAGTGCCCGCATCCGACCGCCCATCCGCGGGTTTAAGAGCGAAGCCGGTCCACAGGAGAGCGATGGCAGGTCCGGTTCCCGAACTCGGGTCACGCGCGACGGCGTGCGCAACGCGCCTGGCCGACGCCGACCGCGTCCTGCTCGCCTCCCACATCGACGCCGACGGGCTCACGAGCGCCGCGGTCGCCGCGAGCGCACTCGAACGGGCGGCGATCCCGTTCGAGGTCGTCTTCGAGAAGCAACTCGACGAGGCCGCCGTCGCGCGGATCGGCGCCGCCGACTACGAGACGGTCTGGTTCACCGACTTCGGCAGCGGCCAGCTCGACGTCATCGACGCCTCCGCCGACGAATGCGGGTTCACGCCGGTGATCGCGGACCACCACCAGCCCGCCGACGTCGACGCCGAGTACCACTGCAACCCGCTCCTCGAGGGGCTCGACGGCGCGAGCGAACTCTCGGGCGCCGGGACGACCTACCTCGTCGCGCGGGCGCTGGCCGACGAAATCGACCGCGCCCCAGCGACCGACGCGATGACCGACGGCGGGACCGTCGCCGCGACCGCCAGGGCGGACAACCGCGATCTGGCCGCCCTCGCCGTCGTCGGCGCCGTCGGCGACATGCAGGCCTCGAGCGGGCAGCTCCGGGGGGCGAACGAGGCGATCGTCGCGGAGGGCGTCGAAGCCGGCGTCCTCGAAACGGCGACCGACCTCGCGCTGTACGGCACGCAGACACGGCCGCTCCCGAAACTGCTCGAGTACGCGACCGACGTCCGCATCCCGGGCATCTCGAACGACCAGTCCGGCGCCGTCCGCTTCCTCGACGGGCTGGACATCGACCTGCGCGAGGACGGCGAGTGGCGTCGCTGGGCCGACCTCGACGCCGCGGAGAAACAGACCGTCGCCAGCGCACTCTTACAGCGCGCGGTCTCGCGGGGCGTTCCGGCCGAGAAGATCGACGGCCTCGTCGGAACCAGCTACCACCTCGCCGCCGAATCGATCGGCACCGAACTCCGCGACGCGAGCGAGTTCTCCACGCTACTCAACGCGACCGCCCGATACGAGCGCGCAGACGTCGGGCTCGCGGTCTGCCTGGGCGATCGGGACGGCGCGCTCGAGCGCGCTCGCTCGCTCCTTCGCTCGCACCGGCGCAACCTCTCGGAGGGGATCGACCTGGTGACGAACGAGGGCGTCACCCCGGCGGAGAACCTCCAGTGGTTCCACGCCGGCGATCGGATCAGGGAGACCATCGTCGGCATCGTCGCCGGCATGGCGCTGGGCAACGCCGGGATCGACCGCGACCGGCCGATCGTCGCCTTCGCCGCAAAACGGGACGAGGCCGACGCCGTGAAGGTCTCCGCCAGAGGGACCCACGCGCTCGTTCGTCGCGGGCTCGACCTCGGCGCCGTCCTCGGCGAGGCCGCCCGTGCAGTCGACGGCGACGGCGGCGGTCACGACGTCGCCGCCGGCGCGACGGTCCCCGCCGGGCGGGAGGGAGACTTCATCGAACACGCCGATCGGTTGATCGGCGACCAGCTCGACGCGTGACTCACAGCGGCAGTCGGAGTTCGAGTCGCTCGACGACGTTGCGGATCGTCTCCTGGCGTCGGTAACCGACGACCGACGCCAGAACGATGATCGCGACGATAGCGAACGCGTACGTGATCCGTCCGTTGGCGAATTCCCCGCCCGCGTACACCGTAAAGACGTACGCCGGCAGTCGACCGACCGCGATTACGAGCAGGAACGTTCGCAGCGACCACTTCGTCAACCCCGCCAGGAAACAGATCGCGTCGTCGGGGAGCCCCGGAACGAGGACGAACGCGAGCAGGCCCGGAATCCCGACGGTGTCGACGAATCCGTCGAATCGAGCGACGACGTCGTCGTGAAGGATGCTCTCGACGAAGCCCCGACCGAAGCGCTTGGCGATCGAGAACGCGACGGCGCTACCGATGAGGACGCCGGTCAAACTGTAGACGGTCCCGGCGACTGGACCGAACACGTAGCCGGCCGCGAACGCGAGGACCTGCCCCGGGATCGGCGCGACGACGACCTGCAGCGCCTGGACGAAGACGAAGACGAGCGGCGCCAGTACGCCGAAGCCGTCGATCCAGGAACGGAAGGCGTCGGCGTCGAAGACGAACGGCGCGAATTCACGCACGAGGAAATACAAGGCCCCGAACGCGAGCGCGAGGAGACAGAGCAGTCCCAGAGCGCGCCATCGATCCCGTCGGGACGAGAAGATACCCATTCGGTCGTACACACCCCGCCGGAGGCTTTCAATTTTGTTATTTCCAGCCCGCCGAAAACGACGACGGTGCGTGACGGCGATCGCCGTCGCCCGAGGCGCTGAGCTGCCCGTCCGAAACGCGACCGCCTGCCGCCAACTTATAAGGTAAACTCTGTAATGCGATATTGAATTCGCAGCTGCCGGCTCGAGCATACGATCCGATGTCTTCGGGTCGCCAATCCGATCAGAAATGACGAGGGTTCGTTCGACGCAGCTCGTGTAGCCGGCGACACCGACGATCGCAGGACCATCGGGTTTCCGATCCGTAGGGACTACCGGCGCATCGCTCGGCGGTCGTGGATGGGCGGCGGTGATACGCCTCGAGCCGGGTGCAGCTCAGCGGAAGTCACGAAAAGTCAGTTCGGTCCACCGCCTGGATAGAGACCGGCCGTCGCTCGACCGATCAGCCCGCATTCGGTACCCGTTCGAACCGGAGAGACCGGGGGAACGGTTCTCCCGATCCGATATCGGTCGAGTCGAACGGTCCTGACGGAGTCGATCGTCACTGTCGAACCGGGCGAGGCGGCACCGCGTGGACAGCAACCCAATACCTCACGCGCAGGAGGGCGCGCCACCCGATCCCGTTCCCGGATCATCGATCGCTTCGCGAGTCTACCGTAGCGGTCCGCCAGCGGTAGTGCCGTGCGAGATTCTCGCAGGCAGACGCGAAAGGAGGTCCCGGCAGAACCTGCCGTTCGGGAGGAGGAGTCGGCCATCGAGATCGAACGACGGATCGTTTCAGCCACGCTCGGCCGGTCTCTGTGAAGGGATTATTGCCCCGATCGAGCGCCCGGCAATCCGAACGGTGAACAACCAGAAGGCGTCCCCCACCGCCGTGGTGCAATGCGAATCTGCCGTCAGATCGGCCGAACTAAGGAATTCCATATCGCGATATACGATATATCGTTTAAGCCGAGGAGGGAGAGGGAGTCGTGCGATCGCGAAAACCCACGAACACCCCGAGGGTATTCTGCCTCACGCGAGCGCTCGCACGAGCGCACAACCGGTATCCACGGCCCGGCGTCACCGCAAGAACGTCCCGGTGTGCGAATCGTTTGATTCGACGCCACGGCGACCAGTCGATAGTAGCAGACCACCGACCGAGGGGCTCCGAAACATCGGATGAGCCGTCCGATGGACCGGTTCGTCCACGAAATGAGTGTCGGCCCGGGAGATCAGACAGCCCGTTCGCCAATTCGGACCGGTCGGTGACGGCAGACATGCACCTGTCCGTACGTGGACGAACAAAACCGGGCGTCGCCCCCAGCGGTAGGACGTAGCAGGAGGACTGAATCCCATCGAACGAATTTTCGCCGGAGCCCCACCTCAGATACACCTCTCAGCTGGCAGACGCGGCCGATTTCACGGGCCTGCCCTTGCGGTTCGACCGCTCCACCGCATCGACGGCCGGTCGACGTTCGTCGGCGCCGGTCATCCCCCTCACGTATCCGATGTATCCGATACTGCGATACAGAAATCGGGCTTGCGGTCCGAGCGACCGACAACAGTCAAGTGATTTGTATGTGTGCCGTCGATCCGGTCAGACACCGTGTGCGGCTGGCACCGGTGGAGCGAGCCGGAACGCAGCAACGAACCGTCCGCCCTGGCCGTCGGGGTCAGGAAAACCGGGGCGGCGAATCCGACTGATCGCTGTACCGTTCGCGGATTCGCCCGAGCACGGACAGCGGATCCGAAACGGTCGGCGCGTGTGCGCTCAATCGGTCGAGAATCGAGCGCAACTCGTCGCACAGTTCTCGGCGACTCGACACCCTGGTGAGGGGATCGATGCTATCCCGTTCTCCAATCGAGTAGCCAAGGCGCAGCTCCCAGCACTGACAGAGTCCGAGAGATGGGTCGACGTGGTCGGCCGCGGTTCGCACCGCCTCCAACCGCAGCCCCGATTCGGCGCAGCGATAGACGATGCGATCCGGGGTCTCGTTGACCAGGCACCAGCCCGGCGGAATGCATTCGGACGGCAGCGGCTCCCACTCGAACGACATCGATGCTGAGGTCGATGCGACCGGAGTGAAAACCGATTCGGCTTGCGTATGCGACCGTCGCGCCGGTTCGTTCTCGCGCGTGCACGGAGGCGGACGATCGGCCGACTTTTTGCCGTTCCGTGCAAACTGACACCCGATGACCGAGTTCGACCCGGACCAATTCGAGGACAAGTACGCGAACTACTTCCCGGAGCTCCAGCAGGCGTACAAGAACGCGTTCAACCGAATGAACGACCAGTACGACTCCGAGCTGGTCCACGCGATCGACCAGCAAGTGCTGAACGAGAGCGAACCCGTCTACGAGGGCGACGGCGAGTTCCGCGTCGAGCTACCGGACGATCCGTACGATCGGTTGCAGGGCGTGCTCGTCGACGAAGACCGGTTCGAGCAGCTACTGGAGCTCCACGTCGAGGAGATCGAACGGGAACTGGCCCGCGTCTTCGACTTCGCGTGACCGCCCGGGCCGGCACCGCGTATCGTTGACACACCGGCAAGGCCGAACACCCTCGACGGAAGGCCTAAGGAGGTACGAACCCAACGGGATGATATGAGTACGGAGACACAGGAGGAAGACGACCTCGAAGAGCGCGTCGCCAACTTCTTGCGACGCAATTTCCCGCAAATCCAGATGCACGGCGGCAGCGCCGCGATCCAGGACATCGACCGCGAGAGCGGCGAGGTCTCGATCGCACTGGGTGGCGCCTGCAGCGGTTGCGGTATCTCGCCCATGACGATCCAGGCGATCAAGAGCCGCATGGTGAAGGAGATCCCGGAGATCACGAAGGTCAACGCCAGCACCGGCATGGACGGCGGTAGCGGCATGGGTGGTGGCGCCCCGAGTCCGTCGTTCCCCGGCGAAACGGTCGACGACGGCGAGGACGACGAAGGCCCGCAGGCCCCCTTCTAAATCGGCTATTCGATCCGCAACGTAGTACACCGTACGAGCCGCTGCGGTTCGCCTGCCGATCGGACCGCGGTGCTCGTCGGGCGCACCCGATCGACGAATTCGGTCGGCGTCGATTGCGTCCGATTCACACTTGTTGCCCCCAGTTCCGTCGAAGTACTCGAGGTGTCAGTTACGCTCGACGACGAGCGGTGCAACTGACCTGGCCCGTGTCTCTCGATCGCGCCACCAGCCTCGTCTCGATCAGGGACCGTTTTACCGCACACTTCCGAATTCCGTATCGCGCGATGGGATTTATCGAGGGCGATACGGTGACGAGAACTGGGTTCGGCGCCGATCGCGGCCCCGACCCGCGTCGCGAGCCTCGTAGTCCGAACGGACGGATCGGTGGCTGCCGACACGCCGGTTCGTACTCCCGATCGCCGCACAGAGAGCCGGCCGTCTACAACAAGCGGAGTGGAAGGTAACCCGACATCCGCCCTGGCCCACCACCTGCGAATCGAGCGGACCGACCAAGCGGTCAGCACGGAATCAGCCGTTCATATCAATCCCACCCGAATCGCGTTCGAATCAGTGTGACCGAATCAGAGCCAGCCCCGCATCCGACGGGTACGGCCCCGGTTAGACACGGTCGGATTCTCGGACTCAATTTGCCCCCTCACCAGTTCGACCGATGGGATCGGACGAGTCGTTCGATAGTGACGCGCCTAGGGCACTATCGGACTACCTCGCGGCGGACCCCGAACGAAGCGACAAGTCCTGGCGAGCCGAGCTGAACACTTTCGGTCGACAGTAGGCCGACCCCCTGGACGACAACTCTTCTGCCCCGTCACTGTTGAGGCGGTCGTAACGACATCCGACGATCGCACGCGGCGGCGAAACAGCCACCAGCGGAGTTCGTAGCGAGGCGCGGAAGCGAGCCCCATTCATATAGTAAATCTCATGACGCTATATCAAAAATGGCGGTTGCTGGCTGAATCGTCACAGGTCATCGGTCGTATTCCTCGGACCGAGTTCTGTCGTGAGTAATCGGCGTGGCCCCGTCCCCGAACAGGAGCGTTCTTTTACCCACCTGTACTAACCCAAACATGACTGCCGAGGACGATCCGATCGCGACGGACGCGTACGATAAACTGGCAGATACCTACGCGGCGGACGTCCGAACAAACGCCTATAATGCGGAACTGGAGTTTCCCGCGACGTCGTCGTTGATTCCCGATGTGGAGGGAAAGCGTGTCCTTGACGCGGGCTGTGGGACTGGCGCATATACCTCGTGGCTCGTCGAACAGGGCGCTGACGTCCTCGGAATCGACGGGAGCGAGGAGATGCTCAGTCATGCGATCGAGGCGGTCGGCGACCGGGCACGATTCGAGCAGGCCGATTTGGGAGCGCCGCTCGATTTCCTCGACACCGATTCGTTCGACGGTATCGTTTGCGCACTCGCACTCAGTTACGTCAAAGAGTGGGACCAGGTGCTTTCCGAGTTCGCTCGGATCCTCACATCTGGTGGCTTCCTCGTACTCTCGACTGGCCATCCCGTCGACCAGTTTCCGCCAGAAAACGACGAGGCCGAGAACTACTTCGAGATAGAGATGTTGACGAAATCGTGGGACGTCGAGGTTCCGTACTACCGACGCCCCTTCGCAGCGATCCTCAATCCGGTCCTCGATGCCGACTTCGAACTGGACAGGATCGTCGAGCCCCAGCCGACCGAGGCGTTCGAGAAACTACGACCGGAACGATACGAGAAAGAGTCGAGGTATCCAGTCTTCCTCTGCGTGCGGGCAACCAAGCGATAAGCGACGCCACAACGTGCCTCGGCGAGTGAGGGGCCGTCGGACCAATGCTCAGCGATGGGTCGGCCCGGGTGGGCCCTGGGGCCGTCGCATTCCTATCGGACGTTGCGGCCACGCTCCCAGGCTCGAATCGCGCGGGCCAACGTACGGTTCGTCGGGACGTCGATGCCTGTCGCCCGTGCCCGCTCGACGACGTACCCCGAGATGGCTCCGATCTCGGTTCGCGCCCCGGAGTCGACGTCCTGGAGCATCGACGAGCGGTTGTCGGCGGTCGCGCGGGCGACCGACTCGACGGCCTCGAGCGCCTCGTCGTCGGACAGGTCGATACCCTCGGCCCGTGCGACGCGGGCCGTCTCGCGAGCGGCGTCCGCGGCGAGATCGCGGGCGGGCGACTCGAGTGTCGCACCGTTTTCGACCCGGGCAAGTGCGGTGACCGGATTGATGCCCGCGTTCACAGCGAGTTTCCGCCACAGCCGACGCGGCATGTCCGGAGCGATCGTCGTCGCGATCCCCGCCGTCTCGAACGCGATCCCGATTCGGTCGGCGAGCGGGGTCGCCCCGCCTCGACGGGGGCCCAAGGTGACCGTTCCGACGCCCGTGCACTCGACGCGACCAGGAGCAGACCGCACCGCCCCGTAGGTCACCGTGCCGGCGAGAACCGGACACGAGAGGTGGTCGGCCAGCGTCGCTTCGTTGCCCATGCCGTTCTGCAGCGAGAGCGCCGCGTCGTACGAGCCGGTCGCGAGCGTTGCGCCGGCCGCGCCGGTGTCGAACGATTTGACCGTCACGACGGCGAGGTCGGCCGCCAGTCCCGACCCGTCGGCCGTCGCCCGCGGGTGGACGTGTGCGTCGATCCGACCCTCCACGACGAGCCCCTCGCGCTCGATCCGGGCGACGTGGGGTTCGCGTCCGACGAGCGTCACGTCGTGTTCGCGCGCGAGCAACCCGCCGACGAGGCTCCCGAGGCTGCCAGCGCCGAAGACGACGATATCCATGCGGGATCCTCGCGCGGCCACTCAATAATACTCTCGGATTCGCGACGGACGCCGATCCGGCGAACGGGGCCGAAGCCGGCCGGACGGAGACGGGACGAGCGCTGTCCGACGACGGACCAACGCGGAAGGGCCGAATCGAAATTGCTGCGGGCGGCCGGGTTCAGTCCTCCGTCCAGTACATCAATTCCTCCTTTTCGCTCCCGCAGTTCGGACAGGTCGCCGGCAGTCCGTCGCTGATCTCGCCCATCTCGCCGCAGACCGTACAGCGCCACATCAGTTCGGCTTCGCCGAAGGCCTGCCCGGAGCGGACGTGTTCGACCGACAGCGAGTCGATCCCGTCCCGGGTGGTCACGTAGAATCCGTCGTCGTCGACGCCGCGAACGGTTCCGAGGACCGTCCCTCCCTCGTCGTAGACCGACTTCCCGAGCGCGACCGTCGGCGCGTCCTCGTCCGGTTTCGTCCCCGTCGGAGTCGCCCCTGATTCGTCCATGACGAATCGTACGCCGATAGCCCGGGTAAAGCTCTGCCCGCAGTGTGCAAGGACGGTGAAACCGAGTGGATCGTCCTCGGCCCGATCGCCGGGGCTGGCGAACCCGCGGTCGATCGCAACAGTCGCGAGAGCGCCGCCGCGCCGTCGGTGCGACGAGACCGATGGGCTTTTTATGTGATTCGTCCGTACCCCGACCATATGTTCAAGGCCATCGTGAGCGCGGAGACGCTCTCCAGCGCGCTGGACTCGGTGAGCGTGCTGGTCGAGGAGTGCAAGATCCACCTCGAGGAGGACGGTCTCCGCATCCGCGCGGTCGACCCGGCGAACGTGGGCATGGTCGATCTCTCCCTCGACGCGGACGCGTTCGAGTCCTACGAGGCCGACGGCGGCCTCATCGGCGTCGACCTCTCCCGGCTCGAAGATATCGCCAGCATGGCCGAATCCGGCCAGCTGATCCAGCTCGAACTCGACGAGGAGACGCGGAAACTCCACGCCCAGATCGAGGGGCTGGAGTACACGCTCGCGCTGATCGATCCCGACTCCATCCGCCAGGAACCGGACATTCCGGATCTCGATCTGCCGGCGCGGATCGTCCTCGAGGGCAAGGACGTCAACCGGGCGGTCAAGGCCGCCGACATGGTCTCCGATCACATCGCCCTGGGCGTCGACGCGAGCGAGAAGCAGTTCTACGTCGACGCGGAAGGCGACACCGACGACGTCCACCTCGAACTCACCGACGACGAGCTGATCGACCTCGAAGCCGGCGACGCTCACTCCCTGTTCAGCCTCGACTACCTGAAGGACATGAATAAGGCCATCCCCGCCGACGCGGAGGTCACCGCGGACCTCGGCGAGGAGTTCCCCATCAAGCTCTACTACGGCTTCGCCGAGGGACAGGGCCAGGTCACCTACATGCTGGCGCCTCGCATCCAGAGCGACTGACCGACCGGGTCAGTTTTGCCGTGGAGGACCGTCGACTGTGCTCGATTTGTATCCGTTTTGCTGACCGAAACCGTCGGTCGCCGCGCTCGAGACGTCCCGCTCGTCGTCGCTTCGCTGCAGTCTGCCCGAACACAGGGGGACTCGATACCGACGCCACGCGAGCGGGAGCCAAACGCGACCGCCATCGTCGTACCCCGAATGTTCGCAAACGTAGCTGTCCGTGTCGTCTCTGGCGGCGATAAAGCGCCGCGGCCACTGGCCGAGGGGAACGTGCCCCGCCCAGTCCATTCCGAACGCCCACCGTCTCGAATCGGGGAGAGCGACTGCCACGGTCGCCGGTTTCAATTCGTCTCCCAACGGACGAACTGGTTCGTGCTTCGATCGATCCGGGCCGCCCGTCACCGACCGGGACGGGCGCCGAGAGCGGATCGCGTTGCCAATGGCTTCGGTCCGATAGTATAGCGCGATGAGACTCGACCGGCCAGGGTGTCGACCGACGCGCTGTAGCGTAACCTGATACGGGTGCGAGGCCGAGACGGCGCCCCACCGATTTCGGCGCCTCCGACGTGTAAGTGACAGAGAACGTCTATGGAGAGTGCGCACTAAAGACCATCCCCCCATCACTTGTGATTTGGGTAGTATAAACTGTCGCACGCATTATCAAATTAAGTAGATTGTGGGAGAAACTTATAAGTCATTCCAGTTAGCAGTTCGGGTCGACGTACCTATGTCAGGCAGGCGAATCTGGACCGGGTTTATCGTTCTCATGGCACTGGCGATGATGGTATCGCCGGTCGCGATGGCGACGGGAGGAACGACAAACACGGCCAACGGCGAGGAGACGGAGAGTGACTCGCCACTCTCCGTCGACGAGGTACAGACGCAGTCCGGAGATGATGTGACGATCGATTCGGCGCTAAGCCAGCACGCATCGGGCGGTGAGACCATCGAGGTGATGGTCAGCATGGACGCCGAGACGTCGTCGTTCGCGTCGGCAGCCACGGAGGCGACGCAAGCGGCGCTCGAACGCGAAGCGGCCGAGACGCAAGCGCCGCTCGAAACGTTCGCGAGCGAGCGATCCGGCGTCGAGGTGCTGAATCAGTTCTGGATCGCAAACGTCGCTCTCATCGAGGTCGACACAAACCGGGTCGCACTCGAAGAACTGACGACCGTCGAGGGCGTCACCGGACTGTACGAAAACTTCGAGGTGACCGCGGACGCCTCGGAGGAGGGTGGTCTCGAGTTCGTCGGAGACGGCGAGGACGAACCGGCGCCGTTCGACGGCGAGACCGGCCTCGTCTCGGCCGACGCAGAGGAGTACACGTACGGCCTCGAACAGATCCGCGCCCACGAGGCCTGGGAACAGTTCAACGTGACCGGCGATGGGGCGTCCGTCGCGGTGCTCGACACCGGGCTGGACGCGGATCACCCCGAGTTCGCCGATTTCGATGCGGAGACAAACTGGGCGCACTTCAACGAGAGCGGCATGATAACCGGCGAGCCGCCGTCCGATTCGAGCGGCCACGGGACCCACGTGGCCGGGACGGTCCTCGGCGGCGCGGAAAACGCCACCCACATCGGGGTGGCCCCTGACGCGGAATTGTACGCCGGTGCCGTGATCCCCGGCGGGTCGGGGAGCTTCGCCCAGATCCTCGCCGGGATGCAGTGGGCGGCGAGCGAGGATGTCGACGTTATTTCGATGAGCCTGGGTGCAACGACGTACTCGACCGTGTTCATCGACGCGATCGACACCGCTCACTCGATGGGCTCGATCGTCGTCGCCTCCGCCGGCAACTCGGGCGAGGGGTCGACCGGGACGCCCGGCAACGACTACACGTCGTTCTCGGTCGGGGCGTCGAACTCGAACTATGGGATCGCGACCTTCTCAAGCGGCGAGAAGGTCGAGAAAGCCACGGCGTACGGCTACCGTGCGCCGGCCGAGTGGCCGGACGAGTACATCGTTCCAGACGTCGCCGCGCCGGGCGTCGACGTCTACAGTTCCGTGCCGGGCGGCGGCTACAGCGACGCCTACTCCGGGACGAGCATGGCCGCACCGCACGTCTCGGGGACGGTCGCCCTGATGCGCGCGGCGAACCCGGACCTCACGGTCTCGGAGATCAAGGAGACGCTGGAGGCCGAGGCGATGAAGCCGCCGTCGCAGTACGCGACGGACGCCGCGACGTCGATCGGCGACCAGGACAGTCGCTACGGTCACGGCATCATCGACGCCCAGGCGGCGGTCGCGAACGTGAGTAACAGCGGGAACGCGGTGACGGTGACCGTCGAGGACGCCTCCGGCACCCCGATGCCCGACCTCCCGGTCGAGATGGTCAACAACGAGACGGGCAACGGGATGGTTGCTTTCACCGACGGTAACGGGCAAGTCGTCGAGACGTTCGCCGATGGCGAGTACGGCTTCGCCTCGACGACGTTCGGCTACGGGATGAACGTCACGATGACCGAGATCACGAGCGACACTGACCTGACGCTCACGCTCGAGGACACCGTCGGGGCCGAGGTCACGACCGACCAGCCCGACGTCGTCGGGTCGAACAGTTCGTTCATGGTCGATACGCGGGTGGCGAATCTACAGGAGTACAGCGTCAACCTGACCGCAGACAGCGTCGATCCAGTACTGATTGAGAACGTGACCGTCTGGAACACGACGGAGGCATCGAACCCATCCGTCATCGCGACCGACGTGGGACTCGGCCAGACGGTCGACGTCGCGGGCAACGAGAACGTCACCACCTTCAACGGAAGCCTCGGCGTCGAGGTCGAGGTTGGGGCGGTGACCGATTCCGGTCCGCCGGTCGGGCTGAACCATACGTTTGCCGGCGTTGGAGATCCGATATCTGTGACCACTGGGCCGACCGAGACGCTCGGCGAGGCGAGCGAGGCGAACGTCTCGCTCGACGTCCAGTTCCAGGACGCGATCGACCTCGACGGAACCATCTCGCCGACGATGACCGTCACCAACCACGGTGACGAGACGGCCCAGTTCACCGCCGTCCTGCAGGTCGCGAACGCGGAGACCGGGGGCTCAGCCCAGCTCGAAACGATCACGCTCGAAGGGGGCCAGAGCTACGAGGGGACCTATCCGATAAGTGGTGCGGGCGGCCTTCTCGGCGCCGGCCAGGCCCAACAGGGGATTGCGCTGTACAACATGAGCGGTGGGCTGATGACCATCGAGACCGCACCGCTCCTGATCCGCGGCGCCGGCCCTGTCGCCGGCACGATCACCGACGCCGACGGCGATCCAGTCGAAGCCGCGCAGGTTCGGCTCGTCGATTTCACCACGGGCGAAACGGTGGGCCAGGTGACGACGGACGAGAACGGCCAGTACGCGATCGACGTCGGCGACAGATCGCCGACGGAGTGGTTGATGGTGGTCGACCATCCGCAGTACGGGACCAAAGAGATCACCGAAGCCTCGACGGCTGACGGCTCCATCCAGCAACTCGACGCCGAGCTGGCGGCGAGTACCGAGTACGCGTTCCACGTCAACGCGAACGAACCGACGGCGATCGGCGTCCCGGGCGTCTCCGACATGACGGTCGGTGACATGCTCCCGGACGACACCAACGGCGTCGTCTGGGCGTTCGACGCGACAGCGGACGAGTGGACGCAGGCGAGCGCCGACGACGAACTCGAGCCGCTCGACGCCGTCGTCGTCGTGACCGAGAACGACTCGGTCGCACAGGTCTACTTCGAAGGCCCGGCTGGCGACGTCGAGACGCCCACGCCCGGCGTGGGTCACCTGAGCGAAGGCTGGAACTTCATCGCGCCGTCCCAGCAGGCCCACGTCGGCGATGTCTTCGACGGCTCGGCCGACCCGTCGGCCGTCCTCGACGTCTTCGCCGACCCCGAAAGCGGCATGGTCCACGGCGAGGACCTCGACCGATCCGCGATCAGCCTGCCCGGCGATAGCGTCGAGAACGCCACCGTGAACCCGTTCTCGGGCTACTTCGTCTACGCGAATCAGAACGGGAGCGTCCCGGCCTACGCCTACGACGGCGTGACGCTCTCGGAGGCGAACGACTTGCTGAACGTCTCGACCACGACGATCGAAGGGACGGTCGTCGGCGAACACAGCGGTGAGCCGGTCGAGGCCGCGACCGTCGGCCTCAAGGGGACCGGACTCGCCACCTACACCGATTCCGACGGCGAGTTCACGATCGAAGACGTCCCGACCGGGACCGACCACACCGTCGTCACGCCCGACGGCGTCGCGTACGCGACGGACAACACGTCGGCGTCGGCGGGCGATACGGGCGTCTCACTCACTCCCGAAGAGACGACCTACCTCACCAACGAGAGCTTCACGGCCCCGGGGACCCTGAACATCAGCGAACAGTTCAGCATCGACGTCAACGTGACGAATCTCGGCGTCGAGACCGCCGAAGATGCGGAGTTCCAGCTCCGGATCGGGGAGAACGTGACCGACCCGGCCGCCGACATCATGGCGGACAACGAGACGTTCATCGTCAACGCCACCACCGCGACGGTCGAAAGCGGTGAGACCGTCACGATCACGTTCGAGGAGACGATCCGGTCGTTCCACCCGACGGGCGACCAGAGCCTCACGGTCGCCACGCCCGACGTGATCGCCCCGGTGCAGAACATCACGATCGGCGAGGCGAGCACGAACGTAGCCGGCTCGTCGACCGGAGTGGCGGAACGGTACATCCCGACACTCACACCAACCGATACCGTGAGCCTGGAAGCAGCTGACGGCTAACAGACGCTATCCATCTCTCTATGTACCTATGACACAGCACATGATACGACGCCGGGGCAGATCGGGGCGGCTGCTCGCGACGAGCCTCGCCCTCATCGTCCTCCTGTCGGCCGCGGGTGCGGGAGCCATCGCGGCACCGGCACTCGCGCAGGATGACGAACCACCCGCCCTTCCTGCCGCGTACTATGGCGAGGTACTCATCGACGGCGAACCGGCGCCCGAAGGGACGCTCGTGACCGCCTACGTCGGCGGGGAAAAGCGCGGCTCGATCAGCGTCGGTGCCGACGGCCAGTTCGGCCGCCCCGCCATCGGCGAGGAGAAACTCGAGGTTCCCGGCGACTCCGAAGACGCCAGCGAGCCCGTCACCTTCCGCGTCAACGGCCAGACGGTCGACGCCGAACCGGCGGTCACGTGGGCCTCCAGCGATCTCCAGGAGGTGACGCTCTCTGGCTCCGACATCGGCGAGCGCTCCTACCAGGTCTCGATCGACGATGAGGAATCGACGACCGAGATCCAGCCCAACGACTCGGCGACCGTCGCCGCGGTCGTCGAGAACACCGGCGAGGTGACCACGCCTACGACCGTCGAGTTCAGCCTCGACGGCGGGGACTTCGACGGCGACGTCGTCGGCAAACGGACCATCGAGGGGCTGGCACCCGGGGAAACCACGACGATTCCATTCGCCGTCCGGCTGGACGACGAGGGCGAGTACGAGGCGACGGTCGATCTGATCGACTTCGGCTCGGCGACGACCACGATCACGGTCGACGAGGACGCCGGCTCCGCACCGGGGCCGTCGCTCCCGCCCGCGCCGTCGGACCCGAGTGAGCCGAACCTGCAGGTGACGGCGGCGACGCTCAGCGATTCGACCGTCGCGGTCGGTGCGTCGGTCACCGCGGAGGGGACCATCGAGAACCTCGGTGAGGCCGAGGGGACGGCGACTGTCTCGCTCGCCATCGACGGCGAGGCGGTCGCCAGCGAGGAGGTGACGCTCAAAGGTGGCGCGACCACGGCCGTCAGCTTCGAGCACACCTTCGAGGAAGCCGGTACCTATGAGGTCAGCGTCGGCGGCACCACCGCCGGCACCGTCACCGTCGAGGAGCCGTCCGGCGACGGCGAGGACGGTGAAGACGGTACGGACGACGGCGAGGACGGTGAAGACGGCACGGACGGCGCGGATGGCGGGGACGACGATTCGATCCCCGGCTTCGGTGCCATCGCCGCGCTGATCGCCACGCTCGCGCTCGCGGGTCGGCGAATCGTGAACTGATCACCCGTCCCGCCACGCGGTTTCGAACGGAGACGCGTTATCGAAAACTGAGGAAGTCGCGCAGTCGATCGTTCACCACTCGATCGGCTTCGACCCCGACCAGGTGCCCGGCCTCGTCCACGACCTCGCACTCGGCGTTCGGGAGCCGGTCGGCCAGTTCCCACGCCGCGTCGACCGGAACGAGTCGGTCCGCGTCGCCGTGGACGACGAGGGTTGGCACGTCGACGCGGTCGAGCCAGTCGGTCGCGTCGAAGCGTTCCCACGCGACCACGCCCGCCTCGAGGGCGGCCTGGCTCGGTCCCTGCATCGCCTGCCAGTCGATCACCTCGTCAACCAGGCGTGGGTGTCGGGCGAGGAACGGTTGCGAGAAGTACGGGCGCAATCGATTGCGAACGCGCAACCGCTCGGTCGACCCGTCGGGATCGAGGATTGTCTCGCGGATCTCCGCCGGCAGGTCGAACGCTGCACCGCCAGCGTGAGCGCCGACGAGGGCGAGCGATTCCGCCCGCCGGTAGGCCCGGGCGTGTTCGATCGCGACGGCGGCGCCGAGGCCCTGGCCGACGAGGTGGACCGAGCGCTCGCCGACGTCCGCGAGAACGGCCTCCAGATCCGCCGCCAGCCCGGCGACGGAGTAGGCGGCTCGGCGGGCCAGAACCGGCCGGCGGATCCGGCCCGGTAGTCGCGGGACGAGGGGGCCGAGTCCGTCGTCCGATCGAGTCACGCGAGTGGCTGCCACCCGGACGCCGCCGTCGGTGCGCACGTCCGCCACGCCGGCGCCGCGCGTGTCCGGCGCGAGTACGTCGTACCGGTCGCGAAGCGCCTCGCGCTGCCAGCGCCAGGCCCACCGGCCGAGCCCGAGTCCCTGCAGGAAGACGACGACCCCCGCGGGATCGTCGGTCCGATCCGCCTCGTAGCGCAGGGTGACGCCGTCGCGGCTAGTGTGGGGCATGTCTCACGATTCGTCGCGCGGATCCATCAAGACACCGCCACGCGCCGCGTCGCGACGCCATCGCCGCGTGTTGCCACGCGCAGCGACGCCGGGACGGGCGTGAACGAGACGCACCGCCGTGGGTCGCCCGCATCCAGACACACTCACGACTCGTGAACGATTCAACCATCGTGTTTATCCATCGTCGCGCACATTCAACGCTAGCGATGGATCCGCGTTACGCACGGTATCCGTTCCTCGACGACGCACGGGAAGCCGTCGCCGCGGAGGCGGTGGACCTGGCGGCGGTCGTCGAGTCGGAGCCGGCAGTCGTCGAACGGGCCCGCTCGCGCGTCGAGCGAGCCCTGGAAGAGGGCGACGTCGGTGAGGGCGTCCCCGACGCCCGGGTCGAACTCCTCTCGTACCCGGTCGCGCGCGTCCTCGTCTCGCTCGTCGACGAGCGCGTCCTGGTCCGCCGGTACGCACGCGCGGAGGGCGCGACCGCCCACCAGCGCTTCACCGCGGATTTCGAGGACACGACGGAACTCAAGAGCGTCGAGTCGGCGGGCATCGACCGCAGCGACTTGCTCGCGGAGTTCGGCCTCGCGGGCTCAATCCGCGAGGCACCCCCGGCACTCGACGAGGGGAGCGCCGAGGGTGCCGGCGACGGGTTCGCCCCCGGCGCGGCGACGGCCGGACGGGCGACCGGCGAGCCGACGTACCTGCTGGAGGTGGGTGCGTACCTTCCACTCGCCGCCGACTGCTGGGGCGACGAGTGGCGACTGGTCAACCGCGAACTGGCGGATGGCGCGGTACCGGTGTCGGAGACCGAACTGCGCGCGCTGCTCCGCGAGGCGGTCACCGACCGGGTGGAAGCCGGCCTCCCGTTCGACGTGCCCGAGCCGATCGCGGAGGCGCTCGAAGACGAGGTGGTCCGGCTGCAAGAACTGGTGGCCGAACTCGAACTCGTCCGCGAGATCGACACGGTTGTGCCGGAGCTCTTTCCGCCCTGCATGCAGGCTCTGCTCGACGACATCCAGAAGGGCGAGCACCTCCCGCACCACTCGCGGTTCGCCATCACGGCCTTTCTGACCTCGATCGGCATGTCGACCGACGAGATCGTCGAACTCTACCGGGTCAACTCCGCGTTCGGCGAGGAGATGACGCGCTACCAGACCGACCACATCCGCGGCGACACCTCGCCGACGGAGTACTCGCCGCCCTCGTGTGCGACGATGCAATCGTACGGCGACTGCGTCAACATGGACGACCTCTGCGAACGCATTCCGCACCCGATGGCCTACTACGAGCAGCGCCTCGACGACGCCGACGAGGACGATCTCGAGGACTGGCGCGAGACGACCGCCGAAGCGGAGTGACTCGAGAGAGAGAGAGAGAGAGAGAGAGAGAGAGAGAGAGAGAGAGCCGGCGGACGCTTCCTCTTTCGCAGCTTCGTGGGCGGTGGGACGCGTCTCAGGCCGACGCGCCGTTCTCGGGTTCCGAGACGGTGTAGGCCAGGGCGACGCCGACCATCGTCGCGAACAGAATCGAGGCGACGATCACGGCGATGAGCATCGTTGCACCTTCCTCGCCGAGGAACTGGCCGTCCCCGTAGGTGGAGCCGACGAACAGCAGTCCGCCGAGGATGACGAGGACGCACACGACGGCCGCCGCCATTTCGATGAGGCTCTCGCGGTCGAACATACGATCGAATTCGTCGGTCCGGACAAAAGCGTGTCGAAGGTCGGGGACGGTTGTTGCGGGGGCCGAATCGGCGAGCGGTCGGGCGCTCGATCGGCCGCTTGCGCACGCAGGCGACCGTTTATCGCCGTCGGGTTCCTCAGTTCACTCGTACCGAGACGTACGGCCAGCCCACCACCTCACCGCCACGAGACGCCACCGAAACCCACCAGCGTCTTCGAAATCATGTCACAGACAGCCTCTCCGAAAACGTCGCTGCCCGTTCCCGACACGGCTCGCCTCGACGAGCGGTCGCGTCGGGCGCGGACCGAATCGATGTCCGTCCTCGCGCTGGGCGACGGCCTCTACGAGGTCGAAGCCGAGAGCGACGAAACCTACCTCGTCGACGCGACGAGCGGGCGATGCAGCTGCCCCGACCACCTCTTCCGGGGCGCTCGCTGCAAGCACGTCCGCCGCGTCGCGATCGAGATCACCGAGGGACGCGCGCCGCCACCCGGCAAACTGGCCGCGACGTGTACCGACTGCGGCGAGACCGTCTTCGTCGACGACCCGATCGAGGCGCCGGTCTACTGCGAGGCCCACGCCCTCTCGCCCGGCGACCGGGCGCGGGATCGCGAGTCTGGGGCGACCGTGACCGTCGTCGACGTCTCCGATCGGCGGGCCGACGCGACCAGAATCAGCTCGACGGGCGAGACCGTCGCCGCCTACGAGACCAACGAGCGCTACGACCCCGACGAACCGGTCGTCGCGGCGGTGTTCCCCCACGCGACGGTTCGGCGAAACGGCCCGGTTCCTCCGGAGTTGCAGGTGTACCTCTTCCCGCGAACGCGACTGAAAGCCGTCGCCGACTGACGGTATCGGGCCGCGCCGGCCCGGCCAGAGACAGCGGGCATCGCCGGGGTTCACCGCCGGCGCGCGCAGCGAGTCGCGTCACTCGTCGACGCGAGCGACGGCGCGCGCCGGAGCCGCCTCGAGCGACGGGAGCGACAGCGGCAGACACGAGAACTCGACGACGTCGGCCGTCACGATATCGTCGACGTTGCACAGGTACTCGACGATCGGCACCCCGGCGCCCAGGAGGGCGTGGTGCACCGGTCGCTCGTCGACGGAGATGGACTCGGTGAGAAAGTCGTTCCCGACGGCCGAGACGGACTGTTCGAGGAGCCACTCGGCGCCGCTCTCGTCGAGGACCGCCGCCGTTTCGAAGAAGTCGGCCGCCTCGAAGGAGTCGTCGACGTCGCCCGTGAGCAAGAGCGCGATGGGTTCGTCGATCGAGCCCGCCTCGGCAGCGAGGACGTCGGCGGTGATCGTCTCGCCGGCGTGGGACCGAAGGTCGACGACGCGGGCGGCGCCCGTCAGCGTTTCGAGCGGGAGGTCGTCGACGGTCGCGCCGCCCGGAACGAAGTGGGCGGGTGCGTCGACGTGGGTCCCCAGGTGAGTGGTGAGCGAGAGCGCGTGTGATACCGCTCCGTCTTCCTCGTGGGAGCGAATCTTGGTCGCCTCGAAGGACGGGTAGCCGGGAAAGACCGGCAGGTCCTCCGTCAGCGGCATCGAGAGATCGACGAGCATCGACCGGAGGGAAACGCGTCCGAACCATCAGTGTATCGGCTCCCGGGTCGAGGACGGCGATCTGCGCGACAGCCGCTGAATCCGTCCGACGTGAAACACGCGGAAGGGGAGTCCCTGAGAACCGCTCTCGACCGATGGCGCGGAACAGTTCGCCCTCGACTGGATCGGGCGCTCTGTACCGGTTTAGTATTGTTATAATAATACAATATAGATCCGATATGGAACATTCAATTCACGTTATCCGGAGAGTACCATCATATCCAACGGTAAAACGATGATAATACGAAATAGATTCATTATCCTCCGATAAGGGAAAAATAATCAAATAATGTCGTTCTATAACGCGTATTGGCGCAGGACGGTACACGAACACTAAAACGTCATTATTTCGAGTGTGAGGGCCAGAGGGCGGATTGTTAGAATGACGTGGCGCCGGCTGGGAGATCGTGTCAAGCAAATATTCGCAATGATCTTGTGGTTTTAGTACAATACTATCTGCGAAACTGGACGCCCGGTCGACGATTCGCGCCCGGTAGCTGCACCGGTCATCCACCAGTCGAGGTCGCGCGGGTCCCTTAGCCGGACTGCGACCGGTCACCGCCGAATACGTCGCGCCGCCACCAGCACCCCTCGTTCGATAGTAACGAACGATATTCGTGGCGGGTATCGTGACGGTCGTCGAAAGAAAACCCGCGCATACGGGTTCGATCGCCATCGCGAGTGAGCGAGCCGGGTAGGGCGGGCGATCGGGTCCACCTTTCTTACAAACGTATGTCTGTAACGGGTTTTCGCTGAGGAAAACGGGCGTTCGTCCGAACCGACCAGCGGATGGCACGAGCCGTCGGGAGGGTACGAGCGGAGATTGCGGTGACCGAACCGACGGATCGGGCTCGCAGCGGCAGTTTTCGGGAGACGGACGAACGTACCGACGCCAGCCCGGCAGTCGTTCCACCGGATTTCCCGTCGAGTGGGCAGCTGTTCGATAACATCGAACACCGGGAACTCGCTCGGTCGGTCGACCGCCACGGCCGGGTTGACGGGGTCCACGGAGCGAAACAGTACTCGTCCGCGGCGCGTAGACGGATCGTACCACGTCGTGTCCGGATCACGTCGTCGAAACTCGCGTCGAGATCTGATCCGGGTCGGCTGCGGTCGACGGCATCGTCACGATTCCGACGGTGCGCTCCACACGGTTAGCGGTCGACCGGAATCGCGTTGACGGGGGTGCGTGACGGCTCCGAACGGTGTAGTTCGTACGCGCGCGAGTGAGGCATTTCGAATGTGGCACCCCATCTCTTCGATCCGACCTACCCTCCCCGGCGAAAGGGTCCATCTCGATTCGTCCCGGTTCGTTCGATAACGTCGAACGGAAGGTCGATCATTCCCGAGACCCCGTGGCGGATACAACGGCCAGAGTTATCATAGACGGCCGCAATACCCCTGTATGAGCGAAAACGGTTCGAAACGGCGCACGATCCAGACGACCGGAACGGTGTTCGAGGTCATCGAATCGCTTCGCGACCTTGAGGGAGCGACGGTGACCGAACTCGCCGACCAGCTCGACGTCGCGAAGAGTACCGCACACGCCCACGTCTCGGCGCTCGAGGAACAGGAGTTCGTGGTCAAGGAGGGAACCGAGTACCGATTGAGTCTCCAGTTTCTCGAACTCGGGGTCCACGTGCGGGATCAGATGGAACTCTCCCACGCCGCCGCCTCGCAGCTGACGAAACTCGCCACCGAGACCGGCGAGGCGGTGTGGCTCATCGTCGAGGAACACGGCTGGGCGGTCTATCTCGACAAGGCGATGGGCGAAAACGCCCTCCAGGTCCAGAGTACGATCGGCGAGCGCTCGCACCTGCACTACCTCGCGGCCGGCAAGGCGTTGCTCGCCTACCTGCCGCGCGAGCGCGTCGAGGAGATCGTCGAACGGCGCGGCCTCCCCCGCCGCACGTCGAACACGATCACCGACGTCGACGACCTGTTCGCGGAGCTCGACGCGATCAGAGAGCGGGGCTACGCGTTCAACGAGAACGAGGAGATCGAGGGCGTTCGCGGCATCGGGGCGCCGATCCGTGCGAACGACCGGGCCGTCGGCGCCATCGGCATCGGAGCGCCGGAGAACCGCCTCAGAGGAGAGCGGTTCCGCGAGGAGGTCCCCAACTACCTCCTCGGGGCGACCAACGAGATCGAGTTGCGCCTCACGTACGCGAATTCGCGGTCGTAGCGTATCGGTTCGCTCGTATCGTCGCGTCTCGATTCGCTCGTGTGAATCGTCGCGCCCGGCGCGTCTCGTCACGCCGGTTCGACTCCCCCGTCGACGCGACGACTTCAGAGAAGCGTGGTCACGACCGTCAGGACCAGGACGCTGATCAGGATCAGGTGCGTGAGGACGACCAGAATCGGTCGGATGCCGGTATCGCGCATGTCGGCGAGCTGGATGTCGGTTCCGAGCCCCGCGAACGCGAGGAGGAACAGGCCGTCCGTCAGCGCGTTCGTCGCCTCGATCTGTGAGGGGCCGAGCAGCCCCGCGTTGGCCACCGCGGCGACGAGGACGAAGCCGACGAGGAACTTCGGGAACTGCTCCCAGAGGCCGCGCAGCGAGGCCCCACCACCGGCCCGTTTCCGGGCGTACACGAACGAGTACGCGATCGCGGCGATCCCGATGAAGGCGTTCCGAACCAGTTTGGTGACCGTCGCCCACTGCCCGGCGTCGGCCGAGTGGGCGAAGCCGGCCGCGGTCACCGGGCCCGTACTGAACATCGTGCTCCCCGCCCAGAGCCCGAACTCCTTGGGCGTGAGCGCGAGAACTTGACCGACGAACGGGTACGTCAGCAAGGTGAGGCCGTCGAAGACGAGGATCGTCGCGACGGCGTAGGCCAGCTGGCGCTCGTGGGCGTCGATGCTGCCGGCGACCGCGACGGCCGCCGAGACCCCGCAGATGCTCGAGCCGGCCGCGAGCAGCGTTCCGGTCTTGCGGTCGATGCCGAAGACGGTCCGCGAGAGGAGTTCGACCAGCACCAGTCCGAGGACGATGACGCCGACGGCGAGGACGACGACGAAGACCCCGGTCGACGCGACGTCCGACAGCGAGAGGCGAACGCCGAGGAGGACGATCCCGACCTCCAGGAACAGCTTGTGCAAACCGACGCCGCGCCGGATGACGGCCGGAACGCCGACCGTGTTCGCGATGACGAATCCGATGGCGACGGAGAGCAACAGCGCGCTCCCGCCGACGGAGACCGCCAGCGCGTGCGCGACCGCCGCGATGGCGACCAGGGTGAGGAAGCCGAGAGCGAAGCCGATCGACCGGCGCGATCTGTCGTCCATCGGTCAAATCGGGGCGTAGATGATCGTGACGAGCAGGGTCACGCTCAGGACGGTCGCTTTCCAGCCTCTGTCGAGTTCGAGCCATTGGCGGCCCAGCTCCCGACGGACGGCCCGCACGCCGGGCAGTAACTGTGCGATCGCTCTCCGTGCGACACTCATCACCCGAGGTCTTGCCCACCACGACTATAAAGCTTCCAGTTGGCTCGTCCGTCGAAGCGGCGATCGGCACCCGGGGACAATAGTTTTAATATTCTCCGCCGAGCCATTCCAGTCGAGATGAGTCAGCAAGAGACCGGTAGTGCTAACGAACACGTCAGAGAAGTATACGAAGAACTAGGAGAGCTCCTCGAACAGGGCGACGACGTCTTCGTCGAGGAGGGCCCGGCGCTGCTCGAAGACGCCATCGAGCGACCCGGCTTCCTGGACGGACTCGAAACCGAACACGCCGAACCCGGCGAGTACACCCGGAAGAAGGTCATCGGCGACCCCGGACGGCACGTGATCCGGTACATGGAGTGGCCGCCGGAGTACGCGCTGATGCCACACGAACACCACGGGCGTCCCTGTTTCGAGGTCCTCGTCGAGGGACACCTCGCGCTCTCGGACCTCGAACCGACTCAGGTCGGGGAGAACGAATACACCTTCGAGGTGCTCGGGACCACGGTCACCGAACCCGGCGAGTCCGCCGTCGTCGACCCCCGGGAGAACGAGATCCACGCGGTGTACAGTCCGGTTCGCAGCCGGTCGCTCCACGTCTACCCCGACGATAGCTACAAGTCCTACGGCTACGTCTACGACGAGGACGCGGACGGTGACGTCTACGAGCGCAAGGAGTTCCAGCTTCGCGAAGACGACGACTAACTGACGACGTACCGCGGGAGAGCCCACCGACGGAGCGACGCGTGTCGCTGGCGACGGAATTTTGACGGCAACGTAACGGGCAACTGCGCCCGGGCGTAGAACCGACCGAGTGAGTGACGAGTGTTCGTCGCGTTATAACGCCAGGCGTTGATCCGCTCAACCGGCAGGGCTCGCGCTCCTGGCACGCCAGCGTGCGCGCGTTCGATCGTGCGCGCCAGGTCGGCCGCGCGGTCCGCGACGGTCGCCCGTTCTCCGATCGGCGACTGGCCGCTTCCGGCGCCAGCGGGGCCGCGTCCGGACCGTTCGTCGACCGCTGCGCTACGCGCGCTGTCACCCACCGAATGCAGAAAGAGAACGCGGAGGCCGGTTATTCGCCGCCGACGAGCGCCTGCATCTCCTCGCTGGAGAGCCCGTCGAGGCCGAGTTCCTCGGCCGTCAGGCCCTCCGCCTCGAAGTCGGTGCCCGTCGCGACCGACAGCAGGTGGATCATCGAATCGAGCGTCGGACACGCGATCCCGAGTTCGTCACAGATCGACGCCATCGGGACGAGCCCGTAGGGGACGTCCTCCGTGATGTACCGGAATTCGAGGCTCGTCGGGCCGAGTCCGGACTTGTGAATCGGGCTCTCGCCGAGCAGCTCCATGATCGTCTCGCCCTCGCACACCTCGTACATGTCGTCGACGAGGTCCGGGAGCGACGGGATGTCGAGGTCGAGTCCGTCGCCCAGCGCCAGGCGCTCGCCGTCGAGCGACGTGATCAGGCGTTCGACGGCGGGCGTGAGGCCGTCGCCGTAGAAGCGGTATTCGTCGCCGCGATCGATGTGGGTGAGGTTGAACAGCGAGATCGTCGTGTGCATCGGGACGTTGAGGTTGGTCAGGTTGACCTCGAAGATGTCCCGCGCCGGGTTGAACTGCACGTCCGGATTGAACGCCGAATTGAGCTGGTCGGCGACGCGGTCGGTCTCGGTGGCGGGCACCGCCGCGATCGGGACGTTCGCCTTCACGCCGTGAATGTCGACCGTCGCCGGGTCGTGGCTCCGGCCGGGGAACGGCGAGATCGAGGCGCCGGCGATGGTGACGTCGGCCGTCACGCCGGCTTCCTCGAAGATCTGGCGCATCCGGAGGCTACCGAAGTTGTCGGTTCCGACGACGATCGTCTGGCCGTCCTCGACGGCGTCGGTGAGTTCGTGCGCGAAGTGTTCGTGACCGTAGGCCGGGACGACGAGGAAGATGACGTCTCGGCCGGCGATTCCCTCGGCCACGCTCGTCGTCGCCGCGTCGGGGTCGATCTCGGCGAAGCCGGTCGCGGATCCCTCGACCTCGATCCCGCCCGCGTCGGCGATCTCGTCGACCTTGTCGCCGCTGCGCCCGACGATCGAAACGTCACATCCCTGCAGGCCGAGGAACCCGGCGAAGGCGTGTCCCTGGCTCCCCGCACCGAGCACCGCGACGCTGAGGGGGTCCGTCTCCGTGTCTTCACTCTCATCGGCTGTTGCTGCCATACCGGTTGCTCACGTGCGGACCATTAATAGATTGTGGATTTTAGAGTGGGAAGCATTACTTTTCACCAGCATAATCCGCGAATATCTAATGATTGCAATCGAAGCGGCGCACCACTGCGGGGGCTGCCGAACGCCGGTTCGGCGAACCCGGTTTCGAGCGGCCGTCGCCAGCGCGCCGTTACACCGCGCCGGTTCGCGGGGCGCCCCCGGATCGGTCGCGGTCGCCGGCGGTCGGGAGACGGTATACATATACGTGTCATCTCGGTACGTCCGGACGTGCTGGACCGCATCGGACGACTCGGGGATCGATCGACCCGATTGATCGTCGTCCTCTCGTTCGGCTGGTTCCTCACCCAGCTCGGCCGCCAGGCGCTGCCGCCGCTCCTGCCCACGATCATCGAGCAGTTTTCGGTCTCGCCCGGCGCCGCGGGGTTCGTGCTGACGGCGCTGTCGGTGCTCTACGCCGCCGCGCACTACCCGGGCGGTCGACTGTCGGATCAGCTCTCGCGCAAGCCGGTGCTGGCGGCGGGGATCGGGCTGATGGTCGCGGGATTCGTCGCGCTCGGATTTGCGCGGACGTACGCGGCGTTGCTCCTCTCGGTCGTCAGCGTCGGAATCGGTGCCGGCCTCTACTTCATCACGATGCGCGTGGTCGTCTTCGACCTGGCGCCGTCGAATCAGGGGTGGGCGATCGGCGTGAACATGGCCGCGGGTAACGTGGGAGCGATCCTCGCCGCCGGCCTCGTCGCGTTCGTGCTCACGGGCGACACCTGGCAGTCGGTGTTCGTCGCCATCGCGGCCGGCCTGGTGGTGACGCTCCTCTGTCTCCACCGCATGCTCTCCGAACCGGTCAGCCTCGGCCGCGTCGAACTACACGCCCTCGAGACGATCCGGCGCGTGTTCGGAACGGCGCGCATTCGCCGGCTCGTCGTCGCGTACTCGCTCGTCGTCTTCGTCTGGCAGGGCGGCATCGGCTTCCTGCCGACGTTCCTCCAGGCGACCAAGGGGTTCTCCCCGGCGCTGGCCAGCGGCGGGTTCGCCTTCGTCTGGTTCGTCGGCATCGTGTTCATGCCGATCTCCGGGACCCTGAGCGACCGGTTCTCCCGCATGTCCGTCACCGTCAGCGCGATTTTCGCCTGCGGGGTCGGGGTGCTCTGGCTGGTCGTCGCCGGCAGCGCGCCGGCGGTCTTCGCCGCGATCGCGGTGTTCGGAGCCGGGTTGATGTCCTTCCCGTCCGCGATGCAGGCGTACCTGCTCGACATCTTCCCGTCCGGCAACGTCGGCGGCGACTTCGGCGTGTTCAAGACGATCTACACGGGCGTGGGCGCGTTCGGGCCGACGTCGGTCGGCGTGCTCGCGGGTCGCGTCGGCTACTCGATCGCCTACCTGACGCTCCTGGCCTGTCTCGCCGTCGCGCTCGTCATCCTCTACCGGACGGGCTGAGCCGAGTGTGGATCCGGCCCTTAGCTGTCGCGAAGGGTGACGCCGGCCAGTTCCTCGAGCACCTTGACGACCGCCGTGTTCGCCTCGCGACCGTAGCCCATCGCGACGGCGGCCTTGAAGTGCTCCTGGGCCGTCTTCGTCGCGGGCATCGGGGCCTCGTAGGCGTCGCCGGCGTCGGTCGCCAGGCACAGGTCCTTGTACTGGTACTCGGCGAAGAACCCGGGGTCGAACTCGCCCGCGATCATGTCCGCGGCGCGATTGTCGAGCATCCAGCACGAGGCGGTCCCGTCGCGGACGGCGCCGAGGACGGCCTCGAGATCGGCGTCGGCCGTCGCCGCGAACACCAGCGCCTCGCAGATGCCCTGCATCGTCACCGAGACGATGATCTGGTTGCACACCTTGGTCACCTGGCCCGAGCCGGGGCCGCCGCAGTAGGTAATCGTCTCGCCCAGCGTCTCGAGGATCGGCCGGCAGGTCTCGAACACCGCCTCGTCGCCGCCGACCATGATCGAGAGCGTCCCCGCCGCGGCGCCCTCCGTCCCGCCGCTGACCGGCGCGTCGAGCATCGCGGCGCCGACCTCCTCCAGCGCCGACGCGACGCGCCGGCTCGCCACGGGCGAGATCGTCGACGTGTCGACGAGGACCGTCCCCGAATCGAACCCGTCGACGAGCCCCGATTCGCCGAGGGCGACCGCCTCGAGCGCGTCCGAGTCCGGCAGGCAGGTGACGACGACGTCCGACCGGTCGGCGACGGCGCGTGGCGAGGCGGCCGCCGTCGCGCCGTAGGCCTCCACGGCCTCGACCGGTTCCGGCGAGCGGTTGTGGACGACGACGTCGTACCCCGCGTCGACGAGATTCTCCGCCATCGGTTTCCCCATGTTCCCGAGCCCGACCACACCGATAGTTGGTGGCATGGCTCACGCGTTCAGCCCCGGTCGGTAAAATAGTAGCGTCCGTTCGATCGTCGCGTCCTTCGACGGACCGGTCGACGGATGGTCCGTTCGGTCGAATCGTCGGTCGCCCGCTCACTCCCCGCGCATGACCGTCACCACCGGTCGGTCGGCGTGCAGCAGGAGCGATTGGGTGGTGCTTCCGAACAGCGCCTTCCCGACGGGGGTCCGCTTCCGGCCACCGATGACGATGAAGCGGGCGTCGTGGTCGTCGGCGAGCGCGAGGACCATCTCGGTCGGGTCGCCGACCTCGCCGGTCGGCGTCACGCGCGCCTCGTCGTAGTCGCCGAGCGTCGCCTCGACGACGTCCGCCGCGAGCTCCTCGGCGTCGGTGATGGCGTTGTCGAGGTAGTACGACGGGTTGTCGTCGGATCCGCCGCCGGACTGGCGCTCCTGGAACTCCTCGTCGGGAATCACGTGGAGGACGTGGAGGTCCTCGTCGTACGTCTCCGCGAGGTCGTAGGCCGTTTCCACGACGGGATCTACCTCTCGGGTCCCGGAGACCGCGGCGATGATAACCATGCGGCCGAGAATGTGAGCAGGGAGTCTTAAAAGTTCGTGTCGGCCGAGCCCGCGATCGCGACGGTGGCGGCGGTGACGGCCGACTGCGGTCCCGGCCGGCACCGAGCGCGTCGGCGCGGCCCGACTCCGAACCCTTAATGCGGTGGATTAGAGACTGCGTGGCAATGCCTTCGGACGTTGACGTGGCGATCGTCGGTGGCGGCGTCGTCGGGACGAGCATCGCGTACCACCTCGCCGATCGCGACGCGATCGACGTCGCCCTCTTCGAGCGGGACCAGCTCGGGAGCGGCACCACGAGCAAAGCGGCGGGCGGCGTCCGGAACGTCTTCTCGCACCCGATGCAGATCGCGGCCGGCACGCGCAACCTCGCGTTCTACCGGCGGTTCGGCGAGGAGACGGGCGTCGAACTCGACGTGGCGGAGACGGGCTACCTCTATCTCGTGCACGACGAGGCGGAGCGACGGGAGTGGGCCGACCGCCGGGATCAGCTTCGAACGCACGACGTGGAGACCCGACTGATCGACGCCGACGCGGTCGCCGAGCGGTTCCCGCCGATCGACCCCGAGGCGGTCGAGGGCGGCTTCTTCGCCCCGGAGTGCCTCCACCTCGATCCGTACACCGCCACGCAGGGATTCGCCACCGCCGCCCGCGAGCGCGGGGCGACCATCGAGACGGGGACGCCGGTGGAGTCGGTGACCGTCGACGACGGCTCGGTGACGTCGGTCACCACGAGCCGGGGGACGGTCGAGGCCGAGTACGTGATCAACGCGGCGGGGCCGTGGGGCGTCGAACTGGCCGCGTCGGTGGGACTCGACCTGCCGATCACGCGCTCGGCGCGCCGGATCGCGGTCACGGAGTCGGTGACGGACGCGGCGAGCCCGCTGGTCATCGATCGCGACAGTCGGTGTTACTTTCGAACCGAGGCCAACGGGTCGATGCTGTGTTGCGACCTCGACGGGGACGTCGAGGACGTCGACGATCCGACGGCGGTCCAGGGCAGCGGCGTCGACCTCGACTACCAGTTCGACGCGCTCTCGAAGGTGAGCGAACTCGTCCCCGCCGTGGAGGACGTGGGCGTGGTCAACGGCTGGACCGGCGTCCAGACCCACACGCCGGACGGCCACCCGATCCTGGGGCCGACCGAGATCGACGGGTTCGTGCTCGCGTCGGGCTTCAACGGCCTCGGCGTCATGCTCGCGCCGACGATCGGCCGCGCGTTCGCCGAGCGAATCGTCGACGGATCGACCGACGCGATCGACCTCGATCGCCTCGGTCCGGATCGATTCGACCGGCCGCCGGCGGATCGGATCGAACCGGAACGGCTCGCCTGAGCGGTGGCCAGTCGGACCGACCGGTGATCGAAGCGTTGCGTGCGATCGGGCCCGGCGGTGATCGATCCGTTCCGGCCGGGAAACTGGAAGACGGTCAACGGAAGGACAGATGCAGTCTGGAGCGACGACCGGTGACGACGCTCACTCGGCGAGGATCGACGCGAGTTTCGACGCCGAGAGGTTCCGGCCGCTGATCGGGAGCACGACCGTCCGGTCCGCGAGCCGGTCGCGGCGGGCGTAGGCGCCGGCGACGCTCGCCGCGCCCGCCGCCTCCGCCAAGACGTGTTCGTCACACACGAGTCGCCGGACGGCGTCGCGGAGGTCGGCGTCGGAGACGCGGACGAGATCCGTCAGGTGGTCCCGCAGCACGGACATGGTCAGTTCGAACGGCGTGCCGACGGCGATCCCCTCGGCGAACGTCGTCACGTCGTCGATCGGGTCCATGCCACCGTCGTGCCAGGCGCGGTAGGCGGCGTCGGCGCCCTCGCTCTGGACGCCGATCACGTCAGCGCCGGCGAGTTCGCCGGCCGTCAGGCAGTACCCCGAGGCGTAGCTCCCGCTCCCGACGGGCGAGAAGACGACGTCGACGTCCGGCAGCTCCTCGACGACTTCGAGCCCGGCGGTCGCCACGCCGGCGACGATCTGGGTCTCGTTCGCCGGGTGGACGAACCGAAACCCCTCCTCGTCCGCCCGCCGGTTCGCCCACGCGAACGCCTCGTCCATCGAGTCGCCGTGGTGGCGGACCGTCGCCCCGAGGGCCTCCATCGCGCGCACTTTCGACTCGTTTGCCTCGTTCGGGACGACGATTTCGACGGGGACGCCGAGCTCCCGCCCGGCGTAGGAGATCGACTGACCGTGGTTGCCCGTACTCGCCGTGATCAGCTTCGAGACGGATTCCCGTCGGGCGAGGTGGGCGGCGAGCACCAGTCCGCCGCGGAGTTTGAACGCCCCCGTGGGCAGGGTGTCGTCCCGCTTGAGGTAGACGTCCGCGTCGAGTTCCGCGGAGAGGAAGTCGCTGTAGACCAGCGGCGTCTTCGGAACGTGCTCGCGGATCGTCTGGCGAGCGCGAAAGATGTCCGCGGTGGTCGGACGATCGGGGATCGTCGACGGTACGTCGGCGGTCGAGTCCATAAGCGTCGCGCTGTTGTCGCTCATTCGTATAGAGGGCGCCAACGGCGGACAATCAATCTTCCCCCGAACGCCGTCGGCCGGGAACCGGGGCCGACGATCGGACTGCTTCGAACGGGAACGTCGACCGCCGGCGGGTGTGCCGGGCTGGGCTGGCATCCGCCCCAGCGCCGTATCCGGTCGCCGGTCCGTCCCCGGTCGAGGGACGTGCCGCGGCCGTGACCGATGAGTTAGGTCGTCGAGCGGGCCGGCGCGGTTGGCACCGGGCCGAGCGACCGACTCGCAATCACGCCCGTTGAACTGCTGCTCGACGCCGTCAGTCCGCGCCAGTGAACACAATCGCGGTGTGTTCAACCATCCGTCCGTGGGCGAAACCCGATCGCCGGGATCGGCCACGGGATGGGCTCCCTGTCCGGGCCGAATCGGGTTCGAAGAAACGCCCGACGGATTTGAACGGGCGCGGGCGAGGCGGCAGGCACGCCCGGTGGTAGCAGGGACCGAGTCCTTTATCATACTCTTCGCGAAACAGGTCGGTCGGACGGTGCGATCGGTCGGACTGCGCGACGGTGGCCCGACCGGTTCGGATCGGTCGTCGGGACCGGCTCGGCGACCAAGGCCCCGGCCGGCGTCCACCCGATCCGGTCACGCGCGGCGACGCCGATCGCGCGCCCGCAATCAGCCATGCAAGCCACACTGAGAACCCGACGGACGGCGCCGAGCGCGACGCTTTCGATCAGCGAACTGGCCGCGACGGTCGAGGCCGACGGTCACGACGTAATCGACCTCAGCCTCGGCCAGCCCGACTTCCCGACCCCCGAGCACATCGTCGCCGCGGGGAAGGCGGCGATGGACGACGGCCACACCGGCTACCCGCCGGCCCAGGGGATCGAACCGCTCCGCGACGCGATCGCCGACCGGTTGCGCGAGGACGGCATCGCCCGCGACCCCGACGAGATCATCGTCACGCCGGGGGCCAAACAGGCCGTCTTCGAGGCCGTACAGACGCTCGTCGATCCGGGCGACGAGGTCGTCCTCCTCGATCCGGCGTGGGTGAGCTACGAGCCGATGGTCTCGCTGGCCGGCGGGTCGACCACGCACGTGGATCTGACGGGCCACGACTTCCAGCTCGAGCCGGCGCTCGAAGCGCTCGGCGACGCGGTATCCGACGAAACCGCCGTCATCATCCTCAACTCGCCGTGCAATCCGAGCGGGGCGGTCTTCTCCCGGCGCGCGCTGTCGGGGGTGCGAGACCTCGCCGTCGACCACGACGTCTCGATCATCTCCGACGAGATCTACGACCGCATCACGTACGACGTCGAGCCCGTCAGCCCGGCGTCGCTGGACGGACTGGCCGATCGAACCGTGACCGTCAACGGATTCTCGAAGTCGTACTCGATGACCGGGTGGCGACTCGGCTACCTGTGCGCCCCGGACTCGATCGTGACGGAGGCCATGAAAGTCCAGGCGCACTCGGTCTCCTGCGCCCCCAACTTCGTCCAACACGCGGGCGTCGAAGCGCTCCGAGGGGACGACGACGCGATCGCAGAGATGCGCGCGACGCTCCGCGAGCGCCGGAACGTGATCGTCGACGCGTTCGCCGAGCACGGCGTCGACATCGCGGCCCCGGACGGCGCGTTCTACCTGCTCGTACCGACCCAGGGCCACGACGAGTGGGCCGAGACGGCCCTTCGAGAGGCCCACGTCGCGACCGTGCCCGGTTCGGCGTTCGGCACGCCCGAGTACGCTCGCCTCTCCTACGCCAACAGCGCGGATCGACTCGCCGAAGCCGTCGATCGACTCGCGGGCGCCGGGTTGCTCGACTGAGAGGGGCGACTCGCGCTCCCTCACCCGAACGGAACCGTCGATCCGCCCGGCAGTTTGCCGGGCGGCGTCAGTACCGCGAGATGAAGCCCCGAGTCGGGCCGTCGTCGTAGCGCGTGGATCCCGCCCGCCCGAACTCAGCAGCCGGCGAACACCGCCTCACGAATATATTAAATCTCTGCCCGTAAATACAATGGAAAACCTCAGTTAGGGCGGGAGAAGGTTTAAGTGATGAGGCTACTCTCTAACGGATGCGCTAGAAGTTAGCAACCAAGACAATGATGTGGCAACCACCGGTATAATGACGATGGAGGACATTCCCAAAAAGATCGACAGGCGCGACGTATTACAAATGATCGGCGTCTCTTCAGGTGCCGCCGTCGCCGGCTGCCTCGGCGGTGACGGCGCGGACGAGAGCTGTGAGATCCCGGACGGCGTCGAGGGATCCGTCGAGACCAAGTACTACAACGAGTGGGAAGGCGGTCGACACGAGAACGATATGGGGTACAAGATGACCGCCGAACCCTGCGCGACGGTCGGCGAGTTCCCGGTCGAGTTTACCCCGGAGCGAACGTCGTGGATGGGCGAGTACGCCCGCATGATCGCCCGCGGTGCCAGCGACCTCGGGCTCAACGGCGAAACCGTCAGTAACCCGTTCTCGCTGCTCGTGGAAGGGTGGGTCAACAAGGGCCTGAATTACCCGGTGGTGATGATCGCACAGGCGCCCGAACCCCAGCGTGCGGCCGACCCGCACGCGTTCCTCGGCCGGAAGATCTGCGGCCGGTCGAACAACTTCCAGAACTACTGCAACCCCGAGATGACCGAGCTGGTCCAGAAACAGCTCGCCGAGACGGATCAGGAAGCCCGGATGGAACTCGTCCACGAGGGCCAGAAGCTGTGGGCCGAAGACGAAGTGCAGGGCTGGACGTACTTCCCGCCCGTCCTGAGCCCGGTCAACACGGCCGATTTCGAGGGGTTCTACCCGATGCCGGGCGCCGGCGTCACGAACGATTACTACCCATGGAGCTTCGTGACGATCCAGCCGACGGGCGATCGCACGACGTTCATCAAGGGCACCCAGCGCGAGATGAATCGACCGAACTTCATGTGGTCGACCTCCGACGCCGCGTCCATCTGGATGACGCTCGTCTGGGACAGCCTGTACGACATCGGCCCGAACCTCGAGGTCATCCCCGGACTGGCTACCAGCGCCGAGTTCACCGACGACACGACGGTCAGGGTGGAGCTGCGCGACGGCGTCACCTGGCACGACGGCGAGCCGTTCAGCGCGGAGGACGTCGTCTGGACGACGGAGGCGTTCATGGATCCGCCCGCGTCGAACGTTGCCGCCTATTGGGACAACCTGGACGAGGAGAACCCGGTCGAGATCGTCGACGACTCGGGCGCGGGAACCGTCGAATACAATCTGAAATCGACGGACGCCCGCTTCCTCACCCAGGGGATGGTCCGCAACGTCATGCTCCCCAAGCACCGGTGGGAGGACGCGTCGAATCCGGCCGACTTCTCGCCGGATCCGCCGATCGGGACGGGGCCGTTCAAGTGGGAGAGCTGGGATCCCGGCACGCGCCTCGAGTTCTCGTCGTACAAGGACAACTGGTTCTGGAGCGACGACTTCCAGCAGGAACACCTCGGCGACGACTACACCGAGGGGCCCGGCATCGACAACCTGGTGTTCGTCAACACCGGCAACATCGACTCGACCATCGGCGCGATGGAGCAGGGCGACATCGACGCGATCTCGGGCACGCTCTCGGTCTCGCAGGCCGAGCGGGCGTCCGAGGGCGAGGGTCGCGGCCTGGTCGAGGCCGAGAACTTCGTCGGCGTCAACACTTCCGTCGACCACACCATTCCCCTCCTGCGCGACAAGGAGTTCCGCATCGCCTTCTGTCGGCACTCCTGGAGCGTCGAGCAGTTCGTCGAGGACGTCATGCAGGGGTACGGAACCGTCTCGAAGTCGAACAACCCCATCGTCGACAGCTCGCCGTGGTACACCGACGACACCGTCCCGCGCGAGTACGACATCGAGAAGGGCAAGGAGATCCTCCGGAAGGCCGGCTACACCTGGAATAACGGAGATCTGCAGTATCCGGGCGGCGAGGCCTGGGAGGCGTTCGTCGAGCGGGTCCAGCCCGAAAACACGAACATGCGCCGCGAGGAACTCGGTCAGCCGGACTTCTCCTAACGACCGAGATCCACACTTCGAACACAATGAACAAGTTACAGAGATTTATACTAAAGCGCGTCACCGTCTCGATAGCGCTGGCGGTCGTCGCCGTGTCGATCATCTTCTTCATCCTTCGAGCGCTGCCCGGATCGCCGTACACGAGCATGTTGCTGAGCAACCAGCTCAGCCCGGAGCAGGTCGAAGCGCTGAGAGCACAGTACGGGCTGGACGAGCCGATCCACGTTCAGTACCTGAGATACGTCTCGTCGCTGCTCACCGGGGAATTCGGCTACTCGATACAGTCCGGGGCGCCGGTCTGGGAGGTCATCAGGCCGAAGCTCGTCAATTCGCTCGTGTTGCTCATCCCGTCGCTGGTCTTCACCGCGATCGTCAGTTCCCTCATCGGCATGTACGCCGGCTGGAAGCGAGGGTCGCGCCTCGAGCGCGCGAGCATCCTGCTCGGGACCACCTTCCGGTCGACGCCGATCTTCATCACGGGCATCTTCCTGCTGATGATCTTCTCGTACCAGCTCGGGTGGTTCCCCACGTTCGGCATGCGCGATCCGATCGCCAATCCGGACGGATGGCAAGAGACGTTCCTCTCGATGGACTTCGCACACCACTACGTGCTGCCGTTCGTGACGGCGGCGCTGGTCTACAGCGGCGACTTCCTGCTGCTCGCACGAAACGGCGTCGTGGAGCGACAGGGGTCGGCGTTCCTGAAGCTCCACCGCGCGAAGGGGCTCTCCGAGGGCGAACAGCTCCTTCGGGCCGGGCGGAACTCGATGCTCCCCCTGATCACGTACTTCGCGATCCGGATGGGGATGATCTTCCAGGGGATGATCCTGCTGGAGGTCGTCTTCGCCTGGCCGGGCATCGGCCGCCAGCTCGTCATCGCGATCATCGACCAGGACTATCCGACGGTCCAGGCGGCGGTGTTCCTGATGGCGCTGGCCGTGATCATCGCGAACCTGATCGCGGACCTGCTGTACGGCTACTTCGACCCGACGATCAACATGGGTGATACCGAATGAGCACGATGGACGCGATGGAGAATCCGCTTCGGTCGGTCAAAGAGCGCAGCAGCTGGGTCCTGAAGCAGTTGAAGATACTGTCGCAGGACCGCGGCGCGTTCATCAGCATGATCATCCTGGGCGTCTTCGTCTTCCTCGGCCTCTTCGGCCCGCACATCGCCCCGCACCACCCGATCGAACACACGATGCGGCAAGGCGCGTCCGTGATGCGCCTCGAATCGCCGAGCCTCGCCGCGCCCTTCGGGACGACCCAGTACGGCAAGGACGTCTTCAGTCAGTTCCTGACCGGGGCGCGTCCGACGCTGATCGCGGGCGTCGTCGGCGGGCTGTTCGCGGCCGCGTTCGGGTTCCTCGTCGGGCTGACGGCGGGCTACTTCGGCGGCTGGGTCGACGAAGTGCTGATGCGCTTTACCGACCTCGCGTTCGCGCTACCGGGGCTGCCGCTGGTGATCCTGATCCTCTCGTTCGTCGAGCCCAGCGTCTGGCTGATCTCGGTCGCGTACCTGGCCATCATCTGGAAGCAGACGGCGCGCGTCCTGCGCTCCGAGGTGATCACGGTGAAAGAGCGGACGTTCGTGAAAGGCGCCCGCGCCAGCGGCGCCGGACACCTGCGAACGATGTTCGTCCACGTCGCGCCGAACGTCCTGCCGATCGGCTTCCTCTACGGCGCCTACAGCGTCGGGTGGGCCATCTACGGGCAGGCCGGCATCGCGTTCCTCGGCTTCGGCGACCCGTCGACGACCAGCTGGGGTCGGATGCTCCGCCAGGCGTTCGACTCGGGGTCGATGCGCGAGGCCTGGTGGTGGGTCATCCCGCCGGCGCTCGGCATCGCGCTCGTCTGCGTCGCCGTCTTCTTCATCGGCCGGGCGTACGAAGAGATAGTCAATCCGGAGATCAGTGAGGCATAAATGACGCTACTCGACATCGACAATCTATCGGTCCGATATCGCACCGGCGACGACTACATCCACGCCGTCAGCGACGTCTCGCTCTCCATCGACGAGGGAACGAACTACGGCCTCGTCGGCGAGAGCGGCAGCGGGAAGTCCACCATCGCCGACGCGATCTTGCAACTCCTCCCGTCGTCGGCCAAGGTGGACAGCGACGGCGTCCTGTTCGACGGCGTCGATCTCATCGACGCGGACTCGAAGACGAAACAGAAGCTGCTCTGGGAGGATATCGCCTTCATCCCGCAGGACGCGATGGACGCGCTCGACCCGGTGATGTCCTGTGGCGACCAGATCGTCCAGGCCATCCGAAAGCACCGGGACGTCTCCCGCGAGGACGCCCGCGAGCGGACCAGGGAGGTGTTCGACATCGTGGGGATCGATCCGGACCGCATCGACGAGTACCCCCACCAGTTCAGCGGCGGGATGCGCCAGCGCGTCACGATCGCGATGGCGATGGCGCTCGACCCGAAGCTCATCATCGCGGACGAGCCGACGACCGGCCTCGACGTCATCGTCCAGGACAAGATCCTCGACAAGATCGACGAGGTCCAGCAGCGAACGGGCAGTTCGCTCCTGATGATCACCCACGACATCGGGGTCGTCTCAGAGCTCTGCGACGAGCTGACCGTCCTCTACGGCGGGAAGACGATGGAGCAGGGCCGGACGGACGACGTGCTCGACAAGCCGACGAACCCGTACACGATGGGGCTGAAGAACTCGTTCCCGGACATCGGCTCGCACGACGAGAGTCTGGTCTCCATCCCGGGATCGCCGCCCGAACGCCGCGGCGAGCTGGACGGCTGCGTCTTCCGCGCCCGGTGCCCGTTCGCGACCGAGGAGTGCGAAGCCGCCCACCCGCCGCTGCACGAGGACGCGGAGACGGGACAGCGTTCGGCGTGTCACTATCAGTCCGACGCGGCGGACCTCCGCGAGCAGGCGACCGATCCGACGGTCTGGGGCATCGAGTCCGCAGACGAGTACGCCGAGTTCGACGCGACGTCGGAGCCGGTCATCGAGACTCGAGACCTACAGAAGTGGTTCTCGACCGGGCAGTCGCTCATGGATCAGATCCGCGGTCGGGAACCGAACTACGTCAAGGCGGTCGACGGGGTCGACCTGACGGTCTCGAAGTCGGAAATCGTCGGGCTCGCCGGGGAGAGCGGCTGCGGAAAGAGTACCCTCGGCATGACGATGGTCCGCCTCGAGGAGCCGACGGGCGGCACCATCGAGTTCAACGGCGAGGAACTCGAGGCGCTGCGCGGCGGCGAACTCAAGGAGTTCCGACGACAGGCACAGATCATCTTCCAGGACCCCTTCGACTCGCTCAACCCGCGCCAGACCGTCCGCCAGATCGTCAAAGAGCCCCTCGATATCCACGACATCGAGAGCGACCGCGACGGCAGCCGCGAGCGGGAGGTCATCCAGACGCTCGAAGACGTCGGGCTCACGCCGCCGGAGCGCTTCCTGTCGAAGCGACCCCACGAGCTCTCGGGCGGGGAGCGCCAGCGCGTCGCGGTCGCCCGGGGGCTCGTCCTCCGGCCGGACCTGCTCATCTGCGACGAGCCGGCCTCGATGCTCGACGTCTCGCTGCGCGTCGGATTGTTGAACCTGATGCGAAAACTCGCGCGCGAGAACGACATCGGGATCCTCTACATCTCCCACGACCTCTCGAGCCTGGCGTACGTCGCCGATCGGCTCGCGATCATGTACCTCGGCAACATCGTCGAGATCGGCGAGACGGGCGACGTGCTCGAGCACGCCTACCACCCGTACACGTCCGCGCTACTCGCCGCCTGGCCGCAGAAAGATCCGCTGAAAAAACGGAATCGCGTGCTGCTGCCGGGCGAACCGCCGGATCCCATCGACCTGGAAGCGGGGTGTAACTTCGCCCCCCGCTGCCCGCACGCCCAGGACGACTGCTGGGAGAACGATCCGGCGTTGACGGACACGTCGAGCGACGGCGATCACCGGAAGGCGTGTCACCACCCGATGGAACTGGGCGAGGACGTGACCGACCTGCTATGAGCCCGTAGCGCATGGGCCGGGTACCGTTCTCGGAGTGGCTAGCGGTCGCCAATCCCCGCCGCGTCGGGCTGATCAGCGGCGCGCACGCGATGAACGAGTTCTTCAGCGTCGCGCTGCCGCCGATACTGCCGCTGCTCGTCGCGGAGTTCCAGTTCGATTACGCGGCCGCGGGCTTCCTGCTAACCGTCTTCTTCGCCGCCTACTCCATCTGCCAGCTGCCGGTCGGCATCGTCGCCGATCGGGTGGGAAAACGGCCGCTGATCGCCGTCAGCACGATCGGACTCGTCGTCGGCGTCCTGATCGCCAGCCAGGCGGACTCCTACGCGCAACTCGTCGTCGCACAGCTCGTCTCGGGCGTGAGCGGCAGCGCGTACCACCCCGCCGGGATGGCCCTCATCAGCGACATCGAATCGGGCGACACGGAGGGGCGCGCGATGGGGATCCACGGCCTCGGCGGCATCGTCGGGGTCGCGCTCGCGCCCGTCGTCATCGGCGGCGTCAGCGAACTCTCGACCTGGCGGACGGCCCTGATCGCGGCGGGCGGGCTCGGCGTGGTCTTTACGGCCGTCTTCCTCCTCTGGTATCCGGACCGGGAGGACGCGGAAGCGGCCGAGGAGCGCTCGGATTCGGGCGATCGGGTGGAACCCGACGGGGCCGGCGGCGTCGAGACCCGTTCGTGGGTCGCGCTCCTCGGGCAGCCGGCGACGCTGAAGTTCGTCATCCTCCTGTTCGCGATGCACGCGCTCGTCTCGGCGGAGATACGCGCCTTGCACAGCTTCACGACGGCCTTCGCCTACGGGCGCACCAGCGACTCGACGCTCGCTGCGAACGTCGTCTTCCTCGCGCTGCTCCTCGGGAGCGGGGTCGCCTCGCTCCTGGCCGGGTCGCTGTCCGACGTCGTCGACCGGCGGACCCTCGGCGCGTCCGCCGGCGTCGCCGCGGCGGTCCTCTTCTCGTTCGTCGCGATCGTACCCGCGACCCTTGGCGCGCTCTCGGCGTTCTTCTTCGCGATCGGGCTTGTGCTGTACATGAAAACGCCGGCCATGAACGCGATCACCGCCCAGTTCTCGGACCCGGCCTCGAGCGGGAGCCTGTTCGGCGTCATGACGACGGCCAGCGCACTGGGCGGCGCCGCGGCTCCGACCGTCTTCGGCGTCATCGCCACCGAAGCGAACGACGAGGTCGCGTTCGCCTCGATCGGCGCGGTCAGCGTCGTCACCGTGATCGTGTTCCTCCTGGTTCGGCGCGTGGACCCCGACCCGGCCGCTCGATAGCGGCCACGGCGGAGAGCGAGGGCGTTGTCCTCGGTTCCCTGCGACGCGCGTTCGTTCTCGATCGGTGCGAGGAGTCGAAATCGAAGAAGGCCGATAGTATTGTTTAATTCTATCAATAGTGTCGGTGGGCGGTCGATCCCGTCGCCGGCGACTCCTGCCGACGGTCGAAACGTCCGTAAATCATCGAATCAGACGATTGAAATCGGATTTTACGGATACCCCGGTGTGAAAGGCGGGATCACTGTACTAACCGCCGGTATGATTTCGAGACGGGCCGTCGCAGCCGGTTATCGTCCGGAGAGTACTGATATCGGAATCGATCAGTCGGAGTCGGAGCCGACCCGCCGGCCGACCGTGACGGTGGTCCGAGGCCAGCACCTAAAATGTATATTTTTCACAATATAATACGCCGATATCCCGATCGATCGGTCGCGACGCGGTCGACACCGCGGTTTCAGGAGCAACGGGCCAGATCGGTCGGTGACTGATACGCACGACAACCAGCCGGTTCGGCGGTCGAACCGCCCCGCGTACCGAATCTGTCGGACGGTGTGCGCGGCGTTACTCGTCCGCCGTGACGAGGCCCTCGATCGATCCCGTCAGCACGGGTTCGCCGGCCGCGTTCTCACAGACGACGTCCGTGGTGAACTCGCACCGATCGCCGTGATCCGCGACCGACTCGACGGTCAGCGAACACGTGATCCGTTCGCCCGTGTAGACCGGCCGGTGAAAGTCGAACGCGACGGACCGGCCCAGCGCTTGAAGGTCGCCGCCGATCTTCGTGGGCAGGGTCGCCGTCAGCAAGCCGTGGACCATCACGCGCCCGTCGTCGTCCGGCTCGGTGTGGCGAGGTTGGGCGTCGCCGGAGAGGTCGGCGAACGCCCGCACCTCCTCGACCGTGAACGTCCGCTCGAATACGCGCGTCTCGCCCTCGGCGATCCGGTCCATCGTGGCTCTCGTACGGCTCCGACGGCCGAACCAATAAGAATAGTGGCAGAGTCGGCGGCGTGGCATGGATACCGTTATTTCCGCACGGTACGATTCAGATGGGTCCCCGTTACGAGATCGATCTGGTACTCCATCCCCTTCCAGTCGGCGGCCCACAGCTCGCCGTTTCGTTCCGCGATCCGGACGTACGGATTCTCGTCGCCGGCGGGCCCGGTCGTCGACTCGATCGTCCAGCGGAGGGTGCCGTCCGACTCGAACGCCCGAACGTTGCACGACTCGTAAGCGGGGTCGTCGCTATCGAAGCGGACGACGATCAACTCGTCGACCACCCTGACGGCCTCGATCGGGCCAGGAAGGTCTCGCTCGAGGGCCCCGATTCGGACTGTTCGGCCGTCGTAATCGACGTCAATCATCGTGATAGCGCTCGCTGGTTCTGGATGGTCGCGTTCGAGAGTCGATCTCGCAGTTCGAACTCCGGGACGTAACCCCTCATCTCTACACCGTGGCCACGGACGGTCCTCAGCAGCCCGTACAGTAAGTGGGATCGAGCGGATGGACAAAATAGTTCCCCTCCCTAGATACCTTTTTACTCGATCTCGCCATCGGCCCAGGTTCCGTTCGTCGTCGACCCGGACGCGCACGAGTTCGACGTCCTCGTTGCGAAACGCCGGCCCGATCATCTCGCGAGGAACGCAGAGATCGGTCCCGATCTCACCAGCGTCGAGTGACGCGAACGGATCCTCGAAGGCAGATTCCAGCTGATCCGCGCGCTCGTCGGGGTCGACGGACGCAGCCGACTCGTGAAAGTCGGCCTCGGTCGGCGGCGCCCAGCCGACCTCGTCCCAGGGGCGCTCGCTCTCGACGACGAACCAGAAGAAGTAGCCCTGGTACCAGCCCCGACGAAAATCGGCGTAGTACTGGTCACCCTCCTCGTGCGGGTTATGTAGCTTCTGTTGCTCCTCGATCGAAGCCGGTAACACCTCGATAACCTCGTCGAAGTTCCCGACGACTTCCGGGACCGCCTCGATCGGTTCGAGGATCACGCCCGGGTCGTCGTACACCGCGAGAATCCCGCCGAGCGTTTCACCGGCACCGGTCGTCATCCCCTCGAGGACGCCCAGGCCCGCCTCGACCCGGGCGTGGGAGAACCCGGCCGTGCGCAACTCCTTCGAGACCTGGTTGAAGACACCGCCGACCTCGATCGCCTCCGCTTCGGCCGTCCCGACGCCGTCGACGATCTCGTGGCGATCGTCGGCCTGGACGGTGACGGAGGTTCCCTTGAAGATGTCCGCGAACGTTGTGGAAGCGTTAGTTGGAAGCTCCCGTTCGGTCAGGAGAAACGACTCTATCGGTCAGAAATCGACTGACCGCCTACCGAACGACGGTGACGGGCATGGGCGCCCGCCGCACGACCTGTTCGGCCACGCTGCCGAGCAGGACGCGGGCCATCCCGTCGCGGCCGTGATTGCCGACCACGACGTGGTCGACGTCGTGCTCCTCCGCGTACTCGACGATCTCGCGGGCGGGTTCGCCGACGGCGACCTCGGTCCGGAGGTCGACCTCGCCCGGGTCGAGGACGGCCTCGACCTCCGCCGAAAGGTCCGTCCGGGTCTCCTCGCGCAGCTCTTTGAGTTTCTCGCGGGTGAACTCGACGCCCGCGTCGATCAGGCCGTCGGGGCGGTCGAGCACGCGCAAGAGGACGATCTCCTCGTCCTCGAAGGTTCGGACCGCGTGTTCGAGGGCTTTCTGGGCGGGATCGGAGCCGTCGAAGGCGACGAGTACCGTCATGGCTCGCCATTTGCCGGCCGGGGCCATAGCGGTTCGGTTCGAGCGGCGACGGGTGAGCCGGGTCGGCAGCGCGAGACCCGCCGACGGTCGACCGCGTCGCAAGCGCCCGGCCGCCGGCGTTGCGATGGCCGGCACGCCGCTTTTGCGCCGTTCCGGGCTAACGGGCCCGTGACGCCGCAACTGCTGGAGGAACGCGTCCGGACGCTCACCCGTCCGTCCCTGGCGGCCGCCGAAGACGCGATCACCGACGCCATCGAACGCGGGGCGCTCCTGACCGCCGTCGGTCGCTGTACCGTCGAGTACGATGGACGCGCCGCGAGCACCCTCGGCGCAGGCGACCGGCACCTGATGATCAAACCCGACGGGACGGTGATGGTCCACACCGACGAGGGGCGCCAGCCCGTCAACTGGCAGCCGCCCGGCTGTACCTGCGCGGTCGAGCGAGACGGGGACGGCGGGCCGAACGATCGACGGACTGGCGACGGTCGGATCGAGGACGGACGAAGCGAGACCGGGGGAGCCGACGACCGACTGGTCATCCGCTCGACGCGCTCCTCGCCGGACGAAGCGCTGTCCGTCTCGTTCGAACGCGTCTTCCAGGTGTCGGCGTTCGACCTCACGGACGAGGCGGAACTCGCCCTCACCGGCACGCACGAGGACCTGAGACGGCGCGTCCTCGCCGACCCTGATCTCGTCGAACCGGGCGTTTCCCCGATCGCGACCGAGCGCGACACCGCCGCCGGCGCCGTCGACATCTACGGCGAGGACGCCGACGGGAACCCGGTCGTCCTCGAACTCAAGCGCAGCCGGGCCGGCCCCGACGCGGTCGGCCAGCTCGACCGCTACGTCGCGGCCGTCGACCGCGAGCCCGATGTCGATGGGCCGGTCAGAGGCGTCCTCGTCGCGCCGTCGGCGACCGACCGCGCCCGCCGGATGCTCGAGGAGCGACGACTGGAGTTCGTCGCGCTGGAACCCGAGGCGGACGGACGGCGCTGACCGCCTTCACTCGGGCGGAAACGACGGTACTCAGAGCGGAGCCATCACTCCGGAGAATCCCTCACCCCGGAGAAGCTCTCAGTCGGGCAAGAACGCCATCGTCTCCTCGATCACGCGCTCGTGGTCGCGGCGGAAGGAGTGGTCTTCACCGGGTAGTTCGACCAGTTCCCCCCGCGGGAGTCCCTCGACGATCTGTGCCGCATCCTCGACCGAGAGGCCTCTATCCTCGTCGCCCTGGAGGAGTCGTACCGGGATCGTGATCGCGGCGAGTTCGGCTTCCGAGATGGACGGCTCGTCGTCGTGCTCGCCCGCCAGAACCGCCGGCGCCCACAGGACGAGCCGATCCACGGTATCTGGGAGGTGCTGGAGCGCGATCCGGCCGCCGAAGCTCTTCGCGACCACCGCGATCGTCTCGCAGCCTCGATCCCGGAGGAAATCGACCGCCGCCTCGAGTTCCGCCTCGAACTCGGCGTCGGTCTTTTCCTCCAGATCGGCCGGGAACGGCCACGTCTCGAAGCGAGCGACATGGTACCCCGCCTCCGCGGCCGTCCGAGAAAAGCGGAGGAACACGTCGCCGAACGGGCCGTGACCGGCGCCCGGGACCAGCAGGACCCCGCGATCGGTCTCCTCGTTCGGGACGTTCAATCGACCCGGATACCGCTCGTCGCCGACCTCGAGTGTCACGTCCATCGCACACATAGGCGAACCGACAGTCACGGGACGGTCCGATAAAACTGTCGGAAAAACGACGGTCGAACCGGAGCGCTTCCCGGATCAGACCCGTCCAGAACCGCTACTTCAGCATATCGGCCGCCTCCTCGACGTCCACGACGCCCTGTTCGACGGCGGTGAGCACGCGGACGACCTCGGGATCGGGGTTGGTGCCGACGTCCTCGTCCACCTCGTCGAGCGTGATCTTCTCGCTGTGGCCGACGAACTCCTCGAAGTCGGTTCCCTCGGATATCGCGGTCTCCTTCTTCACGCGGTAGTTGCCGCCGTCGGTGTGGTGGAGATCGCCGGGGTGGAAGAAGTACCACGACTCGCGGTCGAAGCGAGCGCCGATTCGGGGTTTCGCGCCGAAGTTCCGCGCGAAGTAGATGAGGGCCTCGACCTCCTCGCCGGTGAGGTAGATGGGGTCGCCGGAGCTGGACTTGGCCTCGATGGCGTAGAAGGTCTCGCCGTCGCCGGCAAGCACGTCCGGCAGTTCGCGCTCGGTCGCCGAGCCGCTCGCGGGTGCGCGCATGACGGCGAACCCGGCCTCGTCGAGCCGGTTGACGAGTTCGCGCTCGCGCCGGTCACCCTTCGCCTGTGACATGGGGCTATCTCGCGGACGGGCGCACATAAACGAGACGGGAGCGGGCCGGAGGTGAAAATCGGGCCCCCGCGGACGGTCACACGGAGTGACCGGACGAGACGCTCTCCTCAGCCGCCGATTCACCACGGGAGGACGGCCAGCAGTTCGAGGACGGACGCGGGCTCGGCTTCGAGTTCCTCCGGCGCGTAGCGCAGGACGAGGTAGAGGAGGCCGAACTGGACGGCGTTGAACGTCGCGTGGGCGATCGTGGGGACGAGGAGGTTGTCCGACTTCGCGTAGAGGTAGCCGAAGATGAGCGCGCCGCCGAAGACGCTGGCGATCGAGGTCGCGATCGCGCCGGCGGGGGCGACCGTGCCGTCCGAGAGCAGCGCGTAGGAGGGCACGTGGATGACGGCGAAGACGAGACTCGCGATGACGACGGCGGTCAGGCGGTCGAACGACGCGTAGAGGCGCTTTTGCACCACGTTCCGGAAGAGGAACTCCTCGGCCGGGGCGTTGAACAGAAAGACGATCCCGATCATGATCAGGACCATGTTCGGATCGTCGCCGATGAAGCGCATCACGTCGTTCTGCGACCCGGAGAGGCCGAGGACCGTCGTGACGACACTGAGGAGGATGTAAAAGCCGATCGCGCCGACGACGCCGAAGCCGACGTACTTCCAGCCGCGACGGGTCGGCCACGAGATGTCGAGCCAGGCCCACCCGCGCCCGGTCCACCAGAGGTAGATCGCACCTGCGACGATGAATCCGAGAAAGTTGAACACGAGCAGCGCGGTCGTACTCGCCATCGAGGCGTCGGCCGGTGAATTGGCCAGGAGCGGGTCGAGCAGGATCAGCGGCGTCGTCACCACGCTCGAGACGAGGATCCCGAAGACCGCGAGCGACACCGCGGCGACGACCGCACGAACGGGCCCGCCGGGCGCCTGAACGGTCGAACCGGACTGGTGCGAGGCCATCGGTCACAGTTCCAGAGCGAGCGTCTTGGATGTTCCTCTTCGCGACTCCAATCGGGGTCACGTCCCCGGCGACCGGCGGGACCGCCTCGGCGACCCGGTTCGTCGTCGATATTTTATGGGTCGGCCGGCGAGAGAGTCGATATGGACGACTCGCCGATCACCGACGTGCAGGAACCGGAAGCCGCCTTCTCCATCCTGGCCGACGAGATCCGGATCGACATCCTCCGGGCGCTCTGGCAGGCCGACGAGACGACGTGTTCCTTCGCCGACCTGCGCGAGGCCGTCGGCGTCCGCGACTCCGGGCAGTTCAACTACCACCTGGGAAAGCTCACCGACGCGTTCGTCCGCAAGACCGACGACGGCTACGAGTTGCGCTCGGCGGGTCGCCACGTCGTCGGCGCGCTCCTGTCGGGCACCTACACGATGGACGGCACGGTCGAGGAGCTCGAGCTCGACGATCCCTGCCCGCTCTGTGGCGATTCGCTCGCGTTCTCCTACGCGGACGACCGCGCCACGGTCGCCTGCGAGTCGTGTCCCTTCGGGGCGGCCTTTCCGATCCCGCCGGGCGCGTTCGCGGGGTACGAGCCCGCGGCGTTTCCGGCGGTGGCCGACCGCTACGTTCGCACGCTGTTGAGTCGAGCGCGAAACCGATTCTGCGAGATGTGTGCGGCCCGCGTGGCGCCCGCGCTCTCGGCGGAACCCCTCGAGGCGCTCTCCGACGAGGGGGACGCCGAAATCGATCCGCAGGTGCCGGGCCAGCTCGTGATGGTCACCTACGACTGCGACCGCTGCGGGTCGACGACGCAGATAAACCTGGGAACGGTCCTGCTCGACCACCCGGCCGTCGTCACCTTTCACGACGAGCACGGAATCGACGTCCGCGCCATCCGCCTCTGGAAACTGGGGGCGGGCACCGCCATCCCGGAGTCGACGCTCGTCGAGGACGAACCACACCGTGCGACGGTCACGTACCGGATCGAGGACGAGACGCTGACGCTGTTCGTCGACGACGAGCTGACGGTTCGTGACACGGTTCGACGCGAGCAGGCCTGAGCGGACGCGACGACTCGACGCCGCCTCGCAGTCGGAACGTGCCGCCTCGAAGTGGCAATGGACGTACAGAACGCGCCTTCTGTCCCGTGCGTTACAGAAATGTCGTTCTGATTATAATTATGGTGTCGGCGGCGGTGATCTCGTCCATGCGAGGACCCTTCGCAAATCGGACGTTCCGACGGCTGTTCGCCGGCCGCGTGATCACCAACGTCGGCGACAGTCTCTACTTCGTCGGGGCGATGTGGCTCGTGTACAGTCTGACCGGCGATCCGTTCTACACCGGCGTCGCGGGCTTCCTGACCCAGGGGCCGGCGGCGTTCCAGTTTCTCGCCGGGCCGATCGTCGACCGCTACTCGATCCGCCGGTTGCTCGTCGGCACGCAGCTGTTCCAGGCCGTCGTGGTCGCGACGATTCCGCTCGCTCACGCGATGGACGCCCTCTCGGTCTGGCACGTCCTGGCCGTGATGCCCGTGCTCTCGGCCGCGAACCAGGTGGTCTACCCGGCCCAGACGACCGCGCTCCCGCGGATCCTGGACGATTCGGAGCTCGTGGCGGCGAACTCGGCGTTCTCCGTCGCCTACCAGGGGTTCGACATGGTCGCCAACGGCGCCGGCGGCGCCATCATCGGGCTCGTCGGCGCCGTATCGCTGTTCGCCATCGACGCAGTCACGTTCGGGCTGGCCGCGATCGTCTTCGCCACGCTGTCCATCCCGCCCGCCAGGGACCGAACCGAGACCGCCGACGAGCGAGCGGGCGAGACGCCAGAGCGGGCCGACAACCCGGGTGAGGGGACGGCCGCGGCGACCGATGGTGGGCAAGTTTCCGCTGACGACGGCGATAGTTCGGGAGAGACCGCCGACGAGCCCGACACCTACCGCGAGCGCCTTCGCGAGGGGGCCGCGGTCGTCCGGGGAACCTTCCTGCTGCCGCTCGTCGTCGCCGCGGCGATCCTCAACGCCACCAGCGGGATGACCCTTGCGGCGATTCCGGCCTACGCGGATACGCTGGCAGTGCCAGCGGCGATGTCCGCGATCGGCGCCGCGGGCGCCTACGGCATCCTGATGGCGGCGTTCGCCGGCGGTACGTTCCTCGGGGCGCTCTCGGCCTCGATGATCGAGGACCGGCCGTTCGGCACCGTCTTCCTCGCCGCCAGTCTCACCGCCGGGGCCTGCTGGACGGCCGCATTGCTGGCAGACTGGTTGCCGCTGACGGCGGCGCTGTTCGCGCTCGCGCTCGTCCCCATCGGCGCCGTCAACGTCCAGATCGCCACCATCGTTCAGACCGCGCCGCCCGAGGCGCTGGTCGGCCGGGTGAGCAGCCTCCTCGGCTCGGCCTCGACGGCCGTCGTCCCGGTCGGCGCCCTGCTGGGCGGGGTCGTCGCCGGCGCGTTCGGGCCGCGAGTGGCCATGGCCGGCATCGGTGCGGCGGCCATCGCCCAGGCCGCCTACGTCCTCGCGAACGGGCGATTGCGGTCGTTGCCGCCGGCCGCCGAGACGAGCCTGGAGGCGTAGGTGAGCGTTCACGAGCCCTGTCGTAGTCGCTCCACCGCGTTGGCCAGGGCGGCGAGGAGGTAGACCACGGTCACGGCGATGCCGATCCAAAACCACTGCAGAATGGGTCCAAGGTCGTTCGTGACGAACACGGCTACGAAAAATCCGAAAAAGATGGCGAGAACGAGGATAAACGCCGCTTTACTGCCGTACTGAGGTCCTGGGCCGGACGACGCGTCGTCTCCTTCTGTAGCCATTAGGTTCCGTACAGCCTCGCGCAATTATTACGGTGTCGATGTTGTCAGATTCTTTCCGCGTACTTACCGACTGAGAGACTGACTGTCGACGAATCGGCCGCCGTCCCACCCGAACAGGCGCGAGCGGACGAGCCACTCGATCACGGCGACGATCGCGAACACGACCGCCATGAACCCGAGAAAGACGATGGCCAGTCCATCGGGACTCGAGAAGGCTTCGGCCCGAGCGTGGGTCGTGATGACCAGACTGTACAGCAGAACTGGAGAGACGAGGCCCCGTGCGAGTAACGCCGCGAAGGGAACGGCCGTCGCGACGGCAGCGGCCCCAAAGCCGACGACGTAGCCGGGGACGGTATCCCACAGGGTGCCGTCGATTAGCAATACCATCGTCCCTGTCCCGACCACGATGCTACAGGCGGCGACCACCGTCCACTGTCTGGATCGGACGAGCGAGAATTCCGGGAGGTGTCGAAGTCGATCGTCACCGATGGCGTACCCGCGCCGAATCGCGAATTCGGCGAGGCCGGCGACGAGCAGGATCGAGAGCCAGAGATACCACGAATCGGCGTACCGCAGGGCGTGAAACGAGCCGTCGATGATCGCGTGCCCGCCCAATTCGACGACTTTCTGCGGAGCGGGCGTCGTCACCTCGACGACCGTGACGCTCGCGGCGAGTGCGAGCAAGCCACCGCTGGGGAGGAGAAGACGCGTGTACGCAGAGACCGCAAGCGGGAGCGCCCCGAGGATGAAGACACCGATCGAGAGGAAGACCAGACCAGTCGACGTCACGAACGGGGAGTAATCGAAATACGATAGGAGCGTGACGACAAGGAGGACGTGAGTGAGGCCGCCGACGGCACCGATCGCCGCCGACGGTCTGTCGAGTCGGAGTTCCATAGCAGAGTCTGACGGACAGTCGTCGCTGTGGAGTAATTATTCCTCCTAGTTGTCTGGGTAGAAAGTCGGCCCGATCTAGGTCCCGTGATCCCAGCTGTCGACGGAGTCTCGTTGGGACCAGTAGCTCATACGTCCTGTCTCCGCCGGTGCGGACAACCCCTCACCAGCCACACATATGTGAAGATATAAACGTGTTAGGCTGTTCTATTCAGGTGACAGCCCATGAGTACCGATATCGGTTCGAACGACGCCACCAGCGTCGAGGCGCGGATTACGCTCACGAAGGAAGACGAGTGGTGGGTCGCAACCGACGAGCACACGGACGTGACTAGTCAGGGGAAGACTCGTGAATCAGCGCTCGATAACCTCGACGAGGCCGTAGCCGGGTACGAAGGTGAGGGCCGGCCACCGACGCAGAAAGAACTCGACGCGGTCGGTATCGATCCGGACGAGAACGAATCAGGGGACTCGATCCCTGACGTGCTCGAGTAGGACGGACGGATGTCGAGGCGGACCTATTCTGGCGACGACGTGATGCGCGTACTGGTCAATTGCGGACCGTTCTACGTCGACCGGGTGAACGGCGACCACTTCATCCTCCGGTGGGAGCCGCCCGCCGAACATGATTCACACGCACGAACCGTCCCCGTTCCGCGTCACGACGAACTCTCGACGGGAACGCTCAGGAAGATCGGCGAACAGGCTGGAATGAAGGACTTCCAGCGATTTTTGGACTGGCTGGATCGAAATCTGTAGGCCGGGGGCAAATCCGACAGGAGAGTCGGTGTCGTGGTCCGACCCGCTCTAGGTCCCGTGATCCCAGCTGTCGACGTAGTCGCGCTGGGCGTCGGTCATCGAGTCGAAGTCGACGCCTTCGGCCGCCAGCTTGATCTCGGCGATCTCGCGGTCGAGCGCGTCGGGGACGTCGTGGACGCCGGGCTCGTACGCCTCCGCGTACTCGCGTTCTAAGAGTTCGCGAACCGCCACGGCCTGGACGCCGAAGCTCTGGTCCATGACCTCGACCGGGTGGCCCAGGGAGACGGGCGCGGCGAGGTTGACCAGCCGGCCCTCCGCGACGACGTTGAGGCGGCGGCCGTCGTCCAGTTCGAAGGCCTCGACGCCGTCTCGGGCCTCGTAGCGATCCGCGGCGAGGTCGTCGAGCGCGTCGAGGTCGATCTCGACGTCGAAGTGGCCCGCGTTGGCGAGCAGGACGCCGTCCTGCATGCGCTCGAAGTGCTCGCGAACGATGACGTCCCGGTTGCCCGTCGTGGTGAGGAAGACGTCGCCCACTTCTGCGGCCTCGGCCATCGGCATGACGTCGTAGCCCTCCATGTGGGCCTCCAAGGCGCGGCGGGGCTCGACCTCGGTGACGATGACGTTCGCGTTCTGGCCGCTGGCCTTCTTCGCGACGCCCTTCCCGCAGTAGCCGTAGCCCGCGACGACGACGTCTTTGCCGGCCCACGAGAGGTTCGTCGTCATGGCCAGCGAGGCCAGCGAGGACTCGCCGGTGCCGTGGACGTTGTCGAACAGGCGCTTCATCGGCGTGTCGTTGACCGCGAAGACGGGGTACTCCAGGGCGCCGTCGGCGGCCATCGCGCGCAGGCGGTGGACGCCGGTCGTCGTCTCCTCGCAGCCGCCGACGATCGAATCGATCAGGTCGGGGCGGTCCTCGTGGATCGCGGCGACGAGGTCCATCCCGTCGTCGACGGTGATCGTGGGCTCGACGTCGAGCGTCGCCTCGATCGCGGCGTAGTACGCCTCGTCGTCGACCTCGCGTTTGGCGTAGCTGGTGATGTTGTCGACGTCGTCCAGCGCGGCGGAGACGTCGTCGTGGGTCGACAGCGGGTTGCAACCCGTGACGGCGACCTCCGCGCCGCCCTTGGCCAGCGTCTCGACGAGAATGGCCGTCTTCGCCTCGACGTGCATCGCCATCGCGATGCGCTCGCCAGCCAGGGGCTGGTCGGCCTCGAAGTCCTCCCTGACGGCCTCCATGATCGGCATGTGCTGGCGCGCCCACTCCATCTTCCGGCGGCCCTCCTCGACGGCGTCGGCGACGTCGTCGAGCTGGTCGGATATCCGCGGATACGTACTCATACCCGAACCGAATGGGACCGCAGCCAAAACCCTACCGACAGCGGACGACGGGGACGTGCTCGAAACCGAACCGGCAGTCGACGGAATGGAATGTCACGTCACAATCGGCCATCAGTCGAGTTCGTAGGTTCGATAGCGCTCGCACGCGAGGCCGGTCGCCACCCGCGTGACTGCGGCGCCGAGCGCGATCGTCACGACGAGCGAAGCGTAACCGACTAGCGCGGACGGGATCCCGGTTGCCGCGAGCGACTCGGTGACCCACGAGGCGTTGCCCAGCGAGGCTGGCAGTACGACGAGCAACGTCGTCAGGAGCGTCACGCCCAGGTGGCGAAAGCCGCCCAAGCCCGATTCGCCGTGGGTAACGACGTCGCTGAACAGCGACGGCGCGGGGCCGATGTCGGCGGGCGAGACGCCGAGCTGGCGCCAGCACGTGACCGATGCGGTCGTGGTCGCGACGGAGAGACCCACGAATACCAGCAAGAGCGCTTCCAGCGGGCCGATAGCCGTCGCCAGTCCGATCAGGACGACCAGCGGCACCACGAGCACGCTGGCGACGGCGGTCGTGGCGACGATCGGTGCGAGGACGAACGAGCGCGCATCGGCGCTGAGCAGGAGGACTGGAAGCGCGCGGTAGGAGCGACCGATCGGATCGCCGGCGAAGACGAGGCCGACCGATTGCCCGAGTGCGAGAACGAGCAAGAGCGTGACCGGAAGCTCCGCTAACGCGAAGATCGGCGCGCCAACGAACGAGGCGAACGTGATGGCGTAGCCAGGGTACAGCACCGTCCGCGGATTGCGCCGTTCGAGGCGCATCGTCATCCGGATCACGGCCAGCGTCCGCGAGGAGACGAGGTGACCGAACGCGCGGTCCAGACGACCCGGCGGGAGCACCGACCGCGAATCGACGGACCGAGCCGAGTCGACCGGATCGCTCAACCAGATTCGACGGACGACCGCCGTCGTCACCGCCGTACAAGCCAGAATCGAGGCGGCGAAGACGAGAAGCCCCATCGCGACCGGGGCGAATGGATCGGCGATCGGATCGTCGAGGCCGATCAGCGACGAGAGAAGACCCGGAGCGCGGGCAGCGGGCCCGGTCGATTCGAACAGCGGATCGCCGAACGTGGACAGGAGGCCGACGAGGACGAACGGGAGCAACACTACACCGACGAGGCGAAGTGAGCCGACCAGTCCCCGGCCGCCGATCACGCGCTTGCCGACGTGGTGAGCGAGAAGCCGCCCCGCAGTGCCGACCGAGACGGCGACGGCAAGAGTCGGCAGGACGGCGGCGAGGATCCAGAGCGCGAGAATCGGCGACTCGAGGCCCAATCCGACGCCGACGGCCACCCCGACCGCAAACGGGGCGACGGATGTCAGGTACCGGACATAGACGAATGCGATGAGACCGATGGCCACTGCTGTCGCACTGGAGAGTTGCAATTGCAGGGCCGGTTCCAGTCGCTGGAACCGACGGTGGGCGAGTTGACCGCTCCCGACGATGACCCATCCGAACGCGGCGACGGCGAGGACCGGAACGTTGACGGGGAGTGGCCGCCGACCCGCGGCGTACTCGCTCGCGATCGGCCGGCTAAACCAGGCGACGATCGCGGCGAGGGCCAGTGCGAACGCCGGGCCGGAGACGAACCGGGTGAACGCACGCCCGTCGCGACGCCACTCGGTCCGGCCGATCAGGTGACTTTGTCGAAGTAACTGTTTCAGGGGCATCGAACGAGTAAAGCGGATACGTCAGTCGACCGTTTTCGAGACGCGAGGAGGACCGTGAGTGGGTCTGGCGGGAGACGGCGGGCGCAGTCGAAAGCGGACGGCATCCGGTATCGTATCCAACTGAAACGGGGCGTAAAAACGTTTACATCGCCAATTACCATCGGGTTGGCCGACAATTGCTGTTGGGACTCGCCAAGATCGACCGAGGGGCTGTGAATCCATCGGACGCTCAGCCGTTCCAGACGGCGGCGTCGGGGTCGATCAGTCGCTCCTCACGGTCGATGCCATCGATCCGGGCCACTTCCTCGTCGGACGGGTCGATCTCCCGCGCTTCGAGGTTCGCCTCGACGTGCTCGCCGCTCCCTTTCGGGATGGCGACGACGCCCTCGCGCTGGTGGTGCCAGGCCAGCGCGATCTGGTGGGGTGTTGCGTCGTGGGCCGCCGCAATTTCGGCGAGCGTCTCGTCCTCGTCGGCCCGGCCCTGCATTATCGGGCAGTACGCGACCGTCGTGATGTCGTGCTCGCGGCCGTATGCGACCAGTTCGTCCTGCTGGAGCCACGGGTGACACTCGACCTGGTGGGCCAGCACCGGCGAGTCGAGGATCTCGCGGGCTTCCTCCAGGTGTTCGACGTCGAAGTTGCTGAGTCCGACGTGGCGCGTCCAGCCGCGGTCGCGCACCTCGTCCATCGCGGGGAGGGAATCGTCGGGCTCGTACGCGTCGGTCGGCCAGTGGACGTACAGGAGGTCGACGGCGTCGACGCCGAGCCGGTCGAGGCTCTCCCGGGTCGTCTCGACGACGTCCTCGCTCGCGAGGTTTCCGGGGGCGACCTTCGTCGCGAGGAAGACGTCGTCGCGATCCACCTCCGCCCGGTCGAGCGCCTCGCCGACCGCGTCCTCGTTGTCGTACATCTGCGCCGTGTCGACGTGGCGGTAGCCCGCTTCGAGCGCGCGGACGACGTTTTCGGTGCAGTCGTCACCCTCGTGGCCCGACGTGCCGAATCCCGGCTGTGGAATCTCCGTGGTCACGGGCGAGTGAACGCGGTCTTCGCACTCCGGTCCCGGGAAAGCGGCAAGCGAGACCGCGACGTAGTTGCGACGATCGCCAGCACCAGCGGTCCGCCACCGCGACCCAGCACGTTTACCGACCCCCAGTTCCAAACGCCGCCAATGAACGCCGACGAGGAATCCCTCGCCGCCGATAGCGAGAACCCCTACCTCAGCGAGCCGCCGACCGATTTCCGGCCCGTCGAGGAACTGGACGGGACCGAGGCCGATCGACAGATCGAGCTACTTCGAGAGGCCATCCGCGAGCACGACCGCCGGTATTACGTCGAGAGCGACCCGCTGATCGCCGATCGCGCCTACGACGCGCTCTTCTCCCGGCTGGAAGCGCTCGAAGACCACTTCGACCGATCGGCTCCCGACAGCCCGACGAACCGCGTCGGCGGCGAACCCGTCGACGCATTCGAGACGGTCGCACACGTCGCCCCGATGCTCTCGATCGACCAGAGCGGCGAGGTCGATGACGTCTACGAGTTCGACCGCCGGGTTCGGGACGAACTCGGCGCAACCGGAGCCGCGGCGGTCGACGGCGATGCCGCAACTCTCTCCGACTTCACCGACGCCGGATCCGACTTCGCGTACGTCTGCGAGCCGAAGTTCGACGGCGTCTCGGTCGAATTCGTCTACGAGGACGGCCGGCTGGTTCGCGCGGTGACCCGCGGCGACGGCCAGGAGGGCGACGACGTGACCAAGAACGCCCGGACGATCCGTACCGTCCCGCAGCGACTTCGCGGCGACCACCCCGACTTTCTCGCCGTTCGCGGCGAGGTCTACATGCCGAAAGACGCCTTCCAGGCCCACAACCGCGAGCGCATCGAGCAAGGAAAAGAGCCCTTCGCCAATCCGCGAAACGCGACCGCGGGGACGATCCGCCAGCTCGATCCGACGATCGTCGCCGAGCGCCCGCTCTCGGTCTTCTTCTTCGAGGTGCTCGACTCGAGCGACGGCCTGGAACGCCACTGGGAGGCCCTCGAACGATTCCCCGACTGGGGCCTGCGCGTCACCGAAGAACTCGAACGCGTCGAGTCCATCGACGACGCCATTCGCTATCGCGACGCCCTCATGGAGCGGCGCGACGACCTGTCGTTCGAGATCGACGGCGTCGTCATCAAGGTCGACGACTACGCCGCCCGCGAGGAGCTGGGCGCGACGGCCCGTCACGACCGGTGGGCCTTCGCCTACAAGTTCCCCGCCCGCGCGGAGGTGACGACGATCCAGGACGTCGCGGTACAGGTCGGCCGGACGGGCCGGGCCACGCCCGTCGCCCTGCTCGATCCCGTCGACGTCGGCGGCGTGACGGTCTCGCGGGCCAGCCTCCACAACCCCTCGGAGATCGCCGAGAAGAACGTCAACGTCGGCGACACCGTCCGCGTCCAGCGGGCCGGCGACGTCATCCCGTACGTCGCCGAAGTCGTCGAGAAGCAGAGCGACGGGCACTGGGTGCTGCCCGACACCTGTCCCGTCTGCGGGAGCCAGCTCGAGCGCGACGGGCCGATGGCCTTCTGTACGGGCGGGCTCGCCTGCGACGCCCAGCGCCGGCGCTCGATCGAGTACTACGCCTCGGACGACGGCCTCGACATCGAGGGACTGGGCGAGAAGAGCGTCCGGCAGCTGGTCGCGGCCGGCCTCCTCGAGACCGTCGCGGACCTCTACGAACTCGAGCGCGAGGACCTCGTCGGGCTGGAGGGCTGGGGCGAGACCAGCGCCGACAACCTCCTCGCCGAGCTCGAAGACGCTCGCGAGCCACCCCTTGCCGACTTCCTCTCCGCGCTCGGCATCCAGCTCGTCGGCCCGACGACCGCGCGCGAACTCGCGCGCGAATTCGAGACGTTCGAGGCGGTCCGCGAGGCGGCGGTCGACTCGCCCGAAGCCCTCGAGTCGGTCGACGAGGTCGGCGAGACGGTCGCGCGGGCCGTCCATGACTTCTTCACGAGCGAGGCCAACGCGGCCGTCGTCGAGCAACTTCTCGAGCACGTCTCGCCACAGGCTGCGGATATCGAAGCGGGCGGCGACGAACTCGACGGGCTCACCTTCGTCTTCACCGGCGCGCTCGACGCCTGGACCAGGAGCGACGCCCAGGACCTCGTCGAGGCACACGGCGCGAACGCGACGAGCAGCGTCTCCGGCAACACGGACTACCTCGTCGCCGGCGAGAACGCCGGCGCCTCGAAGCAGACCGACGCCGAGGCGAACGACGTCCCGGTGATCGACGAGGCGGAGTTCACGGAGCTCCTCGCAGCGAACGGCATCGAGGTTGCGTAGATCGAGATCGCAGGGGCCAGGGTCGAGGTCGCGAGGGAGGCCGGTTTCATCGCCCTCCGAAAACGTGGCGGCGAAGCCGCCACGCAGTGGGGTTCGACGGAGCGGCGTCGAAGGAAGGCTCACCGACGAAGCGGTGAGAACGGCGTCGAATGGGGGGACGAGATATCGATATCACTCTGAACGTATCGCTCACGGCGGATCGTCTACGGCGTTACATTCCTCGAAGTCGCCGCGGTCGTACGCCTGTCGCCAGCAGGTGAGGACCGCTCTGGCGACGGGAAAGACTTCGGACACCTCGATACAGGACGGTTCCACGCCCTCGGGTGCGTCCGATGCAGCCGGCGGCGGGTGGAAGTGACGGTCGTCCGTCGGTCTAGGAACCCGGCGGATGGACGTCCCATCGGAGATTTCGCCCGTCGGCGTCCGTGTAGTGGACGTTGAAGTCACCGACCGTGGTCCACCTGACGTCCAACCGGGCCGACTCGGCCGTGCCATGCCTCGGCGAACGGTTCGTCACGGACCCATGTGTTCCTCGGCGAACCAGTGGATAACGTGGTCCTCTGCGCGGTGGAGCACGTCGCTGGCCGTCGAGTTCGCCACTCCGAGTCGGTCGGCGACGTCGCCCAGCGTCGCCTCGCGCGGCGTCCGGTAGTAGCCCGCCTCGATCGCCTCCCGGAGCACCGCCCGCTGGCGGTCGGTGAGCAACCGATCGGCCTGGCTCGCGTCGATCTCGCGGACGTGCTCGATGGAGAACCCGATGCCGAGGTCCTCCAGCTGCGTTCGGAGGGCCGAGAGCCGGCTCCGCGAGGTCGTCACCTCCCACGTCGCCCACCCGTCCTGGATGTCGAACGGCATCTCGAGCGGCACGCCGGCGCGCCAGGCGGGCACGAGGGGAAGCGGATTCGTCGTCTCGATCTGGAGGAGCGCCTCGTCGTCGTGCGTCCAGAGGAGTTCGAGCCGTTCGACGTTCTCGCGGGCCTGAATGTCGGTGATGATCGGAAGTGGGTCGCTCGCGACGAGGCGGACGAGGCCGATCCCGACGTCGTCACCCGGCGTTCCGGTGACGACCTGGAAGACCGCCGCCGGGTGCTGTCTCGAGAGTTCGCCGATCCAGGTCTGGGCGGGAAGGTCGATCGCCAGTTTCGCGTGGGGCATCGCGTGTGCGATCTGACGGTCCGGCGAAGAATAACGCCACCTTCGAATATATTCGTCCCTTCCTCGAGCGTTCGCCCGTTCGGCTACCCGGACGCCAACCGTACGTGCCAGTAATGAGAGGGCTCGGTTCATATCCGGACGCCAGGGCGCTGAGATCGGGACTGGACGACGGGGCCGATCGGTCAGAGCCGAAAGACCGTACCGAACGGTCGGGACTGACGGACGGAGGCAATCGGTGGCGGCTGGAAGACGGGACCGAACGGTCGAGACCGTTGCGGCGTGACTCGGTCACCGCTCGCCGGGTGACCGTCGGATGACGACGGGGATTGCGGGGTTCCTCGCCGACAACGCGCGCCTCGTCGTCGCGATCATGCTGGTCGCGTCGGCCGTCGTCGGCGCCGGCGTGCCGATGGTCGAGCGCTCGACGTCGCTCGATCAGTTCCAGGCGGACGCGGCGGCGACCGATGCCGCGGACTACGTCGACGCGAACTTCTCCGCCGACGGCTCGAAAACGACGATGGCGCAGATCGTCGTGCAGGACGAGAACGTCCTGGATCGAGAGACGCTCGTCGCCACGCTCGAGTACGAACGCGCCCTGCGGGACGACGAAACGGTCGTCGAGACCCGGAGCGTGGCGACCCTGGTCGCGACCGCGGCGATCCGCGACGAGCGCGACCGGGCGAACGCGACGCGAGACGGGACCACATCGTCAGACGGGGGCACAATGCGGGACTGGACGGCGCCCTCCGATGCGAGCGCGAAACCGTCGGACGGCGAGCGAACGCCCGGCATCGACGCCCAGCTCGACGCGCTCCGGTCGCTCTCCGACGACGACGTCGAACGGCTCGTGGGTGACGTCCTCGCCGGCGACGGTGACCGCTCTTCGCGGGCGCTCTCACTCGTGCCCGACTACTACGAACCGGGATCGACCGAGACCAACGCGACCTTGCTGGCGGTCACGCAGGAGTCGCCCGGCGCCTCGTTCGCCCCGGGCGATGCGCCGGACGAGATCGAAGCGTCCCAGACGGCCATGCAGGACCTCGCTCCGGACGACGACTCGATGTCCGTGCTCGTCTACGGCGACGGGATCGTCTCCACGGAGATCACCGACTCGATGGTCGACAGCGTAACGCTCGTGGGGCCCCTCGCCATCGCCTTCGTCCTGGTCGTCCTCGTGGTGGTCTACCGGGATCGCCTCGACATCCTGCTCGGGCTCGCCGGGGTCGCGCTCGTCCTCGTCTGGACGTTCGGCGCGATGGGCTGGTTCGGTATCCCGTTCAGTCAGCCGTTCGTCGTCGTGCTCGTCCTGCTGATCGGGCTCTCGATCGACTACGGCCTCCACGTCGTCATGCGCTACCGCGAGGCCCGGGCCGCCGGCGAGTCCGCGCCCGGTCGCGCGATGGCCGTCGCGCTCGGCAGCGTCGGCGTCGCGCTCGTCTACGTGACGGTCACCACCGTCATCGGGTTCCTCTCGAACCTGACGAGTCCGCTGGGGATCTTCCGGAATCTCGGCATCGTCAGCGCGATCGGCATCGCGGCCACGCTAGCGGTCTTCGGCCTCCTCGTCCCCGCGCTGAAGGTCGAACTCGACGAGTTCCTGGAGGCCCGCGGCGTCGATCGCGCGCAGCCGGCGGTCGGCACGGGGCGCGGACCGATCAATCGCCTCCTCGGCGCCGGGGCGACGCTCGCCGCGCGGGCGCCCGCGGCCGTCATCGTCGTCGCGCTCGTCGTCAGCGGCGTCGGCGCCTACGGCGCGACGACGGTCGACGCCAGCTTCGAGCAATCCGGCTTTCTGGCCGAAGATCCAGACGACTGGCTGAAGGACCTGCCCGAACCCGTCGCGCCCGGCACGTACACGGCCGAGCGGGCGATCGACACGCTCGAGGCGGACTTCGTCAGGCAGGACACGACCGCCTCGATCCTGGTCAGGGGCGACGTCACCGATCCGACGACGCTGGATCGACTCGATGCGGCCCGGGCCACCGCCGGCAACATGAGCGCGACCGAGACCTACGCCGACGGCGAGCCAGCGGTCACCGACCCGATCACGGTGCTGGATCGAGTGGCGGCCGAGAACCCCTCGTTCGCGGCGACGCTCGCGTCGGCCGACGCGGACGGCGACGGCGTTCCGGATCGGAACGTGACCGGCGTCTACGACGATCTCTACCGGATCGCGCCCGAAGACGCGTCGAACGTCCTCCACCGCGAGGACGGGTCCTACGAGGCGCTCCGGATGATCGTGACCGTCGACGGGAGCGTCGACGACGGGACCGTGCAGGACCAGCTGGAATCGGTCGCCGCCGACGCGGACGGCGACGGCGTCGCCGCGATCGCGACGGGCGACGTCGTGGTCAACCGGATCACGGCCGACCAGCTCGCGGAGACGGCGATCACGAGCCTGCTCGTCGCGCTGGCGGCCGTCCTGGTCGTCCTCGCGGTCGCCTACCGCCTCACCGAGGGGAGCGCCTCGCTCGGCGTCGTCACCATCCTCCCCGTCGCGGCCACCCTGACGTGGGTGCTCGGGACGATGGCGCTGCTCGACATCCCCTTCAACATCGTCACCGGCATGATCACCGGCCTCACGATCGGCCTCGGCGTCGACTACAGCCTCCACGTCAGCGAACGGTTCGTCCGGGAACTCGCGATCGCGGACGCGACCGCCGCGGCGCTTCGGGAAACCGTCACCGGAACCGGCGGCGCCTTGCTCTCGAGCGCGGCGACGACCGCGAGCGGGTTCGCCGTCCTGCTCGTCGCCATCCTGCCCTTCCTCCAGTCGTTCGGGCTCATCACCGCGCTGACGATCGTGTACGCCTTTCTCGCCAGCGTGTTCGTCCTGCCGAGTCTACTGGTCGTCTGGGCGCGGTCCGGGAGTCGAACCGTCCCGTGATCGTCGCGCGACGGACCGACTCGGCGCACGGGAGAACGAGTCGAAGCGCCCGTTCGCGTGGTCCCGGCCGCTCAGAGATCGGTCCGCTGGAAGCGCCAGTAGCCGATCGCTATCGGGACGGCGACCCAGAGCGCGAGGATGACGAACGCGAACCAGTGCTGCAGGTAGAACGGCTGCTCGAGCGCCTGGTACTGCTGTGGATTCTCGATTACCCGCTGCCCGTACCCGACCATCGACGTGTTGGGGATGACGTCGTAGCGCAACGAGAGTAGCGCCAGCAGCGTATCCTGGAAGACGGTGAAGAGGTCGAATCGGAGGATGAACAGCTCGGCCTCGCCGCTGAACAGTCCGAGTCGGCTGTTGACGTAGTTGAAAATGCTCTTCCACGCGTAAAACAGGATAAAGACCGCGACGCCGACGATCGTCGCCCGCGTCTCCGTGCTGACGAGCGCCGAAACGCCGATCCCGACGGCGACGAACGCGACGCCGAAGAGAACCGTCATCAGGGTCACGACGGCGAGTTCGAGCACCGGGAACGCGTCGAACTGCGTCATCAGCAGGGCCGCGCTCGGGACGAAGCTGACGAGGATCGCAACGGTCAGCAGCGCCGAGCGGCCGATCAGCTTGCCGCCGAGGACCTCCAGCCGGCTGTGGGGCAGCGAGAGGAGGATCTTGATGCTGCCGAGTTCGCGCTCGCGAACGATGGACTTGATACTGACGACGAGGCCGGTCAGCGGGACCAGGAAGGCGATCGCCGGCAGCGCCGAGATGGTAAAGAGGAAGGCTACGGCGAGCTGGCGCTCGACGCCGCTGCCGAAGTCCGTCGTACCGGCCGTGTCGACGAAGAGGTAGGTGATTCCGCCGACGCCGAGCAGGAACAGCGCCATCAGGCCCCAGAGCATCTTCGAGCGGATGCCGTCCGAGAAGTCCTTCCGGGCGACGGCCGCGTAACTCATGCCGTCACCTCCGCTCCGTCGGTGGTGTAGGCGCGGAAGACCTCCTCCAGGGAGGCCTCCTCGGTCGCGAAGTCCTCGACGACGAAGCCCTCGTCCTCGAGCGCGGAGAGGACGGCCGTCTTCGAACCGCCGGTCGAAACGACGATCGTGGGATCCGAGGCGTCCCGATCGATCGAGGCCGACGTCACGCCGTCGACCCACTGGACCGCCTGGACCGCCTCGTCCGTGGCGCGGTCGAGTTCGATCCGAAGCGTCTCCCCGCCGCCGACCGAGTCGCGCAGCCCCTCGATGGTGTCTTCGGCGACCAGCCGGCCCTCGCGGACGATGCCGACGCGGTCACAGACCGCCTCGACCTGTCCGAGGATGTGACTCGAGAAGAAGACCGTCGCGCCGCGACTCGCTTCGTCGCGGACGAGTTCGCGCATCTCGCGGGCGCCGTTGGGGTCGAGCCCGGTCGTCGGCTCGTCGAGGATCAGCAGGTCCGGCTCGCCCACCAGCGCCATGGCGAGCAGGAGCCGCTGGGCCATCCCCTTCGAGTAGCCGCCGGCCTTGCGCTCGGCGTCCACCGGATCGAGCCCGACGCGCTCGAGCAGGGCGTCCGGGTCGTCGGTCGCACCCTTCGAGCTGATCGCGAATTCGAGGTGCTGGTAGCCGGTCAGGCGGTCGTAGGTGTGATAGCCCTCCGGCAGGACGCCGATGCGCTGGCGGATCTGCTTGCTCTCGCGCTGGGCGTCCATCCCGAGGACGGAGATCGAGCCGCTGGTCGGCTTGACGAAGTCGAGGATCATGTTGATCGTCGTCGACTTTCCTGCGCCGTTGGGCCCCAGGAAGCCGAATATCTCCCCTTCGTCGATCGAGAGGGAGAGGGAGTCGACGGCGACCACGTCGCCGAAGTGCTTCGACACCCCATCGACGGTGACTGTTGCCATATTCGCTCCATCCCATGACAGGGATAAAAGGATTGTCAATCTATAGCAATTCCGACGGTGATCCGACCCGGCGTCGGTCCGCGAGCGCGGTATCGGTGACTCGGGTCAGATCGGATCGTCGGGGTCGTGAGCGGCTGCCACGCGAGTTGCTTCAGTCGCGTATCGCTCGCGCGTCGATCCGTCTTCGACGGGCTCCAGCGACTCGGGGTCGGCCTCGATCGCGGCCGTCGGCGCGTCCCCCGCCCGGAGGCTGGCAGCGTTCCGCTCGCGGCGGAGATATCGATCCCCCTCGGGCGTCGCGTAGACGAGCGTCACGAGGTTTCGATCGTCGAGCGTCCGCTCGACGAGCCAGCAGCGGACGCCCGTCGACTCCCCAGCCGCGTTCGATTCGCCCCCGTCCGCCGCGTCCCGGTCGGTCACACCGTCGCAGTTCGACGGGGAGGCATATCCCGCTGGCGGTGTGGCGCTCCGGGAGGCGAACTGTTGGCGGATCACCGCGAAGACGATGTGCGGGTGACCGCAACGGTTCAGCTCGCCCGTCGGTGCAGCTCTCAGGCGGGGTCGTCACTGCCGGACATCCGTGCCCTCGCGTCGGCGTAGGCTGGCCGTACACCCGGCCGCAGCGATCGTAGGGCCGGAATGTTATTCCACGAACCCACCGAAGAGCGGGTAAGATGGTCCCGCGAGACGATCGCCGCGACGGTCGGGAGGGGGCGGGACCGCGAGGGATCGAGGTGGAGCGCCTGACCGACGGAGACGTCACTGAATCGGGCGGCCAGCGCCGCGGGGATGACGGCGTCCCGACGGACGGTCGCGGCGAATCCCAAGCCGACCGCGTCGAGGGGCTCCTGTACGGCGGCGAGTCGGTTCTGGAACGGGTCGACGCGGACGGACACGATCTCGTCGTGACGAGTCACCGGGTCCTGCTGCTCGCGCCCGAGGGGGCCGACGGTCCACGGGTACGGCAGGTCGAACGGGCGAACGTGGCCGCGGTCCGCCTCCAGATGGTCGAATCCCTGCGACTACTCGTCTGGTCGATCGGCTTCGTCGGACTCGGTACCGGTCTGGCGCTGGCCGCGGCGACGACGGACGTCGCCGGGATGGTCCCTGCCGTGGATCCGAGCGGGGCGACGGCCGGCGTCGTCCAGGACACCCTCGACGGGATCGAATCGCTGCTCGCCGTCTTCGACCTGTTCCTGCTCGTGGCCGGCCTGCTCACGATCGCGGCCGGGCTCGGGGCCTTCGGCTGGTACCTCCGGACGCGCTCGCAGCGCCTCGTCGTGGCCGTCGACGGCGGGCCGGACCTCTCGATCCCGCGACCCGAGGCCGACGAGCGCGCCGTCGCCGCGCTCGAATCGGCGATCGAGCGGCCGCCGACCGACGACGGAAACGCGTCACGCTCATACGGGTCGACGACCTAACCGGGCTCGATGCAGGCCGAGCGGCTCCGCGAGCGCGCGTCGGACCTTCCCCGCGAGCCCGGCGTCTACCAGTTTCTCGACGGCGAGAGCACCCTCTACGTCGGGAAGGCCGTCGACGTCCGCTCGCGCGTGCGATCGTACGCCGACCCCCGAAGCGCGCGCATCCGGCGGATGGTCCGGGCGGCCGACGCGATCGACGTGGCCGTCACCGACACGGAGACGCAGGCGCTGTTGCTCGAGGCGAACCTCATCAAGCGCCACCAGCCGCGGTACAACGTCCGGCTGAAGGACGACAAGTCCTACCCGATGGTCCAGCTGACCGATCACCCGGTCCCGCGGATCGAAATTACGAGAGATCCCAGCGAATCCGCCGCGGTATTCGGTCCCTACACGAAGAAGACGCGGGTCGAGACCGTCGTGAAGGCGCTGCGCGAGACGTACGGCCTCCGCGGCTGCTCGGATCACAAGTACAGCGGCCGCGATCGGCCCTGCCTGGATTACGAGATGGGCCTCTGTACGGCGCCCTGCACGGGCGAGATCGACGAGGCGGCCTACCGCAAGGCGGTCGAGCCCGTCCGCCGGTTCCTGAGCGGCGAGACGGGCATCCTCGCGGATCCGCTCGAATCCGCCATGGAAGACGCGGCCGAATCGGCGGACTTCGAGCGGGCGGCCCACCTCCGCGATCGCCTGGCCGCCGTCGAGCGCTTTCACGGCGAGGGCGGCGAGGCCGTCCAGGCCCACGGCGGCGAGGACACGGTCGACGTCCTCGGCGTCGCCATCGAGGGCGAGGAGGCGACCGTCGCCCGGCTGCGATCGGAGGGCGGCAAACTCGTCGACCGGGATCGGTTCACCCTCGCGGCACCCTACGGCGCGGACGAGGGCGTCCCCACCGTGATCGCCGCGTTCGTCGTCCAGCACTACGCCGAGCGGGACTTGCCGGACGCACTCCTGCTCCCCCAGCGCCACGACGACGAGGAGGTCGCGGCCTGGCTCGACGCCGAAGGCGTCGCGGTCCGGGTGCCGGGCGCCGGCCGCGAGGCGAAGCTGGTCGACCTCGCCCTGAAGAACGCCCGGCGCAACGTCGGCGGCCGCGACGAGTGCGCCATGTTAGCCGACGCGCTCGAGATCGACAGTGCGCGCCGGATCGAGGGCTTCGACGTGAGCCACGCCCAGGGGAAATCGGCCGTCGGGAGCGACGTCACGTTCGTGGGCGGCAGCGCGGAGAAACCGGACTACCGCCGGAAGAAGCTCGACGACGAGAACGACGACTACGCCAACATGCGCCGGCTGGTCGCCTGGCGCGCCCGGCGAGCGGTCGAGGATCGCGACGACCGGCCCGATCCGGACCTCCTCCTGATCGACGGCGGAAAAGGGCAACTCGAGGCCGCCCGAGAGGCCCTGGAGGCGGAAAGGTGGGACGTGCCCGCCGTCGGCCTCGCGAAATCCGAAGAGCGCGTGATCACCCCTGATCGCGAGCACTCGTGGCCGAGCGACGCGCCCCACCTCCACCTCCTCCAGCGCGTGCGCGACGAGGCCCACCGATTCGCCGTACAGTACCACCAGACGGTCCGCGACGAGGTGAAGACGGTGCTCGACGACGTCCCCGGAATCGGCCCCGAGACGCGAAAGCGCCTGCTGGGCCGGTTCGGCAGCGTCGAGAACGTCCGCGAGGCGAGCCTCGAGGACCTGACGAGCGTCGACGGTGTCGGCGAGAAGACCGCCCAGACGGTCAAGTCGCGGCTGTAGCCCCGACGGCCGTCGATCGCGGCCCCATCGATCGCGTCCGCCGCGATGGCTCCGCAGCCGATACGGCTGCCGGAATACGTCTGCCGCAGACCTTTGCCGCTCGGGACCGTCCTCCCGGCGGTGTTCAGATAGGAGTTTGAAGGAGTGAGATGACGGGGTTATGTGATGGTATGTCCGAAACCGACCGTCTCACTGGTTGTATCAGCCAGATCGACTTGGATGTTGTGGAGCGAGAAGCAACGCCTCGACTGTTTATGAAGCTCGGCATTCAGCTTCATCTGACTTGTCTCTCACTGGCAAAGACGGCCTCAATTCTCGATGTATTCAGCATTCACTTCGCTCGATCGACTGTTCATAACTGGGTACACAAAGCAAAATTACAGCCAGTTTCGGGCCAACATCCGGATCACGTTGCGGTCGACGAAACGGTGATCCAACTCGACGGGGAACGGTACTGGCTGTACGCCGCCGTCGACGTTGATACGAATGATTTGCTGCATACGAAGCTTGTATCGACCAGGAACAAGGTGTTAGCGAACTCGTTTTTCGCCGAACTTCGAGAGAAACACGACGTCGACGACGCCGGATTTCTTTTCGACGGCGATCATTCGCTCCAATACGCCTACCACCACCACCATAGACTTACGTTCAGGTACGAAAGACAGGGAATTCAAAACAGCGCCGAGCGAGTGTTTCGAGAGGTAAAACGACGCACGTTTTCGTTTTTCAGCTCGTTCAGTCACGCGCAATTAGAAACCGCCGACCAGTGGTTAGGATCGCTCGCATTTGCCAAGAACCGGCTTATCTGAACACGACCGCAAAGCGGATACAAACGTATAACCGCGAGCAGTCCGGCAGTCGACGATAGAGCCGTGATCAACCGTCGGACGGTGCTCGCGACAGTCGGTGGAGTCGCCACAGTCGCCACACCTGGATGCAGTCGATTTCGCTCCGCTCCATCACTCCCGTTGGGATTGATCCGAGCGGTCAACTTGATGGACGCGTCGCTGGACGTGCAACTCAGCCTCATGCCGAGAGGTGACGAGACAGAACTGCAGCTGGAAGACACACTTGTTGAGAAAGGGAGAAGTGGTGTGGGTGCGGCAGACCAGTTGGTCTATCGGCCAGATTCCAGACCGAGCGTCTCCGATTACGATTACGCACTCGCGATCGACGGCGAACTGGAACACGATATCAGCGGGACGAAAATCGTCGAGAGTATCACGAGAGAGTACGATGGCGACGCCTGTCTGGTGCTCCACTACATTATCAATGATCCTGCCGTTACTGTCGCGTACTCTCACGAACTCTACCCAGCGTGTGACCTGCCGGAGTGACGCCGTCTCGATCGCCGTCAGGTTTGGAGGACCTGCGGTGGGACCGCGGCGCTGCGTTCGAGTCAACTCGTTTTAGTTGTCGTAGGATTCGTGCTGGCCAACCCGTCGTGAATGTGCCGTGGACTCGATCGCGGTCGGCGGGTTGAGTGCAACCTTGGTGACCTCACGCCCCTCGACAGAATTCGCGATCCGTTCGACTCGCCGATTCAGGCTCGCTTTCGTTCTGACGTCCTCGTCGTCCACCTTTCCATCGGAAACTGAGACGATCCCGAAGCGTTCCTTCTGCGACGTCGTCGGGTTCGACATGTCGACGAACTTGTCGTTCGAGGTGGTGTAGCCCGACGTATTCTCGTCGACGATGCCACACCCATCGCACGTACCGATGTTTACCTCGAAGGAGATTTCGGTGGACGGCAAATCGTCGAAGCTTGCATTGACGTTGACGTGTCCCTTCCACGGCGTCTCACCCATCTTCAGTGTCGCCCGCTGGTAGTGTGATAGCTTGTCCGTCGATCGCCGGACTGGGCCGAACCAACCCTCCTCCTTGTAGTGGTGTCGATACTTGAACCCGCGATCCAACTGCGTCTTCCCCTCGTCTTTCTTCAGGGATTGCAGGATATCGTCGGCAGAGAGTGCTGCTCCGGCGACGATCCCTGTCCATGGGTTGCTGGCACTCAGAGATATCATCGCCGTCACTGTCGTATCGAAGACGGGTTCGACCCAGCCGGGAAGACCCGGTTCGCCATTGGTACTGGCACTGTCGGTGAACCCACGGAAGCCCTCGTCGGGGTCGGGGAGGTTGAAGTCGTTGGGCGCGTCCGAAGAATTGGTGAATCTGAATGTCGTCGCGCCCAACTGGTCGTCGGTGCGGATGTCACCACTCCTGTGGTCCATGGCCCCGATGGCGGTCGACGTCAACCCGACTCGGGCCTCCCACCCGTAGATGTCGGTATGATAGATCTCGCGGATCGTCAAGGCCGACGCCTGATTGTTGAAAGGGAATGCTTTGTGTTCGTTCTCCTCATACGTAGTTACCGCGTCACTTTTACTATCTACCCCGCCTGCAGTCGTCGAGGAAGTATCTTCTAGAAGTTTTCTACCATCAATAGTCGCTCGTGACTGACCAACGATTGGTGGTGAGAGCGTGATACCTGCCGCGCCGAGTTTTCGCATAAAGTCGCGTCTTTGAACCATTGCGCAAATAGAATTAATTACAACTGCTACTTATTTGCTTCGATAAGTATCCCCATCTATAGTTCCGCTGGCGTGTGGCCGTATATCGCTTGATGCGGCCGGCGGTTGTTTACCGTTAGTCGGAAATCGGGAAACTCTCCAGAGACAAAATGTGCGACCAAGGAAGGGGACAAAGTTTCCTACCTCGCCAAGAGTCATGTCCGTAAGCAACTCGAGGACGAGACTGATCCGAAGGCGATCAAAATGCCTTATTGCTGCCTTTGAATACCTAAGGTCTTTCCCCGGTAAGATCGAAGCAAAGTTCTGCTGGGGTCGACAGATCGTGTATAACTGGCTGAATCGGTTCGAAGAATGAGGCTTTGAGGCCGCGCTCTACAACGATTCTCGGCCCGGGCGTCCGGCTGAACTCAAAGACGACCATTTAATTATTCGCGCGACAGACCGCATCGGGACGTCTCGCACGACCGGCGCCCGCCACCCGGTGCCGGAACACGTCTGCCGCAGACCTATGCCGCTCGGGACCGTACCACAGGGTGTGTCTAACGACGACGGCCTCGACGACCTGCTCGACGAACTCGACACGCACGGCGATCTCGACGCGGCGGAGCAAGTGTTGCGGATCCGGACGGAGAGCCGGCGGTACGACAAACCGGTGACGATCGTCGAGGGGTTCGACCTGCCCAAATCGGAGATCGAGTCCCTCGCGTCGGACTTGAAGAGCGCGATGGGGACCGGCGGCACCGTCGACGAGGGCCGGATCGAACTGCAGGGCGATCACCGGGATCGGGTGCCGGACATGCTCCGCGACCGGGGCTTCGCGGTGCGAGAATAGCCGTCTCCCGGGCAATCGCGCCGATGTCACTTTTGCGTTCGGTGAGACCTTAAGGATATCTTACATATAAAATGAGTACAACCTCTTCAGGTTGTTTTCCCCCATATTTCGTTCAATAGATCGAATATATGTGCATTACAATAAAATCTGCATAGATATCTAATAGGAAAATAGATATACAGTACAAATATTCAATATTCTAAAATAAAAAGTTTTATAATATGCTTGGGGAGATTACTTATTGCCATGTCGAACAACAATGCGGTTCGGAAGTTTTCACGGATGGGTAGGCGTCGATTCCTGAGCACTCTCGCCGGACTTGGCGTTTCTGTCAGCGCGTTACACGGCCTATCGTCGGATGTAGTGGCCGAGCTCGACCTCGATCCGAGCCGCGAGGTGGTTCGGCAAGCCGGGTACGTTCACACGAATCACGAGGCCGTCAAGCGGGGAGCTAGCCCGAAACGGACGCCCGTCTACTACAAAATACCGCGGTATCGGTGGGAACGGATCGAAGCAGCGCACGACGCTCGACGGCAACTTGAGGCCGAACTTGCCGAACGGGGTGTGAACTGTTCTGCATGGGTGACGACGAACGAAAGCGACGAAAAGATGGTTAAAATCGAGGTAATAGACGAGGGTTCGATGTCAACGAGGGCGTTTCAGCGGGTCGAATCCCGTATTCCAACCACCGTAGATGGCGTGGCTGGAAGGAATACGAAAGCCCAGAGCAATGCACGCGAGATCCCGGTCACTGTGACGAAGGAAAAAGCGGCGAAACCGAGTCCGGAACCTGTCGATCCGGTACCGCTTCTGAACGGTCCCGACCCCGACGATTTCTACTACTGGCGAGATTGGTTCCGTGTCCCAGCCGGTGCTGCATGCATGTTCGTCGATTCGATGAACGCGGACGATTTTGAGAATGCAGGAATGGGCACCCTTTGCACTCCGGTAGACGATAACGGGACGAAGAAAATGCTCACGGCTGGTCACAACATTCTAAAAACGACCCCGAACGATGACGATGACAATACTCCGATCGGTTTATTGGAAGAACCTCCAGAGAATGGTTTCATCGATGCGGATTTTGGTACCGATCGAGCAGAATTTTCTGGATCGGGTTACGACGTCTTGGACGGAGCGTCGCTAAATCTCATCAACGCTTCGAACGTCGAGTACGAGTTCGCGACGCTCGGCGGCGGGACGAAAGGCGATATCTTCGGCAGTCTCTCGGCGGACCGACTCAAAGATATCGAAGATCACGGGACGGGCTACTACGAAATGTTGCGGCAACAGGGCGCACGAACGGGAGAAGGAGGCGGATTCGGAATCGAAGAGGTGAACGACAACTCGTTCCGAACGGATCGCGATCACGACGAAGTTCAGACAGGGGATTCCGGCGGTCCCGTTCACCTTCTCAATGATGCTCCGATTCGAAAAATAGACGGATTTGTCCCGGCGGAGAATGTTGATATGAACATGGGAACGTTCTCGTATATTGCCGGCATTCACAGTTGGTCCGACGTGAACAAGAATACCAACGCGACTGCTGTTCACGTAATCGAAGACAAATTCGGGGTTGAGGTCTAACGACGATGGATGGTGGCCGATCGACCTGGGACCGACGCGAAGCGCTCCGAGTCGGGACGCTTGCGAGTCTGCTGGGAATCGCCGGCTGTACGGAATCCTCGAACAACGGCCAGAGCGGATCAGTCGACGGTTCCGAGAATGGTCCCATCGATCGGTCAGGGAACGAATCAACGGGCGACGAATCCGAATCGGATCCCGAAGCGGACGAACCAACCCTTGAACCCGCGGATGGCTGGCAAGGCGTCGACCCGACCGGCGAGATCACGTATCGCGACGATCCGAACTGGCGATTGCTCGGTCACGATACCGGGAGCACGTTTCACAATCCCCACGCCGACGGCCCATCGGACGACCCCCAGGTGCGGTGGACGGTTCAGGGCATAAACGATCCGCTCGCAGGATTTAATCACCATCCACTCATCGTCGACGGAACTGTGTACGTCATCCAGGAGCGAGATGGCGCTACATCGTCGTCTGGTTCGAGCGACCCGGAGAAAAATCGAGGGGCCCAGTTCGTAGCGGTCGACGCCGAGACCGGCGAGTCGGAGACGGTTTTCGAGTTAGATGGGCGGATTACGCGCCCGACGATCGTCGACGACATCGTCTACGCCGCGGTGGGTGGGGGCGTCGTGGCCTACGACCTTCAGGAGGAGCGGTTTCGGTGGCGAACGGACGACGTACTGGTGTATCCATCGTCGATCCGTGTGGTCGGAGACGTACTCGTCGCGCTCGATCAGGAACAGATGTACTCTTATCCGGAGTGGGAACCGCTCCCGCAACTGTTCGTTCTCGACGCTGCGGATGGAACGATTCTGTGGGAGGCCGCTGGCGACGGTGGCGGCGGTTCCCAACCGAGACTCCCGATCATTGCCGACGGGTGTACATTTTATCCCGACACCCCACTCGTTCGTTCAGTCGATGAGATGACACCGGCCGCGATGCTCCCCATGCCGATCTACTATCCCGTCCTCCGGGACGGGGAGTTGTACGGATCGAACGAAGGGGGCCTGGTGTCGATCGATTGGTCAACCCTAAAAACCCGCTGGGAATACCGGCCCGAAGATCGATCGATCGGCGGCGGGTGGGTCGCCGTATTCGACGATATCGTCGTCGTCGACGACTTCCGCGGCCCAGGGTTCGTCGGTCTCGATCGCGCAACCGGCGACCGACGCTGGGCGACGACCATTCGTGAGAATCGTATTCCGGCGGCATACTTAGCTAGCACATCCGACCGGGTTTACGTGGCCCACCAGGGCGGCGCGGCGTCGGCAATCGATCCAGCCGATGGCACGGTCGTATGGACCCTGGACGAAGAAGGCATGGAGTGGGGACGGGCCGACGGTTGTGCACTGGCAGACGATCTGCTGGTGACGGTCGGGCGCGACGGGACGTACTTCGCCATCTCCTGAGCGCACGCAGTCGGCGATTTGTTGTCGGGTCGGTGTCCGATCCAGTCATCCCCGAACCCAGCCCCCGGCATCGATCGGTGGCGAGCGGCCCCGGGCCTGCTTCGTGATCGGGTTTCGCGGTGCAGGCCTAACATAGCCAGTGCTATAGCTCGGAGAAAGATCGATAAACAGAGTCCCCCAGAGGATTATTTTCCAAATGGTCGTATCGTATACTATGGAGAGCGGGAAGGACGAGGCGGTCGATAACTGGCCGTGGGGCCAGTACGAACGCCTGACAGGGATAGAAATTGCGTACGAAGACGACCATCTCGAAACGGAGCACATACCGCTAACGCGCGACTATGAATCAAGGGGCCCGGAGGCGATCAGTTACCGCCCAAGTACCGGTCACTGGTACGTCGAACGGCGACAGGAGACCGCAAGCGGAGACGAAATCTGCCCGACGCTGGTCCCCCGTGAACGGGTCTACGTCGTCATCGGCTATCTCCGATACAGTACGCTGGAGGCCCAACGAGAATTCGGCGACTCGGAGTTCGAGCGAGTACGGTACGACGATGGGATCGAATTCAGGGAGCTACCGAACGAGAACGAGGAACTACTCACCCCGATAACGTTTCATCCGTCGACCGAACATTGGCAGTGCGTCGTGCGCGATCTGAAAAATCTCGAGAATCGCCAACCGATCGTCACGCACAGGATACTTCCGAGAGAATCGGTGGTCTGGGTAACGTGATACCGTTCGACGGCGCTTCGTCGTGACGGAGACGGCTGCATCCGGGTTGGCGTCGTACACTCATCTCCGAGGGACTGCAGTTCTATCCGGATTCGTGAAACCACGATCGACCGAATACCAGCTCCGTGTTCGGGAGGCGACCGGTCCCGTCCAACTCCACCTGCAGCCGTCCAAATTCGCTTGATGGAACCACTTTATCCCTCGTCGGTGAAGTCGGACCTATGGGACAACGTAACATATCAATCAGACCGGCGACGACGGCCGATCGAGAGGCGATCCGCGAGGTCGCCAGGGACACCTGGCACGACACCTACGACGAACTCGATCCTGAGACGATCGCCGAGACGGTCGCGGATTGGTACGACGACGAATCCTTCGCCGAGGCGCTCGAAACGCCTGGGACTGCGGTTCTCGTCGCCGAATCCGAGGGAGAGGTCGTCGGGTTCGCCCACGGCGTCGTGAGCGAGGACGAGGGCGATATCCTCCGGATGTACGTCCATCCGGACCACCAGCGAGAAGGCATCGGGACGGCGCTGCACGAGCGGCTCCGGACGGCGCTGGAGGACTTCCACATGAATCGCATGCGCGCGATCGACCTCGCGACGAACGAGGGCGGTCGGCGGTTCTACGAGCAGCTCGGGTACGAACAGAGCGGCGAGGGCGAGGTCGAAATTGGCGGCGAAACCCGGAGAGAGGTCGTCTACACGCTGGAGCTGTAACTCGTTCGCCGGGCCGTCGCATCCGATTCGACGCGTACGGAACGTCCACGGATGGTCCGGCGGTTGGCGTCGTCGACGCGACCGATCTCGACGCGGTCGAGGCGGCCGTCGACGACCGGACGAAACTGGTCTGGCTCGAGACGCCGACGAGCCCGCTGATCCGGCTCTGCGACGTCTCGGCGATCGCCGACCCGCCCGCGAGCACGGCGCGCTGGTCGGCGTCGACAACGCCATCCTCAGTCCGTACTTCCAGCGACCGCTCGATCTCGGCGCGGACCTCGTCGCCCACAGCACGACGACGTACCTGAACGGCCACAGCGACTCGATCGGCGGGGCGGTCGTCACCGACGGCGCGGCGCTGGCCGAGGAACTCGAACTGACCCAGGGGATCACCGCCGGCGGCGTCCTCGCGTTCGAACTGGCTGGCACGCAGGACGACGCGATCGCCGTCCTCGAATCGCTCGAGGAATTCACGCTCGCAGTCAGCCTCGGCGGCGTCGAGTCGCTGGTCGAACTCCCCGCGGCGATGACCCACGAACCGCTCGATCGGCCCAGCGCGAGGCCCTCGGAATTACCGACGCGTTCGTCCGGATGTTCGTCGGCGTTGAGGCCGTCGACGGCCTTCGAACCGATCTGGAACGCGGGCTCGAGCGCGTTTCAGCGGTCGAGTCGGTCGCGGGCGGGGACGATCGAGATCGCACGTTCGCGCGCGAATCGGAAAATACAGGGGTGGAAGGCGAGTCGAGCACCGGTCGGCACAGCCGTGCGTGAACGATACGCATCGGACCGGCCAGTACGGTCGATGTTCATTCGCCAGCCGATCGCCGTCACCGATACCGTCGAAAGTTGAATAGTGGGAAACACTAATATCTAAAGACGTAGATGACAGTACGAAGCTATGACGACCGACCTCGTCTCGGCATCACCGTACGGCGCACTGTCACTCGTCCCGCCGCTGCTCGCGATCGCGCTGGCGATTATCACCCGCCGAGCGCTACTGTCGCTGTTCATCGGCGTCTGGGCGGGCGGCGCGATCGTCGTCGCGGAGCGGGTCGACTCGAAATTCGAGTACCTGGCCGTCCCGTTCGACGCCGTCGTCGAATCGTTCGGGTGGATCGTCGCTTCGTTCGGGGAGAGCACGTTCCACGCCGAGATCATCACGTTCACGTTCCTGCTGGGAGCGGGCATCGCCCTGATCTGGCGGATGGGCGGCTCTGTCGCGCTCGCGAATGCGGCGGCGAGTCGCGTCGATTCCCACAGACGGGTCGGACTGGCCGCGTGGCTGTTCGGCCTCGTGTGGTTCTTCGACGACTACGCCAACACGGCCATCGTCGGCTCGGCGGTCAAGGACCTCTCCGACGAGATGCGGATGTCCCGCGAGAAACTCGCGTACATCCTCGACTCGACGGCCGCCCCCGTCGCGACCTTCGGCATCTCGAGCTGGGTCGCCTACGAGATGAGCCTCATCAGGACGGAGTACGAGAAGATCGGCGGCGAGACGCCGTCGGTGATCGTGACGTTCCTCTGGTCGATCCCCTTCAACGTCTACTGCCTCCTGGCGCTAGTGATGGTGCTCATCATCGTCCTCACCCGCCGGGACTTCGGGGAGATGCTCGACGCGGAGACGCGCGCAAAGCGGACGGGGAACGTCATCCGCGAGGGGGCGACGCCGCTGCAGAGCATGAAGGAAGACCTCGGTGAACCGGCCGTCGACGACCCGAAGCTACGAACGTTCCTCCTGCCGATCGCCGTGCTCGTCGTGGTCGTCATCGTCGGCGCGGTGATCTCCGGGTTCAACGCAGGTGACGTGACACCGTCCGGCCTGGTTACGGACGGCGACGTGTTCTTCGATCTCATCAATCTCGACGCGCTCCTCGAACTCGTCAAAAACGTCGACTTCACCGGCGCGCTCGTCTGGGGCTCGTTCGGGATGGTCGCCACCGCGCTCCTGATGGGGCTGCGAGACGGCGTGTTCGACCTCGAAGAGGGGATGGAGACCGTCCTCGACGGCTTCGGCATCATGCTCACCGCCGTGACGATCCTGGTGCTCGCGTGGTCGATCGGCGCCGTCGCGGGCGCCCTCCAGACCGGCGAGCACGTGACCTACCTCACCGCGGACTACGTCACGCCGACGCTGCTACCGGTCGTCATCGTCCTCACGGCGGGCGCCGTCGCGTTCTCCATCGGCTCCTCGTGGGGGACGATGGCGATCATCACGCCGATCGCGATCCCGATGGCGTACGCGATCGGCAACGGCTCGCCGGAGTTGCTGTCGGTCGCCGTCGGTGCCGTCTTCTCCGGATCGATCTTCGGCGACCACTGCTCGCCCATCTCCGACACGACGATCCTCTCCTCGACGTTCGCCGGGTCGGACCACATCGACCACGTCCGCACGCAGATCTACTACGCGGTGACGGTGCTGGCCGTCGCCGTCGTCGTCTACCTCGTCTACGGGTTCACCGGCGTCACGCCGTTCCTGCTCGTCCCGCTCGGCGGGGCCCTCCTCGTCGCGCTGGTCTACCTCCTCTCGGAGCTCGACGCGGGCCGAAAGGGCGTCGCCGCCCAGCCGTTTGCGAGCGTCGGCGCTCGCGAGTCACCGAGCGACGACTGACGACCGGCCCACCGGGGACGAGTGCCGAACCGTACCCCGGGCGACTGACGTACCGCCGGGCCCCGGCCGACGAAGGCCCGATCCCAACCGGACGTCGATTCGCAAACACCGTGTCCGGTCGTCGATAGGCCGATCGTCACTCCAACCTCCCGATCGACGGGGCGCGTCTGCTCCCCGTTCGTCCCGGTTCTCGACCGCGTGGCGCCTGTGTTCGAGCGGGCAGTCCCGGTTCCTCGTTTCGAGCCGCCGCCTCGTCGTGCCGACGAAACCTATTTACCATAGTGTGCTAAATCGAAGTTTAGATGGATCTAATCCATACCAGCTCTCCGCGATTCGTCGCCGCATCGGGTCGGAGGGGGTGCTCGTGACCGAGTCCGTGACGATCCTGCTCGAATCGCTGCGAGACAGTTACGTCCAGGTGAGCGTCTTCGTCGCGGTCACCGTCCTCCTGTTCGGCCTCGCCCAGTACCGGACGGACGGCGCGTTGCTCCGCAGGCTCGAGGACAACGAGCGACTGCAGCCACTCTTCGGCGGGTTACTCGGCCTGACGCCCGGCTGCGGCGGCGCGATCGTGGTCATGCCGCTGTACGTGCGGGGGTCGGTCAGCTTCGGCACCGTCGTGGCCACGCTGGGGGCGACGGCCGGCGACTCCGCGTTCGTTATCCTCGCGCTGGCGCCCGAAGCCGCCCTCTACGCCTACAGCATCGCCCTCGTCGCCTCCGTGGCCACGGGCTACCTCGTCGACACGTACGGGATCGGCGTCGGCCGGGTGGACGCGGCCGTCACCCGGATCGCACCCGGCGCAACCGCCACCGACGGCGGCACCGTCGTCAACGAGCGCATCGGGCCGAACCCCGCCCACGACTACCCGTCCGGGTCGCCGACGCACTCCCACGAGGCCGGCCCCGACCGCTCCTCGCCGATCCTCACGCCGCTCTCGCACGCGGCCCACGTCGCCTGGTGGCTCGCGGCCGTCGCCGGGCTCGTGCTCGGGACCACCTACCTGCTTCGCGGCGGGCCCGAACTCGCCCTCTCGGTCGGCGCGAACTTCGCCGGCGCCTTCACCGTCGTCGGCCTCGCGGGCGGCGTCCTCTCGCTGTACCTCTACGCCGTGGGCCGGCACTACGTCGGGGAGGGCCAGGTCGCCCGCGCCCGCGACTCGTTCGGCTCGGTCTACGACACGCTGACCCACGCGGCGATGGAGACGAGTTTCGTCACCCTCTGGGTGATCGTCGCCCTGGCCGGCTACGAGTACGTCGTCCTCCTCTCGGGACTGGACGTCGCCGCCATCGCCGCGACGGCCGGCGTGCTCGCGCCCATCGGCGGGGTGGCGGTCGGACTGATCCCCGGTTGCGGCCCGCAGATCCTGCTCGCCAGCGTCTACGCCGAGGGCGCGCTGCCGTTCTCCGCGCTCGCGTCCAACGCGATCGCCCAGGACGGCGACGCACTGTTCCCGCTGCTCGCGATCGACCCGAAGGCCGCGATCGTGGCGACGATCTACAACGCCCTGCCGGCGCTCGTCGTCGGCGTGGCGCTGTTCGTCCTCTGGGAACCCGTCTTCGGCATGCCCGAGTTCGGCTTCGGCGTGGCGTAAAGAGGAGCTCGTCGGTCACGCTGGAATTGTGCGTTCCGGTTCGGCCGGGACAGTATATTTTTGCACGAGCGGGTCCAATGGAGACGTATGGCGACCAGCGAGGCCCACCGTATCGCGGACGATCTCATGGGCGAACCCCACGTTCAGGGCCGTCGCATCTCGGTCCGGCAAGTGTACGCGCTCGTCGAAGAGCGCGGTGTCGATCCGGAAACCGTCGCGGACCGGTACGACCTCGACGTCGCCGACGTGTACCACGCGCTGGCGTACTACCACGATCACCTGCGCGAAATGAACGCCGTCGAACGCGATCGATCGGAAGCGATGGACGAGTTCCGGGAATCGATCGACCGCCCGGACGGTGTGGCCCCCGACGAGGCGTGAGATGGACGGCTGGCAGTTTCTTCTCGACGATAATACGGCCCCAAGGTCCGGACGTATCTGGCGAAGGAGGCCGTCGGTGCGGAACACGTCCGCGATTCCCTGTGGCAGGGCGCGGACGACGAGTCGGACGTCCTTCCGTACGCCCGAGCGCAGAACCTGATCGTCGTGACGAGCGACGTCTCGGATTTCGGCGGGCTCGCAGACGACGCCCACGCCGGCATCGTGCTCCTGTACGACGATACGACGCCTGCATACCGGATAGCCAGTGGGCTCCTCGCGATGATCGACGCGTACGGATCGCGGGACGCCTTCGGCAATCGGGAAGAACTGGGCGCCTGGATTCGCTAGCCAGTGTGGAGGCGAGCCCCGCAACGCCGGCGTTCGGTTGGGTGGCGTCTGTTCCCATTCGTGCGGGCTAACTCGCCGTTCCGGCGCTCGTCGTCGGCGTGGCGCTGTTCGTCCTCTGGGAACCCGTCTTCGGCATGCCGGCGTTCGGCGTCGGCGTGCCTGATAGTGAGCGGCCTGCAGGTGTAACCCGTACTCCGATGGACCGCCGCGTGCTGTCTGTACCGGTTCCATGCCCGATCTCCATCCCCGACGCCTCCGTTCCTCGGGCGCGCTCGTCCGGAACGCGATCGCCCTGGCGCGCGAGGATCCGCGGGCGTTCGCGATGGCCCTGGACAGACGGTGGTACCACCGGCGCTACGGCCACCTGGGCGACGAGTTCGTCGACGCCGACTGGGACACCCTCGTCATCATGGACGCGGCCCGGCCGGACATCCTTCGCGACCTGGATCCGTTCGACGCGCCGATCGAAGACCGGTACTCCCCGGGTAGCTACAGTAAACAGTTCATGGAGCGCCAATTCAACGGACGGCAACTCCACGATACGGTCTACGTCACGGCGAACCCGCACGTACACGACGTCGAAGATGGCGTGTTCCACGCGATCGAGAACCTCCTCGAAACCCACTGGGACGAGGATCTCGAGACGGTCCCGCCGGAGGCCGTGACGAGCGCCGGGCTGGCGGCCTTCGAGACCTATCCCGACAAACGGCTCGTCGTCCACTTCATGCAGCCGCACTTCCCGTTCATCGGACCGGTCGGGCGGACGGTGCCGGCGGGGATCGGCACGCGAATCGACGACCGGGAGAGTCCGCACCCGTGGCAGGCCCAGAGCGAGGGACGCGGCGTCGGCCGGGAGCGGCTCCGCCGGGCCTATCGCGAGAATCACCGGGTAGTCCTCCCGAACGTGCGCGCGCTCGTCGAGCGCCTCCCGGGACGGACGGTCGTCACCGCGGATCACGCCAATCTGATCGGCGAGCGTGGGTTTCCCGTTCCGATCCGGCTGTACGGCCACCCCGTCGATTTTCCACACCCCGATCTCCTGCGAGTCCCGTGGGTCCGGTTCGACGGCGAGCCGAGAGCGGTCACGGCCGAGGCGCCGGTCGAGCGAGCGTCGATCGAGACCGACGTCGTCCGTGATCGCCTCGAATCGCTCGGCTACGCGTGACCGACTCGCGCCCCCGGAACCCACTGTAGCCGAGGATTGGGCCCGTCTGGTACGAAAAACGGACGCTCGACCCGTGCGAACGGAATCCGTCCATCCCGTACGCAACGCGGAAAGTAGTCCTGTACGGGCGGATTACTTAGGCGCTGTCGGGGTCCATACGCAGGGACCCCGGTCGGCCAGCGTCGCACGGACCCCCGCCGGACCGGCCACCGATTCCGATCCACCATGGCCTCACCTCGTACCATGCTCGCGAAGGCGATCGCCAACCCGCGGAAGATACCGCCGTACCTTCACCGACGCCTGTTCCGTACCGATCCGATCGAGCGACCCGGCGTCGTCACGTTCGAGGAGGGCGGGTTCGTTTCCAGTCCGGCCGACAGACCGGAGTTCAGTTCGAAACTGTATCGCGAAGTGGCCGACATTCGTGCGATACTGTCCGAGCACGTTCGGCCGTCGACGATCGAGCGCGCGCTCGAGATCGGCTGCGGTTACGGGCGCCTCTCGCCCTGGCTCACGGAGTTTTCGACCCGGGTCGTCGGCGTCGACGTCAACGCGGCGCCGCTGGCGAAGGCGCAGTACCTCCACCCGGAGGTCGACTTCAACGCGGCGTCGGTCGACGCGCTGCCGTTTCGCGACGATTCGTTCGGCTTCGCCCTCTCGTGGACGGTACTCATGCACGTCCCCCCGGAAACCATCGAGCGAGCGTGCGCCGAGCTATCGCGGTGTCTCGCCGACGGGGGCTATCTGCTCCTCGCGGAGAACTCGATGCGAGCAAACGACGGGCCGACGGTGTGGGGCCGAACGCCGGAGACGTACGCCTCGCTACTCGGCATGGAACTCGTCGAAATTCGCGGAAAGCCGGTCGAACGGACGTACGGGACGGACGAGGCACTCCGGACGACGGAGCAACGGCTGGCGCTTCTCAGCGCGTGAGAGACGGGGCGCTCGAATACGATAATCCACTTCGATGTCGAGCCCCACTCTCCACTCGAGGGGAACTAGGATGTTGGCTGTCGTGGTCGATTCGAGAGCCGCATCCGCGAGTGGCGGTGGCGCTTACGGCATCCTCGCGAGCGAAGCGAGTGAGGGTTCGGAAGAGCAAGCTCTTCCGGTGTTTTTCATCGACGGTTTTGAATAGTGTGTCAGCGCGCGGAGTACAACGTGATCGAGGCGCGTTCCGTTCGTGGAATCAGTCGGAGGGGGTCGACGGAACCACCCGGCCGGAAATCGACCCGTTCGCGGTGACGCCAACATAGACGATATCGTCTTCGAGTTCGACGTACGTGTTCGGGCCAGGCTGGTCGGTCCGCGTCGGCGCGGACCGGTCGATTAGCGACTGCAGCGCCGCGATCGTGGCGTTGTACCGGTCGTCGTCGACGGTGACCACGGTCCCGTTTTCACCGTGGCGGTACCGCTCCAGGGCGGTCTGAAGGGGTTCGGTCGACTGTATCGTCTCGTTGGTGTAGTGGACTGCGTCGGCGGGCGGATCGTCGGCTTCGTCGACGACGATCTGGCCGTGGTGAGGAAGGCCGGCTGGTGCAGGCTCGGGACCCCCATCTGACGAGGGCGTGTCGCCTATCGGGGCGCCGTTCAGGCAGCCCCCGAGGAGGACGAGCGCGACGACTGTGAGGGCGGGAATCGATCGAGGGGACATTGGTAGGTCGTTGGTTGTGTAGGGTGATGATTGTTGGTCAGACAATCACGCCAAACTCGCGTTCGATCTCGCCAATGTACGTCGCCAGAGCGACGTTTGAATCGCCGTTGTACACTATTCTAGTTCATTTCCACTTAAGAAAATATGGCGGTTAGAAATCCTCGACGGGCGGCGCGATCCCTTCCTCGTCGTCGCCGTGACCGTCCAGGCCGAACTCCTCGCGGACCTCGATGATGCGGTCGCGAATGTCGGCCGCCAGTTCGAACTCCAGGTTGGCCGCGGCGTCGTCCATCCGGTCTTCGAGTTCCTCGACGTACCTGGCGGCCTCGTCCTCGTCGTCGAGTTCCCGACCGGAGATGGTCTTCGTCTCGGTCTTGCTGCCGGGCAGGTTGGTCTCGCCGACTTCCTTCTCGATCGTGGTCGGTTCGAAGCCGTGCTCCTCGTTGTACGCTTGCTGGATCTCTCGACGGCGCTGGGTCTCCTCGATCGCGGACTCCATGGCGTTCGACGGGGAATCGGCGTAGAGGACGACCTCGCCGTTGACGTTTCGCGCCGCCCGGCCCATCGTCTGGACGAGCGTGGTCTCGCTGCGGAGGAAGCCCTCCTGGTCGGCGTCCAGGATGGCGACGAGGGAGACCTCCGGGATGTCCAGGCCCTCCCGGAGGAGGTTGATACCGACGAGGACGTCGATCTCGCCGAGGCGCAGCGAGCGGATGATCTCGTGGCGTTCCAGGGTGTCCGTCTCGTCGTGCATGTAGGCGACGTCGACGCCGGCCTCCTCCAGGTACTCCGTGAGGTCTTCGGCCATGCGCTTGGTGAGGGTCGTGACGAGGGTGCGCTCGCCCCTGTCGATGCGCTCGTCGATGCGATCCATGAGGTCGTCGACCTGCCCGGTGGCGTCGGCGACCTCGACCTTCGGATCGACGAGGTGCGTGGGTCGAACGATCTGCTCGACGATGTTGTCGGAGTGTTCCCGCTCGTAGTCGCTCGGCGTCGCGGAGACGTACAGCGTGCGGTCGGTTTTCTCCTCGAACTCCTCGAAGGTGAGCGGCCGGTTGTCGTAGGCCGTCGGCAGGCGGAAGCCGTTCTCGACGAGCGAGTCCTTTCGGGACTTGTCGCCGGCGTACTGGCCCTTGATCTGGGGGATCGTCTGGTGGGACTCGTCGATGACGGTCAGGAAGTCGTCGGGGAAGTAGTCGAGCAGAGTGAAGGGCGCGTCGCCCACCTCGCGCTCGGAGAAGTAGACCGAGTAGTTCTCGATGCCCGAACAGTAGCCCGTCTCCTCCATCATCTCGAGGTCGAAGGTGGTTCGCTCCTCGATGCGCTGAGCGGCGACGAGGTCGCCCTGGCGCTCGAAGTACGAGATCCGCGAGTCCAGGTCGGAACGGATCTCCGCGATGGCCTGCTCGAGCTGGGATTCGGGGATCGAGTAGTGCTCCGCGGGGTGGACGAGGACGGCCTCCTGCTCGCCCTTGGCCTCGCCCTCGAGCGGGTCGACCTTCACCATGCGGTCGATCTCGTCGCCCCAGAGTTCGACGCGGACGGCGTAGCGGCCGTACATCGGGAAGATCTCGAGGGTGTCGCCGCGGACGCGGAACGTGCCCTGCGTGAAGTCGACGTCGTTTCGCTCGTAGTTCAGGTCCACGAGGCGTTTGAGGAGGTCGTCGCGCCCGACCTCGTCGCCGACCTCGAGTCGCATCGCCATCCCCTCGTAGTTGCGCGGGTCACCGAGGCCGTAGATCGCCGAGACCGAGGCGACGACGATGACGTCGTCGCGGGTCAGTAAGGATCGGGTCGCGGAGTGGCGCAGGCGGTCGATCTCGTCGTTGATCGAGGCGTCCTTGTCGATGTAGGTGTCGGTCTGTTCGACGTAGGCCTCGGGCTGGTAGTAGTCGTAGTAGGAGACGAAGTACTCGACGGCGTTGTTCGGAAAGAGATTCCGGAACTCCTCGTAGAGCTGGGCGGCCAGCGTCTTGTTGTGCGCGATGACGAGGGTGGGCTGTTCGAGCTGTTCGACGGTCCAGGAGACGGTGTTGGTCTTGCCCGAACCCGTCACGCCCAGCAGCGTCTGCTTGTCAGCGCCGGACTCGTAGCCCTCGACCAGCTCCTGGATGGCCTCGGGCTGGTCGCCCGCGGGGTCGAAGGGGGCGTCGACCCGAAACGGAGCGTCGGCGTCCGGTCGGTCGGGCTGGAGGGGCCCCGAGTGCGTCTCGCTCATAGTGAGCGCCGTACGAACTGGACCACCTTGACCCGTGCGGTCTCGGATCTCGAATCGGACCGCGCTTCGAGAATCGACCGGATCGAGCTTCGGAATTCGGTCGCGGTGCACTTTCCGATTCCAATACCGGTAGCAGTGACGGCGTTCGGCCGGTACACTTTAGGATTCGGTCCAGACAGGGACAGTCGATGGAAACAGGTAGCACATTCGACGGAATGGATACGGCCACGAAACTCGTCCTGGTGGGCGGCGCCGTGACGATCGTCGCGGCGTTTCTCCCCTGGATTTCGATCGAACTTGGGCCGTTCTCCGAGTCGGTGAGCGGCATCGACGGCGACGACGGACTGCTCACGCTCATCCTCGCCGCCGTGGCGATGGCGGTGGCCTACGTACGCGAGTGGAGTGCGCTCACGGCCGGTGGCGTCGTAGTGCTCGGCGGGCTCGCAGCCCTGCTCGGATTGCTGTATATTTCCGACCCGTTGATGGGGGCGGACATGTCGGACGCCGAGCGCGAAATGGCCGGGTCGATTGCCAGTCCCGAGATCGGGCTCTACGTGACCGTTCTCGGGGGTCTGATCGTCGCCGCCGGCGGCGTCACGGGCTATCAGAACCGCTCGACGGCCGAATCGACGGGCGCGGCCGTCGAGGCGACGAGTTCGGAAGCCGATAACTGAGCGCGTTCGAAGCGTCCTCCGGTGACCAAGCGGCGGCCCGATCGAACGCCCGGTCGGCGACTCGGGTCTCCCACACCCTCTTCTACGTCCTCGTGGTACCGAGCTGTATGCCCGACGACACGCACCTCCAGCAGGCTCGGCGCGAACTCGAGGGAGCCGTCGATCGAGCCGACGGCGGGAGCAGGGACGACCTGCGCAATCTGGCCGCCGAGCTCGCCGCGATCGAACGGGACGACCAGCCGGCCGACCACGCCGTCGTCGACGGCTACCTGAACCAGTTGCGCCAGTCCAAGCAGGAGGTTGGCGACGACGTGGAGAGCGACATCGACGCGGCGATCGAGGCGCTCTCGGCGTATCGCGACGGACTGGAGAACGCCTGAAACGATCGGCACCGTGCCCGTCGATCGGGGGTCTGGCTGAGACGAGCGAGTATCAGGATTCGACGACAGCTCGAGGACGCGGACCGGCTGGTCTCCAACGCCCCGCGAAACGGGGACGACCGCCGCACCCGTTCGCCAACGGAGTTGGAATTCAACCGGGAAGATAGAAATCAGATTTCGGTGACTCGTACGGAGATTCGTCCCTGAGCGCGGCGATCTTGGCAGGCGTTCGATCTCGAACGATGACGACGTCGTAGGACGAATCCGCCGCAACGGTTCCACCGACACTGCTCAATGCGGTGACGAGGTGACCGGCGTTTTCACTGCCGATGAAGACCATCGAAGCGTCCTCCGTCCGCGCCAGCTGCCGCAGTCGGTTCGCTATCGAGCCGGACGACGCGTACCGATCGACGACGATGTGCCGGAAGTTCGCACTCGGACACAACCTGGTCACCTGCTGGTGTAACGTCGACACGACGGCTTCCAGCTCGAACGCATCATCCCCTTCGATCCAGCCGCGATCCCGGGCGTAGTCCGCGTTCCCCTTCGGGATCACGCTGACGGCCAACACGTCTTCCTCGAAGACGTTCCCGAACTCGGTGGCGCGAACGAGGGCTGCTTCGGCGAGTGCAGACCCATCGAACGGAACGACCAGTGTCATAGAGCCACATTGATCAGTATAACTAAAACAGTCCGGGTTCGTTCCACGCAGGTAGTAATCGACGGTCAGCCCGACACTTTTCGTCTCGAGAATCTCCGGAACGGAGAGACAGTTATTTCAATCCTGAGTTTTGACAGTAATTATGGGTGAAAGTGATTCGGCGATGCAATCGCTCACGATCATCGGGAAAGCACTAGCGCTAATCTTGTTTGGCTTTCAGCTATCGATTATTGCAGCCACTATGGGAGGATACGCTATACTATTCGTCGGTGGGCTGCTCACCAGCTTCGTCGGAGTGGTGTTCGCGATATTCGAATGAACGGCGGATCTGTCACGAGGGACCCGTGGTGGACAGGTTCGACGTACGTGAGCGTCCGGCGATCCGCCTCTGGAGGACCAGTGCAGTCAGTTCGTCGCCGCCTAATCGGCGCCGTGACCGCCGTCAGAATCCGCCACCAACACCAGACGCTCCATTCGTCGGTCCGAACGGAGTAGTAGAACGGATCGATCCTACCTGGCGTACCTCACCCGGTCGGTTCCGGCGGTTCGGTCACGTTCGACCGCCCCGCGTGAGTCGCGAGCCACGTCTGGAAGGTATCCTGATCGACGACCGTCACGGTCGCCCGCATGGTGGCGTGGCCGGTCCCGCAGAACTCCGTGCAGCGAGCGCGGTACGCGCCGGGTTCGGTGACGTTCGTCCGCAACGCGGTCTCGCGACCGGGGTAGACCGTCCGCTTGAGGCCGAGCGCGGGTACCGAAAACGCGTGGAGCACGTCGCGACTCGTCGCGAGGAGGCGGACCTCCTCGTCGGCGGGCAGGACGAGTTCGCCGCGCGTCGTCACGTTCGCCGTCGGATACCTGAAGCGCCACTCCCACTGGGCGGCGAGGATCTCGACGTCGGCCGCGGCGGCGGTATCGTCGGGCGCCAGTCCACCGTCGCCACCGATCGCTGCGTCGCCGCCGACCGCCCCGGCCGGCGCGGGTGTGAAGTAGGGCGTGGCGAGGACGGGGTAGGCCGCGACGCCGGCGAAGACGAGAACCAGCGCCGACGCGACCACCCACGCCACCTCGAGGACCGGTCGTTCGTCGCTCCGGTTCGCCGGGGTTCCCTCTCGAGCGGTCCCGTAGACGAGCAGGGCAAACAGGCCCGCCGTGAGCGGCAGCGCGACGACCAGCAACTCGACGGCGAGGCCGTCGATGCGATCACGATTCGCCGATTGGGCGACGACGGGTGCCGCACAGATCGACAGCCCGACTATCGAGGCGACCAGCCACCAGATCGACCGACCGTTACTGGCCCGGAGCTGCCGGCTGAGCAGCCGCCAGCCCAGTCGCGCGACCGAGAGGATCGCCGCCCGGACGATGCGGGCGGCGCCGCCGTCCGAATCGGCGGATCGGCCCACGGGTCAGTACCGGCGCTCGAACGCGGTCCCCGACTCGCCGACGACGACGGGCGGGGAGCGGGCCGTGCCGAGCGTGACGGCGTGCAGTTCGTTTCCAGAGGGCAACCGGTCGGGGTCGGTCCACTCGCCGTACCGTCGCTCGTAGACCGTGCCGTCGACCGCGACCGCCAGGGCGTCGTACCGGTCACGGACGAGCGCGCCGACCGGTTGCTCGCCGAGCCGCGAGCGCGTCCACTCCTCGCCGTCGTAGCTGAAGACGGTCCCGTTGCCGCCGGCGACGGAGACGTGCCCGTCGTCGACGGCCGCGACGGCCGCGAAGTCGACTTCGGCGTCGGCGATCCCGATCCGGTCCCAGGTGCGACCGCCGTCGGTCGATGCGAAGACGCCGCCGTCGGTGTCGATCGCGTAGGCGCCGGCCGGCGCCGAGAGGTCGATGTCCGCGAGCGTCGAGCCGCTCCCGGGTTCGACGACGTCGGCCCACGCGACTGTCGCACCGTCGCGCCGCCCGGCGAGCAGTTCGCCGGACGTGTTGACGACGAGGAGCCGTTCGGCGCCGTCGACGCCAGCGGCCGCGACCGCGCTCCAGGAACTCGTCTTCTCATTCGGGGCGGAGAGATCGACGGCGTGGTCGGCGACGGCGTCGTAGTAGCCGAGCGCGCCGCCGTCCCCGGCGACCCAGATCGACCGCCCGGTGCTCGTCACCGCCGCGCTCCGGAGGCCGTCGCCGGCTCCGCCGATCCCGCTCTCGAGTCGAACGGTCCAGTCGCCGTCGTCTCGCGCGATGACGGTTCCGTCCTCGCCGACCGCGTACGCGCCGTCCGCGGCGGTCACGACGTCGTACAGCGCGGCGTCGGTGGGGACGTCGGCGGCGACCCACCGGGGCTCGTCGTCGTGACAGCCGGCGATCGCCGTCGAGGCGCCTGCGGTTCCGACCGCCGCGAGCAGCCGTCGGCGCGAGGTCGTGGGTCGGTCGGTCATCCGTCGGTCGCCCCCGCGTCGTCCCCGTCGGCGATCGCCGGGTCGGTGGCGTCGAGGGTCGTCTCCGGCCGGAGATCGTCGACGGCGTCGGTGGCGTTCGTGCGGTGGTACTCGCTGGTCGGCGTGAACGCGCCGGGGGCGGAGGTCCGTCTGAGGATGGTCGAGACGCGGACGACGTAGGCGAAGAGGACGGCCAGCGGGCTGAACGCGACCGCCAGCGCCAGGCTCACGAGGCCGAGTAGCCACCCCTCGAAGGCGACGGGCGGGTAGCCGCTCGCGTAGATCATGATGACGAGCGACGAGAGCAAGATCGCGGCGGTGCCGCTGTAGGTGATCAGGCGCGAGAGCCGGGCGAGCTCGCGCTGGAGGTAGATCGTCGTGAAGTACTGGCGCGTCGCGTCGGCCGCGACGAACAGCTCCCGGAGGTCTGCGAGCAGGGCGGCCGACCGGTCGTCGAGGTTCGCGTCGAACCGGTCGGCGAGGCGACGGGCCTCGTTCGCGGCGCCGGCGTAGTCGTGGTCGAGCGTCGGCAAGACGACGTCGAACACCGACGAGACCTCGCCCGTGAGGCGGGCCGACAGGGACTCGGCGTGCTCGCGCGTTCGCGCGCCGAAGCCGCAGATCGACTCGCGTCCGTCGGTCGAGGCGTCCGACCGGCGCGGGGACCCGCCGCCCAGGACGGCGTTCGCGTCGCCCTCGTCCGCGTCCTCGTCGACCCGCTCGCCGCTCGAACAGGCGGTCACCAGCGCCCCCGCCCGCGTGCCGAGCGAGCCGGCGAGTCTGGCGAGAAACGGCGCGGGATCGGTCGGGCTGACGCCGTCGCCGTCCGTCTGGGACTCGACCCGGCGACGGAACTCCTGGACGCCGTCGATGCGCTCGGTGAGTCGATCCGGCGTGCCGAACAGCCGCGAGATGATGAGCTGGTTCACCGCGACGACGATCGGGATGAACGAGAACAGGCCGGCGATCATCGTCGAGAACATGGTCGTCACGAATCGGCTCTCGCGAACGCCGATGACGTCGCTCAGCCCGAGCGCCATCGCGAGGACGAAGATGCCGGCGACGAAGCCGCCGACGACGACCATCCGATCGGCCTCTAACAGGAGCCAGCGCCGCCAGCGCCGTCGTTTCGTCGAGTCGGACAGCAGCCGGGCGGCGATCCGGATCCCGGTCCAGAGGATTCGCAGGCCGATCCCGACGAGGGCGACCGTCAGTTCGAGCGCGTACCGGAGGGCTGACCAGCCGACCCCACTGTCGGTGGTATCGGGTTCGTCGCCCTCGGGATCGCGTTCGGTCGCGTCCCGGCCGCGTCCGTCGGGGGTATCGGATCGGTCGCCGTCGAGATGGCGGTCCTCGGTGGTTTCTGAGGCGTCGCCGGTCCGACGGTCGGTCGTCCGTTCGCCGTCGGGCCCGACTCGCGGATCGGCGTCCCCTGCGAGCGGTCGGTCGGCGTCGCCGGTGTCGGCCGAAGAACGGTCCGACCGGGGGCCGGCGGGCTCGTCGGTCACAGTTCCCTCCGTCCGGCCCGTCGCCTCACAGTCGGCCCGAAACCGTGCCGAGCAGCCGCAGCGTGACCAGCAGGAGGGCGAACAGCACGCCCACCCGTCTGAGGATCGCGCCGCGCACCGTGCGGGTCCGAGTGCGCTCGGACGGGTGGTAGCCGACGATCCACAGGGCGACGATCGCGCCGACGTTGATCGCGACGAGGTTCACCGCGACGACGACGAACGACCCGAGCGCGATCGTCGGTTCGCCCCAGGCGACGCTCACGCCGACGACGCCGATCGGGGGCATGATCGCGGCGGCGATCATCACGCCGATGAGGTCGGCGATGCCGGTCGTCGCCATGCCGAGGCCGCCGGCGATCCCCGAGCAGAGCGCCACGGTCACGAGCAGCGAGGGCGGCAGGCCGTGACTGCCGAGGCCGAGGCTCGCCTCCAGGTTCACGGCCGCGGAGACGACCGTCGAGGTCCGCGCGAGCGTCGCGAAGGAGAGCGCGCTCGCGGTCGCGACGCCGATGCCGAGGAGTTGCAACTCGACGCCGCGGCCGAACAGCCGTCGCTCGTCGAGGACGGTCGCGACGCTCGAGGCCATCGCCGGGCCGAGAAGCGGCGCGATCACCATCGAGCCGACCAGCACCGCGACCGAGTTCAGCAACACGCCGGCCGTGGCGACGATCCCGCTGATCGCGGTCATAGCCGCGAAGATGACCGACGGTAGCAACTGCGAGCGCGCCTTCGAGCGCAGTTCGCTTCGCGAGACCCGCTCGAACGAGAGCCACTCCTGCCGCGTCGGCCACGACGGACTCGGGTCGACGACCGCCATCGGCGCCTCGACCACGAGGGTGAGGTCGCCCGGGAGGCGAGCCAGTTCGTCCTCCAGCGGTTCGACGGCGTGTTCCGGCACCGGCGCCGTGATCGTCCACCCCTCGCCGTCGCTGCAGTCGGCGAGGCCGTACTCGAGGTCGTGTCGGTCGAGGACCGTCCGGACGTCGCGGGCCGTCGACGCGTCCGTCAGTACCGTCAGCAGCCGGGTCGTGGACCGCCGGTCGTCCGTACGATCCCGACCGAGGGGGATCACAGTAGCGCGAGGTCATCGGTATCTGGTGGCGCGACGTCGGGGAATGTTCGCTCGAACAGCGACCTGACGAGGGTGCGAACCGTTTCGAGTCGATCGCCGTCGGCGGGGCGACACGACCCGCCGCAGCGACCGATCGGCCCGTTCGGCCCCTCGACGTACGCGAGGCGGCCGTTACACCCCGGACACCGGGGCTCGGCGTGGGCGGCCATCCACTCGACGTCGAAGTCCGAGCGTGCGAGGCGCTCGCCGAGGGCATACCAGACGATCTCGTCGCGCGCGTCCCGTCCGGACGCGGCCTCTTTGAGCCGACCGAGAGCGAGCGCGCCGCGTCTGTAGAGCGCCTCGTCGGGCTCGCCGTGACGACCGTGACAGCGACGAAAGTACGCCGTCAGCGCTCGTTTCGACGACCGGACGGCGCCGGTCGTGAGCGGGGCATCGAGGGCCGCACTGGTCGCGCGATCGGCGGGCTGTGGCGCCCGCTCGGGGCGACCCCGTGCGTCGTAGTGGGCCTCTCGCGAGAGAGACGCACCGCTGTGCGGACAGAACGCGTGTTCACCGATCATGGGTAGTGCGGTCGAACCGACGACGCGGTCGACCGGGACCCAGCGTAGCGGCCCATCGCCCATAAGGAACCGACATACTGGACGGATCTGAAATAAGGAATCGTGGCTTTCGAGGTTGCTATCGGAATTGTACAGATGTTTCGTCAAAAAATGTAACAAATTTGGGGCCCTTATCCGTGCCGGGTTCGAACGGCGGCTGCACCATGGCACCCGGTGATCTCGCTCCGACCGATGCGTCCGCCGCCGACCGGTGGTACTGGTACGTCCTGATCGCCTACCCGGCGTTGAACCTGCTCGGGATCGTCGCGATCGCCCGGCTCGCCGGCGGCGGGTCGATCCTCGCGTCGAGTCTCGCGAGCCTGACCATCCTGATCCTCGTCACCGCCGCCGGCGTCGTCGCGATTCCCGCGCTCTGGCGGGATATCGAGTTCGTCACGCGTGAAACCGAGGCGTGGACGCCCGACCGCGACGTATACGTGGGTTCGGCGATCGCCGTCCCGGCGGGGCTCGGGCTGCTCTCCGGCCTGCTCGCCGGCGTCGGCGTCGCGATCGCCATCGCGCTCGTCGCGTTCCTCCTCGCGACGGTGACCGTCTGCGTCGTCTACCTCTTCAACCGCCACCGGACCGTCGGATTGGCGACCCGATGACCCCGCGGCGATCGAATCGGCCAGGTCGCGGCCAGCGATCGGATCGCTCGGGGGCAAAATGCATCGCTCGCGGCGATCGGTTCGGCTGCAATCGGGGTGATCGATCCGCCCGTCGTTCCACGTTCTCTAGGATTCGCCACCACTTTTAGGTGCGCAACCACTGGTTGTAGCCGGTGGCAGGCCCGGATGACGCGCCCTCGGCGCGGATGACCTCCTGGCCGTACCGACCAGCCGCGAGGCTCTCGCCGCCCGATCCCCACGACTCCCATGCTCTCCGTGATCAACCCGCTCGTAGAATCCAGTAGCGCGGTCGCCGGCGCGGCCGGATCGATCGCCGCCTCTACGCGGACGGGGCTCGAACTCGCGGTGCGGTCCCCGGACGCTGCGATAGTGGGCCCGAAAGTCGTCCCCTCGCACGGCGGGGACGGTGGCCTCGCGGCTCGCGGGTCGTTCCTCCCCGCTCGCGGTTCCGAGGCCTCGCTAGCGCTCGGCCGAAGCCTCCAGTCGGTCGGCCTCGCGGCTCGCGGGTCGTTCCTCCCCGCTCGCGGTTCCGAGGCCTCGCTAGCGCTCGGCCTCGCACTCGCGATCAGACTCCTCGCCCTGCTCGGCTCGCTCCTGGCGGGGATCGTCGAGGGATTCCTGATCGCCTTCGAGATGGCGTGGGAGACGTGGTGGGCGCTCGTGTTCGGCTTCACGGTCACCGGCGCCGTCAGGGAGTTCGTCTCCGCGGCCGCCCTCACCGACTACCTCGGCGACGACGACTGGCGCTCGATCGGCTACGGGGCGCTCTTCGGCGCCTCCTCGTCGAGCTGTTCGTTCTCCGCCGTCGCGACGACCCGGACGCTCTTTACGAAGGGGGCGTCGGCCGCCGCGAGCCTGGGGGCGTTCCAGTTCGCGAGTACGGACCTCGTGGTGGAACTCTTCCTCGTCGTGCTGTTGCTGCTCGGCTGGCAGTTCGCCGTCGCCGAGCTGCTCGGCGGCCTCGTCGCCGTCGTCGTCCTCGGCATCGTCTACCGACGGTTCGTGCCCGACGCGTGGATCGAACGGGCGCGGAGCCACGCCCGCGCGCTCGACGCACCCGAGTGTGCGGCGTGCGGAATGGGAGTCGCGCCCGACGACGAGGGAACGGTCGTCGAACGGGTCGACGGAGACGTGCGGTACTTCTGCGGCGACGGCTGTCGCGGCGCCTACGAACCCGAGACCGACCGGGACGCGGTGACCGCCGGACCCGAACTCCTCTCGGGCGACCGCTGGCGGTCGGCGACGGCCAAGGCGATGGCCGAGTGGGACATGCTCTGGCGCGACATCGTCTTCGGGTTCGCCGTCGCGGGCCTGCTGGCCGCGCTGGTTCCCGCGGCCTGGTGGACCGCCGTCTTCGGCGTCGGCGCCGAGGGGAGCGCCGTTCGACTCCTCTCGAACGTCGTCCTCGGCGCCCTCGTCGGCGCGGCGACGTTCCTCTGCTCGGTGGGGAACGTCCCCTTCGCCGTCGTCCTCTGGCAGAACGGCGTCTCGTTCGGCGGCGTCCTCGCGTTCGTCTTCGCGGACCTCCTGATCCCGCCGCTCGTCCGCACCTACCACCGCTACTACGGCCCCCGGATGGCCGGCGTAGTCGCCGTCGCGTTCTTCCTCGCGGCCGCGACCGCCGGGCTCGCCGTCGAGGTGCTCTTCGGCGGGCTGGGCCTCGTCCCGCCCGTGACCGACGTCGGCGGGACGGTTCCGGGATCGATCGTCACGCTCCTCAACGTCCTCGCGCTCCCCGTCCTCGTCGTCCAGTACCTCGTCACCCTCGATCCGGCCGAACGGGTCCGGCTCGGCGACCGACTCGCCCCGGTCGTCGCCGGACTCTACATCCGGGCGTCGCTCGCTCTCGGGCGACTCGCGTCCGCGATCGAGGAGCGGCGGTGATCGGACCGACGAACCGGGCGTGAGCCGTCGATCCAGACGGTCCGCCCGGCCGCAGCCGTCGATCCAAACGATCCGCCCGGCCTCGCCGCTCCGTCGTCCGTTCCGCCGACCGGGGACGGTCGCACTGATCCGCCCTCGCGTCACCGATCCGTTCTCCGCTCACCCATGATCCAACACCCGCTCGCCGCCGTCCTCGACCGGACCGACCCCGTGGGCGTCGTCTGTCTCGTCGCGCTCGCGGCGACGCACGGCCTCGTTCGCCTGACCGAACGGTACCTGCCCGCGTACGTGGTCGAACTCGGGTACGGACCGATCGTCGTCGGCGGCCTGGCGACGGTCGGGTTCGGCGCCAGCGCCGTCGTCGCCGAACGCGGGACTGCGTCGGGTCGGGACGTGCCCAGCGGCGCGGAATCGAGCGGGGCCGACGCGAGTGCGAGCGAGGCGGCTCACCCCGCCGCGTCGATCGGGCCGGCGGCCCCACTGCGCACGTCGCTGCTGGCCGCCGCCGGTCTGTGCGTCGTCGCCGGGGCCACGACGTTGGACGCGCTGCTCGGCACCCCGCTCTCCGCGCTGGGATGGCTCGCCGTCGCCGTCGCGGCGCTCCAGCCGTGGCACGCGAGCGGGCCGACGCGCTCGCTCTGGCCGTTCGAGACGCTCGTGCCGTCGATTCCGTCCGGCCGCGATCGGCGATCCACGTCGAGCGAGTCGCGGTCGATCCGGGGGACCGGCGTCGTGGTCGGCGGCGTCTCGGTCGCCGTCGCCGCGATCGTCGCGACGGCCGCCGTCGCGAGCGCCGAGGAGCTCGTCGCCGGGATCACCCTCCTCGCGACGGCCGGGGCCGCGGTCGCGCTCGTCGCCGCGGTGGCGCTCGGGACGAGCGAGGGCGAGCGCGACGGACGGGAAGCGGGTCGGCGGCCGAACGCCGACGAGGACGTTCGAGACGGAGCGAGCAACCGGTCCATCGCATCCAGCAGTGTCGGATCGCAACGGCGGGGCGACTCGTCGATCGAGCGCGTTCGGACCGCGTGGTCGGGCCGTTCGGGCGCCGACCGACCGGCGATCGTCGGCGACGCGCTCGTCCGGTTCGCGGTCGCCGGGATCGCCCCGTTCCTGGTACTCCTCGTCGTCGATCGGGGGATCGGCCTCTCGGTCGGCCCGCTCTCGCTCGAGCCAGCCGGCGCCTTCGCGCTCTTCGTGCTCGCCGAGGCGGCGGGCGCGATTCTGGGGGCGCTCGCGTCGGAGTCGCTCGCTGCGCGGCTCGGTCGACGGGCCGCGCTGGCGGGCGGGCTCGTGATCCTCTCGCTGGTGCCGACGGCGTTCGTCGCGATCGCGGCCCGCCCCGCGCTCGTCGCGGCCGCGTTCGGCCTCTTCGGGTTCCGGACCGCGATCGAGCCGTTGCGGCCGGCCGTCGGTATCGACGGGCGGGCCGTCCCGGTCCTCGAATCGCCGCCCCCGCCCGACCTCCGCTCGGCGCTCCGCCTCGCCCTCGTGCCCGCGCCGCTGGTCGCCGGCGTCCTGTACGCGATCGATCCGCTGCTCGCGTTCACCGCCGCGACGACGACCGGGGTGCTCGGCGTCCGCGAACTGAGTCGGGCGTTCGACTTCGGGGCGGGACGATGAGCCGGCGGTCGACCCCCCTTCGCACGCTCGGCCGGGCGATCCGTCGGCTCCGCGGCGGGACGTTCGCGGTCGGTCACCGGCGGCTGGCGCGGTGGTATCTCGGCTACGCGCTCGCGTTCGGCCTCTGGGGCGGACTCGACGCGCTGTTGCTCCGGACCGCGCTGGTCACGCCGTGGCTGGCTCGCTGGAGCGCGCGCACCTACAACGCCTTCTTCACGACCCACGGGGTGACGATGCTCTTCCTGTTCGCCCTGCCGGCGATCTGGGGGATCGCCTACGCCGCGATCCCGCCGCTGGTCGGCGCGGACGGGCAGGCCCGTCCCCGACTCGGCGTCCTCGGCTTCGCACTCTTGCTGCCCGCGGCGGCGTCGATCCGCGCCGGTACGGTGGGCTCCATCCTCGAGTTCGGGCGCTTCGAGCCGGTGGCGACGGGCTGGACGCTGTACGCGCCGCTGAGCGCGGCGTCCGCGAACCCCGCCGTCGACACGTTGCTCGTGGGCCTCCTGCTCGTCGCCGTCGGGACCACGCTGACCGGGGTGAACCTCGTCGCCACGATCGTTCGCGGCCGGTCCGTGCCGTGGACCCAGGTCGACGCGTTCGCCTGGACGGTGCTGACGAGCGCCGCGATGGCGGTGGTCGCGTTTCCGGTTCTCGCGCTCGCCGCGGCGTTGCTGCTCGCCGATCGGACGCTCGGGACGGCCGTGTTCGCCGCCGGCGGGGGCCCGACGGACTGGCTGCACCTGTTCTGGTTCTTCGCCCACCCGCTCGTCTACGTGCTCGTGTTGCCGCCGATGGGGATCGTCAGCCACGTCCTCCCGCGCTTTTCCGGCCGCCGGCTGGTCGGTCGTCGCTCGGCGGTCTACTCGACGCTCGCGATCGGCGTCGTCTCCTTCGGCGTCTGGGGCCACCACCTGTTCGTCGCGGGGATCGGCCCGTCGGCCCGCCTCGCCTTCATGGCGGTGACGCTGGCGGTGGCGCTGCCGAGTTCGGCCAAGCTCTTCACCTGGCTGGCGACGCTCTGGGGCGGGTCGGTCCGCCTCACCGCGCCGATGCTCGCCGCCGTCGCCGCCGTCGGCTGTTTCGTCGCCGGCGGCGTGACCGGCGTTGCCCTCGCCGTCCCGCCGATCGCCGTCCGGTTCAACGGCACCTACTTCGTCGTCGCGCACTTTCACCTGCTGCTCCCCGGCTTCGTCGGGTTGGGGCTCCTCTCCGGCGTGTACTACTGGTATCCGCTGGCGACCGGCTACCGGTACCACCGCGGCCTTGCCCGCCTGCACGTCCGGCTCACGGTCGTCGGCGTCGCCGTCGCGTTCGGCGCCCTGCTGCTCGCCGGCATCGCCGCCCAGCCCCGCCGCGTCGCGACCTACCGCGGCGCGTACGTCCCACTCCAGCAGCTCGCCACGGCCGGTGCGTACGTTATCGCCGCCGCCCAGCTCGCCTTCCTGGCGACGCTCGCCCGATCGCTCCGGCGGGCCGACCCCGCGCCGGCGGACCCGTGGAGCCTCGCTGACGCGCCGGCACACGCCCGCGAGTGGCGTCGCGATACCGAGAATGCGCGCCGTCGCGCCGAGGGCGATCGCACCGACGGCAGCGGGTAGGGCCTCGCCCACGATCCGATACGCGCCGCGACCCGGTCCCGACGCCGCGTCGACCACGATCGCGGCCGACGACGAACCCATCCCCGGTCGCCGGCTAGTCGAATTGTCGGTAGACACTACGATCCGTAACGACCGAATTACACCACCACTCACCCATGCCATCAACGGAACACACCGACGTCGCGCTGATGCTCGTCCAACTGATCGCGATAACGATTCCCTCGACCGTCGTGCTGGTCAAGCAGTTGCGCCGGTCGGACAACCTGAAGTGGCGGTTCCGAAAGCTGAGCTTCGGGCTCGTCGGCTCGTGTATCGCGTCGCTGATCGCGGCCGCGATCGCCCTCCTGTCGTACTTCGTCGTGAAATTGCAGCTCCCCAATACGATCACCGCGGGTCTCCTGCTCGTGATCGTCGGGCTCCTCCCGCTGGGGGCGTTCATCGCCGTCCTCTATCGGGAACACCGGAAGGAATTCGGCCCCTGAATCGCCACGCCCGGTTCCGGCCGGCCTCGGGTTCGATCCCCGCGCGTGGTATCGGCGGACGTCCCGCCGATGACGCACCGATGGCAAACCGCATGCACCCCGACGCAGACGATGACGACGAATCGCTCGGCGACGGCCCGACGGAGCCCCGTCCGCTCTCCGAGCTGACGGGCTTCAAACGAGACCAGCTGTTCGTCATCCGAAAGCTGGCCGATCGCGATCCGCACGGGCTCGTCATCAAGGACGAACTGAACGGCTACTACGAAGAAGAGATCAACCAGGCGCGCTTTTACAAGAATCTCGGCGAACTCGTCGAGGACGGCTACGTCGAGAAGCGCCCGATCGACGGCCGAACCAACGCCTACCGGCCCACCGACGGTGCCACCGAGCGCCTCGACTCCCACCACGAGTGGCAGCGACGCTGTCTCCGCATCGAACACTGACCGGTCAGCCGTCGGCGGTCGACGTCGCCGACCGCCGACGGCACGATGATTCCACGATGACGACCACTCGAGATCCATCCACCGACGGACCCGACAGCACAGCGCCCGATCTCTGCGCGCCGCGGACGTACGTGTCGAACGCCACGCGTCGGCTCGACGTCCCGGACGAGATCGGCCATCACCTGCACCACGTCGACCGACGCCAGCGCGTGTCGGTGCCCTTCGGGCGCGACGACGGCACCGTCGCGGTCCGCGAGGGCTATCGCGTCCGCCACGACCGGGTGCGCGGCCCGTGCCTCGGACCGCACCGGTATCAGGCGGGCCTCGACGGCGACGAGTTCGCCGGGCTCGCCGTCGCCGCCTCGATCAGCGCCGCGATCGCCGACGTCCCCTTCGGCGGCGCCGCGGGCGGCGTCGCGATCGACCCGTCCGAGCTCTCTCGCGAGGAACGCGCGCGGCTGACGCGATCCTACGCGACCCGCGTTTGCGGCGTGGGGACGAGCGACGACGTCCTCCTGCCGGGCGCCGGCGCCGACGAGCGAACCGTCGCCCGGATCGCTGACGCCGTTTCGGGCAGCGCCGGTGCCCCTGAACGGGGCGCCGTCGTCGGCAAACCGCCGGCGCTCGGCGGGGTCCGATCCGTCGAGCCCGCGGGCGGCTACGGCGCAGCCCACGCGACCCGGGACGTCCTGGAGACGGACCTCGGCCGGCCGCTGACGGAGGCCACGATCGCCGTCTCGGGCGCCACCGTCGTCGGCGACACGACGGCGCGGTTGCTCGACTTCTGGGACGGCACCGTCGTCGCGATGAGCGGCGAGCGCGTCGGCCTCGCGACCGACGACGGCGGGCTCGACCCGAGCGTCGCCGCGAGCCACCTCCAGCGACCGAAGACCGCCCCGTCCTACGAGGGCGGTGAGGTGACCGGGACGGAGAACGTCCTCGAACGCGACGCCGACGCGCTGGTGGTCGCCTCGCCCGCGGCGACGGTCACCGAGGCGAACGCGGAGGCCATCCGCGCCGACCTGGTCGTCGAAGCGAGCGTCGGCGCGGTGACGCCCGGCGGAGCGCAGGTCCTCGGGGAACGCGACGTCCCCGTCGTTCCCGCCGCGCTCGCCTCGACCGGGCGGATGATCGCCGCGTCCCTCGAGTGGCACCGCAGCGTCGGTCGCGACCGGTCGAGCGACGCCCGCGTCGCCACCGAGTTCGAGTACGCGGTCACGAGCGCGATCGACGACGTGCGAGAGCGCCGCGAGCGCTGCGGACTGCGCTGGCGCGAGGCCGCCTACGGCGTCGGCTGCAGTCGTATCGCCGCCGCCCACGAGGTGGTCGCGTGATCGATCGACTCGACGAGTCGGTCACGGACGCGCTCGCGTGGCTCCGGCGCGTCGAACGGAACGGCGACGGGCCCAGGACCGACGGAGGCACTGCCGCCGACGCCGAAGCGGCAGACGCCTCCGCCGGTCAGCGCGGTGCGACCGGTGAGAATGGTCGCGGTGCGAGCGAGGGGACTGGCGCGTGGCGCACCGTCGACGGACCGACCTCGCGGGCGCTCCACGGCGTCGTCCACGGCCAGGACGGCGCGTACGCCGTGGGTGAAGGTGGGATGGTGCTCCGTCGCGGGACCGACGGCTGGCGAATCGTCTTCGAACGTGGCCCCGGCGTGGCGAAGAACACCCTCCGCGACGTCGCCGCGACGGCCGACGGCTGTCGGGTGTGGTTCGCCGGCGACAGCGGCGCACTCGGCTACTTCGACGTGGCCGACGGCCGCAAGAGCGATTACTCCGCCCCGATGGAAAAGACCAGCACGTGGGAGGCGATCGCCGTGGCCGGCAAGACCGGCGAGGAGCGCGTCCGGATCGCGAACGGCTCCGGCGAGGTCCTCGACTGCACCGTCGAGGACGGCTGTCCGACCTGGGGCGAGGTCGTCAAGCCCGGTGGCGGTTCGACGATCAACGCGCTCACCGTCGGCTCGGGAGATTTCTACGCCGTCGACACCAGCGGCGGGGTATATCGCGAGGCCGAGCGGCAGCGAGGCCTCGGAACCGCGAGCCGCGAGGCCGACCGACTGGAGGCTTCGGCCGAGCGGCAGCGAGGCCTCGGAACCGCGAGCGGGGAGCGAGAGCGACCCGCGAGCCGCGAGGGCGCCACCGATGACGGTGACTCGTCGACCGCACCAGGTGGTGACAACGGCTCGGCGATCGAGGACGGACCCACGCCCAGCGAGGGCGGACCGTCCGCGAGCGCCGACGCGGCCGACCGCTGGGAACGCATCGGCGTCGAGAACGCGCAGGTGAACTTCCACGACGTCTGGGCGACCGGGTCGACCGTCTTCGTCGCCGGCGGCGACGGGATCGCCTACCGGTACGACCCCGAGTGCGAGAACTGGACGCCACTGTACGTCGGCGACGGGTCGCTCCGGGCGATCCGCACGCGAGGGGCCGAGCGAATCGCGGCCGCGACCGGCGGCCGGCTCTACGAACGCGACGAGGGCGTTCGCTGGGACGAGCCGGACGTCTCGACCGAAGCGTCGCTGGCCGGACTCGCCCTCGCTCGATCCGGCGAGACGGTCGAGGCGGGCCTGGCCACGACGCCGGTCGACGTCGTCGTCGGCGAAAGCGGCGCGATTCTCGAACGGGAGCACCCGTCAGATGGCGGTTGAGACCCCGTCCGCGTCGATGAGCCGACGGACACCGCCGTTCGACCGTCCATTCCGCGGTCCGATTCATCCCGACGTCCGACCATGCGTTCCGTTTCACTCCGATGATTCCCGACAAACTCCGTTCCTCGCTCGATCGAGTCGCCGTCACCGATCACCGCCTCGTGCGCCGCCTGGGGGACCGCTTCGACGCCCTCGCACCCCCGATTCCCGACACGCTCGTCCTCTCGCTCGCCGCCCTCCTGTGGCTCGTCCTGCTCGCGGGCTGGCTCCCCGATCTCGGCCCGCCGCCGGCGCGGGTCGGCGCGCCCATGGCCGCGCCCGGCGTGCCCGAAGCGATGGCGACGTCGAACGGGCTCGATGGCGCGCTCGCGTACCTCCTCATGTGGGGGACGATGATGCTGGCGATGATGCTGCCGTCGCTGGTCTCCGTCGCTCGCCGAATTCGCGAGGCGGTCTGTCCCACGCCCCGGATCCTCGGCCGGTCCGTCGCCGCCTTCCTGCTGGCCTACGGCCTCGTCTGGACGCTCGTCGGGACCGTGCCGCTGTCGGTCGCGACGCTCCTGGGGCTTCGCGATCTGTTGACCGGGTCCGTCTTCGGGATGGACGCCGGTCGACTCCTCCTCGGCGGCCTGCTCGCGTTCGCGGGCGCCTACCAGTTTACCGGGTTGAAGCGGGACCTCCTGGCCCTGTGCGCTTGCGGACGACCGGTTCCGCACCGCCCGTCTGTCACCTGCATGTTTCGCGACGGTCTCCGGTACGCCGCGAACTGCGTCGGCTGCACCTGGCCCCTGTTCGCCGCGCTGGTCGCGATGGGCTCGATGAACGTGGTCGCCATGGCGGGCGTGACGCTCGTCGTGGTCGTCGAGCGAATCGCGCCGCGGAGCGACGACCTGGCCCGCGCCTGGGGCGTCGTGCTGTTCGGCGCCGCTGCCGTCGCGCTGACCCTCGGCGTTCCGTACTGAAGTGAGACGCCCTCGCGCGCACAGGACGGTGACGCCGGCGGACCGAGTCACTCCAGGCGTTCGAGCACGGCGTCCGTCTCGTAGGACAGCGACAGCGATCGCGAGCGCCCGCGACCCTCGATCTCGGCGTAGTCGGCGTCGATCAGGTCGAGCTGGTCGAGCTTGTTGACGATCTCCGAGTAGCGGGTGTAGCCCAACTCGGTCTCGTCGCGGAAGGCCTCGTAGACGTCGCCGGCCTGGTCGCCGTCGTGTTCCGCGATGACGCGGACCAGCGCCTGCTCCGAATCGGACAGCCCCTGCAGGCTCCGCGAGAGGCTGATGTACTTCGAGGTCTCGTAGGCCGACTCGACGTCGTCCTCGGAGATGGTCTTCGAGCCGCGCATCTCGGCGTTGAGGCCGGCGCGCTTGAAGAGGTCGATGCCGACCCGCAGGTCGCCGCTCTCGGCGGTGAGCTCGGCGACGCGATCGAGGACCGGCGCGGTGACGACGCCCTCGTTGAACCCGCGATCGACGCGTTCGCGGAGGATATCGACGATCTCGCCCTCGTCGTAGACCGGGAAGTAGATGTCCTCCGGTCGGAAGACGCTCTGGACGCGCGCGTCGAGTTCGTTCACGACGTCGAGCGTGGGATCGGAGGAGACGACGATGACGCCGACCTTCGCGCCGGGGTGTTCTTCGTGGGCGCGAAGCAGCGAGTAGAGCGTGTCGGAGGCCTCGTTCTCGTAGAATAGGTAGTTGACGTCGTCGAGCGCGACGACGAGGACGCGATCGTCCTCGACGAGTTGCTCGGCGATCTGGCCGAACAGTTTCTTGAACGAGATGCCCGACGACGGCGGCTCGTAGTCGAAGGTGCCCTCGAACAGGCGAGAGAAGACGGCGTAGCGCGTGGAGTTGACCTGGCAGTTGACCCGGATCGTCCGGACGTCGCGGGTCTCGGCGCCGATCTCGTCGTAGAGGCGCTGGATCGCCGTCGTCTTGCCGGTCCCCGGCGGCCCGCGAACGAGGACGTTGAGCGGGCGCGACCCGCGAACGGCCGGGCGCAGCGCGTACGTGAGACTCTCCATCTGGGAGTCGCGGTGCTTGAACGTCTCCGGAAGGTAGTCGATCTCGAAGACGGACTCGTTGCGAAACACCGTCTCGTCCCAGCCCAGCATCCCCTCGTCGGGGTCCCGTTCCATCACTTTCACCTCGCTCTCGGAGCTACGTCAGTGTTTCGGCGAGCGGGAGCCACGGCGACGTTTGCGGGCGATCGTTGCCGGTGACCGATGGAAATACGTGCGGCCGGGATGGAAGGTGCGACGACGGCCGGTTCACCCGGCTATCGCTCGATCATCACCCAGGAATCATGACGCGAGACGCACCGTCGCGATCGGCGGCCACCCAGCACCGGTTTTGCGCCGCCCTCGCCCTGTTCGTCGTCGGATGGATGCTCGCTCTCGCGGGTGCCGCCCTCGATTCGGTCGAGGAACCAGCGTGGATGGCCGCAGGGACCATCGGCCTCCTCGCACTTTCGGGACTGACGGTCATCTGTTTCGGCCAGTGGAGTTCGTGAACAGGTCGGAGCAGCCCGATGTACGGACAGTCAGACGGTTCGTGAGAGACATTTATCTCCGCTGACAGCCTATGTAGATGCGGTGAATCCAATGTCTACGTCCACCACGTCCCGATTCAGTTCGATCGAATGGCTCGCCATGGTCCTCGTGACCATCGGCGCACTCAACTGGGGCCTCGTCGGCCTCGCCGAGTTCGTCGGCGGCAACCTGAACGTCGTCGACCTCGTCTTCGGTTCGATGCCCGCGCTCGAAGCGGCGATCTACCTCCTGGTCGGCCTCGCCGGCCTCGCGATGGTCGCCGTCGCGACCCGGCGCTACCGCCACCGCGCTGACGAACCCGAGATCGGCGCGTCCGGTACCGCCAGATAACCCTCGTTTTTGATCGGCGACCGGGTGTCGCGACGGAGACGGGTGCGCTGGCTGTCAACACCTTCGATGAACTGGGTTTCGGGTGACGCTCAGTTCGTCGCCACTTCAGGGATAAAACGTTCCACAGGTCCATACCGATTCCCAACCGCAGTCAGTGGTGGAACGGACTGATCGTGGTCGGGTGTGCTGCGCTCCCGAGCGCTCTCCCGAGATGTCGCGCCGATCCACCGCCGCAAGTGGACACCGCACCGACGACCGGGCGAGGGTCTACGAGCGTTGGGGCGCTTCCGGTTCGTCCGGCACGGCCCGTTCGGCGTCCGTCGAGGCGCGCAGGAGCTCCACGGTGAACTGACTTCCCTCGGGGCCGGTCTCGGTCAGGGACACCTCTCCGCCGTACTGGGAGACCAGTGAGTCGACGAGATAGAGGCCGAGGCCGTGCGTGCTCGCGTGGTTCGTATCCCGTTCGAAGAGCGTCTCGCGTTTCTCGGCCGGGATCCCCGGACCGTCGTCTTCGATCTCGACGCGGACGGTTTCCCCTCGCTCTTCCACGGCGATCGAAACGTGTGGGTTCGGGTCGTCGTTGTGTACGACGGCGTTCGAGAGGATGTTGCCGAACACGCGGCCGAGCAATTCGTCGCCGCGGACGCGGACCGACGACGGCATCGCGGTTTCGATCGAGACGTCCTCGTGCGCCCGATTCAGTTTGGTCACCTCCTCCTGCAGCACCGCCGTGAGTTCGACCGCTTCCAGCTCGTGGTCGCCGGCGGCCGTCGCAAGCAGGAAGCGAACGTCGTCGATGACGGCTTCGAGTTCGCCGGCCTCCTCGTGGATGACGGTCGCCCACTCCCGTCCCGCGTCGCTCAGCGGGTCCGCGTCGTCGCGAAGCCGGCACGCGTAGCCGTCGATAATCGCCGCCGAATTCAGGATTTCGTGGCGGAGAATGCTGTTCAGGTAATCGAGCAGGTTTCGCTGTTCTTCGAGCTGTTCGGTTCGAACGGCCTCTCGCTCGGCGACCGTCGCGCGTTCGATCGCTCGCGCTTCGATAATCCCGATCATCAGGCCGACGGCGGTGCCGATAACGGTCGCCCAGCGAAGCCACGAGACGAGCATTTCCGGCGACTCGGGTGGTCTGGTCGGAAGCACCGCCAGGTTCATGGCCAGGAACGTCACGAGCCCACCGAACAGCCACCCGATGAGTCGCGGGTAGCGAGCTGAAGACAAGTCGGACCGGCGCAACCAGAACGGTGCATACAGGATCCCGATCAGAAACGGGAGCATCGAGACGATCCCGACGATGTAGCTGCCGGTGAAGATGAACGACGATCCGAGAGCGTAGAAGAGACAGAATTCGGCGACCAAGCCGAATGCGAACAGCAGTCCGAGGGCGCGGATGATGAGAACCCCCGAAGTTTTTGACAGAGACGAATAGCCGGAGCGCAAATTCACAGTATCGTCGATGGGGCCGATTTCGCTTAGGGCTTCTGGCCTTCGACGACCCGATCCTCGCTCGAACTTCGGTGGCAGCCGCGTGGAACGCGTCGGCGTCCGTTCCGCCGTCCGCGCTCGTCCCGGCCGATTCGCCCCAATCACCCACTTTGTTGCCAGTTTCTCCACGATCAGCTCCGGCGTCGGCCACACGAGGTGGTTCGAGACGGGGAAGCACTCGGTTGTCACCGCGTACACGACGGAAGTTCCGTTCGACGATGGAAGGAGACCAGATCGGCGACCGGACGCAGGTCTGGGCTGCCGTCCGGCCACCCGGTCGTTCGCGCTACGACGACCGCCCAGGCGTCTGGTGTGCGGTCCGACCATCGATCGGTAAACTCCAGCATTCCCGTCCTCGCCACGCAGTCGGAGCAACAGAAGCGGTCGGCGTCGGCGAATCGGTCCGAGGACCCCGTTGGCGGCTGAATCGACACTCGGAAGAGAGTCGCGGTCGCCACGTCCCGATCACACCGAACACACTCGCGGTCGTGGGCCACGAGGGCGAGCGCAAGCGAGCCCTCGGAAACGCGAGCGGGAGCGAAGCGACACGCGAGCCGAGACGGTAGCGCCGGTTCCGCCGCTCGATCGCTCGACGGATTTCATCCCACCGTCCTCCGGGCCGGTTGGGCGAACCGGTCGGTAACGATCGACCCTAGCGCCCCGGAATCTGAAATCGTCGACGGAGAGCGATTCGACTCTTCGGACCACAGGCGGGCGAGAGCTTTTTGTCTCGGTGGTGTGTTGCGTAACATGGCGACCAAAACCCTCCAATCGGGTCTGGAAGCCACGCGTCTCGGGTGCTGGTTCCACCCGGGACATTTCCTGAACGCAGTCCCCTGCGACTGCCGAAGACGCCGGCTTCCAGCGAAGGCTACGGAGTAGTGTCTATCATATCCACCGAGCATATTCGCAATCTAATAGTTTTAGACTCGATCGCGTCCCGGCGCCGAAGGGCACGCGGACGGCACGCCGACCGAGAGCGACGGCGTTCGGTCGTTTCCGCCGAGTCCACCCCGGCGAGCAGGGGCGAGATCGCGGTGGAATCGGGATCCATCAGGCGTGAGGGCGGGTTGGCGCACGCTGGGGGACACTCGCAGGGTGGCGATGCTGCAGCCGAGGAGACGCGAGGCAGGATCGATCTAGCCGAGCCCATCGACCACCAGCACACAGCGACACAGGTTACGGGTGGCTACCGACCCGTAGCGCCGTTACCAGATCGATGATATAAAATTAATGTACCTACTGTCCGATTAGTGTGCCACAACTCGGGCAATAGTTCTAAGATTCTGTGATCGAGACTGTTCGCCATTGATGGAATTCACGATGGAGAAACTATCGGCGGCGACCGCCAGTCTAGTGGTCGTTCTGGCGGTCGTTTCGCTGACAGGAGGCGCAGTCGCCGGCGCCGATCTCGCTGTTTCGGACGGTGCGGTGGCGAACGAGAGCGAGTCGACGACCGACGTCGAGATCGATCGAGCCCTGCAGGACGCCGAGGGCGAGGTCGAAGTGATCGTCCGGTTCGAGCCGGTCGATCGGGCGACCGTGCAGGCGAGCGAGAACGCCGTCGAGACGCTCAAGACCAAAGCGAGCGCGTCGCAGGGTCCGCTCCACCGATTCGCCGCGCGAACGGACGGCGTGACCGTCGAGAACGAGTTCTGGATTACCAACGCGGCGCTCGTGACGGTGGATACGGAGCGGGTGCCGCTGGCGGCGATCGGGAGGATCGACGGCGTCGACCAGGTTCACGAAAACTTCGAGGTGGAGGTCCAATCTGAGTCGGTCCACTCAGACACCGTCGTCGGAATCAGTGGATCGGACGCCACGTCGGATTCGAACGACTATACGTACGGACTGGAGCAGGTCAACGCGCCGCAAGTCTGGGATGAATACGGGACGAAAGGAAGCGGCGTCAAGGTGGCCGTACTCGACACGGGTGTCGACCCTGATCACCCCGATATCGACCTCTACACAACGGATTCGAGTGATCCGACGTATCCGGGCGGCTGGGCCGAATTCGATGGGTACGGCGATCGGATATCGGGTTCGACGCCGTACGATTCGGGCGATCACGGGACGCACGTCACTGGAACGGTCAGCGGCGCGGACAACAGCGGGAAGTGGATCGGCGTCGCACCGGAGACGAACGTGATGCACGGGCTGGTACTCTCCGGCGGCTCCGGATCGTTCGCCCAGATTTCGGCCGGGATGGAGTGGGCGGTGACCAACGACGCAGACGTAATCAGCATGAGCCTCGGGGCGGAAGGGTACTACTCACAGCTTATCGATCCCGTTCGCAACGCCCAGGCAGCGGGGAGTTTAGTCGTAGCTGCGGCCGGGAACGACGGCGAAGGGACGTCGGGAACGCCGGGGAACATTTACGATTCGTTCGCGATCGGAGCCTCCGACGCGAACGAAAATATCGCCTCCTTTTCGAGCGGCGAAACGGTCGACACGGACGTCGACTGGGGAAGCGACGCGCCGAGTGATTGGCCGGCCGAGTACATCGTGCCAGACGTCGCGGCTCCAGGAGTATCGATCAAAAGTTCGGTGCCTGGCGGCGGATACGACACGAAACCCGGCACGTCGATGGCAACACCCCACGTCTCGGGGGTCGTTTCGCTAATGGAATCGGCAACGGACCGCGACCTCACGCCAGCGGAAATCACGACCGCACTCGAGGAAACTGCCCGGAAGCCTGCGGATGCACCCGACTCCCAGGACACGCGCTACGGACACGGCATCGTCGACGCGTTCGCGGCGACGCAATCCGTCGCGTCGGGATCGGTCACCGGCACCGTCACGGACAACGCAACCGGCGAGGTGATCGACGGAGCCACCGTGACGATCGAGGGGGTCGACGACGATTGGCGTGCGACCACCCAGACCGACGCGAGCGGAACCTACGAGTTCCGGGACGTGCCTGCGGTGCGCGACTATACGGTGACCGTGACCGCCACTGGATACGAGCAATCGGCCGTCCAAACGACGCCCGTCCAGCAAGGGTCCGTGACGGAAGACCTCGCGCTCGACGGCAACGCGACGCTCTCCGGGACGCTCGTCGACGCGACCGAACAATCGAACGCGGCCGTCGCGACCACCTCGGCCGACGTCACCGTCACGTTCGCCGACGGCTCCGCGTTCTCGACGTCGACCACGACCGACGCGGACGGGAATTTCGCTCTCTCGAAGGTCGCCGGCGATTCGACGGTCGACCTGACGATCGACGTCTCCGGCTACCGGACGGCGACGAACGAATCGATTGCCGTTCCGGATGACGGCGCCGTCGACCTCGACTCCATCCCGATCACCGGCGACGCGAACCTCTCCCTTACCGTCGAGGACCGGTACTCGAACGCCCCCGTCGACGGTGCAGCGGTCGAATTGCGCAACGACTCACTCGGAACGTACGCGGGAACCGGCGACGGTACTGGTGGTTACAACCTTTCGAACGTTTCGAGCGGCTACGAGTACACCCTCGTCGTCGACGCCGCCGGCTACCGAGCCAACGAGACGCGGCTGACCGAGTTGACGGAACTAACAGGCGGTGACAACGACGTCGGGGCGGTGCAGGTCGACGGTGACGGCGTCGTCGAGGGGACCATCATCGACGCGGCCTCGGCCGGGACGAGCGCGGGTTCGACTGCACCGGTCTCCGGCGCGAACGTGACGGTCACCTACCCCGACGGGGTGACCGAGACCAAGCCGAATCGGACCGACGGTGACGGTTGGTTCCGCGTCGACGGAATTCCCGGCGACGGCTCGGACTACACCGTCAACGTGACCGCCACCGGTTACGTACCGCTCGAGGAACCGATCACGGTCCGAGAATCCGAAACCGTCGACTTCGACCGAGAACTCGCCGGCGATGCGGCGATCAACGCGAGCGTCACGGCCGCGCTGACCGGCGACGCGCTCGCCAACGCGTCGGTGACCGTCACCGGACCCGACGGCGATCTCGTGATCGGGCCGACGGGGGCGAACGAATCCGGTCACGTCCACGTGCCGAACGTTCCCGGGACCGGTTCGGAGTACAACGTGTCGATCGAAGCGCCGGGCTACGAGGCAATTTCGGAGACGGTGACGGTCGACTCCGGATCCACCCCATCAGTCGACGTCGCACTCCAGGGCGGCGCGGCAATCGACGGGACGGTGGTCGACACCGTGACCGACCGCGGAATCGAGAATGCGTCGGTGACCGTGTCCATCCCCGACAGGGAGATCGAGATCGACGCGAACGTGACTTCCGAGTCGGGTGCGTTCACGCTCGAACACGTCCCCGGGACGGGCGCGTCCTACGCGGTCAACGCGAGCGCACCCGGCTACGAGAACGTCTCCCAAACGGTCTCGGTCGAAGGGACCGAGCACTCGATCGGCGGCCTCTCGATGGCGGGCAACGCGTCGATCGCCGGGACCGTGAACACCACCACCGGTGAACGGATCGAGAACGTCTCCGTCGCGGCCGCGGCGAAGGGGGGAACCTACCGAACGACGACCGCCGGGGATGGGACCTACCACCTCGCACAGATCCCGGGCACTGGCGTGTCGTACGAAGTCGCGTTCGGCCACCGGGTCTTCGAGAACGAGTCGCGAACCGAGTCCGTCTCGACCGACGTCGTCGACTACAACGTAACCCTGACGCAGCACGCGTACTACTTCGGGGTCGAGAACGTCTCGGCCCCGGAGACCGTCACCGTCGGCGACACCGTCGAGATCGCGGCGACCGTCTCGAACCTCGGGACTGCCGACTGGAACCAATCGGTCAGGCTGCTGGCCAACGAGACCGAAGTCAGTAGCAAAAACGTCTCGCTGAACGCGACCGACACCTGGCGGACGGCCAACCGGACCACCGTCGCCTTCTCGCACACGCCGGAAGCGGCGGGGGCGGTAACCTACGACGTCGTCGCCAACGAGACGGCGAGTGCGACCGTCACCGTCGAGGAGTCCGGCGGCGGTGGCCTCCCGCTTCCGCCACCGCCGGAATCCGAGCCGTCGCTCTCCGTCGTCGACGCGACCCTCGCGACCGACGAGATAGAGGCCGGCGGCGTGGCGACCGTTGTCGTGACGGTCGCAAACACCGGCGACGCTGATGGTTCCAGGACGCTCACCCTCGAACTCGACGGCGACGCGGTCGCGACGACGGACGTGTCGGTCCCCGCCGGCGAGAAGACCAAGACGACGCTCGAACACGGCATCGACGAACCGGGCGAGTACGATCTCGCAGTCGACGGCGAAAGCGCGGGGAGGGTCACCGTCGTCGACCCCGAATCGAGTGGCGCGGAATCGGCGGGCGCGGCGAGCGACGAGGGAGCCAGCGGCGAAGCGTCGGCCGAGACGGACCCGGAGAACGCGACGGACGGGTCCGACGGCGGAGGCGATGATCCCGGTGCGGATTCACCGGACGCCCCTGGCGACGACGGGATTCCAGGCTTCTCGCCCGTGGCCGCCCTCGTCGCGCTGATGGCGTTCTGCGTGATTATCGCCCACACCCGTCGTCGAGACGACTAACCGCGTCGGGGCCGAGATCACCGCCGATCGCAACGCCGGATCGTTATGCAAATACCGGTTGGTTCGGAAAATCATTAGTTCCTGGAATTGTGACGGTCATATATCAATGTATTTTGCGTTAAACCGTCGATTATTTTTGATAGTTTTGGTCGCGGCGGTCCTGCTGAGCGTCGGCGCTGGCGTCGGCGCGGGCCTTTCGGTCCCGTCGGACCAGGCGAGCGGCGAGCCGACGTCCGACGGGGCGAGCGGCGACGTCCGGACGGCGCTGCAAACGACCGGCGACGGTGACGGTCCGACGAAAATCGCCACGACCGCCGTCGACGAGACGGGCGGTACCGTGACGAGCGCGATCGACGAGTCCGTCCGCAACGCGACGGGCGAGATCGAGGTGATCGTGCGCTTCGAGTCGGCCGACCGGGCGAGGGTGCAGGCGAGCGACGACGCCGCGGCGACCCTCGAGCGGGCGGCCAGCGAGACGCAGGCGCCGTTCGAGACGGTGGCCGCTCGTACCGAAGGCGTCTCGGTCGAGAAGTCGTTCTGGCTCGCCAACGCCGCGCTGGTGACCGTCGACACCGACCGGGTCGCGCTCGAATCCTTGGCGACGATCGACGGCGTCGAACGGATTCACCGGAACTACGTACTCGAAGGAGCCAGTGCGATCGGGAGCGAATCGAAGGCGACGCCGCCGGGGCCGATCGGCGAGGGAACCGGTCCGGCGGCTTCCTCAGGTGGGGACGCGTCGGCGACGCCGACGGCCACGCACGACGGCGGCACGACCTACGGGCTAGACCAGATAAACGTCCCGCAAGCCTGGGACGAGTTCGACACGCAGGGCGAGGGGGCGACGGTGGCGATTCTCGACAGCGGCGTCGACGTCGAGAATCACCCGGAACTGGAACTCGCAGGATGGTACGATCCGATCAACCACCGTGGCGAGCCCTACGACGACAACGGCCACGGCACGCACGTGACCGGGACGGTCGGCGGCCACGCGAAGTGGACCGGAACGCACTACGGCGTCGCGCCGGACGTGGAATTACTCCACGGGAAAGTGCTGGGTGCCGACGGTAGCGGTACCTGGGACGTGTGGGTCGAAGCCATGCAGTGGGCGACGACCCACGAGAGCGGTGTCGACGCGATCTCCCTGAGCATGGGCCAGGATAACGCCTATCGGAGCGACCTTATCGAGCCCATTCGCAACGCCAACGACGTCGGGATCATCGTCGTCGCCGCGTCGATGAACGAGGGAGAGGGGACCTCGGGCTCACCGGGTAACCTCTACAACACGCTCGCGGTGGGTGCGTCCGACCGATCGGCGGACATCGCCGGGTTCTCCGGCGGCGAAACGGTGCAGAAATCGAACTTCCACGACGCGCCGACCGGATGGCCGGACTCGTGGATCGTCCCGGACGTCGCCGCCCCCGGTTCGGCCGTCGTGAGTACGGCCGCAGGCGGCGGGTACGAAAAGCTCTGGGGGACGAGCATGGCCACGCCACACGTCGCCGGCGTGGTGGCCCTCATGCAGTCGGTCACCGAGGAGGACCTCGATCCCGCAGACTACAGGGAGGCCCTGATCGCCTCCGCCTGGAAGCCGGACGACGCACCCGACGAGAAGGATATCCGATACGGCCACGGGATCATCGACGCCTACGCGGCCGTCGACGCAGTGGTCAACGGGAGCACGGTGACGGGAACGGTCACCGGACCCGAGGGGGATCCGCTTCCAGACGCGACGGTCGCCGTGGACGACGGTGAGACGGTCCGTAGCGTCACCACCAACGCGACGGGACAGTACGAGCTCTTCGCGACGAGCGGGAATCGAACGCTGACGGCCGAGGCGTTCGGCCACGGGACGAATTCGACCGACGTCGATGTGGCCGAGAACACGTCGTTGTCGGTCGACTTCGCGCTCGAAAGTGGCTTCGACGCCGCCGTGTCCGAATCACAGCCCGAAGCGGTGGAGGCCGGCGCGAACGTTACCGCGACGGTGGACGTCAATGCGGCGACCGAACTCGTTGTCAACGCGACCGGATCGCTCGCCGAAGACGGACTCGACCTCGTCGTCGGCGGCGAATCGGCATCGTTCGGCCAGCCGGTTTCCATTCCGAACGGTGCCGAGACGGTGACTATCACCGTCGAGACGCCCTACGACCAGACCGGCGAGCTCCGCCTCGATCACACATTCCGCGGAAACGGCGAGACATTGGCAGTCGCTACCGGGCCAACTGCGGTCAAAGCGGAGTTCACGTCGATCGCGGTCGTCGACACCGACAGAACGTACGGTGGTGTGGTCTCCCGCGCGATCGAAGACCAGCTTCCGGCGAATGCGGCCATCCGACCGACCGTACGTGCCGACGTAGACCACTCGTCGCGTCCAGTGGACGTCTACGTGGTTCAGAAACTCGGCGACGGCACCGCGGAACCGTTCATCAACGCGACGAACGAGTCGGACATCGGCGTCGTCTATCTGGATCAGTACTGGGGCGCGAACGGGATCAAGAAGTACGCCGACGTGACCAATGATCCGGAAGATACCATGGCTGGGTGGACGAATGAGACGGTGGAGACGGTCTCCTACGTCGTCCGATCCGAGCACGAACTGTTTTCCGGGTACGATGTCGGGTCGCGTGTTCCCGTCGCAGATGGATGGGGTAGTTATAGCGCCTTCGACAACACCTCGATGAACGTGCTCGCGACAGTCGCAACCGAGTCCGAGAGTTCACTCGGAAGCGGACTCGCCATAGACGAAAACACCAACACCATCCTCGCAGCCTCACTCGGCCTGGGTCCTGACACGGAGTTCGGAAGCTACACAACCGAAGGAGCAAAGCTGCTCGCGAACGCGGTGTCGGCGGTCGAGCCCGAAGATCCGGCGTTCTCGGGAACAGTCGAGATCGGCGGAAGTCCGGCCCCCGAAGGAACGACCGTCGAGGCCCTGATCGACGGCGAGGTCAGGGGAACGACGACGGTGACGAGTCCCGGCGAGTACGGCACCGACGGCGGCCTGGCCGTCGCCGGCGGTCCGAGCACCGAGGGGAAGCGGATCGCCTTCGAGGTCGACGGGATGGTCGCCGGTGAAAATGCGACGTGGCGGCAGGGTGCCTCGACCGAGCTGAACCTGACGGTGACGGGCAACGCGTCGGTCGCGGGCACGGTCATCGGCGACCGGACGAACGCCATGATCTCGAACGCGACGGTCGCCGCGAGCGGCCCCTACGGTACGGTCACCGCCGAGACAGGCAGTGACGGTACCTTCCGGATCGACGAGCGGTTCCCGGGCGAGTACAGCGTCACGATCGACGCGCCGGGCTACGAGACCGTCACCCGGACGGTCGATCTCGCGAACGGCGCCACCGCGACGGTGAACGCGACCCTGAAGGGGAGCGCCACGATCGAGGGACGCGTGATCGACGCCGCCGCGGCGGACGCGATCGCGAACGCGACCCTCACCGTCAGCGCCAGCGGTACTGAGACGCCCCTGGCGAACGTGACGGCGAACGCCACCGGCGCTGTCGTCATCGATTCGATCCCGGCCGCCGGGGCGTCGTACTCGATCGCCGTCGACGCGACCGGCTACGAGCGCGCGAACCGGACCGTCTCGGTCGACGAAACCAACGTCACGCTCGATCCCCTCTCGCTACCGGGGACGGCATCGCTTGGGGGCTGCGTCGAAACCGCCGCGGGCGAGTCGCTTCCAGGGGTCCGCATCGACGCGGCCGACGGGACCGGCCTCGCGTACGAGACCGAGACGGGCGAGGGCGGCGACTACCGGTTCGACGCCGTCCGCGGCGCGAACCGAACGTACGCGGTCTCGTTCGAACGGGCCGGGTTCGCCGCGAACGAGACCACGGTCGCGAACGTGTCCGGATCGGTCGCGGACGTGAACGCGACCCTCACCCAGCGGGCGCACTACTTCGCCCTCGCCAACCTGTCGGCGCCGGGGAGCGTCGACGCGGGCGATACGGTCGGGCTCTCGGCGACCGTCTCGAACCCCGGCTCCGAGGACTGGAACGAAACCGTGTCACTGCTGGTCGACGGGTCCGAGGCGACGAGCCGAAACGTCTCACTGAACGCCACCGACTCCGTGCAGCGGAACGAGAACACCACGGTCACCTTCAGCCACGAACCCGACTCGGCCGGGAATCTGACCTACACCGTCGCCACCCCGAACGAGACGGCGAACGCGACCGTCACCGTCGAGGAATCGGGCGGTGGCGGCCCGGCATTGCCGCCACCGCCGCCGGAGTCGGAGCCGTCGCTCTCGATCGCGTCGGTGGACCTCGACGCCGCGGAGATCGAAGCCGGTGAGGCCGTTGCCGTCTCCGTCGTCGTCGCGAACGACGGTGACGCCGCCGGGGAGCGGACGCTCGAACTCGCGCTCGACGGTTCGGTCGTCGCGACGACCGAGCTCTCGGTGCCGGCCGGGGAGGAAACCACGGCGACGCTCTCACACGTCATCGAGGAACCCGGCGAGTACGACCTCGCGGTCGCCGGCGAGGTCGTCGCGACCGTGACGGTCTCAGAGCCGGGGTCGCCGGACGGCGAATCCGACGGCGAGGACGGGACCAGCGAAGACGGGACTGGCGGCTCGGACGGGGTCGGTGACGGGGGATCGGACGGGAACGCATCCGGGTCGTCGGACGACGGCTCCACCGACGACGAGTCGGCAGCGGACGCGACCGCTGGCGGCGACGGCGTGCCCGGCTTCTCGCCCGTGGCCGCCCTCGTCGCGATCGTGCTCGCGAGCGCCCTCGCTCGGCGTCGGTAGCGAGGTGAACGGGCACGCGGATCGGTGCAACCGTTCCGTCCGTCCAGTCGCCCTCGATTGCCACTATCGCGACCGGCGAGAGCGACCGCTTCTATGTACTTCGATCCGGTTGAAAGCATCGACAATCTATTTGCGACGATCGTGTGAAGTGCTGTGTAATGGCATTCTCACGATCGATCGTCTGTCTGATCGTCGTGACGCTCCTTTCGATCGGCATCGTCGCCCCGGCGGTCACGGCGGGCGACGCTCCCCCGTCACCGACCATCGATCAGGGTTCGGTCCAGTCGCAAGTTGCAACGTGCCAGAACGCGTCCGCGACGCTGACGAAACCGGACCAGACCGCGGCGACGTTCTTCTATCCGTGGTACGGCGACGAGGCACACTGGAGCGATCAGGGCCACTCGCCGCCCGATACGTGGTACGCGAACTACACCCCGGATCTCGTCCCGGGATTCGATCCCGGGGTGGAGTTGTACAACAGCAGTAATCGAAGCGTCAAACGGTGGCAGTTCGAGAAGATGCGGCGGGCGAACATCGAGGTCGCAATCTCGTCGTGGTGGGGGCAGGGCTCGCCGACGGACGAGCGCTTCGACACCATCATCGACGAGATCATGCCCGGCACGACGAACCCGCACCGGAATCTTCAGTGGGCACTGTATTACGAGAAAGAGGGACCGGGATACAACGGCTTCGACAACTACGACGATCCGCCGGTGGACGAAATCGTCGACGACATCGAGTACATCAAAGCGAACTACGCCGACAGTCCGTACTACTACACCATCAACGGCTCGCCGGTGGTGTACGTCTACGGTGAACTGACCGACGACGGCGACCTCCAGGCGGGAGAGAACACCACCTACCCGGAGCGCTGGCGGCGCGTGAAGAACCAGACCGACGTCCACGTCGTCCTCAAAGTCAACGGGGACATGGCCGCGACGGAGCCGGGGATCGACGGCTGGCACCAGTACGCCCCGGCAAATCGGTGGGGAACCCAGCCGACCTCGGGTTACGTCTCACCCGGGTTCACGAAACCCCACCCCGAAGGCGCGCCGTTTCTCAAACGGAACGCGACGGAATACGAGACCGCCATCACCGACCTCGTCGACACCGGGCTCTCGCACCTCCTGGTCCAGACGTGGAACGAGTACCACGAGGGCACCCAGATCGAACCCGCGCAGCGAGTCCACCACGACGACTCGGGGACGTTCACCGCTCGGAACGCCTCCTACAACGATACCTTCGTCGACATCACCGGCGACGCCTTCGCCGACGTGGTCCCCACCGGGATAACGGCCGACTTCGCCGACGGGACCGCGCTCACCAACGAGAGCACGGTTCCGCTCACGATCGAGGCGGCGAGTCCGTACGACGCGTCGTACCGGGCCTACCTCTCGGTGGACGGCGGCCAGTTCCGAGCGCTCGGCTGTGACGGCACGACCGCCGATGGAGACGGCCGGTTCGAGACGAACCGCACCCTGTCCGACGGTACGCACACCCTGACCACCTACGTGCGCGATGCGGACGACGATACGTCGACCGACAGTCGCCGGACCGTCACGGTCGACACCACAGCACCCGAGACCACGCTCGCGACGAATCGCTCGCTGTCCGACGGCTGGACCAACGGGTCGGTCGAGATCGCTCTCGATGCGACCGATGCGACGACGAACGTCACCGAAACCCTCGTCAGTGTCGACGGGCAGGCCTACAGCACCTACAGCGGGCCGATCACCCTGTCGGCGAACGGAACGCACACCATCTCCTACTACAGCACCGACGAACTCCAGAACGCGGAGTCGGTCACGAACGCGACCGTCGGTATCGACCGCGAGGCGCCCGCGATCGCGACGGTGACCGCGTCGCAACGCACCGACCTCGAACCCGGCGAGGCCTTCGATCTCACCGTCGACGCGTCGGACGAGACGAGCGGGGTTGGGACCGTCGACGTCGGGTCGACCCCGCTCCGGCGATCGGGCGGGAACTGGACGGCGACGCTGCAAGCACCCGATACGACGGGGAATCACACGATGCCGATCACCGCGTTCGACCGCGCGGGCAACGCGGTATCCGAATCGCTCACCGTCTCGGTCACCGAGGACGACGGTGGCGGCGGTGGCCCAGCGTTACCTCCCCCGCCGGACCCGGAACCGGCGCTCTCGATCGCGTCGGTCGACCTCGACGCGGCCGAACTCGAAGTTGGCGAGTCGGTCGCGGTCAGCGTCACGGTCGCAAACGACGGCGACGCGACGGGCGAACGCACCCTCGAACTCGCCCTCGACGGCGAGGTGGTCGCGACCGCCGCGGTCTCGGTCCCGGCCGGCGAAACGGTCGAAGCGACCCTCAGCCACACGGTCGACGAGCCCGGCGAGTACGAGGTCGCCGTCGGCGCCGACGTGGTCGGGACCGTGACGGTCGCCGAGCCGGCGCCGGACGACGGGGGCGATGGGACGGGGAGAGACGGGGCTGACGGGACGGACGAGGTTGGCGACGGTGGACCGGGCGCCAACGAGTCGACGTCGTCGGTCGATCCGGGCGACGGCTCCACCGACGACGAGTCGGCAGCGGACGCGACCGCTGGCGGCGACGGCGTGCCCGGCTTTTCGCCCGTGGCCGCCCTCGTCGCGCTCGTTCTCACGAGCGCCCTCGCTCGTCGCCGTTGACGGCCGTTCCGGCGACTTCGTGGGTCGTTAGTCCCCGGGGAGCGACGCGTTCGCCACGCGACGCCGCCGCATGCGGTCGACAAGCCGAGTCGGCACCATCGCGGCGAGCAGGTTCCGGGCTGTCGCGCCGGCCCGCGACTCGATCGTCGCCAGCGATCCCAGCCGCCGGGATTCGGCCCGGGCCCGATCGGCACGGGGCTTTCGCTCGCGTTCGTAGGCCGCCAGCGCCGATTCGGTGTCGTCTCCGGTCGCGAGGGTATCGGCGAGAACGAGGGCGTCCTCGATGCCCTGGGCGGCGCCCTGCCCGGCGAAGGGACACATCGCGTGGGCGGCGTCGCCGGCGAGCGCGACCCGATCGCGGTGCCAGCGCTCGAGCGTCGGGAGGTCGGCGAGCGCCGACCGGATGACGTCGTCCGGTTCGAGCGCGTCCAGCACGGTCGGTATCGGTTCGGGAGCGGCCGCGTGGCGATCTCGGAGGGCGGCCAGACGCGTCGCAGGATCCGCGTCGACCGGGACCAGCGAGTCGGGGGCGGTGGCGAACCAGTAGAAGCGATCGTCGTCGATCGGTGCGCCGCCCGTGTAGGTGCCTTGACCCCAGATTTCGCAACCGGCGGTTCGAGCCTGCGCCGGGAGGGTGACCGGGACGACGGCCCGATAGGCGACGGTCGGAAGCGGGCGTCGACCGACTCCGTCGACGACCGCGTCGCGCACCACGGAGTCGATGCCGTCCGCGCCGAGGAGGACGTCCGGCCGAACCGTGGTCCCGTCTTCGAATCGGGCGACCGGCGGCTCCGTCGACGAAACGGTCGCGCACGGCATGTCCGTCTCGACCCGAGTGTCGAGCGCGTCGCGGAGGATTCTCAGGAGGTCGCCGCGATGAATCGCGACGAACCCGACGCCGAACGCGTCACGCTCGACGCCGGCCACATCGAATCGCTGCAGGGTGCGACCGCTCGAGGATCGGATCGTGACGCGGTCGAGCGCCACGCCGGCCGATCGGATCGACGCGGCGATCCCCAGTCGGTCGAAGACGAGCATCGCGTTCGGCTGGAGCGAGATGCCGGCGCCGACGGGCCGGTACTCGCTCGCGGCCTCGTAAACCGTCGGTTCGATGCCCCGCCGTTCGAGCGCGAGCGCGGTCGTCAACCCGCAGATGCCGCCGCCGACGATCGCGACGTCGAGGGCGTCGGAAGCGGCTCCCGGCTCCCCGATCCGTCCCGTCGTCGACGCTTCGCTCGGATCGCATCGTCCGTTCGCGTCGTACCGTTCGGTCTCGCGCTCCTCGCTCGGTTCGGTCGCGCTCGCAGTCCGGTCCGTTCGGGCGTGGCGGTCGACCTCGTTCATACTCGTCGTTTCGTCGGCAGTTCGAAGGGAATGCTGCCCCGTTGAAACGGTTCTTTAAGTGTATTGGGTGCGACCGAGCGACGAATGCGGTACCTGACGGTCCGAATCGATCCGAGCGAGAACGGCGGCCTCCACCCGCTCGGCGAGGCGCTGACCGCGGAACCGACGATCACGCGCGAGGCGATCCACTCCGTCGACGCGCGGGACGACGGGACCGTGGTGCTGTTCGCGGAAGGGAGCGGCGACCGCGAGCGATACGAGGAGATCGCGGCGACCTCGCCGCACGTGATCGACTCGCTGGCCACCGGGACCGACCGCTGGCTCGCGGTGAGTCGGTTCGAACCGACGGACGCGGTCGAGCGCCTGCTGACACTGCCGCGCGAATCGAACCTCAGCGTCGAGTACCCGATCCGAATCGGCGACGACGGGTCGCTACGGGTGACTGTCCTGGGAAGCGACGGAGGGATCCGGCGGCTGTACCGGACCGCCGCGGCCGGTGACGCGCTCTCCGTCGACGTCCTCGAAACGGGTTCGTACGATCCCGACGAGGCGGAACTGCTCGGGGTGCTGACCGACCGCCAGCGGGAGGTCCTGACGGCGGCGGTGGAGGCGGGGTACTACCGCGAACCGCGCGCCGCCAGCCTGGCCGAGGTGGCCCGCGAACTCGACGTCACCCCCTCGACGGCCGGCGAACACCTTCGGAAGATCGAGGCGCGGGTCTTCGCCGAGCTGGTTCGCTGATGCAACACGGGACGAGTGACGCGGTTCGGGCCGAGTGCGTACGCTATTCAGGACGTCGGTCCGAACAGACGCAAAAATCGGAACTGACTGCATCGGCCCGTTCGGAGCCGACATCTCGATTGTAGTGGGGTGAGCTGCTGACAGGCGTGGCGGGCTCGCACGTGATGCCAGGTGGGTGCGTTATCGCAGGTCGTCAGGGCCCGGCGCGATCCGGCGGTCCGTTGCCGGCGTCGTCGTCCTGCCCATCGTCGTCTCCGGTCTCGTCGTCCGTCTCGTCTTCGTCGTCGGCGTCCTCGTCGTCTCCGTCGTCGGCGTCATCCGGCGGACCGGCGTGGTCCGGCGGTCCCTGGTCGCCGTCACTCGGCGGGCCCGCGTCACCCGACGGTCCGGCGTGGTCTGGCGCGTTACCGGGACCGTGCTCGAAGATGAAGTTGGCGACGGCGAGGCCGAAGGGGCCGTCGACGTCGTCTTTGTTATCGTGGATGAACTGCGAGAGGAGCTGACCGAAGGCGTTCTCCGATTCGTCAGCACCGATTTCGACCGTCGTCGAGACCGAGGTGTTCTCGACGGTGGCCGTGACCACGATCGTCACCTCCTCGCTCGGGGCCGGGAGGTCGACCGTGCCGTTCTCGTCGGTCGTGTACGTGCCGACGCCGGCGTAACTCACGTCGTCTTCCCCGTCATCGTCTGCTTCATCGTCGCCGTCGTCCGCGTCCTCGTCGTCGCTTTCGTCTTCGTCATCGTCGTCCGCCTCGTCATCATCGTCGCTTTCGGTGTCGTCGCCACCGTCCGCTTCGTCCCCGTCGTCCGACTCGTCGCCTGCGGCGGGCTCGGCGTCGGTCGATTCGTTGTCGTCGCTCTCCTCCTCGTCGCCGTCGTCGCTCTCGTCATCCTCGTCGTCCGACTCGTTGTCGTCATCGCCCGCGTCGTCCGCGAGCGACACGTCGACCGTCGCGTTGTCGGCCGGCGTGTCGTTCGCCGTGACCGTCACGACCGGATCGGCCGGGTTCGAAACCGAGACCGACAGGTCGTCCGTATCCTGCGAAACGGCCGCCCCGACCGGTGCCAGTGCCGAAAGGACCAGCATGCCGGCCAGCACGACGGCGATGGATGTGGTGGTACGATTCATTGCACTCGGTGCATCGCCGGATCACCGGATAAAGCCCCCAAGCGGTTCGTTCCGTTCGCCGTCGTACAGGAAGCGACGAAATTCAGTTAGAGCGTTTAAAACGGAATCTGAACGTTTAACTCTGCGTGAATTGGCGGGCGGCGGAGGGCTCCGTCACGGGGCGTCCCGCGCCGGTCGGCCGGCTCAGGCCCGGGCGCGCTCGACGAGCGCCGCCGCCTCGGCCGCCGCGCGTTCGCGGACGCGGTCGGCTTCGAGCGTCGTCACCTCGCGATCGCGCATGAGCACCCGTCCGTCACAGATCGTGTGGCGGACGTCGCTCGCCGCGGCGGCGTAGGCCAGGTGGCTCACGAGGTCGTGAGCGGGCGTGAGGTGCGGCGTCGCGAGGCCGATCACGGCGAGGTCTGCGACGCCGCCCTTCTCGAGACGGCCGACCGGCAAGCCGATCGCCGCGGCGCTCCCGGCGGTCGCCAGCTCGACGACCGCCTCGGCGGGGACGGCCGCGGCGTCGTCGGCCGCGAGCTTGCCGAGCATGGCCGCGTCGCGCGCCTCGTCGAGCAGCGAGAGGTCGTTGTTCGACCCGGCGCCGTCGGTGCCGAGTCCGACGGTCACGCCCGCGTCGAGCAGGGCCTGAACGGGCGCCATCCCGCTCGCGAGCTTCATGTTCGAGGCCGGGCAGTGGATCACGCCCGCGCCCGTCTCCGCCAACAGCTCGATCTCCGTTTCGTCGAGGTGGACGCCGTGGGCGAGGAAGTCATCGGGTTCGAGCAAGCCGAGATCGCGAGCGTACTCGAGCGGTCGGACGCCGCGTTCCTCGACGATAGGCGTCACCTCGTCTTCGGTCTCGTTCGCGTGGGTGTGAACGGGAAGGTCCGCCTCGCGCGCCTTCGGCACGAATTCCTCGTATATCTCCGCGCTCACGGTGGTGAGCGAGTGGGGCATGAAGGCCGTCCGCACGCGCCCGTCGGCGGCGCCGTCGTACGCGCGGGCGAATTCGAGTCCGGTTTCGGCGTCCGTCCGCGCGTCTTCGTGGTCCTTCCCGACGGAGATGACGCCGTGGCCGAGCCGGGCGCGAACGCCCGCGCGGTCGACGGCCTCTGCGACCCGCTCCATCTCGAAGTACATATCGGCGAAGCCGGTGATCCCCGCCCGAATCATCTCCAGCAGGCCCAGCTCGGCGCCGGCCTCGATCGCCTCCGGGGTGAGTTCCGCCTCGGCCGGCCAGATGGCCTCCCGCAACCAGGCGTCGAGCGGTTTGTCGTCGGCGTAACCGCGAAGGAGCGTCATCGCGACGTGGCAGTGGCCGTTGACGAAGCCGGGCGTGACGAGCGAGTCCGTCGCGTCGAGCGTCTCGTCGGCGTCGAGATTCGAACCGACTTCGAGGATCGTTCCCTCGGCCTGGTCGACCAGCACGTCGGCGCGCTCGACGGTCAGGTCCGGCCGGAGCACCCGACCGCCGGTGATGGCGAGCGTGGGCATACACCCGCGTTGGACGAGGGGCCGCCTTAGCGTATCGATCCGCGTCACGACCGATCGTGCCAGTCCGGAAGAATTTGTCTGACACCGTTTACCGTCGTTCAGAACGGTCCAGCGGGGGATCGGCGCGGGGCCAGGGCCGAAAAACGGCGCTGGCGTGGGAACGAATCGCACGAGGAAACCCGGAAACGGTTCAAAACGGTCCGAACGGCGCGGACGGTGTGGGCCGTTTTACTCCCCTCGGCGGGACCGTCAGGGTGCATGAAACGACGAACCTTCCTGACCGGAGCGGCAACCGGCACGATCGCGCTGACGGCTGGCTGCACGGCCGCCCTCGACGGGTCGGACGCGAACGAACCCGGGACTGGTAGTTCGGGCGCGACCGAACGCGGAACCGTTCGGTTCTACGTGAGCGACGAACCCAACCAGATCGACGACTTCGAGCGACTCGACGTGACGATCTCGCAGGTGGCGTTCAAACCCGCGGGCGATGACGCCGACGAGGGTGACGAACCCGACGGCGGGAACGAGACTGCAGACGAGGAGGACGCCCACGCCGATGCTGAGAATAGCTCGACGACCGACGGGGAGAATGCGTCCCCCGACGACGGATCCGGGGACGACGACGGATCCGATGGCGAGGGTGGGTCCGGAGCCGGCGAGGATGACGGCAAAGAAGACGGCGACGACGGCGACGACTCGACGGACCGCAGCGGCTGGGAGACGTACGACCTCGACGATCCGACCGTCGACCTCACCCAACTGAAAGGGCCGAAAGCGACGGTCCTGGACGAACTCGACGTGCCCGCGGGCGAGTACGTGGCCGTCGACCTGTTCGTTTCAAACATCCACGCGGTACTCACCGACGGTACCGAGACCAGGGTCAAACTCCCGAGCGAGCGGCTCCAGATTCGAACGGAGTTTACGGTCGCCGCCGACGAGGAACTCGACTTCGTCTACGACGTCGCGCCCCACAAGGCCGGTCAGAGCGGGAAGTACATCCTGCGGCCGGTCATCAGCGAGAGCGGGACCGACGCCGAAATCGAAGACGTCGACGCCGAGCCTCGTGCGGACGGCGGCCGCCCGGAGAACGGGAATCGATCCTCCGGCGGCAACCGATCCGACGAGGGCAACTGACGTCGACAACGCGCTCAGTTGATCGCAGCAGTCGGCCCGCCTCCAGCTGACCACTTCGTGGGCCGTGGTGAATCGTAAGACGTAGCTTGATTTCATGGGTTCAGAAACTGCTTCATGTTATGAAGGTTATACATCAATGACTAGCGTGGAGTGATGCGGGAGATCGGCCTCGAACCGGCCGGTCTCCCCCGAGAATATGTGGCATCTCGCTCAGCAGATCCAACGCCTCTCGGTAGGACCTCTCCAGGTAAACTCGAAGACAATGGAGCGATACGACGGCGTATCGGCGAAGCCGCCACCCCCTTTGGGGCGGCGACTTCGCCTCGGCCACCGACAGCATTTTTAGCTAACTGAACCGCTTTCTTTCTGAAGCAGGAGATCTTCGACATAGGCATCGGCGGTTTCCCGCTTCATTCCACTGGTTCTGACGGTCGAAGCCGACGCTATCAAGCGATTCACCAGAGCCACTTCGTGGAATACTCCGGCCCCACTATCGTATCGGGCGCGACCGCCACCTGGTACGGAGCCGTGCCGACTCCGCGAGCGGAAAGACGAGGATTTAACGAGCGCTCGCCCGTCAGCGGGCGTATGGACGAGCGGTCGGGCGCTGACGGGCACTCGGACGAAGCCGATCCCCCAGAGCGAGATCCCCGGTCGACAGACACCGACGGAGTGAGATCGCAAACGGGGTCGAGGGAGCCGCTCCCCCGAGTTCCAGAGCGTTCCACCGAGGCGAAGAAAAGCGGTGCCGACGCCGAGACGTGGATAGACGACGCGAGCAGTCCGGTCGACGCATCCGATGGCGAATCCGGCTCGCCGACGCTCGCCGACGCACTCGATCCCGAGACCGGTCGAATCCCGGTCGATCCGTCGCTCGACGTCGACCCGCCATCGGTCGAGGGGGATCGCCGGCCGAGCGGGCGGAGCGAGCTCCGCGACGCGCTCGCCCGACACCGGGACGCCGGTGAGGGGGCCGAAGAGCGCGCGTCGGACGCGGATCGGCCGTCGCCCGGCCGCCGGGCGGCGTCGCTGTGGGCGGCGCTGTTGAGTCTGCTCGGCGTGGTCTCGTTTCTGCTCGCCGGCTTCCTCCAGTGGCGGTTCGGCTCGACGGAGCTGTTCCTGGCGGACGGCTCGACCCGGACGATCCCGAAGCCGGCCGCGCTGGGCGCGGCGGCCATCGGGGTCGCTTTTCTATCGCTGAGCGTGCTCGGCGTCCGGTACCGGCCGTCGATCACCCGCGGTCTCGCCGCCGCGTGGGCCGAAACGCGCCGGTACGTGTGGTTCGCCGCCGCGCTCCTGATCGGCGGAGCCGTCGTCGGCGCCGCACTCGGTGCCGGTGGGTACGACGTGCTGTCGATCCTGCAGGAGACAACGGGCGAGCGCCCGCCCGTCGCCGGCGAGACGGCCGGCTGGTACCTCCGGCGCAACTCGCCGCCGTTCGTCCTGGCCATCGCCGGCGGGGTGACGGTCGGGCTCGTCACCGGCTACCTCCTCGTCGTCAACGGGCTCGTCATCGGCAACGTGGCCTGGCTGGCGGCCCAGCAAGAGGGTGTCGTCCACGTCCTCGCCGGCCTCGCCCCGCACGGACTATTCGAACTCGCCGCGATCGCGATCGCCGCCGGCGTCGGGTTCCGCCTCGCGCACCGCGTCGCCGGCCGCCTCCGAGGTGCAGAGCGCGCGATCCTGCCCGCCGAGGCGCTCAACCGGTCGGTCCTCCTGATCGCGGTGGCCTGGCTGCTCCTCGCGCTCGCGGCGATCGTCGAGGCGCACGTGACGAGTCTGCTGCTCGGGTCGTGACGGTCAGTGGCCATCGTGCTCGCTCGTCCCGTCCCAGCACGATTCGATCCGTCGCTCGATCGCCGTCGTGACGGTCGCGTAGACGTCGAGGGGGTGCAGCGGTTCGAGATTCAGGTCGACCCCGGGCGTCCCATCGGGCGGTTCGTGGAAGTGGAGGCGCGAATTGTGTCCGTTCGGATGGCGATCCCACCGACACTCCCACGTCCCGGGTTCGTGTCGTTCGAGGTAGCGGATCGAGAAATCGCCGGACGAGAACCAGCGAACGTCGAGCCGACACGCCTCGATGGACGGTGGATACAGCGATGGATCGAACTCGACGACGAGGAGCCGCGGCTCGAATCGGTCGGGCCGATAGCTCGTGGCCGAGACGAGCCTGTCGCCGTCGAACTGGGTCTCGAGAAGCTCGATCGTCGCGCTATCGGGCGGGCCGGTCGACCAGGTGGGCTCATCCGGCATTCGCAGGGACGAGGCGACCGTCGTTTCGGGCCAGCTGTCGGGCGAGTTCGTAGAGACGGATATGACGAATCGTCGCGTGCCAGTCGGCGATGGCGACCATTCGCTCGTGGACCGACTCGTGATCGTCGCCGTCGAGCGCCGAGACCGAAGCGGGATCACGCGCGTCGAAGCGTGACTCGTAGCGCTCGCGTTCGGCTTCGAGCTGGCGAACCCGCTCGGTGATCTCGTCGATCGAGCGCTCCGCGGCGATCCGGTTCGCCCGTTGCCACTCGAGGTAGCCGTCGTTGCGCTCGTACCTCGCCGGGCGACTCCCGGATTCGACCCGTGCGATCCCCATCTCGACGAGGCGATCGAGGTGCTTCCTGGCGGCGTTGGGTGAACACGAGGCGACGTCGGCGATCTCGCCGTACGTCGTCGGGTCGCTCGTCCCAAGGAGCGTCCGGTAGACGCGATCGAACGTGTCACTCCCGGCCTGCCAGCGCGACCGGTCGATCCCGTCGTCCCCGGCGCCCGGCGCCGGGTCGAAATCGTCCATGGTCGAATGGAGGCGTTCGATCGCAATATATCTTTGTAGTTTTCACATATTTGGTCAGCCCCGTGCGTTCGACCGAGTGATAGTCACCGATGGAACCTCGTCGAACAACCGACGGGAGTGAAAACGTTGACGTGCCAGCCGGCCCGTGAGTGAGCCATGCACCCGTCGAAGCTCTTCTCGGGACTGGCGCTCCTCGTCAGCGTCCTGCTGATCGTGCAGTCGTGGGTGCGCGCGGGCTCGTTCGAGGTGTCGACCCAGGTGATCGGTGCGGTCCTCCTCGGGGCGACGGCCGTCGTCGGGTTCGTCCGCGCGGAGACGGACCCGATCTTCCCCGACTATCACCCCATGGTGATCCTGATCATCTCGTTCGTCGCCCTCTGGAACCTGCTGCTCGTCTACGAGATCGTCCTCGCGATCGCGTAGGCGAATTTCCCGCGGTCCCGGTTCTCGACGGCGGCCGGCAGGACGCTCCGAGATGGAAAGACAATTCCTTGGGGACCTCCAAGCGCCGGCACGATGCGAATCGCCGTTCCCAACAAGGGCCGCCTGCACGAGCCGACGATCGATCTCTTAGAGCGGGCGGGTCTGCATCTGGAAAACGGCGCCGAACGGAAACTCTACGCCGAGACGGTCGACCCCGAGGTGACCGTCCTCTTCGCCCGCGCCGCCGACATCCCCGAGTACATCGCCGACGGCGCAGCGGACATGGGGATCACGGGCCTCGACCAGGTGCGCGAATCCGGCCAGGCCGACGTCATCACGGACCTGCTCGACCTGGATTTCGGCCGGTGCCGGCTCGTCCTCGCGGCTCCGCAGGACGGGACGATCGAGACCGTCGCCGACCTGGCCGGCAAGACGGTCGCCACCGAGTTCCCGCACGTCACGCGCGAGTTCTTCGCCGGGACCGACGTCGATCCCGACGTCGTCGAGGTCACCGGCGCGACAGAGCTCACGCCCCACGTCGAGATGGCCGACGCCATCGTCGACATCACGAGTACGGGGACGACGCTGCGGGTCAACAACCTCGCGATCGTCGACGAGGTGCTCGCGAGTTCGGTCCGCCTGTTCGCCCGCGCGGATGTCGCCGACGACCCCAAGGTGCAGGAACTCAGGACCGCGCTCTCCTCCGTGCTGGCCGCCGACGGCAAGCGGTACCTCATGATGAACGTCCCCGAGGAAAAGCTCGACGCGGTCCGCGACGTCATCCCCGGCCTCGGCGGGCCGACGATCATGGACGTCGCCAACGGCGGCGACAAGGTCGCCGTCCACGCCGTCGTCGACGAGCGCGACGTCTTCGAGACGATCACGGAGGTCAAAGCCGCCGGCGCCAGCGACATCCTCGTGACTGAGATCGAACGGCTCGTCGAGTGATCTCGGGCTACCGAAAGCGATCGGAGCTACCGATTTCGTCTCACAGGCGCCGGACGCAGGTCCGTCCACCTGTCTTCGCAATAACTATTACTCGAGTCTGCCACGTATGAATATGGACCGGATTCCCCGCCGGAGCGCCCTCGCCCTCACGACGTCCGCACTGCTAGCCGGTTGCCTCGACGACGGATTGTCACCGTCGTCGAGTGGCACCGACCCCAATTCGACTGGGCCAGACGCTTCCGGATCGACGACTGTCGAGGGAGCCATGTCGGCTGCCCAGTTCAACGGGTGGTCCCACGTCCCCGCGCTGGAGGACGGCCCCGTGTGGGCGTATCACTACGACTACGCCGAGAGCAAGCGGCAGGAAGTGGACCCGATCGTCGAAGGGATCGAATCGACCGTCCGCGGCGCGGATCACTGGCCGCCCCTCGAAGCGACGGACGAGGTTGTCATGATGCCGACGGTGAACTCCGGAAAATCAAGCGTGACCGTCTTCGAGGGGACGTACGACACTAAGTCCCTCGCCGACCACCCGACAGCGGCTGGGAGTGCGGAAGCGATGTCGGTGGCCGACGGCGTCTTCCGTGCTGAGACAAGCGACTACGAGGTCGCGTTCTCCGACGAAGCTTTCATCAGGACCACAGCCGACGACGGTGTGATCGAGCCCGTGATCGCGACGCTTTCCGGCGACGGGGAGCGGCTCCTCACCACATCCCCCACCGCAGAACCACTGCTCGAGGCCGTCCCAGCGGGACTGATGACGAACCTCATGGCTGACGTCACCCATGACGACGAGACGTTCCCGGAGCTCCCCCACACCGAGGGAATCGTGCTGACGATCACCGACACCGGTCCCGAGCGGTGGTCCGGCGAACTCGCGGTGTTGTTCGGCGAGGACGCCGGAGACGACGAGGTCGTCGACACGGCCGAGGCGCTCTACGATGACCGCGTCGAGGAGATTGGGGCCGTCGAGTGGGACGCGGGAAACTCACAACTGGCGACCGCGTCGTTCGTCATGCGCGCCCCCGATACGGACGACGGGAACGTCGACGACTCGAGCGACGACGGAACGAGTGGTGACGACTCGAACGACGAAGAGACGGAGGCCCCGGCTCCCGATCCGGCCGAGTGGGACGACGTCAGCGAGATTATCCTCGCCGGACACACCAGCGGCTGGGTCGGCGTCGAACCACCGCTCATCGAGGGCGAGCAGAATCCGGCCATCGGGCTATTCGAGGGACGGACGTACACGATCGAGTGGATCGACGGCGACGGCGCCACCCACAACATCGAGATCAGAACCGAGACGGGTGAGGTCGTCGACGGTCTGGCGACCGAACTGACCGCCGAGCCGGATGGCAATCAGGTCCTCGAATTCGAGGCCACCGAGGAGATGGCTCGCTACCGTTGTAACCCGCACCCGCCCATGGCGGGCGACATCGTCGTCTTCTGACCGGGGCGGCCACGCCCTGTCCGTTCCCCCCAGCCAGGCGGTCGCCTGCTCGACCGGTTGGCGTACCCGAACGTTTCGCGGGTCGAGCAGAAAGGTTATGCCGGTAGTCGCGTATTACTCTTCGACTTCATGGCCGACTCGACCGACTTCGCCGATCGCTTTGCGGACCCCCGGGTAACTGCGCCCTACTGCCGCCGCGTGCCGGGCGACGCCGGGGACGTCGTCCTGCTCGGCGTGGTCCACGACCACCCTGCGAGCGTCGGACGGGTCCAGACCGTCCTCGACCGGTTCGAGCCGGAGACGCTCGCACTCGAACTGCCCAGTGCCGCCGTCCCGCTCTACCGAGCCTACGCGTCGAGAGCGACGGGCGACAACCGCCCGCCCGTCGGCGGCGAGATGAGCGCGGCCATCGCCGCGACCGACGCGCGCGTCGCCGGGATCGACGCCCCCAGCCTGTCGTTCTTCCGCCGGCTCGCGACCCGTCTCGTCGCCGACCGCGTCAGTCCGGGGACCGCCCGGCGCGTCCTCGAGAGCGTCGGCGGCGCGACGCGGACCGCCCTCTCCTATCGCCTGGCCGCGACGCTCTCGAACGTCACCTCGGTCTCCGTGACGCCCGACGAGCGCATCGACTACGAGTGCGAGTTCGACGATCCGCCCGACCGGCAGGCCGACCACGAGCGGGGCCACGTCGCCGGCGTCAGGGCGCTGCTGCGCGCGACCGAGGGCGAATCGAAGCGCTACCGCGACGAGACGCGCGAGGCCTGCATGATCGATCGGTTGCGGTCGCTGCGTCGCGACGGCGACGTCGTCGCGGTCGTCGGCGTCGGCCACCTGGATCCGATCGAGGACGCTCTCGCGGGCTGTTGACGGACGACCACTTCAGCCCAGCGTCGAGATGCAGTTCCAGCAGTAGGTGTAGGTCGAATCGGACTCGTTGGGCGCGCCACAGCGCGGACACTCGACGGCCTCGCCCTCGATTTCGAGATCGAACTCCGACGGATCGGCGCGCTCCGCGCCGGTGTGGGATCGATCGACCGGCGCGCCGTAGCGGACGTTCGAGAGGGGGCCGTCGTCGAGCGCACGGGCCGGTCGGCGGTCGTCGCTCTCCTGACGGCTGTAGTAGTAAAAGAGCGCCAGGTGTAGCAGGGCGAACAGGAGGACGTAGCCGGCCAGCCAGCCCCAGAGCTCCATATCGTGGGACAGGATGGCACGGCACTTGGGTATTCGGCGCGGGCCTGCAGGGTCCGGGTTCGTAAGGGTCCGTTACCGACAGATACAGACGGACGCGCGGCATTCGGCCGGAACTCGTCACCGACGACGCGGCCGACTCCCCCGCAGGGGCGCCAGTCTGGACGAAGCCCGCTCCAAACCGTTCGAACGACTACGCACCCGGCGGTTCGAGGTCGCGCTCGAACTCGTCGAAGACGTCGAGGTCGTCGGGCAGGTCGTACTCGATCCGGCGTTCGGCCTGGCGGTTCTCGCCGCCGGCTTCGAGCGGTTCGGCGACGTCCTCCCAGCCCGGCTTGATCTTCACGCTCTTCGCGGGGGCGCCGACGGCGACGTGGTGGGCCGGGACATCGCCCTGGACGACGGCTCGGGCCCCGACGACGGCGTTCTCGCCGACCTGGCAACCGGCCCGGACCATGGCGTCGTAGGTGACGCGAGCGTCGTCTTCGACGATCGTGTGGTAGTTCTCGACGGCCGTCTGGTCGACGATGTCGTGATCGTGGCTGTAGAGGTGGACGCCGTCGGAGATCGACGCCCGGTTCCCGATGGTCAGCTTCCCGCGATCGTCCAGGTGGACGTCGTCGTGGACGACCGTGTTGTCCCCGACGGAGATGTTGTGACCGTAGGTGAACGTGATCCCCTTGAAGAAGCGGCAGTCGTCGCCGCAGGATTCGAAGAGGTGGTTCGCGAGCATCCGCCGAAATCGGAGCGCGAACTCGACGTTGTCCGCGATCGGCAGGCTGTCGAACTGCCGCCAGAGCCACTGGAGGTGCTTCGACCGGCGGAACTTCTCCTCGTCCTTCTCGGCGTAGTACTCGCTCTCGAGCGTGGTGTTACACGGATCGTAACTCTGCAGGCGCACCCGTTCGGCAGCCGAGACGTCCGCGCCGTCTCGCGCCTCGGGCGCTCGATCGGCCTCGTCGTGCTGCGACGCGCTCGCCTGCCAGCGTTCGTAGGCCTCGCGGTCGCCCGTCAGGTCGAGCAGGACGTCCTCGACGACGTCGCACGTGTCCTCCGGGCCCGCGAGTCGGTCGTCGACCTCGTCGATGAACGCCGTCATCGCCGTCTCGGCCTCGGCCGGGAGCGAGACGTGCCGCTTGGTCATGTCGGATCAATCGACGGCCGCGTTGATTAGGGGTTCGGTTGCGGAAGAAGCGGTGACGCAGCGACCGCGGCGAGACGGTGACGCGATGGTCCGTCCCGATCGCAACCGACATTTCGGCGTACCCACTCTGGCAGGGTAGATGCCCACCGAGCACGTCAACCGGGACGACGTCGCCGCGCGGCTGGACCGTCTCCGGACGGCGTCCGAGTCGGTGCCCGTCGTCGAAACCGAAGCGGCGGTCCCGGCCGACCGGTTCGATTCGTTGCTCGAACGCGCTCACGAGGGATACACCGGCGGCGGCTACGCGTGGATCGTCCGCGAGCCGGCCGACGCCCCGCCGCTCTCCCCGTCCATGCCGGCCGATTCCGTCGAGAGCGATCCCGTCGTCTGCCTGATCCAGCACCGGGGCGACGAGGACCGCTGGCGACTCCCCGGCGGCGGTCGCGAAGACGGCGAGACGTACGAGGACGCGACGATCCGCGAGGTGCGCGAGGAGATCGGCCTGGAAATCGACCTGGCCGCGCCGAACCTGTGCTACCGGGAGATCCAGGCGCCCGACGACGGTCGCGACATCCGCCTGCACACCCTTTGGGTCACCTTCGACGCGGTGTGGGCGAGCGGGCACCTCGACATCCAGGCGGGCGAACTCCGCGGGGCGGCGTGGCTGGCCGATCCGCCGCGCGACCTCGGCCCCTGGGCGCAGTATCGCGCGGCCGACTGGTGGGACGCGTTCGATCCCGTCGATCCCTGGTGGGCGGAAACCGACCCGGATCCGCACGCGGAGACGACGGACGAGTGATCGGAGCGCAGCCGAGTTGACCGGGACGGGACGACCGCGCCGATCACTCGTATCGGAGCGCGTCGATCGGATCCGTCCGGGCGGCCTTCCAGGCCGGGTAGAGCCCGGAAATCACGCCGACCAGAATGCCGACCACGATCGCGAGGGCGACGTACTCGACGGGGTAGACCAGCGGCAGGTCGATGTACCGCGCGCCGACGTAACCGGCCGCCAGGCCGAGCGCGGTCCCGAGGATCGCGCCGATCACGCCGAGGACGATCGACTCCAGGAGGAAGAGGCCGAGGACGTGGCGGTTCTGCGCGCCGACGGCCTTCATGATGCCGATCTCGCGGGTGCGCTCGGTCACGGAGACCAGCATGATGTTGGCGATGCCGATCGAACCCACCAGCAACGAGATGGCCGCGACCCCGACGATGAAGTTCTGCAGCAGGCCGAGGATGTCCTGCAGCTGCGAGAGCAGTTGCGTGCTCGTCTGGAGCACCATCTCCAGCTCGCCGGCATCGAGCAGCTCGCTCGCGTCCGACTCGTCGCTCTCGAGGTAGGTCCGCGCAGCGTCACGCGCCCGGTCGACCGCCGCATCGTCGGCGGAGGGTGCCTCGACGACGATCGCGATGTACCGCGTTCCATCAGAGACGGTTGCGGCACCGTCGTCGCCGCCATCACCACCGGCGTCTGCCGAGTCGTTTCCGCCCTCACCGCCCCCCGACTCGCTTCCGGCATCACCGCCCCCCGACTCGCTTCCGGCATCACCGCCCGCGCCCTCGCTGTAGAACGGGTCCGTCGGGACGTAGACCCGCGGCGAGGAGCCGAAGCCCTCGAACGGGCTCAGCCCCTCCGAATCCTCGGTGATGCCGACGACCGTCACCGTCGCCGTCTCGCCGCCCCCGTAGACGAGCGTGAGATCGTCGCCGACGCTGACGTTCGTCTCGAACGCGCCGGCGATGGCGGGGTTGATGACGGCCTCGGTGGCACCCATCTCGAACTGCCGACCGTCGGCGAGGTCGGCCTCGCGGACGTAGGACGGGCCGGTGGCGAAGGCGCCGTCGCCGAGCGGGACGAGGTCGTCGCCGGTCGCGATCGCCTGCGTCCCGAGCGGGGCGTAGCCGTAGGCCGCATCGACGCCGTCGCGCTCCGCGATGGCGGCGAGGTCGGCGTCGCTGACGACCGGCTGGGCGCCCGCGAGCGGACCGCCCTCGGCGCCGGGGTCGGCCGCCCAACCGTAGATGTTTCGCTGATCGTCCGGGCTGATGTCGCCGACGATGCCGGCCTGGAGGCTCGCGCCAAGCGTGACGAACGCGATCACAGCCGCGATGCCGATGACGACGCCGAGCGTCGTGAGCGCCGACCGCAAGCGGTGCCCGCTGATCGACCGCCAGGCCAGCCGGAGGAGCGAGAGCAGCCTCATCGAGGGCCACCCCGCCCCGCGTCGTCGTGGGTATCGTCGCTTCCAGCGCCGCCGGGTTCCGCATCGCTCCCGACGCCGTCGATTTCCCCGTCGTTTCCGACGCCGTCGAGCTCCTCGATGCGCTCGATTTTCCCGTCGAGCAGGTGGACGATCCGCTCGGCGCGCTCGGCGACGTGGCGCTCGTGGGTCACGACGACGATGGTCGTCCCGGCGTCGTGAAAGTCCTCGAAGAGGTCGAGGACGTCCGCCTCGGTCTCGGTGTCGAGGTTGCCAGAGGGCTCGTCGGCCAGCACGAGCGCCGGGTCGTTCACCAGCGCGCGGGCGAGGGCGACCCGCTGGCGCTGACCGCCCGAGAGTTCGTTCGGCAGGTGCTCGAGGCGGTCGCCCAATCCGACGCGTTCGAGTAACTCCCGGGCCCGGTCGAGGCGCTCGCGCCGACCGACGCCGCGAAAGAGCTGGGGCAGGGCGACGTTCTCCAAGGCGGTCAGGCGCGGCATCAGGTTGAACGTCTGGAAGACGAAGCCGACGGCCGTCCCGCGGAGCGTGGTCCGCTCGCGCCCCGAGAGCTGCGTGACGTCCGACCCGTCGACGAAGACCCGGCCATCGGTCGGGGTATCCAGACACCCCACGAGGTTCATCAGCGTCGACTTGCCCGACCCGCTCGGGCCCATGATCGCGGTGAAGGATCCCCGCGGGATTTCGAGCGAGACGCCGTCGAGGGCGTGGACCGGCTCGGCCAGCTGGTAGGTCCGCCGGACGGCCTCGAGTCTGACGGCCGGCTCCGCCGCGGTCATGGGTGCTGGTCAATCCCGCGGGCGAAAAAAGTACGCCCGCGTCTCGGTCAGTTGCTCAGCGACGGCCCCAGTTTGGAACGCTACCTTTCCAGCGCCCGCTCGACGGCGCTCGCGACGGTCGACGCCTTCTCGGCCAGTTCCTCGCTCACCAGCCCGTCGGCGCGAGCGTCGGCGAGTTCGGCCGCGTCGACGACCTCGACCGACCCGTCCGGGCGGCGGACGACGTCGACGTAGAGGTCGACGTACCGGGCGGCGTCGGGGAAGAGTTCGACGGGCGTACAGACGTTGACGTACGTCCCCTTGACGTCGCCGCCGGCGGTTTTGTACGTCGTCGGGTACCACCAGCGGCCCTCGCGCAGCTTCGTCACGGCGACGTCGCCGTCCTCCTTCGGGACGCCGAGGCCGTCGTACGCGCCGCCGCCGGTCATCGAGCGTTCGAGCGTGAGCGAGCCGTCGGGCGCCCACGCGGTCACCTCGCCGCGGCCGAGGGTGAGCAGGCGGCCGTCGGGCTTTCCGTGTTCGAGGGCGAGTCGGTCGCCCTCACGCGGGCCGAACTGGCGGCTCACCGCCGCGAACGGGAAGTCGAGGTCGGCCGTTTCGGCGTCGTCGGTTCCCGCGCCGACGGTCGCGCTCGCATCGCCGCAGACGGCTTCGACGAAGTCGACGGCCGCGCTCGCCGCGCGATCGGCCGCCTTCGTCCGGTGGTGGCCGGCCATCGTCGGCTCGACGGCCCGGCGGACCTCGTCGAGGGCAAAGCGGGACTCGCGGCCGAACCAGCACCACGCGGTCGCGGTCGGCGCGACGAGCTGGACGGGTTCGTTCCGTTCGCCGGGCGAATCGGGCGCCGCCTCGAGCGCCGCTTCCACCGCCGTCGCACGCTCGATCGCCCGGTCGAGCGCGGCCCCCATCGCGTCCAGATCGGCGTCGGCGGCCGGGTGCTCCCAGCGGAGGCCCCAGCCGTCCGGTAGCTCCGCGTCGAGGAGGTCGGTCAGTCCGACGAGTTCCTCGCCGGCCTCGCGCGAGGGCGCCGCCCGCACGCCGCTTCGCCCGCGGGTGAGCGTGCAGAGCCCGCCGCCGACGGAGATCTCGGGAGACACGGCGGGTCGGTCGTCGTCCCACGGCGGTGCTGGATCGGTCACCTGCACCCGATAGGCGTCGCCCGCGTCGACGTAGCCGTCGACCGCGTCGTAGGGGAGATACCCCCGGCGTCCGTCGTCGAGGTCGACGACCGCGCCGCGCCCGCCGTCGGCGTCGCGGACGACCGCGTCGTAGGCGACGTCACGAGGCGTCCCGTCGACCCAGCGAAACGCGTCGATGCCGACGGATTCGAGCGCCGGTGCGAGCGCCTCGACGGCCGCCGGGTCGCCCGAACACTCGATTCCCTGTCGGTCGCGGGTCGTCCGAATCCGTACGTCGGCCGGGCGCGTCTCGAAGGTGGCGTCGAACCGCCGGTCGATCGGCGTCGACGCCTGGACGATCTCGTGGCCCGCGTCGGCGAGCAGGCGGGTGAGCGCGGTGGTGTAGATGCCGCGAATCCGGACGCGAACGGGATCGGTCGCCGCGTCCGACTCCTCGTCGACCGCGTGTTCCGACGGCACGGTATCACCACCCGCCCGAGACGCTCACTGGTTCCGTCACGACAGTCATGCGTCGGCCTCCGCTCGGGAGGGACTTGTTCCTGCCGACTGCGAGCCGGATCGGCCGCTCGCCGCAGGACCGGCTGGCAGCTTGCCGACGAACCGGTTGCCAGCCCGACCAGTGTCGAAGTCGGATAGTCGACACAACAAGCACTTATCGTTGGGGGACCCCGGTTGGGGTGATGAAGCGCCGCACGTACCTCGCCGGAGCTGGAACGGCCGCACTCGCCGGGTTGGCCGGCTGCACCGGGCTTCTCGGACTCGACAAGCACGAGTCGAACCCGGTCGGCGTCGCCGCCGAAACCCGAAACGAAACCGGTTACCAGCAGTCGCGGATCGACGACATCGTCATCGATAAGTCCGTCGACCTGGGGCTCTGGAGCGAGTCGATCACGGTGACGAACTACGTGGTCGAACACGAGAAGGCGATCACGGTCGGACCGCTGATCGACCAGCGCGCGGCGGTCTTCGCCGTCCTCTCGACCCCCCAGATTTCGATCGCCGGCCAGGAGGTCAATCCCATCAAGGACATGGAGACGGGCGAACTGGTACAGAGACTCGCGGCCAATTACGAGGGGGTCAGCGGCGTCCAGCACGTCGAAGACGCGACGGTTTCGATCCTCGGCGAATCCGTGACCACGTCCACCTTCCAGGCCCAGGCCACGTTCGGGGGGAATCAGGACATCGACGTGAACCTCCACGTCACCGAGGCGGCCGCGACGGACGAGGATCTCGTCGTCGGCGTCGGCGTCTACCCGACCGCGCTCGCGAGTCAGGAGCGGACGAACGTCGAAACGCTGCTTTCGTCGATCGACCCGAGCGTCGACGTCCGGAGCGAGTGAACCGCCGACCAGAGTCGGATCGACCGGCTCTCACTTCGCGGGCCGCGCCAACTCCGACTCGTCCGCCGCCGGCGCCGCCTCGAGGACCGACTCGACGTACTTCGCCAGCACGTCCACTTCGAGGTGGACGGGATCGCCCGGGTCCTTCGCCGAGAGCGTCGTCAGGTCGTACGTGGTCGGGACGATCGCGACCGTCACCCGATCGCCGTCGAGCGCGGCGACCGTGAGACTGATCCCGTCGAGCGTGATCGATCCTTTCTCGACGACGTACTGGGCGTACCCCGGCGGCAACTCGAACTCGAAGTACCAGTCCTCGCCGACGGACTCGATCTCGCCCACGGTGGCGACGGCGTCGACGTGGCCCTGGACGACGTGGCCGTCGAACCGGCCGTCGGCGGGCATCGCCCGTTCGAGGTTGACGGCGTCGCCGACGGCGAGATCGCCGAGGTAGGTCCGCTCGACCGTCTCGTCGGCGAGAAACACCTCGAACCACGCGTCCCGCTCGAAGCGCTCGACCGTGAGACAGACCCCGCTGACGCTGATACTCGCGCCGTGGGCGAGGTCGCTCGCCACCTCGTCGGCCCCAATTCGCAGTCGAACCCCATCAGACGTTGCCTCGCGATCGCGGATCTCGCCCGTCTCCTCGACGATCCCGGTGAACATACGAGGGAGTCACCCCCGACCCCGAATAAGGTTTCCGAAACAGGAATGCATAACGCATGTGTTATGGTATCGTCCAGGGTGTGATGCGACGGCCGCGAGAGGGGGACGGACGGCCCGAAGCGGTGGCGAGACGTTTTTGCCGCCAGGGGCCAAAGCGGGTCGCAATGGCTGGAATCCTCGAGACGTTCAAACTCGCCGGGACGCTGATCTTCGCCATTCCGGCGGGGCTGGCCGGTCTGGACCTGCTCGTCCGCGGGGGCGAGCCGGTGATCGGCGGCGGGCTCGTCGTCGCCGCCCTGGCGCTCGTCGCCTTCGAGCGGTACCTCAGCCTCCCGACCGACGTGCCGGCGGAGGCGGCCGAACGAGTCGGGGGCGCCGTCGCGGTCGATCCGGACGACGAGAACGAGTGATTCGAACGGCGAGAACGAGTAGCGCTCCGACAGCCTCCTGCCGCGTTGTCACACGGTGTACGCCGACGGCTCGAGCGACCAGTTCGGGTCGCCGACCCAGCGCACCTCGTCCTCGGTCACCACGACCGGCTCGGCGATCCGGACCGCCGCGCCGTCGTCGCGTTCGACGCCGGCCTCGAGCGTCACCACCGACCCCGGACGGATCTCGGCGCCCGGCCGGAGCGGTCGTTCGACGGGGTCGCGACCGATCCCGACCGCCGTCCCCGTCGCCGTCCCGGCGAAGCCGAAGGAGCCGATCTCCGCGACGAGTTCGGCCTCGACGTCGCCGACGCTCGGCGCGTCCGTCCGGAGCAGCACCCGCGCCGATCGCAGCGCGCTCTCGACAGCGACGTGGGCGCGTCGCTCCCACCCGCCGTCGGTGCCGGGCACCAGCGTCCGGACGAGGCGGGCGTGATAGCCCGCCCGCCCGCAGGCCGTGAGGTCCACGACGATCGGGTCGCCGGACTCGATCCGGGCGTCGAACGCCGACGCTGCGGGTGCTGACCCGGACGCGTCGGCGATCGGCGGCGAGCCGGACGCGCGCCTGGTAGCGCCCTCGGGCGTGACGATCCTCGTGCGCGCCCCCGGAGATCCGCCCGCGGTGACGACCGCGGCGTCGATCTCGCGGCGCAGCTCCCCGACCGTCGGGCCCGAGTCGGATCGCGGCTCCCCGTCGACCGGGTCGGCGGCGAGCGTCGCGGCGCGTCGCAGGCCGGCCGCGGCCGCCGCCCGGGCCGATCGGATCGCGTCGCGCTCGGCCGTCGATTTCCGGCTCCTGGCGACCGCGAGGGCGTCGCTCGAGGCCAGGTCGAAGCCCGCCGAATCGAGATGCAGCGCGGCGTCGTGGGGGATCGACGGCGGGACCAGGAGCGTCCCGGTGTCGGCGCGCTCGCCGAGGCGGGCGACGAGGCGCTGCGCGGCGTGGTCGGACGCCGAGGATTCGACGAGCGTCGCGTCCGGCGTGATCCCGTAGGCCCGCGGATCGGTTCGAACTCGTTCGGTTGGCATCTGTTCGACGGTCGCGTTCGCCGCAGGCTCGTCGAGAGCCGCCGCGAGAAATCGGGTCGCGGGCGATCGGCACCGACCGACGTGGACGAAGCCGAGGGCGTCCCGCTCGTCGATCGCGGTCCGGATCGCGTCGAGGACCCGACTCACGCTGGACCGGCTTCGAGTTCGTCCGGTTCCTGCAGTTCGGCGACGAGATCGTCGAGGTCGGTACCCGTGAGTTCGTTGTTGAGCAGGACGTCGATCGGCAGTGTCGGGGCCCCGTCGACGAGGTTCTCGAGCAGGACGAGTCGTTCCCGGGCCCGGGACATGCCGACGTAGAACACCCGGCGCTCGTTATCGGTCAGCACCGGCACCGGCGACGTCGTCTTGGTGAACTCCTCGACGCCGGGGACGTCGGTGACGCCGCCCTCGCCGTCGCCGGAGCGATCGTCGATCGTCGCGACCATCTGCTCGACGACCTTCTCGGTGAGGTCGGTCGCGACGAAGACGTGGTCGGCCTCGCGACCCTTCGCGGAGTGGATGGTGCCGACGCGGACGCGGTCGGTCGCCATCCCCCGGTACTCGCCGATGTTGAAGTAGGCCTTGACGGACTTCTTCTGGAAGCTGGTGACCTTCCGCAGCATGTCCGCCGCGGAGTTCGTCCCCGGCATGAAGGGGACGTGCTCCTCGATCACCGACGCGGGGACGGTCAGATCCACCAGATCGTCGACGCCCGCTTCCTCCTCCAGATCGTCGATGGCGTCGAAGAGCGCGTCGCGCTCGTTCGTCCCGAACGCCGAATCCTGCAGCATGTCGGCCAGCCGGCGGGCCTGCAGGCCGTCGACGTCCTCGCCCGCGTCGATCGCTTCGACCGCGCGGACGTACTGAGTCAGGCGGTCGGTCCACATGCGCTGGTCGGTCAGCGCGGTGAAGGGGACGCCCTCGGTGATGAACTCGTCGACGAACTGGAACATCTGGTAGCGCGCCCGAAAGAGCAGCATGATGGTGCCGTCGCCCTCGACGAGCGTCCGGCGGACCATCCGAACCACGTCGAGCATCGACTTGTTCGCCTCGGCCTCGACGACGCCGCCCTCCTTGCGCGGGTTGAGGTCCTTGTCCTGGCGGACGTCGATGTGGCGGATCTCGCGGTTGACGGCGTGGAGCACGTTCGAGGGCAGGCGGTAGGAGTTCGGGAGGACGACGTCGTCGTCGACCTCTTCATCGAGCAGGAGCGCGGGGTCGGCACCCTGCCAGGAGTAGACGACCTGGTCGTCGTCGCCGGCGATCAGCACCCGCTCGACGTGGGGTTTCCACTCGTCGTAGACGTCGTACTGCAGGGTCGTGATGTCCTGAAACTCGTCGATCACCAGGTAGTCGACGTTCGGGACGAGCGAGCGCTGCTTGACCCGCTCGAGCATGTCCGCGAAGCCGACCTTGCCCTCCTCGCCCTTGTAGTTGCGCCAGGCGCGGATGACCTCTGGGACGTCGATCCGGTCGTCGTCCGAGGGCCACGTCGGCGTGTACTTGTTGCCCTCCTGGGCGTTGGGATCAATCTCCGGCGGCAGGCGGACCTCGTCGACGTCCCACTGGAAGGGCACGTCGTACCAGTCGGCGACGTCGCGGCTGGTCCGCTGGAGCCACTGGCTGGTCGCGATGATCTTGTTGCCGATCGTCGTCGATCGCGCCGTCCGCCGGCCCGCCCCCGAGTACTCGTCCTCGTACTCGATGCCGTAGTCCTCGCAGAAGTCCTCCTTGTCGGACTCGCCGATGACGTCCCCGCGTGAGAGGTCGAGCAACTCGTAGGCCTTCGCGTGCATGGTACAGACGTTGCCCTGCAGGGATCGCGGGTTGATGTCGAGGCGTTCGGCCAGGCGCTCGCGAACCTCCTGGGCGGCCGCCCGCGTGTACGAGACGACGAGCACGTCGCGGAACGAGACGCTCTCGTCCTCGAGAATCTCCTCGACGTGGTCGAGAAGCGCCGTCGTCTTCCCGCTCCCGGGCCCGCCGAAGAGACGAGTCACCGCGGTGTCACTGGTGGTCATTGTCACCGTACAGGGGCGCACCCCTCATAAGTGGCGTGGGTTTCCTTCGACGGTCCGACCGCTGAATCGCGAGGTCGCAGCGAGCGATTCGGATCGGCAGGCGGCACGCCCCACGGTCGGCCCGACCCGCTGCGTCGAACGCGGGCGTGGTGACCGAACGCGTCACTCGATCGGATCGTAGCGGACGGAGACCCGACCGCAGCGAGTGCCGGAACGACGAGACGGGCGCGAGCGAAGAAGCGACGAATCACGAACTGTCGTCGCCGGTCGGCGAGGGGCAGCGTGATGCGAGCGATCCGGGGCGACGACCGGGGCCCGCCGCAGCCCTCGCTCAGTCGCCGCGGGGCGATCTGGCGGTCCGCACGTCGGCCCCGTCGCGGATCTTGTCCGGACAGTCCGGACAGACGCGCGGTTCGTCCACGGTAGGCGGCGTGAACACTCTGACGTACGCGTCGGTGACGAACGATCCACAGTTCTGACATTCCGGCATTTCTTCTCTCGTCTCGTCGGTTCGCTTGCTTGCGATAATGAATGTTCCTATTCGAACGATCGGCAGTGCCGATCGGTGATTAGGCATCTGGTGGCGGGCGACGAGATCGCCGGGAGCGCCGCTGTCACTTTCCGATCGTCAGTCCGAAAATGGTTCGAGTCGCCGGACCGCTGGCGCCCGGCGGACTAGCGGCCGGGCGCCCACCCGCAAACGGTACAGGCCGTGGCCCCGTCGTCGTGGAGGCCACCGCACTCCGGACACTGCTTCTTCCGGCGATCGTGTTCCCAGCCGACCGGCTCGGTGGTGTGACCGCGATTGGACAGGAACTGGTCGAACACGTCGTCCGTACCGTCGGGAGTAGCTCCCATAGGTATGCAATACCATCACACGATAATAAATCGTTGGGTCGACTGCCGCCGACCGGGACGGGCCCCGATCTGAACGGCACGCTGGCCGACGACCGGCCCCGGCAGCGAGACCCTCGTCCGGGCGACAGGACGAAGGCCGGGGTTCCGGGACGCATCCGCGGATTTTTGGCCTCGACGCCCCAACGACGGGCATGGCAGACCTCTCGCTCGACGCGACGCAGCTCGATCGCTACTCGCGTCACGTCATCATGGACGAGGTGGGTCCCGAGGGGCAGGCGGCGCTGCTCGACGGGTCGGTCCTCGTCGTGGGGGCGGGCGGCCTCGGCTCGCCGGCCATCCAGTACCTCGCGGCGGCGGGTGTCGGTCGGCTGGGCATCGTCGACGACGACGTCGTCGAGCGCTCAAACCTCCAGCGCCAGATCGTCCACGCCGACGCCGACGTCGGTCGCCCGAAGGTCGCGAGCGCGGCCGACTACGTCGAGCGGCTGAACCCGGACGTCGCGGTCGAGCCCTACGAGACGCGGCTCGACGCCGACTCGATCGACGAGATCGCGGCGGGCTACGACGTCGTCTGCGACGCCAGCGACAACTTCGCGACGCGGTACCTCTGTAACGACTACTGCACCCTCACCGACACGCCGCTCTCCCACGGCGCCATCTACCGCTTCGAGGGGCAGGTTACGACGATCGACCCGGCGGGCGCAGCGGCGACGGAGACGGAGTCGACGGCGTCGTCCGGGTCGTCGGCGACGGACTCGACGGGCGAGGGGGCAGCGGCCGGGGACTCGGGAGCGGCCGGCCCCTGTTATCGCTGTCTCTTTCCCGAGGCGCCAGAGCCGGGCACCGTCCCCGACTGCGCCACGACGGGCGTCCTTGGCGTCCTTCCCGGCACGATCGGTTGCATCCAGGCGACGGAAGTGGTGAAGCTGCTGACCGGTATCGGCGAGACGCTGGCCGGTCGACTCCTCGTCTACGACGCGTCCGGGATGTCGGTCGAGACCGTCGACGTCCGCCGGGATCCGGACTGTCCCGTCTGCGGCGAGGAGCCGGCCGTCGAGTCCGTCGACGACGTCTCCTACGGGGCGCGGTGTGCGATCCGGACCGAGTAGCGCCGGCCTCCGTGCCCGAGCGGTGCCGGCCTCACACGCGGGGTTCGAATCGCGCGCCGCCGTCCTGCGTCACCGTGACCCGGTAGCCGTAGTAGGTGAACGAGACCTCGGCGTCCGCCTCGTCGCCGGGCGGATTCGTGTACAGGTGTTCGAGGACGTGGTCGATGCAGTCGTAGAGCGGCGGCAGCTCCTCGATCGGGACGTCCTCGATGTCGGCGATGACCGACACGACCTCGACGTTCGGATCGGTTTTCTCGGTGTCGAACTGTCTGGTGACGGCGTCGCCGGAGGAATCGCCGGGGGTCCGAGCGCTCATACTGGGTTGCTCACCATCCGCAGCCGTAAGTAGACCACCGACGGAGGCGTGCGATCGACTGGCCGCGACGTGGGGCTCACGACGGCGGCCGGGATTCGAGTTCCGACAGCGGGACGGCGACGTCCGCGACCGGACGCGCCTCATCGCCGTCGACGCGGACGGACTCGGAATCGCGGCGCGAGCCGTAAGCTCCGGACCGCCGCCGATCGGCGTCGACCGCGTCCGCCGTCGCCTCGGGCTGAAGCATCGCCGCGAGCGCTTCCGCGGCGTCGACCAGTCGCGGACCCGGTCGGTTGAGGTAGTGGTGGCCGTCCATTGCCCAGGCGCGGCCCGCGTCGACGGCTGCGAGGTCGCGCCACCCCGCGCGATCGGTGAGGTCCGCGAGGTTCGCGGCGGTCTGGGCCAGGTCGTAGCCGCACGGGGCGACCACGACCACCTCTGGGTCGTAGTCGCGGATCTCGGCCCACTCCCGGGGTCGGGCGCGCTCCCCGGACGACGCGAGGGCGTAGCGCCCGCCCGCGATCTCGACCAGCTCCGGTACCCAGTGGGCCGCCACCATGAGCGGGTCCGTCCAGTCGAAGATCGCGACGCGGGGCCGGGCGTCGGGATCGGCCGGCGCGCGTTCGCGGAGCGCGTCGAGGCGGGCGTCGAGGTCGGAACGAACGTCCCGGGCGCGATCCTCGCGACCCAGCACGCGGCCGAGGCGCTCCAGATCGTCGAAGACCTCGTCGATCGTGTGGGCGTCGATGGTGACGAGCTCCGGCTCCGCGTCGATCCCCTCGACCGCGTCCGCGACGGCCGCGGTATCGACCGCGCAGACGTCGCAGACGCCCTGGGTGACGATCACGTCCGGGTCGAGCCGCTCGATCGTCTCGACGTCGACGTCGAAGACGCCGCCGTCGGCCGCTCCGTCGTCGCCTCCGCCGACGCTCGCCTCGCGGACCTGCCGGTCGATCTCGTCGGTCGAAGCATCGGCGTCGATCCGCGATCGCGTCACGCTCGGTCGCGACGCGAAGTGCGGCGGGTAATCGCACTCGTGGGAGACGCCGACGGGGTCGATCCCGAGGGCGGCGACGAGTTCGGTGGCCGACGGGAGGGTCGTCACGACGCGCATATCCGGTCGTACAGGCGGGGCGACGAAAAGGGTGCGGGACGGACGGGGTCGGGCCGCCGGCGTGGGATACCTGGGCGACAGTCCACGCGCGTCGCCGCCCGCAACCGCGGGGACCCGTTCACTCAGTTTATCACAACAACGTAATTTGATGAAAATGATAACACTTTATCTCCGTAGCTAGCCATCTATTTCCTAGTGAAATAAAATGAATGATAGAACCTTCGACGCGCTGACCCACACCGAACGGCGCCGGCTGCTGCTGGAATTGCTCGACCACAACCCGCGAGAGCTGACGTACACGAGCGACGAAGCGACGGGGTCGGGGACACAGCAAGCGGCTGTCGAACGAGAGCCGGCCCGGATCAGAACCCATCACGTCCACCTTCCGAAGCTGGCCGAGTACGGGTACGTGGAGTGGGATCGGGAGGCAGATGTCGTCACGAAAGGGCCGCAGTTCGACGAGGTTCGGCCGCTGCTCGAGTTCCTCCGGGACGAGTGCGAGTGACACCGCTGCGGTCGAACGCCGATCAGTGTTACAGCCGTCGCGTCTTCTCCGTCGCGTCCGCTCACCGGCACCGCAGCCTTCGAGCGTAGCGGCCGCTGAAGACCGGTGTCCGTCAGGAGTCGCGTCACCGACAGCGTGCTCGCCGTCTCGCGTCGGTTGCGGCCGCCAGAAGATCGGATATGGCGCGCCCCATCGTGGTTGGGCCGTAATAGGGCGCGCCACTCGTGAACAACCGTTGCGTACTGAAGTAGCTTGTGTGATAATCCGAGTGAAAACTCTCCCCCGGCGGAATACAGCCGATTCAGCGGATTACGACGGCTCGATAACAGGAACCTTTTCCCGTCCACGGGCGATAGTCCTCACGTTCGGAACGCCGGACGCGTGGTTGGGCCATGACAGAAGACACGATTACCAACGAAGCGGTGAGTCTGTTGCAAGAACTCGGGCTCCAGGAGTACGAAGCGCGCTGCTTTCTGGCGTTGACGCAATTATCGAGCGGAACGGCCAAAGAGGTCCACGAAATCTCCGAGGTTCCGCGGACGCGTGTGTACGACGCCATTCGCGTCCTCGAATCGCAGGGGCTGGTCGAAGTCCGCCACTCCAGCCCGCAGGAGTACCGGGCGGTCGGCATCGACGAGGCGACGCGCACGCTCCGGCAGAAGTACTCCGACCGGATCGACACGCTGCTATCGTACCTCGAATCGGTCGAGCAGCGCAACGCCGAATCCGATCGAGATCGGGTTCAGGAGGTGTGGTCGCTGTCCGGGAACGACGCGATCGATTCCCGGACGGTCGACCTCGTCGACGGCGCGGAATCGGAGGTCGCGCTGCTCGTCGTGGACGAGTCGCTCCTGTCTAACGCGCTCTTCGATCGACTGCGCGAGGCCGCGGAAGGAGACCGCTCCGTCGTGATCGGCGGCCAGACGGAACAGATCAGGTCGCGGCTGGGGACGGAGCTCCCGAACGTCACCACCTTCGAGACGGAGCTGGACTGGCTCACCGGACCGTGGGAGGACCACGAAGTGGCGATCAGTCGGATCCTGCTGGTCGACCGGGAGACGCTGTTGATCGGATCGTACTATCCCGGTTCCGACGACGGGGGCACGGAACAGGCGATCTACGCCACCGGCCTCGAGAACGGGGTCGTCGTCCTCCTTCGCCGACTGATCTCGGCGGGATTGTCCCGTCGCGAGGAGCCCAGCGACTGACCGTCGGACGGTCGCTCAGCGAACGGCGACCGTCGGTCACTCGCAGACGATCGTTACCTCGTTCCCGTCGATCTCGACCGCGTACTCGCCCATGACGAACGAGAGGGCGACGCGCTCGGTACCGGAAACGAGCGTGTCGAGCGCCTCCGGATCCACGTGGTCGAACAACGTCGTATCGAGCGCCCGCGCGAGGCGCACCGGCTCCGTGTTTTCGACGGCGGAGATGGCCTCGATGATCGCGAAACTCGGAGGAGTGACCGACCAGTCGTAGCGGTTGTGCGAGACCGCACCGACCGTGTCATCGTGATCCATGATACAGTGTGGCAATCGATGGGGATAAGGATTGTGTGACGATCCGGGTGACAGTTGGCGGATGGCCCGCACGCGTTCGCCTCTCGGTCGCGGATCGGAACGGAACCGACTCCGTCACCTCGACGTTCGGTTTGGCGTCCGGGACGTCGGTTCGGATCCGCAACGCATACGGCATCGTCGGGCTCGACCGTACTCACAACCGCGCCGGAGCAACCGTTTTACGGACTCATTGCGAAGGTTCACCATGGCCAGCGGTGACGTGAAACGTTCTCCGGGCGACTCGCCGACGGCCGACGTCGCGTACCTCTCGCGGGCGGACCACCGCATCCCGGCGCTCGTCGCGCTGTCCGAGCGACCGCGCAGCCGGGCCGAGCTCTGCGAGCTGACCGGGGTCTCATCCTCGACTATCCGGCGGACGCTCGACGGGTTCGAGGCGCGGACCTGGATCCGCAAGGACGGCTACCAGTTCGTCGCGACTCGACTGGGGGAGACGGTCGCGGACGGGATGGAGACGCTGCTCGACCGACTAGAGACGGAGCGAACGCTTCGCGCCGTCTGGCGGTGGCTGCCCGAGGCGGTGGGCGAGTTCTCCGTCGAGACCTGGGCGGCGATGACGGTCACCGTCGCCGACCCGGACGCCCCCTACCGACCGGTGAGCCGGTTCGAATCGCTGCTCTCGGGGACCAGCGAGTTGCGATACCTCCGCCCCGAGGTCGCCCTCATGGAGCCGTGCTTCGAGACGCTCCCCTCGCTGCTCGACGCAGGCGGCGAGATCACCGTGATCGACCGGCCGAACTGCCACGCGTACTTCGTCTCGACGTACCCGGAGCGCTGCGCCGCGCTGCTCGAGCGCGAGGCCTTTTCGGTACTCGAACACGACGACCTCCCGCCGTACGGGGTCGGTCTGCTCGACGATCGCACCGTCATCAGCTGCTACGAACCGGGTAGCGGGGCGGTCGCGGCGGTGATCGACACCGACGCGCCGCCGGTCCGCGAGTGGGCGACGTCGGTCTTCGACCGCCACCGCGCCGATGCCAGGCGCTTCGATCCCCGGCCGATCGGCGAGTGAGCCGAGCGCAGGCGGTGACGCGATCGCAAGCGGTGGACATCCGGCAGTCCCCGCCGACCCGTCACGGAATGGCTACAATACGGCCGGAAGCGTCCGTATTCTTGCGGGGGAGACACCATGACAGACGATCAGCAACTGGCACACGGTATCGACCGCGAGGCGATGGCCGCGTTCGCAGAGCACGCGTCGGCCGAGCCCGACGCCGTCCAGCTCGGCCTCGGGGCGTCGGCGACGTACGAGGGGACCGCCGCCCACAGCCTGGCGAAGATCGACAGCTACGACCTCGGCGGCGAGACCATCGACCGGGAGACGCGCGAGTACACGATTCCCTACGGCGCCTGGAAGGAGGTGCTCGAGGCCGGCGGATGGGTCGGCGCGACCGACCGCATCGAGCCCGTCGAGGCCGCCCTCTCCGCGCTCGCGGCCTGCATCAACGTCGGCATCTCGATCAACGCGGCGGCCGAGGGCGTCGCGTTCGACGAGCTCCGGACGAGCGTCCGTACCGACTTCGATCCGGCGGTCCTGTTCAGCCTCGCGGACCTCGAGACGGCCGACTCCGTCTACGGGAACCTGCAGGCGACGATCGAGATCGAGGGCGGCGACGTCGATCCCGAACGAGTCGACGAGTGGGCCCGCAGAGCCCCGGTCTACACGCTCGTCTCGCTCGCCCAGGACGTCGAACTGACCGTCCAGACGCCCGCCGAGGTCGCGGGCGACGACTGAGGTGACCTGATGGACGCACTCGATACCCAGAAGCTCGAACGCGAGGTCACGGCGATGTACCGCGACGTCGCGACGGCCGCCGACGCGGAGCGACACTTCGAGACGGGCCGGGACCTCGCCGAGCGACTCGGCTACGACGCCGCCGACCTCCAGTTCGTGCCCGACGCGGCGATCGACTCGTTCGCGGGCGTCGGCAACGCCTTCGACCTGGCGGCGCTCGAACCGGGCGAGTCGGTCCTCGACCTGGGAAGCGGGTCGGGCACGGACGCGTTCGTCGCCGCGCTCCGGGTCACCGAGACCGGGTCGGTCGCCGGCGTGGACATGACGCCGGAGCAGGTCGCCAAGGCCCGCGATCTCGCGGCCGACGGCGGCTTCCACACCGTCGAATTTCGCGAGGAACGCATCGAGTCGCTCCCGTTCGACGACGACGCGTTCGACGCGGTGCTCTCGAACGGCGTGATCAACCTCTCGCCCGAGAAGGGGCGGGTGTTCGAGGAGGCCGCGCGGGTGCTTCGGCCCGGCGGTCGACTCGCCATCTCGGACATCGTCAGCGAGGCCCAGTTGCCCGAGCGCATCAAGACCGACGCGGACCTCTGGGCCGCCTGCATCGGCGGCGCCGAGCAGGTCGATCGCTACACCGACCTGATCGAGGCCGCGGGCTTCGAGGTGGACGCGATCCGCGCGAACGACGAGTACGCCTTCACCTCCGATCGGGCGGAAAACGCCTGCCAGACGTACGGTGTGCGAAGCGTCTCGCTATGCGCCCGGATGGAGGCGTAGGGGACCGCCACCGACGAGCGCACGTGAGAATATCGGTATTTTGGTCCTGTTTCGGCACTACTTCGAACGAAAAGCCGATAGACACCGTCGAAGGGTAAGGGGTTGATATGAGAGACGGGTACGTGCGTATTAATTTAATAGAAAATATTTTAGACTGAAATTTCGTATGAAGCGACAATGGAACGCCGAGAGTTCCTCGCTGGCGGAGGGATAGTTGCCGGGACCATCACGGTTGGCGGCCTCCTTTGGCGCCACACCCGGAGCAATCTGGCGGTTCACGTGCAAAATCTTACAGACGAGCGCAAGCGGGTCGTCCTGACCATTTCGACACTTGACGGCGGCTACGTGTTCGAGGAAACCTTCGATATCAGCGGCGGCAGTTCGCTACTTCGACGTAACGTCGCAGGCGGCGGCAGGTATACGGCGACAATTCGATTTTGGAGACCGGGAAGTCGAACACGATATGGAGCGGTTCATCTGTCACGAACCGACGATCGTGTTCGAGATCGGCGGTGGCCACACGATATCGGCCTATTCGATGTGCTGAGCGGCGGGCGCCCGCGACGCGGCTTCGGGCGCCCGCCATCGGCCGACCCGCGCCGGCGCGACCACCAGCGGACCCAATACGCTTTTCCTGATTCCTGCGTATGTCCGGGCAGATGGAACTCGAGTCGATCCCGGGCGTCGGCGCGAAGACGGCCGAAGCGCTGGCCGAGCTCGAGGATCCCGAGGCGGCGCTCGCGGCGGGCGACGTGGCCGAGCTCGCGAGCGCGCCCGGCATCGAACCGGGCCGGGCCGCTCACATCGCGCGCGGCGCAATCCGGGCCGAGCACGACGATCCCGGCGGATTTTGCGCGACCGACCGGGCGCGGGAGATCTACCGCGAGTTGCTCGAGGCGGTGCAGGCTCGCGCCGTCACCGACTACGCCACCCGCCGACTCGAGACGTTCTACCCGAGTCGGCGCCGCTCGCGGATCGAGGAGGCCCGCGAGGTGACCGCGGCGGCGCTCGATCGCGACCCGAACGAGGCCGTTCGCGAGGCGCTCGACGGCGTCGAGCCGGTCGCCGAGCCCGGCGACGTCCGCGTCCGCGAGCGCTGTCTGGCGACGGTCGACGCCGAGCGCTACTCGCGGGCGCGCGAGTCGTTCCCGGAACTCTCGGTCGAACTCGTCGAGGACGCCAGGGGGCTAGCCGAACTCGCGCGGGGGTACGCGACGGTGGTCGCCCTCGACGAGCGCTTCGCGGGGGTGGACGTCGAAGGCGACGTCCGCGTTCGCCCCGACGCGTTCGACGCGCCCGTCGAGATCGTCCCCGAACGCCCGCTCGCGTTCTTCTCGCACAACCGCGATCGGCTCCGCGCCGCGATCGGAGTGCACCGCGAGAGCGACCTCGAACCGCCGTGCGACCTCGACGACCTCGAGGCGGGCCTCGAACGGCTGGAATCGGACGGGACGGTCGCCGGCGACGACGAGCTGGATCGACTCGAACGCGCGCTCGACGACCTCGACGCCGCCGTCGACGCGGCGGAGTCGCTGGCCACCGACCGGCTGAAGGAGGCGATCGCGGAGCGAGACGTCACGATCGAGGGATCCGACCTGCTCTCGCTGGTCGAGCGCGGGGCGGGGGCGGACAGCCTCCTCTCGCGCGAGCTCGGCGACGAGTACGACGCGGCGGTCGCGGCGGCCCGCGAGCGCCTGATCGCCGACCTCGACCTGGCGGACGACGAGGCCGAGCTCGCCAGACGCGCGTTCCCCGACGAGCCGACCGTCCCGGTCACGCGCGAGGACGAGGTCGTCGCCCGCCTGCGAGAGAGCCTCCGGACCGCGATGGACCGCCGGGCGAGCAAGCGAAAGCAGGAGCTCGCGAGCGACCTCGCCGACCTGCGCGCGGACGCGGAGACGCTCGTCCGGCAGGCGCTCGAACTCGACGTCGAACTGGCCATCGCGCGCTTCGCCGCCGACTACGACTGTACGATGCCCGAATTCGTCTGGGGCGGCGAAGCGACCGACGCGGGGGCAGAGGCGGGTGCGGACGCAGAGGGTGACGCGCCCGACGTCGACATCGAGGGCGGGCGCTCGCCGTTACTCGACGAGCCGCCGGAGCGGATCGATCCGGTCGACTACGCGATCGACGGCGTGCGCCTGCTCTCCGGGGTCAACAGCGGGGGCAAGACCTCGACGCTCGACCTCGTCGCGAGCGTGGTCGTCCTCGCCCACATGGGCCTGCCGGTCCCCGCCGACCGGGTGCGCCTGCGTCGCTTCGACGGGCTGCACTACCACGCGAAGACCCAGGGTACCCTCGACGCGGGCGCGTTCGAGGCGACCGTGCGCGGCTTCGCCGACCTGGCGACGGGCAACGACGGCGGGCTGGTGCTGGTCGACGAACTCGAGAGCATCACCGAACCCGGCGCGAGCGCGAAGATAATCGCCGGCATCCTGGAAGCCCTGGCCGAGCGCGACGCGACGGCCGTCTTCGTCTCCCACCTGGCCGACGAGATCCGCGAGACGGCGGGGTACGACGTCCCCGTCGACGGCATCGAGGCCGTCGGCCTCGTCGACGGCGAACTCGAGGTGAACCGCTCGCCCGTCCCGGACCACCTCGCGCGCTCGACGCCGGAGTTGATCGTCGAGAAGCTGGCCACCGAGGCCGCCGCGGGGAGTGACGGCGAAACGGGCGCCAGCGCGGACGGCGGGGCGGATACGTTCTACGAGCGGTTGCTGACGAAGTTCGAGTGAGAGAAAAGGGGCGGACGGATGCAGTCGCGGACCAACGGAGGAGACCCCATCACACGAGTTCAGCCGGGGAGATCGCCCCGTGTTCGCGTAATTCGGCGTCGAAAGAGACCAGCGTCGCATCGACGGCGGCCGCTGAAGCCAGAACGAGGGCGTCCATCGGATACAGAAGCGTCTCCTCCTGCAGTCGGCTCGCTTCGATTGTATCTGCCGCACTGGGGAACGTGACGTTCGTCCGCGACCGAACTCGTTGTTCAATTTGTGTAACGCGGTCTCGTTCGAACCGCTTCTTTTTCGTCAATACGGTACGCAATTCCATGAGGTTCAACACCGACGTGTACGTCTCGTCGAGTTCGTTGAGGGCGTGAATTGCCGTCTCCGATCGATCCGTGTCGACCGTAACGGCGGCAACGAGTACGTTCGTATCGAGAAGATACGTCATAGCCGCTCGCGAACGTCGCGGACGGCATCGACCGAATCGAGTTCGACGTCCACCGCAAGTTCTGCGAGCGCGTCACCGAGCGGCGTGTCTGGATCGTCCGCTGGATCCTCGACCATGAACTCGGCGAAGTCTTCGGTCGTGAGACTCATGTTGACACGTTGGTCAGCAGTTTGTAAAAAACTTGCTGGTGAGTACGCCGCACCGTGGCTCGGACGATGGCTGTCTCGTCAACGCGACCGTCGAATGGGGACCGCCAGCATCGCATCCCTCCCGGACCCGGTCGGCGGGAAACTGGCCACTGAGGCCGCAGCGAGGAGCGACGGATGGGCGGGCGACGCTAGCGCGGACGGCGGGGCGGATACGTTCTACGAGCGGTTGCTGGCGAAGTTCGAGTGAGGGCTGGGATTCGTGACGGCTCGGTTGCCCTCGTCTCACGCTCGAACCAGTTCGTATAGGGGGAGCGGAACGTACGATTTTGGAAATTACGATTTCCGAAATCGTGATTTCTGAATCCGGTTTCGCCAGGGTTCGTCGGTCACCTCCCCGAAACGACCGCGAGATTCGGAGGGCGATCCGTTCGATCTCGGGATCGCCATCGTTAGGCGCAGCTTCTGACATACGACCGTACGAACTGTGGACATCATATAGAGACCGCGGGTGACGGCGACGGTGATACTACAGCTAGCGTTTCAGCGATAAGTCGCCCGAATGAGCAAGAGTAGCACCGGGTCGAAGTGGTGGATCTACTCCAGAAACCGCGCGCCCACGTCACCCTCGGGAATCTCGCAGCGATCCTTCTTGCCGAAGACGCGATACCGATTGTTCGCCATGAGGTCGTAGACGGCGTCCCGGACGACGCGCGGCACGTAGCGAAACGGCGAGAGCAGGCGGTAGACGCCGCCGAGGATGGTGGCGATGCGGATGACGGCGCCGGACTTGACGTAGACCGACTCCCCCTTGACGAGGACGATCGAGTCGAACTCCTCGGTGGGCAGACCGTGTTCGTCGAGCAACTCCTGGCCAACCTCGGACTGCAGCGAAGCGAGGTTTAATTGCTCCTTGATACCCCGAGAGGGCCTATTCTAAGAACTGACAATTCGTCCAAATAAACTAATATACCTGGTAGCGTAACTCGCATTCCCTAATAAATATCATATATTTTTACTTGATATAGATTTAATACATTTGTGGATGATCTGATGACGTCGCTTTTGACAATATCCACACGCGAATTAGCGTTGATGGGGCGGCGTCGGTTTATTGAAACACTCACCGCGATAGGCCTCTCCGCGAGTACAGTTTCTGGAATGACAAAAGAAAAATTGTTGGATTTGACTGATGACCCAACAGATAGGGTCCCCAGAGCAAAAGCAATTCGGCTGAAAAATCCCGATAAATGGGAAGCCCCCCCATTCCCAGAAAGAGAGCCTCAATTTGAGACGGAGTATACGACCATCCCTCGAGACAAATGGGTTCGAATGGAGTCAGCATACGATGCATCCGAACGGATTAAGAGAAAAGTAAGTTCACAATTTGATTCAAATTCAAAGATAGATGCTGTTACTACCGGAGTAACACGAGAGGTGTTCGGTCAACACGAGCAATATGCCGTGAGAGTCGGGCTTAAAAGGGTTCACGGCACACAGAGTGGGATATATAGCAACCGTGAAAGAGACGAGCTAGTTGATTCATTGAAGGAGATTGCCAGACGAAGCATATGGAGATGCAGCAAAGGAGACAGATCCGTCGGTTGTGAGCGCCAGTGAGATATCAAACTCACCAGCAACAGCTGTCGAAGACATTCCAATACAATATACGATTGGTACCGAAACAGAGTCAGCTGCGTGTGGGAACAATGGTAGTGATCGATATTACGATCGTCCTTATAGAATTTCTGAAGTAAGAGATTCTGAGGTTCCATACGGTATCCGAGCAGGAGCATATCGGCCGAAAGAGTGGCCCAATGAAGATGAATATGATTGGTCGGTGGGCACCTTAGGACCACGCGTTTGGGACCACGAAGATATGGAATATCGATTCACAATTACAGCTCACACCACACTCCAGTACGATGGAGGAAAACCGGACTGGAAGAATCCTGATTCACACTCCGATGATGCAATCGGAAGAGCAATCGCTCAACCGGGTGGTTCATCGCACCAAATTGGTACCGTTTCACGGGGTAGCTACCATTACACCGACGAGGATTCACCAACATATTTAGATGTAGCAGTAATCAAACCCGACGAGGATCTTTATCCAATAAGATCCGTCGGCGAACAGAATGGGCAAGGTGTAGATGAAGCGTTCGACATCGGCCATGGCACATATTCAGTCGATCAGCTCAAGGATCTAGAAGCTGGGACGGACCTTATTCGGCAGGGTCAACGTACTGGTCGATGTGGAACACCCATTGATGAAATCAATAGTTCTGGGAGTCGGTTCAGGCTGGAACACGATGGAGATTACCACGACACGAACGGGGACTCAGGATCCCCATACTTCGTGGAAGATGACGGAGAGTTCCTCGTGGCAGGTATGCACCGTGCTTCCACACAGACACAGATATACCATCCGGACTTTGGTTGGATCGATGTTATGGTTGGTATAGGAATGGCTATGGAATGGGTTGAGAATAACATGAATATCAGTTCGATGTGATTAGAATGAACGATCTCACTCGCCGCAGCGTGATCACGGTCGCACTCGTTACAACAGCTGGCTGTATTGACGGCGATTCGGCCGTGTCGGACGAGCCTGGCGATGAGTCCGGTACGAGCGACGAAGATCCAACGAAAGGGGAGAACGAGACAGTAAATGGGGACGGGGATCCGAGCGAAGGTCCATCGACGTACATGGATCTCGTGTTCTACCTGGTCGACCCTAACACGGCCGACGATGGGGCATGTTACTCCATCGACGACGATCACTTTGCGGGCGTCAAACTGTTCGAAGAAGGGTTCGACGATCTTCGGAGTAATCCGCCGTCGACGTGGGTCGAAGGAGCCGAGCCCGGAACGGAACGGATTGGAGGAACAGTCGGGGCTGACACGCCGGCTGGATCGGAAGCGGCTACCGTCTATCGGTCAGTGTTCGAGGATACAGCGGGTGTTTCCGACGGCGTTCCCGACAGCTATCTGCGGGAAGCGGCGGCGGCGAGTGACGCATCTCTGTCGAGCGAGACGGTTCCCTGTGTCGAGTACGACGGGAACGTCATCGCCCTACTCCTCCGAATCGAGCAAGAGAACTGATCGAGCAATCCGTCGATTCCGCTCATAGTCAGACGAGTCTGTCATAGACTTACTCCAGAAACCGCGCGCCGACGTCGCCCTCGGGAATCTCGCAGCGATCCTTCTTGCCGAAGACGCGATAGCGATTGGTCGCAACGAGGTCGTAGACGGCGTCTCGGACGACGCGCGGCACGTACCGAGTGGGCGAGAGCAGGCGGTAGACCCCGCCGAGAATCGTGGCGATACGGATGACCGCGCCGGACTTGACGTAGACCGACTCCCCCTCGACGAGGACGATCGAGTCGAACTCCTCGGTGGGCAGACCGTGTTCTTCGAGCAACTCCTGGCCCACCTCGGACTGCAGCGAGGCGAAGTAGAACCGCTCCTCGTCGTCCCGCGGCGCGATGAACTGCACGAACCCGTTACAGAGGTTGCAGACACCGTCGAAGAGGACGATCGGCGCGTCCTCGGGAACCGACGACTCCATGCGAGAGCGTTGGCGTGGCCGACAGTAAGGCGTTCCGGTCGGTCGGAGGGGAATTCGACAGAGACGGATATCCGACGGACAACTCGCCGGTTCGATTGCGATTCGAGGCGGTTCCACGACCGTTCTATTCATCCATCTCTGGTATTTATATAATCGATACTAATGATTGGTTGAACGGAAGCCGCGCTCCGCGTTGTCGTGGGGACAGTCACCGAGAATGTCCCGGGTGTTAGGACCACCCGAGACGTGGCTTCCAAATCCGAGGAGGATTTGTCTGCCATGATTGCGAACACACTACCGAGACAAAAAGGTCTCGCACGCCTGCGGTACAGTCAGCGAATGCTCCGTCCCGATTTCGGTTCGGTTTCGAAAGCGAGCCGCGAGTCCGTCGCCGGGTCGCTGGAGGGCGCCTGATGGGACGTTACGAGTACGGCGAGCCGTCGACCAGTCGCTCGTGCGAGCGCTGCGGGCAGGGACTCGGGCTGGAACACAGCGTTCGACTCGTCGCGCGTCACGAAGGGGCGCGTTCGAATCGCTATCGGGACGTCGAGCGGTACGTCTGCGGCGACTGCGTCGCCGCGCTCGGGATGCTGGAGTTCGAGGAGCGGGAATCCGACGGCAGATCCGGGACCGCGGAAGCCGGTCGCCCGCAGCCGGCCCGGTCGATCGGCGAGTGACACCGCACCAGCCGAGGCGACGCGGCGACGACGGCTCGCCCGGTCTATCGACAGGCTCGGGTCGCCACCTCGAACGTGGTCGAGTCGGACGCACCGTTCGAGCCGGGTTCGATCCCGGTCTCGGCACCGGGAAGGGCGAACTCGTGGCGCGTGTACGTGATCCGGATCGACGTCACCGTCCCGTCGAACCGCTCGTCCGCGCGGGTGCACATGTACTCCGCGTAGGCCTCGCGATAGGGCTCCGCGTCCGTCCCGAAGAGGGCGACGGTGTACTTGCGCCACCGGAAGCTCGGGATTCGATCCGAGGGGTCCGGCGGTGGCGGGGCCGACAGGGAAGTCCCGCGGAGCACGTCGACCGCCTCTCTGTCAGCGCGTTCGGCCGTGACGGTCAGGTAGCCGAAGTCGTCGCCCGGATCCGGCGCGTAGACGTCCCAGGCGTAGTCTTCGAGCGAGACGTCGGCGACCGGTTCGACGGGCTGGGCCCAGCCGAGCAGGCCGACCGAGAGGACGGCGACCACACAGAGGAGCAGGACCAGCGAGATCGTCCATCCCCGGTCGGCCAGCGTGCGAGCGGTCGGGGTGACGACCCGAGCGGCGGCCGCGTCCAGCTCGCGGTCGAATCGCGCGAGCGGCTTACCGAAGCGGCGCGCGCCCCGACGGAGACGGGCGATCGAATCGCCGACGCCGGCCGAAATCGAAGCGTCCCAGGCCTCACGACGGGTTGCGACCGAGCGTCGGAGTCGTGTCCCCATCCGTTCGGCTGCATTCCAGAATCGCGGTGGCAGAAACATGACGACGCCGGCGGCCAGCGACGGTGGGAAGAGTCCGATGGCCATCGTGAGAGCGAGGCCCGAAATCGCCCCCAGAAACGCCAGACAGTGGACTAGCCGAAGCCGGTCGGCGGTGAGGAGCAACACCGGCGCCGAGCAGAGCAGGCCGAACCAGCCGTAGGTGCCGAGTTCGAGCAGGACGGGGTACTCGACCAGGACCTCGCCGAGCAGGATCGTCATGTGATCCTGCCGGAACGCGTAGTCGAGCGCCTCGCCCGTGGGCCAGGTGTCGCCGGCGAGTTTCTCGCCCGCGTTGCTGAAAAAGAGCGTGACGACGTGGATCATCGCGGCCGCCGTCGCCGGCGTCGCGATTCGCGACCCACCCCGCCAACGAACCCGGTCGAGCCAGTTCGCGCCCGGTGTATCGTCGACGGGCTCGTCTTCGGGAGCGCCCCGGGCGGTCGACCGGACCGCCCAGCGATCGGCCAGCGGCAGGAAGACGGCGAGCACGAGGAGTTCCCGAAAGAGGCGATCACCCGCGTTGAGGACGTGCGGGTTTCGCCAGTGGAGCGAGAAGACGAGGACGGCCGCGAGCGCCGCGGCGAGGCGCGGCCGGTAGCCGACGACGAGCGCGATCGCGAGGAGGCCGGTGAACGCGAACAGGAGGGCCTGCGACCACGCACCGCCGGAGAGCGCGTGCAGCGAGAGGTCGGCGGTGAGCCCCGAATTCGCGTCCAGCAGCGAGCGCGGCAAGACGCCCGCGTCCGTGTAGAACGCCCGCAGGTCGGTCGCGCGATGGCCGACGTCGAACAGCAGCGTTAGTCCCAGAAGGACGCGAAACGCCGCGATCGCGCGGCCGTCCATCCCGAGGCGGCGCCCGAGGGCCGATCGAATACTCGCGCGGCTCGACGAGCGAGTGGCCATTCGTTTGGAGGTTCCAATCGCCTCACATAGCTCTTCTGTCGTCGATCGGTGGCCGGGGTCGATCACCGAACCAACCCCGACAGCGCGTTCCGACCGCCGTCGCCCCGCATAGCGGGACACGAAGGCTTTTTCGTGCGTCGGGCCGGCGGGAAACGTAATGACCGACGACGAGCACTCGACCCGCGGCGAGGGCGAATCCGACCCCGTCGATCCGCCGGTCGGCACGCGTAGGCGAGCGAGGACCGACGGCGGCGTCGAGGCCGAGGACGTCGACGACGTGGTGCTCGATCCCTGGGGCGCCGCGAACGTCTCCGACTACCGCAAGCTCTTCGAGGAGTTCGGCATCGAGGAGTTCGACGACGTCCTCTCCGAGGTACCAGAGCCTCACTACCTGATGCGCCGCGGCGTGATCTTCGGCCAGCGCGACTACCGGCCCGTGGCCGACGCGTTGCGCGAGGGCGAGGACGCGGCCGTCCTCTCGGGATTCATGCCGACCGGCGACCCCCACATCGGCCACAAACTCGTCTTCGACGAGATCATCTGGCACCAGGAGCGCGGCGCCGACGCCTACGGCCTGATCGCCGACCTCGAGGCCCACGCCGCACGCGGCCTCTCCTGGGACGAGATCGATGAGCACGCGCGCAACTACCTCCTCTCGCTGCTCGCGCTCGGGTTCGACCCGGAGGAGGGCGACCTCTACCGGCAGTCGACCAACCGCGAGGTCCAGGACCTGGCGTTCGAACTCGGCGTCGAGGCCAACTTCTCCGAACTCGGCGCGATCTACGGCTTCGACGGCGAGACCGACGTCTCGCACATGCAGAGCGTCGTCACCCAGATGGCCGACATCCTCTATCCCCAGCTCGACGACCCCAAACCGACCGTCATCCCCGTCGGGCCCGACCAGGATCCCCACGTCCGGCTGGCCAGGGACCTGGCCTCGCGGATGCGCTACTTCGGCGTCACGGAGGCCTACGCCAGCTTCGAGGCCGACCCGGGGGAACTCGCCGTCATCGCCCAGGCTTACGACGCCCGCGAAAAGTACGCCGAGGATCCCGACCAGCCCCGGTGTACCGAGGCGGCCGACTGGCTGCGCGGCGAGGGCGGCGCACGGCTCGACGTCCCGGAGGACGAAGGCGCGCTCGACCGCGCCGCGGAGTCGCTCGAGAACGCCGGCATGGAACCGCTGCGCCCGCGCACCCGGATCGTCAACCGCCGCGGCGACGACGCGGCCTTCGAGGCGCTGATCGACGCCGTCGACGGCGAGAAGCGCGTCTTCGAGGCCCACGTCGACGCGTTCGACCTCGATCGCGAGACGGCCGAGGAGCTCGCCCGCGAGGTCGAGGTCGAGCAGGGCGGCTACGGCTTCCTGCCCCCGTCGTCGATCTACCACCGCTTCATGACCGGGTTGACCGGCGGCAAGATGTCCTCCTCGATCCCGGCGAGCCACATCTCCCTGCTGGACGACCCCGAGGACGGTTACGACAAGGTGAAGGCGGCGACGACGGGCGGGCGCGAGACCGCCGAGCTCCAGCGCGAGCTCGGCGGCGAGGCCGACGAGTGTCCGGTCTACGAACTCTACGCCTACCTGCTCGCGGGTGACGACGACGAGTTCGCCACCCGGGTCTACGACGAGTGCGTCGGCGGCGAGCGCCTCTGCGGCGACTGCAAGGAGCAGGCCGCGGGGTTGATGAAGGAGTTCCTCGAAGCGCACCAGGAAAAGCGCGAGGAGGTCGAAGGCCTTCTCGAGGCGGCCGACATCGAACTCGAATCGCCCCGGAAGGGGTGAGTGGAGCCGGTTCCGTCCTCTGCTCCCGCCCCGAACGCTCGGCCGGGCTCGATACCCGTCGACGTCGGTTGGGTGGCACCGAAACAGGGCCCAGGCGGGTGGTTCCGTTACCGACCGGCCGAGCGACTCATCGTCGTCCGAGGAACGCACATCGGCCTGACCGACGTCTAGGCCGTCCGATACCGGAGCGATTCCGTCACTCCGACTGGAACCGGGATTGAGGGATGATCCCGGAGACGGCCTCGAGTTCGAGGGACGCGATGAGACCCGTCGGGTCGCCGGCGACGAGCGCGAGACCGAGCTTCGTCGACGTGTCCGTGACGGAGAGGTTCGTCTCCGTCTCGAGTCTCGACTGGAGGTCGTCGAGGGCCGTCGAGACGAGTTCGTCCTGCGCGGATTGCAGTTCCGACTGCGCTTCCTGCTGGGTCATGTTGCCAGACTGGACCTCCTGCTGGATCTCCTGTCGGGTCGATTGTAATTCGGCCTGATCGAAGTAGGGGACGACCGCGACCGTGACCGACCCGTCGACAGTCGGTTCCCCATCGGTGTCGTCAGTTTCGTTGCCGTCGGCGCCGTCGTCCTGCTGGAACTGGCAGCCGGCGATCGTCAGGGCGGTTCCCGTCGCGCCGACCTGGACCAGGCGGCGTCGGGAGAGGGCGTCGTCCATAGCCTCGATTAGCTACCGACACGGAAACGGGTTTTGTTTCGCTCCGTCCGGCCGCGTGTCAAATCAGCGCTGGAGAAATTTGGCGCCGATCGGGGGTTTTACCCTCCGTGAGCGCTCACGTAATCTATGGACGAATCGGGCGAGGATATCGATGGGGACGGTACGGAGCTCAACCGGGGCGAGGCTGCGACACCGGATCCCGAATCGATTCCGACGGGGCGAGAATCGCCCGTCGGCGCGCCGGTGATCCGCGGCGACGAGACGATCACCGGCGATCACGCGGACGAGGCCGTCGGCTTCGACCCCGACGACCCGGCGAGCGTCGCCGAGGCGGCCGAGACCGTGCGGGCGTTCGCCACGGGTGGTCTCGACGCCAACCAGATCGAGATGCTGCGCGGCGCGGCCGCGTGCGCGGCGCTGGTTCGCGGCGTCGGCTCCTACACCGACGCGGTCGAGCGCGCCGGCGGCGAGGTGACCGTCTCCTTCGTCCGAAAGTGGGGACGGGTGCACGACCTCCCGCGATCGGTCCGCCTGGCCGTCGCTCGCGGCGAGTTAGTCCCCAGCGCCGCCAAGCACATCGCCCGGCTGGGCGGGCGCGATCGACACGTCCTCGCCTGGGCGGCCATCGACGCCGATCTCTCGGTCAGGGAGATTCGGTCGGTCGCCAGTCGCGTCCTCGACGGCGACTCGCTCGACGCCGCGCTGGCCGACGTCGGCGCGACGGTCGGTCGGTTCGAGGTGAATCTGCCGCCGGACGCGTACATCGACCTTCGCCGCAGGGCCTCACTCGCCGGCGTCGACCCCGGCGCCGTCGTCGCGGAGGCACTCACCGACGCCGAGACAGAAACGTTTAACCGCAACTCACCGGAACTATCACGGAAGGGCCGGTAGCTCAGTCCGGCAGAGCGTCTGGCTTTTAACCAGACGGTCGCGTGTTCAAATCGCGCCCGGCCCGCTTTTGTGACGAACGGACGTGAGGAGCAAAGCGGCAACCAGCGATTTGAAGGAGACCAGAAAGGCGCAGCGAAGCGAGCATTTCTGGGCGTGGTTCAAATCGCGCCCGGCCCGCTTTTGTGACGAACGGACGTGGGGAGCAAGCGGTCACCAGCGATTTGAGCCCTGCCAGTCGCAGCCCGCGCAGGGCCAGCGGCCCGAGCAGGACCGTCTGGCTTCGGTTCAAATCGCGCCCGGCCCGCTTCTGCGGGGGTCCGAAAGAGAGCGATCGATATCGGTTTTCCTGGTGACGGTACCGGTGCGTTCGACCCACGACGGCGACGGACCACCGGGGTTGAAAGGCGCCGTTCCCGATCGGCACCGATCCGTCGGGTCGGCCTACCCGTGCGGATACGGAACGGATTTGCAAAATGTCTCCCGGACTCTAGTACGATAGTCAATGAAAAAGGACGTATAATCTCAAAAAGTAAAAGTGGGCGGTGGCCGGAGTGGTGGCATGGACGAGCGCGTACGCGAGCACGCACGGATCATCGTCGATCACTCGACCGACGTCTCGGCGGGCGACGAAGTCATCCTCAGCGGGCATCCGCGGGCGTCGGACCTCGTCACCGAAGTGGCGAGGCTGTGCGGCGAACGGGGTGCGAATCTCGCGATCCGGATGAACGGCGATCGGGCCAGAAGCGCGTATCAACGGGCGATCGACGCCGAGAACGTCTCGGAGTCGGCCGTCTCGCTGGCGTCGATCGAGGCGGCCGACGTGGTGATTCGGGTTCGGGCCGACGAGAACACGTTCGAGTCGAGCGACGTCGATCCGGCGATCAACGCGGCGTTCGCGCGGGCGAACGAAGCGGTTCAGGACGCGATGCTCGAGACGCGGTGGGTGGGCACGCAGTACCCCGCGCCGGGGAACGCCCAGGCCGCCGAGATGAGCACGGCGGCCTACGAGGACTTCGTCTGGGGTGCGGTTAACAAGGACTGGGACGACGTCCGCGAGTACCAGTCCCAGCTGGTCGAGATCCTCGACCCGGCCGACCAGGTCCACGTCGTCTCCGGCGACGAGACGGACGTCACGATGTCGATCGCGGGCAACCCGACGCAGAACGATTTCGGGGAGAAGAACCTGCCCGGCGGCGAGGTGTTCACGGCGCCGATCGCCGACAGCGTCGAGGGGACGGTCCACTTCGACAAGCCGCTGATGGCCCAGGGCCGCGAGATTCGCGACGTCTCGCTCCGATTCGAGGACGGCGAGGTCGTCGAGTACTCCGCGGGGAAGAACGAGGCGGTGCTCGACTCCGTGCTGGACACGGACCCCGGCGCGAAGCGCCTGGGCGAACTCGGCATCGGGATGAACCGCGATATCGACCAGTTCACCTACAACATGCTCTTCGACGAGAAGATGGGCGACACCGTCCACATGGCGCTCGGACGGGCCTACGACGACACCGTCGGCGACGAGAACGAGGGCAACGACAGCGTCGTCCACATGGACATGATCGTCGACATGAGCGAGGACTCGTTCATCGAGGTCGACGGCGAGCGGATCCAGGAGGACGGGACGTTCGTCTTCGAGTAGCGAGATTCGGAGCGCCGGAGGCGCGAGAATCTCGGACGCGCGAACGGCGCAGCCGTGAGTAGCGCGGTTTGAGGCCGTCAGGCCGAAAACCGCGAAATAGCGAGCGGGAGGAACGACCCGCGAGCAGCGAAATTCGGAGCGAGAGCGCGGCGGGAACGAAGTGACCGCCTCGGATAGGCGAACGGATGGTCGAACGCCGTCTGTGCCGAATCCGGTCCGGTGGCAGGCGGGAGTGGGCCGCCGCGACACTGGCCCAGGGGGAAAGACCTATCGGCGACCCAACCCACCTGTCTGGTATGACCGACCTCGAGGTCGATTTCGGCGACGACGGCCTGGTCCCCGCCGTCGCCCAGGACGCGGATTCCGGCGACGTGTTGATGCTGGCGTACGTCACGCCGGCGGCGCTCGACCGGACGCGGGAGACCGGACTGGCACACTACTACTCGCGTAGCCGGGAGGAACTCTGGCAGAAAGGGGAATCGAGCGGGCACGTCCAGCGCGTCCGGGAGGTTCGCGTGGATTGCGACGCCGACACCCTGCTCTATCTGGTCGAGCAGGAGGGCGGCGCCTGCCACACCGGCCACCGGTCGTGTTTCTACCGGACGGTCGACGGCGAGCACGTCGGCGAGCGAGTCTTCGACCCGGAGACGGTCTACGAGTGATATGACGGACAGTACCCGGGCGGGAACCCGTCACGGTGGCGGCGCGTCGGAGGCGGGGATCGGCTCCGACGGGGACGACGCGGCCCTCGCGGAACTCGAGGCCGCGATCGATCGCGTCGAGTCGGTCGAGTCGCGGATCGAGGCCCTCGGCGAAGACGAGGTCGAGCGGGGCGCCGACGCCTATCGACGGGCGCGGGACCTCCTCGAGCGCAACGACGAGCGCGCGGTCGGCACCGGTCGCGAGGCGTTCGCCGCCTACGTCCAGTTCGAGGCCCAATTCGACGACCTCGTCGAGGACCTAGATTCGGACCTCGCGGAGTACGAGGCGTTCGAGGCGGCCTACGAGGCCATCGACAAGCGCCGCCTCTACGACGAGGACTTCGAGCGGGCGAAGGCGGCGCTCGAACCGGCCGAGCGCTACGTCGACCTGCTCGACGAGCGCGAGGCCGCGGCGGCCGATCTGTACGAGGCGCGCACGGCGGCCAATCGGCGCCTCGGCGAGATCGCGGACGAACTCGACCGGCTCGATCGACTCGAGGAACTCGCCGCCGTCGACCTCGACGCGCCCGTCGACCGGATCCGCGAGCCGATCGAGGCGTACAACGACGCCGTGGAGGCGGCGTTTTCGGCGTTCCTCTCCTCGGTTTCGGCCCGCGAGGTCTTCGCCCTGCTCGAACGCAGTCGCCTCTATCCCCTCGTCGATTTCGACCGGCCGCCGGCCGACCTCCGCGCGTTCGTCGAGACGAACTCGGCGGGTGAATCGACCATCCCGGAGCTCCTCGAGTACGCCGAGTACTCGCGCTCGAAGCTCGCCCACCACGTCGACGATCCGGACGAGCTCAAGCGCCAGGTCGCCACTCAGCAGACCTACCTGCGTCGCCTCGACGCCGGGCCGCTGACGATCCCGTGGCCGCCGGCGCCGGCCGCCGAGCTTCGATACCAGGTCCGGGAACGCCGCCCGCTGGTCGGGCGGATCGACGACGCGGCCGTCGCGCCCGACGTCGACCTGCGCGAGTCGCTCCGGGGGCTGGCGCAACTGACGTACGACGACGCGTACGACCGCCTTCAGACGGCCGCGACCGCCCGCGAGGAGGTGAGCGATCGCGAACGCGAGCGGATCGAAGACGGTCGCGTCGAGGACGAGATCGACGCGCTCGAACGCGAGCGCGAGCGCCTGGAAGATGCGCTGGAGCGGACCGACGACCTGACGTGAGTTCGCGCGTCCCTGGCGGTTCGAGCCCGAACGTTTGTACCTGCAGCCGCCCTGCGACAACCCATGACCCGGCAACTCCTCGTCCCGATGGACGACTCGGATCGCGCCCGAGCCGCCCTCGAACACGCGCTCGCGGTCCACCCGGATAGCGAGATCACCGTCCTGCACGTCGTCGACCCGCTCGGTGCGGCTTACGGCGGTGACGAGTCGCCGGCGGTTATCGACGGCGAACCCGACTTCTTCGCGGACGTGCGCGACCTCGCGGCCGAACACGACGGCGCGGTCGAGACGGTCGTCCGCGAGGGAACGGCCGCCGAAACGATCCTCGAGTACGTCTCGGAGGCGAGCGTCGACGCCGTTGTGATGGGAAGCGAGGGACGATCGGGCGTCTCGCGGGTGCTCCTCGGGAGCGTCGCCGAAGCCGTGACGCGACAGTCGTCGGTGCCCGTGACGATCGTGCCCGGCGGCGATCGAACGGAGTGAGCATCGGGGAGCGGGATTCGTGTTCGCGAGGGTAGCCGGCGGCGTCAGTACGATTCGACGGCGAGCCCGTCGACCCGCTCGAAGTCCCCGTCGTTCGTGACGACAGCTTCCTCGTGGACGAGCCCGGTCGCCGCCACGATCGCGTCCCCCGGTCCGAGGTCGGGTTTCGAGTCGCTCGCCAGGTGGTCACCCTCGAGCCTCCCGGCCCGGCGGGCGATGCGCTCGTCGATCGAAACGACTGGCTTGTTGGTCACGAGCGCGTCGTACGCGCGGGCGTTCTCCGCCGGCGTGACCCCTGCTCCAACCCCGACGTAGAGTTCTTCGATGACGGTGGTCGGAACGCGCGTCGGAACACCGGCCGCTTCGAGTTCTGCGCCGAGTTCGAGCGCGGCCTCGTCGTCGGCCCGGAGCGAGATGAGAAAGTCGGTATCGAGAATCATTCGTCGTCCGCGTCCATCCGCTCGAGAAGTTCGCGGTGATCTGCGACGCCGGTCTCGTCGGAACGCTCGAGCAGGGCCCGGTGGTCCGCCGCCTCCTCGTCGGTGTAGCCACCCGCGAAGTCGAGCAGCGAATACTCCGTCGTTAGTCGATCGATCGCCGCCGAAAACGTCTCGTCTTCCCGCTTTTTCGCTTTGATGCGCTCGTAGACGTCCTCCTCGAGCCGAACGGACTTCGTGGCCATGTGTATACGTCGTATACGCGAGTCAGTCAATCTTTCGCTGATCGGTCCGTCGTAGCTGAAACTCGAGGGAACGGGCCGAACAGGCGCAGGTTCGATGTCCAAGGTATGAGGGGTGAACGAGTGCGGTTCTGTTTGCACAATCCCGTATTTGATATCCAAACTGAGGCCCGTCTTGGGCAGCATTTGGATGTCTATTTTTGGTGTTAGTTTTTCGTCTCACCAGTATATATAATACGGTACGAGTCAATATCCCGACTGGAAGCCACGGACCCAGAGAGGGGCAGAAATGCCCCGGGTGGTAGGGCACCCGAGACGTGGCTTCCGAAAACCAAGGGCGGTTTTCAGTAGCCATGTTACGCAACACCCCACTGAGACAAAAAGGTCTCGCACGCCTGCGGCACCGGGAGCCGAATCGCTATCCAACGTCGACTTTTGGTTTCGAGGATGGAGGACCGAAGGCCACCGACTGGTCCGCGTCGTCAGACCGGAGGAACCTCGGATGAAATCCGTCGAGCAATCGCACGGCGAAGTGATCGAGTCGCAGGCCGACCGGGAGTGTTATCGGTGCGATCGGAACGAAGAACCATCGCACCTGTTCGAGATCACTGTCGAGCCATCGGCCGCGATCTCTGGGCGGTATCGGGAGTCGGTTCGATACTGTTGTGTCGACTGCGCCGCCGGAATGAATCTCTCGGAGTTTTCGGAGGGGTGGAAAGGACGCGGCGAGCAGCGGTAGTACAATCCCCGCTTCGAACCAGGAGCGTCGAAAAGTCGATTTGCGAATCGGCGACCGCTGCTTCCACGAAGCCGATCCCTCTTGTCGGTCAGACCATACAACTCGTAACTCTTGAAGGTACTGCTGGCCGACATTCACACTTCGAGAAAGACGCCGAACTCACGCGCGGGCGACCGAAAACCGGCCTCGTCGATCCATCGTTTGCGGAACGTGTCTGCCTCGTCCGCAGAAATTTGTCCGTCTTCGACGATCCGCGCGAGGAGCCCGATCGATCCGGTAACTGTCACGCCGCGCTGTTTCGCGGTGGCACGCGCGTCGCCATCGTCGGTGACGAGCGTTCCGTCGACCGCTTCCACCACGGCCAGCGCCTGCACCTCACCGGGATCCAGCGTTTTCAGCAGCTCCGTCTCCGATCGTTCCGCAGCCGACGACGGTGTGGAGACTGGAATATCCGCCTCGAGTACCGTTACCGCTCGCTCGATGTACGGATGGGTTTCGACGCCGCGCTCCAGTTCGTCACGGACGGCATCCACGGTTGCGAGCCGGGGGAGGGTGAGGAGCAGTCCGACGCGGTCCACGTGTGCAAAGTTGGACAACACAGAGGTGTCGAGAACTGTCGCGCGGTGGGGCGGTTCCATCAGTCCAGATTGCGAGCGGCGTCGATCTCCTCTCGCGCCGCGGCCACGTCCTCGGGGCCGACGCGAAGCTCGACGCCCTCCTCTCGCAACACGTCGCGCATCTCGAACCGGTTCACGCCGGCGAGGCGGGCGGCGGTCCCTAAGGTGATCTCCCCGTCGCTGTACAGCGACACCGCGGCGGCGATCCGGGCCTCCTGATTCGCCTCGAAGTACTCGCGGAGGACGTGCCGAATCGCGTCGCTCTTGTTCTCGAAGATTCCCGCTCGGACGGCACCCTCCATGAGGTCGGTCAGGTCCTCGGGGATGGTAGCGGTGGTTCGGGACATCGTTACACTCCCTGGGTGGCGTTCATATAATATGAATTAGGGCACGGTGGCGCAGTAACGCACCTCTTCACACCGCCGTCCACACGGACGAAGCGGTAGTTCCAGCACCGGTGACCGGCGCCTGCAACAAGACATACCCACCGCCCGCCACAACGACGCGCCAATGACCGACGAGCCAGCATCCGGGGCCCCGCCGACGGTCCTGATCACGGGTGCGACGGCCGGGATCGGTGCGAACGCCGCGAAACGCCTCGCGGCTCGCGGCTGGGACGTCCTCGTCCACGGGAGAAATCGCGAGCGCGGCGAGGATCTCGTCGGGGACATCCGAGACGCGGGGAACGAGGCCGCCTTCATCCGCGCCGACTTCGCCGATCCCGCGGGCGTTCGCGCCCTGGCCGACGCGGTCCGCGACCGGGTCGACGAACTCGACGCGCTCGTCCTGAACGCGGCCCTCAGCCGGTCCGAGTGTGCCGAGGGCTGGGGCGGCGTCGAGCTGACCTTCGCCGTCAATCAGCTCGCGCCGTACCTCCTCGCTCACGAACTGCTGGATCGCGTCCGGGCCGCGCCCCACGGTCGGATCGTCGTCACCGCCTCGGCGATCCACGCCCGGGGTGACCTGCAGATCGCCGAACGGGCGAGCGACGGCGGCCCGTCGAACGGTGAGCGAGCCGACGGGCTGGCGGCCGATGGCGAGGCCGCCCCGCGGCTCGACACCGCGCAGTTGACCTGCACCGACGACTACGAGGCCTTCGACGCCTACGCCCGCTCCAAACTCGCGAACTGCTGTTTCGCGGTCGAACTCGCCGAGCGCGTCCCGGAGATACCGGTCAACGCGTTCCACCCGGGGTTCGTTCCCGGCAGCGGCCTCTACCGCGACGTGGGGTTTCCCCTCGGCACGATCGTCACCCTCGCGAACTGGCTGCCGTTCGTCGGGACGAGCGTGGCCGACGGCGCGACGCCCATCGTCACCCTCGTCGACGACGCCGGCGACGTCACGGGCGCGTACTTCGACGGGACCGAACGGGCCGAACCCGATTCGCGCGTTCGCGATCCGACGTACCGGCTCGCCCTCTGGAACACCTGCGCCGACCTCGTCGACGTCTCGCCGGAGTGGGTTTGAGTACCCGCGCCAACTCGCCCACGTCCCACGCCCGCCGATCGAGACGCCGACCCGGCCCAAACCGCCGGGTCTATGCCGGCGTAGCGGCCACGACAGGGCAATGGACGACCGGGTGGGGACGACGGTGCACACGAGCCTCCTGCTGTCGACGACGGCGGTGCTCGCGTGGCTCTCCGGACTTCCGATGCTCTTTCCGAGTCTCGGGCCGTCGGCGTTCGTCCTCGCGCTCTTCCAGCGGGGCGACGCGGCGAGTCCGCGGCGGGTGATCGGCGGGCACGTCATCGGGGTCGTCGCCGGATTGATCGCCTACACCCTCCTGTCGGGCGGCGTCGACATGACGAGCACGCCGGCGCCAGGATCGATCGCGGGGCTTCGCCTGGGCGCAAGCGCCGTCGTGGCGACGACGCTCACCGCGGGCGGGATGCTCGCGACGGACACCCGGCACCCGCCCGCCTGCGCGACCACGCTCATCGTCGCGCTCGGCCTGCTCTCGACGCCAGTCGAGGGGGCCGTCATCGTCGCGGCGGTGATCGTCCTCGTGCTCGCCCACCACCTCCTGCTCGCGACCGAGCGCCTCGGCGAGGTGTACGGCCCGTCGTGGCTCGGCTGAACGGCCCGGACTGCACGCGCGACCCGTCGCCTCTCCTCACCGTCACTCCTCACCTTCCTCGAAATCGACCCGCGGGACGAACGGCCCGAAGTCGGCGGTGCGACTCGCGATCGTCGCGATCCGGAACGTGTAGACCAGCAGCACGATGAAGGGCAGGAAGACGAGCGTCACCACGGCGCTGACGAGCAGCACGAGGCCGGTTCGGTCGTCGACGGTCGCGATGAGTTCCGGATAGCTCATCATGAACAGCCCGCCGCCGAACAGCGTCGGAAAGCCGACGTACAGCAGGAGTTTCGAGAGGTGGGCCAGCTCGTGTTGCATGTACATCGTCTTGAACGCCTGGCGGGCGACCGCGAGGTGGCCGAGGACGTCGATCAGCTCCTCGAGCGTCTCGACGGTCGTAGCGGGGAGGTCGTCCGCGTGGTGGGCCCCGATCGTCCGGGCCGCGTGACGGTGTGCGCCGTTGAAGTGGCCGAGGACGGCCGAGAGCGCGTCGAACGTGCCGAAGTCGGCCTCCTCGAGCGCCTCGATGACGATCGCGCTCTCCTCGGTGACCGACTCGACGAGGTTACCGAGCGGGTCGGCGGCCGGACCGGCGTCGCCCCCCTCAGCGACAGGCCGGAGCGCGTTCGCCCGGTCGTCGACGGCCTCGACCAGGTGCTGGAGGAAGTCGGCGGGCGCGGCCGGGCTCACGGGGTCGTCCGTCACGCCCTCGACCGTCCGCCGGAAGTCGGCCATGCCGTCGAACCGCTCGGCCAGGTCGCCGGGCCAGCCGAGTTCCTGCGAGAGGACGAGCTGGTTGATCGCGAGGACGATGGTGATGAACGGGAGCGTCCCGCCGACGATGGCGGCGACGAGGGTGGTCGCCGTATCGGGGTCGGCAACCGGAACGTACCCGGCGAGGCCGAGTCCGAGCGTCGTCGCGAACACCGCGACCGAGAGGATCCCCGCGAGGACGTAGCGATTCCCGTCGAGGAGAACCCACCGGCGCAGCGGTGACTCGCGAAGGCGCTCATGAACCAGATCGCTGCGAGTCGTCGCGTCGTCGATCGGCTGATCGGCCGACACACGAACCGCCTCAACGCGTCGGCGAATAAGCCCACGTTCCGCTCGCACGCGCTGTGACGCCGGCGCGTGGCGACTCGGTACCGAACGAGCGGATCCGAACCGTCCGATCGCTCGCACGCCCATCCGTCGCCGCGATCGGCGACTCGTAGACGTCCCCGACGAGTGGGTCGGCGCTCGGCGTAGTCCGCGGCGGCTTCGAGTACGGCGGTCACCGACGGTTCGAGCGCCTCCCAGCCATCGCGGTCGTGGGCCACCCGGTCACCGGGCTCGTACGAGGGGGACGTGTCCCACGGCAGGGTACTCGCCCTCGGACCAGTCGTCGCCGCCCGCTGACTCGTCCTCGATGCGCTCCCAGGGGCTCTCCCGGGACGCGCCGGGCTCGTCGCCGCGGGTCCACGAGCTGGCCTCCCAGGCGTCGCCGTCGTGGACGACCCGGTCGCCGGTAAAGTACATCACCCTCTCGTCCCAGGCGGGGTAGTCGAGCTCCCCGCCGTCGTCCTCGGTGACCGTGAGCATCGCGGAGGAGTCGTCTGCCGGGACCGACGCGCTGGCGTTGTCCGCGGGGACGCCGTCCTCGATGTCACCGGTCGGCGGCAGCCAGACGGCGGTCGCCTCGATCTCGTGGTCGCCGGGCTCTTCGGGGATCACGGTCAACTCGGCGAAGATAGTCTCGCGTGCGTCGACGCTCGTCCCGCGCCACCACAGCTCCTCCTCGTGGAAGGTGCCGTCGGCGTCGACGTCGACGACCTGGAGGTTCTCGGGCATCTCGACGACCATCGCGGGGCTGCCCACGTCGGTCTCGCCGCGGAGCTCCAGGATAACGGTCGTCTCTTCGCCGACCACGGCCTCGCCAGCACCAGCCGCCGCGCTGAGGCGCTCCTGTGGCGGGGCGTTCGGACCGGTCCGGAGCACGGACGCGCTCGCGTCGACCGGGTTACCGTCGACGGCGGCGGTCGCTCCCACCGGAATGTCGCCCCGGTCCCTGTTCCAGACGGTGACCTCGGTGCTGGCCGTCTCGCCGGCCGTCAACTGGGTGAGCTCCCACTCGCGGGCGTCCTCGTCGAACGTGCCGTCGCCGCCGACGTCGAGGATCTGGAGGTCCTCGGTGAGCTCGGCGGTCACCGTCGCGTCGGCGACGTCCTCGGTCGCACTCACCTCGAAGGTGATCGCTCCCTCCCCGCGCTCGTAGTGCTCGGGGACGGAGACGTCGACGGAGAGCGCCTCGTCCGGGACCGTCCCCTCCTCGCGGACGTTGACCGTCGCGTTCGCGCTCTCGACCGGGTCGCCCCGGACCAGCGCGTCGGTGCCGACCTCGTACTCGCCGGGCTCGTCCGCCACCACGGTGAGTTCGGCAGCGAGCGTCTCGCCCTGGTCGATCGTCACGTAGCGCCATCGGTCGAGATCGCCGTCGTACTGGGCTTTGGCGGAGACATCGACGACCTCGAGCCCGTCGGCTACCGCCACGTCGGCCTCGGGGCCGACGACGTCGGCGAGGCTCGACAGCGCGACGGTCACCGTCGCCTCCTCGCCGACCTCGACGGTGTCGCCGGTCGCGTCGATCGACAGCGCGTCTTCGGGCGCGGGGGTGGACGAGTTGGGTTCGAAGGACACCGTCCCGCTCGTCTCGTCCACCACCTCGCCATCCGCGATCGCGTCGGCGCTGAACTCGTACTCGCCCGCCCGGTCGGCGGTCACGTAGAGCCGGCCGTCGCGGTACTCGCCCAGGTCGACTTCGTGGAACGCCCAGCGCACCTCATCCTCGTGGAAGGTGCCATCGTAGCTCCGCTCGTCGAGCAGCTTCAGATCCTCGTCTAGCTCCACGTCGACCTCGGGCTCGGCGACTCGCTCGCCGCCCCGGACCTCGAACTCGATCCACGCCTGCTCGCCCGCCTCGACGTCCTCGTAGGAGGGCCCCTGGGACGTCTCGAGGGCCAGTGCCGTGTCGGGGCGCTCGGGACGGACGTGCAGGATCGAGTGGTTGTACTCCGCCAGCTCCCCGTCGACGACCGCGGACGCCGTGGAGTATCTCGCGATGTCCCGCTCGATCGGCTCGTCGGCCCGGACCGTCATCTCGACCTCGCGCGTGTCGTTGGTCTCGAATCCGGAGAACGCCCAGCGGTACTCCGCGCTGTTGGTCCGGCCCTCGTCGGCCCCGAAGAGCTCGCCCTCGCCGGGCCCGTCGGCCGAGACGAACTCGGTGTCGTCGGGCACATTGAGCCAGAGCTCGGGGTCGTCGACGCCCGCCATCCCGGAGACGTTCGCCTCGATCGTCGCCTCCTCGCCGGCATACACCTCGCCAGCACCGGCACCCACCGCCAGGTCGTAGACGGCGAGGTCGGCGCTCGCGACGTCGCGGACCTCGCCTTCGACGAGCGCCTCCGCGGCGAACTCGTACTCGCCGGCGTCCTCGGAGTAGGACTTGATCGAGACCGCCGCCGACTCACCCGCCTCGACGTTCGGCAGGTGTACCCGACCCGCCTCCTCGTCGTACTCCACCTGGCCCCGCGCGTTGCCGATGCCGTTGACCGACCAGATCTCGGCGCCGTCGGGGACGTCGAGCTCGAGGACGGGATCGTCGGCTGCCGTCTCGGCCGTCAGTTCGAACTGAAGCCTCGCGAGGTCATAGGATCCCTCGTCCGTGATGTCGCCGGATCCCGATAGCGAGACCTCGGGATCGCGGTCCTCCCGGACGTCCGCGGCGCCGACGGTCAGCGCACCGACTGCGACCGTACCGAGGACCAGGGCGATCGCGAGCCCGATGCCGGCCGCGAGCGTGTGTGCGCGTTTCATGGTTGTTGGGAGTCGGCCGATACCTCGCGGCCGGTGGGCGCGCGTTCAGGAGCCGATTCCTCGACGCTCGCAGAGGGCTCGACGTTCCGCGGACGAACGGGTTCGTCCCACGGCGAGCCGGTCGTTCGACGATTCGACGATGCGGTCGATCGGCGGCAGCCGGGACCGCCGGGCCTCGTCTGCTGAAGTCTGGGTTCCATACGCGGGAGAAGAAGAGAAATCAATTGAAGAGTATTTTTCAATATTTGTAGAAATTATCTCCAAATTCCGTCTAGAATTCCCTCGAACGGGCGACCCCCGGGTCGTCGACTCGCGGAACCGGACCGGTGACCGACGCTGATCGATCCGTGTTTCTGGCGGACAGCAACCGGGTACGCGATGCCGACGTCGACCGGCGTGCGATGCGTCTCGTTCGCGCGTCGGGATGCGGGCTGCGGCGGTGTCGCCCGCGGCTACCCGCGATTCGTTCGCGATCCGGAGGCGGTGAGCGAGACGAACCGCCTCGCCTTACCCGTCGACGGCGGCGACCAACACGTCGTAGAGCTCGTCGGCGAGCGACGCCGCGCGGTCGGCGTCGCGCGCCTCGGCGTAGATGCGGACCAGCGGTTCGGTGCCCGAGGGGCGAGCGAGGACCCAGGCGTCGCCGTAGTCGAGGCGGTAGCCGTCGCGGGTGTTGAGTTCGGCGTCGGCGGTGCGGGCGTGGTTGGCCGCGGCGTCGAGCATGGCGTCGCGTTCGGCTGACGAGTCGTACTCGACGTTCCGACGGACGTTGGCGTAGCCGTCGTAGGGCGCGACGAGGTCGCTCGGCGGCGTCTCGACGACGAGTTCGAGAAAGCGCGCGGCGATGTAGGCGCCGTCGCGGGCCAGGCGGTAGTCGGGAAAGAAGATCCCCCCGTTGCCCTCGCCCGCGATCGGGACGTGTCGGCCGGCCCGCTGCAGGTCGCGGATGCGCGTGATGATGTTGGTCGAGCCGATCGGCGTGAGTTCGACGTCGGCGCCGACCTCGGTCGCGACGTCGACCAGGCGCTGGGAGACGTTGACCGCCGAGACGAGCGCGTCGCCCGCCTCGAGTTCCGCCGCGGCGAGGGCGGCGAAGGTGGCGTCGCCTTCGAGGTACGTTCCGGATTCGTCGAAGAAGATGGCGCGATCGGCGTCGCCGTCGTGGGCGATACCGACGTCGGCGTCGGCCGCCCGCACCAGCCGGCCCAGATCCCCGAGGTTCTCCGCGACCGGTTCCGGATCGCGACCCGGGAAGCGGCCGTCGGGCTGGGCGTTGACGGTGACGACGCGACAGCCCAGCGACCGGAAGAGTTCCGGGTTGGTCAGCGAGCCGGCGCCGTGGCCGGGGTCGAGGGCGACGGTGAGGTCGGCGTCGGCGATCCGCTCGCGATCGACGGCCGAGCGCACCGCCTCGACGTAGCGTCGGCGGGCGCCGTCGACCTCGCGGACGCGACCGATCTCGTCCCAGGGCGCGTCGACGAACGCCTCCGCGAGTAGCGTCTCCTCGATGCGCTCCAGGTCGGTCACCGCGAGTTCGACGCCGTCGGCGCCGATCAGCTTCACGCCGTTGTACTCCGGCGGGTTGTGCGAGGCGGTGACGACGATGGCCGGGACGCCCTCGCGCTCGGCGTAGGCCTGGGCGCCCGGCGTCGGGACGATCCCCAGCCGATCTACGTCCGTCCCGACGCTCGCCAGTCCGCTCGTCGCCGCGTCGACGAGCATCCGGCCGGTCTTCCGGGTGTCGCGCGCGATGGCGACGCGGGGGACGTCCCAGGCCGTGCCGGCGGCTTTCGCCACCCGTAGGACGAACGCCGGCGTCAGCTCCTCGTTCGCCACGCCGCGAGCCCCGCTCGACCCGAATACGTCCATTACCGGATACTCCGACCGCCCACCCCAAAGAAATTCCGACACGGTTCCCCGCCGCTCGCGGCCGGTCGACCTCGATTGGGAACACTTTCCTCCCGGCTGGCCGACGCTTCCCCCATGCAGACGCTCTCCGAGAAGCGCGTCTACGACGACCGCGTCGGCGCGCGGACGGGTTACGTCGCGTGCGAAACCGGCCTCGTCGCGGTTCGCGTCACCGGGACGAGCGTCGGCGAGTTCTCGCTCGTCGATCGCCGCCCGGCCCGCGACGTTGCACTCACACGGACCGGGCCGACGGTTGACGGGGCGAGGGCGGCCGGCGATCCGACCGCCGCGACGACGGTGGACGGGGGGTCGGCCGACGCGAGGACGGCGGCCGATGCTTCGGAATCGGCCCCCGAGTCGGCGTCCGGATCCGCCCGATCGCTGCTCGTCGTCGCGACGGCCGACGACGTCGTGGTCGGGACTCCCGCTTCGGACCGAGCCGCCGCTCCGGACGGGGACGCCGGTGATTCGCCGACCGACCCGGCGCTGGCGGCGACCGGCTTCGGGCCCGCCGTCGCCGTCGGGATCGGACCGAACGGGATCGTCGCCGCCTCGCCGGCGGGTGAACTTCGGCGACTCGAATACGAGCGCCCTGGGTCGGTGACGAACGGTGACCGGGAGCCGGGCGACGATCCCGAAAGCTGGGAGTCGATCGACACGCCCGACGACTGGAAAACGGGTGACGCCCCGGAGTCGGCGACGATCGACGCGCACGATAACCCGGAGACGGCGGGCGATTCCGACGGCGAGCGGGTCACGGCCGTCGCCCCGCCCCTCGTCGGAACCGACCGCGGCGTCTACCGACTCGGCGGGGACTCGCTCCGCCCGGCCGGCCTCGAGGCGGTCCGGACGGTGGCGAGCGCCGACGCGCCGCTGGTTGGAACGACCGCGGGCCTCTACGCCCTCGGAAACGGCTGGCTGCGACGGTTCGACGGACCGGTCGATGCCGTCACTCGCGTCGAGTCCGCGTCGTCGGCCGCGACGGGGCGGAACGGGGCGCCGACGGTCGGTGCGTCGGCGGTCCTGGCCAGCGGGCGCGAACTGTACGCCGCGACCGAGGGGTCGACGACCGATAGCGAGTCGTGGACTCCCGTCGCGACCGCCGAGGCGCCCGTCGTCGACCTGACGAGCGTCGCGTCGGGCCACGTCTGGGCGCTCGCGGCCGACGGGTCGATACTCGTGCTCGATTGTCGCGATGCGGACGCCGACTCGATCGACGCCCGGAGCCACCCGCTCGGCATCGTCGACCCGCGGTCGGTCGACGCGCCGACCGCGTGATCGACGCGGGAATCGGGACCGACCGCCTCGTGATGCTTCTCCGATGAATGTCTGACAAAGTGTTATCCCACCCTAGACGAATTGCCGGGTATGACCCGACCGACACGAAGACGGCTGCTCGGCGTCGCCGGCGCCGCGAGCGTCGGCGCCGTCGCCGGCTGTCTCGGCGGCGACGAGCCGGACGAGGGGACGTCCGACGGGAGCGACGGCGAGGACGGCACCGACGGGAACACGACCGACGGCGAGGGTAGCGGAGATGGCGACGATAGCGGCGACGACGACGGGAGCGACGAGTCGCCCGAGCCGGCGGGGACCGTCCTCGGCGACATTTCGATTCACAACCTCCACGAGCAGGAACACGAACTCTCCGTCATGGTCGAGATCGGCGGCGAGACGCGGACGTGGCCGGAACCGATCCTCGAAGCGGGTCCCAGCACGACGACGCTCGAACGGGAGTGGCCGGACAGCGGCGAGCCGTTCATGGTCCGCGTCCGAATGGACGGCGGCCAGTTCCGCGACGTCCGACCGGACCAGTGGAACGACCCGGCCTGCGTCAACCTCGTCGTCGTGATCGACGCGTCCGGCTCGCTCAACGTCGCCGGCGACACGACCGGCGGCTACTGCGCCGAGTAGGCGTCGGAGTCCGGGTCGTCTCGGAGCCGGCCTCGACTCCAACCAACCGATCGCGTCCCACAACCGAAACCGGTTCGTACCCGCCGCCGCAGATGTCGGGTATGATCGTCAGTGGCTCTTCCTCGCAGTCCCTCGCCGCGAGCCTCGCCGCGGCGCTGTCCGAACCGCTCGCGGACGTCTCGGTGTCGCACTTTCCGGACGGCGAACTCCTCGCCGCGATCGAGGACGGGCTCGCGTCGGTCGAGCGCGCGGTGATCGTGGCCGCGACCGTCTCGAGCGACGACCACCTCGAACTCCTCCAGTTGCAGGACGCCGCGCGCGAAGCCGGCGTCGGTGAGGTCGTCACGGTCCTGCCGTACATGGGCTACGCCCGACAGGATCGGGCGTTCGAGGCCGGCCAGCCCGTGTCGGCGCGCGCCGTCGCCCGCGCCGTCTCGACGGGGACCGACCGGGTCCTGACGGTGAACCCCCACGAGCGGGCCGTCTGCGACTTCTTCGACCCGCCCGCGACGGCCGTGGACGCGGCGCCCGCCCTCGCGGAGCCGCTGCCGGCCGACCTCGACGACCCCGTCTTCCTCTCCCCCGACGCGGGCGCGGTCGACATCGCCGAGGCCGTCCGCGACGCCCACGGCGGCGGGACCGTCGACTACTTCGAGAAGACCCGTCGCTCGGGGACCGAGGTCGAGATCGCCCCGAGCGACGTCGCCGTGGCCGATCGCGACGTGGTCGTCGTCGACGACATCATCGCCACCGGCGGGACGATGAGCGAGGCCGTCGCCGTCCTCGAATCGCGCGGCGCCGCCCGCACGTTCGTCGGCTGCGTCCACCCGCTGCTCGCCGGCGCGGCCTACACCCGCCTCTCGCGCGCCGGCGTCGAAGCGATCTACGGCACGGATACGATCGAGGGGCCCGCGAGCGCCGTCTCCGTCGCGCCGATCCTGGCGGACGCGCTCGAGTGAGCGGGCGCGGCGGCGCACGGACCGCGACCGGACCGTGCGTTTATGGGGACGTCCATTGTGGACGGACACTGCACACTGATGGTATCTCGCTTGATCGATGGAATCCGGGACTACGTTTCGCCGCAAACGCCACCGCTCGACGGCGGCGGGTGCGCCGACGGGAACGCCACGTCGACTTCGCTCTTTACGTGTCACTCGTGCGGGGAGACGTACATCTCGGAGGAGATGGACGACTGTCCTCGCTGCAGCGAACCGGTCGAACGAACGCCCTCGTTCGATGACCTCGGGATTCGGACCGGTCGCGGACGGTGAGCGGTCCGGGACGACAGACCGCGTGGTGATTCCGCTCGCCGGACGGTATTCGATCGGAATCGGTAGAGTGCGAACACGGCCGGGTTCGCACCCGCCCATACCGGGGTGGTGATCGGTCGTAACCGAGGGCTACTTCGATTCTCGACGCGGCGGAACGGCCGTCAGCGCTGCTGTCGACGATCTCGTCGCCGCGCCGTTCGGACGTCGGACGACGGCAGTCCCCGGTGATCACCCATCGCAGCGGCTACGCCCCGTCGCGGATCGATTCGATCGACTCGTCCGGGACCGCGACCAGTCGGGCCGTCGGGTCGTACTCGATGACGCCCGCGTCGGCCAGCTTCGGGAGGTGGACGTGGTGGAGTTCGATCGCGATCCGGTCCGGGTCGGCGTCCGGGCCCCCGTCGGGTCCGTCCATCGCGGCGATCGCCGCCGCGACGTCCGCGAGGTCGACCGTTCGTGGCGCCGTTTCGAGGACCGCGATCACCTGCCGTCGTCGCCGGGAGGCGAGCAGCTCGTGGCGATCGCTCGCGGGCAGTTCGATCGATCGCACCCTCTCGTCGGCCGCTCGGTTGCGTGATTGGGACATGATTTCACGTAGTAGCGGACTACTGCTTCGTAACGATAGATAACCCGCCGTCTCCCTAAGGGTGCGGCCACAGTGATTAGGCCAGGTCGATCGAACCAGTCATTCGGATCGGATATTTTAACGAAAGTGCCGTCGCCTGCAGAGCGTTACCGGACGACCACGGGTGAGAGATCCCTCCATCGACGGAGCCCCGCGGGAAAGCGCCTCGTTCGACCCGCTACCCGCGCCCGACGCCCGATAGACGGTTCGGCCGTCGAAGCCGGTCGCGCGACGGCGTGAATCGCCGCGGCGCCGGTAGGGTGAGGGCCCTCAATCGCCGTCCGCTCCGCTCGCCGACGGCGCGTCGGCCGCCGTCCGCTCGACGCCCAGCGGATTCGCATCCGCGGGCGCGGTTAGCAGCCGGAGGAACTCGCCCGCGTTCGTCAGCACCTTGTTCTCCGCCTTCCGGAGGTGCTCTTCGAACGTCGAGCGCGCGACGGCGGTCCGCTCGGCGAGGTCGCGAAGCGACGTCCGTCGCGGCTGTTCGTAGTACCCGCGCTCCAGCGCCAGTCGGAGAGCGGCGAGCTGCCGATCGGTCAGCGAATCGAAGAGCCGGTCGACCGGCGCCAGCATGCTGTAGGGGAGGGTTCCCTCGGCGAGTTCGATCTTCGAGCGGACGTCGATGTCGCGATCGGCCTCCAGATCCCGGTGGAGCGCCCGGACGTCGGCCTCGTCGAAGGCGATCACGCTGTAGTGCTCCCAGCCCTGGCGGTGAACCGTCGGCGGCTGGTAGAGGCAGTTGTGCGCCTCGAATCGCTCGACGATCGACGATTCGAGCGAGCAGAGGCAGGCCCGGGTCACGACGTGCAGGCCGGACTCGTCGATCGAGCGGTGGAGGATCGTCCCCATCGACTCGATCTCGGCCAGCAGGTCGTCCGTCGGCGTCCCCGGCGCGTCGAGCTCGAGCACCTGGCAGTCGTGCAGGTACCACTCGCGGATCGTCAGGTCCGGGTGCCGCTCGGATAGCTCCCGGTAGGGACACTCGTGGCGAATCCGGAACGAGGCCTGGTACAGGCTCATACCGAATGAAGGGGACGACGTCGCGTAAGGGTGCCGGTCATGACCGGCAGTGCTTACATCGAGGATCGGTGCCTACGGGTGACCACGGATGACCGAAATCACGCCCGCTGAACTCGGCGACCGGATCGGGACCGACGAGGCCCCGCTCGTCGTCGACGTTCGCTCACAGGAGGAGTACGCTGACTGGCACGTCCCGGGAAGTATCAACGTCGACGTCTACGACGAGCTGCAATCGGACCCGGCCGCGGCGGCCGAATCGCTCGCGGACCTGCCCGAAGACCGAGAGATCGTCACCGTCTGCGCCGCCGGAGTCGTCGCGGAGACGGCGGCGGACGCCCTTCGAGACAGGGGCTACGACGCGAAGACGCTCGTCGACGGGATGAACGGCTGGAGCCGCGTGCACCGGAGCGCCGTCGTCAGGACCGATCTCGACGGCACGCTCGTCCAGGTCGCCCGTCCGGGGAAGGGCTGTCTCTCGCACGTGCTCGTGGCCGACGGCGAGGCCGCGGTCTTCGACCCCTCGCACTACCTCGCGGCGTACGACGCGATCCTCGAGGCGTACGACGCCGATCTCGTCGGCGTCTTCGACACGCACGCCCACGCGGATCACGTCTCCGGCGGGGCCGACCTCGCCGCGCGCCACGACGTCCCGTACTACCTGCACCCCGACGACGCGCTCGCGATCGACGTTGCCCCGATCGCTGACGGTGAGACGATCACGGTCGGGACGGTCGACATCGACGTGATCCACACGCCCGGCCACAGCGAGGGCAGCGTCACCTTCGCCCTCGCGGGCGAGGCGCTCCTGACGGGCGATACGCTCTTTCACGAGAGCGTCGGTCGCGTCGAGCTGGGTGTCGAGGCCGGCATCGAGGACTCGGACGTCGAGTCGAACGCGGCAACGCTCTACGAGAGCCTCCAGCGCATCATCGAACGACCGGACGACGCGGTCGTCCTCCCGGCGCACGATCCCGGCTCGCCGGAACCGCCGGTGAGCGCGACGCTCGACGAGGTTCGGGCGCGAAATCCGGATCTCGATCGCGACCGGGCGGCGTTCGTCCGGACGCTCGCGGCGGATGTCCCGGACCACCCGCCGAACTTCGAACGCGTCAAGCGAGCGAACGTCGGCCGGGCGGACGTTCCGGACGACGAACTGTCCGAGCTCGAACTGGGGCCAAACCGCTGTGCCGCGGAGTGATCGATGAGCGAGTCCACCCGACTCACGCAGGGCATCCGCGAGCACCTCGGCCAGTTCTCGCTGCACGTTCTGCTGGTGTTCGCGACGGGACTGACGATCGGCTCCGAACGGACCGTCGTCCCCATCCTCGGCGAGGAGGTCCTCGGCGTCGAGTCGTTTCTCGTCATCGGCTCGTTCGTCGTCTCCTTCGGCTTCGTGAAGGCGCTACTCAACCTCTACGCCGGCAAGTGGGGCGAGACGTACGGCCGCAAGCCGGTCCTCGTCGCGGGGTGGCTCACCGCCCTGCCGATTCCGGTCGTCCTCATCTACGCGCCGAGCTGGAGCTGGATCACCGTCGGGAACGTGCTGCTGGGGGTCAACCAGGCGCTGACCTGGAGCATGGCGATCAACGCCAAGATCGACCTCGCCGGGCCCGACCAGCGCGGGCTCGCCGTGGGGATCGACGAGGCGTTCGGCTACACCGGCGTCGCCGCCGGCGCCTGGCTCACGGGCGTCATCGCCGGCCGGACGAGTCTGCGTCCGGAGCCGTTCTACTTCCTCGCCGTCGTCGTGGTCCTGGCGACGCTCGTCTCGATATTCCTCGTCAGGGAGACCGTCCAGTTCGCCCAGCTCGAGGGCGACGAGGATCACCACGACGCGAACCTGCCGTTCGTCGCCGTCCTCAAGCGGGCCACCTACGGCGATCGGACGCTCTTCGCGGCGGCCCAAGCCGGCCACATCGAAAACTTCGTCGACACCCTGTTCTGGATCGCCGTCCCGCTGTACCTCACGAGTCGGGGCCTGGCGATCGAGGCCGTCGGAGTCGTCGTCGGCGTCCACAGCGCGATGTACTTCGCCCAGATCGCGACCGGCGGCCTGGCCGACCGCATCGGCCGCCGCCCGCCCGTGGTGGTCGGGATGTTCGTCGCCGGCGGTGGCGTCCTCGGGATGGTCTTCGTCGAGGGCTACCTCGCGTGGACGGGCCTGGCCGCCGTCTCCGGGCTCGGGATGGCGCTGCTCTACCCGAACCTGATGACGGTGCCGGGCGACGCCGCCCACCCCACCTGGCGCTCGGCCGGCATGGGCGTCTACCGCATGTGGCGCGACGCGGGCTACGGCGTCGGCGCCATCCTGATCGGCGTCGCGATGCAATTCGCGAGCGCGGAAGCCGCGTTCTACGTGACCGGGATCGCCATGCTGCTCTCCGGCGTCGTCGTCTACCTGTGGATGGAGGAGACCCATCCCGACTTCGGCACGCACGAGCCGCCCGCGCCGGCCGCGACACCGGCGAGCGGGGGACCGGCCGAGGACTGAGGGCGGCAGGTAGGCCCGAACAGTCGCTCTTCCTATTCGTACCGAACACTCGCGAGCATCGCGACCACCGTCAGACCAGCCCGCGACGGCGCGCCGCGACCAGGCCGACGAGACCGATCAGACCGACGCCGACGGCCAGCGCCGTTCCCGGGTCGGTCGACGTGACGGCGGTCTCCGCGCGGACGAGCAGCCCGGGAATCGTCCCCACGCCGACCAGAACCTGCTCGTCCCCGACGGTTACCTCGTTTCGTCCCTCCCGAGTGAAGGTGACGGTCGTCTCGACGCGCCTCGTCTCGCCGGGCCCCAGGTGGACCGTCCGTTCGGTGGCATCGTCCGGCGTGGAGACGACGAGCGTCGTGCGCGACGGCCGCGTCTCGTGACCCGCGACCGTCACCGTCGCGGTCACCGGCTCGCCGACGGCCGCCGACCGCGCGGAGACGGAGAGATCGGACACCTTCGCCTCCGCCGGCGGTCGGATCGACACGCTCGCCCGCTGCCCCGAACCGTCTCGCCCGGAACGTACTCGGAGGTCGATTTCGCCCGCCGTTTCGGGCGTCCAGGCGAGGTCGACGGTCGTGCTCGCGCCGGGGTCGAGCCGGCCGCGCGCCTCGTCGACCACGCGGGCGCCCGCCTGCGCATAGACGCTGAAGGAGCCCGCTTCGTCGTCGACGTTTCGCACTGACACCGGGACGCGAACCGTCTCCTCCGGGACGACGGCGGCGAGGGAGGCGACGGTCGCGTTTCGATAGGGGCCCGTGACCTGGAAGGGAGCCTCCCCGGTCGCGACGTCGAACGCCGTCGGGTCGGCGCCGAAGACGCGTTCGTGTTCGAGGCGCGTCCAGGTGTCGGGGATCGACTCGCGCTCGACTGCGCGCTCGGCGACGGCGACCGCCTCGCTCCCGCCAGCGTCCCCGACGGCGTCGTAGAAGCCCTCGCGTCCGATCGGACGCTCCGCGCGGTTGAGCGCCCGGACGGCGTCGAGCAGCGTCCGGTCGTTGTCGGTGGCCGCCCGGATCTCGCGGTCGATCGCGGCCAGCGCCAGCGGGCCGCGGGCGTACGGCAGTGTCCGGTCCGCCCACGACCCCGGGTCGGCGAGGACGCCCTCGTCGTAGGGGTGGCGGGCGCCGCGTTCGAGGTGGTCGCGGAACTCGCGGTAGGAAACGGCGCCGGATTCGTGGGCCAGCAGCGCGGCGAGGTACTCGGCCTGGCCCTCGACCAGCCAGCGCATCGACTCGGTCGTTCCGCCCTCGACACCCGCGTACGGCTGACGCGAGTGGACGTACTCGTGCAGCCAGACGTTGCCGGGCTCGTCGAGGCGGGCGTCGGCGCGCACCCACGCGTCGTCGTCACCGTACTGGGTCCCCCGGGATCGCCACTCGACGCCCTCGGTCGGCGCGGCCACCACGAAGAACTCGTCGTTGCTCGCCCCGACCGGCAGCGCGGACTCGGCCCGCCCCAGCGCCGAGAGGACGGCGTCGGGCGATTCGGCGAGGTCGGCCGCCTCGGGGACGACGAGGCGGTGCGTCTCGGCGCCCGCGTCGGCCACGTACTCCTCGATCTGGCCGAAGACGGCGATCGTCTCGCCCGCGGTCCCCGGTCCGTCGACCGACGCCGACCGGTCGACCGAGATCGCGGTTCCGCGGCGGTGTTCCCACTGGTAGCCGAACTGCGGGATGGCCACGATACCCCACTGGCCCGTCTCGACGAAGTCGAGGCCATCGTCAGTTCCCCGGGCCGCCGCGCCGTGCGACCCGCCAGCGTCCCCGCCGACCGTCGCCGGTTCGTCGGTCGGTCCGGGTTCGTACGGGCCAGTCCCCTGCGTCCGGTTCGCCTCGACGGCGAACGTGGCCGTCGGGGTAGCCGTCTCGCCCGTCCAGACCAGCGTCGACGGCCCCGCCCGCTCGAAACCGTCGAGGGACTCGGCGGTCGCCGTCCGCGGAACCGACACCTCGAGGTGTGAGACCGCGTCCGGGACCGACACGGTCGCCTCGGCGCCGAACTCGCCCGGCCGGTCCGGGCGCTGGGTCAGGACGAGCGCTTCCTCGATGGTCGCCGCGTCCGGGCGCGTCCGGGTCGCCGTCGCTGGCACGGCAGCGCCGGTCGGAACGGTGTCGCCGCCGGACGAGACGAGCCCGTCATCGACCGTGTTCGGCCCGTCGCCGACCGGGTCAACCGCTCCGGCCGAATCCGGCCCGTCACCGGCCGCGCCGACGGCTCCGGCGCCCGCCCCCGACAGGACGAGCAGCGCGACCAGCACGACCGCGATACCCTCTCGCATCTAGACGTGTCGGCGCGGCGGACGAGCAAATCCCTTGTGGTCGAGTCGGTCCGATCGGCGTGGGAGTCCGCGATCAGGGCCGCGAACCGCCGATGACGGCCGAGAGGTCGGCCAGCGACGGGAGGACGTACGTCGGCTTCGGTTCGCCGGGCGGGACGGACGCGCGCTCGTCCGGGATCCACGCCGCGTCGATGCCGAGCGCCGTCGCCCCGCGCACGTCCGTGGCGAGCGAGTCGCCCACCTTCAGCGCCCGCTCGGGATCGCACCCGAGTTCCGCGAGGGCCCGCTCGAACGGGTCCGCGGCCGGTTTCACCCGATCGACGTCGTCCCCGAACACCGTCGCGTCGAAGCGACCGGCGAGACCGACCGCGTCCAGTTTGGGCGCGTGAGTGCGCTCGGGGCCGTTCGTGAGCAGCGCGGTCGCGAGCGAGTCCGACGCCGAGACCGCCTCGCCGACGCCCGGGCGCCGCGAGGCGGTCCCCGGATCGAACGCCGCCTCGTACGCCGACGCGAGGGCGGCGCCGTCCACGTCGACGCCGGCGGCCGCGCCGGCCGTCTCGAAGACGCGCCGGCCGAACGTCGCGGCGTCGAGATCGGTCGTCTCGGCGGCGACGACCCGTTTCGCCAGTCGCAGCGTCTCCGGCCGGCAGAACGGGTCCAGCTCACGCGCCGCGCACGCCGCCTCGAACGCGGTCGCGGGAGACTCCTCGTGCTCGATGAGCGTCCCGTCGAGGTCGAACAGGACCGCGTCGTACGGTCGCTCGTCGCCACTCATCCGCGGCCACTCCGTCCTCCGGCGCCGACCTCGTCGCGATCGCCGTCGGGAGCCGCGTCGAAACGCCGATCGGCGTCCGAGCACCGCTCGCGACGCCACGCATCTTCGAGGACGGCGTAGCGGTCGACGTCCCCGTAGTCGCCGTTTGTGATGCGACACTCCCGCATCGTTCCCTCGTGGACGAATCCGAGTCGCTCGAGGAGGCGTCGGGAGTCGTCGTTCTCGGCGAACACCTCGGCCTCGATCCGGTGGAGGCCGAGATCCGCGAACGCGACGTCGACGAGCAGCGAGACCGCCTCGCTCGCGTAGCCGCGGCCCCTGTACGCGTCGAACAGCCAGTAACTGAGCGTCCCCGAAACGCGGTCGACGTCGAAGAGGTTGACCGCGCCGGCGACCGGGTGGTCCGCGTTCGCCTGGGCCTCGCGGACCGCGGGCGGAAGGGCGGACTCGCCACCAGGAGGGAGGGCGCGCTCGGCGCCGGGCGGCGGGGTTGACTCGCCGTCCGCCCCCTCGCCAGCCTCGCGGTGATGGTCGCGCGGACAGACGAAGCAATTGCAGTTGGATTCGTCCGCGAGGGTGGACTCGAGGAAGGCGTCGGTTCGCCCCCGCGGCCACGGCGAGTCGAACCCGAGCGCGCGCCTGAAGTCGGGATCGTTGCGCACGTAGCCGAGGAAGCGACGGTCGACGTCGGTCTGCTCGACCGCGCGCAGGTCGAGACGATCGCCGCGACAGAAGACGGGACCGGGCATGGTTCGTGTGCGATCGTCGGTGCGGGCGGGCCATAGCGGTTTGGAGAAATTACCTTCCCCCGGCCGGCGAGTGAAACTACCGTCCCCCGGATGGCGAGGGAAACCGCTTTCCGGTGCGGGCCGACAGGTCCGGTATGACACGCCGGAATTCGACCCCGGAGGGCGGCGATCGCGACGACGGCGACCGACCGCCGACGTCCGTCGGGGACGACGCCTTCGGGCGGCTCGCGAGCGATCTCCGCCTGGAACTGCTCGCCATCGTCGCCCGGAGCGAGGCGCCGCCGTCGCACTCGACGCTGCTCGAACGCTCGTCGGCTACCGACGCCGGGCGGCTCAACTACCACCTCAGACGACTCGGCGGGTCGCTGCTCCGGGCGTCGGACGAGGGCTACGAACTCACCCAGCAGGGCCGGTGGGCGCACAACCTCCTGATCGCGGACGTCCTCGACGGCGAGACGACGCGCGAAGGGGAATCGATCGACGGCCCGTGTGGCCACTGCGGGGCGGTTCGGGTCGAGATCGCGTATCGAGGTGGGGAAGGGATCGTCACCTGTCCGTCCTGCGAGCGCACCCACAGCGCGTTCGACTTTCCGCCGGGCGCCGCTCGCCGTCTCGAAACCGAGGCCTTCGTCGAAGCGTACGCGGCGCGAACCCGGCGATTCGTCGGCCTCGCCGACGAGGGCGTCTGCCCGTTCTGCGCGCAACCGACGCGAGCGACGCTCGAAGACTGGCCCGACCCCTCGTCGCCCGACCGCGGCGGTGAGCCAAAGAGCTGCGCCGTCAGGTTCGAGTGTTCGGGCTGTACCGGCCGGATTCGCGCACCGCTCGGCCTCGTGTTGTCGACGCGGCCGCGCGTCCGGGCGACGCTGTCAGACCACGGCGTTCGTCTCACAGACGCGCCGTTCTGGACGTTCGAGTGGGGCGTCTTTTCGGCGTCAAAGATCCAGGAGGACGATCCGCGCCGGGTCTCGCTCGACGTTCCGCTGGACGACACCGTCTGGCGGGCCGTCGTCGACGCCGACGTCGACCTCGCGGAGTGGCGGAACGTGGGCTAACCCGTCGAGAGCTAGATACAGGTACGTCGACCGGTCCGTTCCCGCCAACGGACGCACTCGAACGTGACCCCTCAGGCGCTCACGGCCGGTACCCGCCTCGGGTTCGGGATTCGGGTGCCGTTGGTTTCGACTGAAAGCATTAAGTAGGGTATGGTAGTACGAACTTCGGTGGTCGGTAGCAGGTGACACACTTTCCGATCACCGGGGCACGCATGGCGACGAACACCACACCGTACGACGAGACGACGACGGACATCGAGGAGACGCTGGGCCTCGTCCCGGGGTACCTAGCGGAACTGCCGGAGGACGCGCTGGTGAACGAGTGGCCGACGCTGAAGCGGTTTCTCTTCGGCGAGTCCGCGATCGATCCCAAGACCCGAGAACTGGTCGGGCTGGCGGTCGCGGCGGCGATCGGCTGCGAGTATTGCAGGCACTTCCACCGAGGGGTCGCGAAGCTCCACGGCGCGAGCGAGGACGAGCTCGCGGAACTGGCGTTCCTGGCCAGCTACACGCCGCGCTACAGCGCGATGATCCAGGCGCTGGACTACGACCTCGACGAATTCTACGACGAGGCCGAACGGATCGCAACGCACGTCCAGTCACAGCAGGCGGCAGGGGATTGATCTGACACGGGTACTCAAACTCGACCGCGAATCGGCGACGGGCGACTGCCACGTTATCGTCCAGTCGGAGGACGAATCCGAGGGGATCGAACTGGCGCGAAATCACATGCAGTCGGTTCACGGCGCCGAGTACTCCGACGACGAACTCCGCGAGGAGCACCGCCGGACAAGCTAACGGGTGCCGACGGAGCGACGACCGAGTGTCGCGATGGACTCGGGGCAGGCCCGAACCCACCCGGACCGGTCGCCGGATCGAAGCACGACGAAAAACCAATAAGAGACATAATTATCCGCATTTTTATCGGTCCGATATCGACCCGGATCGGGGCCGACCTGACGGAGGAGGCGCCTACCCGAGGAGGACGCTCACGGACCCGTCGGATCTCGGTGCTGGGTGTGCATCGCGGCCCCGTCCGACCCGATCGGGCGGTCGTCCAGCCGGCCGCGTCGGACCAGATATCGGGCGACAGTCGCCGGACGGGCCGTTCGGCCCCCTCGCGCCGGCCCCGGTCGAATGTCGGCGGCCGGCCGAGCGACGTCGGTCACCGCTCCAGGCACGGGCGCCCCTCGAACCGGCCGAGTCAGCCGTCGACCGCCCGCTCGCCCAGGTCGAGACACCGGTGATTGTCGGCACGGGCGGACCCGTCCGTACCGGATCGCGATCAGCGGGCGCTTCGTCGCGCCCCCTCGCCGGCCCCGCGTTCCACGACGCGCCAGTCCGCGATCTCGCCGGATCGGCGAGAGGGGACGCGTGAGCGGACGTAGCTGTCATTACTTCTGTCGTCTATCGTGGTTCGAGCGGGTGCCGGGACGGTCATTCCGCCGAGGCGGTGAGTCGCAGTTTGCAGAAAACCGCACCTGCAGTTCCGTGGTCGACCGACCGGGTCACCCGTGAGCGCTAGCTTGCCCGATCCGGCAGACGGACGGGTCGAGGAGCACCGCCGACGGCGCACCCGCCGGAATCGTCCGTCCGGCACGTAATCGAGATCCGCAGGTGATCGAGGCGACCGATTCTCGAGCGAGTTCGGGGCCGGATAGGCCCGACTTCGCTCTGCCCGGAAGCCAGAGCAGGACGTGCGCCGATGCAGACGATCCCGATCGTCGAGGTGGCGGCTCCGGGACAGGAAGAGGACGACGGCGACGAGGAGCGTTCCGAGGCCGAACGTCGCCCTCGCGCGGCCGAACCAGCACTCGGAGTCGTCGGCGGGCGAGGCCGTCGGTTCGCGACGAGTACGATCCAGCGAATCCGTCTCCTCGCCCGTCGCGGAGCGCCGCTCGGCCCGGCCTCGGATCCGGACGAACAGCCCCCGCGATCGAGTCGTCGCGTCGAGACGGAAAGGCGGCCTTCCTGCGCCCGTTCTCCAAAGCTCCCGGGCGCCCGGTGCCGTCCGATCCGCCCGGATCGATCCGTCCCGTTCGGGACCGAACACCGAAGGGATGGTGCTTTTCCGCGTCGCGAATCCAGAACTGGTATGGATCGGTCGAGTCAGCCCGGCGACGTCTCGCTGCGCGCGACTCGTCGCTGTTTCGTCGAGCGAGACGATCCGGGTGCGCCCCGTACCACGCCGGAGGTCGCGGCCGAGCTCGACTGTCCGACCGGGGTCGCGGCCGAGCGGCTCGCGACGCTGGCCGAGCGCGGCGACCTGCGGCGAAAGCGGCTCGATTCGGACACCTGCGTGTGGTGGCAGGCCGTCGACGAACGATCAGAACGCCACCCGCTACCCGCGGAGCGAGCGCAGGACGGACACCGAGACCAGGAAGTCGCGGAGCAGTTCCGGCTGCTGGTCGACAGCGTCGAGGAGTACGCCATCTTCATGACCGACCCCGACGGCTACATTCGGAGCTGGAACGCCGGGGCCCAGCAGGTCAAAGGCTACGCGAAAGACGAGATCCTCGGCGAGCACATCTCGGTCTTCTACACGGAGGACGCGGCCGCGGACGGAGTCCCCGAGCGGAACCTCGAAGCGGCTCGACGGACCGGCCTCGTCGAGGACGAGGGCTGGCGGGTCCGCAAGGACGGCTCTCGTTTCTGGGCGAACGTCACCCTCTCGCCGATCCGCGACGACGCCGACGAGCTGGTCGGCTTCGCGAAGGTCACGCGAGACATGACCGAGCGCCACGCCTCCGAGCGTCGGCTCCGCCGGGAGAAAGAGCGCGTGCAGCGAATGATCGAGGAGGTCCGCGACTACGCGATCTTCAGGCTGGATACGGACGGGTTCATCCAGACCTGGAACGAGGGCGCCGAACGCATCAAGGGCTACGCGGAAGACGAGATCGTCGGCGAGCACCTCTCGACGTTCTATCCCGACGACGAGGAGACCATCGACCCCGGGACGCTGCTCGACAGGGCCGCCGCGGAGGGTCGCGCTGCCAGCGAGGGCTGGCGCGCCCGCAAAGACGGCTCGCGCTTCTGGGCCGGGGTGGTCCTCACCGCGATTCACGACGACGGCGGCGAGCTCGCCGGCTTCGCGAAGATCACGCGCGACCTGACCGAACGCAAGCGGCGCGAGGATCGGCTCGCGGCCCTCGACGAACTCGGCCGGGCGCTGCTCGCGGCGGAGACGTCCCAGGACGTCAGCGAAATCGTCGTCGAGGCGGCCGAGACCGAACTCGACCTGCCGATTTCGACGATCGCGCTCTACGACGAGGAACGCGGCCGGCTGGCGGCGACCGGGCGAACGACGCGCGCCGCGGCCTCCCAGTCCGACGTGCCGTTCCTCGATCCGTCGTCGGGCGTCGCGTGGGAGGCCTTCGGGGCCGACGAACCCATCGTCGTCGACGATCCCGACACCCGCGAAGAGGCCGACACGTCCCTGACCGGCGGCGTCGTCGTTCCGATCGGCGGCCACGGCGTCTTCATCGTCGGATGCACCGACGAGCCGAGCGAGGAGACGATCGATCTCGCGAAGATCGTCGCCGCGGACGCCGAGACGGCGTTGAACCAGGCCGAGCGCCAGCACCTCCTCCGGGAACGCGAGGCGACGCTCGCGGACCAGAACGAACGGCTCGAGCGCCTCAACCGCATCAACGACGTCATCCGGACGATCGACCAGTCCCTCGTCGACGCGACCTCGCGGACCGAGATCGAGCAGGCGGTGTGTACCGAACTGGCGACGGCCAGGCCGTACCGATTCGCCTGGATCGGACACCGGGAGTCGGCCTCGGGGTCGATCACGCCCCGAACGTGGGCCGGCGTCGAGTCCGGCTACCTGGAGACGCTCTCCGCGTCCGATCGACCGCGTGGAGACCACCCAGCCAGCATCGCGGCTCGGTCGCGGTCGCCGGCCGTCGCGCAGGACCTTCGAACGGATCCGCCGTTCGATCCGTGGCGCAAGGCGGCGCTCGAACGGGGCGTTCGATCCGCGATCGCCGTTCCGATTCGGTACGAGGATTCACTCTACGGCGTTCTCACGGTGTACGCGGACGAGTCCGACGCGTTCACCGAGATGGAACGGGCGGTCGTCGCGGAACTGGGCGAGACGGCCGGCCACGCGATCAACGCACTCGAGAGCAAACGGGCGCTCGTCGGCGACGAGATCGTCGAACTCGAGTTCGTCGTTCGCGATCCGTCGCTGCCGATCCTCCGGCTGGTCGCTGCCGCCGACTGCGCGTTCGAATTCGACGGCGTCCAGTCGCACACGGACGGCGATATCAGCGGGTACTTCACCACCCGCGGCGCCGAGCCGGCGGCGGTCGAGAGCGCCGTCGAGGAGTTGCTCGCGGTCACCGACCTCCGGCGCATCGGCGACGGATCCGACGCGTGCTCGTTCGAGGCGGTGCTGACCGAGGAGAGCTTCGTGAGGACCCTGCTGGACCACGGGGCCGCCCCAGCGACGATCGTCGCCGAGGACGGCGAAGCGACGGTCGTCGTCGAGCTGTCCACGCGGGCCGACGTCCGGGAGTTCGTCGAGATGCTCCGGACGAAGTACCCCGACTCGGAGCTGACGGCCCGTCGGACCCGGGACCGGGCCGCCAGAACGCCACAGGGGTTCGCGGCCGCGTTCGAGGATCGGATCACCGATCGGCAGGCGGAAGTCCTTCGGACGGCGTACTTCAGCGGCTTCTTCGACTCGCCCAGAGCGACGACGGGCCGGGAGATCGGCGAGGCCCTCGGCATCTCCCAGCCGACGGTCGCACACCACCTCCGGGCGGCCCAGCGCGAACTCCTCGGGTTGCTGTACGAGCGAGCGCAGCCGCCGGTAACTCTAGACAGATAGATCGCGCATCGAGCGTCGGCTATCTATCTACAAGTCACCCTCATCCCCGACCCGGGCCAAGTGAGTGACGTGACAGAGACTCGATCCCGACCGACCATCGACGGCATCGATTCGACCCAGCCGGTCAGCACCGCCGTCGTCTTCGCGATCGCCGAGACGACGGGCACCGATCCGCTGGAGCTGCCGCCCCTGTACGATGCCATCGACCCCGATTCGCTCGACGCCCTCTTCGCCTCGCTGGATCCCGAATCGGCGTCCGCCGCGCAGTTGTCGTTCACGCTGGCCGGCTGCGACGTCGTCGTCGACGGCGCCGGTCGAGTGACGGTGAGCGGACCGGACCCGACCGTCGAGAGCGAGGTCGCCGAGTGACGACGCATCAGGTAGCCCGGAGCGGTCGATGAGCGACTCGTCCGACGAGTCGGAGGGGACGGGCGGAGCCGAAGCGACGGGCGACGATCTCGACTACTGCGCACGCTGCGGAGCGACTCTGCCGGACGAGGTGTGGTGTCCCGTCCGGACCGAGCGCGAACCGGACGGAACGGTCCGGATCCGGTCGTTCTGCGACGAGACCTGCCTGAACGCCTGGCTCGCGGCCGAGGAGTGACCGAGCGCCCCCGGCGACGGCTTCGTCGACGAGTCGGGTCACGCGGTCGAGAGACTGGGTCCGCCCCCGCCCGACTCGGCTCGTCGGTCGCGCCGGTTGCTGGCGACGTTCGTCGGGTAGCGTGGTATTACGCGCACGCTGGACGCAATCAACCACTGCCTGAACGTCGATAGCGCACTGTACCGACAGCGCGTATACAGCCGCGATGACACCGGGGTCGATCGGTCGGCCTCAGGCCACGTAGTCGACGAAGGCGTCGAGCCCCGCCCTGAGTTCGTCGTCGGGCAGGACCCACGTCGCGCGGACGTAGCCCGGCGTGCCGAACGCGCTCCCCGGCGTGAACGCGAGTTGCTTGTCGTCCAGAATGTCCTTGCAGAACTGGACGTCGTCCTCGGTGTCGACGGGGATGAACATGTACATCCCGGAGTGGGGTTTCGGGAAGTCGAGGCCGGCGTCGGCCAGTCGCTCGACCATGATGTCGCGCCGGCGCGCCAGTTCCGCACGCTTTTCCGCGACGTGATCCTGCGGACCGGTCACCGCCTCGATGGCGCCGTGCTGGAGGAACGTCGGCACCGCCGTCACCGAATTCGAGTGGACCTTGGCGACTTCGTCCACGAACGCCTGCGGCGCGGCGAGGTAGCCGATCCGCCAGCCCAGCATCGAGTAGGCCTTCGAGAAGCCGCTGACCGTGATCGTCCGCTCGGCCATCCCGTCGAACGACGCGATCGCGTGGTGCTCGCCCTCGTAGATCAGTTTCTCGTAGATCTCGTCGGAGAGGACCCAGAAGTCGTGTTCGACGGCCAGGTCGCGCAGCCGCTCCAGGCCCTCGCGGGTGAACACGCCGCCGGTCGCGTTCAGCGGCGTGTTCAGCACGACGAGTCGCGTCGAATCGCCCACCGCCTCGTCCAGGTCGGCGTTACGAAGTAGGAACTCGTCGTCGAGCGAGACGCGTTCGACGGTGCCGTCGGCGATGTCGACCATCTTGTTGTACGACACCCAGGAGGGGTCCAGCACGACGACCTCGTCGCCCGGATCGACGAAGGAGAGGACCGACTCGAACAGCGCGTACTTCGTCCCGGGCGTCACCAGCACCTGGTCGGACTCGACCGGGACGTCGTTCTCGTCGCGCAACTTGGCCGCGAGCGCCTCGCGAAGCTCCGGGAGCCCCTTGCTCGGCGCCAGGTGCGTCTGGCCGTCGTCGAGGGCGGCCTGACTCGCCTCGCTGATGTGCTCGGGGGTCACGAAGTCGCGCGGTTCGGCCTGCGTCCCGGTCGTGAAATTCGTCACGTCGGTGCCGGCCGCCTCCATCTCCCGGACTTTGTCGATGATCGCGACCGTCTCACTGGGGGTAATCTGGGCTACCCGATCGGCGAACTCCATGGCGGAAACAGGGGGAACTGCTCACATAAAGCTAGGTGTATCGATCCACGAGTCGCGGTCCCCGACGGCGACTGCGAACCGAGTGACACCGAGGGGAGCCCCCGACCGACAGCACCCGGCCGTCGAAACGGCTCGATCTCGCGACGGGCGGACGCGGATCGGCCGCCCACGCCCCCGTCGGGCCCGCGTATCGTCGCACGGGCCACAGATCGTAGCCCCGCTTTCCGTACGCGCCCCGTAGTTTGGATTGTTCGATAAATTTGGCCAATTTTACCGATATGCTTATACTGCTTCTGGATCGTCTAGGATTCATGTACGGTTGGAGAGCGAGAGCCGGCCTCATCGTCCCGTCGGTCAACAGCACGGCAGAGACGGAGCTCGGCCCGCGTATGCCCGATGGCGTCTCGTCGCACGTCTCCCGGATGTACCTCGAAGACGGGACCGTCGATCACCTCGAGAAGATGGCCGGCGAGGCCGAGGAGAGCGCGTCCCTCCTCGGCACGGCCGACGTCGACGTCATCGCGTACACCTGCACGGCGGGATCACTCCACGAGGGGCTGGGCTTCGACGAACAGCTCGAGTCCGAGCTCAGCGAGGCGGCCGGCGGCGTCCCGACGGTGGCCACCGCCGCGTCGATCAAGCGCGCGTTCGATGCCCTCGGCCTCGAGCGCCTCTCGGTGACGGCTCCCTACATCGACGACCTGAACGACCTCGAAGTCGAGTTCCTGGAGGCGTCGGGCTACGACGTGACCAACATGAACGGGCTCGGGATCAAGTCCGGCCTCGAGATCGGCGCGCAGAAGCAGGAAGACACCTACCGGACCGTCCGCGAGGCCGACCACTCGGGCGCCGACGCCGTCTTCATCAGCTGTACGAACCTGCCCACGCTCGACATCATCGAGAAGCTCGAAGCCGACCTGGGTATGCCCGTCCTCTCCTCGAACCAGGCGACGCTCTGGGACGTGATGCAGAACCTCCCGGTCTCCCCCGAGGAACCGGTCGGGCCCGGCACGCTGTTCGAGGAAACGTAAGCCGTCGGCGCGGTTCGGGTTATTCTGCTTCGAGATCGTGCCCCGAGAGCCGTCGCTCGGGTCGGTGATGCGTCGGGTGACCGCCGATCGGACCGTCGGGTTCCGACGGAAACCGGGATAGTGGGGTGCCAGAGAGTGGTCGGTTACTCGTCTACGTCGACGCCGTAGACCGATTGCGCGGTTTCGGCGGTGATGTAGCCCTTCTCGACGTCGGCCCTGACGGCCTCGGGCGAGCGCTCTTCCGGCGGGCCGTAGCCGCCGCCACCGGCGTCCCTGATGGTGAATCGGTCGCCCGTCTCGAGCCGTTCCTGCCCGAGCGGGGCGACCGGTTCGCCGTTGACCGCCGTTTCGAGCACGTGGCCGGGGTCGCCCCCCTCGAGGCCCTCCGGCGGGTGCGTGTCCGTGTTGCACATGAGGTTGACCTGGACCGTTCCCTCGGCCGTCGACTCGAACTCGATCTCCTCGCCGAGGCCGCCGCGGTACGTGCCGTCACCGCCGGAGTCGGTCCACAGGCGCTTGTGGTGGTAGCGGAGGCTGTTGGTCTTCTCCTCCATCGCCTCGATGCCGGCCGTGTTGATGTTGGTCGGGGCGGCCGTCGCGGAGAGGCCGTCCTTTGTCGGCCGGGCGCCGAACCCGCCCGTCGAGAAGTGCAGGACGGAGAACTCCTCCGAGGGCGTCGACTCGCCGTAGAGCTGGATGACCGAGACCATGCCGGGGTCGGCGGGCACCCGCTCGGGGACGACCTCCGCGAGCAGTTTGAGGACGATGAGCGAGGCGTAGTGACCGAGGGTCTGCCGGGCGCTGATCGGCGCCGGCTTCGTCGGGTTGAAGATCGATCCTTCGGGCATGTCGACGTCGACCGCCATGTAGTCGCCCTCGTTGGCCGTGATCTTCGGCGTCGTCACGCACTTGATCGGATACTGGGTAAAGGCCTCCGCGTACAGCGCCGGGACGTTCAGCCCGTAGTCGATCTGGGGGCTCGTCCCCTCGTAGTCGATGTGGATGCGCTCGTCCTCGATCGTCATTTTCGCGGCGATGGTGAGGTCCTCGTCGACGCCGCTGACCGTCATCTCCTCTTCGTACTCGCCGTTTGGCATCTCTCGGATCTCCTCGACGAAGCTCGAACGGGCGGTCTCGACGATCTGGTCGCACAGCGCCTGGAAGTCGACGTCCGCCTCCTCGACGAAGTCCGTCACCAGCGAACTGCCGGTGTGGTGGGCGAACAGGCAGGCCTTGATGTCGCTGATCACTTCCTCCGGGTTCCGGACGTTGGCGCCGACGATGTCGAGCAGTTCCTGGTTCAGCTCGCCGCCGCGCATCAGCTTCGTGAAGGGCAGGGTCAGCCCCTCTTCGTAGTTGGATTCCGCCCACGGGGAGAAGCGGTTGCCGCCGATGTCCGAGAGGTGAGCCATCGTCCCGGTGAAGCCGATCAGGTCGCCGTCGACGAAGATCGGCCGGAACATGGCCATGTCGTACTCGTGGGTCGTCGTCGGCTTCCACGGGTCGTTGCTGATCAGAACGTCGCCCGGCTGGAGGCTGTCCTCGTCGTACTCCTCGGCGATGGTCGAGGCCGCCTCCGACATCGACTTCGTGAACACGGGAATCGTGAACGTGCTCTGGGCGACCTGGTTGCCGTGTTTGTCGCAGATCAGCGTCGAGAGGTCGTAGCTCTCGCGGATGATGGGCGAGATCGCCGTCCGGACCAGGTCGTTGACCATCTGGTCGCAGAAGGAGGCGAGCTTGTCCCAGTAGATGCCGAGCGTGATCTCGTCGAACGATTCGTCCGCGCCGCCGGCCGCTCCGGGGGTGTCTTCGGTGCTCATGGTTAGCGGGTGATGACGATGTTTCGCTGGTCGTCGATCGATGCGACCGACTCCGGGCCCACGACCGTCGTGGAGCCCTTCCCCTCGATGACCGCCGGGCCCTCGAGCTCGTCGCCGCGCTGGAGTCGCAGGCGGTCGACGAACGGCGTCGTCGTGTACTCGCCCGTCTCGGGGAAGAAGACGTCGCGCTCTTCGATCAGCCCGTCGCCGTCGGCGCTGGACTGGCTCTTCGCGATCGAGTCGACGTCGAAGCGCTGCCGGCCGGCGGAGACCTCCAGTTTGATGTTGGTGATCTCGACGTCGCGGTCGAGCGAGAGGCCGTACTTCTCGGTGTAGTGCTCCGCGAAGATCGACTCGATCGTCCCGACGTCCGCCAGCTCCGTCGGGGCAGGCACCTCGATCTCCTCGTCGAACCCCTGGCCGCGGAACCTGGCGTCGAGCTTGTAGCTTGTGGTCGCGGCGTCGTCGGCGAGCGAGTCGAGCGAGAGCGTCGAGACGGCCTCGTCGCGCATCCGGTGCCACTGCTCACTCAGCTCGTCGACCGAGAGGTCGCGCAGGGTGTGTTTGTATGCCTCGACGGAGTGTAGCGACCGCGGCGTCACCAGGAGGCCGAGACTGGCCAGCACGCCGGCGTTCGGCGGGACGATGATCCGGTCGATGTTGAGCGAGTCGGCGATCTTCTGGGCGTGGATCGGGCCGGCGCCGCCGAAGGCGAGCATCGAGAACTCTCGGATGTCGACGCCGTGTTCGGCCGCGTGCTCCTGGAACGCGTTCGCGATGTTCTCGTTCGTCTTGCGGTAGATCCCTTCGGCCGCCTCGCGGACGCTGACGTCGAGTTCCTCGGCGACGTTCGTCCGCAACGCCTCCTCGGCCAGGTCGGGGTCGACGTCGAGGTCGCTGGTCTCGAAGACGTCCGGTCGCAGGTAGCCGAGGTGCATGTCCGCGTCGGTGATCGTCGGCCGGGTTCCGCCGAGGTTGTAGCTCGCCGGGCCCGGGTTCGAACCCGCGCTCTCTGGGCCGACCTCGAGCGTGCCGCGGGCGTCGATGGTCGCGATGCTCCCGCCGCCGGAGCTGAACTCGATCAGGTCGACGTTCGGGATGTACAGGGGCAGGCCGCTGCCCGGCTTGAACTCGTGCTCTCGGGCCGCCTCGAAGACGTAGGAGCGATCGAGTTCGTGATCGGTGATGAGACAGCCCTTCGAGGTCGTCCCGCCCATGTCGAAGGCGAGCAGGTTCGGCGAGTCGGTCGTCTCGCTGAGTCGGCGGGAGATGAGCGAGCCGGCGGTAGGGCCGGATTCGAGTAACTGGACCGGCCGTTCCTTGGCCGCCTCCGGGGGCATCAGCCCGCCGCCGGAGGTCATCATCAGGAAGGTCCCGTCGAAGCCCTTCTCGTCGAGGTAGCCCCCCAGCGAGGTCAGGTAATCCTTCAACAGCGGTTTGACGTAGGCGTTGACCCCCGCAGTCGTAAAGCGCGGGTACTCGCGCATCCGCGGGGCGATGCCGGAGGAGGTGGTGATCTCCAGGTCGGGGTAGGCCTCCTCGACGACCCGCCTGGCGCGGCGCTCGTTCTCGTCGTTGGCGTAGGAGTGGAGGAAGGCGATGGCCAGCGATTCGACGCCCCGGTCGACGAGGTCGCCGACCTGGCGTTCGAGTTCGTCGACGTCGAGTTCCTCGATCAGTTCGCCGCGATGATCGACGCGCTCGGGGACGCCCGCGCGATACTGGCGCTCGGGAATCGGCGTGGGATTGTCGATCATCAGGTCGTAGATGTCGTATCGTCCCTCGTCGCGCATCTCGACGACGTCCCGGAATCCTTCGGTCGTCACCATCCCCGTCTTCGCGCCGTCGCGCTCGAGCAGCGCGTTCGTCGCGAGCGTCGTCGCGTGGGTGAACAGGTCGCACGCGCCCAGGTCGAGCAGTCCCCGGCTCTCGAGGTCGTCGAGCACCCGCTCGACGGTGTCGATCGGGTCGTCGCTCGTGAGGTACTTCTCGATGAGCAACTCCTCGGTCGCGTCCGTGACGAAACTGACGTCGGTGAACGTGCCACCGATATCTATGCCTAGCTGTTGTCCGCCTGGCGGCCTGCCCATGACTTCCTAACTCGAAAGCAACGCCTTAAATCTCTCGCTGTGCGCAGCCACGGCCGCCGGTACCCGGGACCGACGCCGGATCGGCCCGCCGACGGCGAGCGATTCGCGATCGACGTCGGCCGATTCGTGACACCGTCCGATGGCTCGCCGGACGCGGGCATTCCGGGCGCCGAGAGCGAGTAGTTCGCCGGGCGGCGCTGCTCGGCCGTCGGGTGGATCACCGCTCGGCCGTCGAACGACGACGCTGGACCGACGACGCGGCCCCGGTCGACCGTCGAAGGCGGTCACCGTTCGTCGATCGGCTGACGGGCGAAAAGCGGGTGCCGCGCGGGAGTCGGGCTCAGTTGAAGCCGAAGTACTCGGGCAGGACGGTCGTGGTCTCGGGAACGAGGATCACGGTCACGATCGACGCGCTGATCAGGACGAAGAAGGGGACGATCCGCTTCGCGATGTCCCAGACCGGCACGTCCGAGACGCTCTGGGCGGCGAAGAGGCAGATGCCGACGGGCGGCGTGATCAGCCCGATGTTGATGCTCAGGATGAACACCATGCCGAACTGGTACTCGTGGATCCCCAGCGAGAGCGCGATGTCCGAGAGCGTCGGCGCGAGGATGATCGTCGCCGCGATGGTCTCGAGCCACGTACCGACGAACAGCATGATCGCGAACGTCAGCAGCAGGAAGGCGACGGGGCCGAGTCCCATGCCCTGGATGCCGGCCGCCAGCTGATCCGGGATCCCCTCGAACGCGATGAGCCACGACAGGATGCCGGAGAAGGCCACAATGATGTAGAGCTGGCCGGTTCGACTCACGGCCAGTTTCATCGACTCGTGGAGGCCGTCCACGCCGAGGTTTCGGTAGAGGAAGCCGATGCAGATCGCGTACACCGAGGCGACCGCAGCCGCTTCGGTCGGCGTGAAGTAGCCGAAGAGGATGCCGAGGAGGATGATCGCCGGCATCGTCAGCGCGACGAAGGTGTGAAACAGGATCCGCGGCGCTTCGGACCACTCGACGTCCGGATCGTGTTTCGGGAAGTCGTACCGGCGCGCCTGGGCGTAGACGACCAGCATCACGGCGACGCCGAGGAGGATCCCCGGGACGATCGCGGCGGCGAAGAGGCCGCCGACGGACGTCTCGGTCATCCCGCCGTAGATCACGATGATGATGCTCGGCGGGATGATCGGCCCGATCAGCGACGAGGCGGCGGTCAGGGCGGCGCTGTAATCGCGGTCGTAGCCCTCCTTCGCCATCGACGGGACGAAGATCGACCCGAGGGCGGCGACGTCGGCCACCGCGGCGCCGGTGATCCCGGCGAAGAGGAAACTCGTCCCGACGTTGGCCTGGGCGAGGCCGCCGCGCGCCCGGCCGAGCGTGAGGTTCGCGGTGCGGATGAGGTTCTCGGTGAGGCCCGATCGGTTCATCAGTTCCCCCGCGAGGAGGAAGAACGGGACGGCGAGCAGGATGAACTGGTCGATGCTGTTGAACGCCCGGGAGACCAGCACCGTCGGCGGCATCTCGATCAGCAACAGCCAGAGCAGGCCGACGAGACCGATCGAGAACGCCACCTCCATCCGGGAGAAGATGAGGGCGACGAGGATGACGCCCATGATCGCGGCCAGGACGAGGCTCATTCGGCCACCTCCTCGACCTTTTCCGCCCGCGAGACGCTGTCGATCGCCTCCCGGTCGACCGTGATCTCGAGGAACTTCGACAGGCTGTGCAGTGCGAGCAGGAGTCCGAAGATCGGCATGATCAGGTAGGGGTAGAACATCTCGATCCCGAGCGTCGGCGAGGTCTGGCCCAGCCCGCTGTTCAGCGCGTAGACGAGACCGTACTCGGTCACGAATACCGCGAGGACGAAGATCAGGCCGAGCTGGACGCTCCGGATGCGATACTGCCACTCGGTCGAGAGTTTCTCGAACAGGAGGTCGACGCCGAGGTGACTGTCCTCCATCAGGAGCTTGCCGACGACGAGCAGCGAGAGCCAGATCGCCAGGAATTGGGACAGTTCCTGGCTCCAGGCGTAGGTGAAGTCGAACAGGTACCGCGTCACCACGCGCATGAACACGATCGCGAGCAGCAGGTACATCATCGCGATCGCGCTGTACCACATCGCCGTCCCGACGACCCGGGTAACAGCGCGCATCCCCCGCTGTGCCGTCGTTAGCAGCCTGAATACGCTCTCACGAGAGTTGTCGTTCATTAGTCCAAGTTGCCGTTACTGTGTCGCCACACCATTTGAATCTTACTTCGCCGAAAAGTCCACCGACCCGAACTTACGCCTGGCCCGTCTCCTCGAGCGCCCAGTCGTACGCTTCGAGCAGGCTGTCCAGCAGGGCCGTGTCCGTCATTTCGTCGCGGATCACTTCTTCGACCGGCTCCTGGGTCTGCGATCGGAGTTCGTCGAGGGTCGACTCGTCGGGTTCGACGATCTCGACGCCCAGCTCGTTGCGGACCATCGGGATCTGGCGACTGCGGTTGAGCCGGTTGAGGTACCTGGCGTCCATCGCCGCCGAGAACGCCGCCTCCCTGATCAGGCTCTGGTAGGCCGCCGGCAGGCCGTTGAACCACTCCTCGTTCGTGTACGGCACCTGGATCATCGCCTGGTGATTGTCGAGGAAGATGTAGTCCTGGACCTCGTGGAGGTTGCCGAGCACGAACGTCGCGATCGGGTTCTTCTGGCCAGAGATCACGCCGGTGTCGAGCGCCTCGTAGAGTTCCGTCCAGGACATCACTTCCGAGGTGGCGCCGAGTTCCTCGGTGAGGGCCTGATGGGAGGGAGAGGCCATCGTCCGGAAGCTCATCCCCTCGAAGTCGGACGCCGAGGCGACGCGCGAGTTGGCGCTCCAGACCTGGAAGCCGCCGCCGTCGTAGACCGGCCCCATCAACATCGCGTTGGTGTTCTCCCGGAGGTTCCGATCGAACTCCTCCTGCCACTGGTTGTCGATGGCGTACAGGAGCGTCTCCATGTCGTCGAACGCGTAGGGGATCGTCCAGGCGATGACGTTCGGGTTGAACGGCGCGAACACCTGGCCGGTCGTGTTGTTGAACTCGATGACGCCGTCGAGGACCTGCTCCATCACCTCGGTCTCGTTACCCAACTCGCCGCCGGCCGCGATCTCGACGCTGAACTGCCCGTCGGTCGCGTTCTCCACGTAATTCTTGAAGCTAAGGGCGTACCGATGATCCCGGTTGAGCCCGGGCGGGGCCGGATGGGCGATCGTGGCCTCCATCGACTCGAGGTCGGAGAAATCCTCGCCAGCCGCAGCCCCCTCACCGCCGTCGTCACCGCCGAGGATTTCGGTACATCCCGCCGTGAGCGTTACCCCACCGACCGCAGCCGCGCCGGTAAGGAACCGCCGTCGTGTGCGAACCGTTGACTCAGGCATGCTACGTGCCTCCAAAGCAAGGCGGGGGATATAATACTATCGCCACCAATATTTTTGACTAATTATATCTATCTTAAATCAACGGAGTCGGAGGTGGCGTGTGGGTCGCGCACCTGTCGGAAGAAACCATCGGAGACAGTCGCCGGGCGGGCCAGGTGAGAAGTCGAGGTCCGTCGGGCCGCAACGCGAATCGGTGCGCTCCGGGATCGACCGAAGGACGTCCAGCGTTCCAGGGCCACGGTCGGCAGGTTTAATGGCACGACCGGGCATCGACAGGGTATGTCACCCACGATCACGGCGGAGATTCCGCGGCTAGCGTCGGCGACGCTCGATCGCCTCGCGTCGGTCAGCGCGGCGGTGGCGCACGAGGCGATGGACCAGACCGGTGCGATGGAGCCGCCGATGGCGCTTCGAACGGCCGGCGGGCCGATCTGCGGCCAGGCCATCACCGTCTCGCTGCCGCCCGGCGACAACCTGATGATCCACGTCGGTACCGAGTTCGCCGAGCCGGGTGACGTCCTCGTCATCGAGGCCCGCTCCCAGACCGCCGCGACCTGGGGCGAACTGGCGACGAAAAACGCGATGCGACGCGGCGTGGCCGGGGTCGTCACCGGCGGGAACGTGCGCGACGTCGCCGAGATTTCGGCGGCCGACTTCCCGGTGTTCGCGCCGGCGGTCTCCCACCACGGCGGGGCCAAGGACGAACTCGGATCGGTCAACGTCCCCGTCGTCGTCGGCGGCGTGTCGGTCGATCCCGGCGACGTCGTCGTCGGCGACGCCGACGGGGTCACCGTCGTGCCCCACGAACGGGCGAGCGAGGTCGCGGACGCCGCCGAATCGAAACGGCAGCGAGAGCGGGAGATCGACGACGCGATCGAATCCGGCACGCCGCTCCTCGAAGCCGCCGACCTGACCGAGACCGTCGAACGACTCGCCGCCGAGGCCGACGTCGACCTGCCGTCGCGACTCGCCGGCGAATAGCGCTCCCTCGACGAATACCCCGGACCCAGTCTCCCGACTCAGTCGACCCGGTCCTCGGGGACGTGTTTGATCTCGAGTTTGGCGCAGTCGGTCCGGGCCCGCGCCGAGTGGACGACGCCGGGACCGTGATAGTACGCGGCGCCGGGCGTCGCGTCGTACGTCTCGCCGTCGATTTCGACATCGACCTCGCCCTCGAGCAGGTACGAGAGCGATTCGTGATCGGGGTGGACGTGCGGCGGGTCGTAGGATCCCGCGTCGCGTTCGGCGTACAGCAGGAGCATCCGCTCGCCGCGCAATAGCGGCTTCGCTCGCGTGCTCCCCGGCGGTTCGACTCGCCACGTGAGAGGTTGCAGCGGCGGATCGTCGCGGTGGACCAAGTCCGTCGGCTCGTAGTCGGCGTAGTACTTCTCGAGCAGGTCGTCCAGGGTCAGTTCGTCCATGCACACCCTGGCGCGAGTCGGGGAATAAGCGTTTCGTACGGAACATCGAGGCGCTCGCCCGGATCAGGCCTCGGGCACAGAACGCGGTCGCCGACGCCGATCCGCGGCCCCGGTCCGGAACAGGGGCGCCGACGCCCGTTCCGCTGCGCCGGCCACCGCCCGGTCGCCGGTTCGCCGTACCGACCGCCGCTTGCTCGCTCGGCAGAACGATTATGGGCCGGGCTGGTGCTGTTCAGCCATGGATCTGGAACTCGAAGGATCGGTCGCACTGGTCGCCGTGTCGAGCCGCGGACTGGGGAAGGCGACGGCGCGGGCGCTGGCCCGAGAGGGCGCAGGCGTCGTCGTCAACGGGCGGACCGAAGCGACGATCGACGAAACGGTCGCGGAGCTCGCGGACGTCGGTCCCGGCCGCGTCGTCGGCGTTCCGGCCGATCTCACGGTCGCCGAGGACGTCGATCGGCTCGTCGACGAGACCGTGGAGGCGTTCGGGCGACTCGACCACCTGATCACGAACGCCGGCGGTCCGGCGAGTGCGCCCGTGCGCCGGACCACCGAGGCCGACTGGATCGGAGCCTACGAGCTGCTCGTACTGAGCGCGGTTCGGCTCGTGTGGGCCGCCGCCGAGCACCTCGAACGCGACGGCGGCACCATCACGATGATCGCCTCGCGAGCCGTCGAAGAGGCCGTCCCGAACAATCCGCTGTCGAATTCGGTCCGAATGGGCGTCGTCGGACTCGGGAAGACGCTCTCGATGGAACTGGCGCCGGCGGTCCGGACGAACGCCGTGTTGCCCGGCGCCCACGCGACGGACCGCATTCGCGAACTGGCCGAACAGAAGATCGAGCGCGGCGAGATCGACACCGTGCAGGACGACATCGACGAGCGAACCGAGGCGATTCCCCTCGACCGGCTCGGCGATCCGATCGAACTCGGGAACGCGATCGCCTTCCTCTGCTCGCCCCGGGCCGGGTTCGTCAACGGCGAGACGATCACCGTCGACGGGGGTCGGACGCGGGCGACGCTCTGAGCGACACGCCGACTCGCGGCGCCGGCGCGTCGAACCGCCACGGTGCTCGACGCGCCTGCAACGCGACGGCCCACGGACCGGGACAACGTTTATCGTCCGAGGTGGGAAATCGAGTGGCATGGCATTCGACGACAGCGCCAGCGGCGAGATCATCGACCAGGTGATCGGCATCGAAGCCCGTCCGAACGGCCTGCCGACGGTCCACCCGTTGTACGAGGCCGCCCGCGAGCTCGGCGACGAGGCGATGACGTACTCGGCCGCGACGGCGCTGCTCGACGCGGTCGAGCCCGGCGACACCGTCCTCATCACCTACGGGGCGAACGTCCCGCCGTGGTATCCGCGGGGCGAGACTGACGGGCCGTACGGGGCGGCCGCGCTGGCCCGAACGCTGGCGCTGACAGCCGGCGTCCGTCCGGTGATCGCGACCGAGGAACGGAACGCGGACGCGATGAAACCCGTCCTCCGGTCGATCGGCCTCGACGCCGTCTCGGTCGAAACGCTCTACGAACGCAACCACGCGGCGGCGGTGGTTCCATACACCGAGGACGCCGACGAGGCGGAATCGGAGGCGGCGGCCGTCCTCGACCGCCACGATCCGCAGGCGCTCGTCGCCGTCGAGAAGCTGGGGCCCACCCGCGACGGCACGGTCCGGTCCCTGATCGGCGCGGATCGCTCGGCGAACCACGCCAAGCTGGGGCCGCTGTTCGACCGGGCTCGCGAGGAGGGACGCCTGACGGTCGGGTTCGGCGACGGCGGGAACGAGATCGGGATGGCGAAGATCCGCGACGCCGTCGTCGAGCACATCCCCGCCGGCGAGGAGATCTGTACGCGCATCGAGACGGACGAGTTGATCGTCGGCGGGTCGTCGAACCTCGGCGCGTACGGCGTCGCCGCGATGATCGCCGTCCTCGAACGCGACCCGGACGCGTTCCACACCCCCGCAGACGAACGCCGGATGCTCGACGCGGGGATGACGGCGGGAATCGCGGACGGACTCACGACGCGACCGACGGCCACCGTGGACGGCATGAACCGGGACTCGCTGGAGGGCATCGTCGCCGTTCTCAACAACATCATCGAGAACCGGACCTCGGAAATCAACCGCGAGGTTCGGGAGTACGGCGACATCGACGAACCGGTCGAGGACGCCTGAACGAGGACGTGCCTGCGTCAGAAATCGTATCACGCACCGGACGGGCACCGGCATCGCGTCTGCGGGATCAGATCACCCGGACAACGACAGTTCGGACCACGGCTACTCTTCCTCGTGTTCGCGGAGAACACCCGATTCGACGAACGCGTCGATCTCCGCGTCGTCGTAGCCGACCGCCTGTAGCACCTCCCGCGAGTGTTCGCCGAGTCGCGGCGGATGGGCGTCGATCGACTGCTCGGCGTTCTCGTACTTGACGGGGAAGCCGAGCGTGTCGACCTCGCCGACGTCCGGGTGCGTCATCGTTCGGCGCATCTCTCTGGCCTGGACCTGCTCGTCATCGAAGACGGAGAGCGTGTCGTTGATCGGCGCCGCGGGGACGCCCGCCTCCCGCAAGTCGTCGATGAGCGACTCGAGCGAGCGGGACTCGATCGTCGCGGCGACCGCCTCGAAACAGGCATCGTTGTTCTCGATCCGATCGTCGAGCGTCTCGAACCGGTCGTCCTCGCGGAGGTCGGTCGCCCCGACCACGTCGCAGAATCGCCGCCAGTGTCTGTCCGTGACGATCGAGAGGTGGAGCTCGCCGTCGGCGGCCTCGAAGACCCCTTCCGGCGCGAAGTAGTTGTGCCGGCGGCCGAAGGGCGGGTACGGTTCCGCCGTCGCCAGGCTGTAGGTCGCGCGAGTGCTGAGGCCGGCGACGCTCGCGTCGAGCAGCGAGACGTCGACGAAGTCGCCCTCGCCGGTGTCGCGTCGGTGGAGGAGGGCGAGCAAGATCCCCTGCACGGCGTAGAGCGAGGCGTAGATGTCGTTGAACGGCATGCCCGAGCGCATCGGCCGCGTCTCTTCCGTCCGCGTCATCGACATCGCTCCGCTCAGCGCCTGGACGGTGGTGTCGACGCCGTTGTACCCGCTGTAGGGCCCCGTGTGGCCGAACGCGGAGATCGAACAGTAGATGAGGTCGTCGTTGCGCTCTCGGAGGGAATCGTCATCCAGGTCGTAGCGCTCGGCGAAGGCCGGCGGGAAGTTGAGCAGCACGACGTCCGCCGCCTCGACGAGGTCGAGGAAGGCGTCCCGGCCGTCCTCGCTCGTCACGTCCATCGCGAGACTCCGCTTGTTCCGGTTCGGGGTCAGGTAGTAGAAGCTCTCGCCGCCGAGGTCCGGTTCGATCCCGCGCGAGAGTTCGCCGCCGGACGGCCGCTCGATTTTGACCACGTCCGCGCCGAGGTCGCCGAGCATCTGCCCGGCGTACGGGCCGGCGACCATCGTCGTTAACTCGAGGACGGACAGCCCGTCCAGTGGCTTCGGAGGCATACAGTCGAGCCTCCGGTGGGCTCCACATAAGTATTCGCACTCCGGATAGTCCCGCCGCTCGGGTGCGAGGCGTCGAGTACGCTCGGCCCGGCAATACGCCGGCGTGGTTCCCGGCGTTCGATCGTGTCACGCGGGAACCTGGGATGGCATACCACGACGTGGGAACTCGGCACTCAGCCAGAGGAAATAACGTCCTTAGGGCGTTATTACAGGTGACCGGACGGTGAGATGTGGAGATTTTGCAGTACCGAGCTACAGAGCCACAGATCATGTCCGCTGGGCGTCCATTGAGGCCCGTGGGCGGCTGTCGCAGCTCGTCTCCACGAGCGAAGCACGCTCGACCGCAGTGACGGCGGGCGGCCCCGACGAACGGTCGGGGGACGACCGACGCAGTCGACGGTGGACCACGAGACCGGGAACGCGGCGGTACGCCGCGATCGCGGCGAACGGACGCACCGAGGGACAACGCCGGTACGTCGGTCGTCTCACTTCGAGCCGGGCGGGCGGGACGGCCGTTAGATCTTGCTCCGGTGGCGGACGTGGTGATTGACGGTACATTCGACGACGCGCGGGCCGTCCGGCGGCGTGGCGAAGACGTCGGCGAGGTCGCGCACGTCGTCGATCGACGTCGCCGAATGCGCATCGGCGCCGAACGCCTCGGCGACGTCTTTGAAGGAGGGCGAGGGGATCCGCGAGACCTCGGGTTCGTCGCCGCGCGCGACGAGGGTGTGGTACTCTGAGCTGAGCGTGCTGTCGTCCATGACGATGACCGTGACGTCGACGTCGTGGCGGACCGCGGTTTCGAGTTCCTGGATCGACATCATGGTGCCGCCGTCGCCGGCGATGACGAACGACTGCTCGTCCGCGGTGCCGACGGCCGTCCCGAGGCCGATGGGGAGTCCGAGGCCGATCGAGGCGAAATCGGCCGTGAAGTGGAACTTCGAGGGCGGCGCGGAGATTCCGTCGGCGACCCAGCGCGCGAAGTGGCCCGCGTCGATCGTGATCTGGCGGTCCGCGGGCAGCACCTCGTCGAGCGTGCGCACCAGCTCCCTCGGATCCATCGCGTCGGGCCGTTCCGGGAACTCGCGGTCGTTCATCGGGTCGAAGGTCGCGGCCCGCTCCCGGAGGTCATCGGTCCACAGCTCGCCCTCGCGGTCGATGCCGATCTCCTCGAGCGCCTCGATCAGTCGGTTCACGGTGCGTTTGGCGTCGCCCTGAATCCCGAGGTCGATATCGGCGTGTTCGCCGATGACGCCCGGATCGCTGTCGACGTGGATGACTTCCGTCTCGTCGCCGAAGACGTGACCCTTGTCGATCGTGTAGGGATTCAGCGACGCCCCGATCGCGACGAGCAGTTTGCTCTCGTTGGCGTGCGTGTTCGCCAGGTCGCTGCCCCACTTGCCGGTGAATCCCAGGTAGTACGGGTGATCGTCGAAGTAGTCCTTGGCCTGCAGCGAGGTGACCAGCAGCGCGCTCATCCGCTCGGCGAGGTCGTAGATCGCCTCCTTGGCGTCGGCCCGGACGGCCCCGCGACCGGCCAGAATCACCGGCGGCGTGAACGCGTCCGACTCGACGTACATGTCGACGGCCTCTTCGATGCGCTCCGGGGCGGGGTCGAGACGGGCGTCCGGCGCTCCGGTCGCGGCTCCGCGCGCCTCGACGGTCCGCTCCGCTTCCGTTTCGGGCAACTGCCCGTCGAGGACGTCCCAGGCGATCTGCAGCGCGAGGGGCCCGTCGCCGATCTTCACCCGTCGAATCGCCTCGCGCACCTTCGGGACGAGCGCCTCCGGCGATCGGACCGAAATCACGTCGCCGATCGTCGAGGTGAGGTAGCCCTCCTGGTCGAAGGCCTTGATATCGTAGGCGGCCGACCCCATCGGCTCGGGCACCATCACGAGGACGTTCGAGCCCTTCTTTCGGGCGGTCACCATCGCCGTCCCGGCCTGGGCGATCGCCGGCCCCCGGCCGACGAGGCTGACGCCGAACGAGTCGGTGGCGCGTGCGTACCCGTCCGACATCGCGATGGCCCCTTGCTCGTGTCGGCTCTTGTAGAGGCGGATGTCCGCGTCACCCTCGGCGATCTCGGACATCATGCTCATGTTGTCCTCGGACATATACGTGAATAGATTGTCGACGCCCTCGGCTTGCAGAATCTCGATTACTTTGTCGTGTCCGTGCATGCTCGTGGGAAAGAACGCTCGCTCAATCCATATACAACTATCGCTCAGGGCGATGATTCGCCGGTCGAGACGGTACTCCGTCCGATCGACGGACGCGGACGACCGCTCGCGCTCGGTCGCCGGGCCCGTCGAAGCGGTTGGCTCGTCGGTCCGTATGGCTCGTCTCCGATGGGGAATCCGTCTCCGATCGAGAATTCGACGGTCACGACCGAGTGCGCGACGATCGATCGCGCCATCCCCGCGGTGAGACGGTCGGGTCGGCGAGTCGACGGTGAGCGGCCGGTCGATGCGCCGGCGAGTGTCGTTCGACGGCCGGAGCGGGTTGGCACTCGGACCGACGGTGAGTCGGTCGACGCAGCTGCCCGTTTCGCGACTCAGCTCTCGGACGTCGGGAAGTACTTGCGCATGTCCGTCTCGCGGCGGGTTTCGAGGAAGAAGTCGACTGACTCGACGCCCTCGATCGCCCGCACGGCGTCGGTGCTCTCCTCGACGTCGGCGAGCGATTCGGCCAGTCGGACGGCGTAGATGTCGACCGACCCGACGCCGGAGCTGATGAACCAGTAGGGCAGTTCGCTCAGGGTCTCCTTGACGGACGCTTTCGCGTCGGGCGCATCGTCGACCGTGATCGAGAGGCGCAGCACGTGCCAGTCGTGGACGTTCGGATCGAGCATGAAGAACGTCGAGGTGGACTCGAACAGGTTCTGCACCCGGTATCGGATCCCCTCGCCGCTCATCTCGTGGCCCCGGCGTTCGAGTCGCTCGGAGATGTCCGAGTACGGCGTCCGCGGATCTTCGGAGAGGATCCCGAGGATGATGCGATCGATCTCGTCCAGCCCGTCCGTCGGTGGATTCGCCATACCGACCGGTCGGTCGGCACGGACCTAAGGGTTCTGTCGTCGGTCCCCGGCCAGCCGGCTCAGCCGTCGCCCGCGATCGGCGCGAGCAGTTCCTCGGTGTCGAACGATTCGATCGACCGGATGCGAGCGCGAAGCGTTTCACCGGCGCTCTCGCCGACGACGGGCGTGACGAGCCGGTCGTACTTCGCCTCGACGTCGTCCCAGGACAGCGGCGTCTCGGGATCGCCCTTCGCGTCGAGGACTCGCTTCGACACCGTGGAGTCGGTCGTCTCGATCTCGACCTCGATCGCCCACTGGTCGGGGTACAGGTCGTCGGCCCAGTCGGCGGCCGACGACTCGGTCGCGGCCACGAGCCGCTTCTCCTCCGCGGTGAACTCGCCGTCGATCGCGTCGAAGAGGGTATCGACCGTCACCTCGCCCCGGGTGATCGCGAGCATGGTGACGAACGGGAGGCTGAACTGGCCGTCGACGACCGTCTCGGGGATCGGTTTGGACGGGTTCCCGACGAGCAGTTCGCCCGAGGAGGAGAGTTCGACGCGGACGGCGGTCACGTCGGCCGGCTGGAGGTCGTGTTCGGTGACCAGCCCGACCACGCCGTCGATCAGCGGGTGGAGGAATCGACAGACGGGATACGGTTTCAGGCCCGTCCGGTCGATCTCGAACGACTCCCCGAGGCCGTCGCGGGCCCGTTCGGGCCGCGGATCGTCGGAGTACGCCTGCAGGAAGCCGCGCGAGCCCTCGATGGGGTTGGTCGTCGCGCGAAAGCCGTTCCGGGCGAATCGCGTCGCCAGGTAGCCCGAGTGTGCGGCCAGGCCCGGGTGGAGCCGCTTGTTCCAGGAGCCGTCCTCGAGGAACTGCAACGAGCCCGCGGCCTGACTGCCGGCGATCCCGAAGGCCCGCCCGATCGTCTCCGCGGAGCCGTCCAGCAGCATCCCGGCGGCCGCGGCCGCGCCGAAGACGCCGCACGTACTCGTCGCGTGGAACCCCTTCGCGTAGTGGGCCTCCGAGTTGAGCGCCATCCCGAGTCGCGCCGTGACCTCGTAGCCGCCGACGAACGCCGTCAGGAGGTCCGTCCCGCTGGCGTTCGTCTCCTCCGCGGCGGCGAGCGTGGCTCCCAGCACGGGCGCGGCGGCGTGGACCGACCCCGCCCGGTGGGTCTCGTCGAAGTCGAGGCTGTGGGCCAGCGCGGCGTTCGCGAGCGCGCCGTAGTCGGGCGTCACCCGGTCGCCGGTCGCGAGGACGGTGGTCGAGCCGCCCTCGCCGTTCAACTCGCGCACCGTCTCCATGACCGTGGGCGTCGACTTCGCCCGGCGCCCGCCGATCGCGAGTCCCATCGTGTCGAGCAGGACGCGCTTGGCCTGGACGGCCGTCTCGGCCGGCAGGTCCGCCGCCGTCAGCGACGCGCAGTACGCGGCTAACTGGTCCGTGATGTCCATAGCGATCCCTTCGCAGCCAGCGGGTAAGCACTTTCGGCGGTTCGCCGCATCACAATCTTCAAGCCGGTCCTCGCCCGTGTGAGCGTATGGTTCGCAAAACCCGCGAGGTCGGGGAGAACCGATACCGCGAGGAGTACGGCCGATTCTACGACGAGTTCGAGATCGGCGACGTCTACGAGCACCGTCCCAACCGGACGATCACGGCCGTCGACAACTACTGGTTCACCCTCCTGACGATGAACACGCACCCGCTGCACTTCGACAACGAGTACGCGTCGGGGACGGAGTGGGGCCAGGAGCTGGTCAACTCCGCGCTGACGCTCTCGACCGTGCTCGGCATGACCGTCAGCGACGTCTCCTACCAGGCCGTCGCCAACCTCGGCTGGGAGGAGGTCCGCATGACGAACCCGGTCTTTCACGGCGACACGCTCTCGGCCGAATCCGAGGTCGTCTCGAAGCGCGAGAGCGAGTCGCGACCCGGCCAGGGCATCGTGAAGACGGAGACGACCGGCTTCAACCAGCACGGCGACGTCGTGATCGAATTTACCCGCTCGGTGCTCGTTCCCACCCGCGAACACGCCGAGTCGACGGACGACGAGTGAGTTCGGCCGGCCGGTGGCCCCACCGGAATTCGGCCGACATCGGTTCCGGTCGCCGGGTGCTAGTCGAGCCCGTCGGACCCGGTTCGGCGGCCCGTCGGAAGGCCCGGGAGCGAATCGGACACCAGTCGACCGCCGGCGGCCCGGCCGGGTGGTGGACGCAATGTTTATGGGTGCTACCTCCGAGGTGGAGGATATGCTCGAGTTCAGTGGAGAGCAACAGCTCATCCAGTCGGAGATACAGAAGCTCTGTGCGTCCTACGAGGACGAGTACTGGCAGGCCAAAGACCGCGACGCCGAGTACCCGGAGGAGTTCGTCGAGGACCTCGCCGAGCACGGCTGGCTCGGCACCATCATCCCCGAGGCGTACGGCGGGACCGGCTACGATACGCTCGAGGCGGCGCTGATCCTCGAGGAGATCGCCGCCAGCGGCGCCGGCTTCAGCGGCTCGATGGCCTGTCACGGCGCCATGTTCGTCCCGCGGTCGATCCTGAACTACGGCTCCGAGGAGATGAAGGAGACCTACCTGCCGAAGCTGGCTTCCGGCGAGAAGTACCTCCAGTGCTTCGGCCTCACCGAGCCCGACGCCGGCTACGAGTCGACGGCGATCACCACCAACGCCGAGAAGGACGGCGATCGGTACCTCATTAACGGGCAGAAGACCTGGTGCTCTCGCTTTTACGCCTCCGACTACATGGTCCTCGTCGCGCGAACGACCCCGATCGACGAGGTCGAGAAGAAGACCGAGGGGCTCACCCTCTTCCTCGTCGACATCGAGGACGCGCTCGACCAGGGCGCGGTCGACACCCAGAAGATCGAAAAGAGCATTCGACGTGCGGTTCCCTCCTACGAGATCTGGTTCGAGGACCTCGAAGTGCCCGAAGCAAACGTCATCGGGGAGGTCGACGACGGCTTCTACCAGGTGATGGACGGCCTCAACGAGGAGCGCGTCGTCATCGCGGCCGAAGCGGTCGGGCTCGCCCGCGTCGCGATCGAGCGCGCGGTCCAGTACGCCAACGAGCGCGAGGTGTTCGACCGGCCCATCGGTGCCAACCAGGCGATCCAGCACCCGCTGGCCGACGCCCACGCCCGGACGACGAGCGCGCGCAACCTGGTCTACCAGGCCGCACGCGCTTTCAAGGACGGCCGCGACGTCGGCGAGGCGGCCAACATCGCCGTCTACATGGCCCGCGAGGCCGCGTCGAAGGCGGCCGACCACGCCGTCCAGACCCACGGCGGCTACGGCGTCGCGACCGAGTACGACGTCGAGCGCTACTACCGCGAGGCTCGCCTCGCCCACATCGCGCCGATCTCCGACGAGATGATCAAGAACTACATCGGGGAGCACGTCCTCGACCTGCCGAGGTCCTACTGAGATGCACCCGCTCGAGGGTATCCGGGTCCTGGCGCTCGAAAGCGGCGTCTCGGCCCCGCTGTGTACCCGCCAGCTCGGCGACCTCGGCGCCGAGGTCGTCAAGGTCGAACGCCCGGGCGTCGGCGACAACAGCCGCCACTGGGACAACGCCGTCCACGGCGAGTCCTCGGCGCACGTCTGGGTCAACCGGAACAAGCGCAGCCTGACGCTCGACTTGAAGAGCGACGAGGGCCAGGACATCTTCCGCGACCTGGCGGCCGACGCCGACGTCGTCGTCCAGAACTTCGCCCCCGGCGCGGTCGAGCGGCTCGGCTTCGACTACGAGTCGCTGCGCGACGACGAGCGACGCGACGATGCGCAGGACGACCTGATCTACGTCAACATCTCGGGCTACGGCCGCTCCGGTCCGTACCGCGACCGCAAGGCCTACGACATGGTGATGCAGGGCGAGACCGGGCTGATCCTCTCGAACGGCAGTCCGGACGCGCCGGCGAAGATCCCGCTGTCGATCTGCGACATCAACGCCGCGATGTACGCGACCATCGGGACGGTCACGGCGCTCTTCCAGCGCGCCCGGACTGGCGAGGGACAGGAACTCGACGTGACCATGTTCGGCGGCATGCTGTCCTGGCTCGGCTACTTCCCGCACAAGTACTGGCACGAGGGCGAGATCCCCGAACGCGTCGGGATGCGCCACCACTTGTTGACCCCGTACGGCCCCCACGAGACGGCCGACGGCGCCTACGTGAACTTCGCCGTCCTCAGCGAGGATCACTTCGAGCTCTTCTGCCGGGACGTGATCGAGCGACCGGCCCTGCTCGCGGACGAGCGATTCGAGACCAACGAGAAGCGCATCGAACACCGCGAGACGTTCGAGTCCATCGTCGAATCCGAGATCGCCACCCAGGACCGGGATTACTGGGCCGAGCGCCTCCAGGACGCCGGGATTCCCTGGGGCGACGTCAACCGGATCGACGAGGTACTGGAGCATCCGCAGACGGACCACCTGGACCTCATCAAGACGGTCCAGGCGGGCGAGAACGAGATCAAGGTCGTCGACAACCCGATCGACTTCGGCGATGCTTCGGTGAAACGCGAGGCGATGCCCGACCTCGGTGCCGACAACGTCGACCTCCTCACCAGGCTCGGCTACTCGGCCGAGGAGATCGCCCGGCTCGAGGCCGAGGGCGTCATCTGATCGAGAGCGGCGGGCGGGAAGATCGAGACGACGATCGGTGTCTCCCCGACGGAACCGACCGTCCGGAAAGAGCCGATCTTCGAGAGTGTGACAGTACAGTAATCAGTTTCACTCCATCATGGTATTGTGAGAATTATACACTAATGTCCCCGAGGGGTTCGGGACAGAGTCGCCCGGAATATGGGTCAAAACTACCGTATTGCGGGCCAATAGCGTTCGTGAACGCGATTTAGTTTTGAAAACGGGGCTGTATGTACATTGAACACAGGATATGTTCGATTTCGCCGGCGTATATATTACAATAGCAACGTTCGTACGGGTAGTGAGTTCGAAGGCGGAATCTGCATTGGACCAGAGTATCGGGGCGGATAGTTAGCAGTATGTGTTCACTATTATACAATACCATCGACCGAGTTCGAGGTGGGTATTTGAACATATCAGTTTCGTATAACGTGCAGCACCTCTCGGCCCGATCCGATTTACGACCGGGTCCGATGTGCCAGCCGCGATTCGGTACGGGACAGGAGGGGTTTACGTCTGTTGACGACGTGCATTGGTATGTGGTAGCAATGAACGCATATTCCTCGAACGAAATCGATACTGGGGCGTCCGCCTGGCGGACGCTTCGAATCGCCGGCATTCTCGTGGTCGTTCTCGGGATCGTCGCGATCCTCCTCCCCGTCGGGACGGGTATCGCGATCGCGTACGTCGCGGGCGCGGCCCTGCTCGTCGGCGGCGTCGTCCACGCGGGACACGTCGTCACGATCGACGGCTGGGCGGGTTCGCTCTGGCAGGCGACGCTCGCGATCGTCTCCATCCTCGCCGGCGCCCTCATCCTCGCGAACCCGGTTGTCGGCCTGCTGAGCCTGACGCTCGCAGCTATCGCGTACCTGCTCGTCGACGGCCTCGCGGAACTGGCCGCGAGCGCGCGGCTACCGGCAGGGACCGGGCGCGGGTGGATCGCCGCGAGCGGCGTTCTCTCGGTCGCCCTCGCGGCCTTGCTCTGGATCGGCTTCCCGGTCGACGCGCTCTGGTTCGTCGGGTTCGTGGTCGGTCTGAGTCTGGTGTCGACCGGTCTCTCGATGATCGCCGTCGCCTACGGATCCCGCGGCGCCGTGGACGAGGCGGACTCGATGGCGACCGGCACGTCCCGGGGCGCCTGACCCGATACGCGTCGGACCGTCGTCGATCGCGCGATCCGCACTCGGCCCCGACGCCAGCGTCGAGCGAGCGGGAATGCGACACCGGCGACTCGTCGACGATTCGACGCGACTCGTCAAGCGCTCGTACGTCCATCCGGCCGTCCGCAGGCACGTGCAACCCGAACGACGAACGGCGCGTTCGTCGGCAGTAGGCGTGTGAGTTTCTACCGTACGGACGCGGCGACCGACACCATCGATCGGATTCGCGACGCCGCCACCGAAATCGGCGACGCCCGATCCCTGCCCACGCGTGCCGGGCTGGCCGCCGTCGGGGGGATCCTGCTGGCTCGCGGCCTGCAGCGGCGGTCGCTCGGCGGCGCGCTGACCGCCGGCGTCGGCGGCTACGCCATCTACCGGGCGCTCGCGACGTCCGAATCGACGGCGATCGAGGACGCGACGGCCGGAGAAACGGGGCTCGAGAGAGCACGGTCGCACGATTTCCGCGCCGCGACCGATCGACCGGGCATCGAACGCTCGATCACGATCGACGAGTCGGCCGACGAACTCGCGGCGCTCGTCGACGATCCGGAGACGATCGACCGCCTCGTCGGTCCGGTCGCGTCCGTCGAGCCGATCGACGGCGACCCCGACTGGCTCCGGTGGACCGTCACCGGCCCGCGAGCGCTGACCGCCACCTGGGAGCTGGAACTCCTCGCCGAGCAGCCGGGTTCGTTCAGTCGATGGCGGTCGACCGACGGCTCCGTCCTGCCGGTCGAGTACTCCCTGACGTTCCAGGAGGCACCGGCCGACCGGGGAACCGAGGTGACCCTGCGGCTGTGGCTCGACCCGCCCGGCGGTCGGCTCGGAACGGCGGTGGTCGACCGGCTCCTCGCTCGCGACGTGCTCGCGAGCACGGCTCTCTATCGATTGAAGAGCCTCGCGGAGACGGGCGAGATCCCCACGCTCGATGGCAACGTCTCCGCGCGCGGTCGGGGTGATCTGGTATGAGCATGCGCGCGCTCTGCTGGCACGGCGCGAACGACCTGCGGGTGAACGACGTCCCCGAACCCGAACTCACCAACCCGCGGGACGTGGTCGTCGAGGTGACCAAGACCACCGCCTGCGGCTCGGACCTGCACTTCGTCGACGGCTACCTCCCAACGATGCGCGAGGGGGACGTGATCGGTCACGAGTTCATGGGCGTGGTCAGGGAGACCGGTCCGGACGTCGAGACGATCGGCGCGGGCGACCGCGTGGTCGTCCCGTCGTTCGTCGGCTGCGGCGCCTGTCAGTTCTGCGGCGACGACAAGTGGTCGCTCTGTGACAACACGAACCCGAATCCGGGGTTGCAGGAGCCACTCCTCGGCTATCCGACCGCCGGCATCTACGGCTACACCCACGCCTTCGGCGGCTACGCGGGTTCGCACGCCGAGTACGTCCGCGTGCCCCACGGCGACGAGAACTGCTTTCACGTGCCCGACGAGCTGGACGACGAGCAGGCGCTGTTCGCCTCCGACGCCTGGGCGACGGGCTACATGGGCGCCGACTTCTGTGACATCGAGGACGGCGACACGGTCGCCGTCTGGGGCTGCGGCGGCGTCGGGCTGATGGCCCAGCACAGCGCCGCGCTCATGGGCGCCGAGCAGGTGATCGGGATCGATCGACTCCCCGAACGCCTGCGACTCGCCCGGAACGAGGCCGGTTCCGAGACGATCGACTACACCGACGTCGACGGCGTCGTCGACGCGCTCAAGTCGATGACCGGCGGCCGCGGGCCCGACGCCTGCATCGACGCCGTCGGGATGGAAGCTCACGGCTCCGGCCTGTCCCACGCCTACGACCGCGCGAAGCAGCGGCTGCGGCTGCACACCGACCGCGGCGAGGCGCTCCGGCAGGCGATCAGGGCGTGTCGCAAGGGCGGTACCCTCGCGATCCTGGGCGTCTACGGCGTGATGGACAAGTTCCCGCTCGGCGTCGTCATGAACAAGGGCCTCACCGTCCGCACGGCTCAGCAACACGGCCAGCGCTACGTGCCGGAGCTGATCGAACACGCCGTCGCGGGCGACCTCGATCCCTCCTACCTCGCCACCCACGAGTTCTCGCTCGAGGAGGCGCCGCAGGGGTACGACATGTTCAAACACAAGGCGGACGGGTGCGTGCGGCCGGTCTTTGCGCCCTGAGTGCACGGCGTCGCGAATCCAACGTCGCCGTCGTCGCACGTGGCCGTCGGATCGAACGGCGTCGCCTCCGGAATCGTGCTCCGGCGGTCGCACCTGGCTCACGCTCCGGCGGTCGCGTCGATCGGACGCGACCGGATGCGACCGCCGACCGGACGCCCGCACCGACCGAGGGGCCCTCGATCGCCGACCCTACCGGTTCGGATCCGGGGTACGCAGGCCCGGGAGCGTCTCCCGATCGCGGACTCGTCGCATCCGGGCCCGCATCGCCGGGTCGGCCCCGGGAACGTCGAGCGCGCCGGGCGTCGAACCGGCCGCGGTCTCGGACGCCTCGTCCTCGCCGAGATCGTCGAGCGACTTCGGAAACGACCGCAACGCCTCGTGGATCGCCAGACCGGCGTAGGCGCCGTCGCCCATCGCGATCGGCGTCTGGTTCTGGCCGTGGGTGAGATCTCCCACCGCGTAGACGCCGTCGACGCTCGTTCGCCGGTCCTCGTCGACCGCCACCGCGCCGTCGTCGGCGAGTTCGCAGCCGAGATCCTCGGCGAGGGTCGCGTTGTATTCGCTACCGTACATCGCGAAGCCGCCGAGGTAATCGCGCTCGGTTCCGTCGCCGAAGGCGAGGCCGCCGAGTCGCGAGTCGTCCGCGTGGTCGGGGTAGGCGGAGACGACCTCGGTGTCGACCCGCTCGACCGGGTGGGCGCGCAGCTGGGCGGCGGTCTCCTCGCTCCAGTCCGGTCCCCGATCGTCGAGCAGGAGGTCGACGTCGTCGGTGAAGTGCAGCATGAGCATCGCGACGTGGGCCGCGCGGTCGTCGTGGCCGAGGACGTAGACCGAGCCGTCGCCCAGGTCGTAGGCGTCGCAGTGCAGACAGTAGTACAGGCCGCGTCCGGTGTAGCGCTCGAGGTGGGCGACGTCGGGGCCGCGATCCGAGAACCCGGTCGCCAGCACGACGCAGTCGGCGTGGACCGTGGCGTGCGTCGCCTCGAGTCGAAACGAGCGGCCGTCGCGACCGCCGGCGGCGTCTCCGACCGCGGTCCCACCGCGTCCCTCCCCGCGGTCGCCGCCGCGAGGACCGTCCGCGGTCGCGGCGATCCGCTCGACGTGCTCGACGCTGTCGAGGTGGACGTCGCCGCCGTAGGCCTCGAGCTGATCGATGCCGTGGTCGGCGAGTTCCTGGCCGGAGACCGCCTCGGAGACGCCGAGGAGGTTGTGGACGTGATCGACCGCGGCGTGGCGGCCGCCCTCGCGTTCGAACAGGGCGGTTCGGTGGCCGAGTCGCGTGGTGTAGAGCGCCGTCGTAAGGCCGGCCGGGCCGCCGCCGACCACGGCGACCTCGTAGACGGGCGGTGATGTGGCGGTCATCGGTGACGGTACCATCGCGAGGCGGGAAGTACCAGGGCCCGGCGTGATTAGGTGCGCGACGGGATCCGCACACCGGCCCCCTCGGTTCGGAGTGGAGCGCACCGCGGCCCGGTCTCACCCTTCGGGTTCGTCGTGGGTCACCGAGTCCGGGTCCGGGGCGACGACCTCGTTGCCGCCCGGTTGCTCGGCCAGGAAGGAGAACTCGCCCTTCCCGTCGGGCGAGGACCCCGTCGTCCAGGGTTGTTCCGGGTCCTCCCGCGGATTCCGTCGGGTCGACATGAAGGAGTAGTTGACCTCCTGGTTCTCCTCGCTCTGCGGAAAGCTCCCGGGAACCGGCACCGGGTCGTCGAGCGACTCCAGCGCGGCGAGCCACTGGTTCTGGTGCATCGTATCTCGGGCGATGAGGTACGAGAGCATGTCCTTCATGCCGGGGTCGTCGGTGTACTCCCAGAGTCGCGTCGCCAGGGTGCGGCCGGTCGCCTCCGCCATCACGTTCGCGTAGAGATCGCCGGCGAGATTGCCCGACGCGACGATGTAGCCGCCGGTGAACGGGACGCCGTTGCTGTCGACCGGCATCGCCGACTCCCCCGCCGAGAGGAACTGCCGGGGATTCTGTTCGGTCGCGGACCTGGCGGCTTCGATATCCTCGTCGGGCGACTTCGGCGACCCCCGCAGGTTCTTCGTGACGGCCGAGGCGAGCATCTCGATGTGGCCGAGTTCCTCCGTCGCGGTCTCCATCAGGAGGTTTCGATACGGCTCGTGCGTCGCCGGGATCGACCAGGACTGAAACATGTACTGCAACGCGACGCGCATCTCGCCCTCGACGCCGCCGATCGCCTGCTGGAGCAGCGAGGCGAAGTGCGGATCCGGCTCCTCGACGGTGACCTCGTACTGGAGTTCGGGTTCGTGATAGTACATCCACTCCACCGACATCGAAGTGGAGGATAAACGTTTCATCCGTCGCACACGAAGTATGTGGGGACGGGTTGACTACACAACGGTCCTGAAAAGCGTGGATACGGAACTCTCAGCCCTGACGCTGGCGAACCGTTTTGGGGCCGCCGGGCGTCGGTTCGATACCGATGCGCCGCACCGATACCGCGTCCGGGACGAACGCAGCGTTCGCGACCGGGCCGACCCGGCGAATCGTCGCCCGCTCCGGCCGCGCCCGTCCACGCCGCGCGGGCGGCCGGCGGTCCGGGATGAACGGGGAACGCGACCGCTCGGCGTCGGCCGGGGAGCACCCGCATCGGATCGGACGTCGGCGCGACCAGCGGCGAACGATCGACGAGGGGCACGGATGAGCGGACATCGCGCCGACGACCGGGATTGGGACGAGCACGATCCGAGCGAACCGCACGACGAGCGCCGGCGGAACGGCGACGCCGTCACGCGCGACGATTCCATCGAGCACCGTCCGAACCCCGGCGGGGCGGGGCGCTCGCCCTCCGTCGTCGTCGCTCTGCTCGGCGCGTTCCTCGTCGGATTGGCCCTCGGCGTCGACGTCGACCCCGGCTGGGCCGCCTCGCTCGGCATCGTCGGCGCGGGACTGCTCGCCGCGGGCGCGTACAACGCGTATCGCCAGTCGAACGGGGAGCTGGGCAGCGTCGGCGTCGCGACGCTCGCCGCGATCCTCGCGGGCTGGCTCGTCGTCGCCGTCGCCCTTCTCGGCGCTGACAGCACCGCGATAGGCGAGTGGCTGATCCTCGTCGCCGGTGCGATCGCGTTCCTGACGAGCGCCGCCAGCGCTATCGCGATTCGCTCCCGCCGTCGAGCGGCCGACCCGCGGCCGACGGCGGTCTACGACCGGCGCGGGCAGTGATCGCGGCCGGCGGTCGAACCGTCGCGGTCCGTTCCGCTCGCGACGTCGTCGGGCCGTCGGCACGGCCGCCGAGGCAGCACTTCGCTGCTGGCAATTCGAACCCGTCGGTCGAAGGTACACTAATTTACCCGCCCGTCGAACGGCGACGTATGGAGGTCATCGATCCGTCGACGAACGAGCGCACCGACACGTACGAGGACGATTCGGCCGACGACGTCGAGGACGCCCTCTCGCGGGCCAGCGAGGCCTTCGAGACGTGGCGCGAGGTTCCGATGCGCGAGCGTCAGGAGTTGCTCGCGAGCGCGGGCGACGTGCTTCGCGATCGCAAGCGCGAGTGGGCCGAGATCATGACCCGGGAGATGGGCAAGCCGATCACGCAGGCCGAGAGCGAGGTCGAGAAGTGCGCGTGGGCCTGCGATCACTACGCCGAGTACGCGGACGTCTACCTCGCCGAGGACCACCACCCGAGCCCGCCAGGGACGACGGTCAAGACCCGCTTCGACCCGCTGGGGCCCGTCCTGGCGGTGATGCCGTGGAACTTCCCGTTCTGGCAGGTGTTTCGCTTCGCCGCGCCGTATGTGACCGCGGGCAACGTCGGCCTCCTGAAGCACGCCTCGAACGTCCCCGGCTGCGCGCTGGCGATCGAGGTGATATTCCGCGAGGCGGGCTACCCCGACGACGTCTTCCAGTCGCTGTTGATCCCCTCGGACCTCGTCGACGACATCCTCGAGGACGAGCGGGTGCGCGCCGCGACGCTTACCGGCAGCGGCCCGGCCGGCCGCGCGGTCGCCTCGACGGCCGGCGAGCAACTGAAAAAGACCGTCCTCGAACTCGGAGGCAGCGACCCCTTCGTCGTCCTCGACGACGCGGACCTCAAGGACGCGGCCGAGACCGGGGCGTGGGCGCGCAACTTGAACGGCGGCCAGTCCTGCATCGCGGCCAAGCGATTCATCGTCCAGGAGGCCGTGTACGACGAATTCCTCGAGCACTTCCTCGAGGAAGTCGAGTCGCTCACCGTCGGCGACCCGACGGACGAGGAAACGCAGGTCGGCCCGCAGGCCCGCCAGGACCTCCTCGAGGACCTCCACGAGCAGGTCGAGGCCAGCGTCGAGGCGGGCGCGACGGTGCTGACGGGCGGCGAACCGCTCGACCGCGAGGGCGCGTTCTACCCGCCGACGGTGTTGACCGACGTCCCGCCGGGCTGCCCGGCCGACTCGGAAGAACTGTTCGGTCCCGTCGCGGCCGTCTTCGCGGTCGAGAGCGAGGACGAGGCGATCGAGAAAGCCAACGACACCCGATTCGGCCTCGGCGCCTCGATCTGGACCGAGGATCGCGACCGCGGCGAGCGGGTCGCCGCGCGGATCGACGCCGGCTGCACGTACGTCAACCAGCTCACCAAGTCCGATCCGCGGGTGCCCTTCGGCGGCGTCAAGGACTCGGGCTACGGTCGCGAACTCGCCGGCGCCGGCATCAAAGAGTTCGTCAACCGGAAGACGGTCTGGATCGAGTAGCCAACGTCGATCGAGTGCGGCCGCCCGGTTCGAATTAAGTGCGTTCGCCGCGGCATAGGACCCGTGGGGTCGAACACGCTGGACGAGCTCGGCCGGGCGACGCTCGAAGCGATCGCGGAGCGGCGAGTGACGGCCGACGCGCTCGAAACCGAACTCGACGCCGATAGGGAGGCCATCGACGATCGCCTGGCGCAGCTGGTCGACAACGCGCTCGTCCGCCGCGTCGCCGCCGAAGGCGACGAGGCGGCCGACGATCCGGGCGTCGACGGCGCCTACGAACTCACCGAAAACGGCCGCCGCGTCCTCGAGGCGACGCCGGTCGGCGCGCGCGACTACCGCATCGACACGCCAGACGCCGTCGAGCAGGCGATCGAGGGATTCGACCTTCGGCCGGACGAGGCGTCGGCCGTCCGGAGCGCCTTCTCCTTTCTGCGCTACTGGGAGGAAGCCACGACCGCCGAGATCGTCGACGCCACCTACAGCGAGGTACCGGCCGGCTACGGGTCGGCCGACCGCTGGTGGGACGACTGCGTTCGCGATCGACTGGCGGCCCTGCCCGACGTTCGCGCGCGGCCCGACGACCCGATCGACGGGACCGAGTCGTGGACGTACGACGGGACCGCGGCGGTCGAGCCCGACGACCGGGACGGCCGCGCGGTCGCGGATCCGATGGGCGCGCCGCCGCCGTTCGCGAGCGCTCGCCACGCGATCGAGCGCGCGAGGCCGGACGACGTTCGACAGGGCGAGAGCGGCGGGGACGAGCGACCGGAAGAAGACGACGTGCGAGCGCCGGCGCGAGCGGCGTTCGCCGTCCTCTTCGAGCGCGGACGGGCGACGACGGTGGAACTCCTCGAGGGACTCGACGACGAAGGCGTCGACGCCGCGGCGCCGGCGGCCGCGAGCGACGATCGCACGGACAGGCTGGCCGCTCTCCTCGACTCCGTCCCCGGCGTCGAGCGGGGACGGGGATCGAACGGCGAGACCGTCTGGACTTACGATCCGTCGGGCGGGGTCGACGGTCGCTCCGCGGATCCCGACGGCGGTGACTGACGACGGTCGCTCCGCGGATCCCGACGGCGGTGACTGACGGTCGTCGTGGCGGGTTCTGACGACGGTCGCGACGGATCCCGGCGACGATCGTGGTGCACTCATTCGTCGCCGAGCGCGCGCCGGATTCCCGCCTCGATCCGGTCTGCGTCGGGCAGATAGGCGTCCTCGCGGGCGAACAGCGGCACCGGCACGTCGTAGCCGGTCACCCGCTCGACCGGCGCCTCGAGGTAGTAAAAGGCCTCCTCGTTGATTCGCGCGATGATCTCGCCCGCCATCCCGGCGGTTTTCGGCGCCTCGTGGACGACGACGCAGCGGCCGGTATCGCGGACGGACGCGACGATCGTCTCGGTATCGAGTGGGTAGAGCGTCCGGGGGTCGACCACCTCGACGTCGGCGTCGATCTCGTCGACCGCGTCGAGCGTCTCGCGGAGCATCGATCCCCAGGCGACGACCGTGACGTCCTCGCCCGGCTCGACCACGCGCGCCTCGCCGAGGGGGATCTCGTGGTCGTCGGGCACGTCCTCGCGGACCGAGCGGTACAGCCGCGTGGGTTCCATGAACACGACCGGGTCCGGGTCGCGGATCGCGCTCCGCAGCAGCCCCGCCGTCTCGGCCGGTGAGGCGGGGAAGACGACCTGGAGGCCGGGCACGTGGGCGAACCCCGCCTCGAAGCTCTCGGAGTGCAGTTCGAGCGCGTGGATGCCGCCGCCGTACGGCGTGCGGATCGTCATGGGACAGGAGATCGTCCCGCGCGAGCGACTCCGGATGCGGGCGACGTGCTGGGCGAGCTGGTGAAAGCCCTGGTAGAGGAAGCTCTGGAACTGGATCTCCGGGACGGGGCGCAACCCCGTCGCGGCGAGCCCGACGCCCACGCCGACGATGCCCGCCTCCGCGACCGGGGCGTCGAACACGCGGTCCGGATGGTCCTCGATCAGTCCCTCCGTCGCGCGAAAGACGCCGCCCGCCCGGCCGACGTCCTCGCCGTAGACGAGGACGGCGTCGTCCCGCTCCAGTTCCGCGCGCAGCGTCTCGCGAACCGCCTCGACCATCCGGAGGCGCTCAGCCACCCCGCTCACCCCCGCGCCCGTCCGCCTCGTTCGTTCGCCCGGACGACTCGCCGCTCCGCTCGCCAGCCTCGTTCCCTCGCGCTTCGGCCTCCGTTGCCCGCTCGTCCGCCTCGATCCGCCGCTCGAACGCCGCCCGCTGGGCCTCGAGTTCGGGCGGCGGATCGTCGTAGACGTAGCGGAACATGTCCGCCGGGTCGATCTCCTCGCGCGCCGCCCGCGCCCGATCGATCGCGTCTGCGATCTCGGTCTCGATCCGCTCGTCGATCGCCGACTCGGTTTCGTCGTCGAGGATCCCGCGTTCCTCGAGGTACAGCTGGAAGCGGACGATCGGGTCGCGCGCCTCCCACTCCGATTCCTCCTCGGCCTCGCGGTAGACGCTGGGGTCGTCGGAGGTCGTGTGCATCGAGCGCCGGTAGGTCAGCGCCTCGATCAGGAGCGGGTCGCCGTGGCGCGCCTGCTCGATCGCCGCCTTCGCCACGCGGTAGACGCCCAGCACGTCGTTGCCGTCGACGCGGATCCCCTCTATCCCCGCCGCGACGGCCTTCTGGGCGAGCGTCTCCGCGGCGGTCTGGTGCTCGAGTCGCGTCGAGATGGCGTAGCGGTTGTTCTGGCAGACGAAGACGGTCTGGGCGTCGTAGACGCCCGCGAAGTTGAGGGCCTCGTAGACGTCGCCCTCGCTGGTGGCACCGTCGCCGAAGTAGGTGACCGCGACGGCGTCCAGGCCCTGGAGGGCCTCGCCCCAGCCGACGCCGACGGCGTGCAGCGGCTGGCTGCCGACGGGGATGGCCGGCGGCAGCGCACCCTCGCCGCCCGGGACCTCGGCGCCCTCCTCCATCCCCATCGCGTACTGGAGGATCGCTTCCGGCGGCGTGTCGCGGACCAGCAAGGCCGGCTGTTCGCGGAAGGAGGGGACGATCCAGTCCCCCTCGGCCATGGCGAACGCGCTGCCCACCTGGGCCGCCTCCTGCCCGATCGCGGGGGCGTACGTGCCGAGTTCGCCGCGACGCTGCAGCGAGATCGCGCGCTCGTCGAGCCGGCGCGAGCGCTTCATCCCCTCGTACAGGTCCAGCAACCCCTCGTCGGTCAACTCGGGAACCATCGATTCGTCGACCGTGCCGTCCGCCGCGAGCACCTGGACGGACTGGATAGAGAACTCCGCGACGTCCTCGCGAGCCATAGCGGGAGTACGGCGGCGGGGCTGGTAATGGGGAGACTTGCATTCGAGCGAGCGGATCGCTCGATCCCGTTCCTCGCGGACGACGGAACCGCCCTCGCGAGCCCGGCGGCCGGTCGAGGAGCGGCCACCTCGCTCCGGACACTGCAGGCAGCACCGGTTTCCAGCGCAGCGGCGCACCCTCAACGCATGGTCCACCAGCTATCCGAGGACGACGTCGGCAAGCGCGTCGAGGATCCGGGCGGCACGGCGATCGGCTACATCGTCGCCGTCGAGGGCGACACGCCGTACGTCGAAGCGGATCCCGACCTGACGGACTCGATCAGAGCCGCCCTCGGCTGGCGCGGCGACGAATCGGAAGCGGTCCCCATCGCGCCGGACGCCGTCGAGACGGTCACCGACGATGCCGTCCGCCTCCGAGAGCAGGTCGACGACGGCGACGAACTCCGCGACGGTGACGGCGCCCTCGGGGACGCCGACGAGGGCCTCACCGAGCGCGATATCGGCGCCGGGGCCACCGCCGCCGGCGTTCCCGTCGACGCCGATCGAGCGACGGACGAGGCCGACCCGGGACGATCGCGAGCCTCCGACCGTGATACGGGGACGGACGTCGAATCGACGCGCGAGAAGGCGGACGATCCGGGCGGGTCGGGCGACTCGACAGAACGAGCCGACTCGAGCGAGCCGGACGCGCACGACCTGGAGACCGAAACCGACCTCGATCGAGCCCAGCGCCAGCTCACCCGCGCGAGCGAGGCCGCCGACGAACCCGTCCAGGACCACGTCGACTCGGTGCAGGCCGGCATCCGCGAGGAACGACTCGACGACGACGTTCCGCCGAAGCTCGATCGCATCGAGGAACTGGCCACCAAACTCGACGAGCTGGCGGCCGAGGAAGCGCCGGGGCCGGTCGCGGATCGAATTCGACGGAGCCGGGATCACCTTCGCGAGTACCTCGCAGATCGGGAATCGTCTGAGTGATTCGCAGGCCCCATCACCGGCGGCCGATCGGGTTCGGCTACGTACCTCCAGATCGTTACTCTCGGGCCGGACTGGACGAGGAACTCGTGCCGGCGCAGTCGGCGGGCTGACCCCGTTCTCACCGATGGCGCACGGCTTCTCCCGCCAAGTTATAGAAGCCAAAATATACCGCAATTCAAATTCTAATTTCTATATTTGGCGAAGGCGGGAACAATAACAGAGATATTGATGCCCGATTTCCGGCTGTAAGCCGTATTTCGGCTCCAAGGAGGTGCCTGAAGCGCCACCACCCGCGCAGGAAGCTGGTGCGGGCAGTCTCGATCCCCGGCACCCTCGTTCGCGGTCGTCCGTTCCATTAATACCCGATATGAGGCAATTCCCAACGGATATCGGCACTTCGCGGGCGGCGAGAGGATGCCGCCACTGGCAGCCGCCCGTATATAAATATATGTGATCATTCTTTGAGTCTATTTTTGTCTTGTAGTGGTTTCAGTTCCGCATCCGGCACTCAGTTGGCGTCGGTTCCCGATGCGACCCGGTTGCCACGGATTGGCGAGCGGCCAGGCGATACTCGTCCGGCGCGCTCGCCGATCCGGCGGCCACACGAACCGCGATGGGTCGGGACTGCGGCCAGCACGAGTCCCGCCGTCGTGATACCGCGGTTGCGGCTGCGTACCCAGAACAACCCGGGCCCCGAAGCCGACAGATTGGGTGCCGACGGCGCGACCGCCGCTGCGAGCCACCGTCGGCGGCGGAAACGCCGTGTTTATGCAACCGCGAGCGGAACGGGTGCACCAGCGTGTCCATCGGCCGCACCGTGTTCGGGGACGAGGCGACGGTCCTGTCCGAGCGGAACTTCCAGCTCCTGCTCTTGACGGCCCTGTTTCCCGTCCTGGGAACGGCGCTCGTCTCGCCCATCCTCGACGCGGTGATCGACCCGTTCGGGACGAGCGCCGCGAACGTCGGCTTGATGATGTCGTTCGTCACGGCGCCGGCGATCGTCCTCATTCCGGCCGCCGGGGCGCTCGCCGATCGCTACGGTCGGAAGCCGCTCCTCGCCGGCTCGCTGATCTGCTTCGGCGCCGCCGGGGCGAGTATCGCGCTGACGACCGACTTTCGCGTCGTTCTCGCTCTTCGCTTCGTCCAGGGGGTCGGCTACGCCGGGCTCGCCCCGATCATCACGACCTGTATCGGTGACATGTACGACGGCGCCCGGGAATCGACCGGGCAGGGGATCCGCATGACGGCGAACGGGTTCAGCGGCGCGACCATGCCGCTACTGTCCGGCGTGCTGGTCGGCGTCGCCTGGCAGTTTCCCTTTCTGCTCTACGCCGTCGCCATCCCCGTCGGGGGCGTCGTCTGGCTGTGGTTCGAGGAACCGACGGCGACTGGAGCGACTGCGGGGCGACCGGATAGCGGGCGGTCGTATTACGCGACGCTGGCCGAATTTCTCGGGAACCCACGCGTCGTCGCGGTTCTCGTGGGCCGGTCGCTCCCCGTCGTCGTCTGGATCGCCTTCATCACGTACAACTCGCTGGTCGTCGTGCGGTTGCTCGGCGGGACGGTGATTCAGGCCGGGCTGTTGGCCGCGCTGGGCAACGCCGTCTACGCACTGGCCGGCGCGCAGGCGGGACGCATCACGTCGGTCTTCGGCTCCCGGTACCGGCCGCTGCTCGTGGGGAACGGGTTCCTCGCGGTCGGATGGGGCTTCTTCGTCCTCGCTCCGACGCTCCCGGTCGCGACCGCGGGCGTCGTCTCGATGGGAATCGGATTCGGGATCACGGTCACGCTGTTCCGGAGCCTCGTCACCGCCCTCGCGCCGACCGATCTCAGGGCCGGGCTGGTCGGGCTCGGCTCGATGGGCTCTCGGCTCCTGACGACCGTCACGCCGATCGCCATCGGAGGCGGTGTCGCCCTCGCCGAATCCACGGTTGGCTTCGCGTCGGCGTTGCGCGTCGCGGGACTCGGGGTCGTGTTGTTCAGCGTCTGCGTCTGCGTCGGCTGCGTGATCTTCGTCTACGCCGCTACCGACCGCCCGCTCGACGACGGGGACGTGGGACCCGGAATTCAGTGACGGGAACACGCCGCGTTCCTTTCGATTGCGGGCCGAGACCGCCGGGGCCGGGAGAGTGAAGCACGTCTCGTCGGAGGGTGACCGCGGCCGCCTGTGCCCGTCGGACGAGCGTCCCGATCGGGAGGTCGACGGCGCCCCGGTGGCACACTATCGGTTCTCAAGGCGTCGGGTAGTCCGGAATGCCGTCCTCGACGCGGACGTCGACGATTGCGACGTCGCCGGCTTCAACCGCGTCGATCGCCGCCGACAGCGTGGATTCGAGCGCGTCCGGATCCGCGACCGTCGCGCCGAACCCGTCCCAGACGTCGGCGACTGACGCGTAGTCGGGGTCCGGTTCGATCGCCGAGCCGTAGTACGTGTCCGTCTGCTCCGCCCACCCGTCGCCGTAGCGTTGCTGGAGGCTGAACTTCATCGACTCGTAGGCGCCGTTATTGAACAACACGACGAGCAGCGGAAGGTCGTACTCCTGGGCGGTCCCGAGCGCGGCCACGACGGAGTTGTAGTGGAACGACCCGTCTCCCATCAGGACGGTCGCCAGGCGATCCGGACGGGCGAGTTTCGCTCCCAGGGCGACGCTGAGTCCCGTTCCAAGCCCGCCTCTGTTCGCCCGCGAAACGAACAGATCGTTGCGCCCGTGCGATCCGACGATGTTCGAAACCGCGGGGGTGTGAACGATGACCTCGTGGAAGACCATCGCATCACGAGGGAGCGTCTCGTTGACGGTATGACAGAGCAGGCACGGGTCGATCGGCGTCTTCCGCTCGCCCGCACGAATCGCCCCGTCCCAGCGACGCTGCCAGGCGTCGTGGGCGGCCGACCAGTCGATCGACCGGCTCCCCTCGTGGGCCGCCGTTCGCTCGCGGAGCGTCGCCAGTAGCCGGGACGGGGCGGCGGTGACCAGCAGATCGGCCGGATAGTTCCAGTACCCGAATTTTTCCTGGACGGGTTCCTCGTGGACCACGACGATCTCCGCGTCCGACGGCGCTCCGTCGTGCGGCGGGTACCACGGCGTCTTCGCGTCGAGCACGAGGACGAGATCGACGTCGGAGTGGTGATACAGCTCGTCGGCGCCCGGCTGGTCGAGGGTCGCTCCCATGTACAGCGGGTGGTCCATCGGGAAGTTGTTCGTCTTTCGCTGGGTCTCGAACACCGGCGTGTGGAGGTGTTCGGCCAGATCGACCAGCGCCGCCCGATCCGCGTTCGACCGCCCGAGCCGGCTGGTGAGGATGACGGGGTTGGCCGCCGCTTCGAGCGTCGAGACGATCCGTTCGATCGCGTCCTCGTCGGGCGCCGGCGGCGTCGCGGGCGCGAGTTCCGGGAGGTGCACCTCGGTCTTGTCCCGGTCGTGGGAGAGTTCCATCGAGATGTTCAGCAACACCGGCCCCTCGGGGCTGGCGTTCGCGATCCGGAACGCACGTGCGAGGCGACGTTCGGCGTTGTCGTTCGTATCGAGGTTGGCGATCCACTTCGTGTACCGGGCGACGTTGTTCTCGTGGCCGCCCGGCGGGTGATAGCCGAAGTAGTACGGTCCCGCCGTGCCGCCGAACTGCTCGTTCTCGTGGGTCGCGCTGTGGGATCCGAGGAGGAGCATCGGTACGGAACTCTGGTAGGCCGTGTTGATATCCATCGCCGCGTGGAGCGGCCCGGAACTCCCGTGGAGTTTGACGACCTGCGGGTCGCCGGTCATCGTCGTGTACCCCCGCGCCATGTTGACGGCGACGTCCTCGTGCCGGCAGTTCATGTGCGTCGGCACCGATCGGGCCGTCGATTCCTCCGTCGCGTCGTGTTTCGCCAGGAACTCCCAGTAGGGGGAGTCGTCCGACCCGGGCGAGTTGAAGAAGTACTCGACGCCCTGATCGGCGAACACGCGCAGGTACGCCTCCGCTGCCCCGTCGACCGGTTCGCGTCGAACCGACTCGTCCATACACCCTCCACCGAGCGCGATACCGTAGGTGTTGTGCCTCCCGCGGATCTGCGACGGGTAATCGCCCGGTACTGGATCCGTTTACGAGAGACGTCGGACCGTCTCGAGGAACGTGCGTCGAGCCGGCGCGGTTGGGTCCGTTACGGTCGCGAGACGGTGGACCCGTCGCTGCGGATACCGTCAGTGCAAGGCCGTGATACCGCCGTCGACGGCCAGCGGGTGGCCCGTGACGAACGACGACTCGTCCGAGCAGAGCCAGACGACGGCGCTGGCGACCTCCTCCGGCTTGCCCAGGCGGTCCATCGGCCGGCCCATCGACATCCGTTCGAGTCGCTCCGGGTCCGATTCCTGGAGTCGGTCGACGGCCTCGGTCTTCACGACGCCGGGACAGACGGCGTTGACCCGCACCCCGTCGCCGCTGAACTCCAACGCCGCCGTCCGCGTCAGACCGACGACGCCGTGTTTCGTCGCCGCGTACGGCGTCAGATTCCAGTGGCCGCCGAGTCCGGCGACGGAGGCGGTGTTGACGATCGCGCCGCCGCCGTCCTCCAGCATGGCCGGGATCTCCGCCTTGAGGCAGCGCCAGACGGCTTTCAGGTTGAGGTCGTAGAGTGTGTCCCACGCTTCCTCCGTCTGTTCGGTGAGCGGCGCCTCGGCGCTGCTCGTCCCGGCGTTGTTGTGCGCGAAGTCGAGGCCGCCGTACGTCGAGACGACCGTCTCGACCATCTCCTCGACGTCCGCTTCGCGAGTGACGTCTGCCTGCACGAACGTGGCCTCGCCGCCCGCGTCGCTGATGGCGGCGACCGTCTCCCGGCCGCCGTCCTCGTCGATGTCCACGACGGCCACGTTCGCGCCTGCTTCGGCGAAGCGCGTCGCCGTCGCTCGGCCGATACCCGATCCTGCGCCCGTTACCAGTCCGACGCTGTCTGCTACTCCGTCCATACTATCACGTGTGTTGAGCGGCTCCGTGCCGACGTGTGTCAGGTACTCACAAAAATCTGCCTATCGACCAGGGTGGTCGCCTGCCCCTGCGTCGGCCGGTCCAAGCGACGACCGGCCCGTCGAACACCGGGTGGGTTTACGTACTGGCGATCCCATCTCGGTGTATATGCTGTCCGATAGCGTATTCGTCGTCACGGGTGCCGGGCGGGGAATCGGCCGAGCGGTCGCGTTCGAACTGGCGGACAACGGCGCGAGCGTCGTCGTCAACGATCTCGGCGTCGACCTCGACGGCACCGGCGCGGACGCCGACCCCGCCGAAACCGTCGCCCGGGAGATTCGCGAGGCCGGCGGGGATGCGATGGCACATTTCGGCGACGTGACCGACCTGGAGTACGTCCAGACCCTGCTCGAGGACGCGCTGTCGGAGTACGGCCGGGTCGACGGCGTGGCGAACTTCGCCGGGAATCTGCGCAGCGCGCCGATCCATGAGATGACCGGTGAGATGTGGGACGCCGTCGTCCACGTCCACCTGCGCGGGCACTTCGCGCTACTGCGGACGTTCAGCGAGCACTGGGTCGAGCGCGACGGAACCGGCGATCGGTCGTTCGTGGCCGTCTCGAGTCCGTCCGCGCTGGGCCACCCCACCCAGTCGAACTACGCCGCCTCGAAGGCCGGCATCCTCGGCCTCGTTCGGTCCACGCGGGAGGAACTCGCACCCTACAACGTCCGCGTCAACGCGCTGGTTCCGAAAGCGTACACGCGGATGACCGAGTCGGTGCCGGACGAACCGTTCGGGGAGGACGTCTCGCCGGACAAGGTCGCGCCGATGGTCGGCTACCTGTTCTCCGAGGCCGCCGCCGACGTCACCGGCTGTACCGTCTACGCCGGCGACGACGAGATCGGGTTCGTCTCGGAACCCCAGATCACCAGGGTCGGCGTCAAGGACGACGGCTGGTCGATCGAAGACATCGCCGAACGGTTCTCGGGGAACGTCACGCAGGGCATCGACCTGAATCGAGAGAGCCGGCCGTAGGGGCTCGGAAGGCAGGCCGAAATAGACCCTGCACGAGTGAGACGCGGCTCGTCGAGTCGTACATCAGTTGGCCATCGTGATGCCGATTGCGCCGTTCTCCGGACGCCGTCGGACTAGTCGAAGGGGTTCGCCACGGTGTCGGAGTGGTCGATCCAGACGGTTTTTGTCTGGCGGTACTCGTCGAGTCCCTCCATCCCGTTTTCCCGGCCCAGTCCGCTGTCGTCGTAGCCGCCGAACGGCGCGCGCGGCGAGCCCAGGCGGTACTCGTTCACCCAGATCACGCCGGCGCGGATGCGGTTCGAGACGCGGTGGATCTGCGCGGGGTCGTTCGACCAGACGCCCGCCGTCAGCCCGTACCGGGTGTCGTTCGCCGCCTCGATCACCTCGGCCTCGTCGTCGAACCGGATGAGACAGAGCACCGGGCCGAAGATTTCGTCCTGGGCGATCGCCATGTCGTTCGAGACGTCCGCGAAGATCGTCGGTTCGACGAACCGGCCCTCGGGGACGCCGTCGGGTTCCCCGCCGCCGTACAGCAGCGTCGCGCCCTCCTCCTGCCCGCGTTCGATGTAGCGCCGGATCTTCTCGCGCTGGGCCTCAAAGGCGATGGGGCCGAACTCGGTCTCGGGGTCGAGGGGATCGCCCGCGGTGATCCAGTCGACGCGTTCGAGCAGCGCCTCGACGACGTCGTCGTACACCGCGTCGTGGACGAACGCGCGGGATCCGGCGAAACAGGCCTGTCCCGACGAGGAGAAGATGCCCTTCATGATCCCGTTGACGGCGTTGTCGACGGTCGCAGACGGGAAGACGATGTTCGGGCTCTTGCCGCCGAGTTCGAGCGAGACGGGGACGAGCTGATCGCCCGCGTTCCGGCCGATCTCGCGCCCGACGGTCGTGCTCCCCGTGAAGGCGAACTTGTCGATCCCGCCGTGGGTCGTGAGCGCGCTCCCGGTCCGCTCGCCGTCGCCGGTGACGACGTTGTACGCGCCCGGCGGCAGGTCGGTGTGTGCGGAGAGTAGCTCCGCGAACCGGAGGGCGCTTACGGGTGTCTTCTCGCTGGGTTTGTGGACGAACGTGTTGCCCGCGGCCAGCGCCGGCGCGAGTTTCGAGACCGTGAGGTTCAACGGCGAGTTCCACGGGGTGATCGCGCCCACGACCCCGTACGGTTCCGTCGTGGTGTAGTTGAACTGCTGGTCGGGGGCGCCGTCGACCGGGAGGACTGCGCCGCTTGATACCTCGCACAGCCCCGCGTAGTAGCGGAACCAGCGCGGCAGTAAGGCCATCAGGCCCTCCATGTCCCGGATCGGCTTGCCCGTCTGTCGCGTCTCCAGTTCGGCGAGTTCCGCGGCGTACTCTGCGATCGTGTCGGCGATCTCGTGGAGGAGCGTCGCCCGCTCGCTCGGCGTGATACCCCGCCAGTCGTCGCTCTCGAACGCCTCGCGAGCAGTGGTAATGGCGTCGTCAACGTCCTCGTCAGTCCCGTTGGGGACCGTCGCCCACTCCTCGCCGGAGTACGGGTTAGCGACCGCGAGCCGGTCGTCCGCGTTCGATCGCCGGTACGACCCACCGACGTGGTGGTCGTAGTCGCCGCTGAAATCGCTTGCCATGGTCCGACGTCGCACGCGGGTTCCATATACCTGTCTCTCCGGTTCGTCGAGCGCGTCCGGGCGGACCCTCCGAATACGCTCGATCCGCATGCGGACACCTCCACCGGGGGAAACTATACACCAGTGGCCTGCCATCACCTGGCACATGGACGCAGACGACTCGTCAGCGCCAGTCGAGGGTGCCGCCGAGGCCTACCTCCGGTTGTTCGATCGATTCGGCGTCGACGTCTTCTTCAACTCGCCCGGCTCCGACGACGCGCCGTACTGGGAGTTCCTGACGAAGCATTCGGCGGACGACGATACCGACGCGCCGGTCCCGGCGTACGTGAACTGTCGGCACGAATCGGTCGCCGTCAACATGGCCCGGGGCTACACCATGGTGACGGGCCGAGCGCAGGTGGTGAAACTCCACATCAACACCGGGACGCTCCACGCGGCGATGGACCTCCACGCCAGTTACCACTCGGGGACCCCGATGATCGTGCTGTCTTCCTACGCCGCGACACACGAGAACGAACAGTTCGGCGGGTCGCCGGGACCGCACTACCTCCGGTCGCAGGAACCCGGCGGGCACGAGAACAACGTGAAACGGTACACGAAGTGGGTGTGTCCGCTCGACACGAACGACAACGCCGAACAACTGCTCTCGCGAGCGTACAACGTCGCGAGCGCCTCCCCGCAGGGCCCGGTCTTCGTGAACATCTCACGGGAACTCGCCCACGACCGCTCGAAGGAGACGGTAGAGTTCGTCGAGCCGACGGTTCCCTCGCCACCGTTTCCCGACCCGGAGACGTTCGAAGCGCTCGTCGACCGGCTGGAGGGGGCGACGAACCCGCTCCTGTTGACCGGGTCGTACGGGACCGACCCGGACGCCGTGCCGGACCTGGTTCGACTCGCCGAAACGCTCGAGATGCCGATCTACGAGACCGAAAAGCGGGTGAACAACTTCCCAATGGACCACCCGCTGTACCTCGGTGCCGGCCTCCTCCAATCGGATACGCTCGAGGCGTACCTCGCGAAGGACGTCGACCTCGTTTTCGTCCTCGACTCGCCGTTTCCCTGGTACCCGCCCCGCGGCGGCGCCCCGACCGACGCGGAGATCGTCATGGTCGACGAGGACCCGCTGCAGGAGCGGAGCCACTACTGGAACTATCCGGCCGATCTGCTCGTCGAGGCCGACTCGGCCGCCCTGGTGCCTGCGCTGGCCGATCGCGTCTCCCCTACCTCGGTCGATCGGCCGGTCGACTGGCGCGACGAGCACGAAAAATGGCGGCGCCGGTGGGACCGGGCCGCCGAGGACGGCCGGGACGAACAGCCGATCGACCCGTTCTGGCTGTGTCGCGTCCTCGACGAGACGCTCCCCGACGACGCGCTGATCCACGACGAGACCGTCGTCCACACCTCGATCGTGGCGAACCTCGTCCGGACGACGGCGCCCGACCGGATCGGGACGCTACAGGCCAACCGGGGCGGGCTCGGCGTCGGGCTGGGCGTCGCCCTCGGCGCGAAGCTGGCTCGCCCCGAGCGGACTGGCGTGTTGCTCGTCGGCGACGGGGCGTTCAACTACAACGCCGTCGCCGCGGCCTTCGGGACGGCCCAGGAGCACGACCTGCCGATCCTCGTCGTCGTCTTCAACAACGAATCCTACGAGTCCATGCGGACGAGTCATCGACTGAATTACCCGGACGGGTGGGCCGAGGACGCGGACACCTACGTGGGCGCGTCGATCGAGCCGACGCCCGAGTACGCCGACATAGTGTCGAGCTGGGGCGGGTACGGGGAGAAGGTGGCCGATCCGGACGAGATCGGACCGGCGCTCGAACGCGGGCTCGACGCCGTCTCGACGGGCCGGATCGCCGTCGTCGACGTCGTTCTCGAGGACGGATTCCCGTCGGATCCGACGCCGGAATGAGGAAAGTGTCGTCACCAGCCCGCGGGCGAACCCGTTCGATCTGACGGTCAAAACGAGAGGACGGTCAGCGTGATCGGCGGCCAGAGCGATCGGGCGGATCAGCACGGTCGGATATGGGTCGATCGGCGCGGGCGGACGGTCAGAGGGATCGGTCAGCCCGGTCGGTTTATCAGAGCTGGATGTCGTCGTCCAGGTGCTCGCCGCCCACCTGGTGGACGAGGATGGCGACGAGCAGGAGCGAGCCCATCAGCACGACGCCGAGCGCCGAGACGACCTGGTACTGTCCCTGGCTGTTCAGGTCGTTCAACACGGCGGCGACCATCTTCGTGTCGGCGCTGCCGAGCAGCATCGCGATGGGCAGTTCGAGGAAGATAATCGCGAAGCGGACCGAGAAGAGCGCCCGCGCGACCGGCACGATGAGCGGGAGGATGATCGAGTAGATCGTCCCGATCGAACTCGCGCCGCTGACCTTGCTCGCGTCGATCAGGTCGTCGTGGACCTGCACGACCGACGGATAGACGATGCGGATCGTCGACGGGAGATAGCGGATGCAGTAGGCCAGGACGAGGATGAAGATCGTTCCGTAAATCCCGATGGGGAACAGGAAGAGGTAGATGAACATGATCCCGACGCCGAGCGCCGCCGACGGGATCCCCATCGGGAGGAAGGAGAGGTAATCGATGTACCGCCGGAAGGGCACGTCCGTCTTCTCGATGAGCCACACGACGAAGAGGCCGATCGCCATCAGGAAGACGGTGGCCAGCCCGGCGACCATCACGCTGTTGAGAACGCCGTCGACGATCGCGGGATTGTCGAACAGCCCGGCGTAGCCCTCGATCGTGAAGTCGGGGACGTTCTCGGTGAGCGGAGAGACGTAGTAGGGAAGCAGCGAGGCGTAGACCATCACGATCACCGGGATCACGACGGTGATCAGGACGTAGACGCCGACGACGGCCGAGACGACGTAGCGCCACCGCCCGATGTCGATCGCGTTCCGCGAGTAACCCTCCCCCGAGACGGTCATGTACTTCTCGGTCGCGCCGAGCGTCTTGTAATACGAGTAGAGCAATGGGATCGACATCAGGACGAGGAGGATCCCCGCCGCCATGGCCACGCCGTACTGGATCGGTTGCGTGTTGGTGGCGTCGTAGATGTAGGTCGCGAGCACGTTGATGTTGTTGGGCTCTCCGATGACGAGCGGGACCCGGAACGCGCCCAGGTTGATGATCAGCGTGAGGACGAACACCATCAGGATCCCCGGTTTCGCGATCGGGAGCGTGATATCCGTGAGGATGCTGCGCAGCGAGGCGCCGGACGTTTTGGCCGCCTGTTCCATCGAGTTGTCCATGTTCGAGAAGATCGGCGAGAGCAAGATCAGCCCGAACGGGACGAAGCTCACGCCCGACACGACGATCATGCCCGGAAGCGAGTAGATCGAGAAGTCGAAGCCGAGCAACTGGGTATAGATCCCGTTGTTCCCGAGCAGGAAGACCCAGACCTGCTCCCACGTGATCGGCGGCGCAAAGAGCAGCGCCAGGAGGAGGTAGTAATAGGGACCCGACAGCGGCAGATCCGTCCGCGTGAGGACGAGAGCGATGATCGTCGACAGGATTGTAGTGAGAACAGTCGCCCCAACCGCGTAGACGACGGTGTTGAAGATGACGGGCCTGAGCGTCACGAACAACGTCGTCCAGTTCTCGAGCGTGAAGGCCTCGAAGACCGTCACGTTGGAGCCGAAGAACGACCCGCCCAGGAGGACCAGAATCGGGAGGATATTGAAGTAGATCAGGCTAAGCAGGACGACGGCGCCGACGAGCGTCGCCCTGTTCCGACCGACGTGTTCCGAAGCGACGGCTTTCAGCGTGTGCAGATAGTGACGGCCAGAAGATGACATGTGGAGTTAGAAACCCAGGATCTCGGACGCGCGTTGGTTGTAGGTCGCACTTTCTTCCTCGGTGAAGATGACGGCGTACATCTCGTCGACGTACTCGTCGATCTGGTTCTGGATGTACTCGCTCCGGCCGCTCATGTCGGGATTAATCGGTTCCGATCCGCCTTCGCCTTCCGTGACCAGTTCCTGTCCCTCCTCGGTCATCGCAAATTTGACGAACTCCCTGGCGAGTTCGGGATTGTCGCCGGCGTCCGTCGCCGCGTAGTGGCCGGTCGACGTTCCGGTCTTCGGCGGAAGCGTCACGCCAAGCGGGGCGCCGTCCTCCCGGAAACCGGGGACCCGGTTCAACAGCATCCAGAAGCCGACGTCGACTTCGCCGGAGAGGATCGTCTGGGGCATGTCGACGATCCCGCCCCATTGGATATCCTGCTCGCCGAAGTCGGCGAGGTAATTCTCGGCTTCCTCCGTCGAGTAGCCCAGGAACTTGTCCATCGTCCCGAGGACGTTGTACATCGCGTACTGGGCGGCCCCGATTCGCCCCTCGAAGCGCGAGTCGAGGATATCCTCGAACGTCGCCGGCGGCTCCGACACCGCTTCTTCGTGGTACAGGAAGCAGAAGGGGTTATGATACGCCGTGTGAATGAGTTGTTTGGCGTCGTCCCCGAAGATATTCGTGATCGACTCTTCGATGGAGGAGCCGAGCGCTCCCGTGTAGACTTTGTCTTGGTTGGGCGTGTCGACGGACTGGATCGTGTCAATCGCGGGCGTCAAGAGATTCGCCAGCCCCCCGTTGAAGTTGAGGACGTCGGCCGACGTCTCGCCCGCGTCGGTCTCGGAGATATACCGAGTCGCCCACTCCGAGCCGTTCAACGCCTCCCGGTTGACGGTGACGTCGTGTTCCTCTTCGAAGGCTTCGATGAGGGCCACGTCCGACCCCTGATGGTAGATAAGCATCTCCTCCGAGCTGCCCGATCCGCCACCTAACCCACCGATACAGCCGGCACTTACACTCGCAACGGTAACTCCGCTCGCCGTGAGGAACGCTCGACGGGACGCTCCCCTCCTATTATTGGGGTTTGACATCGTTCTTATGGAAGTCTGAGTCGAAGGTTGGAGTCAAAGTTTATAATAGTATCGACTAGCCGGGTGCTGCAGACGGCGATGACGCGGCGATCGGCCCCGGAGCGGCCGCTGGCCGTCGCCAATCGTTCCGACCCGGTGGCGCCTCCGAAATCGGTTCTCGCTGTCACGATCCCGCCTCGGCAGTTGCCGGGTTCGGTCGATCGGCTGCGAGGGCGCAGGAAATAACACACTGAGTGGGTTATTATTTCTATCCTGGATTTTTAGAATGGGGAATGGTACCTGTTTTCACGAGTCGTGAAACCGTGTGATATACCGCCAGCACTCAGGGTTGATACTCGCAGACACGCGACGATGCACCGACCTCGACCGACCGATCACGTCAATGCAGGCTCATCCGCGCACTGGCGGCGGTGGGCCGGTCAGACGAGCCGCCGGATCGACACGCCGCGCTCTCGCACCAGGCGCACAACAATCGATAGCCATCGTCCGCCTTCCATCGACGACCGGAGGCCAGGCGACGTGTTAGACGATAGATTTAACTGATCTCCATCGATCCTGTTTGGTGTACACACATGGCAGCAGCAGACATCGATCTCAAGAGCGAGATGCCCACTCTCGCGCTGCTCGAAGGGGCGTGGGAGGGAAAGTACGTCATGGTCGATCCCGACGAGGAGGAGATCAAGCGAGCGGATTCGCGGGTCACCACCGAGTTTCCCGAGGACGGCGAGTACCCCTACCGGCAGGTCAACGAGTACGAGTGGGACGACGGGACGAGCGAGCGATACGAGTTCCCGGGGTCCTACGAGGACGGACGGCTCGACTTCGATACCGAACGGATGACCGGGCACGCGTGGGAAGCCGAACACGCCGAGCGGACGACCCTGGTCCGGTGGACGCGATCGGACCTTCCCAACAGCGACTTCTTCGAGATGACGCAGGTCAACGAGCGCGCGACGGAACGCGCGCGAATCTGGCACTGGTTCAAAGACGACGAGCTCGAGGCTCGCATGATCATCCAGGAGTATCCCGTCGAAGAGTGACGTCCACGCGCGAGAGGCGAGGGAGCATCACACCGCACCGTCCACGGCCGTGGATGCCACGACCAAGCCGCGAGACGACGGCACCCCGCGTCGAGACGACGCAAATCTCGCGACGAACGACGGCGTCTACTGCGAAACGAAGGCGGTCCGTCGACGAGACGGCGGGTAGCACCGACCGCGGATCATTGGACCGCTGTTACACTACGCGACTGCCGGACCATGGAAACGCACACACCGAGAACCCGCAGCAGACCGATAGTCGATCGCCCGAGGCCCTAGCATGAGTAAGTCCGCACCACCGGCCTACAGGGCGCTCGCGCTCCAGACGAACTGCCGATCGATTCACGACGTCGGAGATTGCGACGCTGCGTCCGACCATATGGCGGCGTCGATCGAGCGACTGGACCGCCAGATCCGTTCCAGTACGGCCTTTATCGGGTCGGACTGTCGGCTCGTCGTACTCCCCGAGTACGTACTGACCGGGTTTCCGATGGGGACCTCGCTCGAGGAATGGGGCGAGACGGTCGCCGTCTCCCCCGACGGCCCGGAGTACGAACTGCTCGGCGAGATCGCGGCGGATAACGACATCTTCCTCGCCGGCAACGTCTACGAGCGACCGCCGAACTTTCCGGACCTGTTCTTCCAGACCGACTTCGTGATCGATCCTGACGGGGACGTGATCCTCCGGTATCACCGGCTCCACTCGATGCACACGCCGACGCCGTTCGACGTCTGGGACGAGTACCTGGAGCATCACGACCGCGAGGACGTGTTCCCCGTCGTCGACACCGAAATCGGGCGGCTGGCCACGGTCGCGTCCGCCGAGATCCTGTATCCGGAACTCGTCCGCTGTCTGGCGATGCGGGGGGCCGAGGTGCTGGTACACCCGACGTCCGAACCCTACGCAACCAGGCCGACGGCCCGCGATGTAGCCAGGCGCGCCCGAGCGATCGAAAACGGGATGTACGTGGTCTCGGCGAACACGGCCGAGATCGTGGGATCGCCGTTCCCGTCCGCGTCGGGCGACGGCGGGTCGACGATCGTCGACTATCGAGGGTCGGTCCTGACCGAGGCCGGCCAAGGAGAGACTATGTCAACATTTACCGAACTAGACCTATCGGCGCTTCGGCGCCACCGACGACGTCCAAGACTCGAGAACACGTTACCGGACCAGCGGTTCGACCTCTACGCCGAGAGTTACCGCGACCGCGAGTTCTATCGACCGAACGCCCTCGCCGACGGGCCGGTCACGAGAGAACGACTCGCGGCGGCGCGGGCGGACACCGTCGATCGACTCGTCGAAACGGGGGTGTTCCGGTGACCGAACCGATCGAGGCGCGCGATCCGCGCACCGGCGACGTCGATTATCGAGTTACGCCACCCACCGACGACGAGCTGGACCGGGTCGAGCAATCCATTCGAACGTCCCAGGAAGGCTGGCGCGAGGAGGGCCTCGAGCACCGGCTCGACGTCCTCCAGCGGTGGAAAGACGAGATCGAGGCGAATCGAGAGCGACTGACGGACCGCGTCGCGGCCGACACCGGGAGGCGGGGCATCTCCGCGACCGAGGTCGACGCGCTCGTGAGCATGATCGATCGCGTCTGCGAGCAGGCGCCGGCCGTCCTGACACCCGATCCGCTGGGCGAAGCGTCGATATCCTCGATTCGGCTCGACCCAGAGCTGGTGCCGTACCCGCTCGTCGGCGTCGTCAGCCCCTGGAACTTTCCCCTCTTACTGTCCGCCATCGATACGGTCCCGGCGCTGGCGGCCGGCTGCGGCGTCATCGTCAAGCCGAGCGAAGTGACGCCGCGGTTCGTCGAGCCGCTTCGCGAGACCATTGCGGCCGTCCCGGAACTCGACGCGGTGCTCGAGTACGTCCCGGGCGCCGGTCAGACCGGGGCCGCCGTGGTCGACCGGGCCGACGCCGTCGCGTTCACCGGCAGCGTCGAAACCGGCAAGAAAATTGCCCGCCAGGCCGCCGGCTCGGTCAAACCCACGTTTCTCGAACTCGGCGGGAACGACCCGGCGATCGTCCTGGCGGGCGCCGACGTCGACGCGGCGACCTCGGCGATCCTGTGGGCGTCGACGGTGAACACCGGACAGGGCTGTCAATCCATCGAGCGCGTCTACGTCCACGAGGGGGAGTACGACCGGTTCGTGGACCAACTGCTGGAGAAAGCCGCCGACGTCGGACTGGCGTATCCGGACGAGGATAGCGGCCGACTCGGTCCGTTCATCTCGCGCGAGCAGGCCGACATCGTCCAGCGCCAGCTCGACGACGCCGCGGAGAAGGGGGCGACGATTCGCCACGGCGGCAAGATCGAGACCCACGGCGGCGGTCGGTGGCTTCGTCCGACCGTCCTGACGGACGTCGACCACTCGATGGCCGTGGCAACCGAGGAGACGTTCGGCCCCGTCATCCCCGTCGCGTCGTTCGAAACCGCCGACGACGCCGTCGAGCTCGCGAACGATACCGTCTACGGTCTCAGCGGGGCCGTCTTCGGCGAAACGGAAGCGGCCGCCATCGACGTCGGCCGACGGATCGAGGCCGGCGCGATCAGCATCAACGACGCATCGCTCACGGCCGTCCTGCAGGAAGGCGAGAAACAGGCGTTCAAGCAGTCCGGGCTGGGCCAGAGTCGGTTCGGCCCCAAGGGTATCGATCGCTTCCTCCGCCGGAAGATGCAGATGGTCAAGACAGACGCGGTGCCGGATCCCTGGTGGTACGACGTCGACGAATCGTGGCTGACCGAGTGACCGATTTCGCCGGTGAGCGCGGGGCGGACGCGAGACCGAATCGGCCGCCAGCCCCGGGCCAGCGTGTGGCCGCGACGGGGCGTTCGTCGACGAGCAAGACCCCTCGGCGACCGTGAAGACCAGTACTACTATATGCTCACACTGCTCACAGATGAACGACCTATCCGTGTTCGCGGAACCCGAACCCTCGGCACGTCACCCCACGAGTGAGCGTGCCGGGTACCGCCGCGACGGAGGAGGACAATGACAAAGCTACGAGTCGAAAACCTGACGAAGAAGTACGGCGCCCTCGTCGCCGTGAGCGACGTCGACTTCACGCTCGAGGAGGGGAAGTTACAGACGCTGCTCGGCCCGAGCGGGTGCGGCAAGACGACGCTCCTGAAGTGCATCGCGGGGCTCGAGGATCCCACGTCCGGGAAAATTTGGCTCGACGGGGAACTGGTGTGTGACGCCGACAACGGGATGACGGTTCCGACCCGGAAGCGAAACATCGGCATGGTGTTTCAGTCGTACGCCGTGTGGCCGCACATGACCGTCAAGCAGAACGTCCGCTATCCGCTGAAAAAGCAAAACTGGGGGACGAAAGACGAACAGCAGGAGCGGGTTCGCTACCTCCTCGACGTGGTCGGCCTGGGAGCGGAGGGCGACAAACTCGCGACGAACCTCAGCGGCGGTCAACAGCAGCGCGTCGCCATCGCGCGAGCGCTGGCCCCAGAGCCCGAGATACTGCTCTTCGACGAGCCGCTGTCCAATCTCGACGCGAAACTCCGCCGGGAGATGCGAAGCGAGATCAAGGCCATTCAGAAGGAGTTCGAGGTCACGGTCCTGTACGTCACCCACTCCCAGGACGAAGCGATGTACCTCTCGGATACGATCTCGATCCTCCGGGACGGCGAATTCGTCGAGCACGGGTCCCCACAGGACCTGTACGCCAGCCCGGAAACCCACTTTGCAATGCAGTTCATGGGGCAGTGTAACTCGATCGACGGCACGGTGTCGACCGTCGACGAGATGCGGATAGCGACGCCGATCGGCGACATTCGCTCCGACGATCACTCGGCCGGCGTCTCCCCCGGCGACGAGGTGTCCGTCTGTTTCCGACCCAAACACTGCCAGATCGACGACCCCTCGTCGTCGGCGGCCGACGCGAACGTCTTCTCCGGACCGATTACCGCCAGATCCCTCACGCAGGACTTCACCGAGTACGAGGTCGAGATCGAGGGCCGGTCGATCCTGGTCCGGACCGCCGACCCCCTCTCGATAACCGAGGGAGACGACGTCACGGTGTCCGTTCCGACGTCGAAAACGCGCGTCTTCGCGACCGGCGACGCCGAACAGATGCGGGCGCAGGTCGTCGAACACTGAGTCGCTCGCTCCTCGGACCACAAAGTACAAGCTTTTCGTGGCGGATGGTGACGATATGCACGGCTGGAAGGCCCGGATCGGCGTTATCACGACCTCCGTCAACACGGTGGTGGAACCGGAGTTCCACGAACTCGCGCCCGACGGAGTGACGATCGCGACCTCGCGACTCCGACACGGCGGGAAGACGAGCGAGGAGAACACGAATTCGATGAACGAGGACGTGAACCGCTGCGCCGAGTTGCTCGCGACGGCGAACCCGGACGCCGTCCTCTACGGCGTCACGGCGGGCAGTTTCCTCAACGGCCGGGAGTACGAGGAGGAGATGTCGGAGACCATCACGGACATCGCCGGAGCCCCGGCGATCACCGCGTCGTCGTCGATTCGACGCGCGCTGGAGACCCTCGGCGCGGAGCGCGTGTCGGTCGCGACCCCGTACATCCCGAAGTTCGACGATCGGCTCGAATCCTACCTTCGGGAGTTCGGCTACACGGTGGCGGCGATGGACGGCCACACGATCGAGGAGGGGTTCGAGATCGCCGCCGTCCACCCGGAGGCGATCTACCGCGCCGTGAAACGCGCCGATCGGCCAGAGGCCGACGCCGTCGTCATCAGCGGAACGAACTACCGGACGATGGAAGTCATCGAGGATCTCGAAGCCGACCTCGGAAAGCCGGTGGTCTCCGCCAACACCGCGTCCCTGTGGGACGTCCTCACGACGGTCGGGGTCGACCCGGCGACCGTGTCGTGCGGCGAACTCTTCGAACGAGCGGACTGAGAATCGATCGGTGCGGTTTTGGCCCGATCGGCTCCGCGAAATGGCACTCGATCGGCGGTGAAACGGCCCCGGCGACCCGAACGACGGCGCCCGGACCATAGGTTTAAGACGAATGCAAGGAGAGTGCGAACAGATGACACAGACGAGCTTCCGGGCCGCAGCCGTACAGCCCAAGATGGAGACGGCCGACGTCACCGATCCCGACTCGGCCGAGGCGACGATTCGGAGCAATCTCGACCGGTACATGGGGTACGTCGATTACATGTGTAACGGCGGCCACGGGCCGAAACTCATCGTGTTTCCCGAGTCCTGCCTGACGAACTTTCCACGGAACCGAACGCTCGAGGCCTACCGGAACGTCGCCGTCGAACTCCCCGGGTTCGTCACGGATATCGTGGGGGAGAAAGCCCGAGAGTACGACACCCACATCGTCATGGCCACCTACGAGGTGGACCCGGACTGGCCCGAACAGGTGTTCAACACGGCCTTCATCGTCGGGCCGAGCGGCGACCTCATCCTGAAGTACCGCAAACTCAACGACGCGCAGGTCGGGCTCCCGATCTCCGCCAATCCGGGCGACTTCTACGAGGAGTACGTGGACTTCTACGACGGCGATCCCGAGGCGCTGTACCCGGTCGTCGATACGGAGATCGGAAAACTCGCCTGTATGACCTGCGCGGACGTCCGGTACGCCGAGGTCACGCGCTGTCTGGCCCTCCAGGGCGCCGAAATTATCTGTCACCCGACGGGCGAAGGCCGGGAGGTGCAGGATTACAAGGAGAGCTACAACGCCTGCAAGCAAGTCCGGGCGTTCGAGAACCAGGTGTACCTGATCGCGTCGAATACCGGGCAGCTGCTCGGCGGCGAGCGCCCCGAGTTCCGCTTCCGGGGTAACTCGACGATCTACGGCCCGCAAGGCGAGACCATTTCCCAGGTCGAGGGCGCCGGCGAAAGTCTGGTGACGGGAACGGTCGAACTCGAAGCGCTGAGGGAGGAGCGCGCCGGACGGATCGGGTGGAACGTCCCGGCGACCTCGCGGTACCGGACCTACACGTCGATCATGGAGGAGAAGGAGGTCTGGCCGACCGACGCCTTCGCGGACGAACCGATTCGGTCGCCCGCGGATATCCGGGAGGTCCAGGAAGAAGCGCTGGAGAACGCCTACGAGACGGGCGTCTTTACCCGGCCGGAATCGGATTCGGGACCGACCGACGAGCAGCCGCGCTAGGTGTCCCGGCTACCGCCCTGACACGGCGAACGGCGCGGTGGAGCGATCGGCCGAACGGAGCGGTGACGACGTATCCATGTGCTAGAACGGATCCGGGGTGTCCTACGGCCGCGCCGTCCACACCGCGGCCCAATATCTTGCTGATACCGAAACGCCTATCCGACCGTGCGCGATGAAGTCAGACATGTCTGTCGTGGATGAAGAGGTATCAGCATTCGTCGAGAATATGACCTCGACGTACAACCAGAAGATGACGACGGCCGTCCGCGAGAACTTCACCGACGACTACTTCGATAGTCTCGGCGGGCCCGAGGCGGTGATGAAAAAGCAGTTTCCCGCCCAGGCCTGGCGGGAGTTCTACAACGGAACGCTGCCGCCCGCCCGGCAGATGACGCAGGTGTACGAACTGGGCGAACCGTACGGCCGGGACCGGGACATCATCGTCGGACTCGGGAAACAGCTCAGCGACGAGGTCAAACACGCCCGGATCCTGGCGAACCTGTCCGAGGAGCTGGGTACGTCCTGCGACCTGGCGACCTGGGAGGGCGAGAACTACGACAAGTTCGTGAGCAAGTGCCGGACGACGACCGAGTGGGACGAGCCCCACCACATCGCCGCCGGCTTGCAGTGTTCGACGGAGATCATCGCCGCGCGAACGCTCGAGCGGATCGGCGAGTACGTCGAGGACGACTACCCCGATATCACCGCCAGTCTGCGAGACATCGCGGCCGACGAGGGCGACCACATTCACGTGGGGCGGCTGATCATGAAACGGTTCGCCTCGCCGGACGAACTCGACACGCTCGACGAGATCGCCGAACGAAAGTACGACGCGGCCGTGTCCGTGCTGGAAAGCCTCTAACCATGTCCGACACGATTCAACTGAACGAAGAGACGTCCGTCGAACTCTCCGGCTCCTCGGAGATCAACGCCGTTCACCTCGAGAGCCTCTCGTTTCTCCTCGACTTCGACATCGACGAGGACGACGACGTTACCAGCTGCGAGATCGACGTGTCGAAGCTCGTTCGCGTGATGACGTACTACTCGTCGATGGAGGAACGGCGCCACGATTGGCGCAGGATGCACGGATAACGCTCGCTGCCTAATTTTCCGATTCCACGTTGCTGCTCCGCCCCGGGAATTTCGCTTCTCGACCGCTCACCTGTGTTAAACCAGTCGGCCGTACCGCGATCGTTGCGATGCCAGCGGTAGGGACCGGACGCAGCCTGGTTGAACCGGGTGCCGACCGGGTCGTAACGTGCTGCGAGTTCCGTCGCGACGATGGGCGGTGCCGTGCGTATATTTCCGAACTCGTTTTGTGGCACGCAATTCTCGTTCGCGTGTTATAACGTACTTAGTTCGTTATTTCGTTTCCCGTATTACTTGATATCGCGAATTAACCAACCGTACTCGAATGGATTACAGGTGTACGGCCGTCACACTATGGTCCGACGATCGGGCGACGGCCCGATCCGGTCGGTCTCGGCCAAATACATATGACCCGAGCGGTCCTACGGCCGATATGACCCACTCCCCCTCGGACGACCTGGACGAAATCGACCGCATCATTCTGAGCATCCTCTCCGACAATCCGCGGACGCCGTACTCGGATATCGCGGCCGAGCTCGAGCGTCGCGGCCACAACATGAGTAGCGAGGGGACGCGCTACCGCGTCCAGAACCTCTTCGACGCGACGTCGACGTTCTACATGCTCAACCCCGAGAGCCACGACTGGCACGTCCTTCGCGTCTCCGTGTCCGTCGACGACTCGGTCGACGCCAAGGCGACCGTCACCGAAAAACTCCAGGATCGGCCGTTCTGGTTCATCAGTTCGGGCGTCGGTTCGTTCGATATCTACGCCGTGGCGCTGGCCAAAACCCTGGCCGAGGTCGACGAATACATCGGCGACGTTCGAAGCATCGAGGGGGTCGAGTCGCTCGACTTCTTCCTCGAGACTCACCGGACGACGGACATGGGGAACTACTTCCCGCTCGGCGAGGCGATCTGAGCGGGTTCGGGCGGCCTCGTTCCAGACTTCGTCGCCCGGCGGGGACTCGGTCACCGGTCCTCGTCGCCGGAATCGAGGTCCGGTTCACCAGTCGTCGGCCGTATCCGCCACGTATTCGGTTTCCAGGGGGCCGTCGGTCCGGAAGAACGTGAGACAGCCGGTGCTGGTCGAGAACGGGCCGTGTGGGATGTCGGGCGGCCGCCAGAAGTACTTCCCCGCGGAGAAGTGGCCCTGGTCCGATTCCATCGTTCCCTGCACCTGGTAGGCCTCCTCGACGACCGGGTGGGATTCGAGCCGCGTCTCCCGCCAGTGGGCCAGGACGCCCAGCAGCCACGTCGAAGCGCCCGTCCGCGGATCCTGATAGAGACTCTTCCGAGCCGCGCCGGCGGGAAACCCCTCCGTCCGGGGCTGTTCCCACGACAGTTCGGCCGTTCGGGTGAGAACGGGCTCGGGTTCGGGGTGATCGTCGGCGTGCTGGATGGTCATGTACAGGACCCGCGCCCCGTCGGTCGTCTCGTAGGAGACGGGAACGTCGGCCGGCACGAACGCGTGGCCCGACCGATTCAGTCTCGTTCCATCGACGCGAAGGCCGCCGTCGACGACGAACAGCTCGGCGTCGTAGGTGGCCGCAGCTGGGGCCATCGTCGCCCCGGCCGGGATCGATATCAGTCGCGTCGATTCACCCGTTTCGGGGTCTCGAGACAGCGTTTTTTGCGTCGTTCCCGCGGGAAAGACGTCCGATTCGTCCGCCGACCACGAGCGCGTGGTCGGATCCAGGAATTCTACGTGGTCTCGTGGCATGGGATTGGATTCGTGGGCTGGGAGTTGTGGCGTGGCATGTGGATGGGTCGTGACGGGAGCGGTGGTGAGCGAGATGGTGTGATGGGTGACGGCATCGGTGGTGTGCGGCGGCACCGGACTCGACGGCAGCGGCGGGACGCGTCGGCAGGTGCGGCGCGGTGGCAGCAGGGCAAGCGGCGTCAACGGCGGTGAACCGCGTCTCAGTAGCCGTGTTCGCGCAGGAACCGGCGTACCTCCGACGTCACCGAGTCGGGGTCGGCGACCGGTTCGAGCATCGCCCCGCCGACCTCGACGGTGTCCACGTCCGGATAGTCCTCTCGCGCCCGGCAAAACGCCTCCCAGAGCAGGTCGCCCTCGGCGGCCATCAGGAGCCGCGGGACCTCGATCTCGGCGAACAGGTCGGGGAAGTTCTGATCTCGCCCGACGCCGTGAGCCTGTTTGGCCCCGGTTCGGGAGTTCAGCGCGTCGAGCGCCATCCGGTGCTGGGTTTCGGCGTCGATGGGCTGTCCGTCGAACAGCTCCCAGTGGTGCAGCAGGTGGCGCCCGTCCGGTTCGACCGGCGGAACCGCCTCGTCGGGCGACTCGCCGTAGGAATCTTCGAGGATCTCCTCGCGCTCCGCCCGGCTGAAGTACGGCGGGCCGATGAAACAGACCGTCTCGACCCGGTCGGCCTCGTTCACCGCGATCTCGACGCCGGTCCCGGCCCCGGTATGGTGACCGAGGACGTGGAACCGGTCGACGTCCAGGTTGTCGATCGCCTGCGTCAGGACGTCGGTGTAGTAACTGAACGTCGTGACGTCGTCCGGTTCGTAGGACTGGCCGTAGCCGGGTATGTCGAACGCGATGACGTGATAGTCGTCTTCGAGGCCGCGGATGAGGTCCTCGAACATCAGTGACGACGAAGGATTCTGGTGGAAACAGAGCACCGGCGGGTCGCCGGCGTGTGACTCGCCCCCGTATCGGTAGTGAATCTGGCCCTCGTCGGTGTCGACGTACCCCTTTCTCACGCTCATAGTCTCGAACGGTCCAACGAGGTCGGCCCGGTTCCTTATATCTTGTGTAGAACTGGTTCTCGTCGGCCGATTTTTCCGGTGCACCGGTCCGCACAGTGTGCAGCGCCGTTGCGACGAACAGAGTGAAATCGCAACGTCCGCCGATCAGAACGGCCCTGCGCCGGTTCGCCACTACGCCAGCCGCCGGCGATCAGGCGATCCTGACGCCGGAGCTGGGGTCGTACAGTTGCACGTGGTCGGGCGCCAACTGCAAGCCGTAGGTGCCGCCGTTGCCCTCGAACTCGGCGTCGGTGACCGCGATCGTCTCGCCGACCGGCGTCTCGAAGAACGAGTGGGTGACGTCGCCGAGCGGTTCGTCGAGGTAGTGCTCGGCGGGAATGCCGCCGTCGCTGCCCACCGAGATGTGCTGGGGTCGAATACCGAGTTTGACCGGTTCGTCGACGTAGCCGTCCAGGGTGGCCGACGAGATGGTCGTCTCGACCGTGGATCCGTCGTCGAGTTCGACCGAGATCGCCGACTCGCCGTCGACCGCGGTTCCCGCGAAGAACTGCGTGGTCGGCTGGCCGATGAACCCGGCCGAGAAGTCGCTCACCGGGTCGTTGTAGAGCGCCTTGGGTTCGTCGATCTGTTCGATCTCGCCCTCGTTCATCACCGCGACCCTGTCCGAGAGCGTCATCGCCTCCTCTTGGTCGTGCGTGACGTAGATGACGGGACAGCCGATGTTCTTGGTGATCCGCTGGATCACCGGGCGCAGTTCCCGCTTGAGTTTGGCGTCGAGATCGCTCATCGGCTCGTCGAAGAGGAAGACTTCCGGGTCGCGAACGAGCGATCGGCCGAGCGCGGCGCGCTGTTGCTGGCCGCCGGAGAGGTCGGCCGGGCTCTTGTCGAGCTGGTCCGAGATGTGCAGGCGTTCGGCCGCCTCTTTAGCCCGTTTTCGGCGTTCGTCCGCCGACACGCCGGAGATCTTGAGCCCGTACGCGATGTTTTCGGCCACCGTCATGTGCGGGTAGAGCGCGATATCCTGAAAGAGCAGCGCGACGTCGCGTTTCTGCGGCGCGAGATCAGTCACGTCCCGATCGCCGAATCGGATCGTCCCGGCTGTCGGGAGTTCGAGCCCGGCGATGCAGCGCATCGTCGTCGTTTTGCCACAGCCGGAGGGTCCGACGAGCGAGACGAACTCGCCGTCCGCGACGTCGAGATCGATCTCGTCCACGGCGACAATCGTCCCGTCACCCGTCGTAAAATGTTTGGACATGTTCCGGACGCTAATGTCGACCATGGGAGATGCACGTGAGCACTGGACGATATATTTTTTGCATGGGCGGAAGCGATCGGCGGTGTTCGATCCGACGAGAATCGGTTCGGCGGGATCGCGTCGACGGGCGATCAGAGCGACTGGACCTGGAAGCCCTTCAGGAGGTAGCTCTGCAGGAGGTAGGCGAACAGCAGCGGCGGAATCGTCATCACGAACGAGACGGCCATCACCTCCGCCCAGGAGATCTCGAAGCCTTGCCTGACGAGGCGCAGCACGCCGGGTGCGAAGGTCGTCGCCTCCTGGCGGGGGAGCAGGATCTGCGCGATGGTGAAGTCGTTCCAGGCGACCGCGAAGGAAAACAGCGTCGTCGCGATGATCGCCGGCTTGGTCTGGGGCAGGACGACGTCGCGGAACGCGCGGAAGCGTGAGGCCCCCTCGATCCAGGCGCTCTCCTCGTACGAGCGCGGGATCGTCTGGATGTACTTCCACATCAGCCACACGGAAAAGGGGAGCGAGATCCCCGTGAGCGCGACGATGAGGCCGAAGTGGGTGTTCAACAGCCCCAGGTTTCGCCAGATCATGTACAGCGGCAGCGCCAGCACGATCGGGCTGAACATGTATCCCAGCAGCAGGAATCGGGCGAACGTCATCTTGAGCGGGAAGCGGAACCTGGCGAGGCCGTAACCGGCGACGAGGGCGACGACGTTCGTCAGCGCGATCGTGCCGGACGTCACGATCACGGTGTTCAGAATGTAACCCATGACCGCGTCGCTCAGCACCACGGAGAAGTTCTCGAGCGTAAACGTACCGGGCATGGGGTACGCCGAGACGCCGTCGAGGATCGCGCTCCTGGTTTTGAAGGCCGACTGGATCATCCAGTAGATCGGGAACAGGCCGACGAAGGCCATGACCAGCGCGCTCGCGTAGACCGCGACATTGTACGTTCGATCGCTCACGTAGTGATTGTTCAGGTACCAGAACGGCGATTTCATGTTTCCACCTCCTCGCTGGGGTTAAAGAGCTTGAAGTAGATGACGCCCGAGATCGTCAGGAAGAGGAACATAACGACCGACATGGCACTCCCGAGCCCGTAACTACCGTCGGTGAACGTGACCTCGTAGGCCAACAGCGGCAGCGTTTCCGTCACCGATCCGGGCCCGCCGTTGGTTAACTGTGCGATGATATCATACTTGTTGAACATGAAGACCCCGCGCAGGAGGACGGCGACCAGGACGATGCCCTTGATCCGCGGCCAGGTGATGTCGCGGAACATCTGCCACCGGTTCGCCTGACAGATCTTCGCGGCCTCGTAGTACCGGTCCGGAATCGCCCGCAACTGCGCGAGTGCCAGGATCGTCACGAACACCGAGAACTTCCAGGACCCGATCAGCACGACGAGCGGCATGGCCCAGTCGGGACTGCCGAGGGCGAACGCGTCGGCCTCCCACAATCCGAGCCAGTTCCCGAAGACCATGTGCAGGACGCCCGTGTCCGGGTCGAACATGTACAGCGCCCAGAAGGCGACGATGACGGTCGGAATCAGGTAGGCCGTGAAGATGATCGCCGTGAGGACGCGCTTCCCGCGGGTGATGCGGTTCAGGACGAGGGCCATCCAGATGCCGACGACGATCTGGAAGATCGTGTTCCCGACCGTGAACACGACCCCCGTTCGGAGCGAGTGCCAGAAGTCGTCCATGGCCAGCACCTCGGCGTAGTTCTCGAACCCGACCAGCTCCCACTCGGGATTCAGGAGCGGAATCCGGTGGACGGAGGCGTAGAGGGCGAAGAGGATCGGCAAGCCGAAGATCAGGCTGTAGATGACTAACACCGGCAGGATGCTGCTGACGCCCCAGAAGGCCTCTCGATCACCGTCCAGGCGGAGGACCGAGCGGAACCGCTGGTACCGAGTTGCTTCCGTTGTTCCCATCGGAGCGGTGTTTCGATTCGCGCTATAAAAACACTTCGTTCATTGGGAACTGGGCGCACATCGGTGCGGCGACCGGGGTCGCGGTGCATTCGACGGTGGGAGGACGGTGGACGATCGGCGGGGTCGATCTCGCGGGGAGACGATGCGACCGAACTGGGGGCGAGGTGCGGTCGACGAGGCGGGAGGCGAGTTACTCGAAGCGCTCTTTGGCGTCGGAGAGTCGCGACTCCATCTCCGAGCGGTACGTCTCGTAGGCTTCCTCCGGATCCATGCCGGCGACGAGGACCTCGTGGAGCATCTCGCCGAGCTGGTAGCCCTGTCGCAGGTAGATTCCCTCGACGGTGCGGATCGGCGTGACGCCGTCCCAGTCGTTGTGGACGTACTCGTCGCTGATCTCCTGGACCTGCTGGAGTTTTTCGAGGTGGCTGGGAAACTCCTGGAAGTGGCTGATGCTCTGGTAGGCGTCGGACTCGAGGACGCCCTCGTGCGTGGGGAGGAAGCGCATCGGTGCGGGTTCGTAGACGCCGGCGAGGCGCTCGAGGTCGTCGGTGTACAGCCACTCGATGAACTCCCGCGCGCCGGCCGTATTGCCACCGCCGTCGAAGACGAAGTAGCCGTTGACCTCGTTGACGAGGAGCGTGTCCTCCTTCGCGACGCCCGCCTGGAGCGGGATGTGACTGACGCCCGTGTTCCGCGCGATCTCGGGATCGATGGCGGCCGCGACGCCGGCGGGCCACATGTTCAGGTGGATCTGCTGGGCGTAGCTGCCGGCGCCCCAGTCCTCGAGCCCCTGGGCGAAGCCGATCTGTGACGGATCCGGCGAGTACGCGGCCAGCTCGGAGACGAGTTCGAGCACTTCGACGGCCGGCTCTTTCGGGAACCAGAGTTCGACCTCTTCCTGGGAGTCGGACGCCCAGCGAAGCCGGGCGCTGGCCGTGTTGTTGTACAGCGACCGGAAGAACGCGTCCGCCATGACCAGGCCGCTGCTGGCGGGGACGCCGATCCCGCGCGTATCGAACTCGTCGGACTCGTCGATGATTCGGGCGTTCTCGAGCAGGTCCTGGAACGTCTCCGGCGGCGAGAGGTCGAGCGCTTCGTAGACGTCCTCCCGGTAGAGGAACGTGGCCTCGTAGTAGCCGTGAGGCACCTGGTAGACGTCGTCGCCGAACTCGATGGGCGGCGCCACGAGGTCGCCGGCCAGCTCGCTCATCGCGTCGTTGATCTCGTCGACCGACTGGAGCTGACCCGCGGCGACGTTCTGGGCGACGCCGGCGTGGTTGTTCGTGATCGTGTCCGGTGGATCGCCGGACTGCACCAGCGTCGACAGCCGCTGTTCCGCCTGGGAGCCGCCGCCGGTGACCTCCAGGTTGATCTCGTGATCCGACTGCTCCTCGAAAGCCGGAATGAGCTCGTCGTTCCACTTCGTCTGCCAGGCGTCGCTGCCGTAGTCGGTCATGAGGTGGACGGCCTCGGAGCTGCCGTCGTCCGAGTCGCCGCCGAGACACCCGGCCAGGCTCGCACCGATCGCGGAGCCGGCGGCTATCGTGAGCTGTCGCCTCGTGGGATTGGCTACCATACACGCCAGCACTCTGCCTTTCGCCTATAAATCTATCGCCACCAGCTACGGTTTCGTAAATTAAACCAGGGTAATTATTCACATCATTCACGTTCGGGTTCGCTATCGGTGGCCCGGCGGGTGGGCCAGCCGTTCGCTTCGGGAGACGCCGACGACGGCGATCGGTTGTCGGCAGCGAGAAGTGGAACGGTCGCGCGGGAAGGCGACCGGGTACAAGGGTGGGATGGTGACCGGATACAGCGGTGGGATGGTGGCTACGTACCCCGGTAGGGTGGTGACCAGGTACGCGGACGTTACGCGCTCTGGACGGCGTCGTACACGGCCTCGTAGTCGGGTTCGTTGCTCGGATCGCCGTCCCAGGAGAAGACGATCTCGCCGTCGCCGTCGATGACGAAGACGGCCCGGGACGTGATGTCGAAGCCGAGCAGTTCGGACTCGATGTCGGCGTCGTACTTCGAGGCGATGTCCGTGTTGAAGTCGCTGATCAGGTCGAACCCGAGATCGAGCTGGGCCTTGAACTCGTTCAGCGAGAAGGGCAGGTCGGCGCTGATCCCGTAGATCGACGCGCCCTCCGCCTCGAAGTCGGACAGCCGAGCGTTGAACTCGTTCATCTCGCTCATACAGACCGTCGAGAACGCGCCCGGGAAGAACGCGAGGACGATCGGTGCGTCGTCGAGGTTCTCGCTGAGTGTGAAGCTCTCCTCCACTTCGCCGTTCGCGAGCGGTGCAGTGAAGTCTGGCGCCGGATCTCCGACAGTTACCATGTCACTTCGTGATTCGTCGGTCCATAAATAACATTCGACACTGTCAACGATTGGGGGTGTGTTCGCCGTTCCGCCGCCCCCGGCGGTATCCGGGCCTGTCGTCCGCGGCTGCCACGTCGTCCGGACCGGCGGCCCCGGAGCGGTGCCGTGAGCAGCGCCGGGGTTCGGGACGAGACGGGGAGACTGTGTCCGCACCGAATCAGTGTCAGTTCAGTGTGACTGCGGGCGCCGGGACGGTGTCCAGCGTGATTGCGTGGCGGCGGGACCGTGTCGACTGGCAGGCCTCGGTGGCGTGGGGTGGCGGCGGTCGCGGCGGACGGGGTCGATCCTCCAAAGAACTATATACGTATTTGCTCAATTTAGCGTTGGCAATGCGCGTTAACCCAGCATGGGTCGATACGACAGGTGAGGGTTCGCTCCCGGAGCCGACCTACGAGGAGGCGATCGACCGCGAACACATCGAATACGCCCGCAACGAGGAGTATCCGTGGCAGGAAGAGTCCCTGTCCGGCGAACTCCCGGCGTTTCGAAACAAGGTGCTCTCGATCGACGAGCGAACGGGCGCGTTCACTCGCGAAGTCGTCCTCCCCCAAGGGTGGGCGACGGAGTCGGTGACGTTCCCGACGGTGCAGGAGCTGTTCGTCATCGAGGGGAACCTGACCGTCGAGGGGTACGAGCTCGACGAAACGTCGTACCTTCGCGTCCCGGACGAGATGCCGGTCTCGATGGCCGCCCAGAGCGAGACGCGACTCCTCTGGACGTCGGATAGCGCCCTCGACGGCGACGGCGATCACGACGGCCACCGGTACTGGCACGCCCCCGAAGACGAGATCACCCACGTCGATCCGAAGGAGATGGAGTGGGAGATCACGCCGAAGGAGGGTCCCGGCGACGGCCTCGAGAGCATCTGGCTCTGGCACGACGAGGTCTCCGGTGCCACGACCTTCCTCTGCAAGGCGGAGGTCTGGATGGAGGAGCGCCAGGTCCACCACGACGTCGCGGAGAGCTGTTACATCCTCGAGGGCGGCGTCGAGCTGGAAGGCCGCGGCATGATGGAGGAGGGCGACTACTTCTGGCGACCCGCCTGGATCCACCACGGGCCGATCAAGCCCCACGACAACGGCTTCTACGGCTTCCTGCGCGTCGACGCGAACCTCGTCAACTACTACACCTCGCCCGAGGGCGTCCCGCTCAATTACTGATCGCACTGACTCGATCGACGGCGCCGCGCACTCGCGGTCGCCGCTCGAATTTCGACCGACCGTCACCGTCCCGAGTCACGACCAGCGCCAGCCCCGCTCGGCGATCAATCACCCGCGTCCCGACGACCGACGCTCCGGAGTGGCGACGACCGACTATCGGGAGTGCCGACGACCCACGTCCTCCGTGCCGAGCGTCGACTCCCATCACGTCGAGGGGCGAGTACCCGAATGATTCATGTGCGTGCGCTCTGCATCGAGAGATACCGTCACGCATGACCACGCACATCTGGGACGACCTGCTCTCCGAGCAGGACAAACAGGTTATCGAAGCGGCCGGGTACGACGAGGGCGGCGCCTCCTCCTGGGAGTCCCGCGGGCTCGGCTCGAACCCGATGGTCCTGGTGATCGACGTCCAGAAACTGATCGTGGGCGACGACGTCCCGATCCTCGAGGCCATCGAGACACACCGGACGGCGATGGGCGAAATCGCCTGGGACGCCGTCGACCGGATCGGGGACTTCCTCGCTCACGCCCGCGACCACGACGTACCGGTCGGATACACCCGCGTCGTCCCGTCATCGTACGACGATCCGGACCACGAGGACCTACAGATCGTCGATCCCGTGGCGCCCGAACCCGACGACCTCGTCGTCGACAAGAGCTACGCGAGCGCCTTCTACGGGACCGACCTTCTCGCCCGCCTCAATCGAGCGGACGTCGACACGCTGATCGTGGTCGGCAATTCGACGAGCGGCTGCGTGCGGGCGACCACCGTCGACGCCCAGCAGCACGGGTTCGACGTCGTCCTCCCGCAGGAGTGCATCTTCGATCGCATCCAGGCGTCCCACAAGATCGGCCTGCTCGACATGTGGATGAAGTACGCCGAGGTGCTGGAGACCGAAGAGGTCGAACGGTACGTCGAGAACCCGGGTGATCCGTCGTGACCTACGACCTCGTCGTCAGCGGCGGGACGGTCGTGACGGCGTCGGATCGGTTCGAGGCGGATATCGCCGTCGACGACGGGACGATCGCCGCGATCGGCGATCACGACTCGTTCGAGGCCGACACCGTGGTCCCCGCCGACGGCAACTACGTCCTGCCGGGCGCGATCGACCCCCACACTCACCACGGGATCTACAACTCGCTGGCCGACGACGCGAACACCGAGAGCCGGTCGGACCTCGTCGGCGGCGTGACGACGATCGGGAACTTCTTCCGCCGGCCGGGGTCGTACCCGGAGATCATGGACGACTACTTCGAGGTGGCCGAGGCGAACTACCGCCACGATTACTTCTTCTCGCTGGGCCTGCTCTCGTTCGAGCACGTCGAGGAGATCCCGACGATCGTCGACGAGCTCGGCATCACCACGTTCAAGTGGTACATGAATTACAAGTACGCCGCCAGCGAGAAGTTCGGCGTCGACTGCGAGATGCGAGACGACTTCGGGAACGCGTTCATCGAGACCCTCGCCGAGCAGGAGGCGCCGACGACGCTCGGCTACCACTCGGAGAACGTCGAGATCACTAACGCGCTCGCGGGCGGCAATCCCTACGTCGAGACGGAGTCCGACGCGGACGCCGCGTCGGCGGACTACGGGACGCTCGTCGAGGAGTTCCCCGACTACGCCGAGGCCCAGAGCCTGGTCGCCGGGGCCAGCCTCGCGAAACAGCACGACTACGACGACAGTTTCTACGCGGTCCACGTCAGCGCCGGCCGGACGGCCGACGAACTGGCGGCGCTCCAGGACGCCGGCTACGGCGTGACCGGCGAGACCTGCACGCACTACCTGACGCTCACCGCCGAGGAGTGCGACGACCGAATGAAGGTCAACCCGCCCGTCCGAGGGCCGGAGGATCGCGAGACGCTGTGGGAACGGGTCGCCGACGGCACCATCTCCTGCATCGGCACCGACCACTGCGCGAACGAGACCGAGGACAAACTCGGCGAGACGATCCGCGACAGTCAGCTCGGCTTCCCGTCGACGGGGACGATGCTGCCACTGATCCTTTCGGAAGGGGTCGACGAGGGCAGGATCGACCTCGAACGGGCGGTCGCGGTGACGAGTACGAACACGGCGAGGGCATGGAACCTCTACCCGAAGAAGGGGGCGATCCGGGTCGGGAGCGACGCGGACCTGGCCGTCGTCGACCTGGACGAGACGAAGACGGTCACGCCGGAGTTGCTCCAGAGCGCGGGCGACTACTCGATTTACGAGGGCCGGGACGTCACCGGGTGGCCGACCCACACCATCGCCGGCGGCGAGGTCGCCTACGAGGACGGCGACGTGCTCGCCGAGCCCGGCTCCGGAACGCACGTCGACCGGCCGATCTAACGCCTATCGTGGCACCAACCAACACACACTCATCCCAGACGACAATGTCATCCAACGAAACCGGCCCGCTCGCAGGCCTGACCGTCGTGGAAGTCGGATCGATGATCTCCGGGCCGACCGTCGGTCGATTCCTCGCCGATTTCGGCGCGGACGTGATCAAGATCGAACACCCCGAACACGGCGATCACATCCGGAACTTCGGGACCCAGGCGGACGGCACCGGCACGTGGCACAAGTACCTGAGTCGGAACAAACGGTCGGTCACGCTCGATATCTCCGCCGAGCGCGGCCAGACCGTCTTCCGCGACCTCGTCTCGGAAGCCGACGTGCTGATCGAGAACTTCCGGCCGGGCACGCTCGAACGCTGGAACCTCGGCTACGAGACGCTCTCCGCCGAGAACCCCGGCCTGGTCATGTTGCGCATGTCCGGCTTCGGGCAGACGGGGCCGTACGCCGAGAAGCCGGGCTTCGGCACGCTCGCCGAGGCGATGAGCGGCTTCGCCTACGTCAACGGCTTCGAGGACCGCGAACCGCTGCTCCCGCCGACGGGGCTGGCCGACAACATCGCCGCGCTGTACGCGACCTTCTCGGTCATGTTCGCCCTCTACCACCGCGACGTCAACGGCGGCTCCGGCCAGGTGGTCGACGTGAGCCTCATCGAACCGATCTTCAACCTGATCGGGCCGTTCCCGCTCACGTACGACCAGACCGGCGAGATCGCCCGGCGGTCGGGCAACCGCTCGACATCGTCGGCCCCGCGAAACGTCTACCGGACAAAGGACGACCGGTGGGTCGCGCTCGCGGCGAGCGCCCAGCCGCTCGCGATGCGGACGTTCGACGCCATCGGTCGCCCCGACCTCAAGGACGATCCGCGTTTCGCCGACAACGAGAGCCGCCTGGAGAACGTCGAAGAACTCGACGCGATCATTCAGGAGTGGATGACCGACCACACCAGGGAGGAGGTACTCGAGGCGTTCGAGGAACACGACGCGACCATCGCGCCGGTCTACAACGTCGAAGACATCCTCGAGGACGAACACTATCAGGCCCGAGACGCAGTCGTGACCGTCGATGACGACGACCTCGGCGAGGCGCAGGTCCAGAACGCGATCCCGAAGTTCAGCGAGACGCCCGGGCACGTCGAGTACCTCGGGCCCGACCTGGGCGAGCACAACGACGAAGTGTTCGGCGACGTCCTCGGCTACGACGACGACCTCGTCGCGGCCCTCGAATCGGAGGAGGTCATCTGATGGACCTCCCCGAGCGCGCCACCGTCGTCGAGATGCTCCCGCGGGACGGCTTCCAGCGCTATCCCGACTTCGTCCCGACCGAGGAGAAAGTCGAGATCGTCGACGCGCTCTCGACGACCGGCGTCGACGAGATCGAGTTCACCTCGTTCACGCACCCGAAGGCCGTTCCGAGCCTCCGGGACGCCGACGAGGTCGCAGCGCGCATCGAGCGCCGCGAGGACGTCTGTTACCGGGCGCTCGTGCCGAACGCCGTCGGGATGGAGCGTGCGATCGCGGCCGACGTGGACAAGGTCAACGCGCTGGTCGTCGTCAGCGACGCCTACCGCGAGAAGAACCAGGGGATGACCCTGGCGGAGAACCTCGCGGAAGTCGAGGCGATCGTCGAGCTGGCAGACGGCACGGACGTCGAGGTCGAGGCGGGGATCGGGACGAGCTTCTTCTGTCCCTACGAGGGCCGGATCGACCGCGAGCGGACGCTGTCGGTCGTCGATCGCGTCCTCGAGGCCGGCGTCGACGAGGTGACGCTCGCGACGACGATGGGCATGGCCGATCCCCGGCAGGTGACTGAGACTCTGCGGGCGGTGTTCGACGCCCATCCGGACGCGGACGTCGGCCTCCACCTCCACGACACGAACGGGATGAGCCTGGCCAACACGCTCGCCGCGCTCCAGTGTGGCGTCGACCGGTTCGACGCGTCGGTCTGCGGGCTCGGCGGCGGCACCATCCTGCCCGGCGAGCTCACCGACGTCGGAAACACGCCGACCGAGGATCTCGTGAACATGTTCCAGGATATGGGGATCGAGACCGGCGTCGACGCCGATCGCCTCCTGGCGGTCGCGCGGGACGTCGCCAAGCGGCTCGACCTCGGGGCGCCGAGTCACGCCCTGATGGGCGGCACGAGAGCGCAGGTGCTGGCTGCCACCGGCGGCGATACGACGCCACAGCAGTGATACCGATCGCGAACGAACGGCCGAGACGAGAGACCACCCAATGACAGCAAAGACCATCACCGAGAAGATCCTCTCGCGGAAAGCGGGGGCGGACGTCACGGCCGGCGACTTCGTCGAGGCCGATCTCGACGCGATGTTCGCCCACGACGTGACCGGGCCGCTGGCGATCGACGCCTTCGAGGCGGTGACGGACGAGGACGGAACGCTGGTCGCGCCAGAGCGGACCGTCTTCACGCTCGATCACCACGCGCCGGCCGACGGCGTCGAAGCGGCGAACAATCACAACATCGTGCGGGACTTCGCGGCGGCCCAGGGCGCCCACCAGTACGAGATCGACGACGGCATCTGCCACCAGGTGCTGATCGAGGAGGGGTTCGCCGAACCGGGCTCCCTCGTCGTGGGCGCCGATTCGCACACGACCACGTTCGGCGGGATCGGCGCGCTGGGAACCGGCGTCGGCTCGACTGACCTGGGAACGGCGCTCGCGACCGGCGAACTCTGGTTTCGCGTCCCCGAGACGATCCGATTCGAGGTCGCGGGCGACCTCCCCGACGGCGTCTACGCGAAGGACCTCATCCTCACGTTCATCGGCGACGTTGAGTTCGACGGGGCGACGTACATGACCGCCGAGTACGGCGGCAGCGCGATCGAATCGCTCCCCATCCACCAGCGACTCGTCCTCGCGAACATGGCGATCGAGATGGGCGGCAAGGCGGGGATCGTCGAGCCCGACGATCGCGTCGCCGACTTCCTCGCGGCCCAGGCCGACCTCGACGTCTCGATCGATCCCTCGCTTTCGAGCGACGATGACGTGAGCTACGTCGCCTCCTACACCTACGAGGCGGGCGACCTCGCGCCGCAGGTCTCGAAGCCGTCCAATCCCGAGAACGCGGTCGACGTCGGGGCCGTCGCCGGGACCGGGATCGACCAGATATTCGTCGGCACCTGCACGAACGGCCGCTACGAGGATATTCGCGTCGTCGCCGACATCCTCGAGGGCGAGTGCGTGGCCCCCAACACCCGACTGATCGTCGTCCCGGCCTCGCGGACGGTCTACGAGCAGTGCCTCTCGACCGGCGTGCTGGAGACGCTGATCGACGCCGGGGCGATGGTCCAGAGCGCCGGTTGCGGCGCCTGTGCGGGCTACCACCAGGGCGTGCTCGGCGACGACGACGTCTGCCTGGCGACGGCGAACCGCAACTTCCCCGGACGGGAGGGTTCGATGGACAGCCGCGTCTACCTCTCGAGTCCGGCGACGGCGGGCGCCAGCGCGCTGTACGGCGAGATCACCGATCCCCGGACGGTTCGGACGAATCGGTACGACGATCACGCCACGACGGACCTCGGGGTGGTCCGATGACGGACGCCGAGCCCGGGCGCGCGTGGGTCTTCGGCGACGACGTCGACACCGACCAGATCACGCCCTCACGGTTTCTCGTCTCGTCTGACCCGGACGAACTCGCCGACCACGCCTTCAACGACCTCAGACCCGAATTCGCGGGCGCGGTCCGGCCGGGCGACTTCGTGGTCGCCGGCGAGAACTTCGGCTCCGGGTCCTCCCGCGAACACGCCCCGCTCGCGCTGCGTGGCGCGGGCGTGGAGGCCGTCGTGGCGCAGTCGTTCGCCCGGATCTTCTTCCGGAACGCGATCAACATCGGCCTCCCGGTCCTGATCTTCCCCGACGCCGACTGCATCGGCGACGGCGATCGCATCTCCGTCGACGTCGACACTGGCGCGGTCACCAACCACGAGACGAACGAGGAGTATCGGGCGGAATCACTCCCCGACTTTCTCCAGGAGCTCGTCGACGCCGGCGGGCTGAAGCCCTACACGAAGCGAAAGCTGGGCACCCACTCGGATCGATAACGCCCGTTTCGACGAACCTCGAGAACTGTTTGTGAAGCGCCGTCGTCGTTCGGAGACGCCGACGGGCCGGCCCGATATCTGACTGAACCAGTAAATATATGTGGTGAGATTACGATTCTGGTATCATGACGGACGCATTCGTAACTGTCGTCGTCGACGGAGATGCCGGTGAAATCGCGTCGACCCTCTCGGAGATCGACGCCGTGTCCGCGGCCCACCACGTTCGCGGCGAGTACGACGTGCTGGTCGAACTGACGCTCGAGGAACCCGAGCGACTCCAGGAGATCGTCACCGGACTCATCCTGAAGACCGACGGCGTCGAGGACACGACGACGGTCGTCACGCCCGAGCTCGCCGAGCTTCACGAGCCCGAGCCGATCCGGTTGACGCCGGCGAACTGACCGTCTCGCTGCCCGTCGCGACCTCATTGTTCGACCCGGTAGACGACCGATCCGCGAAACGGGAGTGACGATGCACGCTCGGACGTGCCGCTCGACCAGCGAGCATCCAGCAGGTCCGCAGAACGAGTGAGAGAGTTGGGAAACGACCAGCGGCCCGCGTCGCGCCCAGCTGCCGGCGTCAGCGGCGGGCCAGCTGTCAGCGACGGGCTGGTCCTCGAATCACCCGCTCAGATAGGCCGTGACAGTCGATAGCGCCTAGCCCTCCCAGAGGATATCGATTCCCTGGAACGCCATCCCGATGTCGATGACGTAGCCGCGGTGGACGGTAATCGGCACCAGATCGCCGAACAGCGTCTCGTCGAGGTCGAGCGAGGCGGGGCCCTCCCAGACGTGGTCGGCCTCGACCTCGTCGTACGATTCCATGATCACCTGGTCGACGAGCGTCGGCGTCTCCGGCGCCGCGTCGTCGACGTGGTGGCGCCGGCCGATCACGTTGAGGGCGAACGGCCACGGGTGCTCGCTCTCGGGCGTTTCGAGCGTGACGCTACCGGAGAGGCGCGTCTGGCCCTGGAGGGTGGTTGCCGTCTCGAGTTCCATCCCGGCTTCGGGGGTGACGAACTCGGCCAGTTCCGGCGGGAACTCCGGGACCTCGATCGAAGCGAGCGTCGAATCGTGGCCCATCGAGTGGAGTTTCTTCGCCCCCCAGTCGGGCTCCGCGAAGTGTTCCGTGACGTAGGCTCCCTTCCGGCCGTCGAGCTCGCAGGGCAAGGAGATCGACGATTCGCGGAACGTCGAGTCGTGGGGCGGTAACGTCCCCTTCGCGTCGACGATCGTCGGATCCTCGATGATCGCCTCGCCGAAGTAGACCATCGCCTCACCGACGCGGATGGGGTCGAGCGGGTCGGGGATGCGCTCGATCGCGGCGTCCTCGTCCACCTCGACGTGGTAGCCCACCATCGTCTGCCCGCCGTAGCGCAGCGTATCACTCAAGGTGGTCACCCCACGTGCCGCTGGCCGGCGCGAGCGTCCGTTCGCCCTCGTACGTGAAGCCGAACGTCGCGTGGTAGCCGCCGAGGACCTCCTCGACGAGGTCGGCCAACACCCCGTCGTTCCACTGCCCGAACTCGAGCGTCGTGGGGCCCTCCCAGACCGAGCCGACAGAGAACGCGGGACAGTGCATCGACGTGACGTCGGCGACGAGCCCGTCGCTCTCCTCGCCGGCGAGCGGGTCGGGCAGGTGGCGGTAGTGCGCGAAGTCGAAGAAGCCGTCCGGAAACGCCTCGTCGGCCGACGTCTCCCGCTCGATGTCGAGCGTCGCGGAGAGGACCGACTGGCCGCGGTGCGTGGCGGTGCCGGCCAGCGCTTGGCCCGGCTCGATCGACGATCGCGTCGGGCAGGCGACGTGCCACTTCGTCTTCTCGATCGATCCGATGCCCCGGACGATCCCGCGTCTGAATCCGGGCGAGTGCCGATCGAAGAACGTCAGCGGCGAGAACGTGTACTGCTCGGACTCGTATCGGGCGGGGATCGCGACCGCGGCCTCGGTGAGTTTCGTCGGCAGGCGGGGGTCCTCGCGGGGCCGATACATCGTCGGCAGAATCGTCCGGGAGACGATCGCCCACCCCGTATCACCGTCGCCGACCGGCTCCAGCGCGGGCGGGAGAAACGTCGACTGCAGTCGCTCCGGATCGCCGCGAAAGCGGATCACCAGCGCGCTCTGGGCCGTGACCCCGTCGTTGGTCGTAAGTTCCTCGTGCTGGGATGTGACGCTCATGTGATTGGTCAACCTGTGGTGGAACTTGCGCCACCGGGGGCTTAACGATTTGGACGCAACCGATCCCCACCGCGTCACCGTACGCCGGCCGCCTCGGCGCCGTTCACGACCCTGAATGCGGGGGCGAGATGGCGGAGCGGAACGATCGCGGTCGTTTCGGTCACCAAATATATGAACCGCTCATTTGGGATCAGCAAATCGCAATATCTCTAATAACGGACTAAGTGAGTTATTTTCTCGGATCGGTGGCTGTCGGGTGTGTCGAATGCTATCGAGTAGTCCGCCACCGCTGTACTACATTGACACGACGTGCGGCGGTTGACCCCCGGGCGAGCCGTCGCGAGGCGCCGGGACGTGCGGTGTGTTCGGTATACCCAAGGATTTTATAGGGTAGAATCGCACGACACCTGTATGGGTTCTATACCACCGCAGCGTGCGTACCTGGAGAGCCACGTCGACTGGCGACCCGACGAGACGGCGATTCGATTCGCGGATACCGACGAATCGCTGACGTTCGCGGAGTTCGGCACCCTGGCCAACCAGTTCGCCAACGCGATGCACGACCGGGGCGTCCGATACGGGGATCGGGTCGGGATGGTCCTGTTCAACACACGGGAGTTCCCGATCGCGCTCTACGGCTGTCACAAGCTGGGCGCGATGCCGGTCGCGGTGAACACGCAGCTGGCGGCCGACGACATTGCCTACATCTTCGACGATATGAACGCCGAGGCGCTCGTCTACGACACCGAAATCCGCGAGACGGTCGAGACGGCGGCGGCCGACTCGGTTTCGGAGCACCACCTGATCGGGGCCGGGTTCGAGCCGGACGACGGCGAGTCGTTCGAGGCGGTGCTCTCCTCGGGCAGCGACGAGCGGCCGCCGGAATTCCGAAAGGCCGAGTCGGACCCCTCCTACATGTTCTACACCTCGGGGACGACCGGCAAACCGAAGGGCGTGGTTCACTCCGTCAAGAGCGGCCGCGAGCGCTCGAACTCGGCCATCATCGAGTGCGGCATCTCCTCCGAGAGCATCTCGCTCGCGTTGCTTCCCTGGTACCACGGCGCGGGGATCGACATCACGATCCGCGCAACGGTGTCGGCCGGCGCGGAGATCATCGTGTTGAAACACCCGGACGTCGAGCGCTCGCTCGAAGTCATCGAGGAGTACGGCGTCAGCCACGTCATGAGCGTCCCGTCGCTCTCCCAGCGGTTCGTCGAGCACGAATCGATCGACGACCGCGACCTCTCCTCCGTGGACAACTTCATGCACACCGGGGAAGTCCTCACGGAGAAGCACGCTCGAACGTTCCACGAGGTCCTCTCGGAGAACATCTACAACCTCTACGGCTCCTCCGAGAGCGGCATCAGCACCGTGCTCAAACCGGACGCGCTGCCCGAACAGGCGGGGACCGTCGGATTGCCGGCGAAAGGCGTCGAGGCACGGATCGTCGAGCCCGAGAGTTCCGGACTGCCCGACCCAGACAACCAGGTGCCGCGGGGCGAGCAGGGCGAACTCATCGTCCGAACCGACCAGCTCTTCAGCACTTACTTCGAGAACGAAGCGGAGGCGCGGACGGTCAAGCGCGACGGCTGGTACTTCACCAACGACCTCGCGATCATCAACGACGACGGCTACATCGAGGTGACGGGCCGGGCCGACGACATGATCATCAGCGGCGGCGAGCTCATCTCGCCGATCGAAGTCGAAGAGGCGATCGAACGCCACGACGCGGTCGCGGGGGCGATCGTCGTCGGCCACGAGGACGACCAGTGGGGCCAGCGCGTCACCGCGTACGTCAGCGGCGACGGCTCGCTCGAGACGGACGACCTGGATCGCTTCCTCAAAGAGTCCGACCACCTGGCCGACTTCAAGCGCCCGAAGGCGTACAACATCATCGACGAACTGCCCCGAACCGGCGCGAACAAGAAGAAGCGCGCCGAGTTCAGGGATTGACGAGGACGGCACCGAACGGGGCGACCCGACGCGGTGTCGAATGGGTATCGACGGCTCGATGACCTCGTTCGAACGGGTATCGGCTGCCCGATCGACTTCGTCCGACGGCCTATCCGTGGCTCGGCCGATTTCGCTCACCGTGTATCGACGGCTCGACCCCGTTCGAATCCGGGTCGATCGGGGCGGTCGCCGGAATTATATAACTCCTCACCAGTTGTGCACGTGAATGTCTGTGGACGAGTACGCAGCCGACGCGGTCGTCGTCGGTGCGGGGACGGCCGGGCTGGCGTTTTCGATCACGGCGGCCGATCGCGGCCTCGACGTGGTCGCGATCGAGAAGGCCCAGCACGTCGGCGGCACGCTCCCCTACACCGGCGGCGTGATGAGCGCCGCGGGAACCGAACGCCAGCGAGAACGGGGGATCGACGATTCGCCCGCCGAGCACTTCCGCGAGGTGATGGCGATCAGCAACCACACGGCCGACGCCGACATCGTTCGGCTGGCCGTCGAGGAAGCGCCGGACACGGTCGACTGGCTCGACGACCTCGGCTTTCCCTTCGACCCGGAGACGCCGTCGAAACAGGACGCCCACGAATCGTACTCGACCGCCCGGGAGTACTGGGGCGTGGACGACGGCCGCTCGGTCCTCCGGACGATTCGCCCGCTCTGGGACCGCCACGTCACCGCCGGGCGGATTCGCCCGCTGCTGAACACCGAGGTGACTGACCTCGTCGTCGCGGACGGCGCCGTCGAGGGCGTTCGCGCGTCGGGCCCCGGCGGCGACGTCGTCGTTCGGGCGCCCAGCACCGTGCTGACCACGGGCGGGTACGGCGCGAACCCGACCCGATTCGGCGACGTCGACGACCAGGATCGGACCATCGTGAGTAACGCGGCGGAGACGTCGACCGGCGACGGAATCGACCTGGCCAAATCGGTCGGAGCCGCCTTCGGCGGGACCGAGTACCGGCGTCCGACGATGGGCGGCGTCGAGATCGAACCCGGGTCGAACCGCGTGAACTGGCGGGATCGCTGGGTCCACGTCGAGAACGTCCACATCCACCCGCCCTACGAGATCTACGTGGACGAGCAGGGGGAGCGATTCCTCGCCGAAGACGAACCGAAGATCTCGACCCGGGAAGCGGCCGTCCAGGACCTCCCCGATGGCACCTTCTGGGTGGTCTTCGACGAGACCGGCCTCGAAGCGCCGGACGAACCGATTCTCGCCGGCAAAGACACCGATTTCGTTCGCGAACTCGCCCGCGAGGGGGACGTCGCCTGGCGTGCGGACTCGATTCCCGCCCTCGCGGAGACCGCCGGGATCGATCCGGAGGGACTGGACGCGGCGGTCGAACGATACAACGAGGCCGTCCGCACCGGCGACGACCCGCTCGGACGCACCTTCCTCCCGAGCGCGATCGAGGAGCCCCCGTACTACGCCATTCAGACCCACGACACCACGCTGGTCACCTTCGGCGGGATCGAGGTCGACGACGACTTGCACGTGCTGGACGAGGCGAGCGATCCCATCCCCGGACTCTACGCCGCGGGCGAGATTATCGGCGCGGCAACGACGAGCGGCGAGAACTTCGCTGGCGGCATGTCCTTCACCCCCTCGCTCAGCTTCGGTCGGATCCTCGGGCGCACGGTCCCGACCGAGTGACGCCGGGCCGACTCGGAATTCGTTTCGGCGCGCCCGTTCGTCCCTGACAGGACCCGTCCGCGGTCGATCTCGGTCCGTACACAGTGCTCGTCGTTACCGCACTGGTACCGACATAATTTATTCAGGCTTATGCTTCCCAGTTGAGTATTCCGCCGAATTATATAGATTTTGTCATAGATAGCGGGGCAGTCCTTCCGGCTCGACGTTGCTGGGGCGCGCTCGACAGCCAGCAATATCGTCGTCAAATCGGCTTAAGACCGGTATATATCCGGTTTAGTTCCGAGAGGATCCGGGGTGTTCGGTCAGTGCCGTGGCTTCGGACGAGTTCTATTTCCGAAACTATATATATATCTAGAGAATGTGGCCTCGATAATACAGCTTCGGATCGCGGGCGAGCGGTCATGCGTACATTTACATATATGTGGGGAGAGGGCCCGTACAACCAATGTCCGAATACGGCTGCAAGGTGTGTCGCGTCCTCGATGCCCGAGGGATGGCGGACTACGAGTCCCAGCTGGTGGCCCACTGGAACGGCGAACGAGGCCAGCGCAAGGGATACCGCCAGCTCGCAGAGTGGCTCAACGTGACGATGCTCCGGCGCGAGATCGACCGGGCCGGGCTGTCGACGCTCGGCAACGAGGCGGAATCGAAGTACGAACGGCTCCAGTCGGATCCGACGATCGCGGAGGAGGTTCGAACGGCCCTCCGGACCGCCGGCGTGCCGATCGACGACGTCGAGTCGGACTTCGTCTCCTACGGCGTCGTGCGGACCCACCTCGTCGACTGTCTGGGCGAAGAGTACACCGAAGAGTCGACCGACTGGGAGCCCGAGGCGATCGAGATCGCTCGCGAGCACGCGACGACGAAGATCACCGAAGCGGTCAGCTCGGCGACGTCGAAGGGCACGCTCGAGGCGGTCGGCGACGTGTCGGTCGACGTCTCCGTCGAACTCGAGTGCGACGAGACGCACGTGACGGTGCCGATCGATCGCGCCCTGCGACGCGGGTACGTGAGTAAACCGCGGGACGACGAGGAGACACAGGGGTCGAACGACACCGGCGACGCTGGGACGGACGAGGAACGGACGGATAGCGACCGATCGGACGGCAACCGAACGGACGACATCGAGACGTCCGGCGAAGCGGGCGCACCAGCAGGTGATCTCCGATGAGCGAGTTCCACATCTCGGTCGAGAACGTCGGCGGGATCGACAGCACGGAGATGACGTTCGCGGACGGCGTCACGCTGATTTCGGGTCGAAACGCCTCGAACAAGACGTCGTTGTTACAGGCGCTACTGTTCGCGCTGGGGACCGACGACGTCCCGATCCGGACCGGCGCGGATTCGGCGACCGTCGAGCTGACGATCGACGGCCGGACTATCCGCCGGACGGCGTCCCGATCGGGGGCCGGCGTCTCCGTCTCGGGGACGCCGCTCGTCGAGGATGATTCGACGCGCTTCGCCCGCTTCGCGGGCCTCCTCGAGGAGAACGCGCTCCGCACGGCCGTGCAGACGAACGGGGACTTCGAAACCCTCCTGAAGGAGCCGATGGACATCGACGAGCTGGAACGAGAACGGGCCGCGAAACTCGAGCGAAAATCGGAGCTGCAGGCCCAGCTCGACGACGGCGCTGACCTCGAATCCAGGCTCTCGACCGTCGAGTCGACGCTCGAGGACCGACGGGCGGAGGCTGACGAGCTCTCGGAGACGCTCGACTCGCTGTACGACGAACTCCCGGAGGGTGACGACGAACTCGAATCGGTCCGCGAGGAGCGGACGAACCTCGTGTCCCGGCGGGAACGCCTGACCGCCCAGATCGGCGATATCGAGGACGCGATCGACCGTCTGGACGAGAAACTCGAGGAGCTGACGGACGAGCGGTCGACCCTCGAAGACGAGGCGGCGTCGACCGATCTCGAATCGCTACGCGCGCAGCGTCGCGAACTCCGGGATCAGGTCGCCGACGTCGACGAGCGCATCGACGTCCTGCAGTCGGTGCTGACGACCAATCGGGAGATGCTCGATTTCGACGTCCGATCGGTCGTCGAGTACGAGTCGGGGATCGACGAGGACGCCGTCGAGTGCTGGACCTGCGGACAGATGGCGCCGATCTCGGCGTTCGAGGAGACGGTCGAGGAGTTGACGTCGCTCATCGAGGCGGAGAAGGCGAAACGTCGAGAGTTCGACCCGGAACTGGACGAACTCTCGGAGGCGATCGAGGAACGCGAGCGGACGTCCCAACGGCTCTCACGACTCGACGAGCGCATCGAGTCCGCGAAAGCGAAACGCGAGTCTCACCGGGAGTCGATCGCCGACAAGCGCGAGGAGGTGTCCTCGATCGAGGCCGAACTCGAGTCGATCGACGAAGACCTCGAGCGGGCGAAGGACGAGCGGGTGGACGACCACGCCGAGATCAGCGAACGGATCGAGGAGACCCGGATCGACCTCGAGGCCAAACGCCGGGAGATTACCCGCCTCGAAGACGAGCGCGCGGACCTGGAGGACGAGATCGAGCGGCGCGACCGGCTCGAATCGGAACTCGAGACGGTGACGGCCGAGGCGCGCGAACTCGGAGACCGCATCGAGAACTTAGAGAGCGACCTCCGCGACCGGTTCAAAGACGCCATGGACGAGCTGATCGACGCCCTCGGGTTCGACGATATCGACCGCATGTGGCTCGACGGCAACTTCGATCTCGTCATCGCCAGGGAGATCGACGGCGCCGTCCGGGAGGATTCCATCGAGAACCTCGCCGAGAGCGAGCGCAGCATGATCGGGCTCGTCCTCGGCCTCGCGGGCTACATCGCCTACGACGTCGACGAGATCGCGCCGGTGCTGGTGCTCGACTCGCTCGGGGCGTTCGACGCCGAGCGGACCGGCAAGCTGGTCGACTACTTCGGCGAGTACACCGACTACCTCGTCGCCGCCGTCCACCCTGAGCAGACGGACCACGAGAGCATCGATCAGCGGACTGCGACCGCACCCGGGCAGCCGTAGCCCGCGCTCGAACCGGCGGGCCCTGCCCCGATCGTCTCGGACCGAGTGTTCGAACCGTGACTGAGCCGGTCGCGATCGCCGTACGGCGCGGCGAGCGTGGACTCGGGAAGACTTAACATCCCTCGTCGAGTGCTCCCGGATATCATGCGCGAGCGAGAACCGACTGCCGAGCAGTGGTACTTCGAAGATATCGAGATCGGCGAGAGTTTCGACATCCCGTCGAAGACGATGACGGATACGCACTTCGTCCTGTTTTCCGGACTGACGGGCGATCACCACCCGATCCACATGGACGAACACTACGCGGCGGAGGAGACCGACTTCGAGAGTCGGGTGGCCCACGGGACGATGATCTCGATGTTCACCGTGACCGGCGCCTCCTCGCTCTCGGAGCACTTACACGAGTCCTCGATCGCGTTCCTCGAGCACACGAACCGGTTCGTGGCGCCCGTCTTCGAGGGCGATACGATCTACCCGACGCTGACCGTCGCCGACACGGAGGACAAAGGCGAGAAGGGACTCGTCGTCCTCGAATCGGAGGTCTTCAATCAGGACGACGAACTGGTTCTGGAGGGGGAACTGAAACTGCTCGTCAAGGCCCGCGAGGGGGACGAGTAACCCGTTTCGATGTCGACAGCCACGATCGCGGGCGTCTACGAACACCCGACGCGGGAAGCGCCCGACAAGTCGACCATGGAGCTCCACGCGGACGTCGCGGCCGGGGCGCTGTCGGACGCGGGCCTCTCGCCGGAGGACGTCGACGGCTACTGTACGGCCGGCGTGCCGGAGTACACGTTCGCCCTCCAGCCCCACGTCATGGCGGATTATCTCGGGCTCGACGTCGGCTGGACCAACTCGACCGACGTCGGCGGGTCTTCGTACCTCTCGCACGTCGGGCACGCGGCGACCGCCATCCGGACCGGGGACTGCGACGTCTGCCTGATCACGATGGCCGGACGGCCCCGCTCGCGAGAACAGGCCGCCGGGACCGGCGTCCGATCGTTGCGAACGATGCAACACAGTTTCGAGCGGATCTACGGCCTGACCCCGGTCACGGCCTACGCGATGGCCGCCCGCCGCCACATGCACGAGTACGGCACGACGAAGGAGCAGCTCGCGGCGATCCGCGTCGCCGCCGCGAGTCACGCCCAGCACAACGAGCACGCGATGTATCGCGACCCGGTCACGGTCGAGGACGTCACCTCCTCCCCCACCGTCGCGGATCCCCTCTCCCTGCTCGATTGTTGCGTCATCTCCGACGGCGGCGGTGCCGTCGTCCTGGCCGCAGAATCGGCGATCGAGGATCACGACCTCGACGTCCCGCCGGTGCAGGTGCTCGGCCACGGCGAGACGGTCAGTCACCACGAGGGCGGCCGGATCGACCTGACCGAGACGGGTGCTTCGCGGTCTGGACCGGCGGCATTTGACGAGGCCGGGCTCGGCCCGGACGACGTCGACTACGCGGGCATCTACGACTCGTTCACGATCACCGTCCTCGAGACCCTCGAGGACCTCGGCTTCTGCGAGAAGGGAGCCGGAGGCGAGTTCGTCGAGGGCGGAACGCTGCAGGCGCCCGACGGCGACCTCCCGTTCAACACGGCCGGCGGCAGCCTCTGTTCGAACCATCCGGGCAACCGCGGCAGCATGCCGAAACTCGTCGAGGCCGTGCGACAGCTCCGGGGCGACGCCGCGCCGCCGGTCCAGGTCGACGCGGACGTGGCGCTGGTCCACGGCACGGGCGGCGTCATCGGCACCCGCCACAGCGCGGTCACCGTCCTCCTCGGTACGCCAGATGGAGGGGTCCGCTAATGAGTGATCCACCCGACGACGCCGAATCGGACGCGACCGACCGCTGGGAACCGCGCCCGACCCCGGACGTCACGCCGGAGACGACGCGGTACTGGGAGGGCGCCGCGACCGACGAGCTTCGACTCGGTCACTGTCCCGACTGCGGGCTCACGTTCTTCTATCCGCGTGCCCGGTGTCCCGACTGCCTGTCGCCGGCGGAGACCACCGTCGCGGACGGGACGGGAACCATCTACTCGTACTCGGTGACCGAGCGCGTCGACGGCTGGCCGGACGATCAGCTGCCTCTGATCGTCGCCTACGTCGAACTGACCGAAGGGCCCCGTATCGTGACGAACGTCGTCGACTGCGAGCCCGCTGACGTCGACATCGGCCGCGACGCGACGGTCGCGTTCGTCCCGACGGACGAGGACGGCGTCTCGGTTCCGGTCTTCCGGCTGGCCGAAGGGGCCTGACGGGGCGATAGCAGGATATCCCGTCCGGATTGCCGACCAGCCCGGCGGGGACGACACGGTACGGAACACAGTCGCTTCTGACGTTCGACCGATCGATCGCCGCGTTCGTCACACCACGCCGCGATCATGCACGAACCTCTAGACGCCGACCAGTAGAACCGTTAGGGAACCGGAGAAACGAGTGCGCTCGATCAGCGGGTGCTGGGACTGGCCGTCGATCACTCGTCCGCCCAGTCGAGTCCAGCGTCGGCCGCCGTCTCGCGCGTTTGCATGACGCCGTCCTCGACCTCGTACGGCGAGATCAGCTCGATGAGCGTTCCGTGGGTGGATTTCGGGTGGAGGTAGGTGTAGACGTTGTCCCGTTCGGCCGACGGATCCGAGCGCCACGGTTCGTCGCCGACGGTGGCGAAGCCGAGGTCCGAGAGCGTTTCGAAGAACTGGCCGAACTCGCTCTTCGGTTCGACCCAGAAACTGATGTGGTGGATCCCCTCGCCGTTCGCCTCCAGATACGACCCGATCGCACCCTCGCCGACGGTCCCCGGCTGCATCAGCTCGAGCATGACGTCGTTGCCGGCACCCAGATACGCAAAGCGGATTTCCTCGACGACGTTTCCGTCGTCGTCGTACTCCTTGCCGGGGTCGATCCGGTGCACTTCCGCGTCCTCGCCGAGGAGGGCTTCGAAGGTCTCCACGGCTTCGTCGAGATCTTCGACGGCGATACCGACGTGGTCGAGTCCGGCGACTTGTGCCATAACAGACGATCGGTCGGTGCGTGTGCACAAATACCTACTGACACCGGCGTCACTGTCCCGCTCGCACCGATAGGACCCGGATCGGATCGCACCAGCGGGCATCCGACGCACGCTTGCGCCTCGACGCATCAGCCTCGACCAGCAGCCGACGGGGCACTGCGAGGTGACGGTTCGAGAGCAGATGGCCGTATGCACAACTGTTATGTAGAAATTGCCGGTACGCTCTATCGTGACACTACCGAGCACGGTCGGGATCGCCGAGCAAGGGACGGAAACGCACACCACGGACCAGCAGGTCGAGATCGCCCGGTGGGCGGCTGACGCCGGGTTCGATTTCCTCCTCGTGCCGGAGACGTGGGGTCGGGACGCCTTCACCCGAGCTGGGTACATCGCCGCCAGGACCGACATCGCGATCGGGACCGGGCTCGTCCCGGTCCACTCGCGATCGCCGGCGCTGCTCGCCCAGTCGATCGCCACCGTCGCGGAACTCGCGGACGGAGCCCTGCTGGGGCTCGGACTGTCGTCGGACAACGTCGTCGAGCAATGGCACGGCGTCGCGTTCGAACCCGCCCTCCGTCGACAGCGCGAGACGATCGAAATCGTGCGACAGGCGCTGTCGGGGGAGCCCCTCGAGTACGACGGGACCGTCTTCGACGTCGAACACTTCCGCATGCGGTTCGAGCCGGACCCGGATATCCCGATCTGCGTCGGCGCCCAGGGGCCGAAGAACTGCGAGCTGACGGGCGGCTTCGCCGATCAGTGGTGGCCCAATCGGATCCCGCTCTCCTCACTCGATTCGCTCCGCGAGCACGTCGATACCGGCGCGTCGAAGCAGGGTCGGGATCCCGCCGACGTCGACACGGTCCCGTTCGTGACCACGTGCGTGCTCGACGACGGCGACCGGGCGCGAGCGTGTGCGGCCGCCGAGATCGCCCACTACATCGGGGCGATGGGGGAGTACACGAAAAACGCGCTGGAGAAGTGCGGGTACGGCGAGGTCGCGCGGACGGTCGACGAGCGCTGGCAGCGGGGCGAGCGAGACGGGGCGATCGACGCGGTGTCGGCCGACGTCCTCGACGAGATTACGATCAGCGGGACGCCCGAGCAGGCGCGCGAAACCCTCGACCGATACGGGTCAGAGTGTGATGGCGCCGTCCTCTTGCCGTCGAAGGACGCCTCGCTCGCCGAGGTCGAGGAAACGATCGATCACGTCGGCGACTGGCTGTGACCACCAGGGTCACCGCCGCGACGGTCGCTCGTGTTTATGTTCGGGTGTCGTGTACGCCGCCCCGTGACGTATTTCGAAGAATACGACGTCGGGATGACGTATCGAACGAACGGCCGGACGATAACCGAGTCGGCGATCGAATCGTTCGTCGAACTCTGCGGCCTGTACGAGCCGATGTTCACCGACATCGAGCACGTCAGGGAGCACACCCCCTACGACGAACGCTTCGCGCCCGGCGAGTTGGTAACCGACTTCGCGCTCGGAAACGTAATTCGGTCCGGATTCATCGAAGAGGCGATGACGATGCTCGAGTTGCACACCACGTTCGAGAAACCTGTCTTCGCCGGAGACACGATATCCGTCGAGATCACCGTCCGCGACACGACGGAACGGAGCGATCCCGAGAGCGGGATCGTCACGTTCGAGTACGACATTCGGAACCAGGACGACGAAACGGTCGCCACGACGACGGAGACGGTGATGATTCGCCGCCGGCCGGCGGAGTGAACTGCGATCGGACACCGTCGCAGTGATCGGTCGAACCGAACGCGCGAGCCGTCCGATCGACGACCTGGTGGTCAGTGTTCCGAATCGATTCGTGGTACGGGGTGCCGCCCGGCGAGTGTACTCGCCCACGAGTGGGCCGAACGGAGACAAAATTATAAGCAATAGAGTGTCTCGATCGGTATGTAACGCCCACGGGAACGGTGCCCGGCCACGGCGATGACGGTCGACCGGCTGTAGTGGTGGTCGCAGCGACACCGCTTACTCGGCCGCCGCATCCCAGAACTGGGCCCGCGCATCGACCGTCTCTTTATTTGCCGGCGGTCGTCGCGGTTCGAGGCCGGCCTCACGCAACAATCGCTGGACGTGTCGCCGGCTGTACTCGACGTCGAGTTCTTCCCGGAGGAACCGACCGGCGAGTTCGGTGGACCACCTGTCCGCGTCGTACCCACACTCCGTCGGCGCCTGCCTGACGGCCCGCTCGAACCGCTCGCGCTCGTCCGCCGCCAGTTTGGGTGGTCGCCCGGGCCGTTCGTCGTCCGTGATCGCCTCCGCGATCGGGCGCGCTTCGAGCCGGTCGAGCCAGTCGTAGATCGTTCGCTCGCGCATGTCGAACCACTCGGCGATCATCGGGACCGACGGTCCGCGCTTGTACAGGATCGCGACCATCAGCCGCATCGTCTCCCGTTTACCCTCGGCCGATTCGAGCGCGGCCAGGAGTTCGTCGGCCGAAATAGCCTCGATTTTTGCCATGCGCGATTAACTGGTCTGCAGTCAAATAAATATTGTAGTTACTTGTGTCTCTAATTTACTCTCGAACTGCCGCGGTCGGCACGCGCTGGCACGATGGCCCGGATCAGGATCGGAGCGGGCACGCCCGGTCCCGGGCCGCCTCGTCCGACGCTTCGGTCGCCGCGAGCGGTTCGGATCCACCGTTTCCACTCGGGTTCGATCGCTCACCGCTCGCGCAAGAATCAGTCTGGCGAGCGCGAAGCTCTCGCTGACCGTTCTCTCGCTCCGCTCGGCAGGAGACCAAAAAGGCCTCGCTGTTCACGGGTCGTTCCGCCCCGCTCGCGTCCGAGACTTCGCGTTCGCTCAATCCTCGCTTCCGCTCGGCGTACTAGTCCGACGCTTCGGCCGCCGCGAGCGGCTCGATCGCCAGTTCCATCGAGACGCCCTCGACGTCCCAGGTCTCGCGGCGGCCGTCCGAGACCGACCGGAGTTCGTCGGCGCGAACCTCCTCGCGGACTAGATCCAGGCGTTCGTCGATCAGGTCGGCCACGCGGTCGTCGTCGACGTCGAGTTCGAGCGCGATGCGTTGCTCGACGTCGAGATCGGCGTCCTTTCGCATCTCCTGGACGCGCCGGATGACCTCGCGGGCGTAGCCCTCGCTCTCGATGTCCTCGGTGAGCGAGGCGTCGACGTAAGCGACGCCGTGCTCGTCGCCCTCGATGGTGATCGCCGAGCCGGCGACGCCCTCGGGCGTCCGCGTGACGAACGAGACCATCTCCTCGTCGAGCTCGATATCCTCGTCAAGGGCCGCCGAGACCGCGTCTTCGATGGCGTCGAGACTCGGTTCCTCGACGCTGGCCTCGTTGAGCGCGGTCATCACGTCGCCGGCCCGGTCGCCGAATTCTGGACCGAGCAGGCTCATGTCGGCCTCGGCGCTGTACTCGAGTTCCTCCCATCGCTCCTCGGGGTCGAGCACCTGGATCTCGCGGGCGTTGAGCCGGTCGGCCAGCAGGGCCTCGTGGCGAGAGACGGCCTCGGCGAGTCGCTCGTCGTTCGCCGCCACGACGACGCGCGGGACGGGCCAGCGCAGCTTGCGGCCGGCCTGCTGGCGGGCGTTCGCGCCGGCTTCCTCGATCGCGCGCAGGAGCGAGACGTCGGTTTCCAGTTCCTCGTCCTCCCACCGGTCGTCGGGCTCGGGCCAGTCTTCCATGTGAACCGTGTCGAACCCGTGCTCGCCGGTGAGCTTGCCGTAGAGCTTCTCGGTGACGAACGGGGCGTAGGGCGCGAGGAGGACGACGGTCTCGCGGAGGACGCGGTAGATCGTCGCGTAGGCCGCGGACTTCGAGGGGCTTTCGGCCTCGTCCCACATGCGCTCGCGGACCGCCTGGACGTAGAACCGGGAGACGTCCTCGACGACGAACTCGATCAGGGCGGAAAGCGCCCGGTCCTGCCGGTAGTCCTCGAAGTGGGCGGCCATCTCGGCCTTCGTCGACTGCAGCCGGGCGAGCACCCACTCGTCGACGAGTTCGAGGTCGTCCGCGACCGCATCGAGGTCAGTTTCGTCGGGGTCGAAGCCGTCGAGGCGCATGTACGGCAGCGGGAAGCGGAACACGTTCCAGAGCGTCCGGAGGTGGCGCTCCATCGTCTCCATGCCGTCCCAGGAGAAGCGCATGTCCTCGCCCTGCGGGTTCGCCGAGAGCAGGAACAGCCGCATGGCGTCGGCGCCGTGGCGCTCGATGGCCTCCTGTGGCTCCACGACGTTGCCGACCGACTTGGACATCTTCCGGCCATCCTCGTCCAGCGCGAAGCCGTGCATGAGAACTTCATCGTAGGGAATCTCGCCCATCGCGGTCGTCCCCATCCCCAGCTGCGACCAGAACCAGCCCCGCGTCTGGTCGTGGGCCTCCATGATGAGGTCCGCGGGCCACAGTTCCTCGAACTCGTCCTCGTTCGACGGGTAGCCGATCGTGCCCAGCGAGGCGACCGAGGAGTCGAACCAGACGTCGAAGACGTCCGGCACGCGCGTGTAGGTCGTCCCGTCCTCGGTGATCGTCAGCTCGTCGACGGTGTCCTTGTGGAGGTCGACCGTCTCGGGATCGACGTCCTGGTCGACGCGCTCGGCGAGTTCCTCGCGCGTCCCGATGACGATCATCTCGTCGGGGTCGACGCCGTTGTCGGCGCCGTTCGCGTCGCCATCGCCGCCATCTTCCGGCGTCCAGACGGGCAGCGGGATGCCCCAGTAGCGCTGCCGGGAGACGTTCCAGTCGGGCGCCTCCTCGACGAAGTCGCGAAAGCGGTTGTCGCGGGCCCACTCGGGGTGCCACTCGCTGTCCTCGATGTTTGCGAGCAGCTCGTCCTTGACGTCGGTGATCGTGATAAACCACTGCTCGGTGACGATCTGGATGATGCCCGTGTCGCAGCGCCAGCAGTGACCGTAGCTGTGCGAGACCGTCTCCGAGGCCAGCAGCGACCCATTTTCTTCGAGGTCGGCGACGATGTCCTCGTTCGCGTCGCGGACGAACTGGCCCTCGTACGCGCCGCCCTCCGCCGTGTAGACGCCGTCGCTGCCGACTGGACAAAAGATGGGGAAGTCGAGTTCGCGCCCGCGCTCGAAGTCCTCCTCACCGTGGCCCGGCGCGGAGTGGACGAGGCCGGTGCCGTCGCCGTGCGTGTCGACGTAGTCGGCCGCGTAGACCTCGCAGGCGCCGTCGAAGTCGGGGTGTGCGGGGACCTCGTCGGCCACCGGGTGCTCGTAGGCCCAGCCGAGCATGTCCTCGCCGGAGAGTTCCTCGACGACCTCGTAGTCGTCGTAGCGCCCGGCCGAGAGGACCTCATCGACCTTCGCTTCTGCCACGTACAGCAACTCTTCCTCCCCGCCCTGTTCGGCCTGTACGCCGACGTAGTCGCCCGCCTCGTCGACGGCGACGAACGTGTTCGCGGGGATGGTCCACGGCGTCGTCGTCCAGACGACGAGTTTGCCGTCGTCACCTGCGTCCGCCGGCGCGTCGCCATCTCGATCCACCAGATCGAATTTCACGTAGATCGAGGGATCCTCGACGTCCTCGTACTCGACCTCGTTGTTCGCGATCGCCGTCTCGCAGCGCGGACACTGCGAGATGGAGCGGTGACCCTTCTCGACGAGGTCGCGCTCCGCGGCCCGCGAGAAGCCCCACCAGGCGGCCTCCATGTACTCCGGCGAGACCGTCTTGTAGGGATCCTCCCAGTCCATCCAGACGCCGAAGTCCTGGAAGTCCGCCTGCAGGCCCTCGAGTTGCTCGTCGGCGAACTCCTTGCAGGCCTCGATGAAGGCGTCCTCGCCGTAGGCCTCGATGTCCTTCTTGTTCTCGAAGCCGAGTTCCTCCTCGACTTTCGTCTCGATCGGCAGGCCGTGCATGTCGTAGCCCGGCCGGTCGGTGACGTCGTAGCCCTGCATCCGCAGGAAGCGCAGGTAGACGTCCTTCAGCGTCTTGTTCCACGTCGTTCCCATGTGGGCCGCGCCGGAGGTGTACGGCGGCCCGTCGACGAAGAAGAACCGCTCGCCGCCCTCCCGGTGGGCTTTCGTCTGCTCGTAGGCGTCGACCGCGTCCCAGTACTCGAAGACCTCCGCTTCGAGCGCGTGGGACTCGTACTGGTCGGCCACCTCGCCGAATCGACTCATACCGGAGGGAATTGGCTCCGAGGGTAAAGAGGAATCGGTGTGACAGACGCGCCTGTCTGATCGGGGCGGGGCGGCACTTACTCGGATTCAGTTGGCTCCAGCGCCACGCGATCGATGGCGAGTTGATCGTAGTCACCCTCCGAACCGAGTACCGGCGTTCCCCAGGTGTCCGCCATCCCGGCGTGGAGCGCGTCGAAGTTGGTCAACCCGTGTGCGTCCTGATACCGCACCGCCTTCAGTACGACATCTGCGTGTTCGTCCGGGAGCGGTGGAACCAGTTCCACGAGGTTCGACACGGCACGGACGCGATCGATTCCGTATCGCTCCGAGACGAGCATGAATTCGGCGTACGCGAGGATAGAGGTTCGAACCGTTCGCTCTTCCAGCGCCGCCTCGGCTTCGTCTTTCAGCCAGTCAGATCGCTTCGCGAGCGCCAGGAGGAAATCAGTCTCGACGTAGATCATCCATCGCCTCCTCGCTCGCCGCTTCTCGTGCCTCGGTTCGCAATTCCTCGACCGATCGTCCATCGAACGCGTCACCGACGGCCTCGCGCAATCCCTCCAGCGGATCGTCGTCGATGGGGATCAGCTCGATGTGGTCCTCGTACTCGACGACGTGGTACTTCTCGCCGTGGCGTTCGCGGATATCCTTCGAGAGGTACAGCCGGCCGCGATCGTCGGTCGTCGTGCCCATCTTCCTACTGTCTCCGTAGGCGTGGGAAGATAAAATTCCTTTCCCACGGCATCGGCCGGACTGGTCAAGTGAATATTCGGCGGCCACGTTCCAAAGAACTAACCACCGTATCCTCGAATTAACGAGTCGATGACCGATATTCTCTCCCGATTTCTCTCGAATCTGGCGTGGGTCGTTTCGGCCGTCCTGGCAGTTCTATTGAGTGCATACGCCATCGCGGTCCTCACCCGGACGCGGTCCCGGCGCCGGTCGTGATGGCCGTCGTCTCCTGCGTGATCGTCGCCGCCTGGCTGACTCACCAGCAATCGCCCGAGACAGAATAGGACGGATTGATTCGGTGATCGGTCACTCCGCGTGCGCGCCGTTCGCCGCCTGCCTCAGCCCCTTGCGCCGGTTCGACGGCCGTCACGGCCTCCCGCCACCTTCGCGTGCAGCCAGTCGCCACCCATCGCGCCCAGGACGCAGAGCAAAACGGCGATCGCGGTAACGAGGGCGATCGCGACCGGCGTCAGGAGGACGGAAACGATGGTCATCCACCCGGAGGCGGAGGCGATCGTCGTCGCGGCGTTCGCGAGGTAGACGACGACCGTCGCGACCGAGCCGACGAGTCCGACCTGGACGCCGACCAGCCGCGCCGACGTCGGCCGGTCACCGTAGTAGTAGCCGGCGATCACGGCGGCGAGTACCATCGGAGCACCGGAAATCGTCCCACCGGCAACCATCCCGGGATCGGTCACCGCACTCCACGAAAGCACGATCGTGATCGGCACCGTCGCGAGGCCGAGCAGCGTCGCCACGGGTCGGTCGCCGTCGGCGAGACCGCGGACGGCCCGCCCGAGGACCGCCAGCACGTCGGACATGCATCCGCCTTCGGTGGCCGAGTAAATAACGATTCCCGTCCGCCGCCGTTCGAGTGGGAGCGACTCGAGGGAGGAGCAGCAATTCGTAGAAGAGCTGCGGGAGATCCGAGCCGGATCGCTTACGACGCGAGCGTCTCGCTCGCTTTCACCAGCAGTCGCTCGTAGCCGATGCCGTAGACGCCGGCGTAGAGCATGACGACACCGATCGCACCGAACCAGGCGGCCAGGAAGAGGTCGCCACCGCCGAGGTGTTGCAGGCTGGCGTTTTCGGCGAGGATGCCGCCGACGGTGAGGAGGCCGGCCAGGATCGTGTAGACGGCGAGCGAGAGCAGTTCGACCAGTACTTCGGGCACGGCAGACGTCATTGGAGACTCCCAGGAACTCACCCGGCTTATCGTTGACGCTTCGGGCGGCGAGGGAGGAAGAGGGCGTTTCGATAGCCGTCTAGCCCTCGCCGCTCGGGCTCACGCGAATTTCAGCAGCCCGAGCGCGGCCACGCAGTCGGCACAGACGCGCCTGTCGGCGTTCTCGTATCGACTCGCCAGTGATCCGCAGTGCCTCGCCGAAAGCCGAGCCCAGTGATCCGACGAGAGTTGTGCGCCGCACCGATCGCAGGCCGGTTCGGCGGTCGGCCCATCGGTTGCGTACCGGGGCATCACCGGTCCTCCGGATCGGTCGCAATCGCGTTCTCGATCGGTTTCGAATCCGAACTCGTTCCGGACCGGAGCAGTCGCTGATCGTACCACAGGCGTGCGAGACCTTTTTGTCTCGTGGATTTGTACTGTAACATGGCTGCTGAAAACCGCGGCTGGTTTTCGGAAGCCACGTCTCGGGTGTGCTCGCACCCGGGGCATTCTCCGTGTGCCCCCGTACCGAATGGAAACGTGGGCTTCCGGTCACCGATACGACACGTTCCGTAATATAGCTACTGGATATTCTCGTAATTAACGTTTTGAGAAGGCCGTCCGGGTTCGCTCTCGAATGGGAACGCACCGGCCGGAACAAAGACAATATTCTGAAATGAGTGTGCGGAGGAAGCTTCGGTTCCGCTCGTTCGCACTTCGTCGTGGTGGAACCGACCGCGAGGCTATCCCCATTTTGCCGACCGTCGCAACCCGACCCAATTTCCAGGCTGATCGAGTACGTGCACTCGTGTTCGTCATGTTCGAGTGGCCTCGGCTAACGGTGATCCCGAACGATTAAGTTCATAGTTCGCGTACTATGGACTATGTCGAAGGCGCCGCCCGCCTCCGACCCGCCGGACGCTGGACGGGCCGCCCGGCAGTTCTTCGTCGTGCAGGAATTGCTGGGTTCGCCCGAGCTCGCCCGATTCTACACGGATCTGTTGATCAATTCGCCGACGACGGTCACCGCCGTCCGGGAGCGCCAGGGGTTCTCGAAAAGTACCGCGTACAAGTACGCCAATCGGCTGGCAGAGCTGGGCGTCGCCACCGAACTCGACGAGTACGAGAATGGCTCGTCACGCTGGCGAGGCGACGCCGTCAGCGGCGACTGGACGGACGAAACGACGCTCGAATTCGGCCCGGCCATCATCGCCGTCTACGGGGCGACGAGCGTCGACGACCTCGAACTGTTCGTGGACCGGCACGGAAAAGCCGCGCTCGCCCCCGCGATTACGGCCACGGTCCGGTATCTCGAAGGGGAAACGACGCGCCGCGGGGTGGCGAACGACCTCGGCGTCCCGGCCGTCGAGGGGATCGCAGTGACGCAGGCGGTCGAGCGAATACTCGCGGTCCTGGCGAACGACGACCCGACACTGCAGAGCGCCGCATTCGAAGTCGAGGTGCACGAGCGTGCGATCGAGCAGGGCCCCTACCAGCGAGCCGATGGGTGAACCGCATCCGTCGCCGTTCACCCGGTCTGCGAGACCAGAATATACGCTTCGGACAGCCGCACCTGATTCGAAACCGACACACCCTTCGACCGCCACCACCTGCCTCCGTTCGTGTCCCGGCCATCGTCACCGACCGACGACCCCGCCTTCCCCGAGTCACGCCACGTCGTCGAAGCCGACTGCGAGCGCTGCCCCCAGCTCGTCGACTGTCGCGAGGAGATTTCGTGGGGGACGGGTCCGCTCGACGCCGCGGTCTTCGTCGTCGGCGAGGCGCCGGGCGCGGGCAACCCCGACGCCGATCGCTGGCGCGGCGGCAACTGGACGGGGATGGCATACACCGCCCAGCATTCCGGCCGACGAATTCGCCGATTGATCGACGACGTCGGGTACGCTGGCGAAACCTTCTACACCAACGCCGTGAAGTGCTTTCCTGCCGATTTCGACGACCCGTCCACGAATCGCGAACCCACCGACGCGGAGCGGGCGGCCTGTCGCGACCACCTCGTGGCGGAACTCGAAACGGTCGACCCCGACGTCGTCCTCGCGACGGGCAAGCACGCGACCGTCAGCATCCTCGAAGCGGACGGGCGCTCGCTCGCGGACCTGGACGGGACGGGCTTTCTCGACAGCGTGCTGGACCCGGCGCGCTGTGACGCACTCGGGACGTGGCTCCTGCCGGTTCTGCACCCCTCCTACCAGGACGTCTGGATCGCCCGGCTGGGGTACGAGCGCGCCGAGTACCTGCAAACGGTCCGGAAGCGGCTGGACGAACTGGTCGACTGAGTAGCGACGTTGCTCATCGAAGTACGCCACCGGTCCCGGGACGCCCAGAACCCGACAGAATTGCACACGGTTCGAGCCGGAAGAATCACGGTCCGACCGTCGTATCGTTCCCCCAATGCATCCGTTCGAGGGGGTCGACACCGCGATCGTCGTCGAGGGGCGGAGCGACTGGGTCAGATCGGAGCTGGCGGACCGCTTCGCCGAGGCGCCGCTTTCCGGCGTCGAGCGCGAGTATCCACACCACGTCGGGGCGATCGACGGGCCCGACGACGTCCCGCGGCCCGCCGAGGACCACCCGGTCTTCTACGGCTGCTACGACTGGCACTCGGCGGTCCACGGCCACTGGGCGCTCGTCCGCGGGCTCAGGCTGTTCGACGACCACCCCCGCGACGCCGAGATCGTTGAGTCGCTGGACGCGCGTCTCACGCCCGAGAACGTCGAGCGCGAGCGTGCGTACCTGGAAGACAACCCGACGTTCGAGGAGCCCTACGGCTGGGGCTGGTTCCTCCGGCTCGCCGCGGAGCTTCACCTGTGGGTGGAGTCGGGCCCCGACGAGCGCCCGGACGCCTGGCTGGAAACGCTGCGCCCGCTGGAGGAAACCGTCGTCGAGCTCGTCGAATCTCGGCTTCTGCCCTCGGAGCGTCCCCAGCGGGTGGGAACGCACGGCAACACCGCGTTCGCGCTCTCGTGCGTGCTGGACTACGCCCGGGTGCGAGGCGAGAGCGACCTGGAGCGGGCGGTCGTCGACGCGACGGCCCGACTCTACGGCGACGACCGCGACTACCCCATCGAGTACGAGCCGCTGGGATGGGACTTCCTCTCGCCGGCGCTCGTCGAGGCCGACCTGGTGCGCCGGGTCCTCGACTTCGCGTCGTTCGCCGACTGGTTCGACGAGTTCCTGCCCGACGTGGCACGGTCGCCGGCCGAGGCCCTCCCGGACCCCATCGCCGTCGATCCCGACGTCGACGACGGCATGACGCTGCACCTGGCCGGGCTGGACCTCTCGCGAGCGTGGTGTCTGGCCGGGATCGCGGAGACGCTGGGCGACCGCCCCGCCGCGGCGGCGATGGAGCGATCCGCCCGCGAGCACGCCGACGCGGGCCTCTCGGTGGCGTTTACCGACACCTACGCCGGCTCGCACTGGCTCGCGTCGTTCGCGCTCTACCTCGTGACCAGGCGCGACGGCGCCATCGCACCGCCGTAAGAACAAGTGGGCCCACAGTCAGAGCGCCGGATGGTATCTTTACGCTCTCCAAAACGGTTATGGGCGTTCCCACTGTTAGTGGGAACGTGGCGAAAGTAGATTCGAAGGGACGGGTCGTTCTCCCGCAGGAAGTCCGAGAGCGCCTCGGGATGACGCCCGGAACGGAGGTGGCTATCCACGAGGAAGGCGGAAAAGCGGTCGTCGAACCGGAAGACGACCCGGAAGCGATCATCGATCGCATGGACCAGCTGGTTTCGGAAGCGACTGCTAACCGCTCCGAACCGGCCCAAATCGACGAGACCGCCGATCCGGTCGCGCAGAAGCACCGCGCCGCGATCCGACGGGGGGCGGCGAACGACGACGATGAGTGACGCGGGCGGTCCGTACCTGTTCGACGTTGGAGTTATCGCACTCGCACACGCGGACACGCCGGTTCGCGGCGCTGCGCTCCCGTACGTGCGAGATGCCATCGCCGGTGATATCGATGCCGTCGTGCCGTATCCGACGCTTTTCGGCGCGCATTCCGTCCTGACAACGTACTACGGACTATCGATTACGGATGCATCCCGGCTACTCGAGAATTTCATGGAGGCGAAACGCGTCCGCTGGTACGACGGGATGCCCGACGACGTCGTTCGAGGTGGCTTGTCGCGATCGAGTGACGCGAACGTCGACGGCTGGGACGGATACTACGCGCAGGTGGCGATCGACGAAGGAGTCGAGACCGTCCTGACGATCGACGACGACTTCGAGCGGTTCGACGCGTTCGATACCGAGGTCGTTCTCTCACCCGACGAGTTTCGCCAGTTGGATCAGTTTCTCGAAAACTGAATCGGCCGTCGGATCGTGGTGTCTTTGATCGGGCTACGTGGCGGGGGTGAGCTCCCGGTCGGCGTAGACGGTGACGGCCGAGAGGAGTCCCACGACGACGGCCGCCGCGACGGCGCCGGTCAGCAGGGTGGCGAAGTCGAGGCTGAGTTCGGTCATGAGCGCCCCCATGGTGTCGGCGCCGAACTCCGTCTCCGCCAGGACGACGCCGAGGACGACGAGCGCGACCGTCCCGACGGCCGTGCCCGCGCCGGCGAGTTTGGCGACCTCGCCCGTCTCGTCGTCGACGGTTCGCGAGAGGTTCAGCCCGACGGCGACGCCGATCACGCTGGCGAGAAACGGCGTCGCGAGCATCGTCCAGGTCGAGAGGATCGTCGCGGTCATCGGTTCCCAGACCGCGTTGGTCCCCGTCCCCGGGCCGCTACTTTCGGGCGGTTGGATCGGGTTGCCGGTCGCCGAGACGACGATCACCAGCAGGCCGATCGCCACCCCGGCGGCCGCGTAGATGCCGACGACCGACTTCAGGTGGGCTTTCCCGCGATCGCTCGAGAGCAACGAGTCGCTCGTCGCCGCGATCTGCTCGTCCGCTCGGCTCCCGACCGGCGATTCGTCCGCCTCGGTCCCGTCCCCTGTCGTGCGCTGCTGTGACATGCGTCTGTGACAGGCGAACACCGGCGTAAAAAGATATCTATTCTATTGAATTTCTGTTTGAAGTATTTATTTTATTCGGTAAGTCGATCGCGAGCCGCCGATCGCGGTGTTCGAACTCGGTCGCACCCCGCGGATCTGGCACGCACACTCTCGAGTGCCGTGATCCGACGCCCATCGCCGAACGGGACTCACCGGCATTCCAGTCATAGCGGATACACTAAAGGGGGCGTAAACGGTGCAGTGATATACGAAATTCGGGCAATGGGCGCGACTGTAGAACCAACATGAGGGTCAGCAATCGGCCAAATTCCCCGGAAAAGACGCTACTATCGCAGTTCTCGAGCAATCGTTGTGATTCGCCGCGAAGAAGTGGAACGAACACCTGACGAGCCATCTGCTCGCAGTCGTTTAGATGGTTCGTGGGCCGCGCTGTAGGGTCGACCACCGACGGGGACGCTTCGAAATCGGATCCGGTCCGGCACCGATTTCCCGACGCGCCGCACGGGAGCGGTGGCCGTCGTCTGTGCCGGCCGTGTTTCGTCTGCGAGTGGTCCGACGTGAGCGTGATGGAGCAACGTAGCGAGATCGGACCGGGCGGCGCCACCGGAGCGATCGATCCGTAAAACCGCCGGGTTGAAGCGCGTGGTCGTAGACGGTCGCCACATATCAGGTGTCACTATGTGCGACCCAGGTCAGCCACCACCGCCCGCTCGCCTGCCCGAGCTCCTCGTCGACGGAGATGATGGGGCCGTGATAGCCTGTCTCGAACGGCTCGGAAGCGCCGACGCCGATCGGCGCAAGCGGACGCTACGTGCAGTTCGAAACGTGGCCGAGGACCGTCCGGCCGTCTTCGAGGGGCGAGTCGGCGCGCTCGAAGCGTTCCTTTCCGACGACGATCGAGCCGTCAGACTGACGACCGCGAAGGTATTCGTCACGCTGGCCCGGTCGCAGCCGGAGCACGTCCGGCCCGTCGTCGACGCCCTCGCGGACCGGTTGGCCGACGACGAAGCGTTCTACTACGTCAGGGCGCGGTGTGCCGAAGCGCTGGGGTACGTCGCGGCCGAGGCGCCCGAGGCGGTCGCCGACCCGGAAACGCTCGCGGAGCTTCGCGTCGGGCTCGCGTTCGACGAACCCGAGGTCAGAGAAAAACTGGCGAAGGCGCTTTCCCACGTCGCGCTCGGTGATCCGAGTCGACTCCGCCATCACGTCGGCTCGCTGGCCGAACACCTGGACGACGAGAACCCGTACGTTCGGTATCACCTCTGTACGGCGCTGGTCGTCGTCGGGTGCGAACAGCCGGCGGAACTGGCCGACGCAGCGGCGGCGCTCCGCGAGCGGCTGGACGACGAGAATCCGTACGTTCGGGGACGAGCCGCGGAGGCCCTCGGCCTGCTCGCCGAGTCGACGGACGCGGTGGAGACGAACTCGGGTCCGGACGATGTCACCGCCGAGGACCCGCCGGCGTTCCTCACCGACCGCGTGCGGTTCTACCGGCGACGGGTGGGCGCAGGCCAGTCCGGGTCGGCTCCGTCGGACGTCGGGACGGTAGCGTCGGTTCGAGCAGGAACGGACGACGTCGTCGCGGAACTGACCGCACCCGACGGGGAGGAGTGTCCGAACTGCGGGCTGAACGTACAGCACGGGGGCCCACCGATGTGCCCGCGCTGTGGCGTGCCTCGCTGACGGTTTCGGGCCGCCTAAAAGTAGGAAGTGTTTTATCCGTTTAGGCGAGCCTAAACCGTATGGCGAACGAAGCCAACGAGCGGGCGACACCGACGCGAAGAGAGACGATCAAATACGGCGGGGTCGTTGCCGTCGGGGGGCTAGGCGCCGGCTGTCTCGGCGGCGGAGCAGACGCCGACGATCCCGCAGCGGACGCCGACGACCCCGCGGCGGGCGAGGAGGCGGCCGGGGCGGATGAAGAGACGACCGGGACGGATGCGGAAACCGGAGACGACTCGACCGATCGGGCAGGATCCGGGTACTCGGTCTCGATGGAGCCGATGGGGACCGTCGCGTTCGAGGAGCCGCCGGACACCTGGCTCGCGTTTCTCAGCACGTACGGCGACATGGGGATCGCCCTGGGCAAGGCCGACGGGCTCAGAGGACTCTGGGATCCCGAGACGATGCCGACGGCGTTCTACGACGCCCTGCCGGGCGTTGACGTCTCGTTCGACGACGTCACGCCGATCGCGAACGGCGGCGAGTTCGACAAGGAGATCTTCTACGAACTCGACTGCGACGTCCACCTGCTCGATCCCAACTGGCTCGGCGTCCTGGCCGACGACTGGAGCGGGGACGACGCCGCGGAGATCGCCGCCGGAGTCGGACCGTTCCTCGGCAACTACATTCGACGACGCGGCGACGACTGGCACGACTACCGCTACTACACGCTGTACGAGGCCTTCGAGATCGTCGCGGCGGCGTTCGACGAGACCGAGCGCTACGAGGCGTTCGCCGCGATCCACGACGAGATGCTGGCGACGATCGAGGAGACGCTGCCGCCGACCGCGGACCGGCCGACGGTCGGACTGCTGTCGGTCAACTCCGACTTCGAGGCGGGCTCGTTCTTCGCCTATCCCGTCCAGGCGGGGAACAACCACAAACAGTACCGCGACCTCGGGATGCGCGGCGCCTTCGACGACCACATCGAGGGGAGCTACGCGGAGTGGGACTACGAGCAATTACTCGAAGTCGACCCCGACGCGATCGTGTTCCAGTACGGCTTCACCCACGTCTCGGCCGAGGCGTTCGAGGCCCGCCTCGATGCCATGCGCGACGATCCGATCGGCAGTCAGTTGCAGGCGGTCCAGACCGATCGGCTCTACCGTGGCGGGGGCTCCTACCAGGGACCGATCGTCAATCTCTTCCAGACGGAGGCGGCGGCGCGACAGTTCTATCCCGACGCGTTCGGCGAGTGGAACGGGATCGAGACGCTTCGCGAGGACGACCTCACGGTCTTCGATCGAACGCGAGTTGCGGACAGCATCAACGGAGACGGCTGAAATGAGCGAACAAAACCACGCTGGACGGCACGCGGCACCCACGCGCAGGGACGCGCTCGCGTACGGCGGGGCGGTCACCGTGGGCGGACTGCTCGCGGGCTGTCTCGACGCTGCGGACGACGGCTCTGCGCCGAATTCGACGGAGCCGGAACCATCGACGGCGGACGAGCCGGCCGAAGATACCAGCTACTCGGTATCGATGGCCCCGATGGGCGACGTCACCTTCGACGAGGTCCCGAAGACGGCCTACGCGTACAGTCCGCACTACGCCGACATGGCCGTCGCGTTCGGTCACGGGGATGCGATCGCATCGCTCGGGGCGCCGGACGCGTACACGACATCGATGAATTACTACTACGAAACCGTCGAAGGCGCATCCGTCGACGCCGGGGACCTCACGGCGGTGTGGAACGACGGCGTCGATAAAGAGGTCTTCTACGACATCGGCGCGGACGTCCACTTCCAGGACCCGTGTTGGTTGCGCCAGTTCGCGGACAACTGGACCCGCGAGGACGTCGACGAGGTGCGACAGCAGATCGGTCCCTGGTTCGGCAACCGGTACAGCCGCGAGCACACGGACCCGCCGGCGGGGTGTCGGGACGGGTATCGATATTACACGCTCTGGGAACTCTCGGAGAAAGTCGCCGCCGTCTTCCGCGAGGAGAAGCGGTTCGAGGCGTTCCGGACGATGTACGAGCGCCTCGAAGCGGAGATCCGGACGAACCTCCCGCCCGAAGCCGAGCGCCCGACCGTCGGACTCGTGACCATCAGGGACGGGACGTTCCGGCCGTACGAGCTGAACAACCCGGGATTCGCCAAGGCGCACCTCCGACCGCTCGGGGCGAAAGACGCCTTCGCGGCGAGCGACCAGACCTACGACGAAAATCAGGACGGACGCCTCGACTACGAGGGGATGCTGTCGGTCGATCCGGACGTGATCCTCCACAGTCAGGGGGTCGGCGGCTTCTTCGACGTGGCGGCGATCCGGGAAACGCTGGAGGATCACCCGGTCGGGGGCGAACTCGCGGCCGTCCAGAACGACCGCGTGTACAGTTCCGGGACGCCGTTCCAGGGTCCCTTGATGAATTGCTTCCAGCTCGAAATGACGGCGAAGCAGCTCTACCCGGACGCCTTCGGGGAGTGGCCCGCCGACGGGAGCGAAGACGCCTACCCGGAAATCCCCACGGACGAACAACTCGTCGACCGAAATCGGATCGCGGACGGCATTCGCGGGGACATCTGAAATGAGCGAACGGAACGACGCAGGACGATACGTCGCACCGACGCGCAGGGACGCCATCGCCTACGGCGGGACGGTCGCCGTGACCGGACTCCTCGCCGGCTGTCTCGGAGACGAAAGCGTGGGGTCGGAGCCGGAACCGACATCGGAAGGCGCCGACACCGAGCGTTCGGACGAACCGGCCGACACCGAGGACGCCAGTTACTCGGTGACGCTGTCGCCCGTGGGCGAGGTCAGCTTCGAGGAGCCCCCGGAGACCGTCTTCACGCGATTGACCCACCACGCCGGCATGGCGTTCGCGCTCGGCCGCGGGAATTCGATCACCGCGATGCACGCCCCGGACTACTACGACGGACTCTGGAACCAGTACGTCGAGCGCCTGCCAGGCGTCGAGCTCGATTGGAGCGGGCTGTACTCCTCCTGGCAACCGGAACAGGAGAAACTGTACGAACTCGACAGCGACGTCCACCTGGCCGATCCGGCCTGGATCGGCGTCCAGGACGCCTGGGACCGAAGGGAGCTCGACGAAATCGCCGAGCGTATCGCACCCTGGTTCGGCAACTCGTTGAGTGACAGTCACCAGGAACCCCAGGTCGCCTGGATCGACGATTACGAGTACTACACGCTCTGGGAGCAGTTCGAGCTCGTCGCCGACGCGTTCCGGGAGCGAGGGCGCTACGAGGCACTGGCCGCGGTCCACGACGACCTCGTGGCGACGATCGAGGCGGGCGTTCCCCCCGAGGCGGAGCGTCCGACGGTCGCCGTCATCGCCGCTGCCGACGTCGATGAGATCTACACCTACCCCGTGGGGACGCCCGGATTCCTCAACGCACACACTCGGCCGCTCGGGCCGAGGGACGCGTTCGAGGGGGCGGTCGAACCGACGAGCGTCGTCGACTTCGAGACGCTCCTCGAGTACGATCCCGACGTCATCCTCCACCTCGGCGGGATGGAGCCGAACACCGACATGGCCGAGCGCCGGGACGTCTTCGCGGACGATCCCGTGGCTTCGCGGGTTGAGGCCGTGGAGAACGGCCGCGTCTACGCCCAGGGCGCGCGCTACCAGGGGCCGATTCTCAACCTCTTCCAGCTGGAGATGACCGCGAAGCAGCTCTACCCGGACGTCTTCGGCGAGTGGCCGACGTACGAGGACGGACCCTACCCAAAGATCCCCGAGGACGAACGGCTGTTCGACCGCCAGATCGTCGCGGACGCGATCCGCGGAGACCGATGATCGACGGCGCGGCCGTCGTCGGGATCCGAGCCCCACGACGAGCGGCGTAGTCACCGCGCACTACGGGCTCGGAACCGTGATCGACGACCGCAGGCCGTCCTCGTAACGCCCGTGTGCGCCCCTGGTGACCCGTTCGCCGGCGGAGCGGGAGGTCGGCACGCCAGGTTTTAGGCTCGCCGAAAAATCGACGGCGTTAATACGGTTTAGGTAGGCCAAAAACATATGCGAGAGACACGGCGAACCTGGATCGCGGGAACGGGCGCGACGGTGCTGGGCACCGCCCTCGCGGGCTGTAGCGGAATTCTCGACAGAGACGACTCGACGGGCGACGGGGACGATCGCTCGACGGGCACCACGACCGAGACCGACGACGGGTCGGACGAGGGCGAGAGCGTACAACCGGAGCCGACGGACGTCGCGGTCGCCGCGGAGTGGAACGCGATTCGGACCCGGCTACGCGACCCGGTGATCCTCGGCCACGCCGACGAGTTCGCCGCCGGCGCATCCGTGGCGGGGGCCATCTTCGAGCGGTTCGAGCGAGCATCGGGCGAGGACAACGCCCACGAAATGCTCGAAGCGACGAGCGAGGGGGACTACGAGGGGTTCGAAGGCGGCCTGGCAGACCTCCGAGAGGCCCTCGAGGACGAGGACCTGGCGGGCGCACACGACGCGATGCGCCGCGCCGACGAACACCTTCGGGACGCCCAGGGCGTCCTCCTGGGATCGGATTCGGTCCGATCGCTCAGCCTCCTCGTGATGGGCGCCCACGTCGCCGACGCGGCGCTGCTGGCGGCGATCGGCGATCTCACCGATGCGGCCGCGGAGTTTTCACACATCGGCGATCGCTTCGAGGAGAGCGGCCTGCGTGACGTACTGACCGACGCCGACGGGGCGGCCGCCGACACGTTCGCCGGAGCGCTCGACAGCGCGGCGTCGGCCGCAGAAGCCGAGGATGGCGAGGCGGCGGTAGCGGACGCGGCCGAGGCCTTCGAGGCGGCCACCGATGCCGGCTACGAACTCCGTTCCGAGCCGGTCGCCGGAGCCGGGCACCTCGCCGCGCTGCAGGCCAGGGGCTGGGACGCGGCCGCGCTCGCGACGCTGGGCGGGCCGTCCACGGCGTTCGCCCACGCGGCCGCCCTGACGATCTACCGGGCGCGAGTCCGCGACGCGGCTCGACTCTACGAGCGCGGTCACGCCGACGCCGCACGCGAGCGCGTCGAGACCGTCTTCGGCCACTTCGAGGGCGCCCGCGCCCACGAGGCCCTCGAAGACGCCAGCGAAGACGCCTACCAGCGGTTCGAGGACGACGGGCTGAGCGCGCTCTCGACGGCCATCGAGACCGACGACGCCGAGGCCGCGGCGTCGGCGATCGAGACGATCGACGACGCGCTGGTCGACGGGATCGAGGCGCTGGGTCGCGGCGCCGAACCGGCGTTGCTGGAAGCGGGGTACTTCAAGGCGCGGATCGAGGACGCCCTCGAACGCTATCGACGCGGCGAGCGAGACGTCGCCGCCGAGACGGTTCGCGGCCTGTTCGAGACGTTCGAGGCCAACGAGGCCGACTTCCACGAGACGCTCGAGGAGACCGACGAATCGCTGTACGAGCGGTTCGAGGACGAACACCTCGCCGGGCTGATCGCGGCCGTCGAGGACGGCGACGACGCGGCCGTCGACGAGCACGTCTCCGGCATCCGGGAAACGCTGCTGGAGTTCGAGACGGCCGCCGGGTCCGTCGCGCAGGTGAGCGCGGTCGAGAGCGGGTACGTGGCTGCCCGGGTGTTCGACGCCGACGTCCTCGGCGTCATCGGTGAGCGCGAGCGTGCCGGCTCGCTGGTCCAGTCGGCCGTCCAGCACTTCGAGGAAGGTGCCGGTGGATTCCACGAAGCGCTCGAAGCGGCCGATCACGAGCGGTACGAGTCCTTCGAAGCCGCCCTCGAGGGCGCGGCGAGCGCCGCGCGAGGGGACGGGAACGTCGGCGAACGCGCCCGGACGTTCAACGACGAGGCGGTCGCGGCGATCTACGCGGTGGTGGCGTCGGCCGGCGGGTCGTTCGGGACCGAAGCCACGACGATCGTACAGGAGACGTTCGCCCACTTCGAGGGCGCCCGCGTTCACGAACTGCTCGAAGCGGCCGACCGCGAGGCCTACGAGGGGTTCGAAGCGGCCCTCGAGGCGTACATCGGGGCGCTCGAATCGGGGTCGGGGATCGACGCTGCCGCCGATCGGTTCGCGGACGCGGCGCTTCGCGCGCAGTTTGCCGTCGCCGGGGCCCCGGACGCGGCGCCGGTCGGCGAGGCGGAGACCGGCGGCGGTGCAGGCCACGAGTCCGAGCTGGAGGGCGGTCCGAACGTCGTCGAGGGCGTCCCCGACGACGTCGACCACGTCGTCGATATGCAGGCCGTCACCTTCGAGCCCGACGACCTGACGATTTCGCAGGGCGACACCGTCGCCTGGACATTCGCTGGCGGTGAGCCACACACCGTGACCGCGTACGAGGACGGAATCCCGTCGGAGGCGGCGTACTGGGCCTCCGGCGGGTTCGACTCCGAAGCGGCCGCTCGCGAGGGCTGGGAGGCGGGCCGCGGGGCCGTCCAGTCGGGCCAGTCGTACGTCCACACCTTCGAGACGACCGGGACCCACGAGTACGTCTGCATCCCGCACGAGGCCGCCGGGATGGTCGGCTCCGTGACCGTCGAGTGAGCACAGCATGACGACTCCGACATCCCGTCGAACGGGCTCCGCAGGGTGCATCCGCCGTAGTGCGGACGGCACCACCGGCCGCCTCGGTCAGCTTGGCGATCCGTTCCGGGCCCGGAGAGCGGGCGACCGGCGCGCGGACCGATCGGTCTCCGACCGGGACTCGACCGGGGGTGACGCACCGATATGGTCGGGGTGACGCTCGCAGAAATCAGAGCGCACATCGAGTCCCTCGCCAGCGACGACGGCGACTACTACGTCGTCTGCGGACGCACGGGTGATCGACCGGTGCCCGCGGCCGGCCACCGGTTCCCCGATCGCGCCACCGCGCGAGCCGCCGCCCGCGCCACCGGACAGTATCGCTCGGCGCTGCGACGCTACGATCCGCAGGTCCCCTACTACGACCTGATCGTCTGCGAGGTGCCGTCTCGGTCCACCTCGGCGCGGTCCCGGGAGTCGGCGGGCGACCCATCGCACCGGCAGCCGGCAGGGTTCGTTCTCGCCGGCGACAACACGACCGAGCGCTGCGACCTCGTCGAGTTCTGTCACCGCGCGGCCGGTGCCGTCTTCGAGACGCTCTCCGAGGCGGGCTACGGAGCGGTCGAACGCGCCGTCATGGACACCTACTTCGACCTCGCCGAAACCGTCGGCGATCCCGACGAACTCTGTCTGTGCCTGCTCGAGAGCACGGCCGCCGAACTCGCGGCGCGGTTGTCCCTCGACGCCCAGGCCGACGTCCTTACCGGCGCTGCGGCCAGGCTCGAGCCGATCGAGGCCGATAGCGCCTCGCCCGGGGCACGCGCCACCGATCCGCTCGAAACGACGTTGGCCGCGCTCGATCGGCGGGGACTCGTCGGGAGCTACGCGCGGTCGCCGTGGTCGGTCGACCGCGACGGGACGGTCCGGTCGAGCACCGTTGGCCTCTCACGGTACGCGCTGTCCCCACAGGATGGGTGCCTCCCGGTGTTACCGATCACGCTGGAGCTGGCTCGGCAGGGGTCGGGCCGGCTGCTCCGGTCGGTTGCCGTGACCGCCGTCGGAGACGGGTGGCACCTCGAGATTCGTCTCGGTGGAGCGGAACCCCACGGCGAACTCGTAAACGCCCCGATCGAGGAGGACGGGTGAGATGGGTGTCGAGACGTACGTGGATCGCGCGCGGGCGCGAGCCGAATCCGAACGGGAGGCCGTCTCCCGACGGCGCGAGGCGCTCGAGCGATTCCGCACGCGCCTCGAGCGGATCGAGACCGATCCGCTCCCCAGTTCGCCGGCGCGCGTGGGCGTCGCTCCGGGACCAACGCACCGGGCCGACTGCGGAACCGACGAGGGATGCCGCGCGGTTCGGCGCGCTTTCGCCGAGACGGTCCGTCCGCACAGCACCGACGACGAGTCCGAGTCGGTGCTGGAGACGATTCGGGCGGTGTTCACCGATCGGGTCGCGGTGGGACTCGCGCCGACGACGGACGCGACGTTCACGCCCGACCTCGAGCGGCTCGTCCTCGCGGAAACGCGGACCCGACGAGCCGAGGCCGCAGCGCTCGAACGGGCACTGGATCGAGAAGCCGCGCAGTTGGAGCGCGCCGCCGGCGTCGTCGACGAGATCACGGACTGGCTCGTGGAGGCGAACGAGACGGCCCTACGGACGCTCGGGTTCGAGGCACTGGCGCGCCGACACGAGACGCTGACCGACCACCGAAATCGGTGCGACGAGCTCGCCAGCGAGCGCCAGCGGTTTCTCGGGGAGGCGACCAGTGCGGGTGCGACTGCAGGGGTTTCTCACCGCCGGCTCGTCCCGTCGCTCTACGAGGACTTCCCGGTCGACCACCCGGTGCTGGCGACGGTCGCCCGACTCGACTCCCTCCTCGAGTCGTGTCAGCGAACCGTTCGGGCCCACCTGGTTCGGCGGGTCTGAGCAATGCCACCGGCCCTCACCGAACCCCCGATGAGGCAGTCCGACCGCGGCACTAGTCCGGCGGACAGCGGGTAACGAGGGGCGCTACGGGCACCGGCACGGATTCCGTGCGGGCGCCGACGCAGTTGCGCGTGTGCTTCGCGAACCGCGGTACCGTTCCCGAATCTTAGGATGGCCTAAAATTCGGAGCGTTTTTATTCGTTTAGGCTAGCCTAATTCGCATGGTGAACGATCGAGAAGGACGCGGGACGGTGGTCGGAGTCGGCCCGGACGTCGTCGCCCGTCACGCATCGACGTCGGAGACGCGTCTCGTGACGGCGGTCCGCGAACGGCGCCGGGACGACCCGATGACGAGCGTGGCATCGGTAGTCGACGCCGACGGAGGGAGCTGACCATGGGGGCGATCGACGACACGCCAGGGGATACCGAATTCGAGTTCGACCGCGACGTGGTGATCGTCGGCGGGGGCCCGGCCGGCTGTTCGGCCGGAGTGTTCTGCGCCCGCGACGGACTTGAGACGCTCATCTACGACCGCGGGCGCTCGTCGATTCGACGGTGCGCCTACCTCGAAAACTACCTCGGGTTTCCGGCGGGGATCGACGTCGAGACGCTGTACGAACTGTACCACGACCACGCGGAAACCGCCGGCTGCGAGATCCGCGCCGACCTCGTCGAGTCCGTCGAACGGCGCGACGGCGAGGGATTCCGCCTCACGCCCCAGGAGGGCGACCCGGTCACCGCCCGGCGAGTGATCGCGGCCACGCGCTACGACGGGGAGTACCTGCGCGGCCTCGACGACGCGATGTTCGAGACGCACGTCTACGACGGCGAGGAGCGCGAGCGGTTCGACCGCGAGTATCCCGATCGCGACGGGTCCACCCCGATCGAGGGACTGTACGTGGCCTCGCCATCGGCGGAGGCGGATATGCAGGCGATCGCGGCGGCGGGCCGCGGCGCGCGCGTCGCCCGTCGCGCGATCGCCGACGCCAGGATCGACGAGGGCTGGTGGGAAGCGGTCGCCGCGGGCGTCGACTGGGTCCGCCGCGACGCCGAACGCGACGGCGAGTGGACCGACCGCGACCGGTGGGTCGAGCACTTCGACGAGCACTACGGCGCGGACGCGCCCGTCGATCCCGCGTCCGATCGGTACCGGCGCGTCCGCGAGGCGAGTATCGACGAGTCCCTGGCGTCGTACATCTCGCCCGCGGAAATCGAGACGCGGACGGCGACCGGCCACGAGCGCCTCGCGTCCCACCTCGATCCGGAGCGGGTCGTCGCGGCGCTTCCGACCGACGCGCTCCTCGAGTCCGTCCCGGACGAGGACCTGCTCGCCGCGGCCGCGGCGATCGAATCCGGCGGCTCGGACGCGACGAGCGAAACCGACGGATCGGCCGGAGCGGTCGAATCTACCGGGCCGGCCGAGGAGGTCGACTGATGACCGATCGGGGCCGCACCCGCGGCGGTGTCCGGCGGGTGTGGGGTGCGATCCGCTCCGCGGTCGACGTCGTCGTCCCGTCGACCGCTGCCACCGCGGCGGACAGCTACGGCTCGCCCGCGGTCGCCGACGACGAGCTCCGCGTCGCCGGGTTCGACGGTGGGGCGTTCGCGACGTCGGCACACCTCGGCGGCGTGGACCCGTCGGTACACTTCTACGGAGTGGCGCGGGGGTCGGACAGGGTGGCTGCGCCGGCGGACAGACCTGCTGTGCGGGCGGACGGGGCGGTCCGGAGGGAGAATAGTGCGGCGGACGGTGAGAGCGATGCATAACGAGACGGCCGCCGGAGGCACAACCCAGCCCGGAACGCGCGACACCCGCCGGTTCGCCTGGCTGCTCGACCCGAAGCTGCTCACCACCGTACTCGTGAGTAGCGTGGTCGTGGCGCTGGCGGGGCTGGTGCAGGTGAGCTTCGGCGCCTACTCGATGACGATGGGCCAGGCGTGGGGCGCGGTCGTCGATCCGACCGTCCTGTTCGACCAGCAGGCCTGGAGCGCGTTCTTGCTCGGCGGCGAGGTCCCCGAGATGGACCCCGGAACCCTCATCGTCTGGAACATCCGCCTGCCGCGGGTGTTCGTCGCGGTCATCGTCGGGATGAACCTCGCGGTGTCGGGGGCGATCTTCCAGGCGATCACGCGCAACGAACTCGCGAGTCCGTTCATCCTCGGCGTCTCCTCGGGCGCCGGCCTGATGATCCTGCTGGCGCTCGTGGCGATCCCCTCGTTCGTCCTGGCGGTTCCGTTCGTCGCCGCGACCGGAGCGCAGGAGAACCCGCTGGGCTGGGCGGCGTTCGGCGCGTGGATCCTCGGGCTCGCGGTCGCCTGGCGGTACGGGCTCGGGCGGCGACGGATGCTCGCCGCGGGGCTGCTCGGGCTCGTCGGGCTCGCGGTCGCGTTCGTCGCCGTCCCCGGCGTCAGCCCGCCGGTCGGGATCGAGTCGTTGTCGGTCACGGTCTCGTCGTTACTGCCGATACTCGCCGCCCTCGGGGGCGCGGTCGCGTTCCTCGTCGTCTACGCGATCGCCTGGAAGAACGGTACGTCGCCCGTCCGGCTGGTGCTCGCGGGCGTGATCGTCGGCACCTTCTTCGGGAGCCTCCAGACGGCGCTGTTCTACTTCGCCGACGACATCGGGGTCGTCCAGTCTGCGATCGCGTGGACGACGGGATCGCTGACGGGGACCGACTGGGAGCAGGTGCGCCTCGCACTCCCGTGGTCGATCGTCGCGATGGTGCTCGCCCTCGCCGGGGCCCGCCAGTGCAACGTGCTGTTGCTCGGCGAGCGCACCGCCAGATCGCTGGGGATGTCGATCGAGAAGGTCCGATTCGCGCTCTCGGGCGTCGCCGTGCTGGCGGCCGCCGCGAGCATCGCCGTCGCGGGCATCGTCGGGTTCGTCGGGCTGATCGTGCCCCACATGGTCCGCAACCTCGTCGGCAGCGATTACAAGAAGGTGATCGTCGGCTGTCTGTTCGTCGGACCGGCGCTGCTGGTTTCGGCCGACGTCGGCGCTCGGTTGGGACTGAGCGTCCTCATGGATACCGATCGCCAGGTGCCGGTCGGCATCGTCACGGGGCTCGTCGGCGGGCCGTACTTCCTCTACCTCATGCGAAAGCAAGAGCACATGGGCCAGATCTGATCCGAGGGCCGACACGACACGCCGGACGGCACCGGTCAGGCCGACGGGATTGCTCGACGCGGGGCCGTCGCCGGTACGGATCGTCGCCGCCCGCCGCGACTCGTCGTGGCGTTAATTGTCCGATCGAAATCGGAGGAATTACATAGTTTTAGGTGAGCCTAAAAATATGGAACGGACGGGGGGATGTGACCGCGGACGGACGCGACGGACGGCGATCAGGTACTGCGGGGCGGTCGCGGGGGGCGGACTGCTCGCAGGGTGTCTCGGAGAGGGCGACGACGAAGCACCCTCGAATTCGACCGAGCCAGAGCCTGCTACGACCGACTCGGCGGCCGAAGGCGCCGGCTACTCGGTGACGATGTCGCCGGTCGGCACCGTCGAGTTCGAGCGACCGCCGGAGACGGCGACGGTGTACGACGCGACGTGGGCCGACATGCTCGTCGGGCTCGGTCGCGGTGACGCGGTACTGTCGCTCGGGCATCCGGAGAACTTCTACGCCGGCTACTACGACCAGCTCGACGGCGTCTCCTTCGAGCCGGGCGACCTCGCGGCGCTCTACAACGACGGACTCGACAAGGAGCAGTTCTACGAACTCGACGCAGACGTTCACCACCTCGATCCCGTCAATATCGGGTACAGCGGCTGGTCGGGCTGGTCGATGACGGACGTGGACGAAATCGAAGCCCAGGTCGGGCCGTTCGTCGCCAACCGATTGAGTCGCGCGCACGCCGAGCCGCCCGCCGAGTACGACGGCGGCTACGAGTACTACACGCTCTGGGAGCTCACCGAGAAGATCGGGCGGGTCTACCAGAAAGCGGATCGAGCGGCCGAACTGAAGGCGATCCGCGACGAGCTAGTCGCCGACATTACGGCGGCCCTCCCGCCCGCGTCCGAGCGACCGTCGGTCGGGCTGGTCGTGTTCTCGCCGGATACGGACTCGTTCTCGCCCTACAAGATCGACGCGCCGGGCTACGGCAAGGCGCAGTACCGCCCGTTCGACGTCGAGGACGCCTTCGCCGACAGCGACAAGACCTACGCGGAGAACTACGAGGGGAGCTACGACGTCGAGGGCCTCCTCGAGGTCGATCCCGACGTGATTATTCACAACTGGGACATCGAACCGAGCGATCGGACCCGCGCGATGCGTGAGTTCTTCGCGGATGACCCCGTCGCCCGGGAACTCACCGCCGTCCGGACCGACCGCGTCTACGTCGGCGGGACGCCCACCCAGGGCCCGATCACGAACCTCTTCCAGCTCGAGATGACCGCCAAGCAGCTGTTTCCCGAACAGTTCGGCGAGTGGAAGGGCGTCGGCGAACACGACCGAGACGAACGGCTGTTCGATCGCGACCGGCTCGCGTCGGTCATCACCGGGGGTGACGGAAATGCGTGAGGACGGGCCGCACGGGCCGCTGACGCGCAGACAGTACGTGACCTACGGCGGCGCGACCGTCGGCGCCGGAGTGACCGCGGGCTGTCTGGGTGGAGAGTCCGAGACCGACGACCCGACGACCGGTTCGGGCGACGGCGAAGACGGGACGGCGGCGGAGCCGGCCGAATCCGCCGACGGATCCTACTCCGTCACGATGGAGCCGGTCGGCACCGTCGCGTTCGAGCGGGTTCCGGAGACGATCGCGCCGTTTACGGCGGACTACGCGGACATGCTCGTCGCGCTCGGTCACGGGGACGCCGTCGCGACGACCTGGCTCCGCGAGCGCTACAAGACGCGACACTACGACCAGCTCGACGGCGTCTCGATCGATCTCGACAGCCTCACCGAACTGTGGAGCGACGGGGTCTCGAAGGAGCCGTTCTACGAGGTGGACGCCGACCTCCACCTGATGGACCCGCACACCCTGACCGACTGGTTCCAGGCCTGGGACCGATCGGACCTCGCGGAGATCCGCGACACCGTCGCCCCCTTCCTCGGGAACGTCATCTTCCGGCGGACGGACGACTGGCACGACTACCGCTACTACACGCTGTACGAGGCGTTCGAGCGGGTCGCCGAGGTCGTTCAGGAGCGCGAGCGGTTCGAGGCGCTCAGGGACGTCCGCGACGACCTCGTCGCGACCGTCCAGGCGGACCTGCCCGCACCCGACGAGCGGCCGAACGCGGCCCTCGTCTGGGGCGGCGAGCAGCCCGACGAGTTCTTCCCGTACCGCCTGTCCGGGAACGGAGCGAACAAGGAGCACTTCCGCGCGCTCGGGCTTTCGGATGCGTTCGCCGGGACGGGGATCGACGGCCTCTCGACGAGCGATTCGGGGAGCATCGATTACGAGGCGATGCTCGAGGTCGATCCGGATTCGCTCCTGGTCAGGGTCCACGGCGCGGGCCTCTCCCGCGAGGCGTTCGAGGAGCGCGTCGTCGAGTACATGCGCGATCACGAGGTGGGCCGCGAGCTCACGGCCGTACAGAACGACCGGGTGTTCCGCGGCGGGCCGATCTACAGCGGCCCCCTCCACAACCTGTTCATGATCGAGCGGTACGCGACGGCGTACTTCCCCGAGCGGTTCCCCGCGGACGAACTGTTCGACCGCCAGGCCGTATCGGCCATCGTCGACGGAGGGTTCGACGCGTGAGCGAGACTGACGGGGCGGTTCGACGGGTTGCGCCGACGCGCAGACAAACGATCTCGGCCGGCGGGATCGCCGGGGCCTCACTCCTGGCCGGCTGTCTCGGCGACGAAGCGCCCGAAGGTGACGAGGAACCCGCCGGGAATCGCTCCTCGGCGGGCGACGGATCCTACTCGGTCACGATGGAGCCGGTCGGAACCGTCGCGTTCGAGTCCGTCCCCGAGCGCTGGATCGCCTACGATGGCGGCTACGCGGACATGGGCGTCGCGCTCGGGCAGGCCGACGGCATGACCGGCATCGGCGGTGCCGATCGGTACTACACGGACGTCTACGACGAACTGCCGGGCGTGAGCGTCGATCACGACCGGCTCGAGGCGCATCCGGAGGTCCGGACCCGGGAGGAGTTCTACGAACTCGACAACGACGTCCACCTCTACGACCCCGGGATGCTGATCAACTGGTTCGACTGGGACCAGGCAGACGTCGACGAGATCGCGGAGCAGGTCGGCCCGTTCGTCGGAAACCTGATCTTCCGGCGGTCGGACCAGTGGCACGACTACCGCTACTACACGCTCTACGAGGCGTTCGAACGGGTCGCGACGGTGTTCCAGGAGCGCGAGCGATTCGAGGCGTTCGCCGACCTCCACGACGCGTTCGTCGCCGACCTCCAGGCGCAGTTGCCGCCCGCCGACGAGCGCCCGAGCGTCCTGCTCACGTACGACGAGACGGCGACGCCCGACGCGTTCTCGCCGTATCGCCTCAACGATCGCGGGACGAGCAAGAAGCAGTGGCGCGACCTCGGCGTCCAGGACGCGCTCGCGGGCACGGGCGTCGAGAATCTGAGCACGACCGATCGCGGCAAACTCGACTACGAGGCGTTGCTCGAACTCGACCCGGACGTGATCCTCCTTCGCGGCCACGAGCGAACGTCCGCCGCGCAGTTCCGCGACGAGATCGTCCCGTACATGGCGGAGCACCCCGTCGGCGGCGAGCTGACCGCCGTCGAGAACGGGCGCGTCTACCGCGGCGGCTACCTCCACCAGGGTCCGATCCACAACCTCTTTCTCACAGAGCGGGCGGCGAAACAGCTCTACCCCGACGTGTTCGGCGACGTGACCGACGATACGGAACTGTTCGACCGGCAGCGGGTTGCAGACATCGTCACCGGAGAGATCTGAGCATGAACGACGACACCACCGACGCGACTCGAACGGGTGTACCGACGCGACGAGACGCGATCGCGTCCGGCGGCGCGGTCGTCGGCGGGCTGCTGGCCGGTTGTATCGGTGCGGACGGGAGCGGGGACGGCGACAGCGAGGCCGCGCCGACAGAGACGGGAACCGACGGCGGAAGCGAAGTGGCCGAGGACGGGGGCTACAGCGTTTCGATCTCGCCCGTGGGCGAGGTCAGCTTCGAGGAGCCCCCGGAGCGCGTCTATACGGGGTTGCCGAATACCGCGGACATGGCGATCGCCGCGGGGCAAGCCGAGGGGATCACCTCGGTCTACTTCCCCGAATACCACGGAACCCTGCTGAACAACTTCTACGAACGGCTTGACGGCGTCTCGTTCGAGTGGGACGGGCTCACCGATTCGTGGAAGCTCGACAAAGAGGGCTTCTACGAACTCGACAGCGACGTCCACCTCACCGATCCGGCCTACGCGTCGACCCTGGAGACCATTGACGCCGACGACGTCGCGGAGATCGGCGAGGAGATCGCGCCGTGGATCGGCAACTACTACAGCAACACGCACTCGACGCCGCCGACGAAGTGGGCGGACGATTACCAGTACTACGGACTCTGGGAGATATTCGAGACCGTCGCGAGCGTGTTTCGGTCCACGGAGCGCTATCGGGCCCTGCACGAGGAGTACCGGAACCTCCGCTCGACGATCGAAGCGGGGCTGCCCCCGAGCGACGAGCGGCCGACCGTCGCCCTCACGTTTCCGACCGAAGACAGCATTGGGATCTTCCACCTGAACGCGCCGGGATTCCTCGCCGCTCACACCCGGCCGCTCGGTGCCGTCGACGCGTTCGCCGATGCGGAATTCGAGCAAACCGCCCAGATCGACATGGAGGCGATGGCGGAGGCGGACCCAGACGTGATCCTCGCCCTGTTCCGGCTGGCGTCCGGGTACAGCATCGAAGCGACGAGAGATCGCTTCGAGACCGATCCGGTCGGACGGACGATATCGGCCGTGGAGGCCGGCCGGATATTCTCACAGGGGATCAGGTATCAGGGGCCGATCACCACCCTCTTCCAGCTCGAAATGACAGCCAAGCAACTGTATCCTGACCGCTTCGGGGAGTGGCCGGGATACGTCGACGGCGAACCGTACCCGGAACTACCCGAAGCCGAGCGACTGTTCGACCGGCAGCGGGTTGCAGACATCGTCACCGGAGAGATCTGAGCATGAACGACGACACCAACGACGCGAATCGATCGGCGGCACCGACGCGCAGAGAGACGATCACCTACGGCGGCGCGGTCGCCATCGGCGGGCTGCTGGCCGGCTGTATCGGTTCGGACGGAAGCGGAGACGGCGAGGAGACGCCGAACGAGACGGCGGCGGGACCGGACGAGGCGGCCGACCCGGACGGGGAGACGGCATCCGGATCGACGTCCTACGAGGCCTGCATCGAGCCGGCGGGTTGTCAGACGTTCGAGGCGGTCCCCGAGACCTACATCGTGAACAACGGCGAGTGGGCCGACATGGCCTTCGCGCTCGGCCAGCGCGAGGGCTTTCTGACGGCGACGAACATGATCCCGGGGTTCCTGTTCGAACCGTTCGGGCTCGACGTCCCGCCCGAGGACGAAACCACGTCGCTCTCGGCGGCCGACTGGGACAAGGAGATCTTCTACGAACTGGATCCCGACGTCATCCTGATGGATCCGACGTACATGCACGAGACGGGCTGGGACGACGCCTGGGACGAGGCTGATACCGAGGAGCTCGCCGAACACGTCGCGCCGTTCTTCGGCAACAACATCCTTCGCCGGCGCGAGTTCCACGACTACCGGCTCTACACGCTGTACGAGGCGTTCGAACGGCTCGCCGACCTCTTCCAGGAACGCGAGCGCTACGAAGCGCTCGCGGCCGTCCACGAGGACGTCCAGCAGACGGTGCGGGCGCGGCTCCCGCCCGAAGCCGACCGCCCGTCGATCGCGCTCGTCAACAGCGCCTCCGACCCCGCCGAGGGGACGTTCTATCCGATGAACACGCAGGTCGAGGGCGTGGAGATGAAACCCTACCGGGACCTGGGCATCGAGAGCGCGTTCCCCGACTCGATGGTCGACGCGGGAACCATCGACTACGAGCAACTGCTCGAGGTCGACCCCGAGATCATCGTCGTCCACTGGGGGATCGGCACGACCGGCGAGACGGACGGCTTCTCCGCGGCGGCGTTCCGCGAGCGGTACGTCACCCCGATGGCCGAAGACGCCGTCGGCAGCCAGCTCACGGCCGTCCGGAACGACGCCGTCTTTCCCGGCGCCTTCGGCTCGCAGGGGCCGCTCGTGAACCTGCTCCAGACCGAGCTGGTCGCCCGGCAGCTGTACCCCGAGACGTTCGGCGCGTTCGATCCGGATCGCTTCCCCGACGTTCCGGCGGACGATCGGCTGTTCGACCGCCAACGGGTGAGAGACATCGTCGACGGCGAGGTCTGAACAAGACCCCGCTGAAACCGCCTCGTGACGGGTTGAGACGATCGGTGACGCGATTTCGGACGGGATCGGCGACGAGCACGAACCGTGCATTTATTGCGGAATTCGGTGACAGGTACGTATGCGCAGGCGCCGGATGCAGGGACTGATCGGCGGCTTCGCCGTCGTGGTGGTCGGCTGCCTCTTGGTCGGTCGGTGGGAGCTCCTGCTCCCGTTTTCCCTCGCGCTCGTCGTCTGGACGCGCCTGCTCGGTCGGTACGGGCCAACGGACGTCGTCCTGTCCGCACTGGCCATCCCGTGCGTACTCGCTCCGGCGGTCGCCGCCATCGACGCGCTCGGAAACGGGCCCGGGGTCGACTGGGTGGGTGCCGTGTCGGTCGCGACCGCCGCGCTGTTGTCCCTCGCAGTCCTCGTCGACGGGGTGATCGTGAATATCGGAACCGGTGCGTCGAATCGATGAGTGCGATGACCGATGAGTTCGACGACGGAGGGCGGTTCGAACGTCCGACCGCCGTCTCGCGGGTAACCTTCATACGCCGCGGTGACACAGCCTTCCACATGTCCACGATATTCAGCCAGATCGTCGACGGGGAGATCCCCGCCCGCGTCGTCTACGAGGACGAGGCCACGTTCGCCTTTCTCGACGCGAACCCGCTCGCGCCGGGCCACACGCTCGTCATCCCGAAGGAAGAGTACGAACGGTTGAACGACGTCCCCGAGGACGTCGCGTCGGCCCTCTACGCGACGATCCACGCCCTCGTCCCCGCCGTCGAGGACGCGGTCGACGCCGACGCGAGCACCGTCGCGTTCAACAACGGCGAGGCGGCCGGCCAGGAGGTCCCACACGTTCACTGTCACATCGTCCCGCGGTTCGAGGGCGACGGCGGCGGCCCGATTCACGCGATCGCCGGGGAGACGCCCGACCTCTCGGACGGCGAACTGGACGAAATCGCAAGTGACATCGAAACCCGGGTGTGAACGGCACTGCCCGCTCTCGCCTCGTCCGAGCGAAATCTCGCGGCGCGGTCGGCCGTCGAGTTGTCGGCCCGCCGCGCCGTCGATGCAAGGAATTTTGATCCTCCCGCGACGCCATCACCGGTATGACCCGAGGCGTCGGCGAACACGCGCTGATCCGGGAGACGCTGCCGGACTGGCTGGCCGTCCTCTTCGGGCTCGTAACCCAGCTCGGCGACACCTGGTTCCTCCTCGTCCTGCTCGCGGTCCTCTTCTGGCGGGCGCGTCCCAGTCGGTCCGGCGTCGCGTTCGTCACCGGCGCCTGGCTCGCCGGCATCGGACTCTACCGCGGCCTCAAGGTGACGCTCGCGCTCCCCAGGCCGGCGGCGACGCCGCTGGACCCCCAGACACTGCCGACCGCCGTCGAGACGCTCTACCAACTCACCGCGTTCGGCGCCGGCTACGGCTTCCCGAGCGGCCACGCCGTCAACTCGACGGTCGTCTACGTCGGCCTCGCGACCGTCTGGACCGCCTGCACCGTCCGGCGGCGGTACGGGGTCGCCGGCGCGATCGTCCTCGGCGTCACCACCTCGCGGATCGTCCTCGGGCTGCACTTCCTGGTCGACGTCGTCGTCGGCGCCGGGCTTGCCCTCGGCCTCCTGGCCGGGATCCGCGCGCTCGGCCGGCACGTCGGATCCGACACGCCGACCGTCGCCTTCGCGACGGCGGTTCCGTTCGCGGGATTCTACGCGGTCGCGAGCGGGGGAACTCTCGAATCGATCGCGCTCGCCGTCGCCGCGGTCGGCGGCCTGATCGGGTGGCGCCGGTACCGATCGAGGCTCGACGACTAGGCCGAGGCCCTCGAAAACAGACCACGACGGAGACCGATCCGCGGGCACGAATTACAGGATCAAATGAACGCAATTATCGGCCAGGAGCGCGTACCGGCTCGCATCGAGGCCGATCGGCGGCGACGATCGGCCCGACGCACGTGATCAACTATGGCATTCGAAATTCACGATCGGTACCAGCTGTTCGTCGACGGCGCGTTCGTCGACGCGGCCGACGGCGAGACGCGCGAGACGATCGATCCCGCGACCGGCGAGCCCATCGCCACCGTCGCTGAGGCGACCGCGACCGACGTCGATCGGGCCGTCGAGGCGGCCGCGGCGGCCCAGCCCGAGTGGGCGGCCACGTCCGCGGCCGAGCGCGGACGAATCCTCCAGCGCGTCGCTCGCTCGGTTCGCGAACACGCCGACGAACTGGCCGAACTCGAGAGTCGCGACCAGGGCAAGCCGGTGTCGCAGGCCCACCACGACGTCGAGGGCGTCGCCCGCTTCTTCGAGTACTACGGCGGCGCCGCCGACAAGCTCGAGGGCCGGACAGCGCCGACGGGCGCCGACAAGCTCGCGTTCACCGAGCGCGAACCCTACGGGGTGAGCGGCCAGATCGTCCCGTGGAACTTCCCCGTCAACCTGACCGCGCGCGGCGTGGCGCCGGCGCTGGCGGCCGGCAACGCCGTCGTCGTCAAGGCGGCGCCGACGACGCCGCTCTCGGCGCTCCGGCTGGCCGAGCTGGCGAGCGAGGCGGGCGTCCCCGACGGCGCGCTCAACGTGCTGACCGGCGGCGCCGAGCCCGGCGAGGCCCTCTCGGATCACGGCGACGTCGACGTCCTGACGTTCACCGGCAGCGTGCCGACGGGGCAGGCAGTGATGCAGTCCGCGGCGGAGACGATCACGCCCGTGACGCTCGAACTCGGCGGGAAGAACGCCGCGATCGTCACGCCGGAGGCCGACCTCGGCTCGGCGGTCTTCTGGACCTCGATCGGCATCTTCACGAACGGCGGCCAGATCTGCTCGGCGGCCGACCGCGCCGTCGTCCACGAGTCGATCTACGACGACTTCGTCGAGAGCGTCGTCGACCGCGCGGAGTCGTACGACCTCGGCCCTGGCGTCGAGGATCCGGGAATGGGGCCGCTCAACCACGAATCGCACTACGAGAGCGTCCTGGAGTACATCGACGTCGGCGTGAACGAGGGCGCGACGCTCGCGACGGGCGGCGAGGCGGCCGACCGCGAGGGCTTCTTCGTCGAGCCGACGGTCTTCACCGACGTCGAGCCCGACATGCGCATCGCCCAGGAGGAGATCTTCGGCCCCGTGCTGACGGTCATCCCATACGGCGATCCTGCCGAGGCCGTCGACATCGCAAACGGCGTCGAGTACGGCCTCACCGGCGGCGTCTTCTCGCAGGACGTCGACGAGGCGCTCTCGCTCGCCCGCCGCGTCGACGCGGGCACCGTCTACGTCAACGAGTGGTTCGGCGGCACGCCCGAGACGCCCTTCGGCGGGACGAAGAAGAGCGGGATCGGTCGCGAGAAGGGACTCGAGGCCCTCGACGCGTACCTCCAGACGAAGTCGATCACCGTCAACCTGGACGATCCGACGGCCTGAGCTGACCGAGAGGTCTCACGCCCGATCCGAATTCGTCCACGCCGAGTCCGCGGGGTTCGGTCACGCACGACTGGCGTCCCGGCGCTCGCGAACGCACCTGGCGCCGGCGACGCAGAGGACGCTCACCGCGTAGTAGAACGCGAGCAGCAGCGCGAGGATGACGCCGTGGCGCAGGACCGGGAGCGCGAACAGGATCTCGAGGCCGAGGGGGTCGAAGAAGACGGCGCGCATCGCGGCGATCGGATAGTAGACGGTGTACCGGAAGCCGACCTCGAAGATCGTCTGGAGGGGCCCTCTCACGGGAACGAAGGGGCGAAACGAGTTGACCATCATCGCCGCCGGACCGACGGCGATGACGACGAACAGCGCCACCGTTCGCCGATCGCCAGCGGTTCGTCGCAGTCGTGCGCGCACCCCCTCTCGCATCGCTTCGATCACGGCCCCCTTTGTTACCGGAGGTATATGTCAGTTATGGAATCGGTATCGGGACCGAACGAACGCGTTAACTTGATAGACTACTAACTTGCGGGGGATGCCCTCCAGAATTCCACGTCGACTCGCCGCTTCCCGGCGGTCGTTCCTCGCCGGAGCGGGCGCCGCCATTGCGGGCGGCTCGGCGCTCGGTCCCGTACTCCACAGGGGTGAATTACCGGGATCTCCCCCGTCGATCGTCGGCCATCGGGGCGCCGGCGGTCTCGCGCCGCCGAACACGATGGCGGCGATCGAGGCCGGGCTCGAGGCCGGCGTCGACGGGATCGAACTCGACGTCTGGCGAACCCTCGACGGCGAGTTGCTCCTCTTTCACGACGCCGTCCTCAACTGGGAGTCCTCGGCCGAGGGGCTGATCGAGTCGACGGCCTGGGGCGAGATCGAGGGCGAGACGATCGGCGGGGAACCGCTGATCCGGCTGCCGCGCGCGCTCGAGCGCCTGGCGGCGGCCGACGTCGACGTCTACGTCGAGCTCAAGGCGCCCGGCTTCGAGGAGGAGGTGATCGAAACCGTCGAATCGTACGGCCTGCGCGATCGGCTGACGATCATCTCGTTCGATCGGGCCGCCCTCGAACCGGTCCGCGAGACGGACGTTCCGATCGGCCTGGTCGGGACGGTCCCCTCGGGCGGCCTGGTCGAGGCGGCCGTCGACCTCGGCGCCGCGTCCGTCTTCAGCCACTACACCCCCCACGCGATCGGGTCGTATATCGACGAAGCGGCCGAGGCCGGGCTCACGACCGGGATCTGGAAATTGGTCGAAACCAGTGGGACGCTGCACGATTCGCTCGAAGCCGGGCCGGACGTCTTCGTGACGAACTACCCGGACCAGGCGATCGAACTCCTCGGCAGCCAGTAATATCGGCCGAACGAGGGCCCGCAGCGAGTACGCGGCGGGATGCGTGTCGGACGGGGACGCGGCGTGAGAGGGTATCGGACGCGCAGTCGTGATGCGCCGTGGCGATCGAAGACGATCGGCGCGTCGCCGCCGGCCGCGTGCCGTCACCGTTTTGGCGTCGCTCCGCCACGATCGACCATGTTCGTCGCTTCGATCGTGGCCGACTTCCGCCGGTACCCGGTCGCGGCCACCCTCGAGTACGGCAGCCTGGCGGTCTGCGTCGGCCTGCTCGTCGGGCTCGTCGCCGCGTTCGCCACCGGCCTGCCGGGCTATCCCGGCGGCATCTGGCTCGCCGTCACCGTCGCGGGCGCGGCGTTCGTCTGCTTCTGGACCGTCGTCTGGCCGCTGTACGAGCGCGTCAGCGGCGAGACCGAGTGATCCGGCTGGAAGAGATCGAATCTTCCGCGAGGCCGGTCGGCTTCGCGGATCGGTCGATACGACGGCCCTCAGACGAGGAGCGAGACCAGCAGATCGCCGTAGACGAGCGCGATCACCAGTCCGGCGAGCAGCGGGAGGAGAAACGGCGTTCCCGGCGAGACCCAGGCGGTTTCGGTTTCGGCGAGGACGTCGAGGCCGTCGCGAAGTTGCTCCGGCGACGTGCCGTAGGCCGAGCCGTCGATCGAGTCGAGGAAGGCGTCGGCGCCCCAGGGATCGGTCACCGCGTCGGTCGACGCGTCGACGACCACGTCGTCGGTCACATCGACGTTCTCGCCGATGGCGGCCCCATCGTTCGCCTCGGGTTCATCGGTCGCCCCGGTCTCGGCCCCACCGTCGGTGGCCGGCCGCTCGACGTCGACGGCGCCGTCCGTCGGCGGGTTCGGCTCCGCGGGGAGCGACGCGGGATCGCGGTAGCGGTCCGGGTCCGCTCGAACGTCCGACAGCGTCAGGCCGCGCCAGCGGAGGTACATCCGGAGCGCGTCGAGATCGAGGCCGGAGAGCGTGGTGCCCGTCGGGGTTTCGAGCAGTCGGCCGTGGGTCGTCTCGACTCGCTCCGCGGAAACGGGCCACCCGAGGATCATCGCGGGCGTGAACCGGCCGGCGAGGGCGTTCCGGATCGCCAGCCCGACCGGGACCGCGAGCCCCACGAGCACGCCGTTGGCCAGGATCGACAGCGAGAACGGCAGCAACTCGTCGCCGCCGGCCAGCGGGAACGTCACGCCGACGAGTTCGTAGCTCGGAACGACGGGAAACACCATCGCGAGGATCATCACCGCCTTCGCGTCGGCGCCGCCGAAACCGCCGAACCACCAGAAGAGGTAGGCGAGCGCCACGACGAAGCCGAGACTCGTCGCCGCGGGCAGCAGGAACGCCTGCCAGGTGTGGACGTCCGCCGCGTAGGCGGTCCACCCGTCCCAGACCAGCAGGACCGCCCCGAGGACGCCGAGCGGGATCCAGGCCTCGCTCGGCACCCGGCGAGTCCTGACGTCGAGGACGGCCGCCCAGACGAAGACCGGCAGCGCGAGCAGGCGCAGGAGGTCGGGAACGGACGCCGAGACGAACGCGAGTGTCACGAGCGCCCATCTGCGCGCCACTCGTGTTAGTGTTTCGGGGCGACGTCGACGCGGGTCGACCGCGCCGACCGGTCGGCGTTTCCACTGCGTCGCCACGTGTTCGTCCCGCCGGTTTCGCTCCGAACACTCCACGCGCGGCGCGCATCGAAGCGATCGCCTCAGCGACGGCGGACCAGATCGCCATCCGGCGTCGGCTCGAATGGAGAGGGCGTCGTGATGCCGAACCACGGCATCAGGAGGGAACGCGTTTCGGTCGAATCGAGCGGGCGCAAACCCATCAAAGGTCCAATGTGGATGGCCAGTATCGCCAGAGCTTCTATCCCCCGTTGTCTGTCTGTATCCGAGCATGAACGACCGTACGCCGGCCGAGTTACGGGCGCGAGCGGCCGACGTCGAGGTGCGAGAGGTGCTCCACGCCGTCCCGCCACACGACGTCTTCGAGGTCGAAGTCGACGGCCGACGCGCCGTCTGCAAGGTGTCGGTCGACGAGCGCGGAGCGGCCGGCGTGGAGGGGCGCACCCTCCGGCGAGTCGATCGCGAGACGTCGGTGCCGGTACCGGAGATACTCGACGTCGGTTCGAACTGGTTCCTCGCCGCCTATCGTGGCGACGCACCCGAAGAGCCGCCCGACGACGACCGGGTCCTCGAGACGGCGTGGCTCCGCGCGGCGGGTCGCACCCTCGCGACGCTCCACGAGGACGCGCGGTTCGACCGACCGGGGCTGCTCGCAATCGACGGCGATCCATCGGATCCGGCGAGCGGTCTCCGGGTCGACGCGCCGTCGGGGGCGACCTGGCCGGACGCGCTCGACGACCTACTCGCGATTTACGAACGAAGCGTCGCGGGAACGGGCTACGCCGATGCGATCGTCGAGGTTCGCGACTTTCTGTCCGCCCACGCCGAACGCTTCGCCGCGCTCGAGGGCACGACGGCGTCGCTGCTCCACGGCTGGTTCACGCCGGACCACGTCGCCGTCGCCGGCGGCGAAGCGACCTGCGTCATCGACTTCGAGCACGCGCTCGCGGGGAACCCGGAGTGGGACTACTGGCGGACGGCAATCGCGCTGTTCCGGGCCGGCGGCTGGGACGGCCCTGACGACGCCGAATCGACCTTCCGCGACGCCTACGAGTCCGTCCGGCCGCTACCGACGGGGTTCGACGAGCGCGCCGACGCCTATCGGGCCTTCGTCGCGGCCTCGCACCTCGACTCGCTCGCGACCCAGCGCGGGATCGACGACGAGACGCGGGAGGTAGCGGCGTTCCTGTCGACGCACGTCACGGAGGCGGTCGATAACTGCCGAGAATCGTGGGCGGACGGGTGACGCGGGCCGCCGCCACCAAAAATCAGGCCTGGGTCACCGACGTAGCGCGCCCAGCGCGTCCGCGGCCTCGCGGGCCGCCTCGAGACACTCGCGAGCGTAGCGCGGATCGTCGGTCGCGGCCGCCTCGCGGGCGAAACGCTCCAGCGCGACGGTCAGGGACTCGCGTGCACTTCCGAGGTCGCCCTTCGCCGGGGCCCGGGGACCGTCTTCTGCGTCGAACGACGAATGCCGATCGGCCCGGGGATCGGCCCCGTCACCGGTCGCGTTCGGCGTCCGGGGCGAGCGTCCCGCGTCCGGGTTCGTCGGCGAGTTCGACGGCTCGAACGAGCGGTCGTCGGCCGCACCGTTCCGGCCACCGGTCTCCCCGGCGTCGGCGATCGACGCGCCGGCATCGCGGGGCGAGCCCGTGTCGTCGGTGGCCGGCGCGGCATCGCTGTCGGTCGGTGCGACGGTGCCGTCGGCTCGCGGTGTGCCCGCATCGGCCGATTCGCCGTCGTCAGCGGCCGGCGGGGCGTCGGACGGCGCGGTTCCGGCCGCCGGCGGCTGGCGCCCGTCGGCGTCGGGGTCGTCGCCCTGGCCCTCCGCCGGGACGGACGCATCGACGCCCTCGGGCCCGCCGTGGCAGGTCGGACAGAAGTTGACGCCGTTCTGGCGGAAGATCGGGTCGCCGCAGGTGCCGCAGTGGCCGTTCGTCATCGTCGCGCCCTTCAGCAGGAGGTCGCTCATCCGCCGGGTCGACTCGCGCTTTTGCTCGTCCCGTTCGTACTTCTCGCGAAGCTCCTCACGGAGGGCTTCCTTGTCGATGCCGCCGTCGTCCTCCGTCTCGCTCATACGCGTGCAAATGGGCCGGAGCGTCGAAAAGGCTGCGACCCGCGATCGGGTCACTCGGTCCGTCGAAACATCCCCTTCGACGCCGGGCGCGTCTCCTCGTAGCCGAACCGCTCGTAGAAGCCGTCGACGTCCGCGAGGAGGTTGACGTAGGCGTTCGGCGGGGCGGTCTCGTCGATCCACGCGTCGAGCGCCGCCAGGATCGCCGATCCGAGACCGCGCCGCTGGTGGTCCGGGTGGACGGCCATATCCGTGAGCTGGTAGACGGTGCCGCCGTCGCCGACGACGCGGCCCATGCCGACGGTCTCTCCGGTGGGACCGTGGACCACCGTAACGCCGAACAGCGAGTTCGGCAGACCCCGTTCGACGCCCGCGGCGGATCGAGGCGCCATCTCGGCCGCCCGGCGCAACCGGATGAAATCCGCGGGCGACGGAAGCGTTTCACGAAGCTCGTACTCGTCCGGCAGAGTCATGCGTATACTCCGTCGGGACGTGGAACAAACGTTTCGACGGCGTCGCAGGGATCACTCCGCCACGGCGTCCTCGAGGATGTCGAGCGCGTCGGCCGGGTCGTCGGCCTCCGCCAGGTCGAGCGCGGGAACCTCGACGGCGCCGAGTCCGACGATCGGTTTCTCGTAGACGGAGGCGAAGCCGATTTCCGAGAGCGTGCCGGCGCTGCCGGCCAGGGCGATCACGGCGTCGCCGTTCAGCGGGACGAGGGCGTTACGGGCGTGGCCCATCCCGGTGGCGATCGGAACGTCGACGTGTGGGTTGGCGTCGTCGACCGACCCGGTCGGGAGGATCCCGATCGTCCGGCCGCCGCCGGCCGCGGCGCCGCGACAGACCGCCCACATCGTGCCGCCGAGCCCGCCGCAGACGACGTCGTGGCCGCGCGTCGCGATCTCCCGGCCGACCGATTCCGCGAGCACCGACTCCTCGTCGGTGATCTCGCCCCCGCCGATGACGCTCACGCGCATACCGTCACCAACGACCGTCCGACCCCTTGACTGTTTGGTTCCCAGAAATGCCCCGATACATTTGGCCGCGCTGCCGCGTAGAATATCGGCCGACGCTTCCACCGTCGACCGGCCGTCGAGCAGGGGCCAGTTCCGTCGGGCGCGGGGAGACTGGCGCACCCTGACGGCAGTGCCGTAGCGGTGGCGTCGGTCGCCCCGTCGCCGCCCGCCGCGGGCCGCCCACCGGGGGATTTAACGACGGGGCCGGGAATGAACCACCTAGCATGTCGAAAGTTAGCGTGATCGGTGCCGCCGGGACGGTCGGCGCCGCAGCCGGCTACAACCTGGCGCTCCGGGACGTGGTGGACGAACTCGTCTTCGTGGACATTCCTGACCAGGAGGACGTCACGATCGGACAAGCCGCGGACACCAACCACGGCGTGGCATACGACTCGAACACGACGGTCCGCCAGGGGACCTACGCGGACACCGCCGGGTCGGACGTCGTCGTCATCACGGCTGGCATCCCCCGTCAGCCGGGCCAGACCCGGATCGACCTCGCGGGCGACAACGCCCCGATCATGGAGGATATCGGATCCTCGATCGCCGAGCACAACGACGACTTCGTCACCGTCACGACCTCGAACCCGGTCGACCTCCTGAACCGCCACCTCTACGAGACCGGCGACCGGGCCCGCGAGCAGGTGATCGGCTTCGGCGGCCGCCTGGACTCCGCGCGCTTCCGGTACGTCATCTCCCGGCGCTTCGACGCGCCCGTCAAGAACGTCGAGGCGACCATCCTCGGCGAGCACGGCGACGCCCAGGTCCCCGTCTTCTCGAAGGTCCGCGTCGACGGCGAGGACCGCGCGTTCGACGAATCCGAACGGGAGGAACTGCTCTCGGAACTCCGGGAGAGTGCGATGAACGTCATCGAGAAGAAGGGCGCGACCCAGTGGGGGCCGGCGACCGGCGTCGCCCACACCGTCGAGGCCATCCTCCGCGACACGGGGGAAGTCCTGCCGTGCAGCGTGAAACTCGACGGGGAGTTCGGCCACGAGGACACCGCGTTCGGCGTCCCCTGCAAACTCGGCGCGAACGGCGTCGAGGAGATCGTCGAGTGGGACCTCTCCGACCACGAGACGGACCTGCTGTCGGAAGCGGCCGAGAAGCTCGAAACGCAGTACGGGAAGATCGCGTAGCGGGTCGGCGAACGATCCGACACCGCTTTTTCGATCGAACCGACAGTATCGGGGATGAGCGACATCCAGTGCAAAGTTCTCGGACTCGTCCGGCGCGACGACGAATACCTGGTCCAGCACCTCACGGACCCGGGCGCGAGCGGGTTCTACAGACCGATCGGCGGCGGCGTCGAGTTCGGCGAATCGAGCGACGAGGCGCTGGCACGAGAGTTTCGCGAGGAACTCGGCATCGACCTCGAGGTCGGCCAGCCCGTCGGCACGATCGAGAACCGGTTCACCTGGAACGGCGACGCCGACCACGAGTTCGTCATCTGCCGGAACGCGACGTTCGTCGACGACGCGCTGTACGATCGCGAGCGCTTCGACGGGATCGACGACGGCGGACGGATCGAGTACGAGGCGACGTGGCGGACGCTCGACGACCTCGCCGACGGTCCGGAACCGCTCTATCCCGAGGGGCTGGAGGGCTTGCTTCGCGGGCATCTCGGAGACGGAGTCGGCCACGTCGACGATCGGTGATGCCAGGACGGAACGGATGGGAAACAGAGAGAAACGTGGGGTTGGCAGAAAGCTGTAATTCTACCGCCGCTGGTCGTGACCGAGCGCGGCCCGGAGGATCCGCATTCCAAGCGCGGTGATGCCGTAGTTCTCCATGCCGAAGGGGTGCATGTTCGACTGGTTGGCTGGCGGCAGGAGGCTGCCGATGACGGTGATCGAGCCCAGTTCGCCGACGATCACGCCGCCGCCCGTCGTCGCGGCCACGTCACCGCCGGCCGACGTGAACGCGTTCTGGCTCACGGTGTGGACCGGCGACTCGTTGCTGGTCGTGTAGCCGATCGTCGGCCCCGTCCAGAGTTCGCTCTCGAGCGAGCTGACGTGGTTCACCAGCTCGTGGTTCGACGTACTTCCCAACATGGCGAACTGCCGGGTGCTTCGATCCACGTCCGAGGAGCCGATGGAACTCGCACCCTCGACATCGAGCGGGCCCAGCAGCGAGAGGCCCGCGTCGGTCAGGACGAGTTCGCCGCCGGCGTCGACGTACGTCTCGATCGCGGAGACGTACGCGCCGCTGTTGACGCCGTCGTCGTGGACGAGCACCAGCTGGTCGTAGGCGGGCTGGCCGCCGCTGACCAGCGAGCCGCTCTCGACGTCGCTCACGGAAAGCGTCGCGGCCGAGCCGTCGACCATGGCGTCGCCGTACTCCTCGAGGAAGGTGACCGGCGTCACGTCGTACGCGCGCTGGTCGTAGTCCATGATCCCAGGGTCCGGCCGGCCCCTGGCCTCGATGGTCGAGACTCGAAGGTCGGCGGAGGCAGCCTCGTCGCGAGTGCGTCCGCCCTCAGCGCGATCCCGGCCGTCCTCGCCGCGAGCACGCCCGTTTCCGCCGCGGACGCGGACCTCCCAGGTCCCCGGGTCGGGATCGGTGATCAGCCAGTCCGCGCCGCGACCGAATTCGCGCACGCGCACCGGCGCGGACCGGACCTCGGTGCCGTCCGGCGCGATCAGCGAGGCCTCGTCGATGCGGCCCGTCGCTTCGGTGACGTCGATCGAGAGCGTGTGGACGTCCCGATCGACGCGGATCCGGTGGCGGCCGCGACCGCGCGTCGCGTCGATCGTCGTCTCGTCGCGAGAGATCGACGTCGCCGAATCGACGGCGACGTCGTCGGAACTGCGGGCCACGGTCGGGCTGTCGACGATCGCGAGCGAGCGCCCGCCGGTCTCGATCCCGCCGTCGACGGGTTCGGCCGCGACGCGCGCGAGTTCGCGCATGCAGATCTGGTAGGCCGCCGCCTGGACCGTCACGAGCCCGGCGTTGAAGGGGACGGGGCTGGCGGTCTGGGCGTTGTCGATCGCCATCTCGTAGCTGAGGACCGTCGCGCCGAGGCCGCCCATCTCGACGGCCTTGCCGAGCCAGCCGCCCATGCTGCCGGTGACGTTGTAATTGATCGTGTCCGCGGTGGTTCCCCACTCGTAGGGGACCGAGGGGACGTCGTAGATGCCTCGCTGAGAGGCCGCGTCGGAGATCTCGCCGCTGTACTGGTCCATCAGCGGGGCGATCTCGTCCTCGTAGGCCTGATTCGTCCGCTCGTTGAGGGCGTCGATCGCGGCCTGGTCGCGCGGCCCGTACTCGTCGTTGCCCTGCATCGAGTTGACGAGGTGGTTCGAGCCGTACATCCCGTGGAAGTCCGAGGCGAAGGCGACGTCGTCGTACTTTCGGAGTTCGTGGACGAGCCACAGCACGTCCGGAACGTACTGCTCGTACTGGCTCTCGACGTCGTCGTCGGGGCCGCTCGGGTCGTCGTTCACGAGATCCTCTCCGTTCGGCTCGCCGGGATACTTGTTGGGGTCGATGAGCCCCGCGGTGGGGTACTGCCGGTTCGGGTCGAGGTTGGAGCCGTTGACGCGCGTGAACGTATCGCTCGAGGAGCTGGCCGCCGAGACCGTCTCGGGGTGCTTCGCCATCCAGCCGTCGGGATTCGACAGGACGAAGACCAGCCCGATGTCGTCGAGCCAGGATTCGAGTTCGGACTCTTCCCCGCGGAGGACGCCCTCGAGGAGCCGCATCCCCGCTTCGACGCCGCTTCGCTCGTCGCCGTGGATGCTGAGCGAGTTGACGACGACCGACTTGTCGGTGATCGAGTCGACGTCGTTCGATAGTTCCGCGACCACGAGGTCGTAGGTGCTGTGCCCGCCGGTTCGTCGGTTATCGAGCCCCGGCGTGTTCCCGAAGCGTTTGACGTTGACGCGGTCGGGGTACTCCTCGGCGAAGTGTTCGAGGCCGGCGACGGCCTCCTCGTAGGCGATGTAATCGAGCGCCTCCTGCGGGTCGGGGAAGACCCGGTCCGGGTACTCGTAGTGCTTCCAGAACGGGTTCGCGCCGGGCGCGTACTGCAGGCGCGTGACGAGGAAGTACTGGGAGATCTCGTCGATCTCGCCCGTCGTCAACCGGGCGTACATGGCCGCACCGGGGCCGCCGGTCGTTTGCACGTCCGTCCCGAAGTCTGTCAGTTCCGAGAGGACGCGGTCGTCGAAGGCGCTGACCAGCGTCGGGATGCGCTCGCTCGACCCGACGTTGTCGTAGAGGTACTCGAGTTCGTCCGTCAGTTTGTAGCGCTCGACGGCCGACTCACGCGATTCGCGGCCGCGTCCCGTCGCGGCCGCGCTCGCCGATCCGCTCGCCAGTCCGACCGTGCCGGCGGCGCCCGCCAGGAACCGGCGCCGACTCACTGGACAGGGCCGCTCGTCGAGAGCGTGGTCGTCCGCGTCGTCAGTGTGAAACATACTACGAACGCATCATTCTATCCCCCGGGAGATATATTTATTCTAGCTCGACAGAAATAATATCGGGCCGCGAGGTCGTGATAATCCAGGGACTGCGCCGCCGCTGCCGTCGCGGGCGATGAGGTGACCGAGGCCGGTTCGGTGCGGCGCGGTAGCGGACGCGTCAGGGAATCAGCTGTTCGCCGTCGGCATCGTACACCGTGATCGCGTCGACGGGGCAGGCGCGGGCGGCGAATTTGGCGTCGAGCTCGGCGTCCGGGGGGACCTCGCGTTCGAAGACGCCGTCCTCGACCTCGGTCGATTCGCGGAGGACGGCTTTGCCGCGGTCGGTGTCCTTCTCGAACTCGTCCCACGCCGCAACGCACTGGTACATCCCGATACAGACGTCCTCGTCGAACGCGATTCGCATATCTATTCCTTCACCTGTAACCGTTTAGCCTTGGCGACGCGGCCTCGGCGGTCGTTTCGAGAGTCGATATCGAAACTAACTATTTATGGCGATGGTTGTTGGTTGTAATTCGGTATGTCATACCATGCCACTGATCGATCGGCCGTCACGACCGACCGACGCCTCGCGCGTCGAACCGTACTGGCCACCGGCGCCGCGATACTCGGCGTCGGCGCGCCGAGCGCGTCGATCGCCGCGAGCGATGGACCGGAGCAGACGAACAAGGCTTCGTCGGCGGGTTCGTGTGACTCGGAGCTGGATCGCTGGGACCGACCCGTCGTCCGGACTGACGCCGATTGGGACACGACCGTCTCGGACGCCCGATACTGTTCGCTCCCGTGTGCGCTGACGGAGTCGACGCCCCTCCGGATCGGCCAGCAGATTCGACTCTCCGGCGGCGGGCCGAACGGCTACGAGACGGCGGCGTTCACCGTCGCCGATCACCGCGACGACGGCGCAGTCGGCCTCACCGACGGTGGGCTGAGCCGGATGGATCTCGCCGACGGCGACGGCGTCACGATCGGGGCGAGACCGGTCCACCCGTCCTACGCGTCGCGAAACGCGGCCAGACTCAACGAAGAGTACGCGGAGTACCTCGTCGGCGACGTGGCGGCGACGTCCGTCCTCGCGATGGCACCCCACGGCGGCCACATCGAGCTCGGGACCGATTTCCAGGCCGAGCGCGTCGCCGAGACGACGGGCGGGCTGGGGTGGGTCGCCGCCGGGTTCTACGACGGTGCCGGGACGTACAACCGGTGGCACGTTCCCTCCATCGACGTCGAGATCGACTCGTTTCCCGCGCTCTCGGGACTCGCCGGGGGAACCTACGACTGGACCGTTGCCTTCCACGGCCTCGCCGACGACGCCATCATCGTCGGCGGGACCGCGAGCGAAGTCGACCGTCAGACGGTCGCGGACGCGATCACCGCGCGGCTGCCGAACACGCCGGTCGAACTCGGGTCCGATTCGACGACCGGATACGACGGCTCGTCGCCGATCAACGTCCTCAATCGGATCGGCCAGACGGGCCGCACCCTCCAGCTCGAACAGCCCAAATCGGTCAGAGTGAACGACTGGCACGCCGTCGCGGATGGCGTCGCCGACGCGATCGGCGAGTTGTCGGCTTGACGCCGTCCAACTGCCGGTTCGTGGGGCGCGACACGCTCACACGGGACTCGTGTGTTCGGGCGCCGACCCCGACGGAGCGGTGGCCGTGGGTTGCGAACCGACGCCCGCGCCAGGACGAGCGGATCGATCGGTCACGTGAGCGCGGTTCGCTGCCAGACCGTTCGAGTTAGAACCGGGACGATCGATCGGAATTGCAAGGCCTGTAGTACGTGCTAATAGTTAATACCAACTACGATGGCGCTTGGAACGCAATGGACCCCCAGTCCTCACCGAGCCGCCGTCGCGCCAGTTCCCGATCGAGTCGGCGACGCGTTCTCGCGGTCGGCGCGTCGCTCCTCGGACTCTCGGCGATCTCGACGGGATCGGGCACCGAATCGGATGCCACGACCTCCTGCGGACCCGAGGTGCGCTACTGGCAACGGCCGGTCACCGAGACCGACGCCGACTGGTCGACGTGGTCGCCCCCGTCGCGGTACTGCTCGCTTCCTCGGTCGTTACTCCGGACGACGGTGCTCGAGGTGGGCCAACAGGTTCGGCTCAGACACGACGAATCCGGGTTCGAATCGGCCGCGTACACGGTCGCCTCCGCGGCCCACGGCGGCGCCGTCGGTCTCACCGAAGGCGGACTGGACCGACTTGGTGTCGACGAGAACGACGTGGTGACGATCGCGTCGATGGTCGTCCACCCGATCTACGATTCGCGTCAGGAGGCGCGGCTCAACGACGAGTTCGTCGAGTACCTCGCCGGCGACGACGGTGCGGCGACCGTCGTCACGTTGGCCCCGCACGGGGGCTACATCGAGTACGGTACGGACTTCGAGGCCAGACGCGTCGCCGAGCAGGCCGACGGGCTCGGCTGGATCTGCGCCGGCTTCAACAGCGGGGGCGGCGCGTTCGATCGGTGGCACGTGACGTCCACCGAGATTCACGCCAATTCCTTCCGGGAGCTGGGCTGTCTCCTCGATCGCGACTTCGAGTGGGCCGTCGCCTTCCACGGCTACACGAACGACTACATCACGGTCTGTGGGACCGCGAGCGAGAGCGAACGCGAGACGGTGGCGAACTCGCTCGGCCAGCGACTGCCGGACGTGTCGATCAAGGTGCCGACAAACGGGGACGGGGATTATCGCGGCGTCTCGCCGGCAAACATCCTCAACCGGGTCGGCGAAATCGGCCGAACGATCCAGATCGAACAACCGTTCGGCGTCAGGGAGACACGGTGGCACCACGTGGCCGACGGCGTCGTCGAAGCGCTCGAAATCCTGACCGATTGATTCGGCGGCGACGCTGGGTTCGGTCCTCGCGGCGCAGCCGTCCGAACGAGCCCGACAGATATCGTGTGGTGTGTTAGTCGGGACCATATATCATCGTGATTTTATGTTCCCCGCCGTCAGAGTCGACGCTATGGCCACGGACGCCAGTGCGGCGAGCGAACCGACGGGCGACGCGCTCGGACGGGCGATGTGGGACTACCAGCACGATCGGTACGGCGCGCTTCGCTACCGCGACGGATCGAGCGCGATGGACGGCCGCGTCGAGGCAAATTACTTCGCGCCCCGCTCGGAGTGGGCCGATCGGCGGATCGACCAGCTGTCGACGCTGGCCGAGGCCGGCGGGCCGATCCTCGACGTCGGCTGCGGGACTGGCCAGCACGTCCGCTGGTTCCAGGACCGGGACGCCGAGGCGATCGGGATCGACGTGAGCCCGCGTGCGGTCGCGACGGCCCGGGCGACGGGAGCCCGCCAAGTACTCGTCGGCGATATGTTCGACCTGCCGTTCCCGGCGGATCGCTTCCGCGCGATCAACTGCTCGGGGACCCAGCTCGGCCTCGGGGGCTCGCTCGCCGGCATTTCGTCGCTCCTCGACGAATTCGCCCGCGTGACGACCGACGACGCCGTCGCCCTCGTCGACAACTACGATCCGCGGGGGCTCGACGCGGACTTCTTCGGCTACCGTCCGGACCCCCGCGACGGCATCGCCCACCGGTGCTTTCACTTCGAGTACGAGCCACCATCCGACGGATCGTCGGGCAGGGCGATCGGCGCCTCGCTTCACTTCCTGTGCTGTTCGCCCGACCGACTCCGCGAGGCGGTCGGCGAGACGCCGTGGCGCGTCGCTCGCGCGTTCGAGCAAGACGACGGGCGCTTCTACCGGGCGCTGCTCGAGCGCACCGGCCCCGACCCGGCACCGTGACGACCCGCCGGATCGATCCAGTGCCTGGACGCCGGCGTCCCGGCCCCGACGGTGCCGTCGCTACCGGCCATAATATTCGATCGATTCGAGTAGAAAGAATAATGGTAGACCGGTCGTGACGGTGTCGTGATGGACCGGCCCGCCGAGCGAACCGTCGACCGACTAGGCGACGCCGCCAGGTGCTGCCTCAGGCGAGACGTGCTTCGCTCCGGGGCCGCGGTTTCGTCGATCACGTTGTTGCTGACGATGCGCGGCGATACGTCCGCGCCCGACGGCGCCAGTTCGGCCGAACGCGGGTCCCCGGCCGCGTCGGGCGGCGATCGACCGGACGCCGGTCTGGCCCAACGGAGCGCCGGCGGGACCGGGGCCGACGCAGCAGGTAACCCGAACGCGTCCGCCGGGGACGGCGCTGCCGACCAGAGACGCGGCGCCGACGGGGACCACGACGCGGACGACCGGGCGAGCGACAGCACCACCGAAGGCGGCACCGAAGCAGACGGCGGGAACGATCGGGGCGACGAACAGGCCGGTGAAGACGACGAGGACGGGACCGAAGACGGTCGCGAGAACGGCGGCGATGACGGCGGCGACGGCGAATCGGACGGCCCCGGTAACGACGATGACGGGGACGGCGAGGACGACGGCGGTAACGACGATGGCGGGGATACCGGCGAAGATGGCGGGGACGGGACCGACGACGGTGACGATGGGAGCGGAGATGACGGCGACGACGGCTCGGGCGACGAAGGGACCGACGACCCCGACTGGCGCGACGGCGCCGTCGAACTGTCCGAGACGTCACTCGGTGCGAGCGGGGCGGTCGATCCCGGTTCCCGGTGCGTCCTTCACCCAAAATTTCTCGCCGCGCACGAGCTGGAGGTCGGCCGCCAGATCCGCGTCCGACCCGACGACCCCGGCGCGGTGGCCGACGCGACGTTCACGATCGTCGAGTCTCGCGAGGGGGACCCGTTCGACCTCGGCCTCGACCCGTCCGGCCTGGACCGCCTCGACGCGACGGGCGGTGACGCGGCCGCCATCGACGTGCTGGCGGTCGACCCAGCGATCGAGTCCCGTGACGGCGCACTCGCGAACGCGGAGTACGCCGAGGTGCTCCGGGGGACGAAGACCCAGCAGCGGCTGGTCGTTCTCGCACCCCACGGCGGCCACGTCGAACCCGGGACGGATCGGCAAGCCGAGCGGCTTGCCGAGGCACTCGACGGACTGGCCTGGATCGCCGCCGGCTACGACGATTCCGGCATCGCGTTCGATCGGTTCCACGTCACATCGACGGCGATCCACCCGGACTCGTTCCCGACGCTCCGGTCGATCGCCAAGACGGACTTCGAGTGGGGCGTCGCCTTCCACGGCTTCTCGGTCGACGATCGCGTCCTCGTCGGCGGCCGGTGTGACGAGTCCGTCAAGGCGGGCGTCAGGGACGCGATCGACGAGGTGCTGCCCGAGACGGCGGTCGAGATCGCCCCGCCGGACGGCCCGTACGCCGGCACGTCGCCGGATAACGTGCTCAACCGCCTGGCACCGTTCGACAGGACGATCCAGCTCGAACAGCCCCTCTCGATCCGCCGCGAGGCCGCCGGTCGCGTCGTCGACGCCGTCGCCGACGCCCTCGCGGACGAGCTGGAGGGGACATCGATCGCCGATCGGCGGTCGGCGTTCTGAGTCGATTCGGGTCGTTCGCCCGTTGGTGGGACGTGCGCAGGCCTGGCTGAACCGGCCGTCGGAAACCGGTTCGCGGTATCGCGCAGGAACGTTTTTCAGCCCGGTCGGTCAACGACGACAGACGGAATGGTCGCGCTGTCGTTCGTCGGCCTCGTCGGCGTCGCGATACTAACCTGTCTGGCGATGGCGTGGGTGCTCGGCGCGAACAGCAACTCGCCGCCCTTTGCGCCCGCCATCGGAGCGAACGCGATCTCGACGATGCGGGCGGCGTTCGTCATCGGGCTGCTCGCCGCCGCGGGGGCCCTCATGCAGGGCGGGAGCATCTCCGAGACGATCGGCGCGGATCTCATCGACGGCGTGACGATCACGCCGCTTGCGGCCATCGCGGGGTTGCTCACCGCGGCGACGTTCATGGGGATCGGCATCTACACGCGATACCCGATCCCGGCGGCGTTCGCGACGACGGGCGCGATGGTCGGCGTCGGGCTCTCGCTCGGCGGCGACCCGGCGATGGCGACCTACCGGCGGCTCGGGATCTTCTGGCTGTTCGTCCCGATCATGTCCGGCGGGCTGGCCTACGCGACCGCGGTCACGCTGCGGCGGGACGACATCCCGGAATCCGTCGGCGTCCCGGCGCTGGCGGGGCTCGTCGGGGCCATCATCGCCAACATCCGCCTGGGCGTCATCCCGGATCCCGCCGCCGACCAGGGGACGGTCGCACGGTTTATCTCCCGGCGGTTCGGCGGCGGGCCGACGCTCGCGGGCGGCGTCGACCTCGGCATCGTTCTCGTGACGATCGTGGCCGGCGCGATCGCCTTCTCCCTGGTGCGCCGGAGGGTTCTCACCTCCGTCGAAGGCGGGATCCGGTCCTTCCTGCTCGTCCTCGGCGGGATCGTCGCCTTCTCCTCGGGCGGCTCGCAGGTTGGCCTGGCGACCGGTCCGCTCGAGAACCTCTTCCGGGTCGAACTCGGCTTGCCGGGGATCACGCTGCTCGCGCTCGGCGCCGCGGGGATCCTCGCCGGCGCCTGGATGGCCGCGCCGCGGCTGCTGCAGGCGACGTCTCGGGAGTACGCCCAGCTCGGCGTTCGCCGCTCCATCGCCGCGCTCGTCCCGGGATTCGTCATCGCCCAGCTGGCGATCTTCCTCGGCATCCCGATCTCGCTCAACAACATCATCCTCTCGGGCGTCATCGGCGGCGGCCTCGCGGCCGGCTCCGCGGGGGTCTCCCGGCGCAAGATCGGCGTCACGGTCTCGTTCTGGCTGCTGACGCTCGGAAGCTCGATCGCTCTGGGGTACGGCGTCTACCGGGTCCTCGCGTTCGGGCTGGGCCGGTAGCTGGACCTCGGGCGACCGGTTCTGTCCGCTGTCGGCCTCAGTCCAGGATCGTGACGGGGACGTCGGTTCGCTCCGCGATCAGTTCCGGAATACCGTCCCCGAGGAGGCGTCTGACGACGCCGCTGACGTCGTGTCCGGGGACGACGACGTGATCGACCCCGTTGCGGTCGACGAACGACGGAACGACCTCCGCCGGCGGCCCCTCGCGATTCTCGACCGTCACCCGCGACGGGTCGTCGACCGACGTTCGCAGGTCTTCGGCCCGGGCGCGGGCGTCCGCGAGTCGCTCCTCGCTTCGTTCCAGGATCCGCCCTTCGCTCACGGGCTGATCCAGCGGCGGGACCGGCGAGAGGAGGGTCACGGTCGCCGCAGGAAACGTCTCCAGCGCGCGTTCCAGCGCGGCTGCATCGTCGGGGTCGCCGAGTGCGACGACGAGGACGTGGTTCGGATGCGGCACGTGTTCGCGTACGCGGTCCGACCCCATCGTTCTATCGCCGCGGGCTCTCCCGATCGGGCGCGTTGACCGGTGGTGCCGGCGTCCTGCGCCCCGAAAGGATCGGCGCTCCAGGCGGACCGCCCTGGACGGCCCTGCATCCCGAACGCGGCCGGTCCGCCATCGAACCAGCACCGCCAGTAAGTTCATTGTTGCATAGTGTCACTGTCGGTTGCATGGACGACGACTCGATGGCCGATCGGGTGGCTCGTCTCGAGGCCATCGTCGATCGGCAGCGGGAACGGATCGCGGCGCTCGAAGCCGAGTCGAACGGGACGGACGACGCCGCAGCGCGGCCGACCGAGAGCCGGAGCGCCGGTCGATCGCTGCATCGACGAGGGTTCCTGACCGCCGCGGGGGCGCTCGGGGTGCTGGGGTTCGGGGCCGGGATCGCCGGCGCAACACCCCGGGGCCAGCTCGGCACAGGCGACCGGCCCGTGGAGGCCCTCTACGCGGACCGAGTGGCGATGACGGGACCGAATCGAACGATCGAGGGGGTCGAGTCGCTCTCGGCGACTGCCATCGCGAGCGATCGCGTGACCGCGACCGAACTCGGGACGAGCGCCGCGCCCGTCGACGACGTCGTCGCCGACCGGCTCTCGATGGCCGGCCAGCAGCGGTCGATCGAGAACGTGGACACGCTCACGGGTCGGTCGGTCTCGAGCGATCGGATCACGACGAATCGGCTGGTTCACGAACCGCTCACCCGGAGCGACGACGCGATCGGCACGGGCGCCGTCGTCTCGACCGAACCGACCCACCTGGTCGTCGACCCGAACGGCGACGACGCCGCCGACGGCACGTCGACGGATCCGATCGCGACGCTGCAGGAGGCGTTCGATCGCCTCGCGCACGTCCAGCAGCACCAGTTCACCGTCGCGTTCAACGACGGCGTCTACGAGGACACCTCGGGAGTGAGCCAACCGCACTGTCCCGTGGTCATCGGCGGCTGGCCGCGCGGGCTGGAGGACGGGACCGGAAACTCCTCGAAGTACCCGATCCACTTCGTCGGCGATACGCAAACCCCCTCGAACGTCGTGATTCGCCATCGCGCGGTCGAGTTCGCGATCCAGGGCCGGGTCACCTACCGGACGCGAGTCGAGGGGATCCGGTTCGAGGCCGGCGTCGGTCACTACGGCTCGACGATGGACTTTCGCAACTGCGAGTTCGCCCACACGGAGAGCGACTTGCTGTCTGCCACCGGCGGCTACGACCACGCGGTCAACGTGATCGACTGCCACTTCGATCCGAACGCGGGGCCCAACGGCGAGGGCATGTCCAGCGCCGTGACCGCGAACGGCCACGGGAGCATGACCGTCAGACGGTGCACGGGCGCCGTCACCGGCGACCTCTTCTTCGAGGGCGACGGCCGGGTCACCTGGGAGGGAAACAACCGGGTGATCGGCTCCTTCCCCTCGACGTACCTCTACGAGGACTGGCGGGACGGCAAGTTCGCGAATCGCGCCTCGACCGACCACCGGTGGAAGGCCTTCCATCCCGAATGGACGGTCACGGGCGGCAGCCCGTACCCGGAACGGGGAGCGGCGGTGTTCCCGGCGGCCAGCAACGGATCCCACAATCTCCACTTCGAGGACATGGCCTTCTCGACCGGGACCTGGGAGATCGACTTTTCGGTCGGATCGAATCTGAGTAGCGGCAAGACGCTGTTCTTGCTGCCGGCGGACTGGACCGGATCGAGTGACGAGGTGCGGCTGTCCGTCAGGGCGAACGGGACGGTCGACGTCAAGAAGAAGGTCGACGGTACCATTCAGGACCTCAACCTAAGCGGGAGCTGGCCGGTCGATACGGCCGAGCACACGGTTGCGCTGCGCCGAAGTCGCGATATCGACGACAACGGGAACGCCGGGTACGAGCTGTTCCTCGACGGGACGAGCATCGATTGGGTGACCGATTCCTTCGTCCCGGCGCCCCAGCACCTCGTGATCCGCCATTCGATGGACGACGAGTGCCGCCTCTCGCGGATACAGGCCTACTGAGAACGTCCTCGCCCCCGTCGCCCGACACGACACTTTAAATCGGAGCACGACCCAACCACGGGTAATGAATCTCGAGGAGCTGTCGGGGCTCCCGCCCGGCGCCGTCTCGCACTTCCGGTCCGAGGGGATCGAGTCGCTGTATCCCCCGCAGGCCGAGGCGGTCGAGGCCGGAGCCACCGAGGGCGACAGCCTCGTCGCGGCCGTCCCGACCGCCAGCGGGAAGACCATGATCGCCGCCCTGGCGATGCTGTCGGCGATCGAGCGCGGCGGCAAAGCGCTGTACATCGTCCCCCTTCGCGCACTCGCGAGCGAGAAAAAGGAGGAGTTCGAGGCCTACGAGGAATTCGGCGTCTCGGTCGGGGTCACGACGGGCAACTACGAGAGCACCGACGACTGGCTCGCCTCCCGTGACGTCGTCGTCGCGACGAGCGAGAAGGTCGACTCGCTCGTGCGCAACGGCGCCGACTGGCTCTCGGAACTCACCTGCGTCGTCAGCGACGAGGTCCACCTCATTGACGACCGCAACCGCGGGCCCACGCTGGAGGTCACCCTCGCGAAGTTGCGGGCCCTGAACCCCGCGCTCCAGGTCGTCGCCCTCTCCGCGACGGTGGGCAACGCCGACGAGATCGCCGACTGGCTCGACGCCGAGCTCGTCGCCTCCGACTGGCGCCCGATCGACCTCCAGCTGGGGGTCCACTACGGCAACGCGATCAGTTTCGACGACGGCAGCAAGCGCGAGGTGCCCGTCGACGGCTCGGAGAGCCAGGAGGACGCCCTCGTCCGGGACATCGTCGCCGAGGAGGCCTCCGCGCTCGTCTTCGTCAACTCGCGGCGCAACGCCGAGGCCGCCGCGCGCCGACTCGCGAACGTCGTCGCCCCGGAACTCGATCACGACGAGCAGGAAGCGCTCGACGACCTCGCCGACGACATCAGGGACGTCAGCGACAGCGAGACGAGCACGGATCTGGCCGCCGCCGTCGAGAAGGGCGCTGCCTTTCACCACGCCGGACTCGCCAGCGACCACCGGTCGCTCGTCGAGGACGCCTTCCGCGACCGCCTCCTGAAGGTCATCAGTGCCACACCGACGCTCGCCGCGGGCGTCAACACGCCAGCCCGCCGCGTGATCGTCCGCGACTGGCGGCGGTTCGACCCGACCGCCGGCGGGATGGCGCCGCTGGACGTCCTGGAAGTCCACCAGATGATGGGCCGGGCGGGACGACCCGGCCTCGACCCCTACGGCGAGGCCGTCCTGCTGGCCAAGAGCCACGACGAGCAGGACGAACTCTTCGAGCGCTACGTCTGGGCCGATCCCGAGGACGTCCGGTCGAAGCTCGCCGCCGAGCCCGCCCTCCGGACGCACGTCCTCGCGACGATCGCCTCCGGCTTCGCCCGCACCCGCGACGGCCTGCTCTCGTTCATGAACGAGACGCTCTACGCCAGCCAGACCGGCGAACGCGGGCGGCTGGAGTCGGTCACCGACACCGTGCTGGACTACCTGGAGCGGAACGACTTCATAGAACGCGAAGGCGCTGGATCGACCCAAACACAATCGGCCGAGGACGACCCGTTCACCTCCGCCGCCGACCTCGCCGCCGAGGCCGACCGGGACGTCGAGCTCCGGGCGACGAATCTGGGCCACACCGTCTCGCGGCTCTACCTCGACCCGATGAGCGCCGCGGAGATCGTCCACGGGCTCGAATCGGCCGACTCTCGCCCGACAGCGATGGGGCTCTACCAGCTGATCGCGCGTACGCCGGATATGTACGAGCTCTACCTGCGCTCCGGCGAGGACGACACCTACGGCCAGCTCTACTACGAACTCGAAGACGAGCTGCTGGGCGAGAAACCCAGCGAGTACGAGGAAGACCGGTTCGAGGACTGGCTGTCCGCGCTGAAGACCGGCGCCCTCCTCAAAGACTGGGCGGACGAGATGGACGAGGATCGCCTCACGGAACGGTACTCCATCGGGCCCGGCGACCTCCGCGGGAAGGTCGACACCGCCGAGTGGCTCCTCGGGGCGGCGGAGACCCTGGCCGCCGAGATCGACTCGGACTGGAGCGTCGCCGTCCGCGAGGCGCGCGCCCGGGTCGAACACGGCGTCCGCGAGGAACTGCTCGAACTCGTCTCCGTCCGCGGCGTCGGTCGAAAGCGCGCACGCCAGCTCTACGCGGCCGGAATCGAGACGCCGGCGGACCTCCGGACGGCCGACAAGGGCGTGATTCTGGGCGCGCTTCGCGGGAAGAAGACCGCGAAGACCATCCTCGAAAACGCCGGTCGCGACGATCCCTCGATGGACGGCGTCACGCCGATCGACGCGGATTCGGCCGGCGCGACCGGCGACTCGGGGACCGACACGGAAACCGGATCGGGCGACGACGCCGGTTCGGACGAGCGGGCCCGGTCGAACGCGTCGGCCGCGGCCGACGCGGAGGATCAATCCAGCCTGGGTGACTTCTGATGGAACTACTGGAATGCCGGCTCTCGGTCGACGACATCGATTCGTTCGTCGCGGATCTCGGCACGATCGGCGATCGACACGGGACGACGGTCCAGGCGTTCGACGCGCGGTACGTCGCCGACCGGGAACACCTCGAACGGGCCGTCGAACTGGCCGATCGAGCGATCGAACGCGGCGACACCGTCGCCCGCGATCGGGCGGTCGAGATCCTGCTGTACGCCGCCGGTCGCCGCCAGATCGATCGCGCCCTCGAGATGGGCGTCGCAGACGGCGAGTGGCCCGCCGTGATCCTCGTCGACGCGGTAGCCGAGGGCGACCGTGGGGACCAGTCGGCGACCGACGCCGAAGCGGCGGCGATCGAAGCGCTCACGGATCTCGACGCGGTCGTCGGCTGCGAACCCACGATCGACGGTGCAACCGACCGCGAGACGCTCGTCGACTTCTTCGAGATCACCGACGCCGAGCGATCGGCGACTGACGCCTCGCTCGGCGCGCTGGTTCGCGAACGGGTCGCCCTACTCGAGGTGCGGAAGTGAGACGAACAGCGGCACTACCCAGATACTCGATCGATCGGACTCCGTCCCAGTATCGGAGTTCTGCTATCGACCGCAAGACAGAACCCTTACATATACACCGGTTCGGTAGATACGCTAATGCACCCACCAGGACGGTCTGAGTTGCGTCTCGGCCTGGGCCTCATGGTCCCTGGTGGTATCGCCGCGATTGTTGTTGACGCGCTCCCGCCGACGGTACTATTCGATCCAAGAGTTGTCGCCGACATCGTTAGTGGCGCACTCTTTCTGGGCGGGTGGGGGCTGCTGACGGAGGGCGTCGATGCCCTTGCCCAAACCGGATTCGTTATCGGGCTTGCCGGTCTCTCCCTACTCTATTACGTTGGTGTCGTCGCTGTCGCTGTGAGCGCCGTTTCCATCGTTCGGAAGACGTGACATAGTAGTAATGGGATTGGTATCGAATACCGTACGCCGCGTTCGCTGGGACGGTTCAAACGGGCCCTCGAGAGCGCTGGGCGGAGCACCCGAATTCGAGGAATCGACCGCCCCCGACGAGCGGGACGAGGCCGCGCTGATCGACTGCTTCTATATCGGCGGCGCGGAGCGTTCCCCCACGGAGGCGACGCTCGAGGACCTGGTCTGTGAGCGCATTGGGTTGGTCGCAGTCACGAGGGATAGCGGCTCCGTCCGCACCCGCCGTCGAACCCCGACCGACAGTATCGATCAGTCCGTTCCAGCAACAGAACCGCGTCAAATACCATTGCATCGGTTAAAAATCTGTCCAGGCTGGCCGAATGGCTAATCCATCAGCAGAACAATCCGAAGATGTGAAGGTTCCTGTCGAGGACCTCGTCGTCCTCCACCTGCGTCAGTGCGAACCGGTTCGGGCGGACCAGCCGGCACCGTACGGCCGGTCCGTTCCCGGCCTTTGCGACGTACTCGGCGTTGAGCTCGGCCGGATGTCCGAGTCCGTCGAGCTGCTCGCCACGCTGCGCGGTCTCCGAGATCGCGGGCTGGTCGTCGAGCGAGCCGCTCGCGTCGAGGGCCTCGACGAGGAGCGAAACGTCTACGAGCTCACCGACGACGGCCGGGCGCGAGCGACCGAGGTGCGCGACCGGGCGGAGTCGGAATTTTCCGACTTCGTCGTCCACGAACCGGACGGTCGGCGGGTGAGGTGTGCGATCGCAGAGCTCGATCGGTACTTCGAGCGATCGCCGCTCGTCAGCGCCCTCGCCCGACTGACCGACGCCGGCGTCGTCTCGCTCGAACCGAATATCGACGCGACGTTCGTCAACCGGGACGCCGAACTCCGGGCCCTGCTGGACCTCCCCGACGCCGGGCCGACGACCCTGCTGCTCGAGGGACCGCCCGGCGTCGGCAAGACCGAGCTCCTCGAACAGGCCCGATCACGACTCGTCGACGACGGCGTCACGGTCCTGGTGGGCGCCTGCGGATCCGATACCGACAGACCGTACGAGCCCTTCGCGGACGCCCTCGGGCATCTCCCGGCGCTCGCCGTCGGCGACGCCGGACGCCTCGAGGCCGAGGACTTTTCCGATCGGCGAACCGTCCTGTTCGACGGCGTAGTCGATCGACTGCGCGAGGACGCAGCCGACGGCCCGGTCGTCGTACTCCTCGAGGACCTCCACTGGGCGGATCCGGCCACGATCGACATGCTCGCTGCGGTCCTCGCGCGCCTGGATCCGGTCGACGACGTCCGCTTTGCCTGTACCTACCGACCGGCGGACGGAAGCCAGCAGCGACGACTCGCCGAGGCCGCCTCGGGCGACGCACACCGGGTCGAACGTGTACGCGTCGAACCCTTCGACCGCGAAACCGGTCGCGAGCTAATCGAGGCCCTGCTCGGAACCCGCAACGTTCCCACCCAGTTCGTCGAGGAGATCGTCGAGACGACCGGCGGCCTTCCCCTGTTCATCGTCGAGGTGATCGAAGGGCTGCGAGACGGGGGAATCGTCGACCCGGGCCTCGGCGTCTACCCGGACGATCCCGAGGCGATCGACCTCCCGTCGGGCGTCCACGAGAGCGTCGATCGGCGCCTCGACGCCCTCGACGCGGACGCGATCAGGCTGCTCGAGTGGGGCGCCGTCGCCGGCGAACCGATCCCGATCGACGTCGTGGCGGAGGCGATCGATCTCGCCGACCTACGCAAGAAGGAGTACGTCGATCTCCTCCTCGGCGCGGAGCTGTTGAGCGCAGACGACGACGCGCTCGGGTTCGACTCAGAGGTGATTCGCCAGGCGGTGCTCGACCGCGTGACGGGCGAACGGGAGCGACGCATCCACGAGGCGATCGCCGACGGCCTGCTCGCTGCCGCGGAGACGCCCGACGAGGAACGGGTCGCCCGCCACCTCGATCGGGCGGGAGCCGACGAGCGCGCCGTCGAACACTACCTCGCCGCCGGCGACGAGGCGCTTGGCGTCTTCGCCAGCGACGTCGCCGCGGAGCGATTCGAGCGAGCCGCCGCGCTCGCCCGCGGCCTCGGACGCGAAGATATCCTCGTCGACGCCGTCGAGCGGATCGGTCGCGCACGGTACCTCGCGGGCGAGTACGACGACGCCGAGAAACACTTCCAGTACGTCCGGGCCAACGTCGACGACGCCGAAACCCGCAGGCGGGCCGATCGACACCGGGCTCGGATGCGGGCGGATCGCGGCGACCACGACGAGGCGATCGAGCTCGCAGAGCGCGCCCTCGAGGACTGGGACGGGGACGAACCCACGCCGGAGTGTTGTCGGTTGCTGAGTTGCATCGGGTCGTCGCTGATGGATCTCGGCGAGCTGCAAGCGGCCACGGATCGCCTCGAACGCGCCAGGGACCTGGCCGTCGAACTCGAGGAATCGGACGCGGTCCTCCCGATCGCACTGACGGGTCTCGGGACGACGCTCGTCTATCGAAACGAGCACGGTGCGGCGATAGAGCACCTGGAACGTGCGGCCTCGCTCCTGGAGGGGAGCCCCAAGCGCCGGCTGCTCGCCAAGGCCCTCAACAACCTCGGCCTGGCGTACTTCGTTCGCCGACGCAGGGCGCGAGCGGGGGACGCCTTCGAGCGGTCGTACCGAATCTACGAGGAAACGGGTACGCACACGACCGCGGCGATGGTGCTGTCGAACCTCGGACTGATCGCTTTCGAAGAGGGCGAGTGGGACGAGGCCGTCGAGACGCTCGAACGCTGTCTCGAGCGCGCAACGCGGTACGATGTCCAACGGACGATCGTCTTCATTACCAGAAACCTCGCCAAAATACAGCTCCACCGCGGCGACCTTGAGGGAGCGAAGCGATCCCTCGACCGATCGATCGAGATCGCCGAGGAACTCGGACTGACGAATCACGTGTTCAGCGCCCGTTTCGACACCGCGCAGTACCACTTCGTTCGGGACGACCTCGACGACGCGGTCGCGGCCGCCCGCCACGGCATCCGCGACGCCGCCGAGATCGGCGAGCCCTACCGGGCGGCCCCGGGCCACGCCTGGCTCGGTCGCGTCGCGCTCGAACGGGGCGACCACGACGCCGCGATCACCCACTTCGAGCGCGCGCTCTCGCTCACCGATCGGGACGACGAGGGAAGCATCCAGGCGCGGTGCGGCCTCGCGGCGGCCTTCCTCGCCGTCGATCGAGTGGCGGACGCGGCGGCGCTCGTCGAGACCGCCACCGAGGACGTCGAGGAGTGGGGCAACGTGCTTCACCGAGTTTCCGTCGACCGGATGAGGGGCCGGGTGCTGCGGCGTGAGGTCGACTTCGAGGCCAGTCGACGGGCGTTCGAACGCGCGCTCGAAACGGCCGTCGAACTCGACGCATCGCTGCAAGCGGCACGGACGCGTCACGAACTCGGCCGGCTGGCCCACGAACGTGGCGAGCGAACCGAGGCGGCGGAGCAGTTCGCGATCGCCGGGCGACTGGCCGACGAGCACGGCTTCGAGCGCCTGGAGCGCCGAATTGTCGCGGACCGCCGAGAGATCGACGGCGGACCCGGCACCGAAGAGGCGTAACCGAGCGCGGGACGCCGTACGGGGCACCGATTACGGTCGAGACAGCGGTCGGCAACTCGCCGCGTAACGGAAGCGGCGCGATCGGCCGGGGCGTGCGCGTCAGAAACTGAGCTGGCCGTCCTCGAGGTCGCCCAGCGGGCGCTCGACGGTCCGGTCGGGGAGTGTGAGGCGGGCGGGCGTCTCGCGGTCGACGTCGTAGAAGACGGGGTCCATCTCGAAGCCGCCGTCGTCGTCGACGAGCGTGACGTAGTGTTGTCGGTTTGCCTGCTCTTCGAGCCAGATCTGGTCGCCGGCGTAGGCGGGGTCGACCTGGCCGCTGATGAAGAACTGCGTCTTCGGCGCGGCAGCCGGGCCGCTCGCGGTCGGATAGCCGTTGTTTCGCCAGCCATTGAGCCCCTCGTCGATCGCGTAGACGTTCTCGAAGCCCTCGGCCATGAGTTCGGCCGCGCGGGCGCTGGAGAGGCTGTGCGGACAGGTGCAGTAGGTAACGATCCGCTGATCGGTCGAGAGGTCGGCGGTCGGATGGTCAAAGTCGGGGCTGTTCGCGGGACTCAACAGCGCCCCCTCGATGCGAACGTTGACGTACGCGGCCGGACGCCGGGCGTCGAGAAAGACGGCGTCGTTCTGGTACCACTCGTAGGTGTCTTCCACCGGCGCAAGTGGCACTTCCTGTCCGCCAGTCGAGAGCGTCTCGTACCCGTCGTCGCCGAGACACCCCGCGAGGACGCTGGTCGCCCCTGCCGCGCCCGCCGTCGCGAGGAACTGCCGTCGATTCATAGACGGATTCTGGGGCTGGAATCAAAAAGCCGTTCCGGTCGGTCTACGGGCGAGAGCGACCACAGAAACCCGACCGATCGATCGGATCTCGCTCGATCATTCGCTCGACACCGAGCGTCGGTTCGCGACGATCGGACCACCGGACGGTCGCCAGTGCCGGCTGCCGGATGGCCAATGGGTTTCAGTGCCAGCCGTCAGTCTCCACTATGAACCTCTCGATCGTCGATCTCTCGCACGTTCCCGACGGCGCGAGCGCGACGACCGCGTACGAACGGACGGTCGACCTCGCCCAACTCGCCGACGACTGGGGCTACGAGCGGTTCTGGGTGGCGGAGCACCACGGGATGGCGAGCTACATCGCGGGCACGACGCCCGAGGTACTGCTCGGCCACCTCGCCGCGGAGACGGAGTCGATCCGGCTGGGTTCGGGGACCGTCCTGCTCAACTACTACCAACCGTACAAGGTGGCCGAGGCGTTCGGCGTCCTCGACGCGCTCGCACCCGGCCGGATCGACATGGGACTGGGCCGGGCGACCGGCCCGCCCGCGGCCGATCGCGCGATGGGCTACGACTCGAGGCCGAAGACGCCCGAGGAAGCCGACGCCGAACACCGCGAGAAGATCGAGGAGACGCTCGCGTTCGTCCGCGACGACTTCGAGGAGACCCATCCCTACGACTCGCTCCAGTTGCCCCGGTCGGCCGAGAGTCGACCGGAGCCCTGGCTGCTCGGCTCCTCGCCGTCGAGCGCGACGCTCGCGGGCGAACTCGGCCTGCGATACTGTTTCGCGGGCTTCATCCGCCCGCAGTTCGCCGAGCCCGCCTTCGAGGCGTATCACGACGCGTTCGAACCCGATCCCACCGGGGCCGGCCCCGAGGAACCCGAGGGGATGCTCGCGATCAACGCGGTCTGTGCCGAGACCGACGAGGAAGCCGCGCGCCTGCGCGCCCCGACAGAGGCCGTCTACCAGCGGATGGCCCGAGGCCGGATCGGTGACGGCATCCCCTCGGTCGAGACCGCGATCGACGAGCTCGGCGGCGTCCCCGACCCGACGCCCGACCCGCTTCCCGAGGGCGAGTGGTCGCGTTCGATCTCCGGCAGTCCGGAAACGCTCGATTCGCTATTACACCAGCTCGGCGACCGCCTCGGCGTCGACGACGTGATGATCCAGCACTCGATCCCCGACTTCGACGACGCGAAACGATCACACGAGTTGCTCGCCGACGGCGTCGGGAGCTGAGCGTACGGGCGTCTGGAATTGAATCGGATGTGAGATACCGGCTGCTCAGCGGTCACTGAGATGTCGGCCCCGATTTAGAGAACGAATCTAAACGCACCGATCGCCGAATGAATCGACGGAGAAGTAGTCCATCCTGGATTCGAACCAGGGTCGAAGCCCCCAGAAGGCTTCAGGATTGGCCGCTACCCCAATGGACTCTGTATTCGAACGGAGACGGTTGGCTCACAAAACTGTGTCGCTTTTAGACCGCCGTCGGGTGGCCCACGTCGGCATCGCTCCCCACCTGGCCGGCGTCGTACTGTCTGGCATCAAGCCCGGTCATGGCAGTTTATCTCGCTTCAACCAACAACCCTGCTTCCTGCCGCCACCACCCTCCCTTCGTCCATCACCTCGTCCGAATCGATACCAACTTACCCGCCACCCGAGCATGCACGCGTATGTACGTCGGACGCTTCGTCATCGTCGGCCCCGAGACGGCCGCCTACCGCGTCTCCTCGCGCTCGTTCCCGAATCGCAAAATCACAGATCGCAGCGACGGGGAGACGACGCTGACCGTCGGCCCGACGGCGGACGCGCCGGAGACGGACAATCCGTACGTGGCTTACAACTGCCTGCGGACCGCCGACACGCCCCGCGGCACCGCTGCGGCGATCGGCAACGGCTCGCACGTCGACCCGATCGCGGAGAAACTCGAACTGGGGTACCCGGCGCGGGACGCGCTGGCGACGGCGCTGCTCGCCCTCGACTTCGAGAAGGACGACTACGACACGCCCCGGATCGCGGGCGTGCTCGACGCCGACGGCGGCGCGACCATCGCGACCGTGCGCCGTGACGCCCTGCACGTCGAAGCCGTCTCCGAACCCACCCTCGTCGCGACCTACGAGCGCGACTCGCCGGGCGCGTTCGACTTCGCGGCGACCGACGCCGAGTCCGCCGCCACCGAGGCCTACGACCTCGACTTCGAGCACGCAGTCTGTGCCGCGGGCGTCTCGCGGGTAGGCGAAGACTTCGAGACGGCGATCGAGAACGGCGGCCGGTAGTCGCGAACGGGGCCGTGGTCGCGAACAGGACCGGTGTCGAGAGCGGTGCGGCGCGGGCCACCTAGTTCCCTCGTGGCGATACCAACACACAAACGCCTGCGTGCCGTGTTCTTCGCGCATGAACGTGGGTCTCATCGCCGATATCCACGCCAACCGCGTCGCCCTGGACGCCGTCCTCGAGGATATGCCGGCGGTCGACGCCCTCGTCTGCGCCGGCGACGTCGTCGGCTACAACCCCTGGCCGGGCGACTGCGTCAACGCGCTCCGCGAGCGCGACGTGCCGACCGTGATGGGCAACCACGACCGCGCGGTCGTCAGTGGGACCGGCTTTCGGTTCAACGACATGGCGTGCGCCGGCGTCGAGCACGCCGTCGCCGCCCTCGACGAGGACCAGCGGGCCTGGCTCGAGTCGCTCCCCGACGAGCGCAGACTGTTCGACGACCGGGTCCGCGTGGTCCACGGCCACCCGGCGGATCCGGATCGCTACACCTACCCCGGCGACTTCTCGCCCCGGTTGCTCGACGACGAGGCGTGTCTCGTCCTCGGGCACACACACGTCCAGCACGCCGAATCGTACGCCGAGGGGATCGTCGTGAATCCGGGCAGCGTCGGCCAACCGCGCGACGGCGACCCGCGGGCGGCCTACGCGACGCTCGATCTGGACGCGATGACGGCCGATACCCACCGCGTCGCGTACGATATCGAGGCTGTTCAGCGGGCCGTTCGCGATACTGGCCTGCCCGATCGGACGGCGACTCGCCTGGAACGCGGCGAGTGAGCGTCCACGAACGTGTCCCGCAGCGGTCTATCACGAACCCCTGACGGTGGCCGAACGGCTTTCACAACCGACGTGGTAGGGCGGGCCACCATGCGGCTGCAACAGCTCCTCAGCAATCCGAAGCGAACGGGTCTGATCTACGTCGCCATCGGCAGCGTCTCGCTGCTGAAGGCGATCGCGTTGCGCGACGATCGCCGGCGGTTTCGCCGCGAACTGACCGACGCCGCCCTCTTCCTCGGCGTCGGGATCGCGCTCCGGCGCTTCGCCGCGATGAAAGCCGAGAAACGAGCCGAACTCGAGTCCGTGATCCCGGACCGGCTGCGCGGGACCGGCGGATCGACGGGCGGTGGCGGCCTTCGCGAGCGGGCGAGCGGGCGCCTTCGCGGTGATCGCCGCGACACGAAATCGAGTACCTCGACGGCCATCCGCGACCGGGCCCGATCGGTGCTCGCCGATTAATACCGCGCGGTATCCCGGGGCGAGTGCCGGGCTGGATCGGTATCGAGCCGACCCGTCGTCCGATCCGCGCTACGAGGAAGGGGTCGCGGAGGCGCCGACGGGTTCTAACTCGGCGGTAAAGTGTCTGAGTTCTGGGATCGGCGGCTCCGAGGCCAGCGCGAGGCCGGAGATCGATTCGCGTCGGTCGAGGACGTCTCGGGCGGTCTCGACGACGTGATCGATGTGATCCGCGCCGTAGGTTCGTCGCGGGACGGCCAGGCGGACGAGTTCCGGGCGGTCGGTGTCCGGGAAGGCGAGACTGCCGAGTTCGACCCCGCGAACGCCGCCCTCGAGGTAGAGCTCGCAGGCGAGCGCCTGCCCCGGGAACTCGGCGGCCGGGACGTGCGGTAGCGTCGCCGCCGCGTCGAGGTAGACGGCGTGGCCGCCGATCGGTTCGAAGACCGGCAGGCCGGCGTCGGCGAGCGACTCGCCGAGTCGCTGCACCTGAGCGACCCGGTCCGCGACGTAGGCCGCCTCGACCGCCTCCCGGAGCCCGACCGCCAGCGCCTCCATGTCGCGGCCGGCCATCCCGCCGTAGGTCGGAAAGCCTTCGTAGAGGATCGCCCGCTGCTTGCAAGCCTCGAAGACGTCGGCGTCGTCGGTCGCGACGAACCCGCCGACGTTGACCAGGCCGTCTTTCTTCCCGCTCATCACGATCGCGTCCGCGTAGCCGAGTTGCTCGCGAGCGATGTCGGCGACCGAGGCGTCGGCGAACTCGGATTCGCGCTCCCGGACGAAGTAGGCGTTCTCGGCGAACCGGCAGGCGTCGATCACGAACGCGGCATCGATGTCGGCGGCGAAGTCGGCCACCTCGCGGGTGTTCGCGACGCTAACCGGCTGACCGGCAGCCGAGTTGTTCGTGATGGTCAGGACGACCGCGGGGATCGCGTCGGCGCCAACCTCCGCGACGAGCTCGCGGCCGCGCTCGATCGAGAAGTCGCCCTTGAACGGCGCGTCGACGTCCGGATCGTCAGCGTCGGGCGACGGACAGTCGACGGGGTCGGCCCCCTGGTTCGCCACGTGCGCTCGGGTCGTGTCGAAGTGGGTGTTGTTCGGAACGACGTCGCCGTCGGACAGGAGCGTCCCGTAGAGGACGTTCTCGGCGCCGCGACCCTGGTGGGCGGGGACGACGTGCTCGAACCCCATCACGTCCGCGACCGCTCGCTCGAGCCGTCCGAAACTCTTCGAACCGGCGTACGATTCGTCGCCCCGCTGGAGCGCACCCCACTGGGCGTCGCTCATCGCACCCGTGCCGCTATCGGTGAGCAGGTCGACGTAGACGTCCCGCGCGTCGAGGTTGAAGAGGTTGTAGCCGGCCGCCTCCAGCGCCCGTTCGCGGGCCGATCGATCGGGCAACCGGATCCGCTCGGCGACCTTCGTTCGATAGGCGTCCATACGCACCCCTCACCGGACAGGCGTATCAATTCACCGTCAGAAATGTGTCCGTCGACGCGTCGCACTGTCCCGTATCGTACGGATTCGTCCGCTGGTCGACGGAGTTTGACCGGACCCGTCAGGAGACCCACTCGAACACCGATTCGGCGAGTTCGGCCTCGCGATCGGTGACCGCGTCCGAGTCGATCGCGGCGGGATCCGGTCGCGGTTCGCTCGCCCACGTCGAGGATCGAGCCGGCGCGTCGCGACGGTCGTCCCCGGAGGCGTTCGTCGGCCCGAACGAGTCGTTCGACACCCTTGCCGCGGCGGGGCCCGGGCCGACGAGAACGTGGTCTGCCCGCTCGGTCGTCGACGGTTCGTCGCCACCGTCCAGTCCGAGGAACGCCTCGAAGGAGTCGCCGTCGCCGGGCAGGACGTCGACCGTGGCACCACCGCCGACCGTCTCCGCGGTGTATCGCGGCCCGCTCGCACCCGATTCGGCCGTCCAGCCTCCGTTCGACGTGGTCCGGGGGCCGTCGAGGTGGGCGGATTCGGCGCCGACCCCGTCGGGAGACGCGACATCGTCCGCCCGGGGATCGAGCCCCACGTCGGCGAGGCGACTGAGGTGCTCCGACGCGGCCTCGACGTCGCCGTCGATCGCGGGGTCGGGTTCGGGGTCGTGCGCACCGGGACCGCCGAGGAGGTCGTCGACGTCGTCAGCGCCGAAGGCGGCGATGACGGCGTCGGGATCCGCGTCGACGTCTTCGAAGACTTCCGTGACGGGTACGTCGTCGGACATACCTGAACGCGGCAACGATCTCCGGTTTGGTTACACGCCGGTTACCGATCGAACGACGCCGGTCAACGAGCGGTCCCTTCGGGAAACCCGGGGTTTCTCGGCGGGGTGTAGCAACCGGTCGTTCGCGGGTCTCCCGGACGAGCCGATGCGATCGCCCGATCAGAAGAGGTCCTGGGCGAGTTCCAGCCCGCGTTCGCGATCCTCCCAATCGACGAGGATCGCGACGCTGGTGGCCGAGGTGACCAGATCGTGAATCTGGAGGCGCGCCTCCGCGAAGGGTTCGACGATCTCGTGGATGACGCCCGGCTGGGTCGGCAGTTCGCCGCCGGTGAGCGTGATCACGGCCAGGGGTTGATCGACGGTGACGCTCGCGATGTCGTCGTGTTCGATCACCTGCCGGTGGAGGATGTTCTCCGCGCGTTCGGCCTCCTCGGCGTCGACGTAGAAGGTCACGGTGTCGAGCCCGCTCGCGGCGACGTCGACGTTGATCTCGGCCTCCCCGAGGGCGGTCGAGAGCGTCTGGAGGATGCCCGGGTGGTTGCGGATCGAGCGGCCGGCGACGGTCAGGCAGGCCAGCGGGTACTCCCGGAGGTCGACGAGATTCTCGAAGGTGCCCTCGATCTCGGTGCCGCCCGTCAGGAGGTCGCCGTGCTGGTAGTGGACGACGCGGACGGCGAGGGACTCGTCCTTGTAGGACAGCGCCGACGGGGCCACGACTTCGGCCCCGCGAAACGAGAGGTTTCGCAGTTCGTCGACGGAGATCTGCCCGACGTTCCTGGCGCCTTCGACGACGTGCGGGTCGCCCGTCATCACGCCCTCGACGTCGGTGACGATGACGACCTCGTCCGCGTCCATGTAGTTGCCGAGCATGACGGCCGTCGTGTCGGAACCCCCACGCCCGAGCGTCGTGATCGTTCCGTCCGGCCCCTCCGCGAGGAACCCGGTGACGACGGGCACCGTCTCCGCACTCGTTTCGACGAGCGCGTCGGCCCGCCGCTTGGTCTCCTCGACATCGACCTCGCCGAACTCGTCGGTGACGACCGGCCAGTCGCCGTCGCCCGGTTCGAGGAACGTCGCGTCGACGTCGCGCGCCGACAGCGCCGCCTTGAGCATCCGCACCGAGGTCCGCTCGCCCATGCTGACGATCTCGGCGCGATCGGCCTCGCTCGCCTCGAAGCTGATCTCCTCGAGGAGCTCGTCGGTCGTCGACCCCATCGCGCTCGCGACGACGACGATCTCGTGGCCGTCCGCGACCGCGGTCGCGATCGAGTCGGCCGCGCGGGAGATCCGATCCCCCGTGCCCAGGCTCGTCCCGCCGAACTTGGCTACGACGCGCACGCTCTCACCCCGTGATTGGATCCCTCAGACCGTTCCGAGACCGTTCGCCGTCGTCGTCCGGCTGTGACGTCGATCATATTCCTGGATTTCAGCCGGATCGATGATAACGCTGTCCCTCGATGGGATTTTTTGCCACCGAACTATTCCGCGGCGGGTTCGCCTGCGGCGAACCACTTGCGGAAAATTTTCGATGAAAAAGGCCGCCTCCGCCGGCTTCGCCCGCTTCGGCGGTGAATCGCTCACTTCGTTCGCAAACAGTAGTGCAGCGATTACGGGTCTGTTTAGACGACCAGTGTAACATGACCGTATATTATAGTTGATGTTATCAAAGCCATCCTGCTGGATCCAGAGGATAATACAGTAATCTGGCATCACGTATTCCGTGCGGTCCGAGCTGGATCAGTCGATCAAAAATTGTCGTGCTAGCCGACCAATCAATGATCGGTTTGCGTGTTTCAAGAAAGTTTTTATGCATACGATGAAGGGCGGGAATATGAAACGTCGCGCCGTTCTTGCTGCCAGCGGAGCCGCCTTCTCAACTGTTATGGCTGGCTGTTCAGTCATGAATACGGAGGACTTCCCTGATAATTGTGAACTGATACATGATGTAGGGGAGCCGTCGGAATTTGACGCACCCAGAGAAACGTACAGATACGAGAATTTGAGCAGGGAGGCCCGGCAAGTATTCGATGAGGCTCTTGTGGATGGCAGTTACTTTACCACAAATCAAAGTTTGCGCTCCGAAGAACTCCGGTACGAGGGTATCAGGTCTATCTACCATATAATTTATGATAATGAAACTTATGGACTGGCAACGTATGTAAATGAAGGCTGCTACGGTCCGTAAAGGCGGCAGGTACCATCGACGGGAATTCCGGAGCGGGGCGAACGGTCAACCCTCAGCGACGCCGTAGGGCGCGCCGTCAGCCATTTTATCGACGTTTTTTGGTGTTGAGCGGGACCGAAGGTCCCGCTGACCACGCGAACGGACGCTGCGCGCCCGCGAGCAGAGATGGGTTCGCCGAAGACGCACCCGACGAAGAAGAAGTCGGTCCGCACGTTCAGGTATCGTTCGATACCATTGCGCGAGTACGACGGTCGAGCATCCGAGCGAGCGGAGCGAGTGAGGTTCTCCGGGGGCGAGGCCGCAGGCCGAGCCACCGGCCTTTTTCATCGAAGTTTTTGCGCAAGCGGTTCGCCGTAGGCGAACCCGCCGCGGAAAAAGTTCGGTGCTGACCCTTATGCCGCCCGGGCCCGTAGGCCGCGTATGCACGTTCGTGACGCACGCGAGGCAGACGCGAACGCGCTCGCCGCCTTCGCGGACGTTCCGACCGAGGTCATCGGCAATCTCGTCCACGACCGGACGGTCCGCGTCGCGGAGGCCGAGGCGACGGATCCGTCCGTCGCGTCCGACGCGGACCGCCTCGACGGGACGGACCCGGAGAACGTCCTGGGGTTCGTCAGTTTCGACGCCGGGGCCGACGCCGTCACGATCACCCAGCTCCGCGGTACCGAAGCCGCCTGCGACCGCCTGCTGTCCGAGCCGGTGTCGTTCGCCGCGGGAGAATCCATGGATGTCGAAGCGCTGACCACGCCGGACGACGAGCCCGTCATCGCCGCACTCGAAGCCAACGGGTTCGAGCGCGTCGGTGCCGGCCCGCGATTCGACGGGACGGAGACGGTTCTATTTCGACTGGAGTGAGTCGCAACAATATCGCGTACGGGCCGTATCGAACGATATTTAGGGGTCTGGACCGGAATCGCAGAGACGCACGGTGCAGACCGTCTCCACGAGAACACATACATTTATTATGTAGCTGTTCATCTGGTTCGGCTGCATCAACTGGACGCTCGAAGAGATCTCGTTCGACACGATTCCGCTCTCGAGCGTCCCTCCAGGGGTATCAGACGGGAAACGGGCCACACGTTCCAGCTGAAACGGAGGGGTACGCGTACGACGAATGTCTGACGACGATTCACACGACCGACGTCCGACCGACCGCCCAGCCAGCGAATCGACGCCCGGCTTCCGGGCCGAACTCGATTCGTCGGAGATCGGCGGATCCGAGTCGAAACAGGGCCTGTTCGACGACCTGTTGAGCGGCGAGCCCATCTTCGAGAACAAGGAGGTCCTCAGACCGTCGTACACGCCCCACGAGTTGCCCCACCGATCCGATCAGATCAACAAGATGGCGACCATCCTCGTCGCGGCGCTCCGCGGCGAGACGCCGTCGAACATCCTCATCTACGGAAAGACGGGGACCGGCAAGACCGCGAGCGCGAAGTTCGTCAGCAAGGAACTCGAGCAGACCTCCACGAAGTACAGCGTCCCCTGCGACGTCGAGTACATCAACTGCGAGGTGACCGACACGCAGTATCGCGTGCTCGCCCAGCTCGCGAATACGTTCATCGAGACCAACAGGGCCCGCATCGACGAACGGGTGGCCGAACTCGAGTCGCTGAAGGAGGCCGTCAGGGAGTACGAATCGGGCGCACCCGGCACCCGATCGGGCGAGCCAGCCCGAGACGCGACCTCGAACGTCGAGGCGACAAACGGTGACGACGCGCCCGCTACGGACTCCGCAACGCAGACGTCGACGAATACCGCCGAGCACCGACAGTCGACGTGGTCGAGCGACGGGGATCCCGGAACCGGAGGTGGCGTTCCAGATGAAACGAAGGGCTCCGCGTCCGGCGATCGACCATCGGATCAGGTGGAGTCACAGATCGATTCCTCGTCCAGTTCAACCCCAGATACCACGGCATCTGCAGGTGAAATAGAGGGGTTCCAGTCGCCAGACGAACCGGCCAACGACCACCCGTTCACCGACACCGAGTTCACCACGGTCGAGGGCGTCGACGACAGGATCGAACAGCTGGAGGCAGATCGCGACTCCTTCGAGGACGTTCCGATGACCGGCTGGCCGACCGATCGCGTCTACAGCGTCTTCTTCGACGCCGTCGACTACTCCGAACGAGTCGTCGTCATCATGCTCGACGAGATCGACAAGCTCGTCGAGAAGAGCGGCGACGATACGCTGTACAATCTCTCGCGGATGAACTCCGAGCTCGAGAACTCGCGCGTCTCGATCATGGGCATCTCGAACGACCTCAAGTTCACCGACTTCCTCGACCCGCGCGTGAAGTCCTCGCTCGGCGAGGAAGAGATCGTCTTCCCGCCGTACGACGCCAATCAGCTGCGCGATATCCTCCAGCATCGCTCGGAGGTGGCGTTCAAGGAGGGCGCGCTGACGTCGGACGTCATTCCCCTCTGTGCGGCGTTCGCCGCCCAGGAGCACGGCGACGCCCGACGTGCGCTCGACCTCCTCCGGACGGCGGGGGAACTGGCGGAGCGCTCCCAGACCGACACGGTCGTCGAAGAGCACGTCCGCCAGGCCCAGGACAAGATCGAACTCGACCGCGTCGTCGAGGTCGTCCGCACCCTGCCGACCCAGAGCAAGCTGGTCCTCTTCTCGATCATCCTGCTCGAGCAGCACGGCGTCCACAGCATCAACACCGGCGAGGTGTACAACATTTACAAGCGCCTGTGCAAGGAACTCGACACGGACGTCCTGACCCAGCGACGGGTCACCGATCTGATCAGCGAACTCGACATGCTCGGCATCGTCAACGCCGTCGTCGTCTCGAAGGGCCGCTACGGCCGCACCAAGGAGATCAGCCTCTCGGTTCCACTCGAAGAGACGGAGGTCGTGCTCCGCTCGGACTCCCGTCTCAGCGACATCGACGACGTCAAGCCCTTCGTCCAGGCCCGGTTCGACAACTGACGACGTTGGTGCTCGTCACGGACGTCTCCACTCGGGCGAGTTCGCGGGCCGATCCAGCACCCCCTCGTTTCAACTCGAATCGTCGCTTTCGCTCGGCTGTGGCATCTCCGGGTCAGCAACCGGCGAGTGTCGGACATCCGGGCCGTGTCGGCGTCGTGATTCGTCTGGCGGACCGATCACTGGCGGCGCGTCCGTCGGAGGCCGATCAGTACCAGTCCGGACGGTGCGACGACGCCGAGTACCGGAACGGGACCGCTCGGGGCGGCGCCTGCGAGATCCGCGGTGGCGAACGTTTCGTCGACCGTCAGTCGGATGTGGCCGAGCCACGGGACGCGATACTTGGCTTTTCCCTCGATCCACGCCGGTTTGACGATGGACGTATCGGCACCCGCACCGGTCTGGTCGTAGCCGGTATTGGCGTCGCCGTAGGTGACGAAGCCGGCGTACGGAGCGGGACAGGTCGAGAGTTGCGAGCAGCTGCGGCCGTTCGTCAGCATGGGGTCGGCTTTGGTCGCGATCCAATTTTCACCCCGTTCGACCCAGAAGTGGGCCCGATGGATCACCGGCGTCCGCACCTCGGAGCCGCCCGGCCGGAAGATGATGACGTCGCCGGGGTTGCCGAAGCTCGTGTACCCGCTCTCGGCGCCCGTCTCGTAGGTGACGATTCCGGTGCCCTCGATGTAGCCGTCGCCGACGAATCGATCCTGCTCGACGACGAAGACCATGTCCCCGCGCTGCATGTGCGGTTCCATGCTTCCGCTCTCGACGGCGACCAGCGGCGGCCAGACGCCGCTGACGCCGAAGAGAATCAGGGCGATCAGGAGGACCAGCCCGACGCTCGTCACCAGATCGCGGACGTAGACGTACGGCGTCTCCTCCGTTCGCATGAACCAGCGTATGATGCCGTCGGATTCGATGCTGGCGTCCGAATCGTTCGCAGTCGATCGACCGTCGGTCGGCGCGCGCGAATTCGAATCGCTGGAGCGAGCCGGTCGATCGTCGGTATCGGGAGTCGACGATGCCGATTCCTCGGTCGACGGACGGTCCGATCCATCCCGTGGCGGATCGGAACCGGTGTTGGTCATTGCATCGCCGTACCCGGGGAACGAAAATGAACTTTCTGCTCTCGGCCGCACCTCCGAACGGCACTGGTACTCGTCGGGAGGGTCCGCCCCCGTCGGTCCACAGCACCGTCAGCCACGGCACGACCATCGCCCGCGACCATCGCCCACCCGTTGTTCCACGTCACCACCGACCGTCACCGGTGTCGGTCAGGTGGCCGGGCTCCGTCCGACACGGTTGAACCGGTCGCACGTCGCGACGGTCCGGGATGCAATACGTTTTTGCACCTGCTCGCGAAGTCGGTTGTGTGCCACTCGAGGGATCGGCCCGGATCGTCCAACGACTGACGAGCTGCGGCTTCAACGTCGAACGCGAGGCCGTGACGCTCATCGCGGGATCGGCCGACCCGTCCCGCACGGTCGATCGCCTCGTCGAGGAACTCGACGACGACGTCCTCGTCATCGCCACAGCCGACGTGCGCGCGATTCTGGAGACCGGTCTCGAAACCGAGGCCGAGGCAGCGTCCCCGACTCGCTCGGACGCTGCTCTCGCAACCGACACCGACGACCCCACCGATCGGGAGGCTCGGCCCACCGGAGCGACACCCGATGGTGGCGACGTCCGCGCCGAGCCTTCGCCGTCCGCCGACGGGCACGACGACCCCTCTATTTCAACTGGAACGACACCCCCCGACGGGGATTCGTCGGCTGCCTCTCCACCTGAAACGGAGGGGGTTCGCGAGCCGTCGAGTGATCGATCGTCGTCGGACGAGGACCGCTCGACTTCGGCACCCGACTTCGAACGGTCCGGCGAGACGGACGCACGGTCGGTCGAGATCGAGGGGGACATGACCGGCCAGAGCACCGGGACCGGAGCGTACCGCGATTTCGTGACGGTCTTTCGCGATCGCCTCGAACGACTCGGGTCGAAACTCCGCGGCCGGGTCAATCACCGACCGGCGTCCTCGATCGAATCGATGCCGGGCGGGAGCGACGTGGCGATGGTCGGACTGGTCAACGACGTCCGCTCGACGGCCAGCGGCCACTGGCTGGTCGAACTCGAGGACACGACCGGGACGTTCCCGTTTCTCGTGATGAAAGACCGCGACTTCGCCGGCCTCGTCGACGAGTTGCTCTGCGACGAGGTCCTCGCGATGGAAGGGACCCTCGCCGACGATTCCGGCATCGCGTTCGTCGATTCGATCCACTTCCCCGACGTCCCGCGCACGCACGAACCCTCGACCGCGGATCGCCACGTCCAGGCGGCGCTGATCAGCGACGTCCACGTCGGGAGCGAGGAGTTCATGGCCGGCGCCTGGAACCGGTTCGCGGAGTGGTTGCATTCGGAGGCGGCCCAACACGTCGAGTACCTCTGCATCGCGGGCGACATGGTCGAAGGCGTCGGCATCTATCCCGACCAGGACGAGGAACTCGACATCGTCGACATCTACGACCAGTACGAGGCGTTCAACGAGCACCTCAAACGCGTGCCGGGCGACCTCGAGATCGTCATGATTCCGGGCAACCACGACGCCGTCCGACTCGCGGAACCCCAGCCGGGATTCGACGAGGAACTGCGATCGATCATGTCGGCTCACGACGCGCGGATTTCGAGCAACCCGTCGGTCGTGGATCTCGAAGGGGTCTCGATCCTCATGTACCACGGCGTCTCGCTCGACGAAGTGATCGCGGAGTTACCCGCCGAATCCGCGAGCTACGACGAGCCGCACAAAGCGATGTACCAGTTGCTGAAGAAGCGCCACGTCGCGCCGCAGTTCGGCGGGCACACCCGCCTGGCTCCGGAAGAGCGCGATTACCTGGTCATCGAGGACGTGCCGGATATCTTCCACACCGGTCACGTTCACAAACTCGGCTTCGGGAAGTACCACGACGTCCTCGCGATCAACTCCGGCTGCTGGCAGGCCCAGACTGACTTCCAGAAGAGCGTCAACATCGATCCTGACGCCGGATTCGCCCCGATCGTCGACCTGGACACGCTCGACGTGACGGTTCAGAAGTTTCGCTAAGCGTCGATCGCTGGTGACCCGTCGCTGTCGGCGGTGATCGCCGAGCCGTGACGACGAACAGCGACACCGATCTTCCCAGATTGCATCTCTATGCGGAGGTCGATTTCGCTTCGAGTTGCCGTGTGACTTCCCGACCGATCACCTGACGGTGACCTCGATGGACGCTGGCGGACGATCGTGACGGCGATCAGGCCGGCGGCCATAGATACGGCCGATCCGTGGAATCGGTTCGGACGCGAACATATCGGATGGATCGGAGTTGGATGTCGGCCGATCACTGGAGCCCCCCACCCCTTCGTTTCGATTGGAGCGTCAAACCCCACCGACCGGCGAGAGGAGTATTGAAAACAGCAAATTATATGTGTATGGTACAGAAACGATATCCGCAGTACGAGGAACGTACGTGGATGTGTCTAGATGCTGGTTTGTTGTTGGTTGGATTCGCCACCCAGTCGCGTTCTCGAAGCGTCGTTTCCCTCCTGATCTATTACATGTTCGCCGATAGTCACATTTGTTCAGTTGGGACGGATTCCGACCCAATACTTCGTTTCCGAGGTTTTCGAGTGAACGTTTCCGCTGGACGCACTCACGAGCCGCTCCTGACCACGCAACTGCATTCGACCCTGCTTCCGTCATCGGTTCTCCGGCCCGGCTCGCGTCCGGACGATCATTCTGTTCCAGTTGAAATGGAGGGGTGGGGGATTCACACCGGCCGGCGGATGCAGTACGGCCGACATCGATCGACCGGTCCCATCGATCGATAGACACTGGATCGACACCCGATGCTCCGGAGCAACTGACGGCAATCAATCGTGAACGTTCCGTTTCATTTCCAGGCTCCGTTCGGTTAATCGGCCAGCTGATCGATCCCGTTGCTCGCTCCGACCACTCCGACCAAGCACTCGATCCACTCACCGATCTCCTTCCTTGCTCCACGCACCCCGATCCGCTTGCTCGATCCACTCGCTCCGCCGATCACCGGCACCGCCCAACAACGATACGCAAGAGCTCGGTCCAGTGGGTCGGATTCCGGCACTGTCTCCCTATTTCGTCGACCGTCGTCCGCTCACAAAATGTCTGACGTAGGCTTAAGTGCGCTCGAAACGCTTTTTTTCGCAGCACGCACTCGCGGGTGCTGGAGGTTCCCACAAATGGGACTGTTACAAGGACTCAAAGATAGTATCTCTCGGGCGACCGATCGCCTCTTCTCGGAGCAGGAGCCAAAGCGGATCGGTATTTACGGCCCGCCGAACGCCGGAAAGACGACCCTCGCGAATCGTATCGCTCGCGACTGGACGGGCGACGCGATCGGGACGGAGAGCCACATTCCGCACGAAACGCGACGCGCCCGTCGCAAGGAAGGCGTCGAGATCGAGCGCAACGGCAAGACGGTGACGATTGACATCGTCGACACGCCGGGCGTGACGACGAAGGTGGACTACGAGGAGTTCACCGACGAGATGGACAAGGACGACGCCGTTCGGCGCTCTCGCGAGGCGACCGAGGGCGTCGCCGAGGCGATGCACTGGCTTCGCGAGGACGTCGACGGCGTCATCTACGTCCTCGACAGCGCGCAGGATCCGATCACGCAAGTCAACACGATGCTGATCGGGATCATCGAATCCCGCGATCTGCCGGTACTCATCTTCGCGAACAAGATTGACCTCGACGAGTCGTCGGTCAAACGAATCGAGGACGCCTTCCCGCAGCACCAGACCGTGGCGCTCTCGGCGAAGGAAGGGGACAACATGGACGAAGTGTACGACAACATCGCGGAGTACTTCGGGTGAACCATGCCACAGGCGAAACAACCCGATAACGGCGACGGCGTGCAGATCGACCTCGTCAGCGGCGAGCGCATGGAGGGCCTGACGAGCATGGAGAAGATCCGGCTGATCTTAGACGGCGTCCACGACGGCAACATCGTCATCCTCGAAGAAGGACTCTCACCCGACGAGGAGAGCAAGCTCATCGAGGTGACGATGGCGGAGATCAGCCCCGACGAGTTCAACGGGATCGAGATCGAGACCTATCCCCGGTCGGAGTCGCGCGACGCCTCGTTCATCAGCCGACTCGTCGGGAACGAGCAACCGGCGGCCAAACTCACCGTCATCGGTCCGGCCAACCAGATCGAGACGCTCCACAAGGACGAGACGCTCATCAGCGCACTCGTCTCTCGCAAGTAGGATGCCCCACCAGTGTACGACCTGCGACCGACGCTTTCCCGACGGCTCGAAGGAGATGCTCTCGGGGTGTCCCGATTGCGGGGGGAACAAGTTCCAGTTCGCACCCGCGAACAGAGCCGATTCGAGCGAGGACGCCGAATCGAGCGAGACGGCCGGACCGGGTTCGGCCGCCGAACCGGAGGCGTCTGCGACTTCAGATGCTCGCGAGTGGCCGGCGACGGCGCGTCGCCCCGCCGAACGGGACGTCGACCCGACCGATCGTGCCGACGATTCGGCACACCCAGCCGTCGACTCGTCACGTCGAGCCGACGAGTCCGCGAGCGACCGCGACGATGCGATGGCGGACGAGTTCGAGTGGGTGGACGGTGACGAGGACACCGCGCAGGCGAGCGCACGGTCCGACGTCGTCTCGCCTGATGAACTCCCGACCCGATCCGCCGACGTACATTCGACCGACGATCCCCAGTCCCGCGACGATCGAGGCCATTCGGACGCAGCCGCCGGCGACGAGGTGGAACCAGCTGATCCGCCGGGATCCGGGCGCGTCGTCAGCGAACCGTCGCCCGACCAACCTTCGATCGAACAGCTTCGCGAGGAACTCAACGACCAGTTCGAGAGTATCAAGATCGTCAGTCCGGGCCAGTACGAACTCAACCTCATGGAACTGTACGATCGCGAGGAGCACATCGTCTCCCTCCAGGAGGACGGTCGCTACGTCATCAACGTCCCCGATTCCTGGCACAGTGACGAGTGATCGAGTCGTTCTATTCTGAACGCGACCCCATTGGGACCGAAACTCACGTCGTCGAGCGCCGTCACTCTCGAACTCACTAACTGATATTCTAGAACGGACGGCGACGGGGCGGCCTCCCGAAACCCCTCCATTTCAACTGGAACCGCCGACACGACGGGCCAACGCATCACTTACATTCGAGCGTACGGGCGTCGTGGAACGATGTTCCAGAGGAAACGAAGGGGTAGCGGTTCAGGAGATCCGATTCGTCGGCGGAGAGACGTCGGTTCTCTCACGTCGGCCGGGCTCGTTAGTTCGATTGCGGGTAACCGACCGAATATATCGCCGAACGAGGAGTCGCTCGGACTCCGATCCCGGGATCGAACGACTGGGACAACTGCACTCGATTGAATGGGGCCATCGGCCGCGATTGGGGGTGACCGATCGGGCGCGACTGTCGATCGGCCGCAATTGAATGGATTTATGCGCGCGGATCCGTCACGCTATCGTATGAGCACCGCCACGAAAATCGTCCTCTCGACGGTGAGCGTCGCCGTCGTGGTCTCGCTCGTCCTCGTCGTACAGCTCGCACTGGTCTGATGTTCTCCGAACGCTCCCTCACGGGGCGCGTCGAGGCGGTTCGCGAGTCCTACGCACCCGACGCGCTCGTCCTCGACGCCGACCGCGACTTCGAGACCGTCCCGCCGGCCGCGGCGGAGGATCTGGGTCTGCTCGTCGACCGGCTCGATCCGCACACCTACCCCGTGGCGTGGCTGCCACCGGACGCCCCGCAACTGCTCGAACAGTACGTCTCCGGGACGTTCACGATCGGCATGCCGGGCGACGGCAGCGTCGTCTGGACGCGCCAGACCGAGCCGCCGGTCGTCCTGGTCAAACCGCGACTCGAGGGCTCGCCGGCCGACTTCGTCGACTTTCTGCTCGCCGAGGCGTGCGTCGAACTTTCACTCGACGTCCCCGAACACTTCATCGGCTTCTTCGAGGACCGGTATCGGACCCTCCACGACAGTCTCGGGCTCGCTCCGGCCGAAACGTACCAGGTCGCCGCCGCGCTGTACGACGGCTGGGTCGGCCTCCGGACGCGTCCGGCGTTCGAATCCTGGGACGAGAACCACCCGGAACTGGCCGCGAGCTGGCGCGACGCGGGGCGCCAACTCGACGGGCGGATCGGTGACCTGCCGGGCGCCGTTGCGCGGCGCGAGACGTCGTTCCCCGACGCGACGGAACTGGCCTGCGCGGCGATCAAACACGGCCTCGACCTGCCGGCGCCGTTCGACGCCCTCGACACCGCCGCGTATCGGGAACACGGTGCCGACTTCGCCTGTCGATGGGCCGACCGCATCGGCCGAACCGTCGGTGAGGAGTCCGCAGCGACGACCGAAGAGTGACGAGTCCGCCGCGAGGCCCGAGAGTAACAGGTCCGCCGCGGCGGCCGGAGTGACAGATCCGCCGCGGCGGCCCGAAGTGATATGTCTGCCGCGACGGCCCGGGAATGACAGATCCGCCGCGACGACCGAGGTGTACCGACATCGCGTCGCTGTACGACCCAGAACCCGGGACCGGTGAAATTCTGACCCTCCCGCCGCGAATCCGACTCGAACGGGAACGGCCGCCGGTGTCAGAACTCGGCGTCGACCGTGCCGTCCGGCGAGAGTTCGATGACGCCGTCGAAGCGCGTCGCGAACTCGTCGAGGACCGCCTGGTCGTGGACCTCGGTCGAGAGGTGAAAGAGCCCGATCGCGTCGTGTTCGTCGAGCAGTTCGAGGATCCGATCGGCAGCGCTCAGCGCCTCGTCCTCGCCCGCGTAGTAGGCGAGTTCGGTCAACGAATCGAAACTGATCCGGCGTTTTCCGTCGGTTCGTTCGAGGAAGTCCTCGACGCCGGCGACGATTCCGTCGACGTGGTCCGGCGCCGAGACGTACGAGACGTGATCCTTCGACCGGCGCGAGTAGCCGCGTTCGATGCTGAGCGTGTCGAGGATGTCCGCACAGGATTCGTCGACGTCGTAGTGCTCTAGCTTCTGACTCACCTCGCGTGCGGTCGTCCGGGTCGAGACGACGAGAAATCGGTCGGTGTCGGTTTTCAGAAAGTCCGTATCGATACGGTCGGTTTCGCCGATACTCGGGTGTAAGAGTAACAATCCCGTCCCGCCGGGTACCGTCTCCGGCGTCCCGTCGATCGCCAGTGCGTACGTCATCATGGAATCAACACGTCGCGGATGGATTATAAACAGTGCGGGTATCGAATTCGTCGCGGTCGCCCGACGGTCAGGCGATCGCTCGACGGTGCTGGCGGGAGCAACGCTGGCAGTGGTGTATTGTCGACGAATCCGTAGACCCGTCCGTTCGAAGGTGGCCGTCGGTCCGTTCGGAGGTGGCCCGTCGTCAAAACCCGGTGAGGACGTCTCATCCGAGTCCGAGCGCTGCGGCTCCATCGTATCGGAAGAAAAAAAGGTAGAGCTGGGCCGCTCCCGCACCGATCAACAGGAGTCCGGACGCGCGCCGAATCCGGCCGGTCTGGCGGGAAATCCGCCGGAGGATCGCGATGCGACCGAGGGCGGCCAGCAGCGTGATGGTAATCATGAGGGCACACAATCCGCCCACGTAGGTTCCGATCACGGCGATGGCCCCGATCGAGCCGGTTCGAAGCGCGAACCCACTCAGTCCGATCAGCAGCGGGACGGTGCATCCGGCCGCCGCGGCGCCGTAGACGACGCCGAAGAGGACGTACCCCACGATCGACCGACGGCGTGCGGGGAGCTGAATCGACGGCGGGGTGAACGGGCTCGTCGAGGTGAACGCACTTCCCGATCCACCAGCGGCCATCCGGAGGCCGAGGACGATCACGACGCTTCCGACGACGAGTTCGATCGTCACCGCGTGTTCCGTGAGCCGACCGCCAGCCGTCAGTATCGCGGCGCCGAGACAGACGAACACGAGCGCCAATCCGACGCTCACCGATATCCCGACGACCGCCGCCCGACGAAGGCGTCGGCCGACGGACCGCTCGGCACCGTCGGCGTCACCGACGTAGTACGCGACGTATCCCGGAAGCAGCGGGTACGAACACGGGGCGAAGAAGGTCGCGGCCCCCGCCGAAAACGCGAACCAGAGGACCGCTGGGGTTACCGTCGTCATCGAGTCACGATCCGTCCCCGCCGAGGATCGATTCGATTTCCCCGGTCAACGTGGACTCGCCGACGAGCCCGGTGTGGCGGGTCGCTTCGCCTCCGTCGGGTTCGAGGAGAACGACCGTGGGAATCGTCGTCGCGCCGAACGCCAGCGTCGCGCGCAAGTCGGGGTCCATCACCACCGGCCAGGTCGCGTCGTGTTCGCGCCAGAAATCTTCGATCGCCGGTTCGTCGCGTTCCTGCGTGATCGAGACGACGAACACCGAATCGCGATCGAAGCGATCGCGAACGCGACGGAGGTTCGCCATCTCCGGCGTACACGGCGGACACCACGTCGCGAAAAAATCGAGGAGAACGACGACGTTCTTCGGGGTGATATCGACGAGGCCGCCGGGCGACCCGGCGACGTCGACGGCGGGTAGCAGGAGTGATTCGGCGGCCGTCGGGTCGACAGCCGTCTCCGAATCGTCCGCCGGAACCTCCGGCGACGGTCCGGACGGCGACCGATCCGTTCGACCGGCGTCTGGACTGTCCGGGTTCCGACCCGTCGGCGGATCGGCGGGCGTTTCCGTCGGTCGGGTCGGTCTGACGTCGGCGAGACAGCCGGCTACGGCCGCGGCCAGCACGCACCCGCCGGTCCGAAGCATCGACCGACGACCCACGTTTCGGCCCATCACACGTCCTCCATTCGCCGAGTAATATTAAGTTGTGCCTGTCGTTCCAGCGGATCGACGGAACGTCGAGTGAACGCGTCCCGGTGCACCGGTAGTCCGTCCCGTAGCACGAGTGAGTGCGTCCCGGTGCACCGGTAGTCCGTCCCGTAGCACGAGTGAGTGCGTCCCGGTGCACCGGTAGTCCGTCCCGTAGCACGAGTGAGTGCGTCCCGTAGCACCAGTTAGTCCGTCTCGTCGCGCCAGTGAGCCCGTCTCATTACGATTTTGTCGACATCACCTAGCGAAGTTAATAAGTGGCCCGAATCGATATGTTTATCGTTGATACCTGCGCTGGTACGGCCATGAATTCCAACACCCCTTATAATGGGTGGGCCATCGATACTAAGTTACTATTGGAAATTACTAACTGTGGGGAGTGCCAGTGAGTGCCGCCGATCGGACGGGTTCGACTCGCGACCGGACGGCGGCGATCGTCTTTTCGGTACTGATGATACTTTCGGTGGTGGTTGTACCCGTCGGGGCGACGGTCGAGTCTTCCGCGTCGATCGACGGGACGCCCGTCGGCGTCGGGCCAAACGGAATCGCCGCCGAGAACGGGGATCCGACGAGCGATCGGTCGGAGGAGTCGGCCTCGACGACCGAACTCGGTGAGAAGACGCCCGACGAGGTGGACGACTTCGCCGTGCCCGATCGTGGAACCACCGGCTACGAGTCGTGGTACACGTACCGAAACGGCGTCAATCTCGCGAACGGCAACCTCTATCGGTCGAGTACGGACGCGTCGGTCGGCGCTCGCGCCGGCCCCATCGAGTTTACGCGGTCGTACAACAGTCGCGCGAGTCACGAACCCGGTCCGCTCGGGTTCGGGTGGACGCACGAGTACGCCGCCCGCCTCGACGTCCTCGTCGACGGCGTACGCTTCGTCGACGGCGACGGATCGGAACACGTCTTCCAGTCGGCCGTCGACGGCTTCGATACGCCCGCCGGTCTCGACGCGCGCCTCGTCGCGACCGACGACGGCTACGAGCTTCGATGGAGCGACGGGCGGACGTTCGGATTCGACGAGGGGGGCGTCCTCCGGTGGACCGCCGATCGGAACGGAACCGGCGTCACGCTCGAGTACACCGACGGCGCGCTCACGAGGATCGTCGACGACGCCGGGCAGGCGCTGTCGATCTCGTACGACGCCGACGGATGGATCGAGACGGTCGAGGATCCGCTCGGTCGAACCATACAGTACGACTACGACGTCGGGGATCTCGTCTCGGTTACCGGCGCGTCGGGCGAGACGACCTACGAGTACTTCGAGAACCACAAACTCCGGAAGATCTCGCGCCCGACGGGCATGCTGACGACCGTCGACTACGAGTCGGGTTCCGATCGCGTCCGTCGCGTCGGCACCGGTCTGACCGAGGTGCAGTGTGCGCGCTCCGGCGTCACGTTCGCGTACGATTACGCGAACGACTCCGTCTCCTACGTCGACGGCATCACCGGGACCGAGACGACGGTGGTGCTGAACGAGGCCGGCAATCCCGCGTCGATGGCGTGGGACGACGAGACGGCCGAGTGGGCCTGGGACGACGAGCTGAACCTCGTCGGGGCGGAGAACGCGAGCGGCTCGTACGAGTTCGTCTACGACGCGCACGGAAACCTGCTCGAGCGAAGCGGGCCCGACGGGACGGTCGGCTACGAGTGGTTCGTCACGGAGACGACCGACCGGTACCTGTCAGTCCGTACGAGCGAAACAGACGCCGCCGGCCGGACGACCGCGTACGAATATGACGATCGCGGAAACCTCGTCGCGGTGACGAACCCCGCGGGCGCCCAGCGAACGTTCGAGTACGACGCGACGGGCGATCGCGTGGCGGCGACCGATCCCGCCGGCCACCGGACGACGTACGCGTACGACCACCGCGGATTCCTCACCGGCGTGACGGAGCCGACGGGCGCCGTGACGACCTACGAGTTCGACGCCGTGGGTCGACTTCTGACGGAGACGACCCCGCGGGGGGACGCCTACGAGTACACCTACGACGATCGCGACGCGCTGCTGAACGTCACCGATCCGGCGGGGAACGTCCTCGAGTACGTCTACGACGAACGGGGAACGCAGACCGGCATCGTCCGCTCCGTCGGCGAGAGCGGAACCTCGTCGACCCTCTCGACGATCGGGTCCAACGTGGGGCAGTCGAGATACGATATCGAGATCGACGGCGACGTCGTCACGTACCGTTCCGACGAACACGACCTCGTCCGTCGGTTGAACGCCCGCGGACGATTGGCGTCCGAAACGATCGATTACGGGCCGTTCACGTCCGATCTCGACTACGCGTACGACGAACGCGGGAACCTCGTGGCGATCGCGACCGGCGGCGGCAACTACACGTTCGAGTACGACGCCTCCGACCGCGTCAGTCGGGCGACAGGGGTGGACGGCTCCTGGCTCGAGTACGCCTACGACGCGATGGATCGGGTGACGCAGACGACCGCCTCGAACGGCGTCACGACGACGTACACGTACGACGAGGGCGGGAACGTCGCGTCGCTCCGCGCGGTCGACGCGTCCGGCGGGACGGTGCTCGACGAATCGTACGGCTACGACCTCCTCGGCAACCTCGAGACCGTGACCGACGCCTCCGGATCGACCACGCAGTTCGAGTACGACGCGCTCGATCGCCTGGTGGTCGCGACGTACCCCTCGGGCGAGACCGTCGAGTACGCCTACGACGCCATCGGCAACCGACTCTCGAAGACCGTCAACGGGACGGAAACGACGGACTACGACTACGACGCCGACGGCACACTGTTGCAGGCCGGCGACACCGCGTACGAGTACGACGCGAACGGCAGCCTCGCGGTCAAAACCGTCGAGCGAGCGGACGGGACCACCGCGCGCACCGAGTACGAGTACGGTCAGGGTGGCCAGCTCGAGCGGGTCCTGCTACCGGACGGCGAGACGGTCTCGTACACGTACCTGCCCGACGGCGAGCGGGCGAGTAAAACGACGAGCAACGGGACCACCTTCTACAGCTACAGCGACTTCCAGCTGCTCGGCGAGTACGGCGAGGACGGCGCCCTCGACCGCGGCTACCTCCAGGGGGCCGGCCTCGACACGCCGATCGCACGCTACGACGAAGACAGCGACGAGGCGTACTTCTACCACATCGACGCGCGAAACGACGTGCGAGCGGTGACCGACGCCGCCGGCGGCGTCGCGAACCGGTACCGGTACGAGGCGTTCGGGGCCGTCCGGCACGCCGAAGAGTCCGTCGCGAACCCCTACAGATTCGCCGCCAGGCCGTTCGATTCGGCGGTGAACCTCTACTACAACCGCCAGCGCTACCACGACCCGGAGGTCGGACGGTTCACGCGCGGCGACCCGGCGGGGACGGTCGCCGGGGTCAACCAGTACGTCTACGCCGACAACAACCCGGCTACCTACACCGATCCGTTCGGCTTCGCCACGTGGGACGGCGGCGTCACGCTCGGCGGCGTGTCGCCGGGCAAACTGGGCGTGATCTCGATCGCGAGCAAGGGTGACATGAGCGGGTCGCTCAGTAACGGAGACACCGGGCAGGGGTGTTCGATCAGCGGCACCATCACCACCTACGGCCTGAACGTCGAACTGAGCGCGATCAAAGCGGAGATCGGCGCGATGCCGCTCGTGATCGGCGGCCCGACGTGCGGGGAATCGCTCCCCGGCATGACGATCGTCTGCGGCGGTATCGCGGGCCAGCTCGAAGCGGCGGCCGGCGTCGAAGTCGGCGCGTTCGCCTGCGGCGATACCCGCTCCGGCGGCTACAGCGGCGGTGCCGGCTCCGCGAAGACCGGAGTCACCGCCGGCGCCGGCGCGGGCGTGACGCTGTTCGTCAGGATCGACATCGCCGATTCGGAGTGTTCCTGCGTCGATGAGTGCGATAGCTGCAACGAAGACGACGACGAGCCGCCGCTGGGCGACGGGCCCAGCGCGCGACCGCCGGGCGGCGACCACCCCGACGACAACCACGACGTCTCCGTGCGACGCTACGCCGCGCGAACCGACGACGCATCGATCCCCGCGTACGGCTACGACGACGGCTCGATCGCGATGCTCGATCGGGGATTCGCCGACGAGTTCGGCGACTTCCTCGCCGACCAGGAGTTGCCGTACGACTCGGTGTCCTGGACGGTGCCGGCCGAGGAACTCGCGGCGTACGACCTGTTGATCCTCCCGAGCGGGTCGCTCACCGGGTTGACGGCGCTCGATACCTTCGAAGCGAAACTCGAGGCGTACGTCGACGGCGGCGGATCGCTCCTGGTCATGCCCCAGCAGCGGGGCTACCACTGGGGTCCGGTTCCCGGAGACCTCGCCGCGTACGGGTGGCTCGAAGATCAGAGCTGTCAGTTCGACTCCGTCGGGATCGACGCGACCTGCCCGGCGTTCGCCTCCGAGGCGGTCGGCGGGGAGAGTTCGCTGAACGTCGACGGCTACTTCACCGACTACCCCTCGAACGCCGAGATCCTCCTGACGCGCACGAAGAACGCCCAGCCGGCGATGCTCGCCTACGACCGGGGTGCCGGCCAGGTGATCGCGACGACCGCCTACTCCGACTGGGCGTACGGACACCATGCTGCCAGTAGCGCCGACGAGCGGATCCTCAGGGATACGATCCGCTGGGCGCGATCGCACGACGACATACCGACGTACAATCGCGGCGAGGACGTCGACCTGCACGTCGAGGCGACGAGCTACGTCGATCTCGCCGTCGAGCGCACCGATATCAGGGTGCGCGATCCGGACGGCGATATCGTCGACTCGGTCACGGTGACCGACCCCGTCGCGGCGCTGTCGACGGCGAACCTGAGCGCCGCGCTGACGATTCCGACGGACGCACAGTACGGTATCTGGGACCTCGAGTACGTCTTCGAGACCGACGCGCACGGGCCGGTTCAACGTGTCGTCGAACGCGACAGCCTCGCGATCACGCGGTACGAGGACGGCGACGACGGCTGGCGCGCGAGCGACAGTAACGTCTCCGTCTCGATCAACAGCGACGCGGAGCGGTACGCGCTCGGATCGAACGCGGCGTTTACGATCACGGCGCACAACCGCGGAGACCGAGAGGAAAACGTCACGCTGTGGTGGAGTTTCCCGCACAACGCGCGATACGGTAACGCGTCCGTCTACGGATCGGGCGGCACACACCCCGGCGAGACGAGCAACCTCACCAGGCAACTCCAGCTCGGGCCGAACGGCGGCGGTAACGACGAGGCGACGTTCACCGTCGAGATACCGGTCGTCAACGCGGACGGGCGCGATCGCCTCTGGCTCGAGTACGCCGAGGAACGAAACGGCGAACTGGACCTCGTCGGTCGAGCGAGCCGCGGATTCTACACGTTCGAACCGTCGGTGGCCGTGACCATGTCCGCGGGCGCCGAGACGTACACCGGCGGGCAGACGGTCCCCGTCGACGTGGAACTCTCGGGCACCGGCGTCGAGAACGCCACCGTCGTGACCAGGATCGTCGCGGCCGATCGGTCGCTCCACTTCCGGAACGAGACGGTGCGCTCCGTCGACGGGTCGACGACGCTCTCCTACGCCTACGCGCTCCCGTCCCCGACCGTCGACGGGCGGTACTCGGTCGTCACCGAGGTCCTCGACGCCCGGGGCGAGAAGATCGGCTTCCAGACGACCGGGTTCGACGTTCCCCTCGGCCTGGCGTTCGACGCGTCGATTCCCGAGACGATCGGCGCGTCGAGCGATCTCGCGTTCACCGTCGAAAACGTGGACACGGCGCCGTTCGACGACGCCCTCGTCGACGTCTCGCTGGTCGATCCGGCGGGAACGGTGGTCTGGTCCGACGCGGCGACGAGCGACGTCGGTCGCAACGAGACGAAGACGGTCGCGTTCCAGGTCGACGTGGACGACCTCTCGTTCGGGACGCACACGTTGCTGTACGTGCTCGACGCCGGCGCCAGCCGATTCGAGCGTCGCTGGTCGCTCGAGAACGACCACGCCGTCGACGCCGACTTCGATCGAGCCCGCTATCGCCAGCGCGAGAGCGCGGCACTGAACGCGACGATCTCGAACCGCGGCCGGTTCGAAACCGCCTTCGACGCGGTCGTCACCGCACCCGCGGCCGACTTCGAGACCGTTCGGACGGTCGAACTGGCCCCCGGCGACCGCGAGTACGTGACCGTGGTCGTTCCGCTGCCCGCCGACATTCAGGCAGGCGAGCACGACGTGGCGGTGACGCTCGTCGACGGGTCGAACCTGACGGAGACGTACTCGTTCGTCGTCCCCGACTCCGAGCTGGTGTTCGATCGCGTCGACGAGACGGCCGCGGCCGGAACCGACGTCGAAATCGTCGTCGGGAATCGCGGCGGCGTCGACACCGACGCCGCGTGCGCGTTCGAGTTGATCGGCCCGCAAGGAATCCGACTCGACGAGGGGCAACTGGCCGACACGGTTCTGGCCGGGGAGACCGCGACGACGACGGTCCGGATCCCCGATCAGGCGGTCAGCGGCGGATACTTCGTCACCTCGTCGTGCACCGACGGGACCACGGGCGCCTCCTTCGAGACGATCGACGTCGTGGCGGTCGACGGACTCGACGCCGACGCGACCGCCGGGACCGACGCGGACGTCTACGGGACCGGCGACACCGTCACGGTCTCCGCCGATATCGCGAACAACGGCGCTGCGATCGCGGACGGTCGACTCCGCCTCGAGATCGCGGATCCGTCGGTGAGCGAGGGGTCGGACGCGAGCGAGGCTGCGGACGGAATCGCCGCGAGCGCGCCGGAGGCGGATTCGACGGAGCGTGCGATCGATGACAGTGCACGCCTCGACGGCGTCCGGTCGTCGTGGGTCGACGGGACGTCGTGGGTCGAGCAGACCATAGCGACGTCCGGGATGTATTCGATCGCGACGGGAGCCGTCACCTCCGCTTCGGACGGAGGCGACAGCGTCGCCGCAACTGGCAGTGACGGCCCGACGGCGACGGAACTCGATAGCTCGGTCGCGCGCTGGGTCGACGTGCCGGGGACGATCACCGACGACGTCGTCTGGGAGGACGAAGTGATCGTGCTCAACGAGTCGCTGGTGATCGACGCCAACGGGTCGGTGACGATGCGGAACGCCACGCTGCGATTCGACGTCGCCAGCGAGGGCGAGTTCGGCGTCGAAGTCCGCGACGGCGGGACGCTCGACGCGTTCGACGGATCGACCATCACGAGTCACGACGAGGGGTGGAATCCGACCGAGTACTCGTTCACCGCGCTCCCGGGCGCGACGGTGTCCATTCGGGACTCGACCGTTCGCGACGTCGGCGCGGACTCGGAAACGCCGACGAGCGAGCGGGGGCTGTACGTCGCGGCGAACGACGTGGTCGTCGAGAACGCCACGATCGAGAACGTGCGGTTCGACGTCATCCTCGAGGCCGTCGACGGCGTCGCGATCACGAACAGTACGATTCGAGAGCCGCTATCGGTCAACGCGTCGACCGGCGTCCGCATCGAGGGGAACGCGTTCGAAGACGGTAGCGGCGTCGACCTCAGCCACTCGAACGGCAACCTCGTCGCGGGGAACGCGTTCGGGGATCTCGATGCGCAGTACACGATCTCGCTCGAAAACGCGAGCGACAACGTCCTTAGGGCCAACACCTTCGGAAAGACGGGCGGCGTCGAACTCGTCTCGAGTTCGTACGGCAACGAGCCCGGGACGCGATCGGTGCGAAACACGATCGCCGACAACGCGTTCTACCAGACGGATACGTACGGTAACGACGCGGACGGCATCACGATCGAAGCGGGGTCGACGGACACGGTCGTCGAGAACAACACGCTCGTCGGCACGGACCGGGAAGCGATCCTCGTCCACGCCCCGAACGCGACGATCGCGAACAACACGATCCGCGAGGTCGAGGATCACGGGATCCGCGTCACCGCCGCGAACGCGACGCTCGCGGACAACGCGATCGAGCGCAGCGACGGATTCGGTATCCTCCTCGACCGGACCGTGAACGCGACGCTTCGGAGCAACGACCTCGTCTCGAACGGCATCCACATCAACGGCCATCAGGACGGCGTCCCGCCGTACGAGCCGGGATCGGTGCCGGATCGACGCTACTACGAGCACGACATCGACGGGAGCAACGCCGTCGACGGCGGTCCGTTCCAGTATCTGGTCGATCAGACCGGCGGACAGATCGTCCTCGACGGCGGCGCGGCGTGGCTGCTCAACGCGACTGACGTGACGGTCACGGGCGACGGAACCGCCGCGGCCGTCCTGTCAGAGGGCGTCGAACTACGCGACCTGAACGCCTCGGCTGACGCCTACTTCGGCGTGTTCGTCGCCCACTCCGACGGGACGACGGTCTCGAATGTGACGTCGAACGGAAACGCGTACGGGCTCGCCGTGCTCGGGGCTTCGCAGTCCGGTCCGGCGACGTACGCGAACGAAACCTCCGTGACGGACAGCAGGTTCTCGGCGAACCGTCGCGGCAGCATCTACGCGCGAAACGTCGGCGGGTTCTCCGTCCGAAACGTCACCGCCGGCACTGAGACGAGATCGGGCGATCGGGACGTGGATATCGTCGGCGGCGAGTCCGTGACCGTCGCTGACCTCGCCCTGGACGAACGTGGTTCGTTCGGCGGATACGGGACCGGGGTGTCCTTCGATCGAACCTCGAACAGCGAGATCCGCGATAGCACCGTCCGGGGGTACGATCGCGGCATCGACGTCGAGGCCTCCTGGAGCGCATCGAACGTCACGGTCCAGAACGTGACGACCACCGGGAGCGACGGGACCGGCATCTTCGTGCGAACCGCGGACTCGACGATCGCCGACAGTCGCGCGTTCGTCGCGGCCGGAACGGGGATCCGCGCGAACGGTGACCACTCCACCGTCGCGAGAAACAACGTGAGCGGTGCCGAAATCGGGATCAATACGGGCATCACGGGCGGCCTCGTCGCGGACAACGAGGTCACCGGCGCCGGCGAGTACGCGATCCGCATTCAGTCGCCCGACGGGACCGCCTCCGGCAACGTCGTGCGCGAGAGTGCGACAGGCATCGTCGTCGACAGCTACGCGGGCGGGACGGTCCTGACCGACAACGTGCTCGCCGGCGATACCGTCGACGTCCAGTTGTCCGATAGCGACCCGGTGACGATGCGGAACAACACGCTGGCACACGCCGGACTCGCCTTCGACTTCGGTTCGTACTCGAACCCGGGACCGACCGATTACGACCACGACATCGACGAGAGCAACGCGGTCCGGGGCGAGCCGCTGACGTACCTCTTCGACGAACACGACGTCGATATCGACGTCCCGGGGCGGCAGACGTGGATCGTCAACTCGAGTAACGTCACCGTCGACGCCCCGGCGCAGGCGGCCGTCCTCTTCTCGAGCGAGACGACGGTGCGCAACGCCGTCGTCTCCTCGTGGCGGAACAACGGGATCGAGGTGAGCGGGTCGACGAACACGACGATCTCGAACGCGACCGTCGCGGACACGGGGACCAGTATATACGACGGTGGGATCTCCGTCAGCGAATCGAGCGGAACGACGATCCGCGACGCGAACGTCTCCGGCAACGCCGGGGACGGGATCTACCTCTACGCGGCCGATGCGACCGAACTGTCCGACGTGACGGTCGACGGAAACGGCCACTACGGGATCTACCTCAACACCGACGTCACCGCCAGTACGGTCACCAACGTCACCGTCTCGAATCACAGCGACGCAACTGGCATCTACTTCGGGTCCGCGACGGGGAATCTCCTGACTAACGTAACGTCAGCGTACAACGCTCGCGGCATCTACGTCAGTGCGAGCGGAAACGAATTCAGGAACGTCACGTCGTCCAACAACGACGAGTACGGGATTCGAATAACGGAGGACGACAACGTGATATCGGACAGTACGGCCGACGCCAACGGCGAATCCGGCTTCCACATCTACAATGCCGGATACACTACTCTCTCGAACCTTACGGCGACCGCCAACGGCGAAGCCGGACTCGCCGTGCAAGGGTCGCACAACAACGTCACGAACAGTACGTTCGGCGAAAACGACCGCTACGGCGTCCACTTCACCCACGCCCGAAACAACCTGTTTACCCGGAATTACGTGACGGACAACGCCGTCCACGGCGCGTATCTCGAGGCGGAGTCGTTCGACAACCTCCTCTACGACAACTACTTCGACAACCCGGCGGCCGACGCCGAGGCCGAGGAGCACGCGGGGTACTGGGGTGACGCCCCGTCGGAGAACCGGTGGAACGTGACGAAGACGCCCACCGGCGAATCGGCCGAAAACGTCGTCGGCGGGCCGTTCTACGGCGGCAACTACTGGGCGACGTACGACGGGTCGGACGCCGACGCCGACGGGATCGGCGACACGAACACGCCGTACACCGTCTCCGGATCCCTCTTCGCGGGCGACCACAATCCGCTCGTCTTCGAGTCCGACGAGAACGCCTCGCGCGTGGTCTGGGCGACGACGGAATCGATCGACGTCGCCGCGGGCGAAACGGTGACGGTCGACGTCGAGGTCCCGGCGTCGCAGCTCGAGGGCGAGGGCAAACGGGTCCTCTCCGCCACGCTCGACGCGGCGACCAACCAGACGGTCGCGTCCTCGAACGCGCCGTTCTACGTCCTCGACGGCGAGACGTCCCTCACGATGGCCACCGACGCGAGACGGTACGCGACGGGCGACACCGTTCGGATCGAGGGCGCGCTCACCAACGACGGCGCCGCGAGCGAGACGTACGATCTCGCGATCGAGAAAAACGGGACGCCGATCCACGAGGCGACCGTCACCCTCGGCGCCGACGAGCGTCACGACTACGCGCTGACCACGGTCGCAGACGGGCCGTTCACGCTCGCCGCGACCGCCGGGGACGTCAGGATCGACGACGAGGTCGCGGTGGCCGAGCCGTCGGTGGACGCGACGGCCGTCGCGCCCGAGGTAGTGGGTCTCGAACCGTTCCCCGTCGGGGCGCAACTCGAGAACGACGGCGACGTCCCGGTCGATCTCACCGTCGCGGTCGATCCCGACGTCGGGACGATCGAAACGGTGACGCTCGAACCCGGCGAGCGAACCCGGGTGACCGACGAGACGGCGATCGCCGACGATACCACGTTCACGATCGTCGTCTCCGGCGACGTCGAGGCGACGCTCACCGAGACGGTGACGGTCGGCGAGTCCGCCGCGACGACCGTCTCACCCGCGGCCGTTTACGCCCCGGGAACGATCGTCGTCCCCTACACCGTCGAGAACACCGGCGAACTCGACGCGACGTTTGACGTGGAATTCGCGGTGGGCAACGAGACGGGACGCGAGACGGTGTACGTCGCCGCGGGCGCGAACGCGAACGGATCGGTCGCGTTCGACCTCGAAGCGGGCACGCACACCCTCGCGTACGAGACCCCGTTCGAAACCGGCGACGCGACTGTCGAGGTGCGCGACCGCGACCAGCTCGTCCTTTCGGCCGACGTGCCGGCGAACGCCACCGACGGCACCCTCGAGATGGATCTCGCCGTCGAGAACGTCGGGTCGAACGACCTGAACGGGACGATCGTCGCCGACACGACGGTGTCGAGCGCCGAGCGCGGCTTCGACGTGGCCGCCGGCGAGACCGACAGCGTGACCGTGACCGTCCCGATTCCGGCCAGCGTCCGGCCAGGCGCGTACGACGTCTCCATCGAGGCGACGGCGGGCGACGACATCCTCGCGCGGGTAGCCGAACCGTTCGAGGTTCGAGGCCCGCAGTTCGAACTCGAGGCCACGCCCGGCCGGGAGACGTTCGAACTCGGCGAGCTGGCGACGTGGAACTACACGGTGTACAACGCGGGTGACGCCGAGGGGCGAGTCGCCCTGGCCGTCAGCGCCACCGGGATGTCCGAGGGTGGCGCGGTCCAGCGCGACGCCGCCTGGTTGGCCCCGGGCGAGCGCCGGACACTGCGCGTCGACGTCCCGATCGCCGACGACGTCGAGGCGGGTGCCTACGACGCGTCGTACGAACTCGCCGACGACGGCGGCGCGCTCCTCGCGACGGGCGAGACGACGTTCGACGTCGCAGGGGCGAACGTGAGCGTCAGCGCCACCCTCGACCGGCCGGCCTACGAGGTGGGCGAGAACGCCACGCTGACGCTTTCGATCACGAACGAGCGCCCGACGACCATCGACCTGTTCGCGCGGACGCAGTTCAACGGATTCGACGAGCGCACCGACCTCTCGCTCGGCGGCGGGGCGTCCGAGACGGTCACCGTCGACGTGCCGATCACCGAGGGCACCGACGAGAAGATCTTCTTCGGGGTCTACCACGCGGACGGGCGGTCGCTGCACATCGACGGCCGGTACGCACACGAGCGGACGGGGAACGTGACGCTGTACACCGACGCGGACCGGTACGAACCGGGCGAGTCGGTCACCGTCACGGTCGAACCGCGCGCGTCGGGCGAGCTGGTTCTCGCCGCACCCTGGAACTCCTGGAGCGCGAACGTCACGGATGGCGTCGACGAAACGTTCGAATTCGAGGTGCCCCCGTCGCGGACGGGCACCTACTACGTCCACTACGCCTTCGAGAACGAGACCCGCTCGTACCCGTTCGACGTCGACGGCTACGGGGCCCGGGTGACCGGCGCCCGATTCGGTGCGGACGAGTACCGGGGCGGGGAGACGGTGGACCTCGAACTCGAACTCGCGCCGTCGCGGGACGTCCTCGCGACGGTGACCGGGACGCTCGTCGACGAGTCCGGCGAGGCGATCGCGAACGCCAGCACGGCCGTCGCCCTCGAAACCGGCGGCACCGACGCCCGCCTCTCGATCGACGTCCCGGCCGACGCGGCCGGCGTCCACGCGATCTCCTACGAGATCACCGCCGACGTCGAAGACGAAGGCGGTGCGGCGACGGCGCACGCGGCGGCCGTCAGCTCCCGACAGGTCCTCGCCGTCAACGGGATCGAGTACCTGGAGATCGAATCCGCGGCGACGAATCGACCGCCGGTCGCCGCCGTCGACTACGCCCCGTCCGACCCGACCGTCGGCGAGGAGGTCACCTTCGACGCGTCTCACTCGAGCGACCCGGACGGCTCCATCGCGGCCCACGAGTGGGACTTCGACGGGGACGGCAGGATCGACGCGGTCGGCGCCACCGCGACCACCGCGTTCGACGCGGCCGGCACGCACGCGGTGACGCTCTCCGTGACGGACGACGACGGATCCAGCGACGAGACGACGGTGACCGTGCCAGTCACCGAGGCTGACGACGATGACGGTGACGATGAGGATGACGACGGCGATAGCGGTGATGACGACGGAGACGATGGCGACGGAGACGACGGAGATACTGGTGACGATGACGACGAGGACGACCAGTCGTCGGGTGACACCCCGCCGACGGCCGCGATCCAGATCGATCCCGACCCGGCGACCGTCGGCGAGTCCGTGACGTTCTCGGCCGGCAACTCTTCGTACGCTGCCGGCGAGCTCGTCGCGTTCGAGTGGATCATCGACGGGCGATCGTACGCGGGCGAGACGGTCTCCGAGACCTTCGACGTCGCCGGAACCGTCGACGTCGAACTCGCGGTCACCGCCGCCGACGGCGAAACCGCCGCCGCGAGCACCACTCTGGTCGTCCGGGAAGCCGCGGATGAGCCGCCGGACGACGGCGACGCAGACGATGAAACGCCCGGCGATGGCGACGACGATGACGGCGGGTCTCCGATCCCCGGGTTCGGTGCGGCCGCCGCCATCCTCGCGCTGCTCTGGGTCTCCCTCCTGTCCCGCCGCCGGAATCGCGCCTGACGGCCGTCTGCGAAACACGTACCGGGGCCGTCCCGGCGAGCTATCGACCGCCGCGTCCACGGATCGTCCGCGAGTTTATATACCAGGTCGCGGCCAGAGTCCTCATGCTCGAAGACACCATTCGAGTCCTCGCCGGCGACTGCACCGTCCTCTTCGAGGGAGCCGATCGAACGGAGTATCGCGGCCGGGTGACGACCGTCGTCAAGCCGGACAACACGGTTCTCGTCCACGACGTCGACGGCTACCAGCCCGTCGCCTGGCTCACGCGGGCCGACAGCGTCGCCAGCGACCACTCGGGCGGCTTCTCACTCGTCGCTCAGAAAGACGACCAGCTCCTTCGGATCGTCACGCACGAGAGCGACGGTTTTTCGAACTATCACGCCTCGCCGGCCGGGAATCCGATCGGGACGTGCCGGACGTGCGACGGGACCTTGATCCGGGCGGGCGACGTCCGATGTCTCGATTGCGGCGTTCGGTACGCGATCCCCGACGACGCGACGGTTCGCGAGGAGTCCTGCGACTGCGGCCTGCCCAGAATCCGCGCCGAGCGCGGCCTCGCGTTCGATATCTGTCTGGATCGCGACTGCGAGTCGCTCGACGACGCCGTTCGCGAGGCGTTCGATCGCGAGTGGGAGTGTCCCGAGTGCGACGGCGACCTGCGAATCCTCCGACGCGGCGGCCTCATCGCCGGGTGCGAACGCTACCCCACTTGCGAGACCGGCTTCGTCGTCCCGACCGGTGTTCTCGACGGCCGGTGTCCGTGCGGCCTCCCCGCCTTCGATACGGGTTCCGGCCGTCGATGTCTGGACGCGGGCTGTGATCGCGCGGCGAGGCCGACGGTGGCGGAGTGAGATGACCGATCGGACGAGCGAGCACGACCGGTCACCCGACCACGACACCGGTCGGTGGCCCGGCTGTCGAACCCATCCCCAGGATCGCCCCCGGACGTTCCAACATCCCTTTGTGCGACGGCAGCCAGGCTCGACCATGGCACTCGAGGGCGTCCTCGACGGCGATGTCGTCCGCGTCGGGGCCGACGCGCGACAGCGATTCCACGACGCGCGCGGGTACGGCTATCCCCTTTCGGGCAACGAGATCGCGCTCTCGCCGGTGGAAGCGGCGCACCTCCTCTACACGGACAATCTGACCGGCATCCGGGTCGAGGACGACGAGGCGTCGGCGCTCGACTTTCGGGCGTTCGTCGCGCGCGAACCGGGCACGAACTTCGCCGTCCGGTATCTCGTCTACGCGGACCTGCGATCGCGCGGGCTCTACCTCTCGCCGGCGCGCGAGCCCTGGATCTCGCCGGAGCGCTTCGACGACGTCACGGACCGGACCGACTTCGCCGTCTACCCGCGCGGACAGGGGCCGGGGGACGGCGACCTCGCGTACGCCCTGCGGGTCGTCGGCGAGCGGACCGACGTCGCCGCGAGCGACCTCGACCCCGGCGTCCTGGCGGTCGTCGACGAGGAGAGCGAGCCCACGTACTTCGAACTCGCGGCGCCGTCGATCGAGGGCGATAGCGCCCGCGTCGCCGAACGGGGGCCGGGAGTGGCCGACGCGGCGCCGGCCGACGCCGACGCAGCCGGTATCGAGCAGGTCGGCACCGAACCGGCCGACGCCGATCTCCTCACCGACCGCGTGATCGTCTGGAATCCGCCCGAAGCGCTCTACGAACGAACGTTCTTCGGCCAGCCGCTCGACGGGCGCGAGTACGACGGCGACCGCCCGGCCATCCAGTGTTCGTTGCTCGAAGCGACGTACCTCGCTCGCCTCGGCGCGATCGATCTCGACCCTCGCGACGTGGCGGATCGCGGTCTCGCCGTCGAGGGTGATCGGTTCGCCCGCCGGCGCCGGGTGTACCGGACCCTCCGCGAGCGCGGCGTCGTCCCCAAGACGGGTTACAAGTTCGGCGCGGACTTTCGAACCTACGCCGACGTCGAGTCGGTCGACGACCTCGGTCACTCCGCGCACCTGATCCGGGTCGTTCCGTCCTCGCACGTCTTCGAACCGCGCGACCTCTCGCTCGACGTCCGCCTGGCCCACGGCGTCAGGAAGACGCTGGTCGTCGCGATCGTCGCGGACGAGCCCGCACATCCTGACGATCCCGGCGAGGGAATCACCTGGCGGTCGATCGAGCGACTAACGCCGTGACGTGATCGACCCGATGACTCGACCGGCCGGAGCTCTGGGGCGCGATCGATCGAAGCCACCCGGCCCCGATTTTCGCCGCTCGTCGACGTGAACGATGGCGAACGCTTTAGCCCGTCGCGCGGCTAGGCCGATTGAATGGGAGAGGAGTACGGTCTGGTCGAAACGGACGCGAGCGAGGTCGCGGGCGACGAGTGGGAGGAGATCGACGTCTCCGACACGGAGGCCGATCGCATCGCTCGCAAGCGCGATCGCGAGTTCGACCAGTTCCGGAAACGGCTCACCGACGCCGACCAGTTCAAGGTCGAGCAGTCGGTCTTCGACGACGCGACCTTCGCCGCGCTCTACAAACTCGTCCAGGACGGTCACGTGGAAGCCTTCGGCGGGCCGATCTCGACGGGCAAGGAGGCGAACGTCTACCAGGCGCTCGGGCCGGACGACACGGAGGTCGCGGTGAAGATCTACCGGATCAACGCCTCGAACTTCCGGCAGATGCGCGACTACCTGGAGGGCGACCCACGATTCGAGGGCCTCGGCGGGAAGAAGAAGGACGTGGTCCTCGCGTGGGTGAAAAAGGAGTTCGCCAATCTGAAACGGGCGAAACGGGCCGGCGTGCGCGTCCCCGATCCGATCGCGACCGAGCGAAACGTCCTCGTCATGGAGTACATCGACGATGCCTCCGGGCGAGCCAAGCGTCTCGGCGAGGTCCACGTCGAGAATCCTGAGACGGCCTACGAGGTCCTCCGGGAGTACATGCGCCGGCTCTACGCGGCGGGCATCGTCCACGGCGACCTGAGCGAGTACAACGTCGTCTTCCAGGACGGCCAGCTGGTCGTCATCGACTTCGGCCAGGCCGTCACCGTCCACCACCCCAACAGCCGGGGCTTCCTCGAGCGCGACTGTCGCAACGTCGCCTCGTTTTTCTCCCGGCAGGGTCTCGAGACCGACGCCGACGACTTGCTCGCGTTCGTGACCGATCCCGAACCGGACCCGTCGCGAACCGAGTGATTCGCCATTCGCCGTGTTGCAATGCGGTGGACGAGGTGCCCGACCACCAGCGGGCGGGACTCTCGATCGACCGTAACCGACGGACGACCGTCCTGTCAGCCCTCGCGAATGCAGACCGTTTTGAGCCGTGCGAGGAGCGGGCCAGTCCCGGGACCGTGGATCGGGCCTGCCGATTCGGAGACGACGCGTCGGTCGAACGAATCGAGCGAAGGCAGGGCTATGGCGCTGCTGAACCGGCGATTCCGTTCGATCGGGCGAACGGGATGTCGATTTCGAGCCCGTCGTACGACAGCTTCGGTTCCTTCGCTTGGCCCGGCCCGCCGCCTTCGAGCTCGATGACGCCGATGTCCGCGAGCTCGGTGAGATTGCGATGGACCTGCTTGTAGTCGCGATCTACCAGCTCGGCAGCGTCGCGAATGCTCCCGGGCTCGTGTTCGGAAATCACCTCGAGCAGTTCCAGATTCTTCGGACTGAGCAGCCGGCTGAGTGCTCCGTACGAGTCGAAGTTCAATACCGGCTGGGCCGGCTCGAGGTCTTCCCCCTCCTGGGCGGCCTCGATGCGGCTGCGCGTACGCTGGTCGAGACGGTCGCGTTCACCGACAGTGACTTTGAGTGTGGGCATAGTCGCTCCTGGAGGCGTCCTACGCGAGCCGGTCCCACGAGATGGGCGACAGTTCCTCGGTCTCGCGCTTGAAGCGGTCATACAGCGTCAACATCCCAGGAAACTCGATGCGTTCGACGTCGTTCCGCGTGTGGCGCTCGTGCCCCTTCGTCCGTTCGTGTGCGTTGTCGTATCGAAGGAGGGTGTCGCCGCCGATTTCCCCGAGATGCAGGCTGTAATCCCACCCGCACGGATAGTTCTCGTCCTCCGTCTGTCGGATGGTCACATCCACGACGTGACCGCCTTCGACAGCCTGCCAGTCTTCGATGGTCGTGTAGGACGCCATCCGTCGACCTATGGTAGTGCCTCCATAGAGATAAATCTATGGACCTAACCCCATACCTAGTCGAATCTGAGGATCGCGGGTGTTCGACCGGGAGCGGGGCGACCGGGATCGGTGGAACCGCCGAACGACGCGAACATCCGCTTCTGGTACGTCGCGGGCGGGAATAGAACCTACCAGTAGATCGGTCGCGCCTGGTAACAGTCGGTCACAAATCGGCCTCGCGAACCGCCGTAACCGACGGACGACCGTCCTGTCAGACCTCCCGAAACCCGACCGCCTCGGTCTCCGTGTCGACGACGGCGACCGTCCGGTGATCCGGGGGGACCCGGCCGTAGTGCGCGCCGGGGTTGAGCACGACCGTTCGGCCGACCTCGCGGTGCTCGCGCTCGTGGTGATGGCCGTAACAGACGACGTCGTACGTCTCGCTCGCCGCGATCGCGTCCACTTCGGCCGTCGACTCCCCGTGCAGGACCGCGAAGGAGACGCCGTCGAACGTGAGTTCGGCGAACCGACCGTGGAGTTCGCTGCCCTCTCCGAGCGCGTCGAACGCGGCGTGGAGCCCGCCGATCTCGCCGTCGTTGTTCCCGAGGACGCCGTGGACCTCGACGCCCTCGAACGCCGAGAGCGTCGGCGGAGCGACGTAATCGCCGCAGTGGATCACCACCTCGACGCCGTCGTGTTCGAAGACGGTTCGGGCCCGCTGGGCCGCCTCGACGTCGTCGTGGGTGTCGGAGATGATACCGACGTGCATGGGTGAATCGGGCTTCGCGGCGAGCACCTAAAGTACTCCTGCCGGACAGTCCGCGAAAGCGGCGTATCGACCCGTGAGGCCGACGTCCGGGGCGCGACGTCCAGACTACCGTCACTCGCGGTCGATCACGTGCGCGTCCGTCGGCTCGAACCCGATCAGTAGCTCGTCGCCAGCGTTCCGTGCCTCCCCGACTGTTTCGTCATCACCGGTTCGCCCGTACTCGACCCAGTCGTCGAGAGTCACGACGATGGACCGTCCGTCCCATCGGCCGTGGACGCGGACGCGATCGCCGAGAAATTCGGTCGTCTCGACGGTGATACGCAGTTGATTCCGGTCGACGGACGGCGAGAGCGCATCGGACCTGACGCAGAACGTGACTCGATCGGCGTTCGCGGGCACGTCCGCCAGCTCGAACGTTCGGTCGCCGACGGCGACCTCCGTCCCGGCTGGCGAGGATCCCTGAATATGGCCATCCACAATCTCGCCGTCGAAGACGGTGTTGTCGCCGACGAACGAGGCGACGAACCGTGTCGCCGGCGTTCGGTACACCTCCCGGGGCGTCCCGATCTGTTCGATCCGACCATCGCGCATCACGGCGAGGCGATCCGAGATGGCCAGGGCCTCCGCCTGGTCGTGGGTGACGTAGACCGTGGTGATCCCGAGGTCGGACTGGATGTGCTTGACCTGGCGGCGCAGCGATTCCCGAAGGCGGGCGTCGAGCGCGCTCATCGGTTCGTCGAGCAGGAGCAGCGACGGTTCCGGCGCCAGCGCCCGGGCGAGGGCGACGCGCTGTTGCTGCCCGCCGGAGAGCTGGTCGGGCTCCCGATCGCCCAGCCCGTCGAGGTCGACGAGGGAGAGCAGCTCGGCGACGCGTTCCTCCCGGGACGTCCCCGCTGGCGGGTCGCGAAATCGCAGACCGTAGCCGACGTTCTCGCCGACGGTCATGTGCGGAAAGAGCGCGTAGCTCTGGAAGACGACGCCGACGTCGCGACCCTCGGGCGCCAGACCGGACACGTCCCCGCCGTCGAACGTGACGCGACCGCTCGTCGGGTCCTCGAACCCCGCGATCGTCCGCAGCGTCGTCGTCTTCCCGCAGCCGGAGGGGCCGACGAGAGTGAAGAACTCGCCGTCGCGGATCGTCAGGTCGACGTTCCTGAGCGCGAGCGTTCCCGAATCCGCGTCTGCCACCGTTCCCCCCGCTCCCGTCCCCGAGTCCCCGCCCGACCCCGACTTCGGCCCCGCTCCGTAGCGCTTCGTGACGCCCTCCAGGCGGAGTTCGGTCATCGCTCGAACCTCCCGCCGACGCGATCGACGACGACGAAGCTGACCGCGGTGACGGCCAGCAGGACGGTCCCCATGGCGAGCGCGGGGCCGGACCGGCGACCCAGGTAGCGTTCGACGGCGACGGGCATGGTGTAGGCGTCGCTCCCGCTCGCCAATATCACCGTCGACGAGAACTCGCCGATCGAGATGGCGAAGGCGAAGGCCGCGCCGGCGACGACGCCGGAGGCGATCAGCGGGAGTTCGACGTCGCGAAGCGCTCGCACTCGGGAGGCGCCGAGGGCCCGCGCTGACTCGACCATCGCGGGGTCGAGCGAGGAAAGCAGCGGCGAGACGTTCCGGGTGACGAACGGGTAGGCGGCGACGGCGTGGGCGGCGACGATCGCGACGCCGCCGGTCAGTTGCAGCCGCCACCCGCCGGGCAGCGCGATGCCGAAGACCAGCCCCTCCAGGAGCCCGATCCCGAAGACGATCCCGCTGACCGCCAGCGGGAGCATGGCGAGCGCGTCGACGAGCGTCCCGCCGCGGCCCGCCCGCGTCGTCACAACCGAGATCACGACGCCCATCGGCACGGCGACCAGCAGCGTCCCCGCGCCGAAGACGAGCGAGTTCCGGATGGCGGGCAGCGGCAGCGTCTGGAACGACTGGCCCTCGACCTGGCGTTCGAGCAGGAACGCGTAGTGACGGAGGGTGAATCCGCCCCCGTCGGTGAACCCCCCGAGGACGAGGCTCGCGAGCGGGCCGACGAAGACGACGAGCGCGAGCAGGCCGTAACCGACGATCGCGAGGCGGCGCGGTGAGAGCGCGCGGCGCCAGTCGGGGAACAGTGGCTCGCGCGGGGGTGGTGAAGCGCCGGCCCGCGAGAGGCCCGACTGGGCGGACTCGTAGCGGAGGTAGGCGTACGTCAGCGCGAGCGAGAGCACCGTCTCGAGGACGGCCAGCGTCGCCGCCTCGGTGAAGTCGAGTCGACTGACGCGATCGTAGATCCAGACCTCGACGGTCGCGAGCTGCAGGCCGCCGAGCGCGAGGACGATGGGGAACGTCATGAACGTGAAGATGAACGTCAGGAGCGCGCCGGTGAGGATCGCGGGACGCAACTGCGGGAGGACGACGTCGAGGAACGCCCGCCGCCGACTCGCGCCGAGACTCCGGGCGGTCTCGACGGCGCGGACGTCGACGGACTCCCAGGCGGCGACGGTGACTCGCGCGACCAGCGGCGCGTTGTAGAACGCGTGGGCGAGGATCACGATCGCGAGCGGGTTCCACTCGATGAAGGGGTACGGCCCGAGGCCGACCGTACCGAGGACGGCGTTGAGCGTCCCCGCGTGGCCGAACGTGGCGTAGAAGCCGACGGCGACGAGGATTCCCGGAAGCACGAACGGCAGGATCGTCAGCGAGCGGATGGTTCGCCGGCCCCGGAAGTCGTACCGCGCGAGGACGGACGCGGCGGGCAGGCCGAGCGCCACGCTGGCGAGCGTCGAGAGCGCCGCCTGGTAGGCGGTGAAGCCGAACAGGCCCATCCTGACCCCCGGCGTGTCCACGGCGAGCCACGGAACCGGGAGCCCGAGACCCGGGACCGTCGCGACCGTCGCGGAGACCGAGATCGCGGTGAGCCAGCCCCAGAGCGAGGCGAGGTGACCGGGGATCGCCAGCGGGTCGGCGAACGCGCCGGCGAGGTCGCCGACGTAGAACGGGTCCGTGAGGACGTCGGTGAAGGCCGCGAGCGACGCCGAGCCCCCGTCGATCACGGCGTTTCTGAAGACCACCGCGACCGGCAGGTAGAGCACGACGAGGAGCACCGCCCCTGTGGCGAGGGCGAGCAGGGTGAGCGCGTGGCGTTCGAGCCGCTCGGCCGCTGCGGTCGTCGCGCGATGCCGGCCTCGATCTGGGGTGGACACGGCGTCAGTGGCCGGTTCGGTCGCGCGCCCACTCGTCGACCCACCCGTCGAGGTTACCCCGGAGGCGGTCGTAGCCGACGGTCACCGCCTCGGGCGGTTCGTGGGCGTACTGCTCGAACTCGTCGTCCAGGTCGACGTGGCCCGAACTCACAGCGGGGAACTGGACGTTTCGCTGGGCGATCTCCGCCTGGGCCTTTCTCGAGAGGACGAAGTCCAGAAAGGCGTAGGCCAGGTCCGGATTCGACGCGCGCTCGAAGATGCCCATTCCCTCCGGGTTGGCGTAGCCCTGGCCGTTCGGGAAGGCGATCTGGTGGCGGCTCATGTCGTGGCCCTCCGCCGAGGCGAACACCTGGTCGGTCGAGTACGAGACGATCATCGGGCGCTCTTCTTCCATGTAGGCGCCGTAGTAGGAGTCGCTCCAGTCGTCGAGGATGCGGACGCCGTTGTCGTCGAGTTCGTTCCAGTACTCGAGGTAGCCGTCCTCGCCGAAGGCGTCGATCGTCCACAGCAAGAACGCCTGGCCCGGATCGGACGTCTGGGCGTTCTGGGCGATCAGCGCGTCCTCGTAGGCCGGCTTCGTCAGGTCGTCGAACGTCTCGGGTTCGTCGACGACGGTCTCGTCGTAGACCAGGCTGATGTAGCCGGTGTCGTAGGGGAGCACGCGGCCGTGGGGATCGCCCATGTCGAGTCCATCGCGAATTCGGTCCGCTTTGGAGATGCGACCGACGTCGAGTTCGCGAAAGAGGCCGCCCTCGTCGAGGGTGTCGTCGATACGAGCGAGGTCGTCGATGTTGAGTCCCAGGTAGACGTCCGCGTCGAGCGACGCCTCCCGCTCCTCGAGCTGGATGTAGTGGTTGAGCCCGTTTTCGGGCGTCTTCCACTCGATCGTCGCGTCGGGATAGTACGTTTCGAACGTGTCTGTGAGCCAGGGCCCTGCGGGGTCGGTCCCGTCGATCATCGAGTCGTACGTAGCGATCGTGAACGTCCCGGATGGGTCGTCGGCGCCGTCGTCCGTTGCATCCGATCCCCCGTCGCCTTCGTCGTTCGTCCCGGTCTCGCCGTCGGATTCGTTCCCGTCCGCTCCATCGGAACCGTCGGCTTCCGAGGGATCGGACTCGCCGTCCGACCCGTCGTCGCCGTCGCGTGTCAGACACCCGGCGAACCCCGCGATCGTCCCGCCGCTTGCTGTTCCGAGAAACGTGCGTCGTCTCATTACTCTGTTGTTTCACCCGGTGGTCTTAAGGAGCAGGATTTAGATCCCATCTCGTCAGTCTCATCCGACATTGCGAACCCCACGCTCTCGCATCATCTTCGATACCGACGCCAGCCGAAGTCGATTTTCTGAACGACTTCGACTCGTGGGCGGGGACGAACCTGTCCAGACTGATCCGCTGTCGCAAGGTGCTGTACGGTCCGAATTCCCGGTTACGGTCGACCACCGAAACGATTAGGGCCGACCGGTTCCTACACCCGATTGATGTACTCCGCTCTCGGCTGGCGCTGGCGCCGTCCACCGAGAGCGGACAGTTTCGACGCCGCCCGCGTCGCGGCCTAACCCGGCGGGTGTGGGGTCGATCGCTCCCTTCGTTCTCCCGCGAATCGATCGCCGAGTGACCACGACCCCACAGCCACGTGGCTGTCAGCAACTCAGCCGACCAGATGCCACACCAGCCCGAATCCACACCGACCGACGCACAGCCGCAAGAATCGTCCGAGACCCACGCACCGACCGCCGCCGCTGACGGAACCGACTACGCGAAACTGATCGACCAGTTCGGCGCGGACCCACTGACCGACACCCAGATCGACCGCCTCCCCGACCATCCGGCGATCCGCCGTCGCACGTTCTACGCCGGACGAGACGTCGATCGCTATCTCGCCGCCGCCGCAGCCGGCGACCCGCACGCGATCGTCACCGGCGTCGGGCCGTCGGGATCGCTCCACCTCGGGCACGTCCTCCCGCTGTACCTCGCGAAGCGCTTCCAGGATGCGACGGGGGCGACGGTCTACCTGCCGCTGTCGGACGACGAGAAACTGTTCTCTCGAGATCTCGACTTCGAGACGATCGGCGAGTACACCCGCGAAAACCTGCGCGACGTCCTCGCCGTCGGGTTCGACCCCGAGCGGACGCGCATCGTCGTCGACACGGCCGACGCGGACGTCATCTACCCGATCGCCGCCTCGCTGGCCGCGCGCCTCACGCCGGCGACGGTCGAGGCGGTCTACGGCGAGTCGGACAACGTCGGCATGGGCTTTTACCCCGCGGTGCAGGCGACGCACCTCCTGTTGCCCCAGCTCGTCGGCGGTCGCCAGCCGACGCTGGTCCCGATCGCGGTCGACCAGGATCCCCACGTCCGCGTCTCTCGCGACCTCGCGGACGCGGAGGCCCTACCCGTCGAGAAACCGGGTGCCCTTCTCAGCCGCTTTCTGCCAGGACTCGACGGCCCGGGGAAGCTGAGTTCCTCCGACGACGCCCCGACGATCGAATTGACCGACGACCGGGCGACGGTGGCCGAGACGATTCGGACGCACGCCTACACCGGCGGGCGGGCGACGGTCGCGGAGCACCGCGAACGGGGCGGCGACCCGACCGTCGATATCCCGTTCCAGTACCTGCGCTACCTGTTCGAACCGGACGACGACGAACTCGCCCGAATCGAGCGGGCTTACCGGGAGGGCGACCTCCTCAGCGGCGAGCTGAAGCAACTCGCGATCGACCGGATCGCGGACGTTCTGGAGGCCCATCAGGTACGACGCAAGGCGCTGGGGAACCTATCTGACGAACTGGAGCCCTACCGGTTGACGGCGGCCGAACGCCGACGCGCGCTCGACGCGGCAGGCGTGCCACAGGCGCCGTAGCCGACGCCAGCATTGCGATCGATAGTCACCGACACCGGACACTGATCACCGCACCGCCACCAGTCCGAACTCGATCCGGCTGATCTCGCTCAACCGGTGGCTATTAGATCGGGCACCGATCACCGTAATTTACGTTCGAGGCTCGAAACCATGATGGGGCTGATTCAACCGGTGGTGTTCCTCGCCCTGGCGTGTTTGGGCTCGCTGATACTCGCCGATACGGTCGTCCTGTGGCGCGACTTCGGGTCGGCGACTCGGATTCTACTGGGACAGTACGCCGGAGGCGGAGTCTGCTGGCTCGCGATCGGGGCCTGGGGATTGGTGACTGATGCGTCGTTGATCACGCCGATCCCGGGGCCGTGGGCGGAGCACGAGGCGACCGAGCTGGTCTCGACGCTCGGACTCGTCGCGATGCTGGTCCAGCTGGGTCTGGTGGGTCCTCCGAAACGGCATCTGGATTTCGATCGTAGCCCGGCGATCGAGACGTTCAGGGACCGTCACTGCCGAGGGCGGAACCGGTAACGCGTTCGTCTCTCTGTGAGGCGTTCGTGCGACGCCCGATCGACATCCAGTTCCACACGCGCCCCGGTCGTGTGCCGTCTCAGTGAGCCGTCGGACGGCGGTGTTTGAGCGACACCCTACCAATTACTGTTACGATCCTCCACAAGACATAATTAGTAACCCGATGTAACGGATAGTGGTATGCAATCGAATGACAATACTTCACTGGAAGATGGTGATGCGGAAGAGATTACTCCGCCGTGGCCGATCAACCTGCAGCTGACCGGTGAGGTAAACGGCGTCGACGTGACAGTACGTGGCGAAGGGCGGATTCGAACCGAAGGAGTCTACGAGGTAACGCTCAATTTCGATCGGATCCCCTCGGGCCTCCATCCGTCCATCGTCGCGACGTACGGCGTGAGCTGCTGCTGTTCGGCCCAGGCATCAACGCGTAACGGCGCGAAGAACATGATCGACATGGGGGCGACGGAGTACGTTGCGACCCGAGTGCTCTCGATGGGCGACGACGAACTCACGATCGAGGGAAATTCACTGGCGAGAGAAGAGTGTCTCGAGCTCGATCTCGAAATCGGCGGGACCGTGGACTTGCCCGAGGATATGCCAGGACACTCGGCGTACTACGTCCGGCTGGAGCCGGACGGCGAAGACCGACTCGTCGGGTCCGGAGCGGCAACCCTCTACCGCGAGTCGGGTGAACCACTCACCGCGGGGGTCGACTCGACGTACGACCTCCACCCAGCGGACGTTCCAAACCCCGTTTCCGAACCGCAGTACCGGGTCGTGACTGAAGACGGCGAACTCGACGGGAACACCTACAACACGCGCATTCACTCCCTTCTCGAAGGTGAAGACCCGATCGCGTTACTCGGGGATCGCGAGCCGAAGTTCGCGTAGCGAGGCTGACCAGCGGCGGCACGATCGAGCGTTGGAATTTGTCGTCAACATCGATTCGAGAGCGCAATCGTTGAGCACGCCCCTCGACTGGCAGGTCCTCATCGATATCGCACCCGCCGAGATCGAAGCCGGAGCGCAAGGGTCCCTTTCGAGGCTGTCCGATTGGGCGCGCTCGAGAGCAGCAAATCGCCTCCGGGCCGTCCAAGGGCTTAACCCGGTTCGACGAATAGATCCGGTATGCAGCACGTGAAGATTCCGCAGGACCGCATCGGCGTCCTCATCGGCAGCGGCGGTGAGACGATGCGCGAGATCGAGTCGGCCGCGGAGGTCAGACTCGACATCGACTCCGAGAACGGGTCGGTCGCCGTCGACACCGTCGGCGACCCCGTTCGCGGCTTGAAGGGTCCGGAGATCGTCCGCGCGATCGGCCGCGGATTCGCCCCAGAGGACGCGCTGGCCCTCCTCGACGACGACCTGATGATGCTCGACGTGGTCGACATCGACGCCGCCTCGCGCAACAAGAACGACATGAAGCGCCAGAAGGGTCGCCTCATCGGCGAGGACGGGCGCACTCGCGAACTCATGGAGGAACTCTCCGGCGCATCGGTCGTCATCTACGGCTCGACGCTGGCCGCGATCGGCACCCCCGAGGAGGTCGACGTGGTGCGCACGGCCGCCGAGATGCTGCTCGAGGGCGCGCCCCACGGGACGGTGTACTCCTACCTCGAGGACAAGCACAACGAACTCAAACACCGGGGGCTGGACTACCACCGGTATCCGGGCTCGGGCGCGGAAGAAGAGGTCTAGGCGGCGCGAGCACCCAAGCCACGTTTGACGTACTCCGTTCGTCGGTCCGTTTTGCGAATCCATTTCGAGCCGGCCAGCGACTGCCGGCCGAACTCGCATCGGATCGGACCGGCTGACTCGCCAGCCGGCGCTTTCAGGCCCCGATCCCGACGATGGCCTGGTGAATCGCGGTGACGTCCGCCGGCGTGATCTCGCCGTCGTCGGTCAGGTCCGCGCAATCGGCGTCGAATCCGGATGGATCCAGTCCCGCGATGTGTCGCTGCGTGAGCGTCGCGTCGAGCGAGGTGACCTGGCCGTCGCCGTCGACGTCGCCCGGGAGCGCACAGCCGGCAGCGCCGATTTCGACCGCGGCGGTGGCCGAATCGTCGTCGCTTGTGACGGTGACGTTGCCCGCTCCGTCGTCGCCGGCCTCGGTGCTCCAGACGAGTTCGCGCTGGGTCGCGTTCCCCGGTTCGAGGTCGACGGTCGCGGTGTCGACGACCGTCCCGTCGAAGTCCGCGAGTTCGATCTGCTGGGCGATCGTCTCAGCTCGAACCTGGGTTTCGTTCCCCACGGCCTCAACTTGCACGTCCACGACGAGATCCTCGCCCGCGGTCACCGGGGAGTTCGTCCCGAGGATCTCGACGGCGAGTGTTGGCGGTTGCTCGACCGCGACGGTCTCGACCGCCGTGTCTCCGCTCGTCTCGACGATGGCGGAGACGGTGCCGACGTCTTCGCCCGTGGGCGTCCAGGAGAGTGCGATCGTTTCGTCCGTCCCGGCGTCGATCGCGACCGATGCGTTGTCGACGACGGCGTGTCCGATCGCGAGCGAGATCGGTTCCGTCGCGTCGGTGCCGCTCGGGTTCGCGAGGGTCGCGTTCACCGTGACCGGTTCTCCCGGGGCGACCGTGTCGGGGACGGCCACCGATTCGAGGGCGACGTCGACGGCGAGTTCGACCGATCTGGACGTCGGATCGTCCGGATCGACGGTAATCGGGATCGTCGACGCAGCGTACCCGGGCGCCGCGACGTGAAGCGTCCGATCGCCGGTCCTGGCGTCGACCGTGACCGTCCCGTCGGCGTCGGTGCGAGCGCCTTCCCCGTCGACGGCGGCCGTCGCGTTCTCGATCGGCGCGCCCGTCTCGTCGGTGACGGAGACCGACACGGGCCCGCGCTCGGGCACGATCGGGCCGACCTCGTCCTCGTAGCCGATCGTCGACCGGTCGCCCTCCGTCGCGTCGGCTTCGACGACGAACTGGACGGGATGCCCCCCGAGCTCGCCGTCGAGCGTCAACGAGACCGACTCGTAGGTGGACTCGTTCCGGCCGGTGCCCGCGAGTTCGACGGTCGTGTTGGCGTACTCGACGGTCGCGTTTCCGTCCGCCCCGGCGTCGAACGCCCGGACCGTCGCCGTCGTGCCGATCGGTCCGCGATTCGAGACGTCGACCGTGGCGACGACGTCGTCCCCGTCCTCGACGTAGCGGACCGGGCCATCGATCGCGAGGTCGGCGTCGAAGAACTCCGTGCTGTAGGTTCGCTCACCGAACGTCGCGTGCGCGAGTTTTCGGTCGGGGTCGAGGACGACCGCGTCCGCGAGCGAGTGATTCATCTCGGCGAGATCGACCGATACCTCGGTCGTGACCGACTCGTTGACGGGGACGCGATCGACGGTGAGGTTCGCGATCGCGCCCGTGCCGTCGTCGACGGTCAGGGGCACGTCCGTCGCCGCGGCGGTGCCGGTGTTCTCGATCGTGACCGCGACCGTTCCGTTGGCGGCCGAACCGACCGCGCGTTCGGCGTGTCCCTCCGTCGACTCGGTCTCGCCGTCCGCGACGCTCGCCGTCACGTCGGTGATCGAGAGATCCGCGGTTCCGGTCGTGACGGAATCGCTCGTCGAGAGCCACTCCTCGTCGGGTTCGGCGATCGCAGCGGCCTGCTGGCCGTCGCTCTCCAGGGCAATCTCGTACTGACCTCCTTGGTCGGCGACGGTTTCGAACGTGCCCGAGGCGGTCTCGTTGACGCCGAGCGGGCCGACGGTCTGGGTGTCGAGGTCGGTCGTCGCGTTCGAGAGAACGACCGACAGCGGTTCCTCGCCGTCCGCAGCACCCGCGTTGGTGACCGTGTAGTCGATCTGGATCGATTCGCCGGGGGTCGCATCGTCGGGCCCGTCGGCGGTCACGTCGTAGGTGGGGGCGAACGCGCGGTCGGCGACGAAGACGTCGTCGCGACTCTCGTTGCCGAACTCCTTGGCCGCGTACGCGAGGGAGAATTCGCCGTCGCCGAGCGCCGCATCGGTGTGCCACAGCGTGAGGTTGTTCTCGGCGCCGCCGGCGATGCGCTGATCGCTCGCCCACTCGCCGTCCTGGGCGACGCGGTAGACGAGATCGCGCCGGTCCTGGTGTTCCGGTCGGCCGCGGTAGGTGAGCAGCGTGGTCTCGTTGTCGACGGAGAGCGAGAGTTCGTCCACGCTGGAGATGTTCGCGGCGAACGAATCGACTCCCGGACCCGTTCCGTCGTCGTAGTGAAGCGTCGGATCGGTGGTGTTGCCGGTGACCCAGGCGACCTCGCCGGCGTCGGTCGCGTGATCGACGTAGGTATCGAGCTCGCGGCGTTCGGCTTCTTCGAACCCATCGCCCGAAACGGTGCCCCGGACGAGCGCCGATGGCGGTGCGGAGTCGGCGCTCGCGTTGCGTTCGACGTAGGCCAGGTCGAAGCCGTCCGGCCCGGTGCCAACTGCGGGATCCGTCGCGTCTGCGATCTCGCCGCGTTCGACGATCGCGTCGCCGTCGGTGAGCGCGTACTCGACGGATCGGTCGGCGACGGTACTCGTATTCGCGTCGGCGTCCGCCTCCCAGGCGACGAGCCATCGGTCGTCACCGGACGGACCCTCGCCACCGGCGACGACGGGTTCGAATCGCAACGCGTCGCCGTCGGTCACCACGTCCAGGTCGGACCAGGATTCGCCGTCGTACTTCGAGAGGGCGATCTCGTAGTGCGGGAAGACGTCCTCCGGCTCGTCGAACTCGCCTTCGCTCACGTTGGCCGTCACTCGCTCCCAGGCGGCGAGTGAGTCGGTGCCGTCGGCGCCCGCGGCGACGACGGGCGTTCCGTCGTGTCGGTCGTCGTCCGTCACGTGGGTTGTCTCGCTCCAGCCCGACCCGTCGTGGGTGCGGAAGACGACGTCGTTTCCGGCTTCGGTCGATTTGTTCTCGTGGTGTGAACTCCAGACGACGAGTTGGCCGGTGGCGGTATTCGTGATCGACGGTTTCGTGTCGTCGTACGGCCGATTCGTCAGGCGATCGATGTCGGTGTTGGCGTCGGCGGCCAGCGCGATTCGGTCCTCGCCGGCCATCCGGCTCTCGTCCACAGTCGGAACGTCGGGGACCGGCGCGGTTCCTTGCGGGTCTTCGACTCGCCACTCGGATTCGTCGGTGACGATCCACCGTGGCGAGTTCGTGCTCGAAGGATAGCTGTACGATTCGGAGAGCAGCGTGATGTCGACCTCCTTCTCGAAGACCGAGGCCGAAACCGTCCCGGCGACGGTGAGATCGACGTCGCCCGAAACGATTTCACCGGGTTTTTGATCGAAGATGTCCGGCGAGACCGTCCCAGTTCCGGTTCCGGTCGCCGAGACTTCGGCGACTTTGGCGTCGAATGCGGTTTCGCCGCTGAGTTCGACGCCGCCGTACAGGTTCTGCAGGTCGAACTGTTCGCCACGATCTTTTCCGACCTCGAGGCCGAAGAGGCCGCCGGCGAACATTTCAAATCCTTGCTGGCCAACGACGGGGAAGTCGACCCCGAACTCGAACGTGCGTCCGCCCTTTCCGTCGATCGGGATCGACGCCGACTGGAATCGGAGTCTGGAATCGGCGACGATCCGTGGGTTTGATTCGGCCATGATGGCGACGCCGCTGACCTCCGTCTCGGACTCGAACGTCGGGCCGAGTGCCCACTCGTGGTCCGGGAAGCGGTACTCGGCGTTCGCACTGATTTCGAGGTTCGAACAGAACTCGCAGTTCCACGGCGTCAGCGGCCCGAGCACGTTCGCGTGTTCGTTAAAATCGACGACAGTGACGTTGAATATATCGACGGTACCCTCGGCAGTGGGATCGGTAAAGACGTTCTCGTGATCGCGTTCGACCAGGTCGCCACCCACGCCGAGGACCCACTGGAGCCACTGTGGGGTATCGTACGCCCGCAACCACCGCCCGTTCGTGACGGTGCGCCCGCCGGCGCCCGTCGCCGTGATCGTGACGGTGTGGCCGGATCCGCCGTCCGCGAGGTGTGACAGGGAGTGAGTGTCGGTTATCCACCGATCCGGATCGTCCGGGTCCTGGGACGCCTCGAACGTCTGGCCGCCCACGTCGACGGTGACGGATTCGACCTCGCCGACCGACTCGGTCCTGACTTCCCAGGCGTTTTGCAGGCCGAATCCGGACACGTACGTGCTGTCGAACATGTCCTCGACGCTCGTGATCGCGAGTTCCGTGTCGGCGATGGCGAGATCCGTTTCGATCGTCTCGCCATCGACGGTCGCGGTCACGGTGTACTCGCCCGGCTCCTCGTAGGTGTGCGTGACGTCGGTCCCGCCCGCGGTGTGTCCGTCGCCGAAGTTCCAGACCACGCTGTCGGCGTCCGAATCGAGACACTGCTCGAAATTGAGCCGTTTGAACACCTCGTAGTCGTCGGGATAGACCTGGATGGCCTCGCCGGTGCAGATGAACGTCTGGGTCGTCCGCGTGTACGAACCGGTAAAGAGGACGCCGCGGGACTTCGTGGATCCGTCGTACTCGGTAGAAACGACGTAGAAGCCGGGATCAGGGTCGGCGCCCCACCAGCCGTCGCGTCCGGTCGTCGACTGCTCGATCACCGTTCCGCCGAACGTCTCGAGCGAGACGACCGCGCCCGACAGCGGATTCCCGTCCGCGTCGAAGACGGTCCCCTGGAGCGGATGGGTGTACCCGGCCCAGCCGTCGTGGTGGCCGAGCGTGCCGGAGTTCACCCGGGAGCCCTCGCTCGAGCCGGACGAGAACGCCGAAAACGCTCGAACTGACCCGTCGTTACTGCCGACGTAGACCGTTCCGTCGACGACCGTCGGCGAGGAGTCCGCGACCTCGCCCGAATCGTAGGCCCACACGTGATTGCCCGTCTCCGCGTCGAGTGCGTACAGGTAGCCGTCGAGGCTGCCGACGTAGACCGTCCCGTCGGCCACCGTGGGCGAGGAGTAGACGTATCGCCCCGTCTGGTAGCTCCATTCCCGGTTGCCGTCCTCCGCGTCGACGGCGTACACGGACTTGTCGTAGCTGCCGAAGTACACCGTTCCCTCGTGGACGGTCGGGGACGACGTCACGGTCTGGCTCGTCTCGTAGTGCCACTCCCGTTCGCCCGTGTCCGCATCTAGCGCGTACAGCCCGGGCGCGTTGGGCTCCATCGGTGCGTTGTTCGTCGGGACCGTTTCGTCGGTTGCCCCTTCGAGATTCGTCCCGCCCCCGACGTAGACGGTCCCGTCGACGACCGTCGGGGACGACCAGACGAACTTGCTCAGTTTCTCCGATCGCCACTCGAGTTCCCCGTTCGACGCCCGAATCGCGTACAGGTAGCCGTCGCTGTTCCCGATATACACCGTTCCATCCGATACCGTCGGCGACGAAGGCGTCCACGTGCCCGTGTCGTACGCCCACCGCTGGGTTCCCGAATCGGCGTCGAGCGCGTAGACGTACCCGTCGTTGCTGGCGACGTAGACCGTTCCGTCGAGAACGGTCGGTGACGACCCCACCGGATCACCGGTTTCGTAGGCCCACTCCTGCTCGCCCGTCGCCGCATCCACCGCGTAGACGTTGCCGTCGAAGCTCCCGACGTAGACCGTCCCGTCGACGACCGTCGGGGAGGACTCCATCAGGCGGCCGGTTTCGAACGCCCACCGCTTGGCGCCGGTGTCCGCGTCGAGCGCGTAGAGGTGGTTGTCCCTGCTGGCGATGTAGACCGTTCCGTCGACCACCGTCGGCGACGAGATGATCCGGCTGCCCGTCTCGTAGGCCCACTCGTCGCGGTGTGGCGTGTTCGATCGGTTGGCGTCCGACGCGTTCTCCGGCTGCCCGGTCGGACGCGTTCGCCGCACGGTCCGGTCGTCCGAATCAGTGTCCGCGACCGAGTCCGCGCCGGTTCCGACACCGGGATTCACACCGGCCGGGTCCTGTTGTGCCGTTCCAGCCCCGACAGCGACCGCAACCGCGCCGCCCAGAAACAGCAGCGAGCAGAGGACGAGAACCGCCACGACCCGCTTCGAATCTACCATAATTTTTTACCTCACTACCACACACGAACGAGATAATCTATTTACAACTTACGAATCTGATTTTCCACGATTAGATATTGATACTACCCTATAATTGAGCGATTATATCGGCCCTTCCTAACGCGGACGGCGTCCTTCGAGCGGGAGGCGAACGGTGTCTGGACGAGTGCGACCGGGAGAGGTGTCGGAGCGGAGTGAGACGGCACCCGAGGCGATCGACCACACGTCGCCGGTGGACGGCAGTGGCGTTCTCAGTGGCGGGCCCCGACGATGGCCTGGTGAATCGCGGTGACGTCCGCCGGCGTGATCTGGCCGTCTCCGTTCACGTCCGCACAGTCCTCGTCGAAGGGTTCGGGGTCGAGGCCGGCGACGTGCTTTTGAGTTTTGGTCGCGTCGAGCGAGGTGACCTGGCCGTCGCCGTCGACGTCGCCCGGGAGCGTACAGCCGGCAGCGCCGATTTCGACCGCGGCGGTGGCCGAATCGTCGTCGCTTGTGACGGTGACGTTACCCGTTCCGCCATCCCCAGCTTCGGTTTGCCAGACGAGTTCGCGCTGGGTCGCGTTCCCCGGTTCGAGGTCGACGGTCGCGGTGTCGACGACCGTCCCGTCGAAGTCCGCGAGTTCGATCTGCTGGGCGATCGTCTCAGCTCGAACCTGGGTTTCGTTGCCCACGGCTTCGACTTGCACGTCCACGACGAGATCCTCGCCCGCGGTCACGGGCGAGTTCGTCTCGAGGATCTCGATTTCGAGGGTCGGCGGCTCCTCGACCGTGATCGGCTCGGTCACCGACTCGGTGCTGGTTTCGACGGTGGCGTCGACCGTTCCGACGTCGGCGTCGGTCGGCGTCCAGGAGAGTGCGACCGTTTCGTTCGTCCCGGCGTCGAGCGCGACCGTCGCGTTGTCGACCACGCCACCCTCGATCGCGAGCGAGACCGGTTCGGTCGCGTCGGTCTGACTCGGATTCGAGAGCGTCGCGTTCACGACGGTCTGCTGCCCGGCAGTGGCCGTTTCCGGCGCGTCGATCGAGACCAGCGCCACGTCGACGGCGAGTTCGACCGACAGCGACGTGGGTTCGTCCGGATCGATCGAGATGGCGCGCGTCGACTCGGCGTACCCCGGCGCGACCACGCTGAGCGTCCGGTTGCCGGTCCGGGCGTCGTAGGTCGCGTTGCCGCTTGCATCGGTTCGCGTCCCTTGGCCGTCGACGAGGACCGTCGCGTTCTCGATCGGCGCGCCCGTCTCGTCGGTGACGCTGACCGACACGGGCCCGCGCTCGGGCACGATCGGGCCGACCTCGTCCTCGTAGCCGATCGTCGATCGATCGGCCTCGGTCACGTCCCCCTCGGCGACGAACTGGACGGGATACCCCTCGAGATCGCCGTCGAGCGTGAGCGCAACCGACTCGAAGGTGGACTCGTTCGCGGCCGTGCCCGACAGATCGACGGTCGCACTGGCGTACTCGACGCTCTCGTTGCCGGTCGGGTTCGCTTCGAGCGCGCGGATCGTCGCCGTCGTCCCGATCGGTCCGCGGTTCGAGACGTCGACCGTGGCGACGACGTCGTGCCCGTCCTCGACGTAGCGGACCGGCCCGTCGATCGCGAGATTCGCGTCGAAGAACTCGGTGCTGTAGGTTCGCTCACCGAACGTCGCGTGCGCGAGTTCGCGGTCGGGATCGAGGACGACCGCGTCCGCGAGCGAGTGATTCAGTTCGGCGAGATCGACCACTGCTTCGGTCGTGACCGACTCGTTGGCGGGGACGCGATCGACGGTCACGTTCGCGACTGGCCCGGTTCCGTCGTCGACGGTCAGGGGCACGTCCGTCGCCGCGGCGGTGCCGGTGTTCTCGATCGTCACCGCGACCGTTCCGTTGGCGGCCGAACCGACCGCGCGTTCGGCGTGCCCGTCCGTTATCTCGGTCTCGCCGTCCGCGACGCTCGCCGTCACGCCGGTGATCGAGAGGTTCGCGGTCCCAGTCGTCACGGAGTCGTTCGTCGAGAGCCACTCCTCGTCGGGTTCGGCGACCGCAGCGGATTGCTGCCCGTCGCTCTCCAGTGAGATTTCGTACTGACCTCCTTGGTCGGCGACGGTTTCGAACGTGCCCGAGGCGGTCTCGTTGACGCCGAGCGGGCCGACGGCCTGCGTATCGAGGTCGGTCGTCGCGTTCGACAGGACGACCTGTAGCGGGTTTTCGCCGTCCGCAGCGCCCGCGTTGGTGACCGTGTAGTCGATCTGGATCGATTCACCCGGCGGCGCATCGTCGGGCCCGTCGGCGGTCACGTCGTAGGTGGGGGCGAACGTACGATCGGCGACGAACACGTCGTCGCGACTTTCGTTACCGAACTCCTTGGCCGCGTAGGCGAGCGAGAACCCGTCCGTTCCGAGCGCCGCATCGGTGTGCCAGAGCGTGAGATTGTTCTCGGCGCCGCCGGCGATGCGTTGATCGCTCGCCCACTCGCCGTCCTGGGCGACGCGGTAGACGAGATCGCGCCGGTCCTGGTGTTCCGGTCGGCCGCGGTAGGTGAGCAGTGTGGTTCCGTCGTCGACCGAGAGCGAGAGTTCGTCCACGTTGGAGATGTTGGCTGCGAAGGAGTCGACTCCCGGACCCGTTCCGTCGTCGTAGTGAAGCGTCGGATCGGTGGTGTTCCCCGTGACCCAGGCGACCTCGCCGGCGTCGGTCGCGTGATCCACGTAGGAGGTGAGACCGTGGCGCTCGTCCTCCTCGAACCCGTCACCCGCGACGGTTCCGTGGACGATCGCCTCCGGAGGCGACGATTCGGTGCTCGCGTTGCGTTCGACGTAGGCCAGGTCGAAGCCGCCCGGACCGGTGCCAACCGCGGGATCTGTCGCGTCTGCGATCTCGCCGCGTTCGACGATCGCGTCGCCGTCGGTGAGCGCGTACTCGACGGATCGATCCGCGACGGTACTCGTATTCGCGTCGGCGTCCGCCTCCCAGGCGACGAGCCACCGGTCGTCGCCCGACGGGCCCTCGCCACCGGCGACGACGGGTTCGAATCGCAAGGCGTCGCCGTCGGTCACCACGTCCAGGTCGGACCAGGATTCGCCGTCGTAGTGCGAGAAGGCGATCTCGTAGTGCGGGAACGTGTCTTCTGGCGAGGAGAAGCCTTCCTCGCTGACGTTTGCCGTCACTCGCTTCCAGGCCGCCAGCGATTCGGAGCCGTCAGTACTGCTGGCGACGGCGGGCGTTCCATCGTGACGCTGGTCGTCGGTGATCCGGGCGGGTTCGCTCCAGCTCGACCCGTCGTGGGTGCGGAACACGAGGTCGTTGCCGGCTTCGATCGACTTGTTCTCGTGGTGGGAGCTCCAGACGACGACTTTGCCGTCGACGGTATTCGTGATCGACGGCTCCGTATCGTCGTACGGCCGATTCGTCAAGCGATCGAGATCGGTGGATGTGTCGGCGACCGTCGGGGTTCGTTCGTCGATGGCTCCCCCTCCCTCGTCGACGGTCGGAAGGTCGGGGACCGGCGCAGTTCCCATCGGCTCTTTGATTTTCCACCCGGTTTCGTCCGTGACGATTCCCCGCGGGGCGTTCACGTCGGCCGGATAGCTGTACGATTCCGAGAGCAGCGTGACGTCGACCCCCATTTCGAAGAACGGCCCGGCGACCGTGCCACTGACGCCGAGGTCGATGTCGCCCGAAACGATCTCGTCGGGATCGCGATCGAAGATGTCCGGCGAGACCGTCCCGGTTCCGACCCCCGTGGCCGAAACCGTGACGACGCTGGCGTCGAACTCGATTTCGCCGTTGAGTTCGGCCCCAGCGTACAGATCCTGCAGGTCGAACTGCTCGCCGCGCTCCTTGCCGACCTCGAGTCCGAAGAGACCGCCAGTGAACACCTCGATTCCCTGGTGGCCGACGACCGGGAAGTCGACTCCGAACTCGAACGTGCGACCGCCCTTGCCATCGATCGGGATCGACGCGGACTGGAATCGCAATCTGGGATCGGTGACGATTCGCGGGTTGGATTCGGCCATGATGGCGACCCCGCTGACTTCCGCGTCGGATTCGAACGTTGGGCCGAGGGCCCATTCGTGGCTCGGGAAGCGGTACTCTGCGTTCGTCCTGATTTCGAGGTTCGCGCAGAACTCGCAGTTCCACGGCGTCAGCGACCCGAGCACGTTCGCGTGTTCGTCGAAATCGACGACAGTGACGTTGAATATATCGACGGTGACCCTGGCGTTGGGATCGGTAAAGACGTTCTCGTGATCGCGCTCGACCAGGTCGCCGCCCGCGTTCAGCACCCAGGACAGCCACTGGGGCGACCCGTGCGATCGCAAATACAGCTGTTCGGTGACCGAATTGCCGCCGACGCTGGTCGCGGTGACGGTGACGGCGTGACTGGACCCCTGATTGGTGAGGTACGAGAGCGAGTGCGTGTCCGTCACCCAGCGATCGGGGTCGTCCGCGTCCTGCGATGCCTCGAACGTCCTGCCGCCGACCTCGACGGTGACCGATTCTACCTCCCCGGCCGACTGGGTGCGGATCTCCCAGGCGTTTTCGAGCCCGAAGCCGTCGACGTACGTGCCGTCGAACATGTCCTCGACGCTGACGATGGACAGCGTCGAATCCTCGACCGCGATGTCGATCTCGGACGATTCGCCGTCGACGGTCGCCGTGACGGTGTACGTGCCGGGCTCCTCGTACGTGTGCGACACCGTCTCGCCGCTCGCCGCAGTGGAATCCCCGAAGTCCCAGGAGACGGTCTCGGCGCCGGAATCGGCACACGAGGTGAAGGTGATCGGCTCGAAAACCTCGTACTGGTCGGTCGTGGTCCGTATGGCCTCGCCGGAACAGGAGAACGTGTGGGTCGTCCGAGTGTCCGAGCCGTCGAAATCGACTACCCGAGAGCGGGTCCGGTCGCCGTATTCGGCACTTATTCGATAGCGGCCGGGATTCGGATCGGCGCTCCACCGGCCATCCTTGCCGGTAACTATCGACGCCCGTTCCGTGGTCCCCCGCGATTCGAGGGTAATTTCTGCGCCATCGAGCGGGTTGCCGGCCGCGTCGAAGACGGTCCCCTGGAGCGGATCGGACTGTGTGTCCCTGTCGTGATGTCCGAGCGTTCGTAGTGTTACGCGCGAACCATCGCTCGATCCCTCAGTATCGGCATCGAGCGCGTAGAGGGAGCCGTCATGACTTCCGACGTAGACGGTCCCGTCCGCGACCGTCGGCGACGAATATACGTCCCCGTCGGTCTGGTAGGCCCACTTCTGGGCCCCTGTCGTGGCATCGAGTGCGTAGAGGGAATGGTCATCACTTCCGACGTAGACGGTTCCACCTGCGACCGTCGGCGACGATTCCACGTTCCTATCGGTCTGGTAGGTCCACTTTTGGGCCCCAGTTGTGGCATCGAGCGCGTAGAGGGAGTTGTCATAACTTCCAACGTAGACGGTACCGTTTGCGACCGTCGGCGACGATTCCACGTTCCTATCGGTCTGGTAGGTCCACTTTTGGTCCCCAGTTGTGGCATCGAGCGCGTAGAGGGAGTTGTCATGACTTCCAACGTAGACGGTACCGTTTGCGACCGTCGGCGACGATTCCACAGACCCGTCAGTCAGGTAGGCCCACTTCTGGGCCCCCGTTGTGGCGTCGAGTGCGTAGACGGACCCGTCAAGTGAACCGACGAAGGTTGTGCCATCAACCACCGTCGGGGACGAGGTTACGCTCTGGTTGGTCTGGAAGGACCATTTCTGGGCCCCTGTCGTGGCGTCGAGTGCGTAGACGGACCCGTCGAGCGAACCGACGTAGACGGTGCCGTTTGCGATCGTCGGCGATGACAGCACAAAGCCGTCGGTCTGGTAGGTCCATTTCGGCGCCCCCGTTGTGGCATCGAGGGCGTAGATGTCGGGAAAATTTCCGACGTAGACAGTATCGTCTACAACCGTCGGCGACGAATATACGTCCCCGTCGGTCTGGTAGGCCCACTTCTGGGCTCCCGTTGTGGCATCAAGTGCGTAGATGTAGTTGTCATAACTTCCGATGTAGACGGTGCCGTCTACGATTGTGGGTGATGATTGGATCTTGTCACCCGTTTCGAATCGCCACAACTCTCGATCCTGTTCGGTGGAGCGCTCAAAACTCGAATCGTTCTCGCCGTTTCTGGCCCGCTCCACTGCGGTGGAGCTATCCAGCAGTCTGTGGTCGCTTCCACCAAACCGTGTCGACGGTGTCCTGGCTGGTTCGGAAGCCGTCTGCCGTCGGTCGGCTCGTACAGTGCGCTCAGTCGCGGCATTCTTGCGTTGTCGTTCTACTGACGACGCAACTGGCTCGGTGGATTCAGGCTGAGCAATCGCCGACGCCGGATGCTCGTCGGTGGACAATTCCACCGCCGTAGCGTCCGAATACGAACCCGTCCCAACGGCCAGACCACTGCTGCCGATCACGAGCCCGGAACAGAGGACTGCAATGACTATTCCCCGCAACAAATGTTTGGATATTGAACTCACACATATCGGAACATTATTCGCTCCCTTAATAGTTTGGATTTTGCTATTTCAGGACTTATATCACGTTACCCGTGGCCAGCAAATGGCCCGCCGGTGAGGAACGCAACGGTCTGAACGGCTACAAACAGTCTGACAGGAGGGGAGAATACGCCCGCACCAGAAGCGCCGGCGCTTCTGGGTGGGTGGTGTTGATTCGACCGACCCGCGTTCGGGGCATCGACCGTTATAAACTCCGCTATGCCAACCGCTGACACATTCCGTGGGCGGGCCACCGGGTGTCGAATCGGCTCCGCCGCGATCATTAGATTTATATAGAATCACAATCAATCCTTCGAGTGACTATGGCTCAACAGCAGATGGGCAACCAGCCCCTCATCGTACTTTCCGAGGACAGCCAGCGAACCTCTGGCAAGGACGCGCAGTCGATGAACATCCAGGCCGGGACGGCCGTCGCGGAGACGGTCCGCACCACGCTCGGCCCGAAAGGGATGGACAAGATGCTCGTCGATTCGGGCGGCTCCGTCGTCGTCACGAACGACGGCGTCACGCTCCTGACGGAGATGGAGATCGACCACCCGGCCGCCGACATGATCGTCGACGTCGCCGAGACTCAGGAGGACGAGGTCGGCGACGGCACCACCTCCGCCGTCGTCGTCGCGGGTGAACTCCTCAAACGCGCCGAGGACCTCCTCGACCAGGACATCCACGCGACCACGGTCGCGCAGGGGTACCGCCAGGCCGCCCAGGAGGCCAACGAGGTCCTCGAGGACGTCGCCATCGACGTCGACGCCGACGACGAGGAGATCCTGAAGCAGATCGCCGCCACCGCGATGACCGGCAAGGGCGCGGAGAACTCCCGCGACCTGCTGGCCGAACTCGTCGTCCGCGCCGTCCGCACCGTCGCCGACGAGGACGGCATCGACACCGACAACGTCTCCGTCGAGAAGGTCGTCGGCGGCGCCATCGAGGACTCCGAGCTCGTCGAGGGCGTCCTCATCAGCAAGGACCGCGTCTCCGACAACATGCCGTACTTCGTCGAGGACGCCAACGTGGCCATCGTCGACGGCGCCCTCGAGGTCAAGGAGACCGAGATCGACGCCGAGGTCAACGTCACCGACCCCGACCAGCTCCAGCAGTTCATCGAGCAGGAGGAGGCCCAGCTCAAGGAGATGGTCGACGAGCTCGTCGACGTCGGCGCCGACGCCGTCTTCGTCGACAAGGGCATCGACGACATGGCCCAGCACTACCTCGCCCAGGAGGGCATCCTCGCGGTCCGCCGCGTGAAGGACTCCGACGCGAGTCGCATCGCCCGCGCGACGGGCGCCACGCCGGTCTCGAACGTCGAGGACATCACCCGGGACCACCTCGGCTTCGCCGGTAACGTCGCCCAGCGCGACGTCGGCGGCGACGACCACATCTTCATCGAGGACGTCGACGACGCCAAGGCCGTCACCCTCATCCTCCGCGGCGGCACCGAGCACGTCATCGACGAGGTCGACCGCGCCATCGAGGACTCCATCGGCGTGGTCCGCACGACGATCGAGGACGGCAAGGTCCTCCCCGGCGGCGGCGCGCCCGAAGTTACGCTCTCGCTCGCGCTGCGCGACTACGCTGACTCCGTCGGCGGCCGCGAGCAGCTCGCCGTCGAGGCCTTCGCCGACGCGCTCGAGGTCATCCCGCGCACCCTCGCGGAGAACGCCGGCCTCGACCCCATCGACTCGCTGGTCGAACTCCGCAGCGACCACGACGCCGGCGAGACCGGCGCCGGACTCGACGCTTTCACCGGCGACACCATCGACATGGAGGCCGAGGGCGTCTACGAACCGCTTCGCATCAAGACCCAGGCCATCGACTCCGCGACCGAGGCGGCCGTCATGCTGCTGCGCATCGACGACGTCATCGCCGCGGGCGACCTCGCCGTCTCCGACGACGACGAGGGCGAGGACATGCCGGCCGGCGGCCCGGGCGGAATGGGCGGCGGCATGGGCGGCATGGGCGGCGGCATGGGCGGCATGATGTAAACCGAACTTTTCCGCTGCGGGCGCGGCAAGCCGCGCCCTCGGGAAAACTTCGATGAAAAGCACTCCTCCTTCCGTTCCGGGCGCGTAGCGCCCGTCACATCGTCGTCGGCCCGCTCACTCGGCCTTCGGCCTCGTTCACGGAGAACGCAATCGCTCGGACTCGCGGTTTCACCGCTCGTTTACTCGCGGTTCTCGCTCACTTCGATCGCGTCGAACCGTGCCTTCTTGGAACCACTCGCTCGGCGATGCTTGCGACCTTGAATGTCAAGCAATGTTTCGTCAAATAACTTCCTCGCCGGACCCGTACTGCCTTTCAAACCGGCAAACTGTGGAATATAATGCTGTTTCGGGCCCCTAGCTACTAATGTCGTGACTGTCTTTCAATATAGAGATAGACCCCCATGGCAAAATCTGCGGTCTTTCGAGCGCTCTTCGAGGAACTGGACGAGGCGATCGCGATACTCGACCCGGAGACGGGCCGGTACGAGCGCGTCAACTCTCGGTATGCGGACCTGGTACGGACCGAACCGACGCAGCTCGAGGGTGTGACGGTCGTCGAGCACGCGGTCGATGATCTCTCACTCGATCGGGAGCTGATTGTGGCGGGCCTCGATGCGGCCCGTCGTGGCGAATCGCGAATCGTCGAGTTCGAACTGGCGTCCGGTGACGGGAGTGGCCGACCGGCCGAACTCGAACTCGCGCCGTTCGACTCGAGCGGGATCGATTCGATCCGGGCGACGCTTCGGCCTCGGTCGGTCCAGTCGTCGGCGGATGAACCCGGTGACGAGGCGACCCAGCGCCTCGAAGTCGCGCTGGCGGGCACGAACACGGGCGTCTGGGAGTGGGACATGGAGACCGACGACGTGGTCTGGACCGAATCGATGGAGCGGCTGTTCGGCCTCGAACCGGGGACGTTCGAGGGAACGTTCGAGGCGTTCGCCGACCGCGTCAAGCCCGACGACTTGCCGAACGTGGAGGCGGCGATCGAGCGGGCCATCGAGCGCGACGAGATCTTCCAGATCGAGTATCGGATCCAGCGCGACGACGCTGAAGAGCGCTGGGTGTACGCCCGCGGCGAAATTCGCGAGAATCGATCGGGCGGAAAGCGGATCGTCGGCATCGTCACCGACATTTCGGAACACAAAGCGAAGGAGGAGGCGCTGGCGCGCAAACAGCAGCAGTATCGCGAACTCGTCGATCGGCTCCCCGAGGCCTACTACACCTTCGATTCCGACTGGACGTTCACGTACTGCAACGAGGTGCTGGCGGACCGATTCGACACCGCGCCCGAAGAGATCGTCGGCACGGGCGTCTGGGAGCAGTTTCCCGCGATCGAAGGGACGGCGCTCGAGGAGATGTTCCGCTCGGTCATGGAGGCGGGCGAACCGGCCTCGTGCGAGTACCACGCCGAGGAGTACGGCTTCTGGGCGGACGTGCAGGCCTACCCCTACGAGGACGGGATCGCGGCCATCTCCAGGGACATCACGGAGCGCAAGGAGAAACTGTCGATGGTCCTCGATACGATGCCGCTCGTCTACTACGAGATCGATACCGACGGAATCTTCCTCCAGTGTCGGGGCAAGGGCCTGGAGACGCTCGACCTCCAGTCCGGGGACCTCGTCGGGCGCTCCGTCCTCGATCTGTACGCCGACCAGCCGGAACTCACCAGGGCCGTCGAACGGGCGCTCGACGGCGAGGAACTGTCGCTCACGCTCGAGGTCGACGGGAATCACTTTCAAACCCAGTACCGGCCCGTCGTCGAAGACGGTGAGGTGACGAGCGTCATCGGCATCTCGATGGACGTCACGGAACTCGAACGCCAGCGCGAGCAGCTGGAGTTCTTCAACTCCATCCTGCGCCACGACGTGTTGAACGGCATGACCGTCATCGGCGCCCGCGGCGAGATCCTGGCCGCCGAGCTCGACGGAGAGCTGGGACGCCACGCCCAGACGGTCGTCGACTGGTGTACGACGACGACCGAGGTCACGAAGCGAGTCCAGCGCGTTATCGAGACGCTCACCACGCCCGAAGAGCGCCTCGACCTCGACGAGGTCGACGTCTCCGCCATTCTCGATCGAAAACTGTCCGAACTCGAAACCGCACATCCGGAGATGACGTTCGCATCGGACGTCGCGCCCGGTCTCGAAGTCCGGGCCGACGAGCTGTTGTCGGAAGTGCTCGGCAACATCCTGCTCAATAGCATCGAACACAACGACACCGACGACCTCTCGATCGAGGTGACCGCGGAAGCCACAGGCGATCGAGTGCGCATCGAGATCACCGACGACGGACGCGGCGTCGACGACGGTCGCAAGGAATCGATCTTCCGGCGCGGCGAAACCTCCCACGCCAAGGAGACCGGCTCCGGCTTCGGCCTCTTCTTCGTCGACGTGATGGTCGAGAAGTACGGTGGCGACGTCTGGGTGGAAGACGCCGACAGAGAGGGGGCCCGATTCGTCCTCGAACTCCCGCCCGCGACTGCGGAGGGACGTCCATGAGGCACGGCCATCGCCGTTCGCACCGTCCGGAACGGAGCCGACGATCCGTCGTCCGATCGGCCGGGCGACCCGGCGGCGGGCGTCGACTCGCGCGAACCAAACTTCCAAGGCGTCCCGGAACGGAGGATGTGAGGAATTAGCATGACTGGCACGGACCCCCCGGTCGTCGCCATCGTCGAGGACGAGCCGGCCGTCGCGGAGAGCTACGAACTCTGGCTGGACGGCGAGTACGAGATCAGGCGCGCGCACGACGGGGCCGAGGCGCTCGAGGTGGTCGACGACGACGTCGACGTCGTCCTCCTCGATCGGATGATGCCGGAGTACTCCGGCGCGGAGGTCCTCCAGGAGCTCCGCGAACGCGGGATCGACTGTCGCGTCGCGATGGTGACGGCCGTCGAACCTGACTTCGACGTCGTCGAGATGGGCTTCGACGCCTACGTCACGAAACCGCCCACGCGGGAGGGCCTGCGCGAGACGGTCTCGAAGCTGCTCTCCCGGGCGTCGGCCAGCGACGAACTCCGGGAGTACCACTCGCTGATGGAACGTCGCAGCGCGCTCGAAGCGGAGAAAACGGCCGAAGCGCTCGACGAGAGCGAGGAGTACGCGGAGCTGCTCGAACGGATCGAATCAAAACGGGCGGACGTGGACGACGGACTCGGCGACATGGACGACGAGGTCGACTTCGTCGGGGCCGTTCGCGAGATCGAATCGGGAGCAACCCCGCCGGATAGCGCAGACGGTGACGCCGCCGACCGACCGATTGACGACGCAGTACCCGACGACTCGGGGGCAGGGGAATGACGGAGAAGTCTGACGGCCTCGTGACGGGCTACGCCGTCTCCGAGGTGTTGCCGGCGGAGACGATCGATACACTCGACCCGGGGACGAACGTGGTCGTAGTGGGGCCGTCGATGAGCGGGAAGCGCTCACTCGCGCTCGAACTGCTTGCAGCGGGGTACGAGGACGGTGAAGGTATCCTCTGTATCACGACGACGCGAACGAAGCGGATCTACGACGACCTGAAGCGCTACGTCCCCTCGCTCGAAGAGGACCGAATCGGCGTCGTGGACTGCTCGGGATCGGAGAGCCGGTCCGCGATCGAGCAGATGACGGAATCCGTCCCCTCGCCGGGCGACCTGACCGGCATCAGCATCGGAACGGCGAAGCTCTTCAAGCAGTTCAACCGCCAGGGCATCTCGGACATCCGCTACGGCCTCATCTCCGTCTCGACGCTCCTGCAGTACATCGACATCAACACGGTGTTCAAGTTCCTCCACATCTACACCAACCGCGTGAGCGAGACGGACGGGCTCGGTATCTACACCCTGAACGACGACACGCACGAGGAGCAAACCGTCAACACGATCAAGGGGCAGTTCGACGTCGCCGTCACCCTCCGCGAGACCGAGACCGGCGACCTCGAGTGCCAGGTTCGCGGCGCTGGATCGGGATCACGGGGCTGGCACCCGATCGACTAGGGCGGCCCGACCTGCCCGAGGACGATCGTGACGGCGGCTCGATTCGAACGGCCAACCCAGCGATCACGATCGGTCGGTCCCGACGATCAACTGGTGGATCGCGGTGACGTCGGCGGGCGTGACGGTGCCGTCGTCGGTCAGGTCGGCGCACGCACCCTCGAAGGGATCGGGCTCGAACCCGGCGATGTGGCGCTGCGTGAGCGTCGCGTCGAGCGACGTCACCGCTCCGTCGCCGTCGACGTCACCCGGGCGGTCGCAGACGTCGGGGTCGACGATCTCGACGGTCGCCGAATTCGCGTCGTCGTCGCTGGCGACCGTGACGGTGCCCGTCCCGACGTCGGTCGCGTCGGTCTCCCAGCGGAGCTCGACCGTCGCCCAGCCACTGACCGCGAGCGTGATGTTCGTCGCGTCGACGACCGTTCCGTCGAACTTCGAGAGTTCGATCGGCTGGGTCCCGACGTCCCCGCCGACGTTCTCGACCGTCGCCGTCACCGCGAGGGACTCACCCGCCGCGACCGGCGCGTTCGTCGTCACGTCGGTCACTCGGAAGTGGGCACTCGATGATGGCGAGACGGTGACGGTCCGCGTCGCGGAGTGGTTGGCAGTCGAAACGCGGGCCTGGTACGTCCCGGCATCTCCCGAGTCGGTCGGCCACCGAAGCGTCTCGGTTGTGGATTCGTTCGGCACGAGATCGACCGTCACCGCGTCGACCTCGTCGCCGTCGATCTCGAGCGTGACGGACTGGGTGGCGGCCGCGTCGCCGACGTTCTCGAGTTCGGCGACCACGTCGAGGTACTCGCCCTCGGTCACCGGCTCGTTCGTCGTCACGTTCGTCAGGCGGACGTCGGGCCCGTCCCCGGGCGCCTCGACGGTCACGTTCACCGCGGCGGACGACCCGTCGGTCGCGACGGAGAGGGCGTGCGTGCCGACGTCGCCGGGTTCGGTCTCCCAGGTGAGGGCGACGGTCCCCGTCTCGTTCGGGGCGAGGGTGCGTTCGACGCTATCAACCCGTTCTCCGGCGACATCGAGCGTCACGTTCCGCGTCGCGTCGTCGGTGCCGACGTTCGCGACCTCCGCGGCGACCGAGACCGCCTCGCCCGCGGTCACCGGCGTCTCGGCCTCGACCGCGACGAGTTCGAACTCGCCGGCCGGCGGCGGGGTGACCGTCACCGGCCGCGTATCGACGGCCGAACTGGACGCGACGGTCGCCGTGTGATCGCCGTCGTCGCCCTCGTCGGTCTCCCACGCCAGCTCGATCCGGCGGGATTCGCCGGGTGAGAGGCCGAGTTCGGCGTCATCGCGCTGGACGCCGCCGACGGACAGCCCGACGCGGTCCGTTCCGGCTGCGGCCCCGACGTTCGCGACGTCGACGCCGACCGAGAGCGTCTCGCCGGCCTCGACCGGCGCGTTCGTCTCGGCTATCTCGACGTCGAAGGCCGGGTCCGGTTCGTCGGTGACGACGTGGCCCAGACTCTCCTGTTCGACCCGCGAGCCCTCGCTCGACCGATTTCCAGCGACGTTCATCGCGTAGAGCGAGCCGTCCATCGAGCCGACGTAGAGCGTACCGTCGTGGACCGTCGGCGAGGAGAACGTCGACGCGTTCGTCGGCGCTCGCCATCGCTCCGTCCCGCTCGCCGCGTCGAAGGCGTAGACGGCGGGCCGTTGCGTGCCGACGTAGACGATGCCGTCGGCGACGGTCGGCGAGGAGACGAACAGCTCGTCCTGTTTGCCGAAGCCCGTCGACCACGCCTGGGATCCGGTCGCCGCGTCGAGCGCGAAGACGGCACCCTGATCCCCGTCCTCGTACCCCGTCCCCACGTAGACCGTTCCGTCGGCCACCGTCGGCGACGAGTACACCGCCCCGCCCGTGTCGAACAGCCAGGCGCGTTCGCCGCTCGTCGCGTCCAGCGCGTAGAGGTGGCCGTCGTACGAACCGACGAACGCGGTCCCACCGACGACGGTCGGCGAGGCGGTGACCGGTGCACCCAGGTTCGAACGCCAGCGCTCGGTGCCGTCCGCGGCGTCGAACGCGTGGAGGTACCCTTCGCCCTCGTTCGTGCCGTAGGATCCCACGTAGACCGTGCCGTCGACCACGACCGGGGACGATTCCGTCCCGCCGTCGGGGTAGGCGCTCCAGACGACGTCGCCGGTGGCCGCGTCGAGCGCGTAGAGCACGCCCTGCGACGCCGCGTACACCGTTCCGTCCTCGACCGTCGGTGAGGACAGGACCGGCCACTCGGTCCCGTGGACCCACTCGACCTCGCCGGTCTCGGCGTCGAGCGCGTAGAGGCCGTCCGCGCCGCCGGCGTAGACGTGCCCCGACGCGGGAGCTGCGGCCGGCGAGGCGCTGACGGAGCCGCCGACTTCGGTCCGCCACCGCCGTTCACCGGTCGCCTCGTCGATCGCGTAGAGGCCGCCGTCGTTCGAGCCGACGTAGACCGTCCCGGCATAGATCGTCGGCGACGACCAGATCGCGTCGTCGGTCGCCGCCCGCCAGCGCCGCTCCCCCGCGCCCGTGAGCGGTCGATTCACCGCGACCGACTCGGTTCCGAGGTCGACGCGGATCTCGTATTCCCCGCCCGCGCTCGGCAGATCGACCGCGATCGGCACCGTCGCGTTCTCGCCGGGGTCGACGTCGACGACTGCCGCGCCGACCGGCCGGTCGACGACCGACTCGCCCGTCACGCGCACCACCGGGACGCCGACCGCCGGGTCCGCACCCGCGTTCGACGCCGTCACCTGGATCGTTCGCGCTTCGCCGACGCCGAGCCCCTCCGGAATCGCGACCGATTCGATCGCGAGGTCGTCGGAGCCGACGCTGCCGTCAGTCGACGCTCCTCCGTCGTACCGTCCATCAACCCCGTTCGCCCCGACGCCGACGGCGGTCACCGCGCGAGCGCTCGAGCCGCCCGCGGCGACCTCGTAAAGCACCGCCGATCGGTTCTCGGGTGCCGCGACGTCGATCGTCACCTCGCGCGTCTCGTTCGGCGCGAGGTCGATCGTTCGGCCGCCGTCGTCCGCCCCGTCGGCCCGGAGCTCGAGCCGAGTCCTCGTCGGAGTCGCCCCCTCGTTTTCGACCGTGGCCGTCACCGGCACGGTCTCGCCGAGTTCGACGCGTTCCGGCGCGACCGCGTCGGTGACCGCCACCGTCGGCGCGAGCGACGCGTTCAGGGTCGCGCTCCCGGCGCTGGCGAATCGAACGGACCGCTCTACGGGCTCGTACCCCGGTTTCGAGAGCCACAGCACGTGCGGCCCGCCGGGGACGTCGAGCGCGACCGTCCCGTTCGAATCGCTCCGGTGGGTCGGGTCGGGCGAGTGAGTGAGGACCTCGACGGTCGCGTTTTCGACCGCCTCGCCCGTGTGCTCGTTCCGGACCGTCACCGAGAGCGACGCGATCGCGGTCGTTTCGACGGCCGTGACTTCCTCGACCGCGACCGCCGCCGGCCGGCCGGTCGCGTCGTCGCGGACGACGAATTCGAGACGCTGGCCCTCGGAGACGTCCGCGAGGTCGACGGTGAGCCGATCGGACGTGATGGTTCCGCTCGCCGGCGCCGGCAGCGTGATCGCCGCGGAGCCGAGGTCCTCGCCCGTCTCGAGATCGCGCACCTCGATCGTCGCGTCGGCGTCGATCGGCCCGCGATTGCTCGCGAGGACGCTCGCCGTCGCCGCGGTCGACCCGTTGTAGTGCTCGATCGCCTCGTACCGAATCGGTTCGTGAACGTCGAGTTCTGGAGCGAAAAATCGCGTCGCGACGTCGGCGCGGCGCGGCTGGCTCGCCGCCGGCCCGAGCGTCTCTTCGGGATCGATCCGGACCCGATCGACCGCCGACGTGTCGAACGAGTCGGTCGTGATCGCCACGTCGACGGTCACTCGCTCGCCCGCCGGCACCGCGTCGATGCGCTCGTCGACGCTCCATTCGTCGCCGTCGCTAACGCGAACGGGCACGCCGGCGGCGTCGACGCCGCCGCGATTCTCGACGACGACCGAGACGGTCCCGTTCGTCACCGTGCCCGACTCCGGCGAGACGAGTCCGTCAACGCTGGCGACGGCCAGGTCGGGGGTACCGAGGCGCAGCGAGGCGTTCCGGGCGTACCACTCCGACGCGGTCGATTCGTTCCCGCCGACGCTCACCGCGACGCGCCCCTCGTCGGGCACCGTGACCGCGAGCTGGAGGTCGCGGGACTCGTTCGCCGCGAGCGGATCGACCGGTTCGGTCACGAGCACGGTCTCGCCGTCTGTGATGACGAGCGACGTCGCCTCGCTCTCGACGGCGCCGGCGTTCCTGACGGTCGCCTCGACCGTGACCGCCTCGCCGGCCGAGGCGTTCGAGGGCCCGTCGACGTCAAGGTCGAGCGCCGGCGTGAACGCGACGGTCGACTGGAACAGGTCGGTGCGACCGTTCGCGTTGGGCTCTCGAAGGGTGTAGACGGACGCGAGTCCGTCGCCCGTCGAAATGGAGTCGGCGTGCAGGATCGAGGCGTTCTCGTCGAAGCCGGTCGTCACCCGGCGCTCGCCGCTCCAGCCGCCCTCGCTGGCGCGTCGGTAGAACACGTCGGTGGACGTCTGGCCCTCGGGCGTCCCGCGATAGGTGGCGACCGCGTCGGCACCGTCGCCGGTCACCGAGAGGTCCGCGATCGACGCCATTCGGACGTCGGTCGAGAGGCGATCGACCCCACTGGCGTTCGCCCGTTCGAGGACGTAACTCTCGTTGCCCCCGCGCGCCCAGAGGAGTTCGCCGCCGCCGACGTCGTGGGCGGCGTACTCTTCGATCGCGTACTCGTGTGCGCCCTCGCTGTCGAACCCGTCGTCGTCGATCGTTCCGTACGTGATCGCACCCGCGTTCAGGCCGTCCTCGGCCGCGTAGGAGGCGAGTTCGACGGTGCCGTTCGAGTCCGCGCCGAGGGCCGGCAGGGAGGCGTTCTCGATCGCGCCTGCGGATTCGACGCTCCCGTTCGAATCGAGCACCCGGTACTCGATCAAGGCGTTTTCGAGGTCGAGGCGATCCGAGTTCGGGTGGTGCTGCCAGGCGACGACCCAGCCGTCGGCGGTCGCTTCGAGCACGGGTGCCCGGTCCAGCGCCCCGTTTTCGGTGAGGGGCTCGGGCTGGCTCCAGGCGTCCCCGTCGTACTGGCTCGCCACGATCTCGAATTCGGCGGCGGCAGCGTCCGGATCGACGAACGCGTCGACCGGTTCGTCGAGCCTGGTCCAGACGGCCAGCAGTTCGTCCGAGTCGGGGGCCGATCGGATCGTCGGCTCGATGTCGTGGCGGTCGTCGGCCGTGATCGCGACCGGCTCGGCCCAGCCTGACGCCTCGTCGTACACCCGGACGACGACGTCGTGTCCGTCGGCAGTCTCGGCGTCGTCGGACAGGCGACTCCACGCGACGGCGTGCCCATCGTGCGTTTCGGTGATCGAGGGTTCAGTGTCTGCGAACGGGCGATCGGTCAGCCGGATCACCTCCTCGCTCGCCGCGGTCGAAAGCGCCGTGTCGGTGGTGCTGGCTGACGCATCGCCGTCGGACGTCGACGACTCGGTGTCGATCGAACCCACGCCCGGCAGCACCGTCGATCCGCGGGCGTCGCGAAGCGCGAGGCCCGACCCGCCGGTCGCGGTCGCGCTGTCCCAGGAGTGATCTCCCTCACAGTAGAACGGATCGTCGGTACTGGTCGGAGCACGCCAGCCGGTCGAACCACTGCCGTCGAGCGCGGGTGCGGCCGCGTCGGGACCGACGTCCCACGTGTCGGCCCACTCGGCACCGCACTCGAACTCGCCCTCCCACAGTCCCCAGAACGTGATCGATCCCTCGACGCCCACCGCACCGTCGTGAGCGATCGTCTCGACGAACACCGGTTGCTCCTGGCTGGTCTCGACGCCGATGTCCAGGAACGCGCCCGCGTCTACCGATGCGCCCAACGCCGACAGTTCCGCGAGGCCACTCGCGTTCCCGGTCGCCGCCTCCGTCCGTTCGACCAGCCCGAAGTCGTCGTCGAGTACCTCGACCGCCGACAGCCCGAGCGAGCCGGTCACCTTCACCTCGAGGCCGCCGATCCCGGCCGCTTTGAACCGCTCTCCGGTGCTGAGAAACGGCGGTGACCAGCTGACTGCTGCGCTCTCGTTGCGAGAGCCGCCGAGAAAGTCGATGCCGTCGAAGTCGAGCGACTCGCTCCCCGACGCGTCGATTCCCCGCCCGGCGACGGTGATGGTGGCACCCCGATCTCGTTGGCCCCGTACTCCGCCGTCCGGGACGGTGGTCTCGACGATCGTTCGATCGGTCAATCGGACCTCCAGCCCCTCCTCGATGCCCGGAACGCCCGGAATGCCGGCCCAGGTGAAGACGAATCCGTCCTCGTGGGGATGCCAGTCGAAGGCGTCTGCGTGGCGAAGTTCGCAGGTTTCGCCGTCGGGCCAGTCCCCCTCGAGCGGGCACCACTCGCCCGACCCGGGCTCGGCGTCGTACAGTTCGTCGAACCCCTCGATCCAGTCTGGTTCGCGCGAGATCGCCCCGTCGGTCGTCGTTTCGAACGTCTCGCCGTCTTCGTATTTGGCGACGATGTCCACGTTGGCGTCACCGTCGCCCGTGCCGAACGGGTCGATCGCGACGCGGAAGTCGTTCTCTCCGATGGACTCGGCTTCGACGCCGTCGACCGTGACGCCGTCGAGCGTCCGATCATCGTGGAGCGTCTTCACCTGATAGTACTCGTCGACCTCGTCGGTGAACCACGCGTCGGGGAGCGCGCGCGTGATCTCGAGGCCGCCGACGGTGACGTTCTCGCGGTGGACTTCGCCCTTCAGCGGGCCGACCTCGTAGACGCCGGCCTCGTCGAACGCGTGGACGATTTCCTCGCCTGCGAGTACTGTCCCGTCGTCGAGATCCCACTCGAGTTCGTGGTCCTCGAGCGCGACGAACGGATCGCAGCCCGAGATGGTCACCGGTTCGCCGACCTCCGGATTCTCGGGGGTGATGGAGATACCCGGCTCCCAGACCGGGACGTTCGGGTCGTCCTCGCCGTGGTCCTCCTCCGGCGGTTCCGGCGGCGGGGGGAACAGCCCGTTCGGGCCCTGGTAGAACCGCCCGCATGGCATCCAGGTGTGCACCCAGGCCGGGGCCTTCGGCACGTCGTACCGATACACCCGGAGGTAGCCCGGTGAGTCGAAGTAGGGGTATCCCTCGAAGGACATGTACTGTATGTACTCGCCGTCAGCGACCGGCTGACTCTCCCAGACCCCGTCTTGACCGGAGATCCCCGTACCACCGTCGCCGTAGATTTCGACGCCCTCGATGGGCATCGTATCGGAGAACAGCAGGGGCGAGTCGGCGGAGGGGGGTGCTGGCTGGTAAAATACTGACGTCAACCGATCCGACGCCCCGTCACCCGCCGGCACGGTGACGAAGCCGCCACCGGCCGGGATGTCCACTGAGCGTCCGTCGATTGCGTTAGCTGCCGCCTTCCCGACCCTCATCACCGGCGGCTTCGTCGGCGTCTCGTTCGGAACGGCCGGTGCAGACGCGAGGGGCGGTGCCACGCTGACCGGCCCGGCCTCGACCCCGGCAGTCCGCTGTACGGTGCGATCATCAGCCGTCTGGACGCTGTCGTACGAACCTGCGTCCGCGGTGGACGAGTCGCCGAGTCCCGCTCCGTGGTTCGACGAACCGGCCGCAGCGACGGCCAGTCCGAACGATCCGACGAGCAGGCAGACGACGCTGCAGAGGATCAGTCCCTCCAGGACGGTCGTGTCGCCGCGCTCACTCACGGTGACCACCGAGCACGCGTCGGTCGATCGCACCCCGGCGACTGGCGTCGATGGCGACGACTCGATTCCCCCGGTACGTAGGCGACACCGACGAATCCCGGATGCTAATACCCATGCGACCCGTGCGCTGGTCTCGGGTAAAACTTTATCTTAGTAATAAAGAGATTTAATTTTCTGCAGTTGATTGGGGCGGGGCTGCGACGTCGGGCGGTGCGGGAGCGTCTCGCCGCGGCGCAGTCGTTGCTCCGGCGATCGATCGGCGTGCGACGGGGGCGACCCGGTCCGATTCGGTACGTACTAAGTGCTGGCACGCACGACTCTTCCGCATGCACACGCTGCTCCTCTCGGACGAGGACGTCGACACCTACGCCGACATGCCGAGCGTCATCGACGCGCTCGAAGCCGCGTTCGCGGCCTACCAACACGGTACCGCCCAGATGCCGGCCAAATCCTACGTCGACCTGCCCCAGTACAACGGCGACTTCCGGTCGATGCCGGCCTACCTCGCGACCGACGAGTGGGACGCCGCGGGGCTCAAGTGGGTCAACGTTCACCCCGACAACCCTGACGATCACGATCTCCCGACGGTGATGGGGACCATGATCTACTCCGACCCGGAGACGGCCTACCCGCTGGCCATCATGGACGGGACCGAACTCACGATGAAGCGCACGGGTGCGGCGGCCGCCGTCGCGACCGACCACCTAGCGGTCGCGGACGCCACCTCGCTGGGGATCGTCGGGGCCGGCGTCCAGGCCTACACGCAACTCGAGGCCATCAGCGAGGTTCGCCCGATCGAGGAGGTCGTCGTCAGCGACCTCGACGACGAGCGCGTCGAGCGCTTCGTCGAGACCTTCGCCGACCGGTTCGACGTCCGCGGCGGTTCGATCTCGGAGGCCGGCCACTGCGACGTGCTCTCGACGGTGACGCCCGTCGAGGAGCCCATCGTCGGTCCCGACGACGTCGGCGAGCGGACCCACGTCAACGCGATGGGCGCCGACGCCGAGGGCAAGCACGAACTCGCCGACGACCTCCTGCTCGGCGCGACGATCGTCATCGACGACCACGAACAGTGCACCCACTCCGGCGAGATCAACGTCCCCTACCACGCGGGGACGCTCACGGACGACGACATCTACGGCGAGATCGGCGAGATCGTCGTCGGCGACCGCGCGGGTCGGACCGCCGACACCGGCGTGACGGTCTTCGACTCGACCGGGCTGGCCATCCAGGACGTCGCCGCCGCCCACGTCGTCTACGAGGAAGCTAGCGACCGCGAGGGCGGCAGCCCGTTCGACCTCGTCGGCGCCGGCAACTGAACGCAGCGACCCGGCGTCGACGTAGCGGGGCCCGACGCAGACTGGGACTTCCTCACGAGGGTTCGACTTCGACCGCGACCTCGCCGCACTCGGTACAGACCCCCTCGAACACGGCGCGCTCGCGGTCGAACTCCAGATCCTGCAGCGTCTCTTCCTCGCAGGTCGGACACGCGCGCCGGTACTGGATCTCCCGGCTCCCGCGCGGGGCGCCGAGGGCCAGCAGCGTCGCCCGTTCGTCGTCCCGGTTGGTGGCGAGCTGGAACTCGTCGGGCCCGAAGCGGATCGCCTCGCCTTCGCCGACCCTGACGTCGCCGTCTTCGGTTTCGAACGTGACGGTCCCGCCCGTGACGACGAAGACCTCCTCCTGGTCGCGGTGGCGGTGGTAGTCGAAGCCGAGCTGGCCGTCGGGCTCGATCTCGGCGTAGTTGAGCGCCAGCTCCTCGGTTCCGAGGGGTTTCGAGAGCCGACGGTAGACGTCGGCCTCGGCGATCGACGGGCCCGCACCGTCCTCGCGAATGTCGACTCGCTCCATGTCTCCCCGGTCGCAGGCCGGCGAAATAAAGTTACGTCCGGGACGCGATCCTCGGACCGGTGACGTCGTTCGATCGCGTCGCGGTCCCTGGCTCCGGTGGACCCCGCTCAGTACGGTGCCCGCGCCCGCCGCGGGATCGAGGCGGTCATCGTGAGTTCCGGATAGTACTGGACGATCGGATCGTTGCCGGCCCGGCACAGTGACGATCCGGAGCACCGGGCGTCGCTCACCCTGCCGTGTTCGGCTATCGAGTCTCGATCTCGACCCCGAGACGTCTTCGTTGGATTCGGTCCGGCTACGGACCACCTGGTAATAGATACATCACGCCGAAAAACGGGGCAACGGTACACAGTGGAACTCCAGATCGGTACGGAAGTTAGCACTGCGGCGAGCGCTGGCAGCGTGAACTTCTATACCGGAGGCAGGGGAGTCACACTGGAAGACGTAACTATCGAGCAGTAACGATAGATCCGTCCCCGATGTGGCGCTGGTCAGTTATTGGATGCATCGATGGCGGGTTGAGTTGGGTTTCCGGGCTTCGGATTCCCGGGCACAGTGACTCTCACTCGACGTGGATCGCCGGGCGGAACGGCTGCGCCCGGTCCGCGTTCTCGTCGTCCTGGCCGACCCCGTCGGTTTCCCGGAAGTCGACTCCCCCCATGCAGTGGCGATCGCAGGCCGACGGAATAACGCTCCGCCGCAGTCGGAACGATCGAACGGGATGACCGCAGACTCCGTCGCAGGCTGTGGCCCCGGGTCGTCCGCTTAGTACGGAACCCGCATCCGGCGCGGGATCGCGGCGGTCATGGCTAGCTCCGGACAGTAGTGAGCGACGGGCTCGGCGTCGGGTTCCGGCAGGTCGTTCGCCGCGAAGAGGCCGTTTTCGTGGAGCGTGATCGACGCGGACTGCAGCGGCCAGGGCGCGTGGGCGACTTCGCCGACGAGGACGGTCCCCCGGGGTCGGCTCCCGTCGCCCCACCCGTCGGGCGCGAAGAAGCGCCGCCGTTCGGTGAGCCAGGCGTCGCGGGTCCCCGGCTCCGCGAAGCTGATCTCGTCCTCGGGCTCGTAGGTCACGGTGAAGTGCGCGTCCGGCTCGCCGACCGATTCGCGCGCGCTCGCGAACGAAACCTGCGAGCCCTCGTCGGGCACGCTCCCCTCGCTCCGGGAGACGTGCATCCGCGCCCGCCGGACGGGAAGTCGAGTAGCCCGGCCTGCGAGCGTCGCGATGGCCGCGTTGCCCACGTCGACGCTGAAGAAGTACAGGCCCGGGTCGCCCCGGATGGAGACGTAGGTTCGAACGTTGAGTTCGGCGAACGTCGGCCGGAGGATCCGCGGCGTCCCTCGAAGCCCCGCGTTCGCGGCGACGAACGGGACGATACTCACCCAGGCGCTGTCGTCGTACGTGTCGAGCGTGAGGGGGTCCGGAACGTGCGGCCGGAGGGCGTCGGGTTCGATCGGCCAGTGACAGAAGAGCCCGTCGCGCCAGGTGAGCCTGAAGGGGTGGGGCAGTCGATAGTCGCTCCCCGCGGTGTGCACCGGGGATCGGTCCGTCTCGCGCAGGGGTGTGTCACCGCGGCTCATGTGATCCGTCCGACGGCGACGGCCAAAAAGGCCCGTGACGCGCTGCAGCGGCTGTAATCGTCACGAATCGGGGATCGTCATCGGCCGATCGATGTGGCCTCGAGGGGCCGCCTCGAGCGCCGGCTGCGGTAGTCGATCGGCCCCAGCGCGGACCGTCACCGTTCGCCGCCCGACCCCTCACTCGATGCGGATCGCCGGGCGGAAGGGCTGTGCCTGCGCCGCCTTCCCGTCGGCCTCGGCGGCCGCATCGCCCTCCGCGTACACCTCGACGGCGGCGTCGAACTCGACTTCGAGGAACGCCGCGGCGTCCGCGTAGACCGACCGCTCGTCGATGTCGGAGAGCGTCGCGAGCCTCTCGTCGTCGCGCTCGCGGACGAACGCGATCAGGTCGCCGACGAGGTCGTTCACCGCGTCGCCCCGCTCGCGCAGTGTCTCGCTTTCCATGACCGCGCTCATGACCCGTCCCTGGTCCGGGCCGACCTCGACGACGGTGTCGAACACCTCGCGTTTCCAGTCGGCGGCCGTGTAGACCCGGATCGTCTCGGGATCGGTTTCGGTCACGTCGACGATGTCGCGGACGTCGTCGACGAGGTCGCGAATCAGGCCCTCCGCGGCGACGACCGCGTCGTCCTCGAACTGCGGGACGGGTTCCGGCCACGGGACGTCCTCGGCGGGGTCGCCGGCGAGACGCTCGTGGAGTTCGTTCGCCATGAATGGGACGAACGGCGCTAGCAGGCGAAGGCGCGTTTCCAGCACCGTCCGCAGGGTAACGCGTGCGCCAGGCCTGTCGAGAGCGGCCCGCCGCCGGTACCACGTCAGGTGCTCCTCGAAGCGGTAGAACGCGGCCTGGCTCGCCGTCCGCGTCTCGAAGTCCTCCATCGCGTCGGTGACCTCGCGGACGGTCTCCTGGAGTTTCGCGAGGAGCCAGCGGTCGATCCGCTCTAGGTCGCGGTCGGTGGCGTGCGGGTGCGGCCCGCTCGCAGCGTCCGCGGGCCGTCGCTCCCCGCGTTCGCCGGAGTCCGCCGCGACCAGTTCTTCCGCGCGGGTCCAGAAGCGTTCGAGCTGGTCGCGCGTCGAACCGACGGCCGCCGCGCGCCAGTCGAAGTCCTGCCACGGTTCCGCGCTGTTACACAGGAAGAAGCGGACGGTGTCGGCCCCGTAGCGCTCGATGGCCTCGTCGGGGAGGACGACGTGCCCGCGCGAGGAACTCATCGACTCACCTTCGAGCAGGCCCATCCCCATCACGGTGATGCCCTCGGGCCACTTCGCCGGCTCGAACAGCTCGGCGTGGTGATAGAGGAAGAACGTGAGGTGATTCGAGATGAGGTCGTTGGCCGAACAGCGCACGGAGACCGGGTACCAGTACTCGAACTCCTCGCGCAACTCGAGCGCGGTATCGTCGGGGTCGTCCGCGGCCGCAGGTCCCAGCAGCAGCGTGTCGAAGAAGTCCCGATCGAGCGCTTCGACGGGGACGTCCTCGATCAGGTGGGCGATCGTGTAGTAGGCCGTGTAGATCGTCGAGTCCGAGAGGGGTTCGATGACGAACTCGTCGTCCCAGGGCAGCCGGGTGCCGAGGCCGTAGTTTCGGATGCAGGGCCACTCCTCGAGCCAGTCGACCGCGTGGTCGTACTGGGGCTTCGTGTTCTCGGGAACGGCCGCCAGGTTCTCGATCGCCCGGTGGGCCTTTTCCTGCCAGTCCGCGTCGTTGTAGCGCAGGAACCAGGTCTCCTGTTCGGCGACTTCGACGTCGCCGCCGCAGCGACAGATCACCGCCTCGGCGAAGTCGTACATCGAGTCGAACGCACCCCGTTCCTGGTAGTGTGCGTCGAGGTCGTCGCGGACGTCCGCGACGACCTCGCCAGCGAACTCGCCGTAGCCTTCGAGCAGTTCGCCCCGGTGGAACTCGCGGTTGTACAGCTCCTGGGTGGCGTCTTCGATCGCCGATTCGTCGCTCGGCTCGACGTCGCGTTCGTCGGTCGACCCGACGCCGTTTTCGTCGAGTTCCGGGTCCACGCCGTGGTCCTCGAGGGCCTCCTTCGCCGGGTACTCGCCGTAGCCCTCGACGGTGAGCACCGGTCGGGGCTCGATCGTCCGGATCTCGTCGGGATCGAGGCCGTACTCGGCGAGGTCGTCGGCGCGGTCTTTCGCCGCCTCCAGGGCGATCCAGTCGTCGGGCGAGTGGGCGGGGACGGACATCACGACGCCCGTCGCGCTGTCGGTGTCGACGAAGGACGCGGGGAGGATCGGAATCGCTTCGTCGGTGACCGGATTGCGGACGCGCCCGCCGACGAGGGCCGACCCGTCGAACGAGGCTACGACCTCGACGTCGCGCGCCTGGAGTTCGAGTTTCTCCGTCGCCTCGCGGGAGACGATCCAGGTCTCGCTCTCGGCCGATTCGGATACGCCGGCCGATTCGTCCGCTTCGTCGCTGCCCACCCGGGCCCGAACGTACTCGGCGTCGGGATCCACGAACGCGTTGGTCACCCCGCGGACCGTCTCCGGTCGCAGGGTGGCCATCGGGAAGACGACCCCGTCACCGGCTTCGCCAGGCGCGTCCCCCTCGAACTTGACGAGCGAGTACTCCTGGAACTCGGCCGTCTCGCCCTCGTAGATGTCGTGGGTGGTGACCGGCTGCGCCTCGTTCGTACAGTAGTTGACCGGGTGCAGGCCCTTCTCGAGGAGGCCGCGCTCCCGGAGCGTCTCGTACTGCCAGGCGATGAACTTCGAGTAGCGCTCGTCGCTGGTGGTGAACTCCCGGCGCCAGTCGATCGAGAGGCCCAGCTGGCGCATTCCCGCCTTGTAGTGGTTCTCGATGAAGTAGCGAGCGAAGCCCATCGGCGTCTCGAGCTCGGCCAGGTCCGCCTCCGGAACGCCGAAGGCGTTCTGCAGGCTGTCGATCTGGTGTGGGTCGCCCGCCTTCAATCGCTCGACGGCGCCGACGATGGGCGTGCCCGTCACGTGCCAGGCGATCGGAAAGAGCACGTTGTCGCCCCGCTGGCGCCGGTAGCGGGCGTAGACGTCCGGCACGGTGTAGGTGCGGGCGTGGCCGATGTGCATCCCGCCGTTGGGATAGGGATACGGGACCGTGACGAACGTAACATCCTCGTCATCGCGCTCGTCGGGGTCGGCCTCGTACCGACCCGACTCGGCCCAGCGCTCGCGCCACCGGGCCTCCAGGGTCTGCGGATCGTAGCTCATAGCTTCTCGTCACAGATTATTGCGGCTATTATAAGGCAGTTTGCACGATCGTCGACTCTGCGATTTTGGCTGCGCCGGTCGGCGGCTCCGATCGGGGGCTGGAGTTCCACTACGGCAGTTCCGGATTATCCAGGTGGTACAGGAAGTCGAAGTCTCCGACGTCTTCACCGGTTTCGAGTACGTCCATCATAACCTGTTTGTGTTCGACATCGATGGGGTGTGTGGATTCCTCGAACGCGTCGTAGACGCGCTGCATGTCCTCCGCCTTCATGTAATAGACCAGGAACTCTCCATCGTCCGTGTGTTCGATAAAGGCCGTTTCCGCGTGCATTCCTTCGTTCTGTAACGTTTCGACCGCCTCTGAGTTGCGATTTCGGACTTCTCGTGCCCACGTCTCCAGACGACGAGTTTTCTCTGGTTCTATTTTCTGCTTCGTGAGGACTATCTCTGCCATACATATCGTCCGATCCGACACTGTATAAAAATTAGGCGGGGCTCGAAACCCGCGTGTTGCGTGGAAGCGTCCGGACTACCGCATTCGCGTCCGGAGTGTGCGATCGAGACGGTAGCAGCCATTCGGCGCTGGTCTTGGACCCAGCGAGGGGCGGTTTCGCGCCGCAACTGGCACGACGAGTCGTGCAGTGCTCGTTGGCATGGGATGCGGGACGTAGCACCACGAATTCCCGAATGAACTCGTCCCGACTGGTCGCCGTAATTTCGAGTCCGTCCGGATGTACGCCGGCTGGCAAATACGCTTAACTTACCAGATGCCCGTTCTCCACTGTCTTCAGAGACCCAGATATGGTGCTTCTCATTCCGTACGATGGCTCGGCGCTGTCCAAGACCGCGCTGTTGCACGCGGCGCGCTCGGCGACGCTCTACGAGCAGACGCCGCTCGCGGTGACGGTCATTCCGGATTCCAACGCCGCCTACGCGCGGGAGAACGGCTGGATCGCCGAGCACGAGACCTTCGATAGAGCGACCATCGTCTCGCGGTTGCGCGAGCAGGTCGCGGAACTCGCCCCCGAAGCCGACTTCGAGTACATCTTCGTGGACCGCGCCGCACCGTCGGGAACGATCTCGAACCGAATCCGGGAGTTCGCTCGCGAGCGGGAGACGGCGGCCATCTTCATCGGGAGCGAGAACGCGGGCCACACCATGCTCGGGATGGACAGCGTCGGCGGTCGGGTGGCGTTCGAACACGCCGCCGATATCGCGATCATCCGCAATTCCCTTCCGGAAGTCGAGGGCGGTGGCGAAGACGGGTAGCTCGCGTTCGGTTGTTCTCTCAACGGGCGGTTCGTCTCCCTGCCGTGGATGGTCGACCCGGCGATCTATCTCAACATGGACGGGTTCGCGATATCAGCATGCCCTCGCGGCCGCGTACCCACAGTTCCCACTGTGGTCTCCGCCGTCGGATTGCGTCGCGACGGCTGCTCCCGAATCGAATCGATCCATCGCGCCTCACTCGGAGGATCCGCGTTCCAGTGGTGTGCGCTCGAGGCCGACGGTGTCGTAGTCCTGTTCGGTCGAAAGCACGCGCTCTTCGCGGGTCGTGACAAGTCCAGCGTGAAGCGCGTCGAACGGGGTGAGATCGTACTCGTCGAGGAACGCCGCGGCGGCCAGAACCGCATCTTCGTGTTCGCTCGGCACGATTGGCACCAGTTCGAGCAAGTTGGCGATCGCCCTGGACGCATCGATGTCGTCCGCGGCGGCCTCGCGGTCGTAGAACAACACCAGCACTTCGGCGTACGCGAGTATCGAGGTGTGGATGTCGTCGCGCTCTTCGAGGGCGCGGAGGGCAGCCTCCTGAAGCCGGTCGTCGTCTTTCACCAGCGCCGTGAGAAAGTCGGTTTCGACGTACACGCTTCACTCCTCGCCGTCATGCGACCGACTGTCCGCTTCCGCTCGAACCTCCCGAGCGATCGCTTCGCGTGCGTCCGCTTTCAACTCCTCAGTCTCCCCCTCCGCGAATGCATCGCCGACGGCGGCCCTGAGACCCTCCATCGGATCCTCGTCGACGGGGAAGAGCGCGACGTGGCTGGGGAGTTCGACGATGCGATACTGGTCACCGAATCGCTCGCGGACGTCCTTCGGGAGGTAGATTCGCCCCCGCTCGTCCGTCGATTTCGACATGGCGTGCGAACCCCTCGTACGTAAATAGACAAAAATATTCCCGTATTTTGGTCAGATTTCCCGTCCACCTCGTTCTGTCTAGCCGCGGTACCTCACACCATCTTCATGTCCTGGGTCGGACAGTTCACTCATCGCCCGCCGACAGAGTTCAAAGCCGACCATGGGCAACGAGCGAACAGAGTACAGGTCAGCAAGCCGAAAATTATAGCGGGTCCGGCCTACTCGACGATCTCGATGCCCGGTCGACCGGGTTCGGCGTCCCCGACCGCGCTCCCGTCGGCTTCGTCGGCGTCGAGCACTCGCACGGGCGCGTCGAACTCGCGCTCGACGAGCCACGCCGCGGCCTCGAGCGCCTCGCGCTCCGCGTCGGGACCGAGCGTCTCGCGCAGGGCCTCCCGTTCGGCCTGCAGGTCCTGGCCGTAGTCCGCGGCGGCGTCGCCCTGCTCGCGGATGTGGTCGTGGCCCATCAACTCGCCGATCAGGTTGTCGGCGTCGCTCTCGACGGCGATCTCGAGGGCGTCGTACTTCCAGTCGGGCGCGACGACGACGTCGATGCGCTCGGGCTCGTCGATGCCGGCGACGTCGACGATGTCGCGGACGTCCTCGCGGGTGTTCTCGACCAGGCGTCGTCGTCGCTCGACGCCCTCGCGGTCGACGGTGGCGGTCGGCCAGTCGGCGTCGACGACGAAGCCGTCGCGGTCGAGTTCCTCCCACAGCTCCTCGGCGAGGTGGGGCGCGACGGGCGCAAGCAGGCGCAGCACCGCCGAGAGGCCGCGCTCGAAGGTGTCTGGGTGGGGATCGGTGTAGTCGGCGTACTGGCGCAGCGTCCTGACGAGGTCCTTGGCTTCCCGCAGTGCGCGGTTGAACTGCAGGGCCTCGTACTCCTCGCCGGCGATGGCGACCGCGGCGTCGATCTCGCCGTCGACGTAGCTCGCGACGGCGTTCGCGTCGCCCGACGGCGGCTCGGACACGAAGTCCGAGACCGTCTCCGTCAGGCGCGTCAGGAAGGCGTACGTCGAGCGGACGCCCTCCTCGCTCCAGTCGAAGTCCTTGTCGGGCTGGGCGGCCTGCATCATGAAGAGGCGGGCCGTGTCCGCGCCGTACTCCTCGACGATGCGCTGGGGCGAGACGACGTTGCCCTTCGACTTGGACATCTTCGAGCCCTCGAGCTGGACCATCCCCTGGGCGAGCAGGTTCTCGAACGGTTCGCGGAACTCGAGGCCCTCGTGGTCGGCGAGCACCTTCGTGAAGAACCGGGAGTACAGCAGGTGCATCACGGCGTGTTCGATGCCGCCGACGTACTGATCGACGGGCAGCCAGTCGTTGGCGCGGTCGACGTCGAACGGCGCGTCCTCGAGGTCGGGCGAGACGTAGCGGAGGAAGTACCACGAGGAGTCGACGAAGGTGTCCATCGTGTCCGTCTCGCGCTCGGCGGGGCCGCCGCAGTCGGGGCAGGTCGTCTCCTTCCACTCGGTCGCCGCGTCGAGCGGGTTGCCGGTCGTGTTGACGAACTCGGGCAGCTCGACGGGCAGGTCGTTCTCGGGGACGAGGACGGACCCGCAGTCCTCGCAGTGGACGACCGGGATCGGCGTCCCCCAGTAGCGCTGGCGGGAGATGCCCCAGTCGCGCAGCTGGTACTGCGCGCTGTGCTCGGCGCTCTCGATGTCGGCGGTCAGGCGCTCGCGGGCCGTCTCGCTGTCCAGGCCGGTGTACTCGCCCGAGTCGACCAGGACGCCGTCGTCGGTGAACGCCGACTCGGAGACGTCCGGCGCGTCGGGAGCGGATCCGTCGCCGGCCGATTCCGCGTCGTCCGCAGCCGGTTCCGGGGCGATAACGGGCCGAATCTCGACGCCCATCTTCTCGGCGAAGGCGTGGTCGCGGTCGTCGTGGCCGGGGACGCCCATCAGCGCGCCCGTGCCGACGTCCGAGAGGACGAAGTCGGCGACGAAGACGGGGATCTCCTCGCCCGTCGCGGGGTTCGTCGCCGTCATGTCCGTCGCGACGCCGTTGGGCTCGTCGCCTTCGGGATCGGCCTCGTGCTCGACGAAGTGGCGGATCTCCTCGTCGTCCGCGGCCAGCTCCTCGCTGATCGGGTGGTCGGGTGCCAGCGCGAAGAACGTCGCCCCGTAGATGGTGTCGACGCGGGTGGTGAAGGCCTCGACGGGGCCGTACTCCCGCGGCTCGCTCCCCTCACCCCGTTCGTTCGAGGCGCGTGGCGCCTCGCGAACCTCAAACTCCAGTTCCGTCCCGTACTGGCGGCCGATCCAGTTCCGTTGCATCTGGCGGACCGAGTTGGGCCACCCTTCCAGGTCGTCGATCGCCTCCAGCAGTTCGTCGGCGTACTCGGTGATCTCGAGGAACCACTGCTCGAGTTCGCGGGTCTCGACGGGGGTATCACACCGCCAGCAGAGTTCGGCCTCGCCCTCGACCTGCTCGTCGGCCAGCACCGTCTCGCAGTGGGGACACCAGTTGACCTCGGCGGCCCGACGATCGACCAGTTCCTCCTCGTGGAACCGGGAGAAGAGCCACTGGTTCCACCGGTAGTACTCGGGCTCGCAGGTCGTGACCTCCCGGTCCCAGTCGAAGCCGAGGCCGATCGACTCCATCTGCTCGCGCATGCGCTCGATGCAGTCGAACGTCCAGTCCCGCGGGTTGGTATCGCGTTCCTTCGCGGCGTTCTCGGCGGGCAGTCCGAAGGCGTCCCACCCCATCGGGTGGAGGACGTCGTCGCCGCGCAGCCGGCGGTAGCGGGCGTAGGCGTCCGTGATCGTGTAGTTGCGGACGTGGCCCATGTGGAGTTCGCCCGAGGGATAGGGATACATCCCGAGGACGTACGTCGGCTCGTCGACGTCGTCCGGCGTCCGGTACACGGCCGCGTCGTCCCACGCGTCCTGCCACCTGGCCTCGACCGCCGCGTGGTCGTAACCCTCTGCGCTCATTACACCAACCTGGGGGGATGGCGACCCTTAACCTTTCCATACCGCGAGAACGGTGAGCGTTCGACCGGCCGGCCAGACGGAAGGGTCGATTGCTGCTCGATCGCCGATCGACCGGGAGACCGGATCGCTCGCTCGAAAAGGAATCAGCGTTTCGTTACGAGATGTCGATCTGGTGGCCGCCGTCCTCGCCGGCGAGTTTGGGTAGCGTGACCGTCAGGACGCCGTTGTTGTACGTCGCCTCGACGCCCTCCTCGTCGACGGGCTCGGGCAGGCGAACCCGGCGGCTGACCGTCTCCTGGGTGCGCTCGCGGCGGATGAAGTCGCCCCCCTCGTCCGTCGCCTCGGTGTCGCGGCTGGCTTCGAGCTTCAGCGCGCCCTCGACCAGCCGGAGGTCGACGTCTTCGGTCTCGTAGCCCGGCAGGTCGGCGGTGACGACGTACTCCGATCCGGTATCCGCGACGTCGATGCCCGTCCCGCCGGGGAGGCCGAGCCCGGAGTCGCGGCCCATCCCCTCCTCGAACTGGCCGCCCAGTCGGTCGAGCAGGTCCTCGAGGTCGTCGAACGGATTTCGTCGCATACCGATTAGTTGGACGCGAGCGGAAATAAGTCCTCCCCCGACGCCCGGCCCCGGCCGCCCGGTCCGGGGCGTGCTCGTCGAGCCGCTCGCGGTGGCCGGGGCTCTCGAACGAGCCGATCCGGGGAGGTCCGGTCACTCGACGTCGGTCACGTCGTAGGCGCCGAGTCGTATCACGGCCGCCTCGCCGGCGACGTCCTCGACGGCGTCGAGCGCCTCGCGCGTCCGCGGTTCGTCGAGCCCGGCCTCGATGTCGAGGTGGAAGACGTACTCGCCGAGTTCGTTCCCGGTGGGTCGCGATTCGATCCGCGAGAGGTTCACTTCCCGTTCCGCGAAGGGTTCGAGCAGCTGGTAGAGCAGGCCGGGGTGGTTCGTCTCGGGGGCGATCACGAGCGTCGACTTCTCCCCGCTCGTCGAGCGTTCGGCATCCGGCGCGAGGACGAAGAATCGGGTTCGGTTCGAGGATCGATCCTGCACGTCGCTCGCGAGGACGCCCACGCCGTCGCCGGCGGCCGACGGGTGCGCGATGGCGGCGACGTCGGCGTCGCGTCTGGCGAGGTCGACGGCGGCGGCCGTGCTCGAGACAGCCTCCCGCGTCGCGTTCGGATACGCGTTCGAGAGGAAGTCCCGACACTGCGCGAGCGCCTGGGCGTGGCTGGCGACGGTCTCGAACGACCCGGTCTGGGCGAGCAGGGCGTGGCGGATCGGCAGGACCCGCTCGCCGACGACGGCGACGTCCGCGTCGACCAGCGCGTCGAGGGTTTCCGTGACGCTGCCTTCGATGCTGTTCTCGATGGGGACGACGCCCCGGTCGGTCTCGCCGCGATCCACGGCGGCGACGATCGCGCTCACCGACGGCTCGAACGAGACGTCGTCGTCCAGGGTTCGCGCCGCCCGGTGCGAGTAGGTCCCGGCCGGGCCGAGCGTACGTACGGTCACAGTCGGGGTACGGTCGACGGGGGGAAAACACCGTCGCTCGGGCTCGCTGCCGACGCCGACCGGCCGGACCGTCCGACTCGGCCGGTGACCGACGCTCGATCGTCCGTCCACATTGGGGCCGATCGGGCGGAACGTCCTGTCAGCTGGCTCGCCGAGTGGCCATCGGAGCCCGCAAATCTGGCCGACCGGAACGCTATCGTGGACGTTCCCGGTCGACGAACGCGTCGCTCAATCGTCGCTCGATCGTCGCGCTACCGCGAGAAATCTCGTCCGGGAACGCGCGCCGGCGGTGGCCCGGCGACGCGCGGTCGATCGGGACGCCGGCTCACTCGTCGAGGTGGTCGATCCCCTGCTTCGAGACGTTCGCTTCGGTGATCCGATCCGGCATCCAGTCCGGTTTGTCGTCGGGGGCGGTCTCCTCCCAGGCCCAGCCCTCGTAGATGTGGACTTTGTCGGTCCCTTTCTCCCGGAGCTGTAGTTCGACCCGGTCGGCGTCGGCCTCGCTCGACCCGGGTTCGAGTCGCCGGGCCGCTTTCAGTGCCGCCTGCCGCGGGGTGTTCCCCGAGAACACGCTCGATTCGTCGCCGCCGTCTTCGCGCAGCGCGAAGTTTCGTTTGCCGTCGTCACGTACCATGGTTCCAGCCTCCATGCCAGACCAGCGCACAATGTGACATAAAGATATCCCCGACAATCGGCCGACTGCGTCGGTATGTTTAAGTGAAATGCGGTTCACGTCGATGGGATTTCGATCGAACACCGCCGGACGGCGTGACGATCCCGGGTCGAGGGGGATGGATCGTTGCGTATCGAATCCGACCCGTCGGATCGATCGTCCGTTCGAATCGCCGGACCGTCTCCGAAAATCATCGATCGTGTCGTAGAAAACACTTAAGTATATCCTGCGGCGAACCTCTCAGTAAGAATCCCGCGATGGTCCGGAAAAAGACGCTGAGTCCAAGCGGTGCGAAAGACGAGGAGGGAAATTATCACAACGTACACCTCAATCTCCACGAGGACGAACTCGCGGTCGCCGGCATGCAGATCGGAGACGAGGTGTTCGTCCGCGTGCGAGACGGGAAAATCATCATCCAGAAGGCCGACGAGGACGAGCTCGACCACGAATTCTAGAGCCTGACGTATCGAGCGGGCCCATCCGTTGACCCCCGGTACGGGAACGACCGCCATCGCCGCTCGAACTGCGAACAAGTAGCGTTGGAGCCGGATCTCCGCGGGAGACGACCGCTCGCTGGGCCTCGAAACACTGTAACCACACCCTAGCCGGGCGGACGAGCCCCGTCCGAGCCGGATAACTACCATCGGTCCCCGTCCAGGATCGGACGATGGAGCCCGACTGGACCGAGGCGGACGGATCGGCGGCCGTCGTCCCGGCGATCGACGCGCCGAGCAGCGTCGCCTGCCTGCGTTCGCTCGCCGAGCGGGGCGTCGGGACGATCGTCGCCTCGGAGTCGCCGACGGCACCGGCGCTTGCCTCCGCGTTCTGCGACGAGGGGATCGCGGTCCCCGCGCCCGACGACGACCTGCTCGCCTACCGCGATAGCCTCCTCGCACTTGCCCGGCGGCCGGCCGTCCGGACGATCGTTCCCGTTCGCGAGGCCGACGTCTACGTCCTCTCGCGGTACCGCGAGGCGTTCGCCCGGTCGATGCAGACGCCGTGGCCCGATATGGAGGCGCTCGCTGCGGTGCAGGACCGCCGCCGACTTTTCGACGCCGCGGACCGGGCCGGCGTGGGCGCGCCCGAAACCGGTCCGGTGAGCGACCTCGACGACCCCGCCCGCGAGTGGATCGTCAAGCCGCGCTACTCCATTCTCGCCGACGCCTACGTCGACTGCGAGCCCGACGAGTGTACCGCGCCGCCGTCGACCACGTACCTCCCGCCGGGAACCGAACCCGACGTCGAGGGCCTGACCGCCGAGATGGGCCACGAACCGATCTACCAGGCGTACGTCCGGACGCCCCACGAGTACGGCTTCTTCGCGCTCTACGACGAGGGCGAGCCGGTCGCCACCTTCCAGCACCGCCAACGGCGCGGCTACAGCTACGCCGGCGGGCCGAGCGCCTTCCGCGAATCCGTCGACATTCCGGACCTCGAAGCCGCCGGATTGGCCCTCCTCGACGAACTCGACTGGCACGGCCTGGCGATGGTGGAGTTCCTCCGCGACGAGGCGACCGGCGAGTTCAAACTCATGGAGATCAACCCCCGATTCTGGTCGTCGCTCCCGTTTTCCGTCCAGGCCGGCGCGGACTTCCCGTCGTACTACTGGGACCTCTCGAACGGCGGCTGCGACCCCGTCGGCGCCGCCTACGACGTCGGCGTCGCCGGCCACCTCCTGCGCGGCGAACTGTGCTACCTCTACTCCATTCTCGCCGACGACGTCGACCTCGTCGATCGACCCTCGTTCCCCGCCGAACTCGCGTCGGTGGCGCGCTCGCTCGTCGCCCAGCCCCGCTTCGACTACCTCCGGCGGGACGACCCGCGCCCGTTCGTCCGCGACGTGCGGAACGCGATCGCGTCGATTCGACCGGGGCGGTGAACCGAATCGCCAGCTGCACCAGCGTCCGATCGCGCTGTTCCTAGTCGGCGTCGAGCCCCGCCAGATCGACCTCGAACGCCGCGACGGGCACTTCGAGGTCGCGCTCGACGAGCACGCGCGGGTGGAGTTCGCCGAGAACGCCCACCGCCTCGCCGTCGAGGACGACGCTCGCCGCCCGGCCGTCGACGAACGAGGGGTGGTCGGTCGGGGGCGTCTCCAGGTCGACGTCGAACGCGCGACAGAGCGCCTGGAGGCGGGATTTGGCGTCCTCGTAGGCGGCGTCGTGGCGCGCGAGGACGCCGGCGACGCGGCGCGACTCGGCGACGCTCGTGTTCGCCGACTCGTCGACCTCGGCGACGAAACCCACCTCGGCGAGGTCCTGGGGGTACGCGCGGTGGGTGTTGTTCTCGAGGACGGTCAGCAGCGAGGGCAGGGCCCAGGTTCGGACGATGGCGTAGTCCTCGCTGTAGGCGTTCTTGATGCGCGCGGGCTCGCCGCCGCCGAGGACGTCGGTTCCCGGCTCGACGGCCATCCGATCGTAGGTGTCCGATTCGCCGATGAGGTGGAAATTCAGCATGTCCTCGAACCCGAGGCCGACGAGCGTCTCGCGGACGGCTTCCTCGAGGCGGCTGCGCTCGTGGCGCCCGCCGACGGTACCGGCGTCGGGATAGCGCGGCTCGAGTTCGTTGAAGCCGTAGGCTCGCCCGAGGTCGTCGATCACGTCCAGCGGGTGGAGCACGTCGACGCGGTAGGGCGGGATGGTGACCTCGTAGGCGAGATCGCCGTCCGGCGATGCGGTATCCGACTCGCTGGCGACGCCGGCGCTCGCCGCCGTCTCGACCTCGCCGCCCGACGGAACGTCCGCTTCCAGTCCGGAGCGCTCGGCGAGATCCCGCACCTCCTCGGGGTCGAGGTCGATGCCGAGGATCGACTCGATCCGGTCGTGGGCGACGGTCTTGGTCTTCGTCGAGAGTTCCGGCCGGACGAGCGCCCGGGCGTCGTCCTCGTTCGCGCCGGCCTCGGTGGCACCGCCGCTCGCCTCGATGGCCGACGCGGCGACCGACGCGTCGGCGTACTCGACGGTGACGTCCTCGACGGTCGCGCCGCGGGCGTCGAAGGCGTAGCAGACGATCGCGAGCATCTTGTCGATCGTCCACTGGTCGGTGCCGGTCATCTCGACGAACAGCTCGCGCGAGTCCGTCGAGACCTCCGTCCGGCGACCGTTGATCACCGGCGGGAACGAGAACAGCCCGATGTCGTCGTAGATCGCGGGCATCGCCTCGTAGTCGGCGACGACGGGCGCGTACTCGCGGCCAGTCGGGTGTTCCTCGAGCACCTCGCCGGGCGTCAGCTCCTGGTCGGAATCCAGCGGGACGAAGCGCTCGCCGTCGCGGGCGACGCCGGTGTAGCGGATCGTCGGGTTGCCCTCGGTCGCCGGCGCCCCTCTGAGCATCGCCAGGTCGTGGATCCCGATCGCGCCCTTCACGCGGTTTCGGCCCATCGTCGCGTGGAGCTTCTCCTGGAGCTGGATGACGGAGTCGAGCGAGTCTTCGTCCAGGTCGACGCCCCGGATCACCGCGCCGGTGACGTACGGGCGCTCGGCCGGGACGTCCTCGTCCACCCGGATGCTCCAGTCGGACTCGGTCGTCGTCGGGACGTAGACGCCGCGATCCTCGCCGTAGTGGTAGCGCAGCGAGCGGGCGATCCCCTCGACGGAGAGCCGGTCGAGGCGGTCCGGCTCGAACTCGAGCTGGAAGTCGCCGTCCTCGCTCTCGCCCTCGTACTCGATCCCGAGGCTGAACAGGTCCTCGAGCAACTCGTCGTCGGAGATCTCCGTCGCACCCGAGAGCCGGCGCAGCTCGTCGGGATCGATGTCGACGGTGGGCATCAGTAGACCACCTCCGCGTTCCGCAGGAACGCCAGGTCCGCGAGCGACCCGTGGATGTCGCGGATGTCCTCGGCGCCCGTGATGAGCATGGCCAGCCGCTCCAGGGCGAGCCCCCACGCCATCACGTCGCAGTCGACGCCCAGCGGCTCCAGCATCTCCTCGCGGAAGATGCCCGAGTTGCCGATCTCGATGAGCTCGCCGGTCGTCGGGTGCTCGCCGAACAGCTCGAAGCTGGGCTCGGTGTAGGGGTTGTACGTTGGCTTGAACTCGATGTCCGTAATGTCGAAGTGGGCGTAAAACTCCTCGAAGGTGCCCATCAAGTCCCGGATCGAGAGGTCCTCGACCATCACCCAGCCCTCGATCTGGAAGAACTCGAGCAGGTGGGTCGCGTCCAGCTCGTCGTTCCGGTAGGCCTTCTCGACGCTGAAGAAGCGCTGGGGCGGCTCCAGTTCGCCCACCTGGTGGCCCGAGAGGTACCGCGCCGACAGCGAGGTGGTGTGGCCGCGAAGCGCGAGCGCGCGGGCGAAGTCCTCGTCCCAGGGGGAGTGATAGCCCTCGCTATCCTCGCCGACGCCCTCGCGGTGGGCGCGTTCGACCCGCTCGACCAGCTCCTCGGGGAGGTCGTCGATGTGACTGGGCTCCTCGAGAGCGAAGCGATCCCAGTGGGTTCGCGCCGGGTGGTCCTGGGGCATGAACAGGCAGTCGTTGATCCAGAAGTCCGCGTCGACGTGCGGCCCGTCCATCTCCTGAAACCCCATCCCGACGAGGACTTCCTTCACTCGCTCCGCGGTCCGCCGGAGCACGTGCATTCGACCGCCGTGCAGTTCCGCGGCGTCGGCCTCGACGTTGTACTCGGCGAACTCGGCGTCGCGCCAGTCGCCGCTGGTGAGCAGGTCGGGCGTGACCTGGCCGACGGTCTCGGCCGTCTCGACGCCGGCCATCAGCTCCGTGACGCCGGCGTCGGTCAGCGTCGCCGAGCGGACGGTCGTCTCGCGGCGCTCGATCAACTCGCGGCGTTCGAGCTGATCCAGCGTGCCGGCGTCGACGTCGAGATCGTCGACGGGGACGCCGGATCCGTCGGAATCGCCGGCCGCTTCGTTCGCGATCGCCGCCAGCGCGGCCGCCTCCGGGTCGGCGTCGGGGTCGGCGTCCGGATCGGCCCGCAACTCGCCGCTCTCGATCGTCCCGTATCCCTTCCGGGCGAAGTTCGAGAGGGCGATGTCCACCTGCGGCCCCTCGAGTCCGGACGCGCCGATGACCTGCCCCATCTGGACGGGCGCCTCGTCGGCGCCGGCTTCGAGCCCCGCCTCGTAGAGGCGAACCTCCGGCAACCCCTCGGCCGCGTACGCGGCGCCCTCGTCCGTGAGGGCGATCGATTCCTCGGCGGCCTCGGTGACGGCGACCAGCCCGTCCTCCTCGAGCGCGAAGAGCGCGCCCGTGACGGTTTCCGGGGGCAGGTCGGTCGCCGCCGCGAGGGCGTCGACGGTCTGTGCCTCGTCTGCGCTCGCGGCCTCCAAGACCGCGACCTGTGCCTGTGGCAATTGCATTCGCTTGTGTAGTAGCGCGCGTGTCGGTCAGTTAGCGCTTCCGACTCCCGGCCGCAGCCCGATACCGGGAGCACGCCGGCTCCGGCCGGCAGCTCGACAGTGTGGACGGTTTCGCCCCGATCGCCCGGTGTGGGCGGCCCGGGATCCACCGCGCCCGTCACCGGGCGAGGAAGAAGCCGAATCCCGTCCGCGATCGCGGCTGCTGGCGAACTGCACACCGACGGCGGGATTCGCTCGTCATACGCGTCACACCGGCGAGCATCGAGAAAAACCTTGCGACCCCCTCTCACTCCGGGCGACCGCGGTCGGGCGTCTCGAGCAGGTGCGAGAACACCGTCGACTCCGCGATCCGCAGGTGTTTGCCGACGGTCCCGGCCTCGATCCCGAGCGCCGCGGCGATGGCGTCGTGGGTCGTCCCGCGGGGGTTCTCGTAGTAGCCCATCGCGGCGGCCGTGTCGACGACCTCGCGCTGCCGGTCGGTCAGCGCGGCGAGCGGGCCGTCGACGCTGGGTCGGTACGGCCCGGTCGCGACGAGTTCGACGTCGAGCTCGTCGGGGACGCTCCCGGCCGCGGCCTGGAGGTCGCGCTCCCGACCGACGAGCGTGAGGAGCTGGTCGCCCTGGTGCGTGTACTCGATCGGCGGGACGACGATCACGGGACTCGCCCGCTCTCGACGGACGAGCCGCGAGGCGAGCGGCGTGGGCTCGACGCGGCTGTAGCAGATGCCGGAGCCGTCGTCGGCGACGGCGAACTCGTGGACGGCCTCGGCGTCGGCGAGTAGCTCGCGGTGGCGCTCGGCGTCGCCGTCGATCTCGGCCAGCAGGACGAGCGTCCCGTCATCGAGTACCTCGAAGGCGTGGATCGCCCGGCGCCGGACGTTCGGCTCGGTCGACAGCTCGTGCTCGATCGGGTGGTAGGCCGGTTCGTCCGTCGAGATGGCGACCGTCACGTAGCGCATCGTGCGGTACGCTACCGTTCGGCCCGGCGATATAAACCCGGTTCGGATGCGTCGGCCCAGGGCTATCGTCGTGGCGCTCCGACGATCGGACATGAGCGATCCGAAATCGCCGCCGAGCCCGGACGGCCTTCCCGTCCTCGGTACCGGACTCACCTACGCTCGCGATCCGCTGGGGGCGTACGAACGGTGGGCCAACCAGGGCGACGTCGTCTCACTTCGCCTGCCCGGCCAGCAGCTGTACCTGGTGAGCGAGCCCGAGCTGATCGAGACGGTGCTGCTCGATCGCGACCGGTTCGTCCTGAGCGAGGCCCAGCGCGAGGTGTTCGCGGGCCTCGAAGACCACGCCGTCACCGCGACGCGCGGCGACGAGTGGCGCCGCCTGCGGAACGCGATCGGGCCGGCGTTCTCCCGCGAGGCGATCGATCGCTACGCCGACGGCGTGGTGGCGGCGGTCGCCTCGCGCGTCGACGCGTGGGACGACGGCGAGCGGGTCGACCTCCACCGCGAGATGCGCCTGCTGAGCCTGACCGTCCTGACGACCACGCTGCTGGACGTCGAGATCGACGGGTACGAGGACGTGATCCTCGACGCCGCCGACGCGACCATCGCCCGCGCGGACCTCCGCCGGCCGGGCCAGCTCCTGCCGGACTGGGTGCCGACGCCGACGGAGCGACGCTTTCGGCGGGCCGTTCGCGAACTCGACGCGTTCGTCGCGAGCGTGATCGAGGACCGCCGGGACTCGCTCGCCGAATCGGCGGACGGCGGATCGGCCGCCGCCGACTCCGCCGGGGCCGTCGCTGCCGCCCGTTCAGAAGCGCACGGGGGCGATCGGGCAGCCGCCGCTACCGAACCGACAGCCGACGGCTCCGACCCGTCGACCGCCGACACCGATTCCCGGACGAACGGGTCCGACGTGGCGTCCGCGCTCTTTGCGGCCCGCGACCGCGGCGATCTCACGACGGCGGAACTCCGCGACAACCTCGTCGCGATGCTGCTCGGCGGGCACGACAGCGCGGCCGTCGCGTTCACTTACGCCTGGTATCTCCTGAGTCAGCATCCCGACGAGCGCGATCGGCTCGTCGACGAGTACGAGGCGGCGGTCGAGCGCGCGGGGCCGGCCGCCGCGGAGGCGGCGGATCGATCGTCGACGGATCGACCGTCGAGCAGGCCACTCGACGCCGGTGCGCTCGATCTCGACGACCTGTCCCACGCGCGCCGGATCGTCGACGAGACCCTTCGCCTCTTCCCGCCCGCGCCGGTCACGGCCCGCCAGACCACGAGGTCGGTCACCCTCGGCGGCTATCGCCTCCCGGCCGGCGCGCAGGTGCTGTGCCCCCAGTGGGTCTGCCACCGCGACGAGCGGTGGTGGGACGACCCCGAGACGTTCGATCCCTCCCGGTGGGACGGCGAGGCGGATCGACCCGACTACGCGTACTTCCCGTTCGGCGGCGGACCGCGCTACTGCATCGGCGCGGCGTTCGCCCGCCAGGAACTCACGCTCGGCCTGGCGACGATGGCCGGCCGCTGTGCGCTGGACGTCGACGCCGACGAACCCCTGTCGCTGGCCCCGTCGATCACGCTCCGGCCCGAGACGGACCTGCCCGCGACCGTCCGCAAGCGGGCCGTTCGGGCGGAGTCGTGACCCGGACGACGCGGATCCCAAACCGGCCGACACCGATCGCACATTGGGTCCGGATCGAGCGGGCGCCGGCCCCGGTCGAGCGCGAATCGACTGTCGGTCGACCGCGACCGAGACCAATATATTTCACCATCCCGCGCGACGGGCCGATATGAGTCGGGGCTGGGATCGGGTCTACGACGACGCCGACTACGACCGCCGCGCGTACCTGGGCGGCGAGGAGATGATCGACTATCTCGAGCGCTTTTGCGACCGGTTCGGCCCGTTCGAGGACGTCGTCTCGGTGGGCTGCGGCCCCGCGGTCGTCCCCTTCGCGCTGGCCGAGCGCCGTCCCGAGCTCTCGATCACCGGCCTCGACGCCGCCGAGCGCGTCGTCGCGGACAACCGCGAGTTGGCGGCCGAGCGCGACCTCGCGAACCTCTCGTTCGCCGTCGACTCGCTCCCCGACCTCGACGTCGACCGCCGGTTCGACCTGGTTTACTGCGCGGCGACGCTGTACTTCGTCGCCGACGCCGAACGGGCCCTCTCCAGCCTTTACGAATTGGTTCGGCCCGGCGGCACACTCGTGGTGAACTACCCGAACGAGCGCACCCGCGAGTGGGCCAGGGACCACGACGACGAGAAACGGGTGGACTTCTCGCTGGTCGCCGCGGGGGACAACCTGCTCTCGCGCGAGCGGATCGGCGAGCGACTCGACGCCGAGGTGCGCGACTACTGGACGGCGGTCGACGCGGCCGACGCCGACTTCGTCTCGCCGGAGACGCCGATGGTCTACGTCGAGCGCCCGGCGGGAAGCGAGTAGCCGACGCTGCCGGTCGGATCGAGCGGCTGGCCGTCTGCTGCAAGGCGGCGGCCTTTGTCCCGGCCCGGCGTTCGTGGCCACGCATGGGAGACGACTCCACACCGGTCGACGACTCCGAGCCGGGCGACGATTCCGCGCCGGACGAGGAACCCCGGAAAGCCGAGCAGGGACAGTACGGCGGGACCGAGGACGCGCAGCCGGACCCGGAACTGGACGAGGGGGACCAGAAACCGGAGGGCCGAGAACCGGAGGAGGACGCGGGGTCCTGACCGCCGAGCAGATCGCCCGGACCGCGGGAGCAACGGCTTTCTTGTATCCGTGGAACGAACGCGCATTCGTGACGATCACCCGGCCGGACCCGGACGGCGTGGCCATCCGCCCCGCGGAACGAGCGGACCTGCTCGCGGTCGTCCGCATCGAATCCGCGTCCTTCCCGGAGCCCTGGCCGATGAGCGCGTTCGAGCACTTCCTCGGTCAGCCGGGCTTCCTCGTCGCCGTCGATCCCGCCGACGCGGTCGCGGGCTACGCCGTCGCCGACGTGACGCCGACCCACGGCGGCCTGCTCGGCCACCTCAAGGACATCGCCGTCCACCCCGAGCGGCGCGGCGAGGGCGTCGCGACCGCGCTGCTCGAGCGCGTCTTCGCCGTCCTCCGTGAGCACGGCGCCGACAGCGTCAAACTCGAAGTGCGCGAGTCGAACGATCCGGCCCGCGAACTCTACCGGTCGGCCGGCTTCGAACCGCTCCGTCGCGTCGAGGGCTACTACGGAAACGGCGAGGACGCCCTCGTGCTGCTGCGCGAGATCGACGGCGGGTCCGACCCGCTCGACGCCTTTTGACCGCCCAACCCGCCGAATCGGCCGGGCGCGGGGTCGTCGGAGAGGCCCGGCTGGGCCGCTGAACTGGCGCGCCGTCCCGAGCGTGGCCGTTTTCACCCTCGCGGCGCTACCGTCGGCCATGGGATACGCGTGTCCGGTCTGCGGCGCCGAACAGGCCGACGGGGTTCACCTCGCGAATCACCTCGCCGTCACCGCCTCGCTCGACCGCCCTGACCACCGCGAGTGGCTCGACGAACACGCCCCGGACTGGGTCGACGACGCGCCCGCCGACCTCGCCGACCGCGTCACCGCCCACGCCCCCGAGATCGAGACGCCCGAGTTCGCGTCGGCGGGCGGCGAGCGCCCGGGCGTCGGGTTCGAGGCCCACCTCGCCCGGCACGGACGGGGGCCGGGACGGACCGCTCCCGCGGGACCCGGCGGCGCTGATATCGACCGGGACCAGCCCCGGTCCGACGACGTCGAGGCCGTGCTCGAAGAAGCCCGGGACCTGACCGAGCGGATGACCCGGGGCAGTGCGGACGATCGCGACGGTGGCGACGATGAACCAGGAGCTGACGAGGGAAACGACGACGAGCGCTGATCGGTTCCTCTCGGATCGGAGCGGCCGAAGCCGAAACCCCCTAACCGCGAGCCGTTCTACCGCGAGGTATGGAGACGGAGGGATTTTTCGACCCGTCGACCGTCGAGGAGGCCCGCGAGTACTACGAGGGGGTCGGTCCGACGGCCCGAACGACCGTCCGCGAGGTGGCGCGCGCGATGGACTTCGACCGCGATGAGTACGACGACCGGGTGACGAGCGAGGTGGTCGCGACCGCCCGCGACGCCACCTTCGCCGGCCTGCTCGCCGTTACCGTCGGCTCGCGCGACGCCTACGACGAGTGGCGCGACGCCTACGACGGCGAGGTCCACGAGATCGGCCACGAGGCCGTCGACCGCGTCGCCTGGCACGCCGGCCCCGCGGGCGAGGCCGTCGCCGCCACCTTCCAGGACGAACCCGAGGCTGCCGTCGCCACGCTGCGCCGACAGGCATTCGGGCGCATCTATCGGCCGCTGTTCGAGACCGAGGACTGAGCGGGTCGGTTGCACACCGCCACGATCGACAGCGACGGAACGTTTTCCACCGACGCCGTCGTACCGAGTGCCATGCGATTCGAGGCGGAGCGGCGAATCGACGAGAACGGACGAGTCACCCTTCCGGAATCCGTACGCGACCAGCTAGATCTCGAGGCGGGTGATCGCGTTCGAATCACCGTCGAAGACGATCGCGTCGTCCTTCGACCGTGCAGTTCGCGGATCGAGTTCGCCGAGTCGATGGCGGGCGTGATCGACGACGAAACGAGGCGGGAGGGTGCGCCATCGCTCACGCCCGCCGACCTGAAAGCCGACTGGACCAGCGACTGGCCGTGATCGAGGCGCGATATCGCTTCCCGAATCGCCACCTTCTATCCGTCAGCCCGCCTCGAACTCGATAATGCCGAACCCTGACGAGCCGACCGATGCCGACGATGACGCCCACGAGTGGCCGATACTCGACTCGCAAACCGAGTACGAGACCGGCTGGTACGACGGCGGCTACGATCTCGTCGAACAGCCAGACGGCAGCGAGAAGCGCTACTACTGGGCCGACCTGCCGGCCGCGGTCGTGATCGTCGCCGTCGTCGAGGGGAAGGTCCTCTTCGTCGAGCAGTATCGCCCGACGACGCGCGAGACGCACCTCGAACTCCCCGCGGGGATCGTCGAGGACGGCGAGACCTACACGGAGGCGGCGATCCGCGAGCTGGAGGAGGAGACCGGTTTCCGCCCGTCGAGCGCGGCCGTGATTCAGGAGTACGCCGTCGCGACGGGCGTCCTGCGCCACGACCGCGCGATCGTCTACGCCGACGGCCTCGAACCAGGCGAGCGCGAACTCGACTCGAACGAGTTCCTCGAGGTCACCACGGTCCCCGTCGACGAGGCGCTCGACCGCGCCCGCGAGCAGCCGGCCAACGACGCGTCGATCAGCGCGCTCTGCCTCGCGACGATCGACGGCTTCCTCTAAGCGGCGTCGATAGCGACGGCGCCGGGACGGGCGCGGCCGATCCGGCCGGCCGATCCGGGATCCGTACGGGGGACTCGTCGGCCTTTTCCCGTTGGGCCACCTCGTTCCGGCATCGATGGACGGAGAAACGACTCCCGACGAACTTGCCGACCGCCTCGATCGCGACGACCCGGTTCGTATCGTCGACATCCGGGACCCGGGCAGCTTCGCCAGCGGTCACATCCCCGGGAGCGAGAACGTCCCGTTCCAGGAGCTCCCCCGGCGCGTCGAGGGACTGGCCGACGCCGACCACATCGTGACGGTCTGTCCGCACGGGAAGGCGAGCGTCCAGGCGGCCCGCCTCGTCGCCTCGTACGAGGGCTGTACGGACGCCCGCGTCGAGAGCCTGGCCGGCGGGCTCGAGGCCTGGCGCGAGCGATACGAGCTCGTCTCCGACGAGGGGTCGCCGGAGGATGCCGCCTCGCCGTTCTGAGGCCAGCCGTCGCTGGTGACGGGGTGGATCGCCGGCGAGAAGGAAAGCAGGTACTCAGATCATCGGGGCTCAGGCGACGTTGAAGCCGCGATCGCGGAGGAAGTCCTCGATGCGGCCGGTGTGGTTGCCCTGGAGTTCGATGTGGGAGTCCTCGACGGTCCCGCCACAGGCGAACTTCGACTTGAGGTCCGAAGAGAGACTGTCGAGGTCGACGTCCTTCGGATCGAACCCTTCGATGATCGTTACCTCTTTGCCGTACCTGCGCTCGTCAATGCGGATTGTGAGTTGCTGCTGGCCCTTCGCGACGTCCTCGCAGACGCAGAGCTCGTCGGGCAACCCGCACGTCGAGCAGACTTCCGACATTACGTTAGGGGCTACGAAATGCGCATATTAAACACTATCGGGACCCGCCGCCCGTCGGTCGATTCTTTTTGAGTGCGGGGCCCGACTCGCTGGACGAATCCCCGCGATCGCGAACGGGGTGTGGACGAATCGTCGATCGCGTGCCCGGTCCGCTCGGGCGGGTTCGATCCGTATCGGTCGACGACGGTTCGAACGGACGGCGCGGATCGAACGGGGGAGAAGTCGATGACGGCTCGAGTCGGCCCGGCTACCCGCCCGCGTCGTCGATCACCGTTTGCCGACGCCGCGGATCGGCCGGCGCTCGGCGACCAGCTCGTCGACCGCCCGGATCGCCTCGTCCGCCGCGGCACGATCGACGCCAGGACCGAACGTCGCCCGTTCGCGGATCTCGGCGACCCGGTGGACGCGCTCGTCGAGGTCCGCCGACTCCGAGAGCGCCTCGAGGTACGCCCGGTAGGATTCGGCGGGCGCCCGCGGTCGGTGGGTGGCTGCGAGGAAGTACTCGAGACGTTCGTAGGCGCGCTCGGCGTCGGCCGCCGGCGACTCCCCGGGCCGCTGCCGGTAGAGCCGATAGAGCCGACCCAGCCGCGCGAACGCGCCGACGTGGCGCATGCCCGCGAGGGCGCCGAGCAGCCCGATCCCGGTTACGGCGAGCTGTTCGCGCGTCGGGAGCGGGATCGAGAACCCCTCGTCCGAGTCGTCGTCGGGCGGGGCGTCGTCACCGTCGCCCGGATCGGCCTCCGGGGCGGTCTCGTTCTCCTCGGGTGGGTCGGGCTGTTCCGGCACCGCGACGTCCTCGCTCTCGTTGGTGTCGACGTTGGACTCGTCGTCTTCCCGGGCGTCCGCGAGTCGGTCGGCGTGGGCGGCGTCCCGGTCGTCCATCGGCGTCGGTTCGAACGCGACCCAGCCGTGATCGGGGAAGTACACCTCCGGCCAGGCGTGGGCGTCGAGACCGCGGACCACCCACGTGTCGTCTCCGACCTGCTGACCCTCGGTGTAGCCCGTCGCGTAGCGGGCGGGGATCCCCTCGCTGCGCAGCATCTGGACCATCGTCGTCGCCGCGTAGACGCAGTAGCCCTCGTCCATCTCGAGGAGGTAGGCGGACGCGACGTCGCCGTCCGGTCGCTCCACGTCGAGCGAGTAGTTCTTCGACCCGCGGAGGTGTCGTTCGATCGCCCGGGCCGCGTCGTACGGCGTCGCCGCGTCGCCGACGATCTCGGCCGTTCGCGCCTCGAACTCGCCCGAGACGTCCTCCGGCTGTTGGAGATACCGGGTCTCGATGTGATCGGGATAGTCCGTCCCGGCCGCTCGCATCGCGTCGGGCGACGGGTCGATGACCGCGCTCGTGACGGTGTACTGATCGTCCTCGTACAGCGTGATCGACGGGCGAACCTGGCCGTGGTCGGTCACTTCCAGGTACTCGCTGACCGACCCCTCGACTGCGAGGGGCGACGCCGCCGCTGGCGTCATCCGGACGGGCGTCTCGACGGTGACCTGCTGGGTAATCGTCTCGTAGTCGCCCGGCGGCGGATCGAGCCGGCCGTCGTACGGCCGCGTCTCGCCGGTTCGAACCCAGCTGTCGCCGGCGTAGCGATCGTAGACCGCGCCGCGCCAGTAGGCGGGCCGGTCGCTCTCGATCGTAAAGCGCACCTCCGGCGAGAGGTCGACGCTGCCCGTGATGGTCGAGCGCTCGGGCGTGGTGGCGGTGCTCCCTTCGAGGGTCCCGGCGCCCGCGCCGGGGACGCCGCCGGCGTTCGCGGCGTCGCCGGGGACGAGCGAGACGGACAGCGAGAGCACGATCATCACGGCGACCAGGACCACCAGCAGGTCGGCCTGCCCGACGGTTCCGCCGTGGCGTTCGAGCTCCCCGAAGGCGACCGTTCCGAGCCCGGCCAGGACGCCGACCAGGGTCAGCCACGTGCTCGCGTCGCCGGTGAGAACCAGGAATCCGAGGGCGAGCCCCGCGGGGACCGTCGCCAGGGCGTAGCGCCGCCTGAGCGCCAGGTACCAGGTGAGAAACGTCGGCACGGGAACGTACGCGAGCGCCCAGGTGCGCGCCTCGACGATCCGGATCAGTTCGACGCCGGTCGCGAGCCCGAGGGCGTCAGACAGCGCGAGTTCCAGCGCCGCCATCGCCGTCGCGGCCGGCACGCCGGCGGCCTCCATGTAATAGGCGAAGCCGAGGACCGCGGCGCCGACGCCGAGACCGACGGCCAGGCGCTCGCCGATCGTGAGCGCGGCGACGGTCCCGACCAGCACGGAGCCGACCGCGACGGCCCAGAGCGTCCGGGTTCCGCCGACGAACCGCGTGATCTCCATGAGGACCCGGACGACCGTCCCCGCGAACGCGAGCGAGCAGCAAAGCGCCGCGACCCTGAGCGCGACCGATCCGTCGGTGGCGTCGAGGGCGAGTTCGCGCCTGGCCCGCCCGGTCCAGGTTCCGGGCGCGCTACTCATGCGACACCCCCGTCGACGGCCGTGCCCGGCCGCGGCGCGAATCGGTCGCCCGATCGGTTGCCGGCGGCGACTCGCCGCCCTCCGTCGCGTACTGACAGAGCCGCTCGAACGCGACCGACTCTCCGTCGAAGTCGACGACGATTCCGTCCGGACCCGCCTCGACGACGATGTCGCCGGCGGCAACCCGGTCCGGATCGGTCGATCCCGCCTCGAACAGGGCGAGCGCCCGGAACGCCTCGTCGCGGCGATCCGGCGTCACCGTCAGTTCGACCCCCGGCAGGACCAGCACGACCCCGACGTCGTGATCGAGCAGGTGGTCCACCAGCGTCGCGGTCGCCGCCGCCAGGTCGTCCCCGTCGCCGGCTGCCCCGGCGGCGACGAGCGTGACGCGGTCGAGCCCGTCGTCGGCGACGAACTCCTTGACGACGAGCTCGCCGTCCGGTCGCTTCGCCGCCGACTTCCAGTGGACGTCCCGGAGCGTATCGCCGCGCTGGTACTCGCGCAACCGGTCGAAGACGGCGCGGTCGAACTCGCGGGCGGTGTTGGCGTACTCGCTCAGGCGTCGCCGGGCCGCCGGCGTCAGCTCGTAGACGGGCGGGTAGACGAGAATGGACCCCCGACCGTCGACGGTATACTCCCGGCTGAACAGCCCGAAGAGGTCCGTGACGGAAATCGACAGGGGTCCGACCGACCGCTCGCCGCGCGCGAGCAGGCGAACCGAGTACGTGATCGTCGTTTCGCCGTCCAGCACGCGCTCGAAGCGGTTCGTCGACGCGTCGAGCCCCGCCCCGATCTCGTCGCTCAGCGTCGCCGTGACGCCCCGATCACTCTCGACGTCGACCGTCACCGGCCGCGTCTCGCCGACGTAGCCCGCGCCGACGGGTCGACGGCGGACGGTCGGTCGATCTACGAGCGCGACGCTCCCGGCGCCGGCGACGGTGACGACGACGAGCGGGGCGACGACCGCGTTCAGCGATCGCGGACCCCACTGGGCGGACAGCGCGAGGACCGCGCCGATCGTGACGAGCACCGCGAGTCCGCGTCGGGTCGGTCTCATTCGACCGGGACGTCCGACAGCGCCGCGTCGACGATCGATGCGCCGTCCTCGGACTGACTGCCGGTCGGCGCCCGGACGCGGTGGGCGAGCGTCTCGGGTGCGACCGTCTGGACGTCGGCCGGGACGACGTACGACCGGCCTTCGGCGACGGCGTGGGCCTGGGCCGCCCGGACGAGCGCGATCGACCCGCGGGGACTGACGCCGATCTCGGCCCGGTCGCGGGTGTAGGCCGCCAGGCGGGCGGCGTACTCGCGGATCGATTCCTCGACCGTCACGGACGCAACCGTCTCCCTGGCGCGGAGGATCGCCGTTCGGTCCACGACCGGATCGAGCGACTCGATGGGGTGGTGGGCGGCGGTCCGGTCGAGCATCTCGGACTCGGCCTCGACGGAGGGATAGCCCAGCGAGAGCTTCTTCATGAAGCGATCGACCTCAGCGAGGGGAAGTTCGTACGTCTGGTTGGGCTCGACGGCGTTCTGCGTCGCGATGACCGTAAACGGTCGCGGGAGCGTCCGGGTCTCGCCGTCGACGGTCACCTGGCCCTCCTCCATCGCCTCGAGCAGGGCGCTCTGGGTCTTCGGCGGCGCGCGGTTGATCTCGTCGCCGAGGACGACGTTGCCGAAGACGGGGCCGGGCTTGAACTCGAACGCCTGGCTCCCCTGGTCGTAGACGTTCGCGCCCGTGATGTCCGCGGGCAGGAGGTCGGGCGTAAACTGCACCCGACTGAACTCGCAATCGATCGATCGCGCCAGCGCGCGCGTCAGCATCGTTTTGCCGACGCCGGGGACGTCTTCGACGAGGACGTGCCCGCGTGCGAGGACGGCCGTGACGATGGCCCGGATCGCCTCGTCGTTGCCCACGATGACCGATCGGACGTTTCGCTCGACCGATTCGACGAGCGACGCCGCCTCGTCGACGGTGAGGGCCTCTGCGGGTGCGTCTCGCGTCTCGTTCAATCCGGTGGTGTCAGATCGCGTCATGGAGGTGTATCACACTCGAATACCCGATATGCAGAGGGTAGCGGGTTCGTTGGTACCACCCTCGCGTCGCGTCCAAATAACCTTTGGGTTACCGAAAGTGGCCGTTTGAGCCGCGAGAACGTCCCGTCCGGTTCCGCCGACCGTCGTCGAGGGCGGGCCCCGACCGGAGCCGCCGCTCGACGCGCGAGTGTCCGGAAAACGATGCCTCCACCGGATCCGGCCTACAGGCGCTCGACGTTGGACGCGCGCGGGCCCTTCTCGGCCTCGACGATGTCGAACTCCAGTTCCTGACCCTCCTCGAGGTCAGGACCGCCGATGTCCTCCATGTGGAAGAACACGTCCTCGTCCGCGTCGTCACTCTCGATGAATCCGTAACCGCCCGTATCGTTGAAGAACGCAACCGTACCTTTCGCCATTGCACCTACACGTGGACGCGACGAACGCATAAATGTTCTGTCGGCGAATTGACCGGTCAGGCTATGCGCGAGCGGAGTCCGCCGCGTCCCCTCCCTCGTCTGGCTGCACCCCCGCGGCCGTCACCACTCGATACAGTCGGGGCAGACGAACCCGTCGTCCGTCCGCCACTGTCGGTCGCTCTCGCGATCGCAGCGGGCGCACGGGCGATCCTGTCCCACTGCGAAGGTGACCGCGGGCCGATCGGCGCTCCTCGACGGTGCGCAGTCCGCATCGCCGGGTGCGGATACTGGCTCGCCTTCCGCACCCGTTGTACGGGTTGAATTCTCGTCCCCGTCGGGTTCCGGATCCGGAGTTGCCGGATCCGATTCGGCGGCTGCGGTGTCCGATTCGACCGCCGATCCGTTTCGGTCCGCCTGGGGTTCCGTCGCGCCGGCGAAGTCCGAGAGCGTCGACCGTTCCACGCGTGAGGGGTCGTGCCCGATCGACATAAATTCGTCCGCTCGACCGACCGGACCGACGGCGGTCGCTCGCCGCCAGACCGTGGCTGCAACCGGCATCGCCAAGTACCGCCGCGCGAAATCGTCGTCCATGACAGACGTCCCGCCACCGACGGACCTCGTCGGACAGCTCAGACAGGCGAACGAACTGTTCGTGGAGATCGCCAGCGGCCAGGGCGCCGCCGTGCTCCTCCTGGCGTGTGGGACGCTGCTGATTGCCGGATCGGTCGCGTTCCTCGGCTACCTGTCGCTGGGCGCCGCCGTCGACGCCGTGACGCCGAACTGACCGCACTGCCGGCCCCTCAGTCGCCCCCGTTTTCCGCACCAGCCGCCGTCTCGAGCGCCGCGGCGGCCGCGTCGATCGCCCCCTCGAGGTCGGGCCCGAGCGGCGACCCGACGACGATGCCGTCGACGTACTCCAGTGCCCGCGCGTAGCGCTCGGCGACCGTCTCGACCGTCCCAGCCACGCAGAAGGCGTCGATCATCGCGGGCGTGACGTGCTCGAAGGCGTCGCCGAGGTCGCCGCGTTCGAGCGCCTCGCTCACCGCCCGCGCGGCGTCGCGGTCGACGTCGTGGCGGTCGAGAACGGGCTCGGCCGCGCCGCCGGCGATGAACGCGACCGGGGGCCGGGCCGCCTCGCGGGCCGCCGCCTCGGTGTCGGCGACGCTCGTGCTCGCGAACGCGAGCGTCCGGAGGGGATCGCGATCGTCGTCCCGCTTCGCGAGCCCCGCTTCGAGCTGCTCGCTCGCCCAGGCGAGATCGCGCGGGTGGGCGGCGTTGATCAGCACGCCGTCGCCGTGGGCCGCGCTCATCCCGAGCATGCCCGGTCCCTGCGCGCCGACGAAGACGGGGACGTCGGCGGGCTCGAGGTTGAGCGAGGCGTCCGCGACGGTCACGGCCCCGTCGTGGGTGACCGTCTCGCCGGCCCAGAGCCGGCGGGCCACCCGCATCGTCTCGAGGACCCGGCGTAGCGGCCGATCGCGCTCGATCCCGAGCGCGGCCAGCGTCGAGCGATCGCCGGCGCCGAGGCCGCAGACGGCCCGCCCGTCGCTCGCCTCGTCGAGCGTCGCCACGGCGGCGGCGAGCGTGGCCGGGTGGGTCTCGTAGGGGTTGACGACGCCCGGGCCAAGCGCGATGTCGTCGGTCGCGTCGGCCATCCGGGCGAGGGCGATCCACGGGTTGCGATTGAAGTAGTGCGAACTGCAGAACGCGGCGTCGAAGCCCGCCGACTCGGCGCGGGCGGCCAGCGACGCGAGCCGCTCGACCGGGTGCTCCGGCGTGAGTTCGATCCCCCACGAGATCCCGTCCGTGGTGGTCGACTCGGTCGTCCGGTCCGATTCGCCCGACCGATCCGTCGCGTTCGAGGACCCCGGTCCAGATTCCTCGTCCGGCGCCCCCGGTTCCTCGCCCGTCATTCGTACGACCACTCCCGCAGCGCCCGTCTGACCTGATCCTTTTCGATCGACCGGAAGAGGGCGTTTCCACCGGTGTGCTCGCCGAATTCGAAGCCGCGGATGACGACGGCCGGGGTGCCGCCGTCGCCCTCGCCGGTGACGAGGTTGGCCGCCGCCGCGAGTTCGTCGACGATCGACTGGACGGTGACGCCGAGTTCGCGCCCGTCGCGGTCGGTCTCGCCCCGCCAGTCGCGACTCGCCGGCAGCCCGGCCCAGCCCAGCGCGACGCCGCGCTGGCCGAGGCGGAACGGCCGCCCGCAGGTGTCCGTGACGACGACGCCGACCTCGTCGACGCCGTCCGGCGGGTCGTCGTCGCCGTGTGCAACACCGTTCGACCGGTCCGCCGCTGCCGGATCCAGCCCGTCGGCGCGTTCGAGCAGTCCCGCCCGGATCGCGGCTGCGCGCTCGCTCGGCCGCTTCGGGAGCAACAGCAGGTCGTGTCCGGGCACGTTCGAGCGGTCGATCCCCGCGTTGACGCAGGTGTGGCCGAAGCGCGTCTCAGTGAGCAGGAACGGCGCCTCGACGATGACTTCCGTGGCCTCCTCGAGAACGGCCTGGGCGAACCGCGGATCCTTCTCCTCGCCCGTAATCCGCTCGAATCGCTCGGCGAGTTCGACGGCCCGCGGGCCGGCCGGGAAGTCTTCGAGATCGGCCGTCCGGCCCCGCGCCTTCGAGACGACCGTGCTCGCGACGGTGACGACGTCGCCGGATTCGAGGGCGGTTCGCTCGGCGATCATCGCGGCGAGGTCGTCGCCCGACCGGATCTCCGGCAAGTCCGGGACCGGGTCTACGTTCATGCCTGAGTCGAGGGGAAGGCGCGTAAAAAGCCCACCGTCACCGGCGACGTGCTGTTCAGAGTAGAGTTGAAGGAGTGCGGCGGTGGCGGTTTCGGTGTCCATGCCGCGAACCACCAGCGGTCCGTACCCCGTGACGAGGTGGTTCGACATCGTCTGCCAGTCGCCCATCTGACGACGGCACGCAGAGACCACGACTGCCGCATCGCCTCTCAGCCGATTCGGTCACTCACCTCTATTTACCCCACGAAAGCGAGGAGAGCCCCTCAAACAGCGGACTCCGTGTCGGGTTGTCTCGGTCAGGTTTCTTCGACCTCGAACGCGACGGCGAGCGGTGTCCGGTCGGCTGCTTGCCCCCAATAGACGAACCGGTACGTCCCGGGGACGAATGCGGTGCAGCGCTCTTAGGGGGCCGGGAAGCCACCTCGTTCGAGTCTGAATTGCCACTCGCGCGTTTTTCCCGACCTCGAGGGACGTCGTTGCGTCATTCCAACTGTAGTCCTCGGAGACTCCGAGTACGGTCGTCCACTCCTCGCTCGAGTTGCGCCACTGGACGGCGAGCCTGTCGGTGTCGTAAATCTCGACTGATGTGTCGGCAGTGTTCTCGAGGGTAGCCGTGACAGGTTCGGGTGGCGTGACGTCGCTTGGGGAGAGGCGTAGTAACAATCCGCTCGGCGCTTGCGATAGAATGGTGCTCGGGAGAGCGTGGTCGATCTCTCGATACTCCGGCGCGCAACCACTGCCGGCGGACTCGGACGATTGGCCGAGTAGTTCCATACACCCAGCGGTGAATACGCCAAGGAGGGCCGCAGTCGATGCTGATGTGAGCAGGGATCGACGCTGCATGCTGTCCATTCTTCGGGCTACCCTTTTATTTTTCCGAACACCCAACTTACAAATGCAACTATCCGGTTCAGGCGTTTATTCGCTCGAAATCGCTGGAGAACTCGAGAAACCCGCAAGCTCTTCGGGTAGCGAGAGACCCCGACACAAGAGGTCACGTGGGATAAAAAGCTAACGTTGAACAGAAGCGGAACTCTCTCGAACCACGCGATTGAGTCTCGGATGTCGAGAGCGCCAGGGCTGTTACCGTAGTGTCGCAAGCCAGACCGCTCAAAGTAGTATCTGAACAGCACCTCGGTGACGCGGGAGAGACGACAAACTGACGAGGCTGGTTCGAATCAGGCGGCAAAACTGGTAAGCAATCACAGATCCCACGTCTGTGTATGTGCGAGCCGGAGCATCGGACCGTCACGCTCACGGAAGACGCGTATCGGCGACTCGAAGACCGCAGACGGCCGGGCGAGTCGCTCTCGGAGACGGTCGAACGAATCGCCGGTGGGCGTTCGCTCCTCGAACTGGCCGGACTCGTCACCGACGAGGAAGCGAGCGCCATGCGTGGTGAGATCCGGAATCGGGACCGGAAATTTCGAGCCCGTCTAGACGCGTTCGTCGAGGAAATCGACCGGTGAACGCCGGGTCGATCCCCACGATTCGTCCGCCATCCGGAATTCCAGGGATCCGACCGTCCTCCGCAATTTCCAAGCATCCCGGCGACTGACGCCTCAACCGATGACCGACGAGAACCGTGCTAACGGTGGTAATTCTGATTCGGACTCGCCGAATCGGGACCACGTCGTCACCGCCTTCCTCCGCAACCGGGGCGAGATCCTGGTCTGCCGGCGTAGCGACGCCGTCGGCACCTACCCCGGTGCCTGGGGCGGCGTCTCCGGCTTCGCCGAGGCCGACCCCGACGCGCAGGTCCGGGTCGAGATCCGCGAGGAGACCGGAATGCCGGACGAGACGGTTTCGTTCGTCCGATCCGGCCGTCAGTTGCCGGTATCGGATCCCGACATCGACCGCGAGTGGGTCGTCCACCCCTACCTGTTCGACGTCGACACCCGCGAGATCGAACTGAGCGAGGAACACACCGAGGCGGCCTGGATCCCGCCGACCGACCTCGCCGTCGGCGATCGCGAGACCGTCCCGAAGCTCTGGGAGACCTACGAGCGCGTCGCGCCGACGGTTCGATCGATCGCCGCGGACGACGAACACGGCGCAGCTTGGTTGTCGATCCGGGCGCTGGCGGTCCTTCGCGACCGGGCGGGCCTGCTCGTCCGCGAGCGTGAATCGGGCCCGGAATCCGTGACCGACACCGAGTCCCACGTCCCCGATACGACCCTGGCCGACGAGCGCGCGGAACTCGCCGACCTCGCCGAGCGGTTGCTCGAAGCCCGGCCGAGCATGGCCGTCCTCCGGAACCGGGTCAATCGGGCGATGGCGGAGGCGGCGGGGACGTCCGGGAACGGGGCGGACGGGTCGGACGCACCGGGCGGGTCGGACGGTGCCGACTGGGGAGCCGAGGCGGTGCTGGAATCGACGATCGCGGGCATCGAGCGCGCCGTCGACGCCGACGCGACCGCGGCCGAGCGGGCGAGCGAGTTCGCGACGGGTCGCGTCCTCACCCTCTCGCGGTCGGGAACCGTCCGCGAGGCGCTGCGGGCCGGCGAGCCCGACCGGTTGTTCGTCGCCGAATCCCGACCTGGTGGCGAGGGCGTCACCGTCGCCGAGGCACTCGCCGACGAAACGTCGGTCACCCTGTGTACGGACGCGGCGGTCGCGCACGTCCTCGCGACGGAGTCGATCGACGCCGTCCTCGCGGGCGCCGATACGATCCTCCCCGACGGGCGCGTGGTCAACAAGACGGGGACGCGGGCCGCGGCGCTCGCGGCGGCGAACGAAGGCGTCCCGGTCTACGCGGTCGCCGCCAGCGAGAAGGTCTCGACGCGGGAGGCGGTCAACCTCGAGTCGGGCGATCGCGAGGCGGTCTACGACGGCGACGCCCCGATCGACGTCGTCAATCCCACGTTCGACGTGACGCCGGCCGCGGCCGTGACGGGGATCGTCACCGAGGACGGCGTGCTCGAGCCGGCTAAGGTGGGTGCTGTCGCGACCCGGCTACGCGAATACGAATCGTGGGAGGGAGATGCGAACGGAGTCGGCCCCGACCCATCTGCGTAACGCCAGTCACCTCGGGCGAAGCGACACACCGAAAGCGATCCGCACCCTACGACCCGTCGGGCGGCGGTGACGAAGCGTTACCCCCACCGAGCCCCGTGTGACGAGGGACTTCACCCGAGCCGCCCGCACTCTCGGGTCGCGCGACGACGGAGGATCCCGTGTCGATTCGCTGAACTCGTGTGGCGACCCGGTGACGATGGGTTTAACTGTCGGCCCGCGGACCTTCGACCAAGAGCTTCTCTGGTGGTTCGCATGTCGGATACAGATACTAACGCCCCCGAAACCGCCTCGCTCCGGACGCCGATCGTCGCCGTGCTCGGCCACGTCGATCACGGCAAGACGAGCCTGCTCGATCAGATTCGCGGCTCCGCCGTCATCGAGGGCGAGGCGGGCGCCATCACCCAGCACATCGGGGCGACGGCCGTCCCGCTCGACGTCATCTCGGGCATCGCGGGCGACCTCGTCGACCCCGCCGACTTCGACCTGCCGGGCCTGTTGTTCATCGACACGCCGGGCCACCACTCCTTCACCACGCTGCGCTCGCGCGGGGGCAACCTCGCCGACATCGCGATCCTGGTCGTCGACGTCAACGACGGCTTCCAGCCCCAGACGATCGAGGCGCTGGACATCCTCCAGCGCTCGGAGACGCCGTTCATCGTCGCCGCGAACAAGATCGACACCGTCCCCGGCTGGAACCCGACCGACGACGCCCCGATCAAACCCACCTACGAGAACCAGTCCGACCGCGTCCGGGGCGATCTCGACGAACGGCTCTACGAGATCATCGGCGAACTCTCCGATCACGGCTTCTCCGCCGACCTCTACTGGCGGGTGCAGCACTTCCAGCGCAACGTCGGCGTCGTCCCCGTCTCCGCCATGACCGGCGAGGGCGTCCCCGACCTCCTGACCGTCATGATGGGCCTCTCCCAGCGCTACATGCGCGAGGAGATGGAGATCGACGTCGCCGGCCCAGGCGTCGGGACCGTCCTCGAGGTCAAAGAGGAGAAGGGCTTCGGGACGACGATCGACATCGTCCTCTACGACGGCACCATCCGCACCGACGATCAACTCGTCGTCGGCGGGACCGCCGACCCGATCGTCACCGACGTCCGCGCGCTCCTCCAGCCCCGCCCGCTCGCGGAGATCCGCACGGAGAGCCGCTTCGAGCAGGTCGACCAGGTCGACGCAGCCGCCGGGATCAAGGTCGCCGCGCCCGATCTCGCCGAGGCGATGGCCGGCGCGCCCGTCCGCGTCGTCCGCGATCGCGACCTCGAGGACGTCATCGACGAGGTCCGGGCCGAACTCGCCGAGATCGCCGTCGACACCGAAGAACAGGGCGTCGTCGTCAAGGCCGACACCCTCGGCAGCCTCGAGGCGATGGCCGACGCCCTCGGCGACGCCGAGATCCCGATCGTCCGCGCGGAGGTCGGCGACGTCGCCCCGCGGGACGTCTCGGTGGCCTCCACCGCCGAGGATCCGAAACGGCAGGTCATCCTCGGGTTCAACGTCGACGTCCTCGACGACGCCGAGCGCCGCGCCGAGATCGACGACGTCCGCATCTTCACCGACGACGTCATCTACCAGCTCGTCGAGGGCTACGAGGAGTTCGTCGCGGACCTCGAACGCGCCCAGCAGGACACCGTCCTCGAGAACATCACTCGCCCCGCCAGGTTCCGCGTCCTTCCCGATCACGTCTTCCGCCAGAGCGACCCCGCCGTCGTCGGCGTCGAGGTCAACGCCGGCACCCTGCAGAACAACGAGTCCGTCGTCCGCTTTACGGGCAACGACACCGAACGCGTCGGCCAGATCAAGGGTATCCAGGAGCAAGGCGAGGACGTCGACGAGGCCCGCGCCGGCACCCGCGTCTCCGTCGCCATCGACGGCCCCACCGTCGGCCGCCAGCTCCACGAGGACGAAGAGCTGTGGATCGAACTCCCCGAGAAACACGCCAAGATCTTAGAACAGGAACTCGCCGAGGAGATCCCCGCCGACGAGCGCGAAGCGCTGAACATGTACCTCGACAACCACCGCAAGCGCGACCCGTTCTGGGGGAAATAACACCACCAACCTTTTGCGCTGCGTGCGGTCGCTACGCGACCGCACTCGGCAAAACGTTGATGAAAAGCGCTCCTCCCTCCGTTTCGTGACGCTACGCGTCACTCCACATCGGTCGTCGGCCCGCTCGCTCACTTCGTTCGCTCACGGAACTAGAACTAGTCTACCCCAGCCTTTCCCCGTTGGCAGGCGGTTCGGCCAGAACCGCCTGCCAGGCCATCGGGTTAACCGATTGGACGTTCGATTTCACGTTCGGTTCGAAACCGGGTGACGGCGACGTGCCGTGCGAAACCCGAACGCCTAAATCGGCAGTAGTGTTAGATAGTAAATATGAACGTGGTCGAACGTCGATCGCTTTTTCGGACCGTTGCGGCGGGTACAATTGCGGGCCTGGCCGGGTGTGTCACCGGATCCGATGGAAGCGACGGAGCCGGCGACGAGCCGAACGAAACCGACGGTGATGGTGGGACGGACGGCGACTCGAACGAATCCGACGGCGACTCGGCTGTCGACGAGGGGGTCGAACCGAGCACGCTTGAGCGCAGGGCCAGGGAGTTCGTCGAACGGCTCGATGCGGGCGAGACGGATGCGGCCTACGAGTTAGTGACGGAGTCGTTCGCATCTCAGTTGCCGCCGGGGGAGATGGAATCGTTCTGGGAGACCCAGATTCGGCCGGCCGGTGATCTGGAGGGGTTCGCTGCGGTGGAGTTTCGGGGCCACCGGGACGACGGACTGGCTGTCGTCGTCGCTCGCGGGCAGTTCAGCGAAGCGGCGATTCGGTTCGAGTACGCGTTCGCGGAGGGCGACATCGCCGAGTTCGTCGCGCGGCCGGGCGGCGAGTGGACGCCGCCGTCGTACGCGGACGAATCGGCGCTGTCCGAACGCGACCTGACGCTCGAGGCCCCCGACGACTGTTCGATCGGCGCGACGCTCACTCGTCCCGCGTCGGACGCTGGCGGACCGGGAATCGTGCTGGTCCACGGCAGTGGCGATCAGGATCGCGACGAGACCGCCGGCGCGAATCGGACCTTCAAAGAACTCGCGTGGGGCCTCGCTACGCAGGGGATCACCAGCCTCCGGTACGACAAACGGACCGTCGCCTGCGACGTCGACCGGACGGCGGCCACCGTCGACGACATCATCGTCGACGACGCCGTCGCGGCCGTCGAGCGACTCCGCGGAACGGACGGCGTCGACGACGTGTTCGTCGCCGGCCACAGCCTCGGCGGGAAATTCGCGCCGCTGATCGCCGAGCGGAGCGACGCGGCGGGCGTGATCATGCTCGCCCCGTCCGGCGTCCCGGTCCACGAGGCGATCGTCCGCCAGCAACGCCACGTTCTAACGCTCGACGGCAACCTGTCGGAGGCGGACGAAGACGCACTCGCCGACGTCGCGGCGCTCGCCGAGCGCATCCGGACGCTCGACATCGGCGACGACGAAGTCATCGACATCGCCGGCGGGCGCGGCCGCCCCTTCTGGCGGACGCTGCAGGCATACGACCACACCGCGACCGCCGCCGAGCTGGACGTCCCGATCCTCCTCGTCCAGGGTGGCCGGGACTACCTCGTGACCGTCGAGGACGACCTCGCCGTCTGGGAGGACGCCATCGGCGACGAACCCAACGTCCGGATCGAGGTGTTCGACGACCTGAACCACCGATTCCAGCCCGGAACCGGGCAGTCGAGCCCTGCGGAGTGGACGGCCCCCGAGAACCCCGTCGACGAACGCGTCGTCGAGGCGGTAGCCGACTTCGTCAGAGACAGTCGGTAATCCGACCGATGGGTACGTCCCGTCGAGCGGGATCTGCCAGAATCGTTTTGTCGGTCGCGTCGCATCTCCGCTGGTATGCAAACGGTACTGGAACGGTTCGACAGCCGGCGTGGCATCGTCGGGTTACTCGTCGTCGCGAGTCTCCTCGCCGGCTTCATCGTGGCGACGAACGCGGTCTCCGGCGGCGAGAGCGAGGCCCTGGTCTACTTCATCGGCTTCGTGGTCGTCATGGTCGCCGCGTTCGTCGGCGGGACGATCGGCTGGAACCGCGTTCGGGACGAGTGAGTCAGTGACGGAGTGGTCGCTCGACGTGCGGTCGGCCGATCGGGCCGGCCGCGATCAGCGCGCGGTCGGGGTGAACTCGTTGCCCATCGCCTGCTTGACCTGGAGCGCGGCGCTCGCGGCGAGGCCGCGGGCGACTTCGTCGCACTCGTCGTCGTCGATGACGGAGCCGGTCTCCTCGACGGGCTCGATGTCGGGCGTGAAGCCGGCGCTGACGGGGTGACCGATCGGCGGCTGGACGGCCACGGTCACCTGCGGCCCGCCGACGCCCGCCGTGATATCGCTGTCGACGACGTACTCGTCGGGGAGAAACTCCCGGGTTCGGGCGGCGACGCGCGAGACGTCCCGGCGGAGGAGGCGTCGCTGTCCCGGCGTCACCTCGTCGAGGTCGTCCGCGGCGCGGTGGCCGGCCTGCGTGATTCCCGGGCGGCCCGCGTATGGAGTATTGCCGTTCATGAGAAAGTCGGTACCGACCCAACGAGACGCCCGGCCAAAAACGTTTGGCTCAGTTCAGTGCGGTGGCGATGCTGATCGGCGGCTCGCGTGTCGCTTCGCTCCCGCTCGCATTTTCGAGGCCTCGCTGGCGCTCGGCCTCGCAACTCACACGATCGGTTCGCTCTCGCCGTAGACGGCGACGGCGACGGCCGCCGCGTACTCGCCGGCGTCCGCGCTGGCGCGCTCGACGATCACCTGCGGTTCGCCCAGATTCCAGTCCCGGAGGTCGCTCCCGGCGGCCAGCCCCTCGCGAATCCGCCGTTCGACGTCCGCCGGTTCGACCTCGCCAGCCGCTTCGTAGAACAATCCCGGCCCGTCGTCGACCGACTCGACCCAGCCGAGGCCGGCGCTCACGCTCGTCGGCCCGGCCGCCCTCGCCCGGCCTTCCACGACGGTCAGGCGCTCGCCCGCCGGGCCGAGATCCGGCGCCGTCCCGACTCCCTCGACGGGGACGCCGGCCGGGATCACCGACGAGACCGTGACGAGGTTGTAGTTCTCGACGCCCGCGTCCGCGAGCGCCGCGTCGTAGGCCGCCATCGCCGTCGGGCCTGTCGCCGATCCCTGGACGACCTGGATGGTACTCATTACCCGATTTCGGGCCTCGGCGGCGTAAGGCGTTGCGATTCGTCGCCCTCCTTACCGCGCCGATGATACGCGTCCGCCAGCGAGTCGTGGTGCTGGAGGAACGCGGCACCGATCGAGTCGTCGTTCGTCACGTACTGGACGCCGAGGTAGCGACTCCTGGCTTCTTCCGTCACGTCCACCGTCGCCCACTCGCCGCCGTCGATTCGCGCGCGAGTTACGTAGTCTGCCGGTTCTCGCGACCAGCCCTCGTCGATGATCACTTGTGTGGGAATCGATCCTCCTTCCGAGCTATCGGGTGACGAAGTTCCGTTTCTTGAAGATGGACCGGCGAAATCGACTATCGATGCGACGCCCAACTCGACTACCGTTTCGTATGCCACATCTCCATCCTCTAGCACCTGGGATTCGATCGTGTACCCGCTTGTTGTATCTATGTTCTCGACCAGGAGGAAATCGAGCGTGGGTTTTCGGTCGGATTCTGTGAGGCACCCCGGAGTGATCGCGAGTCCTGACGCGAGACCGGCGATAGCCCATCTCCGAGAGCATTTCATGATCTGATTTCCTTCGAAGAGAACATAATTATAACCAATTGCCCGCGGGGTCCGGCGCTTCACTTGGAGAGCGCTGGACCGAATCCCTCCGAATACAACTCTGGTGGGGTCATGGTAGCAGATTTTTCTGGCTCGTGAGGGGCCACGCCGAACGCGTCGACGTCCGGCAGTAGTAACTGAGCAATGTTCGAATCGGACTGATCACCGGAACAACGGTGCGGCGGCCGTGAGCGTGCCCGTTTGGGCACGCGAGCACGGGGAAAGGCTGGTTCGCGCTAGTCCACTCACCGCGAGCGAGTCCGCGGAGCGGACGAGCGAGCGGGCCGACGACCGATGTGGAGTGACGCGAAGCGTCACGGAACGGAGGGAGGAGCGCTTTTCATCGAAGTTTTGCCGAGTGCGGTTGCGTAGCGACCGCACGCAGCGCAAAAGTTCGGTACTAGTTGTAGAAATAGTTGCCCGAGGGGACGATATCGCTGCCGTCGTCGGATTCGAGTTTCTCGATGGCGTCCTCGAAGTCGGTCATGGTGACGTCGGTGCGCTCGTCGCGGATGGCGAACATGCCGGCTTCGGTGGCGACGCTCTCGATCTCGGCGCCGGAGTAGCCCTCGGTGCGGTCGGCGAGGCTCTCGCAGTCGACGGCGTCGGCGAGCGAGAGCGTCTGCGTGTGGATCTCGAAGATGCGTTCGCGGCCCTCGGCGTCGGGTTCGGGGACCTCGATGAGGCGGTCGAAGCGCCCGGGGCGGAGGATGGCGCGGTCGAGCATGTCGAAGCGGTTGGTGGCGGCGATGATGCGGATCTCGCCGCGGTTCTCGAAGCCGTCCATCTCGTTGAGCAGTTGCATCATGGTCCGCTGGACCTCGGCGTCGCCGGAGGTCTTGGACTCGGTGCGCGTCGCGGCGACGGCGTCGATCTCGTCGATGAAGATGATGGCGGGTTCGCGCTCGCGGGCGAGTTCGAAGAGGTCGCGGACGAGCCGGGAGCCCTCGCCGATGAACTTGCGGACGAGTTCGGAGCCGGCCATCTTGATGAAGGTGGCGTCGGTTTCGTGGGCGACGGCCTTCGCGAGCATGGTCTTGCCCGTGCCCGGCGGGCCGTACAGCAGGACGCCCGCGGGCGGGTCGATGCCGACCTCGCGGAAGCGTTCCGGCTCGGTGAGGGGCTGTTCGACGGCCTCGCGTACCTCGCGGACCTGTTCGTCGATGCCGCCGATCTCGTCGTAGGTGACCTCGGGTCGCTCGGTGATCTCCATCGCCTGGGCGCGAGCGTCGGTCTCGCTGGAGAGCAGCGTCTGCAACCCGAAGGAGTCGTCGACGGCGACGCGGTCGCCGGGCTCGATGCGACCGGCCATCCGCGTCGAGACCTCCGTCAGGACCTCCTGGTTGTTGCCGTGCTGTTTGACGACGATCTCGTCGTCGAAGCACTCCTCGACGCTGGCGACGTACAGCGGCGAACTCTTCAGCGTCTCGTTCTCGCGTTCGGCGCGGTCGACGCGCTCGCGCAGTTCGTCGCGGCGGCGCTCGGCCGCCTCGAGATTGGTTTCGAGCTCCGACCTGATCTCGACGAGTTCCTCGTAGTGCGACCGTAGCGCCTCGATTCGCTCGTCGTCCGGGAGGTTCGGATCGATCTCGCGATTGGGGCGGTCCGGCAGGGACGGACTTCGGGCCATTCTGACGAGCGATGGATAAACGGCGGATGTAAATGTGCCTTTGGGTCGCGGTGGCCGACCGTCGGCCGGTTCGATGGCGTCAAGCGGTCGCCAGCAGCCCGGTCGCCGATCCGGGCGTCGGGTAGCGGGCGGCGGTTCAGACGACGAGGTCTTCTAGTTCGTCGAGGCGGTCGTCGTAGCGCGCGATCGCGCGCTCGATCGGGCCCGCCGAGCGCACGTCGACGCCGGCGATCTCGAGCAGGTCGAGCGGGTACTCGCGCGAGCCGAGCGAGAGGAACTCGCGGTAGTCCGCCGCGGCGTCCTCGCCCTCCCTGAGGATGGTGTCGGCGAGCGCGAGCGCGGCGGAGATGCCCGTCGCGTACTGGTAGACGTAGAACGCGCGGTAGAAGTGCGGGATGCGCATCCACTCGCGGGCGATGTGCTCGTCGAGGACCGCGGGCTGGTAGTACCGGTCCTTGCGCTCGCGGAAGAGCTCGTCGAGCCGGTCGGCGGTGAGGGGTTCGCCGGCCTCCTCGAGTTCGTGAGCACGGTGTTCGAACTCGGCGAACAGCGTCTGGCGAAAGAGCGTCGAGCGGACCCGCTCTGCGAACTCGTTGAGGACGTGGAGTCGGAACGCGGGGTCTTCGACCGTCTCGAGGAGGTGTTCGGTCAGTAGCGCCTCGTTGACGGTGCTGGCCACCTCGGCGACGAAGAGGTCGTAGCTCGCGTAGATCGGCGTCTGGTTTTCGCTGGCGTACTCGGAGTGCATCGAGTGGCCGAGTTCGTGGGCCAGCGTGTACATCGAGGCGACGTCGTCCTGGTAGTTCAGCAGGATGTAGGGGTCGGTGTCGTACGCGCCGCCGGAGTAGGCGCCCGAGCGCTTGCCCTCGTTCTCGTAGACGTCGACCCAGCGCGAGTCGAGCCCGTCCGCGAGTCGGGATTGATACTCCTCGCCGAGCGGGGCTACGGCCTCGATCACGTGCTCGCAGGCGTCCTCGTAGGGAACGTCGGGTCCTTCGCCGCCGGAGAGGGGCACGTAGAGGTCCCACATCCGGAGCTCGTCGACCCCGAGCGCCTCGCGCTTGAGGTCGGCGTGGCGGTGGAGCGCGTCGAGATTGTCGGTCACGGTCTCGACGAGCGTGTCGTAGACCGAGACGGGAACGTTCGCGTCGTCGAGCGAGGCCTCGCGCGCGGTCTCGTAGTTCCTGGCTTCCGCGAGGCGGACGTCGGCGGTGACGCTCTTTGCGTAGGCGGTCGAGACCGTGTTTCGCATCGACGCCCACTCCTCGTAGTAGGCCTCGTAGACGCGCCGGCGGAAGTCCCTGTCCGGTCGTTTGAGCAGGTTGACGAAGTTGCTCTGGGTAATTTCGACCGGTTCGCCGCCGGTGGCTCCCGATCCCTCGTCTCCGTCGGCTCCCTCGTCGGTGCCGGCGCGGATCTCGCTCGGTTCGACGGTCGGGAACGACATGTCCGCGTTCGCGAGCATCGAGTAGACGCTGCTCGCCGTCCCCGTCACTTCGCCGAGGTCGGCGAGCAGGCTCTCGACCTCCGGCGAGCGCGTGTGGGGTTTCATCCGCAGGACGTCGTCGACGTACTGGCGATAGTGTTCGAGTCCCGGCTCCTCGTCGACGAACGCCTCGAAGCGCTCGGCGGTGAGGGTCTGGATCTCGGGTTCGATGAAGGAGGTGGCCGACGCCGCGTTGGACTGCAGGGTCTCCCCGCGCGAGGCCATCGCCTGGCGTTGCTGGTCGGCCGTGTCCTCGTCCCGACGCATGCGGGCGTAGGAAGCGACTTTCTGAACCTCCCGCGTGAGGGCCTCGTAGCCTTCGAGGACCGCGAGGAGGCTCGTCGCATCCTCGGTCGTCGTCCCCTCGTACGACGCGAACTTCTCGACGCGGTCGCTGGCCGCCTCGTAGGCATCGCGCCACGCCTCGTCCGAGTCGTAGATTCGTTCGATCGCCCACCGATTCCCCCTGGGTACCGACTCGCGGTCGGGAACGCCACTCATCGATCGGGTTTCGAATCGCAACTGGTAAAGCGTAACGAACTGCGATTCGCCGTCGACTGCCGTCGAATCAACCCCGCCGCTCGGCTGCGACCGCCGTCCGAATCACCCGGGCGAGCCCGAGGACGGCGACGTAGGTCCCGACGAGCGTGACTCCCGCGTAGAGAAACGCCCCGAGCGCCGTCGGCCCCGTCCCGCCCTGACCGAGGAACTGGCCGGCGAACCACGTCCCGAACGTGACGAGGAGCAGTCCGGCGGCGATGCGGATCGAGGCCCGCCAGTAGGCGCTGTACTCCTCGGGATCGAGATTCATGTTCGGGTGGAGGGAGGCGGCCGTAAAAAACGTACTCGAACGTGGCTAGGAGACCGTCCGGAGCACCCCGACCGTCATCTCGGCTGGCCTCGAGGGGCGCCCGAGACGGGTGCCGGCCGTTGCCGAGATCGCCAGGGTACGGGATCGGGGCCGGCGAACGGTTGCCTCGCACGGCTGTCGCTGATAGCAACCGCCACTCGCAAGCCTTATTATTCGCGCCGTGGTGGCCGGTACTAATGCAGCGGACTCGCCCGGCCTCCGTCCACGCCATCGAAATCGCGCTCTCGATAGCCGTCCTCCTCGTCGCGCTCGTCATGAGTACCGACGCGCCCGTTGGGTTTCCGACGCGACCAGCCGTCGGCGACGTCCCACTCGATCCGGAACTCCTCGTTCCCGGATTGCTTGGGCTCGCATCGCTCGGCTATTCCATCCGTCGCGGCCTCGGGATCGTGTCGGTGCTCATCGGCCTTCTCGGTGCGGTCACGGTAGCGCTGGCAGCCGTCAGCCTCCACACCCTCTACAGCGGGTCGGCCGCCGGCGTGTTCGGCGGCGGACTCCTCACCCTCAGCGTCGGGATTCCGCTCGCGCTGTTCGTTCTCGGCGTCGGCGCCGTCGACCTGCTCCGGCGCGGCGACGTGGGATCCGGCTGACCGGACGGTCGCGAGCAGCGGCGATCGATCGACGCCGTCCGAAAACGAGGGGCCCGGACGATGACCGTCGGGCTGGGGCGGCTCACTCCGGTTTGATCCGGGTGACGAACGAGTCGCTCCAGTTGCCGTTCTGGATCTTGTCCGCGGGCTCGTCGTAGCCGTTGTGGACCTTGTGGTAGAAGTCGCTGGGGAGCCAGCCGGCGTCTTTGTATCCGACGACGGTCACGCTGTGGCCGTTGACCCAGCCCTTGTCCTTCTTGGTGTACGGGCCGTTTATCATATTCAACATCGGCGGATTGTTGTTCGACACGGCATCCTTGATGTTCCCGCGGATCATGAAGTGATTGTTATTTCCGTTGTACGAGTTGGATCCCTCGGCGTAGTTCGAGATGCCGTTGTCGATGTCGTGGAACTCCGAGTACCCGCTCGAGTCTGTGTTCATGTCGTCGTGGAGTCGGTCGATGAGCGCGTCGATCTCGTCGTACTCCCACTCGTCGATCCCCTCGTGGTACCCGATCGCCATCGAGCCGGCGATGGGGGAGCAGCCGTCCCACTCGTCCCACTCGTCGTCGCCGGAGCCGTAGTCGGTATCGTCGGCACCGCCGTCGTCGTAGTCCGTCCAGTTGGGAACGTCGCTGATCTCGTCGTCCGTGCCGCCCTCCCAGTCCGGCGGATCCGTGAAGACGGTTTTGGAGGATGCAACGCGTTTCGGGGACCCGTCCGCGTCGGGGCGGAAGGTCGGTTTCAGGAGGTCGGCGTGCTCGACCGCCGGTGCCGGCACGACGCGCTCTCCGCGGAGATCGACCATCCGCCGGTCGGTAGTCTCGACGCCGAACTGGACCCCGCCGTGGTACAGGAACCGATCTCGAACGGCCAGTCCGTGTCGGGAGCTCACCTGCGCCGCCCGGTCCAGACGGCGATGCGGCGCCGTGGAGCGGCCGAAGGCGAGTACGGGTGAGACGAGCTGGTCGGCGTCGATCGTGATGTATCCCACGTCCCGTCCGCGGTCTTCGATCGCGAACACCCAGGCGCGGGGGACGTACTCGACGACGCCGTCGGTCTCGACCTTGCCGAAGTACAGCTGTCCGTCGGTGACGCCACTCGGGGCCCAGTCGTCGTACTCGTCCCACGTCGCGAGCTGTGCGACCGTCTCTCTGGCGACTCGTCCCGCCGTGTCCTTCGTCACCCGTTCGTCGGTCGCCGCTGTCGCCGAGCCGGACGATGCGAGCGCCAGTCCGCCGATGCCCATCGCGCCGATACGTTTCAACACGCCTCGCCTGCTGGTATCTTCCAGCATGGGCGATATTGATTCTGAGCGGGAACAAATAACTAATTATGAATGGGAATTATGAACAATGATATTACTAACGCATCCGGACCGTATTTGGTGACCCTAGTATCCAATTCGTCACATCGACGCCGGTCAACTATATGATTAGATGACATAGGGGTCCCGTCGAGACGGGGCGTTCCAGCGGAGTGATGCTACTCGTCGGCGATTGCAGACGGTTCCTCGCGGATCGATACCGGTCGGAGCGCTCGTACGACGGGCGCCGGAGTCCGTCGCTGCCGAACCGATCACTCGCCGAAGTCGCCCAGGTCCGTCTGGGACGTAGCGGCGAGGACTTCCTCGCAGGTCGACCACGTCTCGCGAGCGCCGTCCGGCAGACGACCGTGATCCGCGACGTAGGTCTCGAGAAAGGTCCGGGTCGTCGGATCGCTCGGATAGCCGCTGCCGATCTCGTCGTAGCCCTCGTCGGCGAAACTGGCCGCGAGGCGCTCGATCCGGGCGTCCCGCTCGACCTTCGCGACGATGCTCGCCGCGCCGACCAGCGGGTCCGCAGCGTCGGCGCCGTGAAACGCGTCGATCGACGCGTCCCGGGCGAGCCCGTCGGCGACCCGACGGGCGAATCGGTCGGCGTCGGTGTCGCAGGCGTCGCAGACGCCTCGTGGGACGAGGTCGTCGTCGGCCGTCGCCTCGATCCCGGCGTCGTTCAGGGCGGCCTCGATCGCGCAAACGTGCGCCTCGACGGCCAGGCCGTTCATGTCCGTCTCGGGTGCGTCGATCCGCGCGGGGGTGATCACCGCGACGCCGACCGCGATCCCGTCGTCCGCCCGAAGCGTCTGCGACAGCGACTCGCGCGTCTCCTGGGCCAGGTCCTTCGAGTCGGCGATTCCCTCGGGAAGCCGGTCGCGACGGTCGACGTGGACGGCCGCCGCGACCATCGGGCCGATCGCCGGCCCCTTGCCCGCCTCGTCGACGCCGAAGCGCATCGATCGACCAATCGACCGACGGGTGCAAAATCGTTGTGACTCGATCCGAACGGGACGGAAGATATACCGTCGCCGGCGAGAGGGTGTGTGGCATGGGACCCGTGAACGCCCACGAGCTGGACTGGACCGCGATCGAGGACGGCGAGATACGGGTCAGGAGAAAGCAATTGGGCGAGGCGGCCGGCGGCGACCGGATCGGCTGTAGCCTCTACGAGCTTCCGGCCGGCGAGCGATCCTGGCCGTACCACTACCACGCGGCCAACGAGGAGGCGATCTACGTACTCTCGGGCACGGGGACGCTCCGGCTCGGTGACGAGACGTACGCACTCGAACCGGGGGATTACGCCTCGCTTCCGGCGACCCCGGACGGGGGTCACGCGGTGGCAAACGACTCGGACGGACCGCTGCGCTACCTGGTCGTCTCGACCATGAACGAACCGGACGTGACCGTCTATCCCGATTCGGAGACATTTGGCGTCTTCGTCGGCAGCCCGCCCGGCGGGTCAGGGTCGCGACTCCTCCACGGCTACTACCCGATCGACGCCGACGTCGATTACTGGGACGAGCAGACGCGCTAGGGTCCGACCATCCGGTAGCGAAACCCTAGGTAGCCAAGGATCAACGCGAAGGTGCCGGCGAAGAGGTATTCGCCGGTATCGATCGAGTAGATCAGTCCGAGGGTGTTGAGCGCGACGCCGATCAGGTAGAACGCCTTCAACTGCCTGTCGGAGACGGTCACGACGCGTCCCCCTCGTCGGTCGGATCGGGTTCGGTGTTCGCCTCGTTCATGTCACGCTCGTCTTCGAAGTACTCGGGTTGCTCGAACGGTTCGTCCTCGCCTTCCACGGCGAGCACGTCGAGCGCGAGTACGTCAGCCCCGGTCTCGAGCAGGCCGGCGACGCTGGGTTCCGTCCGGCCGTCGTCGCCGCTGATGAGTTCCTTGATGTAGAGGCCGCCCGCGCCGTGGACCTCGATGGTCGCGGTCGTGGCGGTGCCCTCGCTCGGTTCCGTCGCGTCGGCATCTCCCCCTGCCGCGTCCACGCTCTCGGCCATCGCGTCGGCGATTCCGAGTTCGCCGTCGATCCCGTAGACGGTGCGCTCGCGGGTTAGCGCGGCGCGGCGGTGGTCAACGCGCTGGGGCGTGTACTGCTCGACGGTCGTCCCCTCGAGCTCGTCGAACGCCGTCTCGAGGGCGTCGGCGTCGACCGGGTCGTCGAACCGCACCGCGGCGCGGTAGCGCTTGCTCGCGTCGTGTTCCTTGACGCGCTCGACCATGTCGTGGGTCGCGAGGCGGAGACCCTCGACCTCGACGGCACCAGCGGCGGCCTCGTTGATCGCGGCTTCGAGCGCCGCGACGTCGGGCGTCCGGGAACGGGGGTGTTTCACCTCGAGGACGAACGGCCGGCCGGTGCCGAGCATCCGGGCGTCGACGTCCTCGCGGCCGGCGCCGTGGAACGTGCCCTCGCGCCCGTCCATCGCCTCGACGACGTGCGGGCGGACCGTCTCCTCGACGCTGGTGTCGTAGAGGTAGCCCGATCCGCCGCAGTAGTCGCAGGGTTCCTCGCCGTCGTCTGCCAGCTGGGTACCGCTCCCGCCGCACTCCCGACAGGGCCACTCCGTCTGCGGGATATCGCGCTCGAGCTTGCGGTACCGGCCGTAGACGAACGCGGGGTTGAGCTGGCGGTCGACGGCGTGGCCCGTCACCGACTCGCCGTCTTCGAGCACCGAGAGCGGGTCGAACGCCGAGAGGTCGAGGACGCAGAGGACGTCCGGGCGCTCGAAGTCGACCTCGGTGCCCGTCCGCGCGCCGACGCGCCGGCCTACTTCGCGGTTGACCTCGCGCTTGAACGGTTCGCCGGCGTCGGGGTCCAGGCCCGCGTCCTCGCGCAGCAGGCGGTCGTTCTCCTCGACCAGCGGCGGGACGACCGTTCCCACCTGGTAGGTCGCAAACTCGACGTCCTCCAGCGTCTCGACGACCGCCCCGGCCAGCGCGTCGTAGGTCCCGCTGTAGCCCTCGCAGACCCAGCACTCGGCGGGGTCGTCCGACTCGTAGGGCTCGTCCGCCTCGAGGGCCAGCGTCGTCCGCAGCGCCCGGCCGCGCTCGTCGTTTCGCAGGCCGAAGCTCCGGTCGGCGAACGGCCGCCCGAGACAGGCGTCACAGACGGGGCCGCCGGCGAGCAGGTCGGCCGCCGATTCCGTGATGGTCATTGTACCCAGGTGGGGACGGCGGGCCTAACACGCTTTCCATTCGACGGAGCGGTGAGCAGGAGGATTCTGCCTCGGTCGGCCGTCTGCCCGTGCGTCCGTTGGCGCCCGCCACGCTCCACTCGGCACCGACCGAAACGCTCATTATTCGAACACCTATTCCCTTCAGTAAAGATGTTACTCCCGGTAGTCGCGATCGGTGCGTTCTTTCCGATCGTACTCGTCGCAGTGACGACAGGGTGGCTCGTCTACCAGGATGCAGCCGCTCGCGATGCGTCGAACCCCCTGTCTCGGGCGGTATCAGCAGGTCTCCTGCCGGTTCCGTCGGGCATTCAGTACTACTGGAATCGCCGAGACCTGGGTCCGCGGGAGTCGTCCGTTAGCGACGCTGAACGGTACGCCGGCGTCCTGTGGTTCGTGGGCGTGCTGGCACTGCTCGCCGGGGCAGTTCTGTCCCCGCCGGATCCGTTCTCGGTGGGCCTGTACGCCATCTACAGCGTGCTCCCCGCGGCGATCGTCGGGTATCTGTTCGTGTTCGTGACCGAGTGGGCGTATCGCGGATCGGCTCCGAACTAAGGTGAACCTGCCCGTCGCCGATCACCGTTTTCAAGACGGTCGACTGCATGGGGCCGGTATGCACGAATCGGATCGGTCCCGCCGGGCGTTCCTCGCCGCGGCCGGCGGCGGGTTGGTCGCGGCGCTTGCAGGCTGTGCCGAACCCGGCGCCCGGCAGCGGGCGGGGTACGGCAACGCCTCGATGCAGCCCGAGTTCGACCCGGACGAGCAGGCCGACGGGACCGTCTTCACGGACATCTACGAGTCGGTGATCGACTCCGTGACGATGGTGACGGTCTCGGGGATCGAATCCTCGACGGGCCAGGAGGGCGTCGGGCAGGGCTCGGCGTTCGTCTACGAGGACTACCTGGTGACCAACGAACACGTCGTCTGGGGCGGCGATCGGATCGAATGCCAGTACACGAGCGGCGACTGGACGGTCGCCGACGTGGTCGGCACCGACGTCTACAGCGACCTGGCGGTGCTCGAAGTCGAACATCGTCCCGAGATAGCCGAGCCGCTCTCCTTTTCGGACGTCCGCCCGACCGTCGGGCAGGAGGTGCTGGCCATCGGCAACCCCTACGGCTTCGAGGGGTCGATGTCCCGCGGGATCGTCAGCGGCGTCAATCGCTCGCTGCCGGGGCCGGCGAACTTCGACATCCCGAACGTCGTCCAGACCGACGCGGGCGTGAATCCGGGCAACAGCGGCGGGCCGCTGGTCGATATGGAGGGTCGGGTCGTCGGCGTCATCAGCTCCGGCATCGCGGAGGGCGTCGGCTTCGCCACCTCCGCCGCGCTGGCCTCGCGTGTCGTCCCGACGCTGATCGAGGTGGGCGAGTACGAACACGCCCGCATCGGGATCGGATTGCGCGAGGTCGGGCCCGCGGTCGCGGCGGCGAACGACCTCGAAGAGGCCGTGGGGGTCCTCGTCGTCGAGGTCGACCCGGAGACGCCGGCGTCGGACGTTCTCCAGGGCAGCCCCGATCAGGTCACGCGCGACGGCCGGCCTATCCCCGTCGGCGGCGACGTCATCGTCGGCGTCGCGGGCGAACCCGTCCCCGACCAGCACGCCCTCTCGCGCGTACTCGCGCTCCGGACGAGCCCCGGCGACGTCGTCGACTTCGAGATCGTCCGCGACGGCGAGCGCCGGACCGTCGACGTCGAACTCGTCGCTCGGCCGACCGACGTCGAACGGAACTACTGACGACCGACGCGGGGTGCCGACGATCGAGGCAACGACCCCGCCGGGTAGGCGCCCCCTTCTCCCCCGAATGCCGCCGGAAACGACCCCGTACCGGCCCGTAACTGCGAGCTAACAATACCGCTCTCGGGTGTAGCTATCCCTCCAGTCGAACCGTCCCATGAGCGCCCACTCCGCACTCGCACGCGCCCGCACAGCCACCGTCGAACGCACGCAGAACCGCACGCCAGCCGCCAGCCGTCGCCGCGCCGGGGGCGATTTCGCAACCCGGACGCACATCCCGGACCGATGACTCGACCCTCGATCACTGCCGTCTCCTTCTGGGCCGGCGCCCTGTTACCCGTCGTCTACCTCCCGCTACTCGTCGTCGGCGTCGAATCCACGGGCCAGTTCACTCTGTTGGTCGCGCTCCTCGGACTCAACGTGGCCGCGCTCGTCCTCGGGCACGACTATCCGGAGTCGAAGCGGTCTCGAACGTGAGCAATCGCTCTCGTTAGGCGTTTCTAACCTGTCGCAAGACGACGGCGTTCCGCCAGCGCGCCGTCGAGTGCGTCGACGTCGACCGTCTCGGAGTCGTCAGCGCCCGCTGCTCGCGCTCGGCCACGAGTGTCCCGAACGCCGGCCGCGGCGAAACAGACAAATCGCCCGTATTCGAAACTCTCGAGCGCGTTTCAGCGATCGTGAGGGCCGTCGCTAACCCGCGGACTCCGTTATCCCTCCCAGTCCAGTTCTGGGTACTCCGTGCGGAGCACCGCGGGAACGCCGGCGGATTTGACGCTGACCGATCGCCGCGCGTCGTGGGCCGCGTAGATGGGTTCGTCGTGGCGGGCGAGCGCCGACTGGACGTGGGGGTTCGCCGACTGAATGGCCGCAGCGTCGCCCGGGTCGTATCGCCGAATTCCGTACTCCGCTCGCTCCGCAGCCGACATGTCGTCGGGGGGACTCGCGGGCGAGCCCATGATGATTTCGAACGTGTTGCTGACCGGGAACTCCGGGTAGGCCACCGCAAGGTCGGTCAGGTCGTGGATCGTCACCTCGTTCGAATCCATCTCGGCCCGGTACTTGTGATAATAGCCGGTGAGATGCTGGGTCGGGCCGCCGAGCGGGCTGTCGACGTTCCACTTTCGTCCCACGCCTCCGCCGCCGTACTCGGCGATCATGTCTTTGAGCAAGACCGCGGCTCCGAGCGCCGTCCCCGCGGCGGTGTTTAGAACGCCGACGCCGAGCGCGATGGCCGACTCGACGTGGGAAAGCTTCGAGTAGTCCGGCGGTTGTCGACCCTCGCCCTTCTTGATCCCACACCACTCGGGATCGTTTCTCGTGTACAGATCCTTGTCGAACTGTTGGTTCGAGACCGTACACTCGTGCCACCACATCTCCTCGGCCGGGCTTCCGTCATCGACGAACGCGCAGTGGGCGATCCCCGAGAGGCTTATATCGCACTCCCACTGTTCGATACTCGGTGCCCAGATCGGTACATGTTCGATCACAGTGCTAGCCAGCGTCACCGTGAAGTCGCCGTTCCCTCGCATCTCCGGACCGGTGTAGGAGTCGGTGGCCGTCTCCTCCTCCCGTTCTTGCCCGTTCCCTGGATCGCCGGGACACGGCGGAACGGGACACTCCGCTTTCGCCGTAGAGGGTGACAGACCACCGATCGCGGAGAGCGCCGCTGCGTTCGTTCCCAGTACCTTCAACGCCTCTCTCCTCGGGAAATTACCCCTGGACATGGTGCATGATAACAGAATGGATAAATAAATAGTTTTCTACTGATTGTGACTTGGATCAGGTATGTTTATACGCTGCAGCGCACACTGGTACGGTATGGTACCCGGACCCGGACCTCGCCCCCCACGAGTGCCGCGACCGCTGAACCGAACGCCAGCTGAGGCGGTCTCCCGCGCCCCTCCGGACCCATGAACCGGCGACCGTTCATTGCCGCCGCCGGCGCGTTCGGTGCGGTAGCCGGAGCCGGCTGTCTCGCCACGATTACGGGCGACGACGGACCCTCGTTCGATATCCGGAACGTTCGGGTCTACCAGCCCGACGATCGGACGGTGTTCGTCGCACCGACGGTCGAGAAAACTGGGCCGGACAGGGGACGCGTACACCTGCGAGCCGAACTCCTGTTCGCGGACACGTACGATCATTCTCACGAACAGACGTTCGGAGTTCGAGCGGAGGTCGACGAGTACGTGTACGTCCTCCCGTTCCGATGGGGGTCGCCGTTCCTGGCGGACAAGACGTACGAGGCGCGTGCGAAGATAATCGAAGATGGCGACGCGGGGTGGGTCGACGCGTCCGAGCGGGTGTCGGCCACGCCGGAGTCGGACGATAGCAATCGGAGCGAGACGGGATAACTCGTCTCAGGCGTTTCGAACCTGCCGCAACACGTCCGGTGCCGCTTCGAGTGCATCGTCGAGCGCCTCGATGTCCGGACCGCCGCCCTGGGCGAAGTCCGGCGGGCCGCCTCCGCCGCCGCCGACTTTCGCGGCGAGTTCGCCGACGACCTCGCCGGCGTTGACGCCGGCGCCGTCGGGCACGGCGACGACGAACTGCGCGCTGCCCTGTTCGCGGGACCCCGTCCCGCTCTCACTTTCCGTCGCGCTCCGCGCGACGCCGCCCAGCACGGCGATCTGGCCCTCCTCGGCGAAAGCGGAGGCGGTCGCCCGGAGCTCGTCGACGTCGGCGTCGATTCGCTGGACGACCGCCGTCGTCTCGCCGACGTCGACCGTCTCGGCGTCGTCCGCGCCGGCCGCTCGGGCCTCGGCCAGCTGCGATTCGAGTTCCTCGATGCGCTTGCCGCGGTCCTTCCAGGCCTCGAAGAAGCGCTCGGCCGTCTCGGGCACCTCCGGCGGGTCGACGTCGAGAACGTCGGCGGCCTCGTAGAGGGCGTTCTCGGTCTCCTGGGTGGCCGCGATGGCGGCTTCGCCCGCCGCGAAGACGAGTCGCTCGACGCCGTCCTGGACGCGCTCGGTCGAGCGGATCTTGATCGCGCCGATGTCGCCGGTGCGGGCGACGTGCGTGCCGCCGCAGGCCTGGACGTCCTCGGCGACGTGGATCAGGCGGATGTGCTCGCCCGGCGGGATGCCGCCCTGGTAGAGGTCGAAGCCGTGCTCGGCCTCGGCCTCGTTGCGGTGGGGCCACTCCTGGGTGACCTGGGCGTTCGCTCTGACGAGATCGTTGGCGACGCGTTCGATCTCCTCGATTTCCTCGCGGGTGATGCGCTCGTAGTGGCGCACGTCGAGTCGGGCGGAGTCGACGCCCTTCTGGGCGCCGGCCTGGCGAACGTGCTCGCCGAGCACTTCGCGCGCCGCGTGGCCGATGACGTGGGTCGCGGTGTGGTGGGCCATCAGCTGGCGGCGACGCTCGGCGTCGATCTGGCCGGTGACGAACTCGCCCTTGCCGAGCGAGCCGTCGGTCCGGTGGAGGACGACGCCGTCGACCTCCTGGACGTCGGTGACCTCGACGGTCGTCTCGTCGGTCGAGAGCGTCCCCCTGTCGGCGGGCTGACCGCCGCCCTCGGGGTAGAACAGGGTGCCGTCGAGGACGACGTCGTAACCGTCCTCGTGCTCGAAGACGTCGAGGACGACGGCCTCGAACTGGGTGCGCTCCTGGTCGTCGTAGTAGCGCTTTTCCGTCTCGGGGAGGTCCTCGAAGCGCGCCTCGTCGCCGCTGCCGACGTCGCCGCCCGCCGTCTCCTCGTCGTGGCGCGAGGCGACGAGCGAGTAGAAGTCGTCGGGGACGTCGACGTTCGCGCCGTGCTCGGCGGCGATCTCCTCGACCATGTCCGGCTGGATCCCGTGGGAGTCGTAGAGCTCGATGAGCTCGTCGGTCGGGATCGCCTCGTCGCGCTCGGCGTACTCGCGCGCGAGGTCCTCGACGCGGCGGCCCCCGCGTTCGAGGGTCTCGCGATACTTCTCGACCTCGCTGCGGACGACGTCGCGGATCGTGTCGCGGTTCTCGTAGCCCAGCCGCTCGGCCTGCATGTCGACGAGTTCGTCCAGCGGCGCGTCGACGCCGACGGTGTCGCAGAGGCGCTTGGTGCGCCGGAGGACCATCCGCGCGAGATAGCCCGTGGCGACGTTCGACGGGACGATGCCGTCGCCGAACATGTAGGCCAGGGTGCGGGAGTGATCGGCGATCGCGTAGATGGTCTCGAGGGGTTCGACGAGGTCGCGCAGTTCGTCGACGTCGACGCCGAGTTCGTCGGCGATGTCACCGCGGGCGGCCTCGACGTCGTCGACGTCGTCGATGTCGAGGTTGCCCGAGAGCCTGGCCGCGTTCGCGACGAGGGCGGATTCCTCGTCGGTGTACTCGAGCCCGGCGTTATCCTTCAAAAAGGCGATCATCTCCGGGTAGATCGCCTCGTAGACCGTCGGCGTCCCCTGGCTCATCCAGGTCCAGCGCTCGAGGCCGTAGCCCGTGTCGACGACGTAGGTGTCCATGTAGGAGTAGGTGTTCCCGTCCTTGAGCTCGTACTCGCCGTCGGGGTCCTGCTCCATGCACATGAAGACCAGCGTCGCCAGCTCGAGACCCTTGTAGATGACCTCGATCGCGGGGCCGGCGTTGCCGCCGCCGACCCACGGGTCCTCGATGTAGGTGACCTCGGTGATGTCCGCGCCCATCGAGTCGAGCAGTTCGTCGCAGAGCTCGACGGTGCGGTCCTTCCAGTAGACCTCGCCCTCGTAGGCGTACTGCTCCGGATCGTCGAGATCCTCGCGGGCGTTGAACGCGTGGTGGGCCATCATCTCGAAGGCCATGGTGTGCCGGCCGGTCTTGCCCACGTTGTCGATGTCCTGCATCCGGATGCAGGGCTGGGAGATCGTCAGCGGGTTGGCCGGCGGCGGCGTCTTCCCGGAGGTCACCAGCGGCTGGAAGTCGTAGACCGACGCCTGGGTCAGCAGGACGTCGTCGCGCCAGCGATTCGCCGCGACCGGGTACGGATCGATGCGTTCGTGCCCGTGCTCCTCGAAGAACGAGAGGAACGCCTCCCGCATCTCCTCGAGGGAGTAGGCCGCGTCGAATCCCGGGTCGCCGATGAAGTCGTACGTCGCACACGGCGGCTCGCCACACACCGTTCGCTCCGGGTCGCGCGTCCAGAAGTGATTGCCACACGAGACGCACTCCACTCGCTCGAATCCCTCCGCTTCGAAGTAATCGAGGCGGTACTCCTCCTCGAGGTCGCTCATTGCTCGGGTTTGGACCTGCAGCGGGTAAAACAGTTCCGCAACGCCGTCCACGAGGGGGATATCGATCCGACGGAGGCGGGAATCGACCGGTGCGGTCTCCCGCGGCGTGGCGTTCGCTCGGTCGCCTCGCCGATGCGACCGGGCTGCCGTGATCTGACCGATTCGGTATGCGCGTCGGAGCTGGCCGAACGCGTCCGAGAGCCTCCTTGGCCGGTACCTTTACTGTGTAGTTATTCATTGATATTCATAATTGAATCTCGATTTCGTGACAAAGTTTTGGGCGGATAGCCGGGCCCGATGACACGATGACAGCGGGAGACATCGTCGTCTACGTGGCGCACGCGGACGACACGGCGGCAGAGGGGGCGGAGGCGCTGCAAGCGGCGGCTTCGGGCGTCGAGGTCGTCCCGGCGACGGAGCCGGCGGCCGTCTCCGCGCACGTCCCCGAGGCGGCCTGCGTGGTATTCGCGGAAACGCCGACGACGGTCGAAGGGGCGTCGCTGCTCGACGTCGTCGAGGCCGCTGCGGGGACGCCGTTGATCCTCTTTTCGGACTCGACGTTCGAGCCGGGGATGGCACGCTCGACCGACGGGATCACCGACTACGTTCGCCGGGATACGGAGGCGGCAGCGGCGCACCTGGCGGATGCCGTCGTCTGGACCTGCCGAGGGGGACGTGACGAGTCGGCGTCGGCTGGCGGGTCGGCGGGGTCGACGACGCCCGACGACGAATCGGCGGAGGCGGAGCCGGGAGCGGACGACGCCACGTCGGCCGATGCGACCGAGCGTGACGAGTCCGCCGACGACGAAGCCGTCGGCGCCGACTCGCTCGACTGGCGCTCGCTCGCCGAGATGCTGGTCCGGAGCGAGGACGTTGGCGCCGTCGACGCGGCGGTCCTCGAGGCGATTCGGACGGCGACGGCGGCGGAGCACGCCTGGATCGCCGCTGGCGGGGCTGGCCGGTGGACGATCGCCGCGCGCCGCGACGGACCGGACGACGACCGGACGCCGTCGGACGACCTTCTGGCCGCGATCACCGCCGGCACCGATCCGGTACCGCTCGACGAGCCGCCGTCCGCCGAGTCGGTCCCCGATCCGGGAACGCTGGCGTCGACGCTCGATCGCGACCGCGATGGGGCCGCCCCGGTCCCGGACGCGGGGTCGGGATCGGTCGTCGCCGTCTCGATCGGTCCCGCGAGCGCCCTGCTCGTCTGGTTCGAAGCCGTCGAAGACCCGCCCGACGCGGCCGTCTCGACGGTTCGGGCCCTGGCTGGCCATCTCGCGGACGCACGCTCGCGACGCCGCCGGATCCGGTGGTTCGAGCGCGCGGCCGCCGAGCTGGGAGCCGACGTCGCCGCGGCGAGCCGAACCGAGACGGGACTCGCGGACGAGGTCGAGACCCTCGAAGCCAGGGTTGACGCCCTCGAGACCGACCGCGATCGCTTCCGGGCGTGGTTCCGCGCGCAACCCGAACCGGCGCTCGCCTTCACTACCGAGGACGGCCGCGCCGTCTGTCGGGCGGCGAGTACCGGGTTCGAGACGACGTTCGAGCTCGCCAACGACCGGGTGCACGGCGAGCCGCTCTGCGACGTCCTCGCGATCCTCGACGCCGGAACCGACGGCCTCGCGATCCGCGAGGATCTCCTCGCCCCGATCGTGGGCGGGGACGCCGGCGACCCACCGATCGTCTGGCGCTGCGAGACGGTCGACGGCGTCCGCGAGGTCGAACTCGCCGTCGCGCGCGTCGATGTGACCCCGGGATCCGACGGTGGACCGGTGGCGGACGGGGTGTCCCCGGGCGGCGAGGCCGATCGTCGCCCAGCGGCTGCGGACGGCGACGCGGGGGACGTCACGGCGGACGCGGACGCCGACCGGCCGACTTCGACCGGCGTCGTCCAGTTCCGCGACGTGACCGAGCGCCGGCGAACCGAGCGCGAACTCGCGGCCACGCGCGAGCGCCTGGAATCGGTCGGCGATCTGCTCGAAGCGGACGCCCGGCCCGCGCTGAACGTGGCCCGCGGCTACCTCGAACTCGCCGAAGAGACGGGGGAACGGACGGAGTTCGCGGAGGTCGAGGACGCCCACGAATCGATCGGCGAAACCCTGGATCACCTCGCGCGCGTCGTCGGCCGCGACGCCGACATCATCGAGGCCGAGTCGATCGCGCTCTTCGACCTCGCCCGGCAGGCCTGGGTGGCGGTCGACCCCGCGGACGCCCGGCTCGACCTGGAGGGAAACGTCCGGTTCACCGGCGACCGCGACCGACTGCGGGCCGTCTTCGAACACGTCATCGCGGTGGCGACGGCCGGCGGTGCGACCGACGACGGCTCTGACTCGACGGCGGTGACCGGCGACGCGGCGGACGAAGAGACGGTCGTCTCCGTCGGGGCGACCGACGACGGCTTCTACATCGCGGGGAACACCGTCGACGAGCCGCCGGACGCGCTGACGGAGCCGCCGGCCGCGGCCGACGGGACCGGCATCCGGCTGGGGCTGGTCGAGCGCGTCGCGCGGGCCCACGGCTGGCGGGTCGGCGTCGCGGAGGGCGAGTCGGGGACGGCCTTCGCGTTCCGGGGCGTCGCGGTCGAGGGTGCCGAGTGACGGGCTGTCACCGTGTGCCGATCGCTTACGCGTCGCTTTCGAGCGCCAGGTCGGCCAGCATCGCCTCCAATTGCAGGCGCTCGTTGGCTCCCTCGGTGATCCGGTAGTCGACCTCGCCGAGTCGTTCGAGCAACTGGACCGTCTCGTGCTCGCCGAGGTCGAACTCCCAGGCCGAGCGGTGCAGCTGGTCGATGACGTCGCCGCCGGCGAGCCCGCGGTCGGTCAGCAGGTCCTCGAGCGTCGCCCGCGCGGCGGTGAAGTCGCCGCCGATGGCCTGTTCGACCATCGCCTCGACCTCCTCGGGGCGGGCGGTGGCGGTGATCGCGAAGACGGCCTCCTCGTCGACCGTCTCGCCCATCACGGCCGCGGCCTGGAGTCCGTTGATCGCCTTGCGCATGTCGCCCGCGGCGGCGTAGACCAGCGCGTCGACCCCGTCGTCGGTGAGTTCGATGGCCTCCGTCTCGGCGATCTCGCGCACCTGGGCCTCGACCGCCTCGTCCGAGAGCTGGGTGAAGCGGAAGACGGCGCACCGCGACTGGATGGGATCGATGATCTGGCTGGAGTAGTTACACGAGAGGATGAAGCGCGTGTTGTGCGAGAACTGCTCCATCGTCCGGCGCAGCGCCGACTGGGCGTCGGACGTGAGCGCGTCGGCCTCGTCGAGGAAGATGATGCGGTACTCGACGCCGCCGAACGACGAGCGCGCGAAGTTCTTGATCCGGTCGCGGACCACGTCGATGCCGCGCTCGTCGGAGGCGTTGAGCTCGAGGAAGTGCTCGCGCCAGTCCTCGCCGTAGAGTTCGCGGGCGATAGCGCCGGCTGAGGCCGTCTTCCCGACTCCGGCCGGGCCCGCAAAGAGGAGGTGGGGCAGGTCGTTCTGCTCGACGTACTTCTGCAGGCGCGGGACGATGTTCTCGTGGCCCTTGACGTCGCCCAGCGATTCGGGCCGGTACTTCTCGATCCAGATCCCGGTCGGCCCCGGCGTCGCCTCCGTCTCGGCGTCGGCCTCGCTCATAGGGAGAGGCAGGGTCGGCCCGAAGATAAAACGACCGAAGCGGGAATGTACCCGACCCGACCGACGGGGAGTCGCCGACTCGGTCGGAACGGGGTTGCACTTCCGACGGAGTACGTACCGTCCGCGAGCCGGCGCGGCGGGTCCGTTTCGACGACTCGATGGATCCGCTCGCCGCGTCGATACTGGCGGTTTCCGCGCCGCACATGCAAGCTATATCCATATCGGTCACTCGGCAGAACCGGGATGGCAATGGCATTCGAACCGGCCGCGACGTGTCCGGTCTGCGAGACGGTCCTGGCGCCCGACCGACGGCTCGAGGACCACCTCTGTCGAACTCACACGCAACTGGAGCTGGCCGAATTCATCGTCTTCCAGCGCGATCGCGACCGGATCGAGAACCGCCGACCGGTCCTGCCGGGGGTGTCGGCCGAGGGCACCGCGGGAGAGTGAGGGCCCGTCCGGTGGCCGATCACTCCATAGATCGACCCGTCGCTGCCGTGCCGGGCGTCGACGGGGGACAGTCTAGTCCGCGAGATGCCCGGCGGCGACCAGCGCCGCCTCGATCGACTCCCAGTCCGGGTCGACGCGCGGCGGCTCGCGTCGCCCGCCGCTCGCGGATCGCTGACGCTCCCCGCTCGCCGTTCCGAGGCCGTTCGCTTCACTCGCGCCCTCGCCGCTCGCGGATCGTTGACGCTCCCCGCTCGCCGTTCCGAGGTCGCGAGCGACCTCGCCATTTTTGAATCCGCTCGAGGTCGCGATCGCCACGATCGGCCCGTCGTCGAGTCCGAGCGCCGCTCCGCGGCCGTCGTCGACCGCGCGAGTGAGACCGGCGATTCCGGCCGCGCCGGCCGACTCCTGCCAGGTCCCACCGTGAGCGAGCCGTTCCTCGGCGCCTTCGAGGTCGGCCGCCGTAAAGCCGATCGCCCCGCCCCCGGACTCCTCGACGGCTCGACGGCCGCGAACGCTCGAGGTCGTCGCCGCGATGGAGTAGGCCTCGGTGGGGTTCGCCCCCACGCTCGCGACGGGGTCGTCGGACGCGAGCGCCTCCCGGAGCGGCCCGCGCGCGGCGGGCTCGCAGGCCAGCATGCGCGGCGTCTCGTTGACGACGTCGAGATCTTCGAGTTCGCGAAAGCCCTTCCAGACGCCGTACAGGAGCTCCGCGTAGCACGTCGGCACGGCGACGACTCCCGGAACCCGCCCGAGATCGCGATAGAGTTCGTAGGCGATCGTCTTGTACCCCTCCGGGCCCCAGGGGTGGCCGGTGTGGACTGGCGTCCGCGTACTGACCGGGTGGTAGCCCCGTTCGGCCAGCCGGTCGACAGCCAGCCGTCGCACGTCGCCGTCGGGGACCGCGAGCACCGTCCCGCCGTAGGCGCCGATGAACCGCGTGACGGCCGCCGGCGTCTCGGGAGCGGTGACGACGATGGCCTCCAGCCCCGCCCGGGCGGCGTACGCGGAGACGGCGGCCCCGTGGTTTCCGGTGGAGGACGCGACGACCCCTCGCGCGTCCGATCGGACGGCCGCGCTCACGACGCAGCGCGCCAGGCGGTCCTTCTGGCTCCACGTCGGGTTCTGACTCTCGTCTTTCAGAAACAGGTCGGCGCCGAGACCGATCTCGGCGGCCGCGCGCTCCAGTTGAAACGAAGGGGTGCGTCCCTCCCCCATGCCGATCGGCGCGAGCGGCGGTAGCAGCGGCGCCCAGCGATCCAGACCCGACGGGCGGGGAGTTCCAGGGCCCGTCTCGTCGCTGGTGCCGGCGCGTCCCGCCTCGCGAGTCGCGGCGTCGCTTCTCGCGAACAGCGACGGGTCGACAGCATCGTAGTCGTAGGTCACTTCGAGCGGGTACTGAATCTCGTCCGTACTCGTCTCGGGACAGCCGCGGGTCAGCGGCGGTTCGAGCGGGTACTCGATCGACGGATCGCCCAGCGAGCGGAGGCCGGTGGCGAGCGATCGAGACCCGCCGCCGGGGTCGTTTTGCGACGGCACGGTCAGGCCCCCTCGAAGCCGATCCGTTCTTCAGTCGGATCGATCGTCGCCGTCGCGCCCACGGGGACCGGCACGGTCGGCGCGCAGTGACCGAACTCGACGTCGAAGACGATCGGCGCCTCGGGGTTGTACAGTCCGATCGTCTCCGCCATCGTCGTCCGGAGTTCGTCGCGGTACTCGCGGCGCTCGTCGGCGGACGGCTCTTCGAACGGGTTCCGGGCCTTCGCCCGGCCGACGAGCACGCCGTCGAAGCGCTCCAGGAGCCCGCGCTCGCCCACGGCCATGAGGAACTGGCGCGCGTACCACGGTTCCGGCATGACCTCGGACGTCTCGAGCAGGAGGACGGCCCCGTCGAGATCGTCCGGCTCCGGGACGGCGACGTCCGCCGCAAGGAGTTGATCGAGGACGGTCAGGCAGCCGCCCCAGGTGCGGCCCGTGATCGGATCCGAGACGACGTCGCCTCCGCCCGCCCAGCGCCAGCCCTCGGAGTCCTCCGTCTCTCGGTGCTGGTCCAGGGTGTCGGGATCGCCCCACTCGAGGTCGTGATCGCTGAAGCACTCGGCCGGTTCGAGTTCGCCGATCGTCTCCTCGAACAGCGCGCGTCGGCTGTACTCGACGGTGTGCTCGAACATCGAACCCTGCATCGCGAACTCGGTCAGGACGCTCGGGCCGTAGTACGAGACGATCCCCAGTTGCCAGAGGTACGAGGCGAGGACCGTGTTGTCGCTGTAGCCGTAGAATCGGGTCGGATTCTCGCGGAGGACGTCCGGATCGAGGTGGTCGACGAAGCGGATCTGGTCGTCGCCGCCGAGCGTCGTGATGACGCCGGCGATCTCGGGATCGCGGAAGGCCTCCTCGACGTCCCGGGCGCGCATCTCGGGATCCGCGGCGAGGGTCTCCTGCTCCGCCGTCGCGGTCGGGTACTCGACCGGTTCGAGGCCGAACTCGTCTTCGATACGTTCGAGCCCCAGCTCGTAGACGTGCGGGAACGTCGCCGCCGCCCCCGAGGAGGTGGCGACGATCGCGACCCGGTCGCCAGGTTCGAGCGCTGGCGGGACGGTGAATTCGTGAGCGGCCATACACCGTCGTACTCGCACGGCGACTAAAACGTTCAGTTCGTCGTGGTTGCGGTGCGTTCGACTCGTGGCGGTCGGGTCTCGTTCGTCGCTGATCACCCTGCAATCGAATCCGTCGTGATCCGATTGTCCCGCTCGGACACCGACGGACGGCTACCAGCCGGTTAGTGTCGCGGGTAGTGTAGTCAGTGTCGAGCTGAGTGTGGGTTAATGTTGCTGGGACCGCAACCGTACCACACGGGAGAAACGGACACGCCGGAAGCGGTGGGCGAGGGCGCGGTATCTGGCAATCAAGTTTCGATTCCGGCGGCTATCAGGGAACGGGCTGACGTCAGCGACGGTGACCGGCTCCGCTGGTTCTGGGAGGACGGCGAACTCGACGTCGAAATCGTCAGGCGACGACGGGGTGCCTTCGAGGATTTCGAGGGATACGAGCCAACTGAACCGCGGACGGATCCGGATCTAGCCGGACTTGAACCGGCGGGCTCGCTGGATGCTGGTGATCCGCGGAATGGATCGGAGGAGTGACTGTGAATCGGGCGCTCGCCGATACGCGTGTCCTCTACGCGGCGTTCGATCGGCGAGATAACCGGCGCGATACCGGACTCGCGATCCTCCGAGATGCCGATGCCGGTCGGCTCCCGGTACTGGTGATCCCCGACGTTGTCGTCGCCGAAACGATGAACGCGCTCACGCAGCGCGTCGCTCACGATGCGACCGTCGACGCGATCGAACGCCTCGAAGAGAGTGCGGGGTTCGCGATTCGACGAACCACCGAGCAGCAATGGGCGATGGGACGCGAAATATACGAGCGTCACCCGCCGCTTTCCTACGTCGATTCGGTGCTCGTCGCGCGGTGCCGTGAGCGGGAACATCGAGCACGTTTACTCGTTCGATACCGGTTTCGACCCCATTGAGTCGATTCAACGACTCGACACCAACGTGGATCCGTTCGCGCCGAACTGAGCACCGATCCTCCAGTCGATCCCGGCCGATCCGGGGGCCGATTACGCGCCGTCTGATAACTGGGTAATACCACTAGAGTATATTACGTTGGCCACCATACAATCGCGCACATGGCATTCAGCGACGAACTCCTCGACGCGGGGAGCGAGATCTGGGCAGCCCAGTACGAGCACCCGTTCGTCACGGAACTGGCCGCGGGCACGCTCGATCCCGAGGCGTTCCGCCACTGGGTGGAGCAGGACTACCGGTATCTGCTCGACTACGCGCGCACGTTCGCCATCGCGGCGACGAAAGCCCGCCGGGAGGAAACCATGGCCGGCCTGCTGAACGTCGCGCACACGGTCATCGATTACGAGATGGACCTCCACCGGGAGTTCGCCGCCGACTACGACATCTCCCGGGAGGAACTCGAATCGACCCGAAAAGCGCCGACCTGCGTGGCCTACACCAACTTCCTCGTCCGGACCGCCCACGAGGGCACCCTGCCGGAGATCGCGGCCGCGATCTACCCCTGCGGCCAGGGCTACCTCGACGTCGCCGAGCACATGGCCGAACTCGCCGACGAGGAGCACCGCTACACTCCCTTCATCGCGAAGTACACCAGCGACGAGTTCTACGAGGCCGTCGACTGGATGCGCACGCTCGTCGACGACTGCGCCGAGCGCAACCCCGGCGAGCGCGAGGCCATGCGGGCGGCGTTCCTGACGAGCGCTCGCCTCGAACACCGGTTCTGGGAGATGTGTTACACGCAGGAGGGGTGGGACGCGTGACCGGCTCGACTCGCAATCAACCGGTCGAGGCGCCGGCCGAACGGTACGACCCCGACGCCGACGGCGCCTTCTCGGCGTGGCTCCGCGAGCGATCGGACTGGACGGCGGCCACGCGTCACCGATTCGTCCGCGAGTACCGCGACGGCGAGCTGGCCGACGACGTCTTCGAGCGCTACCTCGTGCAGGACTACCAGTTCCTCGAGGCGGGCGCTCGCCTCACCGCCCGCGCGGCGAGCCAGGCCCACGCGATCGAGGAGATGAACGCCCTCGCCGAGTCGCTGACCGTCCTCACCGGCGGCGAGGACGATTACTTCCAGCGGGCGTTCGACGCGCTTTCCGTTCCCGATCCCGCCCGCGAGGACCCGCCGCTCCACCCGACGACGGCGGCGTTCAACGACTTCATGCTGCGCGCGGCGGCCGAGGGCGCCTACGAGGAGTCGCTCGCGGTCGTCGCGGCCGCGGAGTGGATCTACCGCGACTGGTGCGGCCACGTCGCCGACGCCGACGTCGCGTTCGACCGCTGGTACCTCGACGAGTGGATCGAGATCCACGACACCGAGGACTTCGCGGCCTACGTCGACTGGCTGATCGGGCAACTCGATACCTACGGGCCGCGCCTCTCGCCCGAACGGCAGGCCCGCGTCGCCGAGATCTTCGGGCGGACCGTCGCCCTCGAGGCGGCCTTCTTCGACGCCGCGTACGAGACGTGACCGCCGCCCGCCGCTCGACCGCGGCGCCGACCCGCTGACGACGCCCTCAAGCCCCTCCGGCACCAAGCGCGGGTATGCGCGTGACCGTCGACGTCGCGGGTGAGGCCACCCACGAGATCGACCTGGCGGCGGACCTCGGCCGGTCCGCCGACGGCGCGACCCCGACCTACGCCGACCTCCTCGACGCGATCGACTACAGCCCTCACGAGGTGAGCGTCCTCGTCGACGGCCGACCCGTCCCCGAGGACCAGCCCGTCGAGCACGACGAGGTGACCGTCCTCCGCCTCATCACGGGCGGGTGAGACCGTGGCCGACTCGTCGCCGCCGATCTCGGTGCGACCCGCGACGCCCGACGACGAGCTGGCCGTCCGACGGATTCTCGACGGCGCGATGCTCGAATTCGCGGCGCTCACCCCACGAATCGATGCGGACGATGTGCTGGTCGCAAGCGAAGCGCGGTTCGAACCCAGTGAGAACCGCGAAAACCCGAGCGGTGAAACCGCGAGCGAAGCGAGCGACGACGAATCGATCCAGGGGGCGATCGTGCTCGAACCGGAACCGACGGCGACGGTGACGGAGGGGCTCGCGTCGAACGACGAGGCGTGGACGCAGTCGGCGGCGGCCGAACCCGGGGCGCACGTCGACGCGATCGCGGTCAGGATGCGCCGGCGCGGACGAGGGATCGGGGCGACGCTCGTCGAGCGGGCGCTGTCGCGCGAGGGGCGGTTGACCGCCCACTTCGACCAGCGGGTGCGGCCGTTCTACGAGGCGCTCGATTTCGAGATCGTCTCGCTCGACGACGGGCGCTTCGCGGGCGTTCGCAGGCGGTGAAACGGGCGGCTTCGAGCGCACTCGCCGTTCACTTGCGCGGCCGGTCGGTTTGCCGTCCTATCACTCCCCGCCGACGGCCTCTTCGGCCCCCGATGCGTCCGGGTCGGACGTGTAGACGAGTTCGAGGGCGAGGTTCGCCGTACAGCTCATCGCGGCCTCGTCGACTTCCGTGTCGGACTCGTCCTGATCGAGGTAGCCGTTGCAGCGCCCGTGATTGATGACGTTCGGAAGCGTCGCCGCCGAGCCGCACTCCGGGCAGTCGATGTAGTACTCGCCGTCCTCGTCCTGGTGCCAGGCGTCGGCGCCGAGTTCCATGCGCGCCGCGTCGTCGTCCCGTGACATACGACTCCCGACGCCGTCGAGGACCGTAAACGACGGCCCGGCAGCGGCCGCGCTCGACTCGCCGTTCTCTTCGCTTTTCGCCTGCGCGTCGCCCGCGACTGCAGCACCCGCGTCGGCGCACCCCTAACGCCCGCGTCGGAGCGGCCCCTACACCAGGCGTTCGACCAGCGCGGTCCCGGCGGCCAGGAGTTCGTCGACGCGCTCGTCGTCGCTCGCCTCGGCGTAGACCCGGAGGACGGGTTCGGTCCCGCTGGGCCGAACCAGGAGCCAGGAGCCGTCGGCGAGCAGGAGCTTGAAGCCGTCCGCGGTGTTGACGTCCTCGACGGCGACGCCGGCGACCGCGTCCGGGATCTCCGCCTCGAGCTCGTCGAGGACGCGTGCCTTCTCCACGTCCGGGCAGTCGACGCTTCGCTTGTCCTGGACCACCGTTCCGTGCGCCTCGAGCAGGCGATCAACGCGGTCGTCGATCGGCTCCCCGGCGTGCATCGCCGCGGCCAGCAGTGCGACGAGGACCCCGTCCTTCTCGCGGACGTGCCCGCGGACGGTGAAGCCGCCCGACTCCTCGCCGCCGACGAGGGCGTCGTGCTCGGCCATCGCCTCGGCGACCCACTTGAATCCGACCGGCACCTCGTGGACGGCCTCGTCGTGTGCCGCCGCCACCCGGTCGAGCAGGTACGTCGTCGAGACGGTGCGGACGACGGAGCCGGTCTTCCGTGTGAGCACCCAGTCGTACAGCGCCGCGAAGAACAGATTTTCGTCGAGATAGCCCCGTTCGGGCGTGACGATCGCCAGCCTGTCGGCGTCGCCGTCGTTGGCGATCCCCAGGTCCGCGTCGCCGGCTCGCACGCGCTCGGCGAGCGCGTCGAGGTGGTCGGGACTGGGTTCCGGGGGCGTGCCCCCGAACGTCGGGTCTCGCTCGCAGCGCAGTCGCGAGACGGTGACGCCGGCTCGCTCCAGCAGGGCGTCGGTGAACCCGCGACCGGCGCCGTGCATGGCGTCGTAGGCGACCGTCAGGTCGGCGAGCGCGTCGATCGACCCGGGGGCGATCGATTCCAGCCGGTCGAGGGCGGCCGCGGCGTGGGAGTCGCGGAAATCGACCGTCTCGACCGCGCCGTGGTCGGACTCGGGGAGCGGATCGGGCTCGCCGAGTCGATCGCCGATGGCGTCCATCACCGCGGGCAGCGCGGGGGCGCCGTCCGACGGGATGAACTTCACGCCGTTGTACTCGGGCGGGTTGTGCGAGGCCGTCACGACCAGCGCGCCCGACAGGCCGCGGTCGACGATCGCGTGGGCGAGGACCGGCGTCGGGCAGTCGCGCTCGGCCAGCAACACGTCGAACCCGTTCGCCGCGAGCACGTCCGCGAGCGCTTCGGCGAAGTCGGGCGAGGTCTCCCTGGCGTCGTAGCCGATCGCCACCGGCGCCGTCTCGCCCTCGTCGCGCAGGTACGTCGCGACAGCCTGGCCGACCATCCGGACCCGCGGCTCGGTGAAGGTCTCGAGTGTGGCCCGCCAGCCGTCGGTCCCGAACGATATCGCGTCCATACCCGACGGTCAACCGCTCCTGATAAAAATCCGACGCCAGGGGCGATCCCGGAAGCGGACGGGGATCGCCGAGGGCCGTCTCACTCCGCTCGGCGCAGTTCCCACACCTGAATCGTATCGCCGTCCGCGATCGGCTCGTCGCCGAAGTCGCCGGTGACGGACCAGTCGGCGAACGGCGACTGCCGGGCCAGCAGCTCGACGCGGGGTTTCGGGAGCATCGAGAGCCGGTCCGTCTCGGCGAAGAGGCGCTCGCCGTCCGAGTCGTACAGCTCGGTCTCGACGTCGAACCGCTGCTCGACTTCGTCGACGATCCGCGTTCGCGTTCGAAGTTCGTGCTCGACGCCTCGATGGTCGACCGCGCGGGTCTGCCACTCGCCGTAGGTTCCACAGATCACGTCGAACCCCGGGACGAAGACGTCGAAGACGAAGCGACCGCCCGGTTCGAGGGCGTCGTGGATCGATTCGAGCGCGGCCAGCTGGGCGTCGACGGTCCGCAGGTGCTGCAGGGCGTTGAACGGACACGTCGCGAGGGCGTACGCGCGATCGACCGCGAAGTCGGCCAGGTCGGCCGTCCACACCGAGGGATCGAGCCCCCGCTCGGCCGCGTGTTCGCGGAGAATGGCGAGCGCGTCCGGCGACAGGTCGAAGCCGTCGGCGTCGACGCCCGCGGCCAGCAGTTCGAGGTAGATCCGTCCGGTGCCACAGGCCGTTTCGAGGACCGGCCCGTCGACCGACGTGGCCAGGTCGCGGTAGAACGCGACGTCATCCCGGTCGCCCGCACCCACCTGGGCGTCGTAGAATCTGGCTCGTTCCGTGCGATACGAGCCGTTCTGGTCCTTCATTGGTGAGGACGGGCGGTGGACGACCAAAATAATGTCGGTTCCCGAACCGGAGTGCGCCGTGGACGGCCCCGGCGAACTGCCACAGCCGTGGCCGCCGAGCGGTGATCCACGGAAGCGACGCGCCTATCAGACCTGCCGTCGAATTTCGCCCCGTGCCACCCTCTCCGACCGTGCTCGCGGTGGTCGGTAGCCTCCGCGACGACAGCTACACGCGAACGGCTCTCCGGTACGTCCTCGATGCGGCCGCCGACGCCGGCGCCGAGACGCGGTTGCTCGACCTCCGCGAGTACGACGTCCCGGTCTACGACCCGGACGTCGGCGAGCAGGGCGACGCCGCGGCCGCCCGCCGGCTCGTCCGCCAGGCCGACGCCGTCGCGCTCGGGACGCCGGTTTACCGCGGGACGTTCTCCGGCGTCCTCAAGAATTTCCACGACTACTGCGGCGCCGACGAGTACGAAGACACCACCGTCGGCCTGCTCGCGACCGCGGGCGGTGGCGGCTACGGGCCGACGCTCGAACACCTGCGCGCGACGGTCCGCAACGTCCACGGCTGGGCGCTCCCGCACGAGGTCGGGATCGGGAACGCGTCGGACGCCTTCGTCGCCGACCCGGACGCGATCGACGGACGCGCGTTCCGCGACCCGTCGCTTCGCACGCGCGTCGAAACCCTCGGCGACCGGCTCGTCACGTACGCGTTCATCGATTCGGAGCGGGCGTCTCCGACGGCGACCGGCGACTGAGTGGTCTAGTCGAATCCGACCAGGCGCTCTTTCTGCGCTCGCGAGAGCTGTTTGATCTCGTACTCGCGGGACATCGCCGCCGAGCGGTCGCCGAATCGTTCCGCGTGGACCACCTCGACGGGCGTCCGCGCCCGGGTGTACTTCGCGCCGTCGCCGGCGTTGTGTTCCTCGACGCGCCGGTCGAGATCCGTCGTGTATCCCGTGTACAGCGTCCCGTCGGCGCACTCGAGCACGTACACGACGTGATCGCTCATACCGGGAGGTCCGCCCGGCGGGACTTAATCGCTGGCTCCCGCGCTCGGACGGACCCCAGTCAGGCTCGGTCCCGTCCATCGAACTGGTAGTCGTCGACCGTCGATCTGTCGGGCGTCGATCGTCGAACCGATATGAACGTCGCAGGGGCCGCTGGCGAAATCCGTGGCGAGCGCGCGCGAGCCTCGGCGCTACCCGCGATCCGGGGAATCGGGCGGATCGGTATTCCATCCGCATATAGGTTTCGGTCCGAAACCGCGTCAGACGCCCGCTCACACCATCATCAGGGGCCCTAACCCGTGTATTAAACAGAACGCTTATAAGGGGGTACACAGAACGGGTAATCCGTATGGCAGACCTTATCGTCAAAGCCGCCGTCAAGGAAGCGCTCGATGACAAGAACGTCGCCTCGGACTTCTACGACGCCCTCGACGACGAAGTCGAATCGCTCCTCGACCACGCCGCTCGGCGCGCCGAAGCCAACGACCGGAAGACCGTCCAGCCCCGCGACCTGTAAGGTCTCGTCGACCCCATTCTTCCAGACGCCGACCGACGAGCGGAGCGGTTACGCAACCGAGTTGTCGGCTTCGAGTGGCGCGGGAGTCGCCGGGCGAGTTCGGGTGACCGCACTGGGCGTCGCCGACTGGCGGCCCGACGCGGTCCGTCCCACCGGCCCGTCACCGAAACCCGAGTCGCTCGAGCAGTGCCGACGTCCGGCCCCGAAGCCGAGCCCAGACCGACGTCTCGTCGGTCGTCGTCTCGGCTGGGTCGTCGGGACGCGGGTCGGACCCGTCGGAGTCAGTCCCACGCGAGTCGGCGCCACGCTGGGTGGCAGGATTCGCGCCTGTGCCCGACGCGTCGACGCCGGGCGCCGTCGAATCCCCCACATCCGTCGGCGACAGAACGCAATCGACGGAGCTGGCGGGGCCCGTCTCGGGTACCGGCCTGACCGTTCCGGCCATCGATTCGGCCCCATCGGTGCGAACCGGCCGTCCCTTTGGTTCGTCGGCGTTCAACCCGCCAGGCGCCTGCGCGGCGATCGATTCCAGTTCGTCGCGCGTGACGAGCGGCCGCGTACATCGGGTCGTCCGATCCCGGTGGGACGACGCGGCCGGTGCGTCCGCGGGGCCCTCGCGTTCGTCGTCGGCCGTCGTCGAATCCGCGTCCGGCGCGCCGCCGTCACGCGGCTGTGGACTCGCGACCGCCTCGTCCGCGGCCGCCTCGTCCGATCCGGCGATCGGATCGTCCGTCGTGCGCTCGGATGCCTCGATCGGCGACGCCTCGTCCGCGGTAGATCCGGCCGCGTCGGGTTCGTCCGGCCATCGAGCGTCCGACGGGGGCGGGCTGAGCGCGTTCCGCAGGTCGACCGAGTCCTCCTCGCCGGGGACGAGCCACGAGGCGGAGTCGGACGCCGCTTCGGGCGTCTCCGATTCGGCGGGTTCGACGGCCAGCTCGGTCGGATCGACGGCCTCGAACTCGTCCGTCCGGTCGTCCGAACCGCCGACCCGGTCGTGGCGGTCGTAATCGCCGGATGGTGCCCGATCGGTGGTCGATTCGTCGACGGACGGTGACTCGTCCTCGAGGTGTGCGAGGATCTCGTCGACGCCTTCGTCGGAGACGGTCGTCGTCGGTCCACCGCCGGCGAGCGAGCCGAACTCGGTTTCGACGTCGCGTTCGACGCGCTCGAAGTCCGCGGACGGCCGATCGAGCCGGTTCGATCGGCGGTCGACCGATGGCCCGTCGGTACCGTCGGTCACCGACGACGCGCCCGGGCCCGCCGATTCGCCGGGCTGCGTCGCGTCGTGCTCGTCGGACTCGGTCCCGTCGGGTGCCCCGACCGACGCCTCGAGCTGTTCGAAGACCTCGTCGATTCCCGCCGTCGAGACCGTTCGCGTGGGTCCGCCGGCGAGGCCGAAGCCCCCGGTCGTCTCCGGTTCCTGTGGCGTCGAGATCGACTCGAGGACGTCGTCGACACTCGCGTCGGAGACGTGACGTCGGGGGCCGCTTTCTCGCAGCCGATCGACCACCGTTTCGGTGTCCGCTCCCGTCGCATCGAGTAGCGCTTCGAGCGACTCGACGTCAGCGGACGCCGTCGGTCGGTCGTCCCCCTGTCGTGCAATCATCCCTGATCGATATCTATCACGGACTTACCCCTAATAAAAATATGCACGCTTCATTTTAAATTCAGTGAAGATGGCGCGGTAGTTGGTGCTTGTGCGACAGATACGGCCGCTTGCAATCGCTCAATAGCACCTGAATCCGGTCAATTACCGAGAGAGAATGTCCCTTTGTGGTGGAATCCGCGGTAATATTTCGTTATCGTTCGATCCGTCCGGAACGCGGCCGAGATCGCTCGGCGTGGTACTGCCGGGTCCGTCCGAGCAGCACGTACTCGGTCTCCCGAAGCGCCGCGACCGTCTCCGACCCGGTGACGAACATCGCCGTTTCGAGCTCTCGCTGGAGCGTCTCGATCAGGTCGACGACCGCGTCGGTACCCCGGCCGGCGGGCGCCAGAAATGGCTTCGCGAGGCCGCCGGCCCGCGCGCCGAGCGCGATCGCCTTCGCGATGTCGAGGCCGGAGCGGACGCCGCCGCTCGCGACGACGCAGTCGTGGACGGACGCGGCCTCGAGCGTGCTGATCGCCGTCGGAACCCCCCAGGCGCGAAAGCGCTCGCCGACGGCCGCCTGCCGATCCGCGCCGACGGCTTTGGCGCGGTGGGCCTCGATCCCCGACCAGGTCGTCCCGCCCTTCCCGGCGACGTCGATCGCGTCGACGCCCGCGTCGGCGAGGCGCCCGGCCGTCTCCCGGGAGATGCCGTTCCCGGTCTCCTTGACGACGACGGGGACCGAGAGGCCATCGACCACCCGCTCGATCGCCTCGAGGCAGCCGCGCGCGTCGACGTCGCCCTCGGGCTGGACGGCCTCCTGTAAGAAGTTGAGGTGGATCGCCATCGCGTCGGCGTCGATCATCTCGACGGCGCGCTCGACGGCCTCGACGCCGTACTCGGCCAGCTGGGCGGCGCCGACGTTGCCGTAGAGACACGCGTCCGGGGCGACGTCGCGGACGACGGTGTAGGACTCGAGCAGGTCGGGGTCGTCGAGTTCGAGGCCGGCGCGCTGGCTGCCGACGCCCATCGCGACGCCCGTCTCCTGGGCGGCTTCGGCGAGCCGTCGGTTGAGCTTCGTCGTGTTGGGGTGGCCGCCGGTCATGCTCTCGATGACGACCGGCGCCGAGAGTTCGCGCCCGAACAGCGAGACCGCGGGGTCGATCGCGTCGCGGTGAATCTCCGGCAGCGCCTCGTGGACGAGCTCGACGTCGGCGAAACCGGTGCCGGTCGTCTCGACGTCTTCCTCCTCGATGATACGGATGTGGTCGTCCTTGCGGTCGGCTGTCTCGGGCATCTACACCACCGATCGACGCTACCCCGGAAAAACGGTTCGCTTCGGCGCGAACGCCGCGAGCGAGCGGCCAGCTGGGGCGAGCGTACCGCGACGCAGTCGCCCGAACCGGCCGTCGGGCGTGCCTTTTTCGAGCGGGCCGTGGTGGGTCGCCACGTGACTCGCCACCCGTTCTCGCGGCTCGCCCGCACGGTACTGATCGCGTTCGGCCTCTTCGAGATCGTCGCCCCGAAACCGGTTATCGACGCCTGCGAGCGGATCGGCCTCGAGAACCCGGACCGGGCGCGGCTTCGATCGGAAGCGCTCGACCTCGCCCGGCTGGAGGGCGCCCTGTTCGTCTGGGTTCTCCGTCGGGGCGGCCGTCGCTCCCCGCTTTCGACGGGTGCGCTCGCCCTCGCCGGCCTCGTCGCCGCGATCGCGCCGCGGCCGCTGATCCGGTTCAGCCAGGCGTTCGCCTACGAGAACCCGACAGACCTCGAGCTGAAGCCGTGGGTCGAACCCGCCGCGCGAGCGCTCGGCGTCCTCTACCTCGCGGTCGTCGCCCTGGCCTGGCGGCGGGAGACGGAGCAGGCCGAAGAGTCGTTGGAGAACGACAAAACGGCGATCAGAGTGCGGTGAGACGGTCGATATCGATTCCCGACCGAACGCCCTGCCCGTTCGATCGAACTCGATTCGTCCATCCCGTTCGGTCGCCTCGCACCGGTCACCGGTCGCCGGACAGCACCTCCACGCCGTCGTCGGTGCCGACGTAGATCTCGTCGGCGAGGTCGACGAAGAGGCCGTGTTCGACGACGCCGGGGATGGCCGAGAGCGAGCACGCGAGCCGGGCGGGATCGTCGATGGCGCCGAAGTCGGCGTCGATGACGAGGTGGCCGTCGTCGGTGACGACCGGGCCGTCCTTGCGCTCGGCCGGGCGCAGCGTCGCCTCCCCTCCGAGTTCCCGGATCCGCCCGGCAACGACGCGCTCGGCGCCCCGGAGCGCGGCGATCGGGATCGGCCAGTCGAGCGCGTCGGCGAGCTTCGAGTCGTCGACCACCACGAGGAATCGATCGGCCGCGGCGTCGATCAGCTTCTCGCGCGTGTGGGCCGCGCCGCCGCCTTTGACGAGGTCGCCCCCGGCCACCTGGTCGGCGCCGTCGATGGCGAGGTCGACGCCGTCGACCGCCGCGAGCGTGGTCAGCGGGATGGCGTGATCCCGCGCGAGAGTGGCCGATTCGGCGGACGTCGGGATCCCCCGGACGTCGAGGCCCTCGGCGACGGCGCGGCCGATGGCCTCGATGGCGGCGGCGGCCGTGCTGCCGGTGCCGAGTCCCACGACCATCCCGTCTTCGACGGCCGCGGCCGCGGCCTCGCCCGCCCGCCGCTTCGCCTCGGCCGATCCGTCGCCCGCTTTCATACCCTGCGGTGGGGGCGGGACGGGCAAAAAACCAGTCGGTGTCCGCCGAGGGTCCCGTTCGACGTGAGAGCCGACGTCGACCCGGACCCCGTCGACCGGGCCGCTCGCCGTTGTCCTTGGCAGCCGGCAGCGTCGACCGGTCGCGGCGAACCGTGCAGCGATCGAAGGCGCCTTTGAACCCCCGTCCCAATGCGTCTCCGTGTCCCGTTCGCTCGACGCGACCCGGTTTCTCGCCCTCTCGCTGCTGTGGGGACTGTCCTTTCCCGCGATTTCCGTCGGGCTCGAGTACCTCCCGCCGTTGCTCTTCGCGTCGGTTCGCTACGACGTGGCCGCGATCCTGTTGCTCGCGGTCGCCGCGGTCCGAGTCGACGACTGGGTGCCGTCGAGACGGCACGACCTGGCGGCGATCGCCGCGGGGGGATTCTTTCTGGTCGGCGCCAACGGCCTACTGTTCGTCGCCCAGCAGTCCGTGCCCGGCGGTCTCGCCGCGATCATCCAGTCGCTCACGCCGATCGTGACCGCGCTCCTGGCGATCGCCCTGCTCGACGAGCGCCTGACGGCCGTCGGCGGCGTCGGCGTCGTGATCGGCTTCCTCGGCGTCGGCCTCGTCGTTTCGCCCGATCCGGGCGCCCTCTTCGCGGGCGATACGCTCGCGAAGCTCCTCATCGTCTTTCAGGTGTGTTGCATCGCGCTGGGTGGCGTCCTCGTCCAGCGGTTCGCGCCGACGATCGACCGCGTCCCGATGACCGGCTGGTCGCTGGTTGTCGGGGCGATCCTCCTCCACGGCGCCAGCGCTCTCGCGGGCGAAATCCCGGACGCCGGCGCCGTGGCACCGCTGTCGATTGCGGCGATCCTCTACCTGGGTCTCTTCGCCACGTCGATCGCGTTCCTGCTGTACTTCAGCATCCTCGAGGAGTACGGCGCGTTCCAGGTCGCGCTCGTCTCCTACGTCGTGCCGGTCGTCGCGACGATCGCCGGCGTCGTCGTCCTCGGTGAGGAGATCGGAGCCAGCGCCGTCGCCGGCTTCGCGCTGGTGGCGACCGGGTTCGCCCTCCTCAAGCGCCACGCGCTGGTCGACGCCGTCGACGTCGTGACCGGCGTGCGGCCGTAAGTGCGCGGAGGGTGCCGCCAATCGTCTGGGCTGGTCGACGCGCACTGCCTCGTCTTCCCGTCGTCACTCGATTGTGATAGCGTATCGTTCGAGCCAGTTTCGATAGGTGTCGAGTTCGTCGGGATCGATACTTTCGACGCCCCAGGCGATTGCATCGGTTCCAGGGCGAACGTTCCCTGCAAATCCGACAAACGTACCGCGTTCGGTGTCTCGCTGGGTCGTTCGAAACGCCCGGTCGGCGCCATCGAGTCGGGCGACGGCCTCGTACTCGCCCCACTCTGGCCACTCACCGGCATAATATCGCTGGAAGGGGGCGTTGTCCGGGCGGACTTCCTCTGACGGCGTCTCGTCCGGCGATTCGAGCGTCATCATCGTGCTGGCCTGCAATTCCCCGTTCGCTCGCACGTCGAGGTCGATCGTCCGCGGATTCGCGTGGAAATTGGTGACACTCACGTAGACGAGATGGACGGAATCCCGACGACTGGGGAGGAGACACCCGCTGGTGACTGCGGATCCAACACCGGTACTCGCAGCGACGAACCGACGCCGGCTCAGTCGCACACTATCCGCCTCCGTCAGAACCGAGAGACGCGCGCTGCTGATCCATACGATATTTCACCTCGAAATAGTTATTCAATTATTCGATCGATGATGATCGGCTGCCGGCGTCGTCCCCGTTCAGTGACGTGATTTCCGACCGATTCTCACTCGGCCAGCCACTCGCTCGCCTGCGGTTCGTGCGGGTCCGTCGGTACTTCGACCAGCACCGGCTCGTCGCTCGCGACGGCGTCGGCGACGGCTTCGACGACCGCGTCCCGACTCTCGGCCCGCACGCCCGTCATGCCCATGCTTTCCGCGAGCGCGACGAAGTCGATGGGGGCGTCGGGCCAGCCGTAGGCGCTCTCGGCCAGGGCGTAGGAGCGTTCGGCCTCCTCGCTGATGATCGCGTAGTCCTCGTTGCGAAAGAGCACGACCGTGAGCGGCAGGTCGGCGGCGACGGCGGTGTGGATCTCGTGGACGGCCATCATGAACCCGCCGTCGCCCGCGATGGAGACGACGTCGGCGTCCGGGTTGGCGACCTGCGCGCCGATGGCCGAGGGGAGGCTGGTCCCCATGGTCGCCCACGACCCGGGGTTGACGTACGACCGCGGGCCGTAGGCGGGGAAGGCGTTGAGCCCCCAGACGCGCGAGCCGCCGGCGTCCGCGGCGACGATGGTCTCGCGGGGCAGGGCCTCGCGCACCGCTTCGAGCGCCGTCACGGAGGTGAGCGGGGCGTCGGTCACTCGCAGCCCGTCCACTCGCTCGTCGAAGTCCGCGCGGACGGCCCCGGCGCGTTCTGTGCCCGACGTCTCGTCGGTCCCCGTTGGGCCCGCGACGTCGCGGTCGGCGAGCGCCTCGCCGATGGCCGGGAGCGCCTCGGCGGCGTCGGCGAGCACGCTGACCGCCGGCTCGTAGCCCGTCCCCAGGTCGTCCGGATCGAGCGTGACGTGGACGAGCTCGTCGGGCACCTCGACCGACCAGGCGCGGGTCGCGACCGCGTCGAAGTTCGTCCCCACCGCGAGGGCGGCGTCGGCCTCGGCCAACAGCGAGAGCAGCGCGGGCGGGGCGCTGCCCGAGAGCGTCCCCGCCGAGAGCGGGTGGTCGGCCGGGATCGTCCCCTTCCCCTTGTAGGTGGTCACGACCGGCGCGTCCAACCGCGTTGCGACGGCTTCGAGGTCGACGCTCGCGTCGGCCGCACGCACGCCGCCGCCGGCGATCACGACCGGCTCTGTGGCCTCGGCAAGCAGCTCCGCGGCGGCCGCGACGTCCGACTCGGCGGCGCCTGCGGGTCCGGCCCGCGAATACTCGGGCGCTCCGGCCAGCGCGACGTCCATCCCGAGGAAGTTCTTGGGAATGCCAACGCGGACCGGCCCCTTGGGGGCTGTCTCCGCGATCGCGACGGCCTCTTCCAGCGCGGCGATCGCTCCCTCGGGTCGCTCGACGAGGACGTTCTCCTTGACGACGTTGTCGTAGGTGTCAGGCGGCGTCTCGTGGATGCCCTCGCCGCCGCGAATCTCGGGGTCGGTCTCGACCGCGATGTGGATCAGCGGCGTGCAGTCGTTGTAGGCGTTCTTCAGCCCGTTCATCGCGTTCATGTCGCCGGGGCCGGGGACGACGACCGTCGCGGCGGTCCGCCCGCTGGTCTCGGCGTAGCCCCACGCCTGGTGGGAGACGGCGGTCTCGTGGCGCGCCATGACGAACTGGACGTCCTCGCGCCCGCCGATCGCCTCGTTCAGCGGGAGCGTCTGCTTGCCCGGAATGCCGAAGACGGTGTCGATGCCGTTCGAAACGAGCGCATCGACCACCGCAGCGTCTACCTGCATGGACGGGCGTTCGCGCGGGCGCTATATCAACGACGGTGGTTTCGCGGTTGCCGGTGCCCGTCGCCCGTCGAGCAGCCGTCGAACCAACGAACAGTCACCGAATCCGAACGGTTTTGCCCGGCACATCCCCATTCCCCACATGGGCGCCGTCACGACCGTTCTATTCGACCTCGACGCCACGCTCTGTCACCAGCCGACGCCGTCGAGCGACCGCCTGGCGGCGGCGTTCGAGCGCGCCGGCGTCGAGCCGTTCTTCGAGGCGGCCGACTACCACCGCCTCGTCGACGAACTCGGGGGAACGGGCAGCGATATCCGACGGCGCGAGACGTGTTTTCGACAACTCGCACGGGAGGCTGGCCGCGAGGAGGCGGTCGGCCTCCGGGTCGCCGACGCCTACCAGGCGGTGACCGACTACGCGGCCGTCGAGTTCCTCCCCGGCGCGACCGACGTTCTCGATCACCTCTCGGAACGCTACCGACTGGGGCTGGTCACCAACGGCGGCCCGGACACGCAGTCGGTGAAGATCGACGCGCTCGACGTTCGCGACTCCTTCGAGACCATCGTGCTGGCGGGCTACGAAACTGCTGCCAAGCCCGATCCGGAGCCGTTCGAACGCGCGCTGGCGGAGCTGGAGGCCGACCCCGACGAATCCGTCTACGTCGGCAACTCCCTGGATCACGACGTCGCCGGCGCATCGGCATGTGGAATGCGGACGGTGTGGTATCCGAACGATTCAGCGAGGACGGCGCCGACGCCGGAACCGGATCACCGGATCGACGGATTGGCCGACCTGCTGGACCCGCCGTGGGAGGGCGACTAATTGTTCCTGCGGTAACCCACTCGCCGTTGCAGTGCGGGTCGGTTCGACGCGGGGTGTTCTTCGGTTGTGTCTCCTCGTGGATGTCCTCGTTGACCCCCACCGAGTCGGTCCCGAAGGGATTCGCCACCGAGGTAATGCGTGTGCCCGGAGAACGAACGGACAGTGATGGAAACCCAACTCGACCTGCGAGACCGTCCGCCGGCGGCATCCCGACGGGCACTCGTCGACGAACTGGACGCGGCGGACGAAGGGGACGCCGTCGACGTCGTTGCCGACCGGGACGTCGACGACCATCTGGTACGGTATCAACTCGACCGCGATCGACGCCTGAAGTGGACGTACGCGGACCCCGACGCGGAACCTCGGGAACTCCGGGTGACCAAGGGCGAGCCGCTGGCCGACGACGAACTGGGGACGATCGACGTCCGCGACCTGAAACCCCAGCGGCGACACCAGGCCCTCCTCGCCATCGTCGACGAACTCGGGGCCGACGAGGGGTTCGTCCTCGTCAACGATCACGACCCGAAGCCGCTGTACTACGAACTCACGTCGATGCACGGCGACGTGATCGACTGGACGTACCGCGACCGCGGCGGCGCCGACGGGTGGCGCGTCGAGGTCGTCAAGACCGCCGATTCGGACGCCGACGACACGGACGTCGTCACCCGATACGACGTCCGCGAGATCCCGAAGGCGGAGCGACACCCGACGATTCACCACCGGTACGGAATGCTCCCCGAAGGCGGGACGCTGGAACTGATCGCGCCCCACGAACCGCGGCCGCTTCGCCAGGAGTTTCGCCAGCGCTACGGCGACGCGTTTTCCTGGGTGGTGCTCGAGAACGAACCCGAGCGCTGTCGAGTCCACGTCACGAAGGGCGGCGATTCCGGCGATGCCGACGAATCGGACGATGCCGTGGGGACGAGCGCCGAACCGGAGGAGTCGGGGGTGGACGCGACGATCGAGGTCCGCGAGGAACTGGACGTCCGAGACCTCCCGCCCGCAGCGCGCCACGAGCGGATCTTCGACGCGTACGCCGCCCTCGATGCGGGCGCGGGGTTCGTCCTGGTCAACGACCACGATCCGAAACCGCTGTACCACCAGTTCGAGGCCGAGGCGGGTCCTGAATTCCGCTGGGAGTACCGCCAGCGCGAGCCCGGCGAGTTCAGGGTCGTGATCGGCAAGTCCGACGCGGTCGATACCCGGGCGAGTGCGAACCGAGACGTAGCGGGTGGGAGGCCCGAGCCCCCGTTCTAACCATGTCCGGGACACCACCCGTCGCCGATCGCGGGGACGATCGCTCCGCCGCGGACTCGATCGCCATCACGTTCCACCCGCAAGAGTGGGTCGACTCGCCGGGCGAGGCCCACGACTGGGGCCGACGACAGCTGGTTCCCGCACCCGGCCGAGATCCCGCGACGTTCGTCGTCCCGCGAGCGGACGCCGCCGACGACGATGGCGAGCCGTTCCCCGACGAGTCCTACGAGGCGAACGCGCTCCGAGACCATCCGGCGGCCCCGGAGTGGGTCGCCGACTGGGATGGCCCGTACTACGTGACCGTGACCGATACCTGACGAACGCTCCGCGAGGAGTCACCGCTCCCGTCCACGCCCGTGGATCGACTCGACGCCGACGGCGATCGTCCCGAGCAGGCCGACGGCCAGCGCGCCGAGCCGCAGCAGCGAGGAGAACGGCGTCTCCGCGCGAGTTCCCGTCCCCCGATCGCGTCCGTCGCCCGCAATCGCGCGAACGTCGAACCACTCGTCGACGTAGGTGCCGTCGAAGAGGCCGGTGACGCGGAGCCGCCAGCCGTCGGGGTCGGGGAGCGTCTGGACGGTCGAGTACGTCCCGTCGCCGTTCGCCCGCAGGTCCACGTTCATCGTCGTGTCGTGCTCGGGATTGGTCGCGACCAGCCGGACCCCTCGGTCCGACCGGACGCGCTCGCCGTCTTGGACGGCGGCGACGTCGAAGACGATCGGCTCGCCCCGGTGAACCGTGAGGTTCCCGGCCGAGCGATCGCCGGGCGTCGCCGTCAACGAGAGATCGAGGTCGCCCGCGTCGCGTTCGAGCGTGGCCTCGCCGAACCCGCCGCCGGCGCCGGCCACCGCGGCCGTCGGCGCGCTCGTAATGAGTCCGGAGAGGACGACGACGAGGAGCAAGACGCCCGCCTCGACGCGAACTGCGCGGACGAACGCGGAAACGGCCGCCGCGCCCTCGGCGCCGGACGCGTCGCCGGTACCGCCGTCGCTACGAACGTCGGCGGCGGGATCGAGCGCGCGGAGTACGGCCGTCAGGGACTCGTCGCCGGCCGGCGATTCGAGGCGGTGCAGGACAGCCATCCGCGAGAACCCGGCGAGCCCGAGCGCCAGGATAACGAGGACGACTTTGGTCGAGAGCGCGACGCCGTAGAGCGACGCGACGATGGCGTCCACCGTCGGCGCGTGCCAGGCGGCCAGCAGGAAGCCCGTCGCCACGACGAGCGTCACGCCCGCCATGGCGAGGATGGAAAAGCGCCGGATCAGCGCGGCAGCCAGTCGGAATCGGTCGGTCGCGGGCGTCTCCGCGAGCACCGGCGGGACCACGGTCGCGAGGACGACCAGCCCGCCGACCCAGACGCCGGCGCCGAGCACGTGGGCGGCGTCGACGGCCGTCCCCGACAGCCGGGCGACGGCGGTCGCGGAGTGGCTCGACCAGCTCACCGTCGCGAGAGCGAGCCCGCCCCCGACGACGCTCCCGGCGAGCCAGACCCGTCGCGACAGGCGTCGCGTCCGGATTCCCGACTCACCGGTCGTGGCCACCCTCTCGATCCCACCCGGAACCCGCGCTCGAATCGGAACCAGGCCGTAGAGCGAGACGGTCAGGCCGACCGCGAGGGCGATCGCGACGGCGAACTGGATCAGCCAGAGTCGCCCGAGCCCGGTTTCGAGAAAGCGGGTGAGCGACACGACCGACGCCCCGCCGAGCGCCGTCGCCTGGACGGCGCCGTAGGCGAGCGAGGCCGGCGCGAGCGCGAGCGCCGGGACGAGCAGGACGGTTCGCAGGCGGCGGTCGATCCGCGCGGACGTCGACCCGTCGCGACCGAGGACGGGGTAGACGACGGTTCGAGCCGTCACCGGCACGCCGACGAGGGCGACGATCGCGAGGAGCAACAGTCCCTTCGCGCCGGCCTCGAACGGCGAGACCGAGGCATCGCCGTCGTCGGCCGTCGCGGCGGCGATGATCGCGTCGCGATCGATGGGGCCGTCGCCGACGGTGAAGAAGAACGAGCCGTCCGTGGTGTGGCCGTCGTCGGAGAGGATCTCCCACTCGACCGTGTACATACCCTCGGGCGCTGGCGCCCCGTCGTCCGCTTCGGCGAGGGGCACCCGCACGAGTCTCCGATCGTCCGCGTCGACGACGGCCGATCCGCTCACGACGTCGCCGTTCGGCCCGGTGACCTCGACCTCGGCCACCTGGATGCCGTCGCCGGAGAACGCGAGCGCGAGTTCCTCGGGCAGCGTTTCGACCTGTTCGCCGTTGCCCGGCGTCGTCTCGTCGAGGTAGGCGTGGGCCGCGACGGGCGCGGCGAGCAGTCCGCAGACCAGGACGAACAGGCAGGCGAGCGCGACTATCTTTCCGAGCGGGGACGTGGCGCTGTCCCCTCTCGTCGCACCGCCCGCTTTCGTCGACGGATCGTCTCGTCGGCGCCCGGTCGCCGACGACTCGTCCCGTCGCGATTCGGCGCGCTCCGTGGGGCGGCCGGCGACGGTGTGAGACGAGTCGTCGGTGGGCATCGTGGCTTACTCCCGCGGGATGTACTGGACTGTGTCGACGCCCTCGGCGACCTCGACGTTCGCGACCGTCTCCTGGGCCGCCATGTCGACGACGGCGACGGTGCCGTCCGCGCTCGCACCGCTGAAGAAGTAGCCGCCGCCGGTGACGCCGCCCCGGTGGAGGTGCTGTGCGCCTTCGGGGCGCTCGATGTCGCCGATGTCGACGGTTCCGACGACCTCCATCGCGTCGACGTCGATGATCGCCGAGTTCGAGTTCATCGTGTTCGCGGTGTAGGCGTAGAGCCCGTCGTCACCCTCGTAGAACGCGAGGTGGTCGGGGCCGCCGTCGATCTCGACGGTTCCGAGTTCGGCCGTCTCCTCGCTCGTCCCGTCGAAGAAGTGGACGGTGCCGTGATCGATGATCCCGAGCACCTCGTCGCTGTCGGGGTGGAACAGCGTGCCGCCGACGTCGAGTTGCTCGACGACTTCGTTCGTCTCGGGGTCGACGACCGCCGTCTTGCCGACGCCGCCGGAGCGTTCGAAGTACGCCAGGCCGTTCTGAGTGCTGTAGGCCTTCGAGTGCGTGCCGCCCTCGTCGCCGAGTTCGATGTGGTCAGTCCGCTCGTAGGCGTCCATATCGATGACCAGCGCGGCCGCGTCGTTGACGTTCGTCGCGTACCCCGTCGAGCCGAAGTCCGCGTGGTAGAGGAGCTTGCCGTGACCCTCGTTCTCGAGGCCGGATTGGACGACGGTCACGTCGTAGTTCTCGGTGTCGATGACGTAGAACGCCCCTTCGTCGTCGGCGTGGGCCCACATCTCCGTCTCCTTCGGGTGGTACATGTGGGTGCCGCCGGGGCCCATCCCGACCTCCTCGACGATCTCGCGCGTCTCGAGGTCGATGACGAGGACCTGTTCGAGACTGTCCTCGACGACGAACAGCTGCGAGCCGTCCGCCGTGCGAACCGCGTCGCCGTAGGAGTAGCCGTCGATACCGTCGGTGATCTCGTCGACGACCGCGCCCTCCTCCGGGTCGATCAGGGCGATCGAGTCGGGGCTGAACGCGTAGAGCAGTCCGTCGCTCCCGGGCGACGCCTCGCCATCGTCGCCGTCGGTTCCGTCGTCGCCATCGCTCCCACCGTCGCTTTCGTTCCCGCCGGAACCGTCGCCTCCATCGCTGCCGTCGTCACCGTCGTCCGAACCGTCGCTTCCATCCTCGTCGCCTCCGGTGAGACAGCCGGCGAGTCCGATGGTGAGAGCGCTTCCCGTCGCCTGTACGAATCGACGCCGTCTGGCCGTCGGATCCATGATCGTACAGTACGGCATTAGTTTAATCTATATTTTGGTTCGAAAATAGAAAACACGGAACGGTGGTGATACCGGCGCTGTACGGTCGATCTTCCGTCGAGAGTATCGTCGTTCGACTCTGCCGGTCGATCGTCGCGCCGCCGTCAGGAGCCGTCGGGCACGTCGTCGAGGACGTCGTCGACGAAGCGGGCGAAGCGGTCGGTGAGTCGCGCGGAGACCGTCGGCGTCACGACGTCCAGTAAGGTCTTCGTCCGCTCGGGGTCGACGAGCGACAGTTCGACGCGGTTGTGCTCGCCGTACTCCTTGCGGACGACGTCCTGGGAAACCAGGTGGGAGAGGTGATGTTCGATCGTACTCCGGGCGAGGTCGAGGTCGGCGGCGAGCGCCGCCGGCTCGGCAGTCCCCCGTTCGAGCAGGGCGAGGACGATCTCCCGGGCGGTCTCGCGTCGAAAGAGGGCGATCGTCGCGCGCTCGGATTCGTCGTACGTCGGCGGATAGTAGTGGGTTCGACCGTAGTACTCCCCGCGTTCGAGCGTCCCGTCGCGGAGCAACTGTCGGACGTGGTACTGGACCTGGCCGGGTGCGAGGTCGGATTCGCGGACGAGTTCGTTGAAGTGAATCCCCTGGTTTTCGTAGATATGCTTACGGAGTCGCGTTCGCGTTTCGGACATGGTGGATGGAGGGCGACCGTTGATTTGGTTCGGCAAATTCGATATAGTAACTGCTTTACCGTTCGTTCCCCAACTATCTACATCGAATGAAACCGCTCCGTCCACAAGTTCCTATCGATATTCGTTCCGGACCCGAATACAACGAACGAAACCGGTGACGCCGTCGAGCGCCGGTCGGTCCGACCGGAGTGCGGGCGGTTCGGCCGCCGGGGCGAGGACGGGGCGGGCTGAACCCACGCGCGTCGTTTCCAGCCACCGACCACTCTCATGATACCACCGCGATCACTCGCTCACGCCTGGATCCGCCCGGAACTCGCGCCGGTGCTCGTCGCGATCATCCTGGTAGCCGTGGCCGGGACGGTCGCGTTATTCGCGGTTGGCGTCGTCGCGTACAGTCGGCGCCGGACGTCCAGGTACCTGGTGATCGCCGGCGTGCTGGGCCTGCTGGTCGTTCGATCGATCGTCGGGCTGGGGACCGTCTTCGATCTGGTGCCGATGTCGATCCACCACCTCGTCGGCCACAGCGCCGACGTCCTGATCGCCGCCCTCGTCCTCTACACCGTCTATCGAAGCGGATCGAGGCAGAGCCAGTCCCGACTCGTCGAGTAGTCGGCGCCGGTTCGTCGAGCGAGTACCGCCGCGAACGGGCGTGCGCTGGAGGCGACGGGCCAACGGCGCGCGACGCGGCCGGATGGATACACTCAACACCCAGCGGGAAAAACGGTCTCGACCGACGGATGTCTTCGCAATTCGACGCCGCCGGAACCGCGATACCGACGGCCACGCTCGTCGTACGGGGAATCGTCGCGACCGTCGTCGCGCTCGTCGCGAACGGCGTCATCCTGGGCGCCGTCCTCGCGACCGAACTGGTAGCGCCGATCGATCCGCTCTCGATCGGTCCGGTCGCCCTCTTTACGATCCTGGGCGTCGCTGGCGCGACGCTCGTCTTCGGGGTCCTGACGCGTCGCTCGGACCGGCCGAATCGAACGTTCCTGCTCCTCGCGGCCGCCGTCCTCGTCCTCTCGTTCGGCCCGGACCTCTGGCTGTGGCAGTCGGATCCGGCGGCGACGATGGGAGCCGTGGCCGTCCTCATGGTCATGCACGCCGTCGTCGCCGCGAGCAGCGTCGTCGCGCTGACCGATCGCTACTCGCCCATCGCGCGGTGATCGGTGGAGCCGCGTTCGACGATCCGCCACCGTCTCGATCGGTGTTCTCTCTGGCCGACGGCGGCGAGACGGACTGATCAGCCCCGGTCGCGACCCCGGCCCTTCTGGCGCGTCGAGAGGGAGGGTCGCTCGCGCAGCCGGTCTGGCAGATGCCAGGCGACGTCGGACAGCGTGATGATCCCGAGCGGTTTCGACCCGCCCCGGATCGGGAGGCGCTTGACCTCGTGTTCCTGCATCGTCCGCAACGCCGCGGTCACGCTCGTCGTCGACGTCACCGTTACCAGGTCGGCGCTCATCACGTCCGCCACCCGCATCGATTCGAGCCGGCTGCGGCTCGCGGCTTCACCGTTCGCGTTTCCGAGGCCTCGCTGCCGCTCGGCCTCGCGGCTCGCGGCTTCACCGTTCGCGTTTTCGCGGTCCGCACTGCGTTCGAACCCCGCTTCGCTCCCGTCCTCGCCTTCCTGATACCACGCTCGCAACAGGTCAGATTCGGTGACGATTCCCGCCAGGCCGCCGTCGAGGACGACGACGCTGCCGACGCGCTCCTCGAGCATTCGCCCGACCGCCGTCCGGAGGGTGTCCTCGGGCGCGGCCGTCACCACCGGCGAGGACATGATCTCCCGGACTTCCATGCTAGATACTCACTCACGAAGAACATAACGTTTCCTGTCGTCCGCCGCGGTGGACCCGCGGTGAGGTCCGGGCGGCCGCGAGACCTCGCGAACCCGTCCACCTGGCCCGACAAACCCGATATCGCCCGGAAGCCGCGGTGTAATCGCTCATCCGTGGCTTTTTGCGTCGGCCGTTCGACCGGCCCCATATGGCCGTAACCAAACTGCTGGGCGGACTCTTGCAGATGGTCGTGACGATCACCGTCCTGCTGGCGGTCGGCATCGTCGCGTTCTTCGTCGCCGTCTTCGTCGTCTCGCGGGGCGCGTGGCTGGCTGGCTACGATCCGAGCGGCGACTTCGTCGTCCTCGCCGCGTCGTTGCTCGTGGTGGCGGCGCTACTCGGCGGGATCCCGCTCGGCCGATCCAGGGAGACTGCGGAGGTGCCCCAGGAGCAGTACGATACGACCGGTTTCCAGTAAGCGCGCGGCGTCCCTGCCCGCGGTCGAGTGACGATCGATGTCGGTTCGGGGCCGACGGTAGCCGGCGACCGCGTTCCGACTCAGGCCGACTCCAGTTTCTCGCGGAACCGATCGAGGCCGAGCTGGAGCATGTCAGGGCTGACCGGCTGGAACTCCGCCGCGTCGGGGAGGTACTTCCGGACCGAGTCCCAGCTCTCGCGCGCGTAGCGTTCGTCCAGCAGGACCCGAACCCCGACGTCCTCCGGGCTTCGAATGACCCGCCCGAGCGCCTGGCGCGCCTTGCGGACCGCGGGAACGGTCAGGGCGTACTCGAAGCCGGCGCCGAACTCGTCGTCGTAGGCGCGTCGAACCGCCTGCGTGCGCGGGCTGGAGGTGTTGACGATCGGAACGCCGCAGACCACCGCCGCGTTCAGCCGGTCGCCGCCGTAGTCGACGCCCTCGGTGAGCGTCCCGCGGAGGCTGGTGACGAGGACCTTCCCCTCGCCCGCGAAGAACTCGTCCTTGAGCGATTCGGTCGCCCGATCGTCGCTGGAGACGTCGAGCAGGACGGGTTTCCCGGACAGTCGTCCCTCGAGGACGCCCGCCGCCCACTCGGCCTCGGCGTAGCTCGGCATCCCGACGAGGACGTTGCCCGGGAGCGAGGCGATCCGTTCGAGGGCGTCGGCGTAGGCGCGACGGGTTTCGTTGTCTCCGGCGGACGCCGTCTCGCCGCCGCTTTCACCGGCGGACCTCGTACCATGGGGTGCGCCTCGATTCTCGTAGGTGAACTTCGGCGCGGCAACGGCGAAGCTCTCGCGGTTTGCCTCGGGGAAGTGCAGGCCGTAGCGTCGTTCGACGACCGGGCGGTCGGCCTCGCGCTCGAGGTACTGAAGGCCGGTCACCTCCGTGAAGGCGTCCATCGGCGCGAGCGTCGCGCTCATCAGGACGCCGCCGCCGAAGGCCGACAGGCGCTCGCCGATCGCCCCGCTGGGGACGCAGTTGTGCAGCGAGAGCCGGGCGGTGTAGGCGCGGCGCCACGAGTCGCCGGGCTCGGTCTCGTCCCAGGTGCGTTCGAGTTCGATCTCGCGGAAGTAATCGGTGTGGCCGCGGCGATTCCACTCGCCGAGGAGGCGCCCGACGGCGGGGGCTGCCCGGGTCCGCTCCTCGTCTTCGGCCTCGTTCAGGATCCGGGCGACGAGGGCGCCGACCGACTCCGCGCGCACCCAGTGGACGTCGGTGTACCCCGCCTGTTCGGCCCACGCGGAGATCTCGTCGACCGCCGGCTCGGCCGGATCGCGGAGCGGAATCTCGTCGTCGGGCAGGTCGTTCAGGTTCGAGCGCCAGCCGGGCTGCTCGGCGTCGAGGTGGGTCTCGACCCGCCGTTCGAGTTCCGACCGGAGCTCCTGGAGAAATTCGAGCGTCGCCTCGAGTTCCTCGAAGGAGACGTCCGAGCCCGCAAGTTCCGCGCGGACGAGTTCCGCGTCGGCCGTCTTCGAGCCGCCCTCGGTCTGGCGCCCCTCGCGCTCGTACCGAACGGGGCGGATCACGCGCGAGAGTTCCGTCACGGCGTCGCGGATCGTCGCGTCGGCCGCGCCGTCGCTGACCAGCTCGCGCACGCGCGGTTCGAGCATGTGGGCCTCGTCGCAGACGACGAACGTCTCTTCGCCGGCGAGCGCGCCCGTAAACGCCGACAGCGTCGTCGGGTCGAACGCGTGATAGTAGTTGCCGATCACGACCTCGACGGCGCCGAGCGCCGCCCCCATCGCAGAGTGCGGACAGGTGCCGTGGCGAACCGAGTGCGCGACGAGATCGTCGGGCGTCACCATCCCGGCGCTGGTCAGGTCGAACGGCACGGCCTCGACGGGCGATCCCTCCCCCTCGTCGGGGAGGTCGTCGAGGTACTGCGCGTAGAAGGGACAGTACTCGACCTCGCTCCGGCCGTCGTCGTACTCGGGGAGGTCGGGCGCGAACGGGGCGGTCTCGCCGGCCGTCTCCAGCAACCGCACGCCGCGACCGCTGCGCCCGGAGTCGGCCAGCCCGACCTGCTGGCTGCGCGCTCGCGCGGTGAGGTCGCCGGTCGTGGTCGAGCCGCCCTCGCCGGTCAGGTCGCGGGTGCGATCGCGCAGCGTCTCGCAGCGGTCGTAGACGACGCTATCGTCGAAGCCGGCCGCGCGCTCGCGGTTGTACGGACAGACGTCTGCCTTCCCGACGAGGGTGAGTCCGGAGACCGGTTCGTGGTCCTCTGGCAGGTTCTCGTTGATCGTCCCTAGGTCCGTCTCGAACTGGCGAAGCTGCTGCTTGACGCTCGTCAGGACGAACACCCGCTCGTAACTCGAATCCGGATCGCGAACGAGCGAGAGGCCGGCCGAGAGCGCGAGCATGGTCTTGCCCGTCCCGCAGGCGCCCTCGATCACGGTGAAGCCGCTTTCACGAGCCGTCTCGATCGCGGTCTCGATGCCGTCGACCTGCTCGTCGTAGGGCTCGTCGTGACCGAAGAGTTCCCGCCACGTCTCCATCTCTACAGTTCTCATCGATGGGCAGCCATAGGGTTGACGGAGTGAGATTGCCCCGTCATCGAATATAAATGGACGGCCGGGCGAAGCGTCGGCTGTTCGATTCACCAATCCCCGGCAGTTACATAATACATCCTGACGATCGGTTGAACGGAAGCCGCGCTCCACGCTGTGGTGTCAGTGGCATCGTCGTCGGCCATCAGACCATCTCGTCGAGAAACGCCTGAAAGCAGTGAGCGCCCGCCTGGTCCGCGATGCTTCGAAGCGTCTTCGTTGCAAGTTCGTCGTGCAGCGGAACGGTCACGTACCGCTTCTTCCCCGTATCGGGGTTGACGTACTCCAGCTTCACATGGCTCCCCGTCTGATCGACTCGTCGGAATCCCCAGTTCCCGAGCGCTTTGATTATATCCTCACCGGAGTACGTTCCGCCGACTCACTGTTGAACTGTGGTTCTCGCGCGTCCCGTATAAACCATGTAGAAGCCGGGGTGAAAGTGGTCCTATAACCAGGGAGCTGAAGACGGATCGGGTTCGCCCTCGACCTCGTCGGGGACGGGGCGGGTATGGAGTTGGAGCGCATCGGCCAGGTTCTCTAGCGCCTCGGCCTTCGTCTTTCCTTGACTGGCAACCCCGGTAGACTCGTCTTTAGCGACGAACCAGTCGTCGCTGTGGGTGACGGTGATCGTCTCATCGCCGTTGGGCCGGGACTGCACACCCATGATAAACTCCTATACTAGCAGGTGGCAAAAGCCTTTGTGATTTTGTAGATCAACAGTGACAGTCCCCGAATCTGCTAGAATCTCCGGTTACGGTTCTTCCAGAAGTTACTCCCCCGGGGCGGTTTACGTGCCAATCGCGAGCTCGTAGAAGTCGAGCGCAGGGGCTGTGGCGACTGCGTCGGCGCGCTCGGGATGCTGGAGTTCGAGAGGGCCCGACGGTCCGGGGACCCGGTCGACGATCGATCAGTGCGCTCGACCGGCGGGTGAGTCGAGGTCCCGATTCCGGCGTTCGGCTCGGGTCACGCTCCAACGCCGGCCCTACCGCTGATCGTTCCGCATGCGGACGAGTTCTTCTTCGCCATCGTCGACCGGGACGGTCATCTCGTGGCGTTCGAAGCCGCAATCCTCGTAGAACGGGACCAGGCCCTCCCGACAGTGGAGGGTGAGCACCTCGACGCGCCGGAGCGACTCGTGCTCGAGGATCGCGTCCATCACCCGCCGTCCGAGCCCGTCTCGCCGGCGCGCCTCGTCGACGATCACGTCGAAGATTTTGCCGTAGTACGTAAAGTCGGTCAGCACGCGCGCCGCGGCGACCAGTTCGCCCGTCTCGGGATCGGCGAGTCCCACGAACAGGTCGGTCGCCTCGACGGCTCGCCGGACGTCGTCCCGGTCCCGCTCCTCCCACCACGGGTAAGATCGGTAGAGATCGACCAGGTCGTCGAGCTGGGCCGGCGATGGCGTTTCGACCGTCTCGTAGGTCATACGATGCCCTTCGTCCGGTCGATTCCAATACGGTTACGGATCGCGCGGACGGGCTGTTATCCGTGACGCCCCGCGGTCGACGATCAGGGGCGGTCCGGATCGCGCGGGAAGCGGATCGCATCTGAACGTGGCCGCGGTCGGCGACCCGCGGGACGGTCGATGCCGAGTCCGGACGACCGCTCGCCGGCGCGTCGATCGCAAGGCACACCCGACGCGACGCCCACCCGTCGGTATGGACTTCGACGTCGACGCCTGGCGGGCCGAACTCGAGGCCAAACGCGAGGAGAAGGACGACTTCTTCGCCGAGCACCCGCAGTCGCCGATCCCGCCGGACGAGCGCGATTCGTTCGACGGACTCTCCTACTTCGACCCCGACCCCGCCTATCGCGTGACGGCAGACGTGACCGTCCACGACGATCCCGAGGTCGTTTACGTGGACACCTCGACGGGCGGCGAGATGCGCTACCTCGCCGTGGCGACGCTGTCGATGACGCTCCCATCGGCCGATCCGGACGCCGCGGACGCCGACGTCGACCTCGACGGCTATCGCCAGGAGAGCGCCGAGGACGAGACGCTGTTCGTCCCGATCCGCGACAAGACGACGGGCCAGCAGACCTACGAGGGCGGGCGCTACCTCGAACTGGCGGCGGATCGATCGCTGTCGACCGGCGACGAGATCGTCGTCGACTTCAACCTGGCGTACGCGCCGTTCTGCGCGTACTCGGAGGCGTTCGAGTGCCCGCTCCCGCCCGAATCCAACTGGATCGAGGTCGCGATCCCGGCCGGCGAACGGGGGCCGTAGTTCCCGGCGACGGCGACGGACGATTGCCACTTGCGATACCTCCGTTTCAACTGGACGTCAGCCGTGCGTCAGACGCCGTCAGGAACCGGCTGTCGGCGGTTCGCGGGGCGGCTGCGGACGAGGGGTTCGATTCCACGGGAAATCGTGGGGTTCGATACCGCGCCGTGCGATTGCGGCCCGTCGCCCTCATGCGATTTCGAAACGACCGGTTCGAGTGGAGCGTCAGACGTTCGGCTGACGGACGCACTCCCCCTCATCGTCGGGAATCTGGTCGCGTTGGGGAATGTGACGAAATATTCGAGGTGAAATAAGGGGGTTCGATCGACGGAACGAGACGGCGACGCGGTGGCGGCGGTCTGTCGGTCGGTGTCGCCGCCCGTGTCACGGCGACCGGCAGCGGGGAGCGGCCGACGGAACCCCGGGACGGCACCGAAACGCATTTTAGGCCAGCCTAAAAACAATGCACTGCGGGAGTGTCACACCGTGGGCATCGGTCCGGGCACTCCAGCAACCCCAGATCCCTGTCCTTCCGCCAGTCAGCACCCCGTGGAACGTACTCTTACGTCCCGCCGACGGTTCGTCCCGTTCGGCCGGCCGGTGCGTTCTCGTTCCGACTGTCGATCCCGTCACTGGCCGTCAGGTCCCGTCATTCCACCCCGGTCACCGGTGCTGATCCTGATTCTCCCGGCGCAGGGCGGCGAGACGCGGAATCAGCACACGTATAAGAGGCGATTCCGTGCACTCGCCCATGCATCTCGACTGGAGCGGGATCGACCACGTCACGAAGGTCGATCCGGAAAAGCCCATGCCGGCGGATCCGGCGTCGCTACTCGCCGCGACGGATCTGGTGATGGTCGGCGGCTCGGACGGCGTCACCGAGTCGAACACGCTCGAGACGATCGAGGCGGTTCGCGACGCGGCCCCCGACGTCCCGATCTTCCAGGAACCGTACGACGCCGCCCAGGTGACGAAGGCGACGGTCGACGCGGTCGACGTCCTCTCCGTGCCGGCGGTCTACAACGGCGACCTGGATCACTTCGTCGGCAAGCACCTCTCGATGTTCGGCGAACTCGCGAACAAACCGTCCTCGCTCCTGGGGACGAGCCTGCCGGTCGTCGGCAACGTGATCGAGTCCAAGGGCGAGGCCGTCGTCGCCGAACTCGCGGAGAAGATCGTCGGCGAGGGCTACGTCATCCAGCACGTCGACTCCGAGGCCGCTCGCACCGCCGGCGTCTCCACCCCCTTCTCGACCGCTGACGTCGCCGGCGCCGCGCTCGCGACCGAAGCCTTCTACGACTTTCCGATCTTCTACGTCGAGTACTCCGGCACCTACGGCGGCCCCGAGGACGTCGCGGCCGCGGCGAACCAGCTCGAAGAGACCGTGCTCCTCTACGGCGGCGGCATCGACTCGCGGGAGAAGGCCGACGAGATCCTCGAGGCGGGCGCGGACGCCATCGTCGTCGGCGACTGCTTCCACGACGACCGCGAGAAGTTCCGCGAGACGATTCCGGGGTAGCCGGCCCGGACGGTCCGTCGCGATCCCGGCTGCGCGCCGGACCGGTCCCAACAGTATTTCTCTCCCACGTGCGTCGGTCGCATATGAGCGAATACGCCGCGTCGATCGTGCTCTTCGACGGCTTCGACGAACTGGACGCGATCGGCCCCTACGAGGTGTTCGAGACGGCCGCCGAGTTCGGTGCCGATATCGATACCGCGCTCGTCACGACGGCTGCGCGCGATCGCGTGACCGCCGGCCACGGCCTCCGCGTCGAGGCGGACGGCGTCCTCGCCACCCCCGGAGCGTCGGCCGAACTGCCCGACCTGCTCGTCGTCCCCGGGGGCGGGTGGACGAGCGATGACGGCGCCGTTCGCCGCGTCGTCGATGCGGGGGACCTGCCGAGACGCGCGGCCGAACTCCACGCCGCAGGGGTGACCGTCGCCTCGATCTGTACGGGGGCGATGATCCTCGCCGCGGCGGGGCTCCTCGACGCCCGCCCGGCAGTCACCCACCGCGACGCGCTGGCGGACCTGGCGAATGCGGGCGCCGAGATCCCCGCCGCGGCCGAACCGCGCGACGCCTCCCCCGTCATCGGGGTCGACGACGGCGACGTCCTGACCGCCGGGGGCGTGACGACGGGCATCGACCTCGCGTGCTGGCTCGTCGAGCGCGAGTTCGGCGCCGACCTCGCCGAATCGGTCGCGACGGAACTCGAACACGAGCGCCGGGGCGAGATCGTCCGGTGACCGGTCTCGTCGCCGGTCGCATCCGCCCACCTCGTGCTCGGTCGGCTGTCCAAACCGATTTCCGCCCCGGTGTCCAACCGGGCGCCAATGACAGCCGTGTTGTTCGACATGGACGGCGTGCTGGTCGACAGCGAGGACTACTGGGTGACGTTCGAATCCGAGACCCTGTTCCCCGACGCCGTGCCCGACGGCGACGTGGACCTCAACGAGACGTCGGGGATGAACTTCCGGGAAATCTACGACTACCTCGACGCGGAGTACGGCACCGCCATCACGCGCGCCGAGTGGGTCGAGCGCTTCGACGAGATGGCCCGCGAGGTCTACACCGACCGCGTCTCCCTGCTCCCCGGGTTCGACGCGTTACTCGCCGAGTTGCGCGAGCGCGGGACCACGGTGGCCGTCGTCTCCTCCTCGCCGCGGGCGTGGATCGACCTCGTCCTCGAGCGCTTCGACCTGGTCGAGGCCTTCGACGCGGTGGTCAGCGCCGAGGAGATCCGGGGCGAGAGCAAACCCGCGCCCGACGTCTACGAGTACGCCGCACAGACGGTCGGCGAGGCGCCCGCGGCCTGCGTCGCCGTCGAGGACTCCGAAAACGGCGTCACGGCGGCCGACCGGGCGGGGATGACCGTGGTCGCCTACCGCATCGCCGCCCACGGCGACGCCGACTACTCGCGCGCGGATGTAGTTGCCGACGACCCGACGGCACTTCGGGAGACGGTCCTCGACCTGGCCGGCACCTGAGTCACCGCAGCCCGTTCCTCGACCGAATCGCGACCCGGCTCAGTGTTTCGGGACGCGCCGGTGGTCCACCGCAGCGTCGTCCATCTCGGCCGCCTGGAGCACCTGCCGAATGTGAAAGTCCTTCTTCTGCGAATCGTCCGCCTCGAGTGCGTCTTCGAGGTGGCGTTTGCACTCCGTACTGAGTTCGCCCATTCCTTGTCGGACGGTGTAACCCGGGCTACAAAACTGTCCTGGAATCCCTCGGTAATCGTGACATCCTGCCCGTGTCACCGTTCACCGATGCTAACTAGCACCGTGTCGACGCCGACCGGCGATCCGGGCGGTTCTCAGTCGATCGTCACGGTTCGGGATTCGCGCACCGGAACGAGCGGCAGGTCCGGAAACGCCACGCTCACCGTCAGGTCGAGCGCGTCGTGGTCCGGGGCGCCGAAGACGGCAGCCGGAACCGTCTCCGACCCGCGGAGGTAGGTGTCGGTGCTCGTCATCTCGCGGCCGTTGACCGTCACGCGAAGCTCGGCGCGGGCGGCCTCGCCGGTGTTCCTGACGGTCACGTCCCGCATGTCGTTCGCGCCGACCGCGATCGACTCGGGGAAGGAAGCGGGCCAGTCGATCTCGACGGCGGGGAGCGATCGCGCGGCCTCGATGACGCGTTCGGCGATCCCCTCCTCGAGTCCGGCGTCGACCAGGCCCGAGACGCCGGCCGCCCGGACGGCGCCGGGGGTGTGGATATCCGATCGCGCGAGTTTGCTCGCCCGGCCGGGGCCGACGCCGTCGATGGCGGTGAGTCCGACGGCTTCGTCGTCGACGCCGTTCTCGACGCGCGCCTCCAGCCGCCGCGCCAGGTTGGCGTCGTGTCCGCTCGCGAATCTGTCGAGGAAGGCCCTGAGTGCGGCGAGCAGCCGAAGCGCGTTGCGGGTGATCGCCCAGGCGTCGCTCCGGAGGTCGGCCGGCGTCGTCCCGCGCGCCTCGGCCCGGAGGATCGCCAGCACCTTCCGCCCCCCGCTCGTCTCGATCCGTTCTCCGACGGACTGGCCGGCGAGGACGGCGTCGATCGCCTCGCGCTCGGCCTGGCGGGCGGTGACGGATTCGAACGCGCTCGCCGTCGCGACGGCCTCGAAGATGGCCGCCTCGTCGAGGTCGCCCGCTGCCGCGCGGTCACAACAGTCGGCGAAGCCGCGGGCGGTATCCAGGTCGAGGTAGTACCGCGAGGTGAGTCGGCCGAGCGCCGTCGGTTCGATCGCGCCCGCGCTGGCGTCGCCACTGTCTCGCTCGCGCTCGATGAAGCCGTCGGCGTCGAGCGTCGCGAGCGTGTCGCGAACCCTCGTCTCCAGGTCCTCGAACGCGTACTTCGTCGGCCGGCGCTGGCCGCGCTCGTAGTAGAACGTCGTCTCCAGCCAGTCGAAGACGTCGGCCTCGCTCGCGACGTTGCCCATCGCGATCTCGGCGTTGAGGTGCGTATCGAGGCTCTCGGCGAGCTGGGACTCGATCTCGGTGCCCTCCCGAAGCAGGCGCCGGTAGCGGTCGGCGTCGGCGCCGTCACAGACCACCCAGCCGTAGCCGACGTCGTCGTAGCCGGGTCGACCGGCCCGACCGAGCATCTGGAGGACGTCCAGGGGACTCATGTCGACCTCGCCCTCCAGCGGATCGTGGTACTTCGTATCGCGGATGATGACGCAGCGGGCGGGCAGGTTGACGCCCCAGGCCAGCGTCGTCGTCGAGAAGAGCAGTTCGATCAGCCCCTCCTTGAACCACGCCTCGACGCGATCCTTGTCGTGCTTCGAGAGGCCGGCGTGGTGGAAGGCGACGCCGTCGAGCACCGACTTCCGGAGGGTGTCGTTCTCCAGTTCCTTCGCGCGCGTGTGGAAGTCGTACTCGCCGCGGGCGCCCATCGGGATATCGCGTTCGGCGATCTCGTCCCTGGCCTTCTTCGCCGCCTGGACGGTGTCCTGCCGGGAGGAGACGAAGACGAGCGCCTGCCCGTCCTCTCGGAGGTGGGGTTCGGCCAGGTCGAGCGCGCGGTAGAGCCGGCGGTACTTGTCCGCGAAGGCGTTGTCGCCGTGCGTGTAGGTCTTGACGTCGGCGTGGAGGTCGACCGGGCGGTAGTCGTCGCCGAAGTCGAACGTGCACGCGTCGGGCGCGTCGAGCCACGCGGCGACGTCCTCGACGTTGGGCATCGTCGCCGAGAGGGCGACGATCCGCGGGTCGCAGAGCCGCCGCAGTCGCGAGATCGTCACCTCGAGCACCGACCCCCGGCCGTCGGCGTCGAGGAGGTGGACCTCGTCGATGACGCAGCAGTCGACGTCGGTGACGAAGTCGTAGCGATTCGAGTCGTGCTTGCGCGTCGCCGAGTCGAGCTTCTCCGGGGTCATCACGAGGATGTCAGCCCGGCGCGCGCGGCGGGGATTCAGGTCGCGCTCGCCGGTGACGACGTAGACCGAGTAGTCCAGTTCCTCGAAGCGGTCCCAGTCGGCTTCCTTCTCGTTCGTCAGCGCGCGCAGCGGCGCGACGAAGAGGGCCGTCCCGCCCGCATCGAGCGCCTTGCAGATCGCGAGTTCCGCCAGGGCGGTCTTGCCCGACGCGGTGGGCGCGCTGGCGACCACGTTTTCGTCGCGTTCGAGCAGCGCCGGCAGCGCCTCGCGTTGCATCCGGTTGAACTCATCGAACGCGAACGCGTCGGCGAAATCGGTTTCGAGCGAGTCGGCGAGACCCTCGGCGACGTCCATCTACCGCACAAGGCGGGGCGGCGAGTGAAAGGCGTTTCCTTCGCGGTGAACGAACCGGCGGCCGGCGATCCGTCACCGCGAGGAGAGCGCCGTCGCGGCGACGGCACCGGCGGTCCCGAACACCAGCGGGTAGAGGATCCCGGCGAGAACGATCGCCGGCAGGAGGGCGGGGGCCGCCGAGCCGCCCCACTCGATACCGAAGACCGCCCCCTGCGAACTCGATTCGACCACCAGCGCACCCAGGCCCATCACGACGCCGTAACCGACCGTGATCGGCGCGCCAGTCGTGACCGCCTCGCCGAGGTCGCGCGCACCGAGTCGCGACGCGAGGAACGCCCCGCCGACCAGCAGGACGAGCGGTGGGAGCGCGTACAGCAACTCGGCGTTTTGACTGCCCGATTCCGCGATCAGGTTCACCGAGTCCGACCCGCTGAACCCACCCACCGCCCCGCTCGCCTCGAGCTCGACGAAGTGGGCGCTGAAGTAGTACCACGCCGTTCCCTTCCACTCGGCGATGGGATCGAGATTCTGGGCAACTTCGTCTCGAATGAGTAGCGTCGCGAGCAGGTAGCCGACCGCCGCGGCGAGAACGCCGATCCCCGCACTCGCCGCGATTCGGCTGCTATCGGTCGCGCTTTCGAGACTGTTCTGAGCCATAGCACTCTCCCCTGGGCGTGGGGTTGTAATAGGCTTTTGTTTAGATAAAATAGGTACTTTCCCGCTGTACGTTTCCGGACTCGGGCTCGGATAGCCTGGTGTTGGCGTGTTTCGGGGGCCGACCAACAATCGAGGTCCGGTTCTACCCGATTGCCATGCCGGAATCCCCCTCACACACTGATTCTTGTGTCGCGTGCAACGACCGTGTACCCTTGCACCGCGAGCACGTCGTCGCGGTACCGTGATGCGAGGAGCACCTGTGGGAGGTATCGTAGATCGAAGCGTCGATTCGAGGTATAGTCGACCTCGATGATCGTCTGGCCGTTCTCACGACTGATCGTCGACGTGTACGTTCCCCAAGGCCGGTCGTCGACCGTGACCACAGACTCGATCAGTTGCGCTCCGTCTGGCGTGGCATTGGTGTGGGTATCGACGACCATCTCGACCGAGTGCAGTCCGAACAGGGACGAGATGGCGTACGTCGTCACACCCGCTTCAGTGGTGATCGCATCGGCGACGCCCCATTGAAGTGCTAGTGTGGGCGGTGTGGCGCTGCTGAACTCCGCAACTACCGTTTCAGGGTGCCTGTCTGTTCGAAGCCGGGCCGTCCCGCTTGACTTGAATAGTGGTGCCCGTGTGCTGACGAGCGAGAGCGCCCCGACTCCGATAGCTGGCAACAGTGACGTCGCCAGATACGTCCCCAAGAACAGCGAGACCACGAGCACGACGACGAGTGCGCTGAGCGCGCGTTCCCGCCTGCGATAGTGCGCTGTGACGTCGAGTACGGCCTGTGATCGCTCGATTTCGGTTGCGGAAGACATTGGCTGTGTCACCAGGCGCGGAACGGAAACCTCGCCACGGTCATTATCGACGCTGACCGTTCGACACTATTAGCCGTATCGAAGTGGGCGTTCCGTCCGTAGTAATCATCACTTCAGCGGCCCCGATCGAACGGAAACCGTCGCCGAATGCCACCTTCGAGTACCGAGCGAACCACTCAGACGCGTCCTGCGTTCCCCGATCGCCCGATTTGCGTCGCGAGCGCGCTCCGGGCGTCTCCGGGCGTCGGCGCGCGGACGAACGTCACCTCCGGCGACCCGGAGCCGGCGGTGTAGACGGCGACGTCGCCGTACCCGAGAATCCGACCGGCGACCGACTGCTCGAGCGTGGTGTTCTGGACGCGCTCGAGCGAGAGCTGGGTGACGCTGCGCGAGATCACGCCGCGCTTGGCGTAGAGCTGGTCGCTCGTGATCACGTAGCGCGTGTTCGTCCACCGGACGTAGGCGGCCGTCGCGGCCACGATCCCGAGGAGGGCGACGCTCACCGCCACCCACCCGACGAGGGTGTAGCCGCGATCCCAGGCCCAGGCCGTCGCGACCAGGGCGAAGACGGTGATCGCGAGCGCGGAGACGAACCGACTCCCCAGCGCGATCGGGTGGGGCCGACTCGACCACAGCACCGTCTCGTCGCCCGCGAGGTGGAGCCAGTCTGTCGCCTCCGCGATCGATCGCACGACTCCATGCTCAACGGGGAGGGACAAAAGTTAGGCACCGGCTTCCACAGCCGTATCGATCGACGCCCGCCTCGAGACGGCGCCGCGTGCGGTCGTCGCCATCGAGCGACGGAACGCAGTCGACCGGGCGCTGGAGCTCGACCGGCGCCCGGTTTCGGAGCAACCCTCGGCGGTTTCAATCGGCGGCCGTCGCCGCCACGGCCTGCTGGTTCATCCCCTCGCGGGTCTCGTAGTGGTAGTAGGCGCCGAGCACGACGGCCAGCAGGACGTTCGAGACGGTGACCGCCCAGAAGATGCCCTGGATCCCCATCCCGAGCGGGTAGGCGAGCGCGAGCGCGATCGGCAGGCGCAGGAGCCAGTACTGGGCCAGCGAGGCGATCATGCTCGTCCGGGTGCGCCTGGCGCCGTTGAATCCGGCTTGCAGCAGGTACGTGGCACCGATGGCCCAGTAGCCCACCGCGAGGATGACCAGGTACTCGGCGGCGAGTTCGATCTCGGCCGCCGTCGCGTCGGGGACGGTGAACGCGGCGATTGGTTCGGGAAACAGGAGCTGGACGGCGCCGACGACCGTCAGCGCGCCGGCCGCGAGCGCGACGCCGACCCAGGTGGTCCGCCTGGCCCGGTTGGGCCGTTCCGCGCCGAGGTTCTGGCCGACCATGCTCTGTGCGGCCTTCTGCAACCCCATCGCGGGAACGAAGGCCACGCTCGCGACGCGGGCGCCGACGGTGTAGGCCGCCAGCGCCGGCTCGCCGCCGACGGCCGCGACGAGCCAGACCATCGCGACACGGGCGGACTGGCTGACGCCGTGCTGACCGGCCGTCGGCCAGCCGATATCGACGATCTCGCGGACGTCGCCGCGATCGACGACGAGGACGTCTCTCGTGAGTCGGAAGCCGTCGCGGCCGCGGACGAACATCGCAAGCGCCAGCGCGAAGCCGCAGCCGTAGCCGATCCCGGTCGCGAGCGCGGCGCCGGCCACCCCGAGTTCGGGAACCGGCCCCCAGCCGAAGATGAGAAACGGGTCGACGACGACGTTGACGGCGACCGCGAGGACGTTGACGTAGAGGGCCGCCCGCGTGTCGCCCCAGCCGACGAACCCGCCTTCGAGGACGTCGCTCCCGGCGAGAATCGGAAATATGAGCGCGTAGACCGCGAGGTACTCGGCGGCGAACTCGGCCGTCGAACCGTCCGTATCGAAGATGGATACGATCTCGTCCGCGAGGCCGAACGTCGCGAGGCCGGCGACCAGCCCGGCGATCACACCGACTCCGATCCCGTTGACCGTCGCGCGACGCGCGCCCGCACCGTCGTCGGCGCCGACGCGCTGGGAGACGAGCACCTGCGTGCCGACCATGGCGCCGATCGCGACGACGCCGAGCACCGTCACGAGCGGGAAGTTGAGCCCGACGGCGGCGACGGCCTTCCAGCTGTAGCGACCGAGCCAGAGCGTGTCGATCAGCTGCTGGAGCACCTGCACGACGTTCTGGACGAGCAGCGGGGCGGCCAGCACGAGCAGTGTCCGGGCGATGGGCCCGCCCGTGATATCCTCCTGGTCGACGTCGAACATCAGGCCTGGCGCGGAAATTGCCGGTGCCAATCATAAATGTTTTCATCTGTGTCGGTCGCCCGACCGGTTCGACCGGGGAGCCTCCACCGGTTCGCCGCGTCGCGACTCTGCACGGCTCTCCGCGGGCCCGCTCGGGAGGGAGACGTGCCGCAACCGGACCGGCACGTCGTGGCGTTGGATCACCCGTTCCCCGAACCGGATCACCACGCTTTTTCACCATCGCTCCCGACGCGTCGAGTATGAGCCGCGCCCGCAAGCCCGATTGGCTGAAGATGCGGCCGCCGTCGGGCCGGGAGTTCGCGGGGATTCGCGAGACGCTCCGCGAGCACGATCTTCACACCGTTTGCGAGGAGGCCAACTGTCCGAACCTCGGTGAATGCTGGTCCGGGCGAGGGTCCTCGAGCGAGGGCGGCACGGCCACGTTCATGCTGATGGGCGATCGGTGCTCGCGCGCCTGCAACTTCTGCGACGTACGCACGGGCGGAATGGAGCCGCTCGACCCGGACGAACCCGAGAACGTCGCGAGCGCGATCGCCGAGATCGGCCTCGACTACGTCGTCCTCACGTCCGTCGATCGCGACGATCTTCCCGACCAGGGGGCGGGCCACTTCGCCGAGACGATCCGCGAGATCAAGGATCGCCATCCGGGGATCCTCGTGGAGGTTCTCATTCCCGATTTCCAGGGCGAGGAACGCCTCGTCCGGAAGATCATCGACGCCGAGCCGGACGTCATCGCGCACAACGTCGAGACCGTCGAGCGCCTGCAGTTCCCCGTGCGAGACCGTCGCGCGGGCTACGAGCAGAGCCTCGGCGTTCTGGAGCAGGTCGACCGCGAGTCCGACGTCTACACCAAGACCTCGATCATGCTCGGCCACGGCGAGTACGACCACGAGGTCTACCAGACGCTGGCCGACTGCCGCGAGCGCGGCGTCGACATCGTCACGCTGGGTCAGTACCTGCAACCCTCGCGGAATCACCTGGACGTCAAGCGCTACGACCACCCCGACAAGTACGAGACCTGGCGCCGCGTCGCCGAGGACGAACTCGGCTTTCTGTACTGCGCCAGCGGGCCGATGGTCCGATCCTCGTACAAGGCCGGCGAACTGTTCGTCGACGCCGTGTTGCGCGAGGGCTCGTCCGTCGAGGAGGCGCGAGCGGCCGCCCGGGCGTCGAGTCCGGAGTCCACCGTCGGCGGCGACTGACGCACCCGTTCGGTCCGACACCTCCGGGCACTGGACCCGCCAGACACCGGAGCGCGGCGGGAACGCGGGAGAGCGAATATTCGGGACGTCGCGGGCCGCGGAGGATCGTCCCTTGCTAACACAGGACAGTGAACGCTCCTCCACGTGCGTTCAGTTTCTCATCGAAAATGAGGGAGGATTGTTCGTATATCTCCGAGACGGGGGATAAAAACACGATCGTCCACAACACCACCCTATAGCCGACGGCGTGTGGCATCCCCTCGCAAAATTTCTGCCGTTAGTAAACTATATACGAAAATTTGATACCGGGTGGCGTGTAATCCCCAGCACATGCGAAGGTGGGTTTACCCGTGAGCACGCTTCAACACGAACCCGACGATCGCGTCCAGATTCTCGACGATACCGGGCGCGTTCGCGAGGGCGCGACGGTACCCGATCTCGACGAGGACACCCTCGTCGAGATGTACGAACAGATGCGACTGGTCAGACACTTCGACGAGCGCGCGGTCAGCCTCCAGCGCCAGGGGCGGATGGGCACCTATCCGCCGCTGTCGGGCCAGGAGGGCGCCCAGATCGGGAGCGCGACGGCGCTCGACGAGGAGGACTGGGTCTTCCCCAGTTACCGCGAGCACGGGGCCGGACTCGTGCGCGGCCTCTCGTTAAAGCGCACGCTCCTGTACTGGATGGGCCACGAGCACGGCAACTACGTCCCGGAGGACGTCAACCTCTTTACGGTCGCCGTGCCGATCGCGACCCAGATCCCGCACGCCACGGGCGCGGCCTGGGCCTCCCGCCTGAAAGGCGAGGAGAAGGCCTTCCTCTGTTACTTCGGCGACGGCGCCACCTCGGAGGGCGACTTCCACGAGGGGCTGAACTTCGCCGGCGTCTTCGACACGCCGTCGGTGTTCTTCTGTAACAACAACCAGTGGGCGATCTCGGTGCCCCGGGAGCGCCAGACCGCGAGCGAGACCATCGCCCAGAAGGCGACCGCCTACGGCTTCGAGGGCGTCCAGGTCGACGGCATGGACCCGCTCGCGGTCTACCGGGTGACCCGCGACGCCGTCGAGAAGGCCAAGAACCCGGGCGAGGGCGAACTCCGCCCGACGCTGATCGAGGCGGTCCAGTACCGCTTCGGGGCCCACACGACCGCCGACGACCCCTCGGTTTACCGCGACGACGAGGAGGTCGAGCGCTGGAAGCAGAAGGACCCGATCCCGCGCATGGAGACGTTCCTGCGCAACTACGGCATGCTCGACGACGAGCGCGTCGACGCGATCGAGGCGCGCATCGAGGACGAGGTGGCCGACGCGATCTCGGCCGCCGAGGAGTTCGCCGCGGCCGAACCGGAGGAGATCTTCGCGCACGTCTACGAGGGGATGCCCAAGCGCCTCGAAGAACAGTTGCAGTGGCTCGAAACGCTTCGCGAGCGCCACGGTGACGAAGCACTCCTGGAGGACTGACCATGGCGGCCCAACAACAATCACAGCCGGCAGCCGACGCAGAGACCGAGAGCCTGACGCTCGTCCAGGCGGTCCAGGACGGCCTGGCGACCGAGATGGCTCGCGACGACGACGTCCTCGTCATGGGCGAGGACGTCGGCAAGAACGGGGGCGTCTTCCGCGCGACCGACGGCCTCTACGAGGAGTTCGGCGAGGATCGGGTCATCGACACGCCGCTGGCGGAGTCGGGCATCGTCGGCACGGCCGTCGGCATGGCCGCGTACGGCATGCGGCCCGTCGCCGAGATGCAGTTCCTCGGGTTCATCTACCCGGCGTTCGACCAGATCGTCTCCCACGCCGCGCGCCTGCGCACGCGCTCTCGCGGTCGATTCGAGTGCCCGCTCGTCGTCCGCGCGCCCTACGGCGGCGGCATCCGGGCGCCGGAGCACCACTCCGAGTCGTCCGAGGCCTTCTTCGCCCACCAGCCCGGCCTCAAGGTCGTCGTCCCGTCGACGCCGTACGACACGAAGGGGCTATTGACGAGCGCGATCCGCGACCCGGACCCCGTGATCTTCCTCGAACCGAAGCTGATCTACCGCGCGTTCCGCGAGGACGTCCCCACGGGGTCCTACGAGGTCCCCATCGGCGAGGCCGCGGTTCGCCGCGAGGGAGCGGACATCTCCGTGTTCACCTGGGGCGCGATGACTCGGCCGACCATCGAGGCCGCCGAGGAACTCGACGGCGAGATCGACGTCGAGGTCGTCGACCTGCGCACCCTGTCGCCGCTGGACGACGAGACGATCGTCGAGTCGTTCACGAAGACGGGCCGCGCCGCGGTGGTCCACGAGGCCCCGAAGACGGGCGGCCTCGCGGGCGAGATCACCGCGACGCTGCAGGAGGAGGCCCTGCTCTACCAGGAGGCGCCGGTCGAGCGCATCACCGGCTTCGACACGCCGTTCCCGCTGTACGCGCTCGAAGATTACTACCTGCCGGAGGCCGAACGCATCGCCGACGGCATCCGAAACGCCGCGGAGTTCTAAGATGGCACTCGAATTCACCTTACCCGACGTCGGCGAGGGCGTCGCCGAGGGCGAGTTAGTCTCCTGGCTCGTCGAGCCCGGCGACACCGTCTCCGAGGACCAGCCGGTCGCCGAGGTCGAGACGGACAAGGCTCTCGTCGAGGTTCCCTCGCCGACGGACGGGACCGTCCGCGAGTTGCACTGGGAGGAAGGCGACGTCGTCCCCGTCGGCGACCTGTTCATCACGTACAACGTCGAGGGCGAGCCGGTCGACGAGTCGACCGACGCCGGGGCCGAGAGCGACGCCGGCACGGCCCAATCCGACGCGAGCGGGCAGGCCGACGCGGCCGGCGATCCCGGCGCGACCGGCGCCGAGGAGACCGGCGAAGTCGAGACGCCCTCCGGTCGAGTCTTCGCGCCGCCGTCGGTCCGGCGCCTGGCGCGCGAACTCGGCGTCGATCTCGAGACCGTCGAGGGAACCGGTCCGAGCGGCCGGCTCACCGAGGCCGACGTCCGGGCGGCGGCCGAATCCGGTGCGGACGAAGGCGACGAGCCGACCGACGGGGCGACGACGGCCGAGGCGGCCCGGACTGATGCCGGTCGCGATTCCGGCGCCGACGCGGCCGCCACCGCCGACGTGGCGGCGGGCGACGAGGGCGCCGCGACCGCGATGCAGTCGGCCCACACGCGCGGCGAGGCGGCCGCGCAGGTCGAGTCGGCCGATCGCGACCGGACGCTGGCGGCGCCCGCGACGCGCAAGCTCGCCGAGGAGGAAGGCGTCGACCTGAACGCGGTGCCGACCGACGAGGAGCGCGACGGGGAGCCGTTCGTCACGCCCGAGGCGGTGATGGAGTACGCCGAGGCCCAGCGCCAGGCCCAGGAGGCCGACGCGGCGGCCGTCGCGGCCGGCGAGACCGGCCCGCGCGAGCGCCGCGAGCCGTTCAAGGGCGTCCGCAAGACCATCGCCGACGCGATGGTCGAGTCGAAGTTCTCCGCGCCCCACGTCACCCACCACGACGAGGTCGACGTCACGAAGCTCGTCGAGACGCGCGAGCGCCTGAAACCGATCGCCGAGGAGCGCGGCATCCGACTGACGTACATGCCCTTCATCATGAAGGCGGTCGTCGCCGCGCTGCAGGAGTACCCCGAGATGAACGCGGTGATCGACGAGGAGAGCGAGGAGATCGTCTACCGCAACTACCACAACATCGGCGTCGCGACGGCGACCGACGTCGGCCTCATGGTGCCCGTCGTCGACGACGCCGACCACAAGGGACTGCTTCAGCTCTCCTCGGAGATGAACGAACTCGTCTCGAAGGCCCGCGAGCGGACCATCTCGCCGGACGAACTGCGCGGTTCGACCTTTACGATCACCAACATCGGCGGCATCGGCGGCGAGTACGCCACGCCGATCCTCAACTACCCCGAGTCGGGCATCCTCGCCATCGGCGAGATCAAGCGCAAGCCCCGCGTCGTCACCGACGAGAACGGCGAGGAATCGATCGAACCCCGCTCGGTGCTGACCCTCTCGCTGTCGTTCGATCACCGCCTCATCGACGGCGCCGTCGGTGCACGCTTTACCAACGAGGTCGCGAAATACCTCGAGGATCCGGAACTGCTCCTGCTGGAGTAGGTCGGACGGCGTTCCCGAAGCCGTCGGATGGCGACCGACGATTGCGTACTCGTCTGCGCGCCGACGTCGGGCCAGCCCGGAACCGCCGCCCGATCGTCCGGTTCGACCCGATTTTCCGATTGTCGGCTGACGTAGGCACCGATTGAAGTACGACTGCTGACAAAACACTTATCAGACCGGGCCACGAATTTGTAAGTAAGGAGTAAAAACCAGTTCTCCGAAACTTTTATCCGGGAGTCCCAACTATCCCGTTTTCCCGAGGAACGGCCGCAGAAGCGCCGTTCTCGGTGTGAACGCATCGGGCCCGCGGAGCGACAGCTGCGGCGAACTGCCAATCGACTTCACCACATGTCCGACCAACGTACATCCGACCCGACGAACCGCCCAGCCGAATCGACGGATCGAGGCCTCGATCCGACGGACCGACTCGCCGACCCGTCCTCGCTCGTATCCCGTGCGGACGTGACCGCGACCACCGAGACCGTCGAACACGACGACCCCGACCACTGCGGCACGGGTCACGAGGGAAGTGCCGTCGTCGGCGTCACGAACGACGACGGCGAGACGCTCGTCCTGATCGAGGACGATCACGGGATCGCCCTGCTCCCGCACGGCCGCGTCGAAGCCAGCGACGACTGGGCGGACGCGGCGCACGAGGGCGTCGAGGGCCAGACCGGTATCGCCGTCGCGCTCGAGTCGGTCGCGGCGGTCCGCACGGTCGACCACGTCGTCGACGGGACCGAAAACACCACGACGCGCCGGGTCGTCTACCGCGCCTCGCCGGCCGGCGGCGAGATTCAGGCCTGCAAGCGGTCGGCCGAGGCGGGCAGTGACGGCTTTCGCGCCGCCTGGGTCGACGAACTCCCGGCGGACGTCGAGGTCCCCGGCGGCGGGCCGGGCAACGACCTCCGACTCATCCTCAAGGGCTGACGAGGAGTGCCGCCCTCCGGCCGTTGCTCCGTTCGATCCGCCATTCCGTCGCGGTCGCGGCCGACGACACCGTACAACCCGCACACGACCGTTCCACACGATCTCCGTTTCGCTAATCGATGACAGAGAACCCCCGACACACGACCGACGTAGCGCACGCCGACCACGAACTGACGATCGACGCGCCGACCCGGAGCCGACGTGACGAACCGATCGAGATCCGTCTCACCGGGCTCGACCCCGGCGAGTCCGTGACGCTCGAGGCGACGACCACCGGCCGCGAGGGCCACGAGTGGCGATCGAGCGCGACGTTCACCGCGGACGAGGCGGGCGTCGTCGACCTCTCCGAACGGGCGCCCGAGGCGGGGTCCTACGACGCGGTCGCGCCGATGGGCTGGTGCTGGTCGATGCAGGGACCCGAAGACCAGCCGGTGTCGAATTTGATGGTTGCCGGCCCGATGGAGGTTAGCTTCCGGGCGCAGGCGGGCGACCGGACCGCCGAGCGAACGATCACCCGCCACGCCGGCGAGGGGGTCGAGCGGACCGAGGTAAACACGGACGGCGTCGTCGGGACGATCTTCGAACCCGCCGACGACGGCCCGCACCCCGGCGTCGTGGTGCTGCACGGCTCCGGGGGCATCTCGACCGCGCTGACCGCCTCCTTGCTGGCCGACCGCGGCTTCGCCGCGTTCTCGCTGCGGTACATCGGCGAGCACGACGCGCTTCCCGAGGAGATCGGCCGGGTGCCGATCAGTTACTTCGACGACGCCGCCCGGTGGTTCGGGGCGCGCGACGGCGTCCGCGGCGACCGGATCGGCCTCCTGGGTCACTCCCGCGGCGCGGAGATCGCCCTGGCGCTCGGCGCTCGCTACGACTGGGTGGGGGCCGTGGTCTCCTACGCCGGCAGCGGCGTCCTGTGGAACACGCCGGACGAGGCGCCCGCCTGGGTCGACGAGGACGGCGAGCCGTTGCCCTACGTTCCCGGAAAGGGGAAACCGACGCTGCTTGAGGGCCAGCTCGACGAGGCCGACGCGGCGACGCGCGAGGCCGCGACGCCCGCCGTCGAGGCGATCGAGGGCCCGATCCTGCTGATAACCGGCGAGAAGGATCCCATCTGGCCCGCCAGCCGGACGGCGGAGCGGGTTATCGACCGCCTGGACGGCGCCGACCACCCGTACCCCTACGAGCACCGGCGCTACGAGGGGGCCAGCCACTTCATCACGCCGCCGTACCTGCCGAAGAACCACCACGTCTTCGGCGGCGAGCCGGTCCACATCGCGCGGGCGGACGCGGACGCGTGGCCACGCGCGATCGACTGTCTCACGACGGGTCTCGACGAGGCGTAACCTCGGCCGGAGCCCAAATTTCTCGGCGACGCTCGAGCCGGCGTGTCCAGACGAGATCGCGTTCACTCGCGTCCGCCGCCCGAAACCGAAGAAGGGTTGATCCCGGCACGCGAACGCGGGCCGTATGACGGATCTCGAGTTCGCGGACGTCGCGGCGGCGCGCGACCGACTGGACGACCCGTCGGTCGTCATGGAGACGCCGCTGGAGTCGAACCGGTCGCTGTCGGGGATGACCGACGCGACGGTCTACATGAAGATGGAGCACCTCCAGCGGACGGGCTCGTTCAAGACTCGCGGCGCGTACAACAAGCTGGTCCAGGTGGCCGAGCGCGGCGACGTCTCCCGCGTGGTCGCGGCGAGCGCGGGCAACCACGCCCAGGGCGTCGCGCTGGCGGCGACGAAGAACGACATCGACTCGACGATCGTCATGCCGCGCCACGCGCCGCAGGCGAAGGTCGACGCCACCCGGAGTTACGGCGGCGACGTGGTCCTCGAGGGCGCGGACTTTCAGGCGGCGATGACCCACGCGAAGACGCTCGCCGACGGCGACGACGTCGAGTTCGTCCACGCCTACGACGACCCGGCGATCGTCGCCGGCCAGGGGACCATCGGCATCGAGATCCACGAGACGCTCCCCGAGGTCGACACGGTCGTCGTCCCGATCGGCGGCGGCGGGCTGATCGGCGGTATCAGCCTCGCGCTGTCGGAACTGGCGCCCGACGTGCGCGTCATCGGCGTCCAGGCCGAGTCGGCCGCGACGGTGCCGGAGAGCCTCGACAAGGGCATTCCCCAGGAAATCGACGACGTCCAGACCATCGCCGACGGCATCGCGACCGGCGGCATCTCGGAACTCACGCTGGGGCTCATCCGGGACCACGTCGACGAGGTGGTGACGGTTTCGGACGACGAGATCGCCAACGCGACGCTGGTTCTCCTCGAACGCGCCAAACAGCTCGTCGAGGGAGCTGGTGCGGCCTCGGTCGCCTCGATTCTCTCGTCCGAGGTCGACGTGACGGGCGAGACGGTCGTGCCCGTCCTCGGCGGCGGCAACATCGACATCTCGATGCTCCAGACCGTCCTCGAACACGCGCTGACCGACCGCGACCAGCTCCTCCGCCTGCGCGTGCGGATCACCGACCAGCCGGGCAAGATGTCGGAGATCTCGACGGTCATCTCCGACCACGGGGCCAACATCCGCACGGTGCGCCACGACCGCGCCGTCGACGACCTCCAGGTCGGCGAAGCCTACCTCGTCTTCCAGGTCGTCACCAGCGGCTCCGACCACGCTCGGTCGGTGATCGAGGCGATCGAAGACCGGGGCTACGAGGTCGAACGCGTCCACTGAGTCGGGCCGCGAGGCCGGCGGCCGGGAGCATCGACTGCCCGGCGCCGCTCCCGCGCGTCACCGTCGACCCGTGCCGACTGGTCGGCCGTCACCGATCTCCGCACCGACTGTTCGAGACGCGGCGGTCGATATTCGTCGCCTTTTCGCGTCAAAACTGGCCGTTAAGTGGACGAACGTGGTCGAATACGCCGGGAGAGCGGGCACTCCGCTCGGCGCGATACCTGCCAGTTTTTATAGCTCCGTCGATACCGTGTAGATAGCTATGGTCGTCGGAGACGTTACCACCGGAACGGACGTGCTGGTGATCGGCGCGGGACCCGCGGGCTACGTCGCCGCCATCCGGGCGGGCCAGCTCGATCTCGACGTCACGCTCGTCGAGAAGGACGCCTACGGCGGTACCTGTCTGAACTACGGCTGCATTCCCTCGAAAGCGATGATCACGGCCACGGACGTGGCCCACGAGGCGGGCAACGCCGAGGAGATGGGGATCCACGCCGAACCCGCGATCGACCTCGCGGGGATGGTCGGCTGGAAGGACGACGTCGTCGACCAGCTCACCGGCGGGGTCGAGAAGCTCTGCAAGGCAAACGGCGTCTCGCTGATGGAGGGAACCGCGACGTTCGCCGACGAGAACACCGTTCGCGTCTCCCACTCCGGCGAGGGGCAGGGCTCGGAGTCCGTCCAGTTCGAACACGCCATCGTCGCGACGGGCTCGCGTCCCATCCGGATTCCCGGCTTCGACTTCGCCGACGACCCCGTCCTCAGCTCCCGACAGGCCCTCGCGCTCGAGACCGTCCCCGAGTCGCTGGTGCTCGTCGGCGCCGGCTACATCGGGATGGAACTCGCCGGCGTCTTCGCGAAGCTCGGCACCGACGTCACCGTCGTCGAGATGCTCGATGATGCGCTGCCCGGCTATCCCGACGACCTCACGCGCCCGGTGAAAGAGCGGGCCGAGGAACTCGGCATCGACTTCCACTTCGGTTACAGCGCCGCGGAGTGGCAGGACCTGGGCGACGGCATCCGCGTGGTGGCGGAGCCCGCGGAGGCTGTGGCCGGCGACGGCGGAAGCGCCGAAACCGTCGAAGCCGAGGCGCTCGAACTCGACACGGAGAAGGTGCTGGTCGCCGTCGGTCGCCAGCCGGTCTCTGACACGCTCGACCTCGAGGCTGCGGGCATCGAGACCGACGATCGCGGCTTCATCCAGACGGACGATCGCGCGCGATCGGACGTCGAGCACATCTTCGCCGTCGGCGACGTCGCGGGCGAGCCCATGCTGGCCCACAAGGGGAGCTACGAGGGCCAGGTCGCCGCCGAGGTGATCGCCGGCGAGCCGTCGGCGATCGACTACCAGGCGATGCCCGCGGTCGTCTTCACCGACCCCGAGATCGCCACGGTCGGGATGACCGAGGACGAGGCCGAGGACGCCGGCTTCGAACCAATCGTCGGCAAGTTCCCCTTCCGCGCGAGCGGCCGCGCGCTGACGACCGGCCACGCGGATGGCTTCGTCAAGATCGTCGCGGACGAGGAGAGCGAGTTCGTCCTCGGCGCCTCGGTCGTCGGGCCCGAGGCCTCCGAACTGCTCGGCGAACTCGGCCTGGCGGTCGAACTCGGCGCGACGCTCGAGGACGTCGCCGGGACGATCCACGCCCACCCGACGCTCTCGGAGTCGGTCATGGAGGCCGCCGAGAACGCGCTCGGCCACGCGATCCACACGCTCAACCGGTAGCGAGCGTCGTCCACCGTTCTCGACCGGCGGTTCGTCGTCGTTCGGTAGCCGACGCCGTCGGACTGTGTTCCGTTCGCCCCGGCGTCGACGACCAGCAGCCACCGGGCCGTGTTGGCGGCCCCGCCCGTCGACGTACCGGGTGGACGAACATCTTCGCCGAACCCGATCGTCACTCTCGCCGGGCGGGAACCGGCTCCACCCCTTGATACCGCGGGGCTTCAAGCCCTACCTGTATGAGAACCCACGGTCCCTCTCTCGATCGGCGGACGCTCCTCGCGACGACCGGCGCCGGCGCCCTGGCCGGGCTGGCGGGTTGCCTCGGCTTCGGGAACGACGAGAAACCCGCCTCTCCCGCTGCAGCGAGCGGCGGCGACGAAGCTGGCCGCGCTGACGCCGAATCGAACGGCTCCCTGACCGACCACGAGTACACCCAGCCCGCACCCGTGATCGACGTCCAGGAGCAGGGCCACGAGTCGACGATGCGGACCGTCCCCGCTCGCCACGAGCTGGTGACCTCCGAGGCGAAGGGCGGCCCGCTCGAGTTACCCGAGGTCTGGGCCTGGCAAGCCGACGACCACGCGCCGAGCGTGCCGGGGCCGCGCTATCGCGTGCCCGAGGGCGAGACGTTCGAGATCCACTTCGAGAACACCGAGCACGACCGGAGCCACACGATCCACCTGCACGCGCTCGCGAAGGACTGGAAGGACGACGGCGTGCCGTCCACGACGGGCATTCAGGTTAACCCGGGCGAATCACACACCTACACCTACGAGGCCGACGTCCCCGGGACGCACCTCTATCACTGTCACTTCCAGACGGCCAACCACATGGACATGGGGATGTACGGGCTCGTGCGCGTGACTCCCGATGACGAGGACCCGCCGGATCGCGAGTACTTCCTCACGCTGCGCGAGTGGGATAGCGACCTCCACCACCGGGAGGCCGGCGCCGACGACGTCTCCTACGACACCGCCGAGCGCGACCCGACGCTGTACACCATCAACGGGCGGTCCGCGCCGACGACCTACCACCCCGAACAGGGGACGCCGCTGATCGCCAGCGCGGGCGAGCGGGTCCGCGTCCACGTCGTCAACGCCGGGTACGAGAACCACGGCTTCCACACCCACGGCCACCGCTTCGAGGTCGTCGAGAAGGACGGGACGCCGATCCCGCCGGAGCGACGCACCGAGATGGACGTCCTCGACGTCGCCCCCGCCGAGCGCTACGCCGTCGAACTGACGACCGACAGCGACCCGGGCATCTACCCGGTCCACTGTCACAAGGTCGATCACGTGACCAACGACGGCAGCTACCCCGGCGGGATGGTGACCGCACTCGTCTACGAGGAGGTCATGGACAGCCCCGAGTTCCGGTCCGTCATGGACGCGGCCGGCTACGAGGGCTGAGTGTGCTCCCCGATCCCGTTTGACCACGGTGAAAACGCGGTCGAACCGTCGATCACGTAGACGGACCTCTCACTGCACGTACAGCGAGTACGCGATGACGGTAAAGCCGATCAGTACCAGCACGCTCTCGACGAGGACGCCGAGCTCGATGCTGACCCCGAGGATCTCGTGGAGGAGGCCGGCGAAGGCCAGGCCGAGCGTCACGAGCCCGAATCCGCCGGCCAGGAATCCGAGCGCGCGCTGTCTCGTCCGCCGATACGCCTTGAACGCGAAGAAGGTGATGAGGCCCCGACGAGCAAGACGAGCGTCTTCACGACGGCGAGCGCGACGGTCACCTCCGTTGTGGTTATGATGCTCATGTTTCTCGTCTGACCTCCGACCACAGGTCCGCGAGCCGCTCGTCGGCCGACCGCGCCGGCCGTTCGACGGCGACGCCCAGCGTGTGGTCCTGTTCCATCGTGATTCTGATCTCGTCGAACGCGATCGCGTACTTGCTCGCGTGGTGGCCGTCCCGCCGGATCTCCGTCGACTCCTCCAAGAGCGTCGCGTCGGTTAGCAACTCCAGCTTTCGGTACAGCGTCGACTGCGGGATGTCACAGCGTTCCTGTATTTCCGAGGCGGTGAGTGGCTCCTCGAGGGCGTGAATGATCTCTCGACAGTCCGGATCGTCGAGTGCCGCACAGATTTCGGCGGCCGACGGAACGTGTCTGGATGCGATCGGATCCCGGACCATTCGTGCGAGGCTACTCATCCACTCCACATAGGCGCGTCGGTACCTCCTGTCCCGTGGGACGGCCGATCCTGCCACGTTACCGGCGACATCGGCCCGAACGGACCAGCTCGCCAGAACGAACCACAAGCGAACGGACAGCGTCGCCGGAGCGAAGTATCCTTACGCACGCGGGCCCGAGCATGGACGCGCGAGTATCATTCGACGGGACCGTACCTGCGAGGGTGGAATGACCGTCCGTCCTCCGCTCGCGCAACAGTCTCACCGTGGTCGCCGACACGGTCGAACGTTCTCACCGCGAATAGCCTGCCAGCGGCACGTCCTCGCCGCTGACCCCGGGCCGACTGTCGGCACTCGTTCATCGATACTCGCCTCCCGGGACGTTCGGCCAGCCTACAGGGCACTCGCTGCCAATTTTATATACCTCGTCGACGGTGGCGGGACGTGCAAAACCGTCCCATGGTACAGCGGTTCGATGCGAAGTTCGTTCGACGGCCTTATATAGGAACCCGGCACTCGGATAGAATGCGAACGACGTGGCGCACACCGCCACTCCCTCCGGCCGCACCACGGCGCGGAGGCAGGAACCATCCACCCTCGATCGACGGTTCGTCCGTCGGGTATCAGGAACGACTTCGTCCCTGCACGAAGCAGGCAGACGAAGACGACGCCCTTATATACTATGGACGTTTACGATCTGATCCACGATCGTTCGCCCGGATGCGACTTCCGGGCGAGCTCCGATCCGATGCCCTTAAGTGATCGAGGGCGCTCGGATGGAATGCAAACGTGTGATCGCCGGCGCGACTCGCGCCGGTGGTCGGACGGTTCGGGTTCGAAGGGGTTAAGTACCTCTCCGAACGTACGAATACGTCCGAAGGAAATGAGGATTCCACCCCTGCGGTCCGCCGTACAGATGGGATCTGATGTTAGCCTCGACAGTTCGGTGACGCCCGATTGGTCGATTCGATCGGATCGCCGAACGTGGACCACGCAATGTGTGAGTGTGTACCAACATTCACCGCCAAACTCCCTGGCTCTGCCAGGGGATAGCATTCCGGTTGATCCTGCCGGAGGTCATTGCTATTGGAGTCCGATTTAGCCATGCTAGTTGTACGAGTTCAGACTCGTAGCAAATAGCTCAGTAACACGTGGCCAAACTACCCTGTCGATCGGGATAACCTCGGGAAACTGAGGCTAATACCGAATACGGCTCGATGCCTGGAACTGGCTCGAGCCCGAAACGCTCCGGCGCGACAGGATGTGGCTGCGGCCGATTAGGTAGACGGTGGGGTAACGGCCCACCGTGCCGATAATCGGTACGGGTTGTGAAAGCAAGAGCCCGGAGACGGAATCTGAGACAAGATTCCGGGCCCTACGGGGCGCAGCAGGCGCGAAACCTTTACACTGCACGATAGTGCGATAGGGGGACTCCAAGTGCGAGGGCATATAGTCCTCGCTTTTCACTACCGTAAGGTGGTAGTAGAATAAGAGCTGGGCAAGACCGGTGCCAGCCGCCGCGGTAATACCGGCAGCTCGAGTGATGACCGCTATTATTGGGCCTAAAGCGTCCGTAGCCGGCCAGGCAAGTCTGTCGGGAAATCCGCACGCCTAACGTGCGGGCGTCCGGCGGAAACTGCTTGGCTTGGGACCGGAAGATCCAGAGGGTACGTCTGGGGTAGGAGTGAAATCCTGTAATCCTGGACGGACCACCGGTGGCGAAAGCGCTCTGGAAGGACGGATCCGACGGTGAGGGACGAAAGCTAGGGTCACGAACCGGATTAGATACCCGGGTAGTCCTAGCCGTAAACGATGTCTGCTAGGTGTGGCACAGGCTACGAGCCTGTGCTGTGCCGTAGGGAAGCCGTGAAGCAGACCGCCTGGGAAGTACGTCCGCAAGGATGAAACTTAAAGGAATTGGCGGGGGAGCACTACAACCGGAGGAGCCTGCGGTTTAATTGGACTCAACGCCGGACATCTCACCAGCACCGACAGTAGCCGTGAAGATCAGTGTGATGAGCTTATTGGAGCTACTGAGAGGAGGTGCATGGCCGCCGTCAGCTCGTACCGTGAGGCGTCCTGTTAAGTCAGGCAACGAGCGAGACCCGCACTCCTAATTGCCAGCAACACCCTTGAGGTGGTTGGGTACATTAGGAGGACTGCCAGTGCCAAACTGGAGGAAGGAACGGGCAACGGTAGGTCAGTATGCCCCGAATGTGCTGGGCGACACGCGGGCTACAATGGCCGAGACAGTGGGATGCAACCCCGAGAGGGGGCGCTAATCTCCGAAACTCGGTCGTAGTTCGGATTGCGGGCTGAAACTCGCCCGCATGAAGCTGGATTCGGTAGTAATCGCGCCTCAGAAGGGCGCGGTGAATACGTCCCTGCTCCTTGCACACACCGCCCGTCAAAGCACCCGAGTGAGGTCCGGATGAGGCCGTCGAAAGGCGGTCGAATCTGGGCTTCGCAAGGGGGCTTAAGTCGTAACAAGGTAGCCGTAGGGGAATCTGCGGCTGGATCACCTCCACAGACCGGGACCGGGGCGATGCCCCGGCCCACTTCGTCACGGATCGCGCTTCACCGCTCGATCCGTGCGGTCCGACGTCGCGCGATCGCCGTTTCGGCCGATCGGGCACCTTTGAACTGTCGAGGCTAACGATACGCCCCCTCACTCGAGGGGGTGGGCCCATAGCTCAGTGGGAGAGTGCCTCCTTTGCAAGGAGGATGCCCTGGGTTCGAATCCCAGTGGGTCCATCTCTCGGGTGACGATCGCGAACCGTGCCCCTTAAGTGGGAGACGGCGCAACGATCTGATCCCGAAGATAACCGATGCACCACTCCGCGCAAGCGTGGGTGGGAAGGGTTGATGCAGGCCGGCTGTCGACCGGCGTGCAGATGAGACTGTGTGTACGTGTAGTCCAGGCGTCCACTGGACCCGTTCCCGGGTCACTACGATCCGACGAACGTGGCTACTGTGCCAGCTGGTGGATCGCTCGGCTCGAGAGCCGATGACGGACGTGCCAAGCTGCGATAAGCCCAAGGGACCCGCACGGAGGGGAAGAACTTGGGATCTCCGAATGGGAATCCCCACCGCAATTGCTTCGCGCAATGGGGAACGTCGAGAATTGAAACATCTTAGTATCGACAGGAATAGAAAGCAAATCGCGATGTCGTGAGTAACGGCGAGTGAAACCGACACAGTCCAAACCGAAGCCTTCGGGCAATGTGGTGTTCGGACTGACTCTCATCATCGGAAAATCTGCGAGAAATCTCCTGGAACGGAGTGCGAGACAGGGTGACAGCCCCGTATCGCAGGTTAGTACGTTGTGCGTCAGCTCCAGAGTATCGGGGGTTGGATATCCCTCGTGAATATCGCGGGCATCGACCGCGAAGACTAAACACTCCTCGAGACCGATAGCGAACAAGTAGCGTGAGCGAACGCTGAAAAGCACCCCAAGAAGGGAGGTGCAATAGGGCGTGAAATCAGTTGGCGATAGAGCGACGGGGCATGAAAGGTCCGACCGAGAATGAATCAGGTGCGAACCTGTAGTAAGACCGGTCGGAAGCCGATGTTCCGTCGTACGTTTTGAAAAACGAACCAGGGAGTGTGCCTGTTTGACGAGTCTAACCCGGTCATCGGGGAAGGCGTAGGGAAACCGATATGGTCGCAGTGCTTTGCACCAGGACCACCGTGTTCAAGCGCGGGGAGTCAAACGGGCACGACCCGAAACCGGACGATCTAGGCGTGGGCAAGGTGAAGCGTACCGAAAGGTACGTGGAGGCCTGCTAGCGTTGGTGTCCTACAACACCCTCGCGTGACCCGTGTCTAGGGGTGAAAGGCCCATCGAGTCCGGAAACAGCTGGTTCCAACCGAAACATGTCGAAGCATGACCTCTGCCGAGGTAGTTTGTGGGGTAGAGCTACGGATTGGGTGACCGCACTCCGAGAGGAGTGCGCCACCCTGTCCAACTCCGAACCTACGAACGCCGTCGACGCAGGGAGTCCGGTATGCGGGGTAAGCCTGTGTACCGTGAGGGAGACAACCCAGAGCTGGGTTAAGGTCCCCAAGTGTGGACTAAGTGCGATCGAAGGTGGTCGCAAGCCCTAGACAGCCGGGAGGTGAGCTTAGAAGCAGCTACCCTCTAAGAAAAGCGTAACAGCTTACCGGCCGAGGTTTGCGGCGCCGAAAATGATCGGGGCTCAAGTCCACCACCGAGACCTGGCGGCGCGATTTACATCGCGATCCAGTAGGTTGGCATTCCGTTCGGGTGGAAGCACGGGAGAGATCTCGTGTGGACCGTGCGGTAACGAAAATCCTGGTCATAGTAGCAGCGTTAGTCGGGTGAGAACCCCGACGGCCGAACGAGTAAGGGTTCCTCAGCAATGCTTATCAGCTGAGGGTTAGCCGGTCCTAAGTCTCACCGCAACTCGAGTGAGTCAAAAGGGAAACAGGTTAATATTCCTGTGCCAGTGTGCATTGAAAGTCGACGCTTTTGGGTCGCCCAAGCCGGGCCTTCGCCCGGTCGAACTGTCAAAGTTCGTGGAAGCCGTAATGGCACGAAGCGAACGAACGGCAGGATAGCGAAAGTTGGGTCAACCGAGAGCCCGTGAAAAGACGAGCACACTGTCCGTACCGAGATCCGACACAGGTACTCGTGGCAGCGAAAGCCAAGGCCTGTCGGGATCAACCGACGTTAGGGAATTCGGCAAGTTAGTCCCGTACCTTCGGAATAAGGGATGCCTGCCCCGCAAAGGGGCAGGTCGCAGTGACTCGGGCGCTCCGACTGTCTAGTAACAACATAGGTGACCGCAAATCCGCAAGGACTCGTACGGTCACTGAATCCTGCCCAGTGCAGGTATCTGAACACCCCGTACAAGGGGACGAAGGACCTGTTAACGGCGGGGGTAACTATGACCCTCTTAAGGTAGCGTAGTACCTTGCCGCTTCAGTAGCGGCTTGCATGAATGGATCAACGAGAGCGCCACTGTCCCAACGTTGGGCCCGGTGAACTGTACGTTCCAGTGCGGAGTCTGGAGACCCCCAAGGGGAAGCGAAGACCCTATAGAGCTTTACTGCAGGCTGTCGCTGAGACGTGGTCGCCATTGTGCAGCATAGGTAGGAGTCGTTACACAGGTGCGTGCGCCAGCACGTCGCCGAGACATCATTGAAATACTACCCGATGGTGACTGCGACTCTCACTCCGGGAGGAGGACACCGGTAGCCGGGCAGTTTGACTGGGGCGGTACGCGCCTGAAAAGATATCGGGCGCGCCCCAAGGTTTCCTCACTCGGGTCGGAGACCCGAGGAAGAGCGCAAGAGCATACGGAAGCCTGACAGTGTCCGGCACAACGACGGACGCTGACGCGAAAGCGTGGTCTAGCGAACCAATTAGCCTGCTTGATGCGGGCAATTGCTGACAAAAAAGCTACCTTAGGGATAACAGAGTCGTCACTCGCAAGAGCACATATCGACCGAGTGGCTTGCTACCTCGATGTCGGTTCCCTCCATCCTGCCCGTGCAGAAGCGGGCAAGGGTGAGGTTGTTCGCCTATTAAAGGAGGTCGTGAGCTGGGTTTAGACCGTCGTGAGACAGGTCGGTTGCTATCTATTGGGGGTGTTATGGTTCCTGACGGGAACGTTCGTATAGTACGAGAGGAACTACGAATGGGTGCCACTGGTGTACCGGTTGTTCGAGAGAGCACGTGCCGGGCAGCCACGCACCACGGGGTAAGAGCTGAACGCATCTAAGCTCGAAACCCACCTGAAAAAGAGGAACCGCCGAGACCACTCGTAGAAGACGAGTTCGATAGACTCGGGGTGTACGCACCGAGGCAACGAGGTGTTGAGCCCGCGAGCACTAACAGGTCGAGCCACCATTCATATTCGCATGGATCGTATGGACCCGGAACGGGTCCAGGCGTTAACTGGACTACACGTATGACACAGTCACCACCGACACTGGCGTTCGTCGTGGTTCGATTCCACGAGTCGGCATTAAGGCGGCCACAGCGGTGGGGCAACACCCGTACCCATTCCGAACACGGAAGTTAAGCCCACCTGCGTATCGGCCAGTACTGGAGTGGGAGACCCTCTGGAAACTCCGATTCGCCGCCTCCATTCATTTCAAGCCCACACAGCTCTCGCTGTGTGGGCTTTTTGTATTTATAGCGGAGTGGCCGATCGCGGTCCATCCGCTACGCTTAAACGAATCGGGTTGGTAGTGACATCTGCGCCAAGGTGGCAGAGTTCGGCCCAACGCATCCGCCTGCAGAGCGGAACCCCCGCCGGTTCAAATCCGGCCCTTGGCTCTTCTGACCGAGCATCGCGAGGTCGAAGAGCCGAACGGCTGCGATTTGAACCCTGCCAGTCGCAGCGCGAACGAAGTGAGCGACCGTCTGGCTCCGGTTCAAATCCGGCCCGTGGCTTGCTGGCGCGAACAACTCGTGAGCGAGGCGATCAAACAACGGATTTGAAGCCTACGAGTCGCAGCTGGCGAGCGGAGCGAGCCAGACGTCTCGGTCCGGTTCAAATCCGGCTCGCGGCCAATCACGGGCGATTTGGCCGTTGAATTCTTGCATCGCTGCTCACGCGGTCGATGATTGATCGCCGGCCGTCGATTCGAGATACTCGAGCTGGGCGGTCAGTTCCCGTCGGCGCTGCCGTTTGATCACCGTCGCGTCGAGAACGGCGCCGACGATCGCCACGTCGAGTGCGAACTCCGTCGTGGCGGTCACGTCGGTCCCGTCGGGCATCGATTGGACGTCGTACGTCGTCTGCATCTCCTCGAAGATCCCGTCTCGCTGGTCGATCCGCAGTGTCGCGTCGGCGTCGTCGACGACGGCGAGTTCGAGTTCGATATGCGCGATTCCGACTCGGTTGGCGACGTGGATCGTCCGGCCCGACACCTCGACTTCGTCGAAACCGGCCGCGCGCGTGAACGCTTCGAGGTCGTCCATCGCGTCGCGGACGGCATCCACGGGGGCGGCGATCTCCCTGGATACGGTGACCGTTTGCATACGATCGTCTTGACGCGCCAGGGTGAAACGTCCCTCGCCGAACGAAGCCAATTGGAAGCCGACGCTTTCGAATCGACGACCTTACGCGTCGTTCCCAGCTGAGCCCGTTACGACACGTTCCGGTCTTGGCGTGATAGAACGAAGGAACCGAACCATCAGGAACACGCTGATCAGAGTCAACGCTCCGAAGATTACAATTTGGGCCAGCGGAACGCTCGCTCCGTCACGAATCATGAACGCCGCCATCGCGAGCACGGCGCCGCCGAGCGTGGCGATCTTCACGAGCAGGATGGTGGTGAACACGTACCCCCAGGGGTGGCGATTCCAGAGCCAGTACGCGGTGAGGACGAACGCGGGGACGATGATGCCGAGATCGAGCGAATAGATGACGGAGGTCGGGAGCTCGGCGTCTGCAATACTCGGCGGCGTCGTCCCGGAAATAGTGGCCGGCAGGATCTCAGAGAGCCACAGGAAGGCTATCAGGAGGCTCAACAGCAAGTGGAACCCGATGTACGGACGGACCGATTTCGCGCCGATCGATCGCTTCAACGCGGTGGCATCGAGCCGCGCCACTCCGCCGACGAAGGAAAACAGCGTCAGCCAGAGCAGCGTCGTGTACACCAGGTACAGTTCGTTGAACGCGGTCGTGAACGCGTACGAGGCGTAGGTGTACAGCAGGTACCCCATCACGCCGAGCCAGACGATGTACCCTCGAACCGATCCGCGAACGGCGAAAAATAGCGAGAGCGCCAGGGCGGGAACCGCGACGACGAGCGTCAGCAAATCCTGGCCGTAGACCTGCGGGAGCAACACCGGCGCGTCGCGGTAGAAGTCCGGGACGAACAGCCCGACGGTTGTGGCGATGACCGTCAACACGAGGATGGCGACGGTCGCGAGGATGTACGGGCGCGGGACGGAGACGGGCGCGTCGGCCATGGTGGCTCTCTCCTCACCCGGTTGCAATAACCGTCGTGGTATCCGAGCGCGCTGGGCCCGTTTGTCAGCCTTCGGTCCCATCATTTTCGTCGCCAGTCGGCGGGGCAATACCGAGCCGCCCCTCGACGAACGCGGCGACGTCGGCGGCGAACGCGTCGACCTCGTCCCAGTCGGTGAACTCCGCGTCCCTGGTGGTATCCGCGTCGGGCATCGACCGCTTGACGATCTGTTTCATCACCAACCGTTTGAGGAAGCCGTACTTCGAGTAGCGCAACGCGCCGCCGAAGAGGCCGATTCGATCCGGGTGCCACTCGGTCTCGTCGACGAATGCCTCGACGTACGATGCTGCCTGTGGCTGGCCCTCCTCGGTCGCCGAGGACAACGAGACCTGAAAGAACGCGGTCGGTATCGAATTCAGGGCGTCCGCGTGCGCGCGGACGAACTCGGTGACCGCCCGCTGGTGAGTGCCGGCGTGCACCGACGCCCCGACGAGGACGGCCTCGAAGTCCTCGAGGGCGAGATCCGGCGTGATTTCGGCCGCGTTCTCGACGGTGGCCTCGTGGCCGCGTGCCGCCAGGGCATCGCCGATGCGGGTGGCTACGTTTTCGGTCTGTCCCTCGCCGGTTCCGTACAATATCAGGAACGATACCACGTCACATCACCGGTACAGGTACTCGTTCGATTTCTATAAAACGACGGCCGAATCGACGGCGCCGACCGGATACGAATGTTTACCAATTTTGGGCCGTTCAGGGACACTATGAGCGTCGTCAGCGTCTCGATGCCGGAAGCGTTACTGGAGCGAATCGACCAGTTCGCCGACGAGCACGGGTACACCGGCCGGAGCGAGGTGCTCCGGGAGGCCAGTCGGTCGCTCCTCGGCGAGTTCCAGGACGATCGTCTCGACGGTCGGCCGTTGATGGCCGTCGTAACGGTCGTCTTCGAGTACGATTCGCCGAGCGTCGAAGAGGCGATGATCCACCTGCGGCACGAGCACGAGGAGGTCGTGACCTCGAGTTTCCACAGTCACGTGGGCGATCACCTCTGCGTGGAACTGTTCGTTCTCGAGGGATCGCTGGACGACATCTCGACGGTCGTCGGCGAGATTCGGGCCACGGACGAGACGCTGACCACCGACTATTCGCTCCTCCCCGTCGACGACGTCGGGCCGTTCGCCGAACTGGAGTGATCGGTTGCCGGCATCGATTCGATGTCGGAATCGAGCGGTGCCGTCGTGAGTGGACTGCCCTCCGGTTCGACTGTTCTGTTTGCGACCCGCGGGGACAGATTCGGTTCGTATCCACATGCGAAACCGGTCGATGTTCGTGCGCCGGTCGACTCGTTCGGCAACCGCCCCTAATTAACATATCTGTCGATCCCTTTAACAGCTCTTATTAATATGGGAGAAATTATTGTTAACCATGCCTCGAATCACACGACGTCGATTCACGGCGGGTGCTCTCGGCGCGACCCTGGGGGCGGTATCGGGTTGTCTCGACGCCGCCACGAGTGACGATTCCGACGACGGGCGGTCGACGGCGCGAGCGTCGTTCTTCGTCTTCGGTGATTTCGCGAGCGAAGTCGCTGGCGACGTCTCGACCGCATCGACGCTGGTGCCGGTCGGCCAGCACGGCCACGGGTGGGAACCCGGGCCGCGCATTCAGGCGGAGGTGCTCGACTCGGACCTCTTCATCTACGGCATGGATGGGTTCCAGCCGTGGGCGGACGCCCTCGTGGCCAGTCTGCGCGCCGACGACGCCGACGTCGATATCGTCCCCGCCGGCGCGGGCGTCGAACCCGTCGACCGGGAGGCGGGCCACGAGGACGGCGACGGAAGCCACGACCACGACGGACACGATGGCGACGGCGCCCACGAGGAAGACGACGGAGACCACGATCACGACCACGGTGGCCGGACGGACCCGCACTTCTGGCTCGATCCGCTGCAGGCGAAGCAGGCCGTCGAAACGATTCGGCGGGGGTTCGTCGCGGTCGACGAGGCGAACGAGGCGACGTACGCGGAGACCGCGGCGTCGTATGGATCTCGCCTCGACGAACTCGATCGCGCGTTCGAGTCGGTCGTCTCGGACGCGTCGAACGACGTCGTGCTGGTCGCGGGCCACGACGCCTTCGGCCACCTGGCCCGGCGGTACGGTTTCGAGGTGCGAACGCTGACCGGACTTTCGCCCGACGCACGGCCGACGCCGAGGGACGTCGAGCGGGCCCGCAAGATCGTCGACGAGCACGACCTGCGCTACGTCTGTGCCGATCCACTCGAATCACAGCGCGCGGCTACCCAGATCGTCGAGGAGACAGACGCGATTGAGGTGCTTCCGTTGACGCCGATCCCGGGACAGACGGAGGCGTGGGCCGACGACGGATGGGGATACGTCGAGATCATGGACCGTGTCAATCTCGAGACGCTCGAGACGGCCCTCGACGCATGAGCGCGCCGAGCGACGCCGGGACGGCCGAGGCCGGACCCGAGCCGATCGTCCGGTTCGAGGACGTCTCGTTCGGGTACGGTGATCGGCCGGTCCTCGAGTCGATCTCGCTCGAGATCGAACCGGGCGCGTTCCTCGGGGTGGTCGGGCCGAACGGGAGCGGAAAGAGCACGTTGCTCGACCTGTTGCTCGGTCTTCGCCGGCCGGATTCGGGGTGCGTCACGCTGTTCGGCGATCCGGCCCACGCCTTCGAGGCGGGCGAGCGAATCGGGTACGTCCCGCAGGACGTCGCGCACTCGTCGGACGGGATGCCGATTACGGTCCGCGAGGTCGTCGCGATGGGCCGGTACCCGCGCCGGCCGGTCGGGCGATTCGACGATGACGATCGTCGCGCGATCGACGAGGCGCTGGCCGCCGTCGATATCGGGGCGATCGAATCGCGTCGCGTCGGACGACTGTCCGGCGGTCAGCGCCAGCGCGTCTTCGTCGCCAGGGCGCTCGCGGCCGACGCCGACCTGCTCGTCCTCGACGAACCGACGGTTGGTGTCGACGCGTCGTCCAGATCGTCCTTCTACGATCTCCTCGGCGAGCTTCACGCGTCGGGACTGACGGTCGTCCTCGTCGAACACGACGTGGGCGTCGTCACCTCGTACGCGACGGCGGTCGCCTGTCTCGATCGCCAACTGCACTTTCACGGCGATCCCGAGGAGTTCGCCGAATCGGACGCCATCGAACGCGCGTACGGAACCGACCACCGCGTCCTGCACCACGACCATTGACTATGTCCGCGAATACGCTCCTGGGGTCGTTCGCCGGATCACTTCGCCACATCCACCCTGGTTTCATTCGCGGCTGGTTCGAGTGGTTACTCAGCGACGTCTACGGGGCTGGAATGGAGGGCCTGAGCGAGCTGCTGGGCGTGGAGATGCTCGGCTATCCGTTCATGCAGCGCGCGTACCTGGCGGCGGTCTGCATCGGGATCGTCGGCCCGCTCGTCGGCACGTTCCTGGTCCACCGCGAGATGGCGATGATCGGCGACACGCTCGCGCACACGGCGTTCGCCGGCGTCGCCGTCGGGCTGTTCGTCGAGTCCGTCCTCTCGATATCGCTCCCGCCGATGCTGACTGCACTCGCCGTGGCGGTCGTCGCGGCGCTGCTCGTCGAAGTGCTCGTCGACCGCGCCGGCGAGTACAGCGATACCTCGCTCGCGATCGTGTTGACGGGCGGGTTCGCCGTCGGCAGCATCCTGATCAGCGCCACCGACGGCGGGATCGCCGTGGGCATCGACGCCTACCTCTTCGGCACTCTGGCGACCGTTTCGCGAGATCACGTCGGCGTCCTCGTCGCGATGACCGTCGCGGTCGCGGTTCTGGTCGCGCTGGCGTACCGCCCGCTCGTCTACGTCACGTTCGACCCGCGGGCCGCGCGGGCCGCACGACTCGACGTTCGCCTGTACGAACGTCTCGTGGTCGTCCTCACCGCGATCGTCGTGGTCGGGGCGATGCAGATCATGGGCGTCATCCTGGTCGCCGCGATGCTCGTTATCCCCGTCGCCGCGGCGAACCCGCTCGCCCGGAGCTTCGGGGAGTCGCTCCTGCTCGCCGTCCTCGTCGGCGTGGGTGCGGCCGTCGGCGGCGTCTCCCTCTCCTACGCCTACGGTCTCGCGACGGGCGGTTCGATCGTCGTCGCCGCGATCGCCGTCTACGCCGTCTCGATCGGGTTCGGCGGCTGGCGACGGTCGGGGTAGCCGGGGGTGACCGCTCGCTGGCGAGACCGGCAGTGGTAGGCAGTCCGCTTTATCGGCCGTGTGGTGACGGGGCTGTATGTCGGACGAGTACTACACGAAGGGTGATCTCGCGGCCGGACTCGACGAGGAAGCGTCGGCGTTCGACCAGGTGCCGGACGACGAGACGGTCCGGGCGGTCGTCGATCGCATCGAGGAGCGAAACGTCGCGGTGTCAGTCGTCGACGATCCCGACGAGGCCCGCGAGCTCCTCCGCGAGCGGATTCCCGATGGGGCGACGGTCAACGACGGCCACTCGACGACGCTCGAGGAGCTGGGCTTTACCGACGACCTCGAAGCGGCCGAGGATTTCGAGTACGTCGGCAATCGACTCGCCGAGATCGACGACGAGGCCGAACGGGCCGAGGTGCGCCGTGAAGCGGTGACGGCGGACGTCTTCTTCGACAGCGTCAACGCGATCGCGGCGACGGGCGAGTTACTCGGCGCGAACGCGCTCGGTAACGGCGTGGGGGCGTGGCCGTTCGGCGCGAAGAATCTGGTGCTCGTCGGCAGCACGAACAAGATCGAACCGAGCTGGGCGGCCGCGGTCGATCGCATCCGCGAGTACGCGCTCCCGCTGGAGGATGCCCGCGCGGCGGACGTCTACGGCCAGGGCAGCGTGGTCGGGAAACTGGTCAGCATCGAGTACGAGCGCGTCGACGACCGCACCGAACTCGTCCTGCTCGACGACCGGTACGGATTCTGAGGGCGATCGGCCGATACGCCGGCGGCGGATCAGTGCCCGCGCGTCGTCGACGCGGGGGCGGGCAGGCGCCAGACGGCGATCACGCCCGCGACGGTGCCGAGACCGATGGCGACGACGGCCGACAAGGGGAGTGCCGCGTCTGGAACGGCGACCAGCCCGTCGAACCCGACGACGCGGGCGACCAGGCGGTTGAGCGCGTCGGCCGCGGGGTCGGCGGCGGCGATGGCGACGAGCCAGCCGCCGAGGCCGACGAGCGCCCCCTGGACGAAGACGAGCGACGCGACGGAGCGGCCGCCGACGCCGACGGCGCGGAGGGTGCGAAACGTCTCGCGGCGCTGGTAGACGTGCAGCGCCAGGAGCGTGGCCGTCAGCGCGGCCCCGGTGAGGACGGCGACGGCGCCGAGCAGGCCCGCGCCGACGAAGACGGCGGTCTGCTGGCCGACGACGGCCTCGAGTTGCTCCTCGTTCGTCCGGACGGCGTACTCGGGGTACGCCGCCTGGAGCTCGTCGTGGACGGCCTCGACGTCCGCGCCGTCCGCGACGGTGATCGCGATCATGGTCGCGGCGTCGGTCCCGGCCGTGCCCGAGAGGGTCTGTAGCTCGCTGGTCCGGATCGTCACCGTAGGCGTGCCGAGGAACGAACTGAACGTGTTCGAGACGCCGACGACCTCGTAGCGCGTCTCCCGGGCACGGGTGATCGAACCGCCGAGGTGGAGTTCGTCGCCGACGGCGACGTCGAACCGCTCTGCGATCCGCTCGTCGATCAATACCTCCTTCGTGAGGGGCCCGTCGTACGTCCCGTCCGCGTAGTGGGTGTCGGACCCGGTGAAGCCCGATCCCTCCCGAATGCTCACCGCGCTGCCGCCGCCGGGGACGCCCGTCGCGACGACGGTCTCCAGGTTTTCGGGATCCGTCCCGACGTAGAGGGTCTGGAACGCCATGGGCGCGGCGGTCGAGACTTCCGGTCGCGATTCCATCTCGGCCGAAATTTCGTGGGCGTCGTGGATGGTCGCCTCGAACCCGCCGCCACCGGCGGTCGTCAGGCCGATCGACTCGCCCGTCACCCAGAGGTCGCGGTCGGCCCGGTCGAACTGCTGGGTCCCCGTCTCGAGGACGCCGGCGCTCGTGCCGGCGAGCAGGAGCAGCGTCAGGACCGCCAGCGCGACGCCCGCGACGGCCAGCAGCGTACGCCCGCGGGCGAACGCGAGGTCGCGCCAGGCAAGCCCGACGATCGCTCGCGCGCGCGTCGGGAACCCGCGGAGCCGGCCGCGCGCCGTCGGCGCGCCGGTCGGCGAACCCGCGTCGCCGGCACCGGTTCCGTCACGCTCGCTTGCGCCCGCTCCGTCCCCCGCGAACGGGCCGGCCGCGTCGCCGCCGGACGCGTCCCGGTCCTCGCCCGGTCGATCGTCAGCCACCGCGATCACCGTCCGCGTCGACCTGTCTGATCGCGATCGCGACGCTCGGGAGCGAACAGCCGGCGATCACCCACGCGACGAGCGGGCCGTAGACCAGCAAGAGCGGGTGAAAGGAGAGCGGTCCGTCCAGTCCCGTCAGCTCCCGGGCGAGCGCGTTACCCCCGCGAATGCTGGCGATCCCGAGCGCCGTGCCCGCGACCCCGCCCAGCGTCGCGAGGACGAACGCTTGGACGGCGAACAGCCCGCGCTGGCGCCGACGCGGAACGCCGATCGCGCGCAGCGTCTCGACGGCCCGTCGCTCCGAGAGGACGTCCATCGCGGTGGTGACGGCCACGAAGAGCGTGCCGACGAGGACCGAGACGACGAGGGCGGCCAGGCTCAACGCCAGCGGCAAGTCCGCGTCGCCGAGGCGACTCATCGCGAGCTCGTCGCTCGACCGGGCCTCGCTCGAGGGATAGACCGACTCGAGGGCCGCGGGATCGACGCCGTCGCCGCGGACGACGAACCGATCCGCCTCGCCGGGCGCGCCGGCGAGGGACTGGGCCGTCGAGAGGTCGAAGACGACCAGCGGCGTCGCGCTGGCGAGGCCGTCGGCTTCCCCCACGTCGACGACCGGATAGCTCGTCCCGCCGATCGCGATCGACTCGCCGCGCCCGACCGAGAGCTCGGCCGCGGCCCCGTCGCTCAGTATGGCGCCCTCCTGAGTCCGGAGCGCCGACGGGTCGATCCCGTAGAGGTCGACGCCGGCGCTCGGATCGACGCCCACCGCCAGCACGAAGGTGCTGTCGTCGGTCCGGACGACATCCGTCCGGACGGGACTCACGCCTTCGACGCCGTCGATCGCGCGCATTCGCTCGGCGCCCTCCTCGACCGACCCGAACGACGGGCCGCCGGTCGCCACGAGCGGCGAACCGGACGAATCGGCGGGGCTCACCCAGTACTCCTGGGCGCCGAGGCCGGTCGCCGGCGCGACGAGTCCCAGCGAGAGCCCGGAGACGACGAGCAAGAGCGCCACCGCGATGGCGACGCCGCCGACGGCGGCCAGGCTCCGTCGCGGTGCGGTTCGACGCAAGCGGGTCCAGGTTCGACGGACGGCCAGGCCCAGCCATCCGATCCGTCGCCGGAGCCACGTCCGAACGGTATCGGTCCGTTCCGGGTCGACCGACGGCGGGGCACAATCGTCGCTCGTCCGCCCCGGCTCGTCCGCGCTCATGGGACGTTCGCGGTGGCGCGATCGACGCGGGCGCCGTCCCGCAGGCGGATCACCCGGTCGACCGATCGGAGGATCGATTCGTCGTGCGTCGCGAGGACGACGGCGCGGTCGTCCGCGTGCGCCCGGAGAATCGAGAGCACGCCCCGGCCGGTTTCGGCGTCGAGCTCGCCCGTGGGTTCGTCTGCGATGAGCAGGTCCGGGTCCGTCACCAGCGCGCGGGCGATGGCGACGCGCTGGCGTTCGCCGCCGCTCAACTGTCCGGGGCGGTGATCCAGCCGGTCGCCCAGCCCGACCGAGCCCAGTAGCGCCTCGGCGCGCTCGCGTCGCTTCGACCGGGCGACGCCGAGTTCGACGAGCGGCAACGCCACGTTCGTCCGGGCGCTAAAGGACTCGAAGAGGCGGAAATCCTGGAAGACGAACCCGACGTGTCGCAGGCGGTGGCGAGTCAATTCGGCCGGCGTGCAGGCGCCGAGGTCGGTTCCGGCGGCGACGACGCGGCCCTCGTCGGCCCGTTCGAGGCCGGCGAGGATCGACAGGAGCGTCGACTTCCCGCTCCCGCTCGGGCCCGCGATGGCGACCAGTTCGCCCCGCTCGATCGAGACTGAGACGTCGTCGACGGCGGTGACGGTCGGCCGCTCGGGCGGGTCGGCCCACCACCGCAGCCGGGCGAACCGACCGGGACCGGCCCGTCGGTAGGCCTTGCGGACGTCGGACGCGCGGACGAGCGTCTCACCGGTCGACTCGTCCGCCGGCGTCGCCTGGGTCGTGAGCTCTGTCATCGGATTCGGACATCGAGACGCGACCGTCGCCTCGACGGTCAGTTACTGATGGTCGGCGATCCGACCGCATGAATGTTTGGCCATCCGGCGGCCCGCGTCCGAAAATGGGGGTCGACGCGGCCTCGAGCCGCCGGGTGCCGATCGTCGCCGCCCGCGCTCGACCGCGCGGCGGTTCTCCGGAGTCGATGCCGGCCGCTCCGGCTCAGTTCGCGCGGCGGGCGACCAGCAGGGCCGACGCGATCGCGAGCAGCGCCGCGACCGGTCCGAAGCCGGGGATGCCGTCGTCGTCGCCGTCGCCGGCGCCCTCTTCGACGGTGACGGTGCCGATGACGTCGTCGTCGATGGCGACCTCGTACTCGCCCGTCTCCTCGAAGGTGTGGGTGAAGGTGACGTCGCCCTGTTCGCCGGCGTCGAGGGTGATCGACCGGGTGTCGACGACCTCGCCGTCGATCAGGAGCTCGGCCGTGTGCGTGCCGGCCTGACCGCCTTCGTTGACGATCGTCGCGCTGATTCCGACCGAGTCGCCGGGCGCGACCGTCGTCTCAGTCACCTGGCCGTTTCCGGTGGAGAATTCGGCCGGTTCGGGCGGCTCCGGCGGCGGGGTGACGGTCACCGTGGCGATGTCGACGCCGTTGACCGTGTAGTTGTGCGTGCCGGCCCGCGGCGCGTCGGCGACCGTGACGGAGTCGGACGCGCCGGGCTCGAGGGTGACGGACTCCGAACCGACGACCGCGCCGTCGCGTTTGAAGGTCAGCGACGCCGTCCCCTCGCCGTCGCCGACGTTAGTGACCTTCGCGGTCAGTTCGACCGTCTCGCCCTGTTCGATCTCCGTCGCGGAGACGCCGGTCTTCGAGATCTCGAACGACGGTTCCGGGTCCGGCTCGTCCGGCGGCGGTGGCGGGATGTAGCCGCCGTCGTCTGGCGCGATCTCGATGGTTCCGCTGCTGGTCGCGATATCTTGCCCGTCACCGGTGACGGCGACGTGGACCCACCGATAGTCGCCTTCGGTCCAGTTGTCGTAGGTCTGCACGTCGATATTCGCGTCGGGATCCGCGTCGGTCTTCACCGCAGCCGAGCCGTCGAGCACCTCGCCCTCGGGTGTCTCGCCGAACGTAACCTCGCCGCCGAGGACGTCGGTGAGGTTCACCTCACCGTTGAGGGAGGTGAGACTCGACTCGATTTGCACGAGGTCTTGGTCGGCCGAGCCGTCGGGCTCCTCCGTCATGTTGATGGTGAGCTCACTGCTCGTGAACGTCGATTCGTGGTAGAGCGCGACCGCGTGGTTGACGTTGTTCGTGCCACCGACGGTCGCATCGGTGTCGATCGTAACCGTGTCGCCGGGCTCGGCGTCGCTCGCGGCGCCGTTGGAACTCCCGTCCTGGACGAAGAGTCCCTCAACCCCGACGAGGGTCGCGTTACCGTCGACGTAGAGGTCGTTGGACGTCTCGTTGACCGCGAGACCGTCGCCGTCGGTGCTATCGTTGGTCGCGACCATCACGACGTACTGGCCGGAGCCGTCGCCGAACGCGTCGTGGGCAGATGTATCGACCGTAATCTGTTCGGTGTCACTGTTGATTTCCAGGTTGGCCTGCTGGGCGAACGTCGCGTTCTCGTTGAGGTCGTCGAGGTCGTTCGCCTGGAGCAGCGTCAGCATGTCGTCGAACGTGGTGGGGAGGCCGGTATCGGTCCCCTCGCCGCTCGGGTCGAACTTGCCGACGACGACGGTCGCGGTTTCGCCCTTCAGATTATCGAGGGGGGCGTTACCCGACTCGCCCAGCGTCACCGTTACCGACGCCCCAGTCGGATAGATTCCCGTCTCTTCGTAAATCGGACCGATTTCTGTCCCGTCCCAGTGCTTGAGTCGGACGTATGGATTGTTGGTCGTCCAGTCGGCCGCGGTCGTATCAGCGCGTAGCGAGAGCGGAGTCCGGTCCCAGACCGAGAGGTTCTCACTCACCTGGTAGGACGTCACCGCGCTACTTTCGGTTACATCAGCTGATTGATATGGGGACGACGCCGCTGTCGTCGATGCTCCTGCGCTCGCTGCCGCGCCGGCCACGGGGGCGATGGCCAACATGACAACGACGAGTATCACTGCCGGTATACGCTGCATAGAACTACAATCCGAGTCACTGGAGTTATAGGTTTCCCATTATGTATTTCAGCAGTTACTGATATTTTGTGCCATGAAATAAGTTCGAAATCCGACCGGTGGACGGAACCGTCTGTATGGGGCCTGTGGCGGGCGATCATGCGGTTCGGCGCGTCGGCACTCTCGTCGGATCGTGGCGGTCGAAGGTTGCCGGCGTAATCCGGTGCTGGCAACGTAATAAATTCGACGTGTAGGAACGTAATCTCGCTAGCGGGCGAGCGATCGATCGGCTGGCCGACCGGTCGGATCGAAAGAATTACGGTCGCCTCCGCAGTCAATGGCCGGTAGCAACCCTGATTGCGCGTTGCCCCTCACCATGTCCCCGAAACACGCCCTTCTCGCCCTTCTCTTGATCGGTTGTGTCGGCGCGGTCACGCTCGCCGCGAGCGCAGCCCCGGCGTACGACCTCACGGCCTCCCAGTCGATCGACACCCCCGAACAAACGGTGAGCATTCACGGAAACACGTACACGATTACGTCCATCGCCACCGCGGCCCCGGACTCGTCCGTAACGGTCGACGTTACGGTGCCGGACGACACGTCGTACGCCGTGGATCTCTACAACGACGACGAACAGGTCGTCGTGGACCCGACCCTCGGAACTGGCTCCGGGACGGTCTCGGTCACGACCGAGGGCGTCGCCCCCGGGACCTACGCGCTCACGCTCCAGGCCGACAACGACTTTCGGGACGTCCAGCCCCTCGTCGTCGAGGGATACGACGTGTCGCTCTCCGCGCCGACGTCCGTCGAGGCCGGCACGCCCCTGACTGTGAGCGTCGACGCGACCCCGACCGCCTCGTCTGGGGACCCGGCGGGCGGCGTCGAAGTCGCCGTCTGGAACGGCGACACCACGCGCCGCGTCGACGCGGAGCCGGTCGACGGTGAGGCGTACGAGGCGACGATCGAGGGTCTCGAACCCGGCGAGTACGAGATCTACGCCGCGGCGCTCGGGAGCGGGACGGTGATGGGCGAACCCGAAGTGCTGGGCGCGACGGGTGATCGGACGGTGACGGTCACGAACGACGCCGGCGGTGACGACCCGCCGGATGACGGTGGCGACGACCCACCCGACGAGGACGACGGCGACGGAACTGACGACGGCGGTGACGGATCCGGCGACGGCGATTCCGGGACGTCGGACGACGCTGACGACGGATCCGGCGACGGCGGGACGGGTGCTGGCAGCGATGGCGACACGGGCGAATCCACCGACGGTACCGACGACGGAGACAACGAGTCCTCCGGGAGCGAGACGATCGACCCGACCGATCCCGCGGCGGACGACGGGGCGAACGGCGGCTCCGACGACGATCCGGTCCCCGGCTTCGGACTCGAAGCGCTCCTCGTCGGCGCGCTCGCAGGCCTCGCACTCGCGATTCGACGGGTCGACTGACGGCTCTCCTCGGTCGGAACGAACTGTACGAGCATGAACCGCCCGCTGACCGTCGTATTTGCCGTCCGCTTCTCCGGATGGCGAGCCCGCGCCGTCAGTCGTCGTCGGGCAGCGGCTCCGCGCCGTCGCCCTCGCCGGTAGCCGTTCCCTCCACGAGTCCGTCGATCGCCGCCGTTCGTTCGGCCCGGGGCAGGCTCTCGCGGAAGCGTTCGAAGATCCGCCTCGCCTCCGCGAGTTCGGGTTCGCCGACGGCTTTCAGGAGGGCGAGGGCGCGACGGGCGCGGGTTCGGCGCCAGGAGTGTTCGCGGTGTTCGTAGGTCCGGACGGCCCGGAGGAAGTCGGCTCGCGAGAAGGCGGGCCAGTGGGGCGTACAGAAGTAGACCGCGGCCTCGTTGCCGTTGGCGTGCCAGGGCAGGAAGTTGGAGGTGCGCTCGTCGCCGCCCGTCCGGATGATGAGGTCGACGTCCCGGACTGGCCGATCGTAGAGACGCGCTTCGATCGCGTCGACGTCGATCGCGTCCGGGTCGAGGCTGCCGGCGTCGACGTCGCGCGCGACGCTGCGGGCCGCGGCCAGCAACTCGTTGCGCCCGCCGTAGGCCAGCGCGACGTTGAGTCGGAACGCGTCGTAGCCCTCGGTGCGGGACTCGGCGTAGGTTACGGCGTCCCGGACGCGTTCGGGCAGGCGTTCGATCTCGCCGATCGCGCGGATACAGACGCCCTCCTCGTGGACGCGTTCGGAATCGGCGAACTCGTGCAATTTCTCGACCAGCAAATCGAACAGCGCTTCGTTTTGCTCCGCTGGCCGGTCAAAGTTCTCGGTCGAGAACGTATAGAGGGTCAGTTCCTCCACGCCCAGATCCTGACACCACTCGAGGACGTTTTCGGTGGTCTCCGCACCGGCGCGGTGCCCGGCGGTCGGCGCTTTGCCCTTGCGCCTTGCGTACCGACGGTTGCCGTCCTGGATGACGGCGACGTGATCTGGCGCGCGGTCCGTATCGAGTTCGCGCCGGAGCAGCCGCTCGTAATACGCGCGCAGTTTCCGGCGCAGCCCCTGGGGCATCGGTCCCCTTTTTGCCGTCTCGTGGTATGTGTGTTGTGGATTCCTGTCCGAATCCGTTCACGTTTGGCGGTCCCTACCTGTTGCACGCACCCGCATCGGCGTTTTCTCGCGATCGACGCTCGCCCGCGCCTTCGACTGGCGACGCTCGCCGACGCCGGCCGCTCCGCATCTCGGCCGCCTCCGTTCGATGAATTCTCCGATCGGTACGGATGTACTAACAATATAGCAGCAATTTATTACGTAGTAAGTGGTAGTAGAATTCATGGGTGAGACGTGTACGTGTCCGGAACCTGATCGGGTCGGGACTGTCCCCTGGCAGGACGACTACTGCCGACGCTGTGGAGGACGGCTCGAGGACGAGGTAGAACAGCCGGAGAACATCTAGTCCCCGGCGCCCGCTCCCATCTAGCGCGTCGAATGCGTCTAGGGCCAGAACGGTCGCCGACGGCCGAGTACGCTGGTCTCTAGAACCGCCGCGCCTCAATCTAGAACGCAGTTCTAGGGCCTCTTGGTGACGTCTAGATCCGAGAGTCACATCCTCCGGTTCGACCCTGCCGTCTAGGTTCGAGACCGGCCGGTCCGGGGTGACGTCGGATCGGCTATCGGTCGCCGCCGGTGGGAAACCCCGGTCGGTCGATCGCGTCGCGCACGTACGCTAGTCCCGGTCGGCCGTCGCGCAGCCAGACGCCGAGCGCGATCGCACCGAGGAGGAACTCGACGAGGAAGTACGGCTGCCCGAGCGAGTCGAGTAGCAGCCCCACGATCGTCGGCGGACCGCCCTCGTAGGGTTCGACGGACAGGACCGGCCACAGCAGCTGGTTCGCGGTTCCGTCGCCCCACAGGCTGGGTACGACGTCGACGAGCGTGTGCGAGAGCGACCCGACGGCGAAGGCGACGCCGACCGCCGGCCGATCGACGCGCCTGGCGACGAGGAAGACGGCGACGGCGAGCGGGACCAGCAGGAGGAGCGAGTGCGCGAGCGTCCGCCCGGTGGGCAACACCTCGAGTCGCCAGGCCAGCGGCTTATCGACCAGGTCGGGGAACTGGCTGCCGATCGCGAGCGCGACGATAGTTTCGACCGTCGGTGGCCCGAGTCGACGATAGCGCCGCCCGACCGCGTACAGGATGTAGGCGACGGCGAGGTGTCCCAGCGGCCACATCGTCTCGGCCTGTGCGGTGTGTGCTGATAAACGTCGCGGCTTCGGCCCGCAACGGGGATCGACGTGACGGCCCGCCCGCCGACGCGGTATCGTAGCTCGCGTCGCCGCGGTATCGGCGCGTCCGATCCGCCGGGCGAACCGCGCGTGTCGTCCGCCGGATCAGCGATCCAGGACGTCGCGATACCACTCGACGGTGCGACGGATCCCCGTCTCGACGTCGACCGTCGGCTCGAAGTTCAGCTCCGACCGGGCGCGCGAGACGTCCGCTTCCGAGTGCTCGATGTCGCCCGGGCGAGGGTCGGTGTGGACGATCTCCGCGTCGGAACCGGCCGCATCGCGGATCACCGCTGCGAGTTCGCGGATGGTGATCGAGCGGCCGGTCGCGACGTTGTAGGCCCGGCCGACGCGGTCGGCCGTCGCCGCGGCGAGGTTCGCCCGCACGACGTCGTCGACGAAGACGAAGTCGCGGGTCTGGCTCCCGTCGCCGTGGACGGTGATCGGACCGCCCGACAGCGCCTGCTCGACGAAGACGCGGATGACGCCCGCGTAGTCGCCGCCGCGCTGGCCCGGCCCGTAGACGTTGAAGTACCGGAGCGGGACGGCCTCGAGCCCGTAGAGATCGTGATAGAGCGCCGCGTAGCGGTCGTTCGCGAGCTTCTCCAGGCCGTACGGCGACGTGGGCGTCTTCGAGTCGGCCTCGGCGATCGGCGTCGCGTCGGGGGCCCCGTAGATGGCCGCGCTCGAGGCGAGGACGACTCGCGCGTCGTGGCGGCGCGCGGCTTCGAGCAGCGAGAGCGTCGCCGTGCCGTTGACCGCGTGGGTCGTCTCCGGATCCTCGACGGAGCGCTCGACGCTGACGACGGCCGCCTCGTGAAAGACCACATCGGCCTCGGCGACGGCCGCCTCGAGCGCGTCCGCGTCGCGAACGTCGGCCTCCAGAACGGCGGCCTCGCGCGGGACGGCCGTCCGGTCCCCGCTCGCGAACGAATCGAGGACGGTCACGTCGGCGATCGGCGCCAGCGCGGCCGCGACGTTCGACCCTATAAAGCCCGCGCCGCCGGTGACGAGCACGTCGCTGCCGGCCAGCTCGTCGGGGGGCGTGATTGGCTGGCGCGAGTCGGCGCTGCCTGCTGCGGCGGGTCCGGAATCGTCCATACGGGCGTAGTGTCCGCGGGCGACGGTTTCAGTGTAGCGGTCACCCGCAGCCGGTGGAGCTCGAACGCCCGCGGTGGCGGCCGGGCGCGGTCTTTTTTATCCGGGAGGCTAAGGGCCCGCTATGAGCGACGCGGACCCGGCGGCGGATCCGACCGATTCGAAGGTGGGGAGACTCATCGAGCGCTACGATCTCGCGGGCCTGGGCGACGAACTCGTCGAACGCTGGACGGCGCCGGCCGAGGAGCGCGACAGCCTCCGGGAACTGGCCGACGTCTTCAACCGGCGCCTGCTCGCGGCGGCGCTCGCGGAGGCGGAGGTCGAGACGCTGGAGGGCGACGTCGAAAACATGTACCGGCTGCTGACCGACGACGTCTCGAGCGGGGTCCGAACGGAGGCCCGGAACCGACTCGAACGCCAGGGCGTCGACGTCGAGGCGCTCGAGCGCGAGTTCGTCTCCCACCAGGCCGTCCACACCTACCTGCGAACGTACCGCGACGCCGCGTTCGAACCGGCCGAACGGGGTCCCGACGAGCGCCGCGACGTCGAGCGCGAGCGGATCAGTCGCCTCCAGAGCCGAACCGAGGCCGTCACGGAGGACGCGGTCGAGCGACTGGCCGAGGCCGACGCGCTCTCGATCTCGCGGCCGAGCGTCCTCGTCGACGTCCGCGTGTTCTGCGACGACTGCGGCGGCGACTACACCGTCGACGAGTTGCTCTCGCGGGGCGGGTGTCTCTGCGACGAGGCCTGATTCGGACAAACCCGCAAGTGCGGTCCGGCAGATTCGAGGCCCGGCCCGGCCGGGTTCGACGGTCCCCTGGGGTCTGCGGCCGACTGGGCGGGATCGACGACGGTTCGTTCGCGCGATCACTTCGTTCCATCGCGAGAAACATCACTATTTTTACCCCGCCGCCCCGAACGGGTGATAGATGAGCCAGGAACCGCTCGCTACCCAGCGGATCGCGGTCGACGTCACCAACGTCGGCGGCATCGACGACACGACCGTCGAGTTCTCGCCGGGCGTGACCGTACTCGCTGGTCGAAACGCGACGAACCGGACGTCCTTTCTCCGGTCGGTGATGGCCGCGCTCGGGAGCGAGAAGGGATCGCTCAAGAGCGACGCCGACGAAGGGGCCGTTTCCCTCTCGATCGGCGACGAGACGTACACGCGGACGTTCGAACGACGAAACGGCACCGTCAGGACGGACGGCGATCCGTACCTCGAGGACGGGACGCTCGCCGATCTGTTCGCCTTCCTCCTCGAGACCAACGAGGCCCGCCGGGCCGTCAGACGCGGCGGCGATCTGCGCGAACTGATCATGCGGCCGGTCGACACGGCGGCCATCAAGGCCGACATCGACCGGTTGCAGGACGAGAAGGCCTCGATCCGGGACGAACTCGACGAACTCGACGAACTCGAACGCGAACGAACCCGCCTCGAGACCGAGCGGACGAAACTGGTGTCGGATCTCGAGGACGCCCGCACGGAGCGCGAGGAAGTGGCCGCGACCGTGGACGACGCGGACCGCGACGTCGAGGAAACCCGTTCGGAGAAGGACGAGCTCGAGTCGACCCTCGAGGAACTGAACGACGTCCGCTCCGAGCTCGAGTCGGTTCGCTTCGAGATCGAGACCCAGCGCGACAGCCTCGAGAACCTCCGCGAAGAACGCGAGTCGCTCCGCGAGGCCGTCGCGGACGCCGGCGGTGCGACCGACGAGGAACGCGGCCGCATCGAGGGCCGACTCGACGCCCTCCGCGAGCGAAAGAGCGAGGTCGAGTCGACTGTCAACGACCTCCAGCGCATCGTCCGCTTCAACGAGGAGCTCCTCGGCGGCGGGAACGAGCCCGTCGTCGAGGCGCTGCGCGACGACACCGAGTCCGGCGAGGCGCCGACCGACGCCCTGCTGCCCGACGACGGCGTCGTCTGCTGGACCTGCGGGAGCGAGGTCGACGCCGACCGGATCGAGGCGACCATCGAGCGACTGCGGGACGTCCGGCAGGAACACTCCGAGCGCCGGCGCGAACTCAAAGCCGAGATCGAGGAGCTGACCGACGAGAAGCGCGATCTCGAGTCCGAGCGCCGGGAGCGCGAGCAGACAGAGCGTCGCCTGGAGCGCGTCGAGTCCGAGATCGACGAGCGCGAGGCCACGCTCGAATCGTTGCAGGAGCGACGCGACGAGTACGCGACGCGCGTCGAGGCGCTCGAGGACGAAGTCGAGACGCTCGACGTCGTCGACGAGTACGACGACCTCCTCGAGAGCCACCGCCGGCTCAACCAGGTCGAGTTCCGGATCGACCAGCTCGAAGACGACCTGGCCGAGACGGAATCGGCGATCGACGAGATCGACGCGCGACTGGCCGAACGGGACTCCCTCGAGGCCGACCTCGAAGCCGTCGAGGCTGATCTGGAAACGCGACGGACCGAGATCGAACGGATCGAGACCGAGGCCGTCTCGCACTTCAACGAGCACATGGAAGCGGTGCTCGACATCCTCGAGTACGGCAACTTGGAACGCATCTGGATCGAGCGTACCGCCGCGGACGGACGCGACGAGGCGAGCGCGTTCGACCTCCACGTCGTCAGGTCGACGGCCGACGACGCCGTCTACGAGGACACGATCGACCACCTCAGCGAGTCCGAACGGGAGGTGACCGGGCTGGTGTTCGCCCTCGCCGGCTACCTCGTCCACGACGTCCACGAGCACGTGCCGTTCATGCTGCTGGACTCGCTCGAGGCCATCGACTCGGACCGGATCGCCCGCCTCGTCGAGTACGTCTCGTCGTACGCCGACTCGCTCCTCGTCGCACTGCTTCCCGAGGACGCCGCGGCGCTGCCCGACGAGTACGAGCGGATTCGCGAGATCTGACCGGCTCGCGAGCGCCGTCGGGTGCCGCGTCGCCGCCTCGCCGGCGTTCGTTTTTCGCCGCTCCGTCGCCGTTTCCCTCCTAGTTACGCGCCGTGCCGGGCGTTTCCGCCGTCGGCTCCTCACGCGCCGCGGGCCGGATCGCTCGTCGGCATCCGGAGCGTGAGCGCGATGACGATCACCATGAGGACGGCGAGTGCCAGGTACCCCTCGTCGAAGTAGCCGTATTCGCCGACGGTGCCGAAGACGACCGGGCCGGCGGACCCGAGCGTGGCGGTCGCGGTCCGGACGACGCCGAGGCCCGCGCCCTGGCGCTCCTCGCTAAAGGAGTCGGCGAGGTACGATTGCGTGATCGCGCCGGAGCCGAGCATCGTGCTGACCAGGGCGGTGATGGCGACGATCGGCCAGAAGCCCTCGACGAAGGGCAGGAGGGCCAGTCCGACCGCGGGCGGCGAGAGGACGGCGACGAGCGAGCCGCGCATGCCGACGCGGTCGTAGGCCGCGCCGGCCACCGGTTTGACGACGACGCCGACGGCGAAGAAGAAGCCGAACAGCAGGCTCGCGATCGTGGGCGAGAACTCCTTGCCCGTCTCGAGGTAGGTCGGGTAGAAGGCCGTGAACGATTGCCAGAGGAAGATGTACACCAGCATGATGAGCGTCATCGTCGCCATCGCCGGCGTGCGAAGCTCCGCGAGGACCGCCATCGTCTCCTCCAGCGTGAGGGGATCGTCGTCCGGATCGACCTCGCTCGCCGGGACGGCGAGGTAGATCGCGAGCGCGCCGAGGAGCAAGCACGGGACGAGGAAGCCGAGGCCGGCCTGCCAGGCGACCGCGGCTGCGATGGCGGTCGCGACGGGCGGCAGGATCGTCTGGCCCACGTCGCCGGTCGCCATCGTCACGCCGAGTGCGCTGCCGAGCCGACCGGGATAGAGCCGCGAGAGGACGGTGATGCGCGCGATGGGGTACAGCGAGTGGCCCAGGCCCCACACCGCCGTCGCGAGGAAGAGCACCGCGGCCGTCGGCGCGGTGACGAATGCCGCGATCCCGGCGGCGACCGCGAGCGCGCTCGCGGCCATGATGGTCCGCTCGTCGTAGCGGTCGGCGAGCACGCCGCCGGGGAGCTGGCCGATCGCGGCGAACAGCCAGAGGACGCTGACGAGCAGGCCGGCGGTCGACAGCGAGAGCTCGAAGTCGCCCTGCAGCGAGGGCAACAGCACCGGCAGGACCATTCGGGCGCCGACCAGCAAGCCCCAGGTGGTCGCGAGCGCGCCAAGGCCCGCTCCGGTACCGCCGTCCCAGAGCGCCGCCGCCTCGCGCCGTACGCCGCCTCGTACGTCCATTGCGGTCCGTTTCGACGGTCGGCGACGGGCCCGGTTAAACCTGTGCGATCCAGTCGCGTTTGCGGCTACTTCGTCGCGTCACGTCGACGCCACCGTCCGACGCACTCAGTTCGAACCGCCCACGAATCCGGCGTGACAGTCGTGAGCGCGCGTCGATCAGGCGTCCGACGCCGGCCGCATTTTCGTCGCGTAGCGGGTGAGCCCCTCCTGCGTGTAGAGCCGGCGGATTGTCGCCTCGACGCGATCGCCGACGGCGAACGCGTCGGCGTCGGCGCCGGTCCCCATCGCCGGGATACTCACCGTCTCGTCGGTCTCGCCCGGCGCGTCGAGCGCGACGATCAGCGCCGCGTAGTCGCCAGCTTGCGCCTGATACTCCGCGAACTCGGGTGGCGCGCCGCCCTGCGAGATGGTGGTGACGGACTCGACGGTCCCGGTGCCGGGCAGGGTGACGGGCTCGTAGCCGGACAACTCGCCGCAGGCCGAACACGCGCCGGACGGCGGGAACGCGAGCGCGTCGCAGGCGCCGCAGCGGCCGGCTTCGAGCCGGTGCCGCTGGGGGAGCGAGCGCCGCCAGGTCGGGACGCTGACGTACGCGCCGCCGCCCTCGGGCGCACCCGAGGTGAGTCGACCGCGCTGGCGCAACGACTCCGCGTAGGAGGGGTCGGCGTCGCCGTCGAGCGCCATCGCCGCGGGCGTCGGCGTCTCGGTTTCGATGGCGAGGGCGTCGGCGCCGTCGCCGTAGCCCACGGCGAGGATCGACTCGTGGCCGTCGGCGAGCGCGCGGGCGAGCCCGACGGGGACGCTCGCCGCCCCGAGGTCGCCCAGGTCGTGGACGGTCGCACAGGTTCGAATCGCGTCGGCGTCGACGCCGCAGGCGTCCGCGGCGCGGTAGGGCAGTTTGCCGTCGGGCGCCTGGATGGCCACCGCGTCCGGGTCCGGTTCGACGGCGAGGCCGTCGACGGCGCCGTCGACGTGCTCGAGGAAGGCACGACGGTCGTACTGCGTGATCCCGAGCCCCTCGGTGGCGGCCTCGCCGGCGCCGCGAAATCGCGTCCCTGGGTGGGCGCTGGCGTAGGCGGCACGATCGACGATCCGGGCCGGCCCCTCGCGCGAGACGACGATCGCGCCCGCACCGGCGCCGGCCGCGTGGTCGATCGCGTCGTCGGGGTCGCCCCGCGGCGCGTCAGCGGCGACGACCAGCGCCCGACCGGCCCCGGCGGCGACGGCCTCGGCCGCGGCGGCGATCGCCTGGGTACCCGCCCTGGTGCTGCCGGTGAGGGTCGTACCGGGGACGTCGGACGCGATCCCGAGAAATCCTGCGAGGCGGGACGTCAGGTCGCCCTCCGCGACCGGCGGGGTGCTCGCGGCGAACGCGAGCCAGTCGACGTCAGCGCCGGCGAGGTCGCCCGCCTCGAGCGCGCGCGTCGCCGCCTCGTATCCCATCGTCAGCGCGTCCTCGTCGGCCCCGGGAACCGCGGTCTCGGAGATGCCCGGCGCGCGGAACTCGCCCCAGGCCTCGGCGGCGGCCGCCGCGGTCAGCCGGAAGCGCGGGGCGTAGGCGCCGACGGCCTCGATGCGGGCGTCGCGTTCGCTCGCGGCCGGCGTGTCCCCGCTCTCGCCGCCCCAATCGGTCGGAGTCGTCACGCGCCCACCTCCGACTCGCGTTCGAAGACGTGGACGACCGCGGCACCGCCGCTGCCGCCGACGTTGTGCGTGAGCCCGCGGACGGGATCGTCGAGCTGACGGTCTCCCGCGGCTCCGGTGAGTTGTTTGAAGGCCTCGACGGCCTGGCCGGCGCCCGTCGCGCCGATGGGGTGGCCCTTGGCCTTGAGACCGCCGGAGGTGTTGACCGGCAGGTCGCCGTCGCGGTCGGTCCGGCCGGATTCGATCAGCGCGCCGGCCTCGCCGCGCTCGCAGAAGCCCAGATCCTCGTAGGCCAGCAGCTCGGCGATGGCGAAGCAGTCGTGGACCTCCGCGAAGTCGAGGTCGTCGGGGCCGATCCCCGCGGCCTCGTACGCGGCTTCCCCGGCGCGGCGACTCGCCGGGATGCCGGCGTAGGTCTCGCGCTGGAAGAGTCCGACGTCGTCGCTGGCCGCGCCGACGCCGGCGATCCGGATCGGGTCGGCCGCGTAGGTCGCGACGACGTCCTCGCTCGCCACGAGGGCGACGGCGGCGCCGTCGGAGGTCGGACAGCAGTGATAGAGGGTGAGCGGGTCGGCGACGACGGGCGCCGACTGGGCGTCCTCGAGCGAGCACGGAAAGTCGAGCTGGGCGTGCGGGTTCGAGGCGGCGTTCTCGTGATTCTTCACGGCGACCCGCGAGAGCTGCTCCCGCGTCGTGCCGTGGGCCGCCATGTGGGCGGCGGCCATCTGGGCGTAGACGCCGGCGAATGTCGTCCCCGAGAGCCGTTCCCACTCGGTCTCGCCGGAGACGCCCAGCCAGTACTTCGTGACGTCGGAACTCGCGTCCGACATGACCTCGAACCCGCCCGCGAGGGCGACGTCGGCCATGCCGGATCTGACGGCCTGGACGGCGCTCCGGAGCGCGAAGCCGCTCGCCGCGCAGGCGTTTTCGACGCGCGTGCAGGGGACGCCGTCGAGGCCGACGTGCTCGGTCACCGCCGGCCCCGAGAGGCCGAGTTGCCGGCCGCCGACGCCCAGCGTGCCGACGAACGCCTCGTCGACGTCGTCCGTCTCGAATCCGTCCGGGACGCTCTCCGCGGCCGCCTCGAACGCGGTTCGGAAGAGCGATCGATAGCTCTCCTCGGGAAAGGCGCCGTAGGCCGACTGGCCCGCCCCGATGAGGTAGGCATCTCGCATGCGACTATCTCGGGCCCTGTCCGGGATAAGTACGCCGCTCGTCGCGTCGAAACTCAGATCGAGCGTCGCGCGGATCAGGGATTCGGCGGGCACTCGCCGGCTCGCTCGCCCGACTCGGCGGCCGAACTCGACCCCGCGTCCGATCCGCTCTCCCACTCCGATTCGTCCGCCGGCCCCGACTTCGACTCGGACGCCGCGTTCGTTCCGGCGGGCGATTTCGAGTCTGCCGTCTCCGTCGGGCCGTGCTCGTAGTGGGCCATCCAGTCGACCGAGAGGACCCAGGTTTCACACTCGGCGCACCATCGCTGTACCTGCCGCTCGTCCCACTCGCCGTGTGTCCGATCGGTCATCGGATTCGGCGTCTCCCCGTCGATCGACGTGTTGGTTCCCGCTGTCGTTCGGCGTCAATTCGTTCCTCGTTCCGACGACCGACCCCGACCGGTTCGATACGTTTTCGAGGTACCTCCCGCCCCGTTACGCGTCCATTCCCGTCCTCCATGGGATCGTCACTCCCACCGAGCATCAATAACCTTCTGGCAACCGTTTCCACGGCAGTAATAGCCGATTAACCGCCGTTACGAGCCGATATCGCCGGCAACGCGTCGTCTCGCACCGACGATCTCGGAACTGGTAGGTCGTGCAGTCCGGTATTTTTCCGGTCGGGCCGCCCCTCCGTAAGGCTGGATTGCCGTTCGGTTCATCGGCCGGATCGCACTAATACTGCGCGCATCCCCTCTGAACCCTTCCATTCCGTTTTTGATACTGTGAGATATCAACTGGTGTATGAGTTGGGTGACGCGGACGGAGCCGACCGGCACGGCGCGAGCGCTCTCGCCGGTCGTCGCCGTGACGATGCTGTTCGGGCTCGTCGCGATCACCAGCCTCGGACTCTTCGCCGCCGGCGGTCAGCTACTCGCGGATTCGTCGGCGGAACTCGAAGACGAGCGCGTCTCCGAGGCCTTCGTCCAGCTCGGCCGGACGATGGGGACGGCGACGACCGACTCGGAGGCGACGCGCGTCACCGCCTTCGAGGCCGGCGAGTTCGGCGCCGTCACGAAGACGGACGCCGGCTGGATCGCGATCGAAGGCGGCGATATCGACCTGACGGGCGCGGACCGCCTCTCGATCGGGGCGATCGAGTACGAGAGCGACGACGGCACGGTCATCGCCTACCAGTCGGGCGGCGTCTGGCGCGAGCGGGGCAACCGGACCCGGATGCTCTCGCCGCCGAACCTCAACTTCGATATCGAAACGGAGACGCTCACCTTTCCGGTGACGACGGTCTCCGGCGAGCGCGACCTCTCGTCGGGCCAGGTCAGGGTCCGCCACGAGGATACCCGGCCGGTTCGCGAGGCCGACATCGTCGAGAACGACACGGTCACGATCACGGTCAAGAGCGACTACTACCGCGGCTGGCAGACCTATTTCGAGCGCCAGATCGGCGAGACGACCGTCCAGAACGTCGACCACGCCAACCGGACGGTCACGGCGTCGCTCGGCTACGAGGACATGGAGCGGGCGTTCGAAAGCGGCGTCGGCGTGCCGAGCGAGGACAACGTCGACGGCTTCAAAGACGAGTTCGAAGACGACGTCCAGGTGGCGCCGATGCGACCGATGGACCCGGTGATCGACGCCCTCCTCGCGGACGTCGAGAACGGCTCCGCGGACCTCGATCGCGATCTTTCCGAGGCGGGGATCCCGGACACCCTCGGCCCCGGGACCTACTACATCGATTCGATCACGGAGCACGAGGACGAACTAGACGGGGAGGACAGCCTCGATTTCGACCTCTCTTCGGGTAACGCCACGCTGATCGTCCGCGGTGACGTCGATCTCGCCGCGGCGAGCATCGAGGTCACGGACCAGGCCGACGATTCGGCGTTGCAGATCTACATGGGTGGCGACGCCCTGACCGGTGGCGGCAGCGCCTGCGTCGGGGCCTGCGGAAACGACGGCCAGGCGAAGCACCTCCAGCTCTACGGCACGTCCGATACGGCGGTGGACTTCAGTTCGAGCGACGCGGCGGAGTTCGAGGGCGTGATCTACGTCGCCTCGAACGATCCGGACAACCGGGTCTCGGTCAACGGAAACAAGTGCGATAACCTGGACGCCGATCCGCAAGTCTACCTCCAGGCCGGCGGCGACGAGGTATCGGGTGCGATCGTCGCCCACTCGATCTGCTCGCAGTCGAGCGGCCACGACTTCGCCTTCGACGACACGCTGGCGAACGAGGTGATCGATCCCTACCCGCCCGGCTACTCGCACCCGCCCCAGATCACCTATCTCAACGTCGCCGTCCACGAGATTTCGGTCACGAACGACTGACCGCGAGTCCGCCGGCCGGTGCGACCCGTCCGATCGCGGTCACGGTGGCGAACTGCCGGAACTGGCCGATTTTCTGGCCGTAACGAGGGTGGCTGATGCACCCGCTCTGTGTCCGCTACCGAAAACACTCTTCGCGCGGACTGCCGGGTGCTGCCGCGTCGGTCGTCCCGTCGACGTCGATCGGCGGCGACTGCTCGCGAATCGTCTCGATGAGCTCGTCGAGGTCGCCCGAGCGAGCGAACTCCGGGCTGTTCCTGGCCAGCGAGAGCGCCATCAGCAGGAGGTGGAGGTCCGTTCGAGCGAGTTCGATGCTCACTGGCTCGGTATTCATTAGCACAGAATCACCCACCAGCCACATAGTTATTTTGAAACGTGTCGGCAGAACAGCCGCCGGTCGACCGGCAGCCAGGGGATCGAGCGGTCGATCGGTCGGCGGTCGGGTGCAGCGAGCGCTCGGTCCGCCGGTGGCCGGACGGGCGGCGAGTGGCCGGTCGTTCGGTGGCCACGGCCGGTGGTCCGGCTGCGAGACCTACCGTTCGAGTTCGCACTCGCCGGCCGCCTCGACGTACTCCGCCGCGCGCTCGGCCGTCTCGCGCCACTCCTCGTCCGATCGGCGCTGGCTCGCCGCCCGCGCGTAGGTTCGAGAGGCGCGCAGTAGCGCCTCGCCGTGACAGGACAGCCAGGCGGTGGCCCACCGGAATCCGCCCCCGCCGGAGCGCCCGGCGAGGGTGGCGTAGCCCGTCTCGGCCTCCTCGAACGCCTCGATCGCGGCCTCGTACTCCTCGCCCGACGGCGAGCGCGAGCGGAAGATCGCCGTGCCGTCGCTGCGCGCGGCGTCGGCCGATCGGAGCCGATTCGCCGCGCCGATGATTCCGGCGAGGGCGTTTAACTCGCCCTTGACGCGCCGATGCTGGGCTTCGACGGCGTCCCGATCGAGCGCGTCGATCGGTTCCATGGCTCCGTCCTCGCTGGCCGCGACGTACGCCATCTGGAGGGGCCCGGCCTCGAGTTCGTCGAGGGACCCGCGGAGCTCCTCGCGACGGGACTCGACCTGCGACCAGCGCCGGCCGGCCAGCGCCTCGAGGAACGCCTCCGCGGGATCGAGGAGCGCGTGCAGACCCGGCTGGATGCCGACCACCCGGCGGACGAATCGCTCCGCGCGATCCAGCGCGGTGACCGTCTCCGACTGCCCGTCCGGGAGGGCGAGCCCGTTCGCCTCGTCGATCGCGTCGCGCGCGGCGTCGAGTTCCGATTCGATCGGCTCGGTGTCGACCTCGTCACGAGCGTCGAGTCCGGCGAAGCCGCCCGCCTGGGCCTGGAGTTCCTCGAGCGCGGCGGCGAGACCGGCGCGCGCGGTTTCGATCTGGGACGAGGCGTCGGCGGGTTCGTCGTTCGACCCGTCCGACCCATCGTCCGTGCCGTCAGCGCCGTCAGTTTGGCTGTCAGATCCATCGGCTGTGTCGGTCGAGTCCGGTCCGTTCCGCGACTGGTCGGCCGGGTCATCGGTCCCGTTGGTGTCCGGGTCGCCAGCATCGGTGGCGCTCGTACAACCGGCGATCACGGCGGACGTGCCGACGACGAGGAAACGGCGGCGTTTCATGGATCCTGCTCCAACGGGACGAGCGTTTAGTATGGGCGGGCTTCCGGCCGCCCGCGATCGAACACCCTCGCGAACGTGACGATTTCGCGACCGTCCCGTCACCGTTCGCGACTGCGAGCTACCCGCGCCTCGACCGCGAACGGGCACGAATTCGAACATACGGGGTCGCGGCGTCGGTCACGGTCGAACGGGCCGCCTACGGGCCAAGTTCGAATCGATCGCGATACCACTGACCGCCTCCCAGCGCCGGCCACGACTGCCACGCGGATCTCTCTGGCGCGGTGGAACGACGAGCCGTTTTGTCCGTCGCGTTCCTACACGCGCGTATGGATTCTCAGCCAGCCCGGACGACGGGCGACGCATCCGCCCCCGACCGCGGCTCCAGCACCGGTCTCAACGCCCTGATCGGCGCCGTCGCCGGCATCGTCCTCTCGTTCGTCCCGCTGTCGCCGCTGCTCGGCGGCGCGCTCGCCGGCTACCTCGAAGACGGCACCTACCGCGAGGGTGCGATCGTCGGGCTCGTTGCCGGTCTCATCATGCTCGTGCCGTTCGTCCTCTTCGGACTGTTCGTCACGTCGCTCTTCCTCGGGTTCGGGCCGAGCGGCTCGGGACTCGTGTTCGGCGTCTTCGGCCTCTTCGTACTGACGACGTCCGCCGCCTACACCGTCGGACTGGGTGCCGTCGGCGGCTACATCGGGGTCTACCTCCGGGACGAACTGTAAGTCAGTCCTCTCCCCGCAAATCGGCCACGCCCCATCTCTGTCCGGAACCGTCCGGAATCGCTCGACCGTCCCGTCTTCACGTCGAGCATCGTGACGCCCACCTCGACATTGTTTCGACTCCACCCTGTGCTCGATGTCGAAATGCCCGCGGTTCCGTGGGTCGCGTTCGCGAATGGTATCCCGCGTGATCGCTGTTCGCGCCCCCTAATTTTGACCGAGTACCTCGTCCCCGGGGCTATGGATGGAGACCGTCGGGACGATTCTCGGGGCGGGACCGGACTGGCGTTACACGTTACGCCGACGCAGAACGGGCGGCGAGATCGGCGACTGTCATGACGGCGCACCCCGGCGTCGAATCGACGGTGGCGGACGACCGTTCGTCCGCGCCGCGCTGGCGGGCGCTCGTCCCCATCGCGGTCATCCTCGCGGCGAGTGCGCCGGTGACGTGGTTCGTCTCGTCCGAGACGGGCAACCTGCTGTCGGCAGCCATCCTCTCGCTCGTGGCGGGATACGGCGTCGTCGCGGCGAACGTTCGTCCGTGGACCGACGCCGCCTTCCTCGTCCCCTTCGGCGGCTACTGGGTCGGCCTGGTGGGCTACTACGTCCTGTTTCCCTCGCCCGTACTGCTGCGGTACGTCCTGGCGACGCCGGTCGTCGCGCTGGCGACGGTGATCGTCCTGCCGCAGCTGGTGGCGGCCGACCGTGCGACGTACACCGCCGCTGTCACCGCCGTCGCGGTGGCGCTCGTCGCGTTCGGGCTGGGACTCCTCGCCCTCGAGCGCTGGACGGGGGTTGCGACCGGGGCGCCGAACTGGGTCGGCCAACCGGTGATGGGCTACGGCGCGATCCGGACCGTCTCGATCTACCACAACCCGAACACTTTCGGCTCGGTCATGCTGGTCGGGACGCTGACGGCGCTGTACACGGCGCTCACCCGCCGCGGACTGCTCTGGGCGCTGGCGGTCCTGGTCTGCGTCGTGGGGCTGGTGCTCTCGGAGGGCGATCACGCCATCGTCGGGGTCGCCGTCGGGACGCCGCTGGTACTCTCGGGCGTCGATCGACGACTGGCCATCGGGTCGATCGGTGGCCTGGTCGTCGGGGCGGCGGCGTGGATCCGGTCGGGCCACGTCGAGACGGTGATGCAAACGACGTTTCTCGGACGGGTCTACCGCTGGGTCGAGGCGCTCGAACTGCTCTCGACGAACGCGGCGTGGGGGATCGGCTTCGACCGGATCGGGTCGTACGCGGTGCACAATTCGTACCTGCACGTCCCGCTCGCGACCGGGCTGATCCTGGGCGGGCTGTACGTGGCGTCGCTGTGGTACGCGCTCGGGCGGGGGTTGCGCGCTCGCTGGACGGCGTGGACCGGCTACGTCGTCGGAACCGGTGCCGGGTTCCTGGTGGCACTCGCGTTCGAATCCACCACGCTCGGGGGCGTGAGCGTGACGGCCGTGTTGCTGGGGCTGTACGTCGGATTGCTGCTGGCGCTGGAGTGACTGGGTCCGTGTCGCATCGCCCGGAATGCGGGTGCGGAATCGCGGTGGAAACGCGGCCCGGATTGATGGTGCCGTCGCTGGTATGGGGCGACGACGGGATCACGACGTTAGATCCCTCGACGTGTTCGCTGACAACGTTGTATATCGAGGTCGTTGTCCGCTACCGTTGAACCGGCCTGAACGCGTCGAGCAGTCGCTCGACCGCCAGTGCTCTCGGAGGAAATTCCCGTTGCCGGGGCTGTTCGATTCCCGCGGGCTCCGACCTCGATACCGAACGTTCCAAGTTCGGTGATTCACCCGCGTCCGTGTGCGAGGTATCACCGATCCTCGACGCGGTCGAAATCCCGATGGACACTCTTAATATGGATTCCGAACCTGTTATTCCTGTACCATTGCGCAACTCGCCCGAGTGTCACGAACCAAATACCATCCCATGCAATCGATACTGTTCATCGTCGACGGAAATAACGAACTCGACCACGCCGCCCCCGTCATATATAAATTATCTACGAGAGAAAACGTGTCTGTAACTGTATCTGTCAGCTCTTCCATCACAAAAAACGATTATCGGATCGATCTTCTTCGAACGACCCCCAATATCGATCTCCAGTGGCACCACCAGGGGATAAAACAAAAAATAAGCTCGTCGTTCCCGCCCCGCGTCGTTGGTCTCCTCTCGTTTCTGTACCACAGCCGCCTGGGTGATGCAGTAACTTCGGTACTCGATCTGTTCGGCGATTCTAGTGACGAATCGATGGATGAATTCCCCCATTCAGTCGTCGCATACGATTGGTCCTATTCGAAACGGTCGGAAGCAGTGCAGCTCGGCCACTCGGACGAGGTCGCAACAATCGTATTACCGCACGGAGACAGCCCATTCATCAATAATATTGAGAACAATAATCAGTGGGATAGATTTCTGAAGCGCCTCGCCGACGAGAGTTCGTATCAGCCGGTGATCGGATACGATGAACACCCGCGGATGCTCCCTCACGATTACCTGTTGTTCCCCAACGAACTCACCGCAGATCGAGTCCGGCAATTCGGTGCGGAGGAACACGTCTACGAACTCGGTTCCCCTCGGTATAACCCGGAGTGGCTTGCCCGACTCGATACCGTCCGACCACCGAACGCCCCGTCGATGTCGGCTGAATTGAACGTCCTCTTATTTTTAAGACACGAGAATTATTTCATAAACAAAAAGGACGTTGAGAACACCATATCGATGCTCGAAAAAATACGAGACATTGGGGTGGTGATGAAGGAACACCCACGAAAGCAGCTACTTGATCCGTCCGTTACCGACGGTATGGAGACCGTCGAACGCATAAGAAATGAATATCCATCAATATCGCTGATAGACTGGGCGGACGTGGTACTGAGCCTCGGAACGACGATCACGTTCGAACCCGTAATGAAACGCAAGCCAGTCCTCGCCCTCGAATACGCCCATGGGAACTACACGACGGTAGCTCACTACTTCTCGAACGCCGAAATGCGGACGAAAGAGGATCTCTATCATACCATCTATGAACTCTTGGAGAACGGGACGGACGGCTTCTACGACGACGCCGAACACGAGCGGTTCGTACGAGAAATGATCACCGCCGGGAACGATTCCGTGCTGGACAACTGGGCGGAGTTCATCGAGCGGGTGGTACTAGAGTCCGACGAAGGTTGATCCGCCCCCGGCCGACCCTGTCGAAGCCGACGCAGTTCACCGGAAGCTTCAAATGTGACAGGTGAAACTCTTTCGCGTAGATGACCGATCCAACGGCATCGATCGTTATCCGATGCTACAACGAACGGGAGCACATCGGCAAGCTCCTCCACGGGATCTTCGAGCAGTCGTTCGAGGAGTTCGAGGTGCTGCTCGTCGACTCCGGTTCGACGGACGGGACGCTCGAGATCGCCCGTCAGTATCCGATCGAAGATGTCGTTCACATTCCGCCTGAGAAGTTTTCGTTCGGCCGGGCACTCAACTACGGGTGTGAGGCTGCACGCGGCGACTACTGCGTCTTCGTCAGCGCTCACTGCTATCCGAAGCGCGTCGACTGGCTCTCGCGACTTCTCGAAAAGTTCGACGACGAGGACGTCGCGATGGTCTACGGGAAACAGCGCGGCGGCGGCCCGACGAAGTTCTCCGAACGCCAGATTTTCCGTCGCTGGTTCCCCGAATCGGACATCGACTACCAGCTCACGCCGTTCGCGAACAACGCCAACGCGGCGATCCGACGGGATGTCTGGGAGGAGTTCCCGTACGACGAACGATTGACCGGCCTCGAAGATCTCGACTGGGGTAAACGAGTCAAAGAGGCCGGCTACGAGATCTCCTACGCCTCGGCGGCCGAGGTCGTCCACGTCCACGACGAGAGTCCAGGCGAGATCTACAATCGTTACCGTCGGGAAGCCATCGCTCACAAGCAAATCATTCCGGACCAGGAGTTCACGCTCTTCGATTTCGTTCGAGCCTACGCCCGTAACGTGCTATCCGACGGTCGAACGGCTCTGGAGGAGGGCTCGCTTCTCGACCATCTCGGAAGCATTCTGACGTTTCGATTGTTGCAGTTCTGGGGGACGTATCGCGGATTTTCGCGGGACGAAACGGTCTCGGAACAGCTTCGCCAGCGATTCTACTACCCCGACAAGAACGGATATCCGGCCGAATCGAATGCGACGGACGAGGACTCGAAGGCGCCACCGGTGGATTACACGGCGGTCGACTTCGAGTATCCGATCGAAGACATCAGCGATTGATCGACCGGTCGAACCCGCGACCGAACTGAGCGCCGTGGTCTCACTTCGCTCCGGAACCGGCGGACGCGGGCGTACCGGGTAGCGAAATGTTTACCAGCCACTGCCCGACAGGGAAGGTATGCGAGTCGTCGTCACCGATCGGCCCTTCCCGCAACCGAACCCGTATCACGACTTACTGGAGACGACAGACGCCCTCTACGACGACGCTCTCACGGGTCCGGAGGACGAGATCGTCTACCCCGAGGTAACCACCGAGGAGGCGACGGTCGAGGCCTGTCGCGGTGCGGACGTCATCGTGACGTTCATCGCCCCGATCACCGGGCGCGTGATGGACGCAGCCGGTGACGTTTCTCTCATCGTTCGACAGGGGGCCGGCTACGACAACATCGACGTGACCGCCGCGACGGAGCGGGGAATTCCCGTCTCGAACGCCCCGGATTACGGGTCGAAAGACGTCGCGAGTCACGGTCTCGCGATGGCCATGGCCGCGAGTCACGACATCGTTCGGGCGGATCGACAACTGCGTTCGAACGAAGGATGGGGCTCGTCCCGGGTTATCGAACCGCTCCACAGCGGGACGTACGGGATCGTCGGACTGGGTCGAATCGGTCGCCGGGCCGTCCCGATGGCGCGCGGTCTCGGGATGGACGTCATCGCGTACGACCCGGTGCTGGACGACGACATCTTCGAGGCGCTCGACGTCGAACCGGTCTCGTTCGACGACCTGCTCGATCGCTCCGATTGCGTCGCCCTGCACGCGCCGCTCACAGACGTCACCCACCACATGTTCTCCGCCGAGGAGTTTTCGAAGATGAAATCCTCCGCGATTCTCGTCAACGTCGCCCGGGGCCCGCTCGTCGACGAGGACGCGCTCGTCGAGGCCGTCGAATCCGGCGAGATCCGGGCCGCAGCGCTGGACGTGTTCGAATCGGAGCCGCCGACTGACTCGCCCGTCCTCGAATGCGACGGGATCACGGTCTCACCGCATCACGCCGGGAGTTCGCCGGCGGCGAAGGAACGCAAAATTTCGATCGTCCGCGACGAGATCGAACGCGCACTTCGCGGCGAGGCGCTCCACAACGTCGTCAACCAGGAAGTCTACCAGTTTCGGGGCTGAGCGGTCCGAGGTAGCTGGCAGTGAGCTGGTATCAGTTGATTTTGGCGTCCACAGAACGCCGCAGTACTCTTCGTCCGTGCGTGTGAAAACTGGTAAGTGAGCGCCGAGAGTTCGGTGGCGTATGCGCGTTGACGCAGTCATTCCCGTCCGAATGGGGTCGTCGCGATATCCGGGCAAACCGCTCGTCGACATCGAGGGCTTCTCGATGGTCGAACACGTCTACCGGCGGACGAAACGAAGCGACGTCGTCGACGGGACGTACGTGGCGACGCCCGACGAGGAGATCCGCGAGGAGGCCGAATCCTTCGGCGCCGAGGTCATCGTGACCGGCGAACACTCGCGGGCGACGGACCGAGTCGCCGAAGCGGCCGAATCCCTCGAGGGCGATATCGTCATCGTCATGCAGGGCGACGAGCCGCTCGTCTACCCGGAGATGATCGACGCCGCGGTCGAACCGATGCTCGAAGACGACTCGATCGACTGCGTCAACCTCGGAAAGGAACTCGAATCCGAGGCCGCGTTTCGCGATCCGAACACGGTCAAAGTCGTCGTCGACGGGGACTGGGAGGCGCTGTACTTCTCGCGCGAACCGATTCCGAACCTCCACGACACGACGTTCGAGGACACCGCGGTGTACAAGCAGGTCTGCGTGCTCCCGTTCCGCCGCGAGGCGCTCTTCGAGTTCACGTCGATGGCCGAGACGCCGCTCGAACGCGCCGAATCGATCGACATGCTACGGTTGCTGGAGAACGGTCGGACCGTCCAGATCGTCGAGACCGATCGGACTATTCACGCCGTCGACACCCCCGAGGACCACGAACGCGTCAACGAGATGATGGCGACCGACGAACTCTATCTGGACTACGCCGACGACGCGAAGTGACCGACGCGGTGGCGTAGCGTGGTCGGTTGAGCGCCCGCTCACCCGTCGAGATCGTCGAGATAGAGATCGTCCTGCAAGACGGCCGTCCGCCCGCCGTCGACGGCGAGGCAAGCGCCGGTCACGAACCCGGCTTCCTCGCTCGCGAGGAATGCGACCGCGTTCGCGACGTCTTCGGGCGTGCCGATCCGTCCGATGGGGTGGATCCGGTCGAGGTAATCGAGTTGCTCGTCGCTCAGGTCCGCAGCAATTCGTTCGACCATCGTCCAGCCCGGATTGACGCTGTTCACTCTGATTCCGTCTGTGCCCCAGGCGACCGCCATCGATCGCGTCATTCCGTCGATCCCGGCCTTGATCGCGTTGTACGGGAACTTCCGGGGGTGGGTCGCGATCGCGTGGTTCGAGCCGACGTTGACGATCGCTCCTCGGTCGCTGTCGGCGAGCGCTGGATACGCATACTTCGCCGCGAGCCAGTACGCCCGGAAATCCGTTTCGAGGAGGGCGTCCCACGTCTCCAGATCCACCTCGTCCGGTTTCGTGTCGGTCTCGAAGGCCGCGTTGTTGACGAGCACGTCGAGCCCACCGAATTCGCGCTCGGCGGTCTCGACGAGCGACTCGATCTCGCCGGGCTCGCGGACGTCAGTCCGATGGAAGATGGCGTCTCCGCCCTCTTCCTCGATGGATTCGACGACGGCGTCTCCGTCCTCGCTCGTTCGACCGCTGACGACGATCGACGCCCCATCGCTCGCCAGTCGCCGGGCGATCGCCGCGCCGATGCCGCGCGTACTCCCGGTCACGATCGCCGTCGCGGTGGCGCGTTCGGTTGGGGCCTCGCGTTCACCGTTCATAGACCGTTGCTCGGACGCCCGCGGATAAAACACTGGTCGAATCGAGGACGCCGGGCGCCTCTGGCTACGATACGAGCCGAACCCGTTTCGAATACCGCCTCCTCGTTCATCAGTAAATGAAATAGGTTATGGTCGTCGGGTTGAATACCTCGGTTCATGACCCCCGCCCAACTCAAAACGGGGATCCGCCATCCCGATCGCGCTCTCCGATTTTTGAAAAACAGGGTCGGCTCTCGACTCCTTCGGTGGTCGTTCGACGACAACGGCGTCCACGTCCTCGACGAGCAGTGGGACACCCTGATTATTCTCGACTGCGGGCGCTACGACGTGTTTGCGGAACTGGTCACGGCCGGAGACGCGCCGGTGGAGGTGGACGGAGAACTCGGGAACGTGCGCTCGCTCGCGTCCGTGACGAACAATTTCGTCAAACGCAACTTTCGCGACCGACGGGCCCACGATCTCGTCTACCTGTCCGCGAACCCGGCGGTTGCGAGCCAGGCGGAGTACCTGGACATCCACAAACTCGTCGGCATGTGGCACGACACGCCGGAGGAAAAGCGGGGCCAGGAAAACCGTCGTGCGCTGACCGACCCCCGGCCGGTCGTCGAGCGGGCGCTCGAACTGCACGATGAGTACCCGAACAAGCGACACGTCGTCCACCTGCTTCCGCCGCACGTCCCCCACCTGTTCAAGGACGGCGAACGCCTCCCCGAGGAGTCACCGTATCGCAACTACGAAGCAGCCCGCGCCGGCGACGTAGAAGCGAGCGAGATGCGGCGGGTCTACGCCGAAAACTACCGGTACGCACTCCAGGAGATAGCGCCGCTGGTGAGCGAACTCGAGGGAAAAATCGTGGTGACGGCCGACCACGGCGAACTGCTCGGCGAGGGAATGCCCCGGTGGATGAAGTTCTTCCATACGCGGTGGGGGGATCGGTGGGAGAAGTACGACTTCGGCCACTACGACAACGTCGACGTTCCGGGACTGGTCGAGGTCCCGTGGCTCGAGGTACCGTTCGACGACCGACGAGAGGTCGTAGCCGAACCACCGACCACCGACGAGTACGATACGGAGAGTATCGAAGACACACTCACTGCATTGGGCTATCGGACCTGATCACTGACGAATCACCACGTCGATCACGGGAGATCCGGCATACGCATCGCACTCATGTCGCTATTCAGACGGGCGAAATCGGCCTGGAAACGGGAAGGGATAGTGTATCTGTTGAAGGAAGCGCCCGGTCATCTGCGTCCGGATATTCGGGATCAGTTGTCTTATCGCTGGTACAATCCGTACGGCCACGTTACGAGAGGCGAACTACGATCACAGTGTGATCGAGCGGATTCGATCTGGTATTACGGGTCCAGGGAGCGGTTCGAAATCGCGCCACCGATTTCGGGACCCCCGCCGGAACTGTTCGACGGCGTGATTGGTACACACGAGGTCCCCCGCTCGTTCGTCTGTGAAGTCCCATCAGTCCGGTTGTTCGGCGACTGGGCGTTGAGTCAACGGCTGGATGGGACCTACGTCGTCGAGGAGATGGGACACGAATCCACGCTCCGGAATCGATTGCTGGAGACCTTCCGCTCGTTCGGCATCCGACGACGCGTGAGCGAGATCGCCAAACCGTCGCCGGAGCAGTTTGCCCGGCCGGATTTCGAGACGATTATCAACCTCGTGCCCCGCCACGGGGGACGCCACAACAATTACGTTAATTTCGGCCACTGGATTCTGGAGGATCTCCCGCGCTTGCGAGGATATCATCGGTATTACGAGGCGACTGGTCGCAAGCCGACCCTCCTGTTGAAGAATGATCCGCCGTCGTGGATGATCGAGACGCTGACGTTACTCGGGTTCTCTTCGTCCGACTGGACGGAGTGGAACCGGGAAAGCGCTACCGTCTCTCGGTTGGTCGTCCCGAAGTTGAGTTACATTCACAGCGTCGGCGCAGAATATCAGCCGTCGGACAGAAAATGGGTCGTCGACCGGATGAAGTCAGCGGTCGATCTCTCGACCGACGCCGCATTCCCGGAACGCGTCTTCGTCTCGAGACAGGGACAGGACAGGCGGAAGATCGCCAATTACGATGCAGTTATGGAAACGCTGTCCGAGTTCGGATTCGAATCGATTCGCCCCGAGGAGTTATCCATTGAATCGCAAATTAGACTCTTCGATCAGGCTGAGGTGGTCGTCGGCCCGTTCGGTGCTAATTTGACCAACGTCGTATTCGCGACGGATGCAACGTTGATCGAAATATTCCCGCCCGGCGCGATCAAGACGGTATTCTATATCGTGGCGAGCGAACAGGGCCTGCGATACGATTTCGTCCGCGGTGACCTGACCGAAGATGGACCGGCGAACACGCCTCGAAATTCGGATATCGTGGTCCCGCTTGAGGACCTGACAGCAAAGCTTGATGCGCTCGAATTGGACGACAGTGGGGCTGACTTCTGATTCTTCGTACCGTGCGCCGTCTCGCCGTGTTTTCGCGGGGGTTCAGATAAGTTAAATTCGTTCTGTCATATCACCCGAAACCGTCACCACCTCACTCCTTGCAACTCCTATCTGGACACCGCGATTCTCGTGGACCTTCCCTTTAATAATGCTTCCGCCTGAACCCCTGAATAACGATGGCGGCGAAGATACACGATGTCGAGGTCCGAGATCTCCAGGTGAATACGGACGAGCGGGGCCATCTCGTCGAGCTGTACCGTACCGACTGGGGCGAGTTCGATCCAGACCCAGCGATGTCGTATTACTCGATGACGTATCCAGGAATCGTACGCGCATGGCATCGACACACGGGCGGCCAAGTAGACTATTTCGTCTGTCCGCAGGGGCGCATCAAACTCGGTATCTACGACGACCGTGAGGGATCGTCGACGCGCGGGGCGTTAGAGACGTATGTCATCGGCGAGCACAATCAACGACTCGTTCGAGTTCCTGGCGATTGCTGGCACGGGTTCAAGGCGATCGGCAACGAGCCAGCACTCATCGTAAACTTTCCCAGCGAGCGCTACGACTACGAGAACCCGGACGAGGAGCGTATTCCGTACGATACAGACGAGATCCCGCTCGATTGGGAAGCCGAACCACACAAGTAAACTCCTCTCCTATCCGAAGCAATGAAAGGTGTTCTTCTCTCGGGCGGAACCGGTTCTCGACTACGGCCAATAACACATACGGGACCGAAACAGCTTGTCCCGGTAGCGAACAAACCCGTCCTCGAATACGCGATCGAAGACCTCAAGGACGCCGGGATCACGGAAATTGGCGTTATTCTGGGACACAAGGGCCGCGACGAGATTCAGGAACTCCTCGGTGATGGATCTTCGTACGGTGTCGACATTACGTACATCGTTCAAGGTAATCCACTCGGTCTCGCCCACGCCGCCGGGTGCGCCAAAGATTTCGTCGGTGACGATGACTTCGTGATGTATCTCGGCGATAACATCCTCAAATCCGGAATTACCGATCTCGTCCACAGTTTCGAGGCCGGCGACTACGGCGCCGGGATTGCACTGCAGGAAGTCGAAGATCCCCAGGCGTTCGGTATCGCGGACGTCGATAACGCCGGAAACGTCACCGAACTGATCGAAAAACCCGATGACCCACCGACGAACTTGGCCCTCATCGGAATGTATGTCTTCTCTCCTATTGTATTCGATGCGATCGAAGGTATCGAACCCTCGTGGCGCGGCGAGCTCGAGATAACTGATGCCATCCAGTCGCTGCTTGATGATGGACAGGACATCGACTCACAAGTGGTTCATGGGTGGTGGAAGGACACCGGGCGGCCCGAAGATATTCTCGAAGCCAACCGACTTGTCCTTGAGGATATGCAACTAAATCGGGATGGTCAGGTTGCATCAGATGCGACTGTGGAAGGGAGGGTTGATCTAGACGAAACGGCTACCATCGAGGCCGATGCAGTCGTCCGCGGGCCCGTTTCTATCGCGGAAGGGACCGTTATCGGATCGGGGACGTACGTTGGCCCGTATACGTCAATAGGACCAAACTCGACGCTCGAAGGGATTCACATCGAAAACAGCGTCGTAATTGGCGAATCCACCATTCAGACGAGCGGCCAGATCGTCGACAGCCTTCTTGGTCGCGGCGCGGATATCGGTAGTGCCGACGAGGACCTTCCCCGAGGCCGTCGTCTCGTTGTTGGTGAAAATTCCCAACTCAAATTGTAACAATGCGAATAATTACGCACACCTGTCCAACGTGTGGCACCATTGTTTCGGCAAACGAGCTGGAATCGAACCGGGTCATGAAATGTCCCGGTCTGCAATGCGACGATGTCCTCAAATTCACGGATCTCCCTCCGGAGGACCGTGCATTTTTCCTCGAGAACATCGAACAGTACGAACTCTGATCGCGGCCTCAGACTGCGAGTTTTTCTCCGATGTTCTGGAGGTCCTCCGTGAGTGTCGGTTGAGGACGTCCAAGTTCCGTCTCGACGGCGCCCACGTCCAGACAGGTATACGCCGGCCGATCCGCGTCTCGGGTCACAGCCGATCGTGTGCTCTTGGCGACCAACTCCTCTCCTTTTCCCTGCAGTCCTGCGATCTCTTTTCCGAACTCGTATGGTGTTACGCATGATCGACAGGCAATGTGATAGGTACCGGTGGCTCCCTGTTCGAGAAGATCTAGAACCGTTGTTACGGCTTGTCCTGCCCTGGTTGGTGTGAGGTGTTGGTCGACGAATAGTGGAACCTTCTCTTCCGCCTGTAACGTATTGCGGACCCATGCAGGGAAGCCGATGAGTTCGTTTGTATCGCCTCGTACACCGTAGACGAACGAAAGCCGCGTCACTAGGGTGTCCCTGCTGGCGGAACGAACGGCTTTTTCGCCCTCCAGTTTCGATTCACCGTAGACCTGTATTGGGGATGGTGTCACCGTTTCGTCGTATGGCTCAGTTGTGTTGCCGTCGAAGACGTAGTCCGTCGAGATGTGAACGAATTGAACGTCGCGTTTCACACACGCTGTGGCGAGTTCTCCCGGCGCATCGCCATTTACTTCGAAGGCCCTTTCCCGACGAGACTCGCATTCATCGACATCAGTTAGGGCGGCGCAGTTTACGACGGTATCTGGGCGATGTTCGTCCAGGAGTGATTGAAAGGCGGCGGTGTTACGAATATCGTGGTTTTCGAGTTGGATATCGAACGCTGGAGCAGTCGAATGGTACGTTCCAGCCACGTCGATGGATCGTTCCAGACAGTGGCGTACGAGCGAACTTCCGAGCAACCCGCCTGCGCCGAGAACGAGGAGCGTCATGTGGCTATTCCTGTCCCGTAAGTGTAAATATGTGCAGGACCGGTGCTACTATATGCGCATTCTCGTTACTGGCGGTGCTGGCTTTATCGGGTCAAATTACGTTCATTACACACTTGAGAACAGTGATAGTGAGGTAATCACGCTCGATGCGCTCACGTACGCAGGTTCGCGTGACAACCTCGATGGGGTTCTCGACCACCCCCGCCACGAGTTTGTTGAAGGAAGCGTTTGCGACCGTGAACTCGTGACAGACCTCATCTCCGACGCTGATGCTGTTGTCAATTTTGCTGCCGAGTCACACGTTGACCGATCCATCGAAGGCGCAGAATCGTTCGTTGAAACAAATATCGAGGGCACGCAAGCGCTCCTTGAGGCCTCCATCGACGCGGATATCGAACGCTTCCTTCAAATCTCCACCGACGAAGTATATGGACAAATTCTTGACGGTGCTTTTAGCGAAGAGGCTCGGCTAAACCCACGAAACCCATACGCTGCTACGAAGGCGAGTGCCGATTTACTCGCTACGAGTTATGCAACTACCCACGACCTCCCGGTTCTTATTACGAGGACCTGTAACAACTTTGGCCCGCGGCAGCACTCGGAGAAACTCATCCCAAAATTCATTCAGAACGCGTCGTTGGGGAAGGAATTACCAGTATACGGCGATGGATCAAATATCCGAGAGTGGATTTTCGTTCAGGACAACTGTCGAGCGATAGACTTAGTCCTCCGTAAGGGCACCCCTGGGGAGGTATACAACATCGGAACCGGAATAGAATTAACTACTATCGAAGTCGCTGAGAAGATTCTGGATCGAGTAGGGGGATCAACAGATCAGATTACCTTTATACGGGACCGGCCAGGACATGATCAACGATATGCAGTAGACTCAAACAAGATCGAGAGCCTTGGATGGGAACCACGCTGGTCGTTCAAAGAAGGCCTTGAGCGAACCGTAGCATACTATGTGGATAACGGAATTTGATAGCCGATTAAGTACTTACAACCCCTTCATTGGTAAGTTCGATGACTATAGCGGGCGTTGGTAGTCATCTATACCCCAGCTCTTCTAACCGTCGTTCCGCCGCCGTCGATACCGAATCGAAGGTCGATGCGTCCGTAGACCGCTCGACGAACTCCCTCGCCAGCGTCCGCAATTCATCCTTTCGACCGTCTGTGAGCGCCCCTCCGTCAGCTCGTCCCCGCCGCGATAGAACTCTTCTAACACCGGACCCTGGCGTAATTGCGCCGGTGATGGCCATTCGTGATCATTTTACTCGCAGGGACCCGGTGAATCGCCATACAGCGTCGGGTTCTGGTGGTTCAATGCAGCTGTGAGAGCGTCAATTCTCTTCATTACTGCCGGTATTCTCGACGCTCCCAGGCACTTTCGCTCCGGCATGGTGCTTCGAGCGACGTAATTCTACGCAGTAAGGAGCCGCCGTCTTGGATTCATCAGAGCCCTGTACAGTGGATTACGATGATAGATTACGAATCAGTTTCGACGAGAGCGGTCGGTTAGAGTGTCCGAACACGATAAGTTGTCCGTCGACAGTAGTGTTTGATTGTGTTTTCGCGGTCGAAAAATGTCGCTTCCATCGTAGCGTGACCAGATGGCTCGTGCAGTTTCGCCTGTCGGCGCGACTGCCCTCGCCAGACCGCCATCTTGATCCTCCTATCGCCGTCACTAGCGTCAAGTAACCCGGGAAATCGGCCTTTTCAAGGACGTCTTCGCCAATATTTGTTGCATCTCGCTCAGAAGATCGGACGCTTCCCGAAAGGATTTCTCCAAGTAAATCGGGAGACAATGACGCGATCCGACGGCGCAGTCGACGAATTCCCTTGCCACCCTGGAGGGCGGTGGATTCGCCTCGGCCGCCAACAGCACATTTTGCCAACGTCACGACCTTCCCAGTGAACTGGGAAATTTTGGACACGAATCATCCGCCGGTTCCCGGTTCAACTTCCTAGGCCTGGCGGATCAAGTCAGCGCTGTCTTGCGATTCACAAGCGCCCATACATTGGAATCCTTCCAACGGAATTTCTCACGTTGGCGCGGTTGCTTCGCTTTGACAGCGTACAATACTGATCGATACGAGCCCACCGGATTTCAATATGTCGCAGTGAGGATATAAACACCGTTTTCTTCGACTACAACTTCACTGTTTTCAATAGTGTACCCGAGCGTAGATAATTCGTCCCGAACAGCTGCTTCGGGAGCCCCTCGATGACCGTGGGTTTCGACGACGAGCGTGTCCGGCCGTATCTTCAAATTCCGTAAAATCTCGACCTCGGCGCCTTCACAATCGAGTTCGAGTAGATCACATTCGGGAAGATCTTCCGCGGACAAGTTCCTCGCAGCACCCGTGCCCCCCTCGTTCGGTAACCCGCCACCCGGGTTGATGGCTGGACCGACGATGGCGTGATGGACGGTACATTGATCGGCGACTCCGTCGAACGCAGCGGTCTGTTCGATGACGTTAACGCGATAATCGATGGCCTCGTACGTGGTCACAGTCCCTGCCTTCTCGATTTTTCGAGCGGCGACGACTGAGGTTATCCCGTATCCTCCGCCGACGATCACGACGTCATCTCCCGGATTCAGACGCGTACGGAGGGCGTCCACGAGCGGCTTTTCGTACGAGGGTCTATCCGACGACGAGGGTACTGAAATAGGAACGATCGAATCGAACGTGTGCGGTCGGTGCTTTTCTGCACAGACAGTGACACCGTTGTAGGTGGGATACTCGCCTGCTGGAAGCAGTGGGCGAAGATAATCGTTGTAGGCGGCTCGGATAGTTGATGCGATTGTCAATTCATATCCTTCGGACACGACGTGAGCAAGTCCGTGTTCTCGGTACGCGTCAATAGCTCTAGTAGCAAGCCCTACCATGTTCGGAGTGGGGTTTCGATATTCAAAAACCCTCCTCTAGGCTCAGTGTAGTGAATTAGAAATATCGGACGTTATATAATGTATCTTAATAAAATCTACCATCTGAATTATAGGGGAAGCTCCCCCTCTCTAAGCAACCACACAGACTTTTCGAGCAGCAGGGACCCTCTCCGGTGGCACCACTAGTTACGATGATAACAGGTAGCGCTGGTTCTCAGGTTCTCGATCGTCGTTGCCATCGACTCGACGGCGTCCGGCGCGAAGATGTGCGAGGTTCGAACGGATCCCGATCGGCGACCGATCCGATCGACCAGTGTCTCGGCGCTCGAAACCCGTTCCGCCACGCCGTCCGTGACCAACGCGTCGAGTGCATCGGCTCCGGGGCACTCGTAGATGAACGTCTCTAAATCGAACGCGAGCCCCTCGTAGATCGCCGTCGAACCGACCCCGATCTGTGCGCTCGATTGCGCGAACAGTTCGTACAGCGGCGGCGCCGAACTGTCGACCACGTCGAACGGTGCGTCGACGAGCCACGGATAGTCCGTTTGCCACCGGTCGTACTCACCCGGATGTAGTTTGTAGACGATTTCGAAGTCACGGTCGGGGTGCTCGGCGACCGCCAGTGCGAACTTCGATAGCTGCTCACCGATCGTCCCCTGTGAAATGAACAGGAGTTGCTTCTTGGACGCAACGTCGTCGTATCGTTCTTTCCGCAATTCCAAGTACGGATACCCTACGGGTAGTATCCGTTCGTCAGGAAGCGGAACGTCGGCGGCATCGTTCCAGAACGCCCCGAATGTGAGGAGGTAATCGGGGAAGGCCCGTTTGGTTCGCGGCGCAGGAAAGTGATAGCCGTAGTGGTGCTCGGTAATGACGCCGTGCTGGAGTTCGGCCACCGGTACGTCGCGTTCGTGAGCGGCCTCGATGACGATCTCGTTGTCGTAACTCACCGCGAGGACGAGCAATTCGGGATCGATCCGCTCGATGATACGCTTATACGGCCCGAGGCGGATCGCCCGTTTGTGTAGTTCCTCGACGGCGATGGCTTCGAGATCGACGGACGCATCGAACTGTTGCTCGATTGCAGCCTGCGTCTCGCGTAACGTCCTCGAAATGACCGGCGAAAGCGACGGTCGACGCACCCCTAGATGCCGGAGAACTTCGCCACCGTACTTCGGCAGATCCATGTATCGAATCCGCGGAGTCGGGACGGGCACCGAATGATCGAGCTGATAGGCGAACTCCAGGTGGAGATATTCCGCCTCGAGCGCGTCGTGGATCGGATCCGTATAGAGGTCCCACCACAGCCCGTCCTCGAGCTGTTTTCTTCGCGGGTGTCCGACGAAGACGACGTCGGAGCGATCGCCGAGAAACGGGTTCTTCACGGCGATGTTTTTCGATGCGAGCCATAGGGCCTTGAGATAGGCTCGACTTCCCGCTTGAACCTGCGTGTGCGCCTCGCCGATTCCAGCCTGTTGTCGAATCTCGGTTGCGACCTTCCTTCGCATCCGTTCCCAGATCCGGACCCCGTCGGCTTCGAGTCCGTAGAGGTCATGTTCGACCTCGAGTTCGAGAAACCGCTCGTGGTCGAAAGCCATTGCTCGTAGTCCCTCGTTGGATAGCGGAGGTATAACGCTGTCTATCGGTAATCGAGAGCCGTGGACCGGGCGAACTGCACCACTGGCGGGCTGCGATGGCACGTACGTCGCTCCCTACCGGGACTCTGTTTCGAGGGAGCCAATCGGTTCCCCTGTACCCCGTTCTGCAACCCGCTCCCCGGGCGGACGTTCCTTCAGGTTCCGAAACCGATGCGATGGACAGTCAGGTTCGTCGCTTGGAGGTCGGACGCCATCGATTGTAGACGGTCGGACCGAACGGTCGTTTCGTGGATACTCTTCGTCCGGACGCTCGAATCTGATCGCGTCAGTCCGTTCGATGAAGTTAAATCGCTGTGGCAGTGAGAGCACTACTGTTCCCTCTCCATGACGTCTGCCGATCTCGAATCGATCTCTCGACGCGCCAAACTGCAGGCGATGCTCGACGTCGCCCGTTTCGATCCCAAGTTATCGATACTCATCGTCTCGTTCGGCCTCGTTGCGGCGATTCTCGAGGGTATCGGTCTGAGTTTCATCCTCCCCATCATCGAGATCGTTCAGGTCGACGATCCAACGGCCGAAGCGGACGGGCTCATGGGCGTCTTCGTCGCCGTATATGACGTGTTGGACGTCCGACTCACCCTTGGAACCGCAGTCGTCGGCGTCGCCATAGTGATGACCGTACGGTACACCATGAGTTTCGTCGTGGCGTGGTTTCGTGAGATCCTTCGGACGTACTACATTCGTGACTTACAATTGCGAGCGTTCGATAACGCACTCGACGCGAAGGTCGCGTACTTCGACGAGGCCGGCTCGGACGACGTGCTGAATGCGATCGTCACGCAGACGAACTATGCCGGTAACGTCATCCAGCATTCGATCTGGTTTCTCGAAACGGCCTTCCTTTCGATGGTGTATCTCACTATCGCCCTGTTCATCGCTCCGGAGTTAACGCTATTTGCTGCAGGGGTCCTCGGGTTTCTTACCGTCTTTCTTCGTCGTGTCGTCGAACCGGGCTACGAAATCGGCGATCGCGTCGCCGAGGCGAACGAACGACGGCAAGAAGCGGCGCAGGCTGGAACGCAGGGCATCCGTGACGTGCGTATTTTCGGCCTTGCGGACGAGTTGCGATCGGACTTCGTCGAGGCCATCGATATGTTCACGACGTCCCGCATCGCACTCCGACGGAACGAAGCTGCAATCAACAACTTCTACAACCTCGGCGTTGCCGTCTCGGTATTCGTTCTCATCTATCTGGCTCTCACCTTCGCGGACCTGACGATCGGTGCCCTCGGCGTGTTTCTCTTCGCGATGTTTCAACTCGGCCCCAAGGTGAGCGAGTTGAACAAATTGCTATACAAAGTGGAAAACAACCTCCCCCACCTGATACGCACCCAGCGGTTTATCGACGAACTCGAAGCGGAGAAGGAGTCGACTGGCGGCGACACCGCGGCTCCATCCGTCATCGATATCGTCGAGTTCGACGACGTCCACTTTTCGTACGACGGAAACGAGAAAGTCCTCTCGGGAATCGATTTCGAGGTCGAACGGGGCGAGTTCGTCGCATTCGTCGGCCAATCGGGTGCTGGCAAATCGACGATCGTCTCCCTCCTGACTCGATTGTACGAACTCGACGAGGGAGAGATTCGAGCGAACGGTATCCCGATTTCGGACATGCACATCGACGAGTGGCGAGACCGAATTGCCGTCGTTCGACAGGACCCGTTCATTTTCAACGATACGCTCGAGTACAATCTCACTATCGGCAACCGTGAGGTTACACGGGCCGATCTCGATCGGGTGTGTACCATCTCGAAGGTCGACGAGTTCTTCGGCGACCTGCCGGACGGCTACGACACCATGTTGGGTGACGATGGCGTTCGTCTCTCCGGCGGGCAAAAACAGCGCGTCGCACTGGCCCGGGCGTTGCTTCAGGACGCCGAGCTGTTGGTTCTGGACGAAGCGACGAGCGATCTCGATTCGAATCTGGAAAAGGAAGTACAACGCGCGATCGAGGCGATGGATCGCGAGTACGCGATGATCGCCATCGCCCATCGGCTATCGACGGTCGAGAACGCGGATAGAATCTATACTGTCGACGACGGCGAGATAATCGAGACCGGGACGCACGACGAGCTAATTCGATTGGACGGCCAGTACGCAGATCTATACGCCATTCAGTCGAGCGGGTAGGTGCGGACCTGGCCACGGGCGTCCGTCGCACTCCGCGTTTCAGCGACCGGATCGGTTCTCCCGAGATATCGTTCGGCGCTTCGAAACGCGATTCGACGGGCCGACACCGTCCATCGGTTCCTTCGAAGGGCTCCGGGTGTGCTCGCGTTGCGGTCGTATCGTTCGAGGTCTTCGCCGGCAGTAGCATTCGTCCGAACCACGCGTCGGCCGACGTGAATGCGACCACAGTGCCGAATCGTCTCCCGTTTTCGGGACCGATCAATCCGTCTCCCGGTCGATCTGGTCGTCGGCGATCAGTTCTCCAGCGCGGATACGTTCGGCTGCCTTCTCGTCCAACACAGTGAAATACTCCCGCGCCGGTATCCCGGTTCCAGGCCGCTTCGTCGTTAGGTTCTCCTTCGAAAACGATTCTCCAGGCTCGATGTCTCGAGATGCGACGATACTGTGTTCCGCCCAGGACTTCACGGCTGCTTCTTCACCCTGCAATCCGTCCTTTTGCCCGGACGTCTCGTGGTACAACCTGGCGAACGAACTGAGGTCCTCGAACGTGTCGGGTTCGACCGAGACGGATTGGTCCGGACCGGGCAGCCGGCGGTCGATGGTGAAGTGTTTCTCGACCATCGCAGCCCCGTTTCCGATCGCGACTTTTGCGGCTTCGGCCCCCGTCGAATGATCCGAAAATCCGATCGGAACGGACGCCAGTTCCCGGAGTCGGTCGATGGTTCCGAAGTCGAAATCGGCAGCGGTTGTCGGGTACTCGGAAACGCAATAAAAGAGCGCAAAGTCGGCTGCCACGTCGTCGATGAACGCACAGGCCTCGGCGATCTCTTCCTCGGTGTGCATACCGGTCGAAACGAGCAACGGTTTGCCCGTCTCTCCGGCCCGCGCCAGTAGTTCTCGGTTGGACAGTTCACCCGACCCGATCTTGATCGCTGGCACGTCGATGGCCTCCAGGATCTCCACTGCCTCGACCGAAAACGGCGTCGAAAGGAACGCGACTCCGTTTTCGGAAGCGTGCGACTGGAGTTCCTCGTGATCCTCCACCGACCACTCACACTCGCGTACGGTTTCGTAGACCTCACCTGCCCCCACTTCGTTCATCGCCGATTCGACCATCTCGGCGTCCGCGATGTGGGTCTGGAACTTTACCGCATCGGCCCCCGCCTCCGCGGCGACTTCGATAAATCGTTTGGCCAGACGACGGTCCGTCCACGCGTTGATACCGACTTCCGCGATGAGGTACGGTTTCGCTCCCGCTCCGATCGTCGAACTGCCGATTTCGATCATCGGTTCCACCTCGTCATCACCTGTTCTGCCAGCCATAAATCGAACGGCGTATCGATGTCGATGGATGTGATTTCGTCCATCTCGTAGATGGCCGTCGTGCCGGTGAGTATCTCTTCCGTTTCCCAGTACGCGTCGACGGCCGTGATATAGATGCCGCCGTTACAGACCCACTCGGGCTCTCGATCCTGTCGTCGCTTGCTCGCATCGGTGTAATTTCGTCGTATCGCCCCCTGTTCGGTCTTCTTCCAGCGGGTTTCTGTCGTCGGATAGGCCGAAAATAGCGAGTCGACGTCCCGGTTCCTGTAGTGAGAATACGCGTCGTCGACGTCGGCAGCCGTCCGGAGGGGCGAGGTCGGTTGTAACAGCACGAAATCGTCGTACGTTTCGCCCGCCTCGGCGAGCGTTTCGAGCGCATGTGCGATCACCGGACTCGTCGGCGCTTCGTCGGTTGCCAGGGTCGGCGGTCGCATAAACGGAACCCGTGCACCGTATTCTTCTGCGGTGTCTGCTATTTCTTCGTCGTCCGTCGAAACGATAACCGTATCGACGGAGTTCGCCGCGGTTCCTGCACGAATCGAGTGGGCGATCAATGGCCGTCCGGCGAGTTCTCTGACGTTCTTCCTCGGGATGCCCTTCGAACCGCCTCTGGCCGGAACAATACCGACGACCGATCGCTCACTCATGGTTCAGCAGCTCCCCCTCGGTCACGCCGTCGAGCGCAGTCGTCGTCATCGGCCCTTTCAGGGAAATATCTAGATTCGGGATGAGCGTTGCTATCTGGTCCGCTGCAGTTCCGTCTCCGTAGAGGTCCGACTTCGGATATCGGCCGTGACGCAACTGCGTCTCGATGGCGGTGACGATCTCGTCACGGTCGCATTCGACGTCGATCACGTTCTGGCCCCGTTCGCGTGCGTGCTGGCGGTCACCGATATTGACGGTCGGGACGCCAAAGAACGAGCATTCACGGATCCCGACGCTCGAATTCCCGACCATGCAGGACGAATTCCGGACCACCGTCAAATAGTCGTGCGGGTCGAGATTGATGAAGAACCGGACCTGCTTCGATCCGTTCTGCTCGCGAAACTCCCTGATCGCCTTCGAGACCTGATCGGTTCCTGCGTCCATGTTGGGCCAGAACCAGAACGCCTGTACGTCGAGAGCGGCGTACGCATCGAGGACGGTCCGTGCCTTTTCGTAATTCGTTTCGTATTCGGTCGGGAGGGGATGGTACTGGACGACGATATATTCGTCCGAGACGTCGACGGTGGATCCGACTCCGCCGTACTCCTGCTGTGGGTCGTAATTCGTCCTCCCGTCGGCTTCTATCTGCTGGCAGATGTCTATCGATGGACACCCGGTTCTGTAGATTCGGTCCGCTGGTTCGCCGAGCTCGTCGACGATCCGTTCGGCTCGGCCCGTCGACACACAGTGATAATCTGCGAGTTTCGTGGTAGCGTGGCGAACTTTATCGTCGATCGATCCGGTTAGTTCTCCGCCCTCGAGATGAATAACGGGGACGTTGAGATAGGATGCTGCGAGCGTCGATGCCATGGTCTCGTAGCGATCACCCGTCATCAGGACCACGTCTGGATCGATTTCGTCGAGGGCAGTGGCAAACTCGACGAGTCCAATCCCGGTCGTTTTTGCCTGTGTCACGGGTTCGTCCCCCTCAATCAACGTGTGGATCTTCTTCTCGATCTCGAGATCGTCGCTTTCTATCGTTTCGGTCAGGTTACCGAACCGATGGACGAGCGTCCCGCCCGTGATAACCAGGCGAAGATCGATCTCCGGTGACTCTTGCAGTGCAGTGAGCACGGTCTTGATACGGGCGTATTGAGATCTCGTCGAGATAATGGACACGACGCTCGTTGCCATGCGTTTCGTTGAAGACCCGCGGTCCGAAGTAGCTTGTCCTTCTCTCCTTGCTCATACTGCGCGCTGTACGCCTAACACATCGACCTGGGGTCGCGGTGGCTGGACGCCGCAATTCCCCCGGCAGCTCGCAGAGACGCGACTGTCATCGCGGCATGAAACCAGTTCTCCGTCTCGGCCCCCGTTTCGATCGGCACCCGCTCCGCCGACCGTGGTGAGTGTTCGAGACGGCACGGGGCCGGCAGCCGGTCCGAGGAGCTACTCAGTCTATAACGGGGGTCTGACCGATCGATCGGTTAGTGATTCGGCTTTCGAGCGGGTCCGTCAATCGAAGTTTTCGAAATCGTTCTCGGGTTTGGGTATCGGGCCGCTCAAAAACGAGCCCTCGAACAGTTCGTCATTTTTGTGCTCTTCGACGATCTCCCAGAACTCCCGGTCCGTGTATCCAGCAAATTCGAGAAAGTCATCGAGAATCGTCTGATCGAGTTTGTGGTCGTTCGCTTCGATCAACGCTCGCGCCTCGGAACGTGAGAGGTCGAAGTGGTCGCTCCGTCGCCAGTAGCCCACCACGTCAGTCGTTCGGCCGAATCCGAGTTTAACGTATTTCAGGAAGTAGTTGATCAGGTACCCAATGGTATCGATCTGATCGAAGTCGTCGATGTACCCCGCTCTATCCCACTCGCCTGATAAGTCTCTGAACCCGTACCGCTTGGCGAGTTGGTAGTTATCGTATCCGTCCCACGGCTGGAAGTAACTCAGGAAAACGGGTTCGAGCTGCGAGGATTCGATCTCGTCGATCGACGGGTACTCGATCATATTGAGCTCTTCCGCTGAGAGCCCGTAGTCGAGCCAGTACTCCATTTCTACGGGTTCCGCAACGTTGTTCTCGACCATGCTCATGGCGCTGTATGGTTCTTCGTCCGCTTCGAGAACACCGCCGTACTCCCAGCTGACATTCTCTCCATAGATGATAAATGGAATATCGAAATTTATTGCCATCTGTAGGGGAACGCATTGTATCGCCCGTTCCGTTGCCCAGATGGGGTATCCCAGTTCCCCCTCGAACGCCGCGCGGGTCATCTTTCGTTCCGTCTCTATCCCCATCTCCACCGTGATGAGATCACAGTTGAACTGCTCTCTCAGGTTACGGATGTTGTGCTCTCCCGCCGCCGTGCGGCTGTAACTATCCTTCACGGCAACTAGGAGGGGGTTCATTTCCAGTTCCTCGGCCATCACGTGCGTTTGGTAGTAACTATCCTTCCCACCACTCACGGGGATAATACAATCGTACTGGCCGTCTTTGCGCCGGTATTTCTCGGCCAGCGCTTCTAATTGGTTGAACCTATCATCATAATCAACTCCAGATCGATCTGCCGCTCGTCGACAGGCCGGACACACACCGTCTTCGTCCAGTTCCACGCCCGGCTTGGACTCCGCCATCAGACATTCGTGACACCGACGCATACCCCCGAGTGTTACTATGGGCTTATATATCTATTCGTTAATTTGGCGCCGACTTACGATTCCCACCTATGATTCCTCACAAACCAATTTTAATATGCTAAAAATCACATCAATATAAGTATAACCCGGGGGAAAGTTTACCTCTCCATAACTGCGGTTACACCTCGTCTGCTCAGAGTCATCGCGTATTTCACGCTCACCTTTCTCCACCGGTCACGCTGCACCCGTCGTGCCGAGGTTGTCGGTAATCCCCTTCTACGCAGTTTCACCGCCGGCAATCGTGGCCCGCCTCCGGGTTCGTCCGACTCGCGTTCGTAGAATACGAATGTATATGCCACTGGAAGCGACACAGAGGGACGATGGGTCGAAACGTCGGTACGCTCCTTAAGCGAGGCCTTCGCAACCCCCGAGAGGTTCCCCCCTACCTTCTCCGCCGACTCTCCGAATCGGTATTAGGCGGTTACGGTCATCTGTACAAATGGTTGCATCGCCCCCCGGCACAGGAACGCCGGATTCACGATTTCATATCGGACCACGATGAATTCGTTCTAATCGTGCTCGACGCATGTAGATTCGATTATTTCGAGCGTCAGGTGTCGGACTACCTCGAGGGAACGATCGAACGAACGTGGAGTCCAGGCAGTCTCACTCCTCAGTGGGGGCCGAACGTATGGACGGACCAGTACTCGCTTACATACGTGAGTTCGAATCCCATTATCGGTGACTTCGAGTACTCACCGCGGAACAGCGATTTCGGGTATTCGACGTACTGTGCAGCCGACCACGTGGAGCGGTTCGTCGATGTCTACAATTTTGCGTGGGATCCGGACGCACGTACCGTATTGCCCGAGGACGTAACGAACGTCGCACTGGAGGAAGCCGCCAGACCGGAGCCGACCAGACTCGTCGTTCACTACATGCAACCCCACCTCCCGTTCGTCGGCGAGAACGAATTTTCCGATTACGTATTGGAGTACCAGGAGTCGACGGTCGATGGATCGTATTCTCCCGAGGAAAAGGCCACGTTTATGACGGAAAACGATTCTATCACGCTCGAAGAGAAACTACACTACGACATCACTTGGGGGGAAGAACTCGAGTACGACCTCACCGTTGCCGATTCCAATCAGCGGGGATACCAAGCGCTTCTCAGAAGCGGGATCAAGGATGAGGCCGCCCTCAGGGACGGCTATCGTGGTAACCTCGACGCGGCATTAGCAGCCGTTCGGACGTTAGTCCAGCGCGTGGATTGTCCGGTCGTCGTTACTGCAGACCACGGGGAGCTGCTCGGTGAGTTCGGTCTCTGGGACCATCCGGAGATCCCACACCCCCACCTTCGAGTCGTCCCCTGGTACGAGGTCGACGCCGCGATGTGTGGAACGAAACCCAACACGCACTCACCTGTAGAGCGCGATGCAGAGCGCTCAACGTCGGAGGCCACCGAAAACCGTCTCCGAGATCTCGGATATTTATAGCTTCTGAGAGCCGCTTATTCGCTCTCGATCGAATACCGCGGTAGTAATTGATCCCATGGCGACCGAGTCACTCACAGGTACCGAGCGTCTCCCGCGTTCGTCGTCCTTCGGACGCAACCTTGTCGATGCGTGACTCGGAACGCAAGCAGGACTGCACCGCCGCAGGTGGTCGCCGTGAATTCGGCCGAACCGGGTTCTCCAATCCGAAAATCGAGCTACGTGCGTCCCCTTCTCGATTCACGACCGATCGATAGTATCGTATCCGATCATGTCGACTGCTCGCGACTCCAGGGAGAGACGGGCCGGATACCGGATATCCCGGGGTTTGTGTTCGATGTCGAACAGGTCTCCGAGTACCTCATTGGCGTGTATCTGTCTGATATCCTGCCGAAGTATCTCACTATCGGGGTCCGACAGTGGTTGACTCGTCACCGACGTATAGAGCGGTTCGATCGCGTCGACAGCGGCATCCGGGAGTACCTCCGCAATCCGCTGCGCGATCGTTTGTGTGCGATCGATCTCTCCTTCGTCCGTAATTTTTGCGTTCCGTCTCCCGGTGAACATGTCGACGTTCAAAATGTCCTCGAACAGCTGTTCGAGGACCGCTACCCGAATTCGTTCTCCGCGTCGATACGCTTCCGGGAAGGAAAGAACCGACTGACTAATCCGATACGTCGCCAGCGGTGCGAGATGGTACGTGAACTCGTTCACCGTGTTGACGTACTTCGACTGTGATTTTCCGTTCAGCAGTTGTATCGCCTCGACGAATTCGTCTAACGACAACGCGCTTTCTGCATCGACCGAGTCCCAGTACTCAGCGAGGAACGACCCCGCGTCCTCCGTAAGTGCATCCAGGTACGCTTCCGACGCGGTGAATTCGCCGCGCAACTGATCTATTGCGGAAAATACCTCCGTGACGATTTCGCGAATCGTTATGGGAGTCCGATTTTCCATTTCCCAATAATAGGCGTTGGAGACGGTCCCGAATCCGTATCCGCTCATCGTGAGTTGGATGTCGGACGGCAGATCACTCGAGAGGGAGTCGAAGACCGAGGGTGTCGCCCCGTACATGCGATACCGGAATCCGTACTTGCGGAATTGCTCTTCGAGCGTTTTGCTCGAAAGCGGGTAGTCACCGGTCCAATCCATTCGAGAAAATCGGAGGTCGTACCTGTCAGCGTACGCTTTCGCCACTTCGAGGTCAGCGGTTTCGGTGTTTGTGAGGTTCGAGTTCCCCACGCCGTACAGAATCGTTGGTTCGTGTCCATGGGTCAGCACGCTGGCGAGGACCATTCGGGAGTCGAGACCTCCCGTGGCCTGTATTCCTATCGCGCCGGCCCCGTTCACCACGTGTTTACACTGCTGGGAGAGCAGTGCCGCGTGGGTTTCGACCACTTCATCGAAGGACCGGTCGTCGTAATTCCAGTCGGTCTCCGGTATCCGAGCGGGTTCGGTCGAAAGCGTTCCCGCACCCAGATCGATAACGAGTTTCTCGGTACCGAGCAGCCGGTTTACGCCCGTATAGAGCGTCTCCCTCGAAACCTCTGCAAACTCGATAGCTTTTTGAATCAGTCGGAACTGGTCGACGGTTCGCTCGTCCAGACACTGTGCGGTAATCGCGAGCGAATTTGAAACGAACCACTTCGAGTCTTCGGCGTAATAGGTTTCGGATACGCCGTTGGGATCGGTGAAGACGGTGATCGTCTCCCCGTGCTTGACGAGGACCGTATAATGTCCGAAGCATGCTTCTCGAACGGTTTTGAGTGAGCCGTCGGTGAATAACGTATAGACGTCGCGTAACGCTGCACCGCCGAGCTTGTCCCCACAGAACAGCGTTCCGATAACCGCGACGAAATCCCCGTTCTCGAACGCACGGAAATTCTCGGTGTCGATTGCCCGCTTTTCGTACGTCGAGATGTAATGATCGCGTTCGCGTACCGTCGCATACGGTGTTAACCCCGCCGTTTCCTGTAACCCGTTCGCTCGATCGAACGCATCGGGGTCGTCCGTCAGATGAAACCTGGCCATAGTTCGGTATGTCCCAATCTGGATTCGCCGTTTTATCCGTTTACGCTTCCTGACTCTCCCTTCCGTCTCGGCCGAACCTCGATACGCATTCGATCGCCAAAATCCGCGACGAATCGTACGTGGTCGTGGAATCGGGCACGTCGAGGACGGATAGATCCGTACACGCGATGATGAGTGAATCGACTGACTGGCGTTCGAAGTCGGCGATTATCGATTCGAACGTCGTTTGTGCGCTGTCGTGTTCTCCCTCTTTGATCGCATATATCACGTCCATCACGGCCTCCCTCGCTTCTGGCGCGATCAGTTCGACCGTCGAATCCGCGAAATAGTCCCGATAGATTCCGGCTTCGAGCACGGTCGTCGTTCCCAGGATTCCCACACTGCTCACCCCGGCCGATTCCACCGTCTCCCGAACTGCCTGAACCATATTTAGTATCTCGACGTCCACTGAAGCCGTCAGCGCGTCGTAATAATGGTGGGCGGTGTTACACGGGATCGCAATCGCGTCGACCCCCTGGGCTTCGAGGTTCCGTGCTATCGTCCGTAGTTTTGGCAACGGGCTCTCCGCCCCGTCCAAGATTGCGGCGTTCCTGTCCGGAATCGTCGGATCGTTGTACACGATCGTCGGAATGTGCTCCTGGTCGGTTTCGGCTGGCGTCTCGTCGATCAGCGTTTCAACGAAATTGACCGTTGCCCGTGGTCCCATTCCACCGAGCACGCCGAGTACCTCGGGTTCACTCATCGGAGCGGTTATCGGATCCGAACAACGTTTGGAAGTATTGTTCCCCGCCGTCGCAGACGACCGCGACGACCGTCGAATCGGGTTCTTCGGCCACGATGTCGTGGCTAACGGAGAGGGCGGCGCCAGCACTCGGACCGATCAGCAGGCCGTGATCGACGGCAGCCGATCGTGCCTGCTCGAAGGCCCGGTCATCGGAGACGTTCCGAACTTCGTCGATGTACTCGAACCACATCGTCGGGAGTTCCCGTCCTTTTCCGAGTCCTTCGACCTCCGTATCGTACTCACCGTATTCCGAACCGTCGAACGCGGCGGAGATGTTCGAATTCTCTGCGTCGACGCCGACGATGTTGACGTCGGCGTCTCGTTCTTGCGCTCGCTCTTTGATGAACCGTGCCGCTCCGCTGAGCGTTCCGCCCGTTCCCATGGCGCAGACGAGGTGGGTCATGGTTTCGCCGGCCTGTTGCCAGATCTCCGGGCCGGTCCACCGGTAGTGCACTTCGGGATTCGCCTGGTTTTCGTACTGATTCACGAAGAACGCGTCGTGCTCGTCCACGAGATCCTTGGCCACGCTGTGATAGTGCTCGGAGTGTTCTTCGTCCACAGACGGACACAAGTGAACAGTTGCGCCGAACGCCTTCATATAGCCGATCTTCTGCTGGCTGGTCGTTTCGGGACACGTCACGTGACACTCGAGTCCCAATCGGTTGGCGACGAACGCGACCGCCCCGGCGGTGTTACCGGAACTCGCTTCGACGACCGTATCGAAATCGTATTCTGAACTGGCCTCGACCAGAATCCCCATTGCCACTCGGTCTTTCATCGATCGAGTCGGGTTCTCCGTTTCGAGTTTGCACAATACATTTTGATTCGTTGGACTTCGAACGAGTGGGGTATCGCCGACCAGGTCCAACAGGGGATCGTCGGCTTCGTATGGACGTGTGTCTCGCCTTGGAACGCTCATCGGTGTTCCATCCCATGCATTTCGTCGGTATCGGTTTTACGCCTGTCGTCCATCTTCTCCTACACCTCGGCGCAATCGGTACCGGTCGCGATATCGATTTGCTGCGCCGGGACCCGACTCTGTACGTCGCTCATCACTGTGTTTTCTCCTTCGGTGAGAGCGTATTAAGCATTCGGGCAACCGTGATCAGCGCTGTTCAGATACGGACGAGTGTGCTCTCTTCCTGCGACCGGTTCGAACGCCACTCGCCCGATAAGGCTCTGCTCACGGCCCAAAGCGGCCCCCTCACGGGCGGTCCCGGTTTCTGATATACGAAGGCAGTCTCGAACTACTCGCACCGCTCGCGGAACAGACCGTTCAGCGCTGCCCGCGACTCGCGCTGTCGTTCGAAAGATCGGCGGTCGTTCGTGACCGATCGAATCGGAGATCCCCAGTGCCGCCGGAGCTTTCGCCTGTTGACGAACGGTGCTCGCCCCGTTCGAGCCACCGCCCGTGTTGCTTCGTCCTGCGGTCCCGTTTTCGACGGTTCATCTTCCCGACGTTCGCTCCACGTCGTTGCCTCGTGACGGTCATTTCGACAGCCCTGGCAACCCACGTCCCGTCGTACCACGGTCCCGTATCGCCGTCGTCGCTTCGTGTGTCTCTCGACACCCGCGCGATTTCGATCCCGCACGGTGACCGTGTGGACGAACGGTATGGTTGCGCCAGGACTGTGTTGGCAACGCAACCACCCTGACCGTCGTGGCGCACGGCGACTCGATCGAATCGGCCAATTGGCTGGGCGTAACTATCTCAGATGCCACATGCCTCTGGACATCACCGCATCGCCAGCCCGTCGACGTGCGTGAGCCGACAGCCGCAGGGTCGCGCGGAGTGGGTGCGGGCCGGTGGACGTGACGTCGGTGATCGATCGGCTACGCGCACCCAAACAGCGTACATCGAGGCACAACCTCTAATAGCCTTTGTGCAGAACCTGCACATACTATGAGTGCCGCCGACGAACCCCGACGCGTCCACTTCCAGTCCCCGGAGTATCTCGTGGAGCGACTCGATGCGATCGCCGACCTCTACGACGCGGATCGTACCGATCTCCTCGTCGAGGCGATCCGCGAGTACCTCGAAACAACGGCGGAGAGCGAGAGGTTTCAGGAACTGGTCGCGACGAAGTACTACGACGACCAGCTGGAGTTCGAGACGGTCAAACGACTCGTCGGGGCCGAGACCGCCCAGCGGCTTCGGCTCCTCAAAGCGGATCTCGAGGACGAACCCCTCGATCTCTCCGCGCCCGATGCGGACGCCGACATCTACGCGTCCGAGCCGTCCGGTGCCGACGACGAGCGATGAGCCAGGGGCGCCTTCGAACGACCGTCGCCGATACGAGCGCGCTCGTCAGTCTCGCCGTCCCCCGCGTCGACGCCGACTACGATACCGAGTCAGCTCCGGACCCGCTCGGGTACCTCCTCACCTCCGGTACCGTAACGGTACCGCCGACTGTCGTCTCGGAACTGCGGACAATCGCGCAGTACGACGACATCCACGGCGACGCAGCCGGGACCGTCCTCTCCGCGCGCGACCACTACACGGTCGACGACCCGTACGAGCGCCCGGAACCGCCCGATTCGCGACCGACGTTCGGCCTCGACGACGGAGAGACGGACGGGATCGTGCTCGCGAACGCGCTCGACGTCGACGGCTTCCTCACCGACGAGTTTGGCGGCACGAACTTCGCGCTCGTCCACGCCGCACTCCAGGGGCCACGCATCGTCCCGACACCGCGCCTCCTCCGAGACTACGCTCGAAACGACCACGTGACGGACGAGGCGGCCCGCACCCTCATTACGGCGATTGGAACCCACCGGAGCTGGGACAACAGTCCCTACGTTTCTCAAATCCTCGCGAGACTCGAGTGACGAGAGACGCGACCCCAGTGGCTGTCACTCGGTCAGGGTCGACGGGTTGGGCCCGTCACCCCGACATCGTTACTCGCACGCCGGCGACCGAGGCGATTGTATACCACTATATCGATCGTAGGCGATTTCGCGGTCTCGATCGGAGTCGCTAGTCCATCGCCCGCACGTCGACGAGCGTGAGCCGACAGCCGCAGGGGCTGGCGCTGTGGGTGTGCGGACCCGTGGAGGTGACGGCGGCGATCGGGGTCTCGCAATAGGGACACAGCGGGAGGTCCCCTCGGCGGCATCCGTGGGGTCGGCAGACTCGGTGACGTCGGCGTCGGTCATTGCGAGGCCACCAGGTCCACGACGTCGTGATCGGAGAGCGGACAGCCGCAGGGATCGGCGTTGTGATGGTTCGGACCGTCGGTCCAGATCGTGATGATCGGTTCGCGGCAGGAGGGACACGGCGGGTACGTCGAGCGTTTGATCAGGCCGTTTCTGTAGGGTTCGGTCGGCGGGGCCGGGTCGAGGGTGATGGATGTCCGATCAGGCAGAGAGGTAGCCGATCGACTGTGTTGCCACATCTTCGATACGTGTATCGACGAGCCTCGTGAGACGGTATTCAATCGAATGGGCTGCTCGTTACAAACCGCCACCGCCTAGGGCGCTTACTCGCAGGATTAGTCTTCGATCGCATCGTCGAGATAGGACTCGACCGCCTCGGCGAACCCAACGAACCGATCGAGACCGGTTTGTAACGCATCGTAGACGATATCATCGTTGATTACCGGGCCGTACGTGTGCGCCAGGACGTCCCGAAACCCGACCGCGTCGCGTAACTGCTGTGCGAGGTCTTCTTCGATTATATCACGTTGTTCGAGCCCCGCGATCGTATCCTTTCTCCGACCGGGAACCGAAGTGCCTTCGGCTGCGAGGATCGTCTCGGCGACGTCGACGGTTGCGGCGATCAATTTCTCGAACTTCCGTTCGACGGCCTCGCGCTGTTCGAGCGCCTCGTCCGCACAGTACTCCGATCGCGAGAGTTTCTGGTACCGCTCGAGACCGGACACGTTCCGCTCGATGTCTTCTATCGCATCGGCGATTCGGGTGGCTCGCTCCGCCGACAGGCCATCGTCGTCACTCATCCGACCGTGCCATCCTGCAGTCGTTCGACTGCCGCTCGCACCCGCTCGCGAGCGTTCGTCACCGACGGCGCCTCGCCGGCGTAGCACTCCGCTAACTCGGCCTTTCGGGACTCGGTGCCACGAATCAGGCGTCCCTCGTCGAACGCAACGCTGGCGAACCGCGGTTCCATCGCATGGACGTCGACCACGTCGACGGGGATCGAGAGCGTCGCTTCGAGCGCCGTCTGCAGTCGCAGATACCGCTCACTGTAGCCGTCGTCCGTCGGCCGAACGGTATCGAACTCGATCGCGACGTCCAGATCGCTCTCCTCGTCCATCGTTCCTCGGGCACCCGATCCGAACACCATCGCGAATGACACGCCGTGCTCGCCGAGGACGCGTTCTAGCACCTCGATCGTCTCCCCGTCGAGGCCGGACCCGTGCATGGATGACAGTTTATCGCGACACCACAAAGATGTATCTCCCCCAGAAAGCCATCTGCGTTCGGCGGTTCCCTGCCCGCCGACGCTCAAACTGGAGCGACCGTATCGTCGATCGGTGCGAGCGCGTACGTCTGGACGGTCCCATGTCGTGACGATCATTTCGACGTCCCTGGCGCTCTTCCCCCGCGATGGCCGATTTGCGCCGTCGGTGGGCCCGTTTCTCGACGAACGAGCGATTTCAGTCGTCCGTATCCGGCGACCGTGGGCGGACGGATTCGATCGCTTCAGTGGGCCACCGTAACCCGCTGACCGACGTGGCACACAGCGATTCCAACGAACACGAATCGGGCAATTGGTCTGGGCGGACTGGTTGTCGGACTACGCCCCTCGCATCCCCTGCACGTAGACGAGTGTGAGCCGACACCTCCGTTGCCAGGCCCGCTTCTCGAGGAACCCGCCATCCGACTCGCCGTCATCGCAGTCGATCGGATCGAGAATCAGTCTCGGCTGGATCGATCACGGCCGGCAGTTCGCACCGAAGTGGCCTCTCGAGGACGGACGGGCGCGGACCGATTGGCCCGTCTCTCCTGGATGCCAGACACGATCGTGTCGTGGGTAGTTGCGCGTCGCTCCTGACCGCTATCGTCCGGGCGCCGGCGTACAGCACCGAAGCGTTTGTATACGATGCATATTTTGTATACACCATGGGAACGATCTCGGCGCGCGTGCCCGACGAGTTGGAGGACGAACTCGACGCGTATCTCCAGGACGAGAACCTCGACCGGAGTACGGCCGTTCGGAAGCTTCTCTCCGAGCGACTCGAGGAATGGCGTCGCGAACGAGCACTGGATCAACTCGCGGCCGGGACCATCACGTTTACCAGGGCGGCCGAGTTGGCAGAGATGTCCGTCTGGGACTTCGCGCAACTCGCCAACGAGCGTGACGTGACCTGGGTAGGGGGCGATCACGTCGACGAGGATCTCGAGGCGCTGTGAATGTGGGTCTTCGACGCGACCCCGCTGATCTACCTCGCGACGGTTGATCACTTGACGCTCCTCGAACACTACGAGGAGCCACGCGTCATCCCCGAGCGCGTCTACGAGGAGGTCGTCGAAACTGGCCTCGATGCGGGGTATCCGGATGCCCGCCGCATCGAGCGAGCCGTCGCTGCCGAACAGTTCACCGTCATCACGGTTGATACCACTCCCCTCCTGTCGCGGTTGCAGACGAACGAGCACCTCAGCGACGCTGATTGTGCCGTCCTCGCGTGTGCTGACGAGCGCGATGGAATCGCCGTGATAGACGAACAGTACGGCCGCGACGTCGCCGCTGCCGAGGGTATCACAACCCGCGGGACGGCCTATCTGGTCCTGAACCTCGTGAAAGACGGGACACTCAGCGTCGACGACGCTCGAACCGCGATCGATGCGATGATCGACGCGGGGTGGTATTGTGCGCCCGACGTCTACGCGACGATCACACGGAAACTCGACGGATTTTCGGAGTGAGTCGGTTCGGCGCTGTTCAGATAATACTGCGAGTAATCGGATCGCCGTAATCGCTTTAAAAGCCCCTGGTTCTCTCGACTCCCACGACTCGCTGTGGTCCTCGGTCACTCACTGCGTTCGTTCCCTGCGGTCCTTGCGTCGTCGGGGTTCGTCGAGAGAACCAGCCCCTTTTATTCCCGCCCGGGCCTCCTGTGCCGGCTACCTTCGCCTATCTGAACACCGCCCATTCACCAGGGCCCGGAACGGGAGCGACATCAGGTTCGTACCGAACTGTTTTATCGGTGGCACACCTGTCCTTCACCATGGGAGTGTTCGCCGACGAAGCGAGCGAATTTGCGCGCTCGAACGATACGACGGGTACTGAGCGCGAGCCCCTGGGAACTCGACTCCGTGGAATGGCAGCCGAACTCGACGTCGACTCCGTCGAAGAAGTTCGTTCGCTTCGGGAACGACGATAAGACTCTTTCTTGACACGAATTGCTTCATCGCGGCGGTGACCGACGAGCCTGAAACGGGGTCCGCTGCCACGGCACTGCTTGACGCCGATCACGAGTTCCTCACGTCGACGATGAACCTCATGGAACTTCGCTCGGTTCTGACAAAGAAACAGCGTCGCGAGCGCACGAGATCCAGGACGAAATCACGACTGACGTCCGCATCGTGATCCCCGACGCATCAGATATGATGACCGCCAACCAGCTTCAGACGGACACCCTCCTCTACCCGATCGACTGTCTCATTCTGGCGTGTGCGCGTACTCACGATGCAAAACTCGTTTCCTTCGACGCCGAATTACAGGTCGCCGGCGCCGTCGGTCCAGCCACCGTCGTTCGGGAGTGATCCGTCGAATCTGAGCCGAACAGATGGGTGGAACTTCTATCGTCGGACTACACTTCTCGCATCCCCTGCACGTCGACGAGCGTGAGCCGACAGCCGCAGGGGCTTGCGGAGTGGGTGTGCGGACCCGCGGAGGTAATGTCGGTGACCGGGGCGTCGCAATAGGGACACAGCGGGAGGGTCTGGTCGGTGGCGTCGGCGGGTTCGGTGGCGTCGGTCATCGCGAGGCCACCAGGTGCATGACGTCGTGATCGGAGAGCGGAGAGCCGCAGGGATCCGCGTTGTGGTGGGTTCGCGGCAGCTGGGGCACGGCGGGTACGTCGAGCGTTTGATCAGGCCGTTTCGGTACGGTTCGATGGGTGGTGCCGGGTCGAGGGTGAGGGACGTCAGATCAGGCGGAAAGATAGCCGATCGACTGCGTCGCCACGTCCTCGACGCGTGTATCGACGAGCGTCGTGAGATGGTATTCAACCGCGGAGGCGCTGGTGAGCGTCGCGAGGGCCCACGGAAGGGCGTGACTTCGGGTACCGAGCGATTCAGCCTCGTAATCTTCGTCCCGGAGCGTGAGCGACTCCTCGTGGTAGGTCTTCGAGGAGAGCAGTACGGTGATCAGTTGTACGCCGTGGGACGGGAACCGGGGCGTCCCCAGAACGAGCAGCGGGCGACCTTTGTCCGAGAGCGGATCGGTTCCCCAGACGATGTCCCCTCGCGCCAGGTCCTCGAAGGCAGTCACTGTACGGGCTCCATCTCGTCGGTCCGAAGCTCCTCGAGACGTTCCTCACCGTACTGCTCGTTTGCGGTCTCGTACTGCTGGTGAAGCCGGTAGGCGGATTCGAGTCGCTCTTCGTCGTCCGTGATCGCCCAGTACGGGCGCTTGTGGCGTACGAGACCGCGTTCTTTCAGCCGCGAGAGGATCGCACTGACGGCGTCCGGACTGAGTTCGAGCGCCTCGGCGATCGATGACGCCTTCCACGCGCGGTCATCGTTCTCATCGAGGAACAGGACGATCCGTTCGGTGTCGTTCCGTCTCTCGAACTCGCCGTCCTCGGCGTTCTCGAACTCGTCGATATCGATCGTGCCGCTCGACATACACGGGTGTTGGCTCCGTTGAACCATAGGTGTTTGGCATGTTTGTTTGTCGGTGATGGGCCACTGCTACAATCACTCGGACCACGAATTGTGTGGCGACGAACGGGAACTCTCACCGCCTCGGAGACGATCGGGTCCGGTCGTGGAGACGAGAACGCTTGTCGGACTATATCCTTCGTATCGCCCGGACGTCGACGAGCGTGAGCCGACAGCCGCAGGGGCTGGCGCTGTGGGTGTGCGGACCCGTGGAGGTGACGGCGGCGATCGGGGTCTCGCAGTAGGGACACAGCGGGAGGGTCCGGTCGGCGGCGTCAGCCGGGTCGGCAGACTCGGTGACGTCGGATGCGTCGGTCATCGCGATCCCACCAGGTGCACGACGTCGTGATCGGAGAGCGGACAGCCGCAGGGGTCGGCGTTGTGATGGTTGGGCCCGTAGGTCCAGATCGTGATGATCGGTTCGCGGCAACTGGGGCACGGCGGGTACGTCGAGCGTTTGATCAGGCCGTTTCTGTAGGGTTCGGTCGGCGGGGCCGGGTCGAGGGTGATGGAATCCGTTGGGTTGGTTGGGATGTGGGTGATGGGGTCGTAGTGGGGTTGGCCTGTCGGGGGCCACGGCCGGCAAAGAGACACGTCAGTCGGCGTAGACGACTGGTAGGCGGGCTGTGCGAACGGTTTATGCGTGTTCGGTTTGTAGCAGGTCATGGCTTCAGTAAACCCTTCGTCGGGGTTTGGAAGCCACGTCTCGGGTGTCTCCAGCACCCGGGGCATTTCTGCCCGTTCCGGCAAGCCGGAGAGCGTGGCTTCCATCCTTATCAAGGGCTGCGGATAATTTATAACTACTGAAAACTGGTGTGGATTATAGCGGCGGGTACGATGACCGGTCTGTGTACGATCGGTGCAAAGGGTGGCTGTTCGTATCTTCGATATTGACAAGAGAGGCTATGGCTGATAGGATGCGCTAACATTCGAACCAGAATACTAACAGGGCTGTTGATCGATCACAAGAACCGGACGAGTTTATCGTCCCAGTTCTCGCCCTCGCGATACCATTGGATGAATTCCCAGCCACCCTCGAATAGTTCGCTCCCTAATACTCGGGCCCAGGGGAACCCTTGTCAGCTGCCGACGTTGTGCGCTCTTGTTGCCGACATCGCACGGTCATCGGCTTTATTTGACGGGGCTGACCATCCGGCCCTCCAACCCACCAACGGTGAGCCGTCCGCCCTGACGATGGAGTGCAGACAGGAATGGAATCGACGAGGGGGTAACCAAAGTGGAGATTGAGCGAGTACTAGTTGACTTGGCATCGCAGTGGTTACTGGGAGCGTGACTCTCCCCGATAGCGAACGTACCAAGCGACCGTGGCCAGTAGCCCGGCCACGACGGTCGGCCAGCGATCGCTACTGCGGTAGAGCCCGCCGCTCGGTATTCGATACTCGGTCAGTGGCCAGAAGACGGCATAGCTGTAGCCCGTCGGGGTGAGCAACAGGAGATCGAGGGCGTGATGGGAGAGGGCACCGATCGTGAGGAGGGCGATGACCTGGCGGCGGTACTCCCGTGCGAGCACCAGCGAGCCCAGCAGGATGACAATTGCGGAGCCGCCGAGGGTGTGCAGCGGGGTCCAGGCAAACGGGATGCCGAGGAGTGACGCAACTGTATCGCTCGGAACGAGGAGTCTGATCTTGACGAAGTCGGGTGACAACGCACCGATCATCACGAGCGTTACCGACTCGGGCCCTACCCAATTGTAGTGTATCGAGAGGACAGTCCCGATGGTGTACCCGATCAGAACGTGGGCCAGGACGTCCGGCATTAGCGTTCACCCCATACCGCGAGTGGCCGGTCACGTGGGACGAACGCGAGGGTCTCGCGGTCGAAGCGAAACTGGGTGACGAACCGACCGAGTACCCAGAGGCCGCCGAAGAACGAAACCGCGTACATGTACCACGCTTCCCACGGTTCTCTCGTGAGCGTCCGCTCGGCTACAAGCGTTGACGGCCCAGTAAGGGTGCCGAAGGCCGAAACTTCATCACCCCGGTCGATGGAACCGCTGCCGGGCTGGAGGGCGTCAGTCGCCCCCCGGACGGAGATTGTGGTCGAGCCAGCGTCATGTTTGACTTCGATGACGATCGGGTCCGTCTCGACGACATCGCCCTTCAAAAATACCTGCTGGCCGATATAATCGGTCGGCTGTTGGCCGACTTGTTCCTCGCTTGGAAAGCTGTTCGCTGCCGAGCCGGGCGACAGCATACCGGACCCGACAAACAGTCCACCGAGAGCAATGAGGAGGATACTGATTGTGAGGAGGCGGCCATATTGTTCGAACGGTTCTCGTGATCGCATCAAATTAATTTTTGATTGGGGTGACTACATTTTCTGGACCGGCCAGCCAGTGGGTACGAGCTGTCCGAGGTTCAGCGATCACCTGTTCCGGGCTGAGGTGCCCAATTTCAAAATGAACGGACGAGCGGATCGCACCTGTCCTCGTTCTCCCGATACCACTCGATGAGCTTTCCGAAGCTCTCGCGGATGTCCACGGTCGGTTCGGTACCGAGTTGTCGGTTTCCTTCGAGACGTCTGCGTGGGTGTGTGCGGCATCCCCTCTCGCGGTGTCGTCGAATCCGAGTTCGAGTGACGGGTCGATCTTTCCGTTCTCATCAATTACCCGCTCGATTGAATCGCGTACAGGTCCGCATACTGTCCATTTTCTTTAATTAGTTCCGAATGCGTTCCGGTTTCGATAATTTTTCCATCCTCGACGGTATAGATCCGATCGGCGTTTTCGACGGTCGACAGGCGGTGGGCGATTGCGATGATTGCGTACTCGCGGTCCATCGCTTCGATCGCCGTCTGTACCTCCTTTTCTAGGTTCGAGTCCAGATCACTGGTCGCCTCGTCGAGAACCAGCAATTCGGCATCCTGTAATATCGCCCGTGCGAGTGCGACGCGTTGTTTCTGGCCGCCCGAAAGCCTGACTCCCTCGTCACCGAGTATCGTCTCGTATCCGTTCGGCAACTCGTCGAAGAACTCGTCGACTTTCGCGATCTCACAGGCTCGATCAAGCTCGGACCGCGTCGCCTCTCGGTTCCCGATCGTCAGGTTGTACTCCAGCGTGTCGTTGAAGATGAACGGGTTCTGCCGAACGACGGCGACACGATCACGCCACTGACCGACGTCGTAGTCCTCGATATCGATCCCGTTAGCCCGGATCGACCCATCGTCGATCGGGTACAACCGAGAGACAAGCGAGACGATCGTACTTTTCCCGGCGCCTGACTGCCCGACGAAGGCTACGAACTCGCCTTTATCCACGCCGAAATCGATCCCGTCGAGCACCTGCTCCTCTTCGTCGTACGAGAAGTGGACATCGTCGAATTCGAGGTGGTCGATGGTCTCCGGAACGTCTCGCGTTCCGTCGGTTGGTTCCTGTTTCCGGGCAAGTTCGTCGATGAACTCCTGAGTCCGAACGAGGTGCGGCAGGTCGTTCTCGACGTTGTACAGCAGTGTGTTGACCTGACTTACCCTCGGACCGAGCTGAAACATTGCGAAGAGGAAGACGCCGAGCGATCCAATCGACAGGTTGGCGAACGTCAGTGCGAGGTAGATGAGTACGAAGACGGAGACGGCAACACCGAGTTGATAGAATTGGTTGATCGCGGCCTGGTTTCGCCGCAGCGTAATTCGCGAGGAGGTGAACAGGTCGATCGCATCGACGAAGTCCTGGCGCAGCTCGTCCGCCAGGCCGAAGATGCGGACGTCGCGGATGCCCTGCGTTCCGGCCTGGGCCGCCTCTTGGCGCCGTTCGTTTGCCTCGGCGACACGGTCACCGATTTCGTAGCCCGGCTCGACGACCCGTCGGAGGAAGACGGTGAGGAATCCGAGGATCCCAGCCGCGAAGATCGTCAGGAGCGGTGCGATCATGAGCGCGATCGAAATATAAACGAGCGAAAGGAATAACGTCTCCAACAGTTTGACGACGCGTTGAATTACGCGACCCGCGTAGTTGGTCTGGGTAACAATCGCGTTGAGTATATCGTCGGAGCCCTCCTCGTCGTAGTAGGAAACCTTTGCGCTGAGGGCGTTGTCGAAAGCGCGAAGCTGGAGGTCCCGGATGTAGTATGTTCTAAGCGCTTCACGAAACCATGCGACGACGAAACTCGTTGTGTAACGGATCGTCATAACGATTGCAACGCCGACGACGACGGTCCCGAGGGTAAACCGAACGCCGAGTAGGTCGTAGGCTGCGACGAACATACCCATGAGACCGTCCGCTTGGGCCGTCGGATCGTCGATCTGGACGATCTCGATGATCGGCATGATGAAGCTCAGACCGACGCCTTCCAGTACGGCAGCGACGAGGCCCAAGAAGACGATTAGCACCGTGAATTTGGGATTGAATCGGGCGACGTCAAGTAACGCTTCGAGTTTGTCGCGTCGCGTTACCGATTCGGACTCGGATGCAGGCATATTGATTGGTTACTACACACGTTTCACCGGGGCGGCGGTATAACTTCGTCGGAACCACACTGCGTAATGCGTAATTCTGTGCAGGCGATCAAGGAACCAACGAGGCTGAATCCGTTTTTCGTGACTGAATTACTTGACGCCGTCGACATCTAACCCACAACCGTCGACGATGGTGATAGAATTTCGTTGGGTGGCCGCGGTACGTGTAGTGGGTTAAAGCAAGTGGCTAGAACATTTTCCCGTAGGCAAACACGGGAATGAATTCGTCTTTCAGGCATAGCGGTATCGACGCAAAGTCAGAGAAGATTAGCGTCTTCCAAATAGAGCTCCACGTATTCGTGAAGGCTCTCATCTTCATCTGAAATCCACCGAATCCTGCTATGTTGCTCATCTAATGAAATTTCTGAGACAGCACCGTCTGGGATTACATGATAGGGTATATTTACAGTATGTCTACCTGTAGTGTTCTCTTCAGCACTCGTCTCCCAAAAGTGCGAACAAACACCGAGTCGATCTACTATCTCAACGTTTATTCCTAACTCCTCGGCTGCGATACGGTGGGCAGCATCCTCGAGCTCCTCCCCTTTATAGAGGCGCCCTCCAGGCCAGAACCACTCGCCTTTTGCTGGTTTCTTTGTCCGTTTTGCTAGGAGAATTTCGCCGTTGTTTTCCACCACTAGTTCAACGCACACCTCTGGCATATGAGCAATGAATTCTGAGAAAAGCTCGTCCGGAATTCTTTCGTCGTGAACCTCCATGAGGTCTATTGATACCGACCTAGCGAAATGACTTTCGATACTGAGACATTATAAAAGACAATTCAGGTAGTAGCAACTTAGAAGTGGGGTCACCTATATCACCCAGATAATGGATATTGACTCCAAAGTTGTTGATAGGCCAGTATTTGTCACGGGCGCAGATGGGTTTGTGGGTTCTCACCTAACCGACCGACTCGTTGATGCAGGCGCAGACGTACACGTTTTCGTTCGCGCGACGTCTAGCGGCGAGTTGAACAACATCGTTCACCAGTCCGAGGAAGTAACCGTCCACCGTGGGGACCTCCGGGACAGTCATTCTGTCCGAGAAGCGTTATCGCAATTCCGAGATTACAGCGATTCGCTTATATTCCACCTCGCCGCGCAGGCCCACGTCGGTGAATCGTGGGAGAGACCGTACGAGACCATCCAGACAAATATCACTGGAACCCTGAACCTTCTGCAGGCTATCGTTGACCTCGATCTGGACGTCGCAAAGATCGACACCGCCGGGACAAGCGAAGAGTACGGGAATATCAAGGAAGAAATGCAGGACAAGCATAATTTCGAAGAGGATGGACGTGTTATTTTGGATGAACGGTCCCCCGTAAATCCTACGAGCATCTACGCCACCTCCAAATTGGCGTCGGACTTCTTGACGATGAACTTTCACGATGGATACGGATTACCGACCGTCACAACACGAATGTTCAACAACTACGGTCCTCGCCAGAACCCCAGGTATATTACGGGAACCATCATTACACAGGCGCTCGAACGGGACATCGTCGAACTTGGGAATCTTCAGCCGCGACGTGACATGTGCTACGTGAGTGACGGGGTCCGGGGACACTTGCACGTGGCGCTCGAAGGGTCGCCCGGCGAACAGTACGTCTATGGGTACGGTGAGAACATTTCCATGCAGGAATGGACTGAACTCATTCTTGAAGTAGGCAGCGAGTACGGATACTGGGACAGGCCTGAAATCACCCAACGAGAGGACCGGTATCGCCCCGGCGATAGCGATGTTGAAGAACTTCTCGTCGGATACGAGAAGCTCAACGAAGAAACGGGCTGGGAGCCTGAAGTCGATTGGCGCCAGGGCGTTCGGAACACTATCGACTGGTACGCGACGAATCGTGAACAGTGGTACGGGAGGGTCGACTGGCGATGAACCACGACTTCTGGGACGGGAAAACGGTCATGGTAACCGGTGGCGCCGGATTCCTCGGCAGTCATCTCGTGGAGGACCTCGAATCCCGCTCGGAGGATGTCGAAGTCTTCATCCCTCGAAGCGATGAGTATGATCTCCGCGAACGGGGCGACATCAGGCACGCCTTTCAGGATTCCGACGCAGACATCGTCATCCATCTCGCCGCCACCGTCGGCGGGATCGGCGCGAACCGGGACAACCCGGGACGGTACTTCTACGACAACGCCATCATGGGCATTGAGCTGATTGAGATGGCCAGACGGTTCGATGTCGAGAAATTCACCATTCTCGGGACTATCTGTGCCTATCCCGAGAATACGCCCGTCCCATTCAGCGAAGAGGATCTCTTCAACGGGTATCCCGAACCAACAAACGCACCGTACGGGATCGCGAAAAAGGCACTTCTCACTCAGTCGAAGGCGTACCGGAAGCAATACGATTTCAGTAGCATCTATCTGATGCCGGTCAATCTCTATGGACCTCGAGACGACTTCGATCTCGAAACGTCGCACGTGATCCCCGCGATTATCCGCAAGTGCGTCGAAGCGCGCGAACGTGGCGACGAATCGATTACTGCTTGGGGCACCGGTGAACCAACTCGGGAGTTCCTCTACGTCGAAGACGCAGCTGAGGGGATTCTTGACGCGACCGAACGCTACGACCAGAGTGATCCCGTCAATCTCGGTAGCGGCGACGAGATCAGCATTCGCGCCCTCGTCGAGACGATCGCGGATGTGACGGACTTCGATGGCGCAATCGAATGGGATACGTCGAAGCCGGATGGTCAAATGCGACGCCGCCTAGACGTGTCTCGGGCCAGGGAGTATTTCGGCTGGGAAGCGGATACCGCCTTTGATATCGGTCTTCGTAAAACTGTGGAATGGTATGAGGAAAATAGGGGAAATATGGCAAATACCCGCTAAATCATATATAGTTGGTTTATAAGGGGTCTACTGCGGGACTACAAGTTCGGGCCTTCCTCACATCTCACGGTCTATTGAACTGTCAACTCCGTTTCTCTCTAAGAGTTGGATATATCTCTCTGCCATTGTCCTCGCGGAATAGTTTTCAACAACCCACTCTCTAGCTGCCTCTATTGGAGCAGTTTCATCGCTTTCAACCAGGTCTCTTATTGCTGAGGCGATCTCCCTGGGGTTATTCGTATCCGTAAGCCTTCCAGCGTAAACCAGTTCGGCGATCCCTCCAGTTTTTGGAGCTACAACTGGTACCCCAGCCGATTGTGCTTCCAGTAGTACGGAGGGTTGACCCTCCGAACGCGAGGATAAAACAAAAATATCCGATCGGTTATAATATTTATTAAGTAGGCCGTGGTCGACCCAACCTTCAAAACTAATTTTATCCCCCAAACCCAGCGATGCTGCCATATCTTTATATTGTTCGAATTTCGTCCCCTCACCAACTATTGTCAGGTGGTACTCTTTATCAACATCTGAACCCAAAATTTGGATTGTTTGTAGCAATAAATCTACCCTTTTCACCGGATCCAACCTACCGACATATAAGAGGTTTACTACATCTTCATTCGACTCCTTTTCATAACGGGGATGGAATCTGTCTACGTCCACCCCATTTGGGATAATTGTGGGTTGGTTGCCGATCAAATTGTAGAGGTCTTCCTTGATATAGTCTCCTAACCCAACCACCTCGTCAGCTAATTTGAGGGCAATCCGTCCAAACGTTTTCGTGTATACGGTAGCAACGGTATCAACGACGTAGTTTCCGTATTTCCACTCTTCGCCCGGCAGTGCATCAACCGTTAAGATCGATGGAGTCCCTTTCGCTCTTGCCATCAGGACACTCAACACTGTCGGGATATATATACAGGAAACTGCGATTATAGCGTCGGCGGTTGTAATATGGCGACGTAATAGGAAGAGAAAACGCGGACTCGGAAGCGTATACCGGATTCCAGGTATAAACCAAGCTGGGTACGTCACAGTATCTATTCCCGATTCAGGGCTATAACTAAACCCAGAAGGCGCAAGGATTTTCACATCGTGGCCATCAGAGGAAAATTCTTCAGATAATATTTTAACCGTTTTCCGTATTTGTTTGGTTGGATTTATAAAAACTACCTTCATTGAACTGATGGCCGATTGTTGGCAACGCTGTCTTTTAATGCTATTGCCTCCAAGACCCGCCATATGGAAATGAGTTTCATTGGATTTACAGATGCTCGCCAATGGAAATTGGAAGAACCACTCAATTCAATTAGCGATACGAACGAGACGATAAAAATAGAACCGAGAAGCATAACCGATTACTTCTCGATGTTTCTTTCTGGTTTTAAATCAATCCGCAAAGACAATCCCGACATTCTCATAACAAATAATGATGGACTGGCTGGCTTCATCTGTGTCTTTCTTGGTCTTGTATTTCGAAAACCTACTATAATACATCTTGGAGGGAACTGCTGGTTGGGTCATCGGAAAAAATTGAAACATAGCTTTCATAATGTACATATCATGGATTTTTTCAAACATTCCCTTTTTATCCTGCTAAATCATTTCACTTTCCGGTATGTAAGTGGTTGCTTTGCTGTTTCTGAGACGATTAAAGAGTGTGTCATTGAGAACACTACGTTGACAGAGTCTTCCGTAGGCATTGTCCACACCCCGATAAAAAGAGACCACCACCAGTGTATAAATAAAAGTGATAGCAAAAGACTCCTCACCGTAACGAATATGGACTTTAAGGGGAAGATTAAAGCAATAATACATTCATTGCCTGCGATTTCACGCACGCTCGAGGAACATCCTGACTGGGAATATTATATCGTGGGTTCTGGCGTATTCTCGGCTGAGTTAGAAGCTGCTATTGAAGAAGCCTGCTCGGAAGAGGTCCGTGACCAAATCAAAGTAACAGGGTACGTTGAGGATGTTGAGAAGCTATATTCCACATCAAATATATTCATTTACCCATCTTTTGAAGATGGTTACCCATCAGTCGTGTTAGAGGCTCAACTATTTGAACTGCCGGTCATCTGTAATCGCGATCAAGGAATGAAGGAACAAATAACCGAAGGGTACAATGGATATTTTGTAAACATCAATTCACATGAGGCCTTCTCTCGCAAATTGGGGGACCTAATGGCAGAACCTAGTATGCAAGAACAACTAGGCAAAAACGGAAGAAGAAGGGTGAGTGAGGAAAACTCAATAAACAGGATTGGAGACGATATAAAACAAACATCAGCCAATATTCTATCGTAACTAGATGGGATTGATCACTATCTCTGAGATGGGGCTCATCCCCGTTGCAACTCACGATTTAGAAGGTGCAACCCCTTTGTACCAGAGCGAGATGTCGTCCGGAGCGTGGGACGAAACTTATACGCACCATGTCATCCACCGCCAGGATCCATCGTCCCGCAGCCATGGTTCTATCGTCGATGAGAACAATAGAAATTTGAAGATGATACACTTCGGGCGTCCGCGATGACGTCAACCCCGTTGATCACAACGAAAACCGAGCGAAGGATTGACACCGACGTTCATAATGTAACGCGAACGTGGAGGACGATCTATCTCCTGCTTACGGTTATACTGTACGCCAAGTCCTAGGAGGTGATTTGGCCGAATTCCCACTAGGTGATCTGCTAGTAAGCCTTATCAGAACGTCAGAGCTGGTCCCCCATGCCAAACCACTGGGTATCAACATCGCCGGTATTGAATTGGCTTAGAAGGAAGACTGGGTACGAGGTCACGTCCTTTGGATTTCACATTCACTGACGGTGGCTATATCTTCGGGATCAACAGGCTACACCTGGGGTGAAAACGAGGGTCCAGGAACAACCAACGATATCCATCGCGTCGGTCAAACCTGGCTAATTGGAAAGGAAGTCCGTGATTGAAACTTAATCAATATATCCTAACTCTTTGAGATGATCACGGGTTTCCTGACTCATGTCCATATTCACTGTCTTGGACGCGTCGGTTGTCTTGTGGTTTTGTAGTTCATCTTCCAATACGTCACGGAAGTTTTCCATTTCCACTCCCCGCTCACCCCAGAGTGGCTTCGTACTCCCGACGAACGCTCGATGAGAATGCAGTCCGGAATCCTCCATACCGTGATCAGAGACGACCACTAACGTGTCTTCATCGGGATCAAGCTCAGCGAGAACTTGTTCGGTGATTGCATCATAATGGCGATACCATTGTCGCATGACAATATCCGAATCGGCGAACATGTGCTGCATGAAATCCAGACCGGCAAAGTGCGAAAAGACAAGATCGTGCCCTCGAGTTGTCGCATGAAGGGTCTGGGAAAGCTTCGCTGCGTCTAGCTCAAATGCGCGCTGTTGAAATTCCGAAGCAGTGACGTTAAGAACGTTATCGGAAACGTTCGTTCCATCAGCCGGCCGATCCATCATCGCATTCAACTCGTAGTTGCGTTGGTCTTCATTGATACCAGGCAGAGAAATGAGTACGGGATCAGTAGCAGCTGACCACAGAGATGGACGCTCATGTAACATCCTTGCGCCTGCAGAGTGTTTGTCGAAGTTTATCTTGTGACGTTCGTAAAGTCCAAGTTTCATTGCGATTCGGCCGACAACAGGCTTAACCGAGTCCGGCAGTAGCCTCGCCGCAAGAGTTTCAACTCCACTCGTCCGATCATCGCCACTATCAATAGTTGATTTATATCCCGGAACTTGTTCGAAATATTCTGGCCAAAGGGTTTTCGGGTTTTCTCCTATTAGCATAGCAGGCCAGAGAACCTGCGTAATAAGTTCGCCCGCAGCGAGATTCTCAAAAGGTGCGAGTTCTTTCTGCTCCTCTAAACTCTCGATAGTTGGTGTAGGATACTGTTGATACCGACGAGCATCCCAACTGTCTAAACCGAGGACAACGAGCATATTGTTGAATATAATGGACGCCGTATTTAGATTTGCTTAAATAAAGTGATGGATGTTGACGGCAGTGGCATTGCCACCCTCTACGTTCATCGGCCAGAGAACGTCTGGGCTGGAGTCGGTGAGGCCGCTGGATTTGGCTATTTACCTACAAACGCTAATTTGTCCAGCACCGTTTTGAGAAATTTCTTCGGAATGTAGAAACCAAGTCAGGACGTGGAGTCTCTCACCGAACCGACGGCGGAGAGCGAAAACGTGGTCACGATGTTCGACCGAAGATGGTAGTTTTATCACCTATTCTAGCATTGTCTGCTGCACGGACGTGGTAACCTTCCGCTTCTCGGCCTCAGATGAGAACGATTGTGTTGGCCGGCTCGAACGGATAAGTAGTTCTGGCAGTGTAATGTTAACTGGCACGTGGTGATCGACACGACTGGCGTCGATCGCCTGAACCTCGCACAGATCACGCAGTTCAGTCGAAGACAGCTATCCGCCGGATCGGTAGCTTCCGTTCTTGGTTTCGATCTACAGGGTTAGTCTAAAGATTCTTTTGACGCTATGGCGCGGGTGGAACAGCTTCATCCCTCTGGTATACTAGGCCAAGATATATATTTCCGTGATGGGAAGTCCTTCTGGATGAATGTCCTACGGCGAATGCAAACGGGTGCTCGACATCCTCGGATCGCCCTCGCGTATTGCAAACGAAAGTATCTGACAGCCCAAAGAGAGTTTGAATATTGGAAGTCCGGAGAGAGGTATAATCAATCCGGTATCGATATTTTTGACGAGGATTGGGATAACCTGATTCTTTTGGATGCATGTCGATTCGACGCCTATAAGAGCCAATCAATAATTTCTGGAAGTCTTGAGTCCCGCGAGTCGCGGGGAAGTATGAGTTCAGAGTTTATCCGCGGCAACTTCGAGGATAAGCAGCTTCATGATGTCGTGTATGTGTCTGCCAATTATTGGTTTGAACTTCTCCAGGAAGATCTCGACGCAAGTCTCCATTCGTTCGAACCAGTTGCGAGGGATGCTTTTGATGGTGTGACGACTCGTGCAGAGAGTGTGACTGAAGCCGCAATCGAAGCAAATCAGTGTTTCCCGAAGAAGCGTCTCATCGTGCATTATCTTCAACCACATTCCCCATATTTCCACCGTGATGGTTCTGAATGGTTCCGGCTGCCAGCTGCTGAACGGCCAGAGATGCTAACGGAGAAACCTCCCACAATAGATAAAATACAGGAAGCTTATAAAATAAATCTCGAGTACGTCCTCGAGGAGGTCGAAAAGTTGCTTCCCGACTTAGTCGGTAAAACCGTTATCTCATCGGACCACGGTGAGCTTCTCGGAGAGCGATTGACACCTCTCCCATTTCGGAAATTTGACCACCCAGAAGGTTATCATGTTGATGAGTTGCTCCGTGTCCCTTGGGATATTCACGAGAGTGAACAGCGCAAGGAGATCGTTTCTGAACCTCCTAATGAAAGGAACAAGATTGAAAAAACTGATATCGAAGAAAACCTGCGTGACTTAGGGTACATTGTATAGCGGTATTGGATAAGAAACGGGGTGTGGGGCTTTCCAAGGAATTACTGGGACGTTTCCCTCTGACTTATCCATATTGTACCGGTGATTGCTGGAACCTGTCGAATTCATACTCTACTACAGAAACTCCATAAGCCACCCACCTTCCCCGAGTTGTACACTCTGTTTCTTGTTTCGGTAAGTTCTCTCAACCCCGAGTTATCGACAATAAGTTGGTTATTGGCGTTTTTCACAGAATGGCCGGACCACCTCTGTGAATAAATGAATAAGCTATCTTCACACGATTCTAGAGAGTTTCTCGTTAACACTGTGGTAGAATAATCATCAGCGCGTTCAGATACTACCGTACGGGTTATCCACATTGATGATATTCCGGGTGGATTATGGTTCTTGATAAATTCGGCCACAATAGTTAGTTGAGCGTTTGTCTCGTCAGAGAAGGAATTGCTAGTTGGATTTGGTTCGTCGGGCCTTAGTCCATCTAGATCGTCAGCCACAGCGAGAGGAGCACTAACTGCGAGAATAATCATAAGAACGATAGCGAATACATTCACCCGGTTGCCGGTGCTTTCAAGGAACCCATGCATAGAATACCCAATGAAAAATATGGAAAATATGGCAATTACGAGCGTAAATCTATACATTCCGGGAAAAATTTGGGGTGTTTTAAGAATAAACAAGGAACCTATCACTCCTACTATCACGAACTCAATATCTATTCCATAATCATATGTTTTGTAGACGAAAGATAGGATCCCGAATACCACTATGATAGCAAACAGAATATTATAAATCCCATCGAATGTCACAAACCAGAGGAACGTGTCAGATAAACCTGGCCCCTCACTTATGCGGAATGGCCCAAAACCCCCAACCGGTTTTCCGGTGGTCGACGGACCAGAGGTGAATAATTTAGCGAAAAGAATTGATATGAGGTCGCGAATAAACCAGGGGCCTGCATACGCCCAATACGACACGGCCGCGATTATGATAAATAGGAATGAGATAGCCGGCTTGTATGATCTTCCCCTCCCAAAAATAGTCGTGGAGAGAAGAACGGCACCAATTACTACTGAGATGAAAACGAGAGTGAGGTGATGGGTGAGTATAAGGAGTATGCCAAACAGAGCAACCATACCTTTGATTATTTTCGATTGGTTTTTATATAATGCATATATCAAAAACGATGCGACGATTACGGCTATCAACTGAGGATAGAAATACGTTGTATAGTAAGAAAAGGGGCTTATAATTATTATTGCCAGAGCACTGTACGCCCCAATCTTTTTCCCAAACACATCAGCTCCGGTGTAGTAAAATAGGAATACAATTTGGGGGAGCAATATTATTCCAACTAGCATTACAGAATCGTAAACTGGTGCTGCAGCAATTATGGATACCGATGCTACGATCAAGTGATAGATGGGAAATCGAGAATAGGTCCCTTCGATAGCGTATATGTTATTATATTCAAGAAGATTCTGAATAGAGGGGATATGAACGAGGAGATCTCCATTCCCGAAATAGAAGCCTGTAGCGAGGTACTTTGTCAGAGGGGGTATAAAAAAGCATATGGCGACAGCAGCAATCGCGTGATCGTATTTCCCCCCTGTTATATTCGCGATAGCTAATACTGTTCCGATGGGGAGAAAAACGAGAAGTGGTATGAGTCGATGGCCAAGAGTAGCTGATACAACGATACAGAGACATGCAGCAATCAGGGTTATCTTCCAAGTATACCGGCCCCGGACGGATTGGAGCTCCGCTGACGGCATTTCCTCTCGATATATAAACATTAACCCCCCAATGATTAAAGAGAGGAGAGGATATGTGCCCCGGAGTATGACGCTGTCGTCCAGAACGTGACTGCCGATGGCTAACGCAAGTAGATACAAGATTGAACAGAGCCCAACTAACAAATTCGGCCGAAGGGGTACTTCAAATTCGTCTCGGTCAAGCAGTGGATAGTACATGATGTTCTATTGAGAGCGATCGTGCGGTAGAGTATGCATTTTAGGTAGTGTTACATGTGGGTATGGTCTTTCTGACGAACCCACGTGCGGTTTTTGTAAACTTAATATTCGGACCGTCATATTAATTTTGCTGTATCTATAGCTATTAATGCAATCATTTTAATACATTTTCATAGAGTTCCATATAGCGGTTGGCAGTCTCCTTCCAACTATTAAGGTGTGTAGTGCTCCAGTTAGAACAATCGATGCTCATTAATGAATTTGAGTTAATCGCCGCATCCATGACCTCAGCGATCGATTCGGTATCTCCTGGATCTACGATTAGCGATTCTGGATAGGGTAGGTCCTCAAGCGCACCAATTCGGGGGCTAGTAATAACGGGAGTCCCGCAAGCAAGAGATTCAGCCACTGGGAAGCTGAATGTTTCTCGATGCGATGGTTGGCAGAGGGCTTCAGCGCCGGAATAGAGAGCTGGTAGTTCTTCTCCGACATAGCCTAAGAATTGAACATGACTTCCAATCCCCAACTCCTTGGTTAGCATTTTTATTCTTTCGAATTCATTCCTCTTCTTTCCAGCAAACACGAGACAGGACTCTTGGTGGTTTGTTTTAGCAAAAGCCCGAACAATCCGCTCAGTATTTTTTACCTTTCTAAAAGAGCTAACATGTAATATATAATTCTGTGGCAAATTCAGATTAACTCTAACGTCGTGAATTTCCTCCTCTTCCCGAGGATAGAAGACATCTCTATTGATGCCATGAGGGATTGTTTTGATTTTTTCCGTTGCAATTCCGTATCCAGATTTTATATTTCCCCTCATCAGGTCTGACACGATAGTGAACCTACTAACCTTCTCACTGAATAGTTTGATAGCTGATAGAGATAACATATGATAGGGAGAGAGAATGTCCGTGAATGCGAAATCTGAGACGGGCTCATCACCACCGAAAGTGATGATCTTCTTTGCATCAACTCGCCAGAAGTAAGGGGGGATAACTTCACCCGGACAGTGTATTATATCAAGGTCATATTTATTTATCTCTCTGATATTGTTTAGCCGGTGAAGACAATTAGCTGGAACTGTCTTATAAGGGCTTCTGAAACCCACAATCGGTATTTGGTCTAGATCCAATTCGTAACTCGCTTCGGTATTTGTCTCAACAAGAAAAAGGTCTAAATCACCCTCCTTAGCTAATGATGATAGTAGGTTCTCAGTGAACCGTTGTTTCCCACCAGAACGACGTATGAAATGCGAGCAAATCCCGACTCTCACGGCTTAACTAACCTTCCTGTATCGGAATCTCCGTAGGGGCTTGAATCTTTTGCACCGGTGCATTCATCACCTTATGCGAAAGGTTCTAATGATGCCGGTCTGATTTGTGTCTATGGTAGAACCGCGACTTTCTGTAGTTACTCCCTCCTATAACCAATCTCGATTTCTTGAACGTAATTTGAAATCGGTTATGGAATCAGATATTGAATCTCTTGAGCATATTGTGGTGGATGGTAATTCAACCGACGAGACTATTGAGATCCTAGAAAAATATGAAGATGAGTATAATCTCCGGTGGGTATCAGAGGATGATGAGGGGCAAGTTGACGCGATCAATAAAGGCATCAAAATGGCAGAAGGTGAGTGGATTGGTTGGCAAAACTCAGATGACTATTACGTGGAAAATGGCTTAGAAGCCATATACGATGCCACCTGTCATTACAAAACTTGCGATGTCCTTTATGGAGATATCGAAGTGGTAGATGAATACGGTAATCATGTCCAAAACAGATATCATACGGCCCCATCTAAGTTCATCCAGCGGTATTATTGCAATTTCACAGCCAATCAATCGATGTTCATAAATAGGTCAGCTATGACGGATTTATTCCCCCTTTCGGAAGAATATGAGTATGCAATGGATGTCGAATTATTTTGGAGATTGCTGAATAAAAACATGGAGATGAAACACGTTCCGAGAATAGTCGGGGCCTTTCGGGTGCATGAAGATGCGAAAAGCAGCCAAGAACCGCAATTACAGACCTCACAGGGAAATGAGATAGAATCGCAATTGTACTCTCAAGCCCATTGGGAATCGATCACTCCGATGGGGGTATTATTTTGGATGTCAGTTCTTCTTAGGTTCGGGTATATAATAATGGAAAGGAGGCCTGGTGTCATATTTACTGAACTGTCGCGTGCAATATATAATCGGTTATGACTAACGACGATAAAATGGCCTTGATCTGGGCCACATCTATTCCATCTAATATTAATAGAACTAGGTTCCAACGCGCAAAGACTCTCACGGAGAACTATCAAACTATTATTTTAGCAATTGGGGATGTACCAAGAGACATCAAGGAAAAGACGAATTCCATTCAGACCTTTCCCGATCGCTTGGTGCTACGACCACTCTTCCCCTTTTGGGTTTTGTACCATCTTTGTCCTCGATACTTTCGCGATGATAATTTAACCTATATCCACACTAGCCCACACACCGTCTCTATTTTTGTTGGCATCTTGACATCATTTACAAATAAAATGTGGATCCTTGATCTCTGGGATGATCCTCTGCTTCCCGCTTCTTCCCATCGGCCGAATGATCGGCTTCTTGCGAAAATCGGCCAAATATATGTTTCAATAACTTATAGGTTAGTGCGACCCTTTCTTGATCGGTCTGATTTGGTTATACTGGGCCTCGATAGGGGTATTCTTGAAGAGATGGGGTTCGAACCTGAAAATATATGTAATATAACAAACGGAATCTCCCCTAATATAAGGGAATCTCATGAGGATATCTCATTACCAGGATACAATCTCACATATGTCGGACATGTGACTGAATCGAGAGGTCTTCATGAGATGCTTGACTTGGTGGAGAATGCAAAAAGTGAGATGCCGGAGGTCCGATTAAACTTGGTTGGTACTGATTTGGAGGATCAAGCGTGGATTCAGGGGGAGATCTCATCACGAGGTCTGTCTCACCATACTCGAATAGTTGGTCAGGTCGCACATGAAGCTGCGTTAGGTTACCTTGATGCGTCCGACGTTTGTATTTGCATTCTATCAGACGAAGTGAGAAACTACCGCTATAGCTACCCTATAAAAATTCTTGAGTTTATGTACTTCGGAAACCTAATAATTGCCTCGCCTTTACCCGGTATAGAGAGCCTTATTGGTGGCGAAGAATTCATGGTCTCTTTTGAAGACGATGATTATGTTCGGACCCTTATGAAACACAACAATAACGAGGAATATCGGGAAAGGATTGAGCGACTATCGAGAGAGAAATCGAAATCCTACCACTGGAATTCAATTAATACTGAAATTGTATCATCGATAAATGAATTGAATGAGGGTGAATGAAGATTACACACCCATTTTTAGCTTCATATTTGTCACTCTCCGAACATATATCCGACTATTGAGCCATATTCGATTTATGATGGTAAACAAAAGGTATTATGTTCCTTCTGGTGGTGTGATAGGGACATGCAGGAAATGAGGGTGCTTATCACCGGTGGGGCAGGGTTTATCGGATCAAATTTAGCCCACACCCTGTCTCAGAAAAATGATGTTATCGTTGTTGACGATGAGTATCTCGGAACTCCAGAGAACTTACCAACTGATGTCGAATATTACAACCGAAGTGTCCTTGAGGAAAATCTCCCAACCGACGTCGATGTTGTATTCCACCTCGCGGCGCTCTCCTCTTATGCAATGCACGAAGAGGACCCCCAGAAGGGGGCTCGAGTCAATGTGGAAGGCTTCGCCAATGTCGTCGAGCAAGCGCGCCGGGATGGGTGCGATACTATCGTCTATGCTTCTACTTCCTCAATTTACGGCAGCCGAACCGAACCCTCGCCGGTCGACATGGATGTCACGGTCAAAACTGGATACGAAGCCTCCAAACTGGCCCGCGAACGGTACGGAGAGTATTTCGCAAATCACTACGACATGGCGGTCGCAGGCATGCGCTTCTTCTCGGTCTATCAGGGCTACGGAGGCGCGGAAAAACACAAAGGCGAGTACGCAAACGTCATCGCCCAGTTTGCCGATGATATCGCGAATGGGGAGTCACCGGTTCTCTACGGAGACGGCACGCAGACGCGCGACTTCACGCACGTTTCTGACATCGTTCGCGGACTTGTTCTCGCCGCGGAGAATGAACTGACCAGTGTTTACAATCTCGGCACGGGCGAGGCCTACAGTTTCAACACTGTCGTAGAGATGCTTAACGCCGAACTCGGGACTGAAGTCGAACCCGAGTACGTCGAGAACCCGATTCCCGAGGATGTCTACGTTCACGATACCTGCGCCGACACGTCGGCGTTCGAATCCGCCACCGGGTGGGAACCAGAGGTCGACTTCGAGGAGGGACTTCGCCGCGTGTGTTCCCAGTACACGTCGGCCGAGCCCGCATCGGATTAATAGGGGGAGTCGACTATAGAGTCTACTTCTGAACGGTAAGTGCCCCTCAGGGTCCGTGAAGCGTTGAAGAGGATTTCCTTGAAGGTACTCATCACTCGATCTTCCGTGGTTCTAGACCTGCAGTGTCCGGAGTACGGCGGTCGGTTCCGATGGCTGCGGTGGCCCTGTCAGGGACTCGGACAGCGAGAATTCCGTAAGCGCCGCCTCCTTGTCGATGATTGTCGAACTCCGATGGACGTGGTCGAGCGTTGCATTCGGAAGCCGATCGGTGACTTTACATCGGCGTTGATCACCGTCGCACCGCTCATGACGTGGACTTTGGTACCGATTATTGAATCCACCACAGTGGCCGAGTCAGTAATCAGCGAGTCGCCAGCAAGGATCCGATTGATGGCGCGAGGTAACTTCTGACGTCCCGATGCCGAACCACGCACTATCGAACGAGAACGCGTACGTCGGTTCTCGTTCTTCCAGCCTGGACGACCTATCCCGGTTCGTCGGCGTTGCTGCCATCATCGGCGTCCATCTCGAGCAGCAACAGCGACTGCGGTGAAATGCGTAGCAGGTCACCGAGACAACTGTACGCTTCGAATCGGATAATTTCTTGGGAGAAATGAATATAGTCCCCGTTCAACCCGGACGAGTCCGTACGATAGCGCACGGTTTCCGGAGCCCACATCGCAAACTGCGAGCGTCGGCACGTTCCGTTGCTGAAAGTACTCGACGAAGTTAGAGATCCCGAAGCCGATTGTTAGATTGACTACCGCAATAGCGAGAAGCTCGTCGTTGACGCTTTACCGATTAACGACCTTTGAGCGAACGGACGACGCCGAATTTATCGCCCTCCCTGGTTGTCTCTTTGACGGCCGGTGGGGGTTTCGCAATTCTGCTGGCAGAGAGTAAGAGACGGATGCGGTGGAGAATTGTTCGTCCGTACTGACGAGCAGTTGGTTAATCCATTTGTACGACTCTGCCTTCTCGAAGGTCCGATCGATGACGGTCAATTCACCGATTCGGAGATGATTCTTAGATGTATGCTTTGTTATCGGCGGAAGGCGGAGGGTACATCTGCCGGCACGAGATACTGCGTCAATTGTTTTGTTGTCCTTATTGATTACTACTGTCGGAGAATTCTCGAAGATGTGCGTTGAGCGAGTGGAGGATGATTGAGGAGAAGGTCATGAAGGTCCCAGTTAGGGCAAAAAGAGCTGTGACAAGCGCGAACCCGACAGAGAACGTGTCCGTGGTCAGATAATTGGAGATCGTCAGGTAGCCGAATGTGAACCCAACGATGATGCACACTGTCCCGGGGAGGCCGAGGGCGAGTATCGGCCGCTCACGTTCGATTGTCCTCAGAATGTTACTGACCAGCGTCAACCCGTGAGCGACTGGATTATGGCTACTTGGGTCGTCCACGTCGTAGGAGATCGTGGTGGGGACCTCTTCGACATCGTAATTGTGTCGATGAGCATGATACAGGATGTCTGTACTTGCGCTCATTTTCGATCCAATGGAATCGTCTTCGCTTAACGATTCGATCGCTCGTCGATTATAAACACGAAATCCGCTTTGCGTATCTTGAATCCACGACCGTCGCCGGAGGATCCCCATACTCAGGTTCGTGAGCGTGTTTACGACCGTCAGGCCGAACCGCCGATAGAACGGGAGGTCTGTTTTCGTTCCCTCCAGAAACCGATTCCCGATGAGAATCTCCGCCCCGCTTTCCTGCTGTTGGCGGACGAATTCAGGAATGTCGTGGGGATTGTGCTGGCCGTCGCCGTCGAGAATGACGAGGTGATTCGCTCCTCGCTCGTTGGCTTCACCGAATAACGTCTGGAGCGCGCTACCGTATCCGCGATTCTCCGAGTGAGAAACGACAGCCGCACCACTTTCTAACGCCTCGCTTGCCGTGGTATCAGAGCTGGCGTCGTCGACGACGATAACTTCGTCCGCGTAATTCGCCGCTGCGGATACGACTTCCCCGACCGTACCCGCTTCGTTGTACGCCGGAATCCCGACGACGATATCCGGTCCTTCGGACAGTGTCGCTGCCTCCGTCACCGTTTCTTCTGGTTCGTATGCCTCGAGACTGCGGTCGAAGTCTATGCGTGCTGATTCGTCAGTATGCAGGATGAGTCCGCCCCGCTCGCGCAGATTGGCATACCCTTCGAGGATCTCTCGTAAACCGCCTTCTTGCTGTGGTGACCCCTCAACGTCGAGGACTTTCGCACCGAATCGCTGGGCGATTCGCGTAACAGGGCTCTCACCGCACATTGAAACGAGTACGACCTCGAAACCGCGTTCTCGGGCCTCAAGGATATTTTCGAGAGCGATCGGGTTGTGGCCGACGAGAAACCCGAGAACGGGGTCTTCCTGACCGAGGGACTGGCCCTGTCTTTCTTGCTCCATTTCCTGCACCGGTTTGCTCTCAGACATCCGGTTCCGTCACCTCCTCAAATGGGATGATGGGTCGAGTTGAGGTAGTGCTATTGGCAGAAATCACTGCCAGTATCATCTCTTCGTCGTACGCGTACCCTCTGGTAGCGCCCGAATTGAACGATCTGGTGGGGGTCCTAAGTGGCATGTCTCGTCCGACTGTATTCGTCTATGGCTTGAATGTCGCACCGCCGGTAAATATCTATCGCGTTTGACCTGTCGATATGCTTGTATAAGATATCACCAACCGTTGTATGTGTTGCCTCCTCTTCCATTGACTAGTACCGTAACTGGTATCGTGGACCCGTTGTGTTTGTTGATCCTGATCATCATGCTGGTCAATATGACCGATGGGTAAAGACATACATCCCAATGCATTAGGCAATTCTGGCGCTGGTCCAACCGAAAATCCCATGAGCTATTTCCACTGGTGGAACCGGAGAATCTCGATGGTTATGGAGTCCGTATGCTGCAAACCCATACTCAACATTGGTCGATATATACGCGGCAAAATTTAGGATACAAACACTCTAGCTCGATGAACGGCTGATGTGATCGTTCGAATTCTGGTGGAGATATCTACAGGAGACGGCTAGGTCCGTCGTTCCACAATGGCCGATCCGTGAGCGGACCGAACTGTACAGCCCGTTTGGCCTTCGATCGAGGCGTAAAGTAGGCACACGGCCCGCATCAAACCGGTTTGACTCCATAGATGGTGATAACCTCTATCACAACTGATGTTCTTGGCACCCTTTGACTCACGGGACCATATCTCGACTCTGAACGAAGTGGCGAATCCTCGGCTCGTGGGTAGTATCGGAGAGTCATTGGCGTTCGTGCAGTGGGTTGGACTGTCGGAAACCGCCGAGTCGAACACTGTTGAACGCGATCAACGCTACGTATCGAAGCGTCCGTGCCATCGTCGCGTGGCTGACGTCCAGGAGCATCAGCGAGCCGGAGGCCGAGCGCGCCGGCCGGCACCGATTCAGGACAGGTGAAACAGAACGAACGTCGTCGTTCGCCGCGTTCAATCGATGAACCATGCACCGAATTAATCTCGAAACCAATCTCGGGCGGCGAAATATCCGATGATGATCTATACTCCACTAGACCCCTAGGGCCCCCTAGCGAACCTTGGTCCTCGGCGACGTCTGCCGAGACAGTACCTTCGGTGTATCGAAATTTGAACCCGCAGTTTGATGGAACTTGTGATTACCCTAGCGGGTGGGGTTTGACGGGTCTCCGCTCAGCACCCCTCTAATTTGAGTTATTCCCGTCCAATACAGTTTGATGTAAGAAAACGATTGAGGAATAGTAATCGTAACGTATTGATCGGATGCCTGTACTGTACTAAGTGTGAACGCAATTCGGTGTACTAGTATTATGACTATTCCACGACCGCCGATTCAAAGCCACCGAGAACTGAACGACATTTCGGTCAGTAGGTTTATGCGACCTCCCCGAAACAGAGCGGACTGTAATGCAAGAGGCTACGGTTGGTACGAAAGAACGCCCCCTCCTCGAGCGACTTGCTGGCCGGACGTGCGAATTTTGCAGTTCTGGAAGTCTCGCCCGGGAACAATACAACGGAAACGATGCGGTCGTCTGTCGGGAGTGTGGGACGCCGACGATGCAACTCTACTGAGTACGAGAACGATTCACGCAACTTCCGAGTGGACCGCCATCCGAGACAGACACTCTTCTAGTGCCATCGTGGGTTCGTATCCCAACCGCTCCTGAGCGTTCGTGATGTCGGCCTGGCTTTCCTGAACGGCTACCTCACGATCCGATTCGTAGACGATCTCGGCGCCCGGATCAACTCGATCCCGAACCAGTCGGGCCAGTGTCCCCACAGAAGCGGCCTCCCCGCTGCCGACGTTGAACGCCTCGCCGACGTGCGTCGTCGTCGCCGCTCGCATCGTCGCGCGAACCACGTCCGAGACGTGTACGAAGTCGCGGGTCTGCGAACCGTCGCCGTAAACCGTGATTGCGCCGTCGTCATCTAGCTGCTCCAGAAACGCACCGAGCAGTCCACACAGCGAGTCGTCCGTTGCGTCGGGGCCGAAGATGTTGAAGTACCGGAGCGCGACGGTTTCGACGTCGTACCGCTCGCACCACAGTCGCGTGTAGTGGTCGCGCAGGAGTTCCTGCTCCCCGTACAGGGTCACTGGCGCCGTCGGACCGGACTCGGAAACCGGATCCGATTGCCCATCGCCGTAGAGGGCCGCGCTCGTCGCAACCACGACTCGAACGTCGAGCTCCCGGGCCAGTTCGAGCACAGTGAGCGTGGAACCGACGGTCGTCGCGTGCGACGCTCGCGGGTTCGACCGCGTTGCCTCGTCGCCGCTGGTGGCCGCGAGGTGAAAGACGACGTCGACACCTGTCATCGCCTCCCGTAGCGCAGCCTCGTCCCGGACGTCGCCCTCGAACACGATCGCCTCGTCGGGAACTCGATCGCGGTCGTTCGACCGGAAGTGATCGAACGCGATCACGGTGTTCGTCTCGACGAGCTCCTCGACGAGGTGACACCCGACGAACCCCGCGGCGCCGGTGACGAGCGCCGTCGCATTTTGAAGTGACCCCTGCATCCGTTTCTTCGTACGACCGCTATGTTAATAGTTACCGCCCCATTATCCTGCGCGGATCTACCGACGGGTACGCGGTGATTGCCCGTCTCGGCACCGATTTCAGCGACTCCCAAACAATCGATTCGTGAAATAATCTCCCATCCAATTCAGAGAGTATGTGATGAAGGCCGCACCCGTATACATTTTCGTAGAACTCTCAACCGACACGACGATTCAACGCGACGACAACTGGCGGAGAGCGCACTCCGCTCCCACCGGAAGTTATGCCAACCTTTTTCAGGGAAGACAGTTATTCAGATACTGAGTAACCCCATGACAATCCTCCTCACCGGTGCGGACGGCTACCTCGGCTGGCCGACCGCGCTCCGAATCGCGGATCGAACCGACGACCGTGTCGTCCTCGTCGACAATCTCGCCCGACGGCGCTGGGTCGAAGAGATCGGTTCGCAGAGCGCGACCCCCGTCGCGTCGATGGACGAGCGCCTCGACGCAGCGCGCGAGGTCCACGGCCTCGACAACCTCTCGTTCGTCGAGGGCGACCTCGCCGACAGATCGTTCGTCGACGAACTCCTCGCGGTCCACGAGCCCGAAACCGTCGTCCACACGGCGGCCCAGCCCTCAGCGCCCTACTCACAGATCAACGGCGAGCGGGCCAACTACACGCAGCACAACAACATGCAGGCTACGCGGAACCTGCTGTGGGGCCTCGAGGAACACGACCTCACCGACACCCACTTCGTCGAGACGACGACCACGGGCGTCTACGGCGCGCCCGAGTTCCCGATCCCGGAGGGCGGCGCCACGATGGAGAACGGCGGCGAGCGCGACGAGGTTCCGTTCCCCGCGATGGCGGGCTCGTGGTACCACCTCACCAAGTCCCACGACGCGGCCAACATGCGCCTCGCGCACAAGCAGTTCGGGATCCCGATCTCGGACGTGCGAACCGCGATCACCTACGGCACGGAAACCCCCGAAACCGCGGCCGACCCCCGTCTCGCGACGCGCTTCGACTTCGACTACTACTTCGGCGTCGTCGCCCACCGCTTTGCCGCTCAGGCCGTCGCGGGTTACCCGATGACGGTTTACGGCAAGGGCGAGCAGCGCAAACCCTTCATCAGCCTCGAGGACGCCGTCGAGGGCCTCGCCCAACTCGCGCTGGCCGACCCCGACGACAGGCCGGACGACCTCACCGTCTACAATCAGGTCACCCGGGCGATCAGTATCGTCGAGATGGCAGAAACGGTCGCGTCCGTCGGCGACGAGTTCGACCTCGACGTCGCGGTCGAGCACTTCGAGAACCCGCGCGACGAGGACGAGACCCACAAGATGGAGATCGAGAACGACCGCTACCTCGGTCTCATCGGCGAGCAGTCGACCAGCTTCGAGGAGGGCGTCCGCGACGTTCTCGGGACCCTCGTCGACCACGGCGACACAATCCGGGCCCACGAGGATCGCTTCCTGCCGGGCGTCCTCGAGGACTGGGAGGCCGAAGAGAGCGCCACCCCCGTCCCTGAGGAGGACTGACGAACTCCGATGCACGTCCTGGTGACCGGCGGCTGCGGTTACATCGGCAGCGTCCTCGTCCCGCAACTCCAGTCGGACGATCGCGTCTCCGAAGTTACGGTCCTCGATTCGCTGACTTCGGGCTCGCCGCGGAACCTGCTCGACGCCGCGTTCGACGACGGCATCCGCTTCGTCCGGGGTGACGTGCGCAACTACGGCGACGTCGAGCAGGCGATGCGCGACGTCGACCGCGTGATCCACCTCGCGGCGATCACCGGCGCGGCGAGCACGCACGACCGCCGCGAGGAGACGTTCGCCGTCAACCGCGACGGCACCGAGAACGTCTACACCGCCGCCGAGAAGTTCGACGTCGAGCGCGTCGTCTTCGCCTCCTCGTGTAACAACTACGGTCGAGCGAAGAGTACCGAATTGGACGAAACCGTCGAACAGGATCCGCTCAACCCGTACGCGGAGACCAAGGTCGCCGGCGAGCGCCTCCTCGAGACGTACCTCGATCGCGACGCGTTCACCGGCACCGCCCTCCGGATGAGCACGAACTACGGCTTCGCACCCGGGATCCGCTTCAACCTCGTCGTCAACCACTTCGTCTTCCGCGCGCTGACCGATCGGCCGCTGACGGTCTACGGCGACGGATCGAACTGGCGCCCCTTCATCCACGTCCGCGACGCCGCCCGAGCCTACCGGCAGGCGGCGCTCGACCCGGACGCGTGGGGCGCTCGCGTCTACAACGTCGGCAGCGAGGCCGGCAACTACCGGATCGAGACGATCGCCGAACTCGTTCGCGAGGAACTCGGCACGGACCTCGAGGTTACCTACATGGAGGACGAGGATCCCGGCCCCTCCTACCACGTGAACTTCGATCGGCTCGCCGACACCGGTTTCGAACCCGAGTGGACGCTTCGCGAGGGCATCAGCGACCTCGCCGACCGCTTTACCGAACCCATGACACGACAGCACTCCATCCAGCAAAACGGTGAGATGCGATGATCGACGATACCCCTACCGTCGCCGTGACGGGCGCGGCGGGCTACATCGGCAGTCGCGTCGTCTCCGAACTGCAGACGTACCACCCCGAGTGGTCGATCAGCGCGTTCGACAACTTCTACCGCGGCAGCGTCCGCGAGATCGGCGACGTGACCGTCGACCACGTCGATATCCGCGACGGTGACCGCCTGGAAGGCGCCCTCGACGGTGCTGACGTCGTCATGCACCTCGCCGCCATCTCCGGCGTCGACGACTGCGACGAGAACCGAGACCTCACCTACGACGTCAACGTCGCCGCGACCGGCGACGTCGCGTGGTGGTGTCGCGAGCACGGCGCCGCGCTCATCTTCCCGGCGAGCATGGCCGTCCTCGGCGACCCCGAGACGTTCCCGATCACGACGGATCAGCCCCGGAACCCGCTCAACTGGTACGGTCGGTCGAAGGTCCTCGGAGAGCAGCTGATCGAGACGCTCGCCGACGGCGCCTTCCCCGCCCACTGCTATCTCAAGACGAACCTCTACGGCGAACACGAGGTCGGCGAACGGACCGTCTCGAAGGGGACCGTGATCAACTTCTTCGTCGGTCGCGCCCTCGACAACGAGACGCTGACCGTCTACGAACCCGGCACCCAGTCGCGCAACTTCATCCACGTCAAGGATATCGCCAGGGCGTACATCCACAGCGCCGAGTCACTTCTCGAGGACCTCGAAGCGGCCGAAACGGGCGTCTCGAAGTACGCCCTCGCCTCCGACGAGGATCCCAGCGTCATGGCGATGGCCGAGCTGGTCCAGCGGATCGCAGGCGAGGAACTCGGCACGGAACCGCCGATCGACCTCGTCGAGAACCCGCGCTCGGGAGAGACGATGGTCGAGGAGTTTACCGTCGACACCTCGCGCACGCGGAAGGAACTCGGCTGGGAACCCCGCGAGACCGTCGAAGAGAGCGTTCGCCGGCTGTTGCGAAACGGATAGTGATTGGGTGACCGAGGAACCGGACGGGTTCAGTACGTTTCGACCCGGCATCGGCGAGAGAAGCGACCAGTGAACCTACCGCGTCTAGTCCCGCTCCACGGGCGGTTCCACGCTATCGTAGTCCCAGATCAGCTCGAAATGACGAAGTAATCCGGCGATGAACGCGCCGTTTTCCGTGATCGCCGCCTGGCGCTGGTGCAGGGGTACCTCTTCGTCTTCGACGAGCATGACGGCCCGCCCCGACTCGTAGGTCATGCTCGGGTCGGCGAACGTCCCCCGCCAGGGGAGGCGCCGTTCGCTGAAGCGGTAGGAGATCTCGGGATACGCCGCGGCGAAGCGGTCGACGATCTCCGCCTGGATGGCTCGATTCGACTCGGAGAGGTGACGCGGGTGGAGGAAGATCACGGAAACCGAGACCCCCGACTCCAGCGCTGACTCGAGGGCCGGTGCGACGTCGTCGAGGTACTCGAAGCTCTTGGTGAGGACGTAGACCGCCTCGTCGGCGTCGTGATAGAGCGAGCGTGTCTCCGCCTCGCTCGGGTTTCCGACGTCGACCACGTGGAACAACTCCTCGGTCGGGGACACCGACGAACTGGCCGATTCGAACGCGGGTTCGAACGTCTCGAGGAACTCGTCGCGGAGCGACTCGAGTTCTTGGCGCGCCGTTTCGTAGGCCTGACGCCGGTTCTCGATCTCCCGGTCGAGGATCGTTTCGGGGTGTTTCGGTTGATATTCCTTCGGCCGTCCGGGAATGACCTTGATGAGTCCGCTGTTGGCGAGCGAGTCGAGGACGTCGTACACCCTCGCCTTCGGGATGCCGGTGGCGTCAGCGATCGTGGGTGCGGTCGTCCGACCGTGCCTGAGGAGGTGATCGAGTGCAGTGGCCTCGTACTCTTTCAACCCGAGTTCGGCCAGTAATGCATTCGAATCGGAGCGAGTCATGCCGTGCGGTTTGTTCAGGTCGAATTTAAATGTGGCTTCGTTCCGATCGCTTAACTCCGGGTGCCGGCCTCTAGCGGCCGACAAAACGTTCTATTCGACCACAATATTAATACTGGGTGAGCGCATCACAGTTACTAAGAAAATGAGTAACGAGATGGTGGCCGACGAATCAGACGACGAGCATTTCGAGGAACTTCCGGACGGCGCGGGCTGTACGGAGATCTGGGAGCACATCGCCGAACGACGCGGTCGAGGTGACGTCGAATCGACCGAAGTCGATGAAGAGTGAGGGGTCGACATGATCGAAACTCCAGAGCGACCGAACCGCTTCGGTGCATCCGTCGGTCCATCCAGCGACATGTTGCTGGCCGACCAATCGCTCTCGATGCGCGTTACACGCGACGGAAGTCGTTACTCGTGAACGTGAGCGACCGAGTCGACTCGCTTTGATAGCTTCCTACTCGCTGATAGCCGGACCAGCCACCGGACCGTACGAGCCGGCCCGCTCGGACCCCGCCCCCGCTGACCGGACTCCGTTCAGTCGGTGGCGTACGCCCGCGACCAGTAAGCGATGAGCGGAACGCCCAGGATCGTGGGCCACAGCCACGCCGCGATCCCGAGCGCGGGCGCGAGGGTGACCGCCGAGACGGCGCTGACCGTCGCGATGAACGCGCCGGTCATCCGCTGGAGGTGGCTGACCAGCCGCTCCTCGCCTCGTTCACTCCGGAACGACCGCACGTCCAGGAGGCCGAACGCGACGCCGATGGTGCCGAAGGCGACCAGCACGATCCCGAAGTTCCGGCCGTCGAGCATCCGGGTGCCACCCCACGCCCCCAGACTCAGGCAGGCGAGAAGGACGCCGCCGGCGGCCACCCAGTCGACTGCGCGAACCCCGTTTCGCTCGCGGCTCCGCGAGAGCGCCCGGAATCCCGAGAAGGCGAGGTAGCCGCTGAAGATCGCGACGAGCGTGAGGATCCCTCGAGACGCGGTAGGATCGATCGCCAGCAGGGCGATCACCGTCGCGACCACGCCGCTCATCGCGAGGAGAAAGCCCGTGCCGGCCAGTCGATGTCGCCGTCCGCCTTTGATCGTCACCAGCGCGCCGAAACCGGCTATCAGGGCGACCACGCCTGCGGCGACGTGTATCCGGAGCGTCCACGTTTCGACCGGAGACATAGCGGCATGTTAAAATCGATTCACAAAAAAGGTGGTCCGCCGTTGGGGACGCTGGTCGGAGAAGCGACGGTGGCCGGCAACGAACGACTCCGGGCGGGAAGGCACGAGGGGCTGGCGGTGAGCGAACGCGAGCGTGGGCGACACTCGCGTTCGCTCGCTGGAGGGTCGGGGACGCGAGCACCGCAGCGAACGAAACGAGTGAGGAGCGCGGACCGCACCGACCCGAGAGTGTCGGGGCTTTTGAAACGGTAGCAGTGAATCAATTCCGTACCGGAGCGACGAACACCCGACCTGGATCACTCCACCGTGACGCTCTTGGCCAGATTTCGCGGCTTGTCGATCGAGCGGCCGAGTTCGTTCGCCACCCAGTAACTCACCAACTGGAGTTGCACGTTCGCGAGGATCGGCGTGAACGCGGGCCCCACGGAGGGCACTTCGAGAACGTGATCGGCCGAGCCGCCGACCGCCTCCGGCTGGTCGGTCACGGCGACGACGGGCGCGCCGCGGGCCTCGACCTCCCTGACGTTGCCGAGGATCTTCGAGAGGCCGTCACCGCCACTCTGTGAGTCGGTCATCGTAGCGAAGACGGGCGTTTCCTCGGTCACTAGCGCGAGCGGGCCGTGTTTCAGCTCGCCCGCCGCGAAGCCCTCCGCGTGGCGGTACGTGATCTCCTTCATCTTCAGCGCGCCCTCCATCGCGACGGGCGCGTCGTAGCCCCGACCGATGAAGAAGAAGGCGTCGCTGTCGACGAACTCGCGGGCGACCGCGCGAGCGTTGGTCTCGTCCAGGACGCGCTGGATGCCGTCGGGGATCGCGCGCAGCGACTCGACGAGGGCTTGCGAGCCGCCGTCGGTCAGCGCTGCGGCGAGCATCGCGAGCGCGACCTGCTGGCTGGCGAAGGTCTTCGTCGCGGCGACGCCGATCTCGGGGCCCGCGCGGACGTACGTGACGTGGTCGCACTCGCGGGCGGCGGAACTGCCGACGACGTTCGTCAGCGCGATCGTCTCCGCACCGGCTCGGTTGGCCTCCCGGAGCGCCCGCAGCGTGTCCGCGGTCTCGCCGCTCTGAGTGACGCCGACGGCGACCGTCTCGGCCGAGACTGGGACGCGATCGGTGGTGTACTCGCTCGCGAGGAACGACTGGGCGGGCACGCCGCGCTCGCGGAGCAGGCGCGCCCCGTAGAGCGCCGCGTGGTAGGAAGTGCCGCAGGCGACGAACTGGACGGGCCGGAGTCGACCGGTCGAATCGCCGTCGGTGGCTGATCCCCGTACAAGGCTGACATCGTCGAGTTCCGACACGGACACCGACCCCGACAGCTCCTCGACGCGCTCGCGGAGGCAGTCGCGAATCGCCTCGGGCTGTTCGTTGATCTCCTTCAGCATGTAGTGGTCGTAGCCGCTCTTGCCGGCGTCCTCGGGATCCCACGAGATGGTCTCGACGCTCGTCTCGAGCGTGTTCCCGCGTTCGTCCGCGATTCGAACGCCCGTCGGCGTCACGGTCGCGAACTCGCCGTCGTCCAGGTAGATCACCCGGTCGGTGTACTCGATGAAGGCGGGGACGTCGCTCGCGAGGAAGTGGCCGTCTCCACCCACGCCAAGGACGAGCGGCGACTCGTGGCGGGCGGCGTAGACCGTCTCGTCGCCCGCGACGACCGCGGCGACGGCGTAACTCCCCGCCAGCCGCGAGACGGCCGTCCGGAAGGCGGCTTCCGGATCTGCCCCGCGTGCCAGTTCACGCTCGAGCAGGTGCGGGACGACCTCGGTGTCGGTGTCGCTCTCGAAGGCGTGGCCGTCGGCCGCGAGTTCCTCGCGCAGTTCTTCGTAGTTCTCGATGATCCCGTTGTGGACGACCGCGACGTGGCCGCTGCAGTCGGTGTGGGGGTGCGCGTTGGCGTCCGACGGCGGGCCGTGAGTGGACCATCGCGTGTGGCCGATGCCGGCCGCCCCATCGACGCTGCCGTCGGGCAGGGCGTCCTCGAGCGCGGCGAGTTCGCCCTCGCGCTTGTGGACGGTGACGTCGCCCGCAACGGCCGACGGTTCCGCGGGGGTCGATGCTACTCCCGCTCTCGACGACGCCGGTTCGGTCTCAGCTGTGCGTTCAGGCTCGCTGATGGCGACGCCGGCGGAGTCGTAGCCGCGGTACTCCAGTCCGGAGAGGCCGGTGAGGAGGACGTCCATCACGTGATCGCCGTCGCCGGTGTAGCCGATGATGCCGCACATCAGTCGGCCACCTCCGCGCCGGCGGCCCCGGTCGCGCCCGGCAGGACCGCACTTCTCGCGTCCGTTGCGACCATCAGGATCGCACCTCCGTCTCCGCCTCGACGACCCCCGAAACGGCCGTCCCCGGCCCGATCTGCGCGTTGGCACCGACGACCGTCCCCGGCGCGTAGGTGACACCGCCGCCGTCGCGCACCCGGTCGGCCAGGACGGCCCCGAGTCGGACATCGGTCGCTACTTCCTCGCCGACGCGGACGTCGCTCGGCCCGCCGGCCACCGTCGAACCGGTGCCGATCTCGACGCCGGGGCCCGCGACGCACTCGACGAGCGTCGCTCCAGCGCCGACGCGGACGTCGCGATCGAGGACGCTGTCGGTCACGACGGCGTTCGACTCGATCGTCGCGTTGGCTCCTGCGGCGACCGACGGCCCGACGACGGCGCCGGGGCCGATCTCGCAGTCCGGCCCGAACGCCACCGGCTCGCGGAGGACGGCCGACTCGTGGACGACGGGTGCGGCCCGGTCGTCGGTGCCGGTGCGCTCGCTCGCCACGCCGGACGCGGTGTCGGTCCGCGCTTCGTCGACGCTCTTGCCGCCCGGTCCGTCGCCCGCGGGAGCGCTCCCGTCGACGAGGCCGCGCTCGAAGAGCGCGTCAGCCACCGTGAGTAGATCCCACGGGTAGGTCGCGTCGACCCACAGGCCCGACGATCGAACGCCCGTCACGGGTTCGTTCGACTCGAGGAGGCGGGAAATGGCGTCGACGAGCGATCGTTCGCCGGGCGAGGATTCGATCCGGCGGGTCGCGTCGAGGACCCGCTCGTCGAGGACGTAGACGCCCGCGTTGAGGAGGTAGGACCGCCCCGCGCGTGGCCGTTCGACGATCTCGCTCACCCGACCGTCTTCCAGGCGGACGCCGCCGTACTCACTGACGTCGCCGTGGTCGAGCAGGCCGAGCGTGGCGGCGGCTCCGTCGTGTCCGTCGCGTACGGCCGCGATCAGTTCCCGACCGACGAGCTGGTCGCCGTAGACGCAGAGCGTCGGCCCGTCGATCGCCGACGCGGCCTGCAACAGGGCGTGACCCGTACCGAGCTGGGTCTCCTGGGTGACGTAGGAGAGCGGGACGTTGCGGTAAGTCGGCCCGAAGTGCGACTGGACGCGATTCCGCGCGTGGCCGACCACGAGCGTGACGTCGGTCACGCCCGCGACGATGAGCTCGTCGAGGAGGTGTTCGAGGATCGGCGTCGTCGCCCCGGGGAGCATCGGCTTCGGCCGATTGCGAGTTAGCGGCCTCAGCCGTCGCCCTTCGCCAGCCGCGAGGACGACCGCCGACGTGTCGTGCATATCACGGGAGATGATCGAACTGATATGTTAGTCTTGTGGCTTTTTTCGTTCCGCGCGATAGACCGGTGAAAATACAGGTGCGATACGGAATCCCGGGCGTGATCTACCGTTCGTATCAGGTTGCCGGTATCTATTCGTGCGAACCGTTACATCGACGGGCGGACACTGCTAGCTAGTGGCGCCGCGGTGAGTCAGCGTGCGGTGACGGGATCGAAGGCGGGACGTCGTTTCACAGCCGGCCGACCGAGAGCTGCTGGTTCCGACGATCCCAGCTCGCCGCGGCCCGCACCGCCCGCACCCGGGCGGCGCTACTCGTCCGCCCAGGGCGGATCGGTTCGCGGCGGACTGAAGACGTCGATCCCGACGACCGGATCCTTGCCCCGGTTCTCGGCCGCGTGCGATTCGTTCCCCTGAAACGTGTAGGAGTCGCCCGCCGAGACGACGACCTCCGACTCGTCCGCAAGAACGAACGTCAGGTCGCCGTCGAAGACGTAGCCAGCCTGTTCGTGTCGGTGGCTGTGCATCGGGACGCTCGCCCCCGGCGCGATCCGGAAGTACTGCACGCTCATCAACTCCCCGCTCGACAGTTGCGCTAACTCGACCCCGTCGACCGGCTCGTGCAGCTCGGCCGATTCGTGATGGTCCATGGCCGTAGTGACCCTCCGGTCGGTAAAAAGCCGGACGGTGGCTCCCTGCCCCCTGTGGAATCGCCGTGGGACGCGGAATCGGCAGTTTCGTGGCCCAGAACGGCAGTTCCGGGGAGAGAAATTCCGGAATAAAGTGTCGCGTCGGTCGAGACGCACGCGGTAGCCGGCGCGAATGCGACGGCTACCAAGTCCAGGCGACGGTGGAGATCGTCCGCTTTCTGATCGGTTCCACCCGATCCAACTCGCCAGGAAACGGCGTGCCTTCCGGGGAGCCACCGTACTCGCCGGAGGTCTCCTTGCTCGTCCTCGCATTGCCACCTTCAATGTTTGTACGCTGATGTACAATTTTGAAGACCTCAATATTGAACCTCCATTCCTCTGAATGAAAAAATATCATACAGAATATTCAGGATATAAAGATATATTGGGCTGTTGTTTGATGATGCCTACATCAATGCGTCTGGACGCGAAGCGCGTTTCTCTCGCGGTTTGTATCGCGATGGTACTGGTGGGGGCCGGCGGCGTCGTCGGCGCCGTTGGCGGTGCCGTCGCCGGGCCGACCCAGGCCGGCGCGGGTCCGCCCGCCGGGTCGGCACTCGCCGTCTCCGATTCGGGTCTCGAACCCGTCGGGGCGTCGGACTACGCCCGGCTCGAACCGACCGGCTCGATCGCCGTCGCCGCGAACGAGTCGAGTGACGGCACCGTCGGTTCCGCGGCCGACTATATCGAGTGGACGGAACAACCGCCGGGAACGGTGGCCGAAGGCGAGAGTTTCTACGTCACGCTCACCGGGGAAGCGTCCCAATCCGGACAGGTCTGCGTCGAGCAGGTCGGCGGGGCGGGGTTCGTCTCGTGTCAGGATCACTCGGGTGGCGTTTTCTCGAAGATCTTCGAGGGGATCGACGTCCGGACGGATCTCGGTCTGCAGGCCGGCGAGTCGACGGAACTGATCGGGACGGCACCCGGACTCGAGACGGACGCGGCGACCGTCTCCGTGGTCGCCCAGCCGACGGGATCGCTGTCGGTTGACGTCACCCGCGGCGGGACGGCCGTCTCCGATATCACGAAGCTGAATATCTACGACGCCGACACCGACGAACTGCTCGCGGAGAAATCGATCAGCGACCCGCTCGGGTTCGAACCGCCCCGAACCATCTCCGGCCTCCCGACCGATGCAGACTACGAGGTGGAGGCCTTCGTCCGAGACACGTACGTCGGGACGACCGGATCGGTATCCATCCAGGCCGACGAAACGACCGCGGCGGAGATCCAGGCGCCGGAGACGGTGTCGGTCGACGTCGCCGTGAACATGTCCGACGGCGAGACCCCGCTCGAAGGGGCCACGGTCCAGCTCCTCTCCGACGAGGGTCGGATCTGGCACGAGGACGTCACCGGCGCCCAGGGCACGACCGAGACGTTCGACGTCCAACCGCCCGCGGAGGTCCGGCAGGGCGACTACCTTCTGGCGGCGGTCATCTACGAGGGCGAGTGGGTGGGATCCACCCGGCTCGCCGAGCGCACTGCGGGAACGAAGACGATCGTGACCGACGTCGATCCGTCGTCCGTCTTCGGCTTTTCCTACGAGCCGGATTCGCCGGGGGCCGGTAATTCGGTCACGTTCACCGGGACGGCGGGCACCGACCACTACTGGGAGTTCGGCGACGGCGAGAGCGCGACGGGGCAGTACGTCTCCCACACCTACGCGGAGGCCGGCGCGTACGCGGTCTCGCTCACGGTCGACGGCGAAACCTACGAGCGCGAGGTCACCGTCGAACCGTCCGAAGGCGGGATCGACTCGATCGACCGCGAGCGCGGCGGCGTCCCCCTCGCGTCGATCAACTACCCGGAGACGTTCACCGTCACCCTCGAGGACGGGACGCCGACGCCCGATCGCGTGCGCTTCGAACTCGGCGGCCGCGAGAAAACGGTTGACGGGAGTGCGGACGCCTACGAGGCGGCGTTCGACCTCGGCGAGCTGGATGGCTCCACGCATCTCTCGGTGACGGTCGAAGACGACGACGGGCAGAACTACGTCGCGCGCGAGTACGTGAAAATCCAGTCCGTCCCCGAGTGGATGGACTGGATGGTCGACGGGAAACTGGGAACCACCGTCGGCGTCGACGAGGGAACGATCACGCTCGAGTACGGTCCCTTCAATCTGAACGCCTACGAGTTCTCGATCGGGGACGTCCCCCTCACGGTCGATCCGCCGAACTTCGACGGGGGCCCGACCGTCGGAATCAGCTACGACAGTTACACCCGTCGGGCGACGGCCTACGGGAGCGGCGGCTTCTCGACCGATCTGCTCGGCTACGGCTTCAGTATCGACGTCAGCGCGGACGCGACGTTCGAGGATAAACTCGAGTTCGTCGAGGCGACCGCGACGGCCGACACGAGCCTCTCCGCGCAGGTCGGTCCGCCGCTACAGATCGACCCGCCGCTCGTCGACCCCCTCGGCGTCGAGACGACGCTCACGCCGTCGCTCGGCCTCCAGGGCGAGTTCAACGAGACGTTCGCGTTCCAGGAGGGGACCGTCAGCCCGGGTGCCGACCTCACCGTCGGCGTGCAGACGCCCGTTCCGGCCGGTTCCGTCGGCGTGAGCGCGACCGGCGGACTCGAGGGCAGCTTCGACGTCCCCACGGACCCGCCGAACCTGAGCGGCGAACTCTCGGTCGAGGGCAGCGGCTGGGCCAAATCGGGCGGGAAGGAGGCGGACTTCGAGGTCGGGCCGTTCACCCACGAGCTCGGGTCGGACGGGGCCGCGACCTCCGACGTCGTCGCGACGAGCGAACCCGACTGGCACCTACCCGACCGCCGCGGGCCGGCGCCGCTGTCCGGCGTGGCGAGCGTGGACGGGGGCGAGAGCGCCGTCGGCGCGACCGCGGCGCTGGCGTCGACCGATCGCCCGACGGGCCCGTTCCAGCGCCTGACCAATCGCACCATGGCGGACGCACAGCCCGCGATCGCGAGCGGGAACGGCACCGTCGCCGTCGCCTGGAGCCGCCAGGCCGCCGACAAACCCGTCGCCGACGGTCGCGATATCGCCGTCCGAACCCGCGACGGCGGCGCGTGGTCGAACGTCACCTGGGTGTCGGACGACGCGCGCCACGACCAGCGCCCCGTCGTCGCGGCGACCGACGACGGGCGATTGCTGGCCGCCTGGACGCGGATCGACGCCTCGCTCGACTCGTTCGTCAAGCCGTCCGAGGTCTACCCGTCGTGGGAGATCGCCTACTCGGTCTACGACGGCGAGACGTGGAGCGACCCAGCCGTGCTCCAAAATTCGAGCAGGCGCGATCGCTCGCCGACGGTCGCTCCGACCGGCGACGGCTGGGCGCTCGCCTGGGCTCAGGACGCCCTCGTCGAGAACGAGACGGGCGGGACCTACGCGGTCGCTGGGACGGACGTCGCCGTCGCCCGGATCGACGCCGACGGCACCGCGACCCGGCTCGACCCGATCGAGAACGCGAGCCGCCCGGCGGTCGGTGCGATGCCGGGCACCACGGGCGCCTCGCTCGCGTACGTCGCGACGGACGCCGGCGAGTCGACGGTCGTCAGGGAACGCGTCGCGAACGCGACGACGCAACTGGGGTCCTACTCGGCGGGGACCGTTTCGGACCTCGTCACGGCCGGCGATCGCGTGGTCTGGGTCGAGGGCAAAGTCTCGGAGCCCCGCGTCGTCGAGGGCCGGAACGGCGAAAACAGGACACTCTCGCTCGACGGCGACCCGACGAGCGTCTCCGAACTCTCGCTGTCGACCGACGGGGCCAACGCCGTCCTCTCCTATCGCGCCCGGCTCGCGGGGACCGAGGCGAACGACCTCGTCTACCGGCTGGATCGCGGCGACGGCTGGATCCGCGATCACCAGTTCGCGGACGCCCCGGCGCAGAACCTGACGATCTGGTACCCTGACACCGCGCTGACGGCGAACGGATCGTTCGTCTCGGCCTTCGCCGCCCAGAACGCCTCGATGACCGCGAAGAACGACGTCTTCGTCTACGACCACGATCCCCGGCCCCGCTACGCCGTCGCGGCGGACGGCCCCGCGAACGCGACCGCCGGCGACGCCGTCTCGATCGACTTCGAGGTCGCGAACGTCGGCGACGTCGACGGAACGGAGCCGGTGACGGTGACGATCGCCGATCGGGACGGCCCGCTCAACGAGACGACGCTCGACACCATCGCGACCGGCGACACCGCGGCTGGAACGCTCACCGTCGCCGTCCCGGACTCGGGGACGGTCGACCTCTCGGTCGAATCGAACGCGACGGCGCTCTCGGGCGTCGAACACCGCGATCGGATCCTCGCCGCGACCGCGAACCGAACGATCGCGTCGGCCGGGAGTGAGCCGACTGACGCGTCGCTCCGGTCCGCCGCCTCGACCCGAACCGAAACCTCGATTCGCCTCGCACGCCCCGCGCTGTCGATTTCCAACGTCTCCGTCTCCGATCCGGCGAACGAGACGGTCGCGGTCGAGGTCGAAAACAACGGCAGCGCGGTCGCGACCGACGTCCCGGTCGCGATCACCGACGACGGCGACGCGGTGGCCAACGGGACGATCGCCACAGTCGGCGTCGGGGAGACGGTGACGTGGATCGCGTCGGTCGATCCCGCCGCACTGAATCGCACGGCGCCCGCGACCGTCAGCATCCGCACGGGAGAGACCGTTTCGTCCGAGTCGGTGACGAACGCGACCCGGACGACCTGGCTCTACCAGCCCGCCCTCACCGTCCACGACGATATCCGTGTGCTGAACCGCACCGACGGGATCGCCGTTCGCGGCCTGGTCTCGAACGGTGGTCCGATCGACGCGAACGCGACGGTGTCTCTGGCTACGGTCGGTCAAAACGGGTCGACGTCGACCGCGCTCGCGAGCGAGCGACTCGCGTTCGAGGCCGGCGCGGCGAACACCACCTTCCGGACGGCCCGCTTCCTGCTCGATTCCGACGCGATCGAGGCCAACGAGACGGTGCGCCTCCTCGCGGAGTCGACGGTTCCCGACGCCGATCCGTCCACGACGGCCACGAGACGGACGATCGAGGCGCTCACGCCGGCGCCGCCGACCGTCGAGCTGGCGATCGCCGACGTCACGGCCGAGCCCGTCGCCGGCGACGCCGTGGAACTGGACGTCGCGGCCGAGAACGTCGGGATGAATTCGACGAACGCCTCGGTGTCGCTGCTCGTCGACGGCGAGCGGATCGACAGGGCCGCCGGGACCCTCAAGAGCGGCGAGAACGCGACCCGTACGCTCACCTGGATGCCCGACGCAGCCGGCGACTATCGCCTCGCCGTCCGGAGTGACGACGACCGCGCGGCGACGACCGTCTCGGTGTCGTCCGACGACGGCGGTGGCGGCGGCCCGGCGCTGCCGCCGGCGCCCTCGCCGGAACCCGACGTCTCGATCGTCGACGTGCAACCGTCGGCGACGTCACTCGCGGTCGGCGAATCGCTCTCGGTGACGGTCACCGTCACGAACGACGGCGACGCGGCCGGCGAGATCGAGGTGCCGCTCTCGATCGACGGCGCGGTCGTGACAACGGAGACGGTGTCCGTCGAAGCGGGGGCGACGGCGACGGTAACCCTCTCGGCGCCGATCGAGTCGAGCGGCACCCACGCGATCGCGGTCGACGGCGAGTCCGTCGGAACCGTCGAGGTGACCGAACAGGACAATCCCGACGACGGCGAGGACGGCACCGACGGCGGGTCGGACGACGGAACGGACGGGCAGGACGGGACGGACGCGCAGGATGGCGAGGATGGGTCCGGCGACGATCCGACCGACGCCGACGGAAGCGCCGGCGACGGCGTCCCCGGATTCGGCGCGCTCGTGGCCGTTGTGGCGCTCACGCTCGCAGTCGCGAGGGCACGGATCGGGTGAGCGAAATTCGATATCGGTGGCCAAACCGGTTTTCGATCGTTCGACAGGGACGCTCCAGGGGCCGTCGCGGATGAGCGTCCATCACAACGGCGACCGTCCTTCGCGGAGAACTTGGACCGAGTCATCGAGGGACTCGTCCGTCGTCCCGAGGGTGCACCGCTGTCTTCGATCGGTGCTAGATCACCGACGGTCAGGTCAATTCCGCGCCGTACAAGACCCTATCGACGCTCTCTGAGACGTCCGTCTCCCGACGACCCGGGTTCAAACTCCCAGTAGGGATTGATGTCAAACCGTTCGCAATCATCGTCTTCCGGATTACCCGGCACCTGCTGTCACCGCCCGTCCGTACCACTTACAGACAATAGATAGTCCGTCGCTGGCTGGGTCGTCGTCCGTCACTCCCCGCCCGGTTCCCGAACGTCGATCCAGAGGTGATTCGAGTACTCGGTGTCGTCCATCGAGGGTTCGGCGGGGACGTCGCCTCCGGGGAAGAGCAGCCAGACGACGCGGACGTTTTCGCCGGTGAACGTCGGCGACACGTTGTGGGCGTGGTGCCAGGACTGGTTGTGGTCGAGCGTCGTGGTGAACCGGTCGAGTTCGCGCTGGTCCTCGACGATCGTCTCGTACGTGACCGTCTCGTTCCCGCTCGCGTTGACCGATCCGGTGCCGCCGCTGGTCGTTCCGTTCTCGACGATCGAGACCCGCTGCTCGAGCACCAACACCGCGTAGTCGGTGCGCTCGTGCTCGTGGTTGTCGACGCCGACGACGATCTCGGACGAGTCGCCCGCGACCAGCTCCGTCGGGTAGTCGTCGGCGACCAGCTCGCCGTCGTCGTCCTCGGTGAGTACGTAGATCGCCGAGAACTGTTCGCCCTGGGGCGGGACGACGATGGCGTAACTGACGGCGCCGACGGCGAGGAGGATCGACGCCGCGAGCGCCACGTTGAGGATCGCGTCGGTCCGCGTCGCGGGGTGAAACACCTCGTCGTGACCGGCCCGGTACCACTCGCGATAGGGGACCCGAAAGCGCTCGTCCGGCGGGAGCTCCCACCGCCTGACGGCGGCGATCACCGTCGCGAGGAGGGTGAAGCCGCTCACGCTCGCTACGATCGGAACGAGCCGGATGCCCCACGGCGTGAAGTTGAGTACCAGCCCGATCAGGGGGGAGATGGCGATGCTCAGCCCGAACGAGAGGGCGACGCGCTCGATGCCGTCGATCCCCGATCGGCCCAGCCCCGGCGTCGGCCAGGCGGCGTCGGCAGATCCGGCCGAGTCCTCGTCGGTCGCGTCGTCCCCCGCTTCGGCGGCCGCCGAATCGGCGTCCCCCTCGTCCGCCGTCGGCGACTCGCCCGCCTCGGGAAAGAGCGCGGCGATGAAGGCGTAGCCGGGCAGGAACAGGACGAAGCCGAGGCCGAACACGATGCGCAGCGGCGTCTCCCGGACGACCGGCGCGAGCACGGTCACGTTCGTCGCGACGACGAGTACGACGACCGCGGCCAGGTCCGCGGGGAGGCGACGGACCGGGGCCGGAATCGAGAGCCACACCGAACGGGGGACGCGCATTCGTCACCCTCTAGCGAAGTGGGTACCAAAAGTGGGTCGGTCCGCGCCGCGATCCGCGCTCGACGTCTCGCCGGGCCGCGGTTCGAACCCGCCCGAACTCACCCCCCGGCGAAGCAGGGCCGTCGCCGGCGTTTTTGTCCCCTCGATCCGAACGGCCGGTATGACCGAAGACGCGGTCCACGTCGTCGCGGTCTCGGGGAGTCTGCGAGCGGAGAGCTACACCCGCCGCGGACTCGAGTACGCTCTCGACGCGGCGGGTACGGCGGGCGCGAGTACCGACCTGCTCGACCTGCGAACATTCGACCTGCCGCTGTTCGACGCCGACGACGATTCGGCGGGCGACGCGCCGGAACTCACCCGTCGCATCGGGGCGGCCGACGCCATCCTGCTCGGGACGCCCATGTACCACGGCTCGTACTCGTCGGTCCTGAAGACCGCGATCGACTACTGCGGGTTCGACGAGTTCGAGAACAAGACCGTCGGGCTACTCGCCGTCTCGGGCGGCAGCTTCCCCATCGGCGCGCTCGATCACCTGCGGGTCGTCTGTCGGGCGCTCGACGCCTGGACGCTGCCCCACCAGGCCGCGATCCCGAACGCCTCGAGCCGGTTCGAGGGTCGCGACCTCGTCGACGCGGACATTCGCCGCCGCGTCGAGACGCTCGGCGTCCGCGCGGTCCAGTTCGCCACGATCGAACCCGATCCCGCGTCCTTCGAGAGCCGGGAGAACGTCGGCGCCGGCGCGCACTCGGAGTGACAGGGCGTGACCTGGTGCCGACGGGCGGCCGCGGTCTCGCCCACCTTCGGTGCGTCGACGACCTCGTCGATCAGTCGTCCGCTGGCGCTCCGTCCCGGGTGTCCGACCCTGCACAGAGCCGTCGAGCCCGCTCGAGCACGGCTTCGGCGGTCGCCTCGTCCGTCGGTACGGGAGCGAACGTCGCGCGTTCGTAGCCCTCGGTGACGGTCCGCAGGTCGTCGACCCCCTCGCCGCGCTCGCGATAGTGCTCGAAGAACTCCCAGTGCGTCAGCCCCGACGGGTCGTCGATCCGCGCGCCGAGCGCGCTTCGAGCGGCCGCGTAGGCACGTTCGACGGCCGTCGCCGCGCGACCAGCTGACAGCGCCGATTCGGCGTCGGCGAGTAACGCGTCCCCCGCGGGTGCGCCCGGCGTCGCCGCGGGGATCGAGTCGGTCGTCTGTTCGTCGGTCGACCCGCTCTCGGTACCGGTCTCGTCGGTCGCCGTCCGGCGAGCCCGCCAGTACCAGACGCCGGCGCCCGCGAGGAGGAGCAGGAGGAGCGCGATGCCGGCGAGGACGACCGGCGAATCGAGGAGCCCGCCATCGGACGCCCCGGCGGCGACCGCGACGGTCGCCCCCTCGCTGGTGCCGGCGAGGTTGCTCCCGGCTCCGTCGAACGCGGCCTCGACGGTCACAGTGCCGTCCCCGTTCGCCCGGTGTTCGACGGTTCCGGCGAACGTGCCGTTCTCGTCGGTCTCGACGGTCGCGGCGGTCGTCCCGTCGACGCGGACGTCGATCGTCCGGCCCTCGACGGCGGTTCCGTCCGCGGCGAGCGTCCCGGCCACCCGCAGCGTCCGCGGCCCCGCTCGCTCGGCCGCCAGCGATAGCGTCGTGGCGGTCTCCGTCACGGTGAGCGTCGATTCCGCGTCGACGCCGACGGCGCCGGCGGCCCCTGTCGGCTCGACCCGCAGGGTCCGGTCGCCGTCCTCGACGGCCGCGGACAGTTCGACCGAGCCGTTCAGGGTGCCGGTCTCGTCCGTTTCGACCGTGCCGAGACGCTCGCCGTCGGCGACGACGTCGAGCGCGAGCCCGGGCACGGCGACCCCGTCGACCGACACCAGGCCCCGCGGCTCGATCCGATCGCCGAACGCCGCTCGATCCGGGGTCGCGGAGAGATCGAGATCCGCGTCGACGGGGTCGATCGACACGTTCGCAGTCGCCTCGCTTTCGAGGTACGGTGCGGTTCGTTCGGGGACGTACGCGACCCGGATCGCGTCCGCGTCGGCCGGGACGGAGACGGGCCGATAGGTGAGCGAGAACGCGCCCGTCTCGTCCGTCGTCACGTTCTGCGTCCGCTCGCCGACCGCAAGGCGGATCCGTTCGTTCGCGACCGGCGCTCCCTCGATCGTTTCGAGCGATCCGGTCATCGAGAGCGGATCGCGGAACGACGCCGTATCGTCGGCTGCCCGGACCGAGAGGATCGTCCCGACGAACACCCGATCGCGAACCGCCGCCTGCGTCTCCTGGACGTCCGCGTTGGCCGTCCGTATCGATTCGATCGTCGCGGTGAGGTTGACCTCGCTCTCGTTCCGGATCGACTCGTAGGTTGCGACGAGTTCGGCGGTCGACTGGTTGATCTCGACGGCGAGCCCCTCCAGTTCGCGGGCGATGCCACGGGCGCGTGTCTCGTTGCCGTCCAGCGTCTCGCGGTAGGTGTCGTGGGTCGCGTTGTAGCGCTCGAGTGCGTCGATGAGCGCCCGGTGCTCCTCGCTCGCACGCTCGACGTCGTCGGCGCGCTCGTCCCGTGCTTCCTCGTCAGCGACCTCGACGTAATCGGAGAGCAACTGCTCGTACTCCTCGTCGACGAACTCCCTGGCGAGGTCGTAGTCGCCCTCGGAGAGGTGGACCGAACTCCGCCCCAGTCGCGAGGCCAGTTCGCCCTCGAGCCACGACGAGAACGCCCCGCCGTCGGCTTCGCGCGCGTACTCGTCGGGATGTCGGTGCCTGACTGTCTCGTTGTCCGTCTGTGCCGACCCGGCGTCGGCGATGGAAGCGACCGCCGGACCGGTCGCGCTGGCTTCGAGTGCGCCGCCGCCTCCCGCAGCGGCCGCTGGCGCGGCCCCCGCGATCACCAGCAGGCAGACGACCAGCACGGCCCGGAGTCTGCGACGAGACGGCGACGCGTTCACTACCGGTCCCTTCGGCTTCCGGGCCATAAACCTGTTCGCTCGCGGGTCTGTCGGTCCGCCGCCGTACCCACCACCGAGCTGTCGACCGTCGCGTCGTTGCCGAGGCCGTTGCCGCCGCACCGTGAACGGCGAACCCGGCTTCGACGCGCCCGCGGGCCGAACCAGTAGGTTCAACAGTGTACCGACTGACACCGAAACCATGCGACCCACGCGCCGAGGGGCAAGCGCCTACGCACTCGCCGCCGTGCTGGTCGGCTACGCCGTCGTGGTGGCCGACCCGCTGGCACTCGCGGGTGCGACCCTCGTCGGCGCGTGGCTGCTCGCCGCGCAGTATCGCTTCCTGCGGGCGGCCCGCTCGACCGCCGACGGGCTGTCGGTTCGCGTCGAACCCGGCCGTCGGGCCGTTCGCACCGGGGCGACGACGCCGGTCGCGCTCTCGGTTTCGGCCGAAGCTCCGCTCGCGACGCCCGACGTGGCCGTCGAGGTGACGCCGCCGACCGCCGCCGTCGCGGACGAACCGCTTTCCCTCGCCGTCGATCCGGCCGAGCCGTCGGCCCGGACGACCGTCGACGTCGAGTGGCCGATCGCCGGGCGACACCGGTTATCCCGGCCGACGCTCACCCTTTCGGACGGGCTGTTCACCCAGCGGGTTCCGGTCGGCGAGCCCGCGACGGTGACGGTCGAGCCCCGCGGGCCGCGGTCGATCCACGTGGGCGCCGGCGGCGACCAGCTCGCCAGCACGTTCGGCGAGCACGCCGCGGGCCGGCGGGGCTCGGGGATCGAGGCGGCGGAGCTTCGCGAGTACCAGCCTGGCGACCTGCTGCGCCAGATCGACTGGAAGGCGACGGCCCGGCTCGCGACGCCGCACGTCAGGGAGTACGAGGCCGAGACCGATCGACGGACGATCCTCGTCGTCGACGAGCGCCCCCCGCTCGCGACCGGCCCGCCCGCCGAGTCCAAGCTCGCGTACCTCCGCGAGGTGGCTCTGGCCGTCGCGGCCAGCGCCCGCCGACTGGGCGATCCGACCGGTCTCGTGACGGTGAGCGAGGACGGCGTTCGCCGCGTCGACAGCGCCTCGACCCCGGACACGTACGGCCGCATCCGTCGAACCCTCCTCGACCTCGAACCGTCGGATCCGGCTCGCTCGACAGGAGCGTCGATCGCCGGGCGATCGGACCGATCCGCACCGGTCGCTCGCCGCCGAGCGCTCGCCGACCTCGGCGACGGCTCCGCATTTTCCCGCACGTTACGCCCGTTCTACGCCGATCGACCGCCGATGACGGCCCACGCCGAGGGTCGCCCGCTCTTCGAAGGCGTCACGCGGGCCCTCGCCAGCGAACCCGGCGACGCCTGGCTCGTCTGTTTCACCGACGACGCGACCCGCGACGAACTGCGAGAGACGATCACCTACGCTCGGCGCCGCGGCGCGACGGTGCTGGTCGTCCTCGCCCCGACCGTCCTCTACGAACCGGGCGGCCTCGCGTCGCTGGATCGCGCGCGGTCGCGCTACGCCGACTTCGAGGAATTCAGGAGCGAACTCGACCGCATCGACGGCGTCACGGCGCTCGAAGCCGGCCCCGCCGATCGCCTCTCGGCCGTCCTCTCGCGGACGACCGGCGGCTCGTCCGTCGGCCAGCGCGGGGACGCTCGACCCGGTGCCCCGGCCGGCGCCAACCGCTCGGGTGGTGGTCGACCGTGATCGATCGCATGCGTGCCCTGGTCGGTGTGGGCGCCGCCCGTGCTGGAGCTGGCGTCGACCCGCGGAACTCGGCGTGGCCGGTCGTCGGTGCACTCGTGGCCACGGCCGCCCTGCTTGCAATCGCGCTCGGCCCCGCCGGCCTCCTCGTCGCGCTGGTGACGATCGCCTGCTGGATCGCGCTCGCCCATGGCGGTCGGGCCGGCGTCTCCGCTCTCGCGGTCCCGTTCGCCGTCGCGGGCGGCCACGTCGCCCTCGCGGTGCTGGCCCCCGCGGACCTCGCCCCGCTCGCGATCGTCGCGATCGAGGCCGGATTCGCCGGCATCGTCGTCGCGTCGAGTCGCCCGCGGGGTCGGCCGACGGTCGCGGCGGTCGTCGCCATCGCCGGGCTCGGCGGCGCGACCTGGCTGCCCCTGCGAGCCGGGTCGCCCTGGCTGGCCGGCCTGGTGCTCCTGCTCGCGCTCTCGCTCGCGAGTTACGCCGTCCACCGGGTCACCCTCGTCCGGTTCGACCTCGTTTCCGACGCGGCCGACGAGACGGGAGCGTTATCGGCGACGACGCCGCCCGGGCCGGGTCCGGACGCGGCGACCGGCGAGACGAGTACTGCAGACGGCGGAGTCGATGCGGGCCCGCGCAGCGCTACCGACGGCGGAACCGGCTCCGACCCGACTCGACGCCCAGACACGACACACTCCGACGCATGAGCCAGACCGACACATCGCGAGACGACGCGGCCGACGCCGATCGCCACGCCGAAGGTTCGACCGCTTCAGCGGACGGCCCTGCCGAGGGCGAACCCGTCCGTGCGGAAGCCGGGTCGGCTCCGGGCGATGAGGCCGCCGGGGACGAGCCCGACCCCGAGCAACTCGCCGTCGAGCGCGACCTGTTGGCCGCGGAGAACCGCCGGCTGCGCGAGGAGTACGCCCGGGCCCGTCAGGTACGGTACCGACGGACGGCTCTCGGTCTCGTCGCGGTCGGGCTGCTCGCCCTCCTCGGCGGATTGCTCTTTCCCCAGGGCCGGGACGTCCTGCTCGCCCTCGCGGGCGTCGGCGTGATCGGCGGCCTGCTCACCTACACCCTCTCGCCCGGCCAGTACGTCGCCGCCGACGTCGGCGAGCGCGTCTACGGGGCCCAGGCCCGGAACGCGAGCGCGCTCGCCGCGGCGCTCGACCTGCGGGACGCGGCCTACTACCTCCCCGACGAACCAGGCGCCAGCCTCTTCGTTCCCCAGCGGGCCGAGCCGACGTTTCCCGACCCGGACGACGGCCCGATCGTCACCGACTCCGACGAACGCGGACTCGTCCTCGAACCCACGGGCGAGGGGCTCTACGAGGCCTTCGAGCGCGCGGTCACGGCCGACCCGGCCGACGACCCCGCGGTCCTCGCGACGCAGCTCGCGGACGCGATCGTCGAGCAGTTCGAGCTCGCGCGCTCGGCGACGCCGGACGTCGAACCCGGCCGCCTGACGCTCGCGGTCGAGGGCAGCGCGTTCGGCGACCTCGACCGGTTCGACCACCCGATCCCGTCCCTCGTCGCCGTCGGCCTCGCGCAGGCGGTCGAGGCACCCGTCTCCGTCTCCGTCGACCCCGGCGAGGACGGCGAATGGCTCGTCACCTGCCGGTGGGAGATGGACTGAGTCGGCTGGCCACAGATCGCTCGCCATCTCGGGTCGGCGACCGATCAGCACCGACAGACAGCACGTTACGTCAGACGCCCTGATCCCGAAACCGGCGGCAGTCGACTTCGACCGGCAATTCGTCGAAATCGTCGTCCGCGCCGACGACGAGCGTGGCTTCGATGTCGTGTGCGAGTGCGACGGCGTACGCGTCGGCGAGTGAGAGCTGCCCGTCGGCTTTTATCCGGCCGGCGAGGCGCCAGTCGGCTGCCTCGATTTGCACTCCCTGCCGATGGAGTGCTCGCACGTCCCTGTCGGCGACTCGCATCGAATCGTCGGTCGGTTCGTCGTCGGTCCCCTGGAACCGTGCGACGAGGTAGTACACCTCACTTGCGTTGGTTTCGGACAGGTGACATCCTCCTCGCCGTAAATGGCGAGGCTTCCCGTACTGCAGTTGGGATATTTGCCGGTCTACGACACGACCTGTTCTCTCGTGCGGAACATACCGCTCTCGCGGTCGAACAGGTAGGTCGATGGCTGTGCCACACAGCCGTTACTCCTATCCTCGCCATGAGGACTCGGAGTTATCTTCTGTCGCATGTTCTCCGCCCCGTTACAATCTGCGTTGGCTACCAATTCACATGACGAGCAGACGTACAAGCCACGATACTTCCGATTCGACTTCGTGTCGTCACCACATGCCGAACACGTTTTCGAGGTGTTCCACTCGTTCTCTTTCAGCACCTCGACGCCACGAATCTCGCCTTTGTATTCGAGGTACTGGGAGATGCGGTCGAACGCCCACGTATGGAGTTTCTTGTTACCAGTCTTGCCCCAGTCCGACTCGCGCACGTCTTCGGGCCAACTCACCGCGAGCGTGCCAACACCACGTTCAACACACTCCGTGATGATGGTATCCGTGAGAACGTGGTAGAAGTGGGTTTCACGGTCAGTGAGTTTCCGACGCGCCCACATCGACTTCTCAGACGGGCCATTCTCACCCTCAGTATCGTATTCGGATCGCTTGAAGTAGTGTTTGTCTTCTTTGAGGGAGTTACCAGGGTACAGGACGTACTCATCGGGGAAGGCGACGGTTGCGATATTCATGATGCCAAGGTCGATACCTGCAACACCGTCGCCTGCTGAGTCATTCGGATTGAGTTCGACTTTGCAGACGAAGTGCAGTTCCCACTCGTTGCCGTTCCAGACAGCACGAACGTTTTGCACTCGGGTGACTTCCGAGAGGTCGACGTCTGGTCGGGTCTGGTACTCACAAAGCAGGAAGTCCGACCAATTCCCCTTGAGGTTCGACCCTTTGCTGAGTCGGACACGGTTGTTTCCGGGGTCGTGTCTGAAGCCGTCTGCTTTGAACGTGATCGTGGAACGCGGTCGGGTATCGCCCTGTTTTCGGTAGCCGGGCGGATTCGTCTCTGGGTCTTTGTGTCGCAAGTCGAACCACGACTGGAAAGCGTCAGAAAGTTCTTCGATGACTTTCTGACTTGATTGTGCGTTCAAGTCTTTCCAGCATGACTGGTTCTTCATATACGATTTCAGCGTTCCCTCATCGGGGATTTCGCCGGTTGCATCCCAGATACGGTCTGCTGTCCATCGTGCGACGTTCCAGATTTTCGAGGCGGAATCTCCGAGTGAGTCGAGGCCATCGCAGACCTGATGCTGGTTCTGGATGGAACCAACGTAGGTGCGTGTGACCTCAATCGCCATAGATAGCCTATGTAGACAAAACTAATTAATGGTGTGGATGAGCGTGGAATATCTGGCCTGCAATCGTCCGTAGATTGTCGAGGGAGTGTCGTATTCTCTCCCGCCGTAAACGGTGGGAATCCCTCCTCGCAGAAAGATAGAGGTACGCGATGATCGCTTCGGCATCGAATACGTACTCGTCAGTCATTTCTCGTCGTCCGGACGCAATCGATCGGCCTTCGCCTCCTCGCGGCGTTTTTCCGCCGCTTTGTGTGCCCGCGCGCGTTTCAGGATCTCGCCGTCCTCGTGCTCCCCGGCGTGAATGCCGTGCAGTTCCTCGGGTGAGGGCACCGGCTCGATAACGATCCGGTCGTCCGCTTCGTAGACGAACACCGCTCCCGGCGTCTCGATCCCGAATTTCTCCCGTAACCGCTTCGGAATCGTCGCCTGCCCTTTCTGCGAGACGTTTACCACGGCGGGCTCGTTCGTACAACTGGACATCCTTGGTAGTACCTAGCTATCTGTGTAGTACTAAAGCTACTGCTCCCAACTAGATGGTGAAGGTACGAGCTAGGTGCTATATTCACACTGGAGAATCCGCAGCGCATTCCGCTATCCGGCACGAAGCCGACGGCGGCGCCGCGGGTGACGAGGGACATCGCCAGGACGACTCCCCGAGCGAGCGACCCACAGACAGACGGTCCCGGCCCACGAATCCGTCGCCCATGGACGTCACGGCCCTCACTCGCGAACTGGTGTCGATCCCCAGCCACGACGACGAGACCGCCGCGGGCGACCGGCTCGAAGCGTGGCTGCGCGCCGAAACGGACGCGTCGGTCGAGCGCGACGACGCCGGCAACGTCGTCGCCCGTCGCGGCGACCCGGACGGCCCGACGCTCGCCCTCGTCGGCCACCACGACGTCGTCCCGCCGGACGACTCGCAGGTGACGACTGGCGACTCGCAGGTGGCGGCGGGTGACGCACGTGGTACGGCGACCGGCGACGAGTACGTCGTCGAGGAGCGCGACGGGCGCCTCTACGGTCGCGGCACCGCGGACATGAAGGGCGCGGTGGCCGCGATGGCGCTCGCGTTTCGCGACGCCGAGGTGGCCGACGGCCGCGTGGCGGGCGGCGAGTCGAACGGCCCCGGAGAACTCGTCTTCGCGAGTTTCGTGGGCGAAGAGGTCGGCGGCGAGGGAGCCCGCCACGCCATCGAGCACGGCTTCGCGCCCGACGCCGCCGTCGTCGGTGAGGGCTCGACGAACTACTCGACCGACGGCGTGACGGACGTCGTCGTCGCTCACCGCGGTCGCCGGGGGAGTACGATCACCGCCCGCGGGCGGGCCGCCCACGCCAGCGAACCGGAGGCGGGAACCAACGCCATCTACCGGGCGAGCGACGCGGTCGACGTCGTGCGCGAACTCTCGGTCCCGACTGTTTCGGTCGCGGGTGAGTCGTTGTCGGGCAGCGTCGCCGTCACGGAGATCGACGGCGGGACGGCCTGGAACGTCGTTCCCGAGCGGTGTACGATCACCGTCGACGAGCGGACGGTGCCCGGCGAGCGCGCCACCCTCGAGCGCGTCGAGTCGATCGACGGCGTGACGTGGACCGTCGACCAGGACTTGCCGCCGATGGCCTGCAGCGACGACGACTTCGCGGAGTCGGTACTCGACGCCGCTCGCCGGGTCCACGACCGGCGCGGCGAGCCGGCACCGTCCCACGTCACGAAACCCCACGCGACGGACGCGGGCTGGCTCGCCGAGGCAGGGACGGCCTGCGTGATCTGCGGGCCCGCCGAACCCGGCGAGGCTCACACCGCCGACGAGAGTGTCTCGATCGACGTCCTCGAGCGGTGCCGGGCGGTCTACCGGGCGGTGGCGGAGGGCTGCGTCGGGTAGCGGCTGGGTCGAATCGCCGACGCGAGGGAGGGGTCGCCGTCTCGGGAAACTATTCCTCGAAGAAAGAATTATGTCCGTAGTCACACAAGACCGCGTATGTCCGACGGCGAGTCGACGAACGGTCCGCCCACCTTCGAGGATCCGTTTCGCGGTGACGACGTCGAGCAGCGCGTGTACGGGACGATTCTTCAGACGCGCGAACCGACGACGGCGACCGTAATCGCCGAGCGGGCGGACTGCGATCCGAAAACCGCGCGAAAGTACCTGGGCTGGTTCGGCGAACTCGGTATCGTCACCCGCTACGACGGGCAGCCGACCACGTACGAGCGCAACGATACCTACTTCGAGTGGCGACGGATCGACCGGCTCGCTGCCGACCACTCCGTCGACGCCCTCCAGCAACGCGTCCGGGAATTGACCGCGCGTATCGAATCCTACGAGGACGCCTACGACGCGTCGACTCCAGCCGCCGTCGACGCCGTCGCCGCCGCGGAAGCGAGCGACGACCGGACCATCGACGACGTCTACGGTGACCTGCGCGACTGGGAGACCGCTCGGGAGGAGCGAACGCGGTACGAACGCGCTCGCCAGCAACGAAGCGGGGCCGGAACCGAACGGGTCTCCGGCTAGAGACGTCGATGACACCGCCAACGGGGGATGGCGGCGGTCCGGCACCCATCGATCGCCCCATTCTCGAGTTTCTGGAGACGCGCCTCCGGGCGACTGACCAGGTCGCGGAGGCGGCCGTCACGGATGCGAGTGGCCATCTCGAACTTCGGGTTACGCTCGCCTCGTCGTACTATCCCGAATCCGTCGCGGCGGCGAACCTGAACGTCCGCTGGTACACGAACGACGATTTCTCCGTTCACTATCGGGAGTCTCACGCAGATCATACCTGGGAGTGCCGGTGGGACCGCCACCCGAATTCCCACAACACCCGCGATCGCTTCCACCCGCCACCCGATGCCAGTACCCCCGGCGACGACGCCTCGTGGCCGATCGACCACCGCGACGTATTACGGCTCATCCTCGACGAGGTCGAAACGCGGCTCCCGGAGCTTCGGTCGGGGTGACACCGATACGGTGGCGTTCGAGGGTGGATACGATCACGGGAGGATCGCCTGTTCCTGTGGTCGACTTCCCCGCCGCCCATCGGAATTTTGATCGAAATGAGAGACACTGTCCCGCTTTCGACGGGCCAAATACGGCGCACATTTTATACTACCCTATATGAAATATATTATAACAATATATGGTGGACGTTCCAGTATGCCGTCGTCGGGTGCTCGCAGCGGTCAGTGCGACTACCGTTTCCGGCTGCGCAAGTCGATTGCTGGCGGATTCTGGTACTGGAATCCGCATCGGGAATATCCAAATAGCGAACTGGGAAGATGAATTCGTGGAGTTTTCACTTCGAATTGAACGTAGTGGCGAGCAAATTTTCAGCGAGACAGTCGAACTGCCGGGAAATGAGGATACGATACTTGAGGAGGGGTGGGGAACTGAATTTGGCGAGTACGTACTCGTTTACTCCGATTCAAGAAATCCGAACGTGAATCGTCAATCGCTCGCTCCGTCGGACCATCCGCACGCGAATAACGGGGATTGTATAGATATTCGCTTCCATTGCCAACGGCGGATAACTGATTTCTTATTGGTCGATGAGGAAACGTGGTGGGGAACTTGTTAATTTGACACCGCTTGCTATACGCTCTTACACCCCGAGCACCGCGAGAACCGGCGCGACCACGAGGCCGACGAGCAGTGCCACAAGCAGCAAGAGCGGATAGACCACCACGAGCGCCACCCAGCCCAGATCGAGCGCGTGGACGAGGACGAGTTCGCCCGTCTCGAAAGCTCGAACGGCGACGTACCCGAAGTAGAGCAGGGATAGCGAAAGGCCGCTGCCGAGGAGGCTCCAGGTGGTCTTCTCGAACTCGCTCAACTCGCGCTCGCGATCCGTCAGGGCGCGGACGACCTGCAGACTCAGGAATCCCGGGACGAGACAGAGCACGCTGTAGATCAGGTTGACCGCGAGATCCGGGAATTCAACCATCGGCCCGACCGAGCCAGCCGACCTCGACGATGGGGGCGTTCTCGGCGATGCGAGCGGGCGTACTATCGCAGCCAAAGCCGGCCCGAGCAGCGTCGCCCGGGGCGAGGCGACGACGGCTGCTATCAGGAGAACCGGCGCGTACCAGGGTCGTGAGCGGTGCGGTCATACAGCGACCTACGATCCGTGATGTGTTAGTTGTTACCACAGAAAACTACCGGTCGTCGTGCCGATACCACGACGTTCATACCGGTGGACTCGCAAATACTGCCAATGGCGACGAAACAGGAGTCCGCGTCGGTTCCCGACGCGTACGCGGAACTCGAATCGCGCGTCGAACGAATCGCGAACATCACCGCCGGTGCCGGTGTCCTTCGCTGGGACCAAGAAGTGATGATGCCGGAGGGTGGCACGCCCGCGCGGGCGAAACAGCTCTCCACGCTCTCCTCGCTCTCCCACGAGGAACTCACCGATCCCGAGATCGGCGAGTTGCTCGACGAACTCGAGGACGCCGAGCTCGACGACGATCGCGCGGCCGTCGTTCGCGAGATCCGCCGGAAGCACGACCGGGCGACCAGCGTCCCCACGGAGCTCGTCGAGGAGATCTCCGAGGCGACGACCAACGCACATCCCGTCTGGACGGAGGCCAAGGAGGCGGCCGACTTCGAGACGTTCGCCCCGACGCTCGAGAACCTCGTCGAGCTCAAGCGCGAGTACGCCGCACACATCGATCCCGACGCGGATCCCTACGCGGTCCTCTTCGCCGAGTACGAACCCTACCTCGACCTGGAGACGGCCGAGCGAGTCCTCGAACGACTGCGCGACGAACTCGTCCCGCTGATCGACGCGATCGCCGACAGCGACGTCGAGCTGGGCGGCGCCTTCGACGGCGAGTTCGACGCCGACCGGCAGGAGGAACTCTCCCGGGACGTCCTCGACGCGCTGGGCTACGACTGGGACCGCGGCCGCCTCGACACCGCGCCGCACCCGTTCTCGACCGGGACGCAGTTCGACGCCCGGGTGACCACCCGCTTCGACGAGGAAGACCTGCTCGGCTCGATCACCTCGACGGTCCACGAGTTCGGTCACGCCAACTACACGCTCGGGCTGCCCGACGAGGGGTACGGCACGCCGCTGGGCGAGTCTCGCGATCTGACCGTCCACGAGTCCCAGTCCCGGCTCTGGGAGAACCACGTCGGCCGCTCGGAAGCCTTCTGGGAGTTCTTCCTGCCGACCGCCGCCGAGCGCTTCCCCGCGCTCGCGGACGTCTCGCCGCGCGCGGCCTACGAGGCGGCCAACCAGGTCTACGACGACAACGTCATCCGGACCGAGGCGGACGAGCTGACCTACCACATGCACATCATCGTCCGCTTCGAGATCGAGCGCGAGCTCATCTCGGGCGACCTGGACGTCGAGGACGTCCCCCAGGTCTGGAACGACAAGTACGAGGAGTACCTGGGCGTTCGCCCCGAGACCGACGCCGAGGGCGCCCTGCAGGACATCCACTGGAGCCACGGCTCGTTCGGCTACTTCCCGACGTACTCGCTGGGTTCGGTCCTCGCCGCCCAGCTGTACGCGGCTGCGGAGGACGAAGTAGGCGACGTCGACGCACAGGTTCGGCAGGGCGAGTTCGACGACCTCAACGGCTGGCTCCGCGAGAACGTTCACCGCCACGGCGCGAAGTACACCACGCCGGACCTGGTCGAGCGGGCCACCGGCGAGCCCTACAGCGCCGACGCGTTCATCGACTACGCGACCGAGAAGTACGGTCGCCTCTACGACCTGGACGGCTGAGGCGGTCGGCGATTCCCGGACGGCCGATTTCGACGGGCGAGCGTCGCCGGCCGAACTGGCGTTTCTGCGGTCTCGGCGTATCGAATGCTGCCGCCCGAGACGCTGGTTCTCAGGCCGACTCGTGACGGTGTTCCAGCGATGCGCGCTCGTCGGTCAGGTCCGTCACGTAGCGCGTCGCCCCGGCCGACTCGGCCCGGTCGATCGCGCTGGCGTAGTGCTCGCGGGCGCGGTCGGCGGCGCCGGTGTCGCGGGCGAGCCGGGCCAGTTCCCGGCGGACGCGGATCGCCGACGCGACCGATCGCTCGACGGCGTCCTCGCGAACGGCTTCGAGGCGGTCGCGAGCGGCGTCGTACTCGCCGGCGGCCCGGAGCGCGCCCCCGATCGTGATGCCGACGCGGACCGCCGCCGGCGCGTCCTCGTCGGGGACGGCCGCCTCCGCCCGCCTGGCGAGCTTGAGCGCCGCCGTCGCCTCGCCCGTGGCGAGACGCGACCGCGCAAGCTGATCGAGGACGTGACTCGTCGTCCGCGCGTCGTCGAGATCCGCGACGATGGAGCGCGCCCGCTCGCCGTGGGCGATCGCGCGATCGAGGTCGCCCGACGCTCGCGCGACGCTGCCCGCGTTCGCCGCCGCGAGGGCCGCGAGCCGATCGAGCTCGTCGTCGGCGGCGATTCGCTGGGCCGTCGCGACGTGGCGTCGCGCCGCCTCGAACCGTTCGCACACCGCGTAGGTTCGCCCGAGGTGGGCGTGACACTGGGCCCGTTTCTGGCGGTCTTCCGACTCGTCGATCCGTTCGAGGGCGCGTTCGAAGCCGTCGATGCCCGCGGGCACGTCGCCGGTCGCGACGTCGAGCAGGCTTCGATTCCACAGCGCGACCGCGGCCGTGTCGTCGTCGCCGGCCCGGTCGGCCAGCTCGCCCGCCTCGTCGTAGAGCGATCGAGCGCGCTCGCGATCGCCGTCGCGCTTGACGGCGTCGGCGAGGTTGTGCGTCGCGAGGATCCGGGCGCGGACGTTGCCCGTCCGCTCGGCCAGCTCGTGGGCCCGCTCGATGGTCTCGCGGAACGCCCCGGCGCGGCCGGCACGGCGGTAGCTGAGCGCCAGGTCGTTCAGACAGGTGGCGAGTTCGCGGTCCGCGCCGGCCCGTTCGAGGACGTCGACCGCTCGTTCGCCGCGTTCGATCGCGGCCTCGGTAGACCCCTGCCGACGCAGGGTGGATCCCAGACTCTGGAACGCGCGCCCGACCGAGCGGTCGAAGCCGATCGACGCGGCGTACTCGCGCTGGGTTTCGAAGCACTCGATCGCCGTCTCGTACTCGCCCCGCTTCATCGCGGCGCTTCCCAGGGCGTCGTAGAGCCAGCAGACTTCCTCCGTCACCTCGTCGCCGCCGACCTCGAGGCCGCGGCGGGCCAGCGCTTTCGCCCGCTCGTACTCGTTGCGCTCGTGATGCACGCGCGCCTGGTAGACGTAGCTTCGCCTGACACGGTCCGGTTCGTCGGTGGCCGATCGCACGTACCGAAAGTGCCGGTCCGCCTCGTCGTACGCGCCGCGCGTGTAGTGACAGTCGCCGAGGGATTCGAGGAGTTCGAGGACGGCCGAATCGCGCTCCTGCTCGCGGGCGAGCGAGAGCGCCCGCTCGTAGTGTGCCACCGCCACGTCGTGGGCGTAGACGGCCTCGGCGTCGGCCCCTGCCAGTCGATAGTGGACGAGCGCCGCGCCGGGCTCGCCGGCCCGCTCGAAGTGATCCGCGATGGACGCGTGGTTGGGATCCGCCTCGTCGGCCAGGCGGATCGCGACCTCGCGGTGGAGGTCGCGGCGCCGATCCGCGTCGATCGCCGACCGCGCGCCGCGGCGCAGACTCTCGCTGCGGAAGCGATAGCCGCCGGGCACCTCGCGCCAGACGGCCGCGTCGACCAGAAGGTCGGCCCGCTCTCGCACGGTCGCCGGGTCGAGCGCGGTGTGGGCGACGAGCTCGGCCATCGAGAACGGCTCGTCGAGGACGGCGCCGGCGGCGACGACCGACAGCGTCTCCGGTTCGAGGCGTTCGAACCGACTCCGACTCGTCTCCTCGACGACGTCCGGGACGGAAAGCGCCGCCGCGTCGGCGGGATAGCGATCGACGCGCGGGTCGAGCGCCCCGGTTTCGAGCGCGCCGGTCACCGTCTCGACGACGAACAGCGGGTTGCCACCCGTCTCGGCGTAGACGGCGTCCGTGAACTCCTCCGGCAGCCCGCGGCTGCCCAGTTCGGCCTCGATAAGCCGGGCCGTCGTCGCCCGGTCGAACGGAGCGAGTTCGACGACGGTCGGTTCGGCGCCCGTCGAACACGCCGCCGCGAGCGGGTCCGGCTCGGCCACCCCGTCCCGGGCGTGGGTACACAGGAGGGCGACCGGCGCCTCCTCGAGTTCGGCAGTCAGGTACGCGAGCAGGTCGATCGTCGCGCTGTCGGCCCACTGGAGGTCCTCGACGACGAATGCGACCGGCCCCGCGGCGGCCCGATCGACGAGCGCGTCGGCGACGCCCGCGAAGATCGACGCTCGCCGCGCGCGGTAGGTCGTCTCGTCCGGCGTCTCGAGCCCCGCCTCGACGTCGAAGGGGTCGTCTGCCGGGCCGGTGCCCGCCGCGAACGCGTCCCGGACCGGGCCGAACGGGACGTCACCACCCGGCGACGCCCTGCCGACGTACGTGGCGACACGGTCCTCGCGGACCCGATCGAGGACGGCTTCGACCACCGTCGTCTTGCCGACGCCGCGGTCGCCGGCGAGGACGATCGAGCGCGCCCCCGCGTCGGGGGTCGATTCGACGAGTTCGCGGAGGCGACCGACCTCGTCGGCACGGTCGACCACGTCGCTCGTCGGCGATTCGAGGACGAGTTCGCCCGACGGCGAACGCTCGACGAGGGCCGCGGCGACGGACCGGTCCGCGACCTCGGGCACGTCGAGCAGCGGACACGCGCGCTCGGCATCCCCGTCGACGATCGTGACGCGTTCGTCCCGAAGCGACTCGCGGAGGGCGGCCGCTCGCTCGCGCCCGACGTCGGTCAACGCGTAGCGGGTCCGCTCGCCGGGGCGGTCGGGATCGCTTTCGACCGACGCCGCGAGGAGCCCGTCCTCGGCCAGCGTCGAGAGGACCGACAGGAGTTGCACGCGATCGGCGAGCGACTCCCCGAACGCGATCGTCTCGGCCAGGTCGGCCGCCGAGGCGCTCGCCGCTCCGTCGACCCGTCCGCTCGGATCCAGCGCGAGAACGACGAGGTCTGCGACGTCGAAGGAGGCCATCGATCCGCGGGTTAGTCGCCGACCCGTAAAACAGTTCAGGCCCCTGATTCGTCGACTCGCTCTCCGACACAGCCCACCGGGACGCGGTCTCGCCCGCCGGCCCTCCTCACCGCCTGGTCGAGTCTATTTATCTGGAGTAGAATGGTCTCTAATATGAATAAAATAAATTTCCTCTGCCATATATTTGTGCTATTGCGCTTCACCGGACATTTGGCGTAGAGAAACGAGCCCTTGAAGCGACTGGCCCCGGCGACGGCGTGCGGTTTCGGGGCCCCGATCGGTCGGTCGCGGCATCGGAGCGGCCACGCCGTATCGGTCGGATTGAACGCCAAACCGCGGCTGGCGAACGGTGAACGGTGTGAACCCGTTTTAGTCCCGGGCGTCGCACGTTGAATCATGGGTGGGTGGCGTCGGACTGGGGGGTCCGCATCGGTCGACCAGCTCGAGTCAGTTCTCGAGGCGTGGGAGTACGGGTCGTCGCCGACGCCGGCGGCCGCCCTCGCGTCCTTCCTGCGCGAGCGGTATCCGGACGCCGCGGTCGAGCGACCGGGGCGGGCCGAAGCCGCGGACGTCGTCGTCGACGGCGTCGCCGTGCTGTTCGCCGCCGAGCTCGGCCAGCGATTCCGGACGCAGTTTCACGTCCTGGCCGATCGCTACGACGCCGTCGTCTGTTACTCGATCGGCGCCCACCGCGACGATCCGACGGAGTGGCGGGCGTTCACCCGTCGCTTTCGGGGCGAGACGATCCGGTTCGTTCGACGACCCGAGCCGGAACCGAACTCGCCGGGGCTGGCGGGTCCGATCACCGTCGCCGCCGTCCCGCTCGTGATGGCCGCGATCACCATCGTGCTGGCCGCTTCGACCGGCCTCTTCGCCACCTCGACCGGGCCGCTGACCGCCGACGCCGGGCTCGTCCTCGGCGCCGTCGCCCTCGGCGCCATCGCGACGGCGATCAGCCTGTTCGAACTCGCCAGACAGCGCCAACTCGGACTCGACACGCGGTAAACGCTGTGAGCGCCGGCGCGGGCTCGAACCCGCGTCGCGACCGGCCGCAACCTTCATTCCGAACCCGTTCGAACCGGCTCTACGACGACCCCCGAGACCCGCTCGGCGGACTCGCGAGGACCCCCATGACCGACCGGATCGACGCCCGAGAGCGAGACGACGAGTACTGGGACTGGGCAGCCGTCGCCCTCTTTCTCTTCCTGACGGTCGACCTGCTGACGTCGCTGGCCGCGCGCTCGGCCGTCGGCGTCGACGGCGAGGTGAATCCGCTGATGGCGCTGGTGCTCGACGAATCGCTCGCGGTGATCGTCGTCGCACACGTCCTCGTGCTGGTGGTCCTGGCGGGGCTCTTTCATGCCCTCTTCGAACTCGTCCGCGAACTGCCGGCTGCCTATCGTCGGCCGACGGCGGTCTCCGTCGAGTGCTTTCTCGGCCTGCTCGTGGCCGCCGGCTTCGCCGTCTTTGCGAACAACCTCGCCGTGATCGCCTTCGGTCGGGGCCTGTTCTAGGGGACACGGCGGTATCTGGCCGCGACGAGGCACGCACACCGCTCCGCCGAAAGGCCTCTTTCCGACACCCAAAGTGACTTATCGACGGCCGTACCGGTTCGTTGCATGCCAACGCCTGACGAATACGAGTCGGTCGACGCGGCGATCGACGATCTCGCGGATCGATACGCACGATACGTCTACCTCCAGGACGTCGGCAACCTCGTGCGCTGGGACCAGCAGGTGACGATGCCCGAGGGCGGGACGCCCGCGCGGGCGAAGCAACTCGGCGCCCTGTCGACGGCGAGCCACGAGTCGCTGACCGACCCCGAAATCGGGTCGCTGCTCGACGCGGTCGAGGGGTCTCTCCAACGCAATGATGGATCGCTGTCCGACGACGCGGCGATCGTCCGCGAGATCCGTCGCGAGTACGACCGGGCGGCGAGCGTTCCGGCCGAGCTGGTCGCCGAGCTCTCGGAACACCGGGCCGAGAGCCAGGCGGTCTGGCGGGACGCCAGGGCCGCGGCCGACTACGACGCGTTCGCGCCGCGACTCGAGAAGTTGATCGATCTCGAACGGCAGCGTTCGGCCGCCATCGACCCCGATCGCGACCCGTACGTCGTCCAGTACGAGGATCGCCAGCCGTTCCTCCCCCTGGAGCGCGTGGACGCCATCTTCGACGAGCTCCGCGAGCACCTCGTCCCGTTGCTCGACCGGATCCGATCCGCGGGCCGAACGCTCCCGGACCTGTTCGAGGGCACCTACGACACTGCGGCCCAGGAGGCGCTCTACCGCGACGCGCTCGACCTGCTGGGCTACGACTGGGATCGAGGTCGGCTCGACGTCTCCGCGCACCCGTTCACGTCGGGGACGCAGTTCGACAGTCGCGTGACGACCCGGTTCGACGAGTCGAGCCCGATTCCCGGCCTGCTGGCCACCGTCCACGAGTTCGGCCACGCCACCTACCAGCTGGGCCTCCGTGGGGACGCGTACGGCTCGCCGCTCGGACAGTCGCGCTCGGCCGGCGTCCACGAGTCCCAGTCTCGATTCTGGGAGAACCACGTCGGCCGCACGAAACCCTTCTGGGAGCTATTTCTCCCCACGCTGCAGGAGCACTTTCCGTCGCTCGAGGACGCGACCGTCGACGAACTCTACGCCGCGGTCAACCGGATCTACCCCGAGAACCCGATCCGCGTCGAGGCGGACGAACTGACCTACCACCTGCACATCATCCTCCGCTGTGAGATCGACGGCGCGCTCGTCCGGGGCGACCTCGACGTGGACGAGGTCCCCGGCGTCTGGAACCGGAAGATGGACGAGTACCTTGGCGTCGTCCCCGAGACCGACGCGGAGGGGTGTCTCCAGGACATCCACTGGTCCTCGGGCCTCGCGGTGTTTCACGGCTACACCGTCGGGAGCGTCCTCGCTGCCCAACTCGACGCCGCGATGCGCGAGGACCTCGACGTCGACGGCCTGATCCGCGAGGGCGAGTTCGACCGGCTTCGCGAGTGGCACGAAGAACACGTTCACCGTCACGGCCGGCGCTACCCGACCGACGAACTGATCGAGGAAGCGACGGGCGAGCCCCTGACAGCCGAGCACTTCATCGAGTACGTCGACGAGAAGTTCGCCGAGTTATACGGACTGTGACATCATCCGCGCCCTAAACGGAGAGGGATCGACGATGCCTCCGGCTGGCGGGCGGATCCCGACGACGGCGCGGCTTCCCGGCATGGGAATACCAGCTAAGGTTCGCCGTTGCTGGCAGCGGGTTCCGACCCGTGGAAAGTCGATAGGGGGTTCGACGGCGGACCGGACGGCGCCTCAGCCCCGTCCATCGCCACCGAGCCGGATCGCCCCGCACCTCCTGGGCCGAACTGGTTTCGCCGACCGTGCCGAGCGACCCGCCCGGGCCGCGAGGACTCGGTTCGCCGCAATAGCCCGTTCCAGCGCCGCAATAAGGCGGTTGCAATCGCTTCTTTCGAAAGATTGTAACCCCTACTGTCGAAAGTACGTATCGCTCTCTTGGCGGCGAGGTAGCGCGCCATCGTCGGGTTCGTCGCCAGGACCGATCGATCGCAGACCCGCGCGGACCGAACGATGAGGGGACGAGCCACGAAGGCGCGTTGCCGGTACTGGACCGACTCGGCCGCCGATCCGCTTCGTTCGACCGATCCCGCGTGCTCGAGCCGACGATCGCACGCCGCCGCGTACCGAACCGCCGAACCCGCGTTCCCAGCTCACCAATGACGCCGACCCCTCTACTCGAGACGCGAACCCTCGGCCGCGTCGTCGACGGCGACCGGATCCTCGAAGACGTCTCCGTCTCGGTCTCCGAATCGACGGTCCTGGCCGTCGTCGGGCCGTCGGGCGCGGGAAAGTCGTCGTTTCTCCGACTCCTCAACCGGCTCGACGAACCCACGGAAGGGACGGTGCTCGTCGACGGCGAGGACTACCGAGCGATCCCGCCGCGAACGCTCCGTCGGCGCGTCGGACTCGTTCCGCAGGATCCCGCGCTCGTCCCCGGAACCGTCTTCGAGAACGCGGCCCGCGGCCCGCTCCTGCGGGACGAGCCGGTCGACGAGGCGCGTCTCGAGGCGATACTCGACCGCCTCGGCCTCGACGGCTACGCGGATCGTGACGTCGAGACGCTCTCCGGCGGCGAGCGACAGCGCGTCGCGATCGCTCGCACGCTGCTGAACGAGCCCGACGTCCTCTTGCTCGACGAGCCGACCTCGCACCTCGACTCCGCCGCCGAAGAACGCGTCGAGGCCCTCCTCACCGGTCTCGTCAGCGATCTCGATCTCGCCGTCGTGCTGGTCACCCACGACGAGGCGCAGGCGCGACGACTCGCCGACCGCGTCCTGGTGCTCCGCGACGGGGAAGTCGACGGCGTCGGCCCGGTCGAGGAGGTGCTGGCCTGATGGCGCCGGTCGAGGAGTTCCTCGAGCAGTTCGTCGATCCCGTCCTCCTCAGGGGACTCTCGCAGGTCGCCGCCGCGTCCGTCCTCGCCGCGATCGTGATCGGGATCTCGCATTTCCGCGGGCTCACCCTCGAGCGCGAATTCGTCGTCGCCCTCGTCCGGGGGCTGATCCAGATCGTCGCGATGGGATCGATCGTCGGCGTGTTGCTGACGGTGGAGTTCGTCTGGAGCGGCGTCATCCTGCTGGGGATGATGCTCGGGGCGACGTGGATCACCAAAAATCGCGGCGCGGGACTGCCCGGCGTCGTCCGGGTCTCGTTCGTCGCGATCGTCTTCGGCTCGGGGCTCGTGATCGCCGTGATGACGCTCGCGGGAGCGATCGAGCCGACCGTTCGGAACCTCGTCCCGGTCGGGAGCATGATCATCGCCAACGCGATGCAGACGAACTCGCTCGCACTCGATCGGTTCCGGAGCGAGATCGCGTCGAACCGGGCCGAGATCGAAGCGGGACTGGCGCTCGGAGCGCCGCCGACGGCCGTGATCGCCCGACACGTCGAGACGGGCGTTCGGGCGTCGCTCATCCCGGTCATCGACTCGCTGAAGAGCCTGGGGTGGGTCTGGATCCCCGGCATCATGGCCGGGATGATCCTCGCCGGCGAGAACCCGGTCTACGCGGCGCTCTACCAGTTCGTCATCATGGCGATGATCTTCGCCGCCGGCGGGCTGACGAGCATGACCAGCAGCCTGCTGATCGGCCAGTACGTCTTCACCGACGCCGAGCAGTTGCGCCCCGTCGAGACGGAATCGAGTGGGTGACTCGCCGACCGGTCGGCGGCGTCGCGATCCCACTCGCTTTCGGCGGGCCGGGGGCCCAGTTCGCTCGGAGGCCGGCAGTTCGCTCAGACGCCGTCGACGCCGAGGATCTCGTCGACGACCGCCTGCACGCGCGTCGCCTCGCCGAACGAGACGAGGTCGCCGTCGCCCCCGTCCAGCGCGGTCACGAACGCGTCGATCAGCGCGAGTTCCGTCTCGCCGGCGTCCTCTGTGAGCACGCGCTCGCCGTCCTCGCCGGGATCGGCGACGAGTCGGTGCCACGCCCGCAGCGCCAGCGCCCCGTCGGTCCCCTCGACGGTGAGGCTGTTCTCCTCGCTGCCCGCACAGTCACAGAGCAGGTCGATCGTCCCGGGGACGGGTTCGTCCACGTCGACGGCGCCGCCCGCGCCGATTGGGCCAGCGGCTGTCGCGTCGACGGCGCCGCCAGCGTCGACGGTGCCGGTCGTGGTCGCGTCGTCACCGGCGACCCGCGCGCCGTCGCCGCCGGCGCGGAACGTGCCGACGATGGATTCCTCGTACGCTTCCGGGCCAGTGAACCGGACGTCCGCCGTCACGTCGCCGACGCCGCCGAACAGCTCCTGGGTCCCGAAGACGAGGTGACTCCCGACCTCCCGGAGCGGGCCGCCCTGGTCCCGGCCGGCGAGCCAGTCGACGTCCTGCCACTCCCGAGGCCACCGCGGAAAGCGAAACCGGAGGCTGACGCGTTTGGGCGCGCCGATATCACCGGCCGCGATCCGCTCGCGCAGCTCGAGGAACCCCGGCGCGTAGCGAAACGGGAAGTTGATCGCGGTCGTCCGATCGCTCTCGCGAGCGAGTGCAGTCAGCTCTCGGCCGACCGCGGCGGTCTCGGCGATGGGCTTCTCGCAGATGACGTGCTTGTCCGCGCCCAGCGCGGCCCGGACGACGGGCGCGTGGTGCTTCGGCGGGACGCCGACGTAGACGATATCGACCGCGTCGATCGCGACGAGGTCGTCGACGTCGGTTACCCCCTCGCAGTCGTACTCTGCCGCCATCGAGTCGGCCTTCGACCCGACGCGATCACAGACGACCCGGATCTCGGTCCGCTCGTGCTCGTCGAACGCGGCCGCGAGGCGCGACCCGATGACGCCGCAGCCGACGATCCCGACCTGATGCATGCACGGGTCGTGGTGCGCCCGAGGCAAGAAGGTGCGGATAGCGGCCACGCTGTGTTCGCTGCGGTGCCCAGTGCGGCCTCGCCACCCACCGAGAGTCGCAGAATCGTCCCGGCGCGGGACGTCGACTGCCCGTAGCCACACGACTTTGTGACTGGTGGTGCAACGAACCCGCATGGCGTCCGGACCGACCAACGAGAGCGACACGTTCGACATCGGCGGCGAGCTGACGGTCAGGCGACTCGGATTCGGCGCGATGCGGATCACCGGCGAGGACATCATCGGCCCACCGGACGACGAGGCCGAGGCGAAAGCCGTCGTCCGCCGCGCCGTCGAACTCGGCGTCGACATGATCGATACGGCGGACTCCTACGGCCCCGGTACGAGCGAGCGCCTGCTCGGCGAGGTGCTGGGCGAGGACGCGGCGGCTGACGACCGAGCCGCGGACGACGACCCCGTCGGCGCCGAGGACGCGGTCGTCGCCTCGAAGGCCGGGTTGCTCCGCAACCGCGAGGGCGACTGGATCGCCCACGGGGATCCGGAGTACCTCAAAAATCAGGCCCTGTGTAGCCTCGACCGGCTCCGGACCGACCGAATCGACCTCTACCAGCACCACCGACCGGATCCCGACGTCGACTTCGAGGACTCGATCCACGCCTTCGCGGAGCTGAAAGACGAAGGCGAGATCGGCCACGTCGGCCTCTCGAACGTCACCGTCGAGCAGCTCGAAACGGCGAGGGAGATCGTCGATATCGCGACCGTCCAGAATCGCTACAACGTCGGCTACCGCGAGGACGAAGCCGTCCTGCAGGCCTGCGAGGAGTACGGGATCGGCTTCATCCCCTGGGGACCGATGTACACCGTCGAGGACGAGGGCGTCGCCGACGTGCTGGCGGACGTGGCCGGCGGCCGCGACGCGACGCCCCGGCAGGTCGCGCTGGCCTGGTTGCTGGCACACTCGGACGTCACGCTCCCGATCCCGGGGACCTCGAGCGTCGACCACCTCGAGTCGAACGTCGCCGCGTCGCACCTGGCGTTGACCGACGAGGAGATGGCCGAACTGGACGCCGTCGCGGGCGAGTAGGCGTCCCGATCGCGTCGAACGATCGGGGCAGGGAAACGATATCGCACGCCCGTCGGCGATCTTCCCAGCCATTGATGCGTTCGCAGGGAGATGGTCGGTCCGTATTGCCTAACCATTAGAAGGCTCGTCGGTATTTGGAGTTGTATGTCTGACGAGGGTGCGTCGAAACCTATTCGGAAGATTGACGATGCCACCTACGACACCCCGCCGCGCGATCCCGCCAGACGCCGACTTCTCGAAGTGAAGCGGTGGGTGCTGTTGGACGCAAATCGAAACACGGTCGCTGGACTCCTGCTCGGTGCGAGTTTCACGGTGATCGTCCTGGTAGGGTCGTTCGGACCAGTCCCCGTTCAGACCTTCTTGACGGACGGAGTCTCGCCAGGAACGGCTCTCGTCGAGCTCTTGAAGGCGATCGTCTCGGTCGTCGTTATCGTTCTCTCGATCAACCAGCTCGTCCTCTCACCCGGATTAGGATCTGTTGGTGATCAACGGGAGCGCTTCGACGAGTCGATAAAGTTGCGGCAGCAAGTGGAAGCCCACACCGGAACGAAAGTCAGTCCCGTCTCCCCTGCAACGTTTCTAGCGGCTCTCTTGGAGGCGATTATCGACCAGGCGAACCACATCGATGAGGTGTCCTCTCGTACCGGTGACCCGGTATTACAGGACAGAACCGACGAGTTTACGAATGCGGTTACCCGTGAAGCGCGAATCGTTAGTGAGCTACTCTCGTCCAGCCATTTCGGACGGTTCGAAGTGGTTTCTGCGGTGTTACGGTTCGCGACCTCCGAGAAGGTTCGGTCCCTCCGAGGGATACAGCGGACCCGCGACGAACCGCTTTCGGAATCGCTATCGGAGGCGGTTGACGAGATGAACGAACTCCTCGAACTGTTCACCGTTTCTCGGGAGTACCTGAAAACGATCTACATCCGCCAGGAGTACATCAGTCTCTCCGAGGCGCTCTTGTACACCGGCTTGCCGGCCATCCTCATCACGTATTGTACGGCCCAAATTTATGCTCCGTCCGTCTTTCCCGGACAGATATTCGGCCTCGAAAAGCAACTCCTGTTCGTCAGCGGAGCGATTTCGATCGCACTCACTCCGTTCGTACTGCTCATCTCGTACGTATTTCGACTGGCTGCACTGTCGCGCTCGACGCTCTTCATCGGTCCATTTGATGCTCGACGGCCCGACGACGATCGGGAGGTGGTCGATCACGATCGGCAAATTTAGCCTCCGAACCGGAAACTGAATTTCCAGGCACCCGCGAGAGACTCTCACACGGTTGTCGATGAAAGACGATCCCCATTGCGGATCTGAACGCTTCGCGCGATGGTCACAACCTTCGGCGAACGACTGGTCTCGATAGGTTTCGACGAGCGTCCTTCGGAAGCCCAGAACGGAGTCGATTCGGCCGCGACAGCACCGCGGGGCGTGCCCCCGTGGAAGCGGCGTCAACTCACATCGCCTACCCCGCCGCAGCCACCCTACCCCGGCAGAAACGGGCGCAACGGAGCCCGGAACCACGGAGCGGCCCGTCACCGCACGATCGACGCCGCTCACCCGAGCCGCTCGCGGAGGAGGCGCCGGTATGCCGCCGCGGCTTCGTCGACCTGGGCGGCCGTCGCGCCCGGCATCGCCATGTCGGTCACCAGATCGAGGTGGTTCATCGCCCTGACCAGGGCGAGCAGTTCGTAGGCCGATCGGTGCCGGTGGTACCGGTCGACATCGACAGTCCGGCCGCCCGCTCGATAGCCTTCGAGCAGCGCCTCCCTGATCGCCCGTCGGCGATCCGGCGCGGACGGATGGATCGACCAGGGACCCAGCGAGAGGTTGGCCGCGACGCAGCCAAGATCGTAGATCGGGGGCACCGAGAGGGTGAACGCCCAGTCGATCACGCCGGTGAGCGCGCCCGTTTCGGGGTCCAGCAGGACGTTGTGGAGGCCGTGGTCGATCCGGCCGAGCACCGGGTCGAACGGTCCGTCAAGCGATTCGAGACGGTCGCGGATCGTCGGACGAATCTCTCCGGTCAGGTCGCCGAACCGCGTCGATTCGTGCCGCTCGAGCGCGTCTTCGGTCCACCTTCGGACGACGGCGGGCCACTCCGCGCTCGCGACGTCCGACCGCCCCTGCAGGTCGGTGACGGTCAACTGGGTCGCGCCGACGGACGGGCGATCCCCGTCGAGGGACTGCGACTGCGCGATATCGACCTGGCCGTACCCCGCCGGCCCGTCCAGCTCGTGGAGTTCGGCGAGGTATCGTCCCGTCCCCCGTGCCAGCCGCTCGACCACCGGACCGGACAGCTCCCCGATCCGGCGCTTCGGGATCCGCTCGCCCGCGACGGTCTCCATCACGAAGAACGGAGCGGGGAGCGTCGGGTGGGAATCGACGGCGCCGACGACGGCGGGAACCGGGATCGACGTCCGGTCGTCGACGAGCGCCAGCAACCGCGCTTCCGTGTCGATGCCGTGCCGGTCGCCGTCGGGCGACGCTTTCAGCACCCAGTCGCGGGAGCCGCCCGGCGTTTCGACGACGAGCTGATAGACCGGGAGGTGGCCGCTCTCGGCCGGCGTCGCCTCGCGAACGGTCGCGTCCGGCTCGATGGCGGCGATCATCCGCGAGATGGTCTCCAAGGGAATCGTTCGGTCGTCGGTCATCGTCACCGCGTTGGATACGGTGGGATACAAGCCCCGGGGAACGTGATCGTCCGAAGTCCATTTCCACTCAACGGTCGGACCGACTCCTCCGTCGGAAGCCGCACGGATCCCTACGCGAAGGCAACGTCGGAGTCGTCGCTCGGCGCCGGCGTCACCCGGATGTCGATATCCACGCGATCGTACCAGACTGTCGGCTTCTTCGACCGTCCGTCGCTTTCGAGTTCGACGAGGCCGATCGCTTCCAGCCGATTCAGTGCCGTCGAGACGGGTTTGCCGTCACGGTCGACCAGCCGTGCGAACTCGCGAACGCTCTCGAGTTCCTCGGTGGCGATCGTCCGGACGAGTTCGAGATGCTTCGCGCTCGGCACCCGTTCGAGGGTCTCTTCGTCCGGGAGACTGAGGACGTATCGTCTTCCACGTCCGCATCTCCCTCGGGTTCGCGGACGTCTTCGAGGGCTGCCTCGAAGAAGTCCGTGGTCGGTTCGACCGCGATATGTAGCGCGTTCGTGATCATGGATCAGGTGAAGCGTGGTCGGGAAGTTCGTCCACGCGTTCACGACCGGCCGGTCAGACGGTACGCGATTGCCACCCGTTCCACGGCCGACTCAGCTCCGAACTACCGCGTCGCTTCGAACTCCAGCATCCCGAGCGCGGCCAGACAGTCCGAACAGATCCGCTTCTCCGAATCCCGATACCGATCGACGAGGGTGCCCTGATGAAACGCACGAAGGCGCACCCAGTGATCGTCGGTCAACCCCGCTCCGCAGCGCTCGCAGTCGGGGTCCCGCGAGGGCGCGCCGGCGTCGTATCGCCCCATCACGCACCCTCCAGCGGACCGAATCGAAGATATAGCTCCACGATCGGCGTAGAATCCAAGACGAATTCGGGACGGAGATTCGACTGACGATACCACAGGCGGGCGAGACCTTTTTGCCTCAGTGGTCTGTTTGCAAGCATGGTGGACAAATCCCTCTCCGGGATTTGGAAGCCACGTCTCGGGTGGTCCAAGCACCCGGGACATTTCTAGTCGCGTGTCCCCGCGCGAGCGATGGAGCGCGTGGCTTCCGTTCGGTCAGTCTACACGAATGGCTATTAAATTATCTGATCGGTGTCGGAATCAACCGGTCGTTGACTCGATCGCCCATCACCGTATCGGGCGCCCACGTGTCCGGGGAGGCGTCATCTCCGTGGTCGTCGGCCGACGCGCCGCCGGTAGCTCACCGCGACGCCACCGGTACCGAAGACGGATGACCGGGCGGCGACCCGACACGCTCCGACCGCACGGCCCGAACGGGTGACCTCCCGTCGAACCAGCCTACCGACTGAACTCGACCCAGGGGGTGTCCGGATCGTCGTCGCCCGCCTCGTTCGCGGGTACGTGGACGGTGTAGGAGTAGCTCGAGTCGATCATGCCGTCGACGGGGTTCCCGCAGGCGTCTTCCTCGTGGAACCCGATCTGGTGCCAGACGTCCAGATCCAGGGATTCGCCGGCCGGGACCGTCACCTCGAAATCGTGGTAGTGACCGGCCAGGCCCCACCCGCCGACCTGCGATTCGGTCTCCATGTACGTCCGGAACCCGTCCCCGCCGTCGAGATCGCGCGCGACGTACTGGTCGGCTTCGTCCTGGAGCGTATCGAGGAACGTCGCCGCCGAGTATCCCACGCCGAGGATCGGCCAGGTCACCGACGACGAAACCAGGCCGACGGTCCCGATCCCCAGCGCGCCGAAGGCCGTCACGCTGTCCCAGTGATCGAACTCGGAGCGTTCGATCTGGTCGTAGACGTCGGCCGCCGTATCGAGGCGATCCTTCGCCTCCGCGTACGTGTCGGGCGTCGGCTTGTTCTCGCCGTAGTGGTACTCCTCGATCAGCTCGTCCACGCGATAGGCCGGGAGGCCGAACCCGAACGACTGGGCGGTATCGACCGTGTCCTCCCCACACTCGGTATCGGCGCTACTCGCCTGGGCCTCGCACGTGTGATCGCGAATGTACGCTGCCGCACCCGGCCCGAACTGGTCCGAATCACGGGCACCGCTCCCGATGCCGTAGAGTACCATCCGGTGTTCGAACTGATCGGTCCCCGAACACCCCGTGCCGCCCGGTTGACTGTCGATCGCGACGAACCCGAGGTTGTACGCGACGCCGTTGTCAGCGGCCGTGCACGGACCGTTGCCGTCCCCGTGTCGCCAGGTGTGTTCGTCGGCCTTGTTTATCGTGTAGTCAGGGTCCGGCGCCGCGGCCGTCGACGCCGCCGACCGTCCGGCCCCCAGTCCGACGACGACGGTGCCGACGGCGGCGGCGCGCTTGAGCGCGGTGCGTCGTCCGAGTTTGGGATCGCGAAGCATCAGTTCCGACGACAATGGCCGATACAAAATATGTGTGGATAGATGGACTTTCGTAACCGACGATTGGCCGGGGTAAGTCGAAAATTTACGCCGACGGCGCGGCGCCGATCGAGCGCGACGACTACCGGAACGGGAGCGTACGCCGCTCCGACGGCGCGTCGGCTCGAAGCGGAACGCGATTGCGCCGTTCTCCCTGGAACGGGCGAGTCGAACTCGCCGAGCGGTCGGGGAGCCGGTCGCTCGCCGACCCGGCACCTGCCGGGCAGGAACTCTTTCCGGACGGGCGACTCCCCCTCCCCATGCGCATTTCAGTTCCCGGCGCGCCGGGCGTCTACTACGACACCGACGCGAAATCGAGCATCGCGAGCACCGTCCTCACCGCGGCGGGGCGAAAGGCGCCGAAACCGCAGGGCTACGCGGTCCAGGTGTTGCCGCTGCTGTGGTCGATCGACGTCGACCTGCGGGAGGTGCCCACCGACCACCCGCTGCAGTATCTTCACCCCGAAGGGGCCCACAGCATCGAGGAGTTCACCACCGGACGCGTCACCGGCCGCGGGATCAGCGCCGAGTTCGAACGCCTGTGGCAGTTCGCCTGGCTGATCGAACGCGAGACCGAGCGCGGTCTCGACGGTCTCGTCGGCCGCGAGTCGGACGACCCGGAGGGAACGAAGATCGAGATCCAGACCGGGTCCGATTCGGCGAACGGATCCGAGTCGGACGGTCCCGCCGAGACCGGTGATGGCCCCGCACACGAGGATACCGAGTTCGGCGACGAACCCGAAATCGACGACGAACGGTTCGACGATACGAGCGCCGACTGATCGGTCGGCCCTCACGCGGTCGGCAGGCGGACCGCGACGACGCTGCCGTTCGACTCGTCGGTCGCGTACGAAAGGCGGCCGTCGAACTCGTCGACGATCCACCTGGTGAGCAACAGTCCCATGCCGCTGCCGTGGCGCACTTGCGAGGGCTCCTTGCGCACCTCCTCGGTGACCATCTTCCACTCGTCGGGCGAGATGCCGACGCCGTTGTCCGCGACCTCGAGACGGGCGCGACCGTCGCGCTCGGAGACCCGGAGGTCGACGCGCGGCGTCGCCGCGGTGTTGTGCTCGAGCCCGTTCTCGACGAGTTGCGCGAGCGCGATCGAGAGGCGGTCGTCCGCCGCGACGACCACCGAGTCCTCGACCGCCGTCACGATCGACGCGTCCGGGTAGCGCTCCCTGAATCGCTCGGCGATGGCCTGGACGGCCCGACCCAGCGTGAGCGTGTCGTCGCCGGCCGTCGGGTGGAGGATCAGGTCGACCATCTGCTTTGCCTTCTCGCTGGTCGAGAGCAGGTTCTCAGCGGCGGCGTCTATCTTCGCCGCGTACTCGACGGTATCCTCGTCGGTCAGTCCGTCCGAGAGCGTGTCGGCGTAGCCGCGGATCACGTTGAGGTCGTTGCGGATGTTGTGCCGGAGCAGTCGGTGGAGGACCCGGACCAGCCGCTCGCGCTCTTTGAACGCCGTAATGTCGCGCCCCTCGGGAACGAGGAAGGTGAGCTCGCCGTCGTCGTTCGTGATCGGCCGGATCGAGAAGTCGATCACGGACTGGCCGTCCGCGCCCTGGACGGCGAGTTCGTCACGATACGGCTGGCCGCCGAGGACGCGCTCGTAGCCCGCCAGCATCGATCGTCGATCCGCCTCGTCGGGGAAGTCGAGCGCGTCCCAGAGCGGCGTGCCGACGACGGCCGAGCGATCGGCGCCCATGAACTGCAAGCTCGCCTCGTTCAACTCGATGATCGTGCCGTCGGGATTCAGTAACCCCGTGAACTGGTAGGTGTTGTTGAACACCGCCTCGAACCGCCGCTGGCGCTCGAGGCGAGCCGAGACGTCGCGTCCGACGCCGACCAGTTCGCGGTGGGTGCCGTCGTCGTGGTGCATCAGCGCCCCCGTAAACTCGTAGGGGATCGTCTCGCCCTCGTTCGTCCGAAGCTGAGCCCTGATTTGGATCGACTCGCCGGTTTCGAACACGCGCCGAATGTGTTCGCGGACGGCGTCCCTGTCGGCCGGCGCCACGAATTCGACCGGGGCCATCGATTCGATATCCTCGCTCGTGTAGCCAGTGACCGCCTCGAGTTTGGCGTTCCAGCGAGTCAGCGTTCCCTCCTCGTCGAAGGCGTAGAGCAGGTCGGGCAGTGCCTCGTAGAGCCCCTCCCTGAACGCCCGCTCGTCGCGAAGCGACCGTTCCCGTTCTCGTCGATCTGTAACGTCCTGGATCGCACCGCGGAGCGCGACCACCTCGCCGTCGATCACCTGCGGCACGCCCTTCGTGCGAACCCAGCGAACCTCGTCGTCGGCCGTAACGATCCGGCACTCGATATCGTACGGGTCGGCCTCGTCGATCGCCCGCTCGATCGCGGTCTCGACGGTCTCTCGGTCGCTCGGGTGGAAGCGGTCGAGTGCCGCCTCCAGTGTCGGTTCGAACGCCGGCGAGACGCCGAAGATCCGCTTCACCTGCTCGGTCCAGCGGAGCGTCCCGGTCTCCGTGTCGAACGTCCAGCCGCCGACGTTCGCCACGTCCTGGGTGTAGGCGAAGAGGTCGTTCTGCCGCTCGAGCGTCTGCTCGTAGCGCTTTCGCTGCGTGATGTCGAGAACGAGCCCTTCGAGCGCGACGACGTCGCCGTCCGCGTCGGTGACCGGCTTCCCCCGCTCGAAGACGTGCTTGGATTCGCCGCCGCGCGTCTCGATCCGATAGGTCGTGGTGAACTGACGGTCCGCCTCGATGCTCGCCGCCAGTTCGCGCTCGAGCGTTCCCCGGTCGGCCTCGACCACGAGGTCGCCGTAGTGCACCTCGCCGTCCTCGAACGCCGACGCCGGGTAGCCCGTGAGCCCGCGTACCTCGCCGCCGACGAACGCCATCTCCCACGGCGGTTCCGGTGCACATCGATAGGCGAGCCCGGGGAGATTGTCGACGAACCGCTCGGTGAGAAATCCGGCGGCGTCGGGATCGGTCTCGGACACTGTATGATTGCCTCTACCGGAGATTACCCTCCCTTCTCATAAGCGACACGGCCAACTGCTCAGATCGTGACGGACGCACCACCGTCGACCCGGCCCGCCTCGGCGGTGACGAACGCACCACCGTCGACCCACTCCGGCTCGGCGCCGACCCGCCGCGGTCGGACCGACCCCTCGCCTACCGCGGAACTGGCGGGAGGATGGCGGAGCCGAACCAGAACGCGACGATCGTCGCCATCAGGTCGACGAACGCCTCGTGGGTGCCCGGTTTCGTCACGAACGCGTTCGCGCAGGCCCCGTACGATCGGGTGACGTCGCGATCGCGGTCGGATCCGGTGAGGACGAGTACCGGCAACGTCCGGAGTTGCGGGTCGCGCCTGATCGCGTCGAGCACGGCCTCGCCGTCCTTCCCCGGGAGGTCGAGATCGAGGAGGACGAGATCGGGGCGCGACGGCGGATCGACCGCACTCTCCCGGGAGAGGTGCTGGATCGCGCCGTACCCGTCGTCGACGACGTGCAAGTTCACCTCGCGGTCGAGCGCGTCGAGCGCCGCGTCGACGAGGCGCGCGTCGGCGGGATTGTCCTCCACGAGGAGCATTTCCGGCCGGACGGTCCCGTCCTCGAGTCGCCCCATCCCCTCGGTCACCGCTGGGGGACGCGCTCGGTCGCCGGGGATAGCTCGACGTCGCCCGCCTCGTCGATGCGAATCTCGTATCCCGCGAACTCGAACCGGACGGTGAGCGGTCCGGACGCCGATTCGGCGAGCCGGGAGAGCGCTTCGGGATCGATCGCGTCGTACAGGGGCGGCAGATCCGTCGGCTCGACGCCGGCCTCGTCGGCGACCCGAGAGACGATAGACAGGACACTCCCTTCGCTCGAATCGATTGTGCTTCGATGCGTCATCCACCGGTGTAAACTTCTGCGTTCTACATAAGGGATTCCCTTACTCGGCCGATCAATACGCAATTATCGCGATCACATTGCGCGAATCCGCATTCCTATGGTTGAAGATTACCGCAACACGAGGAGAAGGCCCGCGGCTTCAGCCCCGGGAGGATGTCAACGCAACGGAACGGGAATGTAACGACCGGTGATGCAGCCGGACTCGCCCCGATGCGGGGGCGCACACCGTTCGTCCGAATCATCTCACAACCCGCGGCCGAAGCATCACTCCTCCCGACCGAAGTGATCGAACGGCCGGGTGCGCGTATTTCTGAGGAACCACTCGTCGCTGATGGTACAGCCGATCGATTCGAGATCGCTCGCGGCCGCGGTGATGGCCTCGCTGTCCTGCGCCACGATCTCGACGGCCAGGTTCTCCAGGCCGGAGAGCCGCTCGTTGACGCCGACGACGCCGTCGAGTCCGAGCGCCTCGTCGGCGAGCGCCGCTCGATCCGAGACCGGGACGGTACAGACGAAGACCACGTGCAACTGGTAGTTCGCGTGCTCGTAGTTGATGTGCGGGTAGTAGCCGTCGATCACGCCGTTGGCCTCGAGACGCTCGATGCGATTGCGGACGGTGTTCGGGGCGACGCCGACCGTCTCGGAGATGTCGGCCGCGCTGTTGTTGCGAGCGTCTCGCTGGAGCGCGTGGAGGATCCCCTGATCGACCTCGTCGAGTTCCATACCGTACCCGCCACGAGATCCGGGCAAAAGGGTTTGGTTCCGTTCGATCGGTCGACGGTCCGCGGCGCGTGACCGTCGCCGGTGCGATCACGCCCCACCGATCCGAGCGATCTCCCACCACCGTCGCGCCGGCGCGATCGTGCGTCCACCGACGCCACGCGACGACGCTACAGACGATCACGAGGGCTCGTCCCTGCTACGTCCGCGCGTTCGTTCAGTTCGTAGCTCAGCACTCGTTCCGCGAAGCCGCGAAGCCGTGATCCACACCGCCGTCTCGTTCGGGACGCCCGGTGGTTCCTCGTCGTGGGTGGCACCCGTCAGCGCCGGGCCCCGGTCGATCACGAGCAGCCGGCCGATTCGGAGGAACTGGTCGTCGCCGTGATCGAACCGTCTCGGCCGGGCCGGAGGCGCCACGGAGCGCTTAGACGCCTGGAACCCGGCCGTCAATTCCGACCCGAACGACACCGTTGCGCTGGACGAGAACGCCGAAGCCGAGCAGCGTCACCGCCAGAACGGTATCGTTCGTGCCCCCATTGCTTCTGGTCTCGTCGTCGAGAGTGAACGTGATCGATCGCAGCGTCGCATTCGAGCCGGCGAGTCGGTCGACCGTCTCCTCGGGCACCCCTTGAACGGCACCATCGACGGTGAACGAGAGCACGCCGTAGGTGGGGTCGGCCCCGTTCGGACCGTCGTCGGTCGTCGACTCGAGCGCGGTCGCCTCCGACGGGACCGCGTCGGTACCGGCCGGTTCGATACCGACGTCCGCGTCTTCGAGTCGGAGCGTCGCCGGTCCGGTGAGATCGATCGGAACCGGGCGTTCGTCCTCGACCGTGAGTGTTACCGTCGTCGGTCGCAGGGTCCGCCCTGCCACCGCCGCCATCTTCGATTCGGTTACCGTGAGGTTGCCCTCGGCGACGAACTCGATTCGATCCCGGGACACCGTCTCGATCCGTTCGTCAGTCAGGCGGGCGGTTTCGTGCTCGTCGAACCGAATTGTGAGGCTCATCGACTTGCATTTGGTAGCACACCGCACAGCACCAAATAGCGCCGGGGAAAGCGGCCGGGTGTGACACGTCGACGGGAGGATCGAAGAATCTGATGGGTGCGTTGCAGGCGGCGATATCGGCCGCTTCGTTGGGTCGCGCCCGCTGCTAACCGTCGGCCGTTCTTCGCGGGGGAATGCACCCCGCCGCGCGTCGGCGGCCGCCCCCGGCGGAGGGAACCGAGGACCGGTCGGAGCAACCAACGATAGCGAGTGTCACGAGATGCGGAAGGACTATCACCGCTGGCACCCTGGTTTCTCCAATGCAACCTTCGCAAACAACCGAAGCGAGCGGCCTGTCTACCGTCGTCAACGTCGTGGCGATCACCCTCGGGGCGCTCGTGTCTCTCTTCGGCGTCCTGCTCCTTCCCGCCTCTCTCCTCGGCGGTATCCACGTCGCGGCCATCGGCCTTTCGCTGGCCGCGGCCGGCGTCTTCGGTACCGACTGGGCCCGCGACCGGTGGGAACTATCCTCACCCACCCAGCGGCGACTGGTTGCGGGATTCCTCGCACTGGGTCTCGTCCTCCTGGTCCTCTTCGTCGTGATCAACGGGATGACCGTCGACGGGCCCATGCCGGTCACCGGTACCGAGAGCAGCTCCTGAGTGCGGACCGTTCGTATTCGTGTGGACGATCCGGATCGACTCTCGCAGATTCCGTGCCGTCGGATGCGTTCACTCGCCGGTGGGCCCTGTGAGCCGTTGCCGGGCCAACTGGCGCTCGTACGGCGGCCGCCGGCGGCCTTGCGTGTCCCGGGTCAGGGGTTAGTCGGCGTCGGTGCCACTACCGAATATGGTTATCTCGAAACTCCTCGGCTCGAAGGCGACGCGATCGCTGACGGTCGTCTCGGCGCTCAACCAGGCCCGACGGGCGCTGCAGCGCGGTCGACGACTCCGGGCGGCGGCCTACCTGGGACTGGCAGTCCTCGCCTGGAAGTGGACCGTCATCAGTCTGGCGACGCAGGGCATCCTTCGCGTCGCTCGCGGCGGGACGGAGACGCAGCCGAGTTGAGGTGAGAGGGCCGGTTCAGCGGCGGTTGGATCTGTCGTCGTCCCGTTTCGGATCATTCACGGCTGGTCCCATCGCGGCGGAACCCCGGCGTCAGGGCCCGCCGCCAGCGACCGATCGCTCCACTGTTTCCCGGCTCTGCAACTTTCGGTGTATCGCGTCTGCGGTCCGGCCATTCGATTATTGCACCAGAAACAATACGAAAGTTAGTGACCTGTGGCCGGTCATGGCGAAAGAAAATCACCGCTCGAAACGAGACGAAGCCGACCGACACGAGTCGACCGCCGGAATCACGATCACGAACAACCGTGTGATCCGGTTACTCGTCACGAACAAGGCCGTCCAGCACGCCGTCAACCTGTGTACGGTGGCGATCTTCTTCTATGCGATCTACCGGGCCGCGGTCGGACCCGCGGATGCGGGGGCGAATTTCGGCAGCGTGGTGTTTTTCGACCTCTGGTGGGCGCCCGTGATGGTGTTCAGCCTCCTCTTGCTCGGGCGGATCTGGTGCTACGCGTGCCCGCTCGGAGCGATCGTGCGATTCACGCAGCGGTTCGGGCTGCGACGACACTTCCCGATGTACACCCGCAAACGGGTGGTACTCGGCCTGCCGCTCTCCGTGCTGTCGCTGACCGCGCTGACGTTCGCGATCGCGCGGTGGCCCCTGTACAAGGTCGGGGTGGCGTATACGCCCCGACTCATTCCGGCGTACTGGCTGACGATCCTCGGCGTCGCGGTCGCGGTCAGCCTGGTGTACCGGCGCCAGGCCTTCTGCCGGTACGTCTGCCCCATAACGGGCGTGATGAGCGTCGCCTCGAAGTTCTCGCCGTTCGAGATCGCCCAGAACCGGGCGACCGGCGTCCAGTGTGCCACGCTCGAGTACGAAAGCGACTTCCTGAGCACCGACCGACGGTGTACCGCCTGCATGGCGTGTACGGCCGGCCAGCCCGAGGAGGACGTCGAACTCCGGTTTCGCTGGCCGGGCGCGGCGGTGCTCACGGAGCGAATCCCGCTCGTCGACGAGGCGATCGTCGCGCTCGTCATCTGGGCCGTCTTCCCGATCGACCACGTGCTGGGAGACGCCGTCGAGGAGACCGCGTTCGTCGATAGCCTCCCGGGCTTGCTCACCCCGACCGCGGCGTACCTCGTCAGCATCGCGGCGACGATCCTTGTCTTTACGGCGGTCAACCGGCTGGCGAGCGAGTGGAGCGGGGTCGACTGGACGGCCTCATACACCAAGTTCGGACTGGCGTACGCGCCCCTCGGGCTCATGTTCACGCTCGGGAGTCACGCCATCGGCGGGCTGCTCGAAGACGGCGGGCGCGCGCTGAACGTGTTCTTCGACGGTCTGGGCGTCCCGCTCTCGCTTCCCACGGGCGCGAGCCCGGCGGTCGTCGCCGCCTGGGACGAGTTCGTCCGCACCGGCTGGCTGTGGCTCGCCGTCCTCTGGAGTGCTCTGATCGCCTGGCAGGTGGCGCGGACGATGACCGACTCGACCACCCGGGCGTTGAAGGCGTTCCTGCCGCACCTCGCCCTGATGATCGGCAGCACCGCCGTCGTCGCCGTCGCCCTCGCGTCGCACTGACGCCGTTCTACCGCGATCCGACGAACGGCTCCGTCGAGCGCGCGCCCACGCGACGGTCCGCAATTCCGGTGCGCGCTCAGGGCGCCGACGGCCCCAGCCAGGAGAACACGCCTCATCCCGCGACGCGGTCGGCCACGGACGGTTCGTCCGGGGCGTCGCCGTACTCGTACTCCGCGTCCGGATCCTCGACGCCTTCGGTGCGCGAGCCGACCCAGGCGCCGAGCGAGAGCCCGTAGACGAGGTGGGCGGCGTGAAAGAGCGCCAGCTCGTCCGCGTCGAGCTCGAACCCGAGCAGTTCCTTCAGGAGAAACTGCGAGCCGACGGCCGAGAGGACCATCCCGAAGACCGACCCCCAGAGGAGTCCCCGCTGCTCGGCGCCGATCGCCTCTTCCGCGTCCTGCAGGGCGAAGAGCCCGCCGAAGACCGCGCCGGCGCTCGTCCCGTAGCCGAGGTGTAACAGCAGGCCGGCGAGTTCGTGATCGTCTGGTTCCCCGCCGCCGACGTACGCGGCGTAGAAGTGCGCCGACGGCGGCAACGACCGCAGGATGGGCAATCGGAAGGCGGTCATGATGCACGTCGCGACGAAGCCGGCCTGCAGGCCGCGGACGCTCGCCGCCGCGGCGTGAGCGAGGCGGGAGGACTCCGCGGGCGACTCGCGGCGGGCGACCGTCCGAATGCGACCCGGTACCTTTGCCATACCTCGTTCTCGACGGTCGGGCCCCTAAGGGCCCGGCCTGTCCGTGCCGGCGGCGCCCGACGTCCGGTCGGCGATCTGTCGGCGGATCGCGGGACGGCGACGTTCCCAGCGGGCGGGAATCTGGTGGCGGTTTTTCACGGCCTCGATTCCCCGGTGCTAGAGAGGACCACGCAATCAGGTGCGGGCATCCCACTACACGCGAATGATCGAACCACAACCTCCATCTAGCGGACGCGAATCGGGACGGAAACCGACCCCCGCGGACGGTCGATCGATCCCGCAGACGGCGGTGGCGGATCGAGGCGGAACCGAATTCACCCGGACGACCGATCGACGGCGCTCGAGAGCCGACGACACCGACGCCGGGCTCCGACGGCGCGCGAGGTTCGATGAGTGACCGCACGACGCGGGAGCGGCTCGAACTGCGCATCCTCGCGGCGGTCGCGGATCGACCGCCGGCCCACGCGGTGGACCTGTCCGAGTCGCTCGACGAACACCCGGTCACCGTCGACGAGGCGTGCGTCCGACTGCACCGGAACGGCGCGCTCACGACCGCCGCCAGCGGGCTGTTCACGATCACGGAGCGCGGCGAACGACGGCTCGATCGGGCCGGACTGGCCGACGATCGACGCGTCGATGGCGGCACGGAGCGTGCGAGCGAGGGCGGATCGCGACGCATCGCCTGAGGCCACCGCAGCGCAGTCTCGGCGAGTGGAACCGTGACGCGTCGCCGCGCAGCGAGCTACCCCTCCGCCGTCGGACCCCGCCGGGGACTCGCTCAATTATCGCTCGGCAGCCGGGGTGCTATCACGTCGACCAGCCCGTCCATATCGCGCGTCTGGTACCAGGCCGTTCCCGGGCCAGTGAACTCGAAGACGAGCCCCTCGCCGCTGAACAGCGTCGACTTGAGCCCGCCGACGCGGCGAGTGGAGAAGTCGACCTCGTCGTCCCAGGCGATCAGGTTCTCGTTGTCGAGGACGTAGGACTCCCCCGCATCCAGGTCGAGGCGTTCGAGCCCGCCGTAGGCGTCGATGACGGCCGTGCCCGATCCCCGCAGCGCCAGCGGCACGAGGCTTGCCTCGCCGAGCACCGACTTGAGACCGCCGAACTCGGAATCGATGTCGATCTCGGGCGTCGCCGCGAGAAACGCCCCGTCGGTCGTGTAGAGCGTCTCGTCGTCGAGTTCCTGCGCCATCACGTCGCCCGGCGTCGGCGGCGCGAACGTGACCTGTCCAGGGCCGCCCTCGGCGGTGAACGTGTTCGCGACGAGCGATTCGCCGCCCAGCATCGACTTCGCCGAACTGATGATGCCGTCGCGGCTCGTCCCCGTCTCGACGGAAATCGTCGGGGAGTGGCCGACCATCGCCCCCGGTTCGGCGACGATCGACTCTCCGGTCTCGAGCTGTACGACGAGGTGGGTGAACGACGGTCGATGGGTGAATTCGATTTCCATACCGATATCACGTCCGTTAGGCCTGCGTTCGAGTCGAGCCAAATAAATCCCCGCTCGTTCGACCGGCGCATCGACCGGAGGCGATACCGCGGCTGTGGTTTTCCGCCATCCGGCGGATCCCATCGCACGCCCGGCCGATCCGCGCGGCGATGTGGCGCCGATCGACTATCGCGACATTCGCGCGTCTAGAGCAAGCCGGTTCTCGCCGTTCGACGGCCGGTAAGCGGTTCGGCGCCCGCAGCCGACCTCGACCGCTCGACGACGGCTAGAGCCGGTTGCGAAGCTCACCGATCCGCTCCTCGAGCGCGTCGATCGCATCAGTGACTTCCTGGCGAGCGCTCTCGCTCATCTCGTCGGCTTCGTCGGCCGCCGCGTCGAATCGGTCACGCACTCGCTGCAGCGCTTCCTCGGCGGTGTTGGAGTCACTCATACGTCCGCCGGGAAGATCGGGGTTCGAGCCCCATTAATCCACTGCCTTTCGAGAACCCTCCCGACCGATTTCGCGAGCAGGGCCCGCGGTGTCACTCTACGCCGACCCACTTCAGGATGGCGAGCGTCCCTTCGAAGAGCGCGATCATGGTGAGCGCGACGAAGCCGGCGGCCATCATCGTCGGGTCGATGGTGAACATGAACGCGAGGCCGACGAACGCCGCCCAGAAGTACAGCCGCATCTGGGCGAGCCAGCGCCGCGAGACGACGCCCATCATGATCGCGAGCATGATAAAGAGCGGGATCTGGAAGACGATGGCGAGGAACGCGGTGAGGGTGATGACGAGGTTGAAGGTGTCGCCGAGGGCGTACTGGATCTCGGCGCTGCCCTCCGAGTAGTAGGTGAAGTACTCGAAGAGGACGGGGAGGACGAAGAAGTACGAGAAGAACATGCCGATCGCCGCGAGCACGACGCTCGTCGGCACGGCCGCGAGGTAGTACTTGCGCTCGTTCGGGTACAGCCCGGGACGCATGAAGAGGTACGTCTGGTAGACGAACGCCGGGATCGCGATGATAATCCCGAGTAACCCGGCGACCTTGATCCGCGTCAGCCAGAGTTCGAGCGGGTGATACAGGTGCGGCGGCCACTCCTCGTGCTGAGGGATGGCGTTCGTCCAGATGATGGTGATCGCGTCCGTCGCGAAGAGGATCCCGATGGCCGTCCCCGTCGCGGCGAACAGCAGGACGACCGCCAGGCGCTGGACCATCTCCTCGACGTGGTCCGCGAGCGGCATCTCCTCGTCGTCCGGCGGCTTCGAGAACCCGCCGTCGTCGACGCCCGGTAACTCCTGCTCCGGGGACCGATCCGGCACCCGATCGGCGATGTTGTCCGGGCGGTCGACGTGACCGCCGTCCGCGTCGACGCGCTGGGTCTCGTCGTCGGAGTCGGCGCCGGGGTCCGCGGGAGTCGAATCGTCGGTCCCGTCGGCCGTGTCGGCGTCGTCGGCCCCGCTGGTCGAATTTGCGCCGTCATTCCCGTCGGAGTCGTCCGGCTCGTCTTCGACGGTCGTGGAGGCCGTGTCGTCAGGCTCGTCGGACCCGGCGCCAGAATCGTCGGACCCGGCGTCGGGCTTCGATCCGTCGTCGGCGGTTGCCGAGGTCGCCTCGTCCGGTTCCGACGCGGCCTCGGTCGGCTCCGACGCCGCGTCGTCCGGTGCGGCGGCTGACGAGTCCGTTCCCGACGCGCCCTCGCGCGGCTCGTCGGGGCCGTCATCGGCCGTCGGCTCGTCCCGCTCGCCCGGCATCTATCCTCACTTGTCTCGGGGCCAGTTATAGGCCTTTTTCTTACGGTGGAGGCGAGCCACTGAGAACGTCCGACCACCGGCGCCGTACGCGTTCGACCGACGCGGATCCCGTAGACTCGAAAGGTTGATAACTGGAAGAAAGGTAGGGCCTCACAGTCAATGAGTTCCGTCGTCGACGAGGACACGGCCCGCGCGGTTCAGTCCGGCCGGGAAACCGTCGGTTCGATGATCTCCTCGGCCCAGGGCGACCTCCAGAAGATCTTCGTCGTCTTCCTCGTCGGCTTCCTGGGGACGTTCTACACCCTGCGGATCTGGATCTGGGACTTCCTGCGGGCGACCGCCAAGGCGGAGATGAACGACACGCTCGCGGGGGCGACCGACCTCATCACCCGGACGCCGTTCGAGGTCATCCTCCTGCAGGCGAAGATCGGCCTGCTCTTCGGCGTCATCGTCGCGATTCCGGCGTTCGTCTACTTCTCGCGGGACGCGATTCGCCGGCGGGGGTATCAGAGCGCCGTCCCGGTCTCGAAGTGGTTCGTCGCGGCGTTCGTCGCCGCCTCGCTCTCGCTGTTCTCGATCGGCGTCGTCTACGCGTACGGCGTCTTCTTTCCGTTCACCTTCCAGTTCCTGGGCTCGATCGCCTACAGCGCGGGCGTCAAGCCCAGCTGGGGGATCACCGAGTTCACCGAGTTCGTCGCCTTGCTGACGATCTCGTTCGGCCTTGCGGCGCAGTTGCCGCTGTTCATGGGCGTCTTCTCCTACACGGAGATCGTCCCCTACGAGACCTTCCGCGACAAGTGGCGCCACGCGATCGTCGCGATCTCGGTCTTCGGCGCGCTGTTCTCGCCGCCGGATCCGTTCACGTTGATCATGTGGGCCGCGCCGCTCGTCCTGCTCTACGGCTTCAGCCTCGGCCTCGCGAAGCTGATCGCGAACACGCGCCGTCGCGGGGCGGCGGAGGTCGGCAGCGGCGTCGAACACGTCAAGCGCCGCCTGCTGCAGTTCGTCGCGGTCGTGATCGCGACCATGCTGGTCGTCGTGGGAGCGCTCTACGCCGGTATCCGCGAACTGATCGCGACCGAAGTCATTCCGCGACTACCGTCGGCGCTGACGCCCACGGAGCCGACGTACTTCGACCGGCTGGTGATCGAACACGGCGAACTCGGGATGATCGCCGTCGGCCTGCTGGTCGCGCTCGGGGTCGGCGTCCTCATCCTGGGCGTTTTGACGATTCAGGTGCTGCGCACGCCGATCTACCCGCGCGAGACTCAGCTGATGACCGCGGAGACGGCCGCCGACGTCGACTTCGACGTCCTCGACGTCGAGGACGTCGAACGCGTGCCGGCGCCGGTCTTCGCCAGCATGTCCGAGGACGCCATGATGGACGTCGCCCGCGACGCGATGCTCGAAGACGACCGGGAGAAGGCCCAGGCCATCATCGACCGCTACGACGCCATCGATTCGGGCGAGGCGGGTGCCGAAGGGGCCGGGGCGGCTGCCGCCGGCGGCGCGGCCGATGCGGCGGGCGCCGACGAATCCGAGAGCGTCTTCGCGAGCACGGCGGCCGGCGTCCTCGATCCCTTCACCGAGGAGGAGACCACCGAGGAGGACATCGGCGGCTACGCCTACGACCTGGCGTTCATCGTGGACAGCCTGACCTCGCGGCTCATCTACATCGTCGGCCTCTTCATGGCCGTCCTCGTCGGCGTCTTCGGCTGGCTCTACGTCGGCGGGATCGGGGACGCGCTGGTGACGTTCGTCGACCAGGTCCCGGAGTCGGTCATCACCGAGATGGCGTCCCAGCAGGGTGTCGACCCGAGTAATTTCGACACGACGACCGCCCTCCTGCAGGAGCTCGGCTTCGTCATCGCCCTCCACCCCGTCGAAGTGCTGATCTTCATCGTGAAGGTCTCGACGCTCGCGGCGATCGTCGCCGTCCTCCCGCTGGTCCTGTACTTCGCCTGGCCGGCGGCCAAAGAGCGCGGCCTCGCCCGCGGGGATCGCCGCCTCTTCCTCGTCTGGGGTGGCTCCCTGGCCCTCGGCTTCGCCGGCGGGCTCGCGGTCGGCTTCTACTACATCGCCCCGGCGGTCATCTCCTATCTCATCACCGACGCGGTCGCCAACGGGATGGTGATCTCCTACCGCATCAAGAGCCTCTTCTGGCTGGTCATCTACACCACCGTCGGCGTCGGCTTCCTCGTCAACCTCGTCGTCACGATGGCGCTCTTTCACGTCGGCAACATCGTCTCCTACCGGACGATGCTCCGGTTCTGGAAGCCGATCGTGGTCTCGATCTGGTTCCTCTCGGCGCTGTTCAGTCCGCGCGGCCTGATCACGATGCTCGCCTTCGCCATCCCGCTGTCGCTGACGTACGTCCTCGGACTGGCCCTGCTGTACGTCCTGACCGCCGGTGGCCGGCTCTTCGGCGGCGGTGGTGGTCCGACGGCCGACGAGCCCGCGGCGGAGCCGGCGGATGCGAGCGAGTGACGACGGTTTCGAACAGAGATGGTGGCCGGACGCTCCCATCAGTCTCTGCGCGCGACTGCCGGCTACGAAGTCACACTTATCCCCGGCCTCGATAATGCTCGCGTATGCCGAAGATCAGCGTCGAGATCCCCGGCGAACTCCTCGCCGATCTGGACGAGCACGTCGGGGACGACGGGAAGTACGTCAACCGCAGCGACGCCATCCGGGCGTCGATCCGCAAGAACCTGGACATCCTGGACGAGATCGACCAGCGCCACGGCCGGCTCGAAAACGAGGAGTGAGCCGGAGCCGAGCGTCAGATCGGTCGAGCTGACGGAACTGCGAGGCCGGAATCGTCGATCCGGAAGTTGTCTTACCGCAAACGTTTTCGACCGAACCGCCGAACGGTGGCGTATGGGGTTCGACACGGACGCGCTTCTGGGTCGCCTCGATCTGGATCTGATCGTCATCTTCGCGTTCGTTCTCGCGATCATCCTGATCAATCGGTCGCCGTACCTCCTGGCCGTCCTCGGCGGCCTCGTCTTCCTCGGGTGGGTCCTCGTCCAGCTCGGCGTCTTCGAGGACGACGCGGCGGACGAAACGACCGAATCCGAGGGCCCGCTCGAAGCGCTGCAGACGCGCTACGCCCGCGGCGAGATCGACGAGGCGGAGTTCGAACGACGCCTCGACCGAATCATGGAATCGACCGATGCCGTCGACCGACGGGGCGGGTCGGCGTCGGTCGATCCGGAATTGGATCGGCTCGAAACTGACAGCGGTGACGGAGACGCCGCGGTACGGCGGCCGGAGACCGAGCGGTCCTGATCAGGCTCGACGAGCGGCGGGCTGATCGGATTCCGTTCGGAAGTAGCCCGATTCAGGCGTCCTCGACGCGTTCTGCGAACCCGAAGGTCGGTTTGACGTCGTCGACGCGGACGGAGACCGTCTCGCCGGGCTCGGCGCCGGGGACGAAGAGTTTGAAGCCCTCGACGGTGGCGACGCCGTCGCCCTCGCTGCCCGAGTCGACGATATCGACCTCGTACGTCTCGCCGGGGCGAACCGGCGCCGTCAGGCGCCCGATTCCGAGCAGGTAGAGTTCCGACGACTCCGAGCGGGTCGCCTCGGGGACGGTCGCGCGGACGTACTGGAATTCGTTCTCCAGGTCGGTCCGGAAGTCGTCGACGTCAGGTCCCTCGAAGACCTTCGCCGCCAAGTTGCCGCCGGGGCCGAGCAGTTCGAGCGCGATCTCGGACGCGGTGCGCGCGAGGTGGAGCGAGCGAGCCTGGTCCAGCGAGTACTCGCCGGTCATGTTCGGCGCCATGTCCGAGAGGACGACGTCGACCGGGCGGGCGTCGGCCGCCCCGTCGGAGTCGCCGGCGTCGCCGTCCCCGCCGGTCGCCACCCGTCGAATCCGGTCGAGCGTCTTCGCCTCGGTGACGTCGCCGCGGACGGTCTCGATGCGATCGTCGATCTCGTCGTCGAACGCCCGGATGCGCTGGAAGTCGGCGCCGATGACGGTTCCGTTCGGGCCGACCCGTTCGGCGGCGACCTGGAGCCAGCCGCCCGGCGCCGCCCCGAGGTCGACGACGGTATCGCCCCGCTCGATCAGGTCCTCGAGGTCGTCCAACTGCTGGAGCTTGTAGGCCGAGCGGGCGCGATAGCCCTCCTGCTTGGCCCGGTTGTAGTACTCGTCTTTGCCCGTCATGGCTCGCTCACCGACGCTTGCGGCCGGTGTCGGTTCGGCGGTGCTGGCGTCGTGTTCATATCAATCGTGAGGCGGTCGACGTGGAAAGGCCCGTCGGAGTGGGTCGGCCGCTCGGTCCGCATTGCGGTGGAGCGACCACGAGGGACACTCGATGATCGTTCTGGTTCGCGTGCCGGTCGATCACGACGACCGTCTCCGACGGGGCAACTGGTGGCGGCGAAGGTGTGCCCGTTGCCGCCGGTCGTGCCACGCTGGTGGATGACCCCGTCCGTTACATCTATACTGTATCGTAACGTATTGGATCGTAACGATGAAGACGGTGACCACGCGTCTCCCGGAAGACGACGAGGAAGCCCTCGCCGAGCTCGAGGCGGAACTGAGTGCTGACCGGTCCGAGGTGTTGCGCCGCCTCATCAGGGACGGACTCGACGACTGGCGCAAGGAGCGAGCACTCGAGGGACTCCGAGACCATCGCCTCACGCTGCGGACGGCGGCCGAGCGTGCGGACGTCTCGTACGTCGAGATGCTGACGCTCGCTTCGGAGGCGGGAATCGACGCGGGCTACTCGACCGAGGACCTCGACCGCGACCTCGATCGCATCTGATGGTCGTCGTCGATTCCTCCGCGTTGATTCCGCTCGCGTGGGTCGGTCGACTCGACCTCGTCTCGACGGCCTTCGACGAGGTTCGAACGACGGACGCGATCCAGGCGGAAGTCCTCACCGAAGGGAAGCGAGGGACCGCGGTCCTCGACGAGTTTCTGGCCGACGTGTCCGTACACGAAACGCCGGATGCGGCCGGCAGCGTGGCGTCTATGGAGGGAACCGCGGTGGGCGACGCGTCCGTGATTCTGCTGGCGGAAGACCGCGAGGCGGTGCTCCTAGCCAACGACAAGGGACTGATCGAGGTCGCCCGAAGTCACGGCGTCGAGTGCTGGTGGGTGACGACGCTGTTGCTCAGTTGCACCAAAGACGGCATTTTGACCGCGGACGGGGCGACGGACGTCCTGTACGACCTCGTGAACGAGGGGATGAACCTCCATCCGAAAGTCTACACGCAGGTGCAGAAGAAACTCCGGGAACTGGGGGAGTGACTCGCGTCCTCGGTTGGAGAACCGCGTTCAGGGAGAGGACGGGGCAGATACAGCGAAGCGCGTTTCCCATCCAGCCCCGAATAGCGCGACATGGAGACGAGGGCGTGGCTCCGACGCCACCAGGTCGCCGTCTACGCGGTCGCGGTTGCGCTCGCGATCGGCGTCGGGATCGGGCGTCCCGGGTCGGCTTCGTCCATCGAGCCCGTCATCGACCCCGTCCTGGCGGTGTTGCTCTACGTCACCTTCCTCGAGATTCCGTTCGTTCGACTCCGGCGGGCGGTGACGAACGGGCGGTTCCTGGCGGCGGCGCTGGGGATGAACTTCCTCGTCGCCCCCGTTGTCGTCTGGGTGCTCATCCGGTTCCTCCCGCAGGAACCGGCCATCCTCGTCGGCGCGTTCATGGTGCTGTTGACGCCGTGTATCGATTACGTGATTACCTTCACCGATCTCGCCGGCGGCGACGCCGAGCAGCTCACCGCGACGACGCCGGCGCTGATGCTCGTCCAGCTCCTGTTGCTGCCGGCGTACCTCTGGCTCTTCATGGGTGCCGACGTCCCAGCGGTGATCGAGGCCGGGCCGTTCGTCGAGGCGTTCGTGCTCATCATCGCGCTCCCGTTGACGCTCGCCTGGCTCACCGAAGCGTGGGCGGCGCGTTCGTCGACCGGCGAGTCCTGGCAGGAACGGCTGGGCTGGTTGCCGGTGCCGATGATGGGTGCGACGCTGTTCGTCGTCATCGCCTCGCAGCTTCCGCGTGTCCGGGACGCGATCGGTCAGATCGCCGCCGTCGTCCCGGTGTACGTCGCGTTCATCCTCGTCATGCCGGTGCTCGGGCGGCTGGCGGCCGGCCTGTTTCGGATGGACGTCGGCGAGAGCCGCGCGCTGGTGTTCACGTCCGTCACGCGCAACTCGCTGGTCGTCCTTCCGCTTGCGCTGGCCCTGCCCGCGGGCTACGAGCTGGCGCCCGCCGTCGTGGTGACGCAGACGCTCGTCGAACTGACGGGGATGGTCGCGCTCACGCGGGTCGTTCCCGCGTGGCTCCTCCCCGAGTCCCCGGACCCGATATCGCTTCCGGGGCTGACGCGGGGCGATTGACGCGAGCGCACCCGCCGGCGGACGCGCCTGGCGCGGCCTGCTCGATCACCCGGTCACTTCGTCGCCGACGCCGAACGGTGCGCTATTCTTCCGGAGACGGCACTGCGACCCAGCGTACTAGCTGAAAGGGGCGTTTGAGCGTAGACAAGGTGTTTATCAGGCCCGCTCTATCGTTGCGGTATGTCAAGGAACGTCTCTCGACGCGAGTCCCTGTTGGCGACGGGGGCGACCCTCGGTCTCGCCGGCTGTATCGACAATCCGCTCAGTAATACCGCCGAAGACGACGGTCGCGGCGACGACCCCGACGACGTGGGCCACGACGTGTTTCAGCTCGGCTCGTCCCAGACCCAGCCGCTGTGGGCGACGGCCGAGGAGGCGACCGGGTTCGTCACCCTCCTGACGGACGAAGACGACGATCCCTGGATGGTCGAGCACCCCGACGAGGTGGACGGCCTCCTGTCCTGGCTCGACGAGACGGATTTCGAGACGTCCGCGATCGTCTACGTCGAGACGGCCGCGCCGAACACCTGCTACGACGAGGTCGGGGTGAGCCACGTCGGCATCGAGGACGGGCGAATCGTCGCCACTGCGGAGGCGGTCGACGGCGGCGGTGAGAACCAGGGCTGCGGCGAGGCCGTGACGTACCCGTCGGCGTTCGTCCGCGTCAGCGGCGACGATCTCCCAGCCGAGGCCGCGTTCACCGTCGTCGACGGCTGGGGCGAATCGGCCGAGGTCGCCGCCGACGGTCGCTACGCCGACCCGGCGACGCTGCCCGGTCACGTCCGCCCGGACGGCGATCCGGCGAAGCTCGAGGAGCTGACCTGCGACGACGAGGAGTTCCAGCGACTGCCGGGGCCAGCCGGTGACGAGGCCGCGCTGGGCGAGGCGTACGACGACGAGGACCTGACGTTCGCGATGCGGGTCCACGCGACGCAGGCGCTGAGTGCCGGCGACGACGCGTCGCCGCGGGTCGGACGCGGCGACGAGGTCCGGATCACGCTGTGGAACGTCTCCACTGACGTGCAACACACCGGGACTCGCCACCAGTGGAACCTGCAGGTGCTGACGACCGAGGGCTGGCAGGACGTCCGCGGAACGACCGACGGCGACCCCGTCGGGTACGACGACCTGGCGATCGAACACCGCCCCGGCGAGGGATTCGAGTGGTCGTTCGAGCTGACCGAGGCGGGCGTCGTGGCCGGCCACGAGCACGAGGACCGCCTCGAGGTCTGTCCGGACCTGCAGCCCGGCCGGTACCGCTTCGGCTACCGCGGCATCGTCAGCGGCGAGCCGCTCGCCGTCGAGTTCGACTACCGGGGGTAGGACGAGTCGGTCGAGTACAGAGGCGCAGCGTCGGCGTCGTTTCGTCCCGCCGCGGCCGTCACGCGGTTCAGTCGGGCGAGATCCGCGACAGCCGCATGGCGTTGCCCGTCACGCCGAGGCTCATCCCCATGTCGCCGACGACGACCGCCATCGCGACGCTCACCAGGCCGAGCGGCACGCCGAGCGCGAGGAGCGCCTTCACGCCGAGGCTCGCCCAGACGTTCTGCCGGATGACGCCGTTGGCCGTGTGCGAGAGGTCGTAGAGGTACGGCAGCTTCCCGACGTCGTCGCCCATCAGCGCCACGTCGGCGGTCTCGAGTGCGGTGTCGGTCCCCGCCGCGCCCATCGCGATGCCGACGTCGGCGGTCGCGAGCGCGGGTGCATCGTTGATGCCGTCGCCGACCATCGCGACCTCGCCGTAGGTATCCTGCAACGCCGCGACGGCGTCGACCTTCTCGTCGGGCAGGAGGTCGGCGCGGTAGTCGTCGACGCCGACCTGCTCGGCGATCGCGCGGGCGGTCCCCTCGTTGTCGCCGGTGAGCATGACGACGCGCTCGACGCCGAGGGCCTGCAGGCGCGCGACGGCGCGTTCCGCGGCCGGCCGGACCTCGTCGGCGATCGCGACAGCGCCCAGCAGGGACGACTCCGTCCCCACGAGGACGACCGTCTTGCCCGCCGCTTCCAGGTCGGCGATCGTCTCGCCGTCGATCGCGCCCGCTGTTCGCCCCTCGTCGGCCCCGCGTTCGCCGTCGGTGACGGCCGTCGCGCCGCCGTCGGTCTCCGCGCGGGCCCGCGCCAGGTCGAAGCCGAGGTCCTCGAAGAGCGCCGGCTTGCCCGCGTAGTAGGTCTCGCCGTCGATCTCGGCGCGGACGCCCTTGCCGGGCAGGCTCTCGAAGGCCGTCGGCTCCCCCGCGTCGGTCACGCCGGCCGCCTCGGCCCGGTCGAGGATGGCCGCGGCGATCGGGTGCTCGCTGCGACGCTCCAGCGCGGCGGCGAACCGGAGGAGCGTCTCCTCGTCCGCGTCGGCCGGGACGACGTCGGTGACGCCGAGTTCGCCCTTCGTGAGCGTGCCCGTCTTGTCGAACGCGACGGCGTCGACGTCGCCCATCGCCTCCAGGTAAGTTCCGCCCTTGATGAGGACGCCGTTCTTCGCCGCGCTCGTGACGCCGGAGACGACGGAGACGGGCGTCGAGATGACGAACGCGCAGGGACACGCGATGACCAGCAGCGTGAGCCCGCGGACGAACCACGTCCCCCAGTCGCCCGCGAACGTGAGGCCGTAGCCCGCGACCTCGGTCGTCACTGGCTCGGAGATGGCCAGCGGCGGGACGACGGCCGTCAGGATCGCGAGCATCACGACGACCGGCGTATAGTAGCCCGCGAACCGGTCGACGAACTGCTCGGTTTCGGTCTGTTCGGCCTGGGCGCCCTGGACCAGCTCGATGATCCGCGAGAGCGTCGAATCGCCGGCCGTCGAGCTGACCTCGATTTCGAGGTATCCCTCCTCGGTGATCGCACCGGCGTAGACCTCGTCACCGGCCGTCTTGTCCACGGGGACGCTCTCGCCGGTGATGGGCGACTCGTCGACCGCGCTCTCGCCCTCCACGACCGTCCCGTCGAGCGGGATCTTCTCGCCCGGCCTGACCACGACGGTCTCGCCGACCGCCACGTCCTCGGCCGGGACGGTCACCGTTTCGCCGTCGCGTTCCACGACTGCCTCGTCCGGTGCCAACTCCATCAGTTCGCGCAGCGAGTTCCGGGCCCGGTCCATCGCGTACTCCTCGAGCAACTCCGCGACGCTGAACAGCACGGCGAGCGTCGCCGCCTCGACGAAGTAGCCGATCCCGGTCGCGGCGACGATGGCCGTTCCCATCAGGAGGTCGATGTCGAGGCTCCGGTTGCGCGCGGAGTAGTACCCGCCGCGGACGACGGGGACGCCGGCCGCGAGCGTGGCCCCGAGCAGCAGGACGTCGGCGACCGTCAGCGGGTACTCCAGCACGCTCGCGATCTCGGCGTTGGCTCCCGGAACGAGGAATTCGACGGCGAGCCCGAGGACGAGCAAGACCGCGCCGAGCCACGTCTTCTTCGCGCGCGTACCCGTCCAGACTTCGGTCGGCGGCGCGACGTCGACGGCGCCGCTCGATTCGGTTTCGCCGTCTTCGTCCGCCCCCTCGCCGTTTCCGTCCACGACCTCGTAGCCCGCGCCCTCGATCGCCGTCACGACGTCGGCCTCGCTGGCGCGATCGGGGTCGTAGGTCACGCTGGCCGTCCCGGTCGTCGGCTGCAGCGTGGCGTCGACGACTCCCTCGACCCGTGCGAGGCTCGAATCGACCTTCTTCGCACAGGACGGACAGTCCATCTCGGGGACCGCCAGGCGAGCGGTCAGCTCTCGACCGCCCGCGGCCCGATCGGTTTCGCCGACATCGTCGGTCATTGAGCGAAGCGAGGGGCCGTAGCTCGATAAGAATTAGTTGGAGTATTCCAAATACCGTGCCACTATTTGGCACGGAATCGCCCGTCCGGGCGCGTGAACGCACGGATCGGACGCCGAATCGCCGGGGGTCCCGCGGCTCCTGTCGGTGGCGAACGCCAGCGTCGATACGGACTCACAGCGTCGGTGACGGGTCCTGCGTCGGCCGCTCGGCCGCGACGTGGCGCTTGGCAAGGACCTCCTCGGCGCGTCGCAGCCGGTAGGTGAGCGTCGATCGCGGGACGTCCAGGTGGTCGGCGAGGTCGCCGACGTCGACCTCGCGCGGGGACTCGTAGTAGCCGTGCTCGACGGCGGCTCGGAGCGCCGCCTCCTGCTCGGCGGAGAGGTCGCCGGGCGCCCTCGCGTTCGCGCCGCCCGACGCACCCACAGGGCCGGCGGTGTCGGCCGTCCGCAGCATCTCCATCCGGGCGCAGTCGCCCACCGCGTCGTCGACCGCGTCGAAGAACGGCGCCGCGTCGCCCTCGCCCGAGTGGATGATCCGCCAGGTGTAGTGGCGACCCTCGTGGCGGGTGTCGAACAGCAGGCCGTCGCCGAGGTGGTCGCGAGCGAGGTGGGGGACGGACGCGCAGGTCGGCGTCCGCGTCCAGTCGGAGTACAGCACGAGGGTGTCGTCGGTCCGATCGAGCACGCGCGTGGTCTGGGTCGCGTTACACGATTCGTCGGCCAGGCAGTCCGCGTAGTAGTCCGCGTCGCGAAACGTCGCCGCGATGGCGTCGAGGGCGGCCGACGACCCCGTCGCGTGGTCGACCCGCCACAGGCGCTCGTCGGTGACGTGCAACGACAGCGACCGGATCCGCGCCGCCGGGTGGGCGGCGAGCGTGTCGGCCACCTCGTTACACCCCGGCTCGTACTCCAGGGCGAAGGCCAGTTCGCGCATGCGTCTACGTTGGGGGCGAGACGTGAAAACTCACCGGTCGCCCGGGTCAGCGTCCGCCTTACCGCTCCCGGAGCCGGATCCGCACCGGACCGTCGGGCTGGGTGGTCATCTGGGGGTCGAACGCCAGGTCGCCGACCGCGTCGAACGCGAAGCGCCGACCGAGCGTCGCGAGGGTCGCTTTCATCTCGAGCCTGGCGAAGTGGCGCCCGATGCAGATGCGCGGGCCGGCGCCGAACGGGACGTAGGCGTAGCCCCGCTCGCGCGGCGTCGTGTCGGCCCACCGATCGGGGTCGAAGCGCTCGGGCTCGTCGTAGAAGCGCGAATCGCGGTGGACGTTCCAGACCGAACAGAGCACTTCCGCGTCGGCGGGGATCTCGTACCCGCCCACCTCGACGGGTTCGGTGGTCACCCGCGGGATCGTGTGGACGGGCGGCACCCAGCGAAGCGTCTCGTCGACGATCCGTTCGAGATACGGGAGTTCGTCGAGGTCCGAGGGCGTCGGCGTCCCGTCGAGCCTTTCACCGAGGGTTTCGTCGAGTTCGTCGTAAAACCGGTCGGCGACGGCCGGGTTCGAGCCGATCGCGTGCAGCGCGTAGGTCATCGACAGCGCCGTGGTCTCGTGACCGGCGAAGAGCATCCCGACGACCTGGTCGAGCACCTCGGACGCGTCGAAGGCCGAGTCGGGGTCGTCGCGCAGGGTCGAGAGTCGCGCGAGGAGACTGTCCGGGTCGGGATCCGGTCCCTCATCGGCGAGCAAGCGCCGGGCCGCGTCGCGAAGGTCACCGGAGCGGCGGTCAAATCGCCGTCGCGCGGGCGTCGGGACCCACTCGGGCAGCGCCCACGAGGTGGGTTTGAAGTAGAGGTTGAGCGCGCTCGCGGCGGCGGCCAGGTCGTCGATCTCGGCGGGCGTGAGCGACTGGCCGAGGATCACCTCGAACAGGTTCTCGAGCGCGACCCCGCGCATCGCCTCGTCCGCGTCGATCGTCGTCCCGGCCGCCCAGCGGTCGGCGCGCTCGGTGGCGACGCGCGTCATCGTCTCGGCGTGCTCGCCGATTCGCCGCGGGGTGAAGAAGTCCTCCATCGCGTGGCGCTGGCGGTGCCACTGCTCGCCCTCCGTCGCGAGGACCGACTCCCCGAAGGCGACCTCGAAGCCCTCGAGCTTGGCGAACGTCTCGCGATCGAGTAATGCCGTCTCGACGTGGTCGGGGTGGGCCAGGCCGTAGACGTCCCGGCCCAGGAGTCGGATGCGGACCACGTCGCCCGTCGTCGCCACGGCTTCCTCGATGAACCCGAACGAATCGGTGGCGAACCCGACCGTGTTCCCGATGACGGGCAGTCCCGGCGGCGTCGGCGGGCGCTCCGGTCCGCGCGCTGGCGTTCCGCGTGCCATATACGGACGCCCTGGCCCGCCAGGGGCATAGGTGTTGGTTTCTTCCGGGTCGCTATCGATCGCCCCGCTCGTCGGAACCGGGGAGTTCGCGGCCGGTCGAATCGGCCCGAACCGAAAGTGACACAACCGGAACGGTCACCTCTTCAGACATGATCACCAACGTGGCACAGCACTATTCCGATCTCTTCGCCCCCGAGTTCTTCGTCCTCGTCTGCCTCATCGCCCTCGTCGGGCACGAGTGGCGAGCGGGCTCGACGGAGGCGCGAGCGGGCCCCGCACGCCTCGGTGCCCAACTCGGCGTGATCGCCCTGGCGTGGGCGCTCGGCCTCGCCATCTATCTGGGCGTCCCAGCGCTGTTCGAGACCACCCCGGAGTGGGCCCCGGACGCGACGGGGAGTGCGGGTCTGGGGCTCGGGATGGGTCTCGTCTGGGGCGTCTGGCGCCGGCGGGCCTGGGGCGGTCACGTGCCGACGTTCGCGCTCGCGCTGATCGTCGTGACCGTTCCGCACCTCCTGATAACGCCGTTCTGGGACGTCTCCAGTCACGTCACCTACGCGCTCGTCCCGGCCGGCGTGGTGGTCCTCGTCGCGATGCGCTTTCTCCCGCTGGGTCTGATCGCGATCGGCATGGTCCCCGCGCGTCCGCTGGCCGGCGCGCACACCTGGCCGGAAGCGATCGGCGGCGTCGTGCTGTCGGTCGCCGTGCTGGCCGCGATCGCGCGGCTTCGATTCGGCGCTCGCGACGGGTCGGCGGTCGGCGGAACCGGCGCCTGACCGCGGATCGCGATCCTTGCCGCAGTCACTCGATCGGATCGTAGACGTTTGCCTCGGCGGGGAACTGCCCGTCACGGACCTCCTCGACGTAGGATTCGACGGCGCCGCGTATCGTCTTGTCGAGGTCGGCGTACTGCTTCGAGAGTTTGTAGGATTCCCCGCCCAGGCCGAGCAGGTCGGTCACGACCAGCACCTGGCCGTCGACGTATCGACCGGCGCCGATGCCGATCGTCGGCACGTCGACGGCGTCCGTGACCCGTCTGGCCGCGTCCTCGCTGACGGCTTCGAGGACGATGGAGAACGCGCCGGCGTCCGCGAGTGCCCGGGCCGTCTCCACGAGGGCGTCGGCGGCCGCTGACTGCTCGTCGCCCCGGCCCTGGACGAATCCGCCGCCGATCTGGTTCATCCGCTGGGGCGTGAGCCCGACGTGGCCCTGGACCGGCACGCCCAGCTCCGTCAGCCGATCGACGAGTTCGATCGTCGTCTCGCCGCCCGGCGCGGTCTCGAGCTTCACCGCGTCGGCGCCCGCCTCTTTGAGAAATCGACCGGCGTTCTCTATCGAGCGCTCCACCGAGAGTCCGTACGCGAGGAAGGGGAGGTCGCCGATGACCATCGCGTCCTCGACCGCCCGGTCGACGGCCGCCGTGTTCGAGAGCGCCTCCTCGAGCGTGACCGGGAGCGTGTCGTCGTACCCGAGGTGGTTGTGCCCCGCCGAGTCGCCGACGAGGATCATATCGACGCCGCCGCGGTCCACTTGCCGGGCGATCGGCGCGTCGTAGGCCGTCAGCATCGTCAGCGGTTCGCCGTCCTCGTACGCCGCCAGCAGGTCCGGGATCGACGTTCGCGACATCCCCGGAGGGTACGGATGGCTGTCACTTACCGGTTTGCGTTCCCTCGCACTCACTCCAGTAGACGCCGCGTCAACCGGTGACGGTACCACAGCATCGCCGCGAGCGCGGGCGTCGCGAGCGGGCGGTCGCCGACGAACGGGAGCCGGTACTCGATATCGTCGACGAGCAGGGTTTCTCCCCCACCGAGGTCGACGAACCGGTGGGTGTGGCGCCAGCGCTCGAACGGGCCGCGATCGCCGACCTGTTCGTCCACGAAGTGGGCCCGATCCGCTCTAACCTCGCGCTCGACGATCTCGACCGTCCACTCGGTTCCCGGCAGGCCCTCGATCCCGAACGGCGCGAGCTCGAGGGTGATCTCCGTCCCGACGTGGTAGGTCTCAGGGTCGCCGTCGCCGTCGGGTCCCGCGATCGCCCGGATCGAGAGCCCCAGCCAGTCGGGCGTCAGTGCGCGCAACTCCTCGGCGTCGCCGTAGAAGTCCCAGACGGTCTCGACGTCGGCCTCGATCACCGACGCGGTCCGGTACCTCGCCATGCTGCCCGGTACGGCCCGCGACCACTTGTGCTTCGGTGATCGATACGCCCGACGACCCTCGGGCGGCCCGCCGGGTTGCAGCGGAGCCTGCCGACGACCGTTTGCATAGCCCCGTCGACGGGACCGCGGGTCTCGACGGTCGCGAGCGGCCGTTCCGATCGCGAGAAGTAGTTATAACAAATTACCCGATATCGGGCGGGAGAGCGACCGCGGGCCCGTGGTCGCCACGTTGGCCGATCACTCGGGGATCCAGTGCCCTCCACGTCGGTCGGCGTTCGTTCGACCGGCCTCCTCCGCTTCGCCCGGCGCGTAAGTGCGCCGAAAGGTGAGCCCCGCCTCGTTCATCAGTCGTCGACAGCTCGGCAGGGAGTAGTCGACGTCGAACCGGTCGGCGAGGAGCGTCTGGACGAGTTCCGGCGTCCACGTATCGCCGTCGTACCCGGCCTCGGTCGGCGGCGATCGAACCGTCTCCACGAACGCCTCGTGCTCGTCGGCGTCGAGCTTCCGCGGGCGACCCGGTCGTTCGCGATCCTCGACGGCCCGGACGAGTTCGTCCTCTTCGAGGCGAGAGAGCCAGTTGTAGATCGTCTTTCGCTCGACGTCGAACCACGTCGAAAGCTCCGTCTGGGTGATGCCGTGTTTGTACGCGATGGCGGCGACGAGTCGCTGTGCGGGTTTCGCCCCGTCGGCCTCGTCGAGGGCGGACTGCAGATCGGCGACCGAGAGATCCTCGAGGTGTTCCATATACCCTCCTTCTATCTTCGAGTAGTTAATTTTGACGGTTTTCCACCCACGGCCCGATCGACGGTGCTCCGGGCTCGCGCTATCTTTACAGATATATGTCTGTAAAGGGAACGGGGAGCGATACGGCCGCCCGACGTCGTTCCTCCGTCCGGAACGACCGACCGGCAGGCCGGGTCGACGTTGCGCGAGTCGAGCGATCAGATCGGGACCGATCTCGCCGACGGCGCGCCGGAGCAGCGACGGAACCGGCCGCGAGCGGCACGGACGGGTCAGGCGTAGGTGACGTTGATCTCGATCACGTTGGCCGCCTGGGAGACGAGTTCCGGGATCTCGGTGCGGAAGCGCTCGCCCTTGATGCGGGTGGTCGGTCCGGCGACGCTGATCGCGCCGAGGACGCGGTCGTCCGTGCTGAGGATGGGTGCGGCGACGCACTGGAGTCCCTCGACGCGCTCCTGACCGCAGTAGGCGATGCCGCGCTCGCGGATCTCCTCGAGTTTCTCGAAGAGGACCTCGCGGTCGGTGATGGTGTGCGGGGTCGACTGGGGCATGCCGTGGGTGTCGAGGATGTCGTGGACGCGCTCCTCGGGGAGGTGCGCGAGGATCGACTTTCCCAGCGCCGTGTTGTGGAGGTAGCGACGCGTGCCCGTGTGGGTGTCGAGCGTGACGGCGTTCTCGCCGCGGGCGCGATAGAGGTAGACGCCGCGGCCGTGCTCTTCGACCAGCAAGTTGGCGACTTCGCCGGTCTCCTCGGCCAGGTTCGTCACCTCAGGGCGGGCGATATCGTAGATCTTGCGGCGCTTGCGGGCGTACTCGCCGATCTCGAAGAAGCCGAGGCCGAGGTCGTACTCGTCGCCGTTCTTGACCACGTAGTCGTGCGAGCGAAGCGTCGAGAGGTGGTCGTGGACGGTGCTCTTCGACATCGAGAGCTCGTCCGCTAACTCGGTGACGCGTGCCCCTTCGAGCCGGCGCAGCGCGTCGATGACGTCGAACGCGTTTTCGACCGTTTGCAGCGTCGTGGTGGGGGTGCTGGCCATGCGCACACCTCGGTGCTGCCGGGGTAAAATTGTTCCGTTCTTGGGAACCGCCGTTCGGCAGTGGACGAGCATCGGCGGCGTTTCGTACCGAACCGATCGCCGGCACAGTCGACGGAGACCTGGCGATACCGGATACCTTCGCGAGGATCGTCGATCCGTCGCGAGTTCCTATCTGATGCGTGACTATTTTCCGTTCCGGGGGAGGGAACACCGCCGGGCGGCCGTGCCGTCGTCGGGGAACGGGGCGACCGGATTCGGTACGGTGACCGTCGCCGCGTTCGTCGGTCTCCGGCCAGTCGTGCCCCGGGCACCAGTTATTATGTAGTCCGGGTCGCTATCGCTTCCCATGGAGGCAGCCATCGTCGGTGGCGGAATCGTCGGACTCGCGAGTGCGTACTACCTCAGCCAGCGGGGCGTGGACGTGACCGTCCTCGAGAAGCACTCGCTCGGGTCGGGGAGTACGGATCGGGCCAACGGCGGCATCCGCGCGCACTTCTCCTCGCCGGTGAGCTCGAAGCTCTCCCAGCGCAGCATCGAGGTCTGGGAGTCCTTCGAGACCGAGTTCGACACCGACCTCGAGTACCGGCGACCGGGCTACCTCTTCATGGCGCGCACGGAGGAGACGGCCGAGCGCTTCCACGATAACGTCCGCAAACAGGACGAACTCGGCGTCGAAAGCGAGTTCGTCTCGCCCGAACGCGCCGGCGAACTCGTCCCGGAACTCCACGCCGACCGATTCCTCGGCGGCGCCTACTCGCCCGACGACGGCATCGCCGACCCGCACCTGGGCCTGCAGGGTTTTTCCATCGCCGCGAACGAGGCCGGCGCCGACATCCGCACCGGCGTCACGGTGACCGACGTCGCGCGCGACGGCAACGGCGCCGTCACCGGCGTCGAGACGTCCGACGGCGCCGTCGAGGCCGATTTCGTCGTCAACGCCGCCGGGCCGTGGGCGGCCCAGATCGCCGCGATGGCCGGCCTCGACGTGCCGGTTACGCCGAAACGGCGCAAGCTCGTCATCGTCGATCCCGAGACGCCGGTGCCAGAGGACACGCCCTTCACCATCGACGCGGACCGGGGCGTTCACTTCCGGCCGGAGCGCGGGGGCAACGTCGTCGCCGGCGGCCACTTCGCCGAGACCGACCCGGCGCAGGATCCGGACGACTTCGAGGAGCGTGTCCCGCTCGAGTGGTCAGCGCAGGTGGTCGAGGCCGCGTCCGAGACCGCGGGCTACTTCGGCCCGCGCTCGGAGATCCGCCGCGCCTGGGCGGGGCTGTACGCCGTCACGCCGGACCACCACCCCATCATCGAGGAGGCGATCCCCGGCTTCGTCAACGCCATCGGCTTCTCGGGCCACGGCTTCATGCAGTCGCCGGCGACGGGCCAGCTCGTCGCCGAACTGGTCGTCGACGGCGAGGCCACCTCGATCGACATCTCCTCGCTGACGGCCGCGCGCTTCGAGGGCGGGAGCCCGCTGTCGGAAGGCACGGTCATCGACTGAGCGCGCTGCGGTTACTGCAGTCTGCCGCCTGCGAGTGCGTCCCGTCCACGGAGCGGGGGCTTTTTGACGGTTCCCTTCGACGGGGCGTGCATGGACCCGGTTACCCCTGCTGCGCGCATGGCGTCGGTGCCGTTCTCGGGCATTCGAGAGATCTTCGAGGAGTGCGACCGCCTCGAGGCCGAGGGCGAGGACGTCGTCCACCTCGAGATCGGCCGGCCGGACTTCGATACGCCCCGGTCGATCAAGGACGCGACGGCGTCGGCCCTCGAGAACGGCGAGGTGCACTACACGTCGAACTACGGGATCGCCCCGCTTCGCGAGACCATCGCCGAGAAGTTCGAGTCGGAGAACGACGTCGCGTACGACCCCGACGGCGAGATCGTCGTCACCGCGGGCGCGACGGAGTCGATCTTCGTCTCCATCCTCGGCCTGATCGACGAGGGTGACGAGGTGCTCCTGCCCGATCCCCGCTGGACCTACGGCGCGCACGTCGAACTGGCGGGCGGAACGCCCGTCTCCTACGCGCTCGACCCCGACGACGGCTTCCAGCCCGACCTCGACTCGCTGGCGGCCGGCGTCTCGGAGCGGACGAAGCTGCTCGTCGTCAACAGCCCGCAGAACCCGACGGGATCGGTACTCACGCGCGAACGCGCCGCCGAGATCCGCGACTTCGCCGTCGAGCACGATCTCGTCGTCATCTCCGACGAGATCTACGAGAAGATCCTGTACGACGACGCGACCCACCACAGCCTGGCCGCGCTCGACGGGATGCGCGAGCGGACGATCACGGTCAACGGCGTCTCGAAGGCCTACTCGATGACCGGCTTCCGGCTGGGCTACCTCGGCGCGCCGCCGGAGCTGATCGACCCGATCGTCCGCACGCGCCAGTACACCACGACCTGCGCGCCGTCGCTCTCGCAGTGGGCGGCCGTCGAGGCGATCGACCGCGACCCGCACGGCCCGCTCGTCGAGGCCTTCGCCGAGCGTCGCGAGCGCGTCCTCGACCGCCTCGAGGCGATTCCGGGAATGACCTGTCCGGAGCCGACCGGCGCGTTCTACGCCTTCCCGACGATCCCCGACGGCTTCGACGACGAGGAGGACTTCGTCTGGTCGCTCCTGCAGGAGGCCGGCGTGGCGCTGGTGCCCGGGACCGTCTTCGGCGAGACCGGCGAGGGACGGGTCCGCATCGCCTACTCGAACTCCCTCGAGCGGATCGACGAGGCCTTCGACCGGCTCGAAGCCTGGCTGTAGCGGACGGGTCGACCCGTCGCCGGGAACGGCCTCGGGCGGTGCGGGAGTATTCGGTGGCGGATACCTGATACAGCGGCCGTACTCCCGGCGAATCCCAATCTATAATACCGTTCCGGCCCTCGCCGCGAGTGTGCAACCCAGAGCGTACGATAACGAACTGACGTACCTCACACATAAACAAGATGACTCGGCGGAGGCGTTCCACCAGGCCTACGAGGACGCTGTCGAGTCGGTACGGGCCGACCTGGGGCAGTCACACGCGCTGAAGATCGACGGCGAGGCCGTCGAGACCGGCGACACCTTCACCGTGACCAGTCCCGGCAACCTGGACCTCGAAATCGGCGAGTTCGCCGCGGGAAGCGAGGAAGACGTCGAGGCCGCGGTCAGCGCCGCCGCGGCGGCGGCGCCGGACTGGGAGGCGCTCGACGTCGAGTCGCGCGTCGAGATCTTCCAGGACGCGGCGGACCTCATGCGCGACCGGAAGTTCGAACTCGCGGCCGCGCTCTCGCTGGAGAACGGGAAGAACCGGACCGAGGCGATGGCGGACGTCGACGAGGCGATCGACTTCCTCGACTTCTACTCGAGCGAGTTCGAGCGCGCCGGCGGCTACGAGTTCGACACCGGCGAGCCGACGCCCGGCCAGCACACGACGAACGTCCTGCGTCCCTACGGCGTCTTCGGCGTCATCTCCCCCTTCAACTTCCCGATGGCGCTGTTCGTCGGCATGAGCAGCGGCGCGATGGTGGCCGGTAACACCGTCGTCGCGAAACCCGCGAGCACGACGCCGCTGACCGCCCACCTGTTCGTCGACATCCTCCACGAGGCCGGCCTCCCGGAGGGCGTCATCAACGTCGTCACGGGCGGCGGCAGCGACGTCGGACAGCCCCTCGTCGAACACGAGGACGTCAGCGGCGTCGCCTTCACCGGTTCCCGGACGGTCGGCCTGAACATTCAGGAGACCTTCATGGAACTGGGCAAGCGCGGCCCCGTCATCGCCGAACTCGGCGGCAAGAACCCGGTCATCGTCAGCGACACGGCGGACGTCGACGACGCCGTCGAGGGCGTCATGAACGGCGCCTTCTCCTTCAGCGGGCAGAAGTGCTCCGCAACCTCGCGCGTCTACGTCCACGAGGACGTCATCGACGAGTTCACCGACAAACTCGTGGCCGAGACCGAGGACCTCACCATCGGCCGGGCGACCGAGCGCGACACCTTCGTCTCGCCGCTGATCGACGACAGCGCGCTCGAGTACTACCAGGAGATCACCGAGCAGGCCGAAGCCGACGGGACCGTCCGCACCGGCGGGACCGTCGTCACGGACGGCGACCTCGCCGACGGACGGTTCGTCGAACCGACGGTCGTCACCGACATCCCGCACGAACACGACCTCGCGCGGGAGGAACACTTCCTGCCCTTCGTGACGATCCACCCGATCTCGGATCTGGACGAGGGGATCGAGAAGTCCAACGACAGCGAGTACGGCCTCTGTGCGGGGCTGTTCTCGCAGGACGACGCGGAGATCGATCGCTGGTTCGACGAGATCGAGTCCGGCATGACCTACGTCAACCGGACCCAGAGCGCGACCACCGGCGCGCTCGTCCAGGCCCAGCCCTTCGGCGGCTGGAAGTTCTCCGGGACCACCGGCAAGTTCGCCGGCGGCTACTGGTACCTCCAGCAGTTCATGCGCGAGCAGAGCCGCACGCGCGTCGAATAAGCGGCCACACCGGCGCACCCGGTCCCGCCTGGGTAACCGCTCGGCGCTCCTGGTCAATCACACCCGGCTCGCCACGAACGACGCTGGCACCGTCGTGCCCGTTCGTTCCGACGACGCGGCCCGCGTTCCGGTCCGCACCACACCGGCACCCCACTACCCGTTTCGGTCGCGCAGCACCCGTGTTGCTGGCGCGGTATCCGTTCGAGTCGCACTGCACCCGTTTCGACGGCCCGGATGCGACGGGAGCTACCCACAACCGAAGCATTATGGGGGAGCGCCCGCCTCAGTCTGAGGTACATGAGTCTCCAACTGGACGGAAACGTCGCACTGGTAACCGCCTCGAGCGGCGGGCTCGGGAAGGCCTCCGCCGAAGTCTTCGCGCGCGAAGACGCGAACGTCGTCGTCAACGGGCGCGATCGGGATGCACTCGACGCGACGGTCGCCGAACTCGACGACCTCGGCGACGGACGCGTCGTCGGCGTGCAGGGCGACCTGACCGAGGCCGACGACATCGAAAACCTGGTCGAGACGACCCTCGACGAGTTCGGCGGGCTGGACCACCTGGTGACGAGCGCGGGCGGGCCGCCGAGCGGGCCGTTCCTCGAGATGGAGGACGAGGACTGGTACCACGCGTTCGACCTGCTCGTGATGAGCGTCGTCCGCCTCGTCCGCGAGGCCGCCGACCCGCTCCAGGCCGACGGCGGCGGCACCATCGTCAACATCACCTCCCGGAGCGTCAAGGAGGCGATCGACTCGCTCGTCCTCTCGAACAGCGTGCGGATGAGCGTCATCGGGCTGGAGAAGACCCTCTCCAGCGAACTGGCGCCCGAGGTGCGCGCGAACGCGGTGCTGCCGGGGCCCCACGAGACGACGCGCATCCAGGACCTCGTCGAGCAGGCCGTCGACCGCGGCGAGTACGACAGCTACGAGGAGGGCCTCGAGGCCCGCGGCGAGGGCATCCCGCTCGAGCGCATCGGCGAACCCACCGAACTCGGCGAGGTCGTCGCCTTCCTGAGTTCGCCGCGCGCGAGCTACCTCAACGGCGTGGCCGTCCCGATCGACGGCGGCGCGGGCGCCTCGAACCTGTAAAGCCGTGCCCTCCGCCCTGATCGTCGGCGGCGGCATCGTCGGCCTCGCCAGCGCGTTCGAACTCGCCGACCGCGGGGCCGACGTGACGCTCCTCGAACGCGGGAGCGTCGGCGCCGAGAACTCGGTCCGGACCGGCGGCGGGGTCAGGGCACAGTTCGGAACGGCGGTCAACGTTCGCCTCTCGCAGGCGAGTCTCCCGGTCTGGGAGTCCGTCGCCGAGCGCTTCGGCGTCGACCCGGACTTCCGCCGGCCGGGGTACCTCTTCCTCGCGCGAGCCGAGGCGACCGCCGGGGCCTTGCGCGAGAACGTCGCGCTCCAGACCGATCTCGGCGTCGAGAGCGAGTACCTCGAACCGGAAGCCGCCCGCGAGCACTGTCCCGAACTCCGCGCCGAGGACTTCGTCGGCGCCGCGTACTGCCCGACGGACGGCTACCTCGACCACCACCGCGCGGTCCAGGGCTACCACGAGGCCGCCCTCGACGCGGGGGTCGAGATCCGCACGGGAACCCCGGTTACAGGCGTCCGCGTGGAGGGCGGCCGGGTCGACGACGATGACCGACCTGTCGACGGCCGCGTCGTTGGCGTCGACACCCCGACGGCGTCGCTCGACGCCGACGTCGTCGTCAACGCCGCCGGGGCCTGGGGCGGTCGCGTCGCCGCGATGGCCGGCCTCGACCTCCCGATCGCTCCGAAGCGCCGGCAACTGTTGATCGTCGAGCCCGAGCGGCCGGTCCCCGACGACACGGCGTGGACGGCCGATCTCGACGCGGGCGCGCACTTTCGCCCCGACGGTGGCGGGCGCGCGCTGGTCGGCGGCATCGAGGACCCCGACGACGAGCCGGTCGATCCGGAGCGCTACTCGCGCCGGTACGACGACGCGTGGGCCGAGGCCGTCCGCGAGCGCGCGGCCGCGGTCGCGGGCTACGTCTCGCCGGCCGCGACGATCCTGGACGGCTGGGCCGGTCTCTACGCCATGACGCCTGACGGACACCCGATCATCGAGGAGACGGTTCCGGGCCTCGTCAACGCGGTCGGCTTCTCGGGGCACGGTCTGATGCACGCCCCGGCGGTCGGTACCGTCGTGGCGGAGCTGATCCTCGACGGCGCGGCCGAGACCGTCGACGTCTCGGCCCTGACCGCGGACCGTTTCGACGGCTCGAACCCGCTCGCGGAACGCACCGTCTTCTGATCCGCGAGCCCGGTCGCCGAACTGAAACGGCGGATCCGTCACAACAACTAAGAGGTACCCCTCCCTCTTGATCGATATTCGCACCTATGAAAGAGGTATCCTTCGCGGATGCGGAGACGTACGAACCCGACGATGGCTGGCGGCGCGTCTCGCTCGCCGGCAGCGACAAGTTCACCTTCGAGTGGTTCGAGAAGCCGCCGGGCCACTCTTCGCCCATGCACGACCACGAGAACGAACAGGTCTGCGTCGTGATCGAGGGCGAAATCACCATCTTCACCGAGGACGGCGAGTCGGCGACGCTCGACGAGCCGTTCGACTCGGCCCACCTCGACGCCTGGGAGGCCCACCGGGTCGAGAACACCGGCGACGAGCGCGCCGTCGCGATCGACGTCTTCGCGCCCGGGCGCGGCTTCGACTTCTGGACCGATCGCGAGGAATAAGGTCGACCCCGCCGATCTAGCGAGATCGGCCGTCGATGCGTGTCGGTCCGTCCGATCCGCTTTTTTCGCGCGACCGCCCGCCAGCGTGCCAACCGTCCCGACGGCGTGTCGACTGTCCCGACAGAGTGACGAGGCACGCGCGGTGTTCCTCGCGGCCACCGACCACCGGCGTACGGTCCGCCTTCGCGGGCGACCGGCCGCTACCGCAGGAGAAACCCCTCACCCAGCGGGTCGTCGGGGTCGATCACGAACTCGCAGCGGCCGGTGAGGTGGGCGCTGCCCGCGACCTCGGGGACGACCGCGTCGAAGGGGCCGACGGCCGTCTCGCCGCGGAGCCGGCCTGTGAACGCCGAACCGACGATGCTCTCGACGACGAACGGTTCGTCCGGTTCGAGGCGACCGTGGTGGGCCTCCAGCGCGAGGCGACCGCTGACGCCGGTGCCCGTCGGCGAGCGATCCACTTCGCCGTCGGCGAAGATGCAGACGTTGCGACTGTCGACGCCGTCACGATCCGACGGGGCGGTGAAGATCGTCCCGTAGAGGAAGCCGAGGTCGTCGTCTTCCGGGTGCTCGATCTCGATCGCGTCGTTCACCGCCGCCTTGATGGCGGAGCCGACGCGGATCAGGTCGTCGACGCGCTCGGGTTCGACGGTGAGGCCCGCCTCCGCCGCGGGGAGGTAGGCGTAGAACGCGCCGCCGTAGGCGATCGCGACCGTCACCTCGCCGACGTCGGGGACCTCGACCGTGAGTTCGGGTTCGAAGACGAAGGCGGGGACGTTCTCGAACGCGACCGAGGCGACGCGCTCGCCGTCCATCCTCGCGCGGGCGGTCACGAGGCCGGCGGGCGTATCCATCCGGATGGTGGGGTCGCCTGCCGCGCGGTCGTACGCGTCCGGATCGGCCATGCCCGTCTCGAAGGCGGCCGTCGCGAGCGCGATGATGCCGTGCCCGCACATGGTACTGTAGCCCTCGTTGTGGGTGAAGAGCACGCCGACGTCCGAGTCGGGGCGCTCGGGTTCGACCGGGATCGCCCCGTACATGTCCGCGTGCCCGCGGGGTTCGTACATCAGCGCCCGCCGGAGGTGGTCGTGGTGCTCGCGGGCGTACCGACGCTTTTCGAGGATCGTGTCGCCCTCGATCGCCGGCCAGCCGTCGACGATGATGCGCAGCGGCTCGCCGCCCGTGTGGGAGTCGATCGTCTCGATCGCGGGCCAGTCGGCCGGCGGCGCCCAGTCGCCCGCAGCGTGCCAGTCCACCGGGCCCGCGTCTGCGGTCTCGTCGCTCACGCGCCCCCTCCGTAGGTGGCAACCGGTTCGCCGAGCACGTCCAGGCGGGGTTCGACGCCGAGGCCCGGCTCCGTCGAGGCGCGCATCCGGCCGTCGGCCGTCTCGGGCGCGCCGTCGGCGGTCGTCACCGTGTTGTAACTCTGAAAGTCGGTACTGGCCAGACGGGCGTCGGCCGGCGTGCTCTGAGCGAGGTGGGCGATGGCGGCCGTCGCGATCTCGCTGCCCCACGTGTCCTCGACGATCATCGCGAGTTCGAACTGCGAGCAGAGGTCGCGGATCGTCCGCGCGCGCGTCAGCCCGCCCACCTTCGCGATCTTGAGGTTGACGACGTCCATCGCGTCGTCCTCGTAGCCCCGGACGACGGCGTCGACGCCGGTCATCACCTCGTCAAGGACGAACGGGTGGTCGGTCTTCCGGCGAACCGCCCGGCAGGCCTCGTAGCTGTGACAGGGCTGTTCGATGTAGACGTCGACGTCGTCGACCGCCTCGACGAGCCGGACGGCCTCGTGTCGCGTCAGGCCCGTGTTCGCGTCGGCGTCCAGGACGTGTTCGTCGTCGAGTTCGGCCCGCGTCGCCCGGATTCGCTCGGCGTCGGTCACCGGATCCTCGCCGATCTTCAGCTGGAAGTTCTCGTAGCCGGCATCGCGGTAGGCGGCGACGCTGTCGGCCATCGCCTCTGGCGTGTCCTGCGAGATCGCCCGGTAGAGCGGGACGTCGTCGCCGAACCGCCCGCCGAGCAGCGTCGAGACGGGTGCGTCGGCGGCCTTCCCCGCTAGATCCCAGCAGGCCATGTCGATCACCGACTTGGCGTAGGGATGGCCCCGGAGTTGCCGGTCGAGGCGTTCTGCCAGCACCGCGGGCTGGGTGGGATCGGAACCCAGCACCGCGGGCGCCAGTTCTTCGATGGCCGCCCGCGCTCCGCGGGCGTACGCCGGCAGGTACGCGGAGCCGAGCGTCGCGACCTCGCCCCAGCCGGCCGGGCCCGCGTCCGTCTCCAGCCGAACGATCGTCGAGTCGAACGCCTCGTAGGAGTTGCCGCCCGACCAGTCGTAACTCCCCTCTGCGATCGGGAGATCGACCTGGTAGACCGCTATGCCTGTGATTTCCATGGTGCGTGCTATCAGAGCGATCCCCCGCGCGGGGCTTAAATCTGCCGTCGGGATCGGCGGGCCGGGCTGGACTCGCGGCGTGGCGCGGCGGGATAGCATCGGGACGCAGTGAGGCCCGCACTCGTCGCATCGGGGCGAGGTATTATGCCCCAGCGGCCCCCTACACTCGCCCGGAATGAACGTCGTCATCGTCGGCGGAGGGATCGTTGGCTGTGCGAGCGCGTACTACCTGGCCGAGCGGGGGGCCGACGTCACCCTCCTCGAACGCGCGTCGCTCGGCGCGGGGGCGACGGATCGGGCGGCCGGCGGCATCCGCGCGCAGTTTTCGACCGACGTGGGTATCCGGCTCTCGCAGGCGGCCATCTCGGTCTGGGAGACCTTCGAAGACGAGTTCGGCGTCGACGTCGAGTACCGACGGCCCGGCTACCTCTACCTCGCGCGCGAGGAATCGACGGCCGCGCTCTTCGAGGAGACGGTGCCCTTCCAGAACGAGCGGGGCGTCGACAGCCGAATCCTGGACCCCGCGGACGCGACCGAGTACGTCCCCGGCCTGCGGACCGAGCGGTACGTCGCGACGGCGTACTGCCCGACCGACGGCTTCGCGGACCCGCACCTGGGATTGCAGGGCTTTTCGATCGCGGCGAACGAGGCCGGCGCCGAGATCGAGACGGGCGTCGCGGTGACCGACCTGCTCGTCGAGGGCGGCGGAACCGGCGACGGCCCCGCCGAAGATACCGGAGCCGGCGACGGCGACCGACCCGACGGTCGCGTCGTCGGCGTCGAGACGACCGAGGGGCGCTACGACGCCGACGTCGTCGTCAACGCCGCGGGGTCGTGGTCGCCGAAGATCGCCGCGATGGCCGGCATCGACCTGCCGGTGACGCCCAGGCGTCGCCAGGCGCTGATCGTCGAGCCGGAATCGCCGGTGCCGGACTCGAACCCGTTCGTGACCGACCTCGACGACGGCTGTTACTTCCGCCCCGAGCGCGACGGCAAGGCGCTCGTGGGCGGTCACTTCGGGCAGGACCCGGTGCAGGACCCCGACGCGTACGAGCAATCCCACGACCTCGCCTGGGCCGCGGACGTCGTCGAACACGTCGCAACCGTGGCCGACTACTTCGGGCCGGACTCCAAGCTGGTTCGCGGCTGGGCGGGCCTCTACGCGATGACGCCCGATCACCACCCGGTCATCGAGGAGTCGATGCCGGGCCTGCTCACCGCGACCGGCTTCTCCGGTCACGGATTCATGCTGTCGCCCGCGACGGGCCAGGTCGTCGCGGAACTCGCCCTCGACGGCGAGGCCACGACGGTCGACGTCGCGCCGCTCGCGCGCGATCGATTCGAGCGGGACGCGGCGCTCCACGAGACGTACTTCAGCGCCTGATCGGCGCGGCTGGGCGTCGAGGCCCGAAAACGCACCGCAGTCGTCAATCAGTTCTAACGGACGCCGATCGTCACCCGGACCGGTTCGCGTCGACGTGCTCGACCAGTTCTTCGGGCGGTTCGGTCCAGTCCTCGCCCCGGTCCTGGGGTTCGTAGCCCAGGACCTCCTTGGCGTGTTCGATGTCGTACCAGCCGCGTTCGTTCTCGCTCGTTCCGAAGAAGATGTCGAACTCGACCTCGTCGTCTTCGAGACACAGCTCGAGCATCTGGGCCCAGTCGCGCTCGGAGAGCCACGTCCCCTTCAGGCGCTTGACCTGCTCCTCGTAGGGCTCGCTGCCCCGCTCCCAGTCGCCGTCCTCGACGCCCTTCTCCGCGTCGCCGTAGGGGTTGTCGTAGGGCGGCTCGCGGATGCTCGCGATGCGAATCGCGTAGAACCGCTCGGGGTAGTCGTGATTTTCGATGTAGTACCGGCCCCAGTCCTCGCCGAAGGCCTTCGAGGCGCCGTAGTAGGAGTCGGGCCGTTCCGGATCCTCGTGCGTGACCGTCAGGTCGTAGTCGAGTTCGTAGCACTCGGGCGCGTGATCCTCCTCGTACTTGCCCGCGGCGTGGATCGAGGACGCGAAGATGAACGTCTCGACGCCCGCATCCGCGGCCGCGTCGAGGACGTTGTGCGTGCCGACGAGGTTGCTCTCGCGCACCTGGTCCCAGGTGCCGTCGGTCAGCGGGTAGGCCGCCAGGTGGATGACGGCGTCCTGCTCGTCGAACGCCGGCCGGATGGCCTCGTAGTTGGCGACGTCCGCGACGTGGGTCTCGTAGTCGGGATGATCCTCCCGGTCGAGGTACGTCAGTTCGTACGCCGGGTCGTCCGCGAAGCGGAGCTTGATGCCTTCACCGACTCGACCGTGCGCACCGGTCACGAGCACTCGCATGGGCTCCACTTCGGGTAATCTCGTCATAAGGGTTCGGGTGACGGCGACGCCGAAATCTCCCTCGATCGTGGCGAACGCCGCCGGTGTCGCCCGTCGGGCGACGACGGCTGCCGGGGAATCAAGGTTTATACACCCCGTGGCGAAACCCTTCCCCGTGCTCCGTCGATACGTCTACGCGCTGGCGCCGCTGGTTGCTGCCGCGCTGTGGGGCGGGATGTACGTCGTCGCCAAGTGGGGCCTCTCGGTCGTCCCGCCGGTGACGCTCTCGTTCCTCCGGGTGGCGATCGCGAGCGTCGTCCTCCTGGCGCTCGTCAGAGCGACGAAGCCCGCCCGGTCGTTTTCGCGCGGGGAGTGGTGGCGATTTACCGGCCTGGGAGCCGCGATCGCCGTCACGCTCGCGACGCAGTTTCTCGGCACGGAGCTGACCAACGCCAGCCAGAGCTCGCTGCTGACGGTGATGACGCCCGTCTTCATCCTGCTGCTCGGCGTCGCCGTCCTCGACGAGCGGGTGACGCGGGCGAAGGCGACCGGCCTGGTCATCGCCACGGTCGGGACGACGCTCGTCCTCTCCGGGCAGTACGACCTCTCGACGCTCACCGACGGCAACCTCGTCGGCATCGCCGCGCTGTTCGCCGCGAGCCTCGCGTGGGCGATCTACACCGTCTGGGGCCGCGATCTGGTCCGGCGCTACTCGGCGCTCGAAACGGCGACGTACGCGACGGTGACGTCGGTCCCCATGCTGTTCGGCCTCGCGACCGTCGAACTGTGGCTGCGCGGCCCGGTCATCGACGAGGCCGTGACGGGCTTGCCCTTCCTCTTCGGTCTCGCCTACCTGAGCGTCTTCGCCACGGCGCTCGCGTGGTACCTCTGGTACAAGGGCCTCGAGTACGTCGATTCGAGCACCGTCGCGGTATTCTTCTTCGCCCAGCCGGTGGTCGGCTCGGCGCTGGGCGCACTCTTTCTCGGCGAGAACCTGGGCCCGCTGTTCTTCGTCGGGGGCCTCGTCATGGCCGTCGGCCTCTACGTCGTCAGCGTCCGGACGGAGGTCTGACGGGCGGGCGATCGCTCCCGCGAGTACGCGGTGCGCTCGACGGTTCGACGGCGCTGAGCCGACTCCCCTCGATAAATATAGTATTATAGATACGAATGGGGCCGTTACTTTCGCGACGCTCTCACCCGTCCGGCGACGGCCCGGCGGAGAAAATTACTGACAGTGAACAGGTCGACGACCGCCGATCACGGCTGTGGGGCGACGGTGGATTTAAGCGCCGGCGCTTCGACGCCATCATATGGTCTCTGCCGGCGAGTTAGAGATATTCAGACACACGCTCGAAGGCGCCGTCGAAGAGATGGGGGTCACGCTCCAGCGGACGGCGTACTCGACCAACATCAAGATTCGACGCGATCACACCTGCGCGCTGTTCGACGCCGACCTGCGTCACGTCGCCCAGCACGACGTCGCGCCGCAACACATCGGGTCGCTCGTCTCGGTGGTCCCGCGAAACCTGAAAGGTCGCCTCGAGGACCTCGAACCGGGTGACGGCCTGCTGGTCAACGACCCCTACAAGGGCGCGGTCCACCTGCCCGACGTCATGCTCATCTCGCCGCTCTTTCACGACGGCGAGCTGATCGGCGTCGCCGCCAACTCGGCCCACCACGTCGACATCGGCGGCGGGACGCCGGGCGGCATTCCCACCGACAGCACGGACCTCTACGGCGAGGGGATCATCCTCCCGCTGTCGAAGGCCGTCGAGGACTGGGCGTACGACGAGACGGTGCTCGACCTGATCCGGCGCAACGTCCGCGGCGCGGAGATGCGCCTGGGCGACTACCGCGCCCAGCTCGGCGCGAACCGCATCGGCGAGCAGCGCTATGGCGACCTCCACGACCGCTACGGCACCGACACCGTCGAAACGTACCTCGACGAACTGCTCGACGCGACCGAGAAGCGCGTTCGCGCGGCCATCGCCGACCTGCCCGACGGCACCTACGAGGCGAGCGATCACATGGACGGCGACGGCGTCGTCGACGAGCCGGTCCGCCTCCAGCTCGCGATCACGGTCGACGACGACGAGTTGACCGTCGACTTCACCGGCACCGCCGAGCAGAACGAGGGGCCGCTCAACTGCACGCCCGCGATGATCTTCTCCGGGACGATGAGCGTCATCATGTCGCTGCTGGGCGCCGACCTCCCGAAGAACGACGGCTTCTACCGCCCGTTCGAGTTCGTCACGCCCGAGGGGACGATGGTCAACCCGAACCCCCAGGCGCCGGTCGCCTCGGGCTGGGAGATCCCCATGCGCGCGGGCGAACTCGTCACGAAGGCGATGGCGGATGCCCTCCCCGACGAGACGATCGCCGCGACGAAGGGCATCGTCTGCAACATCGCCTACGGCGGCGACGACCCCCGCGACGACGGCGAGTACGTCTACTACGAGACGGTCGCCGGCGGCTACGGCGCGCGCAAGGAGAAAGACGGGATGGAGGCCGTCCAGACGCACTTCCAGAACACCGCCAACAGCCCGATCGAGGAGCTCGAACGCGAGGTGCCGCTGTACGTCCGCCGGTACGAACTCATCCAGGACTCGGCGGGCGCGGGCCGGACCCGCGGCGGCCTCGGCGTGCGCCGGGACATGGAGTTCTACGACCACCGGACCCAGTTCTCGATCCTCTCCGATCGCGCGAAATCGGACCCGTGGGGGCTCTTCGGGGGCGAGAGCGGTCGACGCGCGCACTACGTGATGGACCCCGACACCGACGACGAGCGGGCCGTGAGCTCGAAGTCGACGACGACGCTCGCCCCGGGCGGCGTCGCCAGCATCCAGACGCCCGGCGGCGGGGGCTACGGCGACCCGCTCGAGCGCGACCCCGAGGCCGTGCTCGAAGACGTCCGCGACGAGAAGGTCTCGGCCGAGGCGGCCCGCGAACGCTACGGCGTCGTCGTCAGCGACGGCGAGCTCGACCGGGAGGCGACTCAGGACCGTCGGGAGGAGCTGCGGGCGGCGCGGCCCGATGGTGGGACGGAGGCGGCGAACGCGCCGGATGGAGGGCGCGACGATAGCGGGACGACCCCGCCGGCCGCCGAGCGCGATGCGGAGGTGAGCGCCGAATGACCGTCCGCATCGGCGTCGACACCGGCGGGACGTTCACCGACGTGGTCTACTACGACGAGGAGACCGGCCGTGTGTCGGTGACCAAGACGCCGTCGACGCCGCCGGACTTCGACCGCGGCGTGCTCAACGGGATCGACAAGATCCTCGCCGAGACTGACGCGGACCCCGGGTCGGTCTCCTTCCTCAGCCACGGGACGACCGTCGGGACGAACGCGGTTCTCGAGGAGGAGATCCCGCCGCTCGGCCTGATCACCAACGAGGGCCTGCGCGACGTCCTCGAGATCGGCGACCAGACGCGCCCGGAGCTGTACAACCTCCAGACGGAGAAGCCGCCGGCGCTCGTTCCGCGGCGACACCGAAAGGAGGTGCCCGGACGCCTCGATGCCGACGGCGATGAGGTGGATCCGCTCGACGAGACCGCGGTCCGCGAGGTCGCGCGCGAACTCGCCGACGCCGAGGTCGAGTCGGTCGTCGTCTCGATGCTGTTTTCCTACCTGAACCCTGACCACGAGCGCCGCGTGGCCGAGATCGTCACGGAGGAGACGGATCTTTCCTGTACGCGTTCCTCCGCGGTTCACCCGGAGATCCGCGAGTACGATCGGACGATCACGACGGTCCTGAACGAGGCGGTCAGGACGACCGTCGAGGCGTACTTCGCGCGCCTCGACGCGGGCATCCTCGAACGGGACATCGACGTGCCGCTCAACGTCATGCACTCCGGCGGCGGCATCTTCGGCACGACGGGCGCGACCGAGGCCGCGATCCGGACGGTGCTCTCGGGCCCGGCCGCGGGCGCGGTCGCCACGCGCGACGTCACCGACGCGGAGGGCTTCCCGAACGCGATCGGGATCGACATGGGCGGGACGAGCGCCGACGTCAGCATCGTCCGGGACGGCGAGATCGTCCGCTCGACGTCGGGCGAGATCAACGACCTGCCGGTCAACACGCCGATGATCGACATCAACACCGTCGGCTCCGGCGGCGGTTCGATCGCCTGGCTGGACGCCGGCGGCGGCCTCCACGTCGGCCCCGAGAGCGCGGGCGCCGACCCCGGCCCGATCTGCTACGGTCGCGGCGGCGAGCGGCCGACGCTCACCGACGCGAACCTCCTGCTCGGTCGGGTGAGCCCCGAGAACTTCCTGGGCGGCGAGATGGACCTCGCCGTCGAGAAGACCCGCGACATCTTCGAGTCCGAGATCGCAGACCCCCTGGGCGAGTCGATCGAGGAGGCCGCGCTGTCGGTCGTCCGCGTCGCCAACGCCAGCCTGGCCCGCGAGATCCGCCGCGTGACGGTCGAGCGCGGGCACGACCCGGCCGACTTCGCGCTGGTGGCCTTCGGCGGCGCCGGCCCGATGCAGGCGCCCTCGGTCGCCGCGGAGCTGGACGTCGAGGCGACGATCGTCCCGCGTAACCCGGGCGTCTTCTCCGCGCGCGGGCTATTGCTCGCCGACGTTCGCATGGACGAGTCCCGCTCGGCCCGCGCCGCCGGCGACGACCCGGCCGCCATCGCCGACGGGTTCGACGAACTCGCCGCGACGCTCCTCGATCGCTTCGCCGAGCAGTCGATCGACCCGGAGACGGTCACGGTCGAGCGGAGCGTCGACCTGCGCTACGCGGGTCAGTCCTACGAACTCACGGTGGACGCGCCCGACGGCGAGATCGACGCCGCGGCGCTCGAGACCGTTCGTGAGCGCTTCCACGCGGCCCACGAGCGTCGCTACGGCTACGCGAACCCCGACGAGCCGGTGGAGTTCGTCACCCTCCGGGTCAACGGCGTCGTCCCGACCCCGCGCTTCGAGGACGCGCTGACCGCGGCCGACGAGGCGGCCGACCGCGAGAGTCGCGCGGTCTACTTCGCGGACTCGGGCTACCGCGAGGCCGGCGTCTACCGGCGCGAGGCCCTGGCGCCCGGCGCGTCCGTCGACGGGCCGGCGATCCTCGAAGGCGCCGGCTCCACGACGGTGGTCCCGCCGGAGACCACCGCGAGCGTCACCGAGAACGGTAACGTCGTCATCAGACGGTAGGGCCGACCGGGGACCCTGGTCGAGAGCCAGCCGATCTACTTCGTCGCCGATTCGGTGGGCCCGCCACCGGCGACGCGTTCCCGACGAACGTTTATGTCGCGTCCGTCCGAGAACCCGCCATGGCATTCGATTCGCGGCCGCGATCGCGCGTACTCGACGCGCTCGACGGGGAGGAACCGGTCTTCGGGGCGACCGTTCTCACCGCCTCGCCGGCGATGATCGAGGCGCTCGCGTCGGTCGAGCTGGACTACGTCTGGGTCGACTTGGAACACGCCGGGCCCAGTCCGTACGACACGGAGGCGATCGCGTCGCTCGCCCGCGCGGCCGAGGTGGCCGACGTCGACCTCCTGATCCGGGTTCCGGAGGCGAGTCGGACGATGATCAATAGCGTCGTCGACGCGGGGGCCGACGTCGTCCTCGTGCCGAAGGTGGACTCGGCCGAGGAGGCGCGGCGGGCCGTCCGGGCGGCGCGGTTCGAACACGACGGCGAGCCGGGCGATCGGGGCGCCCCGTTGACGCGCAGTTCGGGCTGGACGACCGCCGACGCGGACCTGCCGTCGCGGGCGGATCGGTCGGTCGGGGTCGGCGTGATGCTCGAGACCGCCGCGGCGGTCGACGCCGCGAGCGAGATCCTCGCGGTTCCGGGCGTCGCGTTCGGCTTCGTCGGCCCCGGCGACCTCTCGATCTCGGCCGGCCGTCCCCTCGAATCGGACCATCCCGATGTGGGCCCACAGCTCGATCGACTCGAACGCGCGGCTGCGGACGTCGACGCGGCGCTGGGCCGGATCGCGACCGATCCCGCCGAGATCGCGACCGCGATCGGGTCCGGCTATCGGGTGTTTCGAATCGGCGTGGACACGGTGGCCGTGGCGTCGACCGTGACCGACCGACTCGCCGAAGCTCGATCTCGGTTCTGACCCGGACCCGCTTAATATTGACAGGGTAACGCCCGTATCTGGGAAGTGTACGGTCGCAACCATTCCGTCCGCGATTTTTACCGCGATCAGTCCGTAACGAAAACGGAAACTTATATGATAATGTGCTAGGAACAGTGGGCCAACCGTGGGATGGTACCGCACGGCCGTGGGATTATGACAGACAACGATACCAACGCGAACGGGACGACGAATCGGCGACCGTTTCTAAAGACGATGGCGGCCGGTGGTGCGACGGCCGCGCTGGCCGGCTGCCTCGACTCGCTGACCGGCGGTGGCGGTGACGGTTCGACCTACGACGTGGGGCTAGTGAACCCGTATACGGGCGACCTGGCTCCATTCGCGGATCGGAACGACCGGGGCAGCGACCTCGCGCTGAACCAGATCAACGACGAGAAGGTCGCGGGCGGGACGATCAACAAGATCACCGCGGACTCGGAGACGACGTCGAACGCCGGCGTCAGCGCGGCACAGAAGCTCGTCAACCAGGACGGCGTCGACGTCCTCACCGGGCCCTGTTCGAGCGGCGTCGCGGTCTCGATCGCGGAGTCGGTGACGATTCCGAACGAGATCACGCACATCATGATCAACTCGACGGCGCCGGGGATCACGAACCTCGAGGACGACGGCTACTGCCTCCGGACCTCGCCCTCGGACGCGTTCCAGGGCCAGGCCCTCGCGCAGGTCGTCGCCGACAACGGCCCGAGTTCGGCCTCGGTGATCATGGTCAACAACGACTACGGGCAGGGGCTGGCAGACGCCTTCAAGGCCCGATACGAGGAACTCGGCAACACGGTCGAGACGATGGTGCCCGCCGAGCAGGGACGCAGTTCCTACTCGGCCCAGCTCAACGAGGCGACGAACGCCGAGCCGGAGGCCGTCGTCTTCATCGTCTACCCGCAGTCGTTCATGACGATGATTCGGGAAGCCTACGAGATGGGCATCCAGGAGGACTACTCGGTCTTCGGCGCGGAGAGTATGGTCTCCGACGAGGTCGAGAACAACGTCTCCGCCGAAGCGATCAACGGCATGAAGGGGACGAACCCGAGCCCGCCGATCGAGAGCGAGGTCTACCAGAACTTCGCCGAGGACTTCCAGAACGAGTACGACCGGCAGCCGACGGTCTGGGCGGCCTACGCCTACGACGCGTACATGCTGCTCGGGCTCGCGATTCACGCCGCGGGCGAGTACGGGAGTGACGCGGTCAAGGAGCAGATCTACGAGGTCAGCAAGCCCGACGGCACGGAGGTCTCCTCCATCGCGGAGGGCAAGAGCGAACTCGACGCCGGGAACTCGATCAACTACCAGGGTGCCAGCGGGAACGTCGACCTGGACGAGAACGGCGACCCGTCGGGGACCTACCAGCACTGGGAGGTCATCGACGGCGCGTTCGAGATGCAGGGCTTCGTCGACACGAGCCAGTAAGCAGTACTCCTATCGATGGCCTTTGAACTTCAACTGGTCGCGAACGGCATCGTATTCGGTAGTATCATCCTTCTCGCCTCGGTGGGCCTCTCGTTACTCTACGGCATCGGCAACTTCGCGAACTTCGCCCACGGCGAGTTCCTCACGATCGGCGCGTTCGTCACGTTTGCGGGCTACGTCACGCTCGGGCTGCCGATCTACGTCGCCGGTCTGCTTGCGTTCGTCGTCGTCGGGATTCTCGGCGTCGTTCTTGACCGCACGCTGATGGCCCAGCACCGCGACTCGACGCCGATCGTCATGCTGATACTGACGATCGGGCTCGCGTTGTTCCTGCGGGCGATGATCCGCATCATCTGGGGTGGCAATCAGGAATCGCTCCAGATGCCGCTCGAGCGGGGGACGCAGTTGCTCGAGGGCGCGACCCTCGGCATCGACTACAGCCTGCGTCTGACCTCGACCGACGTCATCATCGTGGCGCTGGGACTCGCGCTCGCGGCCGCGACGCACCTGTTCCTGACGCGGACGCGCATGGGGATCGCGATGCGGGCGACGGCGGACAACAAGTCGCTCGCGAAGGTCGCCGGCATCGACACCGACAACGTCATGACGGTCACCTGGGCGCTGTCGGGCGCCCTCGCCGGCGCCGGCGGCATGTTGCTGGCGATGCAGACCGGCGTCCTGTTCCCGCGGATGGGATTCAACATCGTGCTGGTGGTGTTCGCGGCGGTCATCCTCGGCGGGATCGGCAGCCCGTACGGGGCGATGGTCGGCGCGTACATCATCGGCGTCGCACAAGAGATTAGTATTATGATACCTGGCGTCGCGGCGGAGTACCGGTACGCGTTCGCGTTCCTGATCATGGTCGCCGTACTGCTCTACAGACCGCAAGGTATCGCCGGAGGGAGGTGGTGAGATGGCGCTGAGTGGCACCGCCGCGTTCCTCGTCAGCATGCTGACGCTGGGCGCCATCTACGCCATCCTGGCGATCGGCCTGAACCTCCAGTGGGGCCAGACCGGCCTGTTCAACATCAGCGTCGCGGCCTTCTGGGGGATCGGCGCCTACACGGCGGCGCTCGTCTCGAAGGCGGGCGACGCCGACACCGCCTTCGGCTGGGCGCTGCCGTACCTCTGGGTCGACGTCCTCGGATTCCCGATCCCGATCCCGGTCGCGATCCTCGTGGCCGCGCTCGTCTGCGGGGTGGTCGCCGTCCTCATCGGCATTCCGACGCTGCGGTTGCGCGCGGACTACCTCGCCATCGCGACGCTGGGCCTCGCCGAGACCATCCGCCTGATCTTCCTCAACGAAGGCTGGTTGACGGGCGGCGGCACGGGGTCGACGGTGAACAACCCCCTGATCGACCTCGAGTACACCAACCTCACGCTCCTGGTGATCACGCTGATCGTCCTGGGCATCGTCTACTGGTTGGCCGAGAGCGGCGTCCGGAGTCCGTGGGGCCGCGCGCTGGAAGCGATCCGCGACGACGAGGACGTCGCCCAGGCGCTCGGGAAGAACACGTTCTCGCTGAAGATGCAGGCGTTCGTCATCGGGAGCATGATCATGGGAATCGCCGGGGCGCTGACGGCGCTGCGGCTCAACTACCTCACCCCGTTCGAGTTCATCCCCGAGTACACGTTCTACATCTGGATCGCCGTCATCGTCGGCGGCAGCGGCTCGAACCGCGGGGCGATCCTCGGCGCGGGATTCCTGATGCTGCTCCGCGAGGGCCCCCGATTCATCGCCGACGAGGTGCCGTCGATATCGGCCAGCATGGCCGCAGATCTGCGATTCCTGCTGATCGGCGGCCTGCTGATGCTGATCGTGACCTACAGGCCGCAGGGATTCCTCGGCGACAAGCAACTCATGACGGAGGACACATCATGACCGAGCGTCACGCACGACGCGGACGGATTGAGAACCGCGACCGTCGATCTCGCCGCCGCGGGGAGGTGACCGGCGCATGAGCGACGAACCGCTGCTCGCCGTCGACAACATCGAGAAGCACTTCGGCGGCATCACCGCCGTCGACGGCGTCGAGTTCGAGATCGAGGAGGGAACGATCGTCGGCCTGATCGGCCCGAACGGCGCCGGCAAGACGACGACGTTCAAGATGCTCGGCGGCTTCCTCCCGCCGGACGCCGGCGCGGTCCGCTACCGCGGGACCGATCTGCAGGAGATCATGCGACCGAGTCGCGCGGAGAAGACCTACCTCGGCGGCTCGGCGGCGCTCGTCGCCGGTCTCGGCGGCCTCGCGCTCGCCGGCCAGTCCGATCCGTCGATGGCCGTCGAGGCGGGCGCGGCCGCCGTCGGCGCGGGGGCCGGTCTGGGCGCCTATCACGGCCAGAATCTGCTCAAGACGCAGTACCTCGGGCACAAGTACAGCCGGCCGTTCCAGGTCTCGCGCGCTGGGATGATGCGGACGTTCCAGATCACGCGCGAACTGGAGGGCCTGACCGTCTTCGAGAACCTGCTGCTCTCGCCGAAGGACCAGCCCGGCGAGAACGTCCTCAAGACCTGGCTGCGCTTCGACAGCGTCGCCGAGACCGAGGCCGCGAATCGCGAGCGCGCCGAGGAGGTCCTCGAGTTGCTCGACTTAGAGCACCTCAGGGACGAGTACGCGGGCAATCTCAGCGGCGGGCAGCGCAAGCTGCTCGAACTCGGCCGCGTGCTGATGGCCGATCCCGAGCTGATCCTGCTCGACGAACCCGTCGCCGGCGTCAACCCGACCCTCTCGAAGACGCTGCTCGAACGCATCAGGGAGCTGCGCGACCAGGGCTACACCTTCTGCGTCGTCGAGCACGACATGGACGTCATCATGAACCTATCGGAGCGCATCATCGTCATGCACCAGGGCAAGAAGTTGATGGAAGGCACCCCGGACGAGGTACAGGGCGATCAACGAGTCATCGACGCGTACCTGGGGGGCTGACGATGGCGCTACTCGAAGCGCGGGACGTGGTCTCGGGCTACGGCGACGTCGAGATCCTCCACGGCGTCTCGATCGACGTCGAGAGCGACGAGATCGTCTCGATCATCGGCCCGAACGGCGCCGGCAAGTCCACCCTGATGAAGACGGTGTTCAGCCTCGTCGACTGCTGGGACGGGTCGATCACCTTCCGCGGCGAGGACGTCACCCACGACCAGACGTCGACGCTGGCGCGCAACGGGATGTGCTACGTTCCCCAGACGGAGAACGTCTTCCCGACGCTGTCGGTCGAGGAGAACCTCCGGATGGGCGGCTACATCCTCGGCGATCCGCCGAAGGAGAACTACGAGCGGATCTACGAGCACTTTCCCATCCTCGCGGAGCGAAAGTCCCAGCAGGCCGGCTCGATGAGCGGCGGCCAGCAGCAGATGCTCGCGATGGGCCGCGGCCTGATGGTCGATCCCGACCTGATGCTCGTCGACGAGCCCAGCGCCGGGCTCGCGCCCGACCTCGTCGACGACATCTTCGAGAAGATCATCGAGATCAACGAGAGCGGGACGGCGATCCTGATGGTCGAACAGAACGCGCGCAAGGCCCTGGAGTTCTCCGATCGCGGCTACGTCCTCGAGATGGGCGAGAACCGCTTCGAGGACTCCGGCGACGCCCTGCTCGACGACCCGAAGGTCGGCGAACTCTACCTCGGCGCCTGAGAGCGCGGTCCGTTCGCGTCCGTTTTCCGTTCTGCCGGTTTTCAGTCCAGTCGATCGGCGAGCGCCGTCCCGAGTTCGTCGAGCGGAACCGTCGGCGACTCGGGCGGGTCGGGTCGCCCGACGTCCTCCTTGAAGCCGGTGCCGGTGGCGACGAGGACGACGTCGTCCTCCGCGTCGAGCACGCCGTCGGCGGCGAGGGTGCGCGCGCCCGCCAGCGTGGTCGCCGAGGCCGGTTCGACGCAGGCGCCCGCGCGGGCCGCGAACGCTGCCGTCGCGGTCCGGATCTCGTCGTCCGTAACGGCGGTGACGCTGCCGCCGGTGTCGCGGGCGGCCGTCAGCGCGCGATTTCCGCTCGGCGGGTCGCCGTTGCCGATCGAGTAGGCGATCGTCCCGCCGCCGTCGGTCGGGCTGACGGTCTCCGCGCCGGCCGCGTACGCCTCGGCGATCGGCGCGCTCGGGGCGGCCTGGACGAAGTGGAGTTCCGGAATCGAGGGCAGGACGCCCGCCGCGTCGAGATCGCGGAGTGCCCTCCAGGCGGCGCTCGCGTGCCCGCCGCTGCTGGCGGGCATCACGATCGCGTCGGGTACGTCGGGGGCGAACTCGTCCAGGATTTCGAGGACCGTCGTCGCCTGCCCCGCGACGCGCAGCGGACTGTCGGAGTTGACGAACGAGATGCCCAGTTCCGACCCGAGTTCGAGCGAGCGCTCGTAGAGCCGGCCGTAGTCGCCGTCGACGCGGACGACCTCCGGGTCGTACTGGCCGATGAGCCGCAGGCGCGCCGCGGAGATGTCGGCCGGTACGAGGACGACGCAGGGGACGTCCGCGCTCGCCGCGTGGGCGGCCACGCTCATCGCCATGTTACCGTGCGAGACGGTTCCGACGGGCCGGCCGCGTTCGGCGGCGGCCGCGACGCCGACGGCGCTGCCCCGGTCCTTGAAGCTTCCCGTCGGGTTCCGCCCCTCGTCCTTGAGATAGGTCGCACAGCCCGCCAGCCCGTCGAGCCGCGGCGTTCTGACGAGCGGCGTCCCGCCGGCTCCGGCACCGATCCCGGTCGGTTGCCGACCGTCGGTCCCCGCCCGCGTCGATTCCACGGGGGCGTCGACCGGCAGCAGCGATTCGTAGCGCCACATGCCCGGCCCGTCGGGGAGCGCTTTCCAGTCGAACCCCGAGCTATCCGGTTCGAACCAGAGCGGTTCCCCGCAGACACAGCGGGCGCGCTCGTCCCGATGGTACGTCTCGCCGCACGCGTAACACGAGAGCGTCTCGGTCATACGAACACGTTACCTGCGGCCGTCGTATGTGTTTGGGTCCGGAGACGGCGAGGACGGGCCTTACTGCGTCCCGTCGCGAACCACGTCGGCCGTGAGCGTACCGACGCCGTCGACGGCCGCCCGAACCCGGTCGCCGGGCGAGAGCGGGTGCGCGCCGGGCGTGCCGGTGCTGATGACGTCCCCGGGTTCGAGCGTCATCACTCGCGAGTGGTAGGCGACGAGTTCGCGCGGCGGGAAGGCCATGTTCGAGACCGAGTTCGAGGCTCTCACCTCGTCGTTCACCACCGTCTCGACGGTCACGTCGTCCAGATCGATCGGGTCGGTGCGCAGCCACGGTCCGAGCACGAGGAACGTGTCGAAACTCTTCGCGCGCGTCAGGTAGCGCGGATTTCGCTGGAGGATGTCCTCCGCGGTCATGTCGATCGCGGGGACGTAGCCCGCGATCACGTCGTCGACCTCGTCCTCGGCGACGTTCCGACAGCGACGGCCGATCACGACCGCGAGCTCGGCCTCGCCGGTGACGCGCTCGGTCCGGTCGGTCGGCGGGAGCCGGATCGGCCCGCCGGGTCCGGTGAGCGTCGTCCCAGGCTTGCAGAAACTCGCCGGCTCGTCCGGGTAGGTCGCGTCCAGGTCGTCGGCGTGATCGACGTAGTTGAGCCCGATCCCCCAGAGCGTCCCCGACCCCGAGACCGGCGCCGACAGCGAGAGCTGATCGGCCGGGATGCGGTCGTGCGGAGCCGCGGTTGGGTCCGGGAGGCCGTCGGCTGCGGCGGCGAGAGCGTCCGTCTCGTCGGAGTGGCGGGGATCGGCGCTCGAGAGCGGGACGAAGCCCGTCTCGTCGCCGACGTAGTAGGCGCCGTCGGCCGCTCGGGCGAGCCGTCGCACGGAACTCACCACCGCCTCCGCGTCGGGATCGTTGCCCATTTCGGTTCGCGGCAGTCGGCGTTCGATCGACGCGTCGGACCGTCGTGACTCGCGTCCATAGCGGTGGTGGGGAAAGCAGCCGCATTAAGATTGGGGCGAGGTTCCGGCGGCGGCCGGAGAGACGTGCCCGGGGTAGTCGGCCCGGGTCCCGACCGACGTCCTCAGAGCTCGACCGTCGTCCCGACGTCCGCCGCTTCGGCCAGTTCGACGATGTACGCGGCGGTCGCGGCGTCGAAGACCGCCGAGCCGACGCTCTCGACGACGATGATCTCGTCCGCGTCGTCTCGCCCCGCCGTTCCCTCGAGCGCGTCGGCCAGTGAACCGATCGCGCCATCCGCCAGCTCCGCCGCGATCACGTCCCCCGTGTCGGTGACCTCCTCCGGGACGTCGGCGAACACCTGACTCGCCCGGTCGAAGGTTCTCGGATCGAGTTCCTGCATCTCGGGGGAGAAGGCGCCGACGGCGACGACGAGCGTCCCGGGCGCGAGCCAGTCGCCGTCGAGGACCGGCGACTCGGCGGGCGTCGCCGTCACCACGGCGGTGGCGCCCTCGACCGCCGCGCGCGCCGAGTCGACCGCTTCGACGGGCGCGTCGAGGTCGTCGTCGAGTTCGCTCGCGCAATCGAATCGGGAGTCGCTCGGCGAGTAGACGCGGACGCGCTCGACGTCGGTCGCGGCCGCGATCGCGCGCGTCTGCCAGCGCGCCTGCGTGCCGGCGCCGACGACGCCGAGGTCGACGGGCTCGGTCGCGAGTTCGCGCGCGGCCAGCCCGCCGATGCAACCGGTTCGCATCCCGGTGACGTGCGTGCCGTCCATCACCGCTACCGGGAGGCCCGTGTCGGCCTCGTTGACGACGATCTGGGCGGTGATCGTCGGCAGGTCGCGCGCCGGGTTCCCCTCGAAGAAGCCGACCAGCTTCGTCGCGTAGTAGTCCGAGCCGTGGACGTAGGCTGGCATCGTCAGCCCGGTACCGAGCGCCTCGTCGGGCCGGTCCGGATCGAGACCCGCTCCCACCGGGAAGTGCGGACGCTCGGGGCGGACGACCTCGCCGCGCCCCTGCTTGATTAGCGCCGTTTCGATCACCGACAACAACTCGCCGATATCGAGCAGCGACGCCACCTGCGTCGCGTCGAGTACGCGGACCATTACCCGGGGGAAGGGCGCCGTCCGTGTTAGCTCTACTCCTCGAGTCGGGGGCGGAATCCTTGCGGCCATCGAAACACCTTACGTCCGAGACCGCCTGGCGCCAGTATGGCTCCCGGAATCGACGCGCGGCTCGAACGGATCGGCATCGACGACAAGTACGTAAACATCCCGATGGACCACGGCATTACCATCGGCGCGACCGACGGATTGCGCGACATCGAGTCGACCATCGACGCGGTGACACGCGCCGGGGCGAACTCGGTCCTGACGCAGAAGGGCCTCGCCCCGCGCGTCCATCCCAACAAGAACGACGCGGGCTACGTCGTCCACTGCAACGCCTCGACGGTGATCGGCCCGGCGAGCAACGACAAGCGCGTCACCTGCACCGCCGAGGAGGCGCTCCGAGCGGGCGCCGACGCCGTCTCGATCCACCTCAACGTCGGCAGCGACTACGAGCCCCGCCAGATCGAACAGCTCTCGGAGCTCGTCGCCGACGCTCACCGCTACGGCCTGCCGGTGCTGGCGATGACCTACGCCCGCGGCGCGAACCTCGAGGGCGAGGATCCGGAACACGACGCCGACTACCTCGCCCACGCGGTTCGCCTCGGCGAGGAGCTGGGCGCGGACGTGCTCAAGACGGCCTACAGTGGCGACGCGGAGAGCTTCGAGCGCGTCGTCGCGGCCACCGGCAAGCCGGTCATTGTCGCCGGCGGCTCGCCGCGCGACGACCGCGCGATGCTCGAACAGATTCGCGGCGCGATGGACGCCGGGGCGGCCGGCGTCTCGACCGGTCGCTCCGCCTTCCAGCACGACGACCCGGGCGCGTACGTCCGCGCCGTTTCCGCGATCGTTCACGACGACGTCTCCGTCGAGACGGCGCTTTCCGAACTCGCGGACGGCCGAACGTCCTGATCACACGCCGCACGGCCTGACCCCGACGCCGAACGAACCGATCGCCGCCCGGTTCGGTCGCCGGCCGTACCGATCCGTTCCTCGCTCACTCGCGCTGGATGACGAGCACGCCGACGAGCACCAGCAGCCCGCCGGCGATCGTCGCCGCGGCCAGCGGTTCGTCGAGCAGGATCACGCCGAGTAGTACCGCCGTCGCCGGTTCCAGACTCGAGATGATGCTCGCGCGACTCGCGCCGATGTAGGCCAGGCCGGCGAAAAAGGCGCCGATCGGGATCGCCGTCGCCAGCAGGGCGACCGCCGCCAGGATCGTCACCTGGTAGCCGGTCGTCGGAATTGTCAGCGAATCCGTCGCCAGTCCGAAGACGACGAAACTGACGCCCGCCGACGGCAGGACGTACGCCGTCAGCGTCTGGGCGTCGACGTCGTCGAGGGCGACGTGGCTGGTCACGTAGTAGCCCGCGTAGACCAGCGCCGCCGCGAGCACGACCGCGACCCCGCGCGGATCCGCGCCCGCCGGGTCGACGCCGGAGACCACGGCGACGCCGCCCAGCGCCAGTGCCAGTCCGACGACGGTGTAGCGGGTGATCCGTTCGTCGAGGAAGACGTACGAGAGGACGACCACGAGCACCGGATAGGTGTAGATCACCAGGCCGACCAGGCCGGCGGTCATGTACTCCAGCCCGAGGAAGTAGAGGCCGCTCTGGGCGGCGTAGAACCCCGCGCCCAGCAACACGGCGACGCCGAGCGCCCGCCCGCGGAGGACCCGCAACTTGCCGCTGTAGGCCACGAGCGCCCAGAAGCAGAGCGTCCCGCCGAGAAAGCGGTAGGTGAGGACCGTCGGGATCGAGAGGCCGGCGGCGGAGGCGTACTTTCCGAGGACGCCGAGCGTGCCGAAGGACGTCGCCGAGAGCACCATCAGCAGGACGCCCTTCGTATCGCTATCCATGCCACTGGATGCGCGTGACACCCACAAAAAGGTGCGTTCGCCGGAAACACTGCGGGGAATGGCCGCGTCCACGGTCGGGGTCTGCGTTCCGGAGCAAGCGATCCGACCGCCGGACCGGGCTGACGCGAGTGTCCCGGAGTAGAAAAATACTAATTACTCACGCAGGTGTGCCCCCATCAGCGGTGAGGGGCCAACTCGGGCCGGACGCGGTCGCGGCCGATCCGGTCGGTAATTCACGCGACGTGATGTGGTTCCGTCCCCGGTTCTCCGATCAGTTCGTCTCCCCTCCCAAGAGTCACCCGTCGTGGGTCCCCGGTGACTGCGCGGCCAGGACGGACCTCCGCTGCGGTGAGTGAGCAGTTCGGTACGCCGTTGCAGGCTGGCGGATCGCTAGCACGACGGCCGTATCCACCCCTGGTCGATCCGACGCCACCGTCCTGGCCTCGACGAGTTGTCGTCGGTGTCCCCTCTACGGACATACCGGGTAATTACTACTGATCTTCCATCCGTCGTTCGCGATCGCGGCGCTGCGACGGTCGAGATTCGAGCGCCTTTTGCTTCGGCCGACACAGACGTTCGGTCGTGAAACGCGCACGAATCCAGACGCCGACGGGGACGGTTCGCGGCCGGTACGAGGACGGCGTCGTTCACGCGGACGACGGCGCGTATCGCGTCGGCGTCGACGGCCGGCTCACCTATCCCGCCACGCCGTCGACGATCTACTGCGTCGGCCGCAACTACGCCGAGACGATCGAGCAGATGGACTACGATCGCCCCGATCAGCCCGCCTTTTTCATCAAACCGCCGGCCGCGCTCGTCGGACCGGAGCGCCCGATCCGCTACCCGGCGTGGACGGACGAACTCACCTACGCCGGCGAACTCGCCGCGGTGATCGGCGAGCGCTGTCGGGCCGTCGATCCCGCCGACGTTCCGGACGTCGTCGCCGGCTACACCGTTATGAACGACGTCGACGCGCTCGACCAGCCCGGTCGCACCGCCCGCAAGGCCTTCGAGACGTCGGCCCCGCTCGGCCCCTGGATCGAGACGGACCTCGACCCGCGCGGGATCGAGATGGAGACCGTCGTCGACGGCGAGGTGCGCCAGTCCGCGACCACGGACCTGATGCTGTTCGACCCGTTCGAGGTGATTGCCTTTCTTTCGGAGCGCGTCACCTTCCAACCCGGGGACGTGGTGGCGTTTGGGAGTCCGGCCAACCCAGGCACCGTCGAACCCGGCGACGCGATCGCGATCTGGTACGAGGGCGTCGGGACGCTCCGGAACACGGTCGTCGCCGACGACTGAACGGCGGTCGCCGAACGTTCGCGGGCATCCAGCGAGCGAACGCGCCGTTTTTCCGTCGCCACCTGATGCGGTGCGACGCACTCCCTCGCTTCTTCCGTCGAACATTTTCGAGAGATAAGCCTATGATCGGGAGTATCCGGCGGCAGAAGCCCCTATTCCGCAGTCCGGAACTACCCGATTTTCGGTCAATTTCGCGGCTGTTCTGGTCGAACCGCCGGTGACACGCCGCTTCACGCGAGCCGAGTCCGTGTGTGGGCCGGCGGATCCCTCGGTCGATTTCACCGTCGTCGTCGCTTGGCCGGGATGCGCGGCGGCGCCGTGATCGACCCTCGGCTGCAACTGGATGCTCGCCGCGAGCGGCGGCCGTCTTCCATTACACGCGTATGTATGTAAATACCAGAGGTTGATTCGTGAAACACCCGCCCGGTTGCCGAACAACTGTTCCCCCTGGCGGAACACGCTGGCGCACGTGTACGCACGCCGTGGGGTTCGCGAGAAACCGGGTGCCGTCGTCTCAATCGACCATATCCGGCGACCGGGAACTTCGCCCGCCCGCTGCCCGTTCGAGTCAGACCGATTCGAACGTCGCGAGACCCGATCGGGGCGACCCGGGCGGCGGTGGCCGTCACGCCTGCTTCCGGCGAGTGATCGGTGCGAACCGGGATCGGCGCTCGGCTGGCTTCCGTCGCCACACCTGGAGCGTCTCCGCGCCGGTGGGGAGGTTCCCGTTCCTCGCCGCAGAACGACGCGTCGGCTGCGTTGTCGGTTTCGGCGGTTCCGCGGACGAAACTGGCCCAGATGCGGCATATCTTGCGGGACAGCTGGTATCGGGGATTTCCGGTGTCTACATTCAGTTGCCCGCACCGGGAAACGCGGCCCCGCGATTCCCGTTTTCGGAACCATCACGCTGCGGATCGATCGGTCGCCGAGACGGTCCGAGACGCCGATCGAACGGCGCGCAACGGGTTCGCCGGTAGGCGACGGCTCGAGCCGGAGGCAACGTTTAACGTGGTTGGGTGTAACTCGCAAACGTATGTCCGCCGACATAGCGACACGGATCGGTGTGGACGTCGGGGGCACCTTCACCGACACGGTGTTCCTCGACGAATCGACGGGCGAGTTGACCATCGCCAAGTCGTCCTCGACCCCCGCCGACTATTCGCGGGGAATCCTCGAGTCGATTCGAACGGTGACCGACGACCTCTCGCAGGTGGATTTCTTCAGTCACGGCACCACGGTCGGCGTCAACGCCCTGCTGGAGAACGACCTCTGCGAGATGGGCCTGCTCACCACGGCCGGTTTCCGGGACGTCCTCGAGATCGGCCGGAGCAACCGGACCAACATGTACGACCCGTTCTACGAGAAGCCGGACCCGCTGATCCCGCGGCGGGCGCGCCTCGAGGTCGACGAGCGCGTCGACACGAACGGCGACGTGGTCGAACCGCTCGATCCCGACTCCGTTCGCGAGGCGCTCGACGGGCTCGTCGATCGGGGCGTCGACGGCGTCTGCGTCGCGCTGCTCAACGCCTACGCGAATCCCGACCACGAACGGCGGATCGGCGAGTTGATCGAGGCGGAGTATCCGGACCTGTTCTACACGCTCTCGTCGTCCCTCTCGCGCGAGTACCGGGAGTACGAGCGCACCGCGACGGCCGCGATCAACCTCGGGATCACGCCGGTGATGGAGGACTACCTCGACACGCTCGAACGCGAGTTCGCGGGGATGGGGTTCGACGACGAACTCTACATCATGCAGTCAAACGGCGGGATCATGTCGACAGAGAGCGCGAAGGGTAGCCCCGTCAACACGCTGAAGTCGAGTCTCTCCGGCGGCGTCGCGGGCCTCCTCACGCTCGGCGAGACGATCGGGCGCGAGAACCTCATCGGCGCCGACATGGGCGGGACGAGCTTCGACATCGAGCTCGTCGTCGACGGCGAGGCCCGGACGCGCTCGTCCTACCAGGTCGAGACGCCGACCTCGGGCGACGACGGCTATCCCGTCATGACGCCGACGCTCGACGTCCACTCGATCGGGGCCGGCGGCGGCTCGATCGCCTGGGTCGACGACGGCGGCGGGCTCCACGTCGGGCCGCGCAGCGCCGGCGCGGATCCGGGCCCGATCTGCTACGGCCGCGGCGGCACCGAACCCACCGTTACGGACGCCAACGTCCTGCTCGGCCGGCTGAACCCGGACCACCTGCTCGGCGGCGACCTCTCGCTCGACCTCGCGCCGACGCGGGGTGCGTTCGACTCGCTCGGCGACAATCTCGACATGGAGCCGCTCGAGGCGGCCGCGGGCATCCTCGAGATCGCGAACACGAACATGGCGCGCTCGATCCGGACGAACGTCCTGCGCAAGGGCATCGACCCGCGCGAGTTCACGATGGTCGCCTTCGGCGGCGCGGGCCCGACCCACGCGGTCGAGATCGCCGGCCAGATCGACATTCCGGAGGTCCTCGTCCCGAACTCGCCGGGTAACTTCTCGGCGTGGGGCATCCTCACGACCGACGTCAAACACGACTACGTGCGGACCTACGTCGACCCCGTGGCGGCCGTCGAGCCGTCGACGCTGGCCGACGCCTTCGCCACCCTGGAAGCCGAGGGGGGCGACCAGCTGGCCGACGAGGGGATCGACCCGTCGGACCGGCGCTTCGTCCGCGCGGTCGACGTCAGGTACGTCGGCCAGGAGCACACGCTGACCGTGCCGGTGCCGACGGGCGAGCTGTCGGGCGCGGATCTCGACGCGATCACCGAGCGCTTCGACGAGGCCCACCAGGAGCAGTACATGCACTCGGCGCCCGAGGAGCCCAAGGAGTTCGTCTCGATCCGCCTGACCGCGTTCGGCTCGATGACGTCGCCCGAACTGCCGTCCGTCGAGGCGGGCGAGGAGACGCCGCCGGAGGCGGCCTTCGTCGACGAGCGCGACGTCCACTTCGCGGAGACGGGCTTCGTCGAGACCGACATCGTCGACCGCGACTCGCTGCTGGCGGGCAACCGCCTGGCGGGCCCGGCGATCGTCGAGGAGGACACTTCGACGACGGTCGTCCCGCCGTGGAGTTCGCTCACCGTCGACGAGTACGGCCACCTGCGACTGGCGACGGGAGCCGACGCGGACGGATCGGGGGCCGTCGCCATCGAGGAGATCGCCGGCGAGACCGGAGGTGACGGCCGATGACCGACGTCGACGCGGTCACGGTCGAGGTGCTTCGCAACGCGCTCGCGAACGCCTGCGAGACGATGAAGGTGACCGTCGAGCGCACGGCCTACAGCTCCGTCATCACCGAGGTCGTCGACTACAGCGTCGCGATCATCGACCCCGAGGGCAACCTGATCGCGGAGACGGCCGGCCTGCCGGTCTTTCTGGCGACGCTGTCGCACTCGGTGCTCGAAGTTGACGACGTCATCGGCTACGAGAACCTCGCGGACGGCGACATCGTCTTCTGTAACGACCCCTACTCCGGGGGCTTCTCGCACAACCCGGACGTGACCGTGCTGAAACCGGTCTTCGTCGACGGCGAGCTGCTCGCCTTCACCTGCTTCCGCGGGCACGTGCTGGACATGGGCTCGCGAACGCCCGGCGGCTGGCTCAACAACTGCGAGAACGTCTACCAGGACGGCGTCTGCTTCCCGCCGGTCAAGCTGTTCACCGCCGGCGAGGAGAACGAGGACATCAGCCGCACCATCGAGCGCTCGACGCGCTACCCTGAAACCGTCATGGGCGACATCCGCGCGATGGTCTCGGCCGTCCGCGTCGGCGACGACCGACTCAGTCAGCTGCTCTCGCAGTACGGTCGCGACACCTACGACGCGGCGACCGACCGCATGCTCGAGAACGCGGAGGGCATCGCCCGCGAGGCGGTCCGCGAGCTGCCCGACGGCACCTACTCGGGAGAGTACGCCGCGGACGGCGACGGCGACGACGACGATCCGATCACCGACGAGATCCGCGTGAAGATGGAGATGACGATCGACGGCGACGAGATGACGATCGACTTCGCCGGCAGCGACCCCCAGACCGGCGGGCCAATGAACTGCCCCGGGCCGACGACGGAGTCGGTCGTCCGCATGGGATTCAAGGGCCTGACGACGCCGAACGACGCCAACAACGAGGGCTACTTCGAGCCCCTCACCGTCGAGACGCCGAGTGGGTCGGTCGTCGATCCCGAGCCGCCGGCCTCCTGCGCGCTCAACTGGATCCACGTCGGCGGCATTCCGGACCTGATGCTCAAACTGCTCGAAGAGGAGATTCCCAACGAGGTGACGGCGAGTCACTTCGGCACGCCGTGTGCCAACTTCGTCTACGGCGTCGACCCGCGCAGCGAGCGGGGCTACATGCTCGTCGAGGGCGACGCCGGCGGCTGGGGCGCCATGCCCGACGCGGACGGCCAGAGCGGCCTCTTCACGAAGGAACTGGGCGACACGCGCAACACGCCGATCGAGGTGCTCGAATCGCAGTACCCGCTGCGCGCCGAGGCGTTCACGCTCGTCCAGGACTCGGGCGGCCCCGGCGAGTACCGCGGCGGACTCGGCGTCCGTCGCTCGTACACGCCGGTCGATCACGACGCCCAGATCACGGCCACCTTCGACCGCCAGGAGCGCTCGCCGCCGTGGGGCGTCTGCGGGGGCGAAGAGGCCGGCCGCGTCAACAGCGTCTACGTCGACCGGGCCGACGGCGACCGCGAGCGCTGGGGCAAGCTCACCGACGTGACCGTCGCCGAGGAAGAGACGATGCACTTCCAGACCGGCGGCGGTGGCGGCTACGGACCGCCATCCGAGCGCGACCCGGAGCGCGTCCGCGAGGACGTCGTGGACGGCTACGTCTCCCGGGAGCAGGCGGCCGAGCGATACGGCGTCGTGGTGAGCGAGGATGGCGAGCTGGATCGCGAGGCGACTGCGGACTTGCGCGCCGAACACCGCGAGGCCGACCAACGGGAGGCCTCGGACAGAGCGAGCGGTGATACCGCGAGCCGCGAGGCCGCAGCGACCACCGGGAGCGAGGGCTCGGAGGACTGATCAGATGGTCACGGCACCGCCCGACGACGCGCCGACGCTTTCCCTCGCCTTCGAGGGCGGCGAGACCGTCCCGGTCGCCCTCCGCGAGGAGCGCGCCCCGGAGACGTGCGCGGCGATCCGCGGGGCGCTGCCGATCGAGGAAACGACCTACCACTCGCGATGGTCCGGTCGCGAGGTGAACGTCGGCGTCGAGGTCGATCCGACGATCCCGCCCGAGGACCGGACGGCCCACACCAGCGTGGGCGACGTCGTCTACTGGCGCGACTGGGACCTGCCCGCCGACGAGGCGCCCGAGGCGATCGCGGTCTACTACGGTCCCGAGACGATGCGCGGCCCGCAGGGCCCGCTGTCGGTGACCCCGTTCGGCCACGTCCCGCCGGCCCACTGGGAGCCCCTCGAGACCGTCGGCGAGCGGGTCTGGAAGGAGGGCGGCGAGACGCTCAGGCTGGAACTCGACGGCGAGTAGCTCGCGCCGAGCGGATATTTCTCTGAGAAGGAGCGGGCGTCCGGCTTACGACCGCAGCGTCTCGGTCGCCTCGCGGTCGAGTTCGCCCCCCTCGGTGACGACCACGCCGTAGATCTCCCTGGCGGCTTCGCGCGAGACGTACTCGTCGCGAACGTCGGCCAGGACGGCTTCGGGGTCGCGCTCCATCGGGTCGCCGTAGCCGCCTCCGCCGCCGGTGCGCACCGAGAGCGTCTCGCCGGGTTCGAAGTCGCCGCGCATCATCCCCGCGTAGCGCTCGCCGTCCTCGGCGTCGAAGAGGTAGTCGTTGTCGACCAGGATCGAGATGCGATCCCCGTCGGGGTCGTCGGCGTCGACGACGATGGTGTTTCGCGCGCCGGGACCGCCGCCGTCGTGGCCCCAGCCGGGCGATCGCGAGCGCTGGAGGATCGACAGCGCGCCCGCGGGGTCGGTGAACTCGTAGTCGCGCCGGGTGCCCAGCCCGCCGCGATAGGTCCCCTCGCCGCCCGAGTCCTGTCGGAGTTCCAGCCGAGTGAACCGGATCGGGGCCTTGTTCTCGAAGACCTCGACGGGGACGTTGCGGACCATCGTCTCGGAGATGTGCATCAGCGCGCTCTCGCCGTCCTGGCCCCGCGTCGCGCCCCAGCCGACGGCGTCGTTGTTCGCCTCGACGTACATCTCGCCGGTGTCGGGGTGCTCGCCGTAGATCTGGATGCCGACCGGTTCGCCGCCCGAGGCCGCGGGCACCTCGTCGGGCATTGCTTTCGCGAGCGCCTTGTAGATGACGTCGATGCCCGTGATGGCCGTCCAGACGGTGAAGGTCGGCGCGGGGTACTGGGCGTTGAAGACGTTGCCCTCGGGCGCGACGATCTCGAGGGGCCGGTACTGGCCCTCGTTGGAGTCCTCCTCGGGCGTGGTGACCGTCTTGAAACAGAGCTTGCAGATGGTCTCGGTCATCCCGCGCGGGATGTTCAGCGGCTCTTCGACTTCGTCGTCCGACCCGGAGAGGTCGATCGTGAACTCGTCGCCGTCGATGGTCACCTCGGCCTCGACGTGGATGTGGTCGCCCGGCTCGCGCCCGACGCCGTCGGCGTAGTCGGAGGCGGTCCAGGTGCCGTCGGGCAACTCGCTGACGGCCGTGCGGGCGGTCTCCTCGCCGTGGTCGATCACGACGTCGATCGCGTGCTCGACCGCGTCCTCGCCGTAGCGCTCGTAGAGTTCGCGCAGGCGCTTGTTGCCGGTCTCCAGCGAGGAGACCTGGGCGTGGAGGTCGCCGACGACCTTGTCGGGGATGCGCGAGTTGAAGCGGACCAGGTCGATGATCTCCCGGTTGGGCTCGCCGTCCTCGTAGACCTTCGTCCCGGGGAAGACCAGCCCCTCCTGGTGCATGTCCGTCGAGTCGAGGACGTAGCCGGGGTCCTTCGCCCCGAGGTCGAGCCAGTGGGCGCGACAGGTGGTGTAGCCGACGATCTCGTCGTCGTAGAACACCGGCGCCATCAGGCACATGTCGAGGACGTGCGTCCCGCTCCAGTAGGGGTAGTTGAGCATCAGGACGTCGCCGGGATTCAGGTTCTCCTCGCCGACGTACTCGACGGTCTTCTCGATCGCGCCGTCGTTCGCGCCCAGGAAGAGTGCCAGTCCCGGCGAGTCCGCGATGAGATTGAGATCGCGGTCGTACATCGAGATGCCGAAGTCGAGGATCTCGTAGACGACCGTGTTGTACGCCGTGCGGATCAGGGTCCGCTGCATCTCGGCCGCCGCCGAGGTGAGGTAGTTCCTGATCACTTCGATCGTCGCTGCGTCGAGGTCGGGGGGAGCGGACGAATTATCAGAGTTCATGGGTGTTCTCGGACGCCGATCGCGTCACGCACGATCCGGTTCGCGCGACGCCGACGGCTGGTAATTCCGTGGCTGAAACTTGCCCGCTCGGCTAATCAAATTACTGGTACGGGAGAACCGGTGACACGCCCGCTGCTGTGTTTCGAGAGCACTCAGGCGGGGCTAGGTGCACGTGAGGCTTGGTGTGAGCGATCGAGGGCCACGCTGGCAATCGTCCTGCTCGATCAGCTGCAGGCGATTTTGGATAGCGGATAAAACGGACGTTGCCTCGACCGCCGACCGGGAGTCCGTCTCAGTCGTCGGCGCCGATGTCGGAGCGCATGCGTTCGCGCTCGGCCGCGTCGGCGTACTGGTCGACCTCGTCGGCCTTCTTGCCGGGGTAGAGCAGGCACCGGACCTGCTGGCCGTCGTCCTGTTCGACGAGGCAGGGGTCGACGTTCGGACAGGCGTCGAACGACTTGTGACAGCGCGGGTGGAACGAACAGCCCGACGGCGGGTCGATCGGGTCCGGCGGTTCGCCTTCCGTCGTCACCGAGGTGGGTTTCATCGCGAGCTCCTCGCTCTCGACGACCGGGATCGCCGAGAGCAGCTGTTCGGTGTAGGGGTTCAGCGGGTTCTCGAAGAGCTGCCGACTGGTGCCGACCTCCATGAACTTCCCGAGGTACATCACGGCGATGCGGTCGGCGATGTTCTTCACCAGACTCAGGTCGTGACTGATGATCACGTAGGTCAGGTCGAGGCGCTCCTGGAGCTCCTCCAGCAGGGAGATGACCTTCGCCTGGACGGAGACGTCGAGCGCGCTCGTGGGCTCGTCGAGGACGACGAGCTTCGGGTTGAGGATGAGCGCGCGGGCGATGGCGACGCGCTGTTTCTGTCCGCCGGAGAGCTCGGTGGGATAGCGGTGGATGAACTCCGCCGGCAGGTCGACCAGTTCCAGCATCTCGACGACGCGCTGGCGGCGTTCCTCGCGGCTGCCGACGCCGTGAATCTTCAGCGGGTCGCCGACGATGTGCTTGACGCGTCGACGCGGGTTGAGCGAGGAGGTGGGGTCCTGGTAGACGACCTGGAGGTTGCGCCGGATCGACCGCAGCTGGCGGGTGGACATCGACGAGATGTCCGTCCCGTCGAAGACGATCTCGCCCTCCGTGGGCTCCTGCAGGCGGCTGATGACCTTCCCCAGCGTGGTCTTGCCGCAGCCGCTCTCGCCGACGACGGCGAGGGTCTCGCCGGGTTCGACGTCGAAACTGACGCCGTCGACGGCCCGAACCGGCTCGCTCGACCGGCTGAACAGCCCGCCGCCGGTCTGGAAGTGTTTCGTCACGTCCGAGACGGAGAGCAGCGGTTCGGCCTGGGCGTCAGTCGACGTGGCGCTGGCATCCGTCGCCGCGGTCGATCCGGCCGCGTCGGCCGGCGCTCCGTCGGCGCTACTCATCGCGATCACCCGTCTCGGCCGCGATCGGTTCGGCGACGGTCGATGCGTCGGTCGTCTCGGAGTCGGCCGAATCGTCGGTCATGCTCGCGTAGTCGATCTCTTCGCTCGCGACGGTGCGCGCCGTCTCGCGGTCCATCCCCTGCTCGTAGAGGTGGCAGTAGACCTCGTGGCCGTCGACGTCGACCTCCGGCGGGACCTCCACGTCGCACGTCCCCTCCATGGCGGCGGGACAGCGCGGGTGGAACCGACAGCCCTGGGGCGGATCCGTGTAGTCGGGGATCGTCCCGGGGATGCCCGAGCGGTCGAAGTCGGTGAGCTTCGGGATGCTGTCGATCAGCCCCTTCGTGTAGGGGTGCATCGGCGAGTCGAACAGCTCCTCCGTCTTCCCCGACTCGACGATCGAGCCGGCGTACATCACGTAGATGCGGTCGGCGAGCTCGCGCGCGACGCCGAGGTTGTGCGTGATGTACAGCATCGAGAGGTCGCCGCCGAGCAGCCGATCCTTGAACAGGTCGATGATCTGCTCCTGGACGGTGACGTCGAGCGCCGTCGTCGGCTCGTCCGCGATGAGGAACGACGGCTCGTTGAGCAGCGCCATCGCGATCATCACGCGCTGGCGCATGCCGCCGGAGAGCTCCATCGGGTAGCGATCGAGCACGCCCTCGGCGTCGGGGATCTGCAGGCGTTCGAGGAGTTCGAGGCTGCGCGCTCGAATCTCCTCGTCGCGGTCGGTGTCGCGCCCGACGTAGTTGCGGATGATGTCGGTCCAGGTTGCCTCGCGCTTGCCCTGGTAGGTGAGGATGTCCGACATCATGTCCCCGATCGTAAAGACCGGACTCAGGTGCGTCATGGGATCCTGGAAGATCATGCTCATCTCCTCGGACTGCAGTTCCTCGTGGCGTTGCGGGTCCGAGAGGAGTTCGGTGCCGCGGTAGCGGATCTCTCCCTTGGGAATCTCGCCCGGGGGCTGGGGGAGCATGCCCATGATGGTGTCGGCGGTGACGCTCTTGCCGCAGCCAGTTTCGCCGACGAGGGCGACCGTCTCGCCCGCCTCGATCGTCAGGTCGACGCCGTTCAAGACCTCGTGGCGCCCTTCGTAGGTGTCGAAGTGGACGTGCAGGTCCGAGACGTCGACGATCGGTTCGCTCATCTACTCCACCTCCACGTCGAACATGTCCCGAAGACCGTCCCCGAGGAAGTTAAACCCGAGGACCGCGAGGAAGATCGCCAGTCCCGGGAAGGTCGAGTACCACCAGTAGGTCGGCAGGAAGTTTCGCCCCTCGGCCGTCATCGTCCCCCACTCCGGGACGGGCGGCTGGGCGCCCAGTCCGAGGAAACCGAGCCCGGCGCCGACGAGGATGGCGTAGCCCATGTCCAGGCTGAACTTGACGCTGATCGGCGCCAGGATGTTGGGGAGGATCTCCCGGAAGAGGATGCGCGGGATCGACGCTCCCACGCCCCTCGCCGCCTCGATATAGGTTTCTTCCTTGACGGATAACACCTCCCCGTAGGTCAGCCTGGCGTACCACGGCCACCAGACCGCCGCGATCGCGATCATGGCGTTCGTCAACCCGGGTTCTAACGCGACGATGACGGTCAGTGCCAGTACGAGCGGCGGTACGGCGAGGAAGATGTCCGAGACGCGCATGGCCACGGAGCCGAACGGCCCGCCGATATACCCCGCCGCCAGCCCGACCGGGACGCCGATGCCGATGGCGACTCCGGTGACGAACAGCCCGAGCTGGAGCGAGAGCCGGGTCCCGAAGATGATGCGCGAGAGGATGTCGCGACCCGCCTGGTCGGTCCCGAGCAGGTACTCCGAGGACGGCCCCTCCAGCTTGTGTTCGAAGTTCGTTCCCGACCCCTCGCCGTGGCCGGCGTGGCCCGGGTACGGGGCGAGATAGGGTGCGAAGATCGCGACGAAGACGAACGCGAAGATGATCCCGAGGCCGAGCAGTGACATCGGATTCTGTCGGAACCGGTAGGCGATCCGGTCGAGGTCCTCGCGGATGCGCCCCGCTCTGGCGCGCCAGCCGGTGTCGACGTCGGGACTCGCGCCGGCGTCGGGCGTCTCGCCGCTCATGCGTCACCACCCGTCACGCGGACCCGCGGGTCCAGGTAGCCGTAGAGCACGTCGACGACGAAGTTGACGAGGAGGTAGCCGATCCCGATCACGAGCGTCACGCCCACGACCGCGTTGATGTCGTTCTGGAGGATGGCGGTGACGCCGTAGCGGGCCATCCCCGGCCAGCCGAAGACGATCTCGACCAGGAACGCCCCGCCGATGAGGAAGCCGAAATCGAGGCCGGCGATCGTCAGCGTCGAGGTGGACGCTCGCTTGAGCACGTACTTGTAGACGAGGAGCTTCTCCGGAATGCTGTGGGTCCGGAGCCCCTCGACGTACTCCTTGTTGTACTCCTCGATGAAACTCGAACGAGTCATACGCGTGATGTCTGCCATGGGTGCGAGTGAGAGCGTCAACGCGGGCAAGAAGATGTGCATGGCCGCGCTCTGGAAGGCGGCGAAATTCAGCGTCAGCAGCGAATCCAGCAACAACAGTCCGGTGACCTCGTTGTAGGCGACGTCGCCCATACGCCCGGTCGCCGGGAACCAGTTCAGCTGGAAGGCGAAGAAGAGCTGGAGCAAGATCGCCGCCCAGAACTGGGGCAACGAGACCCCGATGAACGAGATCCCGCGGCTGGCGTTGTCCTGAAACTTGTCTTTGTTCCGAGCCGAAACGATGCCCAGGGGGATGCCGACGACGATCGCGATCAGCATCGCCACGATGACCAGCTCGAGCGTCGCCGGCAGGAACTCCGCCAGGTCGGTGGCGACGTCGCGGTTCGTGGTCAGGGCGACGCCCATCTCGCCGCGGAACAGGCCGCCGATGTACTCGCCGTACTGGACCCAGATCGGTTCGTCGAGGCCCATCTCCCGGCGAAGATTCTGGACGGCCTCCTCCGACGCCCGCGGACCGAGGGCCTGTCGCGCAGGCTGGCCCGGGATCACCCGCGCCAGCACGAAGATCAGGATGGACAGTCCGAAGAAGACGGGAACGATCGAAAGGAGCCGTTTCAACAGGTACGTTCTGTACGACATTATCTCTCGAACATCTGTCGGTGGCGGCCCAGTGGGTGGTCGATATACGGTTCCCTCCCGTTGCGTGCGAGCATGTGAATGGCAAACCCAGTTCACGATATTAAGCGTTTTCGTTCCGGTGACTGGTGTCTCTCGCGGCGGCCCCGTTCCGTCGAGAAGCGACACGCAGAAACCGCGTGGCGCGTCGTGTTTCCTTCCAAGACGGAGCGGAGCTGCACTCACCGCGACATGTCGTGAAATCGTGGGGTATTCTTATGTCGCGTGCGGAAAGTTGGCATACTATGGCAGATGGCGAAGCCACAGTTAGTCGTAGAGAGATATTAGGTTACACCGGAACAGTCGGCGCGGGGACGATCCTCGCGGGCTGCGTCGGTGGCGAACCCGCGAACAACGGAGACGGCAGTGACGGCGGCGACGGCGGCGATGGCGGAGACGGCGGCGATGGCGGCGACGGTGGGACCGGATCGGGCGGCGAGTTCGTCTACCTGACGACCCAGACGCCGGCCTCGATCGACCCCGCCCGGTCGCTGGACGAGCTGGAGGCGATCTACAACAGTAACGTCTACGAACCGCTCGTCCGCTACAACGACGACTTCCCGCCGGACGTCACCCCCGGCGTCGCCGCCGACTGGGAAGTCGCCGACGACAACGTCACGTACACCTTCAACCTCCACGAGGACATGACGTTCCACAACGGCGACCCGGTCACCGCGGAGGACGTCGTCTATTCGGTCGAGCGCGTCATGTCGATCGAGGCTGGGCCGTCGTGGATGTGGACCGGCGCGCTGACCCCCGACAGCGCGACCGCCGTCGACGAAACCACGGTCGAGATCCAGCTCGAACAGACGTTCGCGCCGTTCGTCAAGACGCTGCCCTGGCTCAGCGTCGTCAACAAGCAGCAAATCGAAGCGAACGGCTCGGACGAGTGGGGCGGCGACTACCTCGAGAGCAACGACGCCGGAAGCGGCCCGTGGGCGCTCGAGGAGTACGCTCGTGGCGAGAATATCACGCTCTCGCGCAACGACGACTGGTGGGGAGAGTTCGCCAGCAACGTCGCCGATACCGTCGTGATCGATACCGGGATGGAAGTCTCGACGATCGTCGGCTCGCTCAAAAACGGCGACGGCCACATCACCGATCGCTGGCTCGCGACGGCGAACTACCAGGAGTTCGCCAACGCCCAGAGCACCAAGTTGAGTTCGACCAACACGTACAACACGTATTACATCTACATGAACATGGTCAAGCCGCCGCTCGACGACGTTCACGTGCGGCGCGCGATCTCGTACGCGTTCGACTACGAGACTGCGATGGGTATCCTCGGGACCGAGGAAGAACTCAACGGCCCGATGCCCGACGCCATGAAGCACTCGACGACCGAGGGCATCACGCAGTACACGCAGGATCTCGAGGCCGCGCAGGCGGAACTCGAGGAATCCGAGTACTCCATCGACGAGATCGAGGTCACCTACGCCTCCCAGCCGGCCATCACCGCGAACCAGGACATCGGGCTGATGATGGAGGACCAGTTCAGCGAGGTCGGCATCACGGTCAACCTGGAGGACGTCCCGTGGTCGAGCATGGTCGAGCGGGCGTCGGACCCGGAGACCTCGCCGCAGATGTTCCCGCTATGGGGCCTCGTCAGCTACGACGACCCCGACGCCTACCTCTGGCCCATGTGGCACAGCAGCGGCGTCAACAACTACCTGAACGGGTCGAACTACCAGAACGACGAGGTCGACGCGTTGCTCGAGGAGGGCCGTCGGACCCTCGACGAGGACGGCCGCGCCGAGGCCTACAAGCAGGTCCAACAGATCGTCATGGACGACGCCGCGGCGCTCATGGTCGCCAACGACACGACCGAGTTCGGCCTCGCCGAGAACGTGACCGGGTTCAACGACAACGGGATCATGGGCTACACGCACCAGTTCCAGCAGCTCGGTCTCGAATAAGCCACGCTCGCGTCGCACACCCGGCCGCATCGCTCGACAACCGATCCACATCTTCTCCGCCGTTACGATAGCGAACGTACCGTCTGAACGACGATTCTAAACGCGCCCTAGCCGTGGTGACGCAGTTCGGCCGTCGCTGCTCGGTCGAGTTCGCCGTCTTCGCTCACGACGACGCCGTACTCCTCGCGGGCGCCTTCGGGCGAGACGTAGCCGTCGAGCACGTCCTCGCGGACGGCCTCGGGGTCGCGTTCGAAGGGGTCACCGTAGCCACCGCCGCCGCCCGAGCGGTTCGAGACGATCTCGCCCGGTTCGAACGAGCCGCGGAACATCCCCGCGTAGGCGACGGATCGATCGCCTCCCGAGGGAGCGCCAGCGGTCTCGCCGGCGAGATCGTCCTCGCTCGCGTCGTACAGGTCGTCGTTGTCGACGAGCACCTGCACGCGGTCGGGGACGCTCGTCGCACCGTCAGCGCTGTCGCCCGGCGCCGCGGCGTCGCCACGGTCGGGTGCCGTCGCGAGCGCGACCACGTTGCGCGCACCCGGCTCGCCACCGTCGAGGCCCCAGCCGTCGGTCCGGGTCTTCTGGACGATCGAGAGCGCGCCGCAGGGTGCGGTGAAGCGATAGTCGCGGCGGATGCCGAGGCCGCCGCGCTTCTCGCCGGGGCCGCCGGAATCCGGGCGCAGCGCCAGGCGGTCGATCTCGACGGGCGCCTTCGCCTCGAGCACCTCGATCGGCAGGTTCTGGACCATCGTCTCGGTGATGTGCATCAGGGCGTTGGGGCCGTCGCGGTCCGGATCGCCGCCCCAGCCGACGCCCTCGTTGTTCGCCTCGACGAACGGCCGGCCCGTCTCGGGGTCGTCGCCGTAGAGCATGATGCTACAGAGGTCGCCGCCGGAACTCGCCGGGATCCGGTCGGGCATGCCCTTCGCGAGCGCGCGGTAGACGACGTCGACGGCGAGGATGCCCGTCCAGCCGACGAACGTCGGCGCCGGCTCCGTCGGCTCGAAGATGCTCCCCGGGCGCGTCTCGACTGTCAGCGGATCGTAGAGGCCGTAGTTCGAGTCCTCCTCCGGCGTCGTCACCGTCTTGAAGCAGAGCTTGCCGAGCGCGTCGCCGCCGGTGTCGTTGTACGGCGTCTCGAGTTGGTCGGCCGAGTCGGTCAGGTCGAGGGTGAAGTCCGAGCCGTCGATGGTCACGGTCGCGACGATCTCGACGTCGGTCTCGCCGGCGTCGATCCCGTCGGCGTAGCCCGTCGCGGTCCACGAGCCGTCCGGTAGGTCTGCGACCGCGTCCCTGGCCGTCCGGGCGCCGTGATCGAAGAGCCGCTCGACCGCCGCGTCGACGGTGTCGGTGCCGTACTTCTCGTGCAATTCTTGCAGTCGGTTGGCGCCCGTCCGCAGTGCGGCGATCTGGGCGTTGAGGTCGCCGAGCGTCTTCTCCGGGAGCCGCGAGTTGAAGCGGATGATGTCGAGGATCCCCTCGTCCGGCTCTCCCTTCTTGTACACCTTCGTCCCGGGGAAGACGACGCCCTCCTGGTAGACGTCCGTCGAGTCGAGGACGTAGCCGTCGTCCTTCGCGCCGAGGTCGAGCCAGTGGGCGCGACAGGCCGCGAAGCCGACGAGCTCGTCGTCGACGAAGATGGGCGAGAAGACGAGGACATCGAGCGTGTGCGCCTGGCTCCAGTAGGGGTAGTTACAGAGGATCACGTCGCCGGGTTCGAGGTTCTCCCGGCCGACGTAGTCGACGGCCGCCTCGATCCCCTCGTCGTTCGAGCCGAGGAAGATCGCGAGCCCCGGCGAGTCGGCGACCAGTCGCAGGTCGGCGTCGTACAGCGAGATGCCGAAGTCGAGGATCTCGTAGACGATCGTGTTGTAGGCCGTCCGGACGAGCGTGCGCTGCATCTCCGTCGCGGCGGACGTGAGGTAGTTCCGCACGACCTCGACCGTCGCCGGATCGACGGCGTCGGCGCCCGTCATGGCGCCATCACTCGCCGCTCGCAGTCGGCGAGGCGGGCCGTGGGACGCGGAGCGGTCCGGTCCGCCGTCGGGTGCTGGCCGCTCGGGACTTCCGTCGAGTACGAGTCGCTCATAACTCGCCGAGGATCGTGTAGACGAGTTTCACGGGCTCGTCGCCGTGGTTCACCGAGTAGTGCTCGACGCCCGCGGGGATCACCGAGAGCGTCCCCTCGCCAACGGTGTGGGAGTCCTCGGTCACCACTTCGATCTCACCCGAGAGGATGACCGAGACCTCGTCGCCGCCGTGGCTCGTCGTTCCCTCCTCGGGGACGCGCTCGCCGGGTTCGATGACGAACGAACCGGTCTCGGCCTGCGGGTCGTCGCTCGCGTGCAGGGTCAGGGGTTCGTCGGTACTCTCGCTCCAGTTCGAGTCGAGGTCGTGTAGCTGAATGTCCGTCATGGGTGGATGGGTGGGTCGTCGGCGGGTGGTTTGGCCGTCCGCGGGTGCCGTTCGGTGCCCGGTCGGGATGGCGTCGATGGTCGGCGATCGCGTTCGACTCCGCCCGGCGTGGCCCGACCGGTGGCCGTGCCGCGAGTCGGTGTCCGGTCAGTCACACTCCGGGCTATTCAGGGTTTCTGCAGGGGCAGGCGAGGCAGCCGGGTGGAGTAGCTGGGATGGCCCGCAAAAAAACGTCTCGAGCGAACGAATCCGGCTTCGTCCTCGGCGTTCGGCCGCCAGTTCGGCACCCTCAGCGCTCGCCGCGTCGTTTCGCGCCGTTACTCCCGGCGCTCGGCGGCTCGCGTGTCGCTTCGCTCCCGCTCGCTCAATTCGAGGCCTCGCTCCCGTCGGTCGCTGTGGCCTCGCGGCTCGCGTGTCGCTTCGCTCCCGCTCGCTCAATTCGAGGCCTCGCTCCCGTCGGTCGCTGTGGCCTCGCGGCTCGCGTGTCGCTTCGCTCCCGCTCGCTCAATTCGAGGCCTCGCTCCCGTCGGTCGCTGTGGCCTCGCGGCTCGCGTGTCGCTTCGCTCCCGCTCGCTCAATTCGAGGCCTCGCTCCCGTCGGTCGCTGTGGCCTCGCGGCTCGCGTGTCGCTTCGCTCCCGCTCGCTCAATTCGAGGCCTCGCTCCCGTCGGTCGCTGTGGCCTCGCGGCTCGCGTGTCGCTTCGCTCCCGCTCGCTCAATTCGAGGCCTCGCTCCCGTCGGTCGCTGTGGCCTCGCGGCTCGCGTGTCGCTTCGCTCCCGCTCGCTCAATTCGAGGCCTCGCTCCCGTCGGTCGCTGTGGCCTCGCGGCTCGCGTGTCGCTTCGCTCCCGCTCGCTCAATTCGAGGCCTCGCTCCCGTCGGTCGCTGTGGCCTCGCGGCTCGCGGTTCCCTACCGGTCACCGCTCGCTCTGTCAGAGGCCTCCCGTCGGTCGGCCTCGCTGCGCAACTCCTCGGTCGCTTCACGATCCAGCTCGCCGTCGGCGCTCACGACGACGCCGTACGCCTCGCGGGCGGCTGCGGGCGAGACGTAGCCGTCGATGACGTCCTCGCGGACGGCTTCGGGGTCGCGATCGAGCGGGTCGCCGTAGCCGCCCCCGCCGCCCGAGCGGTTCGAGACGATCTCGCCGGGTTCGAACTGGCCCCGCATCATGCCGACCCACTCGTTGCCGTCGTCGGGGTAGTCGTCGTTGTTGTCGGCGAAGATCTGGACGCGATCGCGGGCGTTCGGGTCGTCATCGTCCAGATCGAGGACGACGACGTTCTTCGCGCCGGGTTTGCCACCTTCGAGGCCCCAGCCCTCGGTCTTTGTCTTCTTGATGATCGCGAGGACGTTCGTCGGGTGGGTCAGGCGGTAGTCCCGCCGGATGCCGAGGCCGCCGCGCTGCTCGCCGGGACCGCCGGTGTCCTGGCGCAGCGAGAGTTCGTCGAACTGGACGGGCGCCTTGGTCTCGAAGACCTCGATCGGGATGTTGCGCACCATCGTCTGGGCGTAGTGCATCAGGGCGTTGGGGCCGTCGCGCTCGTTCGTCGCGCCCCAGCCGACGCCCTCGTTGTTCGCCTCGACGAACGACCGACCGGTCTCGGGGTCGTCGCCGTAGAGCATGATGCTGTCGATGTCGCCCCCGGTGCTCGCGGGGATTTGTTCGGGCATCGCTTCGGCGAGCGCCTTGAAGACGACGTCGACGGCCAGCATCGACGCCCAGAGCGTGTACGTCGGCGCCGGGTACTGCGCGTTGAACAGGTTGCCCTCGGGCGCGACGACGTCGACCGGTTCGTAGTGGCCGTGATTCCCGGGCTCGTCGGGCGTCGTGAGCGTCTTCAGACAGAACTTGCAGATCGCCTCCGTGCGTCCGAACGGGATGTTGATCGGCCCCGGCATCTCGTCGGACGACCCCGAGAAGTCGAAGCCGATCTCGTCGCCGTCGACCGTCACCTCGATCTCGATGCGGACGAGGTCGTCGGAGAGTCCGTCGTTGTCGACGTAGTCCACGGCGGACCACGTGCCGTCGGGCAGGGCCGCGATGCCCTCGCGCGCCTGGGACTCGCCGTGGTCGACGATCCGATCGACCGCCGCGTCGACCGTGTCGGTGCCGTACTTCTCGTGGAGTTCCCGCAGTCGGTCGGCGCCCGTTCGCAGCGCCGCGATCTGGGCGTTCAGATCGCCCAGCGTCTTCTCGGGAATCCGGGAGTTGAAGCGGATGAGGTCGAGGATCTCCTCGTCCGGTTCGCCGCCCTTGTAGACCTTCGTCCCCGGGAAGATGAGCCCCTCCTGGTGCATGTCCGTCGAGTCGAGGACGTAGCCCTCGTCCTTCGCGCCCAGATCGAGCCAGTGGGCGCGACTCGCGGTGTAGCCGATGAGTTCCTCGTCGAGGAAGACCGGCGCGAACAGGCAGACGTCGAGCGTGTGCGAGGAGTTCCAGTAGGGGTAGTTGAGGACGAGAACGTCGCCGGGGTTCAGGTTCTCCTCGCCGACGTGTTCGACGCCCTTCCGGACGCTGAAGTCGTTCGCGCCCAGGAAGAGCGAGAGGCCGGGCGAGTCCGAGAGGAGGCGGAGGTCGGCGTCGTACATCGAGAGCCCGAAGTCGAAGATCTCGTAGATGATCGTGTTGTACGCCGTTCGCGTCAGCGTGCGCTGCATCTCCGTCGCCGCGGAGGTGAGGTAGTTGCGGATCACGGCGACGGTGGCCGGGTCGACGTCCGGTGTAGACTCCGCCATCGTCACCACCGCCTCCGCGGGTCGGCATCGATCATCGCCACCACCGCCTCCGCGGGGCGGCTTCGGTCGATCGTTCGGTCAGTGGACAACCCATACTAACTGGCCTCAGAGCGGTTCCCACGTGCGCGGGCTGTCGTTCAGGCGCTCGCAGCCGTCCTCGGTGACGACGACGATGTCCTCGATGCGCGCGCCGTACTCGCCCTCGAGGTAGATGCCCGGTTCGATGCTGTGGACCATCCCCGGTTCGAGCACGGTGTCGTTGCCCGAGACGATGTAGGGCTCCTCGTGGACCTCGAGGCCGAGGCCGTGGCCTGTCCGGTGGAGGAACTGCTCGCCGTAGCCCGCCTCCTCGATGACCGAGCGCGCCGCGTCGTCGATCGAGCCCGCGGTGACGCCGGGTTCGACCGCCTCGACCGCCGCGTCGAGGGCGTCGTGGACGACCGCGTGGATCTCCTCGAACTCGGCGGGCGGCTCGCCGTCGAAGACGACGGTGCGGGTCTGGTCGCCCGGATAGCCGTCGTAGCGCGTCCCGAAGTCGAGGATGACGGGCTCGCCCGCCCGAATCTCCCGGTCGCCGTGGCGGTAGTGGGGCTGGGCGCCGTGGGGCCCGGAGCCGACGATGGGGTCGAACGAGAAGCCCTCGCCGCCGCGAGACTCGATCTCGGCTCGGATCTCCTCGACGAGTTCGGCCTCGGTCAGTCCGACGGCGTCGGCGCCGAGTTCGCGGACGGCCACGCAGGCCTCGTCCGAGATGCGCCCGGCCTCGCGCAGCGCCTCGAGTTCGGTCTCGTCCTTCGTGATGCGCAGGTCGTCGAGCACCTCGCTCGCCAGGCCGAAGGAGGCCTCGGGTAGGGCCTCTTGCAGGTCGAGGCTGAACAGCGCGAACATGCGGTCGTCGAGCAGGACCTCGCCGCCGGAGACGTCGAGGCGGTCGAGGACGTCCTCGACGACGGCCATCGGATCCTCACCGTCGTCCCAGTCGTCGACGTGATCGATGAAGGTCTCCTCCATGATCTGGCCGGCGTACATCGTCGGCGCGACGATGGCGAAGTCCTCGGGCGTGACGAACGCCAGCAGGTGGCGCTCGGCGGGTTCCTCCTCGAACCCGGTGAGGTAGTAGAGGTTCGGACTCGGGAACAGGACGAGCGCGTCGACGCCCTGCTCGGCGAGTGCGTTCTGACTTCGGTGCAATCGATCTTCGAATATCGTCGTCATGGTGAATCAGTCTGTGGGGGTGGGTCGGTTGATTTCGAAACGTGGATCGGTCGTCGGTTCGGTTCCGATCGGGTCGGTTCGGTCGGCGGTTCTGTTCTGCCCGGCTCGGTCCGGTCAGCGGTTCGGTCCCGACCGGGTGGTTCAGTCGCCGGTGTGGGTCGAGTCGGGGGGTATGGGCCGGGTCGGGGCCCTACCGCGGGCCCGTCGTCGTTACTCCCGCCGCTCGGCGCGCAACTCCTCGGTCGCCTCGCGATCCAGTTCGCCGTCGGCGCTCACGACGACGCCGTAGTCCTCGCGGGCGCCCTCGGGCGAGACGTAGCCGTCGATGACGTCCTCGCGAACGGCCTCGGGATCCCGGTCGAGCGGGTGCCCGTAGCCCCCTCCGCCGCCGGAGCGGTTCGAGATGGTCTCGCCGGGTTCGAACTGGCCGCGCATCATGCCGACGAACTTCAGGTTCTCGCCGGCCTCGTCGTAGAGTTCCTCGTTGTCGACCAGCAGCTGGACGCGGTCCTCCCAGCCGTCCTCGAGGTCGAGGACGACGACGTTCTTCGCGCCGGGCTCGCCGCCCTCGAGGCCCCAGCCCTCGGTTTTCGTCTTCTGGATGATCGAGAGCCCGCCGCAGGGGGCGGTGAAACGGTAGTCGCGCTTGATGCCGAGCCCGCCGCGGTAGGCGCCGGGCCCGCCCGAGTCCTGGCGCAGCGAGAGCCCGTCGAACTGGATCGGGGCCTTGTTCTCGAAGACCTCGATCGGGATGTTGCGGACCATCGACTCGGCGATGTGCATCAGCGCGTTCGGCCCGTCGCGGACGTCGTTGCCGCCCCAGCCGACGCCCTCGTTGAGCGCCTCGACGAACGCGCGGCCCGTCTCCGGGTCCTCGCCGTAGAGCATGATGTCACAGAGGTCGCCGCCGGAGCTCGCCGAGACCTTCTCGGGGACGGCCTTCGCGAGCGCCTCGTAGATGACGTCGACCGCGAGGAACGCCGTCCACAGGGTGAACGTCGGGGCGGGGTACTCGGGGTTGAACATGTTGCCCGGCGGGACCTCGAGCGAGAGCGGCTCGTACTGGCCCTCGTTCGAGTCCTCGTCGGGCGTGGTGATGCTCTTGAACGCCAGCTTCGCGAGCGTCTGGCTCATGCCGAGCGGGACGTTCAGCGGGGCGTCGATCTGGTCGGACGACCCCGAGAGGTCGACCGTGAACTCGTCGCCCTCGATCGTCACCTCGGCCTCGATCCGCAGCAGGTCGTCCGGATCCGACGTGATGCCGTCGCCGTAGCCGACTGCGCTCCAGCTACCGTCGGGCAGGTCCTCGACGGCGTCCCTGGCCGTTCGCTCGCCGTGGTCGATGACCGACTCGATGGCGGTCTCGACGGTGTCGGTGCCGTACTTCTCGTGGAGGCTGCGCAGCCGGTCGGCGCCGGTCTGCAGCGCGGCGATCTGGGCGTTGAGGTCGCCCAGCGTCTTGTCGGGAATCCGGGAGTTGAAGCGAATGAGGTCCATGATCTCCTCGTCCGGTTCGCCCTCCTTGTAGACCTTCGTCCCGGGGAAGATGACGCCCTCCTGGTGCATGTCCGTCGAGTCGAGGACGTAGCCCTCGTCCTTCGCGCCCAGGTCGAGCCAGTGGGCCCGACTCGCGGTGTAGCCGATGAGTTCCTCGTCGAGGAAGACCGGCTTGATCACCAGCACGTCGAGCGTGTGGGTCGAACTCCAGTAGGGGTAGTTACAGAGGATGATGTCGCCGGGATTCAGGTTCTCCTCGCCCAGGTGCTCGACGGTGCGGCGCAGGCCGTAGTCGTTCGCGCCGAGGAACATCGAGAGGCCGGGCGAGTCCGCGACCAGCCGGCGATCGGCGTCGTACATCGAGATCCCGAAGTCGAGGATCTCGTAGATGATCGTGTTGTACGCCGTCCGGATGAGCGTGCGCTGCATCTCGGTCGCGGCCGAGGTGAGGTAGTTGCGGATCACTTCGACCGTCGCGCCGTCGATCTCGTCCGCGGGGGTCGGTGCGCTCGTAGTACTCATGTTCAGTCCTCCTGGCTGATGAGGATGTGGCCGTACTCGTCGATCTCGGCGGTCTGGTCGGAGTGGTAGACGATGGTCGTCGTCGGCTCCTGGACGATCGCGGGGCCGGGCACCTCGTGACCCGGCTGGAGCTGTGCGCGCTCGTAGACGTCGAAGGTCGTCTTCTCGCGCTCGGCGAAGCAGTAGGCTTCGCGCGTGTCGACCGGCTCGACCGTCGGGTCGTCCGTCGGCTCCTGGGCCTCGATCGATGGCTTGTCGTTCTCGCCGATGGCGCGGACGCGCAGGTGGACGACCTCCGGCGGGTCGTCCATCGTGTGACCGTAGCGGGTCTCGTGGCGCGCCTCGAAGCGCTCCCCTAACTCGTCGAGGCTCTCGACGTCGTTCGCGTCGACCTCGACGGTGTGCTCCTGGCCGAGGTAGCGCATCTCGACGAAGCGTTCGAGCGTGCGCTCGTCGCCGGTGAAGCCTTCGTCGCCGAGGGTTTGGGCGCCCTCTTCCTCGAGATCGGCGAACTGCGCGTCGAACGCCTCGTAGTCGAGTTCGTCGAGGACGGTGATCGACGTCTGGGCCATGTCGTAGACGACGTCGGCCATCAGCATGCCCCAGGCGGAGAAGACCGATGGCGCCTGCGGGATGAGGACCTCGTCGGCGCCGATCTCGCGGGCCAGCAGCGGGACGAACAGCGAGCCGGCCCCGCCGTAGGAGACCATCGTGAAGTCCCGCGGGTCCAAGCCCTTCTCGACGGTGATCTCGCGGATCGCGCCGACCGTGTTCGCGAGCGTGACGTCGAAGACGCCGCGGGCCGCCTCGTCGACGGACATCTCGAGCGGGTCGGCCAGCTTCTCCTCGATGCCCTCGAGGGCGCCGGTCTGGTTCAGGTCCATGTCGCCGCCGAGGAAGGCGGCCGGGTCCATGTAGCCCAGCGCGACGGCGGCGTCGGTCACCGTCGGCTCGGTGCCGCCGCGACCGTAGCAGATCGGGCCCGGGTCCGCGCCGGCGCTCTTGGGGCCGACCTTGAGGAACTCGCCGTCGTGCCAGGCGATCGAGCCGCCGCCCGCGCCGATCGTCCGGATGTCGTAGACCGGGATCATCATCGGCATGTGCCCGAGCGTCGAGTCGTACTCGACGGCCGGCGCGCCGTTCTCGATGACGCAGGCGTCGAGGCTGGTCCCGCCCATGTCGACCGCGATCAGGTTGTCGCGGTCGGTGACGTCGCCGACGTGCGAGGCCCCGATGAGCCCGCCCGCCGGGCCCGAGAGGATCGTGTGGACCGGCGCGGTCGTCGCGTTCTCGGCGGTCAGCGTCCCGCCGCCCGAGCGCGTGATGAAGAACGAGCCGTCGAAGCCGTCCTCGCGCAGCGCGCCGTCGAGGCGGTCGACGTAGTTCTCGAAGATCGGCTTGATGTAGGCGTCGAGGACGGCCGTGCTCGTGCGCTCGTACTCGCGGTACTCGCCGGTGATGTCGCTCGACAGCGAGAGGCTGACGTCGGGGACCTCCTCGCGGATGATCTCGCCGGCCTGGCGCTCGTGCTCGCCGTTGCGATAGGAGTGGAGGAAGCAGATCGCGATCGACTCGACGTCGTGGTCGTCGACCAGTTCGCGGGCGGCCTCGCGGACCGCGTCCTCGTCGAGGGGCTCGCTCACGTCACCGTTGGCGTCGATCCGGCCCGGAACGCCGATGCGGCGGCGACGGGGCACGATCTGTTCGGGCTTCTTGTACCGGATGTCGTACATCGACTCGCGCTCGACGTTGGTGCGACCGATCTCGAAGACGTCGCGAAAGCCCTCGTTGGTGACGATGCCCGTTCGGGCGCCCTCTCGTTCGAGGAATGCGTTGATACCGAGGGTCGTCCCGTGGACGAACGCCTCCGTCTCGGCGAGATCGGCGCCGACCTTGTCCTTGGCGTTGAGAACGCCCTTCTCCGGCTGGTCGGGTGTCGTCGAGGCCTTCTCGACGTTGATCTCGCCCGTCTCCCGATCGAACATGATCGAGTCGACGAACGTTCCACCGATGTCTACGGCTAGGCGGTCTTTCGACTCCATGGTTATGGATTGCAAACGCAGCGCAAATAGATTGGGGTTCCAGTAACGAACCGGTACGCCGGGCAACAGGTCGGAGCGCTGTCGGTCGGTTTTCGGCTCGGATCTGACCGGTACGCTGCGCGAGACGAACGGCGAAACGACGGAAGAGAATTTGAAAAATAATTACTCAAAATTTCGACTCTCCGGCTGACCTGTCCGTGAGCGTGTGACCTACCCGGCGGGTTGGCTGGCAATACACTGTCTGGTGGTAGTGAACAATTGTCGCCGTGCACGTGCCGGGCAGGCTTCAACCTGCGAGCGGTTCGGCGCCTACTGGTGTGGACGACGGGGCCGCGGACGCGATCCCTCTTCCCGTGCGGTGCTCGGCGGGGGACTCGCGCGTACGGTCCGGAAAGGCGCCACTCGGCCGTACGTGCGGGCGTACACTTCTCTCGGCCGCTTGAGGGAGATCGTCCGGGGTCCCTCGCCCGAACGGCGTCCGAATCGCCGGTTCGAGTCGGGGCACGGCCTATCCGGTCGAGGGCGATATTCTGGTGCAGACCGATGAATCGGCCCACATCGGTACGCGCAGCCGAAACGAGCGGTCGGGGTGGAATCGACGCAGGTCGCCGAGGGTGGCAGCAGGGGTCAGCCGCGACGAAGCGATGCTCGCCAACGGGGACCGTCGGCAACTAACGATCGAATGGTGCGACAAAATTCGAGTAACTATTATTCTTTTGAATCGTGGCCGTGCCGGTCGGGGCTACGTGTCGTATCCGGGACCGACCGGATCGTGCCGGAGCCGAATCCGGCGTCGATGCGGCGCGACGGTGGAACCGTTTCAGAAAGCCTTTGGATCGGATATGCGAACGGTGGCGCATGGAAACGGTCGAGATCGTCGCCCGAATTCTCGCCGGGGTGGGTCTCATCGGGATCAACGCCTACTTCGTCGCCGTCGAGTTCGCGCTAACGCGTACGCGACAGTTCCCGGAATCCGAATTCGACGAGCCGCGGCTGCGCCGGGCCTGGAAGATGACCGAGGACCTCGAACTGTACCTGACGACGTGTCAGATCTGGATCTCCGGGACGTCCATCGCGCTGGGGATCGTCGCGGAACCCGGACTCGCGGCCGTCTTCGAGCCCATCTTCGCGAATACGACGCTCGCTTCCGCCGGGGCCGGGTCGGTGCTCGCGTTCCTGCTGATCAACCTGATCCACCTGACCCACGGCGAGCAGACGCCGACGTACCTCGGCGTCGAGCGCTCGAAGCAGGTGGCCCGCTACGCCGGTCCGCTGTACTGGTTCGCCTTCTCCATCAAACCCTTCATCCGCTTCGGCGACTGGGTGGCGAAGGCGACGCTGCGCCTGTTCGGCGTCGAGATGACGGGCGCCTGGACCGAGTCCGAGGCCGGCGAGGCCGTCATCGAGTCGCGTGCGGACCTGCGAAATCGCCTGGGTGACGTCCTCGAACGGGGCGAGATCCCCGAAGACCGGCGCGAGGAGGTGATGGCCGCGCTGGACGTCGGCGACCAGCCCGTTCGCGAGGTCATGGTCCCGCCCGACGAGATCGTCGCGCTCTCGACGGAGGCAGACTTCGCCGAGAACGCCCGCCGGATGGAAGCGAGCCCGCAGACCCGCTACCCGCTCGTCGGCGATGATCTGACGGACTTCCGGGGGATCGTCTACCTTCCCAGTTTCACCCGACACCGCGAGGCCTTCGCCGACGGCTCGCTCGACTTCGAGGCGCTGGCCGCGCCGCCGATGACGCTCTCGCCGGATGCGGACGTCAGCGACGCGATCGACCAGTTCCAGACCGAGGGCCAGGAACTCGCGCTCGTGATCGAGGACGGCGACGTCGTCGGCCTGGTGACCGTGACGGACCTCCTCGAGGCGATCATCGGCGACATCGAGGATCCGCTGGACTGAGGGCGTGTTCTCACTCCGCTCGTTCCGGTGGAACTCGACGGTTCGAACTCAGCTATGTCGATATCACGCTCGCCGAAGCCCGAGACTGTACTCGAGGGCGGTGTCTACTTCCTGAAGCCGGTCGCGCGGGATCGAGCCGACCCGGTCAGTGATTCGATGCTCGATCGACACCGTTCGAATCTGACTACAGATCGCGACCGAATCTTCTCGGAGTTCGCTTCTGCTTCCGGAAGTAGAACTTCGAACGGGTAGAGCTCGTCACCGAACGACGTCGTTAGCGGGACGACGATCGTCGTTGGTGCATTTTTGTTCCCGACGTCGTTCTGGACGACGAGATACGGTCGACTCCCGCGCTGTTCAGACCCGCCTGTCGGATCGAGTTCGACGATGACGATGTCTCCGCGTCGAATAGACATCGATCACGCATCCTCCCACTCCGGTGCGTCGCCGAGTTCGTCGGTCGCCTCTCGACCGATACCGGACAGTTCCTCGGCGAGTTCGCGATGTTGTGCTGCTCGACGCTGGTACCCTTCTGCGAGTTTCTCTCGTGACGGCGTCGGTTCGATGACGATCTTGTTCTCGTCCCGACGGACGGTGACGTCGTCACCCCCTCGAATACCGAACTCGTCGCGGAGTTCCTTCGGAATCGTAACTTGGCCCCGCGATCCGACCGTTCGTTTCTCGATGTCGGCCATACGTATTCATATCCTATTCATATCCTATTCATACCCAAATGCGTTTCGGAAGCAACCAGTCGAGCGGGGTGGACGAGATACCGTTGCCGACGGACTCACTCGTCGGTCCGCTTCGCCAGCACCAGCAACGCGACGCTGTCTTCGAGCGCCTCCGGCGAGACGTCCTGGTTGCCGTCGAAGCGGACGACGTCGCCGGCCTCGATCGCGTGTTCGTCCTCGCCGAGCGTCATCGAGATGCTCCCTTCCAGCAAGTGACAGACGATCCGGCGGTCGGGGTGCTGGTGGGCCGGCACGGACTCGCCCGCTTCGAGCGTGAGACGGATCGTCATCGGCTCTTCCTCGAAGCAGTGGGCGTGAGGCGATCCCTCGAGGTCGTCGAGACGGACGCGCTCCGTCGGGGCGACCGGCTGTGTCTCCGCAGCGGAGTCGGATGATGCCATACGCGGTTCTGGGACGTCGAGGGGCTTCGGTGGACGGCCGAACTTGTTCGCCTTTCGCTGGCGGTGATCCGGTGGAGCGACCAGCCGGCGGCTCGTCACCGGCGCTGTTCGAAGATCGACAGCAGGATCCAGGCGTAGCCGAGCGAGGCGGCGAAGACGATGGCCGAACCGGTCGCCGTGAGGGCGGCGGGATCGAGGGCCACGATCCCGTCGAGCGCTGCCGTCGCTTCGAGACCGACCCCGACGGCCTCGATCGCGAACCCGACGGCCAGGCCGACGATGACCAGCAGGGCGTTTCGGTCCCCGACGCCGGGCGCCTCGCCGATCGCGGGCGGGTAGAACTGGTAGGTGACGCCGACGATCGTCAGTCCCAGAAATCCGCCGAGGGCGAGCCGGTAGTGGGCCGTCGCGAGCCCGGGATCGAGGCCGTGGACGCCCATTCCCCACCCGAGTGCGACGACCACCACCCCGAAGAGCGCACCCGCACCGACCCCGGTGAATCCGACGCGGCGGCGGTCGCTGTTCGCGATCAGTTCGAGGACGACCAGCGCGTAGGCGACGACGGCGACCGCGAGCAGCGTCGCACCGAGGGCGAAGGCGGGTCCGCCGTAGAAGTCGAACGCGAGGAGGAACGGAGCGGGCGCGCCGGCCGCGAGCGCGGTGGCGACGAGGGAAAATCGGGGCGTGCCGACGAGAAATCGCGGGAGGAGGCGAAAGCCGACGCCGAACAGCATGAGCACGGCCGCGCCCGCGGCGAGGACGTGCGTCGCCGCTGGGCCGGTTGGCATCGGGGAGAGGGAGGCGGCCCCGAGCGGGCCGAGTACCACATCGATCGGTGACGGCCGCACGTCAAGTGCTTCCGCGACTGGCAGGAGACTTCCCCAGACCAGGTAGAAGCCGACGAGCGGGACGACGGCGTTGGCCGCCCGGTCGACGCGGCGTCGCTCCGCGTTCGCCTCCGATGTCCCCGTCTCCGATCCCGTGAGATTGTCTCGGACGGTCCAGGCGAGCGTGCCGACGAAGACGAGGACGCCGGCGAGCCACGCGAGCGCGCCGACGGTGAGCAGTCCATCCGCGCTCAGGCCGACCGCTTCGGAGCGGCCGACCAGCGGATCGCCGGGGCCCAGCCGACCGAAAAAGAGCCCCAGGACGCCGACGGTGGCGAACGGGAGGTGCGCGAGCGGCGCCGACGGGAGCGCCAGCTCGCGGTCGAAGTAGGAGGGGACGAGCGCGTAGGCCTTCCCGAAGACGACCGAGAAGACGAAGCCGTAGAGCCCCGTGACGACCGCGGCGGAGCGACTCGCGCCCGCGAGGACGGCCGCGTTGAACGCGACGAACCAGACGACGCCCGCAGCGACGAACGCCCGCGACCCGCGCGTCGCGGCCGTCGCGCTCACGGTCGATCACCGCCGATCGGCACCTCGCCGAGAATCCGCAGATCGACGATCCGGGTCACCATTGACGGTCCTTCACAGTCCAGCCCGTTGAATCCTTCCCGGAACTGATGCGTTTCCGGCGCCGTTCGTCGGGAGATTGGGCGCTCGACTGGGACCGGTCGATCGGTTGGAACCCGCGCCGAGGGCACGTCGCGGCGTCGCGACCGAGACGTGCGTCGAGCGGGCGCTGCAGCGTCGATGATGCCGACGACCCGGACGGCCCGGTGCCCGGTCGGCCGGTCCGGACGAACCGTGGGCCGGCTAGCCCGTTATCACTCCCGGAGCGTCTTTGCCATGCAGGTCGCCGATTGCGGGCACAGCTCCGCGAACTCGGTCGTCTCACGGATGCGCGCCGGGGCGTCCGCCCGATCGATCTCGCGGTAGCCCCGGCGGCGGAAGAACGGGGCCGCGGACGTGGTCAGCAGGTACAACCGCGCCACGTCGCTTGCTCGCGCCTCGCCTTCGAGCGCCTCGCACAGCGCCGTTCCGTAGCCCTCGCCCCGTTTCTCGTCGACGATCGCGACCGACCGTAAGAGTCCGTCGGTGCCGTACGCCTCGAGGCCGCCCGTCCCGACGCACTCGCCCGCCGCGTAGGCGAGGAAGAACGCCGCCGGGGTCGCCCGGACGTCGGCGGTTGGGAGCCCGCACGCGTCCAGCAGCGAGACGACGCGATCGACGGTCGACGCGTCCGCTCGCTCGAGTGTTATCCCGTCGGTTGTCATGGGATCTCGCTGGTGGCGTGTCCCCGGTTCGCTCGACCGGTTACGATGCCGCCATCCCGGTCTCGACGAGGCCGGCCGCGATGCGGGCGTCGCGCCGGCGAGGCCGGTCGCTCAACACGCGCCATCGCAGGGCCTCCGCCTGACCGTGACCTCGGCCGCTCCGGGCAGGCCCACAGTGAACCCCCCGCACTCGTAGAAACACCTGGTCAGCCGGTAGGCGCGACGACCGACGGTCACTGCCCCGGCGGCGCTCACCAGGGCGGCGCCCGCGAGCAGCGGCTCGCTCAGGGTCCACAACAGGAGCAGGGGCGCGATCGTCACGAGGGCCGAGGTCAGGATCAGTCCCTGCCAGGTGTACGTCGGTTTCGGCTGTCGATTTCGCGGATCGTTCGGTGGCGGTTGTGTGTACATCGTGATCACCGGTTGGTGTCGGCGTTCGAAGTCGGCTGTCGCCCGCTCGAGGGCGCACTCGGCGGTTTCTCGGCCTCGATCGTCGCGGCGACGAGGTACTCGCTGAGGTCGCGGTCGTCGTCCCACTCGCGGATGAACGTCGCGCTGTCCGCTTTCGGCTCGATGGAGATGCCGGTGAAGCCGGCCGCCTCGAGCATCGATTCGAGCGATTCGATCGTCGCCGCCCCGCCGACGCACGCCGCGATCGAGTCCGGATCGGCGCGCAGATCCGCGGGTAGCTCGGCGGTCTGGACGACGTCGGAGATCGCGAGTCGCCCGCCCGGCCGGAGCACGCGATAGGCCTCCCGGAACACCCGCGCCTTCTCGGCCGAGAGGTTGATCACGCAGTTCGAGAGGATCACGTCGACCGAGGCGTCGGCGACCGGCAGGTGTTCGATCTCGCCCAGTCGGAACTCGACGGTCGTCGCGTCGTTCGCCGCGCGGTTCTCGCGGGCCTTCTCGACCATCGCCGGCGTCATGTCCACGCCGATGACGCGCCCGTCGGCCCCGACTTCGCGCGCGGCGAGGAAGCAGTCGAACCCGCCCCCGGACCCGAGGTCGAGGACGGTCTCGCCCGGTTCGAGGCCGGCGATCGCGGTCGGGTTGCCGCAGCCGAGGCCGAGGTTGGCGTCCCCGTCGACGGCGGCGAGGTCGTCGGCCGCGTAACCGCGACTCGTCGTCCCGCCGACCGCGGGGTCGTCCGAACAGCCGTCGTCGCAGCAGGCAGCCGACGACTCGGTCGCGATGTCCGCGTATCGCTCGCGCACGGCCCGCCGTCGCTCCGCGGCGTCGAGCGAGTCGCCGTCTTCGTGGGGCGCGCTCGCGTCAGTCATCCGAACCAGTGCTCCGGTCGGTCGCGCCACTCTCGTCGTCGCCCCCTCTCGTCTCGTCGAGTACGTCGAGGAGCCGTCGTGCGCGAGGCGTCGCGCTGTAGTATCGCCACCGGCCCTCCTTCCGTCGCTCGACGAGTCCGGCGCTGAAGAGGCGGGAGAGCGCCTGGCTGACCGCGCCCTGGCTCACGCCGAGGGCCGGCTCGATATCGCAGACGCAGACGTCCCCGGCCGCGGCGATGATCCGCAACGCCTCGTACCGCGTGTCGTTGCCGAGCGTCGCGAGGAGTTCGACGTCGGTCGCGACCGCCGCCTCCGACAGCGCGTGCGCCGATCCGTCCGTACAGCATCCGTTCCGCTGGCCGTCCCCGCGCTCCGGGACTCGACCGTCGGTCTGTTGCTCACTCATCTTAGTACATGCTAATATTAGAGGCCACTAATATAAGTGTTCGGGTGTTCGCCCTCCGATCGGTTCGTCCGGGTTCGGGGCGGTGGCTGACGGTTCGCGTCCCGCCGTCACTCGTCCGGAAGCGCCAGGACGAGGCCCGACCCTTCCCGCTCGAACGTCGTCCCGAACGGTTCGGAGCGCGACTGCATCCGTTCGCGGCTCCACGCCGCGGCCTCGGGGCCGGCCTCGTGCACCGCGAAATCGTCGATCTCGGTCGGGTGGAGCCGCAGTTCGGCGGGGCGACCCGCGTCGGCCACCGAGAGGTCGAACAGGAACGAGCGGTCGTTACGCAGCCGCGGATCGACGCGGTAGTCGTCGACGAAGTCGCCCGCGTCGTAGACGATCGGCGCGCCGTCGCGCACCTCGACGCCGTGGAAGACGTGCGCGCTGTGGCCCCAGACGACGTCGACGCCCGCGTCGACGAGCCAGCGGCCGAAGTCGCGGAACGCGTCCGGGGGCGATTCGACCATGTTCGGCCCCCAGTGCAGGGAGGCGATCACCAGGTCGGGATCGCCGGCGCGAGCCCGCTCGAGCGCCCCGCGAACGGCGTCTCGCGTCTCCTCGCTATCGACGTCGATCTCGACGTGCGCGATCCCCGGAGACGCGGCGTCCGCGGCGTACTCGGGCGTGTTGTCGGTCATCGCGAAGACGGCGACGCGCAGGTCCTCGAGCTCGACGAACGCCGGTTCGAACGCCGCCTCGCGCGTGCGTCCCGCGCCGGCGTGGGCGATGTCGGCGTCGTCAAGCGCGTCGAGCGTGTCGCGCAGGGCGACCGCGCCGTAGTCGAGGACGTGATTGTTCGCCAGCGAGCAGCCGTCGACGCCCGCCGCTTCGAGCGCGGGGACGGCCCACGCCGGATCGGCGCGAAAGTGGAAGGGTCTGTACGTCCGGTCCCACGGCGTTCCCCGCGTCGACAGGGTGCACTCGAGGTTGACGAACAGGCCGTCGAGCTCCCGGAGCAATTCGAGCGCGCTACCCCACACCGCCTCCGGCGGGCGCTCCCGCTGGTGTGCGTCGACGAGGCGGCCGAGCATCACGTCGCCCGCGAGGCCGAGGCGAACCGACATCAGTCGACCCACACCGTGCGGGGTCAAGAAACGGCCTCCCGGGGGAACGATCTCCCGGAGGGGTGGTCGATCGAGATCGGCGCTCGGACGGGGGTACTTCGCGCTCGTCGAGCGACGACGAGCACCGGCCGCCGCGCTCACTCCAGGTCGTCGATGAGCGCCTGGAGTGTGTGGACGTGTTCCTCGAACTGTTCGCGGCCCTCGTCGGTCAGCGCCGCGCTCGTCTGCGGCCGGTCGTCGACGAACGCCTTGGTGATCTCGACGGCGCCGGCGTCTTCCATCCGCTGGAGGTGACTGGAGAGGTTTCCCTCGGTCAGGTCGAGCGCCGACGTGAGGTCGGTAAAGCTCGACTCGCCGTGACGATAGAGATAGGCGAAGATCTGCAGGCGCGTGGGTTGGTGGACGAGTTTGTCGAAGTCCATCTTACGAACTCGAGAGTACCCAGTAGGAAGCGACGGCGTACGCCAGGTAGGCGCCGCCGAACGCCGCGTACCCCCACTCGTAGAGCGGTTCGTACGTCGCGACGGTCACCCCGAGTCCGACCATGAGGAGCCCGCCCGCGTGGAACGCGTAGCGGTCGCGATCCCGGATGTGGTAGGCCTTGAGCGTCTCGCCGGCGACGACGTACCCAGCGCCGAGCTGGACGAGGATTATCGCGAGCGTGAACGCCGTCTCCTCGAGGTAGGAAAGCTCGGGGAGGAACGATCCGGCGACGGCGGCGATCGGAAACGCCGCGAAATAGACTGCGAGGATCTGAAACCCCAGGTTCGGCCGGGCGGTCCCGGGTTCGAACGAGTAGCCGTACCGTCGGGAGAGGACGGCGCCGAGGGCGCCGAACAGCCCCAGCCAGACGGCGGCGAACCACGCCTGTGGCAACCGTTCGAGGACGACGTACTGCGAGAGCGCGCAGGCGACCGCAACGACCACGCCGAAGCCCAGCCATTGCTCGGGTGCGTTCTCGTAGCGCTCCGCGAGCCCCATCGCCTCCTTGATGCGGTCCAGATCGCGCTGCAGGTCGGCGCGGTCGACCTCGTCGCCCCGATCGACGTTCTCACCCATCGTCCTCACCCGCGTGGACGAAGTAGTTGAACGCGTCGGTGTAGCTCGGCTCGACCGTCTCGACGGTCACTCCCGAACCGGCCGTCCGGTCGAGGTCCTCGCACGTGACACCGTCGCGTAGAAAGCCCCGGAGTTCGTCGCCGTGGTGGAACAGCCGCCCGCCCGCGACGTGCGATTCGAGTTCCTCGGCGGACGGACCGGCGCCGACGACGCGCACGACCGGCGGCACGGCTTCGAGCAGGTCCGTCGGCGCCCCGACGGCCGTGACCCCGCCGCCGGTGACGAACGCGATCCGGTCCGCCAGGTCCGCGTCGACGGGGCGGTGACTCGTCGCCACGACCGTCCCGCCCGCCGCGACCCGCTCGCGGATCGCCCGGTGGAACAGCTGGACCGTCGAGAGGTCGACGCCGGCGGTCGGTTCGTCGAGCAGGTACAGCGGCGCGTCGACCGACAGCGCCAGCGCGAGTTCGAGCTTTCGCTTCATCCCCTCGGAGTAGTACTTGATCCGCTTTTCGAGGTCCTCAGTGAGACCGAATTTCGCGACGAGGTCGCGCCAGCGGTCCGTAAACGCGGGGTGAAGGCGGGCGTAGAACGCGGCCGTCTCCCGACCGGAGAGGGTGTCGACGCTTGCCCCGTTCTGTAGGAGCAACGAGAGAGCGTGTCCGCCGTCCTCGGAGACGGGCGTGCCGAAGACGCGAACCTCGCCGGCGCTCGGCTCGAGGCCCCCCGCCAGACACGAGAGCAACACCGTCTTGCCGGTGCCGTTCGGTCCCATCAACAGCAGGACCTCGTTCTCGCGGACCGCGAGGTCGACGCCGTCGAGCACCCCGTCCGCGCCGAAGGACTTGCGCACGTTTCGCGCCTCGACGGCGAGCGAGCCACCGTCGCCCCGCGACTCGGCGCTCATCGGAGTTCACCTCGGTAGAGCGACCGGCGCGTCACCGCGACGGCCGTCGCGAGTCCCACGCCGACGTAGGCGACGAGCAGGCCGACGTAGCCCGGGCCGGTCGGCGCCGCGGGCGCGGCGAGCCCGGCCGCGGTCCAGTCGGGGACCGAGACGAGGTGGACGACGGCGAGGCGGGTGGCCAGCGCGTTCGGCACGTAGTTGACGAACTCGGCGTTCGCCGCGACCATTCCCGGCTGGACGCCGTTGTAGCCCGTCAGGAAGAACGCGAGCATGACCAGGCTGATGGTGATGATGCTCGCGAACTTCGCGTCGGGGACGACCGAGACGAGGAGGACGGCGAGGCCGGCCGCGAACAGTCCGAGCGAGAGCAACCCGAGCAGCGAGACCGGAATCGATGCCATCGACCGGAGCTCGTAGCTCGCGCCGGTCGCGGCGCCGACGGCGAGGACGGCGCCGACGGCGGCGAGCGCGAGGACGAACGCGGCGGCGAACCGTCCGACGAAGTCCGCGCTCGGCGAGACCGGCAGCGCCCGAAACTGCGCGTAGCGCCCGCCCTCGATGTCCGCGACGAGCGACTGCGAGAACGTGTTGAGGAACACGACGAGCGCGGCGAACCCGCCGTAGGAGATGGCGTTGGTCGCTTTCAGCCTGCCGACCGCCTCCGCCGAGAGCCCGGCCGTGTCGACGAACAGGTAGACGGTCAGCAGGTAGAACAGCGCCGGGAATCCGATCGCCCAGAAGATGACGGCCGCGTTCCGGCGGAGCGTCCGCGCGCTCCTGAGCGCGAACCCGACGGTCTGATTCAGGAACCGGCCCGGGGCGAACCCGGGCGCCGTATCGGTTTGCATATCTTCCGATTGGCTCTACTCCCACAAGTATGTTTGCAATACAAATCGACTTTGCGGAGCAAACTCACTCGGCGTGCACCGGGACGGACCGCCCGGATCGCGCGACCGAGCCACGCTGGCGGCGTTTCGGCCACGCCGAGACTCCCCGTCGCGTGACGGATCGGGACGGGCAGTCGGGGTGGTCGGGCGGCGTCTGGCGAGGCGGGTTTCCCGCGGAGCCGATGCGCCGGGAACCGCCCGGACGTGACGGGTTCGAACCGTCGCCGGGCCGTCGAGGGGAATATATTCGGGGCCAGGGGGAGGTGCGTCGGCGGTCAACCGCATCCATGGCCGCGATTCCGGGATCCATCGAGACGGGAGCGCAACCGCCGATGACGATCCCGCTTCGACACTTCGTCGTCGCTATCGGCTTCCTGTTACTCGGGGTCCTCGTCGGCGGGAGCCTCGTCTTCGACGGTGCGGCCGGCCTCGCCACGCTCGCGCACGTCCACCTGTTGCTGGCGGGCTGGATCTGCATCACGATCATGGGGGCGATGACGCAGTTCGTGCCCGTCTGGTCCGGCGTGACGCTGCACTCGCGCCGGCTGGCGAGCGTTCAGCTGTTCCTCGTCGTGCTGGGGCTATTCGGCTTCGTGGCCGGGCTCCTCACGGCGTCGTTCGCCTGGCTGGCGCCCTTCGCCGTCCTCATGCTCGCGGGCTTCTGGACGTTCGTCTACAACATCGGTCGGACGATGGCGACGCTCGACTCGTACGACGTGACCGAGCGACACTTCCTCCTCTCGCTCGGGTTCTTCCTCGCCCTCACCGCGCTCGGCGTCCTCCTCGCGATCGGCTTCAGCCGGCCCGTCTTCGATGGCCTCCCGATCGACCGCGGCGGGGTCGTGGGCGCCCACGCCACGCTCGCGGTCTTCGGCGCGGTCCTGACGACGGTCTACGGCGCCCTCTACCAGCTCGGGACGATGTTCACCCAGACCGAACTGCACGGCGTCGATCACCACCTCCGGCGGATCGAGGAGGTCGGTCACCCCGCGGGCGTGGTCCTGCTCGCGGGCGGACGACTCGTCGACGCGTCGACCGTCGCCATCGTCGGTGCGGTCTTGCTCATCGCCTCGGCGCTGTGCGTCAGCGCGATCCTCGGGCGAAAACTGTACGAGATGCAGGTCGACTGGACGCCCATGCACACCCGCTACGCGATCGCCGCGCCCGCCCTCGCCGCCTGGGCGCTGCTGTCGATTCCGGCGTGGACGAGCGAGCCGACGGCAGCCGTCCACCGCTTCGGCGCGGAGGGAACGGCGCACCTCTTGCTCCTCGGCGCCGTCGGCTTCGTCGTCTTCGGGACGCTATACCACATCATTCCGTTCATCATCTGGGTTCACCGCTACAGCGATCGCCTCGGGCTCGAACCCGTCCCGATGATCGACGACCTCTACGACGACCGCCTCGCGGCGATCGACGGAACCCTGCTCGCGAGCGGGACGGCCGCGCTGGTCGTCGCCGACCTGGTCGCGCTCCCGGTCGTCGTCGACGCCGCCGGCGGGACCCTCCTCACCCTCGGCGTCGTCGTCTTCGCCGCGAACATGCTGCTCGTCATCCGCCGGCACAGCCCGCACTCGCTCGGGCGGGTCGTGTTCGGCTCGCTCGTCGGCGAGCATGACGAACCCGCCGCGGGCGAGGCGACGCCGGAGAACTAGTTCGCCGCGAGATATCGGACTCGTCGGGAGACTGTCGACCGTGTCGCTACGTGCTCGTTGGGTCGAACTCGCCGCGTTTGAGTCCCTCGCGGACGGGGCCGTGTTCCTCGTCCGTCGGCGGCGGCGAGACGACGATGAACGCCTCCAGACGCGCGTCGTCGTCCGCCTTGATTCCGCGGTTCGTCTCGGCCTCGACGACGACCACGTCGCCCGGTTCGACGCGGTGTTCGGCCTCGCCGTCTCGGATCACACCGGTTCCCGACCGGACGAAGATGGCGATATCGCTCGCTGGCGCGTGAACCGGGATGAACTGTCCGGGCTCGAAGAAGCCGCAGATGGTCTTCTGCCGATCGCTCCGGAACACCTCGACCGCCGAGAACCGGTCGTCGTCGTAGGTTCGCTCGGCGTCGAAGCTCGTCTTGCTCATCGGTTCCCCTCCGGCCGGCCTGATCGAATCGATCGAACGCGGGTCAGAGTGCGTGTCTGCATACGCGTACCGGAACGCGTCCGGCCCTGATGGGCGTTCGGCCGAACGTATCGGGGTACCGGGGTGAGCGTCCATCATGACCGTCGGTCGACGCCGCGAGTCCGCCCGTTCCGCCGCCGGACGCACGACGACCGTGATGTAGCCCGGAAGACGGCACGGGAACCGACCGTCGACGATTGAAGACATTATCTCTTCGAATGGGCGAATTGGTGAGCATAAATACTTATCTGGGTGTAGGGGCGATACACGCGTCGATGAAGTCGATATCGCGTGCCGAACGGCTCCTGTGGGTGGCGGCCCTGACCGTCATCGTCGCGTTCACCGTACCGTGGTTCCTGTGGGGGTCGGATCGGCTCGTCGCCGGCCTCCCGCTCTGGCTCTGGTGGTTCGTCGGCTGGATGCTCCTCTCCGCCGGTATCTTCGCCCTGTTCGCCAGGCGAGCCTGGGGACTCGGCATCACCGACGGCGTCGGTTCCGATCGACCGGCGGGTGAGCGGCCGTGACGGTGGCCCTGCAGCTCGGGATCGTCGTCGGCTACCTCTGTCTGGCACTGGGCGTCGGAGCGATCGCCTACCGCGCCACCGACCGAACTGCCGAGGACTTCTACCTGGCGAGTCGGACCTTCGGCACGGTCGTCCTGCTGTTTACCGTCTTCGCGACGCTGCTGTCGGCGTTTACCTTCTTCGGCGGGCCGGACACCGCCTTCGCGCGCGGCCCGGAGTGGATCCTGGTCATGGGACTGATGGACGGCATCCTCTTCGCGCTGTTGTGGTACGTCGTCGGATACAAGCAGTGGTTGCTCGGCCAGCGCCACGGCTACGTCACGCTGGGCGAGATGCTCGGCGACCGCTTCGGCTCGAAGGGCGTCCGGGGGCTCGTCGCCGCCATCTCGCTGTTCTGGCTGTTCCCGTACGTGATGCTCCAGCAGATCGGGGCCGGCGGCGCGCTGGCGTCGCTGACCGACGGCGCGATGACGTTCTGGATGGGCGCGACGCTCATCACGGCCTTTATGATCGCCTACGTCGTGCTCGCGGGGATGCGCGGCATCGCCTGGACCGACACGCTCCAGGGCGCGTTCATGCTCGTGATGGTCTGGGCCGCACTGCTGTGGGTGCTCGCCAGCGTCGACGGCGGCCTCGCGACGATCAACGCGGGCCTCGAGACGAACGCGCCCGGCTACCTCGCACTCGGCAGCGAGTGGTACACGCCCCGGCGGATGCTCACCTTCGCGATCTCGATCGCGTTCGGCGTCGCCATGTTCCCGCAGGTCAACCAGCGCTTCTTCGCCGCGGCCTCCGAGCGCGTCCTGAAGCGGTCGTTCGCCCTCTGGCCGCTGCTCGTCCTCCTGCTGTTCGTCCCCGCGTTCCTGCTGGGCGCGTGGGCGGCCGGCCTCGGCCTGGAGGCCGACGTCGCCGCAGGGGAGTCGATCCTCCCGGTCGTCCTCGACGCCTACGCCCCGGGCTGGTTCGCGGCGCTGGTGATCGCCGGCGCCATCGCGGCGATGATGTCCTCGTCGGACTCGATGCTGCTCTCGGGCTCGTCGTACTTCACGCGGGACATCTACCGGCCCTTCGTCGAGACGGCACTCTCCCAGCGTCGCGAGGACGCGCTCGGCCGCCTCGGCGTGGCCGTCTTCGCGATCCTCGCCCTCGCCGCGAGCATCTGGGTCGAGGAGGTCGGGGCGTTCGGCGCCGGACGGATCGGCTCGCTGCTGGTCGAGATCGGCGACCTCGCCTTCGGCGGCTTCGCCCAACTGGCACCGGCGGTCATCCTGGCGCTGTACTGGCGCGGGACGACGCGGACCGGGATGGTCGCGGGACTGGTCGTTCCGCAACTGGCCTACCTCGCGTTCAACTTTCTGCCCGCAACCGACGTCGGCGGCGTCACCGTCTTCGCCGGGGCGTACTTCGGGTGGGGCATCTCGCTCTACTGCATGCTCCTCGGCGCGCTCGTCACGGTGGGCGCGTCAGTGGTTTCCGGGCACGCACCCGGTGAGAACGATAGTCGGTACTTCGACGAACTCGCCGCCGATTGAGCGCGGCGCTCGAATCGATTACGGTCGGTCGGGCCCCGCCCGGGGCTGGACCGTCGAATCAGGCGTGTCGGATCTCGACGTGCCAGACGTCGGGTTCGGGATTGCTCGCCTCGTAGGCGAAGCCGCGGTCTTCGAGGACGGTGTACAGCGGTTCCGGCTCGAAACTGTTGATCAAGAGCAGGGATTCGTCGGGGGATAGCTCGCCCAGCGCCGCCATGATGTCGCCGAACGGTTCGCCGTCGATCTCGCGGACGTCGAGTTTGCGGTCGGCGCTTGTCGGATCGAGACTCATACGCTAGGGACCGTGTGGGCAGCCCTATGGGTTCTCCCGATCACGTTCGATCGATCTCCAGCCCCGGGTCGGATGGAACGGACGCGGTCGATCATCCGTCGATCGAACCTCGGATCTGCGCTGACGTGGTCGATCGGCCTCTCCCTGATACCTAGCCGGAGCTCAATCTTGTCCTCAAAACGACGCGATCGAGCAGCTCCGTGGCGAGAAGCGTCGCAACCGACCGGTCTCGCAGCGCCGCCTAGATGACGCGGTTCGTTCCGTTGATAGCCTCCGATCGTGTGTCGTGGGCAATAGTGGGAAGCGTTATCTGCCTGTGGGCAATAGTGGGTACTATCATGAACGTGGACGCCAGAGAGCTCCAGACCAACGAAACTGACGACCGAGGCCGGATCTACCTCGGGACGGAGTACGCGAATAAGCGCGTGACGATCGCGGTGGTGGACGTCGAGAACGACCAGCCCGATGAACGTGACCTCGCAGCCGCCTATCGGGACGCGTCAGAGAGTGCGGAATCCCTGGCCGAGGAGTGGGGCGACACGTCGGAAGACGCGTGGAGTGAACTACCCGAATGAGCGACCGGACGACCGTTCGGCGCGGTGACGTCGTCATCGTCAGGCTCGATCCCGCTGAAGGCCACGAGATGAAAAAGACCCGTCCGGCGGTCGTCGTGCAGAACGACGTCGGGAACGCGAATTCGGGGACGACCATCGTTGCACTCGCGACCGGTACGTACCGCGAGTATCCGTTCGAGGTGCTGGTCGATGCGGACGGGTCACCGTTCGAGAAAGACTCCTCGATCCGTCTCGACCAGGTTCGAGTCGTCTCGATCGATCGCCGGATACACTCCGTCGCAGGGAGCCTCGGCGCGGAAACGATGCGCCGGATCGACGACGCATTGAAGCTGAGCCTCGGCCTCGACTGACCGGCGCTTGGCCACCGTCCACTGATGCGGTGACCCCTGGAAGAAAGCCGGTACAACCGGTCGTATCAGGAATCAGTGCGTTCCGGAACGAGGCGGGATCGTGTCCCGAGCGGGAGGCGCTTGGCGTTCTAGATGACGCGGTTCTGCAGGTAGTCGAGGTGCTTTGCGTTGTAGACGATCTTGACCTCGTCGGTCAGGGCGTGGCCGATGCAGGTCAGGCGAACCTGCTTCTCCTCGACCTCCTCGTCCGAGAGGATCTGCTGCATGTCCATCTCGATCTCGCCCTCTTTGAGGATGGCGGCGCAGTTCGCGCAGGCGCCGGCGCGACAGGAGAAGGGCCAGTCGTAGCCCTGGGCCTCGGCGGCCTCGAGGATGTACTCGCCTTCGTTGACCTCGAGCGTGCCGTAGTCCTCGTCGTCGAGGCCGGCGTCTGCGGCCTGTTCGAAGAGGTCGTCGTCGTCCATGTCCCAGCCGTGATCGTCCAGCACTTCGTAGTTGAGGTATTCTACCGTGGGCATCAGCGGAGGCTTCGGCACGCGTCCTGTAATACCTTGCTGTTGCGACTTGGGTGGTTAATTGCGAGGAATTCCCCCGGCGAGATGGGTTTCGGTCGATCGAGCGGGGTCGCCAGCTGTGTTCGCCCGGTCGATGTTCCGTGGGCCGCTTGGCGTCCGTGACGGCCCAGCCGGTCCCCGACGACGAGCGGTCACGCGTCGTTGCAGGCGGCGGGTCGATCAGAAGCCGAAGACGGGGATCCACCGGAAGGTGAGGTAGGCGCCGACGGTCGAGATGAGCGGGACGACGTTCTGCATGATGATCACGCGCGCGGTCGTCGCCGGGTCGAAGAGATCGGAGGCTCGCGGGATGTCGGTCGGCTCTTCCTCGCCGATCTCCGGGACCGCCTCGCCTTCCTCCTCGGCGGTCAGCGCGCCGACGGAGACGCGCGTCTCCTCGCCGCGGGCGGCCTCGGAGATGCTCGTCGTCCGCGTCGCCCGGCCCCAGCCGAGCCCGATGATGCTCATCGTCGCGATGACGACGAAGCTCGCGGGCACGCCGAGCGAGGAGAGGACGATGACGATGGTCGAACTGACGACCGCGACGATGATCGCGGCGGTCAGCGGCAGGTTGGTGATGTCGTTGCCGAGGGTATCGAGCGTGCGCCGGGCGATGGTGAAACAGCCGACGGTGACCGCGGCCGAGCCGAGCAGGATCAGCGGGTACATGCCGACCTCGCCCGTGCCGTAGATCGGCGCGATCGCGTTCGCGACGTTGCTCGTCCCCGAGGAGAAGGCCATCAGACAGCCGATCGCGACCACGACGACGGCACCGAAGGCCTCGCGGCGATCGCCGCCGCCTCGGAACCGAACCCGCGGGAGGAGCCCGTCGCGTTCGAAGCGGATCAGTAACTCGTCCTCGCTGCCTTCGATCGCGATCCAGGCGTTCAGCCGCGGGTAGAAGTAGCGACCGATGACACCGGAGACCCAGAAGCCCAGGATCGGGGCGACGATCCACCAGCTCGCGATCGACCCCAGTTCGGCCCAGTTGAGTTCGCCGGTCGCGAATCCCAGCGCGGAGATCGCGCCGACGGCGGTCATCGACGTCGAGGCCGGAACGCCCGCGTAGTTGCCGACGAAGAGCGCGCCGCCGATGAAGAAGAGGACGGCGACGTTCGCGCGCATGGTGAAGACGTCCGCGTTCTGCAGCAGCTGTCCGTCCCCGCCGAGCGTCTCGACGACCTGCGGCCCGATGGTGACGGCGCCGAGGAAGAAGAAGAACGACATCAGCGCCGCTGCGAGCACCTTCGAGATGACGTTCGCGCCGACGGCGGGGCCGAACGCGGGGCCGGTCGTCGCGCCGCCGATGTTGTACCCCACGAAGACGGCGACGACCAGCCCGACGCCGAGGAGCGGTGAGAGCACGGTGGTCGTCACTACCCAGGCCGTCCCCGACTAAAAGGACGTTCATCTTCGACGACGGGTGCAGTCCGCCGCCACGGCCGACGATACCGGTCGTCTCACGGACGACGGGGCCAGACACCGTTTCTGACGGCTGGTGTGGGTCCCTCGGCGGACGGAACGGTCAGCGCGGCTCGGCGGCGACTCGACGCCGCCGTGGTTCGACCGGTGATCCCGACGGGTGAACGGTCGACCGGGGAAGCCGACGATCTCGAATCCAGAGGGTTTACCCGGGTTCGTGGCGAGTTCCGTCGTATGAACCCGGTACGCGTCGACGCGATCGTCGATCTGACCTACGGGGCGCTGATCGTGCTCTCGATCGGCCTGATCGCCACGGCGAACACCAACATCGGACTGGCGTTCGGGATCGGCGTCTTCGCGTCCTACGTCGTCCACGTCGTCTGGAAGATGGCCCGCTTCGATCCGGACTGGATGACGACGGCCGTCCGCGAGTCCGTCGAGAAGGAGGTCGGCGAGACGATGGACGAGACGGTCGAGAAATCCGTCCAGGACACGATGGAGCAGACGGTCCAGGAGACGGTCGAGCAATCGGTGCAGGAGTCGGTCGACGAGACGGTGGGCGAAACCGTCGAGCAGACCGTCGGGGACACCGTGGCGGAAACGGTCGGGCCGACCGTCGAGCAGACCGTCAGCGAGACGGTCGAGGAGAAGGTCGGCGAGACGGTCGAAGAGACGGTCGGTGAGACGGTCGAGGAAAAAGTCGGCGAGACGGTCGAAGAGAAAGTGAGCGAGACCGTCGAGGAGACCGTCCCGGAAACCATCGAGGAAACCGTCGGCGAGCAACTGGAGGAGGTAACCGAGCGCGTCGAGTCGGTCGACGAGCGCGTCGACCGCCGCCCGCGCGAAGACGAGGTCGAGGAACTGATCGAGGAGACCGCCGGAGAGTCCGACGAGTCGGCGACCGGGACCGCCGATTCGACGGGCGAGGCGGACGAGTCGGAGCAGGAGGCCGACGAGTCGGGAGTCGCGAACGGCGGCTCGACGGGCGCGAACGCCGATTCGGCGTGACGTCGGCCGCCGTCGTCACCGCACCGACGTGACCGGCACCGGCGAGCGGCGAAATACCTCTTTCGCGACGTTGCCGACCAGGAATCGTCGGGTGACGTCGCTGCTGTGGGCGCCGTGGCCGCCCATCACGATCACGTCGTAGTCGTCGGCCTCGCGGACGATCACCCGGGTCGGGTGGCCCAGTCCGACCGCGGTGTCGATCTCGCGATCGCGATCCGCAGCGACCGCCTCGGCCCGCTCCAGGACGGGTTCGGCGTGATCTTCGGCCGCCGCCTCGACGTCGTCTTCGAGCGCGAGGCCGACGGCGTCGCCCATCAGCATGGATGGGACGCCGACGACGTGGAGGACGGTCACGGCGGCGTCGGGGTACGTCTCCAGCGCGAATTCGAGCGCGCGCTCGGCCATCTCCGAATCGTCCATCGGGACCAGGACGCGACCACTCATGACGGTCCGTACGCCGAATACGGCAATAAGGGCGGTGGTCCGACGGGTGCGTAGGTGACCGCATCGTCGACTCAGGCGATGCCGGGCAGCAGCACGAAGAAGCCGTAGGCAAGCACCGTCGACATCGTCGGGCCGATGATCCACATCGAGACGTACTTGATGATGGCGCCCGGGTTGAACAGATCGCGCGCGTCGAGCGCTTCCGGCCGTTCGGCCTCCCCGATCGGCTGGGCCTCGACGCCATCGGTCTCCTCGGCCGTCAGCGCCCCCATCGCGATCTCGGCGTCACCCGCCTCGCCGGCGACCGCCTTCCGGACCGTGATCGGCCGGGTCGCCCGGCCCCAGCCGAGTCCGACGATCGTCATCACCGAGGCCATGACGAGGCTGATCGGGATGCCCATCCACGAGAGGGTGGTCGTGATCGACGCGGCGGTTATCATGACGACCAGGGCCGCGAGCAGCGGGATATCGCTGAGCTCGCCGCCGACGGACTCCATCGTCCGGCGCGCGATCGTAAAGCCGCCCAGCCCGATCGCCAGCGTCGCGAGCAGAATCGCCTGATTCTCCGGCAGCGCGTCCGAGGCGACCAGCGGCGCGACCGCGTTCGGGACGTTGCTCGCCCCCGCGCTGAACGCCATGTAACAGCCGATCACGAAGACGACGATCGTACTGACGAACTCTCGCGGGGTCGTGTTCGGCCCGAAGCCCGGCGTCGGGAGCCCGCCGTCACTCCGATCGAGCGCGAGCAGCGGTCCCGGCGACTTTTCGATGCCGATCCGCCGGTTCAGCCCCGGGTAGACGTAGCGACCGATGAACGCGCCGATCCAGAACCCGATGATCGGCGTGACGATCCACCACGAGAGGATCCAGGCGATCGTGTCGTAGTTGAGCGTCTCCGTCGCCAGCCCGAGCCCGGCGATCGCGCCGACCGTCGTCATCGAGGTCGGTACCGGGACGCCGAAGACGTTCGCGACGAGGATCCCCGTCCCGATGAAGAAGAGGACGGCCACCCCAGCGGATAGCGAAATTTCGATCGAGATGATCTTCCCCGACAGCGTATCCATCACCTTCCGACCGACGGTCCACCCGCCGAGGAAGACGAAGAACGTCATCAGGCCGGCCGCCGCCGTCTTCGACAGCAACTTCGCGCCGACCGCGGGGCCCCACGCGATCCCGGTCGAGGAGCCGCCGATGTTGAACCCGACGAAGAGCGAGGCGACAACACCCACGACGAGCACCGTCTCTACCATTAGGCCCTCGTTCCCCGCGTTTCCTCAAGAACGTACTGGAAGCGAGCCGTGCGTGCGAATCGACGCGACGCTGGTCGCCTCCGGGGGCCGCCCGGCCGCCTAAACGCCCCAGATCGCGACGATGCCGAGCGTCGTCACGACCGCGAGCAGCAGCTGCAGCGGCGCTCCCACGCGCGCAAAGTCCGTAAACTCGTAGCCGCCGGGGCCGTAGACCATCAGGTTCGTCTGGTAGCCCACCGGCGAGAGCAGCGGGGTCGAGCAGGCGAAGACGACCGCGAGGACGAACGCGTAGGGATCCGCGCCGATTCGCACGGCCACGTCGAAGCCGATCGGCAGCATCAGGACGACGCTCGCGTTGTTCGAGAGCAATTCGGTGAGCAGCGCCGTGAAGAGGTACAGCAGACCGAGCACGAGGACGACGTGTAGATCGCCGACGGCGGCGACCGCCTGTCCGGCCAGGAAGGCCGCCGCGCCGGTTTCCTCCAGCGCGACGCCGAGCGGGATGAGGCCGGCGAGCAGGACGATCACGCTCCAGTCGACGCCGTCCCAGAGTTCCCGCGGTTCGAGGATCCCGGCGGCGACCATCGCGCCGGCGCCCGCGATCGCCGTCACGAGGATCGGCTGGATCTCCAGGGCGGCGAATCCGACGACGCCGGCGACGATGGCGAGCGCGAGCGGCAGTTTCGCCCGGCGGTAGGTCGGCCGGGTGTACTCCTGGGCGACGATGACGTTTCGATCGCGGCCCAGCCGGTCGAGCGCCTCGCGGCTCGCCTGGACGAGCAGCGTGTCGCCGCCGCGCAGCGGTCGCAGATCCATCCGCGTGTTGTGCACGTCCGGCCCGCGTCGCATCGCGAGGACGGTCGCGCCGTAGCGTCCGCGGAAGCTCGCCGTTTCGAGGGTCTCCCCGACGAGTTCCCCGTCGGGAGCGACGATCACTTCCGCCAGCTGCAGATCGGTCGCGCCGCGGCCCCCGCCGGCAATTTCGAGGTCTTCCTCGTCGATTCCCACCCGAGGGCGATGTTCGAGCCCCTCGACGGCGGCGAGGTCGATCACTTCTTCGCGGCCCGTTCGGACGATGAGGACGTCGTCGGGACGGAGTTCTTTCTCGTCGATGGAGGCACCGAACGCGTCGTCGCCCCGGAGCAGGGTAACCGCCTCCAGGTCGACGTCGACGGCTTCGAGCGCGTCCTGGACGGTCGTCTCGACGAGCGGGGAGCCGGCCGGGACGATCACCTCGGTGAGGTAGCCCGAGACGTCGAACTCGTCGGTCAGCGCCTCGCTCGGCTCGATCCGCTCGGGCAGCAACGACGGCGCGACCAGCAACAGGTACGCGGACCCCGTCACCAGCACCAGCGCACCGAGGGCCGTGAACTCGAACATCGAGAACGGCCGGCCGAGGTACTCCTGGCGGGCGACGATCGAACTCGCGAGGATGTTGGTCGAGGTGCCGATCAGCGTGAGCATGCCGCCGAGCATCGACGCGTACGAGAGCGGAATCAGGAGCCGCGAGGGCGAGGTGCCCGTCCGCTCGGCCAGGTCGATCACGACAGGGATCATGATCGCGACCACCGGCGTGTTGTTGACGAACCCGGCCGAGAGACCCGAGACGCCCACGATCGAGCCGAGCTGGCGCCGATCGCTGTCGCCCGCGAACGACGCCAGGCGCTCGCCCAGCAACTGCACCGCGCCCGTCCGACGGACGCCCTCGCTCAGGACGAACATCATCAAGACCGTGATCGTCGCCGGGCTGGCGAAGCCCGAGATGCCCTCTTCCGGCGAGATCGTCGTCCACGGTTCGAGGACGATCAGCGCCGCCATCACGCCGAGGGCGGTCACGTCGAGCGGGATCGGTTGCGTGACGAACAGAACGACCGCGACCACCACGATCGCGAAGACCACGAGCATCGACATCGACAGGGCCGGCGGATCGGCGGGCGTGGCGGCGAGGGACCGGGCGAACGCACCCGGCCGGAGGGGCGAATCGGCCATCGCGATGGAATTGGCGATAGCGCCTGGAACCGAACGTACGACCCGCGTCACGAGAGCCCGTCCCTACACCGTCACGGCCCATATACGTCCGTTTCACCGACCGTCGAGATCACGACCGGCGGAACGTCAGCCTGAATAGCTCGACGGGCGTCGCCCGTCACTCGAGATAGCCCGACGTCGGTCGCTCGTCAGCCGGGATGTTCCGACGCGAATCGCTCCTTCCCGTGTGAATCACACGTCACCCAGGTGAATCGCGCTTCACAGAACGATTAGGTCCCGACCGGCCGTGGCTCCGTTCGTGAACGCAACTGTCATCGGCTCCCAGCTGGGGGACGAGGGGAAGGGCGGTATCGTCGACGTCTTCGCGGGCGACGCGGACGTCGTCGTCAGGTATCAGGGCGGCGCGAACGCCGGACACACGGTCGAACGCGACGGGGAGACGTACGAACTCAGACTCCTTCCGAGCGGCGTCGTGCGGGGCGCCGTCGGCGTCATCGGAACCGGCTGCGTGGTCGATCCGGGGACCCTCTTTTCGGAACTCGACGCGCTCCGCGAGCGCGGTCTCGACCCCGACCTCCGCGTCGACGCTCGCGCCCACGTCGTCCTCCCGCACCACCGCGCCCTCGACGGGATCGAGGAGGCCGCCAGGGACGAGGGCGGTGAGGCGGTCGGAACGACGGGGAACGGGATCGGACCAGCCTACGAGGACAAAGCCGGCCGCCGCGGCGTACGGATCGGCGACCTGACCGACCCCGACTCGCTCGACTCCCGGATCGAGTCGATCGTCTCGCGCAAGCGGCGGCTGGTCGAGCGCGTCTACGACGTCGACCCGGACGAACTGGGGGTCGAGGTCGGCGCCCCAGGCGCCCCCGGAGCGGAGCCGATCGACCCGTTCGACGCCGACGCGATCCGCGAAATCCTGCGCACGTGGGGCGACCGTCTCGAATCCGAGGGGATGGTCGTCGACGCCGGGGCCTACCTGACAGCGGCCGACCGCGAGGGGAAGCGAATCCTCTTCGAGGGGGCGCAGGGGACCCAGATCGACGTCGATCACGGCACCTACCCGTACGTGACGTCGTCGAACCCGACCGTCGGCGGCGCGATTTCGGGCACAGGTGCGCCCCCGACCCTCGTCGCCGACGGCCACGTGATCGGCGTCGTGAAGGGCTACCTCACGCGCGTCGGCAACGGACCGATGCCCACCGAGTTGGCCGAGGATCACGCCGCGGCCGTCCGGGAGCGCGTCGGCGCGTTCGGCACTGTGACGGGTCGGGCCCGCCGGATCGGCTGGCTCGACCTGCCGATGCTTCGCCACGCGGCCCGCGTCAACGGCTTCACCGGCCTCGCGATCACGCACGTCGACACGCTCGCCGGGTTCGACGAGTTGCGACTCTGTACGGCGTACGACCTCGACGGCGAGCGCGTCGAAACCGTCCCCGCCACTCGCGCGGCCTGGGAGCGCTGCGAGCCGGTTTACGCGTCGATGGCGACCTGGTCCGCACCCGACTGGGGCGCCGTCGCCGACGCGGGATACGACGCGGTGCCCGAAGCGGCCCGCGAGTACGTCGAGACCGTCGCCGAGTCGCTCTCGGTCCCGATCGTCGCGGTCGGCGTCGGTCCCGGCCGCGAAGCGACCGTCGTCCGGACGAACCCGCTCGACCGTCGCGACGGCCGATCGGACGCCAGACCGATAACCCCTCGCGACCAATCGACTGACTGACCGATGCCCGACGACGAACGGGGAGCGAACGAAGCCGAGGCGGACGGATCAGCCGGGGGCGCACTCGACGTCGAGACCGCGTTCGCCCTGCTGGCCGACGAGACGCGGGTCGCGATCGTCCGCGAACTCGGCGCGGCGACCGCCTCGCCAGAGACGGGCATCGCCCACCTCGGCTACGCCGACCTCCAGTCCCGCGCGGACATCCGCGACTCCGGCCGGTTCAACTACCACCTCACGAAACTCCGGGGCAACTACGTCGCGAAGGAACCCGAGGGCTACCGGCTCCGCTGGCCCGGGATGGTGCTGTACCGGACGCTCGTCGCCGGCCGGCTCACCGACGATGCCGCGCCGTCGCTGGGGGACGTCGCCGTCGGGACCGACTGCCACCGCTGTGGCGCCCCCATCGAGGTGTCGCGCTACGAGACCCTGGTCCGCGTCCGCTGTGGCACCTGCGACGCGAATTACACCGACATCTACCTCCCTTCCCACGGCCTGATCGACCGGGGCCGAGAATCCCTGCTGTCCACGATCCACCGGCGCAGTCGCTCGATCATGGATTCGATGACGGCCGGGCACTGTCCCTGGTGCGCCCGGGCGGTCGAACCGGAGGTTCACGACGACGAGGCGCTCCCGTCGCGCCACGACACGCGCGATCTCGACGCCTACGCCGTCTATCACTGCACGGAGTGCACCGGCTTCCAGTACGCCCCGATCGCGCAGACGCTGCTCTATCGGCCGGTCACGATCGCGTTCTTCCACGAGCGCGGACGCGATCTCACCGCGATCCCGCGCTGGGAACTCGACTGGGCGGTGACCGACCGAACGACCGAGATTCTCGGACGCGATCCGTGGCGCTTTGCCGTCCGCGTGCCGTTCGAGGGATCGGAACTCGTCGTCGAACTCGACGAGCGCCTCGACGTCGTCGACTCGCGTGTAACGGCGTCTGAAAACCGGGAGTAAACTCGAACCGTCGACCGCACCGAAGTCGAGCTACTGGGTCCGTTATAGAGGCCAAGGAGAATACCCGCGCCCTGAGGCGCGGGATGAATCCGACACTCTGACCGCTAATCCACCGACGACACTCCAGCCGGATATGCAACGCCCGGTCGCCGGTCGCTCGCGGAGAGCGCAATGTTTTCCGCCTTTACTGAGCGATCTCTACCTTCGCGAATTGGACGAATGCTCGTGTCGCATTCGCGTTGTGTATCCATCACTGGTTGGTTCCAAATGTCCCTGTTCGATCCTGGCCCTCCCGGATTCAGCGAAGGCATTTGACCAGCTATCGATCACGACTCGACCGGGGGATTGCAGGGAGGACGACACTCGGCGCTCAGTGATCTCCGTTCGAAGGAAACACACCTTTCACCGCGTGGTGACAACCGATAGCCGATGGTGGGACTGCTCGTCTCCCTCGGTCTCGTCGTTATCGCAACACTCGTTATCTGGAAGGGCAGCGAATACTTCGAGCGGTCCGCAGAGCGCCTCAGCAAATACTACGGGCTGCCTGTCGCCGTCCACGGCGCCATCGTCGTTGCCGTCGGGTCGAGTTTCCCCGAAATCAGTTCCATCGTCATTAGTACGCTCGTCCACGGCGAGTTCTCCCTCGGCGTCGGTGCGATCGTCGGCAGTGCCATTTTCAATCTCCTGGTTATTCCGGCACTCTCAGCCTTCGCCAGCGAGGAATTGGGAGCGACCCGCGACATCGTTCACAAAGACGCGCAGTTTTACATCATCAGCGTTCTCGTCCTGTTCATCACGTTCGCACTTGGTGCGACGTACGTCCCCGGTGGGACGAATCGTGCCGCGATACTGACACCCACGCTGGCGCTGCTCCCGCTTGCCACGTACGGAATTTACGTCTTTCTCCACCAGCAGGACGCCAGCGAACACGTCGCTGACGATTCTCTCGACGTGCGCCCGGCCCGAGAGTGGGGACTGCTTGCGGTAGCTCTGGTCATCATCGCCGTCGGGGTCGAGGGCATCGTCCGTGCCGCTCTCTCACTGGGGGCAATCTTTGGGGCGTCGAGTTTCCTGTTGGGGTTGACCGTTATCGCCGCCGGAACGAGCCTCCCCGACGCGTTCGTCAGCGTTCGCGCCGCCCAAAACGACGACAGCGTCACGAGCCTCACGAACGTCCTCGGGAGCAACACGTTCAATCTCCTGGTTGCGATCCCAATCGGCGTCCTCTTGGCGGGGTCCGCGACCATCAACTTCCTCGCTGCAATTCCGACGATGGGGTTCCTCGCGTTCGCTACGCTCGTTTTCGTCGTGTTTACACGCACGGACCTCGAACTCACCGACCACGAAGCATACGGCTTTCTCTGCCTATACGGATTGTTCCTCCTCTGGATGATTCTCGAATCGATGGGGATCATCGAGACTGTCCGTGGAATGTAATCGATGGTTAGGATCGACTGCACTGATGGATTTGCGCCCTGTGTTCAGCACGGCCGCTGAAACTCGTCACCGATCGAGGGTTTCAACGAGGTCAAACGCTTGGGAATCGACCGTATCTCTTCGTCGCGCTCGAAAGGGTATCCGTTGCGAACAGGCCACCGGATCAATACCGTTACTTTCCTTCCGTCGTTAGTGGATACATGAACATCTTCCCCACCTTCGAGGTGATCCCCGCCGTCGACGTTCAGGACGGCGAGGTCGTCCAGCTCGTCCAGGGCGAACGCGGCACCGAGAAGCGCTACGGCGACCCCGTCGAGGCGGCCGAGCGCTGGATCGACGCCGGTGCGGAGTCGCTGCACCTGGTCGACCTCGACGGCGCGTTCGAGGGCCAGCGGGAAAACGCCGCCGCGATCGAGGCGGTCGTCGAGAGCGTCTCCGTCCCCGTCCAGCTCGGCGGCGGCATCCGCACCGCCGCGGACGCCCGGTCGCTGCTCGAGCGCGGCGTCGATCGCGTGATTCTGGGGACGGCGGCGGTCGAGACCCCCGATATCGTGGCCGAGATCAGCGAGACGCATCCCGACTCCGTGGTCGTGAGCCTCGACGCCAAGGACGGCGAGGTCGTCGTCGAGGGCTGGACCGAGGGGACCGGCCTCGCCCCGGCCGAGGCGGCCGCGCGCTACGCCGACCTCGGCGCCGGCGCGATCCTCTTTACGAACGTCGACGTCGAGGGTCGCCTCGAGGGCATCGACGCCGACCCGGTCCGCGACCTCGTCGCGGCCACGGACCTCCCCGTCGTCGCGAGCGGCGGGGTCGCGACGCTCGCGGACGTCAGGGCGCTTCGCGAGGCCGGCGCGGCCGCCGTCGTCGTCGGGAGCGCGCTCTACGAGGGCCGATTCTCCCTCGAAGCGGCGTCGAAACTCGACGAGGAGTGACGGACGGGCCGTAAGATGGAGCGAACCGACGATCGGAGCGGGGAAGCGGGCGGGAGCGGTGAATCGTCGGCTCGCGGGCTACTGGTTGTAGCCGTGGCCGACGTAGAGGGCGACGACGTTGAGCGCGAGCAATCCGACGAACAGCGTCACACTGGCGAGGCTTTCGAGCCCCTGCACGAGGAGCCCGAGGTGGGCGAACGGAAGGCCGATCGCTCCCCAGAACGAGAGGAACTGCAGCGGGGCCTTGATCGAACGGGCGATTCGGCTCGCGGCGGCGTCGGCCTCGCGGCCGAGCCGAGCGAGCGCGCGGGGTGCGAGGAGGGAGGACTTGGGTTGCACGAGTGGTCACCTCGTATGAGTTCCTCTCGAACCGTACCGTCATATAATGTGACCAATATTGGGGGATTTTCGATCCATTTTACCGCGGAATGGGACGTTTACCCTGGTTTCAAACTGACACAGATACCATTAGACGTTTTACAATCCAATTTGAGGGTGTTTCGGGGATAGTGATTGAAACCGCACACTTTCGCCCTCGAATTGGGTATTCGAACCGACGACTCGATCCGACCGGATCGGCAACCACCCGCGCTCGCGAGCCCGCCCCAACACGGTTCGCTCGACAGCGCGGCCGGAGTTGCCGATCGACCGGGCCGATGCGTTCGACGGGGGTATCCGATCAGGACCGGTCGATACTCGCGCGGCGGCGTCGGTGCCGGCCCGACGCACGGAGAGGCGGAATCGCCTTGTACTCGCGGGCCCGTGACTTGGCCATGAGCGATCGATCCGCGACGGTCACGCGCGAGACCGCCGAGACGACCATCGAGTGTTCGCTCGCGATCGACGGCGCGTGCGAGGCCGACGTCGAGACCGGCATCGGCTTTTTCGACCACATGCTTACCGCCGTCGCGACCCACGGACTGTTCGACCTCGAGGTCGCCTGCGACGGCGACCTCCACGTCGACGACCACCACACGGTCGAGGACGTCGGCCTCTGTCTGGGGAGCGCGCTCGACGACGCCCTCGGCGACCGGAGCGGGATCGTCCGCTTCGCCGATCGCCGCGTGCCGCTCGACGAGGCCGTCGCGAGCGTCGTCGTCGACGTGAGCGGCCGACCGCTCTTCCAGTTCGACGGCGAGTTCTCTCAGGAGTCGGTCGGCGGACTGACCAGCCACATGGCCCGCCACTTCTGGCGCTCGGTCGCGACGACCGCCGGTCTCACCTTGCACGCCGAAATCGACGGCGAGAACGCCCACCACGAGATCGAGGCGCTGTTCAAGGCCGCCGCGCGCACCCTCGACGACGCGACGCGGGTCGACGACCGCCGCGCCGAGTCGACGCCGAGCACGAAGGGCGAACTGTAGGCGTCGCGGGCCGCGACCGAAATCGTCGACCCTTCGTCCTGCCCGGCCGCGAAACCGTTTTTCCCGTCCGGCACGGACTGGCTTCCATGTACCGCCGTTCCCGGCGACCGAGCCCCCATAGACTCTCGCACCCCGAGACGTGCGAGCGACGGGGCCGGGGACGGCATCGTCCACATGTGGCCGTTCGCACCGGTGATCGGCCATGACCGGCGGCCAGTGTACGCTGTGTGACCTGCCGCTCGAGTCGACTGCCGTTACCGGCGAGGACGGCGATCGCTACTGCTGTCGGGGCTGCATGCACGTCGCGGAGACGCTGGACGGCGTCGCGGACGAACCGGCCGACGTGACCGACGGCACCGACTCCGAGCCGGAGGAGCCGGCCCAGCCCGCGCCGGGCACCGAGCGGGCGTTCTTCCAGATCCAGGGAATGCACTGTTCGACCTGCGAGGTGTTCATCGAGGGCGTTGGGAGCGACGCCGAGGGCGTCGAGGACGTGGCGGCCAGTTACGTGTCCGAAACCGTCCGCGTCGACTACGATCCCGACGAGATCGATCCCGAGGCCGTCGCGGACGAACTGACCGGCCTCGGCTACACGGCCTACCCGCGCGAGGACGCCCTCGCCGGCCGGCGCGCAAAAGACTGGAACGAGGCGCGCCTGATCGCCGGCGCCCTCTTCGGCATGGTCGTGATGATGCAGTACCTGCTGCTGGTCTACCCGCTTCACGTCCGGCCGCCGTGGTACGACGAGCGGACCCACCAGTTCCTCGTCGAGATGGTGACCAGCGACGCCTCGGTGCCGTTCTTCCTCATCCTCTTCGCGATGACGAGCGTCGTCCTCTTCGTCACCGGCGGGCCCATCCTCCGCGGGGCGTACGTCAGCCTGCGGACCAGGAATCCCAATATGGACCTCCTGGTCGCGCTGGCCGCGAGCGCCGCGTACGTCTACAGCACGCTGGCCGTCGCGGTCGGCCGCGTCGACGTCTACTACGACGTGACGGTCGCGATCGTCCTCGTCGTCAGCGTCGGCGGCTACTACGAAGGGAAGATCAAGCGCCGCGCGACCGAGAAACTGGCCGACCTCTCGACCGCGGGGGTCGAGACCGCGACGCGCTACGAACCGGACGGCTCGACGACCGAGATCGACGTCGATGACCTCGAAGACGGCGACCGGGTCCTCGTCCGCGGGGGCGAACGGATTCCCGTCGACGGCATCGTCAGTGATGGCGAGGGGCGACCGAAGGGAGGCCCTCGGAATGGTGAGCGGCGAGAGCCGCGAGCGGGCAAAGGGGCCGTCGACGAGGCGGTGATCACGGGCGAGTCGCTGCCCGTGACCAAACGCGCGGGCGATACGGTCGTGGGCGGCTCCATCCTGACCGAGGGCTCGCTCGTCGTCCAGATCGAGGGCGAGCCCACGAGCAGCGTCGACCGCATCGCCGACCTAGTCTGGGACCTCCAGAGCGCGACCAGCGGCGTCCAGCAACTGGCCGACCGGTTGGCGACGATCTTCGTCCCGCTCGTCTCGACGATCGCCATCATCGTCACGGGGGCCTACCTTCTCCTCGGCGCGTCCGCGCCCGACGCGATGCTCGTCGGACTGACGGTCCTGATCGTCTCCTGCCCGTGCGCGCTCGGGCTCGCGACGCCGCTGGCCGTCGCCTCGAGCGTCCGCGAGGCGCTCGACCGCGGCGTCGTCGTCTTCGACGAGACCGTCTTCGAGCGCATTCGCGACGTCGACGTCGTCGTCTTCGACAAGACGGGGACGCTCACGACGGGGACGATGGAGGTCCTGGACGCCCGGGCCCCCGACGATCTGCTCGAACGCGTCGCGATCCTGGAGCAGCGATCGGCCCACCCCGTCGCCGGCGCCATCGCCGACGCGTTCGGTCCGAACGCGTCGGCTACCGATGGCGAGGCCCCGTCGACGACGGGACCGCACTCCAGCGCCGGAGCCGACCCGGCGACCGACGGCGGCGTCCCGGCCGGCGAATCAGCCGCGATGGATGCTGACGACACCGAGAACGCCGACGACACGGCCGCAGATATCGCTGCCGACGACCGTCTGTCGGAGTTCACGTCGTACGCCACGGGAGTCGGCGGGACCGTCGACGGCGAGGACGTGCTGGTCGGCCACCCGGATCTCTTCGCGGAGCGCGGCTGGACGGTCCCCGACGACCTGGCCGAATCTATCGCGACCGAGCGCGGGTTCGGCCGGGTGCCGGTCCTCGTCGGGCGCGAGGGTACAGCGGCGGGCCTCGTGGTGGTCGGCGACGAACCCCGCGAGGGCTGGGACGAGACGATCGCCGGACTGGCCGACCGCGGCGTGGCGGTCGTCGTCCTGACCGGTGACGACGAGGAAGCCGCCTCGTTCTTCCGGGCGCACGACGGCGTCGAGCGGGTCTTCGCGGGCGTCCCGCCCGAGGGGAAGGCCGAGACGGTTCGGCGGCTCCGCTCGCGCGGAAAGACGGCGATGGTCGGCGACGGGACCAACGACGCGCCCGCGCTGGCGAGCGCGGACCTCGGGATCGCGCTGGGCGGCGGCACCGCCCTCGCCGCCGACGCCGCCGACGTCGCCATCGTCGACGACGACCTCTCCTCCCTCGAGACGGTCTTCGCGATTGCGACTGCGGCCCGACGCCGCGTCAGGCAGAACATCGCCTGGGCGTTCGCCTACAACGCCATCGCGATCCCGGTCGTGATCGCCGGATTCCTCAACCCGCTGTTCGCCGCGCTCGCGATGGGCCTCTCGAGCGCGCTGGTCGTCACGAACTCCTCGCGAGCGCTGCTCGATGACGAGGAGTGACGGGGTCGCCTGGGTAGACCAGATACTCGGGCCGTCGCGGGCGCGCAGCTTTCCAGAACACCTATCGGTATGTTGTTTCAACGCCGTTCTCGACGCGCGTGGGCGTTCCACCGCTCGGAAAACGCCGACAGGTTCATCCCGGCCGCACAGTCCGCGCAGCAGTAGCGAATCGAGTCCGCGTATCGCTCCGAGAGCGACTCGGGCGGCGAGACGTCGATCCTGAAGAGCCGCGACGGCGCCACGTCACGATCGCACCGATAGCACCCGTAGTCGCGAGACGGACCGCGCGCTCCGGTGCCGGATCGCTCGACGGCCGTCATCCGCGCTCCCTCCGAACCGATAGCACCGATCGATCGGCGGACCTCGGCCCCCAACCCCCGAAAACGAAAGTGAGAGACGGATAGTGATTCGACTCTTCGGGCCACAGGTGTGCGAGACCTTTTTGTCTCGGTGGTGTGTTGCGTAACATGGCTGACCAAGCGGCTCGCTTGGAAGCCAGACGTCTCGGGTGTTGCCTCACCCGGGACTTTCTCTGCGCGGTCCCCCGCGACGGATGGAGACGCTGGCTTCCGGCGGGAGCTACGGAACGCAATGTATTATAGCTACTGGAACGATCAGAAATTTATCCGTTTAGCTTCGGATGCGATTTCAGCTTGACCGTTGAAATGTTCGGCTACGATGGTTTCGAAAACGTGAGTACTGAGGCCTGTGCGTGTAATCGACCGGTATGAACCGCGAGACGAATACGGGCAGTCGAAGGTCTCGGTGAATCGCGTGAACGACTTCTCCCGTTATAGATAGCTGGCGAACTGAACGACACGCTCGATCGCAAACGCCGGCGGCTTCGTTTTCGAATCTACCGCCTTCGTTCCAGTTGCCGTTCGAGGAACGAGAGGAGCGTTTCGATATCCTCGGTTGCGGCCGACGATTGACCGAACATGCTCTTGAACCGGTGATCCAGACCGCCGTTTTCGATGAATGCGTGGGCGTCGCTCAACTGTTCTCGAAGCGCTGCAGCATCGCCACGATGCAGATGCATTTCGACCGAATTCAGGTCGATCGACGGAATCGCGGCGAGAACGTCGGCGAGATCCGTCTTCCGGCCACTATGGAGTTTCGCAGCGACGAGAACTTCCCCATCGGCTGCTCGCGCCGTCGTAGATCGTGTCCCTCCCGAGATCGTGGTCGGGGAACTATGCGTACGTAGATACTCGAATGACCATTCCGCTTCGGTCTGTCTGCAGCCGAGACCGTTTACGAGGATGTCCACGCCCACCGGGTGAACCAACCCCTCGGTGCGCTCGAAGCATTCGATCTCGCGGTTGTAGATAGTCTCCGATGAGGGGACCTCGAGATCGGCCTGCCGTTCGAAACCGCGCGCCTCGAGGAACGCCACTATTTCGTCGTAGTCGTCCGGAGAAATGACGAGGTCCAGATCGGTGGAGAAGCGCGTCTCGAACTGGCTGATCGCGTAGCCACCGACGAGGACGAACCCGATGGCCGACTGCTCCAGTGTTTCGAGCACTTCGATGAGTGCCTCGCTGCGGCCTTCTTGACTCATGATCGGGCTGGCTCGGTCCGGTAGCTCGAGTCACTATCGACGTCGTCGTACATTCGGGCGAGCATGTCGAGCGCCGATTCGAACGTCGCGTAGTGGTCGGTTGCGAACGCCACGGTCTCCTGGAGTGAAACGACTGGCCGTCCGTCGACCGTCGCCGCTTCGATCGTTGCCCCTGGCTCGAGAACGACCTGTATGGGGCCGTCGATCGCTTCGACGGGTTGCCGGTCCCGCGAGACCGGGATCTCGAATCGATCAAAGAAGTCAATCCACGCGTCGAGATCGGATTCGCGCACGGCGATGAACAGCGGATAGTCGTTCGGGCTGCGCGCGACCTGGTAGCCACCGTGCGTCCAGACGTAGACCGCATCGATGGCGGTGAACGCGTACTCCATCCCTGCAAACTGTGGCAGGACGTACGCCTCCGTAATCGACGGGGGCGAAACGTCCGCCGTCGTCGTCAGGAATTCGAGCCCGGCGTCCCGGATCGATCGATCTACGAGCCGTAGCCCGTCATCGTACGCGACGTATCCCGCCTCCTCGATACGGTTTACAACGCGACGGATCGTCTCCCGGTTTTCGTCGATCTTCCGTGCGACTCCCGAGATGGTATCTCCCGGGTCGAGCGCGAGTAACACCTTGAGTTCCTTCTCCCCACACACTTCGTACATTCTATAGTTGCACAATCGTGTGCATTAGTTAAAATATTTACTACTGATCCGCCCCTGCGTCCCGGTGACGTTCGAACCCGGTGCACGATGTATCGACGCTCCCCCTGACAATTAGTCCGCGCTCCCATCGCCAGGGAGTTCATCGGGGCACTGCGCGAGAGTTTGGGGCGACCGATCTCGATCAGTGGGTCGACGGATGTCACCCCAGCCGAATCTGGCGGCCGTCCTCGATCAGGTCGCCGCGCTCGATCGCGCGATCGAGGATCGCCTCGACCTGGTGTGACTCGAGGTCGTACGCGCCGGCGGCAAGGCCCTCGACGTCCGAGCGGGCCATCGGGAGGTCCCGGTTGCGAAGGAGTCTGAGCACCTTGCCGTACGACTGCGGCGCCGTCGATTCCGCCGCGGCGCCGGCCGACGCGTCGGGGGCTGCGGGTGATTCGCCGTCGTTTCCTGCGTCTGCCGTCCCCCGGTCATCGGACGCTCTGCCGTCCGCGGCGTCTGGTGCATCCGCGCTACCGGCATCACCGGTTGGGCCGGACTCCTCGAGTCCGTCGGCGTCGGACGACCCGGATTCAGTGCCCGCAGCGTCCCCGTGACGTTCGTCACCCCCGGTATCGAGCGCGCCGGACTCGGACGGTGGTCCGGAGGACGATGCAGCCTCGGCCGTCCCGAATTTCTCGTCCCGATTTGCGTCGGCCGGGTGCGCCGGTCCCGCGTCACCCTCGATCGACTCGCCGCGGGCGCGGGCGAGCAGGGGTTCGAGCAGCTCGGAGAGGGTCGCTCGGCAGGCCTCACAGAGCACGACGCGGCGCTGTTCGGCCTCGGTCGGGGACAGCTCCGGCGGGACGATCTCGTACGTCCCGCGGGGGTCGTCGCCACAGAAGTCGCAGGTCCGCAGTTCTCGCATGCGCTCTGGTTGACGTGGCCCGACCAAAAAACCGACCGTCGCCGGGTCGACCCGATCGGTGCGTCACTCCGACGCGACGGATGGCGCCGTCGTTCGGGAGGAATTTGTAGGTGGGACGGGTATCACCGCCCATGTTCGACGAGATCATGGAGAAGTTCGAGGGCTCTCCCAGCCAGCAGGCGGTGATCCGGCTGCTGCTCGAACGCGGCTTCTCCGTGAACGACGAGGGGCGGGTGGTCTCGGGCGGCATCGAGATCCCGAACACGGGCATCGCCCGCGAGATCGGCGTCGATCGCCGCGTCGTCGACTCCACGACCGACGTCATCCTCGAAGACGACGAACTCAGGCGCATCTTCCAGAACATCTCACAGACGCCGAGCCTGATGGACCTCGCACCCGTCCTCGACCTGACGGTGCTCACGGTCGCCGTCGACGACCCGGATCAGGAGGGCATCGTCGCGACGGTCACCGGCCTCGTCGCGGACAACGGCGTCTCGATCCGCCAGACCATCAGCGAGGACCCCGAGTTCACCGACGAGCCCCGGCTCTACCTCGTCACCGACGAAGATCTCCCCGGCGAGTTGATCACGCAACTGCGCAATCTGGACTTCGTCCGGAAACTCGAACTGCAGTGACGGCCGTGCGTCCCGACCGTTCGGCCGTTGACCACCCGATACCCACTCCCATCTGACCGATGACCGACGCCTACGCGACCGTCGCCGACGCCGCCACCGCCTCCTTCGAGGTGCAGGGCTCGGAATTTCTGGGTCACGTCCGCCCCGTCGAGTCGGTCGAGGCGGCCGAGGCGTTCGTCGATCGCGTCCGTGAGAACTACGCCGACGCGACTCATAACGTCCCTGCCTACCGGGTTCGGACCGACCCGGACGGCGAGTTCCTGCGCGAGTACTCCAGCGACGACGGCGAACCCTCGGGATCGGCGGGGAAACCGGCGCTCTCCGTCCTCGAGGGCCAGGATCTCGAAAACGTCGCCGTCGTCATCACCCGCTACTACGGCGGGACGAACCTCGGCGTCGGCGGGCTCGTCCGCGCGTACTCCCGGGCCGTGAAAGACGCCGTCGAGGCCGCCGGCGTCGCGGAGCGCGAACCGCACGAGCGCGTCGCGATCGACGTCGCCTACGACGACTCGGGCACCGTCCGCTCCATCCTCGAGAGCGAGGGCCACGAGTTCGAGGCGAGCTACGATGAGGCGGTCGCGTTCGAGGTGTCCGTGCCGGTCGCGGCGGCCGAGGCGCTCCGCGATCGGATTCGGAGCGCGACGAGCGGCCGGGCCGAGATCGAGTAGGTCGACGAGGATCTATCGACGACCGACCGGTCACTGTCGTTTCGATTATCCCGCCGGCAAAACCGTCCCCGGCGACGCCCGTTCGATCGACGCGACGAGACCGTCGGGGTCGCCGAGTTCGTCGCGGTCGAATCGCACGTCACGGATGCCGCGATCGAGGACGAGTTCGCCGTCTTTGAGGCGGACGTGGCGAACGTCGTCCCAGGGGACGAACGACCGCGTGAACGGTCGCTGGACGACCAGGCCCGCGTCGTGGACTCGGATCTCGGGCGACGTTGCGGCGCGGAGGGGAACGACGCGGGCCTCGATCACCGACGCGATGGCCCGCGAGACCGCGAACCCGACACTGAGGATCGCGATCGACCGGTCGCCGTCGACCGTGTTCGCCGCGGCGACGAACAGACCGATGCCGACCAGGGCGAGATCAGCGGTGACCGATCCCGGCGGCTCCCAGGGGACCGTCAGGATCGGCTCGTCGGGCACGGTCGCGGTCACGTACACCGCTCGGGCGAGGGCGGCGACGACCCAGCCGACGAGGAGGAGCGCCACGGCGGCTCCGAGAGCGATTTCGCCGCTCCACCGAATCGCGTTCGCGGTGGCCGACCGGAGCCACAGCGCGGCGAACGCGACGACCGGCAGCCCGAGCGACCAGCGGCGACGCCTATTTCGGCCGATTCGAACGGCTAATTCGTCGATTCGATCGGCCAGATGGACGCCCACCGAACCGCCGATCGCGAACCCGATCGCGCAACCGAGGACCGCCGCTACGACGGCGGGCGAACGGATCGACGCCACGACCCCGCCCATTCCCCCGGCGAGGGCGCCGACGTACGCACTTACTGCGAGACGCCAGTCCGCCCTTGCCGACGACGGATCGGTGTCGACCATGCTATTTCATCCGACATATCGAACGAAAAATCTACTGCCTTACAGCGAGTAACTTCCTTGTCGGAGCGGGCATCGCCGAACCGAAGACGGCTGACTTTCACCTTCGAATCGAAACAATTAATCGGGGCCCGACGGTGAACCGGTGTATGCAGCCGATTCGTGCGGCCGATTACCACGACCTCGTCTTCGTTCGAGAGCCCCGGCTCGCGCCCGACGGCGAGCGCGTCGCGTTCGTCCGTAGCGTCGCCGAGGACGACGAATCGAGGCGCGGAACGATCCACGTCGTCCCGACCGACGGCGGCGAGCCGCGCCAGTTCACCGTCGACGAAGGGGTCGACAGCGAGCCGCGCTGGAGTCCCGACGGCGAGTACCTGGCGTTCGTGAGTACTCGCGGGGCGGACGACGACCGGCCGCAGCTGTGGCTCCTTCCTACCGCGGGCGGCGAGGCCCGCCAGGTGACCGAGGTCGCCGGCGGCGTCTCCGGTATCGAGTGGAGTCCCGACGGCTCGCGCATCGTCTTCACGCAGGCCTCGACCCCGGAGGATCGCGACGAGGGTCGCGACATGTCCGTCGACCCCGACTACGAGTTCGAGTCGCCGGATCCGCGCGTTATCGATCGGCTCAACTACCGGTCGATGCAGCGGTATTTCGACGGCGAGCGCAGCCACGTCTACGTCCTCGACGTCGAGACCGCCATGGCGGCCGCGGAAGCGGCGGGCGGCGAACCCTCGCGCGCGGACGCTCTCGACCGGCTCACCGACGGCGACGCGGACTACGTCGGGCCCGCGTGGGGCGACGCGGAGACGGTCTACTACGCCAGCAAACCCGCCGACGAGCCGCTGCCCGACGATTCGGTCGAACTCGACATCCACGCGCACCCCCTCGCCGAGGACGCCGAGCCGGAGATCCTCACGCGGACGACCGGCTGGGGCGGAGCGATCGAGGCGACGACCGACGGCCTCGTCGCGTTCCCGCGGACGCCGGAAGCGCGCATGACCATGCGCCAGGTCGACATCGTCGTCCACGACGTCGAGACCGGCGAGGAGGTGGTTCCGACGGACTCGCTCGACCGGACGCTCTCCCAGGCCGGCTTCCAGTGGGGCCCCGACGAGGAACACCTGTTCTTCGCGACGCCGGACGAAGGTCGGGTTCGCGTCTGGTCGGCACCCGGCGACGCGAGCGCCGATCCGGAGTCGGTCTACGACGACGGCGCCACCGTCGAGGCGTTCTCCGTCGGCGAGGAGCGCGTCGCGGTCGCCCAGAGCGAGTGGGATCACCCCGGCGACGTCTTCCTCGCCGGCCGATCCGGCGGCGACCCGACCCGCCTCACGGACGTCAACGCCGACTACTTCGCCGACCGAACGGTCGCCGAACCCGAGGAGCTGTGGTTCGAGAGCGACGGTGGGGAGTGTCAGGGCTGGCTGCTGACGCCGCCGGACGTCGACGAGTCGGGAGGTATCGCGGGCGAGGAACCCTTCCCGCTCGTCGTCGAGATCCACGGCGGGCCGCACGTCCAGTGGACGACGTCGGGCACGATGTGGCACGAGTTCCAGACCCTGGCCGCCAGCGGCTACGCCGTCTTCTGGTCGAACCCGCGGGGCTCGACGGGCTACGGCGAGGACCACGCGACGGCCACCTACCGGGATTGGGGCGATACGACCCTGTCGGACGTCCTCGCGGGCGCCGACGCGGTGAGCGAGCGCCCGGCGATCGACGCCGACGAGCAGTACGTCACCGGCGGCAGCTTCGGCGGCTACGTGACCGCCTGGGCCGTCGGGCGCACCGACCGCTTCACCGCCGCCGTCGCCCAGCGCGGCGTCTACGACCTCACCGGCTTCTACGGCTCGACCGACGGCGCGTACAAGCTCGTCGAGTACGACTTCGGCACCACGCCCTGGGCGGAACCGGAGTTCCTCTGGGAGCACTCGCCGGTCTCGCTCGTCCCCGAGGTCGACACGCCCACCCTGCTCGTCCACTCGGATCGCGACTACCGGACGCCCGCCAACGGCGCCGAACTCTACTACACCGGCCTGAAGAAACACGGCGTCGACGCGCGCCTGGTCAGGTACCCCCGTGAGGGCCACGAACTCTCGCGCTCGGGCGAACCGGCCCACGTCGTCGATCGCATCGAGCGGATCGTCCGCTGGTTCGACGGCTACTCCGACGGGACGGACGTCCCGCCGGCGCTCGAACGCGACCCGAACGACGGGCTGTCGGCGGACGAGCCCGACGGGGACGAGGTATCGGACGAAGAGTGACGGTCCCACCGCAGCTACCCGACGGTTTCACTCCGAGGTCACCACGTACGTGAGCGCGATGAGGATCACCGCCATCGCCCCGACCTGCTCCCAGGCGAACGTGGTGACGTTGGCCAGGTCCGAGGCGTAGATGAGGATAGACGCGAACGAGACGGAAAACGCCACGTTGAGGACCAGCAGGACGACCGGGTGCCCCGGCGAGCCGTCGATACCATCCGCGAGATCCTCGCTCATGGGGGTGCAATCGCGCCGCCGGCACCTAACACCTTCCGTACCAGCTGCGGCCGCCGGTCGAGACGCGGAGCCGGGCCGCTGCAATCGAAGCGAGCGAGCCGGACGAACCACGTGCGTCGGCCCGACACCGGCCGTAACGGGTGTCCGCCGTTTCGCACTCACCGGCGTTCGATCGCTTGTCGCAACTCGGAACCCGTCGGGGCGCGTACCGGGTGGCGACGCCCTCTCCGTATCGCACGGGGACGGACGCCTGCCCGTTGTGGGATCGGGAGACGGACGGTCACCAGCGGCGGTACACTTTTATTCTGACGTCAGAGAGTAATTACTATGGGCACGGCCGAGCGGATCGCGTCGTATCGGGATGCCGTCGTGCGCTGGATCCGGGCTCGGTTCGGCGGATCCCGGGTCGCGGAGTGGGCCCACGGCCTCTATCACGGGATGGTAGTACACCCGGCCGCGGAGAAGCTCGAACAGGAGGCGGAGGACCTCGAGGACGCGTTCATGGTTGCCTGTTTCCCCGACGCGTTCGGTATCCCGTCGCCCGTCTCCTATTACGCGGCCGAGTTGCTCCCCTTCCTCGGGACGGAGTTTACCGCCTGGGAACGGCGCATGTGGGATCGATCGACGCTGATCGAACGCAAGGGACGACAGTATCACTTCTAGCCGCCGGCAGTTGTACCCGCGATCGATGTCGAACCCTCAATTCGTCTTCGTCGGCGGCAAAGGTGGCGTCGGAAAGACCACGATCTCGAGCGCCTACGCCCTGCGAGACAGTCGGGCCGGCCGGGAGACCCTGCTCGTCTCGACCGATCCGGCCCACAGCGTCGGCGACGTGTTCGACCAGGAGTTCGCTGACGAACCCGAGCCGGTGAGCGGCCAGGACCGGCTCTCGGTCCTCGAGATCGATCCCGATGCGGCAGTCGAGGCCCATCGTCAGCGGCTCGAGCGTGAACTCGGGACCCAGCTGAGCGCCGCGGTGGTCAACGAGGTCGACCGGCAACTGGAGCTGGCACACCGGGCCCCCGGCGCCTACGAGGCCGCTCTCTTCGATCGGTTCGTCGACGTGATGCGGTCGGCCGAGGCCTACGACCGCGTCATCTTCGATACCGCCCCGACCGGGGGCACGCTCAGGATGCTCGCCCTGCCGGACCTGCTCGCGGACTGGATCGACCGGCTGCTCGCCAAGCGCCGCCGGAGCGTCGACCGCTACGAGAAAGCTGCGATCGGCAACCGGCAACCCCGTCGGCAACTGGAGGGCGACCCGATCATCGCGCGACTCGAGGACCGTCGCGACCGGTTCGCGTTCGCCCGCGAGACGCTCCGGACCGACGCGACCGTCTACCTGGTCATGAACCCGGATACGCTCTCGCTTCGGGAAACCGAACGCGCGGTCGAGACGCTCCGGTCGCACGACCTCGCGGTCGACGGGGCCGTGATGAACCGCGTGACGCCGGAACCGGCCGCCCACGAGGACGGTCCCGGCGCTCGCTACCTCCGCCAGCGGTGTGCGACCGAGCGCGAGCGCATCGAGACGGCCAGGGAGAGGCTTCCGATCCCCATCGTCGCGACGATCGAGTCGCGAATTGCCGACGTGCGCGGTGACTTGCTCCGGGAATTGGCGGCCGAACTCGACGATCCGGCTGGCCCCGAGTGTCCGTGAGTTCACCAGTGATCGAGCGTTCGTCTCCGGCGATCGTCGAATCCCCGCGACCGGCGTCCCGATTCAGCGCGCGCCGGCTCGATACCGGCGAGAAATGAACGGTTGTACCGCCGTCGTCGGTCCACCGGTGCCGAAACGACTCGTTTACCGAGTTGAAATCCCGAACTGTCGGTAAATTATGACCGTATTTAATACTGGTAACTACCGTGTGCGAACTACCGTGATACGATGCAAGTCATCTGGTTCGTGGTCATCGTGCTCGCGACGTTCACGGCCGGCTACGTCGGGTACTCGACGTACCTGGCGAGGGAGCTGACCGAACTCGACGACGAGCGCGAGACCCCCGCACACAGGTACGCGGACGGCCAGGAGTACGTGCCATCGAAGAAACCGGTCCTGCTCGGGCACCACTTCTCCAGCGTGGCCGGCGGCGCGCCGATCGCGGGCCCGCTGACGGCGGTCGCGGCGTTCGGCTGGGCGCCAGCGCTGCTGTGGGTGGCGATCGGAAACCCACTCTTCGGCGCGGTCCACGACTTCATGGCGCTGGTTTCGAGCGTCCGCCACGAGGGGAAGTCGATCGGCTACATCGTCGGCGAGTACGTCGGCGAGCGAGGCAAGAACATGCTGCTGTGGTTCGCGTTCCTGCTCATCCTCCTCGTCGTCGCGGCGTTCGTGTTCCTGATCGCGCAGGTGTTCAACGCCTACCCCGGCGCGGCGACGGCCAGCTTGCTCTACATCGCGCTCGCGCTCGGATTCGGCGTCTACCTCTACCAGTTGAACGGTCCCTTCCTTCCAGGGGCGGCGCTGTTCGTCGCCGGCATCTTCGCCGGGGTCTGGGCCGGGTACGAGTACCCGATCGCGCTCGTCGAAACGGGCGCCCTCCCCGACGGCACGATCGTCCTCTTCGGCGACCTGGCGGCGGCGGAGCTGTTGCCGCTCGCCGAGGCGCAGAATCCGAACTTCGCCGCGTGGGCGCTCGTCACGGTGCTGTACTCGTTCCTGGCCGCGACACTCCCGGTCTGGGTACTGCTGCAGCCGCGTGACTTCCTCACGTCGTCGCTTCTGTACACCGGCATCGGGGCGATGCTCGTCGGCGTCGTCGTGGGGACGATCCGTCCGTTCGAACCCGTCGACATTCCCGTCTCCGGGGTCGAGGGCCTCAACAGCGTGACGATCGACAGTCTCGAAGCGTCCGTTCCCGCGTTCGAGGGCTTCGTCCACCCCTCGCTGGGGCCATTGGTTCCGTTCCTGTTCCTCACGATCGCGTGCGGGACGATCAGTGGCTTTCACTCGCTGGTCTCCTCGGGGACGACGGCAAAGCAATTGAACAGGGAATCGGACGCCCGAACGATCGGCTACGGCGCGATGCTCGGCGAGGGGCTGCTTGCGCTGACCGCGATCATCGCGGTTTCGATCGCCGCCGCGACGGTCGCGTCCGGTACCCTCGCGTCGGCCATCGCCGTCTTCCCGGCTGGTGGCGGTGCGCTCGTCTCGACGCTCGGGATTCCGGCCGGTCTGGCGTCGATCTTCATCGCGCTCGTGTTCGCGAGCTTCCTGCTTACGAGCACCGACACCGCGACGCGGCTCGGTCGCTACATGGTCGAGGAACTCGTCGGGACGCCGGAAACGAGTCTCCAGGAGACGCTGACCAACCGGTACGCCAACGCCGGCGTAACCGTTGTCGCCGGCTACCTGCTGGTCGCCTCGGGCAGCTGGGGGAACCTCTGGCTGTTGTTCGGCGGCGCGAACCAGCTCCTCGCGGCGCTTGCGCTACTGGTTGCCACCATCTGGCTCGCAAACTGGAGCGACACGAAACAGCTCGTCAGTACCGGTGTCCCCCTCGCGTTCATGGTGACCGTCACCGTGCTGGGCCTTCTCTGGGTCGCACTCTTGCGCTTTCCGGCGACCATCATCGAGCCGGCCGTGGTTTCGGATCCCGCCGTCACCGAGTGGGACGTCTGGGGTGACGTGGTATCCGATCCAGGAACGCTCGCGCAGGTCGAGGCCTCGATGCACACGCTCTCGTTCGCGCTTCTGACCGTCCTGGCGCTCGTGCTCGTCTCGCTGGCGATCAGGCTGCTTCGGTTGGGGATCGACAACATCTCCGACGCCCGGGCCGGGCTCGCCACGGCTGCGGTCACCGACGGCGGCGAACACGTCCCGGAACCCGACGGCACGGCAGAAGCGGACGACGTGGGCGCTGACGACGAGTGACGCCTACCCTCACCGGGCTACCCAGCTCAGCACGCGACCGAGCAACCCCGGCTCGTCCGGGTCGATCGATTCCCAGACCCGAAACGCCTGCTCGACGTCGGCCGAGGCACTCGCGACGCTCGTCTCGGCGTCGGGGACGACCGCGATCAGATTCACTTCCGTGTGGCCGCGCAAACCGCCGCGCAGCAGCGTTCTGTTCGAGTATCCCTCGACGAAGTCGGCGACGTCGTCGGCGATCGCGTCGGCGACGATCGCGAACGTGAAGTCCGTGCTGTAGTGATCCTCGTCGGCATCGACCCGGTCGGCGGCCAGTCGATCGCCGAGCGCGCCCAGCGCCGTCAGGTCTCCGACGGTCGGTCGGTCGATCTCGCAGACGAAGACGTGCTCCTGCGTCCGGTGTTCGGCGAACGTCACCGACGGGTGCAGGACGTGCCGTTGGTGCTGGATGCGCAACTCCCCGTACATCGGGAATCGTTCGCCGTCGACCGCGTAATCGCGCTCCAGATCGTAGTGGGGAGCGAGCCGTCGCGCCACGCGATTCAGGTACTCGTCGTCCCAGCGCGGCAGTTCGTCCGGCCAGTCGTCGGCCGGCAGGGCACCGCCTTCGGCCTCGATGGGCCCGGTCGAGTCGGGCGCGGTGGCCGACCCGGACGGCGCCTCGCCGATCGACCCGTTCGCACCGTCGGTCTCCTCGTTCGCACCGGTCACGCGTACCACCCCGCGTCCATGTCGTCGTGATGCCGATACGCCCGTAAATACGTTGACTCTCGGTCGCCGTACTCGCGTGATTGTCGGTCGGCTTCACCGTCGTACCCGAATTCCGCACGTCGACCCGGGAACGACTCGGGTGTCCGGATCCTGTAGCCGCCGTAGCGGCTTCACGCTCGTCGAGACCACCAGGCTCGAGGGACGGGGACCGACCTCCGTGCCGACGGCTCGGCCCGGGTCCGGGGTTGCACCTGAACCGGACGGCCCTCCCCGCGCCGTCCCGCAGCCGGAACGGAGCGAACCGTCGGCGACCTCGATCGATCGCTTCGCGTCGTTCCCGCGCTGGCACCGCTGGGCGTCGGCCATCGCCGTCGCGACTCGACGCCGGGAGCGCTCGCGTTCCTCGCCGGGAGCGACCCGCAGGCGGCGGCGGTCGTCGGTCGCTGTCCGGTGAACTCGGCGTTCGGAATCGATGCCAGCCCGTCGTGCCCACGGTCGATACCGTCCATTCGCGGCCGCGTGGCGGGGTCCCCGCGATCACCGCGTCCCCGAACCCGACGAGACCACCGCGAGCGCACCGGTTTATCGGGGGATCGAGGTGACGTTCGCCACGTCCGAGGCGTAGCTGACGGTCGGGCCGGACGCTCCCGGCGACCGCGGTCAGAACTCGCAGTCCTCTGTCTCCACGCACTGCTCGACCCAGTCCGGCGGCTCGAGGGTCGTCGGCTCCGGTTCGGGGTCGTACTCGTACTCGACGCTGATTGAGCCGTCCGGTTCGCGTTGCAAGAGGTACTCACCGTAGGACGATGTGTGGCTCAGGGAGACCTCGAGCGACGCCGACCTGAGGACGTCCGTCTCCGGATCGGTCCGAACGGAGCCCCGTTCGGGATCGACGCGGGTCAACGAGCGGTCCGCTGTTACCCACGCCGGCGAGGGTTCGTACACGGCGTACGCTCCGTCGGTCCCGTCCGCGACCCGCTCGTAGGCCGGGAGATTCAGGGGCCGGAGGATCATCGCGCGGGTGGAGCGAAGGTGGCCGCCGTCGTACGTCCCCTGGCCTTCCGCGACGAGGACCACGCGGTCGCCGTGGTGTCCGTAGTGAACGACTTCGCCGTCGGTCGCGAGCGACGACCGGATCGACTCGCGATCCTCGTCGGCGGTCGTCGTGTACTTCGTGTACACCCGACCGTCCTCGTAGACGTACTCGATCGTCGTCCGTTCGTACTCGAACGTGAGGTGCGCGGCGTCGGGCCCGAGGACCGTCGCCTCGTGGCCGACCAACAGCGTTCCGTCGACGTTGACCGCTCCCGAGGAGGCGAACCGTTCGGAATCGCCGTGCTCGAATGGCGCCTCCGTTGGCGTCGGGCCTAGCGGAAAGCAGAACAGCGCCCCGACCCCGACGACGAGGAGCACGCCGATCACCCCGGCGACGAGGTATTTACGTTTCATCGGAATTGCTTTTGACGCAGACAGATTAATTGTTTCGCCGGTCGAGGCCCGGATTTACACGTAAAATATAAATTACCGTTGCAGTCTCGCTCCGCTCACCGCTCGGAATTCCCGGCCGCCTCGCTCCGCTCGCCGTCTCGCACCTCGCGGCTCCGCCGCTCGGTCTCCCGCGGTTCTCGCCCACTTCGTTCGCTCCGAACCGCGCTCCTCGCGGCTCCGCCGCTCGGTCTCCCGCGGTTCTCGCCCACTTCGTTCGCTCCGAACCGCGCTCCTCGCGGCTCCGCCGCTCGGTCTCCCGCGGTTCTCGCCCACTTCGTTCGCTCCGAACCGCGCTCCTCGCGGCTCCGCCGCTCGGTCTCCCGCGGTTCTCGCCCACTTCGTTCGCTCCGAACCGCGCTCCTCGCGGCTCCGCCGCTCGGTCTCCCGCGGTTCTCGCCCACTTCGTTCGCTCCGAACCGCGCTCCTCGCGGCTCCGCCGCTCGGTCTCCCGCGGTTCTCGCCCACTTCGTTCGCTCCGAACCGCGCTCCTCGCGGGTCACTGCGTTCTCCGCTCGGCATTCCGAGGCGCTTACTCCGTTCGCGCCTCGCTCACGTCGTCCGGAACGCCCGATCCCCCGCGTCGCCCAGGCCGGGGACGATGTAGCCGTCCTCGTCGAGGTGGTCGTCGATCGAGACGGTGAGGAGATCGGCCTCGGGGAACGCCTCGCCGACGCGGAGGAGCCCCTCCGGCGCGGAGACGGCCGAGAGCACGATGAGGTGTTCCGGGTTCGGGGCGCTGTCGACGACGCGGTCGAGGACGGCGTTCATCGTCGACCCCGTCGCGAGCATCGGGTCCGCGACGATCACCGTATCTTCCTCGCGGATCTCGGGGAGTTTGACGTAGTCGACCGTGATCGGGAACGAGCCGTCGTCGGTTCGGCCACCCGCCTCGTCCCGGCTGGCGCTGATGACGCCCTGCCGGGCGCGCGGAAACGCCTTCAACAGCCCCTCGACGAACGGCGTCGCCGCGCGCAACACGTTGACGATGACGACGTCCTCGAGCCCCTTGACGCGCTCGCCCATCGTGGCCTCGAGCGGCGTCTCGATCTCGACGTACTCGGTCTCCATGCGCCCGTCGATGATCTCGTAGCCGCAGATGCGTCCGAGTTTGACGAGCCCCTTCCTGAAGCTCACCTGTTCCGTCTCGACCGACCGGAGCCGAGAGAGCGTATCCCTGGCCAGCGCGTGCGTGACGAGGTACGCGTCGCCGCGATCTTCGATCGCCATCTCGACTTCCCCTTCCGGCGCGTCGCTGTATAAGCTATCGATTCCTCGCAACGTCGGCTCGATCGTCGCGGCCACTGTCCGCTCACGCGTGATACGCGGACCCGGTCCGATCGATTTCGCCCGGCGGGCTCCGGCGAGGAAGTTTATAACCCCGGCCCGCTTAGGACCGGGCCAGTCGGATGGAAGAGAGTATCTCCGGGTTCAAGGTCCGCGGCGACTGGAGCACGGTCGTCGAGCACGGCGAACGGATAACCGCGGCCCTGCGAGACGCAGGCGCTCACGACCCAACGACCGAGGCCGGCGAGCAATACGCCGAACACTTCGAGGAGTGGGACGACTGGCGCCCGAAGTCCCACGAACGACTCGAAACCGACGTCAACGAGAAGACGGCCGAGCAGGCCCGCCTCAACGAGGGCAAGGGAGAGAAGGCGGGGAAAGGACCGGACGAAGATATCAAGACCGCCGGCGAGAAGCTCTCGGAGTCCTACGCGGCGCTCGAATCGGACGACGCCGACGAGGCCGTCACCAACTGGCGCGAGTCGATCGATTACGTGGCGCGCGCGGCCGACTCGGCGAGCCGCAAGGCGATCCGGCGCGTCGAGGACACTGTCTACCAGCGCGTGATGACCCAGCTCGCGCCCTACTACTTCGACAACGAACTCGTCAGCGCGAACGTCCAGCAATCCGGCGGGGCCAACGGCGCCGACGAGTTCACCTTCGAGGTCAACGTCAACGACGACGACCTCAAAGCGCGCGTCTCCGAGACGCTGGCCGACCTCGACGACGAGATCGACCGCTGGCACGTCGAGACGGAGAAGGACACCGCGGCCGCGGAGGCGATCGAGGGCGCCGAACCGCCGCCGGAGCCCGAAGATCCCTCGAAGTCGACGACGACGTAGCGACCTCCTCGTCGCCGCGCGTTTCGCCTCGCCGACCGGGCTGATCGCCGGCCCCGCCGCGACGACCGACCCGGTGTCGCGCCTCGGTGTCGACCCGCCGTCGGCGACGACCGCCACCGGGGACTGGACTGGAACGGGCGGCGGTCGGCAGGCACTTGTACTCACCGCCAGTACGGCCCGGTAAATGGTCGAGATCGCGACGCTCGCGACCTTCGTCGTCGCCGCCGGGGCGAGTCTCTTCATGGCGTGGTCGATCGGCGCCGGCTCCAGCGGGTCGACGCCGTTCGCCCCGGCCGTCGGCGCCAACGCGATCTCGGTGATGCGGGCGGGCTTTCTCGTCGGCCTCCTCGGCCTGGCCGGCGCCTTGCTCCAGGGCCAGAACGTCTCCCAGGCGATGGGCAGAGAGCTCATCGCGAACGTCTCGCTGACGCCCGGCGCGGCCACCCTCGCGCTCTCGATCGCCGCGGTGCTCGTGGCGACCGGCGTCTTCGCGGGCTACCCGATCGCGACGGCGTTCACGTCGACGGGCGCCGTCATCGGCGTCGGGCTCGCCCTCGGGGGCGATCCCGCGTGGGCGAAGTACGGCGAGATCGCCACCATGTGGACGCTGACGCCGTTCGTCGGCGGGTTCGTCGCCTACCTGATCGCTCGCGCGCTGCGCGACGAACCGCTACCCGAGCGGGTCATCGTGATCGGCCTGGCGGGCCTCGTCGGCGTCGTCGTCGCGAACATCGAGTTCGCAATCCTGGCCAGCGGGGACGGGAGCGCCTCGATCGCCGCGGCGGGCGCCGCGTTCCTTCCGGGTCCGGCCCTCGCCGGGTCGGCGGCCGTCACCGCGCTGGTCGTGCTGGGCTGGATCGGTCCCACGGCGGTCGGGATGCGCGGCGCACCCCTCCGCACCGAGCGTCGCTTCCTCCTCGTGATGGGCGGGCTCGTCGCGTTCTCGGCCGGCGGCAGCCAGGTCGGCCTGGCGGTCGGTCCGCTCGTCCCCCTCGGCGAAAACGTCGGGGTTCCGCTCGCGGCCCTGCTCGTCGGCGGCGGCGTCGGACTGCTCGTCGGCTCCTGGACCGGCGCGCCGCGGATGATCAAGGCGATCTCGCAGGATTACTCCTCGCTCGGCCCCCGCCGCTCGATCGCGGCGCTCATCCCGTCCTTCGCCCTCGCGCAGGCCGCCGTCCTCTTCGGCATCCCCGTCTCGTTCAACGAGATCGTCGTCAGCTCGATCATCGGTAGCGGCTACGCGGCGAGTTCCGGCGGGGTCAGCGGCCGCAAGATGGGCTACACCGTCCTCGCCTGGATCGGCTCCTTCGTCGTCGCCTTCGTCGCCAGCTTCGTCGGTTTCACCGCGGTGCAGGCGCTCCTGGGATGAGTCCGGTGGCGAGGCTGGTTCGGTTCGGCGCGACTGGGGCCGTCGATATCGAACGGCCTAATTGGTTCGACCGCCGACGATGGCGTACATGACCGACTCCTCGCGCGTCGAGTGGCACCGTGACGCCGACACCTCGCTCGCGATCCGGCTCCCCTGGGCCCTCGGCGTCGGCTCGCTGCTGGCGGCGATCTCGCTCGTCGTCTTCGGCCGGGTCTTCGGTCTCGCCACCCAGATCGGCGGCCAAAAGGCCGTCATCGGCCTCCTGTTCGTCGTCGGCGGGGCCGTCCTCGCGGGCGCGTTCGTCCGGACCCGTCGGGCGTCGGCGGGCAGCGATGGCGGCCCGTCCGTGCAGTTTCACCGCGGCGTCGACGCGGCCGTCGGCGCCGTCGCGATGGGGGCCGTGATCTTCGGGCTCGATACCTACGTCGAGGGGAGCGTCGGCGAGCTGCTCGCCGCCGCGACGATCCCGATCGGACTCGGCCTGCTGGTGCTCGCGATCTTCCTGCGCTCGACCGGCATCTACGATCGCGAGGCGGAGGTCATCTACCTCTACGATCCCGAAGAGGCGATCGACCTCGACGACCTCGAGTCGGTCTCGGCGCGTCACCTGGGCGCCTCGGCCTACACCCGACTCCGGTACCGGACGCCCGACGGGGAGTACGTCCCCGGTCCGCGCCGACTGATCCTCCCCTCGGCCGTCGCGCGCGAGCTCGAGGCGACGCTCGCCGGCTGAAGCCACCGACGGGACGTACCGCCGGTCAGGACGGTGTCGCGGACCCGCTGCAAGTCGCCCGACACGAAACGGGCCGTGGTTCTCACTCCTCGATCTTCTCCGCCTGCGGCGGCTCCTCGGCTTCGCTCGGCTCCGGCTTTTCGAGTCTCGCTTTCATGATGCGGGTGTTCTCGACGCGTTCGACCCGGATCTCGATGCCGTCGAAGTGAATCGATTCGCCCTCCTCGACGAGGCGACCGGCGCGGTTGAAGATGAAGCCGGCGATGGTCTCGAACTCCTCCCCCTCGGGCAGGTCGATGTCGAGGGCCTCGTTGACGTCTTCGATGTTCACCTCGCCGCGGACGACCATCGTCCGCTCGTCGATCGTCTCGATGGGTTCGTCCTCGCCGCCCTCCAGGATCTCGCCGACGATCTCCTCGACCATGTCCTCCATCGTCACGAGTCCCTCGGTGGTGCCGAATTCGTCGATGACGATGGCCATGTGCATGCGGTTCTCCCGCATCTCGGCCAGCAGTTCGTCGACGTTCTTCGACTCGGGCACGTGCAGCGTCGGCTGGATGACGTCGTCGATCTCCAGGTCGCCGTCTTCGGTCTCGCCGTAGTTTCGATCGCGGACCAGGTCGCGGATGTTGACGACGCCGAGGATGTTGTCGAGGCTGTTCTCGTAGACGGGGATGCGGGCGTGCCCGCTCTGGATGCAGGTCTCGATCGCCTCGTCGACGCTCTCGTCGACGGCGACGGCGGTCACGTCGAGGCGCGGGGTCATCACCTCCTTGACGATGGTGTTGTTGAAGCGGAAGATCCGCTGGAGCATCTCGTGTTCCTCCTCCTCGAGGACGCCCTCGCGCTCGCCCGACTCGATCATCTCCTGGATCTCGTCGCGCGTGACGTAGGGCGACTCGATCTGGCCGGAGGAGCCGGTCAGCCGGTTGACCTGGCGGGTGAGGTAGTCGAACAGGACGACCAGCGGCAACAGGAGGTACTCCGAGGCTTTGAGCGGGCCGGCGACGCGGATCGACCACGACTCGGTGTTCTCGACCGCGTAGGACTTCGGCGCGCTCTCGCCGAACAGCAAGACGATGGCCGTGATTCCGAACGTCGCCATGAAGACACCGACCAGCCCGCCGAAGTGAAGCGACAGCACCGCCGTCGCGATCGACGACATCGCGATGTTGACGATGTTGTTTCCGACGAGGATCGTCACGAGCAGTCGGTGCGGGTCCTGCTTGAGCGTCTTGACCCGATCCGCTCCCGGGACGCCCTCCTCGACGAGCCCGTCGATCCGGTGTTTCGGCAGCGAGAACAGCGCGATCTCCGAGGAGGAGAAAAAGGCAGAGAGCAGTAACAGGATGACGATGGCGACGCTCCCGAGGATCGTCACCGTCGATTGTGCGAGCCTGATGCCGGTGAACGGGATCTCGTAGGCGGCGAGGACCCAGCCAGTCATCGTCGAGTGCACCATTGACTGGCTGACGTTTGTACTCGCCCGGATTAACGTTTGCCATGTCGGAAACCAACCGTCTCACCCGACGAGGCCGCCGTACATTCCGATTAGACCGGATTGAGGGCCCCGGCGAGCCGAGCGTTCGGTCGTCCCGGCACCCGCGACCGCGAACGTCCCCTCCCGGCGACCGGTGCCGCAACCGGGCCGTTTTCGGCGCTTCGGTCCGTAGGGGGTTCCATGTCGTCCGACGCGATTGCCTCGACCACCGAAACCCCGTCGATAACGCTCTACCGGCTCCAGGGCTGTCCGTACTGCGAGCGCGTCGTCAGAGTCCTCGACGAGCTGGACCTCGCGTACCACTCCCGCTTCGTCGAACCGCTTCACTCCCGACGAAACGCCGTCAAACGCGTCGCCGGCACCCGAACGGTCCCCGTCGTCGTCGACGAGCGGACCGGGGTGACGATGGCCGAGAGCGCGAACATCGTCTCGTACCTGGAGACGACCTACGGGGAGTCGGCGACCGACGAGGTGTCAGCCGTCGCGGCCGGAGGTGAAGACTGAGTGGTCGACTTCGACGTCGTCGACCTCGGCCCGACCGATCACGTCGCCGTCGGCGAGACGGCGCCCGACTTCACCCGCCCGCTCGCGACCGCCGAGGAGTGGGCCGACCGCTCGCTCGCGTCGATCGCCGACGACGGTCCCACCGTCCTGGTCTTCACGACGATGGCCGGCGCCTTCCTCGCGAAGTACACGCTGACCGAGCTTCGCGATCGCGGCGTCGGGATCGCGGATCCCGTCCACGGCGCCGACGCCGACGATGCCGTCGCCGCGACCGATCCCGGGTCCGACGCGGCGACCGTCGTCGCCGTCTCCATCTCGAGTCCGTACGAACTCGTCCGCTTTCTCGACGAGAACGAGTTGCCCTACGGCGTCTTCTCGGATCCCGCGAACGAGGTTGCCGAGGCCTACGGCGTCGTCCACGACCTCGACGGCATGGCGGCCATCGCGGAACCCCGGCCGGCGATCTTCGTTCTCGACGACGAGCGGACGATCGAGTACGCCTGGGTGGCCGAGGAGTGGCCCGACACGCCGCCGTACGACGACGTCGAAGCCGCGATCGACGATCTGTAACCGATCCCGACCGATTCGAACGCTACGTTTTTTCTCCCCGATTCCCCACTATCGAGTATGAGTGCGATCCGCGAGGCGGCCGAGGCCGTCGCCGACGGCGAGCTGGTCGTCTACCCGACCGAAACCGTCTACGGCCTCGGCGCGGACGCGACGAATCCGGCGGCGGTCGAGCGCGTCTTCGAGGCGAAGGGCCGCGACCGCTCGAACCCGATCTCGCTCGCGGTGCCGTCGGTGCCCGCCGCGCTCGAACACGTCCACGCGAGCGACCGGGAACGCCGATTCATGGCGACGTTCCTGCCGGGCCCCGTCACGGTACTCTGTCGCCGCCGCGATAGCGTCCCGGACGTGTTGACGTCCGGTCGCGAGCGCGTCGGCGTTCGCGTCCCGGATCACCCGCTCGCGTTGCGACTCTGCGAGCGGGCCGAGCGCCCGATCACGGCGACCAGCGCGAACGTCAGCGGCAATCCGAGCGCCCGGACGGCGAGGGACGTCGACCCCGCGATCCGCGAGGCGGCCGCGGTCGTCCTCGACGGCGGCGAGACCGGCGGCACCGAGAGCACCGTCGTCGACGTCTCGACGGAGACGATTCACCGCCGCGGCGCGGACGCCGAGCGGATCGAACGCTGGCTCGCGGCGAACTGAGTCGGGGGCTCGCGTCGAAGCGACGGTCGGTTATCCGCGACGACGCTCAAGCCGCGAGCGAAGGGTTCGCGTCCGGACACCGCACCGGGGCGCGTAGGTGCAGGTCTCGCACTTCGAACGGTCGTCGATCCGCGGCGGCGGACCGTCGATCTCACGGACCGTACGAAGCGTGCGGCGGTAGGCGGCTTTTCGTCGCGTCGTCAGGTCGATCCGTCGGACGACGCCGTGGGCCGGGTACTCCACGGTGGCCGTCTCGACCGGCTCCCCGTTGGCCCAGGCCAGCGCCTTCGCGGCGGCGACGGCCGTGACCGAGTGGGTCTCCCAGACGCCGCGGTCGGGCGGCGCGCCGGTCGCGACGACGGCGGGTTCGAGCGGCGAATCGAGCACCTTGTCGACGATGCCGCGACAGTCCCGCCCCGCGACGAGGACCTCGCGGTCGGCGGGCGAACAGAGGTCGTCCCACCGGTCGTTCGTCGTCCGCGCGCGGTTGAGCCGCGCCTGGTAGGTCGCCGGATCGACCGCGATCGGCGCCGACGCGAGCGATTCGTGATCGGCGGTGAGGGAGTCCGCGTACCGGAAGGCCAGCTCGCGGATCCGCTCGACGCGCGGCGGCGGTTCCCGGCCGTCGGCGACGCGATCGTAGTAACACTGGCGAGGACAGTACGCGGCCGACCGTAACTCGCTGAACGTGACGAGTGACACGGGGCCTCTCGCCCGCCGTTAGTATATAAACCTTCGAACGAGAAGAGCGTCAGAACGAGACGTCGGTCTCCATCCCCTCGGTCGCGTCCTCGAGGCCGTCCTCGCGGGCGTCGGCGGCCATGCGCGTGGTGAGGTCGGCGTCGGCCAGCAGGCTGTCGAACTCGTCGCGGTAGCGGTCGTTCGCCGCGCGCGATTCGGCCTGCGCCGCCGCGATGGCGCGATAGCGTTCGATCTCGTCGACGGAGACGTCGTACTCCGTCGCCAGCGTTGCCTCGTCAGCCTCGCGCTCCCGTAGCGCGCCGAGATCGATCTCGGGGACCTCGTCCTCGTCGATCAGGTGCAAGGCCATGCGCGCCTGGAACACGTCGGTCGCGTCGACGCCGAGTTCGTCGGCGATCGCCGCGTCCGAGTGTCCCTCGTAGAACTCGTAGGCGACGGCGACCAGCTCCGACGTCGAGAGCGACGTCTCGAATCCGTATCGGTCCTGCATCTGTTCGACGACGCCCTCGACGCGCTCTTCGACCGTCCGATCGTCCTGGTCGAGCGACCCGCGCTCGTCCTCCTGGGACTCGGTGACCGTCTCCTCGTCGGTCACGCTCGTGAAGATATCGCGCAATTCCTCCGTCTTCTCGTCCATGCGTGGGTACTCCCGACGGGCGGGTATTTAAGGCTGTTGCCAGGTGGCGGCGGTCGGGACGCGGTCACACGCCTGCTCGGCAGTCGGCCCGAGTCGGCCACCGGGCCCAGTCCATCGGGCGATCGATCGGGAGACTGCGGGTCTGGTGGCGTACCGAACGCCCGTCTCCGTCACCGGCGCTGACAGTGCGGCGCTCTAGTACCACTCGGATGTACGCGGGTTTATACGGGATGACCGCCCTAGGCGAGTGCAATGGCGCAAGCGGGGAACGAAGAACTCATCGACTCGTTCGATCGGTTCTTCCGCGACTACTACGACGGGGCGATCAAGGAACTCGCCCAGCGCTATCCGACGGAACAGCGCTCGCTCGCGGTCGACTGGGACGATCTCTATCGCTACGACCCGGATCTGGCCGACGACTACCTGGCCCAGCCCGAACAGCTCCAGCGCTACGCCGAGGAGGCGCTGCGGCTCTACGACCTCCCGATCGACGTCAGCCTCGGGCGCGCGCACGTCAGGATTCGCAACCTCCCGGAGACGGAGTCGCCCGAGATCCGCGAGATCCGCGCCGAGCACATGAACCGCCTCGTCGAGGTTCGCGGCATCGTTCGCAAGGCGACGGACGTCCGCCCGAAGGTCGAGGAGGCCGCCTTCGAGTGCCAGCTCTGTGGCACCCTCACGCGCATCCCGCAGTCGACGAGCGACTTCCAGGAGCCCCACGAGTGTCAGGGCTGCGAGCGACAGGGTCCCTTCCAGGTCAATTTCGACCAGTCGGAGTTCGTCGACTCCCAGAAGCTGCGCATTCAGGAGAGTCCCGAGGGCCTGCGCGGCGGCGAGACGCCGCAGGCGATCGACATCCACATCGAGGACGACATCACCGGCGAGGTCACGCCGGGCGATCACGTCTCCGCGACGGGCGTCCTCCGGCTCGAACAGCAGGGCACCGACCAGGAGAAGTCGCCCGTCTTCGACTTCTACATGGAGGGCGTCTCCGTCGAGATCGACGAGGAACAGTTCGAGGACATGGACATCACCGAGGACGACAAGGCCGAGATCGTCCGCCTCTCCGAGCGCGAGGACATCTACGAGCGGATGGTCGACTCCATCGCCCCCTCGATCTACGGCTACGAGCAGGAGAAGCTCTCGATGATGCTCCAGCTCTTCTCCGGCGTCACCAAGCACCTCCCCGACGGCTCCCGGATCCGCGGTGACCTCCACATGTTGCTGATCGGTGATCCCGGTACGGGTAAATCGCAGCTCTTATCATATATACAAAATATCGCGCCCCGGTCGGTCTACACCTCCGGGAAGGGCAGCAGTAGCGCTGGGCTTACCGCTGCTGCTGTGAGGGACGACTTCGGCGACGGCCAGCAGTGGTCGCTCGAAGCCGGTGCCCTCGTCCTCGCCGACCAGGGGATCGCCGCCGTCGACGAGCTCGACAAGATGGCGCCGGACGATCGCTCGGCCATGCACGAAGCGCTCGAGCAGCAGAAGATTTCGGTGTCCAAGGCCGGCATCAACGCGACTCTCAAGTCTCGCTGTTCGCTGCTGGGCGCGGCGAACCCGAAGTACGGTCGCTTCGACCAGTACGAACCCATCGGCGAGCAGATCGACCTCGAACCGGCCCTCATCTCGCGATTCGACCTCATCTTCACGGTCACGGACCAGCCCGACGAGGAGAAGGACGCCAACCTCGCAGAGCACATCCTGCGGACGAATTACGCCGGCGAGCTGACCACCCAGCGCGAGGAGATGACCTCGCACGACGTCACCACCGACGAGATCGAGGAGATGACCGAGACCGTGGACCCGGCGATCGACGCCGACCTCCTCCGGAAGTACGTCGCCTACGCCAAGCAGAACTGCCACCCGCGGATGACGGAAGACGCCCGCGAGGCGATCCAGGACTTCTACGTCGACCTGCGTTCGAAGGGCGTCGACGAGGACGCACCGGTCCCGGTCACCGCCCGTCAGCTCGAAGCATTAGTGCGCCTGGCGGAAGCCAGCGCCCGCATCCGCCTCTCCGATACCGTCAGTCGCGAGGACGCAGAGCGTATCATCGAGATCACGCGCGCCTGCCTCCAGGACATCGGCGTCGACCCGGAGACGGGCGAGTTCGACGCCGACATCGTCGAGGCCGGCACCTCGAAGTCCCAGCGCGACCGCATCAAGAACATCAAGGCGCTCATCGCCGACGTCGAGGAGGAGTACGACGAGGGCGCGCCGACCGATGTCGTCCTCGAACGCGCCGGCGAGATCGGCATGGACGAGTCGAAAGCCGAACACGAGATCGAGAAGCTCAAACAGAAGGGCGAGGTCTACGAACCGAAGACGGATCACTTGCGGACTACTTAGGTTGTGTATTTTGGTTCGAAATTGGTGTCCTGTGGATAATTAATTGCGGTGCCTGTGAATGCTAGGGGAGAAGAATTCGTTTCCCATTGTAACCGTTATAATAATTATAATATCCTGTCAGTATTTTATATGTGGGGATATTTCTCTGCTGATCACCGGAAAGGGGTGGCTTTATCAGTTTGAACTAAGCGAATTGAAGCGGGAAATTCTGGATAATTCTTGACCTGGCACCGTCTAGTTAGGGTGGTTTGAGAAGTGAGCAGGTCTAGAGTTGAGTTGGAACAATGCTCGCAGACCTGATCAGCAAGAGTTACGCGGCGGAATTTGATGAATGTTGGGAGCGAGAGCGGACGGCGACGCCCGTCAGGATGTTCGCCGTCCGGCTCCAAGCGACCGGTTGTTCACTCAGAGAAACACAACCAATTCTCCGTTTGATCGGCGTAGGACGACCTTACCAGGCAATCTGGCACTGGGTGCATCGGCTGGCTGACAGCGTGCCAGACCCGCCGACGGCGACGCCGTCGGCGGGTCGCGGTCGACGAGACCGCTGTCAAGATTAACGGCGACTGGTCTTGGTATACGCTGCAATCGACCTCGACTCGCGGCTGATTCTCGATGTCGCGTTGTTCGGACGACGTGGCACCGATCCAGCTGCTGCGTTCCTGCATCGATTAACTGAGAAACACGATCTCTCCCAAGCACGGTTTCTCGTCGATTGATACGGGTATCTGACTGCCCTCGCTCGATTAGGATTGAGCAGTCGGCTCGACTACGCCGAGCAAAACCTGATCGAAAAGCGGTTCCATACGCTGAAAATGCGCGTTGACCGCTTCCATAATTCGTGGGTGGGTAGTCGGACCAGCATCAGAGAGTGCCTTGAACAGTTTGTCCACTATAACATACAACGACCGCAACAATCGCTCGACGACCAGCGGCCAGCGGAGGTGTTAAACTAGACGGTGACCTTGACCAAAATTTACCGCATTACTTGATAAGTGATGACGATGGTTCGAAATAGCGTTGGTTAACAAGGTGGACCCACTGTTCACAAGGTGACGGGTTCGGCAACTACGTCGTCTTTTCGCTGCTATGTCTGCGGATATTCTTGCAGAAGTGTTACCGCGAACCGCTTGATCTCCTGTGTGAGACACCACTAATACTGCCGGAGGTTATCCTTTTTTATGCCACCTCTTTTCTCTTAACCTCGGTATGGGTGTTCGTTAGGGACGAAATGTATAGTTCCTGCCCCTCTACCATTCATCAAAAGAGCTGTTAGCAGTGCCAGGTTCCAATTATATTATTGTGTAGTATATATCTATATTATTCTATTAACTATACATTAGATAAATCTAGATCGAAATATTTATACCACCTTCCGATGATTGTTGGGTATGGTTAGAGACCATAAAGATGGCTTGTCGCGTCGATCGCTTCTTCGAAAAAGTACATTGTTGGCTGCGGCCGGTTCTATTGGAACGACGGCGTCAGCTATTGGGTCGGCTAATTCATATTGTGAGGACCATGGATTTGGATGGATACATCGAAAGTGTGACGACTGGCCCCCAGAATGGGCTCATTTAAAATTCACTATTGATCTTGATCCATATAATGCGCCAGAACAGTCAGCGTCATTTCAAAACGGGATAAACTCAGGCGGTGATGATGGTTTCTATGACACAAACTCTTTGGGACAGATTGAACTTGTTTCGGGTTATGGAAGGATGTGGGATCTCACATATGAAGAGGGTGACACTCGACCTTCCACCGAGATATGGTACTTTGGCGATGTTGTTTCGGACATCATTCTTATGCATACTGATTCTGGCATGTGGAAGAATATAGATCCTAGAAACGACATTAATTATGAGTGGCTTTGAGGGTGGTATTCAGATAGATATTTGAATAAGTGAGGAGGTGGCGATTTCGAGTGTAAAGATAGAAAACGGCATTGTACAGTTAAGCGCCTCCTCGGCCGGCGTTCGGCCATTGGGCGCTTGATTCGGTCGATCTGGGTTATAGAGGTGTCGAAACTATCTGAGCCAGCGGAGTGCACTGGCTGGACTCCCCCGCCAGAAGGAGCGAAGGCGGTCGATCCACATAGAGGCGGTCTGGAACTACTTCTCAACGTGGTTTCCCTCGTGGTAGTCGAGTTGATAGATGTAGCTTCTCGCGAGCGAGGGCACTCACTCGTACTCGCGCTCTCGACCGCCGACCCGCGACTCGGGTTCGTCCGGGTCCGTCTCGAGCAACTCGTCGACGCGGCGCTCGAATTCGGCCTCGCCGATCTCGCCGCGAGCGTAGCGTTCGCGCAGGGTCTCGAGCGGATCGGATTCGTTCGCGGCCGCGTCGCGGTCGCTCACCCGCTCGCGTTCGTCGTCCTCGATGACTCCCGCCAGGATCGCGAGCGTCGGCACGACGAGGAACCAGCCGAGGACGAAGACGGCCGTTCCGAGTTGCCAGCCGATGAAGAGCGTCGCGAGGATGCCGAGCGGAAGCGTCGCGACGGCCGTCACCGCGACGAGCGCGCCGAGCAGCTCAGACGTCGAACGGCCCATACCACTGACTGCTGACGGGACCGAAAAAGCCGTTGTGGTCCAACGCCGCCCCCTTTCTCAGGCGAGTTCGCGAACCCGCCGCACGGTCGACCTGATCGTGACCGGCGAGACGCCGGCTACCTCGCCGGCCTCGACCTGCGTCACGTCACAGCCGCGTTCGGTTGCCGCCCGGTAGAGACAGGCCGCGGCGACGCCGCCGGGGTTGCTGGCCCCGATCGCGTCGTTCGCCGAGAGCGTCGCGAGGTACCGCCTGGCCTGGCGCTCGACGTCGGCGTCGAGATCGAGTTCCGAGGCGAACCGCGGCAGGTACGTCGCCGGGTCGATCGGGCCCGTCGGCAGGCCGAGTTCGCGGTTCATCGCCGCGTAGGCCGTCTTGAGTTCGCTCGCCTCGGCCCGCGCCTCGTCGAGAACTTCCGTCATCGTCCGCGGCAGGTCGATCGAGCGCGCGGTGGCGTAGACGCAGGCCGCGGCGAATCCCTCGACCGATCGGCCCGGCAGGAGCCCCGCCGTCTGTGCGGTCTCGAAGAGTCGACAGGCCTCCTCGCGGGCGTCGCCTGGCAGCGAGAGGTCGCCGACGAGCCGTCCGATTTCGGTGTAGCCGCTGACCTGATTTTGTTTCGCCGTCGTCGAAATCCTCGCTCGCGCGTGTTCCCGTCGCATGCGCGATAGTTGCGTTCGTTTCCGGCCGGTGATCCGCCCCGCCGCCCGGTAACCGATCTCCGTCGAGAGGCCGCGATCGTGACGCGATCTGGTCAGCGGCGCGCCGGTTCGTCGCCGCGTCTCCGCCTCGAACGAGCGCCACTCCGGGCCGCGGTCGATCGGGTCCCCGTCGACGACGAGTCCGCACTCTTCACAGAACCGTTCCGTCCCCGAGGGGCGGAGCCGCCCGGCACACTCAGGGCAGCACCACCCGTCACCTCCGTCTCCCATCACTAATTTCCTGATGATGTCGCTACAGCATAAAGTTGTTGAACATATTTGATTACAATAAATTAATCCTGGCGGTCACGTCGGACCGGTCGCTAGTGGTGTCTTCGAACGAACATTTATCGACCCGAATTGCTATTGCCCGCAACGTTCGAATCTTCGGTATGAACGGGGCCGTCGTCGACCTGGACCACGCGGCGATTCGCGTCGCCGATCTCGACCGCGCGCTCGAATTCTACCACGGCTTACTCGGCATGCCCGTGCGCGATCGCGATCGGTACGAGAGCGGCGAGGTCCCCTACGTCGCGGTCGCGGCGGGCGGGCGCCACGTCCACCTCGTCCCGACCGACGAGGCGATCGACGTCGGCGGCGAACACCTCTGTCTCCTGCTCCGCTCGAGCGAGACCGACTCGCGCGAGGAACTCGAGGCGTTCCTCGCGGACCTTCGCGAGGCGGGCGTCGAGGTCGAGGACGGCGAACCGTACGAACGATACGGCGCCTACGGTCGAGCCTGGGCGGCGTACGTCCGCGATCCGGACGGCCGTCGGGTGGAGCTGAAGGTCCACTGAGGCGGCTCCCTGAGCCGCGAGGGGACCATCCGCCGGTTTCCGGCCGTCATCGTATCGGTCGCGAAACACAAATACACTTCCGCGAGCGCTTTTACCGGCTCGCGGTCAGCGTCGCCTATGGAGCGAATCGCCATCGTCACCGGCGAGGACGCGCCGGATCTGACGGACGACGGACGGCGACTGCTCGCCGCGCTCGAACGCCGCGGGTACGACGCGGCGAGCGTCCGCTGGTCGGATTCGACGGTCGACTGGGCGCACTACGACGCGGCCGTGTTACGGTCCTGCTGGAAGTACTACCTCGACCCGTCGCGGTTTCGCGACTGGCTTTCCGACCTCGAGCGGGCGGGCGTCGTGGTCCGGAACCCGCCAGACGTGGTCCGCTGGAATATGCACAAGTCCTACCTGCTCGAACTCGCCGAGGCGGGCGTCGCCGTCGTCCCGTCCGTCCTAGTCGAAGACACGCGCGAACGCGACCTCGCCGCGATCCTCGAGCGTAGCGGCTGGGAGCGGGCGATCGTCAAGCCGACGATCGGGACCAGCGCGGCGGGGGCGTGGACGACCACGCGCGAGACGGCGCCGGACGACCAGCGTCGCTTCGAACGCAGGTTTCGCGGCGCCCGTCAGCACGGGAGGACGGCATCTGACGGCGACGACGGCCCGCGTCTCTCACGCCGGGGTGCCCTCGTCCAGGCGTTCCTCCCCGAGGTGGCGAACGGCGAACGGTCGCTCGTCTTCTTCGGCGGCGAGTACAGCCACGCGTGGCGCGACCTTCGAACGCCCGACTCGTTCGGCGTCGAGGCGAATTTCGACGCCGAAGCCGAGTACGCGCCGGCGAGCACGACGATCGGCTGGGCGAGGGACGTCCTCCGTGCGGCGGTGGGGCGTCTCGGAATCGAACCCCACTCGCTCCCGTACGCCCGGGTCGATTGCGTGATGCGCGACGACGGCCCCGTGCTGCTGGAACTCGAACTGATCGAACCCTACCTGTCGTTCGCGGACGGTGACGGCGTGGCCGATCGCCTCGCGTCGACGATCGTCGACTCGCTCGACGCCGAGCCGCCGGGACAGAACAATAAGTAATCCAACAATAACTGGTTTCCGCGAGCCTATATGCGGATTCGACGCGGACGAACGAGTACGCGATCATGGCACGGACGACCCACATCGTCGCGATCTGCGGGAGCCTGGCCGAGGACAGCGCGACGCGCGTCTCGCTGCGCGTCGCGCTCGAGGCCGCCGAAGGGGCCGGTGCGGACACGACGCTGGTTGATCTACGCGAGTACGACCTGCCGCCGTACGATTCGGACCATCACGAAGCCGGTGACGCCGATCGGCTCAGACGCGTGATCGGTTCCGGCGACGCCATTCTGCTCGGGACGCCCCTGTATCACGGTACGTTCAGCTCGGCGCTGAAGACGGCGCTCGATTACTGTCGCATCGACCAGTTCGAGGGCGCGACGGTCGGGCTGCTCTGCGTCGCCGGCGGCGACTTCCCGACGCCCGCGCTCTCCCACCTGCGCGCGGTCGCCCGCTCGTTGCACGCCTGGACGCTGCCGCTCGAGGTCGCGATTCCGAACTCGGGACGCGCCGTGGCGGACGGCGAACTCGACGCCGATCTCGCGGATCGCGTCCGAGAACTCGGCACCGAACTCGTCGCGTACGCCGGCGTCGAGTCCGCTCCCGAACGCGCGGCCGACCGGGAGCAAGCCGCCCTGGCTGAATGACCAGTCGGTTCCCTGGGGGCCTATCCGTCGGCCGGACTCCCGTCAACGGGGCTACAAAATATCAGTTCCGCGAAGGTTTACCCCGCGTCCGGTTCGAGTCCGTCGTATGTTGTACGCTGGAAGCACGGACGGCGTCTATCGGATCACCGGCATCGCCGACGGAGCATCGGTCGCGACCGATCGCGTTCTCGCCTCCGGGTCGGTGTATCGGCTCGCATCGGTCGCCTTCGACGGACGCCGGGGGCTGCTCGCGGCCGGGGAGTCCGGCCTCGTTCACTCCTGGAACGGCCGCGAGTGGACGGAACTACCGGTTCCCCGGGACGCAGTCTACGCCGTCGCCGTTTCGCCGTCGGGCGGGCGGCTCTACGCCGGCACGCGCCCGAGCGGTTGCTTCGTCGCTGACGTCGACTCGAGCCTGCCGACCGACGCGGCCGACTGGGATCCGGTCGCGGGCTTTCGCCGACTCGCCGAGCGCGAGGACTGGGGGATCCCGCGCCACGACGGCATCTCGCAGGTCCGCAGCCTCGAAACTCACCCCGATGCGCCGAACCGACTGATCGCCGGGGTCGAGGTGGGCGGCGTCCACGTCAGCGAAGACGGCGGCGAGACCTGGACGGCCCGCCGTATCGATGGTTTCGACGCTCCCCACACGGACGACGTCCACCACCTCGCGCCGGCCGACGCCGAGACGATCGTCGCCTCGACGGGCAGCGGACTCTTTCGTTCGACCGACGTCGGACGGACGTGGACCCGGCTGGATACCGGCGTCTCCCAGCGCTACGCGCGCGAATCGATCGTCCACGAGGGCGCCGTCTACGCGGGTCTCGCGCCGAGTTCCTCCACCTCGTGGAACGAAGACGACGGTCACGGTCTGTTCGTCGCCCGCGACGGTAGCGACTCGCTGGAGCCGATCGACGCGCCCGCGGCTGACGAGGTGGTCGTCGGCTGGGGCGTCGTCGACGGCGACTTGCTGGCGGCCACCCACCAGGGGACGCTGCTGGCTCGCCGAGCCGGCGACTGGTCGATCGCGGGGCAGCTTCCGACGCCCGACGCGGCGCTGGCGCGGTACCTCCCGCTCGCGGACCATCCGGCGTGAGAGCATGCTGCGGTTCTGCGGCCGCGAAGACGACGTCGACGAAGTGAACGGTCGCCTTACCCCGCGTAGTCGCTGCCGACGACCTCGCGAATCCGCTCGGCGGTGACGGGCCCGACGCCCTCGACCCCGAGCAGGTCGTCCTTCCGCGCTGTCATGACGGCCTCGACCGTGCCGAACTCCTCGAGGAGCGCACGCGCCGTCACGGGCCCGATCTCGGCGATCGATGCGACGACGTACTCCTGCTGTTCGCCGAGGGTCTTGTCCTGTTTCTCGCCGTGGACGGAGATTTCCCGATCCGAGACCTCCTGTTCGCGGCCGGCGATGACCTCCAGGAGGTCCGTCGTGTCGGCTTCGCTCTCGGTGCGGAGCACGCTCGCGTCGAAGTCGACCGCGAGACTCGACAGGGCCCCGCGGATCGCGTTCGGGTGCAGATCCCGTTGCTCGTAGAGCCCCTCGCCCTCGATCACGACCACCGGTCGACTGTAGTGGCGCGCCATCGCCCCGACCTGCTCGAAGACCGACCGCTCCCCGCCGACCAGCGAGTCGACGAAGTCCGCCGTCGACTTGCGCTCGACGACGACGCGGTCCGAGCAGACGTAGTCGCCGACGTCTAACGTCTCCAGTCGAACCGACACGTCCTCGCGCTTCGAGAGGTCGCGAGCGATGGTGGCGTCCATCTCCCGCTGATCGGCGACGATTTCGATTGCGCCGGAATCGCCCGATGGCGCCGGGGTGCCCGTCTCGTCTCCACCCGAAACGGAGGGGTTGTCGTCGGCATCGTCGCTGGTTTCGCCGGCGAAATCCTGGAGCCCGGGCTGTCCGCCGACCCCTCCGTTTCGACTGGAACCGGCGCCGGCGGCCTCCGCCGACGTCGTCGCGCCGCCCGTCGCGGTCCCACCCTCGCCGGCCCCGTCCGCTGCCGTCCCGGCGCTCTCCGATCCGGATCCGGCCGGCTCGTCCGCTTCTCCCGGCTCCGCCGATTCGCTCGCGTCGAAATCGGCCAGGGACTGCTGGGCGTCGTCGAGTTCGTCGGCGAGGTCGTCGGCCATGCGCTTGAGCTGGCGTAGCTCCGATTCCATCTCCTTCTCCCGGCGTCGCGAGATCCAGAAGTAGACCTCGTCGCGGGTGTCCTCGGCCATCAGCACGACGACGCGCCCCTCCGACTGGCGGCCCGTCCGGCCCTTGCGCTGGATCGACCGGATAGCCGTGGGGACGGGTTCGTAGAAGAGCACGAGGTCGACCTCGGGAACGTCGAGTCCCTCCTCGGCGACCGAGGTCGAGACCAGTACCTCGAACTCGCCGGCGCGGAAGTCCTCGAGGACGGCCTGCTGTTCGGTCTGGGTCATGCCGTCCGAGCCCTCGCGGTCGCCCTGGCCGACGAACCGGCGCGCGTCGAAGCTCTCCGAGAGGAAGTCCGTCAGCGCCTCCGCGGTGTCCCGCGACTCGGTGAAGACGATGACGCGCTCGCCGTCCTCCAGACCGAGGGTTTCGGCGAGCAGCATCCGCGCCTTGCTGTACTTCGGGTGGAGTTCGTCGAAGTTCTCGGCCTTGCGCATCGCCTCGCGGACGCGCGGATCCGAGACCATGCGCTGACTGGCCTTCGACGCCCCCGACGATCGCGCCTGGTTGCGCTGGCGCTCGAAGTAGCGCCGCAGCGCCTCCACGCTCTGGGTCTCGACCAGCGTCACCGCCTGGCGGAGCTTCATCACCTCCGCGTGGGCGGACATCCCTTTGTACCCTTCCGACTGGTCGTTGTTGATCAGCTTCTGCAGCTCCGCGCGCATCTCGTTGAGGTCCTTCTGGGACTGGTCGGGCTGGGTGGAGGAGGCGACGCCGAGTTCTTTGAGCTTCTCCAGGCGGTCGGTGATCACCTCGTTCAGCGCGTCGCGGATCTCCAGAACCTCGTCGGGAAGGTCGATCCGCTCCCACTCGACGTCGGTGTCGTGGGTGAATTCCTCGACGTCGGCGTCCTCCCGGGTCATCACCGCGACGTCGCGCAGGCCGAGGTTGTCACAGACCTCGAGGATCGCCTCCTCGTCGCCGCCCGGCGAGGCCGACATGCCGGTGACGAGGGGATCCGCCGCGTCGGCGTGGTAGCGCTCGGCGATGTAGTTGTAGGCGTACTCGCCCGTCGCGCGGTGGCACTCGTCGAAGGTGAGGTGCGTGACATCGGAAAGCGAGATGCGCCCGCCGACGAGGTCGTTCTCGATCACCTGCGGCGTGGCCATCACGACCGTCGCCTCCGCCCACAGCGCCGACCGATCGTCCGGACTGACTTCGCCCGTGAAGACGACGATCTCCTCGTCGGGAATCTGAAGGGCTTCGCGGTAGAAGTCGGCGTGCTGCTGGACGAGCGGCTTCGTCGGCGCGAGCATCAGGGCGGTGCCGCCGACCTCGTCGAGCCGCCGCGCGGTCACCAGCAGGCTCACGGTCGTCTTGCCGAGCCCGGTGGGGAGACAGACGAGCGTGTGGTCGTCGGCGGCGGTCCCCGCAAGCTGGAGCTGGTAGCGTCGCCGCTCTAGGAAGTCGGACTCCAGCAGGGGATGTTCGATGGAGGGGACCTCCTCGTCCGTCGCTGCCATTGGCCGGACTTCGTCGCCGGTTCGGTTAAGGATTGAGATAGCGAGGTGGAAGTGGATTTCCAATGTGGTTATTCGTCCGACGGTTCGGCTCCCCGGCGAGCGCTCGCCGTCCACCGTCGGGAGACGTCGGACAGATTCATCCCGGCCGCACACCCCTCGCAGCAGTATCGCACCGCGTCCGCGTACTTCTCCACGAGCGCGGCCGGCGGTGCGACGTCGATTCTGAAGAGTGCGGGTGGCGCCACGGTGCGACCACACCGGTAGCACGTGCCGTTTCGAGGCGTCTCCCCCGTACCGCCGGTCGTTCGCTCGACGGATTTCATCCGAGATCACCGCGGTAGTGGCCCGAAGACCGTCCGGTGGATCTCGGCTCCCGATTTCCGAAATCTGAAGTCGACGACGGATAGCGATTCGACTCTCCGTACCGCGAGCGTGCGAGACCTTTTTGTCTCGGAGGTGTGTACGCAATCATGGCAACCAAAACCCCTGGAAGGGTTCTTGGAAGCCACGTCTCGGGTGTCCCAGCACCCGGGGCATTTCTACCCCTCGGAGCGCGTGGCTTCCGTTCTGATAGTTGACTCGATGGGTAATATAGTACTAGTCATTAGGTGAAACTAACGTCGGGTACCGGGTAGCGGAGGTCGCTTCGTGCGGCCGACGCCTCCAATACTGCGCTACGACGATGGCCCTACCGATTCGGCCGCGGGACGCTCGTTCGCCGCCTCGCCAACCGCTTTGTAGCCGCGGGCGCTACCCACGACGATGCCCGACCACGACGTCGCCGATCTCTCACCGCGCGAACGGGGACGTATCATCAAGACGGCCGTCTCGCCGCGACCGATCGCCTGGATCTCGACGCGCGGTCCCGACGGCGTGGACAATCTCGCGCCCTTCTCGGCGTACAACTGCGTCTCCTCGGCCGAACCGGTCGTCTCGTTCAGCGTCCCGGCCGGCGACCGCGACGAGCTGAAGGACACGCCGCGAAACGTCCTCGAGACGGGCGAGTTCGCGGTCAACGTCGCGACCGAGGCGCTGGTCGAGGAGATGGACGCCACCTCGGCGTCGCTTTCGGCCGACGAGAGCGGGTTCGACTTCGCCGGGGTCGCGCGCCTCGTGAGTCACGTATAGCCATCGAGCCGCCGTAACACGGCCCCCAACAGCACGGCAACGGGGATAATTTCCAGCCTCCCGATCCACATATTGAAAATCAACATTGTCTTCGCCGCGGTCGGCATTGCGGGTCCAGTGATACCCGCGTCGAGGCCGACGGTGCTCTGTGCGCTCATCACCTCGAAGATAATGTACTCCACGGGGTAGGCCGATGGGAGCGTCCACAGAAATACGGCAACGCCAGCCATAAGAAAGAGGATCCAGAGGACGAACACGACCGCCGCCTCCGTGTACTCCTTCTCGACCTGATTCTGTTCGAGCGTCCGTTTGCCCAGCCGGAGGTGTCGGACTGCACTCGTTGGGACGAAGACGCTTCTGATCTGCCACGCCGTGCCCTTGAGCAGGATGAGGACGCGGATGAGTTTGAGACCGCCGACGGTGGATCCTGCCGCCGCGCCGGTGAGCATCCCGAGACAGAGCAGCAACGTCGACCCGGCTGACCAGACCTGTTCGGTTCCATCGCCGATCGTCGTCGTCCCGAAGCCGGCATTCGACGTCGCGGAGACGAACTGGAACAGCGCGATCCTGAACGTCTCTTCGAACGTGGCGTACTGACCGGTTGACGAGAGAAGCGCCGTCAGTACGATGGTTCCGACGGTAAACCAGATGAACACCCACCGGGTCTGTATGTCTGCGTAGAAATTCCGCACTTCACCTTTGAGAATCAGGTAGTGGATCGGGAACGCGATACTCCCGGCGACCATCACCGGGACGACCGCGTACTCGACGAGCGGGCTGTCATAGTGGCCGATCGAATCCGCGTGAACCGAGAACCCGCCGGTGGAAATTCCGGTCATCGCGTGATTGATCGCGTCCCAGGGCCCCATTCCGGCCAGGATAAAGAGCAGAATGCCGGCGATCGTGATCCCGAGGTAAATCTTCCAGATCTCGGTGACCGTCGAGACGACGCTCGGGTGAATCTTCTTCGACCGTGCCTCGCTCTCGTACAGCGTCAGCGATCCGCTGCCCGGTCGAGCGAGAATCGCGACGGTGAGGACGATGACGCCGACGCCGCCGATCCACTCCGTGAACGACCGCCACCACTGGAGCGATCGCGGGAGTTCCCCCTCGACCGATGCCATCGTCAAACCCGTGCTGGTGAACCCGCTCGTACTCTCGAAGACCCCGTTCAGCGGCTGACGGAAGACGGCCACCGTGTCGGCGATCGGTGGCGTGTTTGCCCACGCCGGAAACGGATCCACCGTGATCGTCCACGCAAGGAGCCAGAACGGAAGGCCGCCGAGCAGGCCGACCGCACCCCACGCGGTCGCCGCCGTCACCATCGCCTCGAGCTTTCCCGAGTCCGGAGCCGCCCGACACTTCCGGGTGAGCGCGAAACCGACGCCGCCGACCGCGGCGGCGGAGATGGCGAAGGTCGGCATCGCGTAGAATTCGCCGTTGATTCCGGCGACGCCGATCGAAACGAGCAGCATGAGCGAGACGACCTGCAAAATTCGGCCGAGATCACGGCCGACGGTCCGATAGTGGACTCTCATGGATGTTCGCCGGTAAACGCCGCCACCGCATCGGCCAACGTCGCATCGTCGGTAAATACCGTCACCTCGTCGCCCGCCCGGACTTTCGTGTCGCCGCTCGGCGCCTGGATCGTCCCGTTGCGTTCGAGTGCGACCACGAGCGCCCCTTCGGGGAGCGCTCCCGACTCGAGGGCCGTGTTGAGACGGACGCCGCTCATCGGTGCGTCCTCGGTGACGGTCAGCTCGATAAGTTCGGTGGTCGGGTCGAGTTCGATGAAGTCGCTGACGTTCGGGTACCGAACGGAGTGATAGAGGTGGTCCGCGATTAGATGCTGCGGGTTCTCGATCAGCGTCGCACCGATCTTCTCGAAGACGGGCAGGTTGTCGGGATCGTGAACGACGCTCACGAGGTTCGGGACGCCGTGCTCTTCGGCGAGCAACATGACCATGATGTTCGTCGCGTCGATGTCCGTCGTGGAGATGACGGCGTCGGCGCGGTCGATATCCGCATCTTTGAGCGTGTCGTGGTTTCTCGCGTCGTCGTGCAGCACGAGACAATCGTACTCCGCCGACGCTCGATTCGCTCGTTCTTCGTCCTGTTCGATAACGACGACGTCGTTCCCGTCCTCAATCGCGCGTCCGATCAGGTGCGAGCCGATGTCCCCGGCGCCGATGACGATGAGATACATGGTCCCCTCCCAGCTCTTTCGGAAGTCGAGACTGGGCTTTCAAAACACTTCTCATGCTCAGCGGGGGGAGCGCGGTAGCCGGGGAGACCAGAACGGGGGCGCAACCCCCGAAAACCAGCCGGTCGGAGTCACCAACATGAATTATAGGCATTCGGTGCCGATAGCCATTCATGAGCACAGATCCGGCCGAACCCACTCCTCCAGAGGGATTACCGGAGGAGATCGCCACCGCCTTACACCAGTTACGTGCCGAAGAGCTCCGGAAAACGATAATCCACGCCCAGGAGCTTCTCAATTACGACGATGAAAACCCCTCTCCCGTGGAGCCCAACCCTGGAGACGACATCCTCAGGATTATCGAACACGACGGATACACTGAAGTCGTCAAGTACGTAACCGAGACGGTGAACGGAAAGCAACATCGGATGGGCCCCTTCCACTATCACGTCACCGAGGAACGCCATCCAGACGGTTCGAGAAAGCCGTACTGGAAGTTTATTGGCGAAATCGATATCGATGACGAATGATGGGTAACAGATTGATTTGATTGTCGGCTGCACCAACCTACGATACTACGTATTTCCTCCGTTTACCGTAAGGAACGTCCAACTGAATCTCCGCAGGTAGATCTTTTCGCCGGCGTTTCCGCACAAGTTGCAAATGGGACCGATTCGCTGGTCAGTGCGATCGAACGAGGAGCTGCGTCTGAACTCCGCACGGAACGACGGACATCCACCGGACGACATCGGGACGGTCTCTCTCGAAGTGGGACACCGAGCGAGCACTCGGATCAGCTGTCGATGAGAAAGAAACCGATCGAACGGGAGCGATTTCCACCTCAAGGACACTCGAACCGGTTCGGCACGACGGAGCTCTGCTGCACCGACCTCGGCGGCGCATCATCGTCCCTGGCAGCGCTTCGCCGCCTCGCCAACGGCTTTGTAGCCGCGGCGGCTAGCCACGACGATGTCCGACCACGACGTTTCCGACCTCTCGCCGCGCGAACGGGGGCGCATCATCAAGACGGCCGTCTCGCCGCGGCCGATCGCCTGGATCTCGACGCGCGGTCCCGACGGCGTGGACAATCTCGCGCCCTTCTCGGCGTACAACTACGTCTCCTCGGCCGAACCGGTCGTCTCGTTCAGCGTCCCGGCCGGCGACCGCGACGAGCTGAAGGACACGCCGCGAAACGTCCTCGAGACGGGCGAGTTCGCGGTCAACGTCGCGACCGAGGCGCTGGCCGAGGAGATGGACGCCACCTCGGCGTCGCTTTCGGCCGACGAGAGCGAGTTCGACTTCGCCGGGGTCGAGCGCGCGCCGTGTGCGACGATCGACGCGTCGCGCGTCGCTGGTGCAGCGGTCACGATGGAGTGTACGCTCTACGGAACGATGACCGTCCACGACCGCCTGCTGACGCTTGGCGACGTTCGCCACGTCCACGTCGACGAGTCGGTCCAAACCGACGGGAAGATCGACGCGACGAAGCTCGAAACCGTGGGCCGACTCGGCGGCCCGTACTACACCGACAGCGACCCGATCGAACTCGAGCGCCAGTTCTGATCGCGACAACTGTCGGCGCGCTACGGACGAGCTTCGCGTCCGGATCTCGCGGCCCTGCCTCGCAACGCCTGGACCGCGACCGGCCGAGTGCGGTTAGCGCAGTGCGGGTCAGTTCGGCGGCGCGGCGTCGACGTGGACGTCGGCCGCTTCGTCGATGCGAACCGCGTGGCCCTCGTACTGGAAGGTGATGCTGACGTCCGCCGTCTCCCGCTCGGCGAACAGGGCGCTGAGGGCTTCGGGATCGATCGTCTCGTACAGCGGTTCGAGTTCGAACGGCTCCCGTCCGGTCGCGTCGGCGATCGCGTCGGTGATCGCCACGACCAGATCGCGATCGCGGGGGCCGTGATTCGTCGTGGAGGTCGGCATACGCCTTCGACCTCGCGGAGCCCCAATACGGTGGCCGTTCAGTGAGACACCCATTTAAGCCCGGTTTCCTGCTCGCGGCCCGGCTGCCGAGGTGGCCACGAATCGGCGACTCGGTCGGCGAGCGCTCACGTCCGAGACGGCAGTCGAGCGGATCGGCCGACACCACCGGATTACGTGAGTGGGGCGCGTCGGGTACCCCCATGCGGGAACGCGCTCGCTCGCGGCGACGCCCGCTCGACCGGCGAGCCCTCGCGCAGCTCGTCGGCTTCGTCGTCGGCGTCAATTTCGTCGGCGGCGTGCCGGGCGTTCTCTTCGGCCTGGATACCGCCTGGTTTCGCGACCTGACGAAACCGTGGTTCTACCCGCCGTCGATCGCGTTCCCGATCGTCTGGACGCTCCTGTTCACGCTGCTGGGCGTCGCGCTCTGGCTCGTCTGGCGAGCCGGGGACCCCGAAATCGCGGAGGCGCGCACGCTCGCGCTCGGCCTCTTCGCCGTCCAGTTCGCGTGTAACGTTGCCTGGACGCCGGCCTTCTTCGGGCTGCGGTCGATCGTCGCCGGCCTCGCGGTACTCGTCGTCCTCTGGCCGCTCGCGCTGGCGACGGTGCCGGCGTTCGCCCGCGTCGACCGCCGAGCCGGGGTGCTCTTGCTCCCGTACGTTCTGTGGGTGACGTTCGCGCTGGCGTTGACCGCGGACTTCTGGCGGTTGAACGGGTGAGGCAGCCGGCGGCCGACCGCATCAGACCGGCACGAACTCGACTGCGATCCAGGCCAGCACGCCGGCGTAGATGGGGATCGTCAGGTTGTCGTCGAGGACGAAGTCGCCGCGTTTGACGGTCACGCCGTCGGCGACCGTGGCGCCCAGCGCCGCGGCGATCGCGGCCAGCGGGTATTCGTAGAGAAACGGGATCGCGAGCAGGGCGCAGACGGCGAACATGCCGGCCAGCACGGCCGGGCGCTTGACCCGCCTGAGCGAATCGGCCGAGATCCAGCCGCTGACCGGGTCGCCGATAGAGAGCATCAACATCGCGGGCAGGGCGATCCGCCAGTCGAACGCGAGCACGACGAGCGCCATGCTCACCATGTACCAGCCGTAGCCGGCGAACTGGTCCTGCTCGTACTCGCGAGTGAGCTTGTCGTAGAGCCACCACTCCAGCCCGCCCCGCAACCGGAGGTACTCGAGGCCGATCGTTCCCGCCGCGAGGACGACCATCAGCAGGCGAAAGCGCTGCCAGGTGAGCCCGATATCGAGAGACCGCGCGAGGAGAAAGAGTGCGACCAGTCCGGACCCGCTCGCGTGGACCAGCCGCCGCTTCAGTTCGTCCGCCATCGTCACGTCGCTCGGCCGGTGGCACCTTCAGTACGTCGATTGGCACCGGCCGTTGGCGGGGGTCGACGGTCGCTCTCGGGGCGGCGCCGACCGTTCGCGGCGATCCGACGGACGACCGACGGTCGCCAGTGCGAGCGGCCGGGGGACGGCGACGGTCGCGCTAGCCCTCGAGCTCGTCGAACGCGAGGTCGCCGGCGCGAAGCGCCGACAGCGTCTCCGGGAGGTCCGCGACGGCGACCCGCGTCTGTGCGGTCGAGTCGCGTTCGCGCACGGTGACGGTTGCCGGGTCGTTCTCGATGGTTTCGAAGTCGACGGTGACGCAGAAGGGCGTGCCGACCTCGTCCTGGCGGCGGTAGCGCCGGCCGATGTTGCCCGAGTCGTCGTAGGTGACCGACAGGCCGGCCGCGCGCAACTCGCTCGCGATCTCGCGGGCCTCCGACTCGAGCGCGTCGTCGGACTGCAGCGGGAAGACGCCGACGAAGGTGGGTGCGATCTCGGGATCGAGCGCGAGATACGTCCGTTCCTCGCCGTCGACCTCGTCCTCGCGGTAGGCGTGGTGGCAGACGGTGTAAACCAGCCGGTCGACGCCGAAGGAGGGCTCGATCACGTGCGGGATCAGGTGCTCGCCCGACTCGGTCTGTTCCTCGACGGCGAAACCGGTTTTCTCGACGGGGATCTCGTGGGTCTCGCCGTCGAGGTCGATCTCGACCGACTCGCCGTCTCGCGGCTCCGAGTCGTCGCCGCTCGACCGTTCCGCGGCCGTATCGGCCGCGCTCTCGAATGCGGCCCGGTCGCGCTCCGCTTTGGTTTCGAGCGCCTCGACGACTCGGTCGGCATCGGCGCCGAACTCGGGACCGAGGTAGCTCATGTCGGGATCGACGACGGTCCGCTCGACGGTCCTGGGTTCGTCGTAGGGCTGGAATATCGAGTAGCGATCCTCGGAGTGGGCGTCGTGCTTCGAGAGGTCGTAATCGCCCCGGTCGGAGAAGCCGGCGAGTTCGATCCAGTTGCCGTCGAGTTCGGCCTCGGCGTCCCAGCAATCGCTGGCGTAGTGTGAGCGCTCGCCCGCGAGGTGCTGGCGGAAGCGGAATCGCTCCATGTCGACGCCGAGCGAGGCGTACCACTCGCGGGCGACGCCGAGGTAGTAGGCGATCCACGGCTGCAGCGTCCCGTCGTCGACGGCCGCGCCGACGGTGGTCTCGACGAGGTCGCCGTCGTCTCGTTCCTGTTCGCTCGCCGGGTAGAGCGTCAGGTCGACGTCGGTGACGGAAGCGAGGTCCGGCTCGTCGGTTTCGGGGTCGATGAACAGCTCGAGTTCGGCCTGGGTGAACTCCCGGGTTCGGATGATCGACCGGCGGGGGCTGATCTCGTTGCGGTAGGCGCGACCGATCTGGGTGACGCCGAAGGGAAGCTGGTTGCGCGCGTACTCCTTCAGGCGGGGGAACTCGACGAAGATGCCCTGGGCGGTCTCCGGGCGGAGGTAGCCCGGCTGGGCGTCGCCGGGGCCGATGTTCGTCGCGAACATGAGGTTGAAGTCCTCGACGGCCTGGCCCGCCAGGCCCGCGCCGCAGGTCGGACAGACGAGTTCGTACTCCGCGACGATCTCCTCGACCTCGGGGATCGGCAGGCCCTCGGCGTCCTCGTACTCGGTCTCGTCCTCGACGACGTGGTCGGCGCGGTGGCTCTCGCCGCAGTCGGGACACTCGACGAGCATGTCGTCGAAGGTGTCGAGATGGCCCGAGGCCTCGAAGACGGGTTCGGGCATGATCGTCGGCGCGTCCACCTCGACGTTGCCCTCGGCGACGGCGAAGCGTTCGCGCCAGGCGTCCTCGACGTTTTGTTTCAGGGCCGCCCCCTGCGGACCGAACGTGTAAAACCCGCCGACGCCGCCGTAAGCACCCGCCGACTGGAAGAAGTAGCCGCGGCGCTTGGCGAGTTCGACGAGTTTCTCGCCCGTTCGGTCGTCGGTCCTCGCCTCATTCGGTCGGTCGTCCGAGCCCGTCGGGTCGTCGGTCATCTCAGTCGTCATAGAGCGCCCTCAGTAGGTCGACGTCGCGGACGATGCCGACGAGGCGCTCGCCCGTGACGAGCGGGATCTGTTCGATGTCGTTGCTGATCATGTCCTGGGCGGCTTCCTCGACCGACCGGGACCGCGTGACCGTCACCACGTCGTCGGACATGAACTCCCGGACGGGACCGTTCGGCAGTTCGATGTCCCGGGTCGTAAACGTCCGGCTTCCGACGGCCTTGACGCCCTCCCAGGACCACTCGGAGTCCTGATCCGGGAAGTTGTCCCCCGTCGATTCCTCGCCCTCGACGATGCGGGCGACGTCGAGGATGTCGACTTCCGTGAGGACGCCGGCCATCGTCCCTTCGTCGTCGAGGACGACGGTGTAGGGGACGTCGGCGTAGGAGAGTTCGGCCTCCGCGACGAGCAGCGGCGTCTCCGCGTAGGTGGTGTTGATTGCGTCGGTCGCGCAGTCGCCGACCTCGGTGTCGGCGGCGACGTTCCCCCTGGCGATGGCGTGGACGACGTCGGTCACCGTCACGATCCCTTCGAACTCCCCGTCGACGACCGGGACCCGCCGGGCGCCCTCCTCGACCATCAGGCGCGCGACGGCCTCGATATCCGTTTCGGCCGTGGTCGTCGGGACGTCCTCCATCAGCATCACCAGCTGGTCCTCGTCGGGCTGGTCGATGAGCGACTGCCGGGAGATCAGTCCGCGGTACTCCGGCCCGTTATCGCCCTCCGCGATCACCGGTACGGAGGAGAACGATCGCTCCTGGAGGTACTCGAGAACGTCGCTGCGCGTCCCCGGCAGCATCGCCGTCACCACCTCGTCGCGAGGGGTCATCGCGTCGGCTACCTTCATGTCGACCGGCTACGGCCAAAACCCGTATAAAGCCAGTGTTTCTCGCGTGTACGCGCCCCGCGCCGGGCGACGATCGGGATCGCTTCGACGACTTTATACGTATCCGAGTGAGAGTGTCTATCATGGTGGCGAGCCACGTTCACGGATCGGCCTCGACGGAGACCGTCGTCGCCTCGATCGATTCGGACACCGGCGGTGACGAGTACGTCATCGCCGACATCTCCACGGACGACGCCTGGCTCTCGATGGCCGCCGACGCGGCCCCGACACTCGACTCCTGGCGATAGGCGCCCGTCACGAGCGCGCTCGACCCTTTTCTCCCGTCGCCACGCATGAACTCGACCACCGGACCTGACGTCGAACGCGCCGCGAGGTCGCCGGGCGGCGTCGTCACGCGCGGCCTCGGCGCCCTGGTGCCGACGGCGATCGCGCGCCGTTCGATCGACGTCTCGATCGGGATCGAGCGCCGTGTCTACGAGCGCGGCGAGCCGGTCCCCTTCTCGGTGACGTTCCGGAACCGGTTGCCGGTCGCCGTCTCGCTGGCGACCCCGACCCAGCGGCGCTGGGGCTGGACGATCGACGGCCACCTCGAAGGGACGACCGAATCTCGGACGCTCGCCAGTCGACCGGCCGAATTCGCCTTCGGCGCCCGCGAAACCCGCCGGATCCCGGTCGAGTGGAACGGGCGCATTCGGCGCGCGGGCTCGCCGGACGAGTCGGTCGTCCCCGACGCCGGCGAGTACGAACTCTCCGCCTTTCTCGCGACCGAGAACCGGCCCTCGGACTCGACCATCATCCGGCTCCGGTGAACGAACGGATCGGCCCGATGGCGCCGGTCGAGCGGCGCTGGACAGGTCGCCCACGGGCGAGACCGGGAGCGACTGCGCACCCGCCCCGTCAGCGGTGGCGGTGGCAGGCCGAGCGGTGGACGTCGTCGCCGTAGCGCGTCGGCACTTCGTACTCGGGTCGTTCCTGCGCGCAGATGCTCGGCTCCGCGAACGCCTCGGTGAGGCGGGTCGCGGCCTCCGTCCACGCCTCGCTGCCGGCATCTGCGCCGTCCTCGCTCGCGATCAGGTCGATCGCCTCGGTGACGATCTCGCCGGCATCGCCGCCGGGAAGGCCGTGCGGGAAGAATCGTTCGGAGAGCTCCGCGACGGGGGCCGAGTCGATCGTGTGGCGGTCGACGGCGCGCACGAACGTGCGAACGTCGTCCCACTCGCGCTCGGTGAGGTCGAAGCCCTCCGGCGCGATCAGCTTCGGACAGCGCGTCCGGAACCGACAGCCCGACGGCGGATTCGTCGGGCTCGGCACGTCGCCCTCGAGCACGCCCCTGACGCCCTCGTCGCGCGGATCGGGGACGGGAATCGAGTCGAGCAAGGCGTTCGTGTACGGGTGTCGTGGGTTCTCGAACAGCTCCTCGGTCTCTGCGAGTTCGACGATCCGTCCGAGGTACATCACGGCGACGCGGTCGGCGATGTAGCGGATCACCGAGAGGTCGTGGGCGATGAAGAGGTAGGTGAGGCCGAACTCGTCCTGGAGTTCCTCCATCGTGTTCAGCACCTGCGCCTGGATCGAGACGTCGAGCGAGGCGACCGGCTCGTCACAGACGATGAAGTCCGGGTTGACCGACAGCGCCCGCGCGAGGTTGATCCGCTGGCGCTGCCCGCCGGAGAACTCGTGGGGATACCGGGTGTAGTGATGCGGATCGAGGCCGACCTTCTCGAGCAGCATCCGCGCGCGATCGCGCCGCCCGTCCGCATCGAGCATGTCGTGGGCCGCCATCGGCTCTTCGACGATCTGGCCGACCGTCATCCGCGGGTCGAGCGACGACTGGGGATCCTGGAAGATCAACTGGACGTCGGCCCTGAGGCTGCGCATCTCCCCGTCGGAGAGATCGGTCAGGTCCCGCCCGTCGAACTCGATCGTCCCGTCGGTCGCCTCGAGGAGTCGCAGGACCGTCCGGCCGAGCGTGCTCTTGCCACAGCCCGACTCGCCGACGAGGCCGAGCGTCTCGCCCTCGTAGACCTCGAAGGAGACGTCGTCGACGGCCTTGACCGGTTCGTCCTCGATGCGGAGCGGCGGAAATCGATCCCCGTCGAACCGGACGTCGCCGAAGAACCCGCCGCCGTTCGAGAAGTACTTGCTGAGTCCCTCGACGCGCAGGAGCGGCTCTGCGGCGTGTTTCGAGGTGGGTGTGTCGGTCCGTAGCGTCGCACCCTCCTCACTCATCGAGGTCACCCCCGGCGTCGATCTCGGCGGCCCGACTCGCGCCCGTCGTGGCTTCGGCCTTGGCGTCCGTCGCGAGCGGGTCGCTGGTCTCGTAGCCGACGTCGAACGCCTCGCCCTTGAGGCAGGCCGAGCGGTGTTCGACCTGTTCCGTCGGATACTCGCCGTGTTCTGTCGGCCGTTCGCCTTGCACCGTCATCTGCTCGTCGGTCTCCGCCGACGCGACCGGGCGCGGGTCCGGGTGGATCCGTTTGCAGATCTCCTTCGCGTCCGGACACCGCGGGTGGAACCGACAGCCCGGCGGCGGGTTGATCGCCTCGGGCATGACGCCGCTGATCGGGTTCAGATCCTCGACGGTTCGGTCCGGCCGGGGCATCGATTCGAGCAACGCTCGCGTGTAGGGGTGGCTCGTCTCGTAGAACAGCTCGTCGACCGGCGCCGACTCGACGATCTCGCCGAGGTACATGACGTTGACCCGGTCGCAGATCTCGGCGACGACGCCCATGTCGTGGGTGACCCAGATAAAACTCGTTCCGTACTTTTTCTGGAGGTCGTCGACGAGATCGAGGATCTGGCCCTCGACGGTGACGTCGAGCGCGGTCGTCGGCTCGTCGGCGATGATCAGGTCCGGTCGGCAGGCCAGCGCCATCGCGATCAGGACCCGCTGGCGCATCCCACCCGAGAACTGGTGGGGATACTCGTCGTACCGGTTCGCCGGGTCCGGAATGCCGACCTCGCGGAGCATCTGTATCGCTTCGGCCTTCGCTTCGGTTTTCGAGAGGTCGCGGTTGACCTCGATGAACTCCCGGAGCTGACCGCCGATCGTAAAGACCGGATTGAGCGACTCCATCGGATCCTGAAAGATGACGGCGATCTCGTTGCCGCGGATCTCGCGGCGAACCGCCTCGTTCGAGAGCATGTCCTCGTGCCGTCGCACCTGTCCGTCCGACCCCTCCTCGGCGGCGAAGATCGTCTTCCCGCGGTAGGTGATCTCGCCGGCGACGATCTCGCCGGGCGACTCGATCAGTCTGAGTAGACTCATCGAGGCGACGCTCTTGCCGGCGCCGCTCTCGCCGACGATACCGACGATCTCGCCCTCGTAGACGTCGAAGGAGATGCCGTCGACGGCGCGAACGGTGCCGCTCTCCGTGAAGAACTGCGTCTGCAGGCCGCTGACGCTGAGTAGTGGGTCTTCGCTCATGGTGAGTGGTCTTCGCTCATGGTTAGTTGTCGATTCGCGGGTCGAGGGCGTCCTGCAGCCCGTCGCCGAGCAGGTTGAAGCCCATGATGGTGAGCATGATCGCGAGTCCGGGCCAGATCGAGAGCCAGATGTTCGAGTGCATGTAGCCGTGCGAGGTGTTCAGCATCTGCCCCCAGTCGGGCGTCGGCGGCTGGGCGCCGTAGCCCAGGAACGACACGCCGGCGACGATGAGGATCGTGATGCCGATCTGTAGGGTCGCGTAGACGAGCATCGGTGCGAAACTGTTGGGCACGACGTGTCTGAGGATGATGTGGCGATCTTTCACGCCCGCCGCCCGCGCCGCCTCGATGTAGTCCATCTCCCGCACGCTCAACACCCGACTGCGGATGATGCGCGAGAAGACGGGGATGAAGACGATGCCGACGGCGATGATGATCCACGTGATGCCGGAGTTGCCCACGAAGACGGTGAAGACGATGATGAGCAGCAGCGCCGGGATGGCGTAGATGATCTCGACCGCCCGCATGAGCGAGTCGTCGACCCAGCCGCCGTAGAAGCCGGCGACGGCGCCGACGACCGTCCCGCCGATCAGCCCGATCCCCGTTGCCACGATGCCGACGCTGACCGAGACCCGAGTGCCGTAGACGATCCGGGTGAAGTAATCGCGCCCCTTGGGATCGGTGCCGAGCGGGTAGCGCTTGAACCCTTCCCAGGTCTCCCAGCTCCACGGCCACTCGGCGAAGGCCGGCGGGATATCCGTTCCGGGCTCCTCGCCGGGTTGGGGAATGGCCGTCGGATGATCGAAGATCGGGAGCCATTCGGCCATGGCGTAGTCCTCGTAGGCGCCGAACGTGAGCGTCGAGAGGTAGGTATCGATCGTCACGAACGCCGTGACCGCTAGGACGAATCCGACGATGTACAGCCCCCACCGGGCCGTCGTATCCCGCATGATCGTGCGGACCGTGTGGCGCCACCCGACGGCCGCGTCGGTGCCTCCTCGGCCGTCGACCTGCGATTCGCCGACCGCCATCTCACTCCACCTCCCCGTAGGTGACGCGCGGATCGACGTACGCGTAGGCGATGTCCGTGATGATGACGCCGATGACGAACAGCGCCGCCAGGATCAGCGTGATCCCCATCATCACCTGGTAGTCGCTCTGCTCGATCGACTGGACGAACAGCCGCCCCATTCCGTTGATGTTGAAGACGGTCTCGGTCAGGACGGCGCCGCCGATGGCCGTCGAGAGGTTGAGGCCGACGATCGTGATGACGGGCAACTGCGCCACCTGGAACGCGTGTTTTCTGAGGATGGTCCGCTCCCGAATCCCGTAGGCGCGGGCCAGTCGGACGTAGTCCTTCTGGAGCGAGTCGATCATCTGGGTGCGCTCGACGCGCATCAGCGTCGCCATCTGGAGCGTCCCCAGCGCGATCATCGGCAACAGCAGGTGCCTGATCGTCTCGATGTAGAGTTCGGGCTTCGTGTCGATACCGCGGTAGGCCTCCGGCGACCGCCACGGGTAGACGAGCCCGCTCGAGGGCAGCCAGCCGAGTTTGACCGCGAAGATGAGGATCAGGACGATCCCGATCCAGAACGACGGCGTGCTCACGCCGACGAGCGCGACGATTCGCGAGGCGTGGTCGGACGGGTTATTCCGCCGCTTGGCCGCGAGGATCCCGAGCGGGATGGCCGTCACGAGCGCGAAGGCGTACGCCGAGAGCACCAGCATGAGCGTCGGCCCGATGCGATCGCGCATCAGCGACGCCACCGACCGTCGGCGGTGAATGCTCTGGCCGAGATCGCCCTGCAGGAGGCCGGTCATGTAATTGATGTACCGTTCGTGGACCGGTCTGTCGAGGCCGAACCGGGCTTCTATCGTCCGAACCATCTGCTCGTCGAACTCCTGGCCCTGCAACATCAGCCGGACCGGATCGCCCGGTCCGAAGTTGGCCAGGGCGAAGACGATCGCGGAGATTCCGATGAGCACGGGGATCGCCTGCAGGAGTCTGTACGTCGTGTATCGAAGGAGTCCCATAGTGCGGAGCTAGCGAGTCAATCCGAGCTGTCACCTGGTACCTGTCTGAGACGGGCCGACGCGTCGCGCCGATCCCGGAGTCGCGCGGTCTGGATCGTCACGGTGGTTGATCACTGGATCGTCACGTCGTTGTAGGTCGAGGCGAGGTCGGGGTTCGTCGAGACGTTCGGGTGCGGCTCGAGTCCCGAGACGTAATCGCCGTGGGCGAGCGTGTTGTCCTGGGTGAGCATCGGATAGGCCGGCAGTTCCTCGACGATCTCGCGGATGACCGGCTCGTAGATGTCGTACCGGGCGTCCTGCCCGGCCGTCTGGCGCCCTTCGCGGATCGCCTCGTGGAAGCCGTCGCTCCCCTCGTAGTAGTGGCCCTGGTTGAGTCCGGCCTGACTCTCGTGGAACAGCGGGTACAGGTAGAAGTCCGGATCCGGCCCGCCGGTCCAGCCGAGCATGTACATCGCGTAGTCGTCCTCGTTTCCGGTCGTGTAGCGCTCGATGAGCTGGTCGAACGAGAGCACCTGCACGTCGGCGCTGTACCCGATCTCGTTCAGGCGAACGGAAATGCGCTCGGCGAACTGCCCGCGCAGGCCCGCTGGGGCGATGATCGTCGGCTCCCAGTCGGATGGCGCGTGTTCGTCGAGCAACTCCTTCGCCCGGTCCGGGTCGTAGGAGGGCAGCAGCTCCTGGTACTCGTCCTCCGGGAACCCCCAGACGTCGTTGACGACCGGCGGGATCGGGCTGTACATCGGACGCGCGACGTTCGAGGCGTTGTTCTCGATGAAGTCGGACATCGAGTAGGAGTGAGCGATGCCGTGGCGGACCTCCGGAATCGTCGTCGGGCCCTCGTTACAGTTAAAGGCCATGTACATGTACGACGGACTCTCGGCGCCTTTCACCTCGACGCCGCTCTCGCCCTCGAGGACGCTCCAGTCGTTGTTCGGGATGTCGAGCGCGACGTCCGTGTTGGCCGACCGGATGTCCGAAATACGACTCGCGTTGTCCGCGTTCGCGACGAACCGGATCGTGTCGATATTCGCGTTCATCTCGTCGTTCCAGTAGTCGTCCCACTTCTCGACGACGACGTACTCGTTCTCCTGGAGCTCCTCGAAGGTGTACGGTCCCGATCCGACGGGATCCGTGTTGTAGGCGTCCCGATCCTCGGTCCGAACCGAGCTATTCGGGATCGTCACCGCCATCGTCTGCAGTTCGAACGGCCCGTAGGGCTCGTCCATGTTGACCTCGAGCTGGTGGTCGTCGATGACCTCCACCGAGCTGATCATGTCGTAGGACGAGGCGTTCTCGGTCTCCTCCTCGACCGGCGCGACGAACGCGTGGCGCACGTCTTCGGCCGTCAGCGGATCGCCGTTGTGGAACTCGATGCCCTCGTGGATCTCGAACATGTAGCGCCGACCGTCGTTCTCGACCTCGGGCATGCCCGTCGCCACGTTGGGCTCCAGTTCGAGTCCCTCGTTGAACTCGTAGAGGCCGTCGAAGATGAACCCCATCACCTGGAAGCTGTAGGCGTCGTTCGAGACGACCGGATCGTACTCTTCGGAGCGTTCCTGAGACTGGGTAACGTGGATGAACGACCCATCTCCGCCGTCGCCGCCACCCCCGCCGTCGGATCCGTCCGAGCCGTCGCTCCCGTCCGAACCATCGCCACCGCCGGTGCAGCCCGCGATCGCCGCGACCGACATCGCTGCACCGGACCCGAGCACCCGCCGCCGCGTGAGGGCCGGTTTATCGTGTGCCATACCACCAATGTCCTAACGGGACAGGCAATATAGTTTACGATAATTCATAGTATACATTAATAATTGAAACTGGTATGTTTACACTGCGAGATATTTGAGCGTATAATACCTCCTAACCGAAATATAGAACCGAAAATACCTTATAATATAAATTATTGATAGAAGTAATTTTAAAATACAAATGTACTATCGTTCGTTGTGGGCGCCGGATGGTCCTCGATCCATCGACGAACGAGACGGGAAGTATCGTCTCTCGCACGGGTGGCTCAGGTTCCCGTCACCACGACGGCGGCCGATCGAACCGACGAAGCATCCGCCAGCGCCACGCACGACGAGCAGGCGGGTCATCCTCGCCGAGCGGTGGGCTTTTCCTGCGGGCCCTCGTGGCCAAGCGCATGAACCTCAGGGAGGTCGAGACGTCGGGGGAGTACGTCGCCAGACTCGAAACGGGCGCGGACTGGCGCGAGGAACTCGAATCGATGGCCGCGTCGGTCGACGCCGACGCCGCCTGGTTCACGGCGCTCGGCGCCGTCCAGGACGCCGAACTCTGGTTCTACGACCAGGACGAGAAGACGTACAGCCCCATCACGTTCGACGAGGAACTCGAGGTCGCCAGCTGCGTGGGTAACGTCTCCTTCCTCGACGGCGAGCGGTTCGCCCACACGCACGCGGTCCTCTCGCGTCCCGACGGCGAGTCGATCGCCGGCCACCTGAACGCCGCCACGGTGTTCGCGGGCGAGGTCTACATGCGCGCGTTCGACGCGACGCTCGAACGCGAACACGACGAGACGACCGATCTGGACCTCTGGCCGCTGTGATCCGGGTGGAACCATAGCCTGCCCGCTTATCCGTGGATGACACGCTGTTCGCGCTATACTGTTCCAAATAGGCGTGCGACTCGCCCGTCTATCTCGGTCCGGCGAACGTGGGCGAGTGGCGACTCGAGTTTCGAGAGGACGGTGTCGGTCACGTGTGACTCGTCGGTGAACAGGTACACCCACGTACACTCGCGTGATTCGACGGTATCGCTGGATATTCCGCGAAGATACCCGGTCTCGACGCCGAGCGCGTCGCGAATGGGTGCGACGTATTCACCCTCCAGGGAGCCGCCCGGCGGGAGTTCCTCGAAGAGCCGCGTGACTCCCGGGTCGATCGCTTCGAGGGGCTTTCGCTTTCCGTTGTAGCGATCGATCGGCACGTCGTAGTCCACATCGAACGTGGAGACGACGATCGCGTCTGGACCGATCGCGATTCGATCGTTGACGAGGTGAAACCCGCCGTACTCGCCGGTCCGTTCGTATTCGTCGGCGGCCTCGACGTGCTGGAGCAACTCGTCGACGTCGAACGTGCCGAGGTAGGTCGCGGCGTTGGCGTGCAGTAGGGATCCGGTGACCGATTGCTGGGCGAGGTCGGTGAAGTCGAACAGTTCACCGACGTGGTCCGGTTGCCACCCGTCGGCGTAGTTGAAGCGAACCCCGTTTCCGGGAGGCTGTCGGTGCATCGTCAGCCAGAACCGGAAATTTTCCGGATCCGTCGGTCGACGACGCTCGACGCCCCAGTCGACGTCCGCGACGACGGGATACCCCTCGTCGTCGACGGGTGTCGGTTCCCCGCCACCGCCCCGGGAACCGTTCGATTCGAATTCATCGCTATCTTCTTCACCTGTCCCGAAACAGCCACCGATTCCCGCCCCGAGCGAAGCAAATCCGGCGGTAATTGCTCGGCGACGCAACATAGTTACCTCGTATAGATATTAACAATAAATATATTTCGAGAGGTACTATTTGACTGGCGGAGCGTGACGATCGCTCGCCGAAATGCGGCCGGCTGTACCTCGACGCGGTATGGCTACCGGTATGGTGTCGGTGGTCTCGGACTATCGCCCGTTTCGATCGGCACCGCGGACCGTCCGGGAGCGGTGAACTTTTCTTTGTCTCTCCCGCTGGTACGTCACATGCACGAGACCACCCTGGATCAGCGCGCTCGATTCGGTCGGCGCGCGGAGACGACCGCCCACTGCGATATCGCGAGCTGACATGCGGGAGGTTGACGAACGCTACTTCGAGTCGCTGGAAGCCCAACTCGACGAGGCGTTCGACGTCGCCGAACGCGCCCGGTCGCGCGGCGGCGACCCGGAACCCGAGGTCGAGATCCCGGTCGCGCGCGACATGGCCGACCGGGTCGAGAACATCCTCGGGATCGACGGCGTCGCCGAGCGCGTCCGCGAACTCGAAGGCGAGATGAGCCGCGAGGAGGCCGCGCTCGAACTCGCGGTCGACTTCGCCGAGGGTCGCGTCGGTGACTACGAGACGAAGGCGGGCAAAGTCGAAGGAGCCGTCCGCACGGCGGTCGCCCTGTTGACCGAGGGCGTCGTCGCGGCGCCGATCGAGGGGATCGACCGCGTCGAATTCCTCGAAAACGGCGACGGGACGGAGTTCGTCAACGTCTACTACGCGGGGCCGATCCGCTCCGCGGGTGGCACCGCCCAGGCGCTCTCGGTACTGGTTGCCGACTACACCCGCGCGCTGGTCGGCCTCGAAACGTACCAGGCCCGCGACGACGAGGTCGAGCGCTACGCCGAGGAGATCTCGCTGTACGACTCCGAGACCGGGCTCCAGTACACCCCGAAGGACGAGGAGACGAAGTTCATCGCCGAGCACCTCCCGATCATGCTCGACGGGGAGGCCACCGGCGACGAGGAGGTCTCCGGCTTTCGCGATCTCGAACGCGTCGACACCAACTCCGCCCGCGGCGGGATGTGTCTCGTCCTCGCGGAGGGGATCGCGCTCAAGGCCCCGAAGATCCAGCGCTACACCTCCCAGCTCGACGAGGTCGACTGGCCCTGGCTGCAGGACCTGATCGACGGCACCTACTTCGACGACGCGGCTGACGGCGATGAAGCGAACGACGGCGAAGACGCGGCCGAAGCCGACGATGCGGACGGTGAGGATGCGGACGACGAAAGCGACGCCAGCGTCGCGGACGGCGAGAGCGAATCAGCCGGCGGCGACGACGGGGCGGCGATGGGCGCTCCTGGCGACGAGTCGGGTCCCGATTCGTCCGACTTCGACGGGCCCGAGCGCGTCGAGTCCTCGAAAAAGTTCCTCCGGGACCTGATTGCAGGCAGGCCCGTCTTCTCACACCCGTGCGCTGAAGGCGGCTTCCGCCTCCGATACGGCCGCGCGCGGAATCACGGCTTCGCGACGGCGGGCGTCCACCCGGCGGCGATGCACCTGCTCGACGACTTCCTCGCGACGGGGACCCAGATCAAGACCGAGCGCCCGGGGAAGGCGGCGGGCGTCGTCCCCGTCGACTCGATCGAGGGGCCGACGGTCAAGCTGGCAAACGGCGACGTCAGGCAGATCGACGACCCCGAGACCGCCCTGGAGTTGCGAAACGGCGTCGAGAAGATCCTCGACCTGGGCGAGTACCTGGTCAACTACGGCGAGTTCGTCGAGAACAACCACCCGCTCGCGCCCGCCTCCTACGTCCCCGAGTGGTGGATCCAGGACCTGAAGGCTGCGGGTGCGGACGTCCAGGCGCTGCGGGATGATCCGGCGATCGACCTCGACCACCCGACGGTCGAGCGCGCGCTGGCGTGGGCCGAGGCCTACGACGCGCCGCTGCACCCCAACTACACGTACCTCTGGCACGACCTCTCGGTCGATGCGTTCTGCGACCTGGCGGCCGCGGTCGCCGCGGGTCGCATCGAGGACACCGACGGCGGACAGGTCCTCGAACTCGACAATACGGACGCGACGCGCGAGGCACTCGAGACGATCGTGATCGAACACCGCCAGCGCGAGGACCGCATCGAGATCGACGATCCGCGCCCGTTCGTCCGCTCGCTGGGCTGTCGAATCACGAAAACGGGTCGCATCGAGCGCGACTGGGCCGACGCGGACCTCTCCGAGCGCGCCCGGAACTGGGGCACCGCCGAACCGGGCGACGACGCCGTCGCGGCGGTCACCGAGGTCGCGCCGTTCGAGATCCGCGAACGCGCGCCGACGCGGATCGGCAACCGGATGGGCCGCCCGGAGAAGTCCGAGAGCCGGGACATGAGCCCCGCCGTCCACACGCTCTTTCCCATCGGCGAGGCCGGCGGCGCCCAGCGCGACGTCTCGAAGGCGGCCTCCCACGCCGACACCATGTCGGACACGCCCGGCGTGGTCGAGATCGAGGTCGGGCGCACCCGCTGTCCGGAGTGTGACACCGAATCCTACGACCATCGGTGTCCGGAGTGTGACAGCCGAACCGAACCCGACTACCGCTGTCCCGACTGCGACGAGCGCATCCGGCCGGACGAGGCGGGTCGCGTCGAGTGCGACCGCTGCGAGAAAACCGCGACCTGCGTCGAGTCGCGCCCGATCGATATCGACGCGGCCTACCGCGACGCCCTCGAGTCGGTCGGCGAGCGCGAGAACGCCTACGACATTCTGAAGGGCGTCAAGGGGCTCACCTCGACGGACAAGCTGCCCGAACCCATCGAGAAGGGCATCCTCCGGGCGAAACACGACGTCTCCTCGTTCAAGGACGGCACCGTCCGCTACGACATGACCGACCTTCCCGTCACCTCGGTCCGCGCGAGCGAACTCGACGTCACCGTCGGCCAGCTCCGGGCGCTGGGCTACGAGGCGGACGTACACGGCCAGGCGCTCACCCACGAGGACCAGCTGGTCGAACTCAAGGTCCAGGACGTCGTCCTCTCCGACGGCGCCGCCGAGCACATGCTCCAGACCGCCGACTTCATCGACGACCTCCTGGAGCAGTACTACGGGCTCGACCCGTACTACGAACTCGAAGACCGCGACGAACTGGTCGGCGAACTCGTCTTCGGGATGGCGCCCCACACCAGCGCCGCGACCGTCGGCCGCGTGATCGGCTTTACGAGCGCGGCCGTCGGGTACGCCCATCCGTACTTCCACGCGGCGAAACGGCGCAACTGCTTCCACCCGGAGACGGAGATCGTCTATCGAGAGGGAGATCGACGGTCCCTCCCAGCGAAGGCGAGGGACGGCATTCCACCCGAAGAAGAGCCGCAGTACGTCTCGATCGAAGACTTCGTCGAGTCTCGGCTCGACGACCCAGAGGAAGACGATTTCGGATCCCTCTATCAGGAACTGGACGACGGCCCGTACACGCTGGCCTACCAGAAGGGGCTGAACGCGCCCGGTGCTGTCACCGCCGTTTCGAAACACCCGGCTCCCGACCATCTCGTTCGAGTGCGCACCGAGTCCGGGACGTCACTGCGCGTTACGCCGGATCACGTGATGCTCCGGCGGGTCTCCCGCGACGAAGTCGACATCGACAACTTCCGCGTCGAGCGAACGCAGGCGCACACGCTCGAACCGGGTGATCTCGTTCCGGCCCCGGCCGAACCACCGTCATCGTTCGCCGACGGATCGATCGAGGAGTACCTGTTCCACGGCGGGAAAGAGGTGCACGACGAACCTTCGAAAGTTATCGAGTGGGAACGGGTCGAACGGGTCGAGACCGTCGAATCGACCGTCGAGTACGTCTACTGTCTGGAAGAAGGCTACTCGAACACGGTCTGTGCGAACGGGCTGTACACCGGTCAGTGCGACGGGGACGAAGATTGTGTGATGCTCCTTCTAGATGGGCTTTTGAATTTTAGCAAATCGTTCCTTCCCGACCAACGCGGCGGACGGATGGACGCCCCGCTGGTTATGTCGTCGCGAATCGATCCATCCGAGATCGACGACGAGGCCCACAACATGGATATCGTCTCGCAGTACCCCCGCGAGTTCTACGAGGCGAGCCTGGAGATGGCCGACGCCGACGCGGTCGACATCCAGATCGGCGAGGATACCGTCGGCACCGACGGCGAGTACACCGGATTCGAACACACGCACGACACGACCGACATCGCAATGGGCCCCGACCTCTCGGCGTACAAGACGCTCGGCTCGATGATGGACAAGATGGACGCCCAGCTCGAGATCTCGCGCAAACTTCGGGCCGTCGACGAGACCGACGTCGCAGAGCGCGTCATCGAGTACCACTTCCTGCCCGACCTGATCGGCAACCTGCGCGCCTTCTCGCGCCAGGAGACGCGCTGTCTCGACTGCGGCGAGAAGTTCCGCCGCATGCCCCTGACCGAGGTCTGTCGGGAGTGCGGCGGCAACGTCAACCTCACCGTCCACGAGGGCTCGGTGAACAAGTACATGGACACCGCCATCAGGGTCGCCGAGGAGTTCGGCTGTCGCGACTACACCAAACAGCGACTGGAAGTCCTCGAGAAATCTCTGGAGAGCATCTTCGAGAACGACAAGAACAAGCAGAGCGGGATCGCGGATTTCATGTAGACCAACGTTTTGCGCTGCGGGCGCGGCGAAGCCGCGCCCTCGGCAAAACGTTGATGAAAAGCACTCCTCGCTCCCGTTGGTCGCTCGTCGGCCCGCTCGCTTCGCTCGCGGTCGTTCGAGAGCGCTTCCTCTCTCGTCATCACGAAACGGCTTTGCCGTTTCGAACGACTCCGCTGTTCGCTATTTCGCGGTTCTCGGCCGTCGGCCTCCGAACCACGCTTCGCTCACGGTGAGTGCGTTGTCCCGAACTGCAACGCGTCCCTTCCCACGGCTCTTGCCCGATCGCCATGAACCGAAACAGGTTCGGTCCGGGGGCCCATTTCGCCCCGTAATGGCAACCCAGCGGCGGATGCGATTCGTCCACGGGACGGTCGCCTGGATGCTGGCGACGGTGCTCGTCCTGGCAGCGCTGGGCTCGCTCTCGCTCGAACTGTTCTTCGTCTGCTCGCTGATCGGGCTGTTGATCGTCACGGAGCTGACGGCGCCGATCAACGTCACGCCGGCGTGGCGCCGCCGGCTGCGGTGGGTGATCGCCCTCGGACTGGTCGGCTTCGCGGCGATCGTCGTGCGGCGGATCCTGGCCATCTTGCCGCCGGAGGTGCTACCGTGGTGAGCGACGACGCGCGTGATGGCGAGGAAGTGAGCGACGAGGCACGGGCCGAAGCGGACGCATCCCGACGTCGCGACGTCGATCCCGACGGCCCCGTCGTCGCGCGGTTGCGCCGGCTGGTTCGCGGGGACGTCGCCTGGCCGCGATTGTTGCTCGCGGGGCTGGCGGCGGTCGTGATCCTCGCGGTCGTCGTCGCGCTCGCGACGTCGTCGGCGGCCTTCGGCGCGTACAACGGCGCGTGGGACGGCGCGGGCGACTTCCGGAGCGCGCTCGAGGGCGACGCGGACGTGACGATGGCCCAGTCGACGACCACCTACGCGGACGTCGAGGCGAACGGGACCGTCGCGTTCGTCGTCGCGCCGGCCGACACGTACGACCCCGCGGACGCGGACCGCGTCGCGTCCTTCGTCGAGAACGGCGGAACGCTGGTCGTCCTCGAGAACTTCGCGGCGCCCGGCAACGCGTTGCTCGTGGACGTCGGCGCCGAGGCGCGTTTCGACGGCCGGTTGTTACAGGACGAACGCCGGCACGCGGCGGGACCGGCGATGCCGATCGCCGCGGTGGCGCCCAACCGGACGGCGCCGGGCGGTGCCCGGTCGCTCGGACTCAACTACGCGACCGCCGTCGAGCCGGGCGCGGCGACGGTCGTTGCAGAGACGAGCGAGTACGCCCATCTCGGTCCCGAGACGGCCGATCTCTCTGCCGTCGACCTCTCGAAGTATCCGGTCGCGACGGTCGAATCGGTCGGCGAGGGCACCGTCTACGCGATCGGCGACCCGAGCATCACGATCAACGCGATGTTCGACGAGGAGGACAACGCGGCGTTTCTCACCGGCCTCGCGGGGGAGGGCGAGCGAGTGCTCTACGACGTCTCGCACGCCGATGGCGTGCCGCCGCTGTGGCGGGCGATCCTGACCGTACGGCGTTCCGGCGCGCTCCAGGCGCTCGTGGGACTCGGCGCGATCGGCGCCCTGGCGCTGTTCGCCAGCGGGCGCGAGTCGGCGATCGGGCGCCGGCTTCGGGCGCGCTGGCGAGACGGCGGGCACGGAGAACTGGGAGGTCCGTCGGCGGCCTCGTCGGGCGCGCGAGCGGGGCTCTCCCCGGCCGAGCGGGCCGCGCTGGTGCGCGACCGCCACCCGGAGTGGAGCGACGCGCGCGTTCGGCAGGCGATAACAGCGCTTAACCGACCGGCCGCGAAAGGTGAACGCGAATGAGTGACGGTGCGAAATCGACGGACCCCCGGGACGTCTACGAACGGATCCAATCGGAAGTCGAGCGCGTCCTCGTCGGTAACGACGACGTCGTCGAGTTCCTGACGATCGCCGCGCTCACCCGCGGGCACGTCCTGCTCGAGGGCGTCCCCGGCGTGGCGAAGACGACGCTCGCGAACCTCTTCGCTCGCGCGAGCGGCCTCTCCTACTCCCGGATCCAGCTCACGCCGGACGTCCTGCCCGCGGACATCACGGGGACGCACATCTACCGCGAGGCGACCGGCGAATTCGACCTCCAGCGCGGGCCGGTCTTCGCCAACCTGGTCGTCGCCGACGAGATCAACCGCGCGACGCCGAAGACCCAGAGCGCCCTGCTCGAGGCGATGGCGGAGCGGACCGTCACCCTGGAGGGCGAGACGCTCTCGCTCCCGCAGCCGTTCATGGTGATCGCGACGCAGAACCCGATCGAGATGGAGGGCGTCTTCGAACTGCCCGAGGCCCAGCGCGACCGATTCACGTTCAAGCTCGTCGTCGACCTGCCGGATCGGGCCGACGAGCGCGAGGTGCTCGATCGCTTCGACGCCGATCCCGAACTCGGCCCCGAGGACGTCGAGCAGGTGGTCGACCCCGAGGCGATCGTGGCGGCGCGGGCGGCCGTCTCCGAGATCCACGTCGCCGAGCCGGTCAAGGAGTACATCCTCGATCTGACCGCGGCCTCGCGCGCGCATCCGGATATCGTCCACGGCTGTTCGCCCCGCGCCACGCTCGCGTTGCTCGACGGCGCGAAGGCGCGCGCGGCTATCCACGGTCGTTCCTACGCCATTCCCGACGACGTCAAGGGACTCGCCGAACCAACGCTCGTCCACCGCCTCATCCCGAGCACGGACGCCGAACTCTCCGACGTCACGACCGCCGATCTGGCGGCGGACCTGCTCGACTCGATCGAGCCGCCGGGCGCCGACGAGCTCGACGCCCCGGCGAGCGCCGCCGAGCACTGAGCAGCTGGGACCGTCGACCGCCGCATCCCGGCGGACCCGCGACGCAGCCGGGTCCGCGGCCAGTTGCCCGTTCGACCGAGTCGGACGGTCACCCAATCCTCGACGCCGTCCGTTCGATCGCCGACCGTGTGAACCGGTGTTCGCTGGCCAACAGTTATTATGACACACCGTCCAATTGTCGCCTCGATGGACGTTCCTGACGTGGACGATCTCGTCCTCGCGGCGCTCGAGCGAACCGGCGCGACCGAGTCGGCGCCCGCGCTTTCCGCGACGGCGATCGCGGACGCGATCGACCTGCCGGAGACGATGGCCGCCCGGGTCTCCTTGCTCTCGACGCTCTCGGCGATGGCGTCCGACGGATCCATCGAAGTGCGATCGACGGATGGGGACGACCCGGACGCGTACGCCCTCACGGCACGGGGCCGCAGTCGGGCGCGAACGGTGCTCGACCGGTACGAGTCGGCGTCGGTCACCGCGCGCGGGGATGACGAACGCGTCGAGGGAACGCTCTCCGAGATCGCCGATCGATTCGGGCTCGACCTGGTGACGGCGATGGCGCGGCTCGCGCCCGGCGGGGAGGTGACCGTCGAGGCGACGCTCGAGTCCGCGTTCGTCGACCGGAAGGGAGAACGCGAGACGGCCGAACGACTGCTCGAGGCGGTCGAAGGCGGCGAGTCGACCCTGTTCGTCGTCGAGGGCGAGGCTGGGATCGGCAAGACGACCCTGTTTCGCGAGTGCCGTTCGATGGCGGCCGATAGGGGATTCGAGACGCTTGTCGGCCGAGCCGACCCGGATCGTTCGGATCCGTACCACGCGATCACCGACGCCGTTCCGTGGGCGATCGAGCACCTCGATGGGGCCACAGTTCCGACGTCGGCCACGGCAGCCACCAATCGGTCGCTGGACGATGCCGTGGCGGTTCGGTACGGCGCGATCGCGGACGAGTTACGCGAGCGCGCGAGCGACCGGCCGATCTTCCTGGGAATCGAGGACCTGCAGTGGGCCGACGCCGCGTCGCTCTCGCTGCTCGCCTCGCTGCTGGAGGGACTCGAGTCGGCGCCGATCGCGGTCGCTCTCACGGGGCGAATCGACGAGTCGGCGGACGAGTCCCTCGTCGCGGACCTCATCGACGCGGCCGCCTGCGAGGCGACGGTCTGTGAGCTCGAGCCGTTCGGCCGCGAGGACGTCCGCGAGTTGATCGAACGTCGGGTCGGTCGCAGGGGCGTCCCCGAGGCCTGCCTCGACGCGATCTACGAGCACACCGGCGGGGTTGCCCTCTTCGTCGAGGAGACGGTCGACGACCTGCTCGATCGGGGCGTGATCGACCCCCAGCGCGGGACGTACCCCGAATCGCTGGCCGACGTCCCGCTCCCGACCGTCGTCGAGTCGACGATCCGGGATCGACTGGACCGCCTCGACGGTGGGACGCGACGCGTCCTCGAGGCGGCGGCGGTCGCCGGGACGACCGTTTCCCTGTCGACGCTTCGGGCGGTCCTGGAGAGCGATCCGGCGCAACTGCACGACCAGGCCCAGCTCCTCGTCGACGGTCGCGTCTGGGAGCGCCTGGACGAGGGGACGTACCGGTTTGCGAGTCACGTCCTTCGGTCGACGGTGCTGGAGACGCTCGATCCGGACCGGCGCGCGTCGCTCGAACGGCGGGTGGCCGATCACATCGTCGACGGGTCGGAGCCGCCCCACGCGGAACTCGCCCGGCGGTACGATCGGGCCGGCGAGCCCGAACGGGCGCTCGACCACGCGATGGCGGCGGGCGAGGCGGCGCTCGACGTCTACGCTCACGAGGACGCGGTCGACGCCTACCAGCACGCGCTGGGACTCGCCCGCGATTTGAATCGCGACGCCGAGGCGATCGAGGCGCTGGAATCGCTCGCGCTGGTCTACCGGCTCGGCGGCGAGTACGAGTCGGCCCACACCCACCTCGAATACGTGCGGAGCCACGCCGACGATCCCGACCGCGTCAGGCGTACCTACGCCTCCCAGGCGATCATGGACACCGACGTCGGCGAGATGGAGCGGGCGATCGAATTCGCCGACCGCGGCCTGGCCCTCGACGGGCCGCGCTCGACGGCGTACGTCCAGTTGCTCGACGTCCTCGCGAGCGTGCAGTTCCAGCGTGGCGACCTCCGCGAGGCGATCGCCACCGCGAGATACCAGTACGAACTCGCGGAGCGTCTCGACGACACGCTGTCGATGGGGCGAGCGTCGTTTCACATCGGGCGAAGCCAGCGACAACTGGGGCGGGCCGAACGGGCCGTCGAGTCCCTCGAAGCGGCGCGGGCCCTGCTCGAACCGCTCGACGAGCCCGTCCACCTGGGGGACTGTCTGAACGAGCTGGGCATCTCCTACATCACGACCGATCGATTCGACGCGGGCGTGGCTGCGATGGAACGCTGTGAGGACCTCGCCGCGGAGACCGGCGAGGTGCGCCTGGCGATCCGCGCGCTCAACAACCTCGGCGTGCACGCCCTCAGCAGGGGCGACTGGGAGCACGCCCGCGAGCGGTTCGATCGGTTGCACGAGCTGGCCGCCCGCGTCGGCAACGACCGGATGCGCATCATCGCCCTCAGCAACGAGGGCGTGATCGACCTCGAGACCACCGACGTCGAGCAGGCCAGGGAGACGTTCGAGACGGCGCTGGAACTCTCCCGGTCGATCGGCCACGATCACCAGTCGACGTTCGCCAGGATCAACCTGGCCCAGACGGAGGTGCTCGCGGATCGGCTCGACCGGGCCGACCGGTACGCGACGGAGGCGCTCGAACGCGCGCGGGCGGACGAGTACGTCAGGACGGAGGCGGACGCCATGCGCATGCAGGGCGCGATCGCACGCGAACGCGGCGACTTCGAGCGGGCCGTCGATCGACAGCGCGAGGCCCTCGAGCGGGCGCGCGAGAGCGAGAACAGCATGGAGATCTCCAAGGCGGCGCGCGATCTCGCGGAGTCGCTGGTGGCGGTCGGCGAGGCGGAGACGGCCCTGGAGCTGTGTGACGAAGCCGCCGAGCACGTCCCGGACGGCTTCCGCATCGACCGCCTCACGCTGGAGGCGACCCGCGCTCGCGCGCTCTCGGCGGCCGGCGACTCGGAGGGCCCCGAGACCCTGCGATCGGTCCTCGAAGAGGCGATAGAGATCGATCTCGCGCAGGTCGAACTCCAGTTGCGACGCGACCTGGCGTGGCTCGCGCTCGAGTCGGGTGATCGATCGGCCGCCATCGACCACCTCGAACGCGGCTCCGCGCTCGCCGAACGGATGCGAACCGCACGCCACCGCGAGTGGTTCGACGCCGCTCTCCGGGCCGTCGAGGACGGCTGCGCGGCCGACGCGTTGCGGCCGCTCAGCGGCCCGTTCGAGACCCCGTCGGCGTGACGGGGGCGCGTTCCAGCTGATCCGACCGGGGGAATTCGACTGGAATCCGGACGTCGATCCGGGCGGCGCGGACGGTCCGTTCGATCGACGATCGCACGAGCGCGCCCCGGTCGCGGGCCAACACCTATTATGCCGACCCGTAAACTGTCGCCCCAATGGACGTTCCTGGCGTGGACGACCTCGTCCTCGCGGCCCTCGACCGGGCCGACGCGGACGCGTCGGCGGCCGCGCTGCCGGCGACGGCGATCGCGGACATGATCGACCTGCCGGAGACGATGGCCGCCCGTATCTCGCTGCTCTCGACGCTCTCGTCGATGGAATCGGACGGACTCGTCGACCAGGTCTCGACCGAGGGCGACGACCCGGACGCGTACGCCCTCACGGCACGGGGTCGCAGTCGGGCGCGAACGGTGCTCGACCGGTACGAGCCGGCGACGGTCACCGCCCGCGCGGACGGCGAGCGCGTCGAGGGGACCCTCTCCGAGATCGCCGATCGATTCGGGCTCGACCTGGTGACGGCGATGGCGCGGCTCGCGCCCGGCGGGGAGGTGACCGTCGAGGCGACGCTGGGGTTCGCGTTCGTCGATCGGGAGGGAGAACGCGAGACGGTCGGTCGCCTCCTCGAGGCGGTCGAAGGCGGCGAGTCGACCCTGCTCGTCGTCGAGGGCGAGGCTGGGATCGGCAAGACGACCCTGTTTCGCGAGTGCCGTTCGATGGCGGCCGATAGGGGGTTCGAGACGCTTGTCGGCCGGGCCGACCCCGATCGCTCGGACCCGTATCGCGCGATCACCGACGCCGCACCGTGGGCGATCGAGCACCTCGAGGGAGCGCCCGTTCCGGCCCCGAACTCGGCAGCCACGAACCAGTCGCTCGAAGACGCCGTGGCGGTTCGGTACGGCGCGATCGCGGACGAGTTACGCGAGCGCGCGAGCGACCGGCCGATCTTCCTGGGAATCGAGGACCTGCAGTGGGCCGACGCCGCGTCGCTCTCGCTGCTCGCCTCGCTGCTGGAGGGACTCGAGTCGGCGCCGATCGCGGTCGTTCTCACGGCGCGAAGTGACGAATCCGCCGACGATGATCTCGTCGAAGCGCTCACCGACGCGGCCGCCTGCGAGGCGACGGTCTGTGAGCTCGAGCCGTTCGGCCGCGAGGACGTCCGCGAGTTGATCGAACGTCGGGTCGGTCGCAGGGGCGTCCCCGAGGCCTGCCTCGACGCGATCTACGAGCACACCGGCGGGGTCGCCCTCTTCGTCGAGGAGACGGTCGACGACCTGCTCGATCGGGGCGTGATCGACCCCCAGCGCGGGACGTACCCCGAATCGCTGGCCGACGTCCCGCTCCCGACCGTCGTCGAGTCGACGATCCGGGATCGACTGGACCGCCTCGACGGTGGGACGCGACGCGTCCTCGAGGCTGCGGCGGTCGCCGGGACGACCGTTTCCCTGTCGACGGTCCGGGCGGTCTCGGCGACGTCCTCGGATCGCCTTCGCGACCAGGCCCAGCTCCTCGTCGACGGTCGCGTCTGGGAGCCCCTCGACGGCGAGCGGATCCGGTTCGCGAGTCACGTCCTGCGATCGACGGTGCTGGAGACGCTCGATCCGGACCGGCGCGCGTCGCTCGAACGGCGAGTGGCCGACCACCTGGCCGACGAGCCCGACCCGCCCCACGCGGAACTCGCCCGGCGGTACGATCGGGCCGGCGAGCCCGAGCGTGCGCTCGACCACGCGATGCAAGCGGGCGAGGCGGCGCTCGACGTCTTCGCCCACGAGGACGCGGTCGACGCCTACCAGCACGCGCTGGGACTGGCTCGCGATCTCGACCGCGACGCCGAGGTGATCGAGGCGCTCGAATCGCTCGCGAACGTCTATCGGATAAGCGGAGAGTACGAGTCGGCCCACACCCATCTGGCGTACGTCCGATCCAACGCCGACGACGTCGACCGCATCAGGCGAACCTACGCCAGGCAGGCGATAATACACGCAATGGTCGGGGAACACGACCGGGCGATCGAACTCGCCGAACGCGGACTCGCACGCGACGGGCCTCGCTCGGCCGCGTACGTCGAGCTACTCGACGTGCTCGCCGTCGCACAGTATTTACGCGGTGATCTCGGCGAGGCGATCGCGACGGCCCGGCACCAGTACGAACTCGCGGAGCGTCTCGACGACGCCCTGCTGATGGGCCGAGCGTCGTTTCACCTCGGCCGGAGCCACCGGCAACGTGGGCGGGCCGAACGGGCCCTCGAGTTTCTCGAAGCGGCCTGCGACCTGCTCGAACCGCTCGACGACCGCATCAGTCTGGCGAACTCGTTGAACGAACTGGGGATCTCCTACATCACGACCGGCCGGTTCGAGGCGGGCGTGGCGGCGATGGAACGGTGTCAAACGCTCGCCGAGGAGACCGGCGACGTCATGTTGGCCCTCCATTCGCTCAACAACCTCGGCGTACACGCGATCGGGCGGGGCGACTGGGAGCGCGCCCGCGAGCAATTCGATCGCCTCCACGAGCTGGCCGCTCGCGTCGGCAACGACCGCATGCGCGTCATCGCCCTCAGCAACGAGGGCGTGATCGATCTCATGAGTACCGACGTTCGGGCGGCGAGGGAGACGTTCGAGACGGGACTGGAGCTGTCCAAGTCGATCGGCCAGGACCACAAGACGACGTTCGGACGGGTCAATCTGGCACAGGTCGAGGTGCTGGCGGGCCGATTCGACCGGGCCGAGCGCCACGCGACGACGGCGATCGAGGAGTCGCGGGCGGACGGCTACGTCAGGGCGGAAGCCGATGCGATGCGGATGGAGGGCGTCATCGCGCGCGACCGCGGCGACTTCGAGCGAGCCGTCGAACGGACCCGGGACGCCCTCGAACGGGCGCGCGAGAGCGAGAACTGCGTCGAGATCTCCAAGGCGGCGCGCGACCTCGCGAAAGCGCTCGTCGCGATCGGCGAGATCGAGACGGCCCTGGAGCGCTGCGACGAGGCCGCAGAGCAGGTCCCGGAGGGCTTCCGGATCGACCAGCTCGCGCTGGAGGCGACCCGCGCTCGCGCGCTCTCGGCGGCCGGCGACCCGGACGGTCCCGAGGCACTCCGATCGGTCCTCGAGGAAGCGATGGCGATCGATCACGCGCAGGTCGAACTGCAAGTCCGACGCGACCTGGCGTGGCTTTCGCTCGGTTCGGGTGACCGATCGGCCGCCATCGACCACCTCGAACGCGGCTACGCGCTGGCCGAACGGACGCGCACCCGCCGCGATCGCGAGTGGTTCGAGGCCGCGATCCGAGCCGTCGAAGCCGGTTGTGCGGCCGACGACCTGCGGCCGTTCTGCGGGCCGTTCGAGGCCTCGCCGTCGTAACGCCCGGCCGAAACGCGTTCTCCCTCGACGACGGCCGGACCCGCGAGGCGGTCGAGTGCGACCGGCGCGATCGATGGAATCGCCGATGGGCCGTCGCGCTCCCTTTCGTTCGGTCGACGGGCGCGTGAACGATTTATTCGTCGGCCGACAGCTATTATGGTAGTCCAGCTAATCCCCTCCTAGATGGACGTTCCCGGCGTGGACGCTCTCGTTCTCGTGGCACTTGCCCGGGCCGACGCGGACGAGTCAACGGCCGCGCTGACGGCCACGGCGATCGCGGACAGGATCGATCTGCCGGAGACGATGGCGGCTCGGGTCTCGCTGCTCTCGACGCTCTCGGAGATGGCGTCGGACGGACTGGTCGAGGCCGTGTCGATCGACGACGAGGACGCGGACGCGAACGCCTACACCCTCACGGCCCAGGGGCGTAGTCGGGCGCGAACGGTACTCGACCGGTACGAGTCGGCGACGGTCACCGCCCGCGCGGACGGCGAGCATGTCGAGGCTACACTCGCCGGGATCGCCGATCGGTTCGATCTCGACCTGGTGACGGCGATGGCGCGACTCTCGTCGAGCGGGGAAGTGACGATCGAAGCGACGCTCGACACCGGCTTCTTCGACCGGAAGGACGAACGCGACACGGCCGACGGGCTGTTCGAGGCGGCCGCGACCGGGGAGACGACGCTGTTCGTCATCGAGGGCGAGGCGGGGGTCGGCAAGACGATGCTCTTTCGCGAGTGTCGCTCGATGGCGGCCGAGCGCGGCTTCGAGACGCTGGTCGGCCAGGCCGACCCAGACCGCTCGGATCCCTACCACGCGCTGACCGACGCCGTTCCGTGGGCGATCGAGCACCTCGAGGAGGCGCCCGTTCCGACCGCGGAGTCGGCGACGACGAACCAGTCACTCGACGAGACCGTCGCGCTGCGCTACGGCGCGATCGCAGACGAACTGCGCGATCGCGCGAGCGAGACGCCGATCATGCTGGGGATCGAGGACATGCAGTGGGCCGACGCCGCCTCGATTTCGCTGCTGGCGTCGCTGCTGGAGGGACTCGAGTCGGCGCCGATTGCGATCGTCCTCACGGTGCGAAGCGGCGAGTCCGCCGACGATCCCCGGCTTTCCGACCTGACGGATGCGGCTTCCTGCGAGACGACGGTCTGTGAGCTCGAGCCGTTCGACCGCGCGGACGTTCGGGAACTGATCGAACGGCGCGTCGGGCGACGTGGCGTCCCGGAGGCCTGTCTCGACGCGATCTACGAGCACACCGGCGGAGTCGGGCTCTTCGTCGAGGAGACGGTCGACGACCTGCTCGATCGGGGCGTGATCGACCCCCAGCGCGGGACGTATCCCGAGTCGTTGACGGACGTTCCATTGCCGAGCGTCGTCGAATCGACGATTGCGGATCGCCTCGATCGCCTCGACGAGGCGACGCGACGCGTGCTCGAGGTAGCGGCGGTCGCCGGGACGAGCGTCTCGCTGTCGACGCTCCGGGCGGTTGCAGCCGATTCCTCGCGATTGCACGATCAGGCCCAACTCCTGGTCGACGGGCGAGTCTGGGAGCGCCTCGACGACGAGCGGTTCCGATTCGCGAGCCACGTCCTCCGCTCGACGGTGCTGGAGACGCTCGAGGCCGACCGGCGCGCGTCGCTCGAACGGCGGGTGGCCGATCACCTTGCGGAACGGGCGGACCCGCCCCACGCCGAGATCGCACGGCGCTACGATCGGGCCGGCGACGCCGAGGCCGCCCTCGAACACGCGATGGCCGCGGGCGAGACGGCGCTGGACGTCTTCGCCCACGAGGACGCCGTCGACGCCTTCCAGCACGCGCTGGGGCTGGCTCGCGACCTCGACCGGGATGACGAGGTGATCGAGGCGCTCGACTCGCTCGCGAACGTCTACCGACTCCGCGGTGAGTACGACGCCGCGCACACGCATCTGCGGTACGTCCGGAGCCACGCCGACGACGTCTATCGGATCAGGGCCACCTACTCCATGCAGGCGGTGATGCACAACGAGGTGGGCGAGTTCGAGGTTGCGATCGACCTGGTCGAACGCGGGCTCGAACTCGACGGGCCGCGTTCCGAGGCCTACTTCCAGTCGCTCGACGTCCTCGCCTCCGCGTACTTTCACGCGGGGGAGTTCCGCAAGTCGATCGCCACCGCCCGCTTTCAGTACGACCTCGCCGATGCCACCGACGACGACCTCGCGAAGGGCCAGGCCTGTTTCAACATGGGGCGAAATAACCGCTCGCTCGGCCGACCCGATCGGGCGATCGAGTTTCTCGAGGAAGCCCGCGAGCTGTACGAATCGAGCGACGATCCGATCGGCCTGTCGGGCTGTCTGAACGACCTGGGCATTTCCTACATCACGACCGGGCGCTACGAGGAGGGCGTCGAAGCGATGGAACGCTGTGAAGAACTCGCCGAGGAGACCGGCGACGTCGGGACGGCGATCCACGCGCTCAACAACCTCGGTATTCACGCGATCGGCCAGGGCGACTGGGCCGAGGCTCGCGAGCGCTACGACCGCCTGCAGGACCTCGCGGCGCGCGTCGGCAACGACCGGATGGCCGCCCACGGAATGGCCAACGAGGGGGTGATCGACCTGCAGAGTACGGATATAGAGCGGGCTCGGGAGACGTTCGAGACCGCCCTCGAACTCTCGCGGTCGATCGGCCACGACCACCAGGCGACGTTCGGCACGCTGAACCTGGCCACCGTCGAGATGCTGTCGGGCGAGTTCGACCGCGCCGCCCGCCACGCGAGCGAGGCCCTGGACCGGGCGCGCGAAGACGAGTACGTCAGGGCCGAGGCCAACGCGATGCGCCTGCAGGGGCTCATCATGCGCGAACGCGGCGATTTCGAGGCGGCGGTCGAGCGCCACCGCGAGGCCCTCGACCGCGCCCGAGAGAGCGGCAACGAGATCGAAATTTCGAAGGTGGCGCGCGATCTCGCCGACTCGCTGATCGCCGTCGAGGAGATCGAGGACGCCCTCGAACGCGCCGAGGAGGCCCGCGAGACCGCCCCGGAGGGCTTTCGGATCGACCAGCTCGCCATCGAGGCGACCCGCGGTCGCGCGCTGACGGCGGCCGGCGACGCCGAGGGACCCGAGACCCTGCGATCGGTCCTCGAAGAGGCCATAGAGATCGATCTCGCGCAGGTCGAACTGCAAGTCTGCCGCGACCTGGCGTGGCTCGCCCTCGATTCGGGCGACCGATCGGACGCCATCGAGCACCTCGATCGCGGCCTCGCGCTGGCCGTCGAGACCAGCACCCGGCTCCAGGAGGCGTGGTTCGCGGCCGTCCTCGAGGCGGTTCGGGACGACGGGATCGAAGCCGACGCGTTGCAGCCCGTCTCCGGCCCGTTCGACGCCGGGTGAAACCAGGGGAAAAGAGCGCGTGCGGCCCCGCGGATCAGGCGCGGGCCAGCGTCACTTCGAACCGAGCGCCGCCCAGCGGCGAGTCGCCGACAGTGAGATCGCCGCAGTAGGTGTTCGCGATCTCGGCGGCCAGGTGGGTGCCCAGGCCCGTCCCGCCGGAGTCGCCGATCGAGACGCCGCGGTCGAAGATGCGTTCGCGATCCTCGCGGTCGATGCCGGTACCGTCGTCGTCGACGTAGACGGTCACCGACTCGTCGGTCGCGCTCGTGTGAATCCGGATCTGCGAGCCGCCGGAGTGGACGAGCGCGTTCTCGAGCAAGTTCGCGAAGAGCTCCTTGAGCAGCGTCCCACCCTCGACGCGCAGGTCGTCCACGTCGGTCTCGACGTCGAAGTCGTGCTGGCTCGCGAGGTCGGCGTGTCGGTCGACGGTCTCGCGGATCACGCGCGGGAGCTCGACGGGAGAGAGTTCCTCGTCGGCCTCGAGCTGGTGGAGCGTGCGGACGTTCTCGATGAGGTCGATCGCCTCGGTGACGCCGTTCTTGGCGTAGCCGTGGTACTCGCGCTGATTCTCGGTGAGGTCGCCCTCGGCGAGCAGGTCGAGGTAGCCGTCGATGACGGTGAGCTTGTTGCCGAGGTCGTGTCTGAGCACGGAGTGGAGGAACTCGGCGCGCTCCTGGGCCTCGGTTCGCTCGGTGGTGTCCGTCGCGACGCAGACGATCCCCTCGACGCTCCCCGAGTCGTCCGTCATGACCGATGCGGAGAGGCTGGTCGGGATGGCCTCGCCGTCGGCGGTCTCGAAGTAGCTCTCGAGGTCGGTGACGCTGCCCTCTCGCAGGAGGTGTTCGATGAGTTCGCCGGAGTGAAGCATCGAGGAGAGCTCGGCGTTACGGTCCGGATCGGCGAGGACGTAGTCGATCGGCTTGCCGACGAGGTCGTCGGGGTCGTAGCCGAGCATGTCCCGGACGGCCTCGTTCGCGAGGCGGATCCGCCCGTCGGGACCGAGCTTGACGAGCACGTCGACCATCGTGTCCATCAGGTTCTCGAGGTCGGCCGTGCGCTTGCGAACCCGCTCGGCGAGCTCCTCCCTCGAGAGGATCGTCAACTCCTCGTCGCGCTCGATACCGGCGTCGTCCATTCGACCGACAATTGGTCCGCCACATAATGAATTCCACGGTCACCCGGGAGTGAGAGCGTGCGACTGGGGCGGCCGATATCGAACAGACCGCCCGACTGTACCCGCGCTGGCTCGTCGCTTCGATCGATCGTCTCCGTCCCATACGATTTTATTTAACCGTCCGGTAATGGGGTACAATGAACGAGTACGGCGTCGACGAACTCGTGCTGCTCGCGCTGGCGAGCGAGTTCGAGCCGACGGAAGCCGGCTCCGGCGGTGCGACCGCCTCGGCCCTCGCGGACGCGCTCGGCTACGCGGCGTCGCTGGCGGACCGCCTCTCGCTGCTCTCGACGGTTTCGTCGTTGATCGGGGACGGGCTCGTCGCCGAGGAGACCCGCCGGATCGACGAGCGGGAGGGCGAACGGAGCGTCTACCGATTGACCCCGGCCGGGCGCGAGCGGGCGCGGACGCTGCGGGCCGCCGTCGACGACGCGCCCGTGACCGTCGTCGCCGGCGGCGCCGAGATCGAGTGTTCGCTCGGCGCCGTTCCGGAGCGATTCGGACTCTCCGTCCCCGAGGCGCTCGTTCGTCGGTCGCCGGGCGGCGTGCTCTCGCTCGACGAACCGGCGGACGACGCTCTCGTCGGCCGCGACGCCGAACTCGACCGACTCGATACCGCCCTGGATCGGGTTCGAGACGGCCCGGCGCGAACGGTGGCCGTCTCCGGCGACGACGGTGTCGGCAAGACGGCGCTCGTCGAGGCCTTCGTCGAACGGGCGCGGGCGGCCGGCGTCGACGTGCTGGTCGGCTGGAGTCGGCGCGACGGCGGCCGGGCCTACGGCCCGATTCGCGAGGCGCTCCGAGCGCCCTTCGAGTCGCTCGCGGCGCCGTTCGACGCGCTCGACCACCCGGGCGCTCGCTTCGCGCAGCGCCGGACCGCGCTCTACAACGACGTGACCGATCGCCTCCGGGCCCACGCCGACGCGACGCCGACGGTCCTCGTCATCGAGGACCTGCACTGGGCCGACGCCGCGACGATCGACCTGCTGGCCCACGTCGTGACGGCGGCGACGGACGCGTCGCTCCTCCTCGTCGCGACGTACCGACCCGACGGCGTCGACGACGAACACCCGCTCCTGGAGCGCGTCGGCGACGCCGAGGGGCTCGCCCCCCTGGAACTCGAACCGTTCGACCGGCGCGAAACCGCGCGACTGGTCGAGAGCGAGGTCGGGCGACGCGGCGTCCCCGACCCGTTCGTCGACGCGATCTACGAGGCGACCGGCGGCAATCCCCGCTTCGTCGTCGAGACGATCGCCCACCTGCGAGAGACGGGGTCGCTCGATCCGCGGATCGATCGCTACCCGGACGCCGTCGCGGACCTCGAGATCCCGTCGGTCGTCGAGACGGCCGTCGAACGCCGGTTCGACGGCCTCGACGAGACGACGGCGCGCGTGTGCTCGGTCGGCGCCGTCCTCGGCGATCCGATCCCGATCGACCTGCTGGTCGATCTCGTCCCGGCGCCGGAACCGCGGGTGCGCGAGCGGATCGACCTGCTGGTCGACGCCGGGTTCTTACAGCGCGGCGACGACGGACGACTCCGCTTTCGCAGCGAGGTGGTGCGTTCGACGGCGCTCGCGACGATCGATCGCGACCGACGGCGCGCCCTCCACCGAACGGCGGCGACGGTTCGCGCCGACCGCGGCGACGCGCGCCCGGCGACGATCGCCGCCCACGCCGAGCGCGCCGGCGATCTCGACCGGGCCCTCGCCTACTATCGTCGGGCGGCCGACGAGGCGACCGAGGTCTACGCGCACGAGGTGGCGATCGACCACTACGAGCGGGCGCTGGGGCTGGCGCGCGATCTCGACCGCGGGTCGGTCGTCCTCGACGTCCTCGAGGCGATCGCCCGGATCTACTACACTCGCGGCGATTACGAGGACGCCGACCGCTACGTCCGATACGTCAGGGACCGAACGGACGATCCCGAGCGCATCCGCCGGAGCTACTACTACCAGTCGCGCTCGCGCTTCGTTCGCGGCGAGTACGACGCGGCGGAGTCCCTCGCCAGGCGCGGCCTCGCCGTCGGGGGCGAGGAGATCACCGAGGCGGTCTGTCTGCTCACCGACTACCTCGGCAGCGCGTACTTCGGTCGGGGCGAGTACGAGGCGGCCATCGAGCACCACGAACGGCTGCGCGATCGGGCGCGGGCGATCGACTACACGCGCGAACTCGGACGGGCCTACCAGAACCTCGGCGATTGCTACGCGAGACTCGGCGAGATGGATCGCGCGATCGACCTGCTCGGACGCGCGGTCGACCTCCTCGAAGACGCCGACGACGAGCGGGAACTGGCGATCTGCCTGAACGACCTGGGTGTCACGTACAAACGCATCGGCGCCACCGCCGACGCCGTCGACGCCCTCGAGCGCTGTGCCAGGCTGGCCGAGCGAACCGGCGACGTCCCGACGAAGGCGCTCGCAACCATGAACCTCGGGTACTTCATGATCGATCGCGGCGCCTACGAGTCGGCACTCGAGTACAACGATCGCTGCCGACAGTTCGCCGAGCGAATCGACGACTGCACGACCAGCGCCGTGACGACCGTCCATCGGAGTCTCATCGAGTGCGAGATCGGCGACGTTTCCGTCGCGGCCGAGGAGCTGGAGGCGGCGCTCGAACGGCTCGAGACTACCGGTTCGAACCGCCGCATCGTCCAGACGCGGTGGCGGCTGGGGGGCGTGGCCGTGCTCCTCGGCGACGAAGAGCGGGCCCGGCGGCTCCTCGAACGCGCCCTGGAGGGGGCGATCGAACACGACTTCCCCACACTTCGCGGGAACTGCGAGGCCAGCCTCGGTGCCGTCGAACGGGAATTCGGCTCCCTCGAGCGCGCGGCGGCGCTCGGACGCCAGGCACTCGACCGCGCCGAAGATACCCACGACGCGTCCATCCGCCACCGCCGGGCCGAGCAACTCGCCCGGACGTTGCTCCGGCGCGGCGAGGTCGACGAGGCGTTGGACCTGTCCCGGATGGCTCGCCGGTCGATCCCGTCCGGTCAGGCCCGCCACGCGGTCAAGATCGACGCGACCTACGGCCGGGCACGCCTGGCGTCGGGCGACCGGGACGGCGCGCGAGAGACGCTGACGGCGGCGCTCGAACGCGCTCGCGGGCTGTCGAACGAGGCCCGCCTCGTCGCCCTGTGCGGTCTCGGCCGGCTGGAGTGGGTCGCGGGGAACCACCAGCGGGCGGCCGCTCGGTTCGGGACGGGACGACGCGTGGCCGCGGACACGGGTCACGAACTCCACCGCGGTCGGTTCGAGGCGGCGCTGGCCGACCTGGACGGCGAGACGGTTTCGCCCGGAGAGTGAACCGCTCACTTCGACCGGCGACGCCCCGCTATCCGGCCCGAACGGGTGCCGGAGACAGACGGCGACGGATGGTGTTCGTCCGCCGACCGCCTACCGACGCTCCGGCGGTGCGAGGGCGACCATCGCCCGGCTGGCCACATAGTTTTATATGAAACGGGAACAACACGAAGCCGATGGACGAGTACGGTGTCGAGGACTTGCTCCTGCTCGCGCTCTGCGAGCGGGCCGAGGCCGACGACGCGTCGGCGGGGGCGACCGTCTCCGAACTCGGCGACGCGATCGTTCGCTCCGAGTCCGTCGCCGATCGGCTCACGCTCCTCTCGGCGATGTCGACGTTGACGGAGCGGGAGCTGGTCGACGAGCGGACCGAACGCGTCGCGGATCGAGGCGGCGAGCGGAGTCTCTACCGGCTGACGGAGGCGGGACGTCGGCGGGCGATCGAACGCTGGGACGCGGCGTGTGAGCTGCCCGTGACGGTTCACGACTGCGACGGGACGACCGAGTGCCGACTCGGCGACGTTCCCGACCAGTTCGACCTCTCTCTCGCCGAGGCGCTGGTCAGGCGCGCTCCGTCGGGCGATCTGTCGCTGCCGGCGGAGTTCGACGGCGGGATCGTGGACCGCGAGGCCGAACTCGCCCGGCTCGAGGACGCCTTCGAGGCGACGCTCGAGGGCGATCCGCGAACGGCGATCGTCTCCGGCGACGCGGGCGTCGGGAAGACGACGCTGGTGGAGGCCTTCGCCGACCGGGCCCGCGCCGCGGGGGCCGCGGTTCTCGTCGGCCGGGCCAGCCCGAGCGGCGGTGCTGCCTACGGCCCGCTCCGCGACGCGCTCGAGGGTACGATCGACCGGCCGGAGGCGTTACCGTTCGCCGACGGCTGGGCCGAGGCCGAGGACGCCGAGATGTACCGGACGCAACTCGCGGCCCTCTACTCGAAGGTGACGACGGAACTCGCCGCCCACGCCCGCGAGACGCCGACGGTGCTCGTGATCGAGGACTTGCAGTGGGCCGACGAGGCGACGGTCGACCTCCTCGCGCACGCCGCCGGCGAACTCTCCGAGGTGGGATTGCTTCTCGTCGCCACGTACCGCCCATCCGGCGTCGCGGACGAGAACCCTCTCCGACCGAGACTGGACGAGGGCGCCGACGGCACCGCGACCGACCGGACCGTCGAACTCGCGCTCGAGCCGTTCGACCGGGAGCGGACGGCCGACCTGATCGAAGCCGAGGTCGAACGACGCGGCGTCCCCGAATCGTTCGTCGACGCCGTCTACGAGGGGTCGGGCGGCAACCCGCTCTTCGTCGTCGAGACGGTCGCGGGGCTGCTCGAGTCGGGCGCGCTCGATCCGCGCGTCGATCGCTACCCGGCGGCGATCGACGACAGCGAGCTCCCCGACGTGGTCGAGGAGACGATCGAGCGGCGCTTCGGCAGGCTCGACGACGAGACGCGCCGGGTGGTAGCCGTCGGCGCGGTGCTCGGCGATCCGATCCCCGTCGACGTACTCCTGGCAATCTCGCCGCGTCCCGAACCGGACGTTCGCGAGCGGATCGACCTGCTGATCGACGGCGGGATCTGGGCGCGCGACGGCGACGACAGGCTGCGCTTTCGGAGCGAAGTCCTGCGGTCGACGGCGCTGTCGTCGATCGGTGACGATCGGCGGCGGTCGCTCCACGGAACGGTCGCCGAGCACCTGGCGGGTGAGGGGGACAACCCGCCGGCGACCGTCGCCTCCCACTACGAGCGGGCGAGGGAGCGTGAAGCCGCCCTCGAGTGGCACCGACGCGCGGCCGCCGACGCGACGGCGGTCTACGCCCACGACGTGGCGGTCGAGCACTACGAGACGGCGCTCTCGATCGCCCGCGACCTGGGTCGCGAGGAGACCGTCCGCGACCTGCTCGAGGAACTCGGCGATATCCACGCCACCCGCGGCCAGTACGAGGAAGCCGACAGGCAGTTTCGCTACGTCCGCGAGCGGACCGACGATCCCGAGCGCATCCGGCGCAGTTACCGCTACCAGGCCAGGATGGCGTTCGAGAGCAGCAAGTACGACGAAGCCGAGGCCTACGCCCGCGACGGCCTGGCGGTCGACGGCGACGAGATCACCGAAGAAGTCTGCCGGCTCACGGACTATCTCGGCAGCGCGTACTTCGGGCGCGGCGAGTACGAGGCGGCGGTCGAGACCCACGAGCGGTTGCGGGATCGCGCCGCCGAGATCGACTGCACCCGTTCGCTCGGCCGAGCGAACCAGAACCTGGGCACCTGTTACATGAACCTCGGCGAGTTAGACCGCGCGGTCGAGTTCAACGAGCGAGGCGTGGAACTGCTCGAACGGACGGACGACGATCACGCGCTTGCGAGCGCGCTCAACGACCTCGCCCTGGCGTACGACGGGGTCGGCGACTACGAGTCGGCCGTCGAGGTGCTGGAACGTTGCGACGAGCTGGCCGGCCGAACCGGCGACGTCACGGCCACCATCCTCGCCAAGACGAACCTGGCGCTGTTCGCCCAGCGACGCGGCGAGTGGGAGACGTCCCGGGACCTCAACGCCGAGGTCCGCGAGATCGCCGATCGCATCGACGATCGCGAAGCGCGGGCGCTCGCGGTCTGGAACGAGCACACGATCGATCGCGATATCGGCCGGCTGGAGGATGCGATCGACGGGTTCGAACGGGCCCTCGAGATCGTCAACGAGACGGAAGCCACCAACCGTCGAACGTTCTTCGAGTGGGGGCTCGGCGAGGCGCACTTCTTCGCCGCCGACTTCGACAGCGCCGAGGAACACCTCGACCGGGCGCTCGACCTCGCGACCGACCACGGCTACGAGCGCCTGATCGGGGCCTGCAAGTCGGTCCGCGGGGCCATCGAACGGGAGCGAGGCGCGACGGAGCGTGCCGTCGAATTGCAGCGCGAGGCGCTGGATCTCGTCTCGGACACTGACAGCGAGGTCATCCTGTCGATTCGCACCAACCGGCTCGCCCGGACGTTGCTCCACGCGGGTGAGATCGAGGAAGCGCTGGACCGTGCCGGGAGGGCCTGCGAGGCGATGCCGGACGGAACTCCGGTCGTCGCTGCGTCGATCGATGCGACCCTCGGCGGCGCACAGCTGGCCGCAGGCAACCGGGAGGCGGCCCGCGAGACGCTCGAATCGACGGTCGAACGCGCCCGCGATCTCTCGAACGAGGCGCTCGTCGTCGCGCTGCGCGAACTCGGACGGCTCGAAACGATCGAGGGCGACGAGACTGCGGCGCGCGAGCGCCTGGCGGAGGGCCGTCGGATCGCCGCGGACGCTGGTCTCCGCGTGTACCTCCCACACTTCGACGAACTGCTCGCCGAGCTCGACGGCGAGGCGGCTGTCGAGGGCGAGGGGCGTACCGCGTAGCCGCGACGCGACCGCCCGTCCCGAACCGTCCCAGCTGAGGGGTAGTGTGGAGTCAACCGATCGCAGCGTCGTCTCGGTTCTCGACGCGTCGGTTCCGGCCCGGGACGCCTGACCGGACGTGCCACCGGTGTTCGACCACCCTCGCACCGTCGAGGACGAAGCGGGTACGGCCGTCGACCGTCGGATCGGAACCCGCTACCGGCCCGCTCGGATGATCCATTGTGGGAACACCTCGCCGGCCACACGGCTTATGTGATACGCCGCAAACAGGTCTCCGATGGACGAGTACGGTGTCGAGGACTTGCTCCTCCTCGCGCTCTGCGAGCGGACCGCGGTCGACGGCGCGTCGGCGGGGGCGACCGTCTCCGAACTCGGCGACGCGATCGTCCGTTCCGGGTCGGTCGCCGATCGGCTCGCGCTCCTCTCGGCGATGTCGACGGTGACGGAGCGTGGGCTGGTCGACGAGCGGACCGAACGTGGCGCGGACCTGGGCGGCCAACGGAGCCTGTACCAGCTGACGGAGGCGGGCCGTCGGCGAGCGCTCGAACGCCGGGACGCGGTGAGCAAGTTACCGGTGACGGTTCACGACTGCGACGAGACGACCGAGTGCCGGCTCGGCGACGTTCCCGAGCGGTTCGGTCTCTCCGTCACCGAAGCGCTCGTCAGGCGCGCTCCGTCCGGCGACCTGTCGCTGCCGGCGGACTTCGGCGACGGGATCGTCGATCGCGACGCCGAACGTGCCCGCCTCGATGCGGCCTTCGAGGCGACGCTCGAGGGCGATCCGCGAACGGCGATCGTTGCCGGCGACGCGGGCGTCGGCAAGACGGCGCTGGTGGAGGCGTTTACCGATCGGGTCCGCGATGCGGGAGCCGACGTTCTCGTCGGCCGGGCCAGCCCGAGCGGGGGTGCGGCCTACGGCCCGCTCCGCGAGGCGCTCGGCGGTGCGATCGACCAGCCGGAGGCGATGCCGTTCGCCGACGGGTGGGCCGAGGCCGAGGACGCCGAGATGTACCGGGCGCAACTGGCCGCCCTCTACTCGAAGGTGACGGCCGTACTCGCCGATTCCGCCAGCGAGACGCCGACGGTGCTCGTGATCGAGGACCTGCAGTGGGCCGACGCCGCGACGGTCGACCTCCTCGCGCACGTCGCTGCCGAGGTCTCCGACGCGCCGTTGCTGCTCGTCGCCACGTACCGTTCGTCCGGCCTCGCGGACGACGCGCCCCTGGGATCGAGATTGGCGAGCCACGCCGACGGCGCCGCGACGGACCGGATCGTCGAACTCGCGCTCGATCCGTTCGATCGGGAGCGGACGGCCGAACTGATCGAGGCCGAAGTCGAACGCCGCGGCGTCCCCGATTCGTTCGTCGACGCGGTCTACGAGGGGACGGGCGGGAACCCCGTGTTCGTCGTCGAGACGGTCGCGGGGCTGCTCGAATCGGGGGCGCTCGATCCGCGGGTCGATCGGTACCCGGACGCGGTCGCGGAGATCGAGATTCCGGACGTCGTCGAGGACATAATCGAGCGACGCTTCGCCGCACTCGACGGCGAAACGCGGCTGGTTCTGGACGCCGGGGCGGTACTCGGTGATCCGATCCCCGTCGACGCGCTCCTCGCGGTTTCGACGCCGCCCGAACCGGCGGTTCGCGAGCGGTGCGACCTGCTCGTGGACGGTGGGATCTGGGTTCGCGACGGCGAGGACCGGCTGCGCTTTCGGAGCGACGTCCTCCGGTCGACGGCGCTGTCGGCGATTGCAGACGAGCGACGGCGATCGCTCCACGGGCGCGCCGCCGAGCACCTGGCCGATGGCGAATCGAGCCCGCCGGCGACCGTCGCCTCGCACTACGAGCGGGCGGGCGAGCGCGAAACCGCCCTCGAGTGGTACCGGGACGCGGCGGCCGACGCGACGGCGGTCTACGCCCACGACGTCGCGGTCGAGCACTACGAGACGGCGCTCTCGCTCGCCCGCGACCTGGATCGCGAGGAAACCGTCCTCGACCTCCTCGAGGAACTCGGCGATATCCACGCCACCCGCGGCCAGTACGACGAGGCCGACAGGCAGTTTCGCTACGTCCGCGAGCGAGCGGACGAGCCCGAGCGAATTCGGCGCAGTTACCGCTACCAGGCCAGGATGGCCTTCGAGAGCGGCCGATACGACGAGGCCGAAACCTACGCGCGCGACGGCCTGGCGGTCGGCGGCGACGAGATAACCGAAGAAGTCTGCTGGCTCACGGATTACCTCGGGAGTGCCCACTTCGGCCGGGGCGAGTACGAGGCGGCGATCGAACACCACGAGCGATTGAGAGATCATGCCGTCGCGATCGACTACACCATCTCGCTCGGGCGGGCCCACCAGAATCTGGGCACCTGTTACGGGCAACTCGGCGAGATGGAGCGGGCGGTCGAACACACCGAACGGGGCGTGGAACTGTTCGAAGCGGCGGGTGACGACCGAGAGCGAGCGAGCGCGCTCAACGACCTCGCCGTCGCCTATAACAGAGCCGGCGACTACGACGAGGCGACTCGGACCGCCGAACGCTGCGTGGACCTGGCCGAACGAACCGGCAATACAACGGCGCTCAGGTTGGCCAAGATGAATCTCGCCGTCTTCGCGAAACAGCGCGGCGACTGGGATCGATCGCAGGACCTCTTCGAGGAGATCTACGAACTGGCCGAGCGAATCGACGATCGGGATTCGCAAGCGCTCGCACGCTGGAACGAGAGCGTAACCGAACTCGAGATCGGGCGCGTTGACGACGCGATCGACGGATTCCGGACGGCGCTCGAACTCGCGCGCGAAACCGAAGCGGCCTGGCGAATCGCGTACTACGAGCGGGGCCTCGGCGCCGCGTACGTTCTCGCGTCGGCGTTCGATCGGGCCGAAGCCCACCTCGAGAACGCCCTCGAGATCGCGACCGAACGCGACTACACCCAGATTATCGCCGCGGCCAGGTCGATTCGCGGCGCCATCGCGCGGGAGCGGGGCGAGATCGAACGGGCGCTCGAGGTACAGCGCGAGGCGCTGGAGCTGGTCTCGGACCTCGACGACATCGTCCGCTACGCCCGGATGAACCGACTCGCGCGAACGCTGATCCGCGCCGGGGACTCCGCGGAGGCGCTGACCGCGGCCCGGACGGCCCGCGACGGACTGCCGGACGGAAATCCCCTGGTCGAGGTGAAGATCGCCGCGACATACGGGGCGGCGCAACTGGCCGCAGGAAACCGGGAGGCGGCCCGCGAGACGCTCGAATCGACGGTCGAACGCGCTCGGGACCTCTCGAACGACGCGCTCGTCGTCTCGCTGCGCGAACTCGGCCGGCTCGAGGCGCTGGAAGGCGATGCGACGGCCGCGCGCGACCGCCTGACGGAGGGTCGGCGGATCGCCGCGGAGGCCGGCCTCCGCGTGTACCTCCCGCACTTCGACGAGCTGCTCGGCGAGGTCGAGGGGAACCGGGCCGACGATGGCGACGGCGGCGCGGAGCCCTTCGTGTAGGCGCAGGACCATTCCGCGTAAGCGCTTGACCCCGACGAGGGGGGACCCCGCTACGTAAGCGACGCCCTTCCGCACGCTTTTACCCGTCCGAGGCGAACTGCCGGGTATATGCACGTCGTCCCGGACACCAGCGTGGTCATCGACGGCCGCGTCTCCGCGTCGGTCGAGGACGGAACCTTCGCGGCGGCGACGGTGTCTGTTCCCGAGGCCGTCGTGGCCGAACTGGAGGCGCAGGCGAACGACGGCCTCGACAGCGGCTGGGAGGGCCTCTCGGAGCTCGACCGGCTCGCCACGCTGGCCGAAGACGGGCGAATCGAGCTCGAGTACGTCGGCGAGCGCCCGACCGCCGGCGAGCGCGGCCGCGCCTCCGAGGGCGAGATCGACGCGCTCATCCGCGACCTGGCCGAGGAGCGCGACGCGACGTTCGTCACGAGCGACGTCGTCCAGGCCGAGGTCGCGAAGGCGAAGGGGCTGACCGTCGAGTACATCTCGCCGAAGGCCCGCGACGTGGGTCGGCTCTCGATCGAGGACTTCTTCGACGACGAGACGATGAGCGTCCACCTCAAGACGGGGACGATCCCGAAGGGCAAACGGGGCCAGCTCGGCGAGATGCGGTACGAGGAGATCGCCGAGGAGCCGACCGACGAGGCCACGATGGACGAGTGGGCCCGCGAGGTGGTCGACGCCGCCAAGGAGTCGCCCGACGGCTTCATCGAGCTCTCCGAGCCGGGGATGAAGATCGTCCAGTTTCGCGACTACCGCATCGCGGTCGCGCGCCCGCCGTTCGCGGACGGCATCGAGATCACGGCCGTGCGGCCGATCGCCCAGACCGACATCGAGGACTACGACCACGCCGACGAGCTGAAAGAGCGCCTGCTCGAACGCCAGCGGGGCGTCCTCATCTCCGGCTCGCCGGGCGCCGGGAAGTCGACGCTCGCCCAGGCGGTCGCGCGCTACCTCGAAGCGCACGACTACGCGGTCAAGACGATGGAGAAGCCCCGGGACCTCCAGGTGGGCCCGGAGATCACCCAGTACACGGAGCTGGGCGGGCAGATGACGAAGACGGCCGACGCACTCCTGATGGTCCGCCCGGACTACACGATCTACGACGAGGTCCGCAAGACCGACGACTTCGAGGTCTTCGCGGACATGCGCCTGGCCGGCGTCGGGATGATCGGCGTCGTCCACGCGACGCGGCCGATCGACGCCCTCCAACGGCTCATCGGCCGGGTCGAACTCGGCATGATCCCCCAGATCGTCGACACGGTCGTCTACGTCGAGGCGGGCGCCATCGACACCGTCTACGACGTCCGCACGGAGGTGAAGGTCCCCGCCGGCCTGACCGAGGAGGACCTCGCGCGCCCGGTCATCCAGGTGACGAACTTCGAGACCGGCGTCCCCGAGTACGAGATATACACGTTCAACCGCCAGGTCGTCACCGTCCCGCTGGACGACGACGAGGGCGGCCCCGGCGCCCGCGAGTCGGGCGTCGACCGCATCGCCAAGCAGGAGATCGAACGCGAGATCCGCTCGATCGCCAGGGGGTACGTCGACGTCGCCCTGAAGAGCCAGGATCGAGCCGTCGTCTACGTCGATGACGACGACATCTCTTCGGTGATCGGCAAGGGCGGCGGCCGCATCTCGGACGTCGAGGACCGCCTCGGCATCGACATCGACGTCCGCACGCACGAGGAGAACCCCCACTACGGGTCCGGCGGCGGGAGCGCGAGCGGCGCCGGCGGGCACGCCGGGAGCGGAGGCGGCTCCGCAGGTGGCGCCGGCGGGGGTGGCCAGCCCGACGGCCAGCTCGTCCAGCCGGAGATCACCTCCCGCCACGTCGTCATCCCGGTCGAGGGCCACGACGGCGAGACCGTCGAGGTTCAGGCGAACGGCGAGTACCTCTTCACGGCGACGGTGAGCCGCGGCGGCGAGATCCAGGTGTCGCGCGGGAGTGCGATCGCGGACGAGTTAGAGGACGCGATCGATCACACGGAGCCGATCACGGTCGTCTCGACGTAGCGAGTGCTTCGTGAGTCTCACCGCGAGCGTCGCAGACGCGAGCGGATTTTTGGTGCAGATTTTTGCGTGAGTGGTGAGCGAGGGCGCGGTTTCGAGGCCGAAAGGCCGAGAACCGCGTCGTAGCGGACGGGGAGCCGTGCGACCCGTGAGCCAGCGAGCGAACCCGAACGGAAAAAGGTGCGCGCGTGAGATCCAGGTGTCGCGCGGGAGTGCGATCGCGGACGAGTTAGAGGACGCGATCGATCACACGGAGCCGATCACGGTCGTCTCGACGTAGCGGATGTCCCGTCGGCGGCCAGGCCGACTCGCGCACCCGGCCGCCTCATCCGCCGTTCGCGTCGGTATCGAGTTCGTACAGATCCGGATTGCGGACGTAGAAGAGCACCCAGGCGGCGACGAAGCCGGCGGCCATCGCGAGCAGTTCGGCCAGGAACCCGCCCACGCTCCCGCCGATGGCGAGCAGCGCGGCGGTCGAGCCGGCGACCGCGCCGAGGACGACGAACGCGACGTCGGCGACCACCCGGAGGCGGTCGTGGTGCCAGTAGTGCTGGCGCTCCTCGTCGTACCAGACGCCGACGTAGATCATCACCGGAGCCATCGACGCGATGACGGTGACGGCGCCGTACTCCGGGGAGAGGACCCCGAGGGTGACCAGCGCGACGTTGAGCACGTTCGAGGCGAACGCGGCGGCGACGAGTCCGACGGTGAGCCACCCCCAGCGCGGCAGTCGCTCTTTATCGAGCATGGACCATAGCGGGGACAGCGGCGCAATAATCCTGGCGACTCGATTCGACCGACGCCCCCGTCGGGTTCGTGCCGATGACCGACCGGCAGCTCACTCGGCGCAGCAGGCGTCTTCCGCCGGGGGCGAGTCGTCGAGACCGCCGTCGGCGGCGACCGGCTCTTCGAGCCGGTAGAGGCTCTGTCGCGCGTCGGCGAAGTAGATCCCCTCGTCGACGATGTCGAGTTCCTCGAGGCGTTCGAGCGCGTAGCGGACCGTCCGGGCCGAGAGCATCGACTCCTCGACGATCTGCTTCTGCGTGAGGGGGCCGTCGTACTCGAGCACCTTGTACACCAGCTTGGCGCTCGGAGGGCAATCCGAGAGGTCGTCCGCGTCGATTCCGTCCATCGTTACGATTCGAAACTCTCCAGATGCATAAAGTTGACTCACTTCCGCTGGTGGAAGATCTGGGCCGAAGGCGGCCGGTACCGTCGGATTCTCAAATCGAGACAGGTGGCGGAACGGCACCGATTCCAGCAAGCCGGGATCGGCCGGCGACGCAGCTGGGGTGACGATCAGCGATCGAATCGGTTTCGCCGATCGGAACCGAGTTGCGGAACGGCTCCGTCGCTGCTCGGCTTCGTCGTGATCGGATTCGGGTGGCCGGACGAGGCAGAGTCGTGGGACGCGCCCGGATCGCAGAACGGACCCCGACCGCGGAGAGACGCGGCGGTCTGGCTGGATCGGTGCCTAGATTCTGTGCCAGGCGTCCTCGTCCGAGGGGTCGAGGTCCGCCGGCGGTTCGAGGGTGGCGCCGCCTGCCTCCCGCTCGATCCGGGATCGGTCGGTTTCGGACGTCGACTGGCCCGGCCCGCCGGCCCCCGGTCCGCGCCCGGCGGGCGGCGGAGTGAACTCGTCGTCGCCCTCCTCGTCGAGATCGATATCCGGCCAGGCGGTCTCCTCCCAGAGGCCGCGGTCGGTGTAGTAGTAGACGACGCCGTCGGTCACCGTCGCGTAGAGGCCCCGCTGGCGGTCGTGGACGACGCGGTTGTTCGTGTCGACGGCGACGTCGACGACGTCCTCGAGCGTCTCGAGGGAGATGTGGTGGTCGCCGATCCACATCGGGATCGACCCGCGGGAGATCCACTCCGCGTACCGCCGTTCGTGCAGCGCCCGGAGCGCCGCCTGCTCGTCGACGGGCCGGCGCCGGTCGAGCGTCCAGGCGGCGCCGAGACCGAGTGTCCCCACCAGCGCGAACAGGCCCACGAACGCCGGGCTTCGCGGTTCCGTTTCTGTTACCGTCCGGCTCTCCGTGTGGGGCTGGGCGGCCGACGGCGTCGGCTCGACCAGCCAGGCGGCGGAGTCGGTGACGACCAGTTCCGTCTCGACGTCGACCGACTCCGCGCTCGCGCCCAGCTCGTATCGGGTTTCGACCACGACGATCGTCCGGACGCTGCCGACGCCGCCGACCTGGCGCTCGACGGCTCGCCGGTCGGCCAGGACGGCTTCGAGGTCGATCGTCGCCTCGCTCGTCGCCACGCCGTCCTCGACGGTCGGTTGCGTCCGCGCGATCCGTTCCTCTCGCTCCCAGAAGACCGACTCGTCGCGGACCGCTTCGTGACGGAGACCCACGTCGTGGACGACCGCACTCGCCTCGGACGGGACGCTCGTTTCCGGTTCGAGCGTCAGCGTCGACGTCGCGTTTCGCAGGTAGACCGGCTCGTCGGAGAGTACCGTGCCCTCGCTCCAGAGTCCGTCGGACTCGACGACGGCGCTCGTTCCGACCGTCGTCTCGACCGTACCGCGATCGATCTCCTGCGTCGTCGTCCGCTCGTGCGGCGTCGCCACGGCCCACCCGCTGATCAGCAGCGCCAGCACGCCGACGATCGCCAGCGCCAGGACGAGTCGCGAGCCGTACCTGGCGACCAGCAGGTCGATGCGCGCGTCGCCGATCATGTCGCGTCCCCCCGGTGCCCGTCCGCCCCCGGTCGGGCCTCGATTCCCCCGTCGACCGCCGTTCGTTCGCGAACTCGATTCGTGTGTCCTGTCATGCGTGTCTCTCCCGGTCGTTCGATCAGCCGATCCATCGTCGCACCCGCCTGTGGAGTCGCCTGGCGGCCGGGACGTGGTCTCCCGGCCGCCGCAGTCTGAGGTCGCCCGATCCGAAGACGACCAGCACGAGCGCGACCGTCGCCCCCACGACGACCGCGTCGACCACCGCGACGGCGAGGTACGGATGGACGTCGTGGGCGGCGACGAGCACGCCCGGCGGCGCGACCAGCAGGTAGCGATACTCGCTGACCGTCCGGAGATAGCGTCCCTCCGCGGTCGGCGCCGCGAGCTGGACGGTCGTTTCGGCCTGCGCGCTCGGGCCGACGGTCCGGGTCGCGGGCTCGACGGTGACGCCGGGACTGGCGGCCTCCGTCCGGACGACGACCGGCAGCCAGCCGGCGTTGTCGACGACGCGGGTCAGCTCGCCCGTCTCGCCGGGCGCGAGCACCTGCGGATCGTCGGTCGGCCGGTCCGTGCTCACGACGTCGTAAGCGGTGGTCCCCGACGGGATCACCATCGCGGCCGTCGCGAGCGTCACGAGCACGAGCAGGACGAGCCCGATCGCCGTCCAGACGCTGAGGACGTTCTCGCGCGCGTAGGACCGCTCGGCGTCCCGGCGAGCCGGCCCCGCCCGATCGAGGACGAACCCGAAGCCGGCGAGGACGATCCCGATCCCGACGAGCAGCGCGCCCGCTCCGCCACCGTCCGAGGGGCCGCCGGTGACGCCCGAGACGGTTCCCGCGAGCGCGTCGGCGGCCGCGCCGATCTCCATCGCGATCGTTCCGAGATGCGGGATCGTCACGACGCCCCCGCCGAGGCGGAGCGCCGTGGCGACGACCTGCCCGTCGGTCACCGGCGGCTCGCCCGCGTCCTGGTCGGTGAACGGGTTCGCGTCGCCCCTGGTAACGTAGCCCTCGTCGGTCACGTCGACGACGCGGTGGGTCGTCAGCTCCCCCTCGTTGACCTCGCGCGCTTCGAAGACGACGACGTCGCCTTCGGAGATCTCCCCCGAGACGCCGTCCGGCACGGCGACGAAGCCGTCGCCGGCCGCGAGTTCGGGCGCCATGCTCCCCGACGCGACGTACCCGAGCAGGATCGGCTGGCCCAGCACGTGACCCAGCAGTAGCGCCGCCACGACGACGGCGATCCCGATCCCGATCGTCCGGTCGATGTATCCCCATCCGTCCATTATCCCCAATCCTCATCCGTCATCTCCGTCTTCCACCCCCGTTCGGCCCCCACCGAACGGTCTGGAACGTGCGTTGCGACGGTCCACTAGGATTTAGCTTCTATGGCGAGCAACCCTCTCTATCTCATTTCAACACTCCCTTGAACACAACTCGTTTACATTCTAAAACCCTATCCGTCGTTAATCGTAGAACTTTCGACGACGAATAAGCGAGCGGAGGACGAGGAGGGCGAGCGCCGCCGGCGGCGTTATCGTCACGGCGAGCGGCGAGGCGAGTTCGGACGCGCCGAACGCCGGGGCTGCGGGCTCGGTGGCGGTGACGGTCGCCGCGGCGACGCCGCCGATCGAGGCGACGTAGGTGCCGTCGCGCTCGACCTGCCAGGTGAACGTCACCGTCCGTCGCTCGCCCGGCGCCACGGACACGAGCCGATCGTCCAGGAGAACGCCGTTGACGGCCATCCCGAGGACCTCCTCGATTCGCTCGCTCCCGGGATTGGACACGGTCGCGGTGGCCGAGACGGTCTCGCCGACCGAGACGTCGGTCCGCTCGACCGAGACGGCCGTGACCGTCAGCCGACTCGGCACCGGTTCGACCGGTTTTTCGGGTCCGTCGCCGTCGCCCGGCGGTTCCGGCGGAATCTCGGGTCCGCCGGGAGGTAGCCCGGGCGACGCCCCGGGCGCTCGGGTGACGATCGTGAACGTCTGCGGACCCGAGGCCGCGGTCCGGGTGTCGATCTCGACGCCGACGGCGCGCACCTCGCCGGGTTCGAGCCGGAGCGCATTCGTCTCGTCGAGGGGCCTCCCCGGCGTTTCGTCGACGTAAAACGTGATCCCCGGACGGTCGTGATCGATCCAGAGATCGCGTCGCGCGTTAGCGCGCACGGTGAAGACTTCGTGGGCGGTCGTGGTCGCCCGGTCGGCGAGGTCGTCGAACCGAAGCGTGAGCTCGCCGTCTTCGATCGTCGCGTACTCGCTCGCCGGCGACAGCGACACGCCGCTCTCGTCGTCGGTATCGTCGCGCTCGACGGCCACCGCCGGAACGGTCGCGACCGACGCGACGACGGCGAAACCGAGCAGCAGGACCAGCGCACGGACCCATCCCCCAGAGAGTGCTCCCATCGGTACTGTCGAAACGCGGTTCTACGATTCCGTCCGTTCCCCGGACGCCCGCTCGTGACGAGCGTTCGCGCCCCCCAGCGCGACGCGCTTCGGTGCTGTCGGTTACGCGGTCACGTCGATCGTGACGGTTTGGTTCAGCGAGGCCCCCGAAGCCGCGCCGTCGGTGACGATCTCGACGTCGACCGCGGTGCTCGAACCGGATGCGACGGTCGAACTGCCCGGTGTGAGCGTCACGGAGATCCCGTTCGCGCTCACGGTCCACGGCGAGTTGAGCGCGATCTGTGCGCTGTGATTGTTGACGATGTCGAATACACCCGTCAGCGTGACCGTCGCGTCGAGGTTGACGTTACTCAGGTCGAGTTGCAGCGTCCCGCTGGAGACGCTCGCGTAACTGCTCGTCGGGCTGAACCCGACGAGTGCCGACCCCGAGTCGTCGTCCGCGGTACTGACCGTGACCGTTCGATCCGCGCTGACGGTACTGAACGCGCCCGTTCCGAGCAGTGCGCCGCCGCCCGCCACGATTCCACCCAATCCCGCTAACACGTTGCGTCGATTCATGTTCATGGTACATCCACCACCCCCCGGTGGCGTTGATCGATCCGATGGGTCCCACTCCCTTTGTATTGCGCAACCGGAAAACGGATAGCTCTCGTAGAACCAAGTTCAAGGCCTACTTGAGGCCATATTTCCAAACAAATAACGGCCATTGGCCCTAATATATTTGTAGCGGACGGGCATACACTTCGATCCGCACACGGGGGTGTGAGGGTGAGAGGACTGACACGAACGGAATCGTCACGACGCGGCGACGTTTTCGACCTGTTGAGCAATCGCCGTCGGCGCTACGCGATCCACTACTGCAAGCAGGCGGACGGCCCGGTGACGCTTGGCGAGCTGGCCGAGCAGGTCGCCGCCTGGGAGCTCGAGAAGGAGATCGCGGCGCTCACCTCGGCCGAGCGAAAGCGCGTGTACACCGCGTTACAGCAGACGCACCTGCCCACGCTCGAACGCGCGAACGTGATCGAGTTCGAGGACCACTCCGTCGAACTGACCGAGGAGGCGGCCGAGCTCGAGGTCTACCTCGACATCGTCCCCGGGAACTCGATCCCCTGGGGCGTCTACTACCTCGGACTCAGCGCGCTCGGCTCCGCCGTCCTGGCCGGCGTCTGGATCGGGCTGGTGCCGACGAGCACGGTCCCGACGCTCGGCTGGGCGATGATCGTCCTGGCTGCCGTCGGAATCTCTGCGCTCGCACACGTGCTGTCGAGTCGGCGCTACCGACTGGGGGAGATCGACCGGCCGCCGTAACGGGGGCTTGAACACGAATCATGTCCGGGGCGACGCTCTCGAGACTGGGGCTGGTGCTGGTGGTGGTCGGAGCCCTGGCGCTGTCCGGCCCCGCGTTCGGCTTCGCCTCGCTCGGTGCGGATCGCGGCGTAGGCGTCACCACCGCCGATACCGAAACGGCGATGCTTTCGATCTACTCGACCGGCGAAACGCCCGATCAGCACGCCGACGCCGACGTCATCGAGATCGCGAACAACGCGGGCGTGACCTTCGAGACGCTCGATACCGAGGCGACGATCGTCGACGATCCGAACGGCGCGCTCGCGTTCACTCAGAACGGCTTCGCCGCGACGCTCGCCCCGGGCGAGTCGACTGGCCTCGAGATGACGTGTGCCGGCGGGGGCAAAGGAACGGCGACCGTCTCGGTGACGGCGAACGCGACCGGTCCCGGCCTTTCGATCACCGGCGTCTCGTACTCGCGTACCTTCGACTACGCCTGCACCGGCGGTGGTGGAACGGGTCCCGTCGCCTTCGACGCGAGCGACCTCGCGACGAGCGATACGGCCCAGACGTTCACGTTCGACGGGAGCGCGCTCAAGAACAAGGACGCGGTGACGATCGACGTCTCCGCGCTCCAGGACGCCGGGCTGGTCGACTACGGCAACGTCACCGATGCGGACGTAACCGTGGTCCGGGGAAGCGCACGCGACGTCGGGTTCGACCCGTCGACGGGCGAACTGACGTACGTCCAGCAGGGCGGCGGGAGCGGGACCGTCGAGATCCGGCTCTCGAACCTGAACGTGCTCGATTCCGGGAGCGAGACGGTGACGTACGCCGACGATCGGGGTCGATCCGACAGCGATCGCGTGACGGTCGGCTCTTGAGCGCAAACGGCCGTCGGTGCCGCCGGACCGCGCGCCCGACCCGCCTCGAGGACCGTCGCCCGTCCGCCGCGTCGCGGCCGGTTCCGGTCCGTCTCGCGAGCGAGCTCGCCGCCACGCGGACTCCGAACGGCTTTTGACCACGCACCACGCAGGTCCGCGTATGTCGACTTCGACGATCAGCGAACGGCGCGAGCACCTCCGGTCGATCGGGGTGACCGCCTCCTGTTCGCTCTTCGGCGTCGCCGCCGGCGTCCTCTCCTACGTCGTCGTGGGGGCCGATGAGGCCGCCGCCGGCAACAGTCTGGGCCTGGCCATCGCCGTCGGGGCGATCGTCGCCCAGTACCTGATCGTGCAGGTGGCCGGCCTCTACGACGAGGAGGAGTTCGGGTTCAAACACTACTTCTTCATCTCGTTTATGATCTTCTCGTTCTGGTTCGTCACCTGGGGCATCCTGCTGACCGAATCCGTCTTCAACTGACATGGCCGACGATAGCATCGCCGTCGTCGATCTGGATCGCTGCCAGCCCGACCGGTGTAACTACGAGTGCAAGAACTACTGCCCGCCCAACCGCACGGGCAAGGAGTGCATCACGCTTCGTGGCGAGGAGGCCGACGAGGGCCAGCCCGAACAGGTTCGCATCTCCGAGGAGATCTGTCTGGGCGAGACCTGCGGCATCTGCGTCGAGAAGTGTCCGTTCGACGCCATCGAGATCATCAATCTGCCGCAGGAGCTGCAGGACGACCCCGCCCACCGCTACGGCGAGAACGCCTTCTCGCTGTACGGCCTGCCGGTCCCCCAGGAGGGTCAGGTCACCGGCATCCTGGGTCCGAACGGCATCGGGAAGACGACCGCCGTTCGCATCCTGGCCGGCGAACTCGAACCCAACCTCGGACAGTACGCCGACCCGCCCGGCTGGGAGGCCGTGCTGGACGCCTACCGCGGGACGGAACTGCAGGACTACATCGCCGACGTCCGCGACGGCGACGTGACCGTCGCCAGAAAGCCCCAGTACGTCGACCAGATTCCCTCCCAGTTCGACGGCAACACGCGCGAATTGCTCGAACGCACGGACGAGCGGGGCGAACTCGACTATCTCGTCGACCGACTCTCGATCCGGCCGGTGATGGACCAGGCCATCGACGACCTCTCCGGCGGGGAACTCCAGCGCGTCGCCCTCGCGGCGGCGCTCGCCCGCGAGGCCGACTTCTACTTCCTGGACGAGATCTCGCCCTATCTGGACATCGGCCAGCGGGTGACCGCGGCGCGACTCGTCCGCGAACTCGCCGAAGAGGACGACAAGTCGATGCTGGTCGTCGAACACGACCTGGCCATCCTCGACTTGCTCTGTGACACCCTCCACGTCGCCTACGGTGAACCCGGCGCGTACGGCGTCATCACCGACCCAAAGTCCGTTCGCAACGGCATCAACGAGTACCTCAAGGGTTATCTGGAGAACGAGAACATGCGCGTCCGGCCCGACCGGATCGAGTTCGAGGAACACGCCCCGCGGACCGAGAGCCGCGGCGACACGCTCGTCTCCTACCCGGATCTCCGCAAGTCCTACGGCGACGGCGAGTTCGCCCTCGACGTCGAAAGCGGCGAGATCCGCGAGAACGAGGTACTGGGAATCGTCGGTCCGAACGGGATCGGGAAGTCCACCTTCGCGAAATTGCTGACCGGCGAACTGGAGCCCACCGATGGCGATGCGGAACTCGACCTCGACATCTCCTACAAACCGCAGTACGTCACCATCGACCAGCCGATGCGCGTCGACGCCTTCCTCTCGTCGATCACCGACCAGTTCGGCTCCTCGTACTGGAACACCGAAATCGCGGGGCCGCTGCAGTTAGAGCGGATCATGGAGCAGAACCTCGACGACCTCTCGGGCGGCGAGCGCCAGCGGGTCGCGATCGCGGCGTGTCTCTCCGATAGCGCGGATCTCTATCTCCTCGACGAGCCCTCCGCGCACCTCGACGTCGAACAGCGCGTCCAGGCGACGCGGGCGATCCGCCGGTACGCCGAACAGCAGGACGCGACCGTCCTCGTCATCGACCACGACATCTACATGATCGACCTGCTGGCCGACCGCCTGATGGTCTTCGACGGCGAACCCGCCGTTTCCGGCCACGCGGGTCGGCCCCAGTCGATGCGCGGCGGCATGAACGACTTCCTGGCGAATCTGGAGATCACGTTCCGCCGGGACGAACGGACCTCTCGCCCGCGGATCAACAAACCCGATTCGCAACTCGACCGCGAACAGAAGCGCGAGGGCGAGTACTACTACGCACCGTAAGTCGGTCGATGCCGATCCGCTACGGTAGACGAACGACGCCACGTCAATCGGTCGGCCGACCCGCGTGGGGTCTCGGCTCGATCCCGTCGTTCCGCCAGTCGGTCGATGTGTCGATCGGCGTTAGATCGAATTGATTCTGACGACGAATCGCCCTCACTCCGCTTCGCCGCGAACCGATTCGACGCGTTCCTTCCCGCGTTCGCGCCACTCGTCGATGCGTTTCCTGGTCGTCACGCGACTTTCGCCGACGACCGCGCCGAGCATGCCGCCCAGCGCCGCGCCGGAACTGGCGGCGCTGCGACTGAACAGGCCGCCGATCCCGGCGCCGACGGCCGCGCCGATGGCTGCGTAGCGGGCTCGACTCAGTGCGAGGGTGAGTTTGTCTCGTACCATACGCGTACGTACGTTCCTGACGCGGATAAACGTACGGACAGATTATACGTCCAGGTGAACTGTCAACACGGATGCGTGACGGGATCGCAGTCGACCGGATCGACGTCGTCCCGGTGGTGGCCGGCGTGAGACGGCTAGCCCCCGCTACGCCCGCCAGAGCACGGTGAGCGCGATCACGAGTAGCACCAGGCCCGGCAGCGCGGCGCCGAGGGCGGTCGTCGGGACGGCGAGACTCCCGGTCGCGGCCACGACGGCGCCGAGCACGGCGACCAGTCCGCCGAGGAAGGCGGCGGCGACCGCGACCGGGCGCCACCGGCCCGATCGAGGCGCGTCCGCCGTCGCGTCCGCGCGCTCGCGCGGATCGACGAGCCGCCACTCGCCCGTCGTCGAGACCCGAAGGTCGTAGCGCTCGGCGAGTCGGGCGGCCGCCGCCCGTCCGAGTTCCGCGGCCGATGCGGACCACCACGAGATCGATTCGGGATCGTCGTCGGAGACGCGCTCGAGGTAGACGGATTCGCCGACGACGTGGTCGATCGACGCGGCGTCGTACCCCGCGGCCGCGACGATCCTGGCCAGCAGGTACTCGTCGGACCAGGGGATCGGCTTCTCCAGGTCGAAGGTCGTCTCGCGACCGTGGGGGAGTCGTACCGCGAGGCGGACCGTCCGACCGTCGACGTCGACGACGTCGGTGACCGTCGCCTCGACGTGACCCTCCGGCGTCGTCATCACGTCGACGCGACCGAGTTCGTCGGCGAGCGCGCTGTCGCGTCGATGGGGCGTGGCGGTGTCGGCCACGTCGCTCGACGACCCGTCTCGGCGCGACTCCGTCCGCTCGTTCGCCGGCGCGCCGTCGTCGATCTCGATCTCCACGTCGTCTCGTTCCGTCATGGTCGGGTCCGAATGCGTCCGGTTCTGGTTCCCGTACGACCCCGACGGGTAAATCCCTGGCTCCATCGAAGTCGACGGAGGACGGATGGCGGCCGACCTCGGCATTCGGGTGTCGGCTTCACCGGCCGTCGTCGCTGCCGGCGCCCCACGACACGTCGACGATCCAAGTGATTTAGTAGCGGGCCGACGGAGGGTCGCGTATGTCCCCCGACGCCGCCGCGGCGCCCGCCATCGAGATGGACGGCCTCACGAAGCGCTACGGAGAGACGACGGCCGTCTCGTCGGTGACGACGACGATCGAATCGGGAACGGTGTACGGCTTTCTCGGGCCCAACGGCGCGGGCAAGACGACGACGATGAAGATGCTGACGACGCTCACCCGCCCGACCGAGGGATCCGCCCGCGTCGCCGGCCAGTCGATCACGGACCGGCCGGCGGTCACACCCCACATCGGCTACCTCCCCGAAGAGCCGCCGCTGTACGACGAACTCACCGGCCGCGAACAGCTCGAGTACGTCGCTGGCCTGCGCGAACTCCCGACCGAGCGGGCCCGGGCCGACATCGAGGCGATGCTCGATCGCTTCGACCTGGCCGACGACGCGGACAAGCGCATCTCGGATTACTCGAAGGGGATGCGCCAGAAGGTCGGCGTCATCCAGGCCGTGCTGCACGAACCCGCCGTAGCCTTTCTCGACGAGCCGACGAGCGGCCTCGACCCGCGGGCGGCCCGGACGATGCGCGACACCATCGCCGAACTCGCCGACCGCGAGATGACGATCTTCCTCTCGACGCACATCCTCCCCGTCGTCGAGGAACTCGCCGACGAGGTGGGCGTCATCCACGACGGCGAACTCGTCGCGGAAGGATCGCCCGCCGAACTCGCGGCGGAGGCAGAAGCCGGCGAGGGTGGTACCCTCGAAGACGCGTTCCTCTCGATCACGCGCGAACCCGACGCGCCAGTGGCCGAAGCCGAGTGACGGAGCGCTCGACCGCGACGGCCGTCGTCGGATGTCAGCGCGTGGGTCGCGTTCGCCGACCGCGTACTCTGGGACGCCGAGTAAATCGCCGCGACCGACGCGGGCCTCGCCTCACCCGTCGCGGTCGACGTCGAACCGGTCGAAGGTCTCGATCGCGTAGAGGACCGAGACGATCGGCGCCAGGAGGCCGAGGCCGAGGACGGCCCAGGCTCCGACGGTGACCGCGCCGGCCGAGACGGCGTACGCTGGACCGGGCGCGAGCTGCCCGAGGGCCGTCGCCACGTCGGCGACGAGCGCCGCGCCGCCGTCGGTGGAGAGGATGGCCGCCGCCGCGCCCGGGAGCGCGAGGGCGATCGTGTAGGTGAGAAACGCCGCCTTGCCCGGCATGACGGCCTCGCGGTTGCTCGTGATCCGGACGCTGCCGAAGCGGGGGAATACCGTCCCGATCCCGGCGCCCAGCGCCGGGCTCGCGACGACGCCGACGACCGTCGCGGTCACGAGGAGCGCCGTCGACCTGATCGAGAGCGGACTGACGAGACCGACGAGGGTGGCGACGACGAGTCCGACCGGCGCAGCGACGAGCACGCTCGCGAGGATCGTCCCGCCGACGGCCTGTCGCCCGGAGACGGGCGTCGTCAGCACGCCCGGCAGCGCGCGCCCGTAGTCGCCGAGGACGTTGAGCGAGAAGAGCGCGCCCGCCCCCCAGACGACGTACGCGCAGAGTAAGACGGCGAACGTCGTCGGAAGCCGGCCCATGCGGATGATCTCTTCGACGAAGTAGATCGCCCCGAAGAGGGGATAGGCGACGTAGAGCAGCTGCACCGGCGCCCGTCTCGTCCGCCGGATGGTCGTCACGGCGACGGTTCGCGTCGCCCGGTCGACGGCACCCGCGAGCAGTCCCTCGAGCCGATCCGACGAGCGGACCTCGCCGGCCGTCGCCTCGCTCCTGGCCGGATCCGCGAACCAGTGAACCCGCGCCGAGGCGACCCCCGCGGCGAGGACGACCGGAATCGCGACGGCGGCGCCGAGGACACTCCCGACGAGCGCGACCGCCGACGGCGAGACGCCCGGGACGGCCAGGAGGAGCCACGCGCCCGGCCAGCCGGCCGGGGTCCCGCCCAGCGTCTCGAACGCGACGACGAGCAGCCGGTCGAACCAGCCGGTCGTGATCGCCCCGAAGTAGCCGACGCCCACGAGGACGAAGAGGATCGTTCGATAGCGGGCGACCGGCTCGTAGCTCGTCAGGAGGTGGCGAATCCAGCTGCCGACGAGAAAGCCGACGGGGAGCGCGGTGAGCAGAATCAGCGCCAGGACGAGCAACGCCGCGGCGACCGGGACGACCGAGCCGGCGCCGTAGGCGAACGCCCCGGCGAGCAGGGCGACCGGCGGACCGAGCCAGATCGAAAACAGGAGTACCTCGGCGCCGACCAGCCCGAACACCGCCGTTCCGGTCGTCGTCGAGAGGAGGAGACAGGCGGGCTCGTCGACGGACGACGACGAGGTGACGCTTCGGACCGTCGCCACGACCGTCGCGCCGAGCCAGGCGACCGCGGCGGCGCCGGCGGCGGCGTTCGCGATGGAGAATCCGCCCAGGTCCGACACCGCGCCGGCCGCGACCGCCTCGCCGGCCTGCGGCATCGCCAGCACGCCGAGCAGCGTGATCGGACCGAGCGCGAACAGCGCGACGAGTCCCATCAGGAGGAGCTTCGTCCGGTCGCCGGCGACGATCCGCAGGGTTCGCCGGACCTCGGTCCGGGCGACCAGCGCCGCGACGCCCGGCTTCATCGGGACGCACCACCACTTGACTTGGCTGCCGGCCGGTCTCGGTTCCCGCCCGCGGGGACCGACGTCCGTACTGCGACCGCACGGGATCGATCGGGTGCTGCCTCCCCCGCTTCGGGCCAGCGTCGACGGGCGGAGGGGCCGCGTCCCTGTCGGGAAACCATTTGTTCGAACTGTCACGTTCGACGGTAAAAACGTTCGGATCGCCGTCCGCCGTCGCCTCGCGCCGCCGGCCGGTGTGACCCGGCGCCGCGTTCGGACTTCGCTTACCCTAGTTGGCGGTTACAGCTGCCACAGAGGGTCTCTTCCTTGATGTCGACTTCGCGGACGGTCGGCGAGAAGTTCATCACGCAGCGGTTGTTCTCGCAGTGTTCGAGTCCGCGCGTGTGGCCGATCTCGTGGACGATCTCCTTGCGGATGCGATCCTCGACGATCTCCGCGGCGCTCTTGTTCGAGAAGCCGCCGTCGGAGCTGGTCTGGAGGCGGTAGGTCGAGACGACGCTGCCGCTGCCGTCGAGATAGGCCAGGCCGAAGACGTAGTTGCGCCGGCGGTAGAAGAGGTCGTTCGGGGTGATGGCGATGTTCTTCTCCCCGCGACCGACGCGCTCGGCCAGCTGAATGAAGTTCTCCGCGCTGTACTGGTTCCGGCCGGCGTCGTAGGCGCCGTTCGGGATGGACTGGGACTCGCCGATCGTGACCTCGCAGTCGTAGACCGAACGCAACGCCGACGAGGCGGCCCGCTTGACCGTGGCGGACACCTCTCCGACCGGAACGATGTCGACGTGCATGACGACGGCTATGAGTGCGTTCGCCATAAACATCCCGCCGTAATGCCCCCAGATGCTGGCGATTCCGGCACCGATCGGCGGGCCGACGCCGAACTCGTCGCGGTTCTCTCGCGTTACGATCGCGTCGTCGAGGTCGGGATCGGCCGTCGCCCCGACGTCGCGGCGGCGCTGGCGGCGCGCGGCGTCGACGTCACGGCGACCGATGTCCACGAGCGCGCGGTGCCCGACGGCGTCCGGTTCGTCCGCGACGACGTCGTCGATCCCGACTCGTCGATCTACGCCGACGCGGCGGCGATCTACGCGCTGAACTTGCCGCCGGAGCTACACCGCCCGCTCGCGGCCCTCGCCGACCGCGTCGGTGCCGACGCGCTCTTCACCACGCTCGGCGCCGATCGGCCGCAGGTCCCCGTCGAGCGACGCTCGCTCGACTCGCAACCGCTGTTCGTCCGCGAGGGAGCAGACCCGCCGCCGGGCTGAGTGGGTCGCTGCGCCGACCCGTTGGTCGCCGCTGGACCGATTGCCCGCTCGTCGACGGGGATCGTCCCCGCGGCCGATCGGGTGGCTTTATTCGCCAGCACTCCGAGGAACACGCATGACCGATTCGCTCGCCGCGGACGCGGTCGTCCTGGATATCGACGGCGTCCTGGTGGACGTGGCCGGCTCCTATCGCCGGGCGATCGTCGAGACGGTCGAACGCGTCCACGGCCGATCAGTGCCGCGCTCGGCCGTCCAGGCGTTCAAGGACGCCGGGGGGTTCAACAACGACTGGGAGCTGACGTACGCGCTGGCGTTGTACGTCCTCGCGAGCGCCGAGGGGTACGACGACTCGATCGACGCCTACACCGACGCCATCGAACACCGGGGCGGCGGCCTCGACGCGGCCGTCGCCGTCGTCACGGACGCCCTCGGGGCCCGCGCGTTCGAGCGGGTCGAAGAGCGCTGGGATCGCGAGCACCTCCGCGACGTCTTCCAGGCGCTGTACCTCGGGACGGACCTCTATCGAACGCTCGAGGGCGGCGAACCGTCCGTGCCGCCGAAACCGGGCGTGACGGACGTCGAGCCGGACGCGCCGGTAGTCGGCAGCGATCGCGAACCGACCGCGAGCGAGTCCGACCTGCGCGGCTTCATCCACGACGAACCCGTCATCCTCGCGGACGGGACGCGCCAGTGGCTCCAGTCGACCGTCGAACTGGGCATCCTGACGGGCCGCCCCGAGGCCGAAGCCGAGATCGCGCTCGGCCGGGTCGGTCTGGACGGCATTCCAGCTGCGCACCGCTTTACGATGGACGACTGGGGCGAGGGCAAACCGCACCCCGCCGCGCTCACGACGCTCGCCGAGCGCCTCGACGCCGACGCGGTCGCCTTCGTCGGCGATACGCTCGACGACGTGCGGACGGCGACGAACGCGGCAGAGGCGGACGCCCGCCGGGTCTACCACGGGGTGGGCGTGCTCACCGGCGGGTTGACCGGCGACGACGGCCGCACCGCGTACGCGAACGCGGGTGCCGCGGCGGTCTGCGAGTCCGTCAACGCACTTCCCGACTTGCTCGAATAGTCTGCATCGATCGACGCCGCCGACGCCGCGTCGCTCCTGCCGGTACGCGCAGAACCGTCGGCGCGTACCGGCGTCGTTCACTTTCACTCCGCGTGGCTGATCGGTTTATCCCTCCCCGACGAAGGGGTGGTATGAGTATCAATCTCCATCGCGTGATCGAGGGCGCCGACGGCACCGTCGCGTCCGACGGGGCGCGAATCGACGCGGACGTGGCGGCCGCGGTCGAACCCGGCTCGTCGATCACGGTGGCGCTCGAGGCGTCGGGCCCGAATACCAGAACGCGGACGATATCGGTCGAGTTGTCCCGTTCGGAGGCGCGACTCCTCGGCGGTCGGCTCCTCGATTCGACGGAGTGACCCCTCCGGCTCCGGTCCCGGCGGTCACCATCGGGTCGAGCGCGAGCGTTCGTCTCGATCCCCGCCGCCAGGCGCGCCCGGCAACTCGACGGTTACGACCGCCGCTGTCCGGGTAGTTATAGAGGGCTGTTCGTCGTAGGCGACGCCATGGCCGACGATTCGTCCGAGCCGGAGTCGCCGCCCGGCCGGCACACCTCGCCCTGGCTGGCCGACTTCCAGCCGTCGTTCGAACCCCTCTCGGAATCGACGTCGACCGACGTCGTCGTGGTCGGTGCCGGTATCGCCGGCCTCTCGACGGCGGCCGAGCTCGCCGTCCGGGGGTACGACGTCGTGGTTCTCGAACGCGACCGGATCGCCGGGGGAACGACGGGCCGATCGACGGCGAAGGTGACCAGTCAGCACGGCCTGCTGTACCGCGCGCTGCGCGGGGACTTCGGGATCGAGCGGGCCCGCCAGTACGCCGACGCGAACGAGCGGGCGATCGCGACGGTCGCCGAGCGCGTCGAGGCGCTCGACCGCGTCGACGATTGCGGCTTTCGACGGCGGCCGGCGTACGTCTACGGCGACGATCGCGGGGCGATCGAGCGCGAGGTCGAGGCCGCTCGGTCCGTCGGCCTCCCGGCGTCGCTCGTCACGTCGGTTCCGCCGTACGAAGCCGCCGAGTGCGGGGTGCGATTCGACGACCAGGCCTGTTTCGATCCGGCGTGCTACCTGCGCGCGCTGGCAGCGGCCCTCGTCGATCCGGCGGTCGACCTCGAGGCGACGCTCGCGGGCGTCGACCGTGACGGCGACGACCGCGAACCGGGTGCGGAGGACGGCGACGACCCGGGTGAACGCGAGGGCGACCCCGGCGACCCTGTCGTCGGTACCCGCCAACGGGGCGAGGTCAGCGTTCACGAGTCGACGCGGGTCGAGGGCGTCGACCCCGGCGCGTCGCCCCGCGTCGGGACGCCGGCGGGGACGGTGACCGCCGAGTACGTGGTGCTCGCGACGGGGTTTCCGCTCCTCGATCGGGTCGGCCTGTTCGCCCGCCTCGTTCCGAAGCGGTCGTACGTCCTCGCCCTCCGGATCGACGGCGATCCGCCGGACGGAATGTACTACCGTCCGCCGGAGGGAAGCCGCCCGTACCGGTCCGTCCGAACGCACGAGGGGCCCGACGAGACGCTCGTCCTCGTCGGCGGCGAGAACCACAAGACGGGACAGGGCGGTTCGACGCGCGAGCGGTACCGGCGGCTCCGCGAGTGGGCCGAAACCCGCTTCGACGTCCGCGAGGTCGCCTACCGCTGGTCGACGCAGGATTACGTTTCCGCCGATCGGATTCCCCTCGTCGGCCCGGCGGGGCCCGGGGCGCGCAACGTCTTCCTCGCGACCGGGTTCGGCGGGTGGGGCATGACCGGCGGCACCGTGTCGGGCAGCCTGCTCGCCCGGTCGATCGACGGCGAGGACCCGCCGCTCGCCTCGCTGTACGATCCGCGACGATTCACCCCGTCGGCCTCGATCGGCCGGGTCGCGTCGGAGAACGCGGACGTCGCGGGGCAGTTCGCCACGGACTGGCTGCGGGCCCTCCTGCGCTCGTCGCGTCCGGCACTCGATCCGGGCGAGGGAACGGTCGTTCGCGAGGGCGGCCGTCCCGTCGCCATCTCGCGCGACGAATCGGGGACGCTCCGCGCGGTGTCGGCCGTCTGTCCCCACGCTCGCTGCGTCGTCGACTGGAACGACGGCGAAGGGACCTGGGACTGTCCGTGTCACGGCTCCCGGTTCGAACCCGACGGTCGCGTGATCGAGGGCCCGGCCACGGACGAACTACCGTCGGAGGAGCGGCCGTGACGTGTCGGGAACCGCCCCGATCCCGGCCTGATTCTCCCCCGGAACCCGTCTGACCCGGCCATCGCCCGGCACCGAACGCGTCACGGCGCCGGTTGCTGTGAACCGAAACAGTTTTTCGATCAAAATACCAAACCTGGGCTACCAATCTCGGAAACCTAGCGGATTATGTATAGTGATTTCCAATAACCGAACCAATTATGGCTTCGACCACTCTCTTGCCCGGATTCGACACGCAGAAAAACGGAAGCGACACGCGCGATAGTGGGTCCCATCACTATTCATGACGGATGACGCGTCGGTTTCGAACGTGGTCCTGATCACGATCGATTCGCTGCGAACCGACGCGATCGGACCGTACGACGACGATCGACACACGCCCGTGCTCGATTCGATCGCCGAGCGCGGAACGGTGTACGACCAGGCGTTCGCGACCGGCAACTGGACGCCGTTTTCGTTCCCCTCGATGCTCGCGTCGCGGCCGGTGTTCGCCGACGGCGACGACATCGGCGTGCCGGACTCGCCGACGCTCGCGAGCGCCCTCTCTGAGGCGGAGGTCGCGACGGGCGGGTTCAACGCGGCGAACGGCTTTCTCACCTCCTACTGGGGCTACGACGACGGATTCGACGAGTTCGACGCGTTCGTCGCGGAGGTCGGCTCCAGCATCTACAGCCGGTACCTGGCGACCCATCCGACCGTCGAAGCGTGGGTTCAGCTGGCGACGTCGCCGTTCCGCCGGCTGGCCGCCAAACTCCGCGGGGAGACCGACGACCGGCCGTTTCTCGACACCTCCCGGCTGTTCGACGTCGAACTCGCGGCGCAGTCGTTCGTCGAGGACGCCGACGCCCCGTTCTTCCTCTGGGTCCACTACATGGACGTCCACACGCCGTACACGCCGGCGCCCCGGTACATCCGCGAGGTGACCGACGACCGCCTCGGCACGCACCGGATGCTGCTGGCCCACACCAAGACGGGACTCGGCTGGGAGGTCTCGGATCGCACCCGCTCGGATCTGCGGACGCTCTACCAGGCGGCGGTCAGGCAGGTCGACGCGAGCGTCGGTCGCATCCTCGAGACGATGGAGGCGGCTGGCGTCGACGACGAGACGGCGGTCATCGTCGCGGGCGACCACGGCGAGGAGTTCCAGGAGCACGGCCACCTCGCCCACTATCCGAAGCTCTACGACGAACTCATCAACGTTCCGCTGCTCGTCGACGTGCCGGGCGTCGATGGGAACCGGGTCGCCGACCCGGTCGGCCTGGACGCGATTCCGCCGACGGTGACCGACCTCCTCGACGTCGAGGCGCCCGACCCGTGGACGGGCGAGTCGCTCCTGCCGAGCGTCCGCGGCGAGGCCGCGCCGCGCGACGAGCCGATCGTCTCGGTCACCGTCCGCGGCGAAGAGGTCACCTCGCAGCCGATCCCGCGCTCGCTCGACGACGGCGACCTCCTGGTCAGCGCGCGCGACGACGAGTGGACCTACATCGAGAACGTCGAGACGGGCGACCGGGAGCTGTACCACCGCCCCAGCGATCCCGGCGAGCAGACGAACCTCGCGGCGGATCCGACGCCCGATGCCGCCGACGCGATCGACGACCTCGCTCCCCTCGTCGGCGCGCACGCTGAGATGATCCTTGCGGACGACGAGACCGACGAGGGACCGGCCGAGGACGGGGACGACGAGGATCTCGACGACGACCTCGCGTCTCGACTCTCCGCCCTGGGCTACCGATAGATGATCAGGCGCCTGCTCCGGAGCGTCGTCGTCGGCCCGTACGCGACCCAGCTCAGACGGTTCTTCGTCGTCGGCCTGCTCGCCGCGATCGTCCAGCTGGCGTTGCTCTGGGCGTTCGTCGATCGGGTCGGGGTGCACTACATTCTCGGGGCGCTGATCGCGATCGAGCTCACGATCGTCCTCTCGTACGTGCTCAACAACGCCTGGACGTTTCGAGCGGCGCAAAACAGCGGTTCCGTCGACTACCTCGTCGGGCTGGTGAAGACGAACGTCGTTCGCGGGACGGCGATTCCCATCCAGCTCGGCCTCCTCTTCGCGTTCGTCGAGTGGGTGACGATCCCGTACCTGATCGCGAACGGCGTCGCGATCGTCCTCAGCGGCGTCTATCGATTCGTCCTCGACGCCACGTGGACGTGGGGGTGACCGCGGGTCGTCGCGACCCCGCGTCGCGGGCGATCGCGCCGGCGGTCGTCGTGGGTCGAGACCGCGGCGGTGACCACCATCAAGACCGCTTCCGTCGTTCGTTCGGTATGCCCGACGATCCGATCGAACGCGTCGAGTCCGCGCTGGATCGAGCGGCCGAGGTACCCGCCGACGAGGCCGTCACCCTGCTCGAGTCGGCGCGCGCGGACCTCGCCGATGCCCGCTCGCGCGGGGCGGTCGACACCGAGACCGCGGCCGACCTGGCGACGCGTCTCACCCGGCGCATTCGCGAGATCGAGGAGCGCGACGCCTACGACGGCGGGATGGGCGCGGCGATGGAGCCCGACGAGGAAGACGCGCCGTGACCTGGGTTCGTGACCACCGCCGACGCTGGACGCCGGTCCACCGTAGACGCTGGTCGGCCGGCCCGCATGTCACTGACGGCGGCATGGCTGGCACGCTTCAATCGATTTATGGGACGGCCGCCCGGAGTGGCTGACATGCGAATCGCGCTACTCGGCGGAACGGGTGACATCGGCGAGGGACTGGCGCTGCGGTGGGCGCGCGACACCGACCACGAACTTCTCGTCGGCTCGCGCGACCCGGAGAAGGCCAGAGACGCCGTCGAAACCTACGAGGGGCGCCTGGCCGACGCGGGCGCCGACGGCGATCTGAAGGGTTTCGCGAACGAGATGGCGGCCGATCGGGCCGACGTGGTCGTCCTCTCCGTGCCGCCGTACTACGCGGGCGATACGGTCGAGGCCGTCGCCGACACGCTCGATTCGGAGACGATCCTCGTCACCCCCGCCGTCGGGATGAAAGGCGACGAGGACGGCATGCACTACAATCCGCCGGGCACCGGCAGCGTCACCGCGCTCGTCGCCCAGCGCGCGCCCGACGCGGTCCCGGTCGTCGGCGCCTTCCACAACCTCGCCGCGGGCAAACTCGCCGACCTCACGGTCGAGTTCGACCTCGACACGCTCGTCGTCGGCGACGACGCAGACGCCAAGCGGACGGTTTGCGGGCTCGCCGAGGACATCGAGGGGATCCGGGCGCTCGACGCCGGCCCCATCGCGAACGCCGCCGAAGTCGAGAGCGTCACCCCGCTGGTCATCAACATCGCGCGGTACAACGACGACATGCACGACGTCGGCGCGAAGTGGATCTAGAACGGGTGACCACGCGCGCGCCGACGAGGGCGGCGTGCGAACCGACGTCCGTTCGTGACTACAGTTCTCGACCGTCGTACGCGTCGAGGATCTCCTGCAGTTGCGCCCGGACCGTCTCCGCCCGTTCGCGATCCGGACACGGCACGGAGGTCGGCGGCCTGTATATCCGGTTCAGCATCCACGTGAGCGCGCGGCCGATTGCGTCGTCGCCGACGGGCCCGGCGTCCCACGAGAGTTCGAGCGTTCCGTCGCTTGCGATCGAAACTGCCTGCAGGTTCGAGAGATCGTAGCACCCCGCTCGTCGGCCGTCGCGTCGTTCGACGCAGAGCGATCCAGCCGCTAGCTTCCACCGGCGATCGTCGACGACCCACTCGGCGGCGGGTTTCGTTGGGACCAGACACGCCGCCTCGTCGGGGATATCGACGACCCCCTCGCGCCCGAGTTGCGATCCACACCGCGTCGCATCGAGGCCCGCATCGAGGTGGTGTGGGACCGCGGTCAGTACCCGCTCGCCGCCAATCCGGAGTTCGAGTTCCCGAACGAAGTAGGCGCCTGTACCGCCGTCCGTGAGCGATACCAGGTCGAACAGCACCGCTCGCCCCGCGTCGCTCGTCGGGTCCCACCGCCACGCGGTCGTCGCGGTTCGATCCGCTTCGGGGAGCCGTTCGAGCTGCGGCCTGACGGACCGCCACGTGCGACGGCAGTCGCCGCCGTCCGGCGGCGGTTCCAGTTCGGCCGCGTCGACGTGGACGATGGCTGCGGTCGCTGCGGGGAGGATCAGCTCGAGGGTGGACGCGAGCGGGCCGGCGAACGTCGCACAGAGGAGGTCGTGGGTTCGATTCGGTGCTGGGGCCATATTCGGCCGGTTGGTGGACGGACACTACTCGGTACCGGTCGCTCGTCGGCTGGCGGCGTTCGGGCAGCCCTGGCAGCGCCGCGTGGGCGGTGCCGCGGCTGCGGGAGTCCCGTCACACCCATCGAAAAGCGTCCGCGATCTCACGCGCCGGCGGACTCGAGCGCGTCTTCGATGTCCTCGCGCTGGGTGACGCCGACGAACCGCTCGACGATGCCGTCGTCGTTCTCGACGACGAGCGTCGGGAGCGACCGGACCTGGTACTCGTTGGCGACGTCCTGCTCCTCGTCGACGTTGACCTTCTCGACCTCGAAGCGCCCGTCCCAGTCGTCTTCGAGTTCCTCGAGGATCGGATCCTGGGTCTTGCAGGGCCCACACCAGTCCGCGTAGAAGTCCTTGAGCGTGACAGTCATATCGTACCTCCAGCTTCCCGCGCGTCGCGCATAAGGGTTTCCCAGCACGCGTCCATTGCCGATACGTGTGACGGTCGGGACGGCTACGCACAAGCTGACGGTGATCTACTACGCGGACCCGGAGTGGTTGCCGACGCGCGACCCGGAATGGCGTCTCCAGGCGCAGGCGATCGCCTGCCCCCGGGCCGAGCCCCGATGCAGTTTACCTTGTGTCGTGGTTCGACGACGCTGTCCTGCCGGCGGATTCGCCATCGTGTTACAGCGAAACGAGGAGAAGGCCCACGGATTCAACCGTGGGCGGGTGTCATGGGATTCCTCGATGTGTGGATATGCGAGCGGGCGCCCGCTACTATCGCGGCGGGTACTCCCGTCCGCCACCCTTCGACCACCGAGACGTCGCACAGCCATCGACGGTCACTGACTGACGTCGTCCCCGGCTGCACATCCGATTCGTACGGCTCAGCGTGCGACCCCCGATTCCGATCACTAGCATAAATGTGGCTTCCCTCAAGTTAAATAGAGTTAGAATAGTAACTAATTTATGCGTCGGTATGCATGTTTCAGTGAGCGTCAAGATATGGTAATGGTCACTGCGAACCTCCTCGACAGGTGCGGAATTTTGTGGGACGAGTCGGAGGCGCTCTTCCCCAGTGTACGGATTCCTTACGGTACGACGCATCGTTCGCCCGAAGTGAACTGCGGAGGTAGTTCGTAGGGATGCTGGGCGTATCACGGGGCCGACCGAGCGGGAGCGCGGTGCTCGCGGCACTCGTCGTGATGGTCGGAATCGCGGCACTTGCTGGTGTCGCCACTGCGGCCCACGCGCCGGCAACAGCTGACGAGGCTGGTGTGACGAGCACCGGGACCGACGGAACGCACGCGCCGGCAGACTCGGTACTCGAGCCGGCAGCGACGGTCGAGGCCGCCGGGACGACCGCAGATCTGGCGGCGAGGCTCGCCGCACGGAGCGCTGGCTCCGACGGGGCCAGCGCGGCTGCCAATTCGACGGTGTACGTCGGGTCCCAGACCGGCGAACTGTACGCCATCGACGCGGACTCGGGTGACGTCCGCTGGACGTTCCAGGCCGAAAACGGGATACTGAGTTCCCCGACCGTCGTCGGCGGGACGGTGTACGTCCCAGACGACGACGCGAACGTGTACGCGATCGACGCGGCAACCGGTACCGAGCGATGGCGGTTCGAGGCCGGGACGGAACACAGCGAGATGTTCTCCTCGCCGACGGTGGTAGACGGGACCGTTTACGTCGGCTCATACGACATCGTCGGGAAAAACGGCACCGTGCACGCACTGGACGCGGCCGACGGAACCGAGTCGTGGTCGTACGAGACCGGCGGCAAAATCTATTCGTCGCCGACCGTAGTGGACGGGACGGTCTACGTCGGCGCGAGAGACAACAACGTCCACGCGATCGACGCCGAGAGCGGCACCGAGCAGTGGGTGTTCGAGACCGGCGACTGGGTTCGGTCGTCGCCCACGGTCTTCGACGGCACGGTCTACGTCGGATCGTACGACAACAGCGTCTACGCAATCGACGCCGAGAGCGGCGCGGAGCTGTGGTCCTTCGACACGGGGGACCGGATCTACGCGTCTCCGACGGTGGTCGGGGGAACGGTGTACATTCGTTCCAACGACGTGTACGCGATCGACGCCGCCGAGGGAACGGAGCGGTGGTCGGCCGACGCCGGCTCGTGGGGCGGTTCGTCGGTGACGATCGACGGCGGGACCGCCTACGTCGGCTCCGACGACGGGCGACTCTACGCGATCGACGCCGCGAACGGCAGCCAGCGGTGGTCGTTCGGGACGGGCGAGTTCATCCGGTCGACGCCGACGGTCGCAGACGGGACGGTCTACGTCGGCTCCGTCGACGATCGCGTCTACGCCGTGAACGCCGAAACCGGGACGGCGGAGTGGTCGGTGAATACGGGGAGGGCGGTCTACTCCTCGCCGACCGTCGTTGACGATCCGGCGGACGGCGACTCGACGGGTTCGCGCGTGAGCCTCGGAACGCTCGGCCACCACGCGGGCTGGGACGGTTCGCCCGATCCGTCCGTGACCGGGATCGTCGTGGACGGCCGCGACCGAACCCTTCCGGGCGTCGACGTCGAGATCAGAACCCCGGAGGGTGAGACCGTTACGACCACCCGAACTGACGACGAGGGGTCGTGGTCGGTGCCGCTTCAGGCGGGCACCTACGTGGTCGAAGCCAGCTACGGGACCGTCCAGGACCGTCGAACGATCGAGCACGCCGGCGGGGGGACGTCAGTGACCCACATGCTCCAGGTGTGCGCTGAAACCGACATTCTGGTTCGCCCCGACGACCCCTCGATCGCCGCACCGGTCCAGTTCCGGGCCTGCCTGCCCGGCGAGGACGTCGAGTGGGACTTCGGCGACGGGAAGACGGCGAGCGGCCTCGCCGTCTCCCACCGGTACGACGAGGCGGGAACCTACGAGGTGTCCGCGAGCGCGAACGGGCAGACGGTGACGAGGACGATCGAGGTCGACGACACCGCGATCGTGATCCGTGACTACGCGGACGCGCTTGGCGGGCGCATTCTGGAGTCGGTCACCGAAGAGAACCTCTATCGCGTCCGGGTCGGGTCGGTCGAACCGGTCGAATCGGTGACCGTCGAACTCGAGGGATCGACCTTCGAGGGAAGCGAGATCGACGCGGACAACGACGTCTGGCAGGTCGTCGTCGACACCTCGGAGCTCGACAGCGACGCGACGGCGACGATCACCGCCACGGACGCGGCGGGCAACGAGGCGTCGGAGACGACGTCGCTTGACGTCGTCAGCGTCCCATCCTCGGTCCAGTTTCTGCTGGACGTCGGCGACCGGGGAGCGCCCCGCGCCATCGCCGACCGGGTCGCCTACGACGGCGCATCCGGATCGTTGATCCCGACGGTGCGGATGACGTTCTTCGAACTCGTGCTGGTCGACGACGCGAACGAGTACGACGAGCTCGGTCCGCTGACGCCGTGGCGGACCGACCTCGGATTCGATCTCACGGCGAAAACGGCGATCGGGGCCACCGTTCCGTCGGGCACGATCGATCTCGGCGGTGAGATCACCGGCAAAACCGAGGTCGCCGGCAACAAAGTGCTTGGCGGCGGCGGTGCCGATCTCCGGTTCGATGGGAACGGACTGGCGAAGAAGTCCAAGATCTACTTCCTCGCCGGGCTCGAACGGGTGTTCCCCTTCTCGCCGCCGGTCCTTCGCGAGCGGATCGAAGTGATTATCGGCGGTCAGGTCGGCACGGACTTCGTCGCCGACGGCACCGGCAACTGGGATTTCGTCGGGAAGGCCGGGGTAACGGGTGCGACGCGGGCGCAAACGAACGTCGCACCCGGTGTCGACCTCTCCGCGACGGCCGGCCTCGAACTCGGTTCGCAGGCGACGTTCGACTTGCCCCCGGGACTCGCCTTCCAGAGCGGTAATATCTCCGTGAAGGGATTCCTCAACGGCAAGCTCGACGCGACCGTGTTCACCAAATCGCTCTCGATCATCTGGCCGGAAGCGAGCGCCAATTTCGGCGCGGAATCTGCAGCGACGATCGAGGCGCTCCAAAACGGCGATCCCGGTATTGCCGAGATCGAGGAGGGGGACTGGCGGCTTCAGGACAGGCGCGGGACGAATCCGCTTCCGGGCGTCCCGACCGTCGACGAAGCGTCCGCCGACGCCGCCGGCGCGGCCCTCGGCACCACGGGTGCCACGACCGCAGCGCGACTCACCGACCGGCCGTACCAGGACACCGAACCCGCGATCGCCTCCAGCGGCGGCGAGACGGTCGCGGTCTGGAGTTCCCAGGGGGAGAACCGATCGACCCTGGAGGGCCGGGACATCGTCGTCCGAACGCACGACGGCTCGAACTGGGGGGACCCCGTGTTGCTCACCGACGACGAGCGCCACGACGCGACGCCGTCGATCGCGGTGCGCGACGAAACCGGGGACCGACTCCTCGCCTGGACCAAAACCGACGCGGACCTCGAAGCGATAAACGCCTCCGGTCCCGAAGACGTCTATCCGCACCAGGAGATCGCGATCGCCCGGTACGACGGCGACACCTGGAGCGAGCCGACGCTCGTGACCGACAGCGACGACCTCACGCACGCGCCGGTCGTCGCCGCGGGCGACGATCGGTGGCTCGTCGCCTGGGAGCGAAATCCGGACGCGAACCGCACCGTCTACGAGAATCGCTCGGTCGAGTACGTCGTCCACGACGGCAGCGGGGTGATCGAGCGCGGCGCGATCGCGGACGCCATGTCGCCCGCGGTGGGTGCGACCGACGACGGGTTCGACCTTTCGTACTACGAACCCCAGGTCAACGGCACCGAGCGGGGCGCGGTCGTCCGGGGGACCGTCTCCGGTAACGGGACCTACGAGGAGCAGTTCCGCAACGAGAGCCGCCAGTACGTCGACCACGACGCGGACGGCGGTCAGCTCGCCTGGGTCGACGGCCCGCTCGACGAACCGAACCTCTCCTATCACGACGGTGACGGATTCGAGTCGCTCCCGCTGGCGGGCAATATGACCGGACTCGAGGAACTCTCGCTCGAGGTCGAGGGCAACGAGACGTTGTTGACCTATCGCGGCCGTCCCGAGACCCAGCCGGCCCCGGACCTGGCCTATCGGTTCGCCCGGGACGGCGAGTGGGTCGTCGATCGTCGCGTGGTCGGCGGTCCCGAGGCGAATATCTCCCTCTATCACTCCGACGCCGCGCTCGAGAGCGATTCGTTCAGCCTGATTCACGCCGCGTCCGACTTCGGTCCGGAGACGAAAAACGACATCTTCGTGGCGAGGCACGACTTCCACCCGGACTTCTCGGTCGCCGCCGACGCGCCGTCCAACGTAACCGCGGGCGACTCCCTGTCGGTCGAGTACCGGGTTCGAAACGTCGGCGAAACCGCGAGTAACGGAACGGTTCCGGTCGTGCTCTCGTCGGCGAACGAGACGATCGCGACCGCGGCGGTGGGGCCGCTGGCACCGAACGAGACGGCGACCGGCACGTTCGACGCGACGGCGGACGAGAGCGGGACGCTCTCGGTCGCCGTCGACCCGTCCGGCGCGGGCGGGACCGACGTGCTCGCCGAACGGGAGGGCTGGTTGCCGAGTGAGACGTCCCTCACGACCGGCACCCCGGCCCTGCGGATCGACGACGTCGAGACGACCGTTGCCGCGGCGAACGCGAGCAACGGGACGATCACGGTCACCGTCGCGAACGGGGGCGACATCCCGGCCGAGTCCGTGCCGGTCGCACTCGAGTACGGCAACGAGACGTTCGATCTCGCGGTCGATGCGGTGCCGGTCGACGGCACTGCGACGGCGAACCTCACCGTCGATCCGACGTCGGTGAACGCCTCGGCCGTCGGACGGTTCGTCATCGACCCCGCGGGCGATCTCGACCCGGCGGCGATCGCGAACCGGACGCTCAGAACGCCCCTCTTCGCCGCCGATCTGGCGGTCGACGGGCCGGCAGGTTACGTCGAGGCTGACGGCCGACTCGAGGCGAGGATCGACGTCGCCAACCGCGGATCGCTGCCGACGACCGCGACGGTCAGGGCCGTCGAGGTCGATTCCGCGGGCAACGAGACCGTGGAATACGGTAACGCCACCGTCGAACTCGACGGAACGGGGCCGTCGGAGACGACGTTCGAGCGCGTCTCGATTCCGCTTTCGGGTCTCCAGGACGGCGACCCCGTCCGATTCGTCGCCGACTCCTCGGCGGTCGAGACCGACCGCTCGTCGGCGGTGTTCGAGGACGAGGTCGGGCCGGTCGTTCCGGAACACGGGTCGGTCTCGATCGACGTGATCGATCACCATGGCGACCCGCTCGCCCACGCTGGGGTGTTCGTCGACGGGGTCGGCGAGGCGACCGCCGAAAATGGCACGGCCGCGTTTCGGGCCCCGGCGGGCAACCGGACCCTCTCGGTCGATCGCGACGGATTCCAGCCGGTCGAGCGACCGCTCACGGTCGATCCCGACGACGTGACCGAGGCGACGGTCGAACTCGCGCCCGTCGTCGAACTCGCGTCCGTGGAGATTCCGGAGACGGTCACCGTCGGCGAATCGGTCGCGGTGAACGCGACGCTGGCCAATCCCAGCGAGACGAACCTGACCGATACCGTCTCGCTCGCGATCGACGACGACGTCGTCGCCGAGACGGTCGCCGAGGTCGAGGCGGGATCGACGGCGACGGTCGCGCTGTCCTGGACTCCCGCCGAGGCCGAAGCCGGCAACGTCACCGCGACGATCGCGACGACGACCGACGCGGTGACCGAACCCATCACCGTCGAACGGGCGCCGACGTTCGACGTCGAGATCGTCGGGACCAACGCGCCGGTGACCGAAGGCGACGACCTCGTCGTGGACGTCGCGATCGAATCCGACCAGCCGAACGCTTCGGTCGAAGGCGGGCCGACTGATCAGGAGATCGAACTCGTCGACTTCGACGGGACGGTCGTGGACGCGACCGTCGTCGAGCTGGAGCCGGGCAACTCGACCCAGCGCTCGCTCGTCTGGGAGACTGCGGCGGGCGACGCCGGCACCGGCACCGTGACCGTCAGCAGCGAGGACGATACCGCTACCGCCTCCGTCGCGATCGAGGCCGAGGCGGGCGTCGTCGAACTCGGCAATGAAAGCGTCGCCGCGGGGGAGGTCGCGACGATTCCCCTCGAAACGGATCGCGACGGTATCACGGGGTACGCCGCCGAAATCCACTACGACGCAGACGTCGTCGCGTTCGAGAACGCGACCGGCGTCGACCTGGCCGACCCCGCCGTTGAGGCGGGCAACGGCGTGGTCACCCTGACCGTCAGCGGGGACGACGCCGTCGATGCGCCGACCGTGGCCTCCCTCTCGTTCGAGGCCGTCGGTGCGGCCGGCAATTCGACCGCCCTCTCCTTCGAGGCGGCCGCCACCGAGCTTCGGGCCGGCTCCGTCACCATCCAGCCCGACGTGTATCGGTCGGGTGCGATCGGGATCGAGACGGCCTGTTCGACCCCGGGTGACGTGGACGACGACGGAACGGTCACGTCGCTCGACGCGACGCTAACCCTGCGTCACATCGCGGGACTCGATCCGGCGGGCTTCGTCAACCCGGCGTGTGCGGACCTGACGGGAGACGGCGAGATCACCCCGGCCGACGTGACCGCCATTCACCAGCGGATCGTCGGCATCGGGGGCTGATCACCAGGCCCTTATCTGGACGATCACGACTCTGCTGCCCCGTTGTTCTCTTTGACGGACACCGCCTCGCGGCGGCCGGCGGCCACCGTCGGCTGGTGGTCCGGAGATCAGCTCGATCCGCTCGCGCCATCCGGCCGGTCGCCACCGTCGAGCACCGTTTCGCGCCAGCGATCGAGATCCACCGCGACGAGGGAGGTAAGCGTCGACTGCTGGTGCTCGGGAAGGATCCGACACGCTCGCTCGTACGCGATTCGGCGTTCGACCAGCCTGTCGATCGCCTCGTTCGTGCCGGCCAGGGCGAACAGGTTCCACCCCTCGGTCTCGCCGCCGCCGTACTGTTCGCCGTCGAGGAGAAACTGCTCGAACGCGAAGAACGATCGACCGATGCGCTCTGCCCGTTCAACCGTCGGGGTCGGTTCGTCGCCGAGGACGGCACACAACCCCGTGAGAAACCCGAACAGGTCGCCCTGCCGTTCGACGATCTCGAGGTACGGATCGAGACCTGGATCGGTCAACACGCCGGCCAGCGGCGCTTCCATCAGCCCCATCCCCAGCTCCGTCCAGTACTCGACGGCGTCGTCGCCGAGCCGGTGGACGAGCCGCGCACAGAGCGGAAACATGACCTGCCAGGTGGCGACGACTTCCCCGCGCGCACCGTCGGCGACGTCGCCGTCGACGACGTCGTCGAAGATGTCGTAGTATTCGTTGATGCAGAGCGAAAACCCCAGCACGGTGTCCCGGGGCTGGCCGTCGACGCCGAACGCCCGAGCCAGCCCGTCGACCAGAAACGCGACTTCCCACTTCGGTCGACGCCGCCGCTTCGGGAGCGCGTCGTTGGGGGTGAACGCGAGCAATTCGACCTGTTCCCGCAGCGGCTCGTGGGGAATCTCCGCGAGCAGGGCGGAGACGATGCGATCCAGGTCCTCCTCGAGGGCGTCGCGACGCTCGTCGAGACACCGCCGATCGGCTGCGGGCAGATCCATCGGGCGCTGTAACATCGCGAACTGTTGTTCGGTGGCTTCCTCGTCGGTTTCGCGCTCCCGAGCGGGCGACGCCGGCCGGTGGCACGTGCGACCGTGATACCGGTCGGCGAACCGAGAACGGGCACAGCGCGTCGATTGTCGACGAGATCGCCTCGTCGTCCGAACGGTCGTTCGGCCCGGTATTGCGTCGCCGCGTCGGTCAGGCGTCCGATTCGTTCGCGTGGCGGATCACCAGTTTGAGCACGTACAGCACAGCCAGCACTCGTGGCTGTCACAGTAGACCGTGCCGTCGCTGCAGGTCTTGTGCGCCAGGTATTTACTGTTCATGTCGTCGTAATCGCTGCAGTACCGACCGCAATCACAGTCGTTGCTCCCACAGCGCTCGGTCCAGCCGGAACACCCGTTACAGTCCATCGGCTCGGCGTCGGCCTTCCTGGTCCAGCCGTCGTACTCGGGACTGAGAACGAGCCGTTCGCCGCCCCGATCGGCGACGGCACCGGCGATCCCGGCTTCCGGGAACAGTCTGACGGTGATCGGTCCGTCGAACCTGTCGCTCTCCAGTTTGGCGACGAATCCCGCGACTCGCCCGTGCTCTTTGTGTTGTGCCTCGACGGTCGTGAGCACGTCGAGGCCGGTCGTCTGTTCGGCCGTCACGCGATCGACGCGCAGCGCGTCGAACTCGGCCGACTCGATGTGCCCGCGGTCTGCGAGTTGTTCGAGCAGTTTCCGTCCGCGCTCGGAGCGAAACGCCCGCCGAGCTCGCGACTGGGTGGCGTTGGTCTTGATGAACGCGGTGGGTTCGTCCGGGGCGGCTGCGACGGACCCGGCTGCCGCCGTTCCGGTCACCGCAGCGCCTGTCGCCCCGATCGAGCGCAGCACGCTCCGTCGGGCCGGTCGTTTCTCCCCGGTGCCGTCGTCGACATCGCTTCGGGACATGGTCCATGTGGATTACCACTGGTCTTCCGTAAAAATTTAACGAATGACGTTGCTGAACCGATATCGCCGTCGCGATCAGTACACGACGGGTGGATTTCGATGACGAGAACGCAGACGCGGCCGCTGTTCGCACAACGCTGCTCGAACGCGTCCCGTCGCCGAGACGATCACATCCGAAGGGCCTGCGCGTGGACGGTCTCGCCGACCTCCAGCACGTTGGCCTCGTCGACGATGCCGACGTCGACGGCCACCTCGATCGCGAGGTGGCCGACGAGGTTGGCGACGTCGGCCCGCGCGAGGGCGTCGCGGGCGGTCGCCAGGTCGACCGGGTCGCTGCCGTAGAACTCCTCGGTGACGGTCAGCGAAATCCCGTCCGCCTCGAACGTCTCGCCGAGGACCTCGGTGTCGCAGGCGGCGACGAGTACGCCTTTGGGCGTCCGGCGCTCGGTGAGAATCAGCGACGGGGACCCCGATCCGTCGCTCATTCGTCGAGCCGGGCGGCGTCCTGTTCGTCGTCGATCAGTCGCTGCTCGGCTTCCTCCCGGCGCTGGTCGGCCTCCTCGCTGACGCGCTCGGCCTCGTCGTACTCGCCCAGGTCCTCGAGGATGCGGGCCTTCTCCTCGAGTACCTGCGACGTGCGCATACCCAGCCTGATCGCGTTGTCGATGCAGCGAAGCGCCTCGTCCGAGAGGCCGCGTTCCTGGAGGAAAAAGGCGCGATTGTACCAGCCCTCGGCGAAGCGCGGATCGCGCTCGACGGCCCGTTCGGCGTGTTCGAGCGCCTGGGCGGTCTCTCCGTACTCCCAGAGGGCGAAGGCGAGGTTGCTCTCGGCGGTCGCGGCGTGTTCGCTCGCCGAGCGCGTGTTCGAGGTCTCGTCCTCGCTCGTCTCGACCTCGGTCGCCTCGACGACGTTGATCGCCTCGCGGTAGGCGCCGATGGCCTCGTCCCACTCCGCTAACTCGGCGTGGGCGACGCCCTTGTTCGTCCAGGCCTCCTGGGCGAGCCGATCGTCCTCGGTAAAGCGCGCCGCGCGCTCGAAGGCCTCCGTCGCCTGCTCGAAGCGGTTGATCTGCATGTAGTTGAGGCCGACGTCGAGCAACTCTTCGGACTCGACGTCCTCGGTCGAGAGCTGTCGCTCGTCGAGCAGGTCCGAGACGGCCCGGGAGTCGACCGGGTCGACCTTCCCGGGGTCGACGGCGAGTTCCGGGGGATCGAGGTCGAACTCGTCGTAAGACTCGTCGAAGCCGGCGCCCTCGGAGAAGCGATGCCGGTCGTCTCCCTCGTCGTCGGTCATTATCGCGCCGTAGGCGGCCCGGCGGGTTAAGACCTGCGACACGATGGGTCGTCCGTCTGGACCGGCGGCGGTGCGTTCAAGCGCGTCGCGGTCGAACGCGCTCACATGCGACTGTTCGTCAGCGTCGACCTCCCCGACGCTCTCGCGCCGGCGATCGCCGACGTTCAGGACGCGTTTTCGGCCGCGTCGGGGCTGTCGTTCACCGACCCCGAACAGGCTCACGTGACCGTGAAGTTCCTCGGCGAGGTCGACCCGGCGCGCGTCTCGACGATCGAACGCGAACTGGCCGCGGCCGTCGAGGACGCCGGCGTCTCCCCCTCTGCCGCCACCTTCGGCGGCCTCGGCGTCTTTCCGGATCTCTCGTACATCTCGGTGCTCTGGTTAGGTGTCGAAGACGGTGGGCGGGAACTCACCGAGTTGCACGAGGCGGTCGAAGCCCGGACGACGGCGATGGGATTCGACCCGGAATCGCACGACTTCATGCCCCACGTCACGCTCGCCCGGATGGAACACGCCGGCGGTAAGGACCTCGTCCAGGAGCTGGTCACCGACTGGGAGCCGATCGACTCCGACGCGCTCGCGGCCCAGCACCCGGGCGAGCGCGGACCGATCGTCGGCGAGGCGACCGTCTCGGAATTGCGCCTGAAAGAGAGTACGCTGACGCCGGACGGTCCCGTGTACGAGACCGTTTCGTCGGTTTCGCTCGAGTGAGCGACGCGGGCTGACGGCGCACGGTCGCCTCGGCGTGCGCCCGCGTGGATTCGGTCGCGTCCCGTCCAGAGTATCGTCCGTTCCGTCGCGCTGCGACCTGTTCGTTCTCCGTACCCGGAGAATTCACCCCGCGACGAGACGGTAATCCCGTTGTACCGGTGCAGGGATAAAGCAACTCGCCGGTGTCGGGTTCCCCGGCATGGGGGCGCGTGAGACGGATCCATCGGGCGCGACGAGGGGCGGCGACGAGGGCGGCAGCACCGAGACGGAGAGCGATCGAGCGACGGCTGCCGACTGGGCGCACGACGGCCAGAAAACGATCGGTGACGGCGAGGCCGAAGCTGACTCGCCGCCGCGGTGCTGCTCTCGTCGGACCGTCCTCGGCGCGGTGGCCGGGACGACGGGGATCGTGGCGCCGGGGGCCGGCTCGGCCGCGGCAGCGTCGGAGGAAGCGGCCGCGACACTCTCCGTCCGGCTGTACGCGGGCCCGACGCCGGTGTACGGCCGGTTGCGCGACGGCCCCGGCGCGCTGGGTTCGGACTGGACGAGCGCGCACGAAGCCGCCGCGACGGCGATCGAAGCCGCGCTCGGCGAGATCAAGGCGTACGCGAGCGACACCGGCCGCGAGTGGCTCGACGTCGCGGTCGATCGCGGCTCGTCCGTCGGTCCCCCGTTCGCGGTGCCGTCGCCACTCGACGCCGTCGTGCCGGCAGAACGGCTCTACGATCGGTTTCGGGGGGCGGTCGAGTCGGCCGGCGATGCGGACGCGCCCGTGTGTCACCTACTGCTGTGGTGGGGGCCGTTCGACTACCAGCTCGGCTACGGGCGGGTGCTGCCGGACGCGGCGCCCGTCGGGATGGGCGATCAGCGGTCCTCGTTCGCGGTGGTCAACGTCGGCGCGACCGAGGGCTGGGACGGCCGCGCGGTGACGAAGAACATGGCGATTCACGAGGCGCTTCACGCCTTTCTCTCCGAGCCCGACGCCGAGGCGGTCGCTGGGGCCCCGTGCGAGCACGCGCTCGGGTCGGTCGCGGCGCCGGAACCGGACGTCCGCGTCGTCTCCCCGATGGCGACGGCCTACGCCGGTCGCTCGGAACGGATCGACCCGCTTCGGCGCCTCGGCGGCGGCCTCGCGGGAACCGCGCCCGGAGACACGCGCTGGCCCGGACGCGGCTGCGTTGAGAGGCGACCGGCAAGGGCGGAACCCGAGTCGGACGGTGCGGTAGCCTGGCGCCACGAGACGGCGCTCTCGGCGGCGACGACGGCGGCGGTCTGCCGGTACGCAGACCGAGTGCTGCGATGAACCAGCGAACGCGCACACGACGCCGCTCGACCGAATGCTGGATCGCCCACTACCTGCAACGCGTTGAGAATCGCCACCGTCGCCGACCACGAGTGGACCGACGAACTCGCCCTCTTCGTGGTGGCCACCGGTCAAAAAAGACGGATACTGCGTACCGGATCGGTCACAACGCACCGGTTTCGTCGAGGTACGAACGAACGTCGTGCAGAAACCTTCGATATCGATCGAGATCCTGTTGTATACGATATCGTCGTCGATAACGTCTCCGTAGGTCTGAGCCAGTACGTTCCGAAAGCTAGCCGCTTGGGCCATCGCTTCGGACGGTTCAGCCGCGACGATTCCGACATCGTTCAGCGACTGCATCATCTCGCGGTTCGTATCGGGGACGGACCCGGATTCGGCACGAACCATCGTCCGCGCGACGTCGAGTGCGGCCTCGGTCGCCTTCACGAATCGCCGTTCGACCACGTCCCGGGCAACTCGATCGGATTTGTACGCCCTTCGATCCATCGACTGGTACTCCGCGAGGATGGTGACGCTTTCTTCGATGGTCTTTGCGGCTGTCAACACGCGCTCTATGTCGGCGTCCGAAAGCGTCATGCGAGGTGCTCGTCGATCGTTTCGAGAATCTCGTCGAATCGTTCGGCCGGCGACCGGGAATCGTCGTCACGTTCGACAGCGAGGGATTCCCGCAATCGGTCGACGGATTCGTCGTCCCCAACGTGCGTGGGCGTCACCGCGCGCCCGAGAACCGAACAGGATCCCCACGTCGATCGGATGATCGGCCAACGTCTCTCACCGCCTCACGAGTCGCGTTATCATCCAGGTCCGTGGGCATACCTCCCACTAAGCGGACTGTGATAAAAGCATTCGGCAGCGAACCGCGCCGAAGGCGCCATTGTTCGAGGGCGTTTCGCATGCAGACTGCAACAGTACTGCGACGCGTTATCTGCCAACGGGCGCGATCTATCGCTTGCGCACGAGGGCTCGTCGCCAACCGAGATGGACGCAACGTCGCGCCCGAATACTCGATGACTTCCGTCAGTTAGTAGGGTCGTCGGCACTCCGTCGAGCGTTTTCTCGTTCTGAACAGACTGAGATCCTCGAAACCGCCGGGAGTCGGGCAATCCGTCCGGCCGGGCCGGACGCACGCGGGATGGACAAGCCTTTAACCGAGGGTGGGCAACAGTCGGGCACTATGGGTAAGAAGTCCAAGGGCAAGAAGAAGCGCCTGGCGAAACTCGAGAACCAGAACAGTCGCGTCCCGGCGTGGGTCATGCTCAAGACCGACATGGACACGCAGCGAAACCCCAAGCGACGCAACTGGCGGCGCCACGACACCGACGAATAATGAGCGCGAGTGATTTCGAGGAGCGCGTCGTCACCGTCCCGCTCCGCGAGGTGAAGGCCGCACCGAACCACAAGGCCGCCGACCGGGCGATGAAGATCGTCCGCGAGCACCTGGCGAAGCATTTCGCCGTCGAGACCGACGTCGTCCGCCTCGATCCCTCGATCAACGAGGCGATCTGGGCCGACGGCCGGGCGAACCCGCCGCGGAAGCTGCGGGTTCGGGCCGCACGCTTCGACGAAGAGGGCGAACCGGTTGTCGAAGCCGAGTTCGCCGAGTAACTTGCTCCGCGCCTCCTTCGCCGGCTCCGCGTACGTCGGCGTCTTCGCGGTCGCGACCGGCGAGTACCTGCTGGTCCGGCCGGACGCCGACGACGAGCAGGTCGCCGCCATCGCCGACGAGCTCGACGTGCGCGCCGTCCCGACGACCATCGGCGGCTCGTCCACGGTGGGCGTCCTCGCGACCGGCAACGAGAACGGCCTGCTCGTCTCGAACCGGCTCTACGAGTACGAACGCGAGCGCCTGGCCGAGGCCGTCGACGTCCCGATCGGGACGCTTCCCGGCGAGATCAACGCCGCCGGCACGGTCGTCCTCGCTAACGGGTCCGGCGCGTACGTCCACCCGGAGCTCTCGCGCGAGGCGGTACAGGCCGTCGAGGACACCCTCGACGTCCCCGTCGAACGCGGCGACCTCGCCGGCGTTCGGACGGTCGGCACGGCCGCCGTCGCGACCGACGAGGGGGTCCTCTGTCACCCCAAGTCGACCGACGAGGAACTCGATCTGCTGGAGGAGACGCTCGACGTCCGGGCCGACGTGGGGACGATCAACTACGGCGCGCCGCTGGTCGGCTCCGGGCTGCTCGCCAACGCGGCCGGCTACGTCGTCGGCGAGGACACCACGGGGCCGGAACTCGGCCGCATCGAGGACGCGCTCGGCTACATCGACTAACGCGGGTAACTGAGTGACGTGTTTCTGCGGACTGACACCGACAGTACGGTGTATCGGCGGGCCCCTCCCGAAGGCCTCCTGCGCGTTTGCTAGTCAGACTGTTCGATACGTCCGCCGCTGGACCGAGCGCCGTGGCCCCGGAAGGGAACATTCTTCCGCCTGCCTGCCGGATGATCGAGTATGAACGACTCAGCGACGTGCGCGTTCGCGGCGAATCACCAACCCAGCCCGAGCGAGGTGACCCGGCGATGAGCGCCAACCAACAGCAACTGCAGGCCCTATCGCAGGAACTCCAGGAGATCCAGGAGTCGATCACGAGCCTCGAGGAGACGATCGAGGGGATCCGCGAGGAGCAATCGGCGATCGACGAGGCGATCGAGGCCGTCGAGACGCTCGAAACCGGCTCGACCGTTCAGGTCCCGCTGGGCGGCGGCGCCTACGTCCGCGCGACGGTCGAGGATATCGACGAGGTCATCGTCGAACTCGGCGCGGACTACGCCGCCGAGTTCGATCAGGAGCACGCGACGGAGACGCTCGAACGGAAGAAGGACAACCTCGACGACCGGATCGACGAGGTGAACGACCGCATCGCGGACCTCGAATCCGAGAGTTCGGAGCTCGAACAGCAGGCCCAGCAGATGCAGCAGCAGGCCCTCCAGCAGCAGATGGGCGGCATGGGCGGGGAGTCCGAGCCCGACGAGTGACATGTTCGACAACCTGAAGGAGAAGCTCGGGAGTTTCCGCTCCGAGGCCGAAGACGTCGCCGACGAGAACGCCGAGGAACTCCCCGCATCGGAGGCGCCCGAGGAGGCCGACTCCGCCGACGGGGCCGGGTCCGAGGGCGTCGCAGCGCCCGAAGACGGGGCCGCGGACACCGAGGACGCAACCGCGGAGTCCGCGTCCGCGGGGTCGGCGGCCGAGCGTGCGGTCTCCGAGGGTGCGACGTCCGAATCCCCGGAGGTGGCAGAATCCGCCGAAGCGACAGCGTCCTCGGAGGCGACGGCGTCTACTGAGACGTCCGCGACGAGCGACGCAGACGCAGAACCAACCGCGGACGCCGAGGATTCGGCCGACAGCTCCGGTCTCATCGGCTCGGCCGGCGAGGCTGAAACCTCGGAGCGCTCCGCGGGCTTCGGCCGCAAGGCGGCCTCGCTCGCCCGCGGTCGATTCGTCATCGAGGAGGCCGACCTGCAGGGCCCGCTCGACCAGCTCGAACTGGCGCTGCTGTCGAGCGACGTCGAGGTTGGCGTCGTCGACGAGATCGTCGAGACGATGCGCGACGAACTCGTCGGCGAGACCCGTACGTTCACCACGTCGACCGGCGAGGTCGTCGAGGACGCGTTGCGGACGGCGATCGTCGACGTGATCAGCGTCGGCCAGTTCGACGTCGAGGAGCGGGTCGCCGAGGCCGAAAAGCCCCTGGTGATCGTCTTCACCGGCGTCAACGGCGTCGGGAAGACGACCTCGATCGCCAAGCTCGACCGCTGGCTCGAAGAGCGGGGTTACTCCACCGTCATGGCAAACGGCGACACCTACCGCGCGGGTGCGAACGAGCAGATTACCGAACACGCCGAGGCGCGCGGGACCAAACTCATCTCCCACCAGCAGGGCGGCGACCCGGCGGCCGTCCTCTACGACGCCGTCGAGTACGCCGAGGCGAACGACGTCGACGTCGTCCTCGGCGACACGGCCGGCCGCCTCCACACCGACGAGGGGTTGATGGACCAGCTCGAGAAGATCGGCCGCGTCGTCGACCCGGACATGACGCTGTTCGTCGACGAGGCGGTGGCGGGCCAGGACGCCGTCAGGCGCGCCCGCGAGTTCGACGAGGCCGTGGAAATGGACGGGGCCATCCTGACGAAGGCCGACGCTGACTCCAACGGCGGCGCGGCGATCTCGATCGCGCAGGTGACGGGCAAACCGATTCTCTTCCTCGGCGTCGGCCAGGAGTACGACGATCTGGAGCGCTTCGACCCCGAGCAACTGGCCGATCGGTTGCTCGCCGAGGAGTAACTCGCCCGTCGGCAGACTGACCCCTACTCGCGGTTCTTCGAGGCGACGCGTCACTCGTCGACACGCCGGTCGCTCGACCGAAGCGTTGTCGACTCAGTCGACCGCTTCGGCCGGCACGGCGGCGCCCCATCGCTCGCGCGTCCCCCTGATCGATCGCGCTGAACGGTGGTCACTCCGATTCGGACCCGACGTCCCGCCAGTCCGGGGCGGTCGAAATTTCTCGCGACGCACATGCGGCGAACGCGCCCAGCACGGCCTCCGAGAGCGCCGGGTGGACGTGTATCGGGTCCAGCACGTCCTCGACCGCGCCACCGCCGACGGTCATCGCGGATACGACCTCCTGAATCAGGACGGGCGCGTCGGGACCGACGACGTGACAGCCGAGGATCGATTCGCCGTCCGCGGCCGTAAGGACCTGCACGAACGCCTCCGGCTCGTCGAGGAGCAGCCCCAGCGGCGCGACGTCGTACCCGACGCGGACGGCGTCGTACTCGATATCGTCTTCGTCCAGCGCCGCCGGCGTCGGGCCGACGCTGGCGACGCGCGGGTCGGTGAAGATCGCGTGCGGAACGACGTCCCTGTCCATCGTCTCCGGATCGCTTCCCCGCTCGCCACCGTCCTCGCGGAGCCGGGCCAGCACGTTCGTACCGACCACCTCCGCTTCGCGATCGGCGACGTGTTTGAAGGGATCCGCCGGGAGGACGTCGCCGAGCGCCCAGACCCCGTCGACGTCGGTTTCGAGCGTCTCGTCGGTCGAGACGTGGCCGTCGTCCGTCGTCTCGACCCCCGTCGCGTCCAGCCCGAGGTCGTCGGTATTCGGCCGGCGGCCCGTCGCGAGGAGGATCTCGTCGGCGCGGATCTCGATCGCCTCTCCGCCGTTGGCATCGTCGTCATCCCCGCCCTCGGTCGCGGGCTCTGCAAGGAGTACTCGTCCGCCGTCGTCGCTCGCCCGGATCTCGGTCGCCTCGTGGCCCGCGCGGACCGTACACCGGTCGGAGAGCGAGCGCGTGACGGCCTCGCTGACCGCGCGCGACTCCCGGGGGACGAGGACGTCGCTCCGCCCGACGATCGTGACGTCGACCCCGACGGCGTCGAAGAAGTGACCCAGTTCGACGCCGATGTAGCCGCCGCCGACGATGGCCAGGCTGTCGGGCGCCGAATCGAGGTAGAGCGCGTCGTCGCTGGTGAGGATCTCCACGTCCTCGACGCCGTCGATCGGCGGAACGACCGGCCGGCCCCCGACGGCGATCACGACGTGCTCGCCGCGGATCCGTTCCCCGTCGGCGTCCCCGCCGTCGAGTTCGATCTCGCGGTCGTCGACGAAGCGGCCGGCGGCGTCGTACAGGGTGACGTTCTCAGTCGATTCGAGCGATTCCGCGGCTCGATCGGCCTTCTCGAAGACGGTGTCGTGGACGCGATCGACGACCGCCCCGTATTCGATCCCGTCGAGGGTAGCGTCGACGCCGAACCGATCGGCGCGACGGATCGTTTCACAGAGATCCGCCCGGTGGATTAGTCCCTTGGAGGGGACGCAACCCCGGGTGATACAGGCGCCGCCGATCGGCCCCGGTTCGACGACGGCCGCCTCGAATCCCTGCTTCGCCGCCGCGGTCGCGACCTGCGAGCCGGAGCCGCCGCCGAGGACGACGACGTCGAACGTGCGCATACGGTCGTCTCACCACGGCCGCGCGCAAATAGGTGACAGCGGGTGATCGAGATGGTGGCCGGACGGATATCGAGACGGCGACAAGCCGGTGGTCGAGTACCGGACGGAGACGTCCCAGTCCGGCCAGCAGTCGAGCTGGCGAACTCGATCCTCAATCGACCCGTCGAACCCGCTCCGCCAGCGCCGCCGCGTGCTCGTCGTCGAGCTCGCGGCGATCGAGCGAGAGGCCGATCCCGTCGTCGGTCTCGCGCGGAACGACGTGGACGTGGGCGTGATCGACCGTCCCCACCAGTGGGCCCGAGGTATAGAACGTGCTGAAGCCGTCCGGATCGAGGACGGCGTCGAGGCGATCGGCCACCTCGCCGACGGCGTCGAGGACGGGGTCGCGGATCGCGTCGGCCGCCGTGAGTAGCTCCTCGCAGTGTGTCGTCGGAACGACCAGCGCGTGCCCCGTCGCGGCCGGGTTCTCGTCGAGGAAACTCACGGCGTCCTCGGTTCGGTAGAGTTCTGCCACCGCCCGCTCGCCGGCCGCGATCGCACAGAACGGACAACCCCCTTCCATACGTGACTGTACGACCGGGTAATCATAGGTTTGTCCCACCCCAACCTGTCTGGTGGCCCGCTCAGAGCCAGTCGTCCCCGTCGTCAGTTTCGCCTTCCTCGACCGTTTCGAGGGTCGCGGCCAGATTCCTGAGGGCGTCGGCTTTCGTCGGGCCCTGGCTCGAGAGGCCGGTCTCCTCGTCGTCGGCGATCCAGAGTCCGTCCTCGACGGTGATCGAGATGCCCGCCTCGACGGCTGTGCCGGGCGTCGACGAGGAGTCGTCTGGGGCGTCATCTGCCATACGTGACAATTGTCTCGGTCCGTGGAAATGGATGTCGGTCTGGTGCATAGCGATCGAACGCTTCGGCGTTTCGATGCTGATGGCAGTGGTAATCGTGGGATGTTGGGGCGACAGGGAACTACCGACATTCGGAGTCGAACTGTCGGTAGGCGAGCACGTCCCCGCTTGCCGATTGAACCTCGACGCGCAATTGGCCGCTGACCGGTAGCGGATCGACGTACGTGAACTTGGTCACGACGCCGTCGTCACCCGTTCGATCTGCCGGTCCGACGTCGCCCTCGTGAATGGGGAGCGTATATAGCGGTGTTCGACGTTCTGCTTGTGGAGTGTACGCGTTGACTACTGTCGCATCCCTCTCTCGTATTTCTGACTCGTTCAACTCCACTCGGAGGAGGGCATTCCCGTCTTCGAGCGAGATTCTGGTCGTTCGAAGCGGCGGTACTCGATCGGCGTCGATGTCGTACATCGCAAACTCGCCGTTTCGTCGTCACTGGCAGTGCTGGAAAACGCCGAACAGCCGGCGATACCAACCGTCGTAGCTGCCAGTACTCCACTCAGGAATGTTCGACGGGAACCATTCGGTCTCATTCGCTTCTATCCTGTTACCTGCGGACAAATAGCACCTCGCTGTGTTTCGAATGTATCGGTCCATGAGATTAGACATGAGTACATTTTATAGTCCATGAGGTCATACGAGCGAACACCTACCTGAATCGCAATGAGCAGTTCCGACGACACCAAGCACGTTCAAACCGAACTGGATGAAACTGAATACGATCGATTCCGGGAGTTCGCAACGGAAAATGGGCTGTCGCTCAAAGAAGCCGGGCGCGAGGCGCTGATCGAGTGGATCGAGCGACAACAGCGAGCGGATCCAGCCGACCGGGCGTTCACCGTCCTCGACGAGCTCGCGGACGCTCCGGCAGCGTCGGCGGAGACCGACGCTCGCGACGAAGATGATCTCGTCGAGGAGTGGAGCGGCGAGGATTTCACGCTTGCCGACGACCCGTCCGCGAAATCCTGATATCGCATGGCCGAACCAGTCGAGACCACGATCGGGACGGTCACGGCCGAGCATTTTCGTCCGGGCCACGTCCGGCATCAGGTCGTCGTCGGTCCGAAGTTCCTGTACGCCCTGTTCAATCCGTCCGATAGAATGCACCCGGTCTCGCGGGCGTTTATGGCGTTCGTTCGCGACGGTGACCTCCCGTATCGTCGGCTCGTCGTCAACGACCACATCGTTGACGAAGCTGCAACGCGGCTGAAAAAACAGGCATCGGTGCAGCATGCAGCATCCTTCCTGGCGACCCTCGACGATAGTGCGGTCTATCAGTTCGAATCCGTCTCCGGGGCCGTCTTCGACGACGCCAAAGCGACGTTCGTGGAGTGGACCGATTTGGGTGCCTCCTTCACCGATTTCGTCGTGGCCACCCACATGGATGCCCTGGATATCGATCATATCGTGACGTATGACCGGCACTACGATGCATTCGACGTCACAACGCTTCCGTATCGGAGTCGGGACTAATCGAGTGCTCCATGCGGTTGCTCGCGTCAGTGTCGATGACGTCGTACATCCGGACCGTGTCGGGTGCGGACTCGATGGTTCCGTCGTACCCGGTTGCGAACGCCGCGGTTTCCTGAAGCGCAATAACGGGTCGTCCGTCGATCATCTCGGACTCGATCCGTAACCGCGGCTCGAAGACGACCTGGATGGCACATCGATGTCGCCAGCAGGCCGGCGATTCTCCGCGGTCGGAATCCGAATCGATCGAAGAATATCGTCCGGGCGTTGAGCTCGGACTCACTGACGGCGATAAATTGGGGGGTAGTCCGCTGGGTCGCGAGCAACCCGGTAGTCACCGCGAGTCCAGTCATCGACCCCATCGATGGCAGCACTGCTCGTCCGTGCCGGCGAACTGGGGGAGGACGGACTTCTGATAGTGATGGTGGCGAGCTGTCAGCTGGCGCCGTCGAGAACTCGAGACCGTATTTGCCAGCGACAGCCCAGTCGGCTGAAGCTGACTGGCGAGTTTCGTACCCAGCCGAGACGTCGCATTTCGCGTTACAATGCTCGAGTCGATCTTGCTGGTGCATCCAGGGAGGCGGTCGGTTTCTGATATCTCACTCGAGATTGCCACCGCCTCACTTCGTCACGCTCCTCATTGAACACCACCGACCCGCGCGAGAAAAGCCTTTAACGGCGTCACCCCGTACCTCCAGCAAATGGTACTCGACGACCTCGGGAGTTCGCTGCGGGGGACCTTGGACGACCTCCGCGGGAAGTCCCGGATCAGCGAGGAGGACGTCCAGTCGGTCGTCAAGGAGATCCAGCGATCGCTGCTCTCGGCCGACGTGGACGTCTCGCTCGTGATGGACCTCTCGGACAGCATCGAGACGCGGGCCCTGGAGGAAGAGCCGCCCGCCGGAACGCCCGCGCGGGACTTCATCCTGCGCATCGTCTACGAGGAACTCGTCGCCCTCATCGGCGAGTCGACGGAACTGCCCCTGGAGGAGCAGACGATCCTGCTGGCCGGCCTGCAGGGGTCGGGGAAGACGACGTCCGCGGCGAAGATGGCCTGGTGGTTCTCGACGAAGGGGCTGAAGCCGGCAGTCATCCAGACCGACACGTTCCGGCCGGGCGCCTACGACCAGGCCCAGCAGATGACCGACCGCGCCGAGGTCGACTTCTACGGCGACCCGGACGCGGAGGATCCGGTCGAGATCGCCCGACAGGGCCTCGAGGAGACGTCCGAGGCCGACGTTCACATCGTCGACACCGCGGGTCGCCACGCCCTGGAGGACGACCTCATCGCCGAGATCGAGGAGATCGAGGGCGTCGTCGAGCCCGACACCTCCCTGCTCGTGCTCGACGCCGCGATCGGGCAGGGCGCGAAGGATCAGGCCCGCGAGTTCGACGATTCGATCGGCATCGACGGCGTCGTCATCACGAAGTTAGACGGGACCGCGAAAGGGGGCGGCGCGCTGGCGGCCGTCGACCAGACCGACTCCTCGATCGCCTTCCTCGGGACCGGCGAGGAGGTCGACGACATCGAGCGCTTCGAGCCCGAGGGCTTCATCTCCCGCCTCCTCGGGATGGGCGACCTCGGCCAGCTGGCCGAGCGCGTCGAGCGCGCGATGGAGCAGACCGACATCGAGGAGGACGACTGGGACCCCGAGGAGATGCTGCAGGGCAACTTCACCCTGAACGACATGCAGAAGCAACTCGAGGCGATGAACAACATGGGCCCGCTCTCGCAGGTCTTGGACATGATCCCCGGCATGGGCGGCGGGATCAAGGATCAGCTGCCCGACGACGCGATGGACGTCACCGAGGAACGCATGCACACGTTCCAGGTCATCATGGACTCGATGACCGACGCGGAAAAGGAGTATCCGCGCGCCATCGGCGCCAGCCAGATCGAGCGCATCGCCCGCGGGTCGGGCACCAGCGAGGAGTCCGTCCGGGAACTGCTCCAGCAGTACAAGATGATGGAACAGACCATCAAGCAGTTCCAGGGCATGGGCTCGGAGAAGGAGATGCAGCGTATGATGCAGCAGATGCAACAGCAGGGCGGCGGTGGCGGCGGGATGGGCGGCATGGGCGGCGGCCCGTTCGGCTGAACTGCAGGCCCACCCGCTCTCCGATCCCGCGGGCGCCGCTATCCGCGACTACCGTTCTCGTCCTCGCCGCGTGGTTCCGCCACGAGCCGCGTGCCTCGGACCATCGATTGCGCGTCTCGAACTGGCGCCAGCAGAGCCGTTTCGACTCGGTCTGACGGCCGCGGACCCGATCGGGAGGGCCAATTAGACCCTCACCTGGGACTCGATCGTTTCCTGGATCGCACTCGTCACCTCGCACAGCGTCTCGACGCGGCCGGTCGGCTCGACCGTCCCGCGTCGCGGATCGTACTCGATCACGTTCGCTCGAGCGAATTTCGGCAGGTCGTCGTGTATCAGGCGCGTTTCTACCTCCGAGGGGGGAACGTCGATCGAGGTGGCGACCGACTCGGCCACGTCTCCCGTCCGGACGACCCCATCCGCCGACTGCAGGTATTCGAGAACTCGCTGGCGACGCTCGGCACCGACGAGGGTGCAGACGGTCCGGATATCGAGTTCGGTGGCGACGCGTGGCATAGATTACCATTATGGATCTGCATTGCAAATAGATGATCCGTACCCGATTACTGTTAGCATCTATTCACCTTCCGTCTCAGCGAGCGGACCGGTCGACGGCGTCGATCTCCAGATCGTCGGTCAGTTCGACGGCGAGCCGTTCGTCGTCCATCGCGAGCACCACCCGGAACCGGTACGGATCGCGACCGAGGAGTTCCGTGCGAACGTTCCCGACGATCCGCGGATCCTCCCAGAGGAGTTCTCGGAAGGAGAAGAGGTCGTCGACGCCGTGATCGCAGAGAAAGGTGACGACCGACGGGTGGTAAAAGGCGCACGACCAGACCACCGAGAGGCGCTCGTATTCACAGTGGTCACACGAAAGCACCGCCCACGCCTCGTCGCGACGGTCGCACGTCGAACAGAGTCCCGCGTCGCGTTCGTGGTCGGAACAGACCTCGAACGTCGCCTCGACCTGGGCGGCACACTCCGGACAGATCCCGTTGAGCATCGGAATGATCTTCGAATCGTAGTGGAGGTGGGCGATGTCGACGAGTTCCGCCGGCGACCGGCCGGCGAGTCCGGACGGCGGGAATTCGTAATTCATGAACGTCCCGTCGGGGCGCGACCCGCCGATCAGGCCGGGACAGCCGGTGCAGCTGACGGTGAGCGTTTCGTCCTCGTAGCTCACCTGGACCGGCGACCCGCAGAACGCACACTCCCGGTCGACGGTCACCGGCTCGATGGACGGATCGTCGGTGAACGACCCCTTCAGAACGCTGCGAATCACCTGCTCACCCGGCTGGCGTAACAGGTACCCCTCCGGTGATTTCTCGATGTACTGATCGCGTAGCTTCCCGAGGTGATACCCGAAATTCCCGTGGTCCTCCGGCGCCACGCGACGTCGGAGCTCGGCGTAGGACTTCGGCTCGTCGGCCTCCCAGAGCGCCCAGAGCACGCCCAGGCGAATCTCGTTTCCGAGGACCGAGAAGGCCTCGGTCGGCGGGATCGCCCACCGATCCGCCTCGTCGTCCGAAAACATGTACTGAATTCGACAGTGGGGGAGTATAGACGTTCGGGTCGATACACGGCCTGATACGTCGGTGATCCGGAACTCGTCTCCCTATATATCGATGTCGGTATGTGTTTATCGGGGACCGGATCTGCACCCCCTTGCCTATAGGCTGTGAGGGGGTCGTCTCGCTACCGAATTCGGGTCGAGCGGACGACGCGTCGGCGCGTTCGTCGGTTCACTCGACCGGTCTGCCGTCCTCGGTCGGCGGTGCGACGTGGTCGACGTAGGCCTCGAGCGACGGCTCGTCCACCCGGACGCGGACGTCGAGTTCGCCGAGTTCGTCCGGCTCGCCGACGGCGAACGTCGCGCGGCCGTGGAGGGCCGGCTGTTTCTTCAGCGAGAAGGAGAACGTCTGCCCGTCGCGATTCGCGAAGAACTCGCTGCGAGCCGTATCGAGGATCTCCTGGCGGTGGAGCAGTTCGGAGAAGTGTTCGAGCGAGTGGGCCGTCGCCCGGAGTTCGCCGTGGCTCGTCTCGACCGACGCCTCCGGAAAGACGTTTTCGACGGCGTCGACGACCCGATCGGTGACCTCCGTGTCGTAGATCGGGGCCGTCACCTCGACGTCGACTCGGTAGACCGTCGCGTCGTCGCTCATTCCCGTGTCACCGTGGCCTCGGGTCCCGTCTCGAGGATCTCGCGGACCCGCTCGTGGAAGTGCTCGAGCGAGTCCGTGTTTTCGACGACCGCGTCGGCCCGATCCATCGCCTCGCCCATCCCCCAGCCGAGTTCGCGTTCGTCGCGCGCCTCGAGCGACTCGCCGCCGTCGGCCTCGCTCGCGTCGCGCCCGCGCGCCGTGAGGCGCTCGGCTCGCAGCTCGAACGGCGCCTCGATGCTGAGCAGGGTAAAGGCCTCGCCGAACGCGTCTTCGAAGACGTCGACTTCGGCCTCGGAGCGAATCCCGTCGACGAGGACCGTCTCGTGAGCCTCCAGTCGATCCCGGATCATAGGCAGCGAGCGCTCGGCGATCGCTGTCGGGCCGTTCTCGTCGCGCAACGCCTGGGCGACCGCCCCGTGATCTTTCGACGGGTCGAGCCCGCGATCCGCGGTCTCCTGGCGGACGACGTCGCCCATCGTCACCACGGGAATTCCCGCCTCGCGAGCCACCGTGGCGGCCTCGCCCTTGCCGCTGCCCGGCAACCCGACGGTTCCGATGACGTGCATTGGCTCTCGGTACTGGCGAGACGAGCATAAGGGCTGTGGGTTCGCCGTCGCGTTGCGTTCGGACGGACGCGGCCCGTTTCGAACGAATTGCGATCGAACGGGCGGACCACGAGGGACGGTCGCGTCTCACGACCGTGATGGAACGTCCGCGTGTCGACTCGAGCATCGACTCTTCGGCGTCACTCGTGGCCCTCTTCTCGAGAACGGCGGCGGATCGCCTCCCGGAATTGGAGGCGAGTTCCCCCGGAGCGGAACGGATCGCGAGCCGAGGTCGTGGTGTGTCAGGAGTTAGGGAGCGGTTGCCGCGCGTTACATCCGACTCAGTCGGATCTCGTCGTCGGTGACCGACTCGATCTGACTGTCGTCGAGTTCGTACGTCCCTTCGTCGGCGTCACCCCAGCCGAGTGTCGCCTTGATCGAGTCGGTCATGCCGGGGTCCGGATCGACGTGGAGCGACCCGCCGCGAACCTCTTTGACCATGCCGATCTCGTCGCCGTCGCTCGTGACGACGCGCTTTCCCTCATCGTCGTCGGTGTAGTTTGCGGACATTGCACCCGGATCGACAGGCAGCACACGGTTGAACCTCCCAGCCGCAGGCGCAGGTCGTTCAGGTGGGGGCGGTTGTCCGTCGACGGGATGGCCCGGTCGGGTCGCTCGTCTCGACCGACGCCCGCCGGCGCACTGGTGACGCTGTCGTCTGATTCGTCGGGCCCTCAGACGCGCTCGGCGGGGAGGAGATCCTCCTGCGGCCGCGCGGCCACCCACTCGGCGAGGTCGACGAGCTGGTCGACCGCCGCCTCGAAGAGTCGCTCGCCCTTCTCGGCGGAAGCGTCGCGCGGGTCGCCGAAGGCGCCGTTCGCCGAGTTCTCGATGGCGTCGTGGAAGACCCGTGCGCCGTTTCGCGTGAACGTCTCGCGGTCGACGGGCGCCATCCCGCCCTCGTAAGCCGCCTCGAGTTCGTCCTCGCGGACGAGCCCCTCCAGGTAGGCGACCATCGACGTCTCCTTCGGCCCCGCGTGGGGCCCGTTCGTCTCGAAGAGGTCGTCGACGAGTTCCGGGATGGACTCGTCCCACATCCACTCGATCGCGTAGGCTCTGCCGTCCTTGTGCAGGCGCTTCGAGACCTCGCGAAGGTGCTGGACGTTGCCGCCGTGAGCGTTGACGTAGATGACGCGGTCGACCCCGTGGTAGGTGAGGTTCCGCGTGAAGCTCTCGACGTAGTCCCGGAAGACCGACGCGTCGACCCACATCGTGCCGGGGAACTGCCGGTGGTGGTCGCTCACCCCGACCGTGATGGTCGGCGTACGGAGGTAGCCCGTCCGCTCGGCCGCCTCGCGGGCGAGTCCCCGCGCGATCATGTGGTCGGTCCCCTCGGGGAGGTGCGGCCCGTGCTGTTCCGTCGACCCGAGCGGAACCAGCGCGATCGACTCCTCGTACCCGGCCACCTCGGGCCAGGTCTGCTCCGGCAGGTGCATGGACGGTAGCACGACGGCGGGGACTAACGGTCTTCCGGCTCTCTGGGGTTGTGATCCGAATCCCTACCGCTTATGCTATCGGCGACGGAACGTCGGTTCGAGGGCACGTAGCTCAGTCCGGATAGAGCGTCGGACTTCTAATCCGACGGTCGTGGGTTCGAATCCCATCGTGCCCGCTGATTCTGTTGCGAGCGACAGCGAGCAGCGAATAGAGGATCGTGTTGGATCGAGTAACCATCCGACTGTGCGATCTCTCGATGAAACCCTCGTCCTTCAGGCTGCACACCCACCGGTGGCCGGCCGCCGGTCGGTCACCGGCCGATCGTTCCCTGCCGCGTGATTGGTGCGTCGGGGTTGATGGTAAACGCGACGATGGTGGCGTCTTCGGTCGCGGTGACGGGGACGTCGCCGCCCGCGGTCACGAGTGCGCTCTCGGTGTACCCGACGGACGCCTCGCCGACGTCGACGGCTCCCTCGAAGACGTAGAGATAGGTGTGCCAGTCCGGCCGGGACGGGAGTGAAACCGTGGCACCAGCGTCGAGTCGGCAGTCGAAGCAGTGGACGTCGTTGCGGACGGACAGCGGGGCGTCGGTCCCCTCGGGGCCGAACAGGTGGCGCCACTCGTTCGCGACGGGGTCGGGAATCGGTTCGTGCTGGATGCCCGGCTCGAGGTCGAGACTGTGTGGCCGGACGAAGATCTGGAGCATCCGAAGCGGCGGATCGTCGTCGAGCGTCTCCTCGGCGTGCCAGAAGCCGCTCCCGGCGCCCATCACCATCAGGTGGTCGGAATCCGTAACGAGGTCGTTGCCCAGGCGGTCGTCGTGTCGCATCACGCCGTCGGGCACCCAGGAGATGATCTCCTCGTTGCGGTGCTGGTGCATCCGGATGAGGGTCCCCGGATCCATGAACGACTCGACGACGGTTGCGAGGGGCCCGTAGCCGTGGTCGTCGTGGTCCGGGACCGCTCGCCCCGGGAAATCGAAGTGGATCCGGAATTTGCCCTGATTCTGCGAGATCTCTGTTCGGGGTGCCGTGTAAATACGAGGCTGGGTCTGTGCTGACGGCGAATCGTCCATTATCACGGTGTGGTCTCGCAGCCGTATATGGGTTCTGCGCGACGGTCTGCGTCGGTGCTCCCTGGCCGCGTGTTTTCCGTCCGGCAGCATTCTCCCTGGGAGGACGCGGAGAACCAAAGTGCATAGCGGACCGGGGAGTAGCTGTGTCGTACTGCTCGCGTCGTCCTTCGCTTCGATCACGTGTCAGGGAGTCACCCTCCTGAAATCGCAGCAGGCAAATGGACGAGATTCGAATTACGTTACTGAGCCCAAGGGAATGGACGTACCATCCGGAGCGGCGGTCGTGGAGGTCGTGACGGCGGTCTTCGTGCTTTCGACGATGGTCTCGATGGGGGTGAGGCTCTCCGTCAGCCAGCTCGTCGACGCGCTCCGAAAGCGACGGCTGCTCGCGAACTCCCTAGTGGTGAACCTCGTCGCGGTTCCGCTACTCGCCGCCCTCCTCGTCCGGACGGTCTCGGTGGGGACGGGGTTCGCAGGCGGTATCGTGTTGCTCGCGGTCTCACCCGGCGCACCGTTCGGTCCGAAGCTCGCGGAGCTCTCCGACAGCGACGTGGCGTTCGCGAGCGGCCTGATGGCCATTCTCTGTCTGCTCTCGGTCGTGACGATTCCCCTCTCTTTGCTGTTGTTGCTTCCCGGCGATGTTTCCGTGGATCCCCTTGCCATCGGACGGATGGTTTTCGGCATCCAACTGATCCCGCTACTGCTGGGGCTCGGGCTGTCGATCGTCGTCCCGTCGCTTGCAGACTGGGTGTACCCTTTCGTTCAGCGACTCTCTGATGTCACGTTCGTCGGGCTGATCGTGTTGCTGGTGGTCGTATACAGCGATAGCATGGTATCCCTCGTCGGGACGGGAACGCTCGGGCTATCGACCGTCGCTGTAGGCGCGTCGTTACTGCTCGGATACGGCCTCGGTGGGCCAGCACGGGAGACTCGGGAGGTGCTGGCAACGACGACCGCGGCCCGAAACGCGGCGATCGCGCTGTTCGTCGCGACGACCGGGTTCTCGGACCCGGACGTCCTCACGACGGTCCTCGCGTTCTCGTTCATCGGCGTCGTCGGCTCCGGGCTGATTGCGAGCGTGTGGGGACGACAGCCGGTCGAGTCAGCCTCGTGTCCCGGCTAACGGCCAGACGGGTGCCACAACCGAGCCCGTCAGCCACCGACTCGGTTTCGGTGGCGTCACTGAACGCGTCTGCCGTCCGACCGATCTGGCCGAGCCGATCGCGAACGCTCTCTGGATTGTCCGACCCCACGCGGATAGGGCATTTTGCGGTCGGCAAATCGGCATGCGGATCGACCGTCCAGCAATTTTCACACCACTCCACATCATAACAAATATCTGTCTTCTCGGTAACGGGCAGCCATGGCGCACTGCTCAGACTGCGAGTCGCCGCTCGAATCGACCGCGGATCTCGAGTTCCGGGACGTCGATTCCAGTATCGGCTTCGTCAACGCATCGAAACGCTACTACGTCGCCAATTGCGCGAACTGCGGGGCGACGATCGGAAGCGGCGTCGCAGCAGCCTCGGATAAGCGAGCCGGGGCCGCTGGAGCGGGCGGCGGATACTGACGAACCCAGGAGGAATTCGACAACTATGTCAACGAACGTTCACTGTTCGGAGTGCGGTACAGACTTCACGGGGAAAGACGACGTCGAATTCGTCGATCTCGGCGCCGAGACCCGCTTCTTCAAGGCCTCGAAGCGGTTCTACCTCGTCGCGTGTAACGAGTGCGGCGCCGCCATCGGCGGTGGCGTTGCGGGTCGCTGAACGTCGGTTCGTCGCGGTGCCACCCGACGGTTAGTGGCGAACCGATCGTCCGCGGCGTCTTCACCAGACGGGCGGCCGTCTCGATGGTGTCGGACGGCACGTCGAAGCCGAGTGGAACCCGCTCGATTGCAGGGGTGTGGGGGAATCATCCACCGTTCGGGAACGGTCACCACGAACGGCAAGGCGTATAGTCCCGTTCACCAACGGAACCAAACCGAAGAGGATGCTCGGTGGGGCTGACCCAGTGTTCGGTAGCAGGCTCGCTGATGCGGCCGTCTCGATGGTACTCGCATCAATCACACTCGCGGTGCTGTACACGGGACTATCGCGAACTGACAGCCCAGACGGGGTTGTTTCGGCCAGCAGTGTCAGCTACATCCTTCTCTGCGGGGCTGCCTATTTCGTCCCGCGGTACGTGTTCGACGCGTTTGCGTCGGGTGTGTTTGCAGTTCAGTATCTCGTCTGGATTGCTGTGTTTGTGGTTCCGACGATGGCACTTCAGGCCGCGATCCCAGCGTACCTTTATACAGCCCGGGGGAATGTGGGCGCGATAATTGGATTGTTCGGTGCGATGACCTACACCTTTTGGGAACTACTGGGTATACGCGGTGATACTGATATTTTGACCGTGTTCCCGTTCGTTATATTTCCCGTGTCTATCACGTTCGTGTTGTTCGCCGCTGGGATAGATTTCGCTGCCAGGCGCGTGCCAACGCGAGCCGGGGTGAGGTGAGCGAACCGCTGGAAAATTCCTCGCCCAGCGCTGCCACCGGCGGAACGAACGCGTTTGCCTATCTGGTGTGCTGGTGGTGCGAGACGGACTGGTCCGTTCTCACGCGAGTGATCCGGGGGCTTCGATCTCTTCGACGAACAGTTGGCCGTCCGTGTCGAGGTCGTCGTACGCGACCGGCGGCTCCCACGCGGTGTAGTCGAACGGCTCCGTGAGAACGTGATAGCCGTTCGGCGTCTCGCGGGTCAACAGGACCGTCGTCTGCGAGTCGAGCGCATCCGTGAACGCGTCGATCTCGGCGTCGGTGACGTCGTCGACGTCGAACTGGAAGCACCGGTCGTCTCGCGCTTCCGGGCTGTGGAGCGCGCTCTTCCAGTACGAGTCGACCTTCCCGAGCTTCGGGATGGCGTGGTCGTCGCCGGCGACGAGGTCGTGGATCCAGCCGTTCATCTCCTCGCGGAAGTCGAAGTACGCGTCGAGCGTGTTCCGCGCGTTCACCGACAGGTAGATGCGGAACGTGTAGTCGTGTCTGGCGACTAACGCGCGGAGGTCGTCGTACTGGTCCTGGACGTCGTCGACGTCGCAGAGGACGCGCCGATAGACGACTTCCCCGCGGTGGGTGAGATCGTCGTTGTGCGCTCTCCGCGCGATCGCCATGAGGATGTACGCCCGGTACTCGCCGAACTCGCACCAGTTGGTGATGGTCTCGACTGGCTCAGTCGCCATCGCTCTCCTCCGTTCGATCGATCCGGGCGCTTCTGTCCGTCATACACCAACATTGCGGCCGACCGCCGTATCGGTTTCCGTCGACGTTCCCCTCTCGCCCCGGAGTTCATCGCGTTCGACGTCAGTTCAAAACTGCATTGACGGTTGTGACGAATGGGCTCGCATGGAACTCGTCGGGCGCACGCTCAGCGAGCGGATCGGGCAGGCGCTCGTCGTCTTCGCCGTCTTTCTCGCGTTCGAGTACTATCGAGGCGAGATCGAGTGGGGATATCTGATCGTGGCAGCCCCCCTCTTCTTCGTGATCATGATCGGCCTGGACCGATTTCGGCACGTCTCGAATCGTAGTTCGCAGGTCGCCTGACTGCCCAGTTCGAGGGTCCGATCACTGGGGCATGAGTATCCGCCGGGCCCCATGGCGGTCGCAGGTAGATACTCTCAGGAGTGGCATTAAAGAAACCGGCCTCAAAAACCGATTTGTCGGAACCTCGACGATACAATCTACCGAAGCGACGTGAATCCTACCGGTAGATCGTAGTGACCTGAACCAGAGCTGTCGGTATGATGCATTCGAGGGAAATTTTGTCCTATCAATTAGTATCGAGTCCGTCACTTCTCGGAACTGCGTTTATTTTCAAAGACTGGTCTGCTAGCGCAACGCTTATTGGCCGTACCAGTCAAGTGACTAGTACCGATAAAGCCGTGAGAGGTCCATGACCTCGCATAGGTGTTAAAAGCACCTCGTCTGCTGGATCCTCGAACCACGTTTGATGGACCGGCGATCTAGCAGGCTGGCGGGTGGGAGGCCGATCACGGACCGGCATTACACCGAGTAGAACCATCTATCGGTCGTAAGATGTGAGATCATTCTCCAACTGAATAAGCGCGCCAGCCGTGCAGTCTGTAATCGTTTCCGAATCGAGAATCGACAGCCAGTCTGTTTCTTTTTTATAGTCCTCTGCGATGGCTCCGGCAAAGCAGTCAGCGGCCTGAATTCCTGGCGTGTTATGCGAACTTCCGACCTGTATAGTTGCTTCAGGAACGAATGTCCCGATGTGTGTTGCAACTGAATTCGACTGTGCATCGGACGCAACGCGATCGAATTCGAAAATGACTCGACGGGCATCCAGTGCCCCATACTCCAGGAGGAGCTCCCCGTACGCGTATCCAGTGAGAGCCAAGTCCCAGTCCGGCGGAAAAGACACGTCCTGATAGAGCAGATATTGGTCCTCCAGTCTGCGTAATTTTTCTCTGGTGAAGAGCGAATACCCGAATTCCAGCCCGCGAACCTCCTCAAAGCACTCGAGAATCCGTCGCTTTTGGGTTTCGTTCAGATCGTTCCACTTCGCTTCCTCGACATGTTGAATATTTCGAACGGTCTTCTTGGCACAACGTCCTGCCTGGATCTGATCGCCGAAAACCACCCCGACAACGACAACATCGCAGTCTCCCTGGATGAGGCCTCGAAAATGACCCGAAACATCTCCATACCCTTGCATCTAGGATAATATGAGTCTCACAGCTAGCCCGGATAAATGTATTGGACCGCTGTATCCCTCGATGATTGCGATATCCCAGTAACGAACAAGTATCGTGTTCGTATTCGAGTTCGACCGGAATAACGTTCAGGACGTCACGAAGCGCAATCGATACGCAGCCCCCGATTCACCTCGTTCACTGGTCGACTTCCGAATGTCATCAGGAGAGCAGAACGCCCAGTTCATCAGGGCCGAAACTCCAGGACTGTGGCGGTTCAAAAACCGCCGCAATTCACCTGATCCGGCGCAAACATACACTACCCATCCTCCGGTATCCGCACCACTCCACATCGAACGGGTCGGTTTAGGAGTTCACGCTTGTCCCCATCGAAACGTCTCGTATCGATCACCCGCCGACCGACCACACCCGCTGGCGTCGATCCTCGGCCGATTTCCCGGTGTGACTACCAGGTTCCACTCTCTCGAACTCCAGCATCCCGAGCGCCGCGACGCAATCGCCGCAGACGTACGTCTCCACGTCCCGATAGCGATCCGAACTCGCGCCCTCGTGACAGGCGACGAGGCGAACGCTGTGCTTCGGGGTGAGTTCCTGGCCACAGCGCTCGCACGACCGGTCGGGCGATGGTCCGTCGTACTCGTATCGTCCCATTAGTGCACCCTCGACGAGCGGCCGACAGACGCACCGCTATTTTTCGAATCTAAGACGATATCGGGACAGAGCATTCGCTGACGATACCACGGGCGTGCGAGACCTTTTTGTCTCGGCAGTGTGTTCGCAATCATGGCAGACAAATCCTTCCTGGATTTGGAAGCCACGTCTCGGGTGCTGGACCCACCCGGGACATTCTACAGGCATGTCCCCACGTCAGCGTGGCGTGTGGCTTCCGTTCAAACAACTGCCACAATCGGTTACATAACTATCGGAGATGAGTGAGATGAATACCGATCGTGGGGTGACGCGAACACCGATCGAGGGACCACTCGCCCTCGGACAGTCCTGCCCGAGTCGAACGTGCCGGCGACTGTGCTTCCGCTGCAGGCCGACCACTGAACGGTCCCGACAACTCTCACGGCCGAACGCGATCACGGGACGTCGCCCGGCATCGAGCCGGTGACCCACCGGCCCGTTTCGGTGTCACACTCGAGGCAGTACGCAACCACGGCGGCACCCTCGGGTGCGTCTTCGTCGTCCTGTCGGTCGAGCTCGTTGCGCGTTTGCCCGCCGCAGGTCGGGCAATCCCGGCGGAGTTCGGATTCGCCGTACGCCAGCGGCGCGCCCAGCGCGAGCGCGACGACGCGTTCGTCGCCGCGATTCCAGCCTCGCTGGAACTCGCCGGGCGCGAAGCGGACGATCTCGCCCGCACCGACCGTGACGTCGCCGGTCTCCGTTTCGAACGTCGCCGTGCCGGACCGGACGAAGAACACCTCCTCCTGGATCTCGTGGCGGTGGTAGCCGAACGCGAAGCTGTCGCCCGGCTCGAGTTCGTAGTGGTTGATGGCGACGTCGGTCGTTTCGAGCGCTTCGGTCAGCCGGCGCACGACCGCCGCCGGCTGTACGTCGTTTTCGACGTCGTCGATGCGTACGTGCTTCACGAGTCACCGATCGGTCGACCTCGTGAAACGCGTTGCGGGCGCGTCGGGTTCGGGCTCGATGGACGCCGGTTTCGGGTCCCGTCGTAGCTATTTACCGCGCGGTCCCGTCCGTTGGTGGCATGAGCGACCCGATGGAGAGCCACGAGTACGAGGTCGTCGTGGTGGGCGGCGGGCCGGCCGGGCTGACCGCGGCGCTGTACACCACGCGACTCGGCCATCGAACGGCGCTCGTCGATCGCGGCGGCGGCCGGGCGGCGATGATGCGAAACGTCCACAACGTCCTCGGCGTTCCCGAGGAGACCAGCGGCGGCGAGTACCTCGGCGTCGGTCGCGACCAGCTCGAGGCCTACGGCTGCGAGCTCCACCGCGATCTGGTCACCTCGTGTACCTGCGAGGGCGACGGAGACGGCCCGATCCGGCTGGCCGGGGACGCGGCCGAGTACGCGGGCGACGTCGTCGTCCTCGCCACGGGGTTCGCCGACGTTCGACCTGAACCGCCGCTGCCGCGGACCGGCCGCGGCCTCCACTACTGTTTGCACTGCGACGCGTACATGTTCGTGGACGAGTCGGTCTACGTGATGGGTCACGGCGAAAGCGCGGCCCACGTCGCGGGGATCATGCTGAACTTCACCGACGAGGTCGATCTGTTGACCCGGGGCGAGGCGCTCGAGTGGAGCGACGAGACGGCCGCCGTGCTCGAGGCGCATCCGATCGACGTGATCGAGACGGAGATCGCGGGGGTTCGAAACGGCGAGGACGGTTGGCTCGAGGCCCTCGAGTTCGAAGACGGCACCGTGCGGGAGTACGAAGGTGGCTTCGCCATGTACGGCGCCGAGTACAACAACGGGCTCGCCCGGGAGCTGGGCTGTGAGCTCAACGACGACGGCACGATCGCGGTCGACGATCACGGGCGGACCTCGGTCGAGGCCGTCTACGCCGTGGGCGACTGCACGCCCGGTCACAACCAGGTCCCGGTCGCGCTCGGACAGGGCGCGAAAGCCGGGATCGACGTCCACTTCCGGTTGCGCGACTTCCCGCGAGATCTCGAGGCGATCGACGAACTGGGGCCGGTTCGGTCGACCGACGTCCCCGGGATCCCCGACGCACTCCTCGAACAGGCCGTCGACTTCCACACGTACGGGCGCGAACGATGAAGCGACGGCGAGCGATGCACTATCTGTGACCGTCCACGACCGATTACCTGCGGTCGGGAGGGATGTCCGTGGGAGCCGCCGCCCGTCGCGCCCTTCTCGCAGTCGCGGTCGAGACGAGCGAACCGTTCGCGAATCCAGTCCGATCGGTCGCGAGAACCGGAGCGGAGAGCGTAACGCTATCGGCGTCCGTCTGTGGCGTACAAGATGTGGATGCGGGGGTCCCGCTGACGCTTCAGGGCAACTCAGTTCGGGGCCCGCAACGATATGATTGCACAGGTTCGAACAACATTTGCCACGTCTGTACGTCCCTCTGTCGCGCGTTCGGGACGCTCCGACGTGGTCTCCATCGGCGGCACCCAGTTCTGAGGACCCGTTCGACGCGCTCTCACCGGTGAGACCTGGCGGCGGGCCGTCACCGAGGTGCCCGCCCCGGTCGACGGCTCGACGCTCGCGACCGGCCCTCGTCCCCGTCAGCGCCGGTCGCGACGACGTGGGCCACCGAGTGGCACGCCTCGGCGCACTCCCGTTCGAATGTCGAACGGATGCGTCACGGGCTTCCGAATCGGACAGCCTCACCCGACGAATCCGTTTCGATACGGAGCTGAGGCGCGATTCGGTTCGAAATCGTGGACTCAGTAGCGAAACCTATTTCCGACCCGCTGGGTTACGTTTCACCGACGAAGGGCCCGGTCCGGTTTTCTCTCGTCGCCTCGATCCGCCGCCCGGTTGTGGCGATCTGGGCTTTCCGATGCGGCGCGCCCGTTTCACACCCTGGCGTGCGTCGATACGGGACCGGGCGCCGACGATACATGACGCACGAAACCCGTCCCCCGCGGTCGAGCCGTCGATCGATGCGCACCGAGCGGTCAGTACGGGTCGAGACTCGGCCACGTGCGACGCTGACCGCCGATCGCGGTTCCGTCGCCGAGCACTCACGGTGCGGTCCGGTGCTGCCCGGCGACGATGCGGGCCACCGCTCGCAACCGCGGAGAGGGGAGCAGCGCCGTCGCGAACCGATCTCCAATGAATAAATCGATAGACCCGTCGGACGATGCCAGTGTGCAGTCGATCCCGCCGTTCCCAGCGGCGGTGAGCGCCGGGTCGACCGTCCTCGTCGCTGGAACGGTCGACCCGTCGAACGACGCGATCGGGCTCCGCATGCTGTGTCGGTACGGCGACGCCGACGACGCCGCACTCGTCGTCACGAGCACCGAAACGGCCGACGAGACGACGGCTCGCTACGAGTCGGTCTGTCCCGAGGGCGGGCCGTCGATCGGACTCGTCGACACCCAGTCCAAACGCCAGTACCTCTCGTCGCTGTACGGGCCGACGCCGACGGTGTACACGCCGTCGACGGCCGACCTCGAGCGCATCGTCATCGCGCTCGCGGAGCTCACCGAGACGGCCGTCCCGCCGACGGACGCCCGCCATCTCGTCGTTCGGTCGGTCACGCCTCTTCTCGAACACGCGTCCGTCGACCGCGTCTGTAACGTTCTGCGGCGGATCTCGGGCCTTCGCACCGGCGGCGGAATCTGCTACGTCGGGATCCACTACACTGAGCACGACCAGGACGCGGTCGCGGAACTCGCCCGGCAGGCCGACGGCATCGTCTGGGTGACGCGCGGCGCGGATCGAGACGTGACGTTCGACTACCAGCCGGCCCGGAGCTACGTGGGGCCGATCCCCGACGGCGACTCGTAGAACGCGCCGCCGCAGTCGAACGCGGTCGCGGTCGACGCGGCGCCGATCGTAGTACCGGGTCCCCAGTATCACTGCCCACGACGCGCGCTTGGCATCGACTCACAGCGAGGCTCCACAGGAGGGGACGGACCGATGCGGATTTACGTGCGGGCGGCGCGGTCCGCACCATGGGGTTTGGAAGCTACGACGAGTCCGAACAACGCCAGCAGGACGTCGGCGATGACGAGGAAGAGACGGCGGTGAACGTCCACGAACACGATCACGACGGCGAAATGACGACCGAAACGGGGAGTTCGACCGACGAACTCCTCGGTCAGCTGCAGGAGATCAAGGAGCAGACGGACGAAGAGTAACCGTCGACGGGTCCAGCCGGATCGCGGTTCGAGGCCGGTCGAATGTTCGATTGCAACGCGGGCAACCGCTGGCACTGCCGCCGGCGTAACCGGCGAGCCGTAATTGCGCTGGGTCGTCTCGTTCTGAGGGCCGGTCGATACCGCGTTCCAGCCAGCCCATCGGTCGCTCTGTGAGCTCGCCTTCCGAATCTATTCGACGAGCTGGATCACGTTTCCGTTCGCGGTGACGTGGAGGTCTCGCCCCATCGTGTAGCCCTGGTTGGATGCGAGGTCGACGTACCCCGAGAAGCCGCTCATGTCCTGGTGGGCGGGGATGACGTGCTGGGGCTGGAGGGCGTCGAGCATCTGGTAGTGGCCCTCCTGGCGGAGGTGGCCGGAGACGTGGATGTCCGAGTAGACGCGGGCGCCCTGCATGCCGAGCAGTTTCTCGGCCTGGTATCGCTGTCCCTCGTTGGTCGGCTCCGGGATGACCCGGGCGGAGAAGAGGACCTTATCACCCTCGTCCAGGTCGTAGTTCGTCTCGCCGCGGGCCATCCGGGTGAGCATCGCGCGCGGTTCGCCCTGGTGGCCGGTGACGATCGGGAGGAAGTCCTCCTTCCCGTCGTCCATGATGCGCTCGAAGGACTGGTCGATCGAGCGTCGATAACCGAACATCCCGAGTGAATCGGGGAAGTCGACGATGTCGAGTCGATCGGCCGTTCCGGAGTACTTCTCCATCGACCGGCCCAGCAGGATGGGCTGGCGGCCGATGTCCTCGGCGAACTCGACCAGGCTCGTGACCCGGGCGATGTGACTCGAGAACGTCGTCGCGACGATCCCGCCGTCGTAGTCCTCCAGGCTGTACATCACGTCCCGGAGGTGCTCGCGGGCCACGCGCTCGGAGGGCGTTCGCCCCTGCTTGTTCGCGTTGGTACAGTCCTCGATGTAACAGAGCACGCCCTCGTCCTCGCGACCGATCTCGCGAAAGCGCTTCATGTCGATCGGATCGCCGAGGACCGGCGTGTGGTCCATCCGCTTGTCCAGGCCGTAGACGATGGCTCCTTCGGGCGTGTGGAGAACGGGGTTGATCGCGCCGACGATGGAGTGGGTGACGTTGACGAACTCGAGTTCGAGTCCGTGCTCGCCGATCGTCATCGACTCGCCCGGATCCATCGTGCGGAGTTCGTTCCCGGTGCTGAACTTGTCCTCGTCCTGGATCTCCTCCTCGACGAGGGCGCTGGTAAACGGCGTCGCGACGACCGGCGCGTCGTACCGGTGGGCGAGCTTCGAGATCGCGCCGATGTGATCCAGGTGGCCGTGGGTCGGCACGATCGCCCTGACGTCGCCGTCCAGGTCGGCCATGACCCGGTCGTCCGGGATCGCCCCCATGTCGATCAGGTCGAGACTGTGCATCCCCTCCGTCTGAATGTTGTCGTGAATGAGCACCTTCGACAGGTTCAGACCCATGTCGAAGATGACGATGTCGTCGCCCGCCCGCACCGCAGTCATCTGTCGCCCGACCTCCTCGTAGCCGCCGATCGTCGCGATTTCGATTTCCATATTCAGGTTCCGATCATAGCGGCCGAACGCCTGGTATCGGCCCGAGCGCACGGAACGAGGCCTCCCGGCCGACGAACCCGAGAATCGGAGTTTTCGCTCCCTCAAATTCGCGTCGCAAGATCGTTCGCTACCACGGCGCGGCCAGCGCGTGTTTCGGTTATCCAGTACGAGCCGGCCCGGGCGGAAATAGTCGGCGGTTCGCGTGCGACCGTCTCCCTGATCGAACGGCGAGCACTCGCCGAACCGGCGGGTTACGTTCCGAAACGCATTTCGTCCCCTCGCCGAAGGTCGAGTCGTGAACGACGACGGGCTGCAGTTCTGGGCGCCCTACAGATAAACGAGGCGAGTGCCTCGGGGTCGTTCGGAAGATCGACGGTCTTCCGTGATGACGAGAGCTCCGCTCTCTCGAACCACTTGACCTGAGGCGGTACGCGCCGCGTTCCCGCTCGTCGACTCCAGCGCCGGGAGCCTCTACGAGGCGTTCGGGTTCGCCCCGATATTCGCCGCCGTCGCCGCGGCCCAGGGCGGACTGGCCTACGGCGGGTTCGCGGTCGCGCTCACCGTCGTCGCCGAGAAGTTCACCAACATGTGCTGTCAGCCGTCCACCGGTCGGCTCTCGGACCGAGCCGGGCGGGCGGCGTTCGTCTTCGCCGGTGGCGCGGCCTACGGCGCGATCGCGCTGGCCGTGCCCCTGGCCCCCGCAGTCGGCGCTACCCTCGACACTCTCGCTGGGGTCCCCGCCGCGGTTGCGGGCCGCTCGCTCCCCGGCTGGCTCCGATTGAGGCCGTCCCCGACCAGCTCGTTCTCCTCCGGACGTCTCGCCGGCGTTCCTCCCGCTCGTGACGCTCTCGGGGCTGCTCGGCGTCGCCGACAGCTTCCGGGAGCATGGAGCTCTTTGCGGACGAGGGGACCAGCGAGGGCGGCGTCGCCTCGAGTTTCGGGATTCGCGAACTCGTCTGGCGGCCGGGCAGCGTGATCGCGCCGCTGCTCGGCGGCTGGCTCATGGTCGAGGTGAGCATGGCCTCGGTCTTCTACGTCGGCGGTGCGTTCGCCCTGACAGGCGCCGCGACCCTCTTCGTGTTCTCGTCCGCTTCCGCGGGATTCGAGGCCTCACGACCTGGTGACGACCGATCGCCGTCCCGTCAATCGCGAGGGGAGACCGTCGAACCGGCTGCCGACGCCGCCGTCGGTCGGCCGCCCTCACGGATCGACCGCACAGCGATCGCCGCACTCGCCGCCGCAGCCGCAGTCGCTTCCGAGGGTGACGCTGTCGCACTCCTCGCAGCAGCCGACTCGGAGGTAGACGGTGACGGCGACCAGCAGGCCGACGCCGCCGACGACCGCGCCGGAGACCGATCCGAGGACGGGGAGGGCGATCGACCCGTTCCCGACGATGCCCAGGCTGACGCCCGCGAGGACCCCGGTCAGCAGAATGAGGACGGTCGTGCGACCCACGGCGGTGCGGACCCACGCGACGAATCGCGACGGGATCGCCGCGGGACCTGCGTCGTTCGTCATCGTGGGGGAACGGTCCATCGTGAATTATCTAAGTAATTACGGTTCGGACGGCGCGGACGCCCGTCGAAATCCCGGTCGGTCCGGCCATCGCCGTCTAGCATCGCCGACACCGTTATCGTGGCGCCAGTCCTCCCGTATATGAGAGATCGGCCCGTATCGCCGCTCTCGCCCGCCCTCATGGACCACTCACCGTCCCCCGATCCCGCTGACCCGACGGCCGCCTTCCGAACCCGACTCGCCGACGCGCTCCTCTCGGCGTACGCACGCGGCGCGACCGTCGAGACGACGCACGAAATCGACGGACCCTGCGCCGACGCGCCCGGCTGGCGCGTCACCGTCGAGAAAGTCCCACCCGAACGGCGTCGGTACGAGCCGGCCCTGCTCGAGGAGGGACAGGCGTCGAACGAGGACGCCGGTCGAACCCCGTGAGCGACGTCGACGGAGAAACGCGACGTCGACGCCGGCCGCTCGGAGCCGGCCGCGTTAGCGCCGTCGCCGTCTGCGAATTCGCCTTCGATCGCGTCGACCGGACGGACTGACCGTCTTCGCTGAGTGTTTAATTCGACTGCAGATTTTCGAATACAAACGCTTATCGTATTCCTCCGCACAGAACCACACTGACGTACTTTGCTGAAGTCGGCGGGCGAGAGACGTTGGCGGGGCGTCGGGTCGGTACAGTACCGAGAGGCCGTATGATTCCCAACTCCAAGACCCCACACCGATCCGACGACCGCCGCGAGATCACCCCCACGGAACTGTTCGCCGTATTCTCGAGCGAGCGTCGCCAGCGAGCGGTCGCCTACCTCGCGGGAAAACCGGCCGCGATCCCGCTCGGCGATCTGGCGGAGTGGATTGCGATCTGCGAGGGCGAGCCGACGTACGACCGGTACGACCGCGTCCTCACCGCGCTGGCGCACACCCACCTGCCCCACCTCAGCGACGCGGGGATCGTCCGGTACGACGCCGGAGCCGAAACCGTCGAACTGGCCGTCTCGCGGCGCGTGGTGCAACCGTACCTGGAACTCGCCGGCCACGCCGACGCGTAGGACGTATTCGACCCTCACCCGAACCGCCGCGACGCCTCCGCGGAGGTAGGGTCCAGTCTGGTGTGCCGGCCAGCGATGCCGCGCCCGTTGTGCATGCCGCTGACGTGATTCGTCCTCTCCACGACGACGTCGGCCACTTTCCCCTGACCTCCCTGAATCCTTATGGTTACGCGGTCGTATGGGGTGCTATGGACGTAGTCGTCGTCGGTGGTGGAATCGTCGGGCTCTCGGCGGCGTACCATCTGGCCGAACGTGATACATCCGTGATGCTTGTCGAACAGGGCCCCCTCGGTGCGGGGAGCACGGCCCGCTCGGCCGGCGGCATCCGATCGCAGTTTTCCACCGCGGTCAACGTCTCCCTCTCGCTGGCCAGCAAGCCCGTCTGGCGCTCGTTCGAGGAGCGCTTCGGCGTCGACATCGAGTACCGGCGGAACGGCTACCTGTTTCTCGCCCGGACCGAACCGGCCGCCGAACGGTTCCGCGAGAACGTCGCGATGCAGCGCGAGCTCGGGGCCGAGAGCGAATTTCTCGCGCCGGCGGAGGCGACCGAACACTGTCCCGGCCTGGAGCCGGAACACTTCGTCGGCGCGACGTACAACCCCGACGACGGGGTCGCCGACCCCAACCTGGCGGTGCAGGGCTACGCTGCGGGCGCCCGCGAGGGCGGTGTCGAGATCCGCACGGGAACGACGGTCACCGACGTCCTCGTCGACGACGGGCGGGTCGTCGGCGTCGAGGTCGAGGGGGACGAGCGCCTCGAGGTTGACTACGTCGTCAACGCCGCGGGCGCGTGGGCGGGCCGCTTCGGCGAACTCGCGGGCGCCGACATCCCGATCTCGCCGCGTCGCCGACAGGTCGCCGTCGTCGAACCGTCGTCGCCGGTCCCCGAGACCGACCCGCTGACGATCGACCTCGAAACGGGGTCGTACTTCCGCCCGGAGCGCGAGGGCATCGCGCTCGTCGGCGGGCACTTCGGGAGCGACGATCCGGCCGTCGACCCCGATCGATTCGACGAAGACATGGACCTCGAGTGGGCCGCCTACGCCGTCGAGCAGGCGGCCGACTACACCACGTACTTCGGGCCGGACACCCGGATCAGACGCGGCTGGGCGGGATTGTACGGCGTCACCCCGGACCACCACCCGGTCATCGAGGAGACCCGCCCCGGCTTCGTCACCGCGGCCGGCTTCTCGGGCCACGGGTTCCAGCACGCCCCCGCGACGGGCCGGATCGTCGCGGAGATCGTCCTCGACGGCGAGCCCTCCCTCGTCGACGTCTCGATGCTCGACGCCGCCCGGTTCGAGCGCGAGGAACACTTCGCCGAGCACAACGTGGCCTGAGCGGTCCAACGGCGCCGTTCGGGGCAGCCGCCGGGAGCGCCCGCCGGACCCCGTCACCGGCCTCGATGGCCGGCCGGGAAAGCGGTTTTCTGGATCACGATCGAACGATCGGTATGAGCCCGGCCTGCGCGTACTGCGATAGCGAAGTCGACCGGCACCAGCCCGTCTTCGTTCGAGACGGGGCGAGTAGCGAGCCTGACCCGTTTTGCAACTACGCCTGTCTGGTCGCCCACATCGAGGCGAACGAACTCACCTACGGGGCCGCCTGCGAGTGGAATCCGTAGGCTGAAACGAGTCCCCGTAGTCAATCGAGCGCGTGGAAACTGGAGGCGACCACCCGACGCGCCCCGGCGGTCGTCACCGGACGGTCGCCCAGAACCGGAGGTTGCGCGGGACCGACGCCGGCAGGTCAGCCCGGTCGCTCTCGAGCGGGTCGTCGTCGTGCTCCTCGGGGTCGTCGCTCCCGGGTTCGAGGAGCCGTTCCACCGCGAAGCCGGCGTCGACGAGCGCGTTGTGGAGGTCGGCGATCGTTCGGTCGTAGACGACCATGTCGACGTCGTAGGCCTCGTCGATCGCGATCGTTCGGCGATCGGTCCCGTGGTAGCTGCGGACGAGTTCCCGGTTCTCGGGGTCGAACAGTTCGGAGAACGGGTGCGGGACGTCGAGGACGAGGACGCCCTCGTCCCGGAGGACGCGCCCGGCCTCTTTCAAACAGGCCTCGAGGTCCTCGACCATCTGGTAGACCCAGCCCGAGAAGGCTGCGTCGAAGGAGCCCTCGGCCAGCGGGACGGCCGTCACGTCGCCGGTGACGAATTCCGCCTCGACGCCGTAGTGATCCCGCAGGTGACGCGCGTGGGCGAGTTGCTCGCCCGAGAAGTCGACGCCGACGACGGTGTCGGCCCCGTGGAGCGCCGCCCCGACGCTGCCCTGGCCGCCGCCGCAGCCGAGCTCGACGAAATCGATCCCCTCGACGGTCGGCAGGATGTCGGGGTGGCTGCCACCCGGAGCGTCCTCGGCGAACGGGCAGGGCGCCGGCGGCGCCTCGCCATCGGCCGTGTCGGCGTTCCACAGCGCCTGAAAGTCCTCGCTCCAGGCGTCCCAGAGTCGCCGGTTCGTCGTCCGGTCGTCCATGGATAGGTAGCCGATATGATATCACTGGGTGTTAAATCTCCCGAACCCGATCACCGGACGGCGATCGCGGCGTGGACAGCGGGCTGGACGCTCTCGATAGGCCGTCCGTCTCACTGCACGGGTTCCTTACTCGGCGGATTCATCCTGCTCGACGCCGGGATCGTGCGCCTCGAACCAGTCGGTCAGCGTCTCGAGGCGGTGGGCGTGTCGACCGGGCCGGGAGATGCCGTGGTGTTCGTCCTGGTAGACGACGAGTTTCGCCTCGACGCCGGCGCGTTTCGCGCTGACGTAGAGCTGCTCGGCCTGCGAGGGCGGACAGCGCCAGTCGTTCTCGCCCGCCGTGACCAGGAGCGGGGTGTTCACCCGGTCGACGTCCTGAACGCTCGAGATTCGGCGGTAGCCCTCTGCGTTCTCCCACGGGACGCCCAGGTCGTTGACGTACCACTGGTGCATGTCCGCGGGGCCGAAGTTGGCCTGAAAGTCGTAGATGCCGTGTTCCGGCGCCGCCGCGGCGAAGCGATCGTCCCGCGTAACGACGTAGAGCGTGTTGATGGCGCCCTGGGAGAAGCCGCCGACGAACAGTCGGTCGGGGTCGGCCCAGCCGCGCTCGACGAGGGTGGAGACGCCCGAGAGAATGTCGTCGGCCTCGCGCGGACCCCACTCGCCGCGGATGCACTCGGAGAACGATCGGCCGTAGGAGGTCGAGCCGCGGTAGTTGACGTTCAGGACGGCGTAGCCCCGGCCGGTCCAGTAGGCGTAGTCGAACCGGAACGCCGGCGCGTCGTAGGCGGTCGGCCCGCCGTGGACGTAGCAGATCAGCGGGAGGGCGTCCGCCTCGTCGTGGTCGTCGGACTCGAACGATCCGGGCAGGTAGACCTGGCCCTCGACGGTCTCGCCGTCGTCGTTCTCGTACGTGATACGTTCGAACGACGGGAGCGCGGCACCTTCGAGCAGCGCGTCGTTGCACGCGCTCAGTCGCGTCGGCTCGACGCCCGAATCGAGGTCGGCCGTCGGGAGGCCGAAGACGTCCGGCCCCTCGCTCGGGTGGCTGCAGACGACGGCGGTCGTCTCCGGCGTGGCGTCGAACCCCGTCACCGTGCGGTCGTCGCCCTGCGCCTCGAAGATCCGCTCCGGGTCGTCGGTCTCCGCGTCGAGTCTGACGAGCCGGGTCCGGCCTTCGTCCCCGACCGGCGCGACGAGTTCGCCCTCGCCGACCCACTCCGGGGCGCCGGCCCGCGCGACCGTCCGGTCGAGCGAGGCCGAGACCGACCGCGTCTCGCCCGCCTCCGCGTCCGCGACGTGGACCTCCGCCGGGTGGTACGTGTTCGTCGCGTGCGCGGCGACGTACGCGAGGCGGGTGCCGTCGGGCGACCACCGGAGCACCGCCGCGGTGAGCGCACCCTCGGTCAGCGTCCGGTGATCGTCCCCCTCGGGCGAGATGGTGTGGACGTCGAGGGCGTAGGTCTCGTCCGGCTCGTCGTCGCCCGCGTAGGAGGCGAAGGCGATGCGGTCGTCCGGACCCCACGCCGGCTGGAGACCGAAATACGGTTCGCGAGCGCCGCGACCTACCGCGTCGTCGAGTCGCCTCGCGGCGTCGCGCGCGACGCCGCGTCCTTCGGCGTCGAGGACGAACAGGTAGGTCTCGACGCCGTCGAGGTACCCGGCTCCGTCCCGTTTGTGCTGCGTTCGCGTCACCTCGTACGGTTCGTTCTCCTCGCGGACGCCCGCGAGGTAGTCCCGCTGGTCGTCGGTCGGATCGCGCGCGGAGACGACGAGGCGCTCGCCCGCGGGGCTCCAGTCGAACTCGCGGACGCCCTCGTCGAAATCGGTGATCTGTCGGGCGTCACCGCCGCGTGCGAGATCGAACGCCCAGACCTGGGGCGTCGGCTCGTCGGCCTCGGACCCATCACCGTCGTCCGCATCCGGTGACTCCGTCTCGCCCTCGTCCTCGTCTCCGGTCGAATCGTCCTCGTCTCCGTCGCTCGATCCGACCGCGAGTTCGACGTCCCGGTCACGGGTCGCGAGAAACGCCAGTCGCTCGCCTCCTGGCCCCCACGCGGGCGACTCCGCGTTCGCCACGCTGGTGAGTCGGTGCGGGTCTCGGCTCCCGTCCGTCGGGGCGACGAACAGCGACCGGCGGTACTCGTCCGCGTCGGGATCGGCTTCGGAGACGACGTACGCGACGCGGGCGCCCTCCGGCGAGAGCGCCACGTCCGACGGCCGCCGGAGGGCGTTGAGATCCTCGAGGTCGAGCGCTTCAGACATACTCCGTTCTCACGCGAGCAGCACTTCTGTATTCCGGGCGCGATGGGTCGGCGGCGGTCGAGCGACCGCGTGACCGAACGGTCTACTACCCGCCGTAGTCGGTGCCGTCGTCGGAGGTATTCCCGCTCGCGGTGTCGTTCTCGTCGCCACCGCCACCATCGGATCCGCCGGCCGTCTCGTTGCCACCGGCACCGTCGCTCCGGTTGCCGTCGGCGGTTCCGCCGTCCCGTTCGTCGGTCTCGTCGACCGCGTCACCGTCGTGCTCGTGTTGCAGGGCCGCGGCGACGTCCTCGGCCGACGTGAGCTGACCGCGGATCTCGCCGGCGGGGTATTCCTCCGTGTGGACGTTCACGTAGGCACCGCCGCCCTCGATCGCTTCGAGGAGCGCGTCCATCGTTCCGCCCTCGACCGCGTCGGTGAGGTGCTCCTCGGTGAACGTCCCGGTGGCGAGGACGCCGTCGAAGCGCCCCTCCTGGAGTTCGGGTTCGGTCGCCTCCGGATCGGGATAGAGCCAGACGGCGACCGGCCCGTTTTCGCCCGCTCCGCCGAGGTGGATGTGGGCCTGCGTCACGTCCTCGATCGCGGAGACGAGCAGGGCGTACTCCATCTCGCTGCCGTCCTCGCTCAGGCTGAACGCGGCCCCGCCGGCCGCCTCGGTGTCGACGTCCTCGGTCTGCTGGCCGCCCGTCGCGGCCGCGAGGAAGAGGCCGCCGCTCCCGTCGTCGCCGTCGTGTGAGTCGGCGCTCGCGACCCCCGACCCGAGCCCCAGCGCGCTCGCACCGGCCAGCGCCAGTACGCTGCGTCGGTCGACGCCGAAGTCGTTCGTTCTCGACCCGTCCGTTGGGCGTTCGTCTGCTGCGGTGTGTGCTGTCATGTTCTCTCCCCGACGATCTGTGGTGTGCAGACGAGTAAAACGACGCCCGACCGTTCCACGGTGGCCGTCGATCGTTTCGCGGTAAATGTCCGACTGGGACCACGAGGACGAACCCCAGAGACCGTCCGGGCCACTGACGGTCCAGCGATGCCGCGCCGAGCCGCCGCGGCTGACCGTCGCCGCCGGCGAACGACGCGGTAATTCCGCCATTGTCGGGAGCAAGCGATCGATTGGCACGGATAAGGCCGGATTATCCCGCGTCGACCTGCCGCGGCCGATCACGCCTCCGGAATCACGGTCACGGGCACCTCCGACCGACGGATCGTCGTCTCCGCGACGCTCCCGAGCATGAGCCGTTCGATGCCGCTACGGCCGTGACAGCCCATGACCACCTGATCGACGTCGTCCGCCGCGACGCGGTCGACGATCTCGTGTCCCGGCCGCCCGTAGCGCCACTCGGTCTCGATCGCGGCGTCGTACTCGGCGGCGATCGCCCGCGCCTCGTCGAACCGTTCGCCCGCGATGGCCGCCGCGCGGTCGCGCCACTCGCGTCGCGCGTCGTCGCTGCCGGCGTCCGTGTGCGCGGCGAACGGTTCGACGACGTACAGGACCTCGACGGTGGCGTCGGGAAACGTCTCGAATGCGTAGCGAAGCGCCTCGGCCGCGGCGGCGCTCCCGTCGTACGGAACGAGAAGGCGGTCGACCATAGGGGCTATTGGGGGTCGACGATATAGTAGTGCTGGGACCGCCGTCGAGGCCACGGGTCCGTTGTATCGCGTTACTCCGTTCGTCTTCCGCTCTGGTTCGCCCCGAACCGCCAGCTCCCAGCGTGGTTCCGGATAGCGTTAGTTTCCGACTGAGGGTTCCTCGGCGCCCGGGCAAACGACCCAGACGTGACTGATGTCGGCGTCCGGTTGGCCCGACTCGGAGCGGTCGACTTTCGTCACGTCGAACTCGCCGGATACCGAACTGTGCTGTTGTTCCTGCACGTTACCGCCGAAGACGTAGACGTCGACCGCGAACGGGGCGGAGAACGCCGCACCCGTCTCGTCGCCGGCGACGAACTCGACGCCGTGGGTTTCCGACGGATCCCACGACCCGTCTCCGATATCGTACTTGATCTCGAGGCCGTCCGGACACGTTTCGCCGTCGTCACCATCATCTCCGTCGTCGCCGTCATCTCCGTCGTCACCGCCATCGCCGTCGTCGCTACAGTCGCCGTCGACGTCGGCGACGATGGTGACGTCGTTGTCGAGCGCGTCGAGGAGCATATCGCCCTCCTCGAGGCCGTAGCTCTTGGTGCGGATGCCGACGCAGATGCACTCGCCGACGTCGAGCGCGACGGCGTTACCCTCGCCGACGATCGAGGCCTCGTCGTCGGCGCCGAGGTAGAATTCGACGCGGCGGTCGCCCTCGTACGTGGGCCAGTTATCGTCGTCCTGGATCCAGATGCAGGCCGATTCCTTGCCCTGGTTACAGATCTGGAAGACGTTGTGGAACCAACTCGTGGAATTCGAGTTGATTCCGGCACCCAGCGGGGTCGAGTCCCGCGTGGGGTTGTCCTCGTCCATGTAGATCTTGAGGTGGCCGTTGTCGTCGAGGTGGGCGTAACTGCCGTTTGGCGAGTCACACTTGTCCAATCCGAGGTAGGCGTCCGGGTCCTCCGCGACGGCGATGGAGACGGCTCGGTCCGATTCGACGCGACTGAACGCGCCCGATCCGACGATGGCGCTTCCGCCGAGGGAAGCAGAGCCGGCGCCGATCAGGAAATTTCGTCGTTTCATGGATACACTCCGACACGGCCGATTACCGAATCGACTGCTCGGTGCCGTGCCAGATGATTTATTGAGATACAGGACTGAATATAACGTCAGGAGTTGGTACGCAACAACCACCCCGTACGACCGTTCTGGGTGCGTCAACCGATCGAACCCGGCGTACCTATCGGTCGTTGCTGGTTGTCTTTGGACGGTAAACGACGCGTTAGATCGGCCGTCCCTCACGACCGTAACTCCACGATGGCGCCGGTATCGTTCCGCCGTACGCTCAGAAACTTCGGTTTTCGAGCCAGGAAACGGACGGACAACTGCTAATCGGTCGCGATTACTGATAACGATCTGGTGTCGGGCACGATACGACCGTGATATTGGAACGTGTAACATTCCACAATCCTTCGAGCTATCGCTACGCGCGCGATCGTCACCTCGGCGTGCGTAGCCCCGAACGGACGCTACTGGACGAATCGCCGAACAGGAACGCTCGGTAAGTCGGTCGCACGGGCACACTCCACGCCGACGATACCCCGCGCCGGTCGAACCCGTCACTACCGCTGGAGACGTCGCCAGCGAGACGGAGCCGTTAACACGAATCGGACGAACGAGCGACTATGACGGTCTCAGCTGCCGAACGGTCCGCGATCGCCTCGGTTCTCGCCCGCGAGGCCGGCGTCGCGGTGACCGGGGCGACCCTGTTACACGACGGGCTCAATCGATCCGTCGCCGTCTCGACGGCCGAGACCGAACGGGCTTACGTGGTGCGCATCACCGGTTCGGTTCGCGATCGCGAGACGTTCAACTCGATCGAACGGGAGTACGCCGTCCTGCAGGCGCTCGAGACGACATCGATTCGTGCGCCGGCCCCCGTCGCGATCTGCCCGGACGAGTCGCTCCTCGGCGATCCGGTTCTGGTGATGACGCACCTCGACGGCGAGCCGATTCCGCTCGGAACCGACCTTCCGGAACGCTACCGTCGGCCGGCGGCCCGCGAGCGCTTCGCCGTGGGTCTCGTCGAGACGCTCGCGGCGCTCCACGCGGTCGACGTCGAGCCATTCGTCGAGGTCTGCGATCGGCGCCCGCTCCGGGACCAGATCGACCGCATCGTCGAGCAGTTCGAGGACGCCTCGCGTGCGACCGGCAAGGACTGGCCGCGCCTGCGACGCGTGGCCGAGTGGCTTCGCGCCAACGCGCCGGCCGAGGCCGAGTCGGCGCTCGTCCACGGGGACTTCCGCCCTGGAAATCTGCTCGTGACGGGCGAGGACCCCGAAATCGCCGGCGTCCTCGACTGGGAGACGGCGTTCGTGGGCGATCCGCTGGTCGAACTCGGTTACCTTCTGCTCCGGTGGCGGGACGACGGCGATCCGACCGTCCCGATCGAACTCGTTCGGACCGACCCCCTGGACGCGGGGGTCCGCGCCGACCTCGAATCGATGAACCAGCGGGGCCTCGCACCGTACGCGAGCGATCCCGGCAGCCCCAGTCGGCGAGAACTGGTTCGACGCTACGAGGCGGCCGCCGGATGCGCGTTCGAGAACGAACGGTTCTATCGGGCGTTCGCGGCGTTCATCCTCGCGACCGTCTGGGCGATCTGTACCGGCTGCAGGTCGACGCCGGCGAACCGACGCGTCGCGGCCCGTACATCGAGTACCTCTCCGTGGTCGCGATGCAGATCGTCGACGGCGAACTCGGGCTATAGTCCCCGTCCGCTGGCGCCGTCTAGCCGAACTCAGTCCCGTACGACGGGGAGTACGTGTTTAGAGAGGTCGGCTGCACGGGGTCGCGCTTCGTGGCTGACTACGTTACACCCTCTCACACGGTGGGCGGCCCGCACCTCACCACTCTCGCCCTCAGCGGTTTGTCGCGTTCGCGCCCCGGTTACTCTTAGAGGCTGTCCAGGTTCATGCCAACCAAGACGACGGTGTCGCTCGCACGAACGACGCGCATGGCCAGGGTCGAAACCGTCCTCTCGTCGATCTTCAGCACGATTCCAGAACTCCACTCGGGCCAACTGGGCCTCCTCGCCGGCCTCCTGGTGGGACTGTGCTACTGGCACGGCTACCGGCGCGAATCGCTCGGTGTGCTCGCCGCGTGCTACTTCCTGGCGCTGGGGATCGTTCCCGCCTCGGCGCGCGGGCTGGCGGTCGTCCAGGCCAAGCCCTGGTACTTCTGTTCGCTCCTGCTCGCGACCGCCGTCGTCGCGATGCTCGGGCGCGCGCTGTGGACGCGGGCGTCGGTCTCCGCGCCGGCGGTTGCGGTCGACGCCGACGGCCGAGAGGTCTGATCGGCCGGTATCGACGGACGCGAGGACTGACCGGCCGACACGGAACGGAGTATCGGACGTCGCCGGCCACCCGATCACGCACTCGCGCGCCCGACGTTTTTCGCGATCCGCGTCGAACCGACGGTATGGGCACTCGGCGCAGGTCCCACGACGCCGGTCTCGGCGGGTCGTTCGACTGGCTGCTGGGCGGCGCACTCGGCGGATTACTCGGGTCCGCCCTCTTCGGCGTGGTGCTGTGGCTGTTCGAACCGACGTTCGTCACCAACATCGTCCCCGCACTCTACGGCATCGAGGCCGGGCCGCTCGTCTGGGTCTTTCACCTGGCGCACGGGATCGTTCTCGGCATCGTCTTCGGCTTTCTCGTCACCCGGGCGCCGGTCATCGGCGCCCTCTCCGCGGACGTCGATACCGGGTTTCTGGCGGCGACCGGCCTGCACACCCGATTTGCGCTGGCCGGCGTCGTCTACGGGCTGGCGATCTGGGCCGTCCTGCCCGTGATCGGTTTCCGGCTCTGGACCGACGCGGGCGGAGTGGGAGCGAACCTGCCGGCGGTCGGATTCTGGGCACTCCTCGGGCACATGCTCTACGGCCTCTTGCTCGGGGCGCTGTTCTCGCTGTTCGTCGGGGTCGGCCGCCCCGCTGCGGAGGCGACGGCGCCGTTCGAGGAGGCGTCTCCCGAGGATCGCCGCTGAGCGGGACTGGCGAGTGTGTTTCGCCATCGGTACGCTGATTGGTCTCCGGCGAGTACGGTCCCGCGTCGGCAGCCCTGCACGGCATCACAGCTGGGGATCGGTCCGACCATTGCGTCGGCCCACTGCCGACACGTTCCTCGACCGGGCCGACCCCCCGACAGTCACGGCTCCGTCGCGGCGAACCGACACCGCTCCGACCCGCTTCAGCTGCCGTTTGTCGCCCGCTTCCGATCGATTCGTGCAGCGCATTCTCGCGCCTCGTTTCACTGCCCGCCGATCACGGTGCCTCCGTTTCGATCGCTGGTACCCGTTCGGCGGTTCGGACGCCGCGACCGAACGGCCTCGTATCGTCACATCTATAATAACCTGAGCACAGATCGGAACCAACGAACGAATGGGAGAAAATTACCACCGGAGGCGCGTCCTCCAAGGACTCTCCGCCGCCTCCGTCGGCGCGCTCGCGGGCTGTACCTCGTCGTGGTTCGATCCCGAACCGGCGCCGGTCGATCCGGCGCCCGCCGGCGACTACTACGACGAGGCGACGGTTTCCGGCGTCGTGACGGATCTCGACGGATCGGGGCTCGCCGACGTCGCCGTCAGTGCGTTTCGGACCGACGAGACCCTGGATACCATCGTCACCGACGAGTCCGGCCGATTCGAGCTGACGATCGACGGGCCGGTCTGGATCCGTGCCGAGGCGGACGGCTACCTTCCACAGCTCGAAGCGGCCCGGCCGCGTCGATCGTACCGCCTCGCGCTGACCCCGTCAGCGGGAACGATCTCGCTCTCGTTCGGCGGCGACGTGATGTTCGGGCGGCGGTTCTACCGCTCGAACGACGACGCGCTGTCGTACCGGTTCCGGATCGACCCGTCGTCGCGATCGGCTGATCACCGGCGGATCCTCGATCCCGTGGCGCCCATCTTCGAGACCGCCGACGTCTCGTCGGTCAACCTCGAGACGCCGCTGACGACGTCCGAGTGGCGCCACCCGGAGAAACTGTACTCGTTCGTCAGCCACCCCGTCGCGGCCGAGGCGCTGGCAGATGCCGGCCTCTCATACGCCGCGCTCGGAAATAACCACGTCTTCGACGCGCTCACGCCGGGGCTCGAAGACACGATCGGGGCGCTCGACGACGCCGGCATCCACCACTCCGGTGCCGGCTTCGATCGCGACGCCGCCTGGGAACCCGCGATCGTCACGCGCGACGGTATCGACGTCGCCTTCCTCTCGTGTACGACGATCACCGGCGAGCAGTACGACCTCGACTGGTCGGCCGACCGTGAGCCCGATCGGTCGCACACGGTCGAACGCGCCGGCGACTCCATCACCGTCTCGGGCGGCGCCGGGGTCGCCGAACCGACCGACGACCGCCTCGCAGGCGCGGTCGAGCGCGCCACCGAGCGCGCGGACGTCGTCGTCGTGCAGATCCACGGCGGCGACGAGTACGCTCGCGAGCCGACGCCACGACTCGAACGCCTCACGGACGCGGCGGCCTCGGCCGGCGCCGACCTGGTCGTCAACCACCATCCTCACGTGGCAGGCGGCATCGAGCGCCGCAACGGCGCGCTCGTCGCCTGGACGCTGGGGAATCTGATATTCGACCAGAACATCTGGGCGACGCTACAGTCGTACACCCTCACGGCCCACGTCACTCGCGAGGGCGTGCTCCGGGCGTCGATCACCCCGATCCTCCTCGAGGGCTACGTGCCGAAGGGCGTCACCGGGCGGCTCGCGACGTCGGTCGCTCGCTCGACCGCCGCCACGTCGGTTACCCGGTCGAGTGGCGACACGTCGGAGGCGTCGCTCCTCCCATCGCCGACCGGACTCGTCGATACGACGGCGGTCACGCCGGAACTCTCCCGACGGGAGGTCTCGCTCTCGGGCGACGCGACGATCTTCGCCGGGTCGACCAGCTGGATCGAGTCGCTCTCGGTCGAGGACGGGAGCGTCGCCCTCGGTCGCGAGCGGTTCCCGACGGGGCAATTCGGCGATCCGATCGTCGACGAGGATCGCTTCGAGGGACCGCTCTGGCGGTTCGGGCGCCACGGCGACTCGTCGGGGCCCGGACTGGGTCGCGAGTACGCGAGCGGGCTCCGGCTCGCTCGCCACAGCGGCAACGTGGATAACGCCCTCCTCAGCCCCTGGCTCAGGCTCCCCGTCTCGAACGAGCGCCTCACCCTCTCGACCGTCTACCGGACGACGGACGACGAGGGACTCGAACTCGCCGTCTCTTGGTACGACGACACCGGCGGCTCGTCGTTCACCCAGGATCGCTGGGCCATCGACGGGACCGACGGCGAGTGGGCTCGCCTCACGCTCGACCTCGTCCGCCCGGACGACGCCCAGTACGTCGATTGCTTTTGGATCCTCAGCCCGCCCGAGGTTCACGAACGCGAGGTTCGGTTCGACGAACTGCGACTCGTCGAGTGGCGGGACGAGCCCGCACCCGCGTTCGACGCCGACCACCTCCGCGTCGACGGCGAAGCGCTGGTCGAGTTCGCCGGTCACGCCCATCGCGAGGACGCGCTCGGCTGGGTTGAACTCTGGGCCGAACGCCGGGCATCCCCCAGCGAACGACTGTGACGCGGCGTTCGAGCGCGACGCGCGGGGACCGCGTCCCTCGCCGAAACCGAGGGCTACAAATACGACGACGATCACGTTCTATCTAGGATGTCGAGCACAGTACTCGCGTACGGAATGGCGACCATCGGCGGCATGAGCACGACGTATCTCGTGACGATCGTCGCGTCGATCTTCCTGCTCGCCGCGGTCGGCTTCTTCGCGGCCGTCGCACTCGGCCCGCACCTCAAGCCGTCCTCGCTCAGCGAGCAACAGAAGAGCGCACTCATCGGTCTGGGCGCGGCCGCGGTCGGCGCCACCTGGATGGTCGCGATCCTCCGGGCGGCCTACGCGACCGCCCCGCACTGACCGCGCTCCCACGCGACCGTCGGACCGGCGTTCGCGTAGCTCCGCGGTTTTTCTCGCCGACTCGAGTTCGTCCGCTTCCGATGGAAATTGTTATTTTTATTCGGGACTCCGGTACGCGTACGATGGACGTCGACACGAAGCTGACGCTCGTGCTCGTCATACAGGCCGTTCTGCTCTGGTTCCACGTCGGACCGCTGCTCCCCGCGGGGGTCGTCTACCACCTCGTCGTGCTGGCCTTCCCGGTGGTACTGCTGTTCGGAGTGTGGAAGCTCGCGAGATCGCAATCGGCTCTGCAGTGACGAGCGCGGATCGAACGGACTCGATCATCGTACTCCTCTCGCGGTTCAAGTCGGCGACCGGTGCGCTCGGTTCGGCTTCCGGATTCGCTCTCCGTTCGTCTATCCGAGGATTTCGCTCGCTGGCGCTCGCTCACGGCTTCGCCGCTCACCTCTCCGAGATTCTCGCGCCTTCGGCGCTCCGAATCTCGCCGCTCGCAGTTTCGAGGGCTTCGCTCACTCCGTTCGCTCAGACCTCGCCGCTCACGGGTCACTTCGTTCCCCGTTCGCATCTCCGCGGTTTTCGGCCTGACGGCCTCAAACCGCGCTACTCGCGGTTTCGCCGCTCGCGATCCCGAGGATTTTCGCTCACTTCGCTCGCTCAATCCTCGCTTTCCTCAAACACGAACGTCCCATCCTCCTGAACCCGCTCGCCGTCCACTTCGATGAACGAGTCCTCGCTCATGTCGACGATCATGTCGACGTGCGTCGAGGAGTCGTTGGCCTCGTTGTCCTCGCCCACGGTCTCGTCGTAGGCGCGGCCGACCGCCATGTGGACGGTGTCGCCCATCTTCTCGTCGAAGAGCATGTTGTACGTGAACTCGTCGATGTCGCGGTTCATGCCGATGCCGAGTTCGCCCAGGCGGCGGGCGCCGTCGTCGGTCTCCAGTACCTCGGTGAGGACGGCCTCGTTCTTGCCGGCCTCGTGGGCGACGACTTCGCCGTCCTCGAACTTCAGGTAGGCGTCGGTCACCTCGCGTCCCTCGTGGTACAGCGGCATGTCGAACCGGACGGTGCCCTCGACGGAGTCAGGGACGGGCGCGGTGAAGACCTCGCCGCCGGGCAGGTTGAACTTCCCGTGGTCGTTGATGGCGTGGTTGCCCGCGATCGACATCGTGACGTCGGTCTCCTCGCCGCTCACGATGCGGACCTCGTCGGCGGGGTCGAGGATCTCGACGAGCTGTTCCTGGTGTGCGCGCTGGTCGGCCCAGTCCTTGTTGACGGCGTCCCAGACGAAGTTCTCGTAGGCTTCGGTGCTCATCTCGGCGAGCTGGGCGTTACCGGGGGCGGGGAACTGGGTGAGACACCAGCGCTTGTCCAGCCGTTCCTCCATGACCGGTCGGTAGGCCGTGCGGTAGGCGGTGTTCACCGCCGGGTCGACGTCGCTGGTCTCCGTCGCGTTCGGCCCGGCGCGGACGGCGATGTAGACGTCGGTCTCCTCGATGAGCGCGAGTTCGTGCTCCGGCGTCTCGAACTCGCCGCCCGCGGCGCGCAGGTAGGCGCGGTTGGCGCGCTTGCCGGCGCGATTGACCGTCCAGAGCGGTTTCCCGCCCGCGTCGCCGATCTCCTCGCAGAGCGCGACGACCAGGTCCTCGGCGACGGGGTGGGCGTCGATGACGACGGTATCGTCCTCCTGCAGACCGACCGAGTGGTTGGCGATGACGGCGGCGTGTTCGCGAATGCGCGGATCCATGTGCGCCCGCTTGTGTCACCGCTCGCATACTCCTTTCGTTTCGACGATTTGCCGCGACTCGCCGCGCAATCGTCGCGCCGGCCTCGCGTCGGTCAGCGAGCGAGTCCACCAGTATCTCTATACCCGTACCGCGTGACGTGTCTGGTCGTGCCCGACGACGAAGCACCGGTTCTCGACATCGAGCACCTCGACACCACGATTCGCGCGGTCGACCGCGCGAACAACGTCTCCCGGATCGAGGTCACGGGGTGGGACCCGATCGCGACGGAGCGGCCGATTCCCTACGCCCTCGACGCCACGACGTCCGGCCGCGTCAACCGACTCTCGTTTTCGTCCTGGGGGACCTCCGTCGGGCGGGTCGTAGACGGGACGTTCGATGACCACGACGCGGTGGCGGCTCGCGAGGATCACGACATCGGCGAGGGGGACTTCATCCTCGAACTCTTCAAACCGATACACGCGTTCATCGCCTTTGCCGGTCCGGCCACGCTCTCGATCGATCACGCCAGGCGCGGAACGCTCACGTTCGCCCAGCCGACGCCGGTGACCGTCGGATTTCGGAGCCACCTCCACCTGCCCCGCGATTCGGTGACGGTCCCGCCGACGCCCGAGGGCCTCGCCGCGGCGATTTCGCACTTTCCCTATCAGTACGCGGCGACCGGGCCGATACGGACGGCCAGCCTCTCCCGGAAACACCCGCCGCGTATCAGGTACGGCGACGCGATCGAGATCCCGCCGGCCGTCGAGCGGCCGACCACGACGACCGGGATCGAACTCCGGCTTCCCGACTCGTTCGCGTCCCTCGTTCCGGCCGCGTCGCTCGCCACCTATCTCGGTGCCAGGGTTACCGTGAGCGACCGGGACCGACCCCGACTCGTCGCGCCGTCCGCCGATCTCGACCGGACGTTCTCGCCGATGCCCCGGTTCCAGCACGAGGCGGCGGAACTCCTCCGACGGGTGTTCTACCTCGACATGTTGGTCCGGGTCGATGTCGAGTACGACTGGGACGCCATGGAGCGCGACGCCCTCTCGGTGCTGGATCTCGACGCCGACCGCTGCATGGCGGATTCGCTCGCCGGCCGCCTGGCGACGTACCTCTCGGTCGACTTCGAGCGCGTTTCCGCCGTCTTTCCCGAGTGGCCGACGTCCATCTACGTGGAACCGACGGCCGACCACGCACGGACGCTCCCCACTCTCGTCAGCGTCCTCACCCAGCCGTACCTTCACAGCGGACGCCCGGATCGAGACGCTGCGGCCGGTAGCCGGCGGGAGCGGGCGATCGACGCGTCACACCCTGCCGGCGATTCGTTCGCGACGATCGATCCCCCCGACCCCCGGTCCGAGCCGGCCGCCCCGTTCGTCGGCTGGATGGGGCCCGATCCGATGGCCGACGCCTACCGACTCTCCCCGATCGCGATCGAGAACCGGGAGCGGTACGTCGGGCGGGCGGATCCGGTCGCCGTCGACGTCGTCGCGCCGGCGAACGGTTTGGAGGCGGTCTGCGAGGACGCCACCGAGTACTACACGTCCGACCCGAACGTCTCGGTGGACGTCGCCGTCCACCGCGATCCCGATCGCGACGCGCTCGAGGCCGTCTTCGACCGGGGGACGGACCTCCTGCACGTGCTCGGTCCCTGTCGTGACGGCATTCCGAGCGCGGACGGGCCGATCCGACCGGCCGCGGTCGAGGACTTCGCCGCCAAAACGGTGTTTCTGGACGACACCGGCGCGGCGACCCTCGCGGCCGAGTGTCTCGAGGCCGGCAGCGTCGTCTGTCTCACCTGGCCGAACTCGGCCGGCGACGACCTCCCGGCGAACGCGTCCCCCTCCGACCGCGCGGCCGCGCTCGCGTCGCCGCCGGCGACGGCGGTCCGGTCGTCGCTGCTGAAGTGCCTCACCGGCGGGTTCAGGACCGAACTGGCCCGCCGGTACGCGAACCTGGCCGCCGAGTCGTGGCCGTCGCCGCTGGTTTACGGTGACGGCACGCTCCCGCTTTCGGACGTCGGACAGGGCGACGTGTTGCCCCTCGAAATCCGCTCCGTTCGTGACGGCACGGTCTCGGTGGCCCTGCCAGTTCGCCTCGTCGAACCCGGCATCACCTTCGGTGGGCCGCCGCTCGACCGCTGGCAGTTCGCCGGCAGCACGTTTTCCGTGCGCCTCGATTGGGCTCAACTCAACCAACTGTTAGCGACCGGGCAGTACCTGATCTTCCACGAGGGAGCGATCTACCGGCCCGACGAGATCGGACCGTTTTACCCGCTCGTATGACGGCCCCGGTTCGTCTCACCTCCCACGTCGCCCGTCCCCTCGAACGAAATAGACCCACAATGTACAAGCCGGTCACTCCCGAGCACGAGGTATGGGCGTGACGATCCTCGTCGTCGGTGCCGTCGAGGAGGCGGCGTTCGAGCGGGCGATCGATCCCTTGCCCACGCGGATCGTCGCCGCGCCCGAAGCTGTCGGTCCCGCGATCGAGTCAGCCTCGATCGCGGGAGTGATCGTGCTCCCGTCCGCTGCGGATTCGCTCGACGACATCGTTGTCTCGGTGCCGTCTCCGACGCCCGTGGTGGCAGTCGTCGACACCGCGGACGCGGGCGCGAACGCGCTCGCCGCGGGGGCCGACGATTTCCTCTCCCGATCGACCGTCGAGGCCGCCCCGGACGCGCTCGCGGCCCGGATCGACTCGCGCGTGCAGGCGGGTACGGCCGGCCGGACCGGTTCGTGCGGCGACCCGGAACGGATCCTCGACCTCCTCGACCCGTTCGTCGCGGACGAACTCGTCGCCGTCTTCGACGCGTCGGGTCGTCACCTCGCCGCGACGGGAGCGGCGCTCTCGGACGGGCTCGACCCGGAGACGCTTTCGAGCGGCCACGTCACCGACGTCTTCGGCGCCGAACCCGCGCTGTCTGCGCACCTGGAGGCGAACTACGCCGCCGCCGTCGACGGGACGGCTCGACGACGCGAACTCGCGTACGGGCGCTCGTCCTACTGGTTCGAGACGATCCCGATCCCGGGGACGCCCTGGGGCCTGTGTCGGATCACCTCGACCGTGCCGGTCCGAACAGCCTTCCCCGGACGCGAGGACGTCCAGTCGAAACTGCACCGCCTCCACGAGGTCTCTTCCCGGTTCGAGGCGGCCGAAACCGAGAGCGAGATCTTCGAACTGGCTGTCGAGTCCGCCGAGCGCATCCTCGAGTTCGACGCCTGCAACGTCGCGGAGGTCGAAGACGGCATGATCGTCCCCCGCGCGGCGACCGCGCCGGAGATCGACGTCGACGTCTCGCTCGCGAGCACGGACGAGAGCATCGCCGGAAAGACCATCCGAACGGGCGAAAGCTACCTCGTCGAGGATGTCGCGGCCGATGCCGAAGCCAGGCCGACCGACGCTGCCTATCGATCCGGCCTCTCGGTGCCGATGGGTGAGGACGGCGTGTTCCAGGCCATCTCGACCGAACCCGGCTACTACGACGAAACCGACCGCACGCTCGCGGAGTTACTCGTCGCCCACGTTGGAAACGCCCTCGAGCGCGTTCGCTACCAGGACGCCCTCACCGTCGAGCGCGACCACTTCGCCGCGCTGTTCCAGAATATCCCGGACCCGGCCGTCGAGTACTCGCTCGTGGACGGCGTTCCCCGGATCGAGTCCGTCAACTCGGCGTTCGTCAGCCAGTTCGGCCTGGAACCGGACGAGGCGGTCGGCGAGTCGGTGCTCGATCGCCTGGTTCCCGATGGCGAACGGGAATCGGCGCTCGGTCACTACGACCGGATCGCCGACGGCGACCCCGTCGACGCCGAGGTGGCCCGCCGGACCGACGACGGGATTCGCCCGTTCCTGCTCCGGAGCGTCCCCGTCGCCTCGGCCGACGGCGGGCGGGGCTACCTGATCTACACCGACCTGGGCGAGCTGAAAGCCCGCGAACGGGAACTTCGCCAGCAGAACGAGCGCCTCGATCGGTTCGCGAGCGTCGTCAGTCACGACCTCAGGAACCCGCTGTCGGTCGCCTCCGGCTACCTCGAACAGGCCAAAGCCACCGGGGACGTCTCGTACCTCGACGAAGTCGAGCGCGGGCACGACCGCGCGTTCGCCATCATCGAGGACGTCCTGACGCTCGCACGCGGCGGCAATACCGTCTCCGACCCGGAGGACGTCGACCTCGCGACCGTCGCCCAAACTGCTTGGGGAGACGTCGACACGGGCGACGCCACCCTCGAATTACCCGTCGACCGCTCCGTTTACGCCGACCAGGGGCGGCTCCGCCAGCTCTTCGAGAACACCTTTCGCAACGCGATCGAACACGGTCGCCCGGACGAGTCGGCCGATCCCCTGACGGTGACCGTCCGGGAGATCGAGGGCGGCTTCGCCGTCGCGGACGACGGCGTCGGCTTTCCCGACGACGTCGCGGACCTCTTCGAGTACGGCGTGACCACCTCGCCCGACGGCACCGGCTTCGGCCTCTCGATCGTCGCGGAAGTGGCCGAGGGACACGGCTGGGACGTCGAATCCGCGGACAGCCCGGACGGCGGGGCCGAGGTTCGCATCACGGGTACCGACGAGCTCGCCCACCTCGATCTCGACGAGTGAGTGCCGCACCGTCGTGGAACCGTGCCAGCGGTGACCCGGACCGACGATGGCTCGAGAGGTTGCGTCGATCTCCGACAGGTTTAGCACCGGTCCGTCCCCATCGAAACTATGATCGACTGTCGGTCAGACACGGTGACGAAACCGGACGGGGAGATGCGCGAGGCCGCGTTTTCGGCCGAGGTGGGGGACGACGTCTACGGCGACGACCCCACCGTCAACGAACTCGAACGGCGGGCGGCCGAGCGCGTCGGGACGGAGGCGGCCCTGTTCGTCCCGACGGGGACGATGGGCAACCAGGTGGCGGCGTTCGTCCACACCGAACCCGGCCAGGAGGTGCTCGCCGACCGCAGGAGCCACGTCGTCAAGTACGAACTCGGCGGCCTCGCCCGGCACGCGGGCCTGCAGGTGCGCATGCTCGACGCCGATCCGCGCGGCGTTCCGACGCCCGAGCAGGTCGCGGCGGGCTACGTCGAGGAGGATCTGCACCGACCCGGAACCGGCCTGCTCTGCCTCGAGAACACGCACAACGCCCGGGGCGGCCTCGCGATCGAACCCGCCGCGATCGCCGCGGCGGCGGAGGCCGCTCACGAACGGGGCGTACCCGTCCACCTCGACGGAGCGCGCGCGTTCAACGCGGCGACCGCCCTCGACGTTCCCGTGACCGACCTCATCGGCCCCGCTGATTCGGTCATGTTCTGCCTCTCGAAGGGCCTCGGCGCGCCGATGGGGTCGATCCTCGCCGGCGACGCGGACTTCGTCGAGGAGGCGAGACGCGCACGCAAGAGCTTCGGCGGCGGCATGCGCCAGGTCGGGATCGTCGCCGGACCCGGGTTACGAGCCCTCGAGAACGTCGACGACCTCGCGGCCGATCACGACCTCGCGCGAGCGCTCGCGGCGGGGCTCGACGAGATCGACGGCCTGTCGGTCGCCGAGCCGGAGACCAACATCGTGCTCGTCGACGTCGCCGGGACGGGCCTCGACGCCGCGGCTGTCACCGAGCGCCTGCGGGAAAACGGCGTCCTCGTCTCCGAATTCGGCCCCGAGACGGTGCGCGTGACGACCCACCGCGATCTCGATCGCGACGACGTGGAGGCGGTCGTCGAGCGCACCAGTTCGACGCTTTCGTGAACGCGCGGATTCCGTCGCCACGACGGCTCGGTGACGATGTCGTCGGAGATGCGGGGCACCGCTCCGCAGGGTCGGCTGCGGTGCCGGTCGGCCGACGCGCGCGCGACCGCCGCCGAAGTCACCAGCATCCGGCGCGCCAGTCACTCACTTCTTCATTCCGTCCTGGAACTCGAGGACGGTCCGTCGAAGGAGGAGGTACGTGAAGAATATCAGGACCAGCAGGATGGCGACGATGGCGAGGATCACCGGATCGTCCGGCAGGAATCCGAGCATACCGTCGGCTACAGGCGGCGAGGTCAAAGACGTTTCGACGCGCGTACTCGTCGCTCGTGCGCTTCCCGCGCGCCGGCGTCGTCACGGCGGGCCCGATCCGGCCCTGACCCGGTTCGGCCAAGTCCGGACGTGTCGGGCGCTCGACGAGCGTCTGACGGTGAAAGGCGAATTTTAGCTAGAGGTGGCTATAACTCCTCTCCACCCATCGTCTCGGATGCGCCCCGGCGAACCACGCCGGTGGGTTCGACCGGGGTTGGCCACGACCCGGTGGCCGCCTGTCTGACATCACCTGCGGGCGCAGCCGGGTGCGCTGGCTCCCGTCCGCACCGCGCTGGTCATGTGACCCGCTCGGTCAGGTGCCCGCTGTCGCCCGCCACACCGGCATCCGATCACCATCTCGGGCCCTCCGCGGCGACCGTACCGTCCCGCCTTGCGAACCCGCCCTGTCCGAGACGACCGCCCGACAACCGACCTCCCGATTCCACTCCCTTTCCGATTCCGAACCCGTTCGACTCCTGGCCCTCCCCGCTCCCGACATCGCCACGCGATCGGGTTGACTCCGCCACGCGCACGGCCGTCCCGGCGATCGGCCGGTCGGCTCTTTGGACCCGACGTCAGCGGTCGACGATGGTCGAGGCGATGGTCGACCCGTCGGGCTCGCGCTGTTCGATCGCGAGTCCGTCGTCCGTCCGCTCGACCGTCGCGAATCCGGGTCGATAGCCGCGCGGCTGGGCGTGACTCCCGGGATTGCACAGCACGACGTCGTCCGTTTCGACCAGCGTCGGCTGGTGGCTGTGGCCGAAGACGACCAGGTCCGCGTCGCGCTCGCGACCGAACATGGCCAGCGCGGTTTCGCCGCCCGCCGGCTGGTGGCGCACCGCGATCGTGACCCCGTCGGTCTCGATCGTGCGCTCGGTCGGCAGGCGATCCGCGACGCCGGGTTCGTCGACGTTCCCGGCCACGGCGTACAGCGGAGCCGAGAACGACTGGAACGCGTCGAGCACCGCCTCGGTCTTGAAGTCGCCCGCGTGGACGATGGCGTCGGCCTCGCGGGCGGCGGTCAGCGCCTCGCCTTCCAGGCAGTGGCCCTCGGTGCCGTGCGTATCGGAGAAGACGGCGATCATACCGAACCGTTCGCCGGCCCCGCGGAGGATTCTTTCGGTCGATCGAAGCGACCGCTTCGTGGTTTCATCCCGCCGCGCGGCCCACCGCTGACGGGTCTGTACCGTCTGCCCCGCCGATTCGAGTCGCCGCCATTTTTATTGCGCCGATCCGAACGAACTCCCGATGGCAAGCAGCAGGTCGGTCGTGATCGCCGCACTGATCGCCAACGGCGCGATCGCCGTGATGAAGTTCGTCGGCTACCTCCTCACGATGAGCCCGGCGATGCTCTCGGAGACCTACCACTCCATCTCCGATACGGGCAACCAGGTGTTCCTCCTGATCGGCCTGCGCTACGGCGCCCAGGAGGCCGACCGACAGCACCCGTTCGGCTACGGCAAGGCGCAGTTCTTCTACGCCATGCTCGTCAGCGTGATCCTCTTCGGCATCGCGGGCTGGGAGAGCGCCCGCCACGGAATCGACGCGCTGCGTCACGGCTCGCACGCCACGATGGGACAGACGCCGCCGCTGCCCGTCGTCGGCGCCGTCGACGGCGTCTACGTCAACTACGCCGTGCTCCTCGGGGCGATCGTCTTCGAGGCGTGGGCGCTGAAGAAGGCCTACGAGGGGATCTCCGCCCAGATGGACGAACACGGCTGGGAGACGATCCGCGAGGCGTTCCGGAAGACCAGCGACGTGACGACGCTCACCGCGCTCACCGAGGACGCGATCGCGCTGGCCGGCGCGGGCATCGCCCTCTTCGGCGTCTACCTCACCCGGGTGACGGGCAACGAGGTCTACGACGCCGGCGCCGCGCTGCTCATCGGACTCCTCCTGATGGGCTTTGCGATCGCACTCGCCTGGGAGAACAAGCGTCTCTTGCTCGGCGAGAGCCTCTCACCACAGGCCGAGCAGGAACTTCACGATATCGTCGCCGGCTCGGACGTCGTCCGCGAGGTCGTCGACTTCCGGACCGTCTTCTTCGGGGCCGAGGAACTGCTCGTGACAGCCGACGTCGTCTTCGAGCCCGACGTCGAGGCCCTCGACGAGCGCATCGCGGAGATCGAGGATGCTCTGAAGGCTCACGACGACCAGGTGCGGCGCGTCTACCTCGAACCCGATACCGGCGCGTGAGGCGGGAGGATCTCCCCCGAAGTCGGCGCCGACCGGGACGAACGCTTTTATCGATATAGAAACCTATCACCACGTGTGCCAGACTCGGCCGACTACCTGCGCTTCTTCCCGTACGACGAGCCCTACGCGAACCAGCGCGAGGCGATGGACCGGATCCACAACGCGCTGGTCCGGGGCCAGGACGTGCTCTTCGAGGGCGCCTGCGGGACGGGCAAGACGCTCTCCGCGCTCGTCCCTGCCCTGTCGGTCGCGCGCGAGGAGGACAAGACGGTCGTCATCACGACGAACGTCCACCAGCAGATGCGCCAGTTCGTCGAGGAGGCCCGCGCCATCGTCGAGACCGAGGACATCCGCGCGGTCGTCTTCAAGGGCAAGGGCTCGATGTGTCACATCGACGTCGGCTACGAGGAGTGCCAGACGCTGCGCGATGCGACGCACGATCTCGTCGAGACCGAACGCGAACACGCGGACCTCGAACGTCGCCAGGAGCAACTGCTCGAAGAGAGCCAGGACGGCGACGGCGCCGCCGCGGAGGCGCGGGCGGCCGTGATGGACGAACTCGACTCGCTCGAAGCGGAGCTCGAGGACCTGGAGGATCGCAACGTCTGTGACTACTACCACAACAACCTCACCGAGCCCGGAGCCGAGGAGGACTTTCACGCCTGGCTCTTCGAGGACGTCCGCTCGCCCGAGGAGATCTACGAGTACGCCGAGAACCGCCGGCGCTGCGGGTACGAACTCCTGAAAGACGCCGTCGAGGGCGTCGATCTGGTCGTCTGTAACTACCACCACCTGCTCGATCCGGGCATCCGCGAGGCCTTCTTCCGGTGGCTCGGTCGCGAGCCCGAGGACGTCATCGCCGTCTTCGACGAGGCGCACAACTTAGAGGACGCCGCGCGCGATCACGCCAGCCGCGAGTGTTCCGAGCGGACGTTCGCGTCGGCGCTCGACGAACTCGACGACGCGGACGACCCGCGCGCCGGCCCCGCGCGAAACGTCCTCGAGACCTTCTACGAGGCGCTCCGGGAGACGTATGATGAATCCTTCCAGTTCGGCGATCGGGAGCGCGTCGGCGAGAACTGGCGCGACGTCGCCGTCGCGAACGACGACCGGCGTGACGACCTCACGCTCTCCTTCCTCCAGTCGTACTCGGGGCCGGGCATCGACGACGACCTCGAGGCCGCCGTCTCGCTCGGGCGCGACCTCGACGAGGAGTACGATGAGGCCTACCGCAACGGCGAGCGCGAGACGCGGACGGAGTGTCAGACCCTGCGGGCCGGCCAGTTCGTCCGCGCCTGGATGGACGACGGGGCGTCAGCGGGCGTCTACCCCGTCCTCGCGGTGCGACGCGACGATGGGACCGACGAGCTCTACGGCCGCGCGGAGCTCTACAGCTGCCTTCCCACGCACGTGACCGGCGACCTCTTCGACGCCCTCTCGGCGACGATCCTCATGAGCGCGACGCTGCAACCCTTCGACGTGACCGAGGCCGTCCTCGGGCTGGACGATCCGGTCACGATGGCCTACGGGCTCGACTTCCCCGCCGAGAACCGCCGGACCTACGCCGTCGAGACGCCGGCGCTCTTCGCGAGCGAGCGCGACGATCCGGACGTCCAGGACACCGTCGCGACGACGATCAGCAACGCGGTGCGGATGACGCCCGGCAACACCCTCGCCTTCTTCCCGAACTACGGCGAGGCCGAGCGCTACGCCGGGCGCGTCGACCCGCTGGTCGAGGCGACGGTCTACCGCGACGAACCCGGCGTGAGCGTCGAGGACCTCCGCTCGGCGTTCGTCGCCGACGAGAACGGCCTCCTGTGTACCTCGCTGTGGGGCACCCTCGCGGAGGGCGTCAGCTTCGACGGCGACGACGCGCTGACCGTCCTCGTCGTCGGCGTCCCCTACCCGCACCTGGACGAGCGCGCCGAGGCGGTCCAGGATGCGTACGACGCCGCCTTCGACGGCACCGACACCGGCTGGCGCTACGCCGTCGAGATCCCGACGGTCCGCAAGACCCGTCAGGCGCTCGGCCGCGTGCTCCGCTCGCCGACCGACGTGGGCGTCCGGGCGCTCCTCGACCGCCGCTACTCCGGTCGGGCCAAGGGAGACCTGGGCACCTACAGCGTCAACGGCAGCTTCCCCATGCACGAGCGCGAGGAACTCCTCGATATCGAACCCCAGAAGCTCACCTACGCAATGGGCAACTTCTACGCGGACCACGGCGCCTACGACGGCGATCCCCCGGCGCCGTGACCAGGGGGCCGGAATGCGGTACGAGAACGCTCTTGTCGATGTCCCGGTGTCGGCTGATCCGGTCCTTACGCCGGTAACGTGACGCGGCTCACCGGCAACCGGTGCGCGCCGTCGAAGAACTCCAGTTCGGTGACGGTGAAGGTGATCGGGTCGATCTCGCGCTCGGCGAGGCGCTTCGCGGCCGCCTCGTCGCCCCCTCGGGCCAGCGTCACGTGTGGGACGTAGTTTTCGCCTTCGAGATCGGCCACGGGGTCGAAGACGTCGGCGAGCTCGGCGTGAATTCGTTCGAGGCCGGGGCTCTCGACGGCCAGGTAGACGACCGGGGCGGTGCCGACTGGCGGGTCGGCGAAGTAGTCGATCCCAGTGATCGCGGCCTCGACCGCCGGCGTCCCGTCGAGCGCCCGGTGCGTTCGCCGCTGCAGGGAGTGCGGGTCTGGGCTATCACCCAGTCGTTTCACCAGCAGCGAGTGCGTCTCCCGGACGCGGTCGAAGCCGTGGAGGTCGGGGTAGAGCGACGACGCGAGTTCGCGAACCCGCCCGGGAACGGGAACGTTGACGCTGTACACACCGTTGCTGGGGGCGCTCGCTCAAAGAACGTGACGGTTCGCGGGTACGAGTGCGGTCGACCGATCCGCGTTCGCCTTAGAGGCGATCGAGGAGCCAGAGGACGATCATGAGGGCGATCACGAGGACGATGACCGTGCTAACGATCTCGGCGACGAACCCGATCAGCGGATCGAGGATCTTGAGGGCGAGGTAGACGGCTATCAGCCCGAGGACGATCTTGAGCAGGTCCTCGACGTCGAGTTCGCCTCGTTCGAGTGTCATAGCCTTCGATAGGTCCATCCGCCACAAAAACCCTCCGTTCAGCTAGCCGACAGTATCCGTGAGCGTCTCGCCGTTCACGGCCGGGCGAAACGTGCGCTGCCGATTGGATCCTGAGCCGGTTGGTGGCGCGTCCTCGAACCGATCGTTCGGCGTCGGATCGCCGGAGTCCGGCGACTCGACGGTGGTGTGACAGGTATTGGCACGTTGCGCAAGAGACTAATGGGCAGGGACAGTCACCTGAGGACGATGGCCGCGTTGTCGGCCCGACTGGTGCGTCTGGTGTGCTGTGGGATGCTCGTCAGCACGCTCGCGATGGGCGCCGTTAGCGCCGGCTCCGCGGGACTGGACGCCGAATCGACCGACGGCGGATCGCTAGTTGCTGGCCCGGATACCGACGCTATTGGCGGCTCCGACCGGAGCGCGTCCCGGGCCGACGCCGTGACGGTCGACGGCGGAACGCGGATCGTCGATCGCGAGGCGCCACGCCCGCTCGTCGACAACGAGTCGTCGCTCCTCGACGGCTTCGACGCCGTGGAGACGACGTTCGACCTCGCCGTCGAGAACGGCACGGCCCACGTCGACGTCGTCTACCGGTACGAACTCGGCGACAACGAGTCGGTCGCGGCGTGGGAGGCGCTCCGGTCGAACATCTCCGACAGCCCGGCGAGGTACGCGGAGGCCGAACGCGAGCGCTGGAACGCCACGCTCCGGACGGCGCGCAACGTGACGGACCGGGAGATGTCGATCTCGGCCGTCTCGGTCCGGACGGACGAGGTCACGACCCCGCGAAGCGCCGGAACGGTGACGTTCTCGTTCACCTGGACGGGGTTCGCCCGGGTGGAGACGGTGATGGTCGAGGTACAGGGGACGCTCTCGCAGTACACGCTCGCGGAAGGAACGACCCTCTGGATCAGGTGGCCCGAGTCCTACAATTACCGCGAGATCTCCCCCGGTCCGGACCACGTCCGCGAGACCGGGGTCGGCTGGGACGGCGCTCGCACCGAGTTCATCGACGACGAACCGCGCGTCGCCATCTTCCCGGCGACGAACGACACCGGATCGGAGCCGGCCCCGGCCGAGGGCGGGCGGAGTCCGCTCGCACTATTCTTCGTGGCGCTGCTGGTGCTCGGAACGGTCGCCACCGCCCTGTGGTGGCGCCGCGACGGCGCGGTCGACCGGCGACCCGACGAGCCGGTTCGTACCCCGCCCGCGGCGGCGGACGGCCCGCCGCCGGAACTGCTGAGCAACGAAGAACGCGTCCTCGAACTCCTCGCGTCCAACGGCGGCCGGATGAAACAACAGGACGTCGTCTCGGCGCTGGACTGGACCGAGGCGAAGACGAGCCAGGTCGTCGGCGACTTGCGCGACCGGGGCGACGTCGAGGTGTTCCGACTCGGGCGCGAGAACGTCCTCGCGCTCCCCGACCGCGAGGAATCGAGTGAGGAACGAATCTAGCGCCTTCGGACGATCGAGACCCGTCGATCGATGGTGATGCGTCGTTCGATCCGGACGTTGCAACGTTTGCCGCCCGCACAGGCTTTAAGCCCCACCGGCACGTTGCCGGGTGTAATGAGTCTCGGGTCGCGTCGTTTCCGCTCGCCCCCTGCGAGCGGCGCGTCCCCGCGACCGCGACGGCTCCCGCGGCGGCCCCTTTAGGGCCACACTCACTCTCACCACTGTCTCCCGGCTGATGCTATTTCACCTAGCATCGCTCGCACAAAAATTTCAAAACCTCGGTTAGCTTGCCGTACAAACTTTATTTTCTAAAGTTAAAGCGGTGTATTTATACGTCCGCGGCCGATTCGTTCGGGTACGACATGACACGCGTTGCACTCGCGTTCTCGGGCGGGCTGGACACGACGGTCTGCGTGCCGCTGCTCGAGGAGGAGTACGGATACGACGAGGTGCTCGGCGTCACGGTCGACGTCGGGCAACCCGAATCGGAGTTCGAAGAGGCCGCGGAGACCGCCGAGGCGCTCGGCCTGGACCACGTCGTGGTCGACGCGACCGAAGCGTTCGCCGAGCTCTGTCTCGAAGCGGTCCGCGCGAACGCGACCTACCAGGGCTACCCGCTCGGGACGGCGCTCGCGCGCCCGGTGATCGCCGAGGCCATCCTCGAGGTCGCCGAGGAGCACGGCTGTACCGGCCTGGCCCACGGCTGCACCGGGAAGGGCAACGATCAGCTTCGATTCGAGGCCGTCTGGCGCGACTCGGACATGGAAGTCATCGCGCCCGTCCGCGAACTCGGGCTCACGCGCGAGTGGGAACAGGAGTACGCGGCCGAGAAAGGCCTGCCCGTCGAGGGCGGCAACGAGGGCGACTGGTCGATCGACACCAATCTCTGGAGTCGCTCCGTCGAGGGCAAGGAACTCGAGGACCCGAGCTACGTCCCCGGCGAGGAGATCTACGAGTGGACCGACGCGCCGTCGGGCGAGACGGCCGAGATCGAGATCGAATTCGAGGAGGGCTACCCCGTCGCCGTCGATGGCGAGGCCTACGACCCCGTCGCCCTCGTCGAGCACTTGAACGAGGTCGCCGGCGCGTACGGGGTCGGGCGCACGGACACGATGGAGGATCGCATGCTCGGCCTGAAGGTGCGCGAAAACTACGAGCACCCGGCCGCGACGACGCTGCTGGCCGCCCACGAGTCGCTCGAAGCCCTCGTCCTCACCCAGGAGGAGCGCCAGTTCAAGGACACGATCGACGCGAAGTGGGCCGAGAAGGCCTACGAGGGCCTGATCGACGCGCCGCTCGTCGGCGCGCTGGACGCTTTCGTCGCCGAGACCCAGCAGCGCGTGACGGGCACGGTCACCATCCGCTTCGAGGGCGGCCAGGCGCGCGCCGTCGGCCGCGACAGCGCGTACGCGGCCTACTCGGCCGAACACGCGTCCTTCGACACCGAATCGGTCGGGAAGATCGAGCAGGCCGACGCCACCGGCGTCGCGAAGTACCACGGCTTCCAGCGTCGCCTCGCGAACGAGTCGATCGCCGCCGTCGAGGCGGCCGAGGGGGCGAACGGGACCGAATCGCCGACGCTCGCGACGGACGGGGGGGCGGCAGCCGACGACGCCACTACGGTCGAAGACGCCGCCACGGCGGACGACGAGACGACAGAGGAGTGAGCATGACCGGGGACGAGGCGACGAACGGGGAACTCGACGCCGACGAGAGCGTCGTTCGCCGCGATCGCTTCAGCGGCGGCCCCGCGCGCGACTTTCTTTCCTCGCTGGCGGCCGACGCTCGCATCTTCGCGGCCGACATCGCGGTCGATCGCGCCCACGTCGTCATGCTGGCCGAGTGCGACGTCGTCGACGACGCGACCGCCGGAGCCATCCTCGCCGCCCTCGAGGAGATCGAGACGGCTGGCCACGACGCGCTGCCCGACGGCGAGGACGTCCACGAGGCGATCGAGACGGCGGTCGTCGACCGCGTCGGACCCGACGGCGGGCGGATGCACACCGCGCGCTCGCGCAACGACGAGGTCGCGACCTGCATCCGCTACCGCCTGCGCGAGGACGTCTTCGACGCGATCGAGGCGACGCTCGCCCTGCGCGAGGTGCTCGCAGAAATCGCCGAGGCCCACGCGGAGACGATCATGCCGGGCTACACGCACCTCCAGCCCGCCCAGCCGACGACCGTCGCCCAGTGGGCCCTGTCCTACGAGTCGACGGTCGCGCGCGACACGGCTCGCCTTTTCGACGCCCTCGGGCGCCTCGACGCCTCGCCGCTCGGCGCGGCCGCATTCGCCGGCACGCCGTTCGAGATCGACCGCGAGCGCACCGCCGAGTTGCTCGGCTTCTCGTCGGTCCTGTCGAACGCGACGGACGCGGTCGCGAGCCGCGACGTGCTCCTCGAGACGACGGGGGCGCTCTCGACGCTCGCGACGACGCTCTCCGGATTCGCCGAGGACCTGATCGTCTTCGCGAACCGCGGCTTCGTCGACCTCGACGACGACTACGCCTCGACGTCCTCCATCATGCCCCAGAAGAAGAACCCGGACACGCTCGAACTCGTCCGCGCGGTCGCGGGCGACGCGGCGGCGAGCGTCCAGGGCCTCACGACGACGCTCAAGGGCCTCCCGCGCGCGTACAACCGCGATCTGCAGCGCGCGACGCCCCACGTCTGGGCGACCGTCGACGCCGTCACCCAGGCGACCGAGGTGGCCGCCGGCGCGGTTGCGACCGCCGACTGGAACGAGGACTCGCTTGCCGGGGCGGCCGGGGAGGGCTTCTCGACGGCGACGGGCGTCGCCGACCTGCTCGCGATGGCCGGCGTCCCCTTCCGCACCGCCCACGAGATCGTCGCGGAGGCGGCGACCGCGGCCGAGGTGGACGACGGTTCGATCCGCGAGGCGCTCGCGGACGCCGCCGAGGCGCACCTCGAGGAGTCGCTCGAGGAATTCGTCGACGCCGAGGCACTCGACGCCGCGCTCGATCCCGCTTCGAACGTCGCGAGTCGCGACTCGGCGGGCGGCCCGGCCCCGGACGCGGTCCGCGACCAGCTGGCGGCCGTCGGCTCGTCGATCGAGGCCGATCGCGAGACGCACGCTGACCGCGTTTGCGTCGTCGAATCGGCGGCCGAACGTCGGCTGGAGGTGGTCTCGACCTATGTCTGAGCGCGACATCGCCGGGCCGATGGCGCGACGTCAATCCGGACTACGACCGCGGCGGGGTCGGCCGCGGTCCCCGCCGGGGGACACTATAAAATCGAATTGATATTCGACGCGTAATCGCGGCGGAAACCGTTCGAAACCACTGTTAGCCTGCGGTACAGATATATAATTAATCAGAGAAGTTCGACGAATTTATGTACCCGTAGCCCCGACGTGGGAGTACCATGACGACGTGTCCCGAGTGCGGGGCCGACCTGTCCCTGCACGACGACCCGGAAGCCGGAGAGATCGTCGACTGTACCACCTGCGGCGTCGAACTCGAAGTGATCGACACCGCGCCACCAGTCCTCGATCGAGCCCCCGAGCTCGAAGAGGACTGGGGTGAGTGACCGTGAAGATCGGGGTATGCTACTCGCGCATCCGCGCGGACGAGAAGCTCCTGCTGTCGGAACTGCGCGAGCGCGGCCACGACGTTGTCAAGGTCGACGTCCGCGACCTCGAACTCGCCGTCGACGAGGCGCCCGAGATCCTCGCGGACCTCGACATCGTCGTCGATCGCTGTCTGGCGACGAGTCGCAGCGTCTACGTCACGCAGTTCTGCGCGGCCTACGGCGTCCCGGTCGTGAACTCTCCCGAGACGGCGACCGTTTGCGCCGACAAGGTCCGCACGAGCCTCGCGCTCGACGGCGCGGGCGTCCCGACGCCCGCGACGAACGTCGCGTTCACCACCGACAGCGCGCTCGAGGCCATCGAATCGTTCGGCTACCCGTGCGTGCTCAAGCCGGTCGTCGGCTCCTGGGGGCGCCTGATGGCGAAGATCGACTCGCGCAGCGCCGCCGAGGCCATCCTGGAGCACAAGTCGACGCTCGGCCACTACGAGCACAAGGTGTTCTACGTCCAGGAGTTCGTCGAGAAGCCCGGCCGCGACCTGCGTGTCGTCGCCGTCGACGGCGAGCCGATCGCGGGGATGGTCCGCTCGGCTGACCACTGGATCACCAACGCCGCGGCGGGTGCCGAGACGGCGCCGCTGGAGATCGACGACGAGATCGCGGAGCTGGTCGCCGCGGCGAGCGACGCCGTCGGCGGCGGGCTCCTGGGCGTGGACCTCATGGAAACTGCCGACGGGTACACCGTCCACGAGGTCAACCACACCGTCGAGTTCAAGGCGCTGAACGGCTCCGTCGACGTCGACGTCCCCGCGGCGGTCGTCGACTGGCTCGAAGCCGAGGCCGCGGCGGAAGCGGCCGGCGACGCCGACGAGACGACTGACGGCACCGAACTGGAGGTGACCCACTGATGGCCCGCGGGACGTCAGCCGCTACTGCCGACGACGCAGACGATACTACCGACGCCGACGACGTGACCGCCGATGCCGACGCCGCCGGGGCCGCGGGTACTGACGACGCGGCCGCCGAGACGGTCACCGCGAGCGTCGTCGGCGCCAGCGGCTTCGCCGGCGGCGAACTCCTGCGTCTGCTCGCCGGCCATCCCAACTTCGACATCCAGCAGGCGACGAGTCGCGGAAACGCCGGCAAGAGCGTCGGTTCGACCCACCCGCCGCTTCGCGGGACCGAGCTACGCTACACCGATCCGACGGAGCTGGAGTCGGTGGACGTGCTCTTCGCCGCGACGCCCCACGGCGTCTCGATGGGCCGCATCGACGAGTTCTTCGAGGTCGCCGACACGGTGGTCGACCTCTCGGCGGACTTCCGCCTCGATTCCGAGCCACAGTACGACGAGTGGTACGACGGCCACGACGCGCCCGAGTACCTCGAAGCGGCCGAGTACGCCCTGCCCGAACTCAACCGCGAGAACCTGCCGGGCGCCGACCTGATCGCGAGCGGCGGCTGTAACGCGACCGCGACGATCCTCGGGCTCTATCCGCTGTTCGAGCACGGGATTCTCGGCGACGATGACGCCGACGGCGACGAGCGGATCGTCGTCGACGTCAAGGTCGGCTCCTCGGAGGGCGGCGCCGGCGGCGGCGCGGCATCGAGTCACGCCGAGCGCTCGGGCGTCGTCCGCCCCTACGCGCCGACGGGCCACCGCCACGAGGCCGAGATCGAACAGTGGCTCGGAACCTCGGTCTCGTTCACCTGCCACGCGGTGGACATGGTTCGCGGCGCGAGCGCGACGAGCCACGTCTTCCCGGACGGCCCCGTCTCGAAGGGCGACCTGTGGTCGGCCTACCGCGCGTGCTACGAGGACGAACCGTTCGTCCGCCTCGCCGCGGGCGGCTCGGGCGTCTACCGCTACCCCGAGCCCAAAGCCGTCGCGGGGACGAACGTCGCGGAGGTCGGCTTCGAACTCGACCCGTCGAACGAGCGCGTCGTCGTCTTCGCCGCGATCGACAACGTGATGAAGGGCTCGGCCGGCCAGGCCGTCCACGCGGCCAACGTCGCGCTCGGCTACGCGGAGACGGCCGGCCTCGAGTTCGCGGGCTTGCACCCGGTGGGATCGCCATGACCGCCGCGGAGACGCTGACGACGAACGAGACGCCGGTCGTGATCAAGATCGGCGGTGCCAGCGCGGTCGATCCCGCGGGCGCGCTCGCCGACGTCGCCCACCTGTCGGCCAACGGCCGCCCCGTCGCGGTCGTCCACGGCGGTTCGACCGCCGTCGACGAGACGCTCGAGGCCCTCGGCGAGGAGCCGACCTACGTCGAGACGCCCGGCGGCGTCGTCGGCCGCTTCACCGACGAGACGGCGATGGAGGCGTTCACGATGGCGATGGCAGGGACGGTAAACACCGACCTCGTCGAGGCGCTGCAGAACGAGGGCGTCGACGCGATCGGCCTGACCGGCCTCGACGGCAAGCTGCTCGCCGGCACCCGAAAGTCGGCCGTCAGAGTGCTCGAGGACGGCACGAAGAAGATCAAACGCGGCGACCACTCCGGGACGGTCGAGTCGGTCAACGCCGACCTGCTGGAGACGCTCCAGGCTGGGGGGTACGTCCCCGTCGTCGGCGGCCCGGTCCTCGGCGCCGAGTCCGACGGCGGCTACACGGCCGTCAACGCGGACGCCGACCGCGCGGCCGCGGCGGTCGCGGGCGCGCTCGGAGCCGACCTCGTCGTGCTGACCGACGTCGCCGGGGTCTACGCGGATCCCGAGGACGAGTCGACGCTGATCGAGTCGGCGACGACCGAAGCCGAATTCCAAGCGCTCGAAGACGCCGCGGCGGGCTTCATGACGAAGAAGGTGATGGCGGCCCGGGAGGCCCTCGAGGGTGGCGCGTCGTCGGTCGTCGTCGCCGACGCGAACGCGAACGACCCGGTCCTCACCGCGCTCGACGGGGCGGGGACGACGATCACGCCCGGGGCGGTCGGACTGACGACTGCCGCCGACGGCTTCGAGGCCGCGACTGGCGGGCCCGGGACCGCTACCGACGGACCCGGGGACGGCGTCACCGACGATGCCGACGGGCTCGAGGCCGGCGCCACCGACGACGCAGTCGACGACGAAGTCGAGGTGAGCGAGTCGTGAGCGGCTTCGTCTTCTCGCAAAAACCGGTCACGATCGAGTCGGGCGACGGCGTCACGCTGACGGCCGACGACGGCACCGAGTACCTCGACGTCGGCGCGAGCTACGCGTGCACGCCCGCCGGTCACTGCCACCCCGACGTGGTCGGCGCGATCCGGGAACAGGCGAGCGAGCTGCTCTACGTGCAGGGGTCGTACCCGGTCGAGACGCGCTCGACCCTCAGGGCCCAGCTCGCCGCGCTCGCGCCGGGAGAGATCGAGAACGTCTGGCTCTGCAACTCGGGCACCGAGGCCAACGAGGCGGCCCTGAAGTTCGCCCGCAGCGCGACCGACGGCACGAAGATCGTCGCCGCGCGCGGCGCCTTCCACGGCCGTACCGCCGGCGCCCTCTCGGCGACCTGGAAGCCGAAGTACAAGGCGCCGTACGAACCCCTGCTCGAGGACCACGTCGAGTTCGTCCCCTACGGCGACGAGGCGGCGCTCGAGGCGGCCGTCGACGACGAGACGGCCGCGGTCATCCTCGAGCCGATCCAGGGTGAGGGCGGCGTCAATCCGGCGCCCGCGGGCTACCTGCGGGCCGCCCGCGAGGTGACCAGCGAGACCGGCTCGGCGCTGATCTTCGACGAGATCCAGACCGGCCTCGGTCGCACGGGCTCGTTCTGGGCCTGCGAGAACGACGCGCTCGTCGACGCGCCGGTCGTCCCCGACGTACTGACGACGGCGAAGGGCCTCGCGAGCGGACTCCCGCTCGGCGCGACGCTCTGTGCGGACTGGATCGCCGAGGGCGCCGCCTCGCACGGGTCGACGTTCTCCGGGAACCCCCTGGTCGCCGCGGCGGCGACGGCGACCCTCGACGTCATCGTCGACGAGGATCTCGCGGCCAACGCGGCGGCCGTCGGGGAGACGCTCGTCGACGAACTCGAGACGGCCGACCTGCCGATCGACGGCGTCCGCGCGGCGGGCCTCATGGTCGGCCTCGAGGTCGGTCGCGGGGCGAACCGCGTCCTGCGCGACCTCGCGCTGGAGCACGAGATCCTCGCGCTGCCCGCCGGGCGCACGGTCGTCCGCCTGTTGCCGCCGCTAACGATCGACGAATCGCACGCGCACGCCGTCGTCGACGCGCTCGAAGGCACCCTGGAGGACCCCGCCGAATCATGACGACGATGATCGGAGGTACCGACGCATGACCGTGCCAACGAACGCGCTCGATACGCCGGCGGTCGCGACCGACGTCTCGCTCGAGACGGCCCGCGAGTTGCTGGTCGACATGGTCGCGACGCCCTCGGTCTCGGGCGCGGAGGACGCGGCCGCCGAGCGCCTTGTGGCATTCTTCGAGGCCCACGACCGCGAAGTCTGGCGCGACGAGGTCGGCAACGTTCGCGCGCCGGCCGACGACGCCGCGCTCTTTACGTCCCACGTCGACACCGTTCCGGGCGACGTTCCCGTTCGCCTCACCGCGGCCGAGGACGAGGCGGTGGCCGGGAACGACGCGGAGGCCGATGTCGACGAGGGACTCGACCTCGACGACGCGTCGACCGTCGAAGAGGCGGTCCTCTGGGGGCGCGGGAGCGTCGACGCGACGGGTCCGTTGTGCGCGATGGCCGTCGCGGCCGTCAGGACGGGTTGTTCGTTCGTCGGCGTCGTCGGCGAGGAGACCGACTCGCGCGGCGCCCACCACCTCGTCGCCGAGCGCGACGCCCCTGACGCGTTGCTCAACGGCGAACCCTCCGGCGCGAACGGCATCACGCTTGGCTACCGCGGGCTGGTGGCTGGCACGTACACCGTCTCGACGGCGTCCGGCCACAGCTCCCGCCCGGAGCCGAACGCGGTCGAGGACGCGACGAGCTGGTGGGCGGCCGTCGAGGCGGCCTGCGACGATGGCGTCTCGACCGGCGACGACACGGACGGCGAGCGCGCTGAAAGCGACGGACCGGGCGGCGACGATTCCGGCCCTGTCTTCGAGTCGCTGACGACGAAACCGATCGCCATCGAGGGCGGTCCGACCGCCGACGGCCTCGCCGTCGAGGCGCGCGTCGACTTTCAGGTCCGCGTGCCGCCCGAAACGACGGTCGATGCGGTCAGGTCGACCGTCGCGTCCGTCTCCGAGACGTTCGACGGCACGGTCGAGTGGACCGACGCGATCCCGCCGGTGATGGCGAGCCCACGCACGCCGGTCGCCCGGGCGCTTCGGACCGCGATCCGCGAGACGGGCGCCGACCCGCGGCTCCTCCGCAAGACGGGGACGAGCGACATGAACGTCTACGCCGCGGCGTGGGACTGCCCGATGGCGACCTACGGCCCCGGCAACTCCGCGCTCGACCACGCCCCCGACGAGCGACTCTCGCTATCGAACTACGACCGCTCGATCGCCGTCCTCGACGGCGTCGGCAACCGGCTCCGCGAGCGCGCGACCGACTCCGACGACGCCGACTCGCCGACCGAGGCGGACGGCGAGCGAACCGAATCGACCGCGCAGCACCCCACTACCGACGCGGATCCCTCCACCCCAGAAACTGACCCACGGACACCAGATACCGATCCCCAATGAGCTACCAGCCGAACGCAGACATGACCGACGCAACCGAGAACCCGACCGGCCCGACCGCCAGCGACCCCATCCACGTCACCGACGTCGACGACCTCTCGCGAGCCGACCTCGCGGCCGTCCTCGACCTCGCCGCGGAGTACAAGACGGCACAGGGGCGAGGCTGGACCCACGCCGATCTCTCCGGGCTGACGCTCGGAATGCTGTTCGAGAAACCGAGTACGCGCACCCGCGTCTCCTTCGAGACGGGGATGACCCAGCTCGGCGGCCACGCCGTCTTCCTCGGCGAGGACGACATCCAGCTTGGAAACGGCGAACCGATTCGCGACACGTCGCGGGCCCTCTCGCGCTACGTCGACGTGATCATGGCCCGCCTGTTCGACCACGCGGATCTCGAAGAACTCGCTCGCTACGCGGACGTGCCGGTGATCAACGGTCTGACCGACGACGCCCATCCCTGCCAGACGCTCGCGGACCTGCTGACCATCCGCGAGACGGTCGGCTCGTTCGAGTCGGCCAGCGCGACCTGGGTCGGCGACGGCAACAACGTCGCTCAGTCGTTCGTCCTCGGGTGTGCGATGACGGGGATCGACCTCACCGTCGCGACGCCGGAGGGCTTCGGCGTCGACGAGGCGGTCCTCGATCGCGCCGCCGAACTCGGGACCGCGCCGACGATCGCGTCGGATCCGGCCGCCGCCGTCGACGACGCCGACGTCGTCTACACCGACGTCTGGGTGAGCATGGGCCAGGAAGCCCAGCGCGAGGAGCGACTCGAGGCGTTCGACCCCTACCAGGTGAACGACGAGCTCCTCGCGTCGGCGCCGGCCGACGCGTCCGTCATGCACTGTCTCCCGGCCCACCGCGGCGAGGAGATCACCGACGCCGTCCTCGAAGGTGAGCGCTCGATCGTCTGGCAACAGGCCGAGAACCGCCTGCACGCCCAGAAGGGACTGCTCGGCTGGCTGCTGGGGTGAGGCCGTCGTTACGGTGCCGTTGTTGCGAGGAAACGAGATATTTCGGCCGCGTGGATTGTGAATTGAACGAAAGAATCCGGGCTATTTATATATCTATCGGCCGTTCGGCCAAAACGTATATGAGGATCCGCTTGCTCATCGGAACGCTCCTGCTGATTTCGGTGCCGGTGTTGCTACTGGCGCTCATCTTCGCCTGAGCGTCACGGGGACGCATCGCACCGCAATCGGGCGTCGCTCCGCGACACCACCATCGGGGCGACGGCCGGCCCAGCCAGGGTGGAATCGAACGCGACCGAATCAGTCGAACCGCTTTCGAACGAACACACCGATACCGGCGGCTCCGCCGATGGACGGTATACGCCTACCACTACAGTATGTCACACCTGCCACTACAGTGTATCACGTCTGCCACTACAGTGTGTCACGTCTGCCACTACAGTGTGTCACGTCTGCCACTACAGTGTGTCACGTCTGCCACCATCGCCCGACTTTTAGGCCGGCGGGCCGTCGACACAGCCGATGACCCTCTCGCCGACCGCCGAGGCGCCGACGCCGCCGTCCGCCGCCGAGGATGGCGTCTGGCTCTCCTGTATCGACTGCGAAGCCTCGTTCGCACCGTTCGACGCCGTCCGCTACACCTGCGATGACTGTGGCGGACTACTGGAGGTGCGCTACGCGTCGCCGGCGTCGCTGTCCGACTTCGAGGGATCCGGCGTCTGGCGCTACGCCGACGCGCTCCCGCTCGACGGTGGCGTCTCGATCCAGGAGGGCGCGACGCCGCTGTACCGCGTGCCCGACCTGGCCGACGACGTCGGCGTCGAGACGCTGCGGATCAAACACGAGGGGATGAACCCGACCGGCTCGTTCAAGGATCGCGGGATGACCGTCGGCGTCGCCGTCGCGCGGGAACTCGGGGTCGACCGCCTCGCCTGCGCCTCGACGGGCAACACCAGCGCCGCCCTCGCAGCCTACGGCTCGCGGGCGGGCATGGAGACGCTCGTCCTGCTCCCCGCCGGCAAGGTCGCGGCGGGGAAGGTCGCCCAGGCGAGCCTCCACGGTGCGCGCATCCTCGAGGTCGACGGCAACTTCGACGCCTGCCTCGACCTCGTCCAGGCCCTGGCCGACCGCGGCGAGGCCTACCTGCTCAACTCGCTCAACCCGTTCCGCCTCGAGGGCCAGAAGACGATCGGCCTCGAGATTCTCGAACGGTTCCGCGCCGACCACGGCACGTTTCCCAACCGGATCGTCCTCCCGGTCGGCAACGCGGGCAACACGGCCGCGCTCTACAAGGCGTTTCGCGAACTCGTCGCGGCGGGCGATCTCGCCGTCGACGAGGTCCCGAAACTCACGGGCGTCCAGGCCGAGGGCGCCGCGCCGATGGTCGAGGCGATCGAGAACGGCGCCGACGAGATCCGCCGCTGGGACGACGTCGAGACCCGGGCCACCGCGATCCGGATCGGCAACCCCGTCAACGCGCCGAAGGCCCTGCCCGGCATCCGCGAGACGGGCGGCACCGCGGTGGCCGTCTCCGACGTCGAGATCACCGACGCTCAGCGCGACCTCGCGGAGGCGGGGATCGGCGTCGAACCCGCCTCGGCGGCGTCCTTCGCCGGGCTGCGAAAACTCCGTGATGACGGTGTGGTCGGCGAGGACGAGCAGATCGTCTGTCTGACCACCGGCCACCTCCTGAAGGATCCCGACGCGGCCGCCGCGGCCGGGACCGACCCCGAACCCGTACCGAGCGACCTCGAGGGCGTGCTCGACCATCTGGCCGAACAGCCGTAACGTGGGCGGTGCCGCGCGGCGATTCCGCCCGCGGCCCCTTCGTCCCAGCCGCGATGCGCCTGGCCGAACGCCGCCCGAAGTTGTGCCTCATCTTTTATCCGCTCTCGATGTGACGTGCGGTACGACACCGCTCATGGAGATAACTCGCGTCGAAACGGTCCCGTACGGCATCCCCGTCGAAGGCTTTGCGGACTCGTACACCGAATTCGAGCGCTCGAACGCCGTGCTCGTGAGGATACACGCCGACACCGGTCACGTCGGTATCGGTGAAGCCTGCGCCTGGGAGCCGGAATTCTACGGCGAGACGCTCGAATCGATCGACACGACGATACGGAACTACGCCGCGCCCGCGATCGTCGGCGAGGATCCCACCGATATCGGCCGCGTGTTACGGCTGGTCGACGAGCGACTCGCGCGCATCACCTGCGTGAAGGAGGGGATCGACCTGGCGTTGCACGACCTGGTCGGAAAGATCCTCGAGGTGCCGGCCTACACGTTACTCGGGGGGAAGTTCCGCGACAGCGTTCGGGTGGCCGCCGAGGTCGGACTGGACACGCCGGAGGCGATGGTCGACGAGGCGCTCGACATCCTGGGAGACGGGATCGAGGTCGTCAAGATCAAGGGATCGAGCGATCCCGACCTGGACGTTCGACGCATCCGGGCGATCCGGGACGAACTCGGAGACGACGTTCCCCTGCGCCTCGACCCCAACGCGGCCTGGAACGCGACGGAGACGATCCGCGTCCTGCGGGCGGTGGAGGACTGTCATCTCCAGGTCGTCGAACAACCGGTTCCCACGGACGACCTCTCCGGCCTCGCTCACGTTCGCGCCAACAGTAGCGTCCCCGTGATGGCCGACGAAAGCATCTGGACCTCGGGTGACGCGGTGACGTTGTACGATTACGACGCCGCCGATCTCGTCAACCTCAAGATCGCCAAGACCTGCGGGCTCCATCGCGGCAAGAAGATCGAGACCGCGGCCGAAGCGTTGGGGCTCGGCAGCATCGCGGGTACCGAACTCGAGCCGGGCATCTCGTCCGTCGCCAAGGTCCACTTCGCCGCGTCCATGCGCGACCACCCGCTGGCGAGCGAGTTCACGGAACTCGTCCAGGTGGACGGATCCATCCTCGAAACCCCGCTGGAGGTCGTCGACGGCGCCGTCGACGTACCCGATGGACCGGGATTCGGCGTCGAGATCGACGAAGACGCTCTGCAGGAGTACGCCATCGACGTCTCGTGACGAGAGCGATCGACGGTGTGGCGTCCGGTCGAACCGGTGTCGGTCGCCCGGCTTCCTCCGGGACGTATCGGAAAGTATTATAATTCCCCTGAAACTACCGTCGAACGCATGTGCCCTCCCCACTCGCGCCGTAGTCTGATCGCCGCGTCGGGTGCCGCCCTCGTCGCGTCGTCACTCGCCGGTTGTCTCGGAGAACTGGGACCTCCGGGTTCCGACGGGAATGCGTCGGATCCGTCCGAGGCGAACCCGTCGCCGCAACTGCCGCCCGGCGTTGCCGAGGACGGAATCGTCAACCACGGACAACTCCGTTCGGCCCATCGCGAACGCCTCCGCGATAACGGGTTCGTGATCGATCTCGCGATGCGTGACGGATCGGATTCGTCGGATGAACCGACACCTGCTGTCGACGTGACGGCCGAACGCGGTGAACATGGAATGTCGTCCGCCCTGTCCGGGACGATCGACACGCGCGACGGTGTCGAACAACTGGATCAGTGGGTGACGGAATCGCACGGTATTACTCGCGTCGATCGGGGCGACGAGGTCAGATACCACGTTATCGATCGCCGCGGGCTCTCGATGCGGAGATACCTCGTACCCGACCCGCTCTCCGAGGCCATTGCCGACGGATCGTTTCGCGTCGAAGAGACGGTCGTTCGCGACGGTGCGACGCTCACGACGCTCGTCGCGACAGACCTCGATCCCGCTCCGTGGGGTGAGGACTCGACGGACGCCGCGGATCCCGACTCGGCGACGCTCGTCGTCGACGATACGGGCGTCATCCGCGAGGCGTCGATCGCACACCCTGCTGAGGAGGGGGCAGTCTCGTACGCCGTCGTCGAGGTCGGTCTCGAGGAGCCGGCCGAACCCGCCTGGACCGACGACGTGCCGGAGATCGCGTTCGCCAGCGTGGAGATCGACGTCGACGTTGTGGCCGAAAACCGCGCCGTCGCAGTCGAGAACGTCGGTGACGATTCCGTCCCTGCGGGTTCGACCGTGACGGTTACCGACGACGCCGTCGACTATCAGTGGTCCCTCGACTCCCCGCTTCCGTCGGGGGACGTGCGGTACCTCTCGGTTCGAGACGGTGAACCGGTGAGCAGCGACGAGCAACCATCCGAGGACGCGACGGAATTCGAGTCGCCGATCTCCGTCTCGGTCGTCTCGCCGGGCGGAGTGTCGTTCGCGAACGCGTCGATGGCCTGGTCGTCGGATTCGGACGCCGCGGAGGACGGCGGCGCATCCGGGAACACGGCCGCCGGGAGCGGATCCGACGACTAGCCCGAACGCCGGCCCAACCGCCCGCCCGCGTGGACTTTTGATCGACGAATCGGCCGACGAAAGCATGTCTGACGGAGGGCTGACTGAACCTTTTGTTCCATCTTCCCGTAGCCACCGTTCCCGATGCCCGTCCAGCAACACTCCACCACCCGACCCGCGGATGACGACCCGGCGGCCGCCGGCGCCGAGGGAGGCACCGTCCCGGTCGAGACGGTCGAGCGCGTCGACGAGTCGCCGTCGCCGCTTCCCGGCCAGATCGAGCGCGCCCGATTGCGGGCGCAGATTAGCGCCCTGGAGCGCGAGCTCGCGGCCCGCGAGCGTCGCCACGAGGCGATCGTCCGCCAGTACGAACTGATCCTCGAGGATCGATCGACGACGGCCGACGGCGACCGGCGACGGCCGGGTTCGGCGTCGCTCCTCGAGCGACTCTTCGGAACCGATCGATAAGGGGGATCGATCCTACGCCGAGAGCGTCAGGTAGCGCACGTCGATGATGCGCTCGTCGGCTTCGAGTTGCTCGCGCGCTTTTTCGGGAACCTCGGTGTCGACGTTGTAGACGGTGAGCGCCTCGCCGCCGATGGCCTCGCGCGCGTTGAACATGCCGGCGATGTTGACGCCGTGGTCGCCCATCACGCTCCCGATGAGGCCGATGACGCCCGGTTCGTCCGTGTTTCGCGTGACCACCATCTTGCCGTGGGGAATCGCGTCGACGCGGTAGTCGTCGATGCGGACGATGCGCTGATCGTCGCCGGCAAAGAGCGTGCCGTCGACGGTGAGCTCCTCGTCGCCGTTCGAGACGGTCACCGAGAGGAGGCTCTGGAAGTCCGCGGTCTGGCGGGTCTTGGACTCGACGACGTCGACGCCGCGGTCCTCGGCGATCTGCGGGGCGTTGACGGCGTTGACCTGCCACTCCAGCGGCGAGAAGACGCCTTCGAGCGCGCTGGCGGTGAGGAACTCGACGTCCTCCTCGGCCAGCTCGCCCTCGTAGGTCACCTCGACGCGCTCGATCCGCCCGTCGAGTAACTGCGTCGCGATGTTGCCCGCCGTCTCCGCGAGGTCGACGTAGGGTTCCAGCCGGCCGAACGCGGTCTCGTCGATCGACGGCGCGTTGAGCGCGTTCGCGACGGGTTCGCCCGAGAGGGCGGCGACGACCTGCTCGGCCGTCGAGGTGGCGACGTTCTCCTGGGCGGCCGCGGTCGATGCGCCCAGGTGCGGGGTGAGGACGACGTCCTCGACGTCGAGCAGCGGCGAGTCCGCGGAGAGGGGTTCCTCCGCGAAGACGTCGAGCGCGGCGCCGGCGATCGTTCCGTCGTCGACCGCCGCGGCCAGGGCGTCCTCGTCGACGATGCCGCCCCGGCCGACGTTGACGAGGTAGCCGCCGTCGAGCGCCGCGAGCTCGTCGGCGCCGATCAGCCCCTCCGTCTCGGGGGTGAGCGGGGTGTGGATCGTCAGCACGTCGGCGGCAGCGAGGCACTCGTCGAGATCGACGAGTTCGGCGCCCAGACGCTCGGCCCGCTCCGACGAGATGTACGGGTCGAACGCGACGATATCCATTCCGAGCGCGTCGAGCTTCTTCGCGACCTCCTGGCCGACCCGGCCGAGGCCGACGATCCCGAGCGTGCGGCCGTTGAGCTCCGTCCCGAGGAACTCGCTCTTGGCCCACTCGCCGGCCGCGAGCCGGGCGTGGGCCTGCGGGATCGACCGCGCGGTCGCGAACGTCATCGCGACGGTGTGCTCGGCGGCCGCGCGGACGTTGCCCTCGGGCGCGTTGGCGACGATGACGCCCTGGTCGGTGGCGGCGTCGATGTCGATGTTGTCCACGCCGATGCCCGCTCGCCCGACGATGACGAGGTCCTCGCCCGCCTCGAGCACCTCGCGGGTCACCTCCGTCCCCGAGCGGACGATCAGGGCCGAGGCGTCGGAGACGGCCTCCAGCAGCGCCTCGCCTTCGAGTTCGTAACCCGTCTCGACTTCGAAGCCGGCGTCGCGGAGGACGTCGAGTCCCGCGTCTGCGATGGGGTCGGTGACCAGAACCTGCATACCCTCCCTCGCCGGCCGGCCGGGTAAACAGTTGCGAAGTGTGCAGTATTGACGGTGCCGACGGGGAGACAATTTCGCGACCGAACGAATCCGGAATTCGAGGCAGTTGACCGGTCCACGCGTCTGCGTCGGCGGTCACGCCACCCCTCCGGGCCGGTCGACCCGCTCACGTCGTGATCATGACCGCGCCGGCGACGATCAGTCCGGCGCCGAGGACGACGCCTTTCGTCACGCGCTCGACTCGGCGCAGGAAGACGGCCGCGAAGACGACCGTAAAGAGGGGTGCGGTCGCGACGAGCGAGTCGACGACGGCGATGCGCCCCTCGGCCAGGCCGAGGGCGGCCATCAGCGACAGCATCGCGACCGTCGTCACCAGCCCGCTGCCGGCGAAGTAGACGTACGTCTCGCGGGGTTTCTCGAGGAGCGAACGCTCGCGCGTCGCGAGCGCGTAGCCACCCAGCGCGACCAGCCCCGCGGTCTCGTTGAGGGTGACCGCCTCCAGGACCGACAGCGGCGACTCGAGCATCCCGAACCGGCGCGCGACGTTGGCGAACGCGAAGAGCGCGGCCGAGGCGATCGGCCACCAGAGGTCGATCGGGCGCCAGCCGCTCAGGTCGCCGCCCTTCGAGCGAGCCAGCACGGCGAGCCCGGCCACCAGGATCACGACCCCGACGGCGGTCGCCGGGCCGAGCGGTTCGTCCAGCCAGACGAGCGCGATGAGCGTCGCGAACAGCGGCCGCGAGCTGATGATGGCGCTGTTGAGACTCGCCCCGACGCGGTCGACGCCGACGTAGATGGTGAGCCGGCCGAACCCGGACCCCACGACGCCGGCGGCGACGAACACGGCGAGAATCTCGGGCGTGAGGCCGTCGAACGCGGAGCCACCGGACAGCGCCAGGAGGGCGAGCCAGTAGATGGTCGAGTCGACGATGACGACCATCAGTGACGCCTGCAGGGAACCCCCGCCGCCGGCCATCCCTCGCTTGTCGAGGATCGGGATGAACCCCCACAGCAGCGCCGGCAACACGGCCAGCGCGATCACCTCCGGGCCGATGGTCACGACGACACCGCCGGCGACGACTCCGACATACTGGGTCCAGGGCACTCGGGTGGGTAAGGCGTTGGGGTAGCGGCGGAATCGACGACCGCGGCCGGTCGAAACGCCGTCTGGAGGCGCGTCGCGGACCGTCGGTTCGGCGCCGCATTCGCCCGAAGGCCAACTGGTAAACCCCGGCCGTCCGAACTCGCCCGCATGACACTCGTCGCCTTCGACTTCGACGGCACCCTCTCGGACTCGGAAATGACGGTCCTGCTCGGCGAGCGCCGCGGCGTCGCCGACGAGATGGCCGCCATCACCGAGCGCGCGATGAACGACGAGATCGACTACGCGACCAGCCTCCGCGAGCGGGCCGACCTGCTCTCCGGCCTCGATACTGCCGAGGCCGACGCCGCGTTCGATCGCGTCGAACTCCGCCCGGGGGCGGCCGGCGTGATCGAGGCGCTCACCGACGCCGGCGTCACGACGGCGATTCTCACCGGCGGCTTCGAGCGCGGCGTCGAGAAAGCGCTCGCGCGCGAAGCCGTCGCGGTCGATCACGTCGTCGCGAACCGCCTCCCTCGCGCGAACGGCGAACTGACCGGCGACGTCGAGGGCCCGCTGATCGAGGGGACGAAGGACGACGCCCTCGCCTCCCTCGCGGAGACGATTTCGCTCCCGCTCGCCGAGACGGTCGCCGTCGGCGACGGAGCGAACGACCTGCCGATGCTCGAGGTCGCCGGCCTGGCGATCGGATTCGACCCGAAACCCGCCGTCGCGCCCGCCTGCGACCGCTCGGTCACGACGATGGCCGAACTTCGGGACCGCTTGGTCGCGCGGGGAATCCTGCCCGACGCCGACTGAGTGCCCGATCTGCGGGTGACTGAACGAGCGGGGCGTGCGCGGCTGCTTCGGCGACTGTAACGGCGGTTTCACCTATAGAAAGCGCCTGGGGTTACAGATCGGGCTTGTTCCCTCTTTGGCTGGAGCGAACAGAATTGCGTCCGGGCCCGACGCACGAGTAATAGCGGGCTAACTGACCGTGAGACGGTCTCGCAAGACGATCCGCTATCGGGAGCCGGTAGCGGGCACCAATCGTCTCGAGTAAGTGACCGTTACGCGCATTTTCGCTACTCTCTCAGTCGGTTGCCGATTCCGATCGAATGAGAATCGGGGGAGACGAGCATGACGGACCGAGATACCGGCGGTCAGTGCCCCCGACCGTGAGAGTCTGAGACAATCTCGCAGAGTCACGAATTACTACTGATTGCACTCGGGGAAGATCCTCCCTAACGACGGTTTTTGATAGGGAAGCCCTTATTTACTCACCGTCGATTCGGTTTACTCGATGATGTGGCAAGACTTCGTCTTCATGATCGGTAGCAGTCTTTCGATCGGATTTCTCGCTCCGACACTCAGGGACGCGAGCGCTCGCGTGCCCCTCGGGACGAGCGTCCCCTCGATGACGATCGGGATCGTCTACGGGATCACGTTCGCCACGCTCGGGATGACGTTCTCGTCCCTCGGCGCGTTCGTCACCGGCGTGATGTGGTCGCTCGTGGCGGTCGCTCGCTCGCCCGTCCCTGAGACTCCCGAACCGACGCGTCGGGAGCACCTTCGTATCGTCGGCGGGGACCTGGCGACTCGATTGACGACGCGGCTCGAAACGCTGCCGGTCGTCGGCCCGTACGTCGCCGTGCTCGTCTCGACGGACGCTGGACACGCCGTCGACCACCACGCCCCCGACGACGAATCCGTCCAGCCGGCCGACTGAGCGTCCCTTGCCCGCGCTCTTCGTGCGTCCGGATTTCCGCCGTTCGATGGCAGTGCATCGCCGGTCGACTAGTCATGAGGTGGCGATCGTACCGGCTGTCGATGCTCTCGCAAGACCCTGCATCCGACCGAGAGACACCCTCCGAAGAGCGCGAGCGTGGCTGGCACCAGCAACCCGGCGTAGACGGTGGCATCGACGAGGCTGATGGAGACCGTTTGCCCGCTTTCGGGCAGGGTTTGTTCACCACCGGTCGGCAGGCGCCAGGTCGAAACCAGGGACAGGACCGGTGCGAGCACGAGGTAGGCGGGGACGATCAACAGCGACCCCGCCGCACGGACGACTCGCGAGTCGGTTCGGACGCACTCGGCGACGGCGTACCCAGCGCCGACAACGATGCCGAACACGACGACCGTGTACACGGGCTCGGCCGACAGGCTGATAGCCTGAAATTGCACCGTACCGGACCCGGAACTATACTCAGTAACCGGCACCCCGCCGACGTGCGGCTCGGCCCCCAAGTTAACCAGCACCAGCCACACTGCTTCGGTCCATACTGCCGGCATCGGTTCGACGGTCCCCCACCCGCTGGCTACCCGTCGCAGCGTTCCCATGGTGAGGCCGGCGATGAGCAGCGACGCCAGCAACGAGACGACGCCTGCAAGCAGCCCACCGACGACGGGAACCCGATCCGACAGTGAATCGCTCGCCGACGTTTCGGTGGCTTCCTCCGCAGAGATGGCTCCGCCGTGACGATATTTCGGCGTTGGAGACATTACAATCTCCGACTGATGTGACACTAATAAATCTGCTGGCGGGCTGTCGTGTAGGGGGTCACGGCGAGAATCGGGTCCGACGTACTCGCCGAAGCGACTGCTGTGACCCGATACTGGATGGCGCTCGAGGCCATTTCGGAGTCGCAATCGACGTACGTACCTCGATTCGTTGCCGATGAACAACTGGTTATTCGCGAGGTGCCACTGATTGGCGATGTTGGAGCCAGGCTCGACGCGCCACGGAGAGACAGCCGCCGAGCAGCGCCAATACCGTCGGTACCAGGATTCCGGCGAACATGGCGGCGTCGACGGCGCTCATGGTAATCTCCTGCAACTCCGGTACCCTCTCTTCGCCGTCCATTGGCGGTTCCCACGTCGCGAAGACCGAGAGGGCGGGAGCGCCCACGGCGTAGGCCGGGACGACGAGTAACGCCCCGCCGATTCGCTCGAGGCGTGAGTCGGTGCTGACGCACTCCGCAACCGCGTAGCCGGCCGCGACGATGATACCCAGGAAAAATACAGTGTAAATCGGCGCCGCAGACATATTCTGGATCCGGTACGACCACATTCCGAAAAACGATCCAACATCTCCGCCAACGTTCAGTTCGGCTCCATGGTTCGACAAGAATAGCCACGAGGTTTCAGTCAGGACCCCGGGTGGCGATTCGATATCACCCCACGAATCCGCTCCACGTCGACTCGTCCACACCATAATCACGGCGAAGAGCACATTCAGCAGGAATGCCCCTGCGCCGACGAGCAGGCCCCCGCGAACCGGGATTCGGTCGCGTGGCGTTTCGGTCGCGCCGTATTCTTTGCTCTCGTCTCCTAACTCCTCTGGAACCGGCTCGCCGTGGCGGTACTTGGGCGTGGAGGACATTACATTTTCCAAATTATGAAGAAGCAATAAACCTGCTGGTGGATGTCGAGTTCGGTGTCACAGCACGGTTCCCGTTCGACGTACTCGCCAAAGAGGCTGCTGTGTCCCGGTGCGGGATTGTCTCGGATTCGCCGTCGATGCCCGTGACGGGACACCAGTCGACACTCACTACGACGAGCAGTACGTCTGGTCGGTCGACTGAGTGCCCTCGCCCGCCTTTTCGTTCGAACGGATTGCGGTCTTCGTCACCGGCGAACAACCGGCTACTCGCGAGTTACCGATTGTACCGGCTGTCGATGTTCGAGCCACGCCCGGCGTGCTATGGAGAGACAACCGCCGAACAGGGCGAGTGCCGCCGGTACCAGGATACCGGCGTGGATGGTGGCGTCGACGGCGTTCACGGAAATGCCGTGAAACTCCGGTCCCACCTCGTCGCCGCTAGTCGGCCGGTTCCACGTCGCGAAGACCGAGAGGGCGGGAGCGCCCACGGCGTAGGCCGGGACGACGAGTAACGCTCCGCCGACGCGTTCTCTGGGCGAGTCGGTACTGATGCACTCTGCGACCGCGTAGCCAGCCGTTACGATGATTCCCAGCAACACGAGTACGAAGAGTGGACGCGCGGTCAAATTCACCACCTGCCGCATCGGGAGGGTGATCCCCAAGTTCGATCGGCCTGCGAATTGCAACTCCGCGCCAAGGGACCCGAGGACGATCCATGCGGACTCGGCAAGCACGTCAGGTGGTGACTCGAGGGACCCCCACGGGGAGGCACCTCGTCGGCTGGTCCAGGCCATCATCAGGCCGAAGAGCGCGCTCGTCAGGAAGGCGCCGGCGCCGACGAGCAGGCCGGCGCGAATCGGCATGCGATCGCGTAGCGAGTCGCCCTCGGCGTCCGTTTCGTCTGGATGCTCTCGTCTTTCCTCCTCGGGGACTGGTCCGCCGTGGCGATATTTGGGTGTGGAGGACATTGCTATCTTCAACCAATGTGACAGTAATAAAGTTGCTGGTGGAACGCTACACTTGGGTCTAGACGCAAGCTTGCTTACGGTGGCGGCGTCCTCACTCGCCGAACAGGCTGCTGTGGACGGGCGCGGAGTGACGCTCGGGTTCGGTCTCGGTCCTGTCGTCGACGTCCGAGACGGCGCGGCCGGCGACGCCGTCCGCGAGGAAGTCCCCGAGCGGCGGGTTGACGTGTTCGGGTTCGACGAGGAACGCGTCGTGGCCGTGCGTGGAGTCGACGACGTGGTGGGCGACGGGCGTGTCCGTCTCCCGAAAGCCCGCGGCCAGCTGGGCGGATTGCTCGACGGTGAAGTGCCAGTCGGCCTCGAAGCTCATCACGAGCGCCTCGCCGTCGAAGGCGGCGAGCGCGTCGGCGACGGAGTCGTGGCCCGCCGCCAGGTCGTAGTCGTCCATCGCGCGCGTGAGGAGGCAGTAGCTGTTGGCGTCGAAGCGCTCGACGAACGTCCGCGCGTTGTAATCGAGGTAGGACTCGACGTCGCGGTAGGGAAAGAAGTCCGCGGCGGGGTCCGGCGGGAAGCGCTTCTCGCTGGCCTCGCGCCCCGCCGACCGGCGGCCGAACTTCTCGCTCATCGATTCCTTCGAGAGGTACATGATGTGGCCGAGCTGGCGGGCGATCGCGAGGCCGTCGTCGGGATCCGGCCGGTCGTCGCCGTAGTAGTCGCCCCCGTTCCAGGCGGGATCGGTGGTGATCGCCCGGCGAGCGATGGCGTCGATCGCGAGACACTGCGCGTCGAGGCGCGCCGCGGCGGCGATCGGCGCGACCAGGTCGACGTCGTCGGGGTACCGGCGAACCCACTCCAGGGCGTTCATCCCGCCCACCGAGCCGCCGACGACGGCGCGGACGCGCCCCACCCCGAGCTCGTCGAGGAGTCGACGCTGGGCGCGCGTCCAGTCGCCGACCGTCACCGGCGGGAAGTCGCTCCCGTAGGGTTCGCCCGTCTCCGGGTTCCTACTCGCCGGGCCGGTCGTGCCGTAACACGAGCCGGGGACGTTCGCGCAGACGACGAAGTACTCCGTCGTGTCGACGGCTTTGCCCGGGCCCACGGTGTCGCCCCACCAGGCGCGGGCCTGGCCGGCGGTCGACTGGCCCGCCGACCCTCGATCGCCATCGCCTCGCCTGCGGGCCACGTGCGCGCTCCCGGTGAGCGCGTGACAGACCAGGACCGCGTTCTCACCGGTGAACTCCCCGTAGGTCTCGTAGGCGACCTCGAGCGAGGGGATGGACTCGCCGCACTCGAACGTGAACGCGCCGAGGTCGACCGTTTCGGCGCTCACGACGGCCACCCCGCCGTCGGCCCCGGCCTCTCCATCGACCGACCGTTCCGTCCCGTTCGGTACCCTGACTCCGGTGTCGCGGCCGCTGGTTTCCCTCGCGGTCGCCGTCCCCCCGCCGCCGAACTCGCTCCTGCAAGGATCCGCTCCTGCACGTCCGAGGCGCTCCGGCGTGTCATGTATGCTGTGCATATAACCGTATAGATTAATAACTGGCAGTTACGGCAACATTCGCCCGTACCGGTCACAACGCGACGCTGTCGGCCACCGCGCCCACCGGCACCGGCCGCGCTCGCCGCGGATGAATTACGACTCGGGAAACACGGCCGGATCCAGTGCGGTTCTGACCGCGTCGGGAACGCCGTCCGGTGGATCCGCGGGGATCGGCGGGAGGGTCCAGACCGGCCGGTCCGTCATCGACTCGAGGACTCCCGGGTTCGTCCGTTCGGCGGCGTCCGCGCCTTCGTACTCGTTCAGGACGATCCCGTGGACTGCGATGCCGCGCCGTTCGAGCGCCTCGACGGAGAGGGCGGTGTGGTTGAGCGTCCCCAGTCCCGACCGGGCGACGACGAGCGTCGGGAGGTCCAGATCGGCGACCAGATCGACGACCTCCCGGTCGCCCGCGAGCGGGACCCGAAGGCCGCCGATTCCCTCGACGACGCCGACAGACGCCGCGGCGAGTCCGTCGCGACAGCCGTCCAGCAGCCGCTCGTAGTCGATCTCAACGTCGACCTCTCGGGCGGCAACGGCGGGCGCCAGCGCCGGTTCGAGTCGCCGGAGGCAGGTCGCCGCCTCGTCCGCCCCGCAGGCGTCGGCGACGAAGCCGGCGTCGTCGTCCGGCGGATACCCCGTCTGGCAGGGTTTGACCGCCCGCGCGTCGACGCCGTCGGCCCGGAGCCAGCCGACGAGGCCGGCGGTCACGACCGTCTTCCCGACGCCGGTGTCGGTGCCGACCACCGCGAAATCCGTCCCCGAGGACGGTGCCCGGACGGTCACAGCAGTCCCACCTCCCTGCCGGCCGCCTCGAACGCGTCGAGACAGGCCCGGATCTCCGCGTCTGTGTGGGTGGCCGTCGGCGTCACGCGGATGCGGCTGGTCCCGTCGGGTACCGTCGGCGGTCGAATCGGCGTGGCGACGACGTCGCGCTCCCGGAGGCGCTCGCCCAGTTCGAGGGCAACGCGGCGGTCGCCGACGACGACGGGGAGGATCTGGGTTTGGCCCCACACCTCGTAACCCATCGCCTCCAGGCCGTCCCTGAGCGTCTCGACGTGGGCCCACAGCCGTGCGGTCCGCTCGCCCTCCCGGGCGATCCGAAGGGCCTCGCGAGCGGCCGCGGCGGCCGGCGGCGCCAGCCCCGTCGAGAAGACGAACGACCGCGCCGCGTTGAGCAGGTACTCGACGAGCGTCTCGTCGCCGGCGACGTAGCCGCCCTGGCTGGCCAGCGCCTTCGACAGCGTCCCCAACTGGATCTCCACGCGGTCGGTCAGCCCCTCGCGCTGGACGATCCCGCCGCCGTCGCCGAAGACGCCGGTCGCGTGGGCCTCGTCGACCATCACCCACGCGCCGAACGCGTCGGCGACGGCGCAGAGCTCCGCGAGCGGCGCCACGTCGCCGTCCATCGAGAACACCGTGTCGGTGACGACCAGCCAGGCTTCGTCGTCGCTGCCGGCGCGCTCCCGGGCGGCCATTCGATCGCGCAGGTCGTCGGGATCGCAGTGGTCGTAGACGACCGTCGCCGCGTCGGCCAGCCGGCAGCCGTCGATGATGCTCGCGTGGTTCAATTCGTCCGAGAAGATGACGTCGGGCGACAGCGCCGCGATGGTGCCGACGTTGGCGGCGTAGCCCGAGGAGAACACCAGCGCGCGATCCGCGCGCTTGCACGCGGCGAGGTCGCGTTCCAGCCCGCGGTGCAGTCCCGTATCACCCGTGATGAGGCGGGAGGCGCCGGCGCCGGTGCCGACGCTGACGCCGCGTTCGGCGGCCCGACGGACGCGATCGTCGGTCGCCAGCCCGAGGTAATTGTTCGACGCGAAGACGAGGCGCTCCGTCTCGAACGTCGGCGCCGACCCCTTCGGATCCTCGGCGAAGCGCGCCCGCGCCTCGACCGTCGCCGCGGGATCGAGCTGGCGACGCAGATTCGCGCGCTCGCGCTCGCGGAGCCGCCGGTCGAGGTCGAAGCCGCGGCCGGTCGTAGCGTCGTCGGCCATCAGAACCCGGGCATCAGTTCCGCCGGCCCGAAGACGCCGTAGTCGCCGGCGCGGTTGCGCCGCACCGCGGCGTTCACGTAGCCGAGCGCAGGTCCGTTGACGTTCGCCTCCATGCTCGTCGCGTCGTCGAGCTGGAACGTGTTCGTCCCCCGCTCGCCGTCGAAGGTCCGGCCCGTGACCCGGACCGTCGTCGTGACCGGCTTCTCGTCCGAACGGACGTCGAGCACCCCGCCGACGGTGACGTCCTCGGCGTCGCAGATCCCCGCTCGTTCGAGCAGGACGTCGTCGGCGTGCTCCATGTCGTGGAACTCCAGGACGCCGTCGTGCTCGTCGACGAGCGCCTCGATCTCGGCCTCGCTCATCTCGCGGGCCGTCTCCACGTCGTAGCCGTCCAGGTGGGCGATGTCCTCGCGGACGGTGCCCCGGTTGTCCTCGTAGCCGGACTTGAGCCCGACGCCCCACCAGATATCGACCGATTCGACCTCGACGAACGATTGGGCGGCGAGGGCGGCCGCACCCGTGAGAAAGCCCGGCGTCGCACCCGCCCCGCAGACGAAGGTGATGCCGGCGTCGATCAGCGTCTCCTCGCGATCGTCGAGCATGCCGATGACCCGCGAGCGCTTGAGGACGTCGACGAGCACGCCCTCGTAGTCGGCCGCGGCGAAGCGCTCCGCGACGCGCGGGATGAAGTCGTGCTCCAGGTTCGGCAGCGCCAGCAGGACGGCGTCGATCCCGTCGCTCTCGGCGATGACGTCGTCGATCGGCGTCTCCGTCGGCTCGCCCTGGCTGGAGGCGACGATTCCGGCGTCGTCGCCGGTCTGTTTGACGCCGCCGGCAGCGTCGTCGGCGGCGGATACCCCGCCGCCGTCCGTCGACGCACCGCCGTCGGTCTCGACGTCGGTATCGTCAGTCGGACCGCTCGCGATGTTCCCTTCGGTCGCCGCCAGGAGCTCCTCGACCGCGAGCCCGTCGTGATCGACGGCGACTCCGTTGCGGTCGCAGGCCGCGACCGGCGTCAGGCCGTCCTTGTACTGTGCGACCTCGAGCGTTCGTCTGCCGATACCACCCGTTCCGAGTACGGCGAAGCGTGTGTCGTCCATCGTCTCTCGTGTCCGTCGATTTCGTGGTCGTCGATGTTGTAGCGGTTCTGTCGGTCGGCTTCCAGCGTGTCTCGACTCAATCGTCGTCGGCGTCGGCGATGCTCGTCGCCGTCCCGACGGCCGTCTCGACGCGTTCGGGGGTTCCGTCTTCGATGCGTTCGGGATCGTCGGCCTCGGCGCGCGCTTTGACCGACTCCGGATCGAACTCGTTGACCGCGGTGTTCGGTGCCAGCCCCGACCGCTCGATCACCTCGATGTCATCGCCGGGCGACTGGCCCGACGTGGTGAGGTAGTCGCCGACGAGGATACCGTCGGCGCCGGCCTCGAAGGGCAGGTGCTGCTCGTCCCGTTCGAGGTTGACCTCTCGCCCGCCAGTCAGGCGCACCCGCGCCTCGGGATGTAGCAGTCGGTAGACCGCGATGGTCGAGAGGAGTTCCTCGGTCGTGATCGGCGGCGAGTCGCCGAAGCGCTCGCCGAGCGGCGTCCCCGCGACGGGGTTCAGGACGTTGACCGGCAGCGAGGAGATCCCGATCTCCTGCAGCGCGATCGCCGCGTCGATCCGGTCGGTCGGCGCCTCGCCCATGCCCAGGATGACGCCCGCACAGAGGTCCATGCCGACGTCCTTGGCCCGTTCGAGCGTCTTCACGCGGTCCTCGAAGCGGTGCGTGTCGACGATCTCGGGGAAGTACCGCGGGGAGGTCTCGATGTTGTGATTGTAGTGGTTGATCCCCTCCGCGGCCAGGATCTCCGCCTCTTCGCGCGTGAGGATGCCGAGGCTCGCGTCGACCTCGACGTCGGTCTCGTCGCGAACCAGCCGGATCGCCCTGATGACGTCGTCCCACTCGTCGGGACGCCGGTCCTTCGAGACGCCCTTCTCCGCGACGACGATGCCGAATCGCTGGGCGCCGTCGCGCTCGGCCCGTTTCGCCGCGGCGAGGATCTCCTCGGGATCCAGGAAGCCGTAGGTGTCGATCCCGGTGTCGAAGTGGACCGACTGCGCGCAGAAGCCGCAGTCCTCGGCGCAGTTGCCGGCCTTCGCGTTGACGATCGAGCAGGCGTCGACGGTGCCGTCGCCGAAGTGCGCCCGGACGGCGTCGGCCGCCGGCGCGAGGTCTGAAAGCGGCTGGGCGATCAGCGCCAGGCCGTCGCGTCGATCGAGCCGCTCGCCGGCCAGGACGCGTTCGACCGCCTCGTCGACCGTCCGGTTTCCAGTCTCGTAAACCACAGATGACTGGTCGGTTGACGAACTACTAATTAGTATCGATACGCCCGAACTAATTATATAACTGCGGGGCGCCGCACGCCGGCGGGAAGCGAGCCCACCCGATTACGTGCGTGACGAAGCCGACGTCGCCCGATCGATCGCGCGTTCGAAGTCCGCGAGCAGGTCGGCCGGATCCTCCAGCCCGACGGAGACGCGAACGAGATCGGCCGAGACGCCGGCGTTCTCCCGCTCCTCGGGGGTGAGCTGGCCGTGGGTCGTACTCGCCGGGTGGATGACGAGCGTCTTCGCGTCGCCGACGTTCGCCAGGAAGGAGGCGAGTTCGACCGACTCGCAAAAGCGCTTGCCGGCCTCGAACGCCGTTGGACCGGTTTCAGTGCCGCCTCCTCCACCTCGGTCACCACTGCCACCGTCCGCGCCGGCCAGACCGAACGCGAGCATCCCGCCGTAGTCGTCCAGGTACCGCGTCGCGTTCTCGTGCGTCGCGTGGCTCTCCAAGCCGGGGTAGGCGACCCAGGCCACGTCCGGGTGGTCGGCCAGGTAGTCGGCGAGGACGGCGGCGTTCTCGCAGTGGCGCTCCATCCGGAGCGGAAGGGTTTCGAGCCCCTGGGCGGTTTGCCAGGCGTCGAACGGCGACTGGCCGTTCCCGAGGCTGCGAACCGAGCGAAAACGCGCCGCGGCGGCGAAGGGAGCGTCGGCGAAGTCCCGACCGAAATCGACGTCGGCGTACGCCGGGTTCTCGCCGGCGAGTTCCGGGTAACGATCGGGGTACTCGTTCCAGGGGAAACTCCCGCCGTCGATGACGACGCCGCCGATCGTCGTCCCGTGGCCGTGAATCCACTTCGTCGTCGAGGACCAGACGACGTCCGCGCCGTGTTCGAGCGGTCGACAGAGCGCCGGCGTGGCGAACGTGTTGTCGACGACCAGCGGGACGCCCCGATCGTGGGCGATCGCGGCGAGTTCTTCGAAGTCCGGTGTGACGAGCGAGGGGTTGCCGACGGTCTCGACGTGGACGAACGCCGTGTCCGCGTCGATCGCCTCGGCGTAGGAGTCGGGTTCGAGCGTCGGGACGAACCGGGCCTCGATGCCCCGGCGCGACGCCGTCGAGCGGAAGTACGCGGTCGTGCCGCCGTAGGTGTCGCTCGAGACGACGACGTTGTCGCCGTGTTCGGCCAGCGGGAGCGTGATGGCGTCGAGCGCTGCCATGCCGCTGCCGGTCGCGACGGCGCCCGCGCCGCCGGCGAGGCCGGCCAGTCGGTCTTCGAGCGCCCGGACGGTCGGGTTGCTGATCCGCGAGTAGATGTGGTCCTCGCGCTCGAGGGCGTACCGCGCGGCGGCGTCGGCCGCGTCGTCGAACGTGTAGGAGGTCGTCTGGTAGAGCGGCAGCGCCGCGGCGCCCGTGTTCGAATCGCCGTCGTACCCCCCGTGAACGCTCCGCGTGGCCAGTCCTGGACCGCCAGTCTCCCCGCGCGTTCCGTCGGCGTCGGTCATATCTGTGGATTATATATCCGTCTACATTTATGCCCGAGAGTAACGGCAAAAGCCGCCTGGCTAGCTATCACATCACACGCGTCGCGAACGGCGCGCCGACCGATCGCGGAGCGGTGACGAATCAAGCGCCGAGGCCGTCGGCGTGCGAACCCCGGCTGTCAGTGGCCAAAATGGACGACTTGATAGGCGCAGGGCGACAACGAGCGGGCGTGACCCGAACCGGTCGCGTCCGCGCGGTGCTCGCCGCCGTCGTCTTCACCGTCCTCTTCTCGCAGTTGCTCCTCTACCCGGGGATCGCGGACCTCGTGACGGAGCTCGGTGCCGAGCCCGGTACCTCGACCGAGGGCTCGGTCTCGCCGCAGCTCGACGCGAGCATGTGGTTCCTCGTCGCGGAGTTCGCCGGCTACGTCGCGTTCGTCGGCGTCTGGGGCGTCGCGAGCGACGCGGCGGGGCGGCGTACCCCCTTCGTCGTGGGGGCGGCCCTCGCGGGGGCGGCCGGCTACGCGGCCCTCGCACTGGTCCCGACGATCGGGTCGATCCCCTTCGGCGGCGTCCTCCTCTTGCGGGTCTTTCAGGGTGCGATGACGATCGGCGCGTTCTCGCTGACGATGACGATGCTGATGGACCTCGAGGGTGGCCACGGGACGAACATGGGCGCCGCCGGCATCGCAATCGGGCTCGGGGCGGCGCTGGGCGCCCCGATCGGCGGGCGACTGACCGCCGTCGATCCGGTGGCCCCGCTGGTCGCCGCCGCAACCTTGCTGACGGTCGTCGGCGGCCTCGTGACGACCGTGCCCGATCGCGCGCCGTCGTCGACGCGGGCCTGGCGGGCCATCATCCGGAGCGTTCGCGAGCGGCCGATCCTGACGCTGCCGTACGCCTTCGGCTTCGTCGATCGCATGACCGCGGGTTTCTTCGCCCTCGTCGGGACGCTGTACTTCCAGTCTGCCTTCGGCCTCGACCCCGCCGCGACCGGCCTCATGCTCGCCTGTTTCTTCGCGCCCTTCGCCCTCCTGCAGTACCCGATGGGCATCCTCTCGGATCGCATCGGCCGGACGATCCCGATCGTCGTCGGCTCGATCTGCTTCGGCGCGGGCATCCTGGCCGTCGGCGCGGCGCCGTCGGTCGCGACGGCCGCCGTCGCCATGGTTGGGGTGGGGGTCCTCGGGGCGCTGGTCTCCCCGGCGACGATGGCGCTCGTGACGGACCTGGCCGCCGCCGACGAGCGCGGCGTCGCCATGGGCGGGTTCAACCTCGCCGGCAGCCTCGGCTTCCTGGCCGGCTTCGTCGTCGGCGGCACGGTCGCCGGGTGGTGGGGCTACGACGCGGCCTTCGTGGTCGTCGGCGGCACGGAGATCGCCATCGCCCTCGTCGCGGTGCCGCTGTTCCTGCGATTGTCGACGGAGACGGAGGGGCTCTCCTCGCCGCAGTCGTGAGTCGTCCTCCACTCGGATCCCCCATGCGTTCCAGTGGCGGACACCCGTCGAAGTCGGCGCGACCGCGGTGCGATAATCGTCAACTCCGCAAGGGCCATACGCCGGGAGCGTGGAACCGAAGGCAGGTGCCTCCCGTGACCGACCACCGCGAGTATACCGGCGACTATCCCGACAAGACGCTGTACATCCCCGGCCCGACCGAAGTGCGCGAGGACGTCCTCGAGGCGATGTGTGAACCCCAGTTCGGCCACCGCATGGACCGGATGACGGACCTCTACACGACGGTCGTCGAGGACACGAAGGACTTCCTCGACACCGACCACCACGCCATCGTCCTCACCGCCTCGGGGACGGCCTTCATGGAGAGTGCGATCCAGAACCTCGTCGACGAGCACGTCCTCTGTACGACCTGCGGGAGTTTCTCCGAGCGCCAGGCGAACGTCGCCGAACGGCTCGGCAAATCGGTCGACACCCTGGAGTACGAGTGGGGGGCCGCGGTCAAACCCGAGGACGTCCGCGAGCACCTCGAAACGAGCGAGATCGACTACGACGTCGTCACCTGCGTGCTGAACGAGAGTTCGACCGGGGTGCGAAACCCGGTCGAAGAGATCGGCGACGTCGTGTCCGACTACCCGGATACCTACTTCGTCGTCGACGCCGTCTCCGCGCTGGGCGGCGATTACGTCGACATCGACGCCCACGGGATCGACGTCATCTTCACCTCCGTCCAGAAGGCCTTCGCGATGCCGCCCGGACTCGCGGTCTGCGTCGTCAGCGACGCGGCCTACGAGCGCGAGGTCGAATCCGAGTCGGCCGCGTGGTACGGCGGCTTCCAGCGCACGATCGACTACTACGAGCGCAAGGGCCAGACCCACTCGACGCCCGCCATCCCGATCATGCTCGCCTACCGCGAACAGATGAAACACATGCTCGAGGAGGGCCACGCTGCCCGCGACGAGCGCCACCGCGAGATGGCCGCGTACACCCAGGAGTGGGCGCGAGAGCACTTCGACGTGTTCCCCGAGGCGGGCTACGAGTCCCAGACGGTGAGCTGCATCGAAAACACCCGCGACATCGACGTCGCCGCGACCATCGAGGCCGTCTCCCAGGAGTACGACATGGTCTTCGCGAACGGCTACGGCTCGGCGCTCGGCGAACGGACGTTCCGCATCGGGCACATGGGCGAACACGACGTAGAGTCGATCAAGGCGTTGACGGACGCGATCGAGGACGTGGCGGGGCTGTAGCCCGTCGTTTCAAGTGGCGGGAAGGCGTCGGACCGGGCACAGCCCCGCCGATCCATGAAATTTCCGACCCCCGATCCGACGGAGTACGGAACGACGATTCTGGTCGTATTGGCCACGCTCGCCGTCCTCGAGTACGTCGGCCTCTTTTCCGAGGGGAGCGGAACCGTCGACGTGCCCTATCTCGTCGGCGTGGGACTGTTGTTGCCGGTCGCGATGTACCTCATCTCGCTGACCGGAGCGAACGTCGCGTGGATTCCCGAGTGGAACGAACTCAATCGAGAGTAACGACGGCGCCGGAGCCGGTTTCGCCCGCATCGGGCCGTAATCGCCGCTCTCGACCGAGCGCGAGATGGGAAGTGTTTATTGCGTGTACTCTAATCGGCGGGACGAATGGAGATCGTGCATTGGGTGGGTGACGACGAGCGGCGCGTCGAGGTGTCTGCCGCCGTCGTCGCGAACCTGGTCCCGCTCGTCGGCGTCCTGGCGTTCGGCTGGCGGGCGGCGACGCTCGTGGCCGTCTACTGGTTCGAACTCGCGGTCGTGGGCTTCTGGGGGCTCGTCCGGGCGCTGTTCGCCGGTCAGCCGTCGGAATTCGATCGCAACGGTCTGGTCGTCGGAGTGCTCGCGGATCGGTCGGCCGCGCTTTCCCTCCCGTGGACCGGCGTCGGGATCCAGCTCTCGACGCTCCCGGTACTCGTCGTCCTCGGGCCGATGGTCGCCGCGATCTGGTTCGTGACGGGAGCCGTCACCGTCGGCCCGCTCGGGGACCGCGCGCTCGATCCGTCCGCCATCACGACGGTGACGTACGCAATCATGGCCATGTTCAGTATCGAGGGTGGTCGAACGGGGCTCGAGTACTTCTACCGCGGAGGCTATCGCGAGCACAGTGCCCAGACGGCGATCCAACCCATTTTCCTGCGCTGCTGCGTGTTGCTTTTCGTCGGGATGGGGACGTCGGTCTTCGCCGCTACGGCCGATCCGACGGTCGCTCGCGGTGAGTCGCTCTCTGCAGTCGATCCGTCGATCGCCGGCAGCGCGCTGGTGGTCAGTATCGTGCTCGTCAAGCTCGGAATCGATCTCGTCAGCGTCTACCGGGATCGATTGGCGACGTGGGGTGAATCACACGGCCTGGGTCACGTGACGGGTGCCGAATCGTCTGCGGGTAACGAGGACGACGCGGACGACGAGATCACCGCGATCGAAACCGTCCCGCGGACGGATATCCGAGTCCGACCGCCGATCAGAGCCCGGTTGCTCGCGACCGCGGCCCACCTCCGCCGGTTTCCCGGCGCGTGGTTCATCGGGGTCTTACTCGGCTTGGGGGCGCTCCTGTTCGCCACGGGCAGGGCCTGGACGATCGTGGCCGGACTCGCCGTCCTGTCGGTGTTCGTCCCGCTCCTCTTGCTCCACCTCGATTACTGGCTGCGCTACGGGGGCGTCGAGTATCGTGTCGACGACGATTCGGTCCTCGCGTACGACCGTCTGTTCGACGATCCGCTGTGGCGCGTCGCGGCGTGGGACGAACGCGATGTCCGCGTCGAACGCGATCGGCTGGACCGGCTCTTCGGGACGGAGACGGTCGTGATCGAACTCGCCGATCGAGAACTTCGCTTGCCCGGGCTCCGGGACGCGACGCCGATCCTCGACGTCTTCGCCCATCGCCGTCCGGCACAGGAGGCCGCATCGGCGACCACCTGACGGCTGCGATCGGTCGGCTCCGACTATCGCCACCAAAAAACTGCGGATACCGTTCGCCCGACGCCGATCAGCCCGCGTAGGAACTCTCGCCGACGACGCTGACGAACTCGCCGCGACCGGTCGCGGTCGACGCGTCGAACTCCGTGATGCGCACCCGGACTTGCACGTCGACGTGCTCCGGCCCGACGCCCTCGACGTAGAGGCGCGTGTCGCCGATGTCCGCGACGCCGACGCCCTCGGAGCCGGCGGCCGTTTCGGTCGCGGCTTCGTCTCCCGCCGCTGCCGCGGCGCCCGAGCCAGCACCGTCACCGTCCACGGCGTGTTTCTCGTAGCGATGGAGGAAGACGTTCACCTCGTCGCCTACGGTGAGCGAGGGCGTCGACGTTCGGAACGTCCAGCCGGCGAAGTACTTCTCGAAGAGGCTCATACCCTGGACACCTCCGTGGATTCGCGATCGATGGTGTACTCGCGGCCGAAGCCGGTAATCGCCGCGAGGACGAACACCGTCACCAGCAGCCAGCCGTGGAAGACGAAGGGGACGACCTCGACCGGGTTGACGACCATCGCATCGGTGAAGAACCCGAATTCCTGGGTGAGGTCCTGCATCGACGTGTACCCAACGAGGACCCCGCCGGACCACGGGAAGATGTAGCCGAGCGCGGAGGTCTGTGCGTCGAGAATGTTCGCTCGGCGATAGCCGTTGATGTTGAAGCGCTCGCCGACCTTCGAAATGTAGGGGCCGATCGCGACCTCGGCGGCGGTGTTGATCGTGATCGTGGCGTTGATCAGCGCCGCCGAGCCGACCATCGTCAACTCGGCGTTGCGAACGTTCGTCGCCAGGCTGTCGAGCGACCAGTCGAGGACCGCCTGAAATGCGCCGCCGCGGATCATGATCTGGGCCGCGGCGATGATGAACAGGACCAGAATCGAGAGCGTGAAGAAGCCGGCCGCTCCCTCGACGAGGCTACCGGTGATGGCGGGATCCTGCGCGTCCGGAATAATCTCGACGAACGGCAGTCTCGAGAGGAGGTCGGCCTCGGCGACCGGCAGCCACTCGAGCAAGTCGATCACGGGGGCGTCGGCGGGGGCCTCGAAGTTCACGATGGCGCTCACGGACGTGAGACCGAGGGCGAGGTTCGCGACGATGGCGACGACAATTCCCCAGGAGATGGCCTCGATGATGTGGCGACCGGCCACGGCCATCACGATCACAACCCCCATCGAGAGCAGGTGGACCAGGCCGATCGCGTTCGTCGCATCGTCCAGAATCGCCGCCGGGTCACCGGCGACGGTCGCACCGCTCATCATCGAGCCCGCGACGACGTAGCCCGCGAACGCGACGAGCGCGGCGACGATGGCGTACTTGAATCGCGAGGCGACGACGCCACCGATGTCCGAATCCTGCGTGACGGCGCTGACGATCGTCGTGTCGCTCACGGGGGCGAGGTTGTCGCCGAAGATGGCACCCGAGAGGATCGCGCCGAACAGGAGGACGGGGTTGGCACCGAGGACGAGGCCGGCGGGGAAGAACAGCGTGACGAACGCGATCGTCGTCCCGTAACCCGTCCCGATGCCCGTCGCGAGTAACGCGGCGAGAACGAACGTGATCGCGGGGACCAGCGCGCCCGTCACGCCGGCCACGTCGGCGAACCAGAGCAGTCCGCCGACGAACCCGCCTTCCTGCAACGTCTCTGCGAACATGCCCGCCCAGATCCAGGCGACGATCGCCGTCACGGCGACCGGCTGGGTCATCCCCTCGAAGATCGTACTCGCGTACTCGCGCCAGGACCCCTTCACGAAGAACATCCCGACGATCAGCCCGATCAGGATGCCGAGGACGAGTCCGCGCTCGCTCGAAATTCGCAGGAATGCGGTCTGGAAGATCGCCCACACGATGAAGAAGGCGATCGGCAGGGCGCTCATGCCGCGACCGCCGTAGAAGTCGATCGTCAGTTCACCGCTCGATTCGCCCAGGTCCCCCGCTAGTTCCTCCGTCTGTTTCGCCGGGTCGTCTTCGTTCACGGTGTGACCACGATAGTGACAATACCCAACGGTATACATATATCCTTGGTACTGTTTACTTTCAACAATTATCGGGTACTGCGGACGAAACGTCGCGGGAATACGGGTAATCCGCGCGACCAGAGACGGAATACAATCTAATTTTCACACCGCTACAGCTTCGACGACGTTCGTTCCGCAGTGGCATCGATATCCCCACTGCCGGCTCGACTCGCAATCGCTCTTCGCGAGCGACTTTTCCGAGGTCGCGGCTGCGCCGCGCCCGCAGAGAAATAGTTCTGCTTTATTGAATGTGGCCTTCCCGTCGGAGCTGGTCGGCCTCTGACTTCTCGTAGCGCCAGGTGATGTCGGCCTTCTCGTCCTGCCAGTCCCACGGGGAGACGAGCACGACGTCGTCCTCGCGGATCCAGATGCGCTTTTGCATCTTGCCCGGAATGCGGGCGGTTCGTTCCTTCCCGTCGGCACAGCGGACCGTGACTCGGTTGGCGCCGAGCATGTCCGTGACGGTCGCGAACACCTCGTCGTCGTCGGGCATCCGGAGGTTCGTGCGACCACCCTCCTCGTCACTCATACGCGCCGGTTCGGACTGGAACGGTTTAACTTTTGCAGGATGCGCCGCGGTCTGCAAGGGGGACCGACGCCCACTGCAGCACCCCCGACGGCTGCCGGATGCCGGGACTCGTCCAGTTAGGTGGTGAGGCGAAACGCGAGGCTGTACATCCGGCCGGTGTCGATGCCGTCACCCAGTTCGTCGCGCCGGCGCGTCACGTCCGCCTCGAGCGCCTCGGCCAGCGGGCCGTCGAGTCGCGCCGCCGACTCCCGGGCGAGGTCGGCGTGGGCGTCCAGCAGGTCGGCCGTCCACGGGACCGGTTCGAGCAGCGATCGCTCGCGCTCGAAGCGCCACCCGCGCGCCTCGAAACACGCCCGGAGGTGGGCGGCGGGGTAGAACGTGAGCGCCGGCGCCCCGTCCGCGAGCTCCGCGGCCGCGTTTTCCGCCGCGAAGAGCCCGCGCAGTCCGTCGTGGGGGATCGAGTCGTAGTCGTCGACGACCAGCCGGGCGCCGGGCCGGGCGACCCGGGTGAGTTCGTCGGCGATCGCGGGGACGATCGCGGGGGTGAGAACGTTGAACAAGGCGTGTGCGGTGACGATCGAGACGCTGTCGTCGGACAGCGGCGTCGATCGCAGGTCGGCTTCCAGCACGGCGGGCCGCTCGCTCTCGAATCGATCGCGGACGCCGGCGGCGTGGTCGCGATCGTCGGTGACGGCGACCACAGCGCCGGCCCCCGCCTCGCGGAGCGCGGCGGTCATGTTGCCGGCGCCCGCCCCGGCCTCGAGACACCGGGCCCCTGCGACCGGCACGTCTTCGATCGCCCGTTCGACGGTGGACGTCGGTGCCATGGCGTCTCTCGCGACGGGAACCCGGTAGCCGTTTCGGTTCCGGACGAGCCGGGATCCGATCGACACCCGACCCATTCCGGGTCACCCGCCGTGAAGAATCAGCGTCTTTATTCGTCCGGCCCGGTCACTCGGCGTATGATCGACAAGCTCGGAACGAGCGGCCTCGCCGGAATCGTCCTGTTGCTGGCCGGTCTCGCCGTTATCGCGTACTACCACTGGCAAGTCGCCGTCGGCCTGGCGCTCGTGCTCGTCGGAATCGCCCTGATCGCGAAGGGGTTGATCTCGTCGGTGATGCGCTCGTTCGGGATGTTCTAGGCGAGCGCCCGGGAGTCGACGACGCCCGGTCCCGGTGTCGCCGGCGATCACGCCTCGTTGTCGCCGGCGCGGTGCTCGCTGATGACCCGGTCGACCATCGAAGCCGTCTTCGAGCGCTCCCGTTCGCGGGCGCGGTCGTGCCAGTCGTCGATGGCGTCCTCGACGTCGCCCTCGCGGGCGACCGCGAGTTCGTCCACCTCCTGCATCGCGACGTCGTCGGCCGGCGCGACCGGGACGTCGGCCTCGAAGAGGACCCGATCCGCGACGTCCGAGAGGCCGCCGTCTTTGAGGACGACCCGCGGCTCGTGCGCGACCAGCCGCTCCGCCGTCGAGCGGCCGGCGCCGCTCGCGTCCCGGAGGTAGACGACGTCGTTCGGGGCGAGGCCGTAGGCCTCGTCGGCCTCGCGGATGGCGTCGCGCGTGAATTTCTCGATCACTTTTACGGGGACCAGCCCCGCCTTCTTCGCGGAGACGTCGGCGAAGTTCGAGTGGTCGAGCTTCCAGAGGGCCTTCATCCGCTCGACCTTCCGCTCGAGGGCCGCAACTTCCTCTCGCGCCTCGTCGCGCTCGCGTTCGAGCTGGTTCGCGCGGCGTTCGAGCCGGGTCACCTCGCGGTCCTTTCGCACCTCGCGGCGCGTCTCGCTCCGGGCGGTCTCGAGTTCGGCCTCCAGCTCCTCGATCCGCTCGTCGCGATCCGCGAGTCGGCCCTTCAGCCGATCGACGTGGGCGTCAAGGCGCTCGACCTGGGACTCGAGCGACCGAATGCGCTCTTCCTCTGGAGTGAGTTCGCGGGGTTCGTGGGTCGTCTCCTCGGCTTCGCCGCCCTCCTCGTCCTCGAGATCGGCGAGGACGGTCTCGACGGACTCCTCGCCGGAGACGACGCGGTCGATGACGACCCCGCGATCGATCCCCGGCGGGACTTTCGCCGCGATGCGCTCGAACTGGTCCTCGTGGTCGTCGACGGCGAACAGCGCCGCGGCGAGGGCGTCGCGCTGGTGGTCGTCGTCGTAGGGGTGCTCGCGCGTGCGGTGTTGTTTCTCGTCGATCGCAAGGTCCCGCGCCGGCGTCCAGGCCGCGGCGTCGAAGCTCCGGCGAAACTTCTCGACCGTCTCGGGGATCGGCGTCACGTCGGCGGCGACGATCACCGGCCGACCGCGCTCGACGATCCACTCGATCACGTCCGCGGTGTCGCTCGTGCGCGAACTCCAGACGTCGTGGACGTTGCCCTCCAGCGAGACGATGGCGACCGCCGTCGTCGTTCCCGGGTCGATCCCGACGACGACGTGATCGAGCCGCTTCGCGAGCGGCCGGAACTCGATGCCGTCCCGGCGCTCGCGCTCGATCTCGACCCTGACGTCGCCCGACCGATTCCCCGAGATCGGAATGTCCGCTGGCGTCGCCTCGACGGTGAACACGGCGTTGGCGAAGCCGCCGTAGGCCTCGCGGACCTCGCGCTCGTACGCGAGGTTTTCCTCCTCGAGGGTCGATTCGACCTCGCGTGCGCGCTTCCTGACGGAGCCGTGGATCCGGCGGGTGTAGCGATCCTCGCTCCAGCCCCCGCTGCCCGTCGAGCGCCCGCGGGAAACCTTCACGGTCGTCGTGTCGGTGAAGGCCGAGACCTCCTGGCCCACGTTGTGCGCGGCGAGCCGGGCCGCGGCTTCGGCCTCCTGCATCGGGTCGCTGCCGTAGGGGATCCCGTGGCGGGCCGCCACGCGCGAGAGCGGCTCCGGTTGCTCGTCGCCGGTCACCTGGACGAGCGAGGTTTCGGCGGGCAGCGAGCCGAGGAAGTGGACGAGGGCGTCCTTGTCCTCGGCGAGCTCGTACATGTTGTCGGTCGCGACGATGGCCGGTTCGCGATCGGCGATCAGCCGCCGGAGCTTCCGGTGTGAGACCACGTCGCGTTCGATCGAGTCGTCGCCGAGGATGACGAGCGCGTACGACGGTGCCCGTCCCCGAACGTCTCCCTGCTGGACGTCGACACCGAAGACGATCGCATCCAGCGCACTCGTTCGCATCCGGTGTGGGTAGGGAGGCGAACGCGTTAAACCTGACGCGGCCGGCGATCACCGGACGCGGGGCGATCTCCATCCGCCGTTCGCCGGCGGTCTCGGCCGGCAGCCGAACGGTCTCTCCTCGCTGGTATCGCAGCGTCCCGTCGGCGCCGACCGCTGGCGCAGTGACTCGGCGCCGACCGCTCGTATCGACGGTCGAAACGGGGGGAACGGCTAAACGGGTGTCGGACGAACCGATCGTCGTATGGCCTCCGATTCGGATCGGCGACGGGAGGCGACGACCGTTCGGCCCGGTCCACCCACGATCGAACGGTCCGACCCGTCGCGAGGATCGGGTCGATCGACGACTGCGCGATCTGGACCGTCGAAGCCGGCGCGACCCGAGCGGTCGACGCCCGGCTCAACTCCCGCGCCGAGCGAACGGCCCGGCCCCGCACCGGTCCGGGAGTGGGTCGTCTTCGGCGCCCTCCTCTTCGCGATCGTCGGGATCGGGATCGGGCTGCAGACCATGCTCCTCGACGCGATCGACGAGCGACTTCTCGTCGTCACCGCGTCGGCGGGGACGGCGGCGGGCGGCCCGGCCGTCAGGGAGGCGATCTCGCTGACGGTGCTTCGCATCCCGTCGATGGCGATCTTCCTCGCGGCCGGACTGGGCGCCGGATTCGGCTGGGGGTTGCCGTACCCCGACGGCGAAACGTACCAGATCGCCGGTGCGAGCACGGCCGCGGGAGCGGCCGTCTGCCTGTCGATCGCGACCGCGTTCGCGAGTGCCACCCTCGAGTCCGTCTCGCTCTCGATCGCGGCGTTCCTCGCGACGGTGCTGGTCACGGCGCTCGTCGTCGGACTCGTCGCGATGGCCGGCGCCTGGGTCGTGCGCCGCTACGTGCCGGCGGCCGTCGGGCCGCGGCGCTGAACCGGCTTCGGACCGTGCGGCGCTCTCACGCGTCCGGGTACGGGAGATCGAGTTCGTGACCGTCCTCGGGGACGAACACCCGCTCTTCGGGACCGTCGAACACAGCCCGAGCCTCGGCCAGGTGCGCCGACGGATCGCCCGCGTACCGCGAGGAGAGGTGCACCAGCGCGAGGCGTTTCGCCCCGCAGCGATTCGCGATCTCGGCGGCGCCGCGCGCGGTCGCGTGGGCCGTCTCCGTCGCTCGCTCGGCGTTATCTGACGCGAACGTCGCGTCGTGGATCAGCAGGTCCGGGTCGTCGGCGACGGCGACCGTCTCCGCGCTGGGGCGCGTGTCACCGGTGTAGACCAGGCTGCGACCCGGCCGCGGATCGCCGACCACCTGGTCGGGTTCGACGACCGTGCCGTCGTCCAGTTCGACCGACTCGCCCTCGTGTAGCCGGGAGAACTTCGGCCCGACGGGAACGCCGAGTTCCTCGGCCCGCTCGCGGTCGAAGCGACCCTTGCGCTCGTCTTCGATCAGCGCGTAGCCGAGCGAGCGCGTGTCGTGATCCGTCTCGAAGGTGCGAATCTCGTACTCCTCGCCGCGATAGGCGACATCGCCGGCGACGACTTCGCGAATCCGAAGCTCGAAGCCGGGACGCGTGTCGAGCGCGGATATCAGCGACCGAATCTGTCGGCGCGCGCCGCGGGGAACCGTGATCGAAAGCGGTCGCACCCGATCGTTGAAGTCGAGCGTCTGGACCAGCCCCGGCAGGCCGAGGACGTGATCGCCGTGGGCGTGCGTGACGAAGATGCGATCGATGTCGAACCCCGTCCCGTATCGCATCACCTGGCGCTGGGTCCCCTCGCCGGCGTCGAAGAGAAACGACTCGCCCTCGCGGGCGACCGCGATCGAACTCGGGTTTCGATCGACGGTTGGCACGGCCCCGCTCGTCCCGAGAAACGTCACGCACAAACTCATCGAGCGTGACTCGGGCCGGGACGGCTAAACCGTCTTCGAATCGGGGGGCCGATCCCCCTAGCAACTATTCAGCGTCGGCTGCACCGACGCGCCGAACGCGGCCGCGACGCCGTAGGCGATCTCGTCGGCGTACGCGCGCCGGACGTCCCAGGACTGGCTGATGAAGATGCCGTCGTCGCCCAGCCGGTTGACGAGCAGCTCCTCGTCGGTGAACTTGTCGACCGCCCGGACTGGGATCGAACAGCTCGGCATCAGCTGCTCGATCGAATCGACGAGCATCTGCTTGAACGCCATGCTGGCGTCCCCGCCGACCTCGATGCCGTCGTCGCAGAGTCCGTTGAAGCTGACGGCCGTCTCGAAGTCCCGGTCGGCCACCGTCTCGAGGTCCGGGAACGACGCCGGATCGATCAGCCGCGAGGGGACGTGATAGCGGGTAAACGAGCCACCGCCTTTTCGCCAGCCCATCGCCCGCCAGGTGGTGACCTTGGCGACTTCTCCGGCTACGTGGGCCTGCTCGTGGGTCTTCGGTTCGATCTGGCCCCCACTCGGCGCGAGGAAGATCTCGTTCGAGCCGTAGTCCGCGAGATGCTCGACGAAGCCGCCGTTTTTGCGGGCCTCGGTGGCCGATTTGTCGTCGACGACGCTCGCCGAGAGCGTCGCCTCGAACTCCGCGTCGGCCAGCGAGCAGCCGTCGAGGGGCTCCGGGCACTCCTCGTCCTCGACGCCGGGGAACTCCCGTCCCTCGAGGTCGAGTCGGCAGCGACCCTCGCCGCTCATCCGTACGAGGTCGTTCGGCGCCTCCGGTCGCTCCTCGAGGACCGTGTAGATGGCGTACTCGTCGTCCGTCCGACGCACGCGGAGCTGTTGGCCCTCGCTGATACCGAGTTCGTCGAGTACCCGCGGGTCGGCCGACAGTCCCGTCGGTTCCGCGGCCAGGTGATCCTGCCCGAAGGCGAGGTCACAGACCGTGCCCGTGACCTCGTCCTCGGCGTCGACGCTCGACCGGGTGGCAGCCTCGTAGCTGCCCACGGCGACGCCCAGCAAGGCGGGCGTCCCCAGCATACCGGCCAGCATCGCCCGCCTCGATGGTCGAAAGCGATTCGTCCGTCCGTTCGTATCGTTACCTGTCATCGTTGCTGTCTGGTGGAGTGTAACCGTCTCCTGCGGTGGTCGACTGCGGTACGGCGGTCGCACCCGTCCGGATCGCCTAGTCTCCCGTCCCTCTACCACTCTCCCCGTGCCCACCCTCCAACCCGCCGACGTCACGGCCCTCGCGCCGTGACGATGGCCCGTTTCGATTCATCGCTCGAGTCTCCTCGCCCCCGCTCGCCCCGGCCCCTGCCACCACCGGGTCCGCCTCTTCGCCAGCCTCGTCTCCGGTCCGCCGATCGCCGTCGCTCCGTTCCAGCGGCTGGTCCCGTCCCTCGGACTGATCGCTCCGGCCCCGGAACGACTCGCCGACGACGATGAGTTCTTCGACCGACACCTCATCGTCTTCCTCGCTTACGGAGATGGGTGCGGCCAGCGAGCCGCTCGATTCGTGAATCGTCGGCGCCGTCCGCTCCTGACGCGGTGGTTCGACTCGACCGGACACCGCGGCCGGATCGTCGATCTCCTGCTCCTGGCGCGGGGGTTCGGGCCGGTCGTCGATCTCCTCGAACGCCGCGGCCCGTTCCTCGATCTCCTCGTCGAGCGCGCGCATGAACTGGGCGACGGTGTTACCCATCAGGAGGAGCGGCCCGCCGTCCGCGAGCGCCCTCTCGAGCACCGTCCCGGCCATATCGGGATCGTCCGGCTGGACGTCGACCGGGAACGACGCTCGCTTGGCGAACAACTCGGCGTCCTCGCCGACGACGACGGCCCGGTCGATCGCGTCGGCGTCTGCGAGCGCGTCCAGATAGGTGTGGAACGATGCCGTTCGCGCCCGCCTGTCCGGCCGGAGATACAGAAGCGGCGTGACGACGGTGCCGTCGGGGGTGAGCGCCCGCCGGATCATCTCCGTGCTCTCGACGTCGTTGACCGACGCCGCGTTGAACACCCGCCCGCGCGGGAGTTCGGTCCACTCGACGCGGTACTCGTCGAGCAAGGACTCCCGCAGGGGGTCAGCGAGCGGCGCTTCGTCGATGGCACGCAGCACCTCGTCGATCCCGTAGACGACCTCGGCTCCGGGGATCGATCGATGGGCCTCGGGTACGTCGACGTGGCTGACGGTCGCACCGACGCACTCGAGTTCGCGTTCGAGGTACGCCCGCAGGTCGGGGTCGCGTTCGCCGTTGACGACGTGCGTGCCGGCCGGCACCGCCCGGGCGAACGACCGGGCGATGGCACCCCGATCGCGCCCGAGCGTGTCGCGGTGGTCCTGCCGAACGTTGGTGATCACGAAGACGTCCGGCCGACCGAACGTCTCGTTCATCAGACGGGTGGTGTAGTCGGTGATCCCCTGGTTTTCGAGGACGAGCGCGTCGGCGGGTTCGTACGCTTCGAGCTCGCGCGCGTTCTCGTAGAGGGTGACGCGCTCGCCGCGTTCGATTTCGTGTTCCTCGCCCTCGTAGAGCGAGAGCGGATGGTTGCCGGTGATCTTCGCGTACGCGTCGTACCCGCGACTGTCGAGTACCTCGTAGATCCGCCGTGTCATCCCCGACTTCCCGCGCGTGCCCGAGACGACGATCTTGACGTCGATCTCCTGAAGGCGCCGTCGGTGGGCCAGCCCTGGCTGGAACTGCTCGAGCGAATATCCCTGCAATCGCTCTCGGACGGTCGATACGACCTTCGTCGCTCGATCGATGGCGTTGCGTGTCATGGTGTTTGGCTCCGTGTACCCGTCGTGTCGATTGCTCGCCGGATGGTCGGTGGCGTGAGCCGTTCGAGCCGAATGAGGGCAAGCGCGCCGGCCGCGAGCCCGGCGAGGCAGAGGCCGACGGAGGCGATCGACGGCTCGGAGAGAGCACCGTCCGGCGACGGCTGGACGAAGAACCGGAGCCACCCCAGCACCGAGACGAAGAGCGCCGTCGAGAGCGCGACCGAGGCCGGCCGGTGGGCGGACGGAACCCGGTGGAGATTGTAGGCCCCGATGCCGGTCAGCACCCCGGTGAAGAACAGGTGGATACCCGGAGCGAGCGGGGCGACGATCGCCACCGGCAGAATCGAAAGCAGCCCGACGACGATCGAGAGCCCCAGCAGAACCCGCCCGTACAGCAGCGTTCGCCGGTGGATCGTCGTTATCGTCGCGTAGACGATCGCCGTCCCCGCGACGTAGAGCGGGACGACCATCGCCGATTGCAGCGAAAAGAGCGCGAGCAGGGGCATCGCGATGATGCCGGCCAACCTGACGCCGTAACGGTGGTAGGCCCCTTCCGTCGCCGCGATTCCGACGGCGAATGCGGCAAAGAGGACGGTCGGCGGCGTCTCGAGCCCGGCCTCGATGTCGGCGATCGTCGCCCGGCGGAGGGCTGCGACGTCTGCCTCGGGTGTGAACAGGAAGGGCGGGACGATCCGGCCGAGGTGCGGTGCGAAGGAGATGTTGATGAGGGCGGCGCCGAGCGCGACGAGCCCGACGAAGGCGGCCACGCTCGCGATCAAATCGTCGATCCGATCGGTCCGGTCGTCGAGCTGGTGAAAGTTGTACGCGGCGACGCCCGGCATGATGCTGCCCATCACCGTGAGCGACGACAGCTCGACCGAGACGAGGCCGATGGCGGAGAGCACCCCGTAGAGGAGGAGCGGAACCGCGGCCCCGATCGCCATGGCCGCGAGTAGCAGTTGGCGGCCGAAACAGAACGTGCGACGTCTGAGTATTCCGACGCCGATGTACGCGGCTACGCCCGCCACGACGAACACCGGGATCGCCAGCAAGTCGTAGAGCGTGTAGACGGCAAACAGGGGGACCGCGAGGACGCCCGAGAGACGCAGCCCGTACCACTGGACGACCGCGATCCCCATCGTGAGGCCGATGATGGCGAGGATGAGTGCGACGATCATCGTACACGATCCGGTCCGCTCGTTCGGGCGTCTGGCGAGCGTGTCGACCATCCCGGTTTCGAAGACGCGATACGCCGGTCACTGTTTGCCACCTCGCGACTAGTGCTGTGACGGTGGCGGAGACGCGCCGGAAGGGACGTCGCCGACACTCGTCGGTGACGGAAGGCGGGCGGGAAACCGTGATGCGCCCGCGATGGGGACAACCCCGGCTCAGGGGAGATGGGAGTCATGCGCCCGGAAATTCATATTACTTGCTTATAGCTTTAACTAAAGAGATATTAAAATAATATAATAGGGTCAGGTCCATATGTATTATGCGGGAATATGAGATTGACATCCAGTATCATGCAATGATATTATAATAACTAATTAACTGAAACAAAGAGCGTAGAATACCATTGATAGTGTACATTCTCACTCTCCTATTTTACAAAATGATGGTCAGTTTGGATCGGATTTAGGTAGGTGGCGCTCGTAGTCCCGATCACAGACACGTCGCCTCATGTTCCCGGCACTCTCGATCGGAACGGTGAAGCGGTCGATCGCGCTCCTGGCCGTCGTCGGCATCGTCGTCGGTGCCGGGTTCGTCGTGGGGCAGGCCCCGGCCCTGTTCGGGGCCGAGGTCACCGAGGACCCGTACGCCTCGATCTCGTTCCCGGACCAGGACGGAAACGGTAGCGTCGTCACCGTCGAGTCCGTTACGCTTTCGGAAGGTGGCTACGTCGTCATCACGGACGAACGCGACACGGTCGTCGGCGTCTCCGACAGGCTGAGCGCCGGCGAGCACGCTAACGTGACCGTTTCGCAGGCCGACGACGTCGACCGGGAACTCGTCGGTCGCCTCACGGCCACGGTGTATCGGGATCGGACGGACGAGGCCGGGTTCGACAGGGATCCGGACGAGGGACAGGGCGATCGCCCCTACATCGTCGACGGCTACCCGGTCTCGGAGACGGCGACGGTGACCGATCCCGACCGCGACGCGACGGCCGCCGACTCGTTCGCTATCCGGTCGCTATCGGCCCCCGAACGGGCGACCACCAACGGGACGATCAACGTCTCGGCCAACGTCACGAACCCGACGGGCGAGCAACTTCGCCAGTCCGTCGAACTGCGCCTCGGCGGCGACCTCTTCGGCCGCCAGGTGTTCGCGCTCGACCCGGAGGAAACCCGCGAAGTGACGTTCGAGGTCGACCCCCGAAACGTCGCGCCGGGCAACTACACGCTGGGGGTCTACACCGCCACCGGCGGCGAGCTCTCCGCCATCGAAATCGTCTACGACGGGCCCCCGCGGCTTTCGATCCTGTCGGCCAACGAGTCGGCGATGACGGTCGACGTCGGGGTGCCCGACGGCGGGTTCGTCGCCGTCGTCCCGTCGAACGAATCCGTCGACGCGGCGAACGTCTCGGCGAACGAAAGCGGGTGGGCCGACGTGACGGACGAATCGGTCCTCGCGACGAGCGAGGAACTCGAACCGGGACTGCACGAGGGCGTCGAAATCGAGTACGACCTCGACGGGCTGGCGAACGGATCGACGAACGGTTCGACGGACGGGCGGGCGAACGAGACCGCGGATGACGCGCGGTCCCTGACGGCGATCGTCTACGCGGGGACCCCCGACGATCTCGACGCCGCCACGCCGTACGATCGATCGGGCCATCTCGTCGCCGAAACCGTCGCCCTCCGCGAGGCCGACGAGTAGGCCTCGTTCGCCACCGATCCCGGCCGCGCTCGCCACCGATCCGGGCCTCGTTCGCCACCGGTACGACCGCCGGCGGTGAGCGGTCGGGCTGCCACGTCGACCAACCGACCGATTCTTACCGTCGCCGGCCCTAGATGGCCTCGATGGACGCGCCGCTGTGGACGGAGGCCTACGCCCCGACCCTCGACGAGTTGCCGCAGGCCGACGCCCGCGAGATGCTCGGCGAGTCGGTCGACGAACCGCTGAACCTGATCCTCCAGGGGCCGCCGGGGAGCGGCAAGACCGCAGCCGCCCGGGCGCTCGCCAGGGCGGGACACGACCGTCCCGATTCGGACCTGATCGAGATCAACGTCGCCGACTTCTTCGGGCGCACGAAGACGGAGATCAAGAACGATCCGCGCTTCGAGGGCTTCCTCGTCGGCCGCTCGGACATGTCCAAGCGGGACATGATCAACCACGTCCTCAAGGAGTCGGCGAGCTACGCGCCCGTCGCGGGCGAGCACAAGACGCTCCTGCTCGACAACGCCGAGGCCGTCCGCGAGGACTTCCAGCAGGCGCTGCGGCGGATCATGGAGCAACACCACCGGACGACGCGCTTTCTCATCACCACCCGGCAGCCGACGAAGCTGATCCCGCCGATCCGCTCGCGGTGTTTCCCCGTGACGATGCGCGCGCCGACCAGCGAGGAGATCGTCTCGGTGCTCGAACCCATCGTCCGGGCGGAGGGCGTCGAGTACGACGAGGACGGGCTGGAGTTCGTCGCCGGCTACGCCGGCGGCAACCTCCGGGAGGCGATCCTGGCCGCCCAGACGACCGCCGTCGACGCCGGCGAAATCACGATGAGCGCCGCCTACGAGGTCCTCGGCGAGGTCGGCCTCGACGAGGAAATCTCGGGGATGCTCGACGACGCCGAGGCGGGCGAGTTCACCGACGCCAGGAAGACCCTCGACGACCTGCTCGTCGACGAAGGGCTCGACGGCATGGAGGTGCTCGACGCGATCCTCGAACGGGGGCGCAAGCGCTACCAGGGCGAGCGCCTGGCCGAACTCCACCGCCTCGCCGCCGACATCGAGTTCGACATGCAGGCCGGGACGAGCGACCGGATCCACGTCTCGCACCTGCTGGCGGAACTCGGCCGGGAGGCGTAGGTCAGCGACCGCCCACTGTTCGGGTGCGCGAACGGTCGACACCACGGACACCGAATCACGGTGTGGGCTGCCAACGGATCCGACGCGCTGTGCTCGTCCTGGCGTATACCCGGCGCTCGCCCCCGACATGTACGGGGCCACTCTTTTTCGCCGGGGTGATCGATCCCACGTATGCCGACGCTCCTCGAGACGCGCATACGGAACCGGTTCTGGGTCGAACCCCACCACGCCAACAGCCTCGGGACGCTCCACGGCGGCAACCTGATGATGTGGCTCGACGAGGTGGGGACGATGTCGGCGACGCGCTTCGCCGGCGAGCCCTGCGTCACTGCCAGCGTGACCGAACTCGACTTCGAGCGGCCGCTGCACGTCGGCGACACGGCGCTGGTCGAGTCCTACGTCTACGACGCCGGCGAGACGAGCGCCGAGGTGGCGCTCCGGGCCTGGCGCGAGAATCCCCGGACGGCCGAGACCGAACGGACGACGGCCTCCTCGTTCACGTTCGTCGCGATCGACGAGTCGGGCGGCACCGTCACCGTCCCCGAACTCCGCGTCGAAACCGACGAGGGTGAAGCCCTCCGCGAGCGCGCCCGTTCGCGATAGAAAACCATGGTCCCGCGCGTTCGACGGCCGTCGCGGCCGCGCGCGGAGCGGCGGCCGCGTTCGCCGTCAGTCGAGGCCGTAGTCCTCGAGCGAGTGGTAGTGCTTCCACGCGCCGATGACCTCGTCGGTGTCGAACTCGAGCGTGCCGTCGACGAGTTCGAGGGTGACGGTGTCCTCCTCGATCGTGGTGTCGTGGAGGTGCAGCTCGATCTGGGCGTCGAAGTCCGAGACGTTGACCATCAACTCGCCGTTCTCCTGGAGTCGCTCGCGCAGCGTTTCTGCTTCCATTGCGTCCCTATATCGGTCGGACAACCCAATAAAGCCACACTCCGCTCGGTAGGAGAAACGGTAACAGTGCCTGTCAGTCGGATCGATTTTCGGGCTGAACCGGGGCGCTTTCCGATGCCGGGGTGTACCGCAGCGCCCGAAACACGACGTCTTCCTTCCGATACCCAACATACATACTCTCGGCAACGAAGCACCATATCGATGACAGCTGAGGTGGACGAATCGGCGAGGATAGTCGATTCCGGCGTCGGGTACTCGGAAATCCGGGAGTTCGTCACCGTCCACGATTCGGAGATCGGTGACGGTTGTCGCATCTACGAACGGGCATCCCTCAAGAAGTGCCATCTGGCGGACGATATCGACGTCAACGCGGGAACGTACGTCGAGAACGCCGAGATCGGGGAGGCAGTCCAGATCGGCCCCAATTGCAGCGTCGTCGGGGTCACGCACGATCTGGGAGCGCGAGGAATGGAGTTCAGAAACGACGTCTTCGAGCGGATCATCCTCCACGAGGGGGTCTTCGTCGGCGCCGGTGCCGTGGTCGGCCCCGGCGTCGAAATCGGTGCCGGGACCGTCGTGGCGGCGGGCGCGACGGTCACTGACGAAATCGGGGCTGGAAAGATCGTCGTCGGATCGCCCCCGTCCCAGCGGATCGTCGATCTCCGCGAGTGGATGACGAGATCCTGAATTTACGCAAGCACAAGCACGTGGCGAGTCAGCGAGCGGTGGACGCGTCGTTCGAACGACGCCTCGATCGCCCAGCCGGCGTCACGCGCCGCGTCGGCCCAGGGCCGATCCGCGACGAGGACCGCGCGATCGGCGACGCGACGGGCCTCCGCGAGCGCGCCCGCGACGAGGTCGGCGAGTCCGTGCGTCTCGATCTTCGACTGCCGGCCGTACGGCGCGTCGAAGACGACCGCGTCGACGGCGTCGTCGGCGAGGGGCAGCTGCGTTCCGTCGCCGCGCGCGACGTGCCAGTCGCCGCGGTCGACTCCGATCGACGACGGTTCCTCGCCATCGAGGAAGTGCGCCAGGTTCTCGCGCGCACCGCGGACCATCTTCGCCTGCGCGTCGGTCCCGATCACGTCCGCGCCGACGAGGCCCGCTTCGACGAGGCCGCCACCCGTGCCGCACATCGGATCGAGGATCGTCCGCCCCGGACGCGCGCCCGCCAGGTTCGCGGTCGCGCGCGCCAGCAGGGGGTCCATGCTCCCCGGCTGGAAGAACGGCTTGTCGGTCGGTCGGCGGTCGCCGAAGTCGCGAACGCTCTCGGCCGCGAGCCAGCCGAGCGCGCAGACCGAGACGTCTTCGGACGCCCGATTCGGGTCGTCGCCGGCTTTCCTCGCCGAAAACGCCGCCCGCAGCACGTGATCGGGTTCGTCGAGGTCGACGTCGAACCCCCGGTCGACGAGCACCCGCCCGAGCGCGCGCTCGGCCGCGGCGGAGTCGACGCCGCTCGTCCCCTTCACGTCGCGCGCCCGGACGGCGACCGACCCCTCGCGGTCGAGCGGTGCCGATTCCAGGAGCACGCGCGCGCTCTCGACGTGGGCGTCCGTCCGGCCGACGACCTCGCTCGCCCGCTGGGTGTAGGCGAGTCCGCGAACCCGCTCCCGGGAGATGGCGCTCGCCAGGGCGAGACCGGGCGCGAGGGTCTCGACGCCGGTCGCGGCGCTCGCGGCCTCCGCGCGAGCGAATGCATCGTCCTCGCCGCCCAGTTCGAGGAGGTACACACACGTGCGTGGCGCTGGGCGGGCTATGAGCGTACCGCTTCGGTACCCGAAGCGACACTGTACTGTCGGCAGACCGATACGAACGCGACGTTCCCTCGCACCAGCACCGATGCCGGAACCCGGCAAAACCGCCCGACGAGCGTCTGACGCCCGTCGTACACAGTCGTTCTGCCTGACCGATCAGCGACGGTACCAACCTTTATAAAGGTTAAATACGTCTTTTTAAGCGACCAATGACGGATCCGAAGGACACCATCAACATCGAGAACGTGGTGGCGTCGACCGGCATCGGGCAGGAACTCGACCTCCAGAGCGTCGCGATGGACCTCGAGGGGGCCGACTACGACCCCGAGCAGTTCCCCGGTCTCGTCTACCGCACCCAGAATCCCAAGTCCGCGGCACTCATCTTTCGCTCCGGGAAGATCGTCTGCACCGGCGCGAAGAGCACCGACGACGTCCACGAGAGCCTGCGCATCGTCTTCGACAAACTGCGCGAACTCCAGATTCAGGTCAACGAGGACCCGGAGATCGTCGTCCAGAACATCGTCACCTCCGCGGACCTCGGCCGCAACCTCAACCTGAACGCGATCGCGATCGGGCTCGGTCTGGAGAACATCGAGTACGAACCCGAGCAGTTCCCCGGCCTCGTCTACCGCCTCGACGAGCCCGAAGTCGTCGCGCTGCTGTTCGGCTCGGGTAAGCTCGTCATCACCGGCGGCAAGAAACCCGAAGACGCCGAACACGCCGTCGACAAGATCGTCTCGCGCCTCGAGGACCTCGGCCTGCTCGAGTAAGGCGACCCACCCCTCGGCTACTTCTCTCGCCGGCTCACGGGCCACCGCTCGATCACTCGGCGGGGTCGCCGACCTCGTTCGAGGACCGCTGGTCCGCCAGCCCGCCGCTCGATCGGCTCCAGCCAGCCCACAGCCACAGGAGGCTCGGGAGGACGAACACGGAGAGGACGAACGACGCGGACAGCGCCAGCGCGACGATGATCCCGAACGATGTGAACTGCGGCTCGGGAACCAGGATCAGCAGGGTGAACGCCCCGGTGGAGGTGACCGCGCTGCCGAGCAAGGCGCCGCCGGTGCCGGTGACCGCCTCGCGCAACGCCGCGCTCGCGTCGCGCCCGCGTTCGAGTTCGTGTGCGAACCGATCGCTGACGTGGATGTTGTAGTCGATTCCCAGCCCGATCGTGATGCTGACGAGCAGCGCCGTCAACATGGTCAGCGGCTGCTCGAGCAGCCACATGCCGCCGATAACGAGACCCAGGGTGAGGACGATCGGGAGCACCGTCACCGCGCCGAGGGTCGCGCTGCCCCGAACAACGCGATAAACGACCGTCAGCAGGACCAACACGCCGAGCAGCGCCAGTCCCATCGTCAGGACGATCCCGTCCGTGATCGCGCCGAGTTCGGCCTCGTTGACCGTCCCCACGCCGACCGCGGTCGTCGAGAGACCGGACTCGGCGGCCATCTCGTCGGCGATCCCGTTCATCGCATCCGCCCGGTCCGAGCCGAAGGTCGACCGGGCGGGGACCATGACCAGCATCGAGGCGTAGGTCCCGTCGTCGGTTCGCTCGATGACCTGCGATGCTTGCTCCGGTGCGACGGTGTAGAACGCGTCGTAGAGCGCTTCGAGATCCCGATCGGGGACGTCGTCGCCGTTCTCGTCGGCGGCCGCGAACCGCTCCGCGAAGTCCGGGTTCTCGGCGGCGACCGCCCGCATCGCCGACAGCGGCGAGACGACGTGGACTGCCTCGCCCTGCCGGAGGACGACGTCCGCGTCGGCCGACTCGGCGGCCTCGTGACCCGTCGCGACGGCGGTCATCGCCGCGGGCGTGGCCACGCCGTCCTCGCCCTCGATCAGGATCTGGGTGAAGCCGCTCCCGGCGGTATCTCCGGTGAACCCCTCACGATCCGCCTGAAAACCCGACTGGGCGAACGTCAGCCGTTCCGCGGCCTCGGTCTGATGGGCTTCGAACGCCATCGGGCCCGGCAGGTTCTCCTGCCACTCCGGGACGTCGTCCAGGTCGGCCTGCTGGAACGGCTCCTCCTCGAGGTCGACGAACGCCGCGCCGCCGGCCAGGCCGGCGACGAGGGCGACGACGATCACGGGGATCGCCGCCCGTTCCGCGGCGGTGACGCCGGCGCCCAGCACGCGCTCGAGATAGCGCCCCTTTCCGAGCGCCGCGCCGCGGCGGTCGAACCCGAACCGCTCCCAGAGCCCGTCGACGCTCACCTTCAGCGCGGGAACGAGCGTCGTGAAGACGACGAGCGACGCGACCACGCCGAGCGTGATCGCGATCCCGAGGTCCCGGACCAGCGGGACCGGACTGGTGAGGTTCGCCAGGAATCCGATCGCCGCGGTGATCGTCACGAGGCCGAACGCGACGGCCACCGCGCTCGTCGACCGTGCGAGCGCCTTGCGGATGCCCTCGTCGGGTCCGCGCTCCTCGCGGTAGCGCATGAAGACGTGGAAGCCGAAGTCGATGCTGATCGCGACGATCAACACCGGCACGATCAGCGACGTCATCTGGGAGAGCACCCCCAGCCAGCCCATCAGCCCGATCGTCCAGGCCAGCGCCGCGATCGTCCCGACGAAGCCGAGGACCACGTCCGTGACGTCGCGATAGGCGAAGCCGAGGACGATCACCAGCAACAGGAGGATCGGCGGCAGAACCAGCCAGAGGCTGTCGCCGATGAACTGCTGGTTGAGGTCGGCCAGGGCGTACTGCCCGATGGTGAAGATCTCCGGGTCGTCGTAGCCGTCGGCCGTCTCGTAGAGCACCCGCTGGACGCCCTCGGGCGCGCTCGATCCGAACTGGCCGTCGCCGGTCGCCTCGAACGCGATCGTCATCCGCAGTCCGTCGGCCTCGGTGCTGCCGGACTCGTACGAGGCGGGCAGGAAGAACCGGGTCGCCTCGCCGCCGGTGAACGTCTCCGCGACGGTCGCCTCGACCTTCCGGTCGCTCGCGTCGGCCAGCGCCGCCCGTTGGGTCTCGAGATCCGCGTTCGGATCGCCGGCCAGTTCCCGGGCGACGACGTTCGCCGGACTCTCGAAGCCGCCCTCGGCCAGGTTCTCCGCGACGACCGATTCCTCCGCGACCGCGAGCTGGTACTCCAGCACGGCCGCGAGGGCGTCCCGGCGCAGGACCGACTCCTCCTCGTCGCGGACGTAGACGTCGACGGTCGCCGTCGCGTCGTCGGCCGACTCGTCGCCGTAGCGCTCGCCGATGTACTCGGCGGCCTCGTACACGTCGGTCGACCCCAGCGCGTCCTCGTCGATCCCCTGCTGGGCGCCGCCCGAGTCCTGGGCCACGCCGGCGACGACGCCCGCGGTCACCAGCACGAACAGGACGAGCACCAGCCGATTGTGCGTCGTGACGCCCGACGTCACTCGGTCGACGGCCGCTCGCACACCCATACTTGGCAGGGCATTTCGAGCGGTTCTACTTACGTGAATTGGTTGACGGATCGGCTCGACGGTGGTGACGAGGGGCGGACGCGATCGGGTTTCAGCGAGATGGAAGTGGATCGGTCACGCGCCAGCGTACGAGTGGCTGATCTACTTCAATTCCCTCCGTGGCGCACCTGTCGCTCACGAATAGTTCGCGACAGGATGCGCCGGCCGGGAATTGAACCCGGGCTATTAGCTTGGGAAGCTAATGTCCTACCACTGGACCACCGGCGCGCTCGTCTCGACCGCATCGGCAGTATGGCGGCCTCCCTCTTGAACGAACCGCTTCCGGAGCGTCGAGGTCGACGCGACGATGCGGGATCGACGGTGGTCGCGGATCGATACCCCGATCCGGGACGGGTGAGGACCCGTTCGACGACCGGACTGTCACCGACTCGCGTCAGTTCAGTACGGGTGGACATGCCCATCTCTAAGTGGGCCTCTGTGGGACTCTCCCACGCCCATGGCAGACGACACGCCTCACGGCTCCGGGTCGATCAGTCCGGGCGATACGAGCGAGCGGGTCGGCATGGCGGTGCTACGCGAGCGCGGCCTCGACCCCGAGGAGCTCCGGGAGAAACTCATCGACGCGATCGGCGCGGAGTTTACGACGTACTACTATTACACCAACCTGCGGATGCACCTCGCCGGCCACGAGGACTACAAGGAGATCACCGAGGACGCCCGGCTGGAGGACCGGGCGCACTTCGAACTCGTCGTGCCCCGCGTGTACGAACTCGGGGGCCACCTGCCCAACGACATCCGCGACTTCGCTGACCGCGCCTCCTGTCCGGACGCCGAACTCCCCGTTCCCTACGACGACGAGGGCGGGCAACTGGACATCACGAACCTCACCGCGGAGGACGTCCTCGAGGTCCTGCTCGAAGCCGAGCGGTGTGCGATCCGCACCTGGTCGGAGATCTGCGACATGACCCGCGACGTCGACCCGCGGACCTACGACATGGCCCAGCGCATCCTTCAGGAGGAGATCGAGCACGAGGCCTGGTTCGTCGAACTCCTCTCGATGGAGCGCGACGGCGAGATCAACCCCGCCGGCCACTTCGTCCGCGGCGAACCCGGCGACGCCCCCTACTCGACGAACCGGCGGTTCAACGACAGTGCGTAGCCAGGTTCCGCCACGGTTCGGCGGCCGGGGGCCGGCCGCGACCGACACGCTCATTGGCGCCCGCGGCCGGATTCTCCCGTGACCAGCTACGCCGTCGAACTCATCGCCCCGACGGACTGCGACGTGGAGGGGATCGACCCCGGCGAGACGGCGACGATTCAGGTCGAGGCCGACGAGTACGTCCTCGCCGCCGCCCGCCAACAGGGCATCTGGCTGCCCGCGGACTGCCAGCAGGGCTGGTGTACCACCTGCGCCGCCGAGTTGCTCGCCGGCGAGGTCGACCAGTCCGACGCGAGGCGCTACTACGACGTCGATCGCCAGGCCGACATGATCTTACCCTGTACGGCCAGACCCCGGTCGGACCTCCGCCTCAGAATCTGCCGGATGGACGAACTCAACGACCTCCGGGCGGCCAACAGCCTCCCGCCCGGCCGCTCGCGCTGATCGATCGACCCGCCGAGCGAACGGGTGTGCCAGAGTCGCAATATTTTCGGGAGTACTGCGGTGTCTACGTAGGTTCTTGGAACAAAATGTGACCGATCGGGCACCCTTTTCGCGTGTGGCGTAGCTATTTGGTCGGCGAGGGAAAACGAGGGCACATGCTCGACCTGCAGTTCTCCGAGGCCGAACTCGAGACGCGGCGCGAACACGTCGTCGATTTCATCCGCGACCAGGCGGACGCGGCGGGCGCCGACGGGGCCGTCCTCGGGCTCTCCGGCGGGATCGACAGCACGCTCACCGCCCACCTCGCCACCGAGGCGCTCGGCCCCGAGAACGTCCGCGGACTCGTCCTTCCGGCTCGCGTCAGCGCGGACGAACACAGGAGCGACGCCGAACGCGTCGCCCGCGACCTGGGCATGACGTTCGACGTCTTCGAGGTCGAATCGGTCGTCGACGTCCTGCTGTCGGCCTATCCCGAGGCCGAGGGCGACCACCGGGCGGTCGGTAACGCTCGCGCTCGCGTGCGAGCGGTGTTCAACTACCTCGTCGCGAACCACGAGAATCGCCTCGTGCTGGGGACGGGGAACCGCAGCGAGGCCGCGGTCGGCTACTTCACCAAGTACGGCGACGGCGCCGTCGACTGTCACCCGATCGGCAACCTCTACAAGGCCCAGGTCCGCCAGCTCGCCCGCCACGTCGGCGTCCCCGACGACCTCGTCGAGAAGACGCCGACGGCGGAACTCTGGGCGGACCAGACCGACGAGGGCGAACTCGGCATGGACTACGACACGCTGGATGCCATCCTCGCGACCCACGTCGACGGGCCCCTGTCCGTCGCCGCGACGGCGCGGGAACTCGACGTCGATCGGGCGACCGTCGACCGCGTCCGGGCGCTCTACGAGGCGAGCGAACACAAGCGAAACCCGCCGCCGGCGCCCGACCCGATCGAGTGACCGGCCGCCGCCGTCGGCGGTCACTCACCGAGCTCCCGCAATCGATCGCGGTGGTGCTCGACGAGGTCGGCGAACGCCTCGACCTCGCGCTCGTACCGGATTTCTGCGTCGGCCTCGTCGCGCAGTCGGGCCTTCACCGCGGCGGTCGTCGCAGACGGATTCCCCGCGAGCTCGCGGGCGACCGACTCGGGTTCGGGCTCGATTCGGCTGACCAGCCCCATCCCCAGCGCCGTCTCCGCGTCGATCGTCCGCCCGGAGAGCGCCAGATCGAGGGCGTTGCCCTCGCCGACGACCCGTGGCAGGCGGACGGTTCCGCCCCAGGCGCCGAAGAGGCCGAACGTGACGCCCGGTTCGCCGAACGTCGACCGCGGCGTCGCGATCCGGAGGTCACAGGCCAGCGCGAGTTCGAGCCCGCCGCCCATCGCCGGGCCGTCGATCGCCGCGACGACCGGCGCGTCCCGGGCCTCGATCGCGTTCGCCACGCGCTGGCCCTGCCGCGCGAGCTTCGCGCCGCCCTCGCGGTCGAGCGCCGCCACGGTCCCCAGGTCGGCCCCCGCACAGAACGCGTCGCCGGCACCCCGGAGGACGATGACCGCCTCGTCGGCCGACTCGACCGCGGCGCGCAGGTCGTCGAGGCCCGCCGGCGTGAGCGCGTTTTTCGCCGCGGGGCGGTCGAGCGAGATCCATCGAACGGGTGTGCCGTCGGCCACCGGCGCCGTCGTCACCTCGATCATATCCCGATGCTGGGCACACTTTCCAAAGGTCTTTGCGTCCGCCGCCGCTACCGTTGGCTGATGGATCGGGTCGCCCGGTGTCGCCGCGCCGCCCACGACGCCGTGGCGGACGTCTCACCGCCACCGCTTCGCCAACGACTGCTCGACGCGATTGACGATGGCACGCTCACGCCCGCCGTCCTGACGATCGAGAGCGCCGTCGCCGCGGAGCCGGCCGTCGAGCTCGACGACGTCGTGGCGCTGGCCGCGGGCACGCAACTCATCTACGACGGCCTGCAGCTGACCCGCTCGCTCGCCCACGACGAGCCCTGGGTGGACGTGGAGACTGCGGCCGATGTCGAGACGTCGGCTCCCGACCGGAGTGCGGACGCCGCCGACGAAGCCCCACGGCGGGACGAGCCCGCCGACGGGTCGACGACCGAACAGCCCGCCGACCTGGCGATCGTGGCCGCCGACGTCCTCGTCGCCCGCGGCTTCTCGCTGCTGGCCGACACGGCGGCGGCCGCGACGGCCGTCGAGACCGTTCGCTCGTTCGGTCGCGACCAGACCCGGCGCCGAGCGCCCGACGCGGACGCGGCGGCCCTCGACGCCGGCCTCGAACGCGACGTGCTCGACCTCGCCGTCGAAGCGGGCGCGGCCGCCGCCGGCGCACCACCGGACCCGGCGATCGAGTCGGTCGCGGCGACGCTCGCCTCGCGGTCCGGCCCGTCGTTCCCGCCGGCCGACCAGTGGCTCGAGACGGTCGACGCGCGACCCGTCGACGGCCTCGCGAGCGACGGCGCCGGCCCCGATCGCTCCTCGACCGCGGGCGACGGCTGAAGGCGGTCGCCGCAGTCGTTGATCCCGGCCGAACGGATGCGGCCGGCGCGGCCGCGGCGAAACCACCCGAGGGGAGGAGGCCCCGAATCGAAACCGATTTACCTGCCTCCAAGCAAGACTGACCTGCGCGCCTGGGTAGCTTAGCGGTAAAGCGCGTCCTTGGTAAGGACGAGAGCCCGGGTTCAAATCCCGGCCTAGGCTTTCTGCGCGGATCGAACGTGCGACACCCTCGTACTCCCGGATTAGATCGGCGTCGCCCTGCGATTCGTCGGAGTCAGTGTTTTTTTAAGCTCTCGAACCGCTCTTCGACAGCCGAGGCACCGGTCTATCTGGATCGCGTTTCGATAGGTCTCCCAAGGTCACGGGTCGCAGATGCATTCGTGTTTGACTCGACTCGTCGAGACGAGATGGTGGTGAACGTTGGTGGCGAGGCGGTGCATCGCTTCGGCCTGCTCTTCAGTCGCGATTCCGAGTCGATAATACGTCTTCGTCCGGTTGTGGCTCCACAAATCGGCGAGTTCGTCACCGAACCGGTCGTCGTAGAGGCCGGCCTGGGAACCTCGCTGGTAGAGCCGCCGGGACTGCTGATGATCTCCTCGGGAGCCATCGCCCCGTCGTGGATGAGCCGGAACTGAATGGAACGCCCGATCGCGACGAAGGACGACTCGATCACGACCGTGTAATACCCCCGCTCTCGGAGGTGTGAGCCGGCCGCGAGAAGCCGGCACGCGCGACGAAGTTGGACCAGTTCCGGATCGGTGACGTCGAGGCCGGCTTCGATCGTTACGGGTGACTCCTCGAACGTTCGTTCGGCGGCCGCCAGATCGTCCCGGATGTCGTCACTCACCATCGGCGTACACCTCCTTTCTCACCGCCGTGAGTTGATCCGACCCGACCAACGTGATTCCGTCGTCGAACTGTTCTCGAAGTCGTTCGCCGATTCTCCGGGCGCCCTCGACGGATTCGACCATCGGTTGGAACGCGTACCGGTTCCCGTCGAACTTCGTCTCCTGAAGCTCGCGGACGATCGACTGGACGGCACGTCGAGCCGACGTTTTGTCTTCTTCGACCACGATGAGGAGATCGACGTCGCTGGCCCGGTCCGCTTCTCCTCGGGCGACGCTTCCGAAGAGAACGACACCGACTAACTGGTCGACGTCGTCCTCGAGTCGGTCGAGAAACGCCCGAACCGGTTCGTGGAACTCCGATTGTGGAATGGAAAGGATTGGGTCGGGCTTGTTGAGTCGGTCGCGGTTGATCCCGACGTACTGTTTTCGCCCCTCCTTGTGCGTTTTGACGACCCCGACGGCCGAGAGCAGCTTGACGGACTTCGAAACGGTCGCCTGGGAACCGTCGATCAATGTCGTGAGTTCCCCGATCGTGAACTCGGAGTACGGCTGGTCGACGACGATCGAGAGGACGTCTTGCATCGCTTGGTACCGGAATATCCGTTCGTCAGGGAACGGGTACTCCAGTTCGATCGTCGTTGACTCTTTCCTATTGGCCATACGATTCCTATTAGGAATAGGTACGGAAAGGTGTACGGGTCGTTTACCATCTCGCGGGTTCGATATCGTTCGAGCGACGTTGCTCGTCAACGTCCGCAGCAGGCGCTGGCTGCGGTCGAATAACCGCTGTCTTTCGCCTGACAGTAGCGTCGAACCGGGGCGGACATGTCGCCCAGGAGTACGGTGAACGGGAGAGGTCGTTCGAGACGCGTTTCGATCCTCGATACCGATACCGCGACGCTTCGTAACCACTTCGGGGCACGCGATTCATTCCGCACAATTTCCAGTAATTATATTACTCATCACGTCAACCATCCGGACGGAAGCCACGCGCTCCGCTGGGGGTAGAAATGCCCCGGGTGATAGGGCCACCCGAGACGTGGCTTCCAAATCCCGATCAGGGATTTTGTCAGCCATGATTGCGTACACACCTCTGAGACAAAAAGGTCTCGCACGCCTGCGGTCTAGAGAGTCGAATCGCTATCCGCCGTTCACGTTCGGTTTCGAGGATTGGGGGCCGAGACGCATCCCCGGGTCGGCGTCGCCGGAACGGAGGGCTCTCGGATGAAATCCGTCGAGCGATCCCGCGGCGGAGGGGGCGAGCCGGCTCGCAACCGCGCGTGTTACCGGTGTGATCGCACCGTGGCGCCGTCCGCCCTCTTCAGAATAGAAATCGCGCCGCCGGCGTCGCTCGCGGAGAAGTACGCGGACGCGGTGCGGTACTGCTGCGAGGGATGTGCGGCCGGGATGAACCTCTCGGACTTCTCTGATCGGTGGGAGGCGGCTGCACGTCCGCGTGACGAACGGTCGAACGGTTGAGGTCGGTCACCCGCACGGTCACGTCTCGTGGGGCGAGGCGCTGCCGACGGTCGCGGGGGAGCTCATGTCCAACCTGATCCTCCGGCACGCGCTCCCGAATGCCAACCATCGAACGAGTATCGCCATGTTGCAATTCTGCATTGAATCCGTCGTCCCCTCGTTCGAGATGCCGCCCACCCACGCCGACGACGAAACGTGGCAGAACTGGGTCGATCCGTTCATAGTCGAGTCGAAGCGTCTGATCACCGTCCGACGGAACAACGTCCGGTTCAAGCACCTCCAGGAACTCGGCGTCGACCTCGTCCCGGAGGAGCTTGTCGTGGCAGTGGTCCGTGTACTCGGATTTGAGGAGATCCATCCGGTCACTGAACGCGATCAACAGCTCCCGATCGGCGTCCGAAATCTGTGTCGAGTTTCGGATCCGTTCGTGTAGACTTTCTATCTACTTTCGGGGGTCGGTCATGCATTCTTTATGTAATTTAAGCGTGGGATAATGAAACTTCTATTCATATCCCGGCCGAGGCGGTCTGCGATGTTCCGACGAAGTGGTATCGCCGTTGCGCTCAGTGGTGGCACTACCGCCGTCGTTACTCAGGGACGGCTGAAAACGATCGTCCGTCGAGGGACCACGGAGCCGGCGACACGTATCGACGTGCGTGCCATTCGGAATCGGGTACCGACCGCACAAGTGTGCGCACCGATCGGAGCCGACGTGCTCTGCGTTTCGTACTCCGCGACCGCCGTCTCCCGGTCGAGCCCTCCGCGGAGAATGCGTGGGTTTCTCAAGGCGGAGCCGAATGGCCCCGTATGAGCCGGACCGGATACGTCGCGCTGGGCTGTGGGATCGCCCTGTACGGTGGCTCCCTCGCTGTGCGCCGAGTCGGACTCGACGGTCGCATCCACGGCGTGGCGCTGGAACCGCTCGCCGTGGTGGCGCTCTCGGTCGCGGCGGTGGTCGCCGCCGCGTACGGCAGTTACGCGATCGTCTGGGCATTCCTCGGGCAGACGGCGAACAAGCGGCGTCGGCACGACGTGCGAAACGTCCTCCGGCTGGTGTTCGGGGCGCTGACGGTGATCGCCGTGTTCGGCATCCTCACCAGCGAGTGGGTCGGCGTGATCTTCTCGCTGGGGATCGTCGGGTTCGCGATCACGTTCGCGCTCCAGCAGCCGCTGTTCTCGCTCATCGGCTGGCTCTACATCGTGATCAAACGGCCCTACCAGGTCGGCGATCGGATCGCGATCGAGGAGATGCGCGGCGACGTGGTCTCGATCGACTTCTTCGTGACGGAGGTCTGGGAGATCGGCGGCGACCTCGTCTCGTCGAATCAGCCGTCGGGGCGGATCGTCACGGTCCCGAACAGCACGATCCTCTCCGCGCGGGTCGTGAACTTCTACGGCGAGGGCGTCCAGTACGTCTGGAACGAACTGTCGATCCAGGTCGCCTACGAGACCGATCTGCCCTTCGCCTCGGAGGTGATGACCGAGGTCGCGACCGAGCAACTCGGCGAGGAGATGGCCCGCGGGGTCTCCTCGTACCGACGCCGGTTGGCCGAAACGCCCGTCGAACTCGACGTGAACGACGGGCCGACGGTCAACGTCGTCCAGGGGGAGTCGTGGGTCGAGCTCCGGCTTCGCTATCTCGTCCATCCCCGCCGCGGAACCCGGGTCCGAAACGCGCTGTACGAGGCCATCCTCGATCGGTTCAACGACCACCCCGAGCGAGTGAAGTTCCCCGTGAGTCGGAACCGCTGAGGGCGGCGACCGCCGTCTCGGTCGCGACAGCCGCGGTGGCGCGTCGGTGCGGGACCGCTCAGTCGCTCTCCTCGATGACGGTCGGCTCGACGGACGCGTAATTGACGATCACGAACGTGACGAGGAAGAACAGCGCGAGGATCGTGAACGAAAGTGCCAGCCTGTGGCGCGTTCGCGTCGAGAGGCCCAGCGTCTCGCCGGCCCAGTCGGTGGTCACGACGCCGGCGAGCGCGAGGGAGAGTCCGATCGCCCCGATCTACCCGCCGCCGAGCGGCGATTGCGGGACGAGCAGGAGTCCGAGACCGACGACCATCGCGCCGAAGACCGTGGCCGCGACCGCGACGACCGTGAGTGACGAACGGTTCTTCTCAGAACGAGTTTCGTTCATAGTGTCCTATTGCGCTGAGAGGATATTAACGCTAGCTACTGAGTACCTGGTCGGGAAATAAATTTCTACAACCAATTCAAACACCCATCCAATACTAATAATTAAAAATGCATCCGGTCCGGATCCTCGCGTTCGGGTCGACGTTTCGTGACGATGACCGTCCCGTTCTGCGGGCGTAGACGGCGTTCTCTTCACTCCTGAACGGGTTTCCTCCCGGAGACCAATCGTCCTCCCGCTTCGCAACTGCGCCACCAGGTATGAACAGCCCGTCTCCGGCGGTGGATATGGTCGTTGCGACCGCAGGGAATGTCCCGGAATCGAATCTCGAATCGGCCGGAGCGACGGACTACGTTCCCGGTCCGAGCGCCGCAATATCGGCGCCAACCGTCGCCAGCGCGTCGGCGGGGTTCGGGTCGCTGTCGGCCAGGTGCGTGTACCGGTGGTCCGGAATTCGCGACAGGGCCACCGCGACGGCCTCGCTGTAGGTCTCGACGCCCGGTTCCGTCGGCTCGTCGCCGCCCCAGACGTCGCTGATGACCGTCATCGAGTCGATGCGCACGTCCACCCGGCGCGGCTCGTAGCGAGCCGCCAGCTCGGCGAGTCCGAGGTGGAGGGCGACGTACTCGGCGGTGTTGTTTCCCGTCCGGGACCCGACGGGCCGACCGAGACGGGCGAGCTGGTTCGTCGACGCGTCGAGCTGATTCTCCCCTGGATCCAGATTCTCGCCGGCGTCCACGATGACGGCGCCGGCTCCCGCGGGGCCGGGGTTCCCGCGCGAACTGCCGTCGACGTAGAGGACGAACGCGTCGCTCGTCGGCTCGGGAACGGGCGGCCTGCTGAGCCCCGACCCCTGCAGTTCTTCGAGCGCGCGACGCAACTCGGCTGGAGTGGTCGCGGGGTCGAAGAGCCCGCCGTGGCCGGGGACGGCGTCGTCGATCGCGTCGACGGCGGCCGCCACCTCGTAGCCGACGCTCGCGAGCACCTCGTCGACGAGCGCGGCGAGCGGCGAGCAGTGTTCGGCCGGGAGCGGGTCCTCGGTCACGCCACGTCCTCCGTCGGAGTGGTGGCTCGGTCCCGCACGCCCTGGCTTCCGGATGGTTCCGTCGGCTGATCGCGCCGCTGCATACCGGTCCTCGGCGGTCGAGCGTGATAATTGCTTCAGGTGCACCCCTGGCGGGTCGATTCGAATCCGTTGGCCACTGGATCGAGGGCGTCGGTTGCGTCCCCGCGGCGCGACAGACCCTGTCGTTCGAGCGGTCGGTGCACTGACTACTGTCGTTGTTCTGTTCAGAACCGGATACCAGGCCGGCGTCGCAGCTGACGGCCCTAGACGATCTCGCGACCGAACGGCCCTTCCGGCCGTTCGGGATCGGCCTCGATGATAGCAATGAGTTCGGGCGCTGACTGCTCGAACCGAGGTGTCGGTTCCACACGGTGGCGGTCCCGATCGTATTCGACGAGCGAGAGCGCTTCTAACTTCGGGATGTGGGTGTGGACCAGCGAGATCTCGATCCGCGTCAGTTCCGCCTCGGAAACGGCCGCCGCCGGCGCGTACGGGTTCTGCTCGGCGATCGCCGCCGCCAGCTCGTCGACAGGTACTGACGCCGGAGCCGTAGCGAGTTTCGAAAGGACGATGCGGCGGTGCTGATCCTGACACGCTTCGAGAATCGCGTCGAACTCGATTGCGGTCCCAACCATACCCGAACGCAGTGCCGGATCACGGAAGAGGAGGAGCGCTGTATAGTACTATTTCGGGTCGTGCACTCCTGACGATTCGTGGAGAGCGACTTACTCCTCTGCTCGCTCGTCCGAGTGACTGATCGTCAGCGTACTCGTAATCAGATTGTTGTGAGCGGCGCGGAATCGGTTCGAGAGCGTCTGCTGGGCGACCCCCATCTCGTCGGCCAGTTCTCGCATCGTCAGCTCCCGCGGCACCTCGTAGTACCCGGCTTCGAGGGCCGTGACCAGCGTCTCGCGCTGGGCCGGCGTGAGGTCGTACTGCGCGCTCGCCATCGGTTGCTCTTGCTCCTGGATTCGAGTGAGCTCGTACGAGATCCCCGTCTCGTCACAGTACGCTTGAAACTGCAAGAGGGAGTCCTGACCGTCGAATCGCATCCGCAGTTCCCAGGTGTCGGCCTTCCCGATCGCCTGCAGGATGGTCGCCCCGAGGTCCACGTACGCGTAGACGATGGTCTCGACGTTTTCCGTCCACTCACCCCGGTACAACCGAGCCTCGTCTACTTCGTCGACAAGCACGACGTGATCCACGGAGGGATCGTCTCGAAACGCGTCCTCGAACGCCTCCTGTTCGACGCCGCTCACCCAGAAGTACGGCATCACTCGATCCTCCATCGTCGCCACGACTTGCTCGATCTCGACGATCATCCGCGGGGTCGCCGTCAGCGCGTGATGGAGTGCGAGATCGTCGGATTTCACGGAGAACTCGGCAATGACGCTCATACCGCCGATTGGTAGGCAGGCAGCATAAGCGACTGCCGTGCGAGGGGGTTCGACCTCCCGAGGTGGAACCGCATCCGGCCGCCGGCTGGCTCGCTGCACCGAACGCCTCGTGACGGCGATCACTCCGCGGAACCGAGGTCGCCCCAGGTCGATCGGGAGCCGTCGTTCGAGCGGTCTCGTTCCGCGCTCCGGAGGTGGTCCGACGGGCGAATCGTTCCCCGAGTGGTGTACTCGCCCGATCCGGGCCGACGATCGGGTCGCCGATGGGGCCGAATTGAACAGGTGGCGCCGCCGAACCGCCCCGACTACCAAATGATTCATGCCGCTGTCGGCGTCTTTCACGGTAACGAATGAGTGTCCGGTTCCTCCACGCAGCGGACCTCCACCTGGGAAGCCAGCTCAACGCGCAGCATCGAGGATCGACCGAAACGATCGAAGCGCTCGATTCGGCGGTCTACACCGCCGTCGAACGGCTCTTCGAGACGGCGATCGAGGCGGACGTGGACTTCGTCGTCATCGCGGGCGACCTGTACGACGAGGATTCGCGGAGCGTCCGGGCCAACACCTTCCTGCAAGCGCAGTTCGAGCGCCTCGCCGAGCGGGATATTCCGGCCTACGTTTCCTACGGCAACCACGATCCCGTCGGCAGCGCGACCGACTACGTCGACCTGCCGGAGACCGTCCACGAGTTCGACCACGAAGAGCCCGAGGAGTGTTACTACCCCGACGCCGACGCGCCGGAGGCCAGGATCTGGGGACAATCCTATCGCGACCGCCACGAGAGCCGCTCGATGTATCGCCGGTTCACGCCGGCCGACGACCGGATCCCGAACATCGGCGTGCTCCACACGGGACTGGACCCCGACGGCCGGCGGTACGTCCCGGTCGCCCGAAGCGACCTCGAACGCAAGGACGACATCCACTACTGGGCGCTCGGCCACGTTCACGAGCCGCGGGTGTTCGAGGGCGACCGGCCGATCGCCTATCCGGGCGTACCGCAGGGTCGTCACAGCAGGGAGCCGGGCCCGGGCGGCGGCTACCTCGTCGAACTCGACGCCGACGGCGACTACGAGATCGAGTTCGTCCCGACGAGTCCGGTCGTCTGGCGGACCGTCGAGGTCGACGTGGGGGCCGACGACGTCGCCTCGATTCCGGACGTCGAGCGCCGGATCGAGGCCGTCCTCGAGGACGTTCCCCCGCCGGCCGACCCGTTCGACGGAACGAGCGTGACCGTCCGCGATCCCGACTGGGGCGTCGACGGCTACGTCTGCCGGTGGGAGCTGACCGGGAACGGCCCCGTCCACGAGACGTTCGCGAGCGACGAGGACGCGCTCGGTGAACTCACGCGTCGACTTCGGGGCGGACTCGCCGCTCGAGAGCCGTTCGTCTGGACGGAGGCGGTCCGGGACGCGACCGGACCGCCGATACCGTCGATCGACGACCTCCGGGGCGACGACCGCGTGATCGACGAGCTCCTCGCGCTCGCCGACGAATTCGACGGGGACGAAGCGCGAGACCGCTTTCGCGAGCACGTCGGGATGGCCTGGGAACCGGTGGACGATCACGAGGACGTGCGACCGGACGAACTCCCGCTCACCGAGGAGCGCCTCGACGAACTAATCGACCGCGCCCGCGAGCGCGTTCTGGAGGAACTGGCCCTGCGGAGGGCGACGTAGATGCGCCTCACCGACCTGCGAATCGACGACTTCGGCTGCTTCCGAAACGCCAGGCTCGAGACCCTCGACGCGGACCTCGTCGTCATCGGCGGCCCCCAGCGGGCCGGGAAGACGACGTTCATGGAGGCGTTGCGCCAGTTCCCCGACGGCGTCGACCGGAGCGACGGCGTGCCGCCGGCGACCGACGCCTACCGGATCGACGCCGAACTCTCCCACGACGGGGCTCGTTACCGGTACGTCCTGAACGGCCACGCGAGTCCGTCCGTCTCGCCGATCGACGACGGGCCGGCGGTCGACGCCGACGCCATCTTCGGGCCTGTCACCGAACGGCAGTACCGGAATCTCTACACGATCAGCCTCGACGAACTCCGGCGCCTTCCGCCGGGGATCGACGATGCCGACGACCTGGCTCGCGTCTTGCTCGGCGGCGCGTACGGCGATATCGCCGAGATTCCCGAAATCGAAGCGACGTTCGCCGACGGGGCGGACGCGATCGGGCTCTCGAGGGGGAATCCGAACACCAAGACGTCCCGGCTGTACGACCCGTACCAGACCGTCAGGGACGGGATCGAGGCCCGTAACGAGGCGAGCCGGCAGGTCGACGAACACCGGACCGTCACGCAGGAACTCGACGCCAGGCGGGCGGACCAGGCCGAAATCGAGGCGGACATCGATCGGCGACGTCGGACGCGAAACCGACTGACCGTGCTCGAAGAGCTGTTCGAGCCGGTCCGCCGGCTCGAGACGCTGTCCGCGCGGCTCGACGAGGTCGACCGCGCCGCCGTCGAGTCGTTCCCGACCCACCTGACCGATCGGCTCGACCACTTCGAAGCCCGGTTCGAGGCGGCGACGGACGCGCTCGCCGAGGCGCGACGGGATTTCGACCGGCGAGCGTCGATCGAGACGACCGGCGAGTACGACGAGTGGCTCCTGGCGCACGCTGACGATATCGAATCGCTCGCGGCGGGTCGACCGCTCTGGGCGCAGACGGCCGACCGCCTCGCCGAGCGGCGGGCGACCCTCGAAACGAGGGAGCGCGAACTCGAGCGGGCGGTTGCGGCCCAACACTCGGACTGGGACGGATCGTTCGCACACGTCGACGAGGTAGCGACGAGTGCGGTCGACACGGCTCGAGTCACCGATATCGCGTCGACGGTCGAGGAGCTTCGGGCCGACCGCGACGAGGTGGCTGCCGCCCTCGAGGCCGATCGAACGCGGAAGGCGGAACTCGAGTCGGAGCTGGCCGAGATGGAGTCCGAACGCGAGGGGACGAGAGAGATCCCGGTTCCGACGCGCAAGCCGGCGCTCGTCGCGGGGTTCGCGATCGCGGTCGGGACCGGGCTCGGCCTCGCGACCACCCCGCTGGTCGGCGGGCTCGTCGGACTCGCCCTCCTCGGCGTCGGCCTGTACGCGATCGATTCGACGGTGTCCGTCGAGCCGACAGTGGACGTCGACCCCTATCGCGAAGTCAAGAGTCAGGTGGCGACTCTGCAGGGGGATATCGAGGCCGCTTCGCAGCGACGCGCCGACCTCGAGACGCAACTCGAGGACGCGGAAGACGACCTCACGGAACTCGTCACGCGCCTGGGGCTGCCAGCGGAACTACCGCCCGGCGAGGTTCCCGACTTTTACGAGCGCGTCGTCGAACTCGACGACGACATCGCGGCGTTCCGCGGCGACCGGGCGGACTGGAAACGGGAGAAGGCAGAGCTAGCGAGCGACCTCGAAGCGGTCGCGACGCTGCTCGACCGTGTGACCGAACCATCGTGGACGGTCGAGGACCCGCTGGCGGGCGCCGACGAGCTCCTCGCGACCCTCGAGACGGTCGCGGCCGACCTCGAACTCGCCAGAGACGTGCGACGGGCGGAAACCGAGCGAGCCGACTGCATCGCGGATATCGATACCGTCCTCACCGAGTGGGACGAAGCGCGGTCGATCGATGCGTCCGCGAACGACGACCGAATACTCCGGCACATTCGGGCCTTTACGGACGAAGCCGAGCGGGTCGGCGGTCTCGAGGACGCGTTCGAGGAGCGCGATCGACTCCGAACGCAGGTCGAGACGCGACTGGAGACGGCCTCCGCGAGGGCGGTCTTCGAGCCGCTCCGCGACGACGAACCCTGGGTCGACGTCGTCCGGGAAGCCGCCGCGACGTACCCCGATACGGAGGCGATCGCCGACGCCGTCCGGGAAGCAAACGACCGGATCGACGAACTGGAGACGAAGCGCGAAGCGATCCGGGAAACCTGCGTCGAACTCGAACAGCGCCGGGACGCGCTCGCCTCGGAGGACGAGCTGCAGGCGGCACAGGCGAAAATCGACGAGGGCCGGGTCGAATTCGAACGGCTGGGCGAGGCGTACGCGGTCAACCGGATCGCCGAGGCGATGGTCGGGCAACTGCACGAGCGCTTGCTCGAGGACGTCGTCCACTCGCTCGTCGCCGACGCGAGCGCGATCTTCAGCGAGATCACGGGGGCGTACGAGGGCATCGAGCTGGACGGTGGCGTCCAGGACCTCTCGTTCCGCGCACTTCGGCCGGACGGACCCGCCCACGGCATCGGCGAGTTGAGCCGTGCGACGGCGGAGCAGCTCTTCCTCGCCGTCCGACTCGCCCGAATCAGGCAGACGGACGCGTCGCTCCCGGTCGTGCTGGACGACGCCGCGACGAACTTCGATCCGACCCACTTACAGCGCGTGTTCGCCGTGCTCGATCAGCTGTCGGCCACGAACCAGGTGTTCTTCCTGACGTGTCACCCGCAGTGCGTTCGGACGACGGCCGCGACCGGGCGGACCGCCCAGTACTGGTCGCTCGACGACGGTCGATTCGCGGCACACGAAACCGCCGACTCCCTGGCTCGCGTGCTGGCAGCGGACTAAGGGCCCGCGCGCTTTGGGGCACACCGCGTGGCTGACCGGATCGTGACCGACGTCCGTGAACGGTTGTCCGAGACGTCCGGGGGCGGTCGTTCCTGGGACGGCTAGCGCTCGTCCTCAGGCGGACGCGTCGTAGCCCGCGTCCGAGACCGCGTCGACGAGGGCCGCGTCGTCGGCGTCGCCCTCGACGGTCGCGCTGTCGGCCTCGTGGTCGGCCGACGCCGCACGGACGCCGGGCACGTCTTCGAGCGCCTCCTCGACGGTCTGCTCGCAGTGTTCGCAACTCATTCCGTCGACGGTCAGTGTTCTGGCCATGGTAGGTATCATAGGGACGCCGCGACTTTCTGGGTTCCGCTTTCGATCGCGAGTCGCCGTCGATAGATTGAACTGAGTCTGGAAGGCGCCTACGGCCGATTTAGCTGCGTGCTGTCACCCACTGCGCGATCTGTCGGCTGTACGTTTCGTATACGCTGAGTCCCGTCTGGAGCGTTTCGAACACTTCCTCGTCGTCGACGTGGCCGTACTCGTGTGCGAGCACGTTCCGAAATCCGATCGCAGCGACGAGCGTCTCGGCCGTGGCTTCGTCGACCACTCCCTCGCGGTGAAGAACGCGAATCGCGTCTTTGGATGTCGTTCCGTCAAATCCGAACGCGTGAGTGGCGACGTGTCGTGCGAGATCGGCGCACGCCCGAATCGCGTTTTCGAACATCCGTTCGACGGCCCGGCGCTCGGTCGTACTCGAACGGAACTCGTCGCGGCCGATCGTCCCCTGCTTCGCCTTGAGCTCGCCGTGCTATCGCTCGATTTGTTCGAGTTTGATCGAGACGACCGCTCGTCAACCACGCGATCCCTCCTCCGCGATTCGATCGATCACGGCACACTGTTGGCGACGGAGCGCCTCTCGCTGGTCGTCGAATTCCGCGTCGATATCCGCTTTGAACCGCTCGAACGCTCGCTCATCACCGCAGAGGAGTTCGCCGTGTACGGCATCGTGTGCAACAGCGAGCGGAAGCGACTCGAGGTCCGACACGTCGACGAACGGGAACGCCTCGCCTTGCAGATCGCCGGAGAGGATACATCGCTTCTCGAAGCGCTCTCGCTCGGATAACTCGTCCGCGAATTTCACGCCGAGATCGAGATCGGACGATCGTGGCGGGTCACCCGAGGGCGGAGAACACCTGCGAACGATCGCCACTCGGGTTCATACGTAGATCACGCCGTATTCTCACAAAAGAATTCCGCAGGTCCGACTTGGAACGTAGAATGCCACGACTTGTGGAGCAAATCACTCCACGCGGCCGATTGTTGTCGCTGTCCGGCTGGCGTTACCGCCCTCCGACCGTATTCGTTCTCTGATAGATAGCCATTCTGCACCTGGCAGGCCCGAGGAAAGCCGTCAACGCCGAACACCACAAGTTTTACAAACACACTTTCAGTAGAGAAATTCAGATTTCATGACTGCGACGAACGAAGCGGACACCGTTCGCCACCGCATCGAACTCGCCCGAGAGACGACGACGCCGGCCCAGTTGGCGACTTTGCTCGCACTGGTGTCGGCATTGACGTTCGCACTGGTCGTGCTCCAGGAACCGCTCGTTCACGATGCCGTCCACGACTTCCGCCACGCCGCGGGGATCGTCTGTCACTGATGCTCGAAACCTCGCTCAAGCGCGGCGTGCTGGCGGGACTCGTCGCCGGAATTCCGTACGGGCTGTACGTCGCGCTCGTCGCGAGTCCGTTGCTGGGCTACGTCGAGGCCGTCGGCGGTTCGCACGGGCACGAACACGTCCACGGCGACGGGCACGCCGGTGCCGCCGAACACGCCGGCGCCGTTTCCGACCTCACCGGGACGATCGTCAGCGCCGCGGGCGGCGTCCTCTGGGCCATTCTGCTCGCGAGCGCCCTCGCCGTCGCCTACTTCGTGCTGGAACCGGCGCTTCCCGGGCGAGGCGCCGTGAAAGCGTTCGTCCTCGGCGCGGCCGGGTTCGTCTCGCTCTCGGTCGTACCGTGGCTGGTGCTCCCGCCGACGGCGCCGGGCGCGGCGGCGAGCGTCGGCGTCGACGCGCGGCTCGCGATCTACGCGGGACTGGTCGGCGTCGGTCTCCTCACCTCCGGCGCCGCGATCGTCGGCTATCGGCGCGTCCGGTCTCGCGGGCGACTCCCGGCCGTCGCCGTCGCGCTCCTCCCGGTCTGTCTCGTGATGGGTACGCTCGCCGCGGCGGCGCCCACGATCGTCTCGCAGCCGGCCGTCGACGCGGCCCTCCTCGCCGCGGTGCAGGGCGCCGCCGCGGTGAGCCAGGGCGCGCTGTGGGCCGGGATCGCCGGCGCGTACGCGGGGCTTTCGGGGGTGGCGGCCTGCCGGCCGACCGCGACGACCGAATACGACGTCGATCGGCGCCCGGCGCCCGAGCCATGACGGGGAGCCGGGAGGCGGAACGCCCGGAGCCGTCGATTCCGGCGCGAGCGCAAGCTGAACCCGGGACCGTCCACCTGGTCGGCGCGGGGCCGGGCGATCCCGATCTCCTGACGGTGCGAGCCCGCTGGGTGCTCGAGACGGCGGACGTGGTCTTTCACGACGCGCTCGTGCGGGAGGCGATGGTGTCGTCCCTGCCGAAGTCGACCGAGGTCGTCGACGTCGGCAAGCGCGTCGAGCACAAGACGCCCCAATCGGCGATCAACGAGCGGCTGGTCGAGCGGGCGCGCGCCGGCGACGCCGTCGTGCGCCTGAAGGGCGGCGATCCGTTCGTCTACGGACGCGGGGGCGAGGAGGCCAGCTATCTCGCCGAGCGCGACGTTCCGTTCGCGGTCGTCCCGGGCGTCTCGAGCGTGATCGCGGCGCCCGGCGTCGCCGGGATCCCGCTGACCCACCGCGACGTCGCGTCGCGCGTCACCGTCATCACCGGCCACGAGACCCCGGAGAAAGAGGAGTCCGCGCTCGACTGGGCCGCGCTCGCCGACGACGTCGCGAGCGGCGCCACGCTCGTCATGGTGATGGGCGTCCGAACCCTCGACCGGAACGTCGCCGCCCTGTGCGAGCACGGCGTCGACGGCGAGACGCCGATCGCGCTCGTCGAGCGGGCGACGTGGGCCGACCAGCGCGTCACCCGCGCCACGCTGTCGACGGTCGTCGACCGGGCCGCGGCCGCGGACGTTTCGCCGCCGGCGACGGCGATCGTCGGGGACGTCGTCGCCCACCGCGACGCGATCGAGGACGTTCTCCGGCCGTTCGAGCCGGCCTGAGGGCGTTGGACCGGACGAACGAAACGTGCAGTCGTGAAAACCGACCTGCGGCGTCCACGAGACTGTCGGGTCGACGCCACACATTCCCCCGCTACACGCCGCGACAGCCCGCCGGCCGTTCACGCACGTTCGTCCGGAGAGCGATTTCGTCGACCGATTCCTGCAATCTCTCCGTTCCGGTACGGCACTTCCGGCGGGATCGTCGGGCCCGTTTCTGCAAGCCATTACTGAGTTGTACAAGTAAGTTATATACGGCTGCCAGGGTCAGCTTCGACAATGATCGGCAACTGGCGCCCGGCGAGAATCGAACCCGGAACGGGGTCGGCTGAACCGTTCGCCACCTCGGCGGTCGATGACGGGACCGTACGTACACCGCCGACGGCGACGATGGCCTCGAGTGCGCGGAGGGCTGCGTAGATGGTGTCGACGTCGCTGGCGCTCGTCGTCACGGTCGCGACCGTACTCGCGTTTACCGGCGTCGGCGTGCTCGCCTCGCGCGGCCGCGTTCGCACCGTGGAAGACTTCGTTTCTGCTCGGGGCCGGGCCGGTCGGGGCACGCTCACTGCCACCGTGGTCGCGTCGATGATGGGGGCGTGGATCCTGTTCAGTCCGGCGGAGGCCGGCGCCGCGTTCGGCGGGCTGCCGGCGATCCTCGGCTACGCGGTCGGCAGCGCGATCCCGCTACTGTGCTTCATCCCCGTCGGCGCGCGGATCCGCGCGATCATGCCGGCGGGCCACTCGCTCACGGAGTTCGCCTACGCCCGCTTCGGGAGCGGCATGTACGCGTTCGTCCTGGCCGTTTCGGTGTTCTACATGTTCGTCTTCCTCGCGGCGGAGTTGACGGGGATCGCCAGCGCCCTGTCGCTGGTCGCGGGCGTGCCGGCCTGGCAGACGGCCCTGCTCGTCGGCGGGTTCGTCCTCCTGTACACCACCTACGGCGGGCTGGTCGCCAGCATCGTCACCGACACGGTACAAACGCTCGTCCTGCTGCCCCTGCTCGCGGTCGGCTTCGCGGGCGCCGTGCTCGCTCTCGGGGGGACCGGCGAGCTCCACGCCACCGCGATCGCGAGCGAGCCGGCGCTCCTCGATCCGACGTTCCGGCCCGGACTCGAGTTCGGGATCTACGTGGCGTTCGCGATCGTCGGCGCGAACATGCTGAACCAGGGGATGTGGCAGCGGGTGTACGCCGCGGACGGCCGCACCTCGCTCCGGTACGGGTTCGGCGTGGCGGCCGTCGTCGTGATCCCGATGCTCCTCCTGGCCGGCCTGTTCGGCGTCGCGGCGGCCGCGCTCGGACTCACCGAGTCCGGAACGGCGAGCATCGCCTTCTTCCTCGTCCTCGAGGAGGCGTTCCCCGCCTGGGTAACCCTCGTGATCGTCGTCCTGGCCGTCCTGCTGGTCATGAGTTCCGCGGACACCATGTTCAACGCGGTCGCGAGCGTCGTCACGGCCGACCTCGCCCGCCTGCTCGACGACCCCGATCAGCGCACGCTCTGGCTCGGCGCCCGCGCGCTCACGGTCGCCGTCGGGCTCGGGGCCATCGCGATCGGCGCCCGGGGCTACAGCGTGCTCGAACTCTTCCTGACCGCCGACCTGCTCGCGGCGGCCGTCTTCGTCCCGTTCCTGGCGGGGCTGTACACGAGTCGGCTCTCCGGCCCCGGTGCGATCGTTTCGAGCCTCGCCGGGATCGCCACCGGGGTCGCGCACTTCCCGCTGCTCCGGGCGCCGCTTTCGGCCGTCCCCGGGCTCGCACCCGTCCTCCCGGAGCCGTCGTTCTTCGTCGCCTTCGTCGGCGCGACCGCGGTCGCCGCCGCGGGGACCGCGCTTCTCACCGCGCTCGGGAACGCGGCCGTCGACCTCGACTCCCTCGATCGGACGGTTCGGACACTCGACGATCCGGTCACCGACGGCGGTCGCGACGAACCGTCCTCGGAGGGACGTCGATGAGTCCGATTCCCCTCCTCCCGGCCGCCGCGATCGGCTCGACGAGCTTCGCGATCGTCGTCTGGGGGTCGATTCTCCTCGTCGTCGCCGTCTTCGGGTACGTCGCGTGGACCGTCGTCACGGGCGCTCGCGCCGACTAGGCGTGGCGGCCCCCACGCTTCGCGGCACGCTCCGGATCCCGGCACTCCCGTGGCCGGACGGAAAGTGACGCGCGAGCGGGTGCCACGCCGGCCGCCCGCGTTTCGGCCGTTGTGAACAACTGCACTTGTTGTATTACCACGCAGACTGAGAAATGCAGGTTGATCTATTCCAAACACAATTGTTTTATTGGCGCCCGAAGATGTCCCGGTGATGCCAGCCATCGCACTGCCCCACGACGCGAAGGCGGGGCCGACGAAGTCGGAGGTTCGTGCCGTCCTGCGGTCGAAGCTCGACCCCGGCCCGGACGACCACGTCGTCGAGGTCGGCTCTTGCACGGGCGCCGTGACGATCGAACTCGCCAGGGACGCGGGCCGCGTGACGGCGCTCGAACGGAAGGCCGAGCGACTCGAGACGACCGAGAAGAACCTCGCGGCGAACGCCGACCTGGTGGGGGCGGAGGTCGAACTTCGCGATACCGAGGCCCCCGAGGGCCTTCCCGACGACGCCGACGCGCTCTTTCTCGGCGGCAGCCGGAACTACGAGGCGGTTCTCGATCACGCCGTCGAGACCGGCGTCGATCGAATCGTCATGAACGTCTCCCGGCTGGAAGTCGCCGGGCGGGCCGCGCAGGCCTTCCGCGACCGCGAGATCCTCGAGGAGGTCGTCCAGTTTCAGGTCGGCCACGGCTACGAACTCGCCGGCGCGACGAGTTTCGACGCGGACAATCCGGTGTACATGCTCGTCGGAGATGCCTCCAGCGACGGCGAGCCCGGCGACGACGAAGCGGGCCCGGTCGCGACTGACGGCGGCGGGCGCGACACCGGGGGTGCCGGACCGTGACGCTCTACGGCGTCGGGCTGGGTCCCGGCGAGGCCGACCTCGTCACGGTACGCGGGAAGGAAGTGCTCGAAACCGCCGACGTGGTCTACTCGCCGGGTCGGCTCTCGCGGTCGGTCGCGCTCGAACACGTCGACGAACCGGTCGTCGGCGACCTCGACTTTCCGATGACGAAAGACGAGGAGAAGCTACGAGCGGCCTGGAAGGAGGCCGCGGCGGAGATCGCGCCGAACGCCCGCGACGGCGACGTCGCGTTCGTCACGCTCGGCGATCCGAACGTCTACTCGACGTTCGGCCACCTCCGGCGGACGATGCGCGCGCTGCACCCGGCCGTCGACCTGGAGATCGTCCCCGGCGTCAGCGCAGTGACCGCGTTCGCGACCGCACTCGGGGTCGAGATCGAAGCGGGGGCGGGACTCGCGCTCCGCGAGGCCGCCGGCGGCGCGAGTCCGACGGGTCCAGATCGGCTGATCCTCTTCAAGGTCACCGACGCACCCGCGACGCACGAGGGACTCGTCGACGCCGGCTACGACGTCCGCTACGGGCGCCGGCTGTTCATGGAACAGGGCGAAACGATCGTCACCGACGATCCGGAAGCGATCGCCGAGCGCGACTACTACACCCTCGCGTACGCCGAGCGCGCGGACCTCGAGATCGAACCGGCGACGGCCGACTTCGAGGCGGCGTCCTCGCGGTCGACTGCAGCGGAGACCGGGGACGATGGGTCCGAGCGTCGTCCCCCGTCCGTCGACGGACTGGTCGATTACGAACGGGCCGAGGGCTGTGACAGCGGGTTCGACGACTGGCATCGGCAGTGGGGTGGGTTTCCGTGAGCGACGACCCGGCGTCGGACCCACAGACGGCGATCGACGCGGCGAGCGACGGTCGAGGCGGGGACCTCGATGACCGCGTCCACGCCCACAGCGCCGGCGACGAGCAGGAGGGGATCCCGTTCGTCGGCGCCGGACCCGGCGACCCGCGCTTGTTGACTGTCGCCGGGACGGAGCTGCTCGCGGACGCCGACCTCGTCGTCCACGCGGGGTCGCTGGTCAACAGCGAGCTGTTGGACGAGTACTGCGGCCACGCCGAGCTGGTGAACTCGGTCGGCAAGGACCTCGAGGAACTGATCCCGCTGATGCGGGACGCCTACGAGGCGGGCCGGAACGTGGTTCGACTCCACAGCGGCGATCCCGCGATCTACGGCGCGGCCCTGGAACAGATGGACGCCCTGGAACACGAGGGCGTCCCGACCTACTTCGTCCCCGGGGTCACCTCGGCCTTCGCGGCCAGCGCGACGCTGCGAACCCAACTGACGCTCAACGAGGTTGCGAATCACGTCGCCTTCACCCGGCCGCAGGGCAAGACCCTGAGCCCGGAGGAGGACCACATCTCCGAGTTCGTCGGGATGGGCGACGTGACGACCTGCATCTACCTCGGGACCCACGCCGTCCGGGAGACGATGGATCGGCTGCTCGAGGACGGCCGCGATCCCGAGACGCCCGTTGCGGTGATCTACCACGCCTCCTGGCCGGACGAGGACGTCATCGTCGGCTCCATCGACGACATCGCGGACAAGGTGGAGGACGCGGGGTACCGGGCGTCGGCGCTGGTCGTCATCGGCGACGCCGTGACCGGCGCCGGGTACGAGCGATCGTACCTCTACGGCGATTGGGCGAATCGTGGCCCCGATTCGAGCGAGGGGAACGAGACGGACGCACGGGCGAAGGAACCGGACGCGCAAGCGACCGAAACGCACGCGGAGGACGACTGACCATGAGTACGGACAACGCTGACAGCGCGAACGAGGATTCGGAATCGGACTCGGACGGCGGACACTGTTCCACGCCGGATTCGGACGGGGAGGTCGCCGAGGAGATCGCAATCATCTCCTTCGAACGGAAGCTGGACACCGCCGAAGAGATCGAAGCGGAGCTCGGCGATCGCTACGAAACGATCGACGTCATCGAGTACCACGGCGACGTCTTCGCGGAGCACTGGGGCGAGTACGACTGCTTCGTCGGGTTGATGGCCTCGGGGATCGCGATGCGCAAGACCGCCCACCTGCTCGACGACAAGTGGGACGATCCCGCGATCTGCGTCGTCGACGAGGAACTGACGTGGGCCATTCCGATCACGGGCGGGCACCACGGCGCGAACCAGGTCGCACAGGACCTGGCGACGATGGGCGCCGTCCCGGCGATGACGACCGCGAGCGAGGCCGCCGGCAAGCAGGGCGTCGAGTCGAAGGCGAAGGCGATGGACGCCCACGTCGTCAACGGCGACTCGACGGTCAAGACGAACCTCGCCGTCCTCGACGACGAACTCGGCCCCGTCGCCCGACTCGACGGCCCGAAGGCGGTCCTCGTCGGCGACGACGTGACGGTGCTCAAGCGCAACAAGGACGACGGCATCGTCCTCGGAACGGGCAGCGTCTCCGGCGCGAGCAAAGGGGCCTTCCTCGCAGCCTGGGAAGAGGCCCTCGAGCAAACCGACTACGACGTCGACGACGTCGAGTTCGTCGGCACCGCGACTCGGAAGGAAGACGAGGAAGGACTGCTCGAGGCCGCCCGGGAGTTCGATCTGGGCGTCGTCGCCTTCGACAAGGAGACGCTACTCGAACACGAGGGGCCGACCCCCTCGAAATCGAAGGAGTTGATCGGCTGGCCCGGCGTCTCCGAGGCCTCCGCGATCGCGGGCGGTGCGGAACAGGAACTGGTCCTCGAGAAGATCAGCTACGAGAACGAGGTTACGGTGGCGATCGGTCGATGAGTTCGGACGCCGAATCGGCCGATGCGGCGGCCGGCGGCACCCCCGACGACCACGGCACCCTCTACGTCGTCGGTATCGGCCCGGGCCTCCCCGACCACATGACCAAACGGGCAAAGGCGGTCATCGAGTCGGCCGACGTCGTCATCGCCTCCGATCTCTACCAGGCGTTCCTCCGCGAGGACGGAACCCTTCCCCCGGAGGACGCCGTCGACGAAGACGGGATCGCCACCCGCGAGGACGGTTTCGAACAGGAGATCGTCCGCTCGACGATGGGTCGGCAGGTCGAACTCACGCGCGCGGCGTTCGATCACGTCCGCGAGGGCAAAGACGTCGCTCACGTCTCCGGCGGCGATCCGTCGGTCTACGGCAAGTCCGACCTCGTCTTCAAGATGGCCGAGGACGAGGACGCGACGGACGTGCCGATCGAGATCGTCCCCGGCCTGACCGCGGCGCTGGGCGGCGCGGCCACCGTCGGCGCGCCGCTGTGCAACGACTTCTGTACCGTGTCGCTGTCGGACAAGTGGCGCGGCTGGGACGAGATCGAGGAGAAGCTGCGGGCGGCGGCGATCAGCGACTTCGTGATCGTGCTCTACAACTGCTGGCGAAACTACGAAAAGGCGGTCGAGATCGTTCGCGAAGAACGGACGGACGACGCTTACGTTGCCATCGTCAACGACGCGGGCCGCGCGGACGCCGGCCGGAACGGCGAGAGCCAACACGTTACGACCCTCGGCGAGGCCGCCGCCCACGACGACAAGGTCTCGGGGATGGGTACCTCGCTGATCATCGGCACCCACGAGACCGAGACCTGGCGCAACGACGACCGAACGTACCTCGTCACCCCGCGCGGCGGGCGCGACGTCGAGGACTTCTGAAACTGACAGCCACGAACCCATGAGTACGGATACCAACGCAGACGCAGACGCCGAATCGACTTCCAACTGCGGCGGCTCGAGCGGCGACAGCGGCGGCGACTCGAGCGAGTCGAAGTGCGGTGCTTCCTCGAGCCCCGCTTCCTCGTCTTCGAGTCGCTGCGGCGCCTCGAATTCCGACGACTCGGGCAGCAACGAAAAGGAGGTCGGCGCGACCGTCGACGACTTCGACGCCGACCCGGGGCAGTTGACCGCCGTCGGCCTCGGCCCCGGACAGCCGGAGGGGATGACCGAGCGGGCGAAGACGGCGCTGCTCGACGCCGATCACATCGTCGGCTATACGACCTACATCGAGCTCCTTCCCGACGAGATCACCGAGCAGGCCGACGAGATCTACGACACGCCGATGTGCGGTGAAGTGTCGCGCACCGAGGAGGCGATCGACCGGACGCTGGCGGGCAACGACGTCGCGATCGTCGGCAGCGGCGACCCCAACGTCTACGCGCTCGCGGGCCTGGCCCTGGAGATCCTCGAGTCGAAAGGTGCGACGGCCTCGATGGTCGACTTCGACGTGGTGCCCGGCGTCCCCGCCGCGCAGTCCTGTGCTGCTCGACTCGGCGCGCCGCTGGTGAACGACACCGTCTCGATCTCGCTGTCGGATCACCTCGTCCCGATGCCGGAGATCGAGTCGCGACTGCACGCGGTCGCGAGCGAGAGTTTTACGATCACGATCTACAACCCGTGGAGCCGCAAGCGTCGCGAGAACTTCGAGAAGGCCTGCGAAATCCTGCTCACCCACCGCGACGCGGACACGCCCGTCGGGATCGTCCACGGCGCCGGTCGCGAGGACGAGGCGGTTCTGATCACCGAACTCGGCGAGCTCGAGGACTTCGGCGAGCGCGAGATCGTCGACATGACGACGACGATCGTCGTCGGCACCGAGGACACCTACGTCTGGGACGACCGGATGGTTCGCCCGCGGGGCTACGAGACGAAGTACGAGTACTGACGATGGCGCGATACGAAGTCACCATCGAGAAAGAGGCCTGCGACGGGATCTTCGCCTGCCTGACCCGCGACCCGCGGTTCGTGGAGGGAACGGACGGGCTCGCGACGATCGATCCCGGCGCGGATCCGGTCTACGACTGCGAGGGCGAGGTCGCGGACACCGACGACCGCGTCGTCGCGACGTTCGACGACGACCGCATCGACGAAGCACGGCAGGCCGCGGCGGCCTGCCCGACGGACGCCATCGTCGTCCGGGAGGTGGGCGAATGAGTGAGACCGAACCCGCGACCGATATCGACGTCCCGGCGGACCCGCTCGCGGGCCACCCCGCGACGGCGTACTTCTGGGGGCACGTCGCCGGCAGCGGCGACGTAACGGCTGACGGCATCGAGGTCGTCACGAACGACGAGGAGTCCGCACGGGTACTCGCGGCGATCGCAGGCGGCGACGTCGCCCACGAGCGGACGACTCGCGAGTACGCCCACGACACGTCGATCACCCGGACCGAGGACGAGTACACGCTCTCGATCGGCGCGAACGGGGACGGAGACGACGCGGCGTCGACCCTCCTCGGTCGCGACAGCAGGCTCGGACTGCCCGTCGACGGCCGCGGTACCTACCGCTTCGGCGCCTTCACCGAGTACGACCGCGAACTGCTCCGCGGACTGCTCGAGGGCTGCGGCACGGTCTGCTTCAAGTCCTCGAGCGGTACCGTCGGGATCTCGTTCGTCCACGACGATCGCGAGCTACTCGACCTCGTTCGCGAGCTGCTCGCCGACTGTCCCGTCGACGCCCCGGTCGGAGCGCTCTCCGAAACGTCGTCCGGGGGCTACTGGTTCGGCATCGACGACGAAGCTGCGCCCGCGTTCGGGACCTGGTGCTACGAGAACTGCGAGGAAACCGGACTGTTCGCGCCGAGTCGACGCCGCAAGCTCGAGTCCAGCCTCGAGCAGGCGTCGGCGTACGGCGGGGCGGAGGACTGACTCGATCGATGCACGCGCCCGACGACTCCGCATCCGTATCCGCCCCCGATTTCGAGGACGAGGCCGTCCTGCTCGTCGGCCACGGCTCCCGTCGCGAGGCGTCGAACGAGCAGGTCCGCGAACTGGCCGCCGGCCTCGAAGCCCGACTCGGGATCCCCGTCGACGCGGCGTTCATCGAACTCGCCGAGCCGTCGCTCGAAGAAGCGTTCGCCGAACTGGCGGCGGTTACGAGCCGGATCGTCGTCGTCCACTGCTCGTTGTTCGCCGCCGGACACGTCAAGACCGACGTCCCGCTGGCGATCGAGCGGGCCCGGTCGGCCCACGCCGTCGAGATCGCGAACGGGCGCCACCTCGGCGTTCACCCGGCGATCCTGGCTCTGCTCGACGACCGCGCCGCGGCCGTCGAGCGCGACCTCGGGGTCGACCGCGAGGCGGACGAGGTCGCCGTCGCGCTCTGCGCCAGGGGCTCAAGCGACCCGGACGCCAACGCCGACGTGCACAAGCTGGCCCGGTTGCTGTACGAGGGGCGCGCGTTCGACCGGGTCGAACCGACGTTCATCGGGGTCACGGAGCCGACCCTCGACGAGACGTTACACGACCTCTCGAAGTTTCGGCCCGACGCCGTCGTCGTGCTGCCGTACATGCTGGGCGACGGCGTGCTCACCCAGCGCATCCGCGACTGGACCGCGGAGTTCGACGACGACTATCCCTACGTCGACGCGCTGGCCGGTGAGCCGCTCGGAACGGACTCGCGACTCCTGGACGTCTTCGCCGATCGGTGGCAGGCGGCTCGCACCGAGAGCGTCTCGATGTCCTGCGACACCTGCAAGTACAAGGTCGACCTGGCGGGCTACGAGGAGGACGTCGGCGGCGCTCGCGCCATGCTCCGGGCGCTGACCCACCAGGAAGCCCACGCCGACCGCGACGACGTCGACGACGAACCCCATTCTCACGACGCACCTGACAAACACCTCGCGGTGTGTACGAACCGGACCTGCGCCGAGATGGGGTCGCCGGCCGTTCTGGAGCGCCTGCGACAGGCGATCCGGGATACCGAGGACTGCGACGCCCGCGTCACGCGGTCGTCCTGTCTGGGACGCTGCGGCGACGGGCCGATGGTCGCGGTCTACCCCGACGGCGTCTGGTACGGCGGCGTCGAACCCACCGACGCGGACAGGATCGTTTCCGACCACGTCGACGGAGATCGCATCGTGAGCGACCTCGTCGATGCGACGCTGTAGCACAGCTAGCCGACCGAGCACGCGAAATCACCACCCAAACTACGGATATCATACATGAGCTGCCACGAAATCGAAGCGCTGCGACTCGGACTGATGACCGTCCTCGGCGTCGGGGACGAGGACGCCCGCGAACACGCGGAGGCGGAACTAGCGGGACACAAGGAGGGGCCGATCGAGGGGCTCGTCGAAGCCGAGAGCCTCACCGAGATCGAGCGCCACCTCGATGCGGCGCTGGTCGACCTCGAGGCGGAAGTCGCCGAACTGGACCCGACCGACCAGGAGTACGACTACACGCGCGGCCGGTTGCTCGAGGTGCGAAACGCCGAACGGGCGATCGGACGACTGCGCGACCAGGGCGCCGGCATCGTCGACGGACTGGGCGAGGCTCACCACACGCTGCACGAACTCTTCCCGGTCGAGGAGTGACGATGTCGGACGCCAGCACGCCGGTCGACGACCGGCCGGGCGCCGTCAGGCGCACCGTCCTCGGGGAGATCGAACCGGCCCGGAGCCGGCACATGTGGACCCGATCGGCCGTCTGCCTCGTGGACGACCTCGTCGTCGCGGGGACCTGGGACGGAACCGTCACCGCACGCGATCGGGAGACGCTCGACCCGCGGTGGTCGGTCGAGTGGTCGGAGCATCCAGTCACGCTCGCCGCCGGCGGCGGGACGCTCGTCGTCGGCGGGCGCGGCGTATCGGGTCGGCTCGCCGGGCTCGATCCCGCAACCGGCGACCGACGCTGGACCGTCGACACCGCCGGCGACCTGGGCGCGTCGGACCGGGACGGGTCAACCCCCGATCGGCTCTTCGAACTGCCGTACGTCGTCGACGCGACGGTCGAATCGACGAGCGGGCGCGTCTACGCCGCCGCCCGACGGTACGAGCGAGACGGGGACCGCCGGCGCTGGTGGAGCGTCGTCGACGCGTTCGACCGCGACGGCGCGGCTCGCTGGCGGTACGAGACCGACGCCTCGCCGATCGCACTCGACCTGGACGACGCCGGCGAGCGGCTGGCGGTGGCGTACAACCGCTGCATGGGCGACCACGACACCGGACTCGTCGTCCTCGACGCCGACACCGGCGACCGCCGCTGGGACTGGGACCCGGGGACCGAAGGCGACCGTCGCGTCGGTGACGTCGCCATCGACGGCGATCGAGTCGCGGTCGCCAGTCACGGCGACAAGCGCGGCTACTTGCTCGGTCCCGGCGGTCGCGAACGCTGGCGCGTCGATCTGGCCATCCCGACCGAGATCGGGGACGAGACGCTCTACGCCTACCCGAACCACGTCCACGCGAACGACGGGCGGGTCGCGTTCGTCACCGGAAACACGTACGCACGCGAGGGCCGCGAAACAGAGGCGCGACACCCGAACGAACACGCGATCACCGCGGTCGACGCGGACGGGTCGCCGCTGTGGGAGGGCGAACTCGAGGGCTTCGTCCACGAACTCGCGACGGAGGGCGACGCGATCGTCGTCCCGTGTGCGGGGAATTTCCGCGTCCGCGACCCCGATCGACACGCCGTTCGCACGTTCGACCTGGCGGCGGGCGACGGAGACGTGCGGCGCGTCGACGGCGTCCCGACCGCGGCGGCGGTCTCGGGCGAGACGGTCGCCGCGATCGAAGAACCCGTCGCGTATCACGACGACGAGCAGGTACGGGGCGAGTACGCGCTGTGGGTCTATCCGAACGCTCGGTAGCTCCTGCCCGACTGCGAGCCGCCCGACCCCTCACACGCTTTGTGCCGGAGGCCCAATCCGGACCGCGTCCGTCGGAACCGATTGCTGGTACCGATCCCGTAGCACTACTGTCGGATACATACCTGTCCGCCGAAGAATTATTTCAATATAAGACAATTATAAATTTCCTTCGTAGTAGGCCGTCCACGATTCGCTGCAGTCATGACAGATACCGACGCGAGCGATCCGATCGAATCGGCCACTGACAACCGGCGACAGTTCTTGCAGGCGATCGGCGTGACGGCAACCTCGAGCGCTCTGGTCGGCGCTGCGGCGGGGAACCCGGACGAGAGTGACACTTCCCGCGAGGCTGCGTTTGGGGCGCTGGTCCCCTTGACCCACGGCGTCGCCAGCGGCGACGTGACGGCCAGGACGGCCGTCCTGTGGGCGCGCACGGCGGAGGAGGCGACGATTCACGCCGCCTCCGTGCCAACTGATGGCGAGAGTGACACCGTCCACGGCCGAACCTCGGTCGACGCGACCACCGACTTCACCGGCCACCTCCGACTCGACCGGCTCTCCTCGGGGACGAACTACCGGTACTTCGTGTGGGCGACGGAACCGACTCCCGGGTTCCGGGCGAGCGAAGCCGTCGACGGCGAGGCGTTGAGCCGGATCGCGAAGCGCGATTCCCCGGACGCGATCGCCGGGGCGCTGCCACAAGCTATCGAAACCGGGACGTTCACCACGGCGCCGGCACCGGACGACGCTGCACCGGTCAGCTTCGCCTGGAGCGGCGATACGTGGGGCTACGGCGACGACCCCGTCGAACCGCCGTTTCCCGGCCTGCGAACCATCGCGGAACGCGAGCCGGATTTCTTCCTCTATCACGGCGATACGATCTACGCCGATGCACGAACGCCCGCGGGGAAGATTACGGAAAACACCCCGGTGGACGAGGCGCTCGACGTCTACCGCGCGAAGTACAAGGAGATGCGGGACCCGCCTGCGGACGTCGCCGACCGAACCTACCTCCGAGAACTGCTCGCCTCGACGTCCGTCTACACGGTGTGGGACGATCACGAGGTGATCAACAACTTCGCGGGCCCGATCGAACCCCTGATGCCGGAGGGTCGGCGAGCCTTTCGCGAGTACTGGCCGCTCGATCGAGACGACGAGGCCGCGCCCGGCGAATCGAACCGATTCTACGACTCCTTCCGATGGGGGAAACACGTCGAACTGTTCGTGATCGACACCCGGCAGTACCGGGATCCGAACGTCGATCTCGACGCGAAAACGCTGCTCGGCGAGGCCCAGCGCACCTGGCTGACGAACGCGCTCGCCGAGTCCGACGCGACGTGGAAGATCCTGGCCTCGCCCGCCCCGCTCGGCTATCCGTCCGACTCGTGGGCGACGCCGGCCGACAAGACCGGCTACGAGGGGGAACTGCTCGAGATCATCGAACACGTTCAGACGGACGAGATATCCAACCTGGTTGTCGTCGCCGGCGACGTCCACAAGTCGGTCGTCGGCGCGTACGATCCGGACGACGACGGCGCCTTCGAGTTCGTCGAGGCCATCGCCGGGCCGCTCGGGGCGCCCGCCGGCACGCCCGACGACCTCTATCCGCCGCTGAACCCCACGGAGTTCTTCGCGAAGGGCGAGTACACCAACTTCGGAACGATCGACGTCGACGAGTCGGGCGAGACGCTGACCGTCGGCATCTACGCCGCGGACGGAACCGAGCAGTTCTCGACGACGATTCGGACCGACGACATCGACCCTGGCCGCGCTAATCCCGACCGGATAGCGAGCACGTTCGACGCGGACGCCGACGGCTGGCTCATTTCGCAGAACGGGGGGAGCGACCACCCGATCTACCTCGAATCCGGTGGCAATCCCGGCGGCCACATCAGCGATGAGGGAGCTCGGGGTGGCGTCACCTGGTACTACCAGGCGCCGTTTAAGTTTCTGGGCGACCGCGAGGCCTTCTACGGCGGAACGCTCTCGTTCGACTGCAAACAGGACGAGATCGACTGGCAGTTCGACCCGCACCCGACGGAGGGCGGCGACGTCCTGCTCGCCAGCGGCGAGACGAAACTCGTCTACGAGTTCCGCGGTGTCGACGAGCCGGGCATCGAGTGGGCTACGTTCGAAGCGCCGCTGTCGGCCGACGCCGGGTGGATCGACCTGACGAGCGACGACCCGTACGCCACCGAAGCGCGATTTCGCGAGGTTCTCGCGAACCTCGAGACGGTGCGCATCCGCGGCGAGTATCGCTCGGGCGACGACAGGAGCTACCTGGACAACGTCGTCCTCTCGAAGTAACCGGACTCGCGTCGGATCAGACCACGAGCGGCCGTCGGCGCCCGCCACGCCCCGACGTGGGTCCCACTTGCGGGTCGGACGCTGCGACCGTGGTCATCACACGCGCCCGATAGGTCGCTCGCGGCGGTCAGTCCCGGCCGGTCCCGCGAGCGACTCCCAGCGACTGGAGCGCCTCGTCGTCGACGGTCGAACACAGGCGGCCGTCGAGCCGGACGGTAAATCCGTCGTGTTCGACGAGCGAGGCGACCTCCGCCCTGGTGATCGGCAGCGGCTGGTCGGCGTCCGCGCCGACCAGCCAGTAGCCGTCGTGGTTACACTCCTCGATGACGCGACCGACGACGCCCTCCGTGCCGAGCGGCTTGACCGCCGCGCCCTGCCTGACGACGTCGGTCGGGTAACAGCAGACGGTGAAGTCGTAGCGGTCCGGTCCGGCCGCGGTGACGTCGAACACGACGGGGGACTTGCTCACGCGGCGAACGACCGTCACGGACGCCTCGCCGTCGAATCGGACGTCGACCTCGCGGTCGACGCAGGCGGTGTACACGGCGTCGGCGACCGAGAAGCCTTCGAGCAGCTGCGCGAGTACGCCCCAGACGGTCGTCCGATCCGGCGCGTCGGAGGTGAGCGCCACGGCGATCGCACCCGCGTCGATCAGCGCCTCGCCATCGGTCTCTGGCGCGGCGCCGGCGAGCCAGACGACCGGCGCGCCGACGTCCGAGACCGCTTCGAACGCGAGCGTGCGGTCGGGACAGCGGATCCCGTCAGCGGTCGCCGGCAGGTCGATGTACAGGGCGGTTCCGTCGGCGACGAACGCGTCCCGGAGCGTCGACGCCGACGGTCCCTCGAGCACTACCACGTCGGTATCGTGATGGTTGCGATCGGCGAACCGGCGGAAGGCCGCCGCCCGCCCCGGATCGGCCGTCGCGAGCGTGAGCCGCGCGCGCTCCGGGGGCGGTCGTTCGACGGTTCGCGCTCGCTCCATCGCCTCCGGACGCAGTCGGCAGGTTCCGGGAACCCGCGCCGAGAACGTGTGGGCCGTCAGGAGCGCGTTCGGCCGACGCCGCCCGCCACCGCCCCGTTCGTCGACCGGCGTCGCTTCGCCCGCCGAACCGTCGTCGGTCCGCCCGGTCTCGATCGGCAGCCCCTCGTCTCCGGGGGCGTTGCCCCCGTCCGTTCCCGACGGGGTCGTCGGCGGAACGGCCGACGGCGACCGGGCGACATCGATGCGGGCGAGTTCGTGTAACAGCGGCGGCAGCACCGACACGTCGGCGGGATCGGGGCGCAGGACGGCTCGCTTCGGCCAGCGCGCACGAAACGGCGCGAGCACGTCGCCCGGCACCTCGAGGTACTCCAGCAACTGGTCGGCCGGCGACAGGTCGTACAGGTTCGGCGGGTAGAACGGGAGTTCCCCCGCGAGCTGGTCGTACTCGGCGCTCGCCATCGGCTGGTAGCCGGCCTCGCGTACCAGCGAATCGAGCAGCAGACACCGTCCGAGCAGGTCGGCCACGCGCTCCGACAGGCTCGCTCGCTTCGTCTCGAGCGGTTCGACGTGGCCGTTCTCGAGGACGAGCTCTGGCGCGTCACCCGCGCGAAGGTCCGCTCCGAGGTAGAAGGCGAGCGGCGCTACCCGGTAGCAGTGCCCGTAGGTCGCCGGAATGTGAATCTCGATCCCCGTCTCCGGCGCCCGGAGGTCCGCCGGCACGTCCAGCCGATCGCCCCGCTCGATCGCCGGCGGGTGCTGTCTGATCGTCGGCCAGGACCGCTCGCAGGTGAACTCCTTGATCGACGAGGCGAGGTACGGGAGGGCTTCGAGGAGCGCCTCCGGGTCGTCGGGGACCGTGATCGTCCCCGTCGGGTGCGACCGCAGCGAGCGCGCGCCGATGGCAACCCGCGTCTCCTCGTCGAATCGCAATTCGACGATCGACCGGCCCGCGCCCTCGAGGTACTCCTCCGCCGTGACCGCCGCGTCCTCGATCCGGAGGTGGAGCTTCACGGCCCCGGTGATCGAGGCGTGGTAGGTCCCGCGCGGCAGGTCGGCGAGCCCGTCCGCGATGACGCCGACCTGGTTGCCGTCCTCGTCCCAGATCGTCTGCCCGAACGTTTCCCGCAAGCGCAACTGCGAGACGGTGACCGAGACCGCCTCGTCGACGGGAAAGAGGAAGACGTCCGAGAGCGCGGGCTCGAGCGCGGGCTCCCGATCGAGCTCGATCGTCACCTCGGCGCCTTCGATATCGTCCCCGACGCGGACGGTCGGGCCCTCCCGTTCGATCGAAACCGGTGACCGAGGACTCCCGCCTGCCATTTCCGCTACTGTTTTTTCAACTCGAATAAACCAGTACCGAATTTGGGCGAGCGACGATCCCGCTGCGCCCGTCAAATCGGCCCTCCCGCAACGTGGGGCGCTCAGCTCGGTCCGGCTCCGTCGTCTCGCTCGCGACGACCCGGTGGGGGGTCGACGACCCGCTCGACCGAGAGCGCCGACAGCGGGATGCGCCGGGCGTCTGTTTCGTCCGCGAGCACGTCGAGCAGGCCGGTCCGATCGCGGCCATCGCTCGCGTCGACGACGAGCACGTCGGCCTCGGTCCTCGCCAGCCGGCTCGAGGCCTCGCGGGTCGCGGCCGTCGGACTGCCGTCGGCGACGTTCGCCCGGCCGTCGCTGACGACGACCACGCGGCTCGCCGGGGCGTCGGCCCGCTCGACCAGGCGGACCGCCGCGTCGAGGCCGGACGGCAGCGGCGTTCGATCGCCGGTCGGGAGTTCCTTCAGGTGCCGGGCCGCGAGCGTCACGCTGTCGGTCGGCGCGAGGACGACGTCGGCCGACTCGCCCGCGACGGCGACGAACGCCACCTCGTCGCGGCGCTCGTACGCGTCCCGGAGCAGCGACATGACCGTCCCCTTCGCCGCCTCCATCGCCGCGCGCATCGAGGCGCTGGCGTCGACGACGAAGACGAGGAGCGTCCCGGCGCTCGCGCGACGCACGGTGGTGCGAAGGTCGTCGACGTCGAGGGCCGTGCGTCCCTCCGTCGCGGCCGCCCGGATCGACGCCGCCGCGTCGACCGACTCGCCGTCCGACGGGTGCTTCGTTCGCACTCGTGCGCCGCGCCCCGTTACCGACGGGTTCGTGCGGGCGCTGACCCCGCCTCCCGACACGTCCGAGTCCGCGTCGACGGCCTCGACGGGCGGACGGTCGGCCTCGCCGATCCCGGCCCGACGCTGCCCGGGGACCAGCGGCGTCGCGGGTGCTGTGTCATCGTCGCCGGAAGCCGTCCCTTCGTCGTGCCGATCGTCCCGGTCGGCCGATGGTTCGCGATCCGATCCGGCCGATCTATCTGCGGTCTCGTCGGCGGGGTCGGATCCCGATTCACCCCCGCGGCGACCGCCGCCGCTCTTCGCCTCTCTGCCGCCGCGTTCGGTTCCATCCTCGTCGGCCGATCCGTCGCCACCGTCGCGGTCGCTCCGATCGTCCCCGCCACCGTCACTGGTCCCCTCGCCGTCGTCGCGTTCACTCCGATCTTCCTCGGCGTCGCGCTCGGGTTGCTCTCCGCCATCGCGGCGATCGCCATCGCCACCCCGGTCGTCGAAGTGCTCGTCGAGGACGTCCTCGAGGTCTGGCGCGTCGTCGAAGGGTCGACTCTGCAGCCGGTGGGGCAGCGCGAGGCGCGCGCCCGCTTTCAGGTCCGGCTCGATCACTCGTCGGCGCCCGTCGAGGGCCGCGAGCGTCCGGGCGGTGCGGGCGATCGCGATGTCACCACGGTGCCCGTCGACGTCCGCGTCGAGGCAGAGTTCGGCGATGTCGCGGGTCCACTCGGCGGGAAGGTCGACCTCGGGCAGGCGCTGGCGAGCCTCCCGGATCCGCGCCTCGACGGCGGCCGTCTCGTCCTCGTAGGCCCGCGCGAACGCGGTCGGGTCGGCGTCGCGATCGAGTGCGCGGTCGACGATCTCGACGCGATCGGCGACGTCGCGACAGCCGACGACGGTGGCCTGGAGCGCGAAGCGATCCCGGAGTTGCGGGCGCAACTCGCCCTCCTCGGGGTTCATCGTCCCGACGAGGGTGAAGTCGGCGGGGTGCGCGACGCTCACCCCGTCGCGTTCGACGCGGTTGCGGCCGCTCGCGGCCGCGTCGAGCAGGACGTCGACCAGGTGATCGTCGAGGAGGTTGACCTCGTCCACGTAGAGGAAACCCCGATTCGCGCGAGCGAGGAGGCCGGGATCGAACCCCGTCTCGCCGTCGAGGGCGTCGGAAATGGAGAGGGTGCCGACGACGCGCTCGCGGGTCGCGCCGAGCGGGAGCGTCACCAGGGGAACCGTGCGCTGCTCGACCGGCAGGTCGCCGACGTCGCGCGACCGACAGTCCGCACACTGGCGTCCGGGCTCGTCGGGCGGACAGCCGTAGGGGCAGTCCGCGACCGCGCGCTGGGCCGGCAGACACTCGACCAGCCCGCGGACGGCCGTCGACTTCGCGGTTCCCTTCTCGCCCCGGACGAGCAGCCCGTCGAGCGCGTCGTTCACCGCGACGGCCTGCAACGCCCGTTTCAGCTCCGCCTGCCCGACGATCGCCGGGAACGGGGTGGTCGCAGACGCGTCCCGATCGGCGGAATATGAAACCATATTTTCGGTAATACAACACGGGTTTATGAAAGTGCTGACCCGACGCTGCGAGCCGCGATGCACGACCCCGTGGTCGGCTCGGATCGCGACCGTCGTGCGGGACAGCGCGGACGGCTCGGGCCGCGGCCATCGAAGCGGAACCCCGCGCCCGTTGTTCGGGGCATGTCGGTCGGATTCGGACCGAACGCCACGCCCTCCCCGACCAAAATACTAATATATGATATCTATTGACAATCGGAACTGGATGTCGCGAAACAACACAGCAATCGACAGGCGATCGGTGCTGAAACGGCTCGGCGCGACGGGAACGGCCGCGACGGCCCTCGGGGCGGCCAGCGCATCGAGCGCCGCGGCCCCTGCGACGCGGGGCAGTGTTCGACCGCTGCCCGTCGAGCGTCTCGACGTCGAACGGATCTACGAGGCGGTTGCCGGGCAGTTACTGACGGAGCTGTTCGACGCAGGGTTGATCGACGCCGCGTCCGCATCCGCCCTCGACACGGACGTCGCGGCCGTCCGCGGCGGGCGAGCGGGTCGGGGCACGTTCGGCCTGTACATCGACGACGCCGTCGGTGAACGGAGCCTGCTCGCGACGAAGACACCGACCGACGGGGGCGTCCTGACACTCTACGTCCAGCCCGAACGCGACCTCTCGTACGCCACGCTTGAACCGGAGGAGGGCGACGATACGCTACTGTATGCGCCGGGCCAGGCTCCCGAACGAGTGTCCGCCGGGACCTCGAGTTCGTGCCCGGGGTGTACGTGTTACCCGAACTTTCCCTGCAACGATCGCGGCGGCGGGAGGATGGAGGTCTGCTGGGTCGAATCCACCGGCGGGCTCCCGTGCGTCGAGGTGACGGGTTGCTGCTAGGCGCTCGCGACGGTCGAGTTCGGTAGCGACCCGCGCAACCGAACCGCCGGTGGGAGCTGTCCGCCGATTGGGTTGGCGCGACGACCGGACCCGCTCGCGCGGTCGCACGCCGCCGGGCGTCCGTTCCCCTTCGATACCTTTTTGTCGCGGGGTATTACAAATACACTTTAGCTAATCCAATAGCAGTTTACAACATGTCTGCACGGATCGGGATCTACACGGCGACGGAGAACGAACTCGGGGCGATCCAGCGTGCGGCCGAGCGGCTCGGGGACGACGTCGACCTCGTCGTGCGCTCGGCGTCGGACCTCGAAGACGAGGCCGACGTCGAGGCGTTCGTCGACGAGGTGCGCGGGGCGACGGCGGCGGTCTTCTGGCTCCACGGGGCCGAAGAGAGCATGCCCGGCTACGACTACGCGGTCGGCGAACTCGCCGACGAGCGAGTCCCGCTGCTCGTCAAGTCGACGGGTGACGCCTTCGCCATCGAGGACACCACCGTGAGGACGGACCACCGCGAGACCGTCTACGACTACCTCGAGAAGGGCGGCACGGTCAACGTCGAGCACTGCTGTCGATTCCTCGCGAACGAGTACGCGGGAGCGGACCTGAACGCCCAGGCGCCGGTCGAACTGCCGACGGAGGGCGTCTACCACCCCGACCACCCGGGAATCGGGTACGAGGCGCTGCGCGAGACGCACGACCCGGACCGGCCGACCGTCGGCGTCTGGTTCTACGAGTCCCACTGGACCCACGCCAACACGCGCTACGTCGACGCGCTCGTCCGGGCGCTCGAAGCGTGGGGCGTGAACGTCCTGCCGGCCTTTTGCAACCCGGCGACCGACGAGGCGGGCCAGGAGAACGCCGAGTGGGTTGCCCGCAACTGGTTCAGCGATGCGGACGGGCCGGTCGTCGACGCCGTGGTGAGTTCCTTCATGTTCTCGCTCGGGATGAGCGAGCGCGGCCGATCGGCGAGCGACGAGGGCGGGACCGAGGAGATCTTCCTCCGCGAACTCGGCGTCCCCGTCCTGCAGGCGATCACGACGATGCGCTCGCGCTCGCGCTACGCCAACAGCGACACCGGCGTGATGGGCTTCGAACTCGCGCTCTCGGTCGCGCTGCCGGAGTTCGACGGCGCCGTGATCACCCACCCCATAAGCGGGAAAGAACGCACCGAGGACGCGGCCGGGATCGGCACCGCTCCGAAGCAGCACTTCCCGATCGAGGATCGGATCGACCACGTCGCGAGCCTCGCGGTCAACTGGGCGCAGCTTCGCCACACGCCCAACGACGCGAAGCGGGTCGCCGTCGTGTTGCACAACTACCCGCCGAGCGACGACGGCATCGGCACCGCCTTCGGCCTCGACACGCCCGCGAGCGCGAGCAACCTCCTCGCGGAACTCGACGCCCGCGGCTACGACGTCGGGGATCGCCCCGCGGACGGGCGGGAACTGATCGATTCGCTGACCGCCCAGCTCACCCTCGACGACCGCTGGGTCGCGCCCGAGGACGTCCGTCGGCTGAGCGTCGACACCGTCTCTCCCGAACGCTACGCCGAGTGGTTCGAGGCAGCCGACGCGGACTTCCGCGAGCACGTCCTCGAGGAGTGGGGCGACCCGCCGGAGCGGCCGTTCGCGATCCCTGGCGTCGAGTGCGGGAACGTCCTCGTGACGGTCCAGCCCCCGCGCGGGTTCGGCATGGATCCCTCGAAAGTCTACCACGACTCGGACCTCCAGCCGCCCCACGACTACTACGCCTTCTACGCCTGGCTGCGCGAGGAGTTCGACGCCGACGCGGTCGTCCACCTGGGCACTCACGGCAGCCTCGAGTGGCTCCCCGGCAAGACCGTCGGCCTCGACGCCGCGAGCGCGCCCGACGCCCTCATCGCCGACCTGCCGAACGTCTACCCCTACATCGTCAACAACCCCGGCGAGGGGACCCAGGCCAAGCGCCGCTCCTACGCCGCGATCGTCGATTACCTCACGCCCGTCATGCGATCGGCCGGCACGTACGACGACCTCGCCGAACTCGAGGAACTCGCGAATCAGTACCGCGAGGCCGGGATGGAGGACGCCCGCGCGGACGACGGCGAGCACCTCGAGACGCTGATTCGGGAGCAAGTGGCGGAACTGGACCTCGCGGTCGAATTGGGTATCGAGGGGACGATAGACGAACAGGCCGACGTTCGCGGACCGGCCGAGGCCGGCTCGACGCTCGCCGAGGGCGACGTGGCTGGCGACCGGGTCGAGATCGAAGAACTCGTCGGGCGCATCCACGCGTACCTCACCGACGTCAAGACCACCCAGATCCGGATGGGACTGCACACGATGGGCGAACCGCCCGCGGGAGAGCGGCTGGTCGAGTACCTCGTCGCGCTCACCCGGCTCGAGAACCCCGGCGCGCCAAGCCTGCGCGAGAGCGTGGCGGGCGTCCTCGGCGTCGACTACGAGACGATGCTCGACTCGCCGGGCGCGTACGAGGAGACCCTCGGGATGACCTACGCCGAAGCCGCGGACGAGGTCTACGAGACCAGCGTCGACCTGATCGAGACGCTCGCCGACCACGACTTCGACGTGCCCGAGTCCGAACGCGACGCGGCTCCGGGGGACGAAGTGAACACCAACCTGCTCGTCGTCGACCTCGAGCCGATCGGCGATGCCCGAGCGAAATCGGGCGCCCACGACGATCTGCGCGAAGTCCTCGCGTACATCTGCGAGGAGGCCCGGCCCCGCGTGAAGGCGTCCGAGGACGAGATCCCGAGAACGGCGGACGCGCTCGCGGGCGAGTACGTCCCGCCCGGCGGCTCGGGCGCGCCGACCCGCGGCGGCGTCGACCTGCTCCCGACGGCGCGGAACTTCTACACGCTTGATCCGCGGAAGGTGCCCGCCAAACCGGCCTGGAAGGTCGGTCGTGAAGTTGCCGAGGGCGTGCTCGAACGTCACCGGGACGAGCGCGGCGAGTATCCCGAGGAGATCGGCGTGGTCGCCTGGGGCACCCCGACCGTCCGCACCCGCGGGGAGACCATCGCGCAGGTACTGGCCATGATGGGGGTCGAGCCACAGTGGACCGACGCCGGGCGAATCGACGACGTCGAGCCGATCCCGCTCGACGAGCTAGACCGTCCCAGAATCGACGTGACGACCCGCGTCTCGGGCCTGTTCCGCGACGCCTTCCCCGCCGCGGCGGGCGTCATCCACGACGCCGTCGACGCCGTCGTCGACCGCGACGAACCCCACGAGCGGAACTACGTCAAGAAACACGTCGAAGAGGAGGCTGCGGAACTGCGCGAGGCGGTCGAGGAACAGCGCGAAGGTGCGGATGGCGAGAATCTCGACGCGGCCGACGCCCGCGAGGCCGCCAAACATCGCGTCTTCACGACGAAGCCCGGCGGCTACGGCGCGGGGACGAACAAGGCCGTCGACGAGGGCAACTGGGACGACCGCGCGGACCTCGCCGAGGTCTACGTCCAGTGGGGCGGCTACGCGATGGGCTCGCGCGGTCGGGTCTCCGGCGCCCACGACGCCTTCGAACGGCGCCTCTCGAGCGTCGACGCGACGGTCAAGATCGAAGATACGATGGAGCAAGACGAGTTCGACTCCTCCGACTGGTACGCCTTCCACGGCGGCTTCATCTCCGCGGTGAGCGAAATTTCGGGGACTGAACCGGCCTCCTACGTTGGCGACTCGTCGGATCCGGATAACGTGGACGTCTACACCAACGAGGAGAAGGTCCGGAAGGCGATGCGCGCACGCGTGCTCAACCCCGACTGGCTCGACTCCATGGAGGACCACGGCTACAAGGGCGCGGGCGACCTCTCGACGACGGTCGACGTGACGCTCGGCTGGGACGCCACCACCGGCGTCGTCAGCGACGCGCTCTGGGAGGCCGTCGCCGAGGCCTACGCCTTCGACGCGGACCGACAGGACTGGCTGCGGGAGGTGAACCCGTGGGCGCTCGAGTCGATCACCGACACCCTCCTGGAGGCGATCGAGCGCGACCTCTGGGACGCCGACGACGAGACTCGCGATCGGTTGCGCGATCTGAACCTCTCCGTGGAGGGCGATCTGGAGGCGCGGACGACCGCCGAGGCCGCCGATCCGGAGGTGTCGACCGATGACTGAGGGCGAGCCGACGCCAGCGGCCGACGGGGCGGGCGGATCGACAGCCGAGACGGACAGGGCGGGCGGATCGACCGCCGAGACGGACGGGGTGGACGAGTCGACCGCCGAGACGGCGGGTGACCCCGACGAGGCGTACGCCGACCTCGGCGCGACGACGGAGAACGCGATGGAGATCGCCGAGACGAGCATGGACATCGTTCGCCAGTTCGTCCCGGACGAGACGCTGGCCGACCGGATTCGACAGAAGTCGGTCCACTCGATGGGCGACATCGAGTTCCAGCACCTGATCGAGTTCACCGGCGCGGACGGCGTGGGCGCGGACGAGGACGCTCCGGTCCGGGCGGGCGCGCGGGCCGTCCTCGACGAGGCCCCCATCGTCACGGACATCACGATGGTGAAAGCCGGCGTGACCGGACGGGGACACGACTGCGAGGTTTCGAAGGCGATCGGCCACGGGACGGAACTCGCCGAGAAGACGGGCATGACACGAACCGCCGCGGCGATGCTCGAACTCGACAAGGACGGTCGGTTCGAGGACGCGATCGTCACGATCGGCAACGCGCCGACCGCGGCGTTCGCCCTCGCGGATTGCATCGAGAACGGAACGCGACCGGCGGTCGTCCTGGCGCACCCGGTCGGGTTCGTCAAGGCCGAGGAGAGCCGCGAGCGGATCCGCGAGGTGAGCCGCGAGCACGACGTCCCCGCGATCACCCACGTCGGGCGGCGGGGCGGAAGCGGGCTCGCCGCGGCGCTGACGAACGAACTGATCCACGTCGCCTCGGACGTCCGCGACGGCGCGATCGATATCGACGGGATCGCGAGCCGATGAGCGACGACCTGGCCCCCGATCCGGCGACGATCGCCGCGGCGTCGGCGGAACGAACCGTCGGCGACGCGGGTGTGAGGGAGGGTGGAACGAGCGGCGACGCGGACGGCGCTGGGGCCACCGACGGCGCGAACGGTGACCCGGTCTACGCGGTCGGGATCGGGCCCGGAAATCCCGACTACCTCACGCCGCGCGGCGAGCGCGCAATCCGCGACGCCGACGTCGTCGTCGGCTTCGACTCCGTCGTCGCGTACGTCGCCGAGCTGGCGCCGCCGGGTACCGAGCTGCTCACCTGCGGGTACGACGACGAGGGGGAGACGCTCGCGGCGTTCGCCGACCGGGTCGCCGACGGCGTGGCGGGGACCGCCGTCCTGATGGGCGATCCGAACCACTCCGGGTACCAGTTTATCGGCCGGGTCCAGCGGGCCGTCGAGGCGGCCGCGCCCGCGCGACCGATCCGGGTGATTCCCGGCATCTCGTCGCTCCAGGTCGCCGCCAGCCGCGCCCGGACGCCGATGGAGGACAGCGAGTTCGTCACGCTCCACAAGCGCGGCGACCTCGAAGGCGACCTGGCGCGCCTCGCCAGGGCCGTGGGCGAGCGACACCTCCTGGTGCTGCCGCGACCGTTCGACTGGATGCCCGGCGATATCGCCGACTTCCTGCTCGACGAGGGGGCGGATCCGGCACTCGACGCGCTGGTGTGCGAGAAACTGACGCACGACGACGAGGCGATTCACCGGTTCACGCTGGCCGAACTGGCCACCCACGCCGGTGGTGACGGCCGCGACGGGACGCCGTTTTCGGACCTGAGCGTCCTGGTCGTCCGCCGTCCGGTCGAGATCGAGTGAGTGACCGGGGCGAGCGGCCACCGCGGTCGAAATCGAGCGACCGACGAGATCGAGGTCGAGCGCGCGACGGAACGGCCAATCGTCGGGATCACCGCTCGGCCGTCGCAGGTCTGACTCCCCAGCTGGCCACCTGCTTCAGGTGGCGAGTGGCGGCCACGCGGGCGCCACGGTCTCCTGGACGAGCTGCGTCTGGGCCCGACGGAGCCGTTCGGAGACCGACGAGGCGGTGATTCCCAGCTCGTCGGCGAGCCCCTCGAGCGAGGTCCGGCGGGGGATCTCGAAGTAGCCGCGTTCGTAGGCGATCCGGAGCGCTTCGCGTTGCTCGTCCGTGAGGCCGTCGCCCGGCGGTTCGGCGTCGCCGTCGCGGGTGAGCCGGCGGAGCCGGAAGCCGGCGTTGTCCTGCCAGAACGAGGCGAACGCGTCGAACGTCGTCCGGTCGAGGAACCAGCCCGTCTGTCGCCAGCCCTCGGGTAACACTTCGATTCGTTCGATGATGGCGTCCTCGGTCGCGAGGTCGGTGAGCCCCTCGAGGTCGTCGACGGCGTCGCCGAGCTGACCGGCGAAGCTGTAGGCGGGTCGAGCGCGGTACCGGCGGGCGGTCCCGGCTTCGCCGATCAGCGTCCACCCCGCGACGTCGTCGGCCGCTGTCAGCGCCCGCTCGAACGCGCGCCGGGAGCCGTCCGTCACGGTGACGACGAACGGCGGCCGATCGCCGTGGTTGTACTGGAGGTCGAGGACGATCGTCGCCTCGGGGACGGCCGACGCGGCACCCGCGAGCGGTAACGCGGGACACTCGATGTCGAATTCCGCTACCAATCCCATACGTCGTCGTCCGCGCACGCTCCCAAGGGGGTGACGGAATCACCCGGCCGACTGCGCCGATCGGCGGAGCGTGTGTTTACCCCGTCGTGCGTGATCGACGCTTCCAGGTACCCACCGACGCGACCGGCGCCGCCATAAAGGGCCGCATCACTGAGAGACGGGTCTACCGTCCGGACAGCCGAACGGAGAGTGCATGCAGCCGAATCACGATACAGACGGAACGCAGTTCACCTACGACCGAGACGGAACGGGTCAGCCGCTTTGCCTGCTTCACGGCGGCATGGCGCCCCCGGAGTACTGGACGCCAGTCCGTCCCGAGCTGGAGAACTACGCCACGATCGTCCCGCAGCGGCCGGGCTTCGGGACGTGCCTCGACGACCCGGCGGAGACGGGGCCGGAGGACGTCCTCGACCGCGAGGTTCGGTACGTCCGCGAACTCGTCGACACGGTCGACGGCGAGCCGATCTTGTTCGGACACTCTTACGGCGCGCTCGCGGCCATCGAAGCCGCGCGGGCGGCGACGGTGGACGCGGTCGTCGCGTACGAACCTGCGATCCTCCCCGAGCCCTTCCGGACCGAGGCCGATCTCGCCGCCCAGATGGAGCGACTGCTCGAGGACGGCCGTCGTCGCGAGGCGATCCAGCGCTACGTCGAGCTGGTCCTCCACCCGGACGGGATCGACGACCTCGACGCGTGGCTGGCCGAGTGGCCGGTCTGGCCCGACTGCGTCGACCTCGCCGAGGAGGTGACCAGGATGAATCGCGCCGTCGAACGGTATCGGCTCCCCGATCGGCTGGACGTCGACGCGCCGGTACTGGTGCTGACCGGGACGGCCGGGCCGGACTTCCTTCGCGAAAGTGCCCGGAGCGTCCACGACGCACTGCCCAACAGTCGCTTCGTCGAGTTCGACGGCCTCGGCCACGGCGGTCCGGCGCGATCACCGCGCCGGGTCGTCGATGTCGTCGAATCCTTCCTCGACGATCGCGTCTCGTGATCGACGCGACTCGAGGATTGTCCCGTACACGACGCCCTCTCGATCGGCCGCGTTCGACCTAGTCGTCCGCGGGTGCGCCGAGCCCGGAGTCGGCGCCGCTCGCGTCATCGTCGCCCGTCACTGTCGCGTAGAGCATGATCAGCATCGAGAGGATGAGCGCGGCGCCCCAGAGGAAGCCGGTCGGCATGAGGAACGTCAGGCCGAAGCCTTCGCCGAGCCAGACGACGCCGGGGATGCCCCACTGACCGGCGACGAACAGGCCCGTCACCGCGGTCCGGAGGGTGCCCGTCACGCCGAGTGCGGGGACGGCAAAGCCCATCACGATCGCGAGGATCGAGATGACGCCGAGGTGGGCGTGTCCGCCCATCATCCACGCCGGGACGGCGTCCCCACCGGCGACGATCGCGAGCTGGTGCATGCCGACGGCCATCATGACGGTCAGTCCGAGGAAGCCGCTCGCCTTGAGAACCTTCGTCATATACAGTTAGTCGGATATGTCCGTTTCGGGTAATATTTGGGGTGCCAGCAGGGCTTGCGCGTTCGGATCCGACCGCTAGAGCCGCTCGCGGACGAGTCGACGCTCCGCCTCGGTGCAGTCGTACAGCTCGAAGACGAGTTCGTCGACGAGTTCGCGCCGCGCCTCGATCGCCTCGTCGAGCGCTCGCGCCCGTTCGACCGTCGCTGCGTAGCGGGCGAGGTCGTCCGCGATGTCGTCGGGTTTCGGGAGCCTGAGGGCCGCGAGCCGGTCGAGGAGCGAGATCGTCTTCGTCGCGTTCGTCCGGACGTCCGCGAAGCCGTCCGCGCGCGAGACGGCGTACGGCACGAACGCCGAGAGGACCGGTCGGACCTCCGGCCCGGGGCCGTCGATCCTGAACGCCGGGATCGCGTCGGTCGTCACGTAGCCGTGAGTGTCGGTCTCGAACGTTTGGTCGTCGGTCTCGCTCGTCGGGTCGTCCGCGTCACGCTCGGACGCGCCCGCTGGCTTGTAGCGGGCTCGCACTGCGATGACGATGGCGCCGTCGTCCTCGCGAATCTCGACCGCCGCCGCGAGCCGGAGCTTCCGTCGCGTCGCGGTCGTCTCCGCGAGCACGCTCTCGGCCGCGCCCGGAATCGGATCGCAGCCCGGCAGGTCGCCGAGCGACGGCCCCCAGCGGTACGAGTCGAGGTAGGCGTCGAGGTCGGTCTCGAGCGCCGCCCGGCGCTCGGACAGGCGCGAGATATCGTCGGCGAGCCAGGAGCAAAACGCCGCCCCATCCGCCGCACGGTCGTACGCCGTGCGGATCGCCTGCGCGTCCGTCTCGTCTCCCACTTCCGCCTCGCTTCCGGCCACCGCCTCGTTCCCCACTTCCGCCTCGGCCCCGGTCACCGTCTCGTCGATCAGGTCCGTCCAGTCCGGGTCCGCGGGCGGCAGGCGGATCGGCAATCGATCCAGCGAGGACAGCGAGAGGCGCGGAAAGAGCTGCTGGCTGCCCTTCTCGCCGGAGACGAGGTGGACGAACGAGAGGAGTCGACTGTTCAACAGCGCGGTGAGCGTTCCGGCGTCGAGGCGGTCGTCGGTCGGCACGATCGTGATGATCGATTTCGGAACCAGCGCCTCCCGTCGCACCCGCGCAGCGGTGATGCCGTCGTCGCCGGTGACCTCCCGGACCAGGACGCGGTCGCCGTCCCGGAACCGAGCCGGCGGCAGGCGGAAGAACTCGGCCTCGCGGTCGACGTAGCCGTCGGGCGTCGGATCGACGTGGTAGGGCGAGAGCGACGACGCGCGAATCTCCGGGACGTGGCCGTCGCTGACCGCCTCGCTCGCGTGGTGGGCTTCGGCCTCGATGACGTCCGGGTCGTGCAGGTCCGCGTGGTAGAGCTGGTAGCCGACGGTCCGGTCGACGAGGTCGCCGAGCGGCGTCGCGTCGGCTTCGAGTCGCGAGACGAGGGCGCGCTCGCGCTCGCTCGCCCGCAGTTCCAGGCGGTAGTTCTCGGCCGCGATCGACTCGACGGCCACGTCGCGAATGCGGATCGGAGCCCCGTCCGGGCGGCGCTCGAAGACCTCGATCCGCTCGTGTCCGCCCGCGACGTCGAGGACGAACGTCGTCGCGTTCGCTCCAACCGCCGGGAAGGTCGATCGCGGGAGGAGGCTCACGCGACGCAGCATCCCCGTTCCGACGGTGGCCCGCCTGAGCTCGCTCGCCGCCGGCATCGAGAGCCAGGACTGGGGCGTCACCAGCGACACCGTCTCGCGCGCCAGGTCGACCGACCGTTCGACGAAACAGCGATAGAGGTCGGGCTGGCCGGACTGGTACCGGTAGGTCGACTCGACGGACGCACGGACCGGCTCCTCGCCGGTGATCACCCACGGCGGATTGCCGACGACGGCGTCGAACCCGGTCGCCGCGTCCGATCGAGTTCCTGTCTCGCCCCCGTCTCGCTCGAACCGAGCTCCCCCTTCGTCGTCTCGGCGGTTCGCTGGGCCGCCCGTCCCTTCGATTCCGCGTTCGGCCGGCGGTTCGCGTCGTGCGAAGACCGCCGGAAACGCCAGGTGCCAGTGGAAGAACGCGTGCTCGCTCGCCAGTCGGTCGACGTCGTCGACCCACTCGGCGTCGCACGCCCGCTCCCACGCGTCGTCGGACGAGAGCGCGTTCGCCAATCGCTCTGGCGCGTCCGCCGGGACGTCCTCGAATCCGCAGGCGACGGCCGTCCGGGCGTCGAGGACGGTCCGTAGTCGGTCGGATCGATTCGGGGTCCGGCCGTCGGCCACCTCATCGTCTCCCTCGGTCGCTTCGCTCGCGATCGCCTCGATCGGATCGCCCGCGCACCCGAGCAGCGCGTTGCCGGTCCGGAGGTGCTCGCCCAGGCGTGTGAGAGCGTCGTCGTCGGTCCCCGCTCGAAGCTCGTCGCGCTCGGGTCCCGCTCGAAGCCACAGCGACGCGCGGGCGAGTTCGACGGCCACCGGGTCCGTGTCGACGCCGTAGAGGCAGTTTGCCGCGACGATCCGTCGCATTCGGTCGACGTCTGGAGATCGATCGAGCGGCGATGCGTCGTCTGCCGTCGCCGCTCGATCCGCGGCGCGGACCGCGGCCAGCGTCACCCGATCGAGCGCCCCGAGGAGGAAGTGCCCGGTCCCCATCGCCGGGTCGAGGACGCGACGCTCCCGGAGCCGATCGAGGAACGGGATCCCATCGTCGCGACCGCGGGTCGACGCCGCGCCGCCGCGGTCGCCCGTCCGAATGGCCTCGACGAGCTGGCCCAGCGCGTCGTCGACGACGCCGTCGACGACCCACTGTGGCGTGTAGAACGACCCGGTCACCGCCCGCTCGTCCGATTCGCGGCGCAGGTACATCGCGCCCGCTTCGACGACCGCGGGCTCCCCGGTTCGCTCGCTCGCGTCGCCGGCCGCGTCCGTCGGCACGTTCGCGTCAGAGTCGCTGGACCCGCCGGACGGTTGCTGCCGCTCGTCGGTCGCCCCAGCCGGACCCTCCGCGTCAGCCTGCGGAACCCACTCGCCGTCGGATCGCCGAAGCGGCTCCGTCGCGACCGCCAGCTCGAACTCGAGCAGTGCCTCGTACTGACGGCCAAGCGAGCGCCCGTCGAGGTCGTCGTACGCGAATCGACGGGCGTCGCCGTCCGCGTTCCCGTCGCGATAGCTGAGCAGGTCGAGGACGCGACCGAGAGTGGCGTCGCCCAGGTGTGCGTTCGCGAGGAATTGCTCGACCCGGTCCTCGCGCCTGCGAGATCCGACCCCGTCCCGGCCGTCATCGGATCGTGCTCCGGGGGCCGCTCGATCGTCGACCGACCGTCCGGTCGCGTCCGCCAGCGAATCGAACAGCGTCGTCAGCCTGTCCCAGCACGCACCGCTCGACCGGTGGTGGCGTCCGTCGTCATCGCCGCCGTTATCGACGGCAACTCGGCGGAGTCGATCGAGAACGTGCGCGTCGCTTCGATCCGTCGGACCGGTCTCGACCGATACGATTTCGCGACGCGACGCGGTCCCCAGAACGAGCAGCCGAACGAGGACGCGGATCGAGGCCTGAAGAAGGCGGTCGTCGGGGGCTGGACCGCCGGTCGGATCGGGTGCGTCCGCGCGTGCCGTCGGTGAGCGAGAGTGTGCGTCCTCCCGACCGCGTCGGAACCCGTTCGCGAGCGCTTCGACGGCCCGACGGGCGTTTCGCTGGAGGTCCGCTTCCATCGACTCGAGGTACGTCTCGCTCTCGGCGGCGACGGTATCGAGCAAACAGCGTCCCTCGTCGTCGGGCTCGACGGCCGTCGGCCCGAAGAGCTGCGTGAAGTACCGCCAGTCTTCGAGCGTTCCCGACCGGAGGAGCGCCGGCAGGTCGATCTCGTAGGGTGCGTCGAGCCGGTGACTGGACGACGCGTCGTAGAGGCGCCACGTCCGGCCGTTCGTACAGATCGCCCAGCGAACCGGTGCGGCCTGGAGCGCCGCGTGAACCTGGTAACTCGGGACGCCGGCGTCCGTCGCGGACGACTCGTCGGAATTCGGTGCGGACTCCCCGACGGCGTCGAGCGGCCGGTCCCACACCCTGACGTCGAGCAGGGCGACCGCGTCGCCGATCGATTCTTTCCCGCCGTCCGATCCGTCGCCGGCAGTGTGTGCGTACTCACCCCCTCGGTCGTCATCGCCCTCCGACGTTCGGACGGTTCGCGTCGGCGCAAACCGCCGAACCGTCGACGCGCTCGCCGACGAATCGTCGGTCCACTCCGTCGCGGCCGTTCGATCGGGGCCGCCCTCGCTCGTCCCACCCGGATCGACCCCGTCGTCTCCCCTCCCGTCGACCGGCTCGCCGAGGTGCCGCTCGAGGGCGCGGAGGATCGGTCGAACGAACGTCGCTTCGAGCTCCCTCGCCGACCGGTCGGCGGCGGTCGCCCGCTCTCGCTCCCAGATCTCCCGGACGGCGTCGACGGCCGCTCGCTGGCTCGCGTCGTCGAGGTCGGTCCAGGCCGGCGACTCGCGGAACGGGCCCTCGAGGTGGCCACTCGAAAACGGCCTGCGCGTGCGCCGAAAGTCGCGATCGCGTTGCATGGTCGTCACGGCTGCCTGGATCGACGTCGCGGCTCCCTCGCTCCGGCCAGCGCAGCGTTCGCTCTGAGACTGATGGAGCAGGGGGAAAATCCTTGCGCGGTTCTCGCGGCTCGCCGGACGGTCGCGCTCAGCGTCGACGGTGGAGGAAGAACCCGCCGATCGATAGCGCGAGCACCGCCGCGAGCGGGCCGAAGCCCGACAACTCGTCGGAGGCGTCCTCGTCGCGTTCGGCACCCTCGTTGCGGACGACCGTCGATCCGTTCTCGTCGTCTCCGGTTCCGTTACCGTCGGTTTCGTCGACACCGTCCGGATCGCTCGTCGCCGGGTCGTCCGCCGTGCGCCCGTCGCCGTCCGATCCGTCAGTCGACTCGTCGCCGTCCGACTCGGTGCCGCCTCCCGGGCCGTCGTTCGCTTCATCCCCGTCATCGTCGCGGGGCGGCTGCAACTGGAGGACGGCGACCGCCTGGCCGTGCGAGCCGCCAGGCTCGTAGGTGAAGCTCCCGACCTCCTCGTACGGGACGGCAGCCTCGATCGGGTCGACGTCGGTCTCCCAGGCCTCGTTGGCCTGCTGGACGAAGCCGACGAGTTCGACCCGATCGGCGTGTTCGCCCGCGATCGTCACGTTACCGTAGGAGATCGTCGCGGTCTCGGTGGGCCCGTGGAACTCGATGCAGTGACTGTCGAGGTAGCCGTCGCCCTGGGGGAGGTCGTCGGCCGCGCCGAACTGGTCCGAGTCGAACGGCCGGTCGTAGTGCTCGGTCAGCGGGTACTCGACGACGAAGGGATCGGCCCGGGTGTGCCACTCGATCGTCTCGCCGGTCGGCATCGTCACGCGCGTCTCCGGGATGGTCCGGCCGGTGATCGGCTCGCCCGCCTCGTTGAGCAGCGTCACGCAGAGCTTGCCCGACCCATCGCCGAGGTACGGGTTCCGATACTCGTCGCGCGGGTTGCGATAACTGATCCACTCGCCGTCCGGGTCCTCCGCCTCGAAGTACGGGTCACCCGGTTCGGGTACCGGTATCTCGGCGGCGGGTTCCGAAACGTTCTCGTCCGCCTGGGCCAGCGCGCCGGGCGCCCCGACGATCGCGAGTAGCAGTGTGCCGACGAGCGCGCCGGCGACGGCGAGGCCGACCGCTCTGGGGTACCGATTCCGATCCGTATCGTTTCCTGACGTCATGGTTGTCGAACCAGTCCGAACCGATGGACGTGCGGAATTTTGCCATGTACCGCGTACCGACTGGTAGGCGCTCGACAGCCCGAAGTAAGGGATCGACAAGCGATGCGTAGCGGGCGACAACCGACGCGTAGGGGCCGGAAAGTGAGGCGTAGGGGCCGGCAACCGACGCGTAGGGTTCACGAAACGGCCGACGCGGCGGCCGGAACCGGTCGGTCGACCGACTACGGTGGACCGACCGGGCGGGGCTGGCGACTACACGGATTCTTCGCCCCGTCGGATCACTGACTGTACGAGAGGACGGCGATACCGCGTCGCCGTCGACTGCGTGGAAGACAGCGATAGTGCGTCCCGACTGAATGGACGACTTCGTCCGCGAGTCGCCGGCGACGGGGCGACGACCGAATGCCGTCCTCGGCCGCGCCCTCACTCGATGTAGCCGAGATCCGCCAGCCGCTCCTCCACCCGGTCGTCGGCCGTCTCGACATCGGACCCGGTCTCCATCTCGAGTCGGGGATACGACGTCGTCGCGATCGGGTGGACGCAGGGCAGGACGGTGCCGTCCATGCGATCGTCGGCGGGGACGCCGAGCGTCGCGAGGACCGTCGGGGCGACGTCGCAGAGGTGGGCGGCGCCGATGCCCGCCCGGGCGTCGACGTCGTCGCCGGCGACCGCGACGATCCCCGCCGGCTTGTGGTTCCACGGTTCGGCGGGCTCGCCGAACAGCTCCGGGCGAAGGGTCGCCGAGAGGAAGTGCTCGTAGTCAGCCGGGATGGTGACGACGTCCACTGCACGGTCTGTCTCCGGGCCGTGGAAGAACGCCTCGCGCGGCGCGACGGTCTCGAACACCGCGTCGCCGTCGGGCGTCGTCAGCGCCCGGAGTTCGTTCATCAGTGACCGGCGGACGTCGTCGTAGGCCGACGGCGGCACCGCGCCGTTCGGTTCGCGGCCCTGCAGGTTGATTCGGATGCCGAGTTCGATCCGCGAGCGCACGTACGCCGCCGAGGCGGGGAAATCCACCTGCTCGCTGGCGGCGCTCGCGACCGAATCCGGCACGCGCTCGGCCACCGCGTCGGCCAGACCCACCCGTTCGAGGGCGGCCTCGATCCGCTGACTGGTCAACCCGACCGCGGCCAGCGCGGCCATCGACCTCGTGAGGACGTCGGGCTCGCCCGCGGTCGGTTTCCGCGCCGAACCGGCTTTGAACCCGTTCTCTCTGGCCTGCGACCAGGTCGGCATGCCGCGCCCGCCGCGGGTCGTCTCGACGAGCCCCAGTTCCTCGAGGAATGTGTTGACCCGGAACTCGCGGCCCTCGTAGGGCCCCATTCCGTGATCGCTCGCCACGACGACCACGTCCGGATCGCACTCGTCGATCGCGTCGCCCACCTGGCGATCCACCTCGCGGTAGATCGACCGAATCGCCGCGTCGTCCTCGGGCCGGCGGTGGAAGATCGTGTCGGTCACCTGGAACTGGAGGAAGCCGAACTCGGGCTCGAACCGGCGAGCCAGGTACCGGAACGCCTCGCCGCGCGAGCGGATGGCGTCGCAGTACGCCCCCGTGGAGTCGTCGGTCGGGTAGACCCGATAGTCGCCGAGCTCCGCGCGCACCTCGTCGAGCACGCCCGACGGGTGACTGTCGGGATCCTCCGGCGCCGTGTACCCGGGGATGAGCGCGCCGTCGAACGCCCGCGGCGGGTGCGTCACCGGCGCGTTCACCACCACGCTCGTCTTCCCGTGTCGATCCAGCAACTCCCAGAGCGTTCGCTCGCGCACGTCCGTGGCGTTGACGACGTCCCAGTCGTAGCCCTCGAAGGAGAGGAAGCTGTAGACGCCGTGCTTGCCGGGATTCATCCCGGTGTACAGCGACGGCCACGCGCTCGCCGTCCACGGCGGCACCTGCGATTCCAGCGGCCCGCTCGCCCCGCGCCCGAACAGCCTCGAGAGCGTCGGCAATTCGTCGTCTGCGAACAGCGGGTCCAGCACGCGCTCGCAGGCCGCGTCGATCCCCACCAGCAGGGTCCGGAGCCCAGCACTTCCTGTCATTGTGCTGGAGGGCCACCGATTTGGCCTTGGTTATGAGAACGCTTCGACGGGGTATTCGCCGACTACCCACTCGTGACCCCGTAGCACACTCCCGTGACGAGTATTTACGCCCGAGACGCGACAGCTCTGACGATGGCTACTGAGGCTACCTTCACGGTTCCGTCCGACCAGTTCCCCCTGGGGACGGTGTTCGAACAGCTCCCGGACGTGACGGTCGAACTGGAACGGATCATCCCCGCCCGCGACGTCGTGATCCCGTACTTCTGGGTTCGGGGAACGTCAGTCGCCGATATCGAGGGCACGTTTCGGGAGCACCCGGGCGTCAATCGCATCGAACTCGTCGATTCCGTCGCGGACGAATATCTGCTCCGCGTGGAGTGGGCGCTGGATCACGACGACGTCCTCACGACGTTGACGGAGACGAAAATCGCACTCATCAGAGCCACCGGCACGGATCAGCAGTGGACGTTCGAGATCCGCGGGGACGCTCGAAGCGACATCGCGGCCTTTCAGTCACGCTGTCGGGAGTTAGATATCACCATCACGTTGACCGAGTTGCACGCGCTCACGCCTATCGAGACGGCCACCGAGGCGGCGTTGACCGAGGCCCAGCAGGAGGCGTTGGTGCTCGCCTACGATCGGGGATACTTCAACTCACCGCGTGACGTAACGATGGCGGACCTCGGGGGTGAGTTGGGCATCTCACAGCAGGCCGTCGCCTCTCGACTCCGGCGCGGAGTAAAGCACATCCTCGGGAGTACGCTCTCCGATGTCGAACCGCAGACCCGGTAGGCAACTTAAAAGCGCGTTGGGAATACAAAAGCGGCACTGATCCGGACGGGGGATTTTGTACGCGTAATGGGCAGTACTCCTACCGAATCCTCACTGGACGGTCTGAGCGTCTGGCGCCGGGTTATTCCTGCGGTCGGTCTCCTGCTCGTCGTCGCAGCGATCGGCAGATCGATCAACGAGCTGACTAGCAGCGGCGGTCCGGTAGAAGCTGGGCTCGATTTGATCCTGCTTAGCGCGCCGGGAGTCGTGATGCTGTATATCGGGCTCTGGTTACCGACGTCGTCTATCAAACCCGGGTTCTATCCGCGGATCGTGACGTGGACCTGTGGTGGGGTCGTCGTCATGGGGATCGTCCTCGGGTTGCGCGTCCTCCATCCCGGCGTCGAGGTCAATTTCACGTTTGGAACCCAGGCAGTCCTGTTGTCGATCGGCTCGATCGCGGGGCTGGGGATCGGCGTAAACAACGCGCAGGCGCTCACCCACGCCAAAACGCTCGAGGAGCGAAACGACACGCTACAACGAACCGAACAGCGACTCGAAGAGGCGGTCGGCCAACTACAGGACTCCAACGAACGGTTGGAGCAGTTCGCGTACGCGGCCTCACACGACTTACAGGAACCGCTCCGGATGGTGACGCGCTACCTGGAACTCGCCGAGCGTCGGTACGGGGACGATTTCTCCGAGGATTGCCAGGAGTTCATCGATTTCGCTGTCGACGGCGCCGAGCGGATGAGTGACGTGATCGATGGCCTTCTCGAATATTCACAGGTCGACACGCAAGGTGACTCGTTCGATGACGTCGATCTGGACGCCGTTCTCGACGACGTTCTCGCCGACCTCACGTTCAAGATCGAAGAGAGCGACGCGACGGTCACGCGAGAGCCGCTACCCACGATCGAAGGCGACGACAGACAGCTCCACCAGCTGTTCCAGAATCTGCTGAGCAACGCGATCGAGTACAGCGGCGACGACCCGCCACAGATCCACGTCTCGGCAGCACAGGGCGAGGACGAGTGGACGGTTTCAGTTCGAGACGAGGGAATCGGGATCGACATCGACGATTCCGACCGTATTTTCGATATCTTCCAGCGGCTCCACTCGATCGAGGATCACGCCGGCTCTGGAATCGGGCTGGCCCTGTGCAAACGGATCGTCGAACGCCACGGCGGATCGATCTGGGTCGATTCAGATTCCAATGAGGGATCGACATTTTCGTTCACGCTCACCGCTCGGGTCGAATCGACGAGCGTTCCTAGTGTGGCCGCTCGGCGAGAGAGAACGACGGGATTGACCGGTATCGGACACCACGAGAATGCCGATCAGGCCGCTCCCCAGACCACTAACACCGATTGATCGGTTACAGAGCAATCTTGATCGTCAGCACCGAACTTTTTCTTCGTCGGGTTCGCGCGGAGCGCGAACCCCCTCTGCTCACGGGCGCGCAGCGCCCGTTCGCATGGTCAGCGGGACCGGAGGTCCCGATCGACCCGAAAAAGTTCGGTTTACTTAACTGTGTTGTAGAGGTGCGCGAGGGTTTGCATGCCCCAGCTGCCGCGTTCGATCTCGTGGTAGGTCTCGAGGGCGGGGTTGAACTTCGCCTTGTAGCGGTTGATGCGCTGGGTTTCGGCCCCGACGAGGTCGTAGGTTTCGAGGCCGCGCTCGTGGGCTTCGCGCATGATGGTCCAGTCGAGGAGGTCGTTCGTCGGGACGTCGATATCGCGGTCGGTTCGGACGCCGCCCATCCACCGGCCGACGGTGTCGCCGTACTCGACGGCGAGGATGCCGCCGACGAATTCGTCGTCGACGCGCAGGACGTACGGACGGATCGCGCCGCCCTCGACGCGGTCGTAGAGATCGCGGACGAATGCGGCGGGGACGTCGAACGAGACGCCCTGGGCGGCGTAGCGGGCGGCGACCTGCTCGACGATGTCGTCGATCGCTTCGCGGCCGCCTTCCTCCACGGTGTAAGCGTCTTCGGGCGTGTTCGTCACGTTTCGTCTGGCGTCGCTCGAGAATCGATCGAGGAGGTCGTCGGGGTCGGGCGTGACGTCGACGTGGTAGGTGTAGATCGGCGAGACGTCGTAGTCCTGCCAGACGAACGGCCGCGCGTCGGGGAAGCCGGGTGCGGTCCGGACGTGGACGTACCGGGGCGAGCGCTCCTCGTCGAGCCACTCGAAACAGCCCTCGAGGAAGCGCTCGCGACGCTTCTCGCGCTTTCGCTGTTTGAGCTTGTCGAGGTTGGTGAACGCGGGGCCGAGCGCGGGGACCCGCAGGTGGGGCGGCGGCGAGAACGCCGCCGTCACGGGCCCCTTGCGGAGCGTGAAGAGGGGGAAGACGCCGACGGGTTCCCGACCCTTGTAGCCGATCAGCGGGTACAGCCGTGCGCCAGCGTGCTCGGCGAGGACCTCGAGGGCCTCGTACTCGTGAAAATACGTTACCTGGGGGGACCGGGCGACGATGCGGTTCCACGCGTCGAGCTCGTCGTCGGTCGCGAGGCTGACGCTCACCATGGTTCGAAGGCGCGAGTATCGCGGTCGGCTGACAGTCGACGGATCGGCGGCTCCGTCGTCGCCGACGCGGCTGGTCGGTCGGATGGCGGTCGAGTGCGCATAGGTCAGTGATGGCGGTGAATTCGTTTTGTAATCGCGCGCTTATCGCCCCGGTGCGGTCCGACCAGTGGCGCTGCGAGGGCGATGGGCGAAGCGAGCGATCGCTGGCCGGGCGCCAGCGTCGGGCGATCGGCGTCGGACAGCCGTCAGTGCCCCCGAGCGGCCGTCGGACGCGGTTCGCGTCCCGCGTGCCCTCGGGGGTCGTCGTCGGGCGGTCGCGAGTAGGCGGTCCGTTCCCGCGGCGTTCGGTCGCCTCGGGCGCGGATGCGTCCGGCCGCACTCACCCGCGGTCTGACCCGTCGCGACCGGGGGATCGATCGGTAGTCGAGTCGTAACAAACCGCCGACCGGCCGTGGCCCCGATAAGGGATGAAGCCGTCGTTCTCGCAGTCGAACGCGTACGATACCGGCGAGAGTCGCTTCGCGGAGGTGGCGATCGACCTCGCGGCGCTGGCGAGCGTCGCCGCCCTCGCCGCGGCCGTGCTGCTCGTCTGGAACCCCGCATCGCCGCCGATCCGGGCGCTGGTCGGCCTCCCGCTGGTGTTCCTGGCGCCCGGCTACGCCGTCGTCGCGGCGCTGTTCCCGCGATCGAGCGGCGCCACCGATGGGCACGGCGGGGCGGGTGCCGCCGGCGGATCTGGGTCCGCGAACCGACGGATCGCTCCGCCGGGCGCCCTCGAGTCGGTTCGCGACGGTCCGCCGTCGACGATCGAGCGCCTGGCCCTCTCGTTCGGGACGAGCCTGGCCCTGCTGCCCATGATCGCATTCGTCGTCGCCACCGTCGACACCTTCGCCGCGGCGTCGGTGGTCGCCTCGCTCGTCGCGTTCGTCCTCGGGGGGACGGCGCTCGCGGCGATTCGCCGGTACCGTGTGGCGCCGTCGGATCGGTACCGACTCGACGTCGCAGGGAGTGTCCCGGACACGCGAGCGATGCTCGTCGGTTCGCCCGCGTTCACGCTCGCCAACCTCGCCCTCGTCGGCGCGGTCGTCCTCGCCCTCGCGACCGGCGGCTACGCCCTGCTGGCCCCGCAGGACGGCGAAACCTACACCGATATGCAGTTGCTCACGACGGACGAATCGGGCGAGTACGTCGCGGGCGGCTTTCCGGACGCGATCGAATCGGGCGCCTCGGTCCCGGTGACCGTCGCCGTCGAAAACCAGGAGGACCAGGATACCTCCTACACCGTGCTCGTCCGCCAGGAGACGTACGCGAACGGCTCGGTCGTCGATCACACGACGCTGGACCGCGTCGCCTACGAACTCGACGACGGCACGACAGGCTACGGCGACCTGACGGTCTCGCCGACCGTCGAGTCGGGCCGGGTCCGATTGGTCTTCCTGCTGTACCCCGCCGACGACGTCCCCGCGGAGCCGACGGTCGAGAACGCCTACCGCTACACGCACCTCTGGGTCGACGTCGGCGGCGTGGCGGGGACTGACGCCGGTGGCGACGGCGCGGAAACCGATGGCGAGGACGATGCAGCCGACGAGGGGGCCGAACCGGACGGCGAGGACGGCGAACCTGACGATAGTGAGGGCCCCGGCGAGGGCGAGGGTCCGCCGGACGATTCCGGTGACGGTCCGCCGGAGGAGTCGGGTGGCGATGACGGGGAGGACGGCGACGATGCCGACGAGGAAGCGGACGATGCCGGTGAGGACGGCGACGAGGACGACGATGGGGGGTTCTTCGACGACTTCTTCGGGGACGATGATGGTGAGGCTGACGGCGACGGCGACGAGTAAGGCTGGGGAACCGATGACGACGACCGGGAGGCGACGCCCACGGTAGTCTGCGGGATCGTCGGCTCGACATTCGCTCTCTGCGGACTCCCGCACGAGTCGGCTAGCAGAGATCGGCGCTGGTCTCCATCTCTTCTTCGAGTCGTCGACAGCCAACGACCAATGACTCGGGAATACTGGACGCTACCTCGTGGAAGGCTTCGAAAACCACCGCTACTTCATCGAACTGTGGACCACGGGCGGCGACGAGCGGGTCCGTTTCCCAGGTGATGAATCCCAGCTCCGCTAACATTGGCAGGTGGACGTGGTGTAATTCCAGGCGAAGCGTCTCCGGGTCGGGCGGAACGTTGGACATGACGGCACTTTCGGGTAAGGGGACCGGTTCGTTCGCTTCGGCATCCAACAGCGAGACGATCAGTTGACGGCGCGGCTCCGACGAGAGCGCTTCGAAAACGGCGTTCCATCGCTCGCTCACCCGTTCACCGTTTTCGTGATGGGATGGCGCCATGATACCAAATGGCATATTGCGTGGGAGACTATTGTATGTGGTAGATGTGAGGAACCGAGTTACAGAAAACCGCAGCGGGCGCTTTCAGCTGTAGCCGTGTCGAACTGTCGCGGATTTCCGGCACAGTGAAATTGCCAGTATGAAGCCCCTCGAACGCCGGCCCGCTCCACCGGCAACGACTCGGTGAATCGATCGGTCGTCGAATACCGAAGCCTCCTCGCCAGCCCTGTCGCCGTTCGATTCAGACATCTCCGATAGTTATATAACTGGTCGTGACGACTGATTGAACGGAAGGCACGCTCCACTTCGACGCGGGGGCATGCGCGATAGAATGTCCCGGGTGGGCCAACACCCGAGACGTGGCTTCCGAAAACCCAGTACGGTTTTCAGCAGCCATGTTACGCTACCAACCTCCGAGACAAAAAGGTCTCGCACGCCTGCGGTATCGCCAGCCAATGCTCCGTCCCGTTCTGGATTCGGATTCGAAACTGAGCGGTGACGGTACCCACCTTTCATTGGGGGTCGTCTGATGGGACGCTACGAGTACGATCGACCGTCGCCGGGTCGCGCCTGCGAGCGCTGCGGGCAGGAACTCACGGACGCACACAGCGTTCGGCTGGTCGCGGTCCACGAAGGCGCGCACGCGGATCGCTATCGAGACGTGGAGAAACACGTCTGCGGCGACTGCGTCGCGGCGCTCGGGTTGCTCGCGTTCGCGGAGGTCGAGCAGTCGGGCGGCTCGATCGCGGAGCGACTCGAACCGGTATGGACGATCGGGGGGTGATTCGAGGTGTCTGTCTCACTGGGGGAACGCACCGCAAGACGTGATCTCGAGCGGTTCGATCGAGACCGTTGGGGGTTTCTACCGCACCGCCAGCGAGTCGGTCGTATCGCTCGCAGGTTCGTCGACCCCGGGTGAATGCGTAGGAGGTGTCTCACACGAGATGGGGACACGATTTGTTGCTTCTCGTCCGCGAAATCCGCCACTCGACGGACGTCCGAGGCGGAACGTGAGCGCGTCGTCGGGAAAAAGCACCCTTGCAGCCGCAGCCCCAAGTCCGAATCGGCCGGCACCGCTTCGGTCGGGTGTGACCTCCCGTCGTGACGAACTCGGCGACGAGTCGTACCGCGAGGCTGACGATCGCTACGGCGACGATCCGTACGCGGAAGACGAGAACCGCGGCTGGCTGCCCTTCTACCCGTCGTGGGGGTGGGGCGGCGCGTGGGGCGTGCCGTTGCCCGTTCGCAGAAAGGGGGAGGCGTATTCCGAGGAAGCGGCGTACGAGAATGCCGACGAGGACGCCGACGGAAGCCTCTGGGACGAGGGCCTGATCACGCTGCTGATCGTCGCCGGCGTCGTTCTCTTCCTGTTCCCCGAGCCGGCAACCTCGGCGCTCGGAATCTTGCTCCTGTCCATCGGCGTGATCGCGTGGCTCGTCGACTGGGCGTTGTAATACCGGAATCGAACCGCGGTACGGTTCCGTCGTATCACGCGCTCGATCCCAAGTGCCGGGGCACCGACACGTTCGTGAGCGTGGCCCCGGCTCCGTTTGCGTCACCCCTGCACTATCTCCCGCTCGCGGAACACGTCCTCCGTCTTCGACACGCGGTACTGCTGCGTCCCGACCAGTCGGTCCTGGAGGGTGGTTCACCCGACCGTCCGGAGTCCCCCGGCCGATACGTCGATGTCCCCAGCCGCACCCCGGAGGGCGCCATTCTCGGTGACCAACGTGAGGTCCGCTCGTCGCGCAACGGCGAGATAGGACGCGTCGTAAAATGTCAGACCAGTTTCCCGAGCGATGTCCATCGTCGTCGATCCAGTCGTCCGCATCTCGTTCATCTCGTCTTCCAACCGATCGAGGATATCGATCGCGTCGGAAACCGTCGAATCGGACAATTCGTCCCGAGCGAGTCCGATCTTCCAGATCGCATTCGCCGCCTCGTACCGCGTTAGGTCTAACCAGCATTCGTCAAACGATACGTCGATTTCGACTTCTGCATCACCGTTTCCGAGAATGACCTCGACAACCGAACTCGCATCGAACAAATATGAAGCCGACATTCGTTATCGTTCTGCTCGCGTCTCTCTGACAGCCGAGACGATCGCGTCCGTTTCGACGCCCTCTCCGACTTCGTTTCGAAGCGCGTTGACGTCCGTGCGGAGCCGTTCGCGTCGCCGCTCGCGCAACTCTTCCTCGAGCGCATTTCGGACTACCTCGCTCACGTTGATGTCCTCATCTTCGAGATCCCGCTTCAACTCGTCGGGAATCTTTGCGGAGACTGTCGTGGTCATACTACTACGTATTACGTCGGGGTATTACAAAAGAGTAATCTCCGGTAACTCAATCGTGGTTACGAGGCGTATTCGGTACACGCTACGATTCGCCCTGGCCCTACGCCTCGGTCCGAAACCGCGCTTCGATCTCGTCCGGTCCGGAGACGGCGAAGCCGGCGTCCGAGTCAGTCTCCTCGTACTCGCTCTCCGCGATCCGCTCACGAAGCGCGTCGAGGGACTCCCCATCCGGCAGCACGACCTCGAACCAGGCGAGGCCGCGCTCGCCGGCCGGCTCCGTGCGCCCGTTCCACGTGTTCGCGCCGAGGTGGTGATGGTAGCCGCCGGCGGAGACGAACAGCGCGGCCGGCAGGTCCGTCTGGACCTCGAAGCCGAGGAGGTCCACGTAGAACTCCCTGAACCGCTCCAGCGAGGTCACCTCGAGGTGCACGTGGCCGACGTCCGTCTCGGGGGGTGCGCCCGCCTCCCCCGTGCTCGCGGCGACGATCGGGTCGAGATCGAGGGGCTTCGTGTAGATGCCGACCCGGCCGTCGTCGGTGCGGGGCCACGCCTCGCGCGGGAAGTCGCGGTAGATCTCGACGCCGTTGCCTTCGGGATCGGTCGTGTACAGCGCCTCGCTGACGCCGTGGTCAGAGGCACCGCTCAGGTGCCGGTCGGCCCGGAGGCGACCGAGAGCGTCGCCCAGCGCGGCCCGCGTCGGAACGCGGAAGGCGGTGTGAAAGAGCCCGGCGGTCTCGGGGCGGCGGTCGGGCGCGTCGGTGGCGTCGAGGACGAGCAGCGGTGCGTTCGCGGTGCCGAGCGTGGCGCTGTCGTCGGCGCGGTCGAGCACGTCGAGGCCGACGACGTCCCGGTAGAACGCGGTCATCTCCTCGCGGTCGGCCACGGCGAGGGCGGTTCGGCCGATCCGGGTCTCCGGCGGCAGCGCGGTCGGTGGTGTCCGTGTCATGGGGTCAGAGCCCGACGCCGAGCGCGTAGGGCCAGGCGGTGTCGGCGACGGCCAGGAATACGAGCGCGGCCCCGAAGAGCGTGACGTTTTTCATGAAATCGGTCAGCTCGGACTGGCGCCGTTCGGGATCCTCGACCGTCCAGAAGTCGTGCATGACCGGCGTCACCGCGAGGAAGAACAGCGCGAGCACGGCGGCGCCGACGAGCGGGTAGATCCCGAACGCGATGGAGAGGCCGCCGCCCGCGAGGGCGACGCCGGAGGCCGCCACGGCGAGGCGCGGCGCCGGGACGCCCTTGGCCGCGGCGTAGCCGCTCATCCCGCCGAGCCCCGTGAAGTGATTCAGCCCCATCAGGGCGAGCACGACGCCGAAGCTGATCCGACCCACCAGGAACGGGATGCCGTCTGCGACGGTCTCGATCGTCATCGCGACACCGCCTCGTTCTGGCCGGGGCGGTCGTTTCGATTCGTCGCGTCGATCGATGAGTGTGGTTTCATCGTAGACTTGATTTGGAACCAAACCCGTATATACCTCAGGCAACAAGCGTATGAGTAGGTAATGACGACCCAACCGCCGACGGCCGAGACGACCGAGGAGCGTGAGACGACCGAGGAGCCTGAGACGGCCGACGACACCGAGGTCGAACGGCTGAACGAGGACGTCTGCACCGTCGTCGAGTCGATCGAGGAGATCGGGTCGAAGTGGAAACTCATCGTCCTCAACGACCTGCGAGACGGCGAGAAGCGCTTTAACGAACTCAAACGATCGACGGGCGCGAGCTCCTACACCCTCTCGCGCGTGCTCGACGATCTGGAGGCGGACGGGTTCGTCGAGAATCGCAAGGAGCTCGAATCGCCGGTCGCGAGTTACTACGCACTGACCGAGAAGGGAAGCGCGCTCTGTCCCGTCTTCGACGCGGTCGACGAGTGGGGCGAGAACTGGCTCGGCTAACGATTCGGTGTCTGGTCGGTCACGTTACTCGTGCCGTGGACTTGGACAGGCCGCGTACCAGCGCGATGCGTTCAGAACTGGTATCGCCTCTCTCCACGTCGGATCTCGCGGGTCCACTCGGCCTCGTCGAATTCGTAACTGCGCCGTCACCTCGCTTCCCTCGCCACCTCTCGTTCGAATTCGCCGGCGGTTCACTCCGCGAGATCACGGGGTGAATGGGTCGCTCCACGGGCTTTTCGTGTTCATGCTCCTGAACGGGGATGGGATCCCGGCGCGCTACAGGGACCAGCCGACGTCGATCAAACGCGGGCGAGCCTGACGCTGGAATCGGAGCAGGGCCACAAGGACCTGTTCGAGCGGATGCCGGCCGAAGCGTCGATTTGAAGATCGATATTCACTTCGCGAAATATGACGATCGGTCCGGGTTCCCCTTCGGAAATTTTTCCTCTCGATCTATTATGTATTTCGAATCTTTCGCTTTACTGTTTCAGACCCAGATAACGTCTGGCAGTCCGTGTTGGGGTATTGAAAACACGAATCGGATAACGTACTGCATTTCACGATAGACCGATCAGTTATAATTCATCACCGTTCCACGAATACCGTCACAACATCGGTCATTCTCATCGCGATATCTCCCCACCCAAAGCGTTAATGACATTGAGAGGCGTATCGTGTTTCGGTCGAAGTTCACCGAAGAGGGGACTCGCTTGTTGTCCTGTTACTGTCGAATCCCATCTCACCACCTGCAAACGCAGGGCTCAAACCGTTTCGCCACGGACGTACGAACAGTGACTCGAGGGCTCGGCGCCGTCCTGTTCGGCGACCCGTTCGCCGTGATGAACACGATCGGGCTCGTCGCGTTCGCCCTGGTCGGTTCGGCGAAGGCCATCCGCGAGGAGTTCGACCTGTTCGGCATCGCCGTCGTCGGACTGGCGATGGCCTTCGCCGGCGGGACGACGCGCGACCTCCTCGTGAACCGGGTCCCGCTCGCGCTGCAATCGCCGATCGAGATCGGGCTGGGCCTGTGCGGCGTCGGCCTCGCGATCGCGTTGAGCGCCGTCCTCCGGGCTCCCGAGACCCACCCGATCACGCTCGTCGCGGACGCGATCGGCCTCGCCGCGTTCGCGACGACCGGCGCGATCGTCGCGACCGGGGCGAGCCTCCCGGCGGTCGGCGTCGTCGCCGTCGCGACGATCAACGCGGCGGGCGGCGGCGCCGTGGCGGACGTGCTGCTCGATCGCTCGCCGTTCATCCTCTTCGAGGACTTCTACGCCAGCTGCGCGGTGCTCGGCGGGAGCGCCTACTGGGTCGCGACGAGCGCGGGCGCCGCCGGGCCCGCTGCGGCCGCCGCGTGCGCGATCGTGACCGTCGGGACGCGCCTGGCGGCGGTCACGTTCGGCTGGAGTCTTCCGACGATGCAGCGACTCGGGCTCCGACGGACCTGACCGGCGGTCTCCTGCGGGCCGGGACCTCCGAACTCGTGACGAGACGGCCGATCGTCGACGCTGGCGGTTGCTGCGGGCAATTTCGCCAGCGGCGCGGCGCTATCTCGGTGCCGTCCGGGGCTTTCGCGGCACGTAGAATCACCGTACCGAGCGGACAGTCGCGGCATAACAAATCTTCCGAAGACGGTGGTATCGCGGGCACGGTATGATCTCCAACAGACGAACGGCCGGTACCGTCGCGACCGTCTCCCTCCTCGCGCTGATGGTCGTGACGGCCCTCGCGTTCGGTGCGGCGGGTGGCGCGCTCGCGCAGGACGGCGACGGACTGGCCATCTCAGAGTACAACGGCGACACCGACCGCTACGTGGCGGTGCAGGGCGATCGATGCGTGCAAATCGATCCGCTCGGCGACGGCCACCGCACGGTCGAAGAGTACTACGACTATCGCAACCCCGGGACCGATCCCTCGTCCTACACGTACAGCTCCCACGGCACGACCCATCTCCAGGAGGACGACACCAGTCTCCTCTTCCTCCACGAGGGGAGCGACGGGCTCAGTCTGGTGTTCGTCCACGACCGTTACGAGGGTGACACCGAAGGCGGCGCGGCGACGCTGCTCTTCAAGAACCTGCCCGAAGACGGCGAGTGGGTCGTCGAGGACGACAACTACGACGGCTCCGAATCGACGTGGGACCACGCGGAGACGTCGAGTCGAATCACCTCGGTCTGGGCCGAGGGGCGGACCGACGGCGGCGCGTTCAACGGCCTCGAGGGCCCGTTCGCGGTCGAAATCACGCCCTACTTCAACGATCTGGCCGACTACCGCGACGGGCCGGGCCAGATCACCGACTGGCAGCTCCTCTCGGGCGAGGATCACGATCCGAACCGCACGTCGCTCAATATGAACGAACCCGTCACTATCCGGACCGGAAGCTGCGTCGAGACCACGTCCGTCAGCGCGAACCAGACGGCGACGGTCGGCGAGCCGGTCGACGTCGAGGCGACGATCACCAATAACGGCGCTCGCGAGGAGACGGTGACGGTCCCCATCGCCGTCGACGGTGAGGTTATCGAGGAAGAAGAGGTAACCGTCGCGGCCAACGGCTCCGAGACGCTCACCACCTCGGTCGTCCTCGACGAAGCGAAGCGATACGCGGCGTCCGTCGGGGCGGAGTCGGTGACCATTCACGCTCAGGAGCCCGAGGGCGACGATATGCCCGGCTTCGGCGTCGGTGTGGCGCTCGTCGCGCTCATCGCCGCCGCCGGATTCGTCCGACGACGCGGGTAGGTCTGTATTCGCGGGTTCGCGCGCACGAACGAGACTTTTGGATCCTATCGGCGTCGATTCGACCGGAACGATGCCGTCTCTCGCGTCGACCTCGGCGGCACCCACTGGTGCCATCGACGTCCGGCACCTGGACGATCGTCGGCGTGGCATCGAGTCTCCGAATTCGGCGGGCGTCGCCGGTGCGGCGTCGATATTATGGCGCTCGGTGTCGATCGCGGGATCGAACTGTCGCTCCGCAGGGTGATAGCGATCGCCGAACTCGTATCGGCGATTCCGAACCGGGCCGACCGATCCCGGCCGGCGCCCGGACCGCTCGCGATCAGGGTGCAAGAGCTCTCGAATCGGAACGGCTCGCTGGGACGGAACTCGCGATCACTACTGCCGACTGTCGTCTCGGCTCACTCGACGACGCGCCGGTAGACGGACAGGATGCGCTCGCCCATCCGCTCGAGGCCGAGCGATCGGACGGCGTCGCGGCCGTTCGGCGGCTCGGTCGCGGCCAGGGTCTCGCGGAGCGTCGCGGCGAGCGCGTCGACGGAGTCGGCGACGCCGCCGGGCTCGACGCCGGCGAGACGCTCGGGGACGTCGCCGACGGGCGTCGCGACGACCGGCGTGTTACAGGCGAGGGCTTCCTTGACGGTGCTCGGCGATCCCTCGCGGTGAGAAGTCAGCACGAGCGCGTCGGCGGCGTTCATGTAGTAGGGGATCAGGTCGTAGTCGACGCCCGAGATGGTGTGTAACTCGACGTCGCCCGCCACGCGGTCGTCGGTCGTCGCGACGACGCGTTCGGCCAGCGGGTAGTTCTTCACCGATCGACTCGGGTGGTACGGGAAGAGCACGTGGTAGCCCTCGCTCGGCCAGTCGACGACCGCCCGCGCGTGGTCGGTCTCGATCGGGCGAAACTGTTCGAGGTCGATCCCGTGCGGGATGACGTGTACGTCCCGCGAGAGCCGGTCGGCCATGGACGGATTGACGACGATGACGTCGTCACAGAACCGGACGAACCCCTTCGTCAGCGGGCCGTACCGCCCCATCAGGTCGGTGCCGACCAGGCTCGTCACGACCGGGACGCGACGCTGGGACAGGGCCGCCGGGATCGTCAGCCCGAAGTTCGCGTGCACCAGGTCGTAGGCCGAGAAGTCACGGGCGCGAACGGTCGGACAGAACCGGACGTAGTCCGCGGCGGATCGCCCGTCCGATCCCGATCGGGGCACCTCGAGGACGTCGCTCTCGACGCCCAGTGAGGCGAGCGCCTCGATCTGGTTCGTCACGTACGTCGCGTCCGCGTTCGTCGTGAGCTGGAGGACGCGCATGGGGGTGTGACTATCGTGTCCGCCGTCGGGCCGCCGTTCGCGACGCGATCGCCGGGAGGGCCCTCACGCCCGCCACCGCTTGTACAGCGACAGCAGCGGCCCCACGCCGGTCGCGGTTCGCTCGACGGTGTAGTACGTCGCGAGCGACGGGTTGAACTTCGCCTTGTAGTCCCAGAGGCGCTCGACGTTGGCGCCCGAGAGTTCGGCGACCGAACAGCCCGCGGCGCGCGCCTCGCGGATGGAGTGCCAGTTCAGCAGGTCGTTGATCGGCAGGTCGACGGACCGGGCCGGTTTCGGCACGCCCTGCCAGAACGTGAGCCGGTCGTCGAAGGTCAGCGAGAGCCGGCCGGAGACGGGCCGGCCGTCGACGGTCAGCTCGTAGGCGGTCACCGTCTCGTCGGGGAGATCGCGGTAGATCCGCGTCAGGAACGCCGCCGAGAGCGGGAACGACTCGCCCTGTTCGGCGAATCGGCGCTCGAGCTGGGCGGCGAGCCGTTCGACCGCCGCCTCGCCGCCGCGCTCGATCGCGTACTCGGGGTCCCGTTCGGCTTCGTTCGCCCGGCCCGATCGCTCGCCGGCCCCGTCTCGACCGGCCCCACCCGCCCGCCCCGATTCCCCGTCCACTGCGTCGGCGCGGACGACTTCGCCGCCGTCCGCGACCTCGAGGGCGGGATCGTAGTCGTCCCGGATCGAGGTCCGGGCGTCCCGCGAGAACGAACTGAGCAGTTCGGACTCCGCCCGGTCGATGTCCAGTTCGTAGGTGAATCGCGGCGTGACCTCGAAGCCGTCCCACCTGAACGGCCGAACCTCGTCGTAGCGCGGGTTCGTGACGATCCGGACGTAGTGGGGATCGCACTCGTCGTCGATCCACTCGGTGCAGGCCTCGAGGAACTCCTTCGTCCGGAGGGTGGCCTTCCGGTACTTGATGTTCGGGTCGAGCATCATCGCCGGTCCCAGGTGCGGAATGCCGGCGTGGGGCGGCGGGGAGACCACCAGCCTGAGCGGCCCCTTCGTCGCCTCGAAGACTGGCAAGATGCCGATCGGGTGCTCGCCGTTCTTCCCGACGAGCAGCGAGAGCCGCGTCTCCGTCGCGTCGGCGATGGCCTCGAGGAACTCGTGCCGGTGAAAGGCCGTCGTCTGGTCCGATCTGTCGACGTACGTGTTCCACTGGTCGTCGTCGGAGAGTCGCGTCACATCGATCATTCGTGGGCGTCTACTGTCCCGTCCCACCACCGTTACCACGAAAAGTACCGGCTCGCTACCCCCTCGAACGGGCGGGATAACTATTCCCCGCGTGCCTATCGATCCGACCAACAGTCACATGTTCGGACCCGTTCCCCGCCGAGCCCGGCGGCAGATCCATCGCACCTCGTCGATCGCCCCGTATCGTCGACGCACGGCGCTCGCGCTCCTCGCGACGACGATTCTCCTCCTCGCGCTGATCGCCGGCCCGCCGGTCGGTCTCGGCGCCGGCGCCCAGGACGACCGCGACGAACGGGCATCGAGCGCCGCGGTCGAATCGCGAGGCTACGCCGTCGTCCAGGGGGACCGCTGCGCTCCGATCGAAGCGCTCGGCGACGGCTCCGAGACGGTGGAGGCGTTCTACGACTATCGCACGCCCGAGACCGAGCCGTCGGCCTACGCGTACAGCTCCTACGGTACCACCCATCTCCAGGCCGACGACACCAGCTCCCTCTTCCTGTACGAGGGAGCCGACGGGCTGAGCCTCGTCCTGATCCACGATCGCCTCGACGGCGAGACGGCCGGCGGCTCGATCACCATGGGGTTCGAAGACCTGCCGGCCGACGGCGAGTGGGCCGTCGAGGACGACGACTACGACGGCCGGGACGACGAATTCGCCCACGACGGCGACGCGAGTCGCATCACGTGGGTCTGGTCCGAGGGTCGGACCGACGGCGCGGCGTTTTCCGGGCTCGGCGACGAGTTCGCGGTGACGATCGCGCCCGCGTTCAACGAGGCGGCGGATTTCCGGTACACCGATGACGGGTACGACGGGCAGATAACGGACTGGCAGGTCCTCTCGGGCGAGGAACGCGACCCGGACCGAACGTCGCTCGACCCGGGCGAATCGATCGTCGTGCGGTCGGCGGGCTGTTCGGCCGTGACCGACGTCACTCTCACGTCGCCGGTGACGGTCGGCGACGACGTGACGATCGAGGCGACCGTGCGTAACGACGGCGAGCGGTCGGAGACCGTGACCGTCCCGTTCGTCGTGAACGGGACGACCGTCGACGAGCGGACGCTGACGCTCGAGGCGGGCGAGACGGCGACCGTCGAGACGACGGTCACCGCAGAGACGGCGGGCGTGACCGGCGTCGCCGCGGGCGAGGTGGCGACCGAGTTCGAGGCGGCCGAACCGGCGACCGACGAACCGTTCGACGCCCGCTGGCTCGGTGTCGTCGGCGCGGCGACCGCCGTCGGTGCGCTCGCGCTGGTCGTGATCCGTCTGCGGCGCTGAATCGAGCGGTCGACGAGCGGATCGATCGGACGAACTGCGGTCCGAACGGCGTCGGACGGGCCGAGCGGACGGCCGCCGGGCCATCGCCGTGGACGCCGATCACGCCCGGTAATCACTGATTACGCTGCTCCACCGGCGCCATTACAACGACGGCGCGGCGGTATTCGTCGGACGACGAATGTCTGGACCTCCCACGCCGACGGCGAGTACCGGCGAGCGAGCGCTGCTCGCCGTCGGCTTTCTCGCGTTGACCGGCGCGCTCGCCGGCGCGCACGGCTCGCCAGCGACCGGCTACGAACGCTCGCTCTACGCGGCGACGCCGGTCGCGGTGTGGGCCCTGCTCGCGGCGGCGCTCGGGCTCTCGCTCGTCGTCGCGCTGGTAACCCGGTCGCGCGTGACACGGCGGTTCGCGCTGGTCCTCGGCGGCGGTGCGACGCTCGCGGTCGTGGCGCTGCCCGTGTTGCGCGGCTACTGGTTCCTCTCGGGCGGCGACGGGCACACCCACCTCGGCTGGGCGCGCGGGATCGCCGCGGGGGCGTACCATCCCGCGGACCTGCGGTATCCGGGGCTGCACACCTCGACGATCTTCGTCGGCCGGACGCTCGGGATCGACCTCGCCCACGCGATGTTGCTGGTGATCGTCGCCCTGTGCGCGATCTTCTTCTGCTTCGTCACGCTGACGACGTCGCTCTTCTTCGAGAGCCGCTACAGCGCGGTCTTCGGGGCGTTCTCGGCGTTTTGCCTGTTGCCGATCACGACGCTCAGCACGTTCCTCTCGCCGCACGCGATGTCGCAGGCGATCCTGTTCTCGACGGCGGTGGTCTTCGTCCTCTTCGCCTACGCCCGCCGCGGGGCCGTCGGCTCGTCCGGCCGGACGTACTGGCTCCTCGCCGCGCTGTTACTCGTCGCGCTAGTCCTCTATCATCCACAGCACGCGGCCCACGTACTCGTCGTGCTGGGCACGACCTGCGCGCTCCAGTGGGTCGCCCGTCGGTACGAACGACCCCCGACGATCGCATCCCACGCGCCGCTGTACGGGTTGACGCTCGTCCTGGTCGCCGCCTTCCTCGTCTGGAGCGCGAATCACGAACTCATCCAGTCGGTGGTCCAGTTCCACGTCGAGAGCACGATCGAGTTCCTCCTCGGGGCGAACGACGCGGCCGGGGACTCGGTCGGCGCGCAGGCCGACTCGCTGAGCGCGGTCGGCGGGAGCCTCGCCCTCGTGGTCCTGAAACTCCTCGGTCCGAACGTCGTATTCGGGCTCCTGAGCGGACTCCTGATCCTGGGGACCCTCCTCGGCGTCGCCCTCCGCCGGCGCCACCAGACCCGGGCTACCATCGCCTACCTCACCGCGGGGCTGGCGGGCCTGTCCGTCCTCTTCTTCCTCTACTTCTTCGGCTCGTCCGGAATGATGTACTTCCGCGTCTTCGGGTTCATGATGCTCTTCATCACCGTCCTGGGGGCGCTGGCGCTGGCCGCGTCGATGGAGTCGATCTCCGTCGCCCCCGCTCGCGGCGTCGCCCACGTCGCCGTCAGCGTCGCGTTCGCGGTCCTCCTCGCGGCGTCGTTGGCCGGCGTCTTCGCCTCCCCCTACATCTACAGCCCGACGGCCCACGTCACCGAACAGTCGATGACCGCCCACGCGAACGCGTTCGACGCCGCCGACGAGGACGTCGGCTTCGTCGGGATCAGAAGCGGCCCGAATCGGTACGCCGACGCCTACTACGCGCCGCTCGATCGGACCTCCGGCTACCGGGGCGTCAGCGGCGAGGAGATCGAGTCCGGGTTCGCCGACCTGGAGTCGGATCGGTACCTCGTCGTCAGGGACGCGGATTACGAGCGCGAGGTCGAGGTCTACCGTGAGCTACGGTACACGGCGGCCCAGCTCGAGTCGATCCCGACCCAGCCCGGCGTCGATCGGATTCAGTCGAGCGGCGAGGTAACCGTCTATTACCTCTCCGGCGGGGCGCCGGAAGCGTAGACAGACGGCCCGACAGTCGAGCGTCGCCGGTCCGACTCGTCATCGGCGGTGTCGGCTGCCGTCCGAGGTCGCTGATCCGAGGCGGTCCCGCCTCCGTCGCTCGACGCACCGCCGTCCGCGAGCGCACGAATTCGTCACCGGTCGGTCGGCGATCGCGGAACCGGAGCGGCGCGTACTCAGTCGTTCGCGACCGCGTCGTCGGCGCTTTTCGGGCACCCCTCGGGGACGCGGTCGACGGGGTCATCTCCGGCGCTCTCGTCGATGTTCGCCGTATCCGCGCCGCCGTGGGCGGTCGCGGTCTCCCAGCACGTGTCGGTACACGCGACGGCCGCGTGATTGGACTTCTCCCAGACGGCGTCGCCCAGGGCGATGTCGGAGCTGTGCCCGCCGAGGTCGGAGTCGACGACCTCCCCTTCCTCGTAGAACTGCCAGAGGCCGCGGTCCGGGCCGCCCGCCGCACAGCAGTTTTCGAGCTTTGAGCCGTCGGTGCCCAGGCGGAAGTTCGCGCGTCCGTTGTTCTTCGCGTAGGAGTTTCGGATCGCGACGGTCCCGCCGGCGCCGGGGATCGAGTGGGCGTCCGAATTGCCCGGTCCGGATGCGTAGACGCCGTTGTCCGTCCAATTCTGGACGTTGAGCCGGTCGATATCCAGGTGGCCCGCGTGGTCCCAGTAGACGTAGATGCCGGTCGCCTTCGGATCGCCGACGGTCACGTCGAGGGAGACGTTCTCGATGGTTCCAGTCCCCTCGGGGTCGGTGACGCGAGCGCGGAACGGCTCCGTGTGTCCGCCCTCGAAGTGGCCCGTGACCCCGATGTTCCGGATCGTCCAGTCCGCGCCGTCGGCCTGGATCTCGTAGGTCGCGCCGTCGGCCGAGATGTCGAGGAGCACGTTCTCCCACGTCTCGCCCGACCCGACGTTCTTGGTGAACGTTTCGCCCGCACCGACCGTAATCGTCTCGACGTCGCCGTCGGCGGCGGCCGCCCCGCCCGCGGCGTTCAGCAGGCCGACCGAGCTCAGCGCCGCGCCGACGCCGAAGAGGTAGCCGCGTCGACTGGTGGTCGTCTCGTCCGAAGCGTGTGCAGCCGTCTGTGGCTCACTCATCAACAGTTGCGGAGACCCTGCCAGGGTAATCCCCTGCTGTTCAACTGTTAACCGTATATTACGCCCCGGATAGCGCCAGCCGGTGCTACGCGATCCCGCGACCGAATCCGCGGGCAGTATCGCGTGCGAACCGCGGATGCGGGCGGTAATCGACGGCTGGCCCCGGCGAAGCGGCGGGTTACCCGGCAGTTGACCCTCGGGCGGGCAGCCGTCGGTCGCCCGCTCGCCCGTCCGAAGCGCGGTTCGGTACGCCGCGACCGACTCGCCGTCGACGGCGCCGTACGGGGCCGACTAGACCTCCTCGATCGGTTCGCCGTCGACGGCGAGCGTACGAACCTCCGTCGCGCCGTCGTGGTCGCGCACGTCGAGACTGGTTATCTCGCCCGTGAACGTCCAGACGGTGTACGCCTCGTCCGACCCGGAGAGCCACCACTCCGCCCAGTCCTCGCCGTAGGCGTCGCCCTCGGCGAGCCACTCCGCGTGGGCTTCCGCGGGCTGGATCTCGCCGGAGACCTCGACGCGGTAGGCGAACTGCCCCGCCACCTCGAGTCGGCGTGGCTCGCTGTCCTCGTCCGCTCCGCCGGATCCGGCGCCGCTCGCCGCTTGCTCGGCGCTGGTCGGACAGCCCTCGGGGATCCGATCCCGGGGCGCACCCTGCGAGGTTCCGTCGATGTTCGCGGTACTCGCTCCGCCGTGGCCGGCCTCGCTCCCCCACCGCGAGTTTCGCATCGTCAGCGAGGCGCGGTTGGACTTCGCCCAGACGGCGTCGCCCAGGGCGAGGTCCGAACCGTCGCTCTGGATGTCGCAGTCGACGATCTCGGCGTGCTCGTAGAACTGCCAGTGGCCGCGGTGGGAGCCGCCGGTCGCACAGCAGTTCTCGAGGCGCGAGCCGCGCGTGCCCAGTCGGAAGTTCGCGCGGTCGTTGTTCTTCGCGTAGGCGTTGCGGATCGCGACCGATCCGCCGGCGCCGGGAATCGGGTGCTCGCCGGGGTTGCCGGGACCGGACGCGTAGACGCCGTTGTCGGTCCAGTTCTGGACGTTGAACCGGTCGATGTCGATGTGGCCGGCGTGATTCCAGTAGACGTAGAGGCCGGTCGCCTTCGGATCGCCGACGGTCACGTCGAGACAGACGTTCTCGATGGTTCCCGTTCCGTTCGGATCGGTGACGCGAGCGCGGAAGGGTTCGGTGTGCCCGCCCTCGTAATGTCCCGTTACGCCGATGTTTCGGATCGTCCAGTCCGCGCCGTCGGCCTGGATATCGTAGGTCGCGCCGTCGGCCGAGATGTCGAGGAGGACGTTCTCCCACGTCTCGCCCGATCCGATCCGCTCGGTGAACGTCTCGCCGGCACCGACCGCGATCGTCTCGTACTTCGAAGCGGCGGCGCCGCGTCCACTGGCACCGGCGAGGATCCCGAGCGAGCCGAGGATCGAGCCGGCGCCGAGGAGATACGATCGTCGTGTCGTGTCGCGTCCGCGTGACCGTCTCGTCGTCGAGTCAGTATCGCTCATTCGTCTATCCGGACCGGCGGACAACGCTAACCGGTTGACCTTCAGGTGTTAATGGTATATTACCCGTCGGCAGGGCCGCTCGCCTCCACTCGTCCGATCGGTGCTAATCCGGCAGGGAGCCGCTTGGGCGGCTCCCCGACTCCGTCGAACGATGGGCCGATACCGACTCAGACCTCCTCGATCGGTTCGCCGTCGACCGCGAGCGTGCGGATCTCCGTGACGCCGTCGTGGTCGGAGACGTCGAGAGTGGTGATCTCGCCGGTGAACTCCCAGACGGTGTAGGCCTCGTCGGAGCCCGAGAGCCACCACTCCGCCCAGTCGTCCCCGTACGCCTCGCCCTCGGTGAGCCACTTCGCGTGGGCCTCCGCGGGCTGGATCTCGCCGGAGACCTCGACGCGGTAGGCGAACTGGCCGGCCACTTCGAGCGTGTGAGACGTCGGCTCCGCGTCCTCGGAGCCGTCGTCCGACTCGTTCCCGTCGTCGGACCTGCCCTCGTCGTCGGCGCCGCCGGTGCGTTCGATCAGTTCGGCTCCGGTGACGCGCTGACCGTCGAGTTCGATCCACATCCCGTCCGGCTGTTCGACGGTGACGTCGGTGATCGGGCCCTCGACGCGGTAGGCGTCGCCGTAGCCGTTGCCGGTGACGCCGCCGGCGTGCCAGACGCCGTCTCGTTCCTCGACGAAGTCCTCGGCGGTGTAGGTCCCGCCTTCGATGGCGCGACCCGACGGACTGTCGTACGGCGCCTCGGCGAACGCGACGGCACCCTCTGCCAGGAACTCGTGCGCGCAGAGGCTGGAGCCGGGCTCGGTCACGAACGCCACGAGGTGGTCGACCCCCGGCGATTCGCCGTCGTCCGAGCCGCCACCCGATTCCTCCTCGGATCCGTCGTCCGACCCGTCGTCGACGCCGACCTGGCCGAACTCGTCGAGGTACCACTTTCGGTCGGCGTGGTATCGATAGATCCCCATCCGGCCACGATCGTGGGTCGTGTCGGACGTGCTGACGACGGCGAGCTCCGTTCCGCCATCGTCACGGATGCTGAAGCGCGTCTCCGAGGCGTCCGTCGATCGCCAGTCGATCCCCAGCGTCAGCTGCTCGCCCGCCGGGATCGACGCGCTCGCCGCCTCCGAGGTGGCCAGGCTCCCGTCGGTCCACCGGTCGAGGCGGATCTCGCCGTCGTCCAGGTCGCAGAGCGCGAGGTAACCCGTGTACGAGTCGAAGCCGCCCGCCGACTGGGCGCCGAACAGCAGTCCCATGTCGGCCTCCTCGGTCGAGTCGAACGCGACCGTCGCCTCGTACCGGTTGCCCGCCGCCATCTCGTGGGAGTCGTGGACGAGGATCCGGTCGGCCGCGGACTCGGCCGACGCGGCGAGCGCCGAGTCGAACGGCACCGACGGCTGGCTCGTCGCAGTCTCCTCGTTGGGATCCGCGTCGAGTTTGTGGGCGTCGTAGACGAGGGAGACGTCCTGGGGCGCCCCGCCACCGCCGTAGTAGCCGGCGACGCCGCCGTACTCGATCTCGTTTGCGGGGTCCGTCGTGAAGCGGATGCCGTCGTTCGAGTAGACGAGTTCGCCGTCGACCCAGCACTCGCTCAGGCCGTCGGCGTTCGCCTGCCCGTTTTCGTAGGTGTTACACTTGACGTGCGTCTCGAAGTGGTTCCAGCCGTGGTCGATCGGGGCGTCGTGGATGTCGTAGATCCTCTCATCCATGTTGTACGTGTACTCGACGAGGTTGAACCCCGGCTCGCCCCGATTCGCGAGCTGCAGGCGAACGGACCAGCCGTTGGTCCCGTCGGGCTGGCCGCCGCCGGAGTGACCGCTTCCCGAGGAGTAGCTGATCGCGCTCACCCAGAACCGGTGGTCCGTGCCGTCGAGGACGAAGTCCTCCGGGATGTAGAGCCAGAACTCCTGCCAGAGTTCGTCGACGCGGCCGTGCTCGTTGGGCTCCAGCCCGTACCGATCGTTCGCCACGGACGCCCACGCGTTCCCGACGTTGACGGTCCCGCGAGGGATGTCGATGCGGTACGCCGACGCGCCCTCCTGCGTCGGCTCGCTCGACGAGAGCGAGTGATACCGACTGCGCGAGACGATATCGTAGACGTCCGCCGGGTCGTCGGATCGATCGTAGTCGACCGCGCCGTCGTACTGGCGGCTCACGCGTCCTCACCCCCCGCGGTGACGATCTCGAACGCGCTCACGTCGCCGCTGAACGCGGTGAGGTCGTCGAACGGTTCGTCGAACGCCTCGACCTGGGGAAGGCCGGTCGCGTCGGCGCCGTCAGCGGTGGTGTCGTCCGCAGTGGATTCGGACGCCGACGCGGCGGAGCTGAACGCGGCGAGGCCCGCCACGCCGCTGGCCGCCTTCATGTAGGATCGTCGGTCGAGTAACGGATTTCGTGACCGTCTCTCCGTCTTCTCAGTCATTGCACCCGATAGGTGTGCGGTCCCCTCCCTGAACGTTCACGTTCACATGAGTTACGTATTTACGTGATCGAGCTCGCGTAGACGAAACGACGAGACGTATCGGAGGGAACTACGGTCGGTTCGACCCGACTGTATCGGGTGCTGAACCGTCGTGTGTCGGCGAGGCGGGGCCGCCGCGCGCTGAGAAACGAGGGCGTACCGCCGGTCGATCACCGAGAGGGCCGCTCGCGCGGACCCACGCACGCTCCGAGCGTGGACGGCGACGGTATGCAAACCGAACGACGACCGTCAGGGCCGCTTCGTAGTCGGTAATTAACCAACGTCACGGGTTTTGATCGGTCTACAACGGTATGGGACCGACGGAGCGGCGTTCGCGCTGCGGGAACGGACGCGGAGCGAGGGGTCGACGTCGTGTCGACCGCGCCGACCGATGCGCCAGCGGCCGTGGCGATCGAGGGGTCGACGTAGCCCGCCGACGCTTCAGCAGTTGCGCGGATCGACGGGCCGCCGGCTTCGCTGGTCGACGGTCCGTCGGTCGGCCCGCCCGATGCCCCGTCGCCCGATTTCGACCCGCACCATGAGCCAACAGCTCCACCACACCACCGACCGTCCGGACCTCGCCGGCACCCTGGTCTGTCCCGACTGCTCGACGCGGCTCGGGCCGGGCGACCTGCGGTGTCGAGACTGCGAGACCGGCACCCTCGAGCACGACGGCGTCGTCTCCTTCCGACCGGACGCCGACGATCCACCCCGGTGGCTCGGCGAGCGCGACGTCGAGGCGTTCGCGCGGTCGGTCGCGGACGGGTCGGTTCGACGAGCGGCCCGCGAGGTCGACGCGGACGACGAGCGTCGGGCGGCGTTTCTCGCCGACGTCTTCGACGTGCGCCGCGAACTGTGGCAGCCCCTCGTCGCCGAGCACGTCGGCGGCCGGTGCCTCGATCTGCACGCGGGCTTCGGCCGCCGATCGATGGTGCTGGCCGACCGGGCCGAGTCGGTGTACGCGGTCGATCCCTCGCTGGCGAACCTGCGGGTCGCCGCCGCGCGGGACGATTTCGACGGCGCGGACCGCGTCCTCCCGGTGCACACGACCGTCGACCGACTGCCCTTCCGGACGGGATCGTTCGACACGATCGTCGCCGACCTCTCCGGCGGCGCGGACGTCCGTTCGACGCTCGACCGACTGACGGAGTACCTCGCCGCGGACGGCTCGTTGCTCGTCGTCGCCGACGGGTGGACGCGTACCGCCGGCCTCACCGACCTGCTCGGCCTCGAGGGCGACCGATCGGCTGCCGGCGGCGACCTGCGGCCCGGAACCGCCGGCGGCTACCGATCGCTGCTGCGGTCGCTGGGCTTCGACGACGTGACCGCCTACGCGCTGGTACCGAGCGTCTCCCGTCCGCTGTACGCGTTCGACGTCACGTGTCGGGACGCGATCCCCGCCATCTTCGAGTCGTACGCTCGTGACGCCGGCGTCGCCGGTCGGTGCGTCGAGACCGCGATGGGCCTCCTCTCGCGGACCGGCCTCCTGAAGCGATGTTATCCGTCCTACCTCCTCGCGTGCTCGAACGAGCCGAAACCGCCGGCGTACGCGTTCTCGAACCCGCTCGTCGTCGCGGGGCGGACGCGCTCGGTGGTCCTCGACTTCGGGTCCGACGGCGTCGACGAGATCTACAAGATACCCAACAGCGCCGACCACGCGCCGTTCACGGAGCGTGAACACCGCATCACGTCGACGTTGCGCGCGACGCCGGCGCCGATCGCCGCGTCGATCCCGGCCGGGACGACCCTCGACACCGCGTTCGGGTCCGCGAGGCGGGTCGATCCGGTCGCCGGACGGCCGCTCGAGTCGGCTGTCGACCGGAACGCGGACTCGTTCGAGCGCGTGCTCCGGATCGGCCTCGAGTGGCTGGCCGACTTCCACCGGTCGACCGCCGGCGATCCGATCCGCCGATCGCCGGCGGCCGTCCGGGAGGACCTGCGCCTGGAGCCGGCGGACGTCGAACCGCCGGCGATCGACGAGACACTCGAGACGCGCCTGACGCCCGTCCACGGCGATTTCATGGCCGGGAACATCTACTACGAGGACGGCGCGGTTACCTCCGTCATCGACTGGGAGTACGGCGCCCGGGCCGCGTCGCCGGTCGTCGACGCCGGCTACCTGCTCTTGAACACGGCCGCCTGGATCGAGCGCGATTTCGAGGAGCGCGTCCGGACGATCCTGTGCGGGGACAACGAGTACGCCCGGCGCGCACGCGACCTCGTTCGAACGTACTGCGACGCGGTCGGCTTGCCGTCCCGGACCTTCGAGGTCTACCTGCCGACGGCGTACTTACACCAGCTCGCGATCGATTACGAGCACGAGTCGGTCAGCGCGGTCACCACCCGCTCCGAGGAGCAGGTGCGCCGCGTGCGGATCCTCTTCGACGCGATGGACGAACTGACGATCGCCGGCGGTCGTCGGTGACGTTCGCCGGCGGGCGCCGTCGAAGCCGCGAGCCCCGCTGGCGGGGAAGACGGCGTCAGTGCGCCGGCGTCTGCCACCACACGGCATCAGTACGGTCACGATACCATCGCCGTCGGGCGAGATCGGTCCGCCACGGAGTTCCGTTCAGGACCGCCGGCTGCCGCGAGTTCCTCGGTACGCGCGGGCTACGACGCGTCGGATGCGAGCGGAACGTGACGCGGTTGTTCCCCCGGCTACCGACGGTTCGACGGTGTCCGATCGCTCCCGGTACGGAGACCGCGGCGGGCCGGCCACAGCGTTCCGCCGCCGTTCACTGCCTCCCTAACAAAGCGATCGGCGACTCCTCTCTCCGACAGTAGATGATTCGTCGCCACCACTGTCCCCGAAGCGGCCAGCACCGACGGCGCGATCCCGGTCAACCGAGCCGTGGCGGCCCGTCGCCATCGGCCACGCTCCCCAGTGACGGCCCGAACGATGGTCGTCTCGGAACGATGGTTCCGGCGGACGGTCGCAATACGACGGCCTCCACACCAACACCCCACGAATGACGGCTCTCTCGGCCGACGTCCTTCGGGGCATCACGGTGTCGTTCGTCTCCCGAGTCGTACACATCACGACGAACGGACTGCTCGTCGTCCTGCTGGCCGGTACCCTCCTCGCTCCCGACGAGTACGGCCGCCTGTTTCTGGTCGTCTCGATCGTCGGCATCGCCCGGCTCTTCGCCGACCTGGGCATCGCCCGCTCGGCGGCCCGGTACGTCTCCGAGTACAAGGAGACGGACGCCTCGCAGGTGCCCCACATCGTCGCCTCGTCGCTGCGCTACCGCGTCGCCCTCGTCGCGATCGTCTGCGCGGCGTTGCTACTGGGTCGGTCCCTCTTCGCCGACGTTCTCGACGAACCCGCGCTCGCGGGCTTGCTCGTCCTCGGCGCGGCGTTCCTCGCGTTCCAGTCGATCAAGGTCTATCACGTCACGCTGTTCCAGGGCTTTTCCCGCGTCGACTACAGCGCCGTCGTCTCGATCGTCGACAACGTCGGCCGGATCGCCCTCGTCGTCGGGTTCGTCGCGCTCGGCTGGGGCGTCGCCGGCGCGCTGCTCGGCTACGTCGTCGCGTCGGTCCTGTCGGCGGCGGTCGGCCTCGTACTACTCTACCTTCGCTTCTATCGCGGGCACGACCGAGCCGAGCGGCCGGAAGCCGGACTGCGCCGACGAATCCTCGAGTACAGCGTGCCGCTGACGGCCTCGCGGAGCGCGAACGTCATCGACCGGCGCGTCGACATCATCCTCGTCGGGTTCTTCCTGAACCCCGCCGCCGTCGGCTTCTACACCCTCGGCAAGCAGATCTCCGAGTTCGTCGAGGCGCCGGCCGGCTCCGTCGGCTTCGCCCTCTCGCCGGTCTACGGCGAGGAGAAGGCCAACGACGCCACCGACCGCGCGGCGGGCCTGTACGAGCTGTCGGTCGAGTACGTCCTGCTCTGTTACGTCCCCGCGGTCGTCGGGCTGGCGGTCGTCGCCGAACCCGCGATCCTGCTCGTCTTCGGCGACGCGTACGCGCCAGCGATCCCGGTGCTCCAGCTGCTCAGCCTGTTCGTCCTGTTCAAGGCGATCAACAGCGTCACGACCCAGGCGCTCGACTACCTCGGCCGGGCCCGCCAGCGCGCGGTCGTGAAGGGGATCACCTCGGCGGCTAACTTCGGGCTGAACGTCCTGCTCATCCCGACGATGGGCGTCGCCGGCGCCGCGCTCGCGACGGTCGTCACCTACGGCGCCTACTCGCTGTCCAACGTGGTCATCATGCACCGCGAACTCGCGGTCGGCTGGCGTCGCCTCTCACGGGTCGCGGCCGGCGCGAGCGCGATCTCGCTGGTGATGGGCGGCTTCGTCGTCTTCCTCTCGCCGTACATCACCGACCTCCTCACGCTCGCGGGGGTCGTCGGGGTCGGGGTGGCCGTCTGGGCGGTGCTCGCGACGGCGAGCGGCCTCCTCGACGTCGAGCGCATCGTCGACGCCGTCGCCTGACCGCGTCGCCGAGCGGTCACCGCCGCCACTCGGGTGGCGCGACCCCGTTACGCTGGCGCTTCCGGCCCGTTTCGCCGGGGAAGCCGCTCGGTACCGATTCGGTAGGCGGCCGTGACGCCGAACCGGCGCCGCCCGCGATCGCAGGGATCGTCCCTACGCTCACTGTAACAACGGCGTTCGAGCCCCTCGTCGCCATCGAATGCGGTATCTGATATTCACGAACACGCCGGCGCACGTCCACCTCTACCGGAACGCCGTGTCTCGACTCCGGGCCGCCGGACACGACGTCCTCGTTCTGGGACGCGATTACGGCTGCACGGTCGACCTCCTCGAGTGGTACGACCTGCCCCACGAGGTGTACGGCTACTGCGACACGTCGAAGTGGTCGTTGCTCGCCAGGCTGCCAGCCCACTACGTCCGTGCCATCCGTCGGGCCAGGCGGTTCGATCCGGATCACATCTTCGGCATGGGCGCCTACGCCGCCCACACGGGGGCGCTCCTCCGGACGCCCGTGACGCTGCTCATCGACTCCGAGGTGACCGGCCTCGATCACGCGATCTCGACGCCCTTCGCCCGCAGCGTCCTGACGCCGGATACCTTCGGGACGAAACTCTGCGACGACCACCACGTGTTCTCCGGACTGAAGGAGTGCGCCTATCTGCATCCCGACGAATTCTCGCCGGCGAGCGACGCCCGGGCGGACGTCCGGGAGCGGCTGGACCTGGCGCCCGAGGAACCGTTCGTCATCGTCCGGCTCAACGCCTTCGGCTCCCACCACGACGTCGGCCGCGGCGGATTCACCCCCGACCGCCGCCGCGAGTTGATCGAGCGCCTCGCCGCGCACGCCACCGTCCTCGTCTCGGACGAAGGCGGCGACATGGTCTACGAGGGGCTCCCGGCCCGGCCGTTCTCGGTCCACCCCGCGCTCCTGCACGACGCGCTCGCCGAGGCGGACCTCCTGGTCGCCGACACGCAGACGATGGTGACCGAAGCCGCCCTCATCGGGACGCCCGCCGTCCGCTCGAACTCCTTCGTCGGCGAGGACGACATGGGTAACTTCCGCGAACTGGAGCGCCACGGACTGATATACAACGAGGCGACGGTCGACGCGGCGATCGACCGCGCCGAAACCCTCCTCGCGACGGAGGGGACCGACGCCACGTGGCGACGCCGGCGCGACGCGTTCCTCGCGGACCGGTGTGCCCTGACGGACGTCATCGTCGACGTCGCGACCGCGCTGGGCGACGCCTCGGCCGTCGACGGCCTGCGCCCCTACGAGGCCGGCGATTCCAACGAAGTGAGCGAACCCGATCGAACCGTGGAACTCACTCGATCGGAGTGAACGGTCGGCTCGGACGTCGCGACACCGATTCCGCTCGAACCGTGGATCTCGTTCGGACCGGCGCTCGACCGCGGACGGTGCGCGGCCGCTGGGCGAACGCGATCCTGGAGACGGTGCCGATTCGAAGCGACGGAACGCTCGCGGTCCGTCTCGATCGGTGGCGGGTTCCGTCGCCCGAGATTCGGGGCCGGGGACGGGGTCACGGCGTCCGGACGGCCCATCGGCCGCGCGGATCAGTCGGTTCGGACGGGATTTCGCGCCGCCGAAACCGCCTGCGGGCTCTCGGCGGTCTGTTCGATCGCCCTGGTCTCGAGCAGGTCGCGCGGCGGCCCGACCCAGGCGTCCAGTTCCTGCGCTCGGCGGACGAGCCACCGGTAGAGCGACCGGTAGCCGGGGAACTCGCGCTCGTTGAAGTAGCGCGGGTGCCAGAGGACGGTCATCACCGCCTCGTTTCGCGCCGCCTCGCGCAGGAGCGCCTCGCAGCGGGCTCGCGCCCCGTCGGGGTCGTCGGCCGGATCGGGCAGCGCCTGTTCCATGATCGTCAGCGGGAAGACCCGGAAGTCGTCGCCGAACGGGCGGATCGGGTGGTAGCCGTGGTGGAAGCCACAGCGGGTCCCGGAGCCGAGGCTGGCGTCGTAGCGCAGCCCGATCGCCCGGTGGTGGCGCCAGGTGTCGGGAATCGACAGCCGGAGGTAGTGTTGCCGGCCGCCGGTGACGGTCGGCGCGCCTGTCGGTCCCTTCGGCGTCTCCGTCGACTCCGCCTCCGTCTCCGGCGTCCCGACCCTCGCCAGCACGGTTCGGAGCGCGTCGACCTCCTCGCGGAGGCGCTCGCGATCGTCGGGCGAGTGGAAGGAGCCGTGGAGGCCGACCTCCCAGCCGCCCGCGGCGAGGCGCTCGACGACGTCGCTGATCGGCGGGCTCGTCGGGTCGTACCGGCCGACGTGCTGGACCCAGCTGGTCGGCCAGAGCCAGTCGCGCACCGGCCGCTCGGCCAGCAGGTGCTGCTCGTTGAGGAAGTAGAAGGCCGACCGAACCCCCAGCTCGTCCTCGAGTTCGGCGATCTCCTCGAACTGCCAGTAGGGGTTCTCCCCGGAGACGGCCGTTCGGAGGTGGTACGTCGAGCGTTCGGTCAGCCCGTAGTACAGCGACCGAATCCCCTTGTACGGCCGGTCGACGTCGTGGGTGAGACAGAGGGCGAACGAGGCGTTCTCCGGCACCGCCGACCGATCCCGGCGGGCCTCGGGCGGGAGAGACAGGTCGAGGGTGACGGCATCGCCCGGCTCACCGCCGGTCTGACTCGGAAGTCCGTCCACGGCTCGTTCGCGGTCACTCATCCGTCGGTCCCAGCCGCCGCTCGAGGTCGTCCGCGATGCGTTCGGCGGCCACGCCGTCGCCGTAGAGGGCGGGCTTCTCGGGCGGCGTCGACGCGGCGTCGACCGCGGTCGCGATCGCGGCCGCGTCCGCGCCGACGAGTTCGTTCCAGCCCGCCTCGACGGTCTCGTCCCACTCGGTCGTCTCGCGGAGGGTCACGCAGGGCGTATCGAGGTAGAACGCCTCCTTCTGGACGCCGCCCGAGTCGGTCGCGACGCAGTCGGCCCGCTCCAGCAGCCAGAGGAACGTCCGGTAGCCGACCGGGTCGACCAGCTCGAGGGCGTCCGCCGCGCGTTCGAACGCTCCGTCGCGTTCGAGGGCCTCCACCGTTCGCGGGTGCGCGGGCAGGACGACCGGTCGGTCCACGGCCGCGAGCCCGTCGACGATCGATTCCAGACGGTCCGGATCGTCGGTGTTGGCCGCGCGGTGGACGGTCGCGAGGACGAACGAATCGGGTAACTCGCGCGGATCGATCGGGCCCGACGGTCCGGCGAGCTCGTCGGCGGGGTCGATCAGTCCCGACGACAGGCGGTCGTGGACGGCAAGGAGCGTGTCGTACATGACGTCGCCTGGCGCGGCGACGGTCTCGGTGATGCCCTCGCGTTCGAGCGTCGCGACGGCCGCCTCGCTCGGGGCGTAGAGGACGTCCGAGAGGTGGTCCGTCGCGACGCGGTTGATCTCCTCGGGCATCGACCGGTCGCCGGACCGCAGGCCCGCCTCGACGTGGACCAGCGTCGGCGGCCGCTTCGACGCCGCGATCGCGGCCGCCAGCGTCGAGTTCGTATCGCCGTAGACGAGGACGGCGTCGGGCTCGACGTCGTCGATCACCCGCTCGACCTCGACAGCGACGTCGGCGGTCTGGGTCGCGTGCGTCCCCGACCCGACGCCGAGGTCGTGGTCGGGGTCCGCCAGGCCGAGCTCGTCGAAGAAGATCGCCGACAGTTCCTCGTCGTAGTGCTGGCCGGTGTGGACCACCGTTTCCCTGAACCGCCCCGCGAACGCCCGGGAGACGGCGGCCGCCTTGACGAACTGCGGTCGCGCCCCGACCACGGTGAGCACGTGCGGCCGCTCGTCCGCGCTCGCCGGCCGCTCGGTCCTCGTCGCTCCCTCGCCACCCATCGAGCGATCTGCCCTCGTCGCTCCCTCGCCGTTCATCGATCGATCGCTTGACGGCGCTTCCTGGCCGTCCGCCGTCGAGGACTCCTCGTCGCCGCTCGATCGGCTCACGATTGCTCCCCTCCGAGCGCGCGCGGCCCGTCGGGGCCGAGCGGGTCGCTGACGAGGCGATCCCCCGCGACGAGGAGGGCGAGACAGAGGGCGCCGATCGCGAGGAACGACGCGGCCGTCACGAGGCCGTCGATGCCCGGACCGCCGGTCGCGACTTCGACGCCGAGTCCAGCGATCCCGATGATGCTCGCCAGCACGCCGAGGCCGATGACGGCCGCGAGCGGGTGCGGCCCGCCGAGGACGTACTGGTTCGCGTAGCGCCAGCTCGCCCGTTTCGCGAGCAGCCACGAGAGCGTCGGGACGAAGCTCGCGAGGCTGATGTGACTCTGCTCGTCGCCGTACTTGGCCGCCATCGGGACGTCTTCGATGCGGACATTGGCGACGTTCAGGTGGACCAGCACGTCGTTGCAGAAGCCGTATCCGTCGTAGAGCCGGTCGACGTCGATCGACGCGAGCGCCTCGCTCGAGATCGCCGTGTAGCCGTTCTGCGGGTCGTTCATCCCCCAGTAGCCGCTGACGCACTTCGTCAGGAGCGTCAGGACGGCGTTGCCGAACAGGCGCCAGCGCGGCATCGGCGCGCGGTGGTCGGGGTTCGAGAGGCGATCCCCCTTGGCGTAGCCCGCGCGCCCGGCGGCCACCGGTTCGACGATCCGCTCGAAGATGGCCGGGTCCATCTGTCCGTCGCCGTTCATCACCCCGACGACGTCGACGTCGTCGACCCGCGCGAGCCGATACCCGGACTTGACCGCGCCGCCGACGCCCCGATTTCGCTCGTGGCGGACCGCGACGACGCGCGGGTGAAAGGGACCGTCCGCTCGCTCGTCGTCCGGCGTTTCGTTCCGATCGCCGTCGATCGCCGCGTCCGCCCGCTGGTCGGATGACGCTCCGTCCGTTCGGCGCTGGTCGGTCCGGGACAGCGGTGACTCCGTCTGCGAACCCTGTTCGTCGTCGGCGCGGACGCGCCCGCCGTCCGTGTGGAGAGCGGGGTTCGACGAGGGTGCGACGAGCTCGGCACAGCTGATCTCCCCGTCCGAACTCCCGTCGCCGTCGGATGCTCCCCGCGTCCCGAGCGACGTCCCCCCGACCGCGGCGGGGAACGGGCGGGGGGTTCCGCTCGCCGCCGACCGATCGTTGACCGCGGCGGCCGCGGCCTCGATCTCGGACCAGGTGTCGTCGGTCGAGCAGTCGTCGACGACGTACGCCCGATCGACGATCTCGGGCAGGGTCTCGATCACCCGCCCGACGAATCCCGCTTCGTTGTACGCGGGAATCACGACGCCGACAGTCTGGCCATCGTACATGCTGTGTTACCGTTCTATTGATCCGGCAACCGGGCCGATAGTAACGGACGTCTTTCTCCGCGGGCCGGTCGGCCCACCGCGAGGCCGGACGGGAGTATGCGATCGGTACGGAATCGAGCCGCCTGCGCGGTCGGCGTCGCGGGACCGATTCGCGCACGGCGCCGGCGCGTTCGCTCGGCCTGACCGCCGTGAGGGGCCGCCTACTCCCGAATCGAATCGATCGGGCGGGCTCGCCGCCGAACACCAGCGCAGACGGGGTTCGGCCGACGATACGCGGCCCGCGATGCGTCGAGCGTCGGGGGTAGGCATCCCGTTCTGCGAGCGGGCAGGCGCCGCCCGACGCCGAGTCGAATCGGCCAGCGTTATCCCGACCGAGGCCGTAGCGCCCGCCGTGGAAGGGGACACGCCGGACCCGTCGTGCGCGTACTGCGGCCGACCGATCGAGTCCGGGACTGGCGAGACCGCCGGCGCAGGCGACCGCGAAGGCGACCGCTTCTGTTCGCCCGGCTGCAGCCGCCTCGACGAACGACTGCCGGCCGACTGCGGTCGATCGCCGAAATCGGCCCCTTCGGATTCGATCGGCGGGACCGAGACGCCGACCGACGGTTCGACGGACGGGGACGGCGGTGCCCCGACCGGATCCGAACCGGCGTCGAGCCGCGAACTGACCTACCTTCGCGTCGACGGGATGCACTCGCCCCACTGCGAGGACTACCTCGAAGCCGTCGCGACGAGTCACGACGCGGTCGTCGACGCCAGCGCCAGCTACGTCACCGAGACCGTCCGCGTCGAGTGCGACCCCGAGCGGATCGACGCCGACGCCCTCGCGGATCGCCTCACCCGGCTGGGCTACACCGCATACCAGCGCGGCGAGGACGGGGAGGCGACGGGCGGGCGAGCCGGGAGGCCGTCGCAGGCGAACCGGATCCCGGCGGGGAGCGACCCGGCTCGCACCCCCGCCGGCGCCGGCCATTCACGCGCAGCCGATTCGTCGACCGGCGGCCCGTCGGACGGCGCTGTCGAGACCGGCCCCTCGAACCGCGATACCGACACCGGGCGCGTCGCGCCGGCGGACGCGACCGGGCGATCCTACCGGGACCGGGAGCGGAGCGGGCTGCGCGGCCGTCGCCACGAGGACATGCTCGAGGTGCGCTACGTCGTGGGGGTCGTCTTCGGATCGTTCCTGCTGTTACCCTACCTGACGCTGTTTTACCCGACGTACCTCGCCGACTTCGTCACCTGGGGGCCGATCTCGCTCTTCGCCGACGCGGCGCCGGAACTGAACACCAACGGGCTCGCGTTCTTCCTCGCCCTGACCGGCGCCGTCGTCGTCCTGACCGGAGCGCCGCTGCTCCGCGGGGCCGTCGTCGCGATCCGCCTCCGGAAGCCCAACGCCCACCTGCTCGCGACGCTGCCGATCCTCGCGGCGATCGGCTACAGCACGATCGCGATCTTCGACGGGCGCTACGACCTCTACTTCGACTTTCCGATCCTGGTCGCGGCGCTGGTCATGGGCGCGATCTACTGGGAGGCGGGCGTCAAGCGCGACGCCTTCGCCCACCTGAGCGACCTCACGCGCTCTTCGGTCTCGCACGCCAGGCGCTACGGCGACGACGGGTCGACGGCCGTCGTCTCGACCGACGCGCTCGATCCCGGCGATCGCATCCTCGTCCGCCGGGGCGAGCGGATCCCGGTCGACGGCACGCTCGCCGAGGGCGAGTGCACCGTCGAGGAGGCCGTCGTCACGGGCGAGTCGCTCCCCCGGGTCAAGCGCGCCGGCGACGCGGTGATCGGCGGTTCGGCGGTCACGAGCGGCGCCGCCGTCGTCGACGTCGGCGAGTCGACGACCAGCCGCTTCGAGCGCCTGACGCGGACGGTCTGGGACCTCCAGAGCGCCCGACACGGGGCGGCCGTCGCGGCCGATTCGCTCGCCGCCCGGCTCCTCCCGGCCGTCGTCGCCGTCGCCGCCCTCGCCGGCGCGGCCGCGCTCGTCCTCGGTGGCGACGCGACGACGGCGCTCAGGTGGCTCTCGCTCGCCGTCGTGGTCGCGACGCCCTGGGCGCTCGCGTTCGCGACGCCGATCTCCGTCGCCTCGACGATTCGCGAGGCCGCAGACGCGGGCATCGTCGTCTTCGACGAGACGGTCTTCGAGCGCCTGCGCGCCGTCGACACCGTCGTCTTCGACAAGACGGGGACGCTGACGACCGGCGAGATGGTTGTCCACGACGCGGAGGGGCCGACCGACGCGCTCGAAGCCGCTGCAGCGCTCGAACGCCGGGCCGCCCACCCCGCCGGCGCGGCGATCGTCGACGCGTTCGGGCGGGGCGGGGCCGGCGAGGATCCGGAGGCCGGGGACGCCGACAGCAGGGGCGCGTCCGACGGGCGATCCCGCACGGACGGCGGACGCGTCGCGGCGGACGACGCCCCGCGGGTCGAGGACTTCGAAACCCACCCCACGGGCGTCGGCGGCGTCGTCGACGGCGAGTCGGTCCTGGTCGGCCACCCCCGATTGTTCGCCTCGCAGGGCTGGTCGGTGCCCGAGTCGATCGAGGCGAGCGTGGAGACGGCGCGCGAGGCCGGTCGATTGCCGGTCGTCGTCGGCCGCGACGGTCGCGCCGCGGGACTGGTCGTCGTCGGCGACCGCGAGCGGGAGGGATGGACGGAAACCGTCGACGCGCTCGGCGACCGCGAGGTGATCGTGCTCACCGGCGACGACGAGTCGGGGACCGCGTTCCTCGCGGCGCACGACGGTGTCGCGCGCGTCTTCGCCGGCGTCTCCCCCGCGGCCAAGACGGAGACGATCCGCCGACTGGGTCGCGAGGGCCGGGTCGCGATGGTGGGCGACGGCACGAACGACGCGCCCGCGCTCGCCGCCGCGGACCTCGGCGTCTCGCTCGGCGGCGGCACGGCGCTCGCGGCCGACGCCGCGGACCTGGCGCTGGCCCGCGACGACCTCGCCGGCGTCGAACGCGCGTTCGCCCTGGCCGAGCGCGACCGGACGCGCCGACGCGGCAATCTGGTCCTCGCCGCGGGCTACAACGCGATCGCGATCCCGGCCGCGCTCGTCGGCGCGATGAACCCGCTCGTCGCCGCGCTCGCGGTCGGCGCGACGGCGTCCGCGATCGTCGGCTACTCCTGGTTTCGGTCGCGGTGAGGTGGCGGTCGTTCGGTCGCGGTCCCGCGCTCCGGCCGCCGTGACGACCGCTTCGAACACGGCTTCCCCTCACAGCGGCTGGTAGAACGGCAGCGGGACGTGGGGAAGGTGGATGCCGAAGCTCATCAGGCCGTGCTGGAGGGGGACGTAGCCGAGGACGAGAAACGCCGCGCCGAGCGCGCGGTGGAGTCTGACCCGAGTGCGCGAGCCGATCGAACTCAGGAGGGTGCCGTAGACGAAGAGCGTCGGGATCGTCCCGAGTCCGAGGACGAACAGCGAGAGGCCGCCGCGAAGCGGGTCGCCGAGGGCGAAGGCGTAGAGGTAGGCTGGATAGATGATCGGACACGGCAGGAAGCCGTGCAGGCCGCCGAGGAGGACGATCCCGGGGCCGGCGGCGAGGCGGTCGATCCGGCTCGTCAGGGCGCCGGAGACGCGCGCGAAGACCGTCCCGATCAGCGGGAGGTCGTGACCCGGGACGCCCGCCTGCCCGCGCACGTAGTAGAGGCCGCTGGCCAGGATCGCGACGCCGACGAGGACGCCGACGACGCCGCGCACGCGGTCGCCCATGGCGATCGTCGCGTCCGTCGAGGCGAACGCGAGGGCGCCGAGCAGGGCGGCCAGCGCGCCGACGAGGGCGTAACTCGTCGCCCGACCCAGGTTGAACAGCAGGTGCTGGCGCACCTCGAAGAGCGAGAGGTCGTCCTGCCGGCGACCCGATTTCGCGGCCGACATCCGGTCGCCGTAGGCGGTCACCAGCGGCCCGCACATGCCCAGGCAGTGGGCCCCCGCGAGCAGCCCGATCACGAGGAAGACCGCCAGGTCCGCGTTCTCGGTGATCGTCGCGGTGGGGCCGGCCTGCAGCAGCGTCCCGCCCGTCCCGTCGGCGACCGCCGCGATCGCGCTCATTGTCGTCGCTTCGGTCGCTCGCGGTTATCCCTCTTGCGCTCGGACCCGGCTCGCTGGAACCGGGTACCGATCTCGCGTCGGTCCACCGCGTTCCGGGCCGACGGCCGCGACGCTCGACGGATTTGCGTCCACCCGCCGGCGTCCGCTAACGAACAGCGTTATGGCCGGGCCGTCTGTCTCGGCGTGTATGGGCACCATTCGCGTCGAGCACCACGAGGAGGACCCGATCGCGACGGTCGTCATCTCGAACCCGGAGCGACGAAACGCCATCTCCCGCGAGGACGCGCAGGCGCTCGCGGACGCGTTCCGCGAGATCGATGCCGACGACTCGGTGCGTGCGGCCGTCCTGACGGGCGAGGGCGACGCCTTCTGTGCCGGCATCGACGTCACGTCCGTCGAGGGCGAACCGACGGCGGACCTGATCGATCGCAGCTTCCACGCGGCCGTCCGCGAGATCGCCACCTGCTCGGTCCCCGTCGTCGCGCGACTCGACGGACCGGCCGTCGGCGCCGGCGCTTCGCTCGCCGTCGCCTGCGACCTGGTCTACGCCGACGCGGACGCGCGAATCGGCTTCTCGTTCGTTCGGATCGGGCTGACGGCCGACACCGGCGCGACGTGGTTACTCCCCCGACTCGTCGACACCCAGACCGCGTTCGAACTGCTGGCCTCCGGGCGGATCCTGGATGCGCCGGAGGCGGCCGACCTCGGCCTCGTGACGGAGACGACGACGGACCTCGACGCGGTGGTCGACGACCGCGTGACGGACCTGGCGAACGGGCCGACGCGGGCCATTTCGTCGATCCGTCGCCTGGTGCGTCGCGCGTCCTCGAACACCCTCGAAGAACAGCTCGAAGCCGAGGCCCGCGCCCAGCTCGAGGCCTACCACACCGCCGACTCGTCGGAGGGGATGGCCGCGTTCCTCGAGGACCGCGAGCCGGCGTTCGAGGGCCGATAACGACGCGACTCGGTGGCGACGTCGCGTCGCGCCGTGTCGGCTGCGGACGCGGACGACCGGCTCGAATCACCGACGGTCCGCAATCGGCCGCTGATACGACCGGTCGAGGCTGTTGAATTTTCCAAACGCTTAAGAGATACCGGTCGGTTTAGTGAAACGATGAGTCAAGAGACGTCACGACGATGGTTCGGTATGCCCGTCCCGAGCCGTCTCGTCCTTGCGGCCGTACTCGTGGCTGCACTGGCGCTGACGGCGGGTTGCGTGGGCATCCTCTCGGACGACGAGGGCAGTAGCCAGGCGCAGATGGAGAAGGTCCCCGATTCCGCGGAGATGGTCATGCACGTCGACGCGAGCGTGGTGAACGATCAGGACGTTCGCGATCTGATGGCCCAGTCTGACCCCGAGGGGGTCGATAGCATGGAGGAGGGCCTCGCAGCGTTCGAAAACCAGACCGGTCTCGATCCCGACGGAGTCGATGGCGCGACCATCTTCATGCCGTCGATGTCCACCGCTCCGTCCGTTTCCGGGCAGGGAGAGATGGGTATCCTCCTCGATTCCAGTTGGGACGCGGAGACGCTCGTCGAGTCGATCGAGACGGAAGAAGACGTCACGCTCGAACGCACCGAGTATCAGGGTGAATCGGTACTGTGGGCCCCCGCTGACGACACCCAGACCAGTTCGCCGACCTACGTCGCCGAACACGAAGACGGCCAGCTCATGATCGGGACGTCCGCGGCGGTCAAGTCGTCGCTCGACGTCACGTACGGCGACGCCGCCGCGCTGTCCGGTCCGATGCTCGACGCGTTCGAGGACGCTCCGGAGGGCCACGTCCGCTTTGCGATGACGACCGAAGGCGAGGCCTTCGACCAGGGCATGGGAATCGGTGGCATGGCTGGCCAGGGCAGCTCCTCCGCGTTCATGGAGGACATGACCGCCGTCGCGGGAACGTTCTACACCGACGACGGGACGGCCGGCTTCGAAGCCCACGTCCACTTCTCGAACGCGGACACCGCGGACAACGCCGAGGGCGCGGCCAGCCTCGCGCTCGAGGAGGCGGCGGCCAACGCGCCGTCCCAGCAACAACAGCTCATCGAGAAGCTCTCGATCAGTGCGGACGGCGACACGGTCGTCGTGACCTGGGAGAGTCCCATCGACGAACTCGCCGACCTCGAGTCGATCTAAGCGCACGTGGACCTGCTGACGCTCCTGCGGAAAGAGGCGCTTTCCGTCCGTCGCAATCTCGGGCTGTTCGTCGTCCTGTTACTCCTGATTCCGGCGATGCTCTCGGGCGTCACCGGCGTCTATCAGCAGACGATCCCGGAGGACATCCCGGTCGGCGTCGCCCCGGCGAGCGCGGAGACGACCGACGACGAACTCGACGCGGCGAGCCTGGGCGTTCGATACTTCGCGTCGCCGGTGACGTACGACTCGCCGGCGGCCGCGCGCGAGGCGCTCCAGCGCGAGGAGGTGTACCTGCTGATCGAGGTGCCGCCCGACCTCGTCGTCGAAGGCGAGTCGGCGAACTTCACGGTCGTCTCCGATCGGACGATCGTCCCCTTTGCCGAGCCGGCGAACGTCTCGGTCTCGATCATGAACTCGAATCTCGACGGCCAGCTGGCCGCCGACGTCGAGGTCCACCACGAGCGACTCAACGAGCAGCGCGTCCTGACGGAGTACATGATGGCGGCCGCGCTCGTGCTCTTCGTCTTCGTCTACGCGATGGTGTTCCTGCCGTACCAGCTTCGCAACGAGCGGCTGGTGCTCGACCGGCTCCAGACGACCTCGCGGCTCGAGACCGTGATCGCCAGCAAGCTGCTGTTCTACGGCGCGCTGGCGGTCGTCCCGACGCTCACCGTCGGGCTCGTCGGCCGCTGGATGGGCTTCGACATGGCGGTCCTGTCGCCGCTGTCGCTCGCGAGCGTGTTCCTGACCTTCCTGTTTCTGGGCAGCGTCGGGCTGGCGGTTCTCTTCGCGATGGGCATGCGCCGGTCGGCGCTGTTCGTTGACGTCGGATTCGTCTTCGCGCTCGCGGGGCTGTCGAGTCTGGTCTACCCCGTCGGGTTTTTCTCGTCGACGCGTAAGGCGATCTCCCGCTCGCTGCCGACCCATTACGCGACGATCACGACCCGGAGCGGCATGTTGCGCGACGCGCCGGCCGCCCTCTACGCCGACTACCTGGCGTTCCTGGTGGGTGCGGCGGTCGTCGGCCTCGTCGCCCTGGCCGGTTCGATCGCGGTCTACAAACGGAGGCGCTAATCGATGTCGAACGATTCCACCGCGGACGGGCCCGCTGATCCCGACCCCCCGATCGACGATCGCGACTCGGCACGCGAATCCGATCGCCGGATCGGCGACCGCGAGCGTGCCGGACCGAAACCGCCGGGATTCGAAGCGGACGACCCGATCGAGGCGACCGCCGACGCCGCCGACGGGGACGCGATCGTCCTCGAGGGTGTGACAAAGCGCTACGGGACGACGGTGGCGCTCGCGGACGTGACGCTGTCGACCGAACCCGGGATTCACGGTCTGATCGGACCAAACGGATCGGGCAAGACGACGCTCTTTCGCCTGATCGCCGGGCTCTCGAACCCGACGAGCGGCCGCATCGACCGCCCCGCGGCGGTCGGCTACAGCTTCCAGGAACCGCGCTTTTACCCCGAACTCACGGTCCGCGAGAACCTGGCGGTCTTTCGCTCGCTCGACGACGATCCCGAACCCCGGTCGTGGGTGGAGACCCTCTGTGCCGAACTCCGCCTCGAGCCCGCGGTCCACCGCCGCGCCGGCGACGTCTCCGGCGGCTTTCGCAAGAAGCTCGATCTCGCGCTGGCGCTGCTCTCGCGACCGTCGGTCCTCCTGCTCGACGAACCGCTGGCCGACGTCGACGAGTTCTCCAGGCGCAAGATCCTCGACTTCTTCGCCGACTACGCCGACGACGACCGGACGATCGTGGTCTCCTCGCACAACGCCGCGGCCTTCGAGGGACTGTACGACCGCGTGACGATCCTGCTGGACGGCGAACTCCGCGCCGACGGCGCCCCCGACGATCCGCGCGTCGGGAAGTACCGGCGGTACTACGGGTAGGAATCCGAGCGGGTCGGCACCCAGACTCGGGTCCACCTTCACACGTACAGGCCAGCAGTCATGGTCACGCGCTCGTGAGTGCCACGCGTGTCAACCGTTTCGCCCGCCCAGCGCGATCGCCCGACGCAGTACTACTACGACTCGGCGACCGACCGCGTCGACGTCGTCCTCGACGTCTCGCCGGCCCACCGCGAGGACCTGACGGTGCTCGTCGGCGAGGAGCGACTCGAGGTCCACATCGACGCGGACGAGGGCGTCGACGAACGAGCGTTCCGGACGCCGACGGCCGACTGGACGTTCGGCGAGGATCACGAGGCCGTCTACAACAACGGCGTCCTGACGGTCTCCGTCGAGACGTCCGACGCGACGGCCGACGGCGGCGAGATCATCGACGGCGACGACTGAATCCGCTCGCCACTCCTGCGATCGAATCTCCGCTCGTGGTGCCCGGTGACCGCGCACCGACGCAGCGTTCGGCAGTCCCGTCGTCGAGCGGGACACTCATGGTGATGGCCCACGCTGGATTCCACGATGAGCTGGGAGGACCAGTGGCCGGGCGAACCCTACCGGATCGAGGAGACCGGTCGAATCCCCGACGCCTCGCCGTTTCGCGTGGCGCTGAAGCGATCGGCCTGCGAGGCCGCCCCGGAGATCGAGACGCTTCGCGAGCGCGCCGGCGACGTCCTCGAGTACGAGAGCCGGGCCGACGCCGTCTCGAAACTCGTCCACGCGGTCGAGGGGCCGGGGCTCCGGCTGCAACAGCCCGCGCCGAACGATCCGGCCGACGTCGACGCCTACCTGGTGTCGGTCAGAGAGCCCCGACCGGGTCCCGACGATCGCGGGGATCCGGCGGCCGGCTGGACGTTCGGCACCCGCGCCCAGCAGGTGGGCGCGCTCGCGGAAGCGCTCTTTTCGGCCTACCGATTCGATCCGCCGCCGATCGTCGCCTACGCCGCCCGGGATCTCGGCCTCGCGCCGGTCGACATCCGCGTCGCCGTCGAGGACGATCCGGATCGCGTGGGCGGGCTCGACCCGGAGGTCGACGGCGGCTGGCACCCCGACGTGGCGTTTACCGTCCGCGAGCGGACCGACGGGGAGAGCGTCGACGGATCCACGCTGAAACGCTACGTCGCCGAGGTGAAACACGGCTCGACCAGCTTCGAGCGCAACCAGCGAGCTGGCATGGAGCGCCTCGCCGCGCGCGACGCGAAGCTCGACGTGCTCGTCATCCGGGTCGACCTCGCCTCGATACCCCAATCGTACGACCTGACGATCCGCTCGATCGACGACGTCCGGCCGCCGGGGTAAGCACCGCACCGTCGCACCGGGAGGCGCCTCGCGTCGCCCTGGGAGGCCCCGCCGTCACTGCGGTCGACGAGGGATCGTCACCGGCGCGGCCCGAGCGGACTACTCGTCTTCGAGGAGGCCGAGATCCTCGACGACGAGGTCCGCGAGCTCGTCTTTCAGGGCGGGATCGACTTCGGCGATCGACTCGCCGTCGTGGTGGTGTTCGTTGTGGCGCGTTACCGCGTCGGCGACGTCCGGAAGGGCGACCCGCGATTCCGTGTCGCACGCTTCACAGAGTATCGGGACTGTCGGCTCGTCGTCGCTCATGCGCCACCGTTCGTCGGCCGTCCAATAAACCGCACCGATCGCTCGTCGCCACCCCGATCGCTCGCCGCTGCAGTTCGATCGCGACTCGAGCCGCCGGTTCGACCACACCGTTTCGCTCGCGGTCCGGTCCACTTGCGTCTCTCTCTCGCCCCGATCGAACCGTTCCGTGCTCGGTCCTCTCGCCCGCCGCTTGCCTCGATGCCCGCGTTCACCGACGTTGCCAGTGCAGGCTCGGTGTATTCCCGGGACTCACTCCTTTGTGGGCGTATGTACGATCACGTCCTGGTCCCGACCGACGACAGCGAGACCTCTCGGCGAGCCGTCGACCACGCCGTCTCCCTCGCGAGCGAGTTCGGCGCGACGGTTCACGGCCTCTCCGTCGTCGAGAGCACGGGGACGAGCCAGCGCGACCAGCTGCGGGCGGATCTCGAGGACGAAGCGCGGGCGGCCGTCGACGTCGTCGAGGAGGCGGCCGCCGGTGCCGGACTGGAGTGTACCACGACGGTCCGGGAGGGGCCGCCGGCCGAGGAGATCCGCGACCACATGGCCCAGTACGAGTTCGACCTGATCGTCGTGGGGACCGAGAATCGGACGGGCCTCGATCGCGTCCTCGATCACAGCGTCGCGGAGGACATCCTCGAACACTCGATCGTGCCGGTGTTGACGGTGCCGGGTCCGGAGTGAGCCCCGCAACGCCGACTGCACGGCCCGGCGAAGACCGTCGGCGCGTCGCGACGAGCGCTCGGCAACCGTTACGCTTCGGCGTCGCGGACCGTCACGTCGCCCGAGAGCGTCGTGTTGTGATACGGCATGTCGATGCCCTCGGCGTCGAAGCGTTTCTTGACGGCCTCGACGAAGGTAAACTGGGTGGGCTTGTAGCCGGACCTCGAGGGGTCGATCCAGAGGCGTCCCGAGAGGACGACCGCCGAGTCGCCGAGCTCGACGACCGGCGCGCTCGGAGCCGGTTCGTCGAGCGTGGCGTCGATCTTCGACGCCTCGTCGAGGATGACCTCGCGCGCGTGGTCGATGTCGTCGTCGTAACCGATGCCGAAGCCGTAAGTGACGCGCACCGTCTCGTTCGCGACGGGGTTGGTGACCGCCGCGTTCGCGAGATCGCTGTTGGGGACCGTAACTACCTCGTTGTCGAACGTCTCGACCTTGGTGACGCGCAACTGGATGTCACGGACGCGGCCGCTCTCGTCGTCCCACTTGATCCAGTCGCCGATCCGGAACGGCTTGTCCTGTAAGATGAAGATCCCGGCGACGAAGTTGGCGATGAGGTCCTGGGTCGCAAAGCCGACGGCGAGCGCGAGCGCGCCGCCGAGGACCGCGAACGACGAGAGCACGACGCCGAACCCGGCGACCGTCGCCGCCAGCGCGATCGCCACGACGAGCGTCACGATGACGCTCACCCGGACGGCCGTGTTCACGATCGCCGGCTCGTAACCCCGCCGGCGGAGCCCCTCGCGGACGAAGCGCCTGACGAACAGTTTACCGACGCCGTACAGGACGAGAAACGAGACGACGAACAACGCGGCCGTAATGGCCGCCTCGACGACCATCGATACGTACCGTTGCGGGTCGAGCGCGGATTCCGTCGATAGCGGGCCCAGCATTCCCGGAGCACTCTCGGGCCGAACCAATTAGTCGTTTCGTCGGACGGTCGAGCGCGCTGACCGTCCCGAGCGGCGGTCGGGCGCGGCATTCGGCCGTCGTCGTGCGCGCCGCGACGGCCGTGTCACGGCGATCGCGAGTCACGGTTCCCGGGCCGGGGTCGGCGTCGGCTCGCGCTGTCGGTCGAGCGCGAGCACGCGCCGGTCCGGGAGGGTCGGGTCGGGTTTCCGCCCGATCGTGAGCAGCCGCTCGGTCAGCGTGAGCTCTTCGGGGGCGGGCGTCGGTTTCTCGATGGCCTCGAAGGAGACGGCGATCCCGCCGGCCTCGGCGGCGATGCGCACCGCGGCCAGCTGGTACGTCGGGTAGAACACCGGCGGCAGGAGCCCGGTGACGCCGTCGAGGCGGTGGAGCCGCTTGAGCCACGTTCCGGTGTTGACCAGCAGGCCGTCGCCGACGCGCCGGAGCGAAGGCCGGTGCGTGTGGCCGTAACAGAAGACGGCCGTCTCCGGCCGTTCGTCGAAGATCTCCCGAGCGGCCGCCTCGTACGGTTTCTCGGCGTCGACGGTGAGGTCGGCGTCGAAGACGCCGAAGCGATCGATCGTCCGTTTGACGTCGTACTGGACCAGATAGAGCGGCACCGCGAGCAACAGCAGCAGGCCGGCGGCCGCGATATTCGCGGCCAGAAATGCGTAGGCCGCCGAGCCGGCCATGCCGAAGTTTCCGAGGAAGGCCCGGGCCGCCTCGATCGGCAGCGATTCGACGCCGAGGCGGTCGAGGCCGACGAGGATCGCCAGGAGCGCGCTGACGTTGAACAGCAGGAGAAACGGCACGATGGCGTAGCGAAGCACCGGGTTCATCTCCCGGTAGACGTACTTCGAGAGGATCCACAGCGGGAGCCACTCCGTGGGGGTCACCGCCTGGACGTCCTTGAGCCAGTTGAACCGGCCGCGATCCGAGAGGGCGCCGGCGCGGCTGACGACGCGGGTGTTGTAGTGATAGCCCAGCGGCGAGGCGTGCGGGTTGCCCCAGTCTTCGATGCGGTTGTTCGGATCGCGCTGGTGGCCGTGTTCGAAGTGGATCGCCGCCTCGCCGACGGAGCGGGTGATCGAGGGCTCCTGGACGACGTCGACGTTGTACGCGGCGAAGCGATCGACGTACTCGTCGTGGGCCGCCAGTTCGTGGTCGTGATTGCCGGGGACGAGCGTGATCGGCGCGGTCTCGCCGGTCGCGCGCAACTGCGCGAAGAGGTCGGGGTAGGTGGCTTCGAGCCGATCGAACTTCTCGACGCCGCGGGTGTCGGTGAACTCCCAGAGCCCGAACGCGTCCCCGTTGATGACGAGTTCGATCGGCTCGTCGGCCCGCTCGATGCGTTCGAGGAACGCGATCAGCTCGTCGATGAACTCGACCTCCTCGAGCTGCTCGTCGCCGCCGATGTGGAGGTCGCTGATGACGTAGTAGACGCGATCCTCCGGCGGCACGCGGTCCCCGTCACGGTCGCCTGCGGCCATTGACCGAACTGAACAGGGCGAGCGGGATAGGCCTTCCTCACCGACCGTCCGGCCACGATCGCTGGCTTCGACGATACCATCCGGCTCAATCGTCCGCATCCGACCGCTCGGTTGTGTGACGCTCGCTCGTCCGTCTCGAATGGACTCGATCACTGTCGTACGCCCCTCGACACCCACCGGGCCGGGTTTGTGAGCGGGTGCGCGCCCGAACAATCGGACGGTCAGGGAGCGGAGGCTCACCATCGCCTTCGCCGTCGCCGTCACAACGTTCTTTATCCACCCCGCGGATGCCTCGGTCATGACGACGTACGACGTCGGGATCGTCGGCGGTGGCTGCATCGGCTGTTCGATCGGCTACCACCTGGCCGCAGAGACGAGCCTCGACGTCTGCATCGTCGAGAAGGAACACCACCTCGCCGCCCACCAGAGCGGGCGCAACTCCGGCGTGCTCCACCCGGGCTTCAACTACCCGCCGGGGTCGCTGAAAGCCAGGTTCGCCACCGAGGGTACCCGCCGGATGAAAGACTACTGCGAGCGAACCGGCGTTCCGCTCGACGAACTCGGCGTGCTCGTACTCGCGACGGACGAGCGAGAACGCGCGCGTCTCGAAACGATTCGGGCCCAGGCGACGGAGAACGGCGTTCCAACGGAACTCCTCGAGAGCCCCGGGGCGATCGCCGAGTACGAGCCCCACGCCGCCGGCGAGGCGGCACTGTACTGCCCGGCCGCTGCGTCGGTCGATTCCCAGCAGTACGTCTACGCGCTCGCCGCGGACGCGGCCGACGCCGGCGTCGACGTCTTCACCGACGCCGAGGTCCGGGACGTCCGTCAGCGCGGCGAAACCCACCACCTCGAGACCTCGATCGGCCCGATCCGGTGTTCGTACCTCGTCAACGCGGCCGGGCTGTACGCCGACAAACTGGCCCACCAGCTGGGCGTCGGCGAGGGCTACCGGGTCGTCCCCTTCCGCGGGGAGTACTACGAGCTCGTCCCCGCGAAACGCGACCTCGTGCGATCGATGCTCTACCCGACGCCGGATCCCGAATTGCCGTTCCTCGGCGTCCACTACACCCGCCGGACCGACGGCTCGGTCATCGTCGGCCCGAACGCGGTCCCGGCGTTCGGCCGGGAGGCCTACCGCAACACCCAGTTCGACCTCCGGGAACTGGCCGAGACGCTCGGCTTCCCGGGCGTCTGGAAGCTGTTCGCCTCGCGAAAGATGCTCGGCGTCGGGCTCGCCGAACTGCGAAAGTCCTACCGCAAGGCGGCCTTCGTCGCCGCCGCGAATCGGTTGCTGCCCGCCGCTGAGGCCGACGACTTCCGCAAGAGCTACGCGGGGATCCGCGCCCAGCTGGTCAGTCGGGACGGCGATCTCGTCGCCGACCCGATGGTCGCCCACGGCCCGCGCTCGACGCACGTCCTGAACGCCGTCTCGCCGGGGCTGACGTCGTCGCTCCCCTTCGGTGAACACGTGGCGGGCGAGGTCGTCGATCGGATGGGGTAGGGCCGCCACCGCACGGTCCGTTCACGTCGCGCCGCCGCCCGTCGGGATCAGTATCCGTCCTCGCCAGTCGGTGCCCTACGGGACGATCACGGCCTACGATACGATCACGAGCTGCGCGACGGTTCCGGGTTCGAAGACGAGGCCGGCGTAGGCGAGCAGGACGACGAGGACGGCGCCGGGGACCCCGCCGATGGCGACGACCAGCACGACCAGCGGCGTGATCTCGACGCCGTAGCCGAACCACGAGAGCGCCAAGATGACGAGCAGGCCGATCACCGCGTTGACGATGAACGGTCGCACGGTCCGGATGATCTGGTAGGCGCCGAACGCGAACGCGAGGACGACCAGCACGACGAGGAGTTCGAGCCCGGTGATCGACATGGGAACCCGTCCGGGCGCGACGCGTATCAGTAGTGGTGCCGTTACGGCGACGCGATGGCCCGTCCGCGGCGTCGGTCGTGGACGGATCGACGGTCAGTTTGTATAGTGAGGTGACCGAAATATACCGATATGGCCGCAGCGATGACGGAGCGTATCCGAAAGTTGGCCAGAGAGCGCGATGTCGGCGAATCGGAGATCATCCAGCAGGCCGTCGAATCCGGCGTCGAATCGCTCTGGCGCGACCTCGTTATCGAGCGATATCTGGACGGCTCGATGTCTCGACCAGCGGCGATCGAAGCGCTTGGACGTGATACCGTCGTCGAGGTCGAACGGGCCAAATCGGCCGTCGAGGAGGACGTCGCCAGGGGGCGACGCGACCGGGATCGAAATGGCTGAATTGGTCGTGGCCGATATCGCCCCGCTCGTCCAACTCGACGAAGCCGATTCGCTCGGGTCGCTGGAGCTGTTCGACGCGGTTGCGGCCTCGTCGCGAGGCTTTATGTCGGTAGGAACGAACTGATACGTATGGACTCGCCAGCCGAATCGGCACACAGGCGGGCTGCTGAGGCCTTTGTGCAGGCGACGCGTGAACGCTTCGACGAGGAGATCGAAGCGATCCACCTCTTCGGGAGCGTCGCCCGGGGCGAGGAACGAGGCGCCGACTCGGATGTCGATTTACTCGTCGTGCTATCGGACGAGACGGACAACTCACGCGTAACGGACGCGATTCGCGATCACGCGTACGAGATCGAACTCGAATACGGCGTCGTCATCTCGCTTGTCGTCCGGACGCAGTCGGAACTCGACTGCGATCGGAATCGTCCGTTCGTCCGGACGGTAACCCGGACCGGACAAACGTTGTATGGGTAACGACGCCGATCCGGGTGCCGAACTGGCGATGGCACGCGACGCGCTCGCCGACCCTCGGATCCTCGAGACCGGCGATGGAACCGACGCCGGCGTCGTGAACCGTCTGTAATACGCCGCATTTCATGCCGCACAGGCAGCGTTGTTTGCGAACGGACGACGCCAACCTCCCACGGCCACGTTCGGCAAGCGTTCGGACAGGAATTAGTTCTGAACGGCGATGCAACGCGAGCGGACGGGCGATTGCTCGGCGAGTTGTACGATTATCGCCAGCAGGCCGACTACGGTGTCGGGACCCCGCCCGTCGATCCCGCCCAATTACTCACCGACGTGGAGGCGTTCCTCACGCGGATGGAAGATATCGTCTCGACTCGGACTGACTAGGGATTCTCGCTCCGACGAGAGGCGGTAGCCTCTCTGGACCGCAGTCCGAAGGGTATCAGTCACTCGTATCGTGGACGCTCCCGGTACGGAATCGGATCGCGCTCGCCGACTCGCTGAAAGGCTTCGAGCCGTCGGGTGGATGAGTCGCACGTTCCGCATGCGGGTTCGTTATCGCGGTAGCAGCTTCAGGTGAGCCTTGGCCGTACATCGTTGAGACAGCACTCGGTTCTGACGGTACTTCGGAGCGTAGTCCGGTTTCAGTTGTTATCGAAGCGATGCGACGAGTCCGTCGATGGCCTCGTCGACGAGTGCTGGTGTAATCCGCCCTTGCCAGTAGTCGATGTCACCAGCGTCGATCGATTGCACGCTCCACGGGGCGATGCGGCTTTGCCTCGGCGTTCCTCCCTGGCGCCACGCATCGGGCTCGATATCGATCAGGTCGTCGACCCACGTTCTCGTCGTGAGCGCGAGGACGACGTACTGCTCTCCGTGGAACGGTCTCCCGTGTGGTTCGAAATCACGAGCCACGGTCTCGCTGCATCCGCACGCTTGTACGGATCGACGCCGTAGACCACGTCCCCGGGTTCGTAGATGGGCGCGTTATCGGTCACGGTCCTCAACCTCGAGACTCGGGTGCGGTTCGTCGGGCGCGTGCTCGGCCCACTCAGATCGGTCCTCCGGGCCGAGCTGGTCGTTGAACAGGGCGGTGGCGCGCTCGTAGCCGTCGTAGCGGGCGAGGCGATCGTCGTCGCTCGTGATCGCCCAGTAGGTTCCCTTGTGTTCGACCAGCTCTCGACGCTTGAGTCGCGTGAGGCTGGTACTCACCGTCCCGTCGTCGAGTTCCGTACGCGCCGCGATTTCGCTCGCCTTGAACGCGCGGTCGTCGTTCACCGCCAGAAAGCCAAGGACCTGCTCGGTCGCGGAGACGTCCGCCAGTTCCGCCTCGTCCGATCGCTCGAACGTCTCTCGATCGATGGACATGGGTACACTGAAAGTAGCGTGAGGGGCGTTATATACGTTCGGTACGTTATTGTCGAGATCGCTCACGCGTATTCGGGGCGCTCCCGATACGAAATCGGATCGCGTTCGCCGACTCGCTGGAAGGCTTCGAGCCGTCGAGCGCACGAATCGCACGTTCCGCAGGCAGGTGACTCGTCGCGATAACAACTCCAGGTCCGTTCGTAGGGGACGCCGAGGTCGAGGCCGCGGGTCGCGATGTCGGTCTTGCTGGCCTCGACGAACGGCGCTTCGATCGCGATCTCGGTGTCGTCGGCCGTGCCCGCCTCGACGACGCGCTGGAAGGCCGCGAAGAACTCGGGGCGGCAGTCCGGATAGCCGCCGTGGTCTTCCGAGTGGGCGCCGACGAACACCTCATCGCAGTCGGTGGCTTCGGCGTAGGCGACCGCCATCGAGAGGAGGTTGGCGTTGCGGAACGGGACGTAGGTCGAGGGCACGGCGTCACCGGTATCGCTCGCGTCGGGCACGTCCCCCGCATCGGTCGCGTCGGGACCCGCTCCCGTCCCTTCGATGAGGCTCGACCCGCCGATCCGGGCGAGGTGGTCCGTCTCGACGCGGTGGAACGTCGCGTCGAGTTCGTCCGCCTGCGCGCGGGCGCACTCGTACTCTTTCGACTCGGTGCGCTGGCCGTAGGACGTGTGCAGGAAGTGCAGGTCGTAGCCGCGGTCGCGGGCCTCGTAGGCGGCGGTGGCGCTGTCCATCCCGCCGGAGGCGAGGACGACGGCCGACCTGGAGGGTGAATCGGCGGCATCACGGTCGGTGGGAGTACTGGATCCCGCCATCGTCATCGCCCCGCGGCGTCGTCCCAGAGGTCGACGTGCAAGCGCGGCGTGTACCGGAAACCCCGGTCCATCGCGAGTTCGGCGACCGCGTTTCGCCGCTCGTCGAGTTGCTCTCGGGTCGTGCCCTCGGGCATCAGGAGGACGTCGCTATTCGGAATGGGGGTGTCGGTTCGCGAACGCAGCCGATCGAGGAGGGCGGTGATCTCGGGGAGGTCGGCCTCGCCGGTGACGACGAACTTCAGCTGCGCGTCGTAGGAGTCGATAAGGTCGGCGAGGGCCTCGAGATTGATTCGCCTCTCTTCGTGGCGGTCGGTCCACGGTTCGACGGCGTCCGGATCCGCGTCGTCGTCGCGCTCCGCATCGTCGGTGCCGGCGGGCGGACGGTCGGGCGTCGGCGTGCTGCTCGCGAGTTTCGGGCTGACGCTCGCCAGGTCGATCGGCGCATCGCGGTAGATCGTCCCGTTGGTCTCGACGGTGACGTGATAGCCGCAGTCGTCGAGGCGCTCGAGGAGTGGGACCGCCGCGTCGTGGAGCAGCGGCTCGCCACCCGTCAGGACGACGTGATCCGCGTCGTGGGACGCGATGTCCTCGAGGATAGCGTCGACGGACCGCCAGTCGCCCGTCGGCTCCCACGAGGTGTGATAGGAGTCGCAGAACCAGCAGCGCAGGTTACAGCCGCTGGTCCGGACGAAGACCGAGGGGACGCCCGCCAGTCGCCCCTCGCCCTGGAGGGAGTAGAACAGCTCGTTGATCGGGAGGGACTCGGACCGAGCGCGGGTATCCGATTCCGTGGATTCGGATGGCGTCAATTCGACCGGCATCAGATCCCTCCCGCGCAGAGTTCGCCCGTCTCGCGCACCTGGACGGAGATTTCTGTAACCGTATCGGGGAGTTCGGACTCGAGGCGGTCTTCGAGCAGGACGCTCATGACCTCCGCCGTGGGCGGGTGCGGGAGGACGACGAGCGCGTCCGCGTCGCCGGACGCCTCGAAGGCGTCGACGAGGGGGTCGTCCTCCTCGACGAGGAACCGGTGATCCCACTCGGAGATTATTCCAGTAATATCTCCTTTGTCGACGATCCAGCCCTCCTCGGTGAGGTGGCCGGTGATTTCGGCCGTGATTTCGTAGTTGTGCCCGTGCGGACGCGAGCACTTGCCCTCGTGGTGGAGTATGCGGTGGCCCGCGCTGATTCGGATCGGGGAATCGCAGCCGATGTGGAGGGTTCGGGGGGTTGCGTCGAGGGATTGGGGCGGGAGACTGTATTGTGGGATCGATTCGAGCGGCATAGGGGATATTATCGAGAGAGCACTTGTATATTATGGATGGGTGGGGTGGACGACGCAGGCGGAGAAAACCCTTGGCGGTCTCGAGGGCTGAACTAGCTGCGATCCTCAGTCACTACTTCGCTCGTTCCTTGCGGTTTCTGAGACGGGAGTCTCAGAGTAGCGGGGCTTCGCTTCCCGCGTCACTTGCGTCGTTTCGCACCTCGAGACCGCAAGCCCCTTTCAGTCTCACCCAGCGGTTGATCGGCGTGGAGTAGCCCCGTGGACTGTCGGCTCCGGTTAGTCCACCGGTTCAGTTTCCTCGATACGGGTTTCGAGCCGGGTGAGGAAGTTCGGATCGAACTCCTCGTCGACGTGGTTGACGTTCCAGAGGCCCGACTTCCGAATCGCTTCCGAGGGGCAGTGCCTGCCGAGCCAGTCGCTCGCTCTCGGATCGATCGGTTCGGCCCCATAATTACTGACGAGCGCGATCAGGTTCGATTCGAGGTACGCGCGTTCGCTGTCCGGTCCCGGTTCGTCGTCGACGTCGATCCAGAGGAACGGAAGGTTCCTGATGTACTCGCTGACGCGGACCTCGTGATCGAGTTCGGAAAGGCGGCGGTCCCTACCGGCGCTCGAGCCGACTCCCCACTCGGGATAGTCATCTTCGAGATCGGCTCTGGCGAGGAGGGCTTCGCCGACCCGTTTGCGGAAGACGGATCCGCGGTGGTTGCCGCCACCTTCGTAGGTGCCCCTGTTGGCGCCGCGGTGCGTTCTGAGGCGATTCCAGAGCGTGGTTCCACTTCCCGAGGATACCGCGTGCGTTCCGATTCGGGTGATCCGCGGCTGGTCGGAACCCTCGCGGGATTCGTCGGCCGCGAAGAACACGTATATCCCGCGCTCCGGCCAGTCCGTGTAGCCGGTACAGTCGTCGAGCGTTTTCGCGCCGCCGACGCGTTCGTCGAACCGATCTAGCAGGTGATACAGTCGATCGAGATCGTCACGTCGCCCCATCGTGAGTCAGCGGACCAAAACTCTCCACAATGTAAAACTAGACGGCCAACCAACCGAGGTAAATTAGATCATATCGACATCTGGGCCAGAAACAGTGGTGATGAAACCGCGTTCGTGGGGATTCCCGCTGCTGTTCACGGCGTTTTCACCAGAATCGAGTGCAAACCTACTTGTCGTCCGACTTCGATGTCCGCCTATGAGTACCTCGACGGGTTCGCTTTCCGAGCCGGACGTCCTCGCCCAAACCAAGCGGGCGCTCTTTCCCGAGGACGATCCGGATCCGGCCTACGCCGTCGTGGACACCCAATTCGCGATGGATGAGTGGCTCTCCGGTCACCCCGTCGACCCGGAGACGCGCGAGTTACTCTCCCCGTTCAATCACGTCCGCGTCGGCAACGGCTACCCGGATCTGGTCGGCGTCCGCAAGCTGGAGAACGACTTTCTCGCCGTGGATCGATTCGGGGACGAACCCCCGTTGATCGTAATCGAGGCGAAGGGCTACGCCGGCGGCGACGTCGACACCGAGACGGGGATCACGCAGGCCTACGCTCGCCTCGCGGAGGCGAACGCGGCCTACCTCGCCGCTCCGGCGGCCATCATCACGAAAACGGATCGGACGCTCGCCAGAGAACTGAACGTCGGCGTGCTCGGCGTGACGGAGTCGGGAGACGTCACGCCGATGGAGCGTCCGCGGGTCGTGGGTAATCGAACCACCACGGAGGCGAAGGCGATCCGCTTCCAGGCCAGCGCGCAGGGTGTGGCCGACAAATCGTTCTCGCTGAACCATCCGAAGAACTACCTCGGATACGCGCTATCGTGCTACGCCGACGGCGAGACGGCGACGCTACAGGAGAACTACGTCGTGGGCGAAGTCGACGGCTCGAAGCAAGGGGCGAAGTTTCTCGGACTCGTACACGAGCGACGCGGCCGCCCCGAACTTACCACGCTCGGACAGGAGGTCGTTCGATTCGCGAAGTCGAATTACGGCACGGTCGAGAAAGCCCTTCGGGAGTTCGAGAACTGGCAAGGGAGCCGGAAACGATTTATCGACGCCGAACCGCTCTGGGGGCAACTCGCCCGTCGGATCGTCTACGATTACAGGGCGACGACGCTGCTGGTTTCGGAGTTACAGGAACTCTACGAGATCGGGATATCGCGACCGACACTCGTCGAACTGGTTTCACACCTCCACGAGCACCACCCGACGTTCACCATCGAGCTGTTCATCAAAGGCGACGATGACGTGCGAAGTCGCGTGCTGGACGAGGACGGTGAGCTGCAGGTCGACGAATTAGCCGACGGGAACGTCTTTCACTCGCCGACGGTGTTTCAGTTGAAGGCGATGCTCTATCACGCCGGAATCGTGACCGACCGCGGGAAGGAGCCGAACAAACTGGATCCGACGGCCGACGTCTGGGCGCTTCGGGAACGTGTTTGATCTGCCAGCCGATCTAAATCGATCAAGATTGATGGACATTGTACCACACGAGCCGTTTTCACGTTACGTTGGGGAAACCGGCCGACCAATCCACGCGGGTGGGAATGAAAGGGGCTGGCACTCTCGGGGAAGGCGCGGGAAGCAAGCACCGCAGGAGCGATAGCGACGAGGAGCGCAGCGAGAGCGAGGCCGACCGCAGGGAGGCCTCGGATCCGCGAACGGGGAGCGGAGCGAACCGTGAGCGACCGCACCGACTCGAGAGTGCCAGGGGCTTTCTCCATGTTCGCAGCGGTTACGCGGCCCGAACCCCGTATTTCTCAAAACACTTTCAATGAGGCCTCGATACATGGCCTCCAGCATCCGTCCTTGTGTCAGAGACTATCAACAGCAGACGGAGCCACATTACACCCACAGGGCGTCACCTGACCCACTCCCGGCCCGGAGATCGCGATACCGATAACTGGACCACCACAGCCGGGACAGTCGGGCGCCCATTCGGGCCTCCGCGGATACCCGGACTCCTTCCACGCCGGAACCTCGTCGTCATCTCCCGCAACGTCCCCGCCCGTCGCTGGCGGATCGGGATCGCAATCGTCGTCAGAATCGTCCGCGCCGGGTGTGGGGTTGTCTGCCTCTTCGTCGCCGTCCGACTGCTCAGGCTCATCGCTAATTCCGCCGTCTGAAGCCGCTTGACGGCCGTTCGTGTACACGTTGCTCCCGGGACGCTTATGTCGATGTGAACTGTATCGGGTCATGCTTCTGGAACCCTCTCGGGTTTGGGAAGCAATCGTCTCGGGTGCTCCACCACCCGGGACATTTCACGTACCTGCCCCCTGGTCTTCTGGAGCCGATCGCTTCCACCCCTCAGTGCGTAGCACAGTGACTTATATCTACCTCTAATTCGACGAATAGAACAAGTATGCGGTTGATCGTAAGCTATACGCCATTTTGGGCGGATTCTCGAAACTACCGCCTACTGTCAGCGTAAGTCAGTGTAACCTGGCCCACCGAACGGTTCAGATCTCGATCGAACGGCTCGGTTGCACGCTCGTCGAACGGCCGATCGTCCATCGAAAATTGAAGCGACTCCTTCGAGCGGACGGCCTTCGCCGGATGATCGCTGCCTGCTACCCGCGTCCGCTACTCGTCCGCTGTTCGTCCGCTACCCGGTTTCGTTCCCGGTTCCAGTTTCGTTGCCGCCCCCGTTACCGCCTCCGTTCTCGTTCCCGCCGCCGTTTCCGTTCGTCTGCCACCAGTCTTCGTGCTCGAGTATCGAGTCCTCGTCCTCCTCTTCGACCGGAGTGCCCTCGACGGCGATGAACTCCTGGTTGTCGCCGAAGGGGCTCCAGTCCTTGTTCATCTGGAAGAGTTGCGGCTGGTTCCCATCGTCGGTGTCGGGGACGAAGCCGATATCTTCGTCGTACTCGCCGATCTCGGTGTCGTGGGCGACGAACAGCGGGACGACTTCGCCGGTGTTGAGCCACCGGATCTGGTGGGTGTTGTAGTCCGCGAACCAGCTGTCGGTGACGGCGCCGTAGTTCGGCTTCCAGTCGACGACGCCCGAGACGAACGCGAATCTTGCGTCCGGGTTGAAGTTGGTGATGTGGATGAGGGCGTCCCAATCGTCGTCCAGGAGCCCGTCGCCGTCGTCCTGCGCCGCCGCGGTTCCCGACGCGCCGACGGCGAGGGCGGCCGATGCGAGTGCGCCCTTCTTCAACGAGCGGCGCGAATCGCCAGTACGCGCGGCGGTGCTTCGTGAATCGTCCCCCGCTCCGTTGGTCGCGCTGATCGAGTTGTCCGTCATATAATAGTCACTCCGGTTCCCCGCTCCCACGGCCAGCCGGGTAAGGCGTAAGCTTGCAGTCGAAGCGGCGAACGAAGGCTCTGAAAGCGGCCTACGGGGTACCTAGCTCGGTCGGCGACGCCGTCCGGCCACTCGCCCGGGGCGGTTTTTCACCGTCGACCGGTTTCTCCACCGCCTGCCCGCGTCGTTGGACCGTCGGTCGTCCCGGTCCGCGCTCGTTTACGAGCCGGTTTCGTCCACTACCCGGTTTCGTTCCCGGTGGTGGTTTCGTTACCGTTTCCGGTTACGTTCCCGGTGGTTGTCTCGTTGCCGTTTCCGGTTACGTTCCCGGTGGTGGTTTCGTTGCCGTTTTCGGTTCCAGCGCCGTTGCCGTTCCCGCCGCCGTTGCCGTCCGTCTGCCACCAGTCTTCGTGCTCGAGGATGGAGTCTTCCTCCTCTTCTTCGACGGGACTGGCCTGGATGGCGATGAACTCCTGGTTGTCGCCGAAGGGGCTCCAGTCCCGGCTCATCTGGTACAGCTGCGGCTGGTTCTGGTCGTCGCCGGTGTCGGAGACGTAGCCGAGGTCTTCGTCGTACTCGCCGATCTCGGCGTCGTGGGCGACGAACAGCGGGACGACCTCGCCGGTGTTGAGCCACCGGATCTGGTGGGTGTTGTAGTCCTCGAACCAGCTGTCGGTGACGTCGCCGTAGTTCGGTACCCACTCGACGACGCCCGAGACGAACGTGAACCTGGCGTCGGGGTAGAAGTTGGTGATGTGGATGAGCCCCTCCCAGTTGTCGTCCAGGATCAGGTCGTCGTCATCGTCGTCCTGTGCCGCCGCGGTTCCGGACGCGCCGAGGGCGAGGGCGGTCGACGCGAGCGCCCCCTTCTTCACGAACGAACGGCGCGAATCGCCGGTTTGCGTGCCGGTGCGTCTCGAATCGTCTGTCGCTCCGCGGGTCGTCTTCGTCGTCTCGTCAGTCATATCATCGCCCCTCCGGTCACTCGCTCCCACAGCCAGCGGGGTAAGCCGTAAGCTTGCAATAGGAACGTGTACGACTGTCCTGTGAGCCGCGTACGGAGTCCGTAGCCGGTCTCGAGTCGACCCGATCCGTTCCGCCGACCGGTCGCCGATCGTCGACGAGATCAGCCGTCGCGCGACCGCAGCCGACCCCGGAAGAACCCGACGAGGTCGGTGACGTAGCCGGTCCCCCAGATCGCGACGATCGCCGCGCCGACGGCGTTGAAGACGAGGTCGGTGACGATGTCGTCGATCCCGTAGACGGTGACGAGGCCGCCGAACGTGAACTCGAGGACCTCCCAGAGGAGCCCGGCCGCGAGGACGAACACGACGATGAACGCCGCTCGAAACGTCGGCGGCACGTCGATCTCGTCGGAGTGCAGTTCCAGGGCCCGAAAGGCGGCGTAGCCGATCCCGGCGACGAGCGTCGCGGAGACGGTGTGGGTCACTTCGTCGTACCACTGGAACCACTCGTAGAGGGTCAGCGCACCCGCGGTGTGCAGGACCATGGCGACGGCGATCCAGCAGACGAGGCCGGCGTCCATCGAGTAGCCGTACTCCCGGCGCAGGAGTGCCGGAAGGAGCGTGACGCAGAGGGCCAGGCCGGCCGAGACGGCCAGCTCCGCGTTCAACGTCGCGACGCCGACGACGAACAGGACCGCGAGGAGCAACTGCAGCGCTCGCGCGACGGTGCGCTCCTGGGCGTCCGTCAGTCCGAGTCGGTCACCGAGAGTCATCGTTCGTTCGCGTCGATTGATAGGCGGAGCCGGCGGCCTCGCCCCGCGTGAAGTACCAGTAGAAGAGGCCGCCCGCGAGGAATCCTACGACGGTGACGGTCGCGATATCCCGCTGGAGTTCGGACTGCGTCCGCAGGAAATCGGTTCCGAACCAGCCGTCCGAGTAGTACTGCGCGACGATCCAGAGCGACTCGATCGCCAGCGTCGTCAGGACGCCGAAGACCACGGCGAAGCGCGGCCCGAGTTCGACCGGCGTGAACGCGTCGAGTTCGACGACGAGCACGAGCGCGAGCGCCGCGATGGCGAGAAAGCCCGCGACGTCGGGGTAGAGCTCGATCGCCCGCGCGCCGACGGCGATCGCGGCGGTGGCGAGGAGGGGCCACGGGGCCATCGCGGTCCAGTCGCGCCGGATCACGGCCGGCGTCGATGCCACCGCACCGAGAACGATCGCGAACCCGCCCCAGAGGAGCGCGCCAGATCGAACACTCGCGACGGCTGCCAGCCCGATCGCCCCGGTCAGCGCCCAGCCGAGGACGGCGTTCCGTCGGCCGCCGGGTCCCGCGTCGTCGTGGGCCACCGTGCAGGGTGCACCGCGCCAGCACTAAAACATCCGCCCGTTTCCCGACCCGTATCGACGCGTCCCGGCGTCGGCGATATCGCGTCCGAACTGCTGGCGGCCCTCGAGACGAACGGCGAGCGGCGGACGCCGCTGCTCCCCGGGCCGGAGGGCGTTCGGGCACTGGCCGCCGGAGACGGGGGCGGTACGAGGGCGCGCTTCGGTCGCGATCGTGACTTTCCTCGAGGAAACGGACGCGATCAGGCGATCCGACGGCAAACTCGGTCATCACTCGACTGGTGCGGGGCTGCAAGGGACCGTCCACTACGGAACTAATTTGCGCATCGGGTGAGAAGCGCCGGACAGTGACCGCCGATCTCGACTATCCGTCCGCCGACCTCGTTCTCGATATCCACGAGCAGATCGTCGAGGAAGGGGACGAAACGGAACCGGGCGTTCGATCGGTGGAAGCGATCGAATCCGCGCTCCAGTACGTTTCCGAAGGGTTCTTCGGTAAGAGACCGGGGACCATCCACGAAAAGGCTATTCACCTGATGCGACTGCTCGTTGCCGATCACCCGTTCGTAGACGGAAACAAACGAACGGCATTACGGACTGTCGTCGTTTTCTACCTGATGAACGGATACACGTTCGAGTACGGTGACGAAATGCGCGCACTGTTACATCGATTTGCGACGGACGAGTCCGCCGTGGACACGGAAACGGCGGTAATCTACGTCCGAGCCTGTGCCCGCCGTAACGGCTAAACCTGAGCGCCGCGAACCCCGATACGAAATGGCCTCGAGCACCGATTCCGCGACGCCGATCGACGAAGCCGTTCGGCAACTCTACGAACGGTACCGGTCGGCCGAGAGCGACGCGGAACGTCGCGAAATCGCCCTGGAGATGGGGAAGCTCGATGGCCGCCGAAACGCGGACATTTATGCGGCGCTCGAGGACGAGTGAGGGATTCTGGGTGATCCCGATCCTCGCGGAGTAACCGATTGCAGCGACGATATCCCCCGGTCTCTCCACCGATTCGTCCGTCGCACGTGCTCGACTCACCCGGCCGAAACCGAACCGACCGCGTTCGGTTCGCCCGGTCCGCACGATCGTTGCCTCCCGATACCGACCACGCACGACCCGTCAGGTTCGGAGACGGTACGCCCGATCGCCAACCGCCACTAAGTCCCTCTCGGATGTGGCCAGTCACATGCGTCCCACCACTCGCCAGCAGTCGATCACCAATCGACCGCAAGTCTCGAATCTCCTCGAAGATACCGACGAGCAGCCGGAGCCGGACCGGATCGAGAAATCGCCGGCCGTCCGACTCGGCCGCCTGCTCTACGGCGGCGTCCTCGGGACGATGGCGGTCGACGGCCTCCGAAACGCGGACGCGCGAGCCGAGTACGCCGACGCGAAGGGCGTCCCGGTGCCCTGGCTGGCGAACGTCTACGCGCACCTTTTGCTCCTGACGGGGGCCGTCGGAATCGCGCTGTGGCGCTCGCCGCGCGCCGCCGCGACAGCGGTCGTCGCCTTCTTCCTCGGCGTCACGCCGATGATGCACGACTTCTGGACTCTCGACGACCCCGAGCAGGCCCAGCAGGAACGGCTCAACTTCCTCAAGAACGCCGGCCTCCTCGGGGCCGCGCTGATCGTTCTCGGGATCGCGCGCCGGTCCCAGTGAGGCGGCCCGAGCGAGAGGGTCGGAGCGAGCAGAACCGAGTGAGCGGGCCGAGTCCCGACGTACACGGCGATCCCTCGCGGCTTCACCCCGCGGCTATATCCACGCGGTCGGTGTACGACCCTCGACATGCCGTCAGCACTGTTCGTCGTCAGCGAGCACGGCTACTGGGGAGAGGAGTGCGTCGAACCGCTCACCGCACTCTCGGACGCGGGCGTCGAAATCGCGGTCGCCACGCCGACCGGCGGGCAGCCGAAGGTCGACGAGCGATCGGTCGACCCGGACGAGGTCGGGGAGGACCTGGCCGAGCGCGTCCGCGACGTCGCAAAGCACGACGACCGATTGAACGATCCCGTTCCGCTGGCCGACGCGGACGCCGACGACTACGACGCGGTGTTCTTCCCGGGCGGGCACGGCACCGAGTGGGACATCACGCACGACCACCACGCCCGCGATCTCCTGCGGACGGCCGTCGAGGGCGAGGACGGCACCGCCCTCGTCGTCTGTCACGCCGTCGGCCTGCTGGCGTTCACCCGCGACGAAGACGGCGCGTTCCTCGCCGCGGGCCGGACCGTCACGGGGTTTCCGAACGCCTGGGAGGAAGGGATCGTCGACGAGCGCGACCTGCTGCCCGACGGCCGAAAGTTACCCTACTGGGTCGAGGACGAGGTCCGCGCGGTCGGGGCGGAGTGGGACGCCGAACTCGACGCCGAGACCTCCGTCCAGGTCGACGGCGACCTCGTCACCGGCCGCGGCCCGGAGTCCTCCCGCGCCGCGGCCGAGACCCTGCTCGACGAACTCGGCGTCGAGCGGTGAGCACCTCGCCGGTCGGTTCCCGCGCCGTCGGGGGCACCCCATCCGGCGGTCCCGTCGGTTCGACCGCCCGCGCCGACCGGGTCCCGTAACCCCTCGCAATCGCGGACGGTCGAGGCCGTTACCGGGCGGTAGCGGCCGTCAGCTTCCCGTATTGGTACTGATTGATGAGGGCAAACCGCAAGGTTTTCAACTCGGCGCTCTCGCCCCGACGATATGCACGACGACGCGGGGATCGCGCCGGACGCGGCGTCGCGAGCGGACGCGAGCTGCTCGGTACTGTACGTCGGCGCCGCCTCGGCGCTCACCGATGCGCTGGCCGAAACCGACGACCTGCACGTCGAACGACCGGCCGACCCGGAGGCGGCCGTCGACGCGGTTCGGGCCGATCCGGACGGCGTCGACTGCGTCGTCACCGAGTACGATCTGCCGGGGGTGACCGGCATCGAGCTGCTCGAACGCGTGCGCGCTATCGAGCCGGGGCTACCGGTCGTCCTCGTCGCGGCCGACGGCTCGGAGGCGGTGGCGAGCGAGGCCATCTCCGCGGGCGTCGACGATTACGTACCGAAACGCGGGACCGCCGAAGGCGCCCGCACGCTCCGCTCCAGCGTCGAGAACGCGATCGACCGTCGCCGGGCCGAACGCGAGCGCGAGCGTCACCTCACCGCGATCGAGACCGCCGCGGAGGGGATCAGCATCCTCGACGCGGACGGCCGATTTCGGTACGTCAACGAGGCCTACGCCCGCCTCTACGGCTACGAGCCGGACGAGCTCGTCGGCGAGTCCTGGGAGCGCCTCTACCGGCCCGAGGACGCCTCGCGGGTTCGCGAGGAGATCCTGCCGACGGTCTACGAGACGGGGCGCTGGAGCGGCTACACGACCGGCCTCCGGGCCGACGGTTCGACGTTCGTCGAGGATCACGACCTCGCGGTGACCGCCGACGACACGCTCGTCTGCACCGTCCGGGACGTCGACGCCCGCCGCGCCGAGGGGGCCGCGGTCGAGGAGCGACTCCTGCTCGATCGCGCGCTCGACCTCCTGCCCGACATCGTCTACGTCCTCGACCCCGACGGGACGCTATCGTGGTACAACGACCGCCTGCCCGACGCGACCGGGTATGCGCCCGCGGAACTCGATGCGATGTCGGCCGTCGAACTGTTCCCGCCGACCGAGCGCGATCGCGTTCGGACGGCGATCGAGACGGTTCGTTCGACCGGCAGCGAGGTGATCGAGACCGAGATACGGACCGCAGACGGCGAGTGCGTGCCGTACGAACTCACCGGCGACCTGGTCACCGATGGCGGCGACCCCGCCGCGATCGTCGGGGTCGGCCGCGACATCTCCTCGCACCGCGAGCGCGAGCGAACGCTGCGGGCGCTCAACGAGACGTCCCAGGAGTTGATGGGCGCCGAGACGGAGCAGGCCGTCGCCGATCGCGGCGTCAGGGCCGCACAGGAGGTGGTGGGGCTGGCGGCGACGGCGATTCACCGGTACGACGAGGCGGCCGACGGCCTCGTCCCGGTGGCCCAGACCGACCCGGGTGCGAGCATCCTCGCGGACCCGCCGACGCTCGAAGCGGGCGAGAGCATCGCCTGGCGCGTCTACGCGTCGGGCGAGCCCTACGCCACCGGCGACGTCAGCGCCGATCCGGACGCGGCCAACCCCGAGACGCCGATCGAGAGCGAGGTCATCCTGCCGCTCGGCGACCACGGCGTGCTCATCGCCGCCTCGGAGACGCCCCGCGCGTTCGACGACGAGGACGTCGTTCTCGGGGAGATCCTCGCCGGCTCGATCGAGGCGGCGTTCGACGCCGTCGATCGGACCGCGGAACTGGCCGCGCGCGAGCGGGAGCTGGCCGACCGCAACGAGCGCCTCGAGGAGTTCGCGTCGGTCGTCTCTCACGACCTCCGGAACCCGCTCCAGGTGGCTCGCGGCCACCTCGATCGCATTTCGGCGTCGGCGGACCGCGCCGACGCCCTCGAGCAGGCGACCGAGGCGCTCGACCACATGGACGCCTTGGTGGACGATCTGCTGACGCTCTCCCGGCAGGGGGAGTCGATCGGCGACCGCGAACCGGTCGTCCTCGATCACCTCGCCCTGCAGTGCTGGCGCACGATCGACGCGGCGGCGGCGACGCTGCGCCGCGAGAGCGAGCGCGCGGTCATGGCGGACCGGAGACGGCTTCGACAGCTCCTCGAGAACTTGCTCGCGAACGCGGTCGTCCACGGCGGTCCGGACGTCACGGTGACCGTCGGCGCTCGCCCGGGCGGCTTCTACGTCGCCGACGACGGACCGGGCATCCCGCCCGACGAGCGAGCGACGATCTTCGAGACCGGCTACACGACGGCCGACGACGGCACCGGCTTCGGCCTGGGAATCGTGACGCGAGTCGCCGAGGCCCACGGCTGGTCGGTCGAGGTCGGCGAGAGCGAGGACGGCGGCGCCAGGTTCGACGTGACGGGCGTCGAGATCGTGGGGTGAGTCGACCCGGGCGTCGACGTCGTGGCGTGGCCCGAACCGGCGACCTGGAACCGCCGGCCGGTCCTGGTTCCCACTCGTCCGTTCCGGCCTCGTGTCGCTCGCCTCGCAGTCGACCGTGATGCTCGACTCGCCTCGCAGTCGTCTCAGCCGTCGGTCGACGCGTTTGCGGGCTCGGCCGGCCCGCGCTCCGCGACGACCTCGTGAATCTCGACCTCGTTGGGCGCCTCGAACGCGCTCTCGGCGTCCGCGTCGCCGTGGGCGCGATCGAAGTCGACGCTGTCGCGCCAGGATTCGTACGCTTCGCGCGACTCCCAGACCGTCTGGGTGACGTACCCCTCGGCGTCGACGGGTGCGAGGAGCCGCAACTCGCGAAACCCGGCTCGCTCTTCGATGCCGTGATTCGTCCGTAGTCGATCGACGAACGCGTCGACGCGGTCGGCCGGAACCTGCACGCGGTTCGAGACGACGATCATTCGCGTATCACCGGCTTAACGGTGGGACGGCGCGGGTAGAAACCTGTACCCGCACATCTTCGTGCGGCGGGGCGTCACAAAACGGTCCCTCCGACGGATGTCGCCGACGGTCGGGTTTCGTTCGACCGTCCGACTGTACCGATCAGAACGGGGCGTCGGGCGATCCGCGGCTCGGCCGTTCGGACTCCCTGGCCCGCTCCATCGGGTTCGAGCCGACGGGGGCGCTGTCTTCGGGCTCCGCCGTCACGTCGCCGGTCTCGAGGTACGTCTCCTCGAGTTCTTCGAGCTGGTCGCGGATCGCCTCGCTCTGGTGGTGCATCGGCGCCGGTCGGACCCGCACGAGGTCGTACTCGTGGCGGTCGGAAAGCGCGTTCCAGGCCCTGAACGAGCCGATGGTGAGGGTGTGGGTCTGCGGGCAGAACGGCGTCGTCGGGGTGAACTCCGCGCGGAGGACGCGTTCGACGCCGTCGCCGTCGATCGTCCGATCGCGCTCGACGGCGTCCGCTGCGTCGGGCCGTTCGACCGCGTAGCGATAGCCCGCGTTCTCGTGGCGGGTGTCGAGGTTCAGCTCCGCCAGGTTGTAGTTGAACGTCATGTCGTAGACCTTGCGGGCCTCGAAGACGTCCCTGGTCACCCGGTGGAACGCGACGTGGTCCATCCCGGACAGGACGTCGTGCTCCGCGAGGAAGGGACCGGGCGAGGGGACGTGGTCGGCGACGAACGCGTCGAAGGGGTCGAACAGGCCGTCGGAACCGCCGCCGAAGGGAGACGGGAAGCGTGACATGTCTCCGGGTTCGCTCTCACCCGGGATACGGCTACTCCCGGAGATATTCGCCTCGCGCTCCGCTCGACTGGTCTGACACCCTCGCGGGCGACGCAGTGGGCCGGGGCATCATGATCGGTCCGGGGACGGGCCCTCAACAGGCCGGACACGCCTCGCCGCCGTCCGTATCGGCCTCCGGACAGACGCCGGGACAATCCGTCTCGACCCGGTCGCGGAGGGTATCGAGTCCCGCGGGCGGCAGCGCGACCGCGAGGTCGAAGGTCCGCTCGTCGTCGAGGTCGTCCTCGAGCGCCGACTCGAAGTACGACGAGACGACGCAGACGCGCCACGCGACCCGCGCGGCGACGGCCTCGCCCCGCTCGGTCAGCCGGACGCCCCGGTACTTCTCGCGGTCGAGGAGGCCGCGCTCGCCCAGCTTCGACAGCATCTGTGACGCGCTGGCCGGCGTCACCCCGACCGCGGCCCGGAGGTCGCCGGTCGTGACCCGGCCGTCTCGCCCCGTCGATTCGTCCGCGATGGCGTAGAGGTATCGCGCCTCGCGCCGCCCGACCGAGTCGATCGCGGCCGGCCGATCCGTCCTCCCGGGTGCGCGCGTATCGGCTTCCATGGCCTCCCATCCGAGCGCGGCCGTGAAACCCCTCCTCCCGAATCGGTTCGCCTCCGACGAGGCGGTCACTGGCCTCGAACGCCCCGGTCGGGGTCTGGTACCGGTCGCTGTTCGCCGTTCGGACGCGGCCGTCGGCGCTGTAGAAGGAGGGTTCGCGGACGACTGGTTTCTTCCGCCCGCCGTGGTGTTTTCGCCGGTGGTCCTACGCGCCCCTGACCGCCTCGAGGACGTCCTCGTAGGGCGGTTCGGTCGTCGGGTCGTCGGCGACCCAGGTGTAGGCGACCGTTCCGTCACCCTCCAGGACGAACACCGCCCGGTTCGCGACGCCGTGGAGGCCGAGGTCAGCGATGTCGATTTCGAGGCCGTACGCCCGGATGGCCTCGCCGGCCGTGTCGCTGACGAGGTCGAACTCGATCCCGTGCTCCTCGCGGAACGCGCCCTGGCAGAACGGCGAGTCGGCGCTGACCCCGAGGACGGTCGCTCCGGCGCCGCGGAAGTCGGCCAGGCGCTCTTGCAGGGCGACCATCTCGTTCGTGCACGGAGGCGTGAACGCGCCCGGGAAGAACGCCAGGACGACCGGCCCGTCACCGAGTCGGTCCTCGAGGGCGAACGATTCGTGCTCGCTCGTGCCGCGCGTCGCGTCGAACGTCGGCGCAACGTCTCCTGATTCGAGCATCGCTCCACCGTTCGACTCACGGCGGGGAATAGGCCGGGCCGAACATCTCCGCACGCCGTCGCGCTGCGGTCGATCGGGTCGGGCGGCGTTCACACGGCGTCGACCGGAGAGCGATGTCACGCCGCCAGTCGACCGCCGACGTAGCCGCCGACGGCGCCCAGGGCGGCGCTCACCACGGCCACGAACAGCACCGTCAGCACCAGCACGACGGCGAGCAGCGAGGCCCAGCCGCCTTCGCCGACGGCGAGCAAGCCGTCGACGAGGCCCGCCAGGACGAATCCCGACGGAATCGCGATCGCGAGCGCCGGGAGGAGGCCGGCGAGGGCGCCGACGCCGATCGACCGGCCGGAGTCGTCGTGTACCAGGTGACCGGCGACCGCGCCGCCGATCACCGGTGCCACCGGAGCCGCAAAGGAGAACAGGGCGGTCGCGACCGCGCCGATGACGGCCGCCGTGGCGTCGGAATCCGCTGGATCCGCTCCCGTCGCCCGGTTGTGAGCGCGCCGCCGCAGCACGACGAACGCCACGCCGGCGACGACGAGTGCAGCGCCGGTGACGACGAGTCCGAGTTCCGTCCACCGAACCACGGCCTCGGTCACCGCGACCGAGTCGGCCGGCGAGAGCTCCTCCGTCCCCAGCATCACCGTCACCTCCCCCGATTCGACGCCGTCGACGATGGCCGCACGATCGACGAACGCGGCCAGCGCGATCCCGCCTGCGACCGCGAACAACCCGGCGAGGACGATCAACCCGCCCAGAATCCAGTCGACGATCGCGGGAAATCGCCGCCCGTCAGTCGCCCGTTCGCCGTCCGATCGCCGACCCGAGGTTTCGCCCATGTCATCAACTCACACGGGAAATGCCGTAAAACCACGAGCGTACGGGGGTGAGGGGTGTCGGTCGCTGATCGCCCGTCGCCGACCGATCTCTCAGGGTGCGACGCGGTCGAGCGGCTGGACAAGTATAGAAAGGTTGAACTGTACGCGGCAGCGACGGTCGCACATGGACGTCGTTACCACCGAGACGATTCCGGACGAAGAGATCGACGAGGCGCTCGGCATCGCTCGTGGCAACACGGTCAAGGCGCGCAACGTCGGGCGCGACATCACCCAGAGCATCCGCAACATCACCGGCGGCGAACTCAAAGCCTACTCCGAACTCCTGACCGACGCCCGCGACGAGGCGATCGCCCGGATGACCGACGACGCCGAGAAAATGGGCGCCGACGCGATCGTCAACGTTCGCATCGAGACCTCGGAGATCGCCGGCGGGAGCTCGGAGGTCATCGCGTACGGCACGGCCGTCACCCTGCGGTGAGCCGCGCCGAACCGTCCGGCGAGGCGTCTCCGACGATCCGATGAGTGACGTCTCGATCGAACGCGTCGATCCGGCCCGCACCGGCGTCAAAGCGGGTCGCGTCGTGGGACTCCTGACGGCGATCCTCGCCGTCGCGAGCCTGCTCGCCGTGCGCGAGGCGTTCGTCGGCCGCTTGCTGACGATGGTGGAACTGCTCGGCGTCGGCCCGAGCCTCCTCGGACTCGACCCCGGTCGCACCGCGGCGCTTTACTTCTGGCTCTACGCGGCCGGCGCCGTCCTCGCCCGCTACGGACTCTGTTACGTCGTCGGCTCGCTCGTCGGCGTCGTCTACGACTGGCTCGACGAGCCGCCGGTCCCCGTCCTCGTCGGGCTCGTACTCGCGATCGGCCTCGTCGACGGGGCGATCCAGGCGATCGATACGGGTATCGTCGCGATCGGCGTCGGGTACGTCCTCGCCTGGCTCGCGTACGTGCCGGCGTTTTACTGGCTCTACGATCCGGACGCCGCGTCGGTCCCCGACCGCCACGTCCGAAACTCCTGACCCGTCCGCCGTCAACCGGCCTGCTGCCTGTCTCGCCGCGCCGAGACGCTGGCGTCCGCGCCTGTCGTGACGCCGTGCCCGCGTCCTGACCGCGGTCGCCGGTCCACGCTCACCCCTCGATCGTCGACTCGAGTTCGGCGAAGTCCTCGACCACCCTGACCGTGACCGGCGTATCCGTAAAGCGCTCGCCCAGGAAGACCACCACGTGCTCGGTCGCAGGGTCGCGGACCTCGATCGCGGTCTCGACCGAGCCGCTCTCGGTTCCGTCGGCCGACCCGAACGAGACCGCGAGGTCGTACGATCCCGGATCGGTCAGTGTCTCCTCGTAGATCGCCGCTGGGTCTGACTCGCCACCGTCGTCGGCCGGCAGAGCGAGCGATTCGTCGAGCACCGTCTCGCCCGCCGGATCCACGAGCGTGAGTGCGCCCGTAACGCGGGCCCCGGTCGTGTTGAACACGTTGACGTCGCCGACCACGCGATCGACGAGCCACTCGCTCGCCCGGGTGCACCCGGCCAGGCCGCCGCAAACGGCGCCGGCCCCCGCCGCGAGCACCCGTCGACGCGTCCGGCGATCGGGTCGAGGCGAGTCGCCCTGCATTCGACCGGCCCTTTCGTGCCCACCGACAAATAGCCGACGAACGTGTCCGGAATCGAACCGGTTGGCTGGCTCCCGTCGAACCATCCGCTCGCGCCGGTTCGGGCGCGTCTGGAACCGCAGGGCTCTCCCGATTCACTTCTGTTCCCCGCGGATCCACCGCGGCGCTCCCCCGATCAACTGAAAGGGTCCTTTGAGCTTGCCGAAGGGGTTTATCGCGGACGGTCGTAGCCGAACGTAGCCGACCATGAATCGACGAAACGTGCTCGCCGGTGCCGGAACGGCCCTGACCGCGGCGGTCGCGGGCTGTCTCGGTACCTTCGGCGACTCCGACCCCGCTGACGGGAACTCGACCTCCCCCAACGAGACGGACGCGAACGGCACGGACCCCGGTCACTCCGGCGACCCGCAGGGATCGCCGGCCGGATCCGAGGAAGATGGCGTTCCCGTCCTCGAGTCGTTCGCGGTCTGCGAGGAGGCGACGGTCCCCGACGCCGAGCGCGAGAGCGACATGGATCCCTGGGGGGTCTTCGTCGCCAGTCGCGACGTCGCGACCAGCTACTTCGAACCCGACGGTGAGGACACGCCGGACGCGGTCGCCACGTTCGTCGAGGAGACGGCGTTCGACGACGGCGAACGGCTGCTGTTCGTCCAGGCCTGGGGCCCCCAGACGTGTTACGAATTGCAACTCGGCGCGGACCCGCGCGTGGGCGGGAACGGCCTGACCCAGGTCGAGTTCGCCGTCGAACGCACCGCCCCGGAGAGTCGGGCCTGCGGCGACGCGATGACCCCCGTCAACCTGCTTCTGCGACTCTCGTACGATCCCGACGGGCCGGATCCGGACGTCGTCTCCGCGTCCGTCGGCGGCGACGCGGCCAGCCCCGCGGAGTTCGAGATCGAGGCCGACCGGTAGGCCCGCTCTCGGCGTGTCCCGGGTCGCAGAACGGAACCGTCCATCCCGGTCTCGCCGGCCCCCGGCGTCCACCCACCGTCGGGGTCGGTTCGGTACTCGACACCGTCTTTATATCGGCGCGAGCGAACGTCTCCGCATGACGGATCGGACCGACGATTCCGACGGCGAGGGCGAGTACCTGGCCCTGGGCATCGCGATCGGATCGGCGCTCGGCGTCTCGATCGGCGTGGCGACGGACCAGCTGGCGGTCGGACTCGCCGTCGGGATAGGCCTCGGCGTCGCGATCGGGGCCGCACTGGAGAATCGTTGAGCGGCGGCGTCGGCTGGCGACTCCGCCGCGGATGGGTCGGCGGACCGATCGCGGACGGGGACTCCGCCCAAACGCGTCCCGCGGTCGACGTCGACTGCGTCGCGGGGGATCGCGACGCTCACTTCAGCCCGCTGGGGCGGTCGGTATCGACGTCCGCCCTGTCGGGGTCGAACTCGAGGAGCCGGGCGCCACACGACGAACACCGGTGGGTCGCGACCGTCGAATCGACGCAGCAGGACTCGACCGGCGTCTCGTCGACCGTGATCGCCCCGTCGCAGTCCGGACAGCGCTCGAAGTGCGACCGGATCGTCTCGAGCAGTTCGACGCGCTGGTCGACGGGGATCTCCCGCCAGCGATCGGTCCGCGCGTCGAGGACCGCGTGACTCGCCAGGTCCGACCGGAGCGCGGCCGGTGACGGCCAGCCCCGAACCCGGTGGCCGACGCGGACGGCCGGATAGGGCCGATCCGCCGGGGCCACGTCGCCCGGCGCCGCGTCGAACAGGTCGGCGAGCGGGCGGCGTCGGCGCGACCCGATGCCCTCGCTCCCGCCGTCCGCCCCCGAGAGTGTGTCCGCACGCGGGAGGCGATCGAGTTCCCGCGCGACGCGAGCGCGAAATTCGCCCGTCAGCTTGCGGGCCGTCCCCTTCGAGCCCGCCTCACCCTCCTCGTCCGGCGCACCCCGTTCACCGGGCCGTGACTCCTGATCCCGCGACTCGGTCGTCAGGACCCCCGCACCGACGAGGAACGTGGTGCCGTCGACGCGAGCGTCGCGGTCGGACTCGGGCGAGTCGACGGCGCTCGCTCCGGCCTGCGGGGTTCCTGCCGCTGACGGCCCCGATCCGTCCGCGTCGTGGACCCACGCCAGTACGCGATCCGGCAGGTAGCGCGCGGTGAGCTGCGGGGTCCCCGGAACGAGATACCCCCGAAGCGCGATCGTCGCGATCGCGAGGGCGAACCCAAGGAGTGCCAGCGGGACCGAGACCGTGGCCACGGCGAGGGCGGCCACGGCCGCGAGCCCGATGTTCACCGCGGTACAGGGGAGACACCGGTTCGCGCCGGTGTGGGCCGGATCCCGGAGTCGGTCGACCGCCGACGCCATTGCCCGATCCTCCACCGCCCAGCGACAAAAACCCGCCCGACCCCGTTATCGCTGCGCGGCCCGTCTCTCCCGGTATGAGCGTGACGATCGAGTTTACGATACCGGCGAGCGAGTTCGCGTTCGCGGACGCGTTCGAGACCGCACCCGACCTCGTCCTCGAGGTCGATCGCCTGGCGAGTCACAGCCGCGAGTGGGTGATGCCGTTCGTCTGGGTCAGCGGGCTCGAATCCGCGGCGGTCGAGTCGACCCTGGGGAGCGATTCCGCCGTCGCCGACCTCGACCTGATCGACGGGGAGGAGGACGTTAGTTACGTCGCGGTGGTCTGGAGCGAGACCGTCACGCGATTCGTCGACGCGATCATCGACGGACAGGGGTTGATCCAGGAGGCCCGAGCGGCCGACGCGATCTGGTACTTCACGCTGAAGTTCGTCGAGCGATCCGCCCTCGCCGACTTCCAGACGCACTTCGAGGAGTGGGGCTACTCGTACACGATGCGACGGGTTACGAACGCGTCCGTCCCGATCGACCGCGAGTACGGGCTGACGACGAACCAGCGCGAAACCCTCCTGACGGCCCTCGAACTGGGTTACTTCGCCGTTCCGCGGGAGGCCCAGATCGACGACCTCGCGGGCGCGCTCGGCGTCTCGACGAACGCGGTCTCCGAGCGCCTGCGTCGCGCGACCGCGGCGCTGACGACGAACACGATCGCGATCACGACCCCGTCGGATGCGGAGTAACCGAGCGGGCCGTTCAGGCGGCTCGGGTCCCGCCGTATTACCCGGTTCGGCGTGGGAGGATCCGTATGAGCGTAATCGCCACGGTATCGGTCCCGGCGGAGTCGTTCGCGCTCGCGGGACTGTTCGCTGCGCATCCGACCGCGTCGATCGAGGTCGAGCGCCTGGCGAGTCACAGTCGCGAGTGGGTGATGCCGGCCGTCTGGCTGGTGGCGCCTGATCCCGTCGCGGCCGCCGAGACGATGCGGGCCGACCCAGCAGTCGAGTCGGTTTCGCTGATCGACGTCGCCGACGAGACCGCCTACGCGACGATTCACTGGGGCGAGCGGGTGACGGCCTTCGTCGACGCGATCATCGATCGCCACGGCGTGCTCAAAACGGCGAGCGCGACGGCGGCCGCCTGGGAACTGACCCTCAAATTCACCGCGCGAGAGGCCCTGGCCGACTTCCAGGCCTACGCCGACGACCACGATCTCGACGTCGAACTCCGCCGCCTCTCCGAGGCATCGGCCGCTCTCGACCGGGTGTACGGGTTGACGCCGGCCCAGCGCGAAGTCCTCGAAACCGCGCTCGAACTGGGCTACTTCGACGTCCCGCGGGAGGCCCAGATCGACGACCTCGCCGCGGCGCTTGACATCTCGACCAACTCCGTCTCCGAGCGACTGCGCAGAGCGACGAAGGCGCTGACGAGTAACACGATCGCCACCGCCGGCATCGATCGCGGCTCGACGTGATGGCCGACGTCCCGTTTCGCGTCCGACGGATCGCTCGAACCCGCCGACTGCGTGCCGCGTGAGCCCCGTTCGACGCGATCGGCCCGGGCTGTCGCGCGCCGTTCGCACGCGCGCCGCTCACGGAGCGCGATGCTCTCCGGCGATTCGTGCCGTGGCCCTGTCACGAACATCGTTCGCCCGTGGGAACTTCCGCGGCCACTTAAATGGCCTCGAACTCACCGCACGACGGGCTTCCCGCCACGGTCCAATTCCTTAGCGATGACCGATCACGATACCGGCCACCCCCGGACCCCCAGTCGGTCGGACGGCGACGCTCGCGCGGACGGGACGGCCGCCGAACCGTCCTCGGTCCGCACCACCGACCTGTTCGAGGTACTCGCCCACCCCGACCGTCGCGTCGTCCTGTCGGCGCTCTGTGCGACGGGCGACGACCTCAGGGTCGAGCCGCTCGCGGCCGAACTCGTTCGCCGGGACGACGCGGTTTCACCGGCGTCGTTCGACGGGTCGCTCGCCGGCGACGCCGATACGCCACCGTCGGAAGCGACCGTTTCGGCGGGTGCACTTCGGTCAGCGACCGTCTCGCTCGTTCACAATCACCTTCCGCGCCTCGCCGCCGCGGGACTGGTGCGGTTCGACCGCGATCGGGAGCGAGTCCGGCCGACGGCCGCGTTCCGACGGATGCAATCGGCCCTCGAAACGCTGCTCGAAACCGGCGCGTCCGTCGAGCGCCAGACCGTTCGGACGGTCGACTCCCGGTAGGTTCGTCTCGCTGGCCGCCGGCGGGATTCGATCCTCGAATCCGCTGGATCTCCCCGCAACGGGATCCTGAAGACGGACCGAGTGCAGCTGCTGCTGACGACGGTCGCGCACGTCTGCCACCTACTTCGTTCCGCCCCGTGATTTGTGACGCCCCGTTCTTCTGCGTGGCATTTGATCACACACCGAATCGCGTAACTTATGCCGTTCGCTGACCTATTCGCACCCATGACAGACTTCGGCCTGAAGATTCGAATGGTGGTCGTCGGCGCGATCCTGTTCGGATTCTACCTCCTGGCCGCCACGTTCATCTCGGCGATGACGGGCATCGGACTGCTGCCGGTCCTGCTCGCCGGCGTCTTGATCGTCCCGCCGATCCAGTACAAACTCGGCAAGTGGATGGCGACCAGGGGCGCAGAGGACATGCCGGAGAACCGCAAGTACCAGCACGTCCACCGCATGACGGAGTCGCTGGCACGCGACATGGGCGTCCCGGAGCCCCGGCTCATGCGCCAGCAGATGGGCGTCCCCAACGCCTTCGCCGTCGGGCGCAAGGGCGCGGGCGTCGTGGTCGTCTCGGACGAACTCATGGCGATCCTGGACGACGACGAGCTCGAGGGCGTGATCGCGCACGAACTCGCCCACATCAAAAACCGCGACGTCATCACCATGGTCGTCGGCCAGTCGATCGGGATGATGGTCGGCTACGTCGCCTACTTCGCCGTCCTCTTCGGCGGCGAGCGAAACATGGGCTCCTGGATCCTCGCGATGGTCGCCTCCCAGATCGCGAACCTGCTGGTGATGATCTTCGTCATGGCCATCTCCCGGTACCGCGAGTACGCCGCCGACGAAGACGCCCGCCAGGTGATCGGCAGCGGCGACCCGCTGGCCCGTGCGCTCGAGAAGATCTCCGCCGGCGCCGAGGGTCGCGAACAGCAGACCAACGACACGGTCGCCGCGCTGTGTATCTTCAACGCCGATCGCAGCCTGCTGCAGTCGATCTTCTCGACGCACCCACCGACCGAAAAGCGCATCGCGAAGCTCCGAAGCTGAGGCCCGTCGAGCGACGATCGGTCCGCCGAGGGTGTTCGTATCGCGTTCGCCCGCGTGTCCGAATCCTGCGGGTCGAGTCCATCGCCGCACCGTGACGTCCGCGAGTGCCGCCGCCGGTCACCGCTCGCGTCGCAACGGGATCGTCGACGCCCGCGGCGGGCCCGCCCGGGGTCGCTGCGTCGCAACGCCTTTACCGTCACCCGAAAACCCTAGGGTATGACGGTCTCGCACCCCGGCCAGCGGGTCGCCGTGCTGGTCGACGCGCAGAATCTCTATCACACCGCCCAGAGTCTCCACAGTCGCAACATCGATTACGCCGCACTGCTCGAAGCCGCCGTCGCCGACCGACAGCTCACGCGCGCGATCGCTTACGTCATCCGGGCGGACTCACCGGAAGAGGAGAGCTTCTTCGAGGCCCTCGTCGACATCGGGTTCGAGACGCGGATCAAGGACATCAAGCGGTTTCCCGACGGCTCGAAGAAGGCCGACTGGGACGTCGGGATGAGCCTCGACGCCGTCACCCTGGCCAATCACGTCGACACTATGGTCCTCTGTACCGGCGACGGCGACTTCTCGCGGCTGTGTTCGCACCTCAGGCACGAGGGCGTCCGGCCGGAGGTGATGGCCTTCGAGTCCTCGACCGCGGAGGAGTTGGTCGACGCCGCGGACAGCTTTCTCGATCTCGAGACGGATAGCGACCGATTCCTCCTCTGAGGCGCCGGTCCCGGGTGCCAGCACACGCTCGACGATAGCGGCACGCTCCCGAACGTCGATACGGCAGCCGTCCGCCCCGCTCACGGCTACCGAAGTGTTCGTGCCGGCCGAGTCAGGCGACGTGTGACTCTCGATTCCGGATCGCGGCGATCGCGACGGCGCCGACGGTGAGCGCGATCGCGAGTCCCGACAGTCCGTAGAGGACGGCTTCCGAGATCGGCTGAGAGCGGCCGAGGACCAGTAGCCACGCCGCCCCCAGGAGGAGGACCCCGAGCCCTACCTGTGTCTCGTCCATTGACTACCGGTCGTACGTCGAGACCGGCAATAACCTCATCGATTCGGCTCGATCCACCGGCCGGTGGCAAAATGTGAACGGACGAGTCGATAGACTTTCGGAACTGACGACGAAGGGAGCAACGATGAGTGACGCCACTGCGGTGGACTCGCTCGGCGTCGTCGCCGACTACCAGTTCGGCGCGGGCGCCGGACGCGCCCTCTTCGCGCCGGGCGAATCGCGGACGATCACGCGAACCGGCAGCGGGCGCCCCCAGCAGGTCCACGTCGACGGCGACCGCGTGGTTTCCTACGGCACCGACGGCCGCTTCACGCTCGGCATCGAGGGCGGGCGACGACTCGCATCGACGTTCGACGCGCCGCGGGCGCGCGTGATCGTCGACGACGAGAGCGAACCGTTCGTCCGCGACGGCAAGAACGTCTTCGCGAAGTTCGTCTGCGACGTCGATCCGGCGATCCGGACGGGCGACGAAGTCGTCGTCGCACACGAGGACGACACGCTGCTGGCCGTCGGGCGGGCGGAACTCGACGCCGAATCCGTCCGCGACTTCGAGACGGGGATGGCGGTGAAGGTGCGCGAGAGCGTCGGCGCGGCCGACGCCTGACCCGTCGCGCGGTCGACCGCCGCGGGGAGGCGATCGCCCGGCGGTCGAGGATTCGGTCCGATCGTCGGTCAGGGACTCGATCGCTGTCGTCAGCCTTTTGCCCGCGCGTGGCAACCCAACGAGTATGTTCGGGGGAGGCGGCGGACTCGACCCGCGGAAGATGGAACAGATGATGGACCAGATGGGCATCGACATGGACGAACTCGATGCCGAGGAGGTGATCATCCGGACGGCCGACCGCGAACTCGTCTTCGAGTCGCCGGACGTCACCAAGATGGACGCCCGCGGCCAGGAGACCTACCAGGTCATCGGCTCGCCGAACGAGCGCGAGCGCGGCGCCGGCGGCGACGAAGCGGGCGGCGCGAGCGCCGGCGGCTTCGACGAGGAGGACGTCGAACTCGTCGCGACGCGGACCGGCGCCGGCGAAGACGCGGCGCGCGAGGCGCTGGAAGCGACCGACGGCGACCTGGCGGCGGCCGTCGCCCGGCTGGAGTGAGCCGGTCGTGACGGTCCTCGTCGTCTACGAGGACCGCGAGTACCTCGTCGAACCGGGCGAGGAGTTCGGCACCGACCTCGGCGTGCTCGAGGTCCCCGCGGACGTCGAACCGGGCCAGACGATCGAGACGCACCTCGGCACCGAGTTCCGCGTCCGACGCCTTCGCGGTCCCGACCTCTTTCATCACTTCGAGCGGACGGGCGCCCCGATGGTCCCGCGCGACGTCGGCCTGATCATCGGCGAGACGGGCGTCTGCACCGGCGATCGCGTCCTCGACGCGGGCACCGGGACGGGCGTCCTCGCGGCCGCGATGGCCCGCGTCGGCGCGTCGGTCTGTACCTACGAGCGCGACCCCGACTTCGCCGACGTCGCCCGCGAGAACATGGAACTGGGCGACGTCTCCGACTCGGTCGACGTCAGGACGGGCGACCTGACCGCGGAACTCGACGCCGTCGCCGACGCCGACCCCTTCGACGTTCTCACGCTCGACACCGGCGACGCCCCGACGATCGTCGAACGCGCTCCCGACCTCCTCGTGGAGGGCGGCTTCCTCGCCGTCTACAGCCCCTTCGTCGAGACGACCCGCGAGGTAGTCAAGGCGGCTACCGAGGCCGGTCTCGCCGACGTTCGGACCCGCGAGACCATCCAGCGCGAGATGGACTTCGACGACCGCGGCTCGCGGCCCTCGACCGCCCCGGTCGGGCACACGGGCTATCTCACGATCGCGCGCAACGACTGACGTCTCGACCGTTACGGAACGAATTCCCTCGATTGGAGAGAATCGACGCAATATTCCCTCGCTTCGGTGTTCTACGGTTCTGGTCGATACCGACGGCTCGACGGCTTTCTATAGCCGTGCAACCATTCGGTGTGGTCGGTTGCATACGGCGCGCTTCGCGCGCCGTTTCACCGCGAGCGCGGCCGCGCTCGCGGCCCTTTTTCATCGAAGTTTTTCAAGGAGTGGTTCGCGCGTAGTGCGAACCCGACGCAGAAAAAGTTCGTTAGTGGTCGTCCTCGCGCCACTTGTGCTCGCACTCGGTGCAGATGAAGAATCGGGTCTCGGATTCGTCGGCCGAGCGGATCTGCTGGAGGTACCAGCGGGCGCGGTCGTTGCCGCACTCGGGGCACCGTTCGTCCGTTTCGGGCAGCGACGTCTCGTCGGAGGATTCGATGACTTCGCTCGCCTCCTGGTCGTCGGTGACCACGTAGGCGTCGGTGTCGCCTTTTGGTTTCGTGTAGTCGCAGTTGCCACAGACCCACAGGCCGTCGTCGGCTTTCATCATCGAGCCGCAGTCGTCGCAAAACTCCATCCTTGCGAGTACCTGGCCCGGCGAGTGACTTAAGCGGCGTGTTTGGCCGCCGGCGACGGTCGGCGGCGGGTCCGCTCACCGCGGTGGGTTAGCCCTCGCCTTCGGACTGGTACGGTTCGCCGACGGCGGAGCGCGGGAGCGAGCCGAGGAGCTCCGACTCGAGTTCGTTCTCGCTGTCGAATCGGTCCGTGCCGACCAGCTCGAGCGTCTCGTCGATCGTCGTCTCGCCGTCGGCCAGTTGCAGCGTCGTCTCGCCGATCTCGTCCGAGACGCGCCGCTTCGACGCGGGGTACGAGAGGGTCTCCAGTCGGTCCGTCAATTCGTTCAGCTGGATCGTGACCATGCGTACCGCTCCGCGCGCCAGCGCCAAGAACGGAATTCGTATCGAGGTGGACAGTCAGGCGGGCAGTCCGGTCGCCGGAACGACGCATCGTCGCCTTCAGAACCATCATGGCGGTGGGCTTCGAAGCGTCGGTGAATGCGACGGTCGGTCCGGCAGGGCGTTCGGTCGATGTTCGACGTCGATCCGCGGGTGTTCGCCCTGGCGTTCGCGCGACTCGCCGACGGGGTCGGGAACTCGTTTCTGGTGATCGTGATCCCGCTGTACGTCGCGAGCGACGTCGTCACCGGGGCGACGTACGGCCTCGCGCCGGCGATGATCATCGGGATCATCCTCTCGCTGTACGGCCTGCTCAACAGTCTCGCACAGCCGTTTTCCGGCCGGCTCTCCGATCGCCACGGGGCGAGAAAGCGCTACATTCTGGTGGGGCTGGGCGGGCTGGCGGCGACGAATTTCAGTTACCTGTTCGCCGATTCCTACGTCGCCCTCGTCGGTATCCGAGCGTTGCAGGGCGTCAGCGTGGCGTTCATCGTCCCGACGTCGGTCGCGCTGGTGAACGAACTCGCCGCGACCGGCCGGCGCGGCGGGAGCATGGGCGTCTACAACACCTTCCGGCTGGTCGGGTTCGGGGCTGGCCCCGTCGTGGCCGGCGCGATCGTCTCGGCCGGTCCGTACGACGTTTCGCTCGGCGACGCGGGGCTGGTGCTCTCGGGGTTCGAACTTACGTTCCTGATCGCCACCGCGGCGGCGCTGGTGAGTTTCGCGATGGTGGGCGTCCTCATCACCGACCCGGAACGCACCCGGGCCGCGGCGGGCGGCTCGCCGTCGATCCGATGGCGCGATCCCCGGGGCGAGCACCTGCTGAACCCCGTCATCACGCTCGGCCTGGCGACGCTGTTCATGACGATCGGGATCGCCGTCTTCGCGCCGATCCAGAACGAGGTCAACGCTCGCCTCGGCCAGGGCTCGACCTGGTTCGGCCTGCAGTTCTCGGCGTTCGTCCTCGCCCAGATCGTCCTCCAGACGCCGATCGGGAGCGCGAGCGATCGGGTCGGCCGTCGGCCGTTCATCCTCTGGGGGATGGTCCTGCTCGTCCCCGCGACGCTCGCCCAGGGCGTCGTCACCACCTCCGGTGCGATGCTCCTCGCCCGACTGGGCCAGGGGATCGCTGGCGCGATGGTCTTCGCCCCGGGGCTCGCGCTCGCCGGCGACCTCGCGCCCGAGGGCGAATCCGGGACGACGCTGTCGGTGCTCACGATGGCCTTCGGCTTCGGCATCGCCATCGGCCCCCTGGTCTCGGGCTTCCTCGTCGGGCTCGGCTTCGTCGTCCCGTTCGCCTTCGCCGCCGGACTGGCGGCGCTCGGCGCGGTCCTCGTCGCCACGCAGGTCGAGGAGACGCTCGACGACGGGGACAGGTCGGTCGATATAGACGGCTGAGCCTAGTGTGGAACGGTGACCGGGCTCCCATGTCGGCCGTATCCGAGCGAGCGTCGCGAGCGAGGTTCACCGGCGAAACGGGCGGAGCCCGTTGAGCCGGCCTTTTTTTCATCGAAGTTTTTGCGGTGAGCGGTGCGCTTCGCGCACCCGAACCGCAAAAAGTTCGCAATGTAGAAGTGGGGAATCGGCGTAACGGGTGACGATGACCCTCTCCGAGGAGGCGCTGGATCGACTCGCGGACGTGGTGGAGCTCCAACCGACGAAGAACAGCGAGCTCCAGGACCGGTGGGAACTCGACAGCGGCAGCGACGTCCACCAGTACCTCGAGTCGGAACTGTCCGAGTACTACTTCCGCGACGACGACAGCCTCATCAGGGCCACCCCGGAGGCGGCGGACCTGGTCGACGTCGAGCCGGGCGTCGAGAGCGACCCCGAGGGCGGATCGATCCCCTCGAAGATCAGCGTCGACGAGTTGCAGTCGGCGATCCTTTCGGTCGTCCCCGGACCCGACGAGCGATCGGCGAGCGTGGTCGCGATCCTCCAGCGCGTCCGCGCGGAGACGGACTTCGATCCGGACGTCGAGGACGTGCGTGCCGGCCTGAAGCGGTTGCGACGGACGGGCGTCGTCGACGTGGAGTACCGGACGGTGCCGACGTACCGCCTGGCGGCCGAGCGATCCGATATCGACGTGAACGTCACGGAATCCGCGTGAGCCGTCGGCGTACGGGGCGCCCGCTTCGACCCCGTCGGGTGGCGATCACCCCGGCTCGCCGACCTCGCGATCGTCGGCGGGGTCGCTCGCGAGCGTCTGGAGCGTTCGTCCGGTCTCGTCCACGCCCACAGGCGACGTGTTTGGATTCGCGCTGGCTGTGCGCCCAGCGCCCGCTGATAAACTGTGGGCGTATTCCCGCGACGAAAGAGTCACGCGGACCGGTATCTGCGTCCGCCGCCACCGACTCGTATGGGACATCGAATGGCGCGACGGTCTCGCCCACGGTTGCTCGACGTCGCCGGGGCTATCAGCGTTGGAATCGTGGCGTTCGCAACCGTCGCCGTGGCCGTGACGGCCGCACTCGACCCGCACATCTGGCCGTCCGCACTGGTGGGCCTCCCGGCCGGGCTCCTCGCCGGCGTGATCGCCACGATCGCGGCCCACCGACGGCTCACCCGGTGACCACCCGCTGAGGGAGTACTCGACGACGTGCGTCGACGATGTGTCACGCGCCCCCGTGGTGATCGCGACAAAGCGAGCGGTTTCGCCGGGCTGCCGACCGCGATTCGCGCTCGATTTGAGGGTCGGACTATTCGGATTCCCCGGTCTCTTTGATGCGCTGCAACTGGCCGAGCAGCTCGTCGGTCGAACTCTCGGTCTCGTCACTGACGGTGCCCGCGTGGTCGTTCTCGTGTACGTCCACGATATCGTCCGCGTCGGATTCGTCACCGACGTCCTCCTGGTGGAGTGACTCGTCGTATCGGCCCCAGCCCATAGCACCGTCGAGGCGAGGCTCGTATTTATCCTCGTCGGCCGCTCGAACGGGCGACTCCTCGGCGCCTACTCCGTCCTCCGTGACCGTTTTCGGCGTCCACGCTGTTGTTCCGACGGGATCGCGGGGGCTCGTGCCCCTGTTGCACTCTTTATCTATTCATTTCCGCACGTTGGAAGCTCAAGGGAGATAGCAAACGAAGGACGCGTCGTCGCGACGTGCGAGGAGTGCGGGGCGGTCTACGCGGCTGTCGACCTGCCGAACAACGGTCAAAACCGATCGGCGGCCGGAGCGGCTGTGTCTCCTGTGGCGGGACCGAGTTCTCTCCTCGCGGAGCATGACGGGCCCGGCGAGTTGTTCGATGAAACCATCAATAACCGAATCGGCACGCCGGTTTCGGCCGCAGAACGGACCGAAAGGGGCCCAGCTACACCACTCCCCGATAACCGCTCTCGAAACCGTCGTCGGTGGCGTCCCAGTGACAACCGCGTTTCAGCACCATGTTGAGCCGATATCGAAACCCGGTCACGTCGTTCACTCCGAAGCTGGTGACTCACGAGTACACGCGGCATTGAGCCGTCGGATCGGAGAGACGGTCGCACTCGACGACCCGGCTCGGCGTAATCGACCCTGCTCTGGTCATCCCTCGTGTCGGGTGTCCGTGATACGTGAACAGTATCTATCGCATGAATTATTGATATACGTTACATGGGATTTATACTGTGGCCGGCCCCTTGCCCCGTCGGGGTGATTGCCTTGCGCGACCACAAGCGAGTTGTGGGCGTGTGTGAACGCTGCGGCTCGGTATACGCAGCGAAAGAGCTCCTGGATGGACGAATTCGCCCGATCGGAACGGCGTCCTGTTCCTGCGGGTGCAAACGCTTCCAGGAGTCCGGGTGAATCGTTCCGCGCTCGATCAGTGCGGCCGCCCCGTTTCTATCGTCGCGAATCCGGAGCCGTGTCGCTCGTACAGGCGGTCGCGTCATTCCCGACCGGGTCGATACAGTTGGCGGCCTGACGGACGGCGCTGGGGGTACGAGCATCCTACTTACAACGGAGCGTGGCGTCCGACACGACGTTCAACGGACATGAGTCTCGAGGTACGCCGGCTCGACAGCATCGAGTCGGTAAACGAGAACCAGTGGAATAACGTCGTCGAGCAGTCCGAACACGGCTGCGCCTACCACCGGTACGGCTGGCTCCGGGCCGTCGAGCGGGGAACCGGACGGGACCCGAGACACCTCCTCGTCTCGAAGAAGGATAATCCCGTGGCGGTACTCCCGAACTTCGTCACCGAGTTGGGGCCCGTTTCGCAATTGACGTCCATCAAACCGGGCTACGGCGGCCCTATCGCCATGACCGACGAGGCGGCGGCTCTCGAACTGCTTCTGGACGAACTCGCGGACCTGTGTAGCGGGCGTATCCTCTTCAACGCCTTCCGGACCTACGACCAGTCGTACGTCGGCTATCAGGACGTCCTCAGCGAACGGGGATACGAGGTGACGGTGCTCTCCTGTCGTTTCACGCTCGACCTGACGCGGGGGTGGGACGCGCTATTCGCGGATATGGACGGCGAGCGGCGGCGAGACATCCGTCGCGGTAACGATCAGTCCGTCGAGGTCGTCTCCGAACCGATCACCGAGGAGTCCCTCGCCGAGTTCTACGACGACTACGTCCGGGTGATGGACCGCGTCGGCATGCCGACGCTCCCGCGACCGTTCGTTCTCGAACTCGCTTCGCTGGAGGGCCGAATCGAACTATTCTCGTTGCGGGTCGACGGGGCCCACGCCGGATCGTACCTGTACCTCCTCGACGAGGAGCAATCGACGCTGCAACACCTGTTCACCGCCGTCACCGAGGACCACTTCGAATTCCACGCGCCCGCGCTGCTCCACGAACACGCAATCAAGTGGGGAATCGACGAAGGCTACGAGACCTACGAGTTGCGCGGCTCGGCTCCCGACTTCCGAACTGGCGTCTACCGGTTCAAATCCCAGTTCGGGGCGAACGCGATCCCGTTACTCGTCTGGGAGCGAGGCCGACCGGCCCCCGCGCTTTCGGCGTTGCGAGCGGGGCGGTCGATCTACCGACGGTACCTCCAGTGAGCGAGACTCCTGGAAGCGCGAGCTCTCCGTCCCAGGCTGGTACCCGCCTCTTATGACCGGGTGTGGCGGTCGTTACTCCCGGCTACGACTCCCGAGGCCGCGTCGACGATCGCGCCGCCGACCGCGCGGGTGGCGAACCGGAGGTTGCTGCGCGCCCGGTTGAGGAACCACCGCTGCCACTGCTCGCCGTAGGGGACGTACTGGGTGACGGTGTACGCATCGGCGAGCTCGGATTGCGCTTTCGTTCGCACGCCCATTAGCATCTGTATCTCGAAGTCCGTGCCGCATCTATCGTGCAGCGCGGTCGCGTGGTCGATCATCTCCGGATCGTGCGTGGCTACGGCGAGGCCGTTATCGACCATCTCGAACGCGCTCTCGAGCAGTTCGCGGTAGGCACTATCGATCCGCGACCGATCCTGGTACGCCCGACCGGGACCCACGTCGTACGCGCCGCCTTTGACGAGCCTGAGTTTTCCCGACCGGCCGGCGATCCGTTCGAGATCGTCGGGGGTCCGGTGCAGATCGGCCTGCAGGCAGACGCCCACGCTGTCGCCGAACGTTTCGGACAGTGACTCGAAGGCATCCAGCGTTGCATCCACCGTCTCCGGCTCCTCCATGTCGATCCACACGTCTACGTTCTTGCGGTCGGCCGTTGTCACGATGGTCCTGATCGACTCCCTGAACGCGTCCTCGCCGAGGTCGAGTCCCAGTTGCGTCGGTTTGACGGCGATGCTCGCCGCCAGATCGTCATCGGCGAGTGTCGTTGCCAACGTCTGATACGTCCGGGTGGCGTCCGCCGCCCGTTCGTACGCTTCGACGTGGGAGCCCAGGTTGTTCACCGCGGCGGCGATCCCGGCGTCGTTCAGCCGCTCCACGTGGGCGACCGCAGCCGGGATCGACTCTCCGGCGACGAATCGACTCGCCAGGGGCGGAATCATGCCCTCACGGACGGTTCCGTGGCCTATAGCTAGGACCCCGTTTCGATGAGCGGACCGGCCGATGGACGGGGCTCGGCTCGGCCCGTTCCGACCGGTCGGGAGGGTGGGACGAGCGCCGGTCGCGGCGGGGTTCCGTATCGGGCGGCTACCGTGTGGCACCGGGACACACGACGGACTAGCGACCGGATACCATTGTTGACGTCTCGACAAGGGACGGTACTGATGAGCACGTCTCCGCGCGTTCTCCTCCTCGACGGTGACGCCGACAACAGTCTCACGATTGCCGCCGAACTCTCCGAGGCGCTCGACGCGACGGTCATCGGAGCCGGAACGATGCCGTTCAGTCGACTGCTTCGCTCGCGGTACTGTGACGAGAGAGTTACGCTCCCGCCGGTGTCGGACCAATCGTACGGGACCGCGGTACTGGACGCGCTCGAACGCCACGGTCCGGACTTCGTCCTTCCCGTCGGCTATCGATCGACGATTGCGATCGCAGAGATTCGCACCGCGATTCCGGACGCCGTTTCGACGTCGCTCCCGTCGGCGTCGTCACTCCGGACCGCTGCGGACAAGGCCGCGACCCGGGAACGAGGGCGCGCGGTCGGGTTCGACGTTCCGGCGGAGTACACCGACGTCGTCTCCGAACTCGACGCGACGGGTCGCCCGCGAGACGGCCTCTCGGCGCTCCCGTTTCCGTGCTTCATCAAGGCGCGTCACGAAACCGGAGACACCACCACGGCGCGGGTCGACCGGCCGGCGGCGTTCTGGGCGGCCTACGATCGAATCGCTCGGCAGGCGCCGAACGGCGAGGTGATCGTCCAGGAGTGTATCGGCGACTCTTCTTCGACGTTCGGCTGTGGGGTCCTGATTCTCGACGGCGAAGTCGAACTGACGTTCGGGCACGAGGAACTCCGCTCGGTCCCCCGCCGAGGCGGAAGCGGGACGCACCTCCGGGTCCACCGCGACGCCGAGTTCGAATCGACCGCCGTCGAACTGCTCGAAGCCTTCGACTGGGAGACGGGCGTCGCGCTGGTCGAGTGCGTGCGGCGGGCCGACGGCTCGTACGCGCTCCTGGAGATCAACCCGAAGTTGTGGGCCTCGTACGCACTGGCGAGCCGGAACGGCTACCGGTTTGCGTCGACGATGGTCGCCGACGCGCTCGGGCTCGACGTCAACGGCGAGCCCGAGCGCGTGAACGGGCCCGACGAACTCGTCTACCCGCTCCGGGAACTCAACTACTGCGCGCGCAACCCCGAGGCGACCGACGTCCGTCGGAGCATCGCGACGCTGGTGCGACCGGAGGCGGCCTGGTCGGTCGACCCGAGCGACCTCTCGGCGTGGCTGACCCCGCCGAGCGATCTTCTGGGTTCCCTCGGCTCGGTTCGTCCGCGGCTCTGCCGGTCGGCGCAGCGAGCGTGCGCCCGGTCAGCATCCCCAGCGGCCGGGGATCACCGGGCGTCGGCCAGCACCGCGTCGTACACCGAGCGGATCCGCTCGGCCGTCCGCCCGATCCGCAGGTCCGAGACGACCTGACGGCCGTTTGACCGCTCGTCCGCGCGGAGCGTCTTCACGAGCGCGTCGACCAGTTCGTCGTCGGCCCCGCAAACGGTCGACGGCGTGACGCCGTCGAGTCGCTCCGCCACGTCGCCGACGTCCGTGGAAACGACGGGGACGTTACAGGCCATCGCCTCTTTGACCACGTTCGGCGAGCCTTCGTACCGCGAGGTGAGCAGGAGCACGTCCGACGCGTTCATCCAGGTCGGCATCTCGTCGTGCGGAACGGCACCGTCGGGGGTGTGGATCCGGATCGGCGCGTCGAGGCGCTCGCGCGCGGCCCGAACGACGCGCTCCGCCCGCGGGAAATCCTTCTCCGGTCGGTTCGTACTTCCCGGGAAGAGGACGTGAGCGGCGTCGGGGTCCCAGCCGAGACGCTCCGCGGCAGCGGGTCGCGGTTCGGGGCGAAATAGATCGAGGTCCACGCCGTGGGGGACGACGGTGTACTCGCACCCGAGTCGCTCGCCCATCGCCTCGGAGACGACGATGACCGCGTCGCAAAACGTCGCACACACCTCGCTCACCCGGCCGAACGAGCCGTAGACGTCGGTTCCCCACAGGGACAGCACGACGGGGACCCGGCGCTGGGCGAGCGCGTGCGGCGCGGTCAACCCGAAGTTGGCGTGGACGAGGTCGTGGTCGGAACGGAGCGTTCGCCGCACCTCGGGAACGAATCGCGCGTAGTTCACCGGCGACCGATAGGTCTCCGGATCCGCACAGTTGGCTTCGTCGAAGACCGACAGGACGTCGCTTCGGACGCCGACGCCTCGCAGCGACTCGACCTGCGTCCGGAAAAACCCGGTCGCCGGGTTCGGAACGAGATTGAGCACCGAGATGGGTTCGCGGGCCGACTGTCGCGACGCGAGCGAGGAGTGAGACGTCATATACTGGGCGGGCAAACGGTCGTCGAGGCCATTAGTAGCGATCACGTAACGGAACTGTCGGTGGGTGTATTCCTTCTCCCGGCGGTCGCCCCGTCTCCGTTCATCCTTCTGCTGCCGGTAGCAAACACTGATCGTTCGATCCAGTTCCGTGACGGCGCGGACGGTGGTGCCTCGGCAATCCGCAGGCCGAGACTACTGAAACGGCGGCACCCGAAACCCGAACGGTCCCAGGTTGTTGACGCGACGATCTTCTCCCGATCCGGATACATCGATGGCCTTGCTGTAATAGATAATACGCCAACCTGTTCGGTAATTATAATACGCTGTATTTCGTAGCCGTCGCTGGAAGCCAGCGTCTCCACTCGTCGCAGGGGACTGCGCTCCTAGAAATGTCCCGGGTGTGGGCGCACCCGAGACGCTTGGCTTCCAAACCCTCACGAGGGTTCTGGCAGCCATGTTACGGAACACACCGCCGAGACAAAAAGGTCTCGCACGCATTCGGTACCGAGAGTCGAATCGCTATCCGCCGTCCACTTTCGTTTTCGGGGATTGGGGGCCGAGGTCCACCGATCGGTCTGTCCGATCGAAGCGGAGGGATCTCGGATGAAATCCGTCGAGCGATCGCGCGCCGGGGCTGGCGATTCGACTCGTCCGCGAGAGTGTTATCGGTGTGACCGTGACGTGGCACCGTCTGCGCTCTTCCGCGTAGCGGTCGAACCGCCGTCGGTGCTCTCGGCGCGGTACGCGCGCTCGGTACGGTTCTGCTGTCCACATTGCGCGGCCGCGATGAACCTCTCTGACTTCGCAGATTGCTGGAAGGCGCACGCGAAGCGGGAGTAGACGAGCGCGAGGTACGATTTCGTGGGGTGCCTTCCGCGTTCGTCCTGTTCACTCGTAGAAGTCAGCGGGATGGTCGACCTCCTCTTTCGGTAAGCCTCTGACAGGATTGTTTAGATTATACTGCAAGTAATCAGATCGTCGCTACCACTGTAAAAGTCCCTGGCGTTGAGCAGAAGCGAAACTTCTGCGATGCTCGCGAGAGCTTGCTCTCGCGGCGTTCTCGACTCCCACGGCTCATTCGCGGCTTCGCCGCTCACGTTGACGCGGCGCTACGCGCCGCGCTCACGCTGTTGTTCGAGAGATCGAAGTGGGTGAAAATCTACCGCCACCATTCGCGTGAACGGATCCGCATAGACAAACGTGTTTTCGCCCACAAACGCACAGATTCGAACGTAGAAACATAATCTACCGATATCGGTTCGAATTGTGGCTTTGACCTATCAGAATGCGACGGAATTTGCCTCAACCCCGGCTGCTTCTTCTACAGTAGTTTCTGTGTCCTCGGTGAGGACCCACGAGTGTTCTTTCAAATCCTCATTCTCGACTGAGGATTTTGCACCCCATTCAATCACGAGTTCCACATCAACAGGTTCGAAGTTAGCGGATAGTTCGTTCACCAGCCATCCAGATATCTTAACTCCCGAGTATACAGAGCTCATAGCTTCTTGTCGCCACGCTTTCTCATAATGAGTTAAACTCTTACCACCTACTTTGAGAGATTCCGCAGCCGTCATCGGGCGAGGGTGTGAGGTTTCTTCACCGTTATGCATGACTCGGATATCGCCAGTCCCATGTCCGTACCCACTCGCTCTGGAAGGAAACTGACGCTCGTTCTCTCCTACGTGAGCGACCTCAACTCCGAATAACAGTAGAGTCGCCCCTGATTGGGCTGTAGTTTCCAGAACCGTGTGACTAGTATCCCAACCAACTTTTCCCGCCGTGAACCAATGCATTGGTGTAATCTCGATTCCCCGATATTCAACGGGATCTCCGAACTCGTTCGTACCACCACCCGTAACGGATTCGAGGACTCCTGAACACCCAGCAAGTCCTATCGAGACCGTTGAGATCGCTGCAGCCAGGAATGCACGTCGGTCCATCACCTATCCTGACACTCGTTAATGATTAATGTTCTTGCTCTATCGAGGAGTATCAATCATCTTCCGCAGGCCTTGACACAGAGAAAGACCGACGACAGCCGAGCACATTTGTTCATGAAATGTGAACGGTTCCTTGATAACTATGGGTGAGACAGAGGACCCCAGATATGCAGTCGAATCGGGTTAGTTTTTGGCGATGGTCACTAATTCGGTGGCTCAAGGACCGTCTTTGTTAGTACCAAATGTGACGCTAATAGGAACCATCGTAGACAGCAGAATAGAGGTCAATCTATATTTTAATCAGAGCTGAGTCGGGTACTGTCTTCCTTTTCGCTTCATCAACTAGCCCAATCGCATCCGCCAACGGGATATACCAACACCCCTCATCTTCGTCGAACCGGGTTACATCAATCATCTTCTGGAACTCCCGGTATACCTCAAACTCCTCGGGTTCCATCTTACCAAGGGAGTAAAAACGCACACGGGGAGCCATTGCATCACCATGAGCCGCATTATGGCACTGTCTGCACAGGGTAATCAAGTTGCTGAACCGGTTCGACCCTCCATTGCAACGAGGGACGATATGGTGCGTATCCAGCTTCACTTCATCTTCTCTCCCACAGTTCATGCATTGATTTTGGTCCCGTTCTCGGATCGCCGTCACGAGGTCTCCAGTTTGACATCCTTTCATGGTTTTTGTGGTTTGAGCACGAGAGTGTGGCCACTCATCGCAGGACAGCTACTTCTCCAATTCATCGTCAAGCGGTCCTGTCGCCCTCTTACTCTCGCGCTCTATGTCAGGAGACGGTGCAATACTTAAAAGAAATACCTGCAACCAAACAGAGGATATATCTATACAAATTGTAAAAGATATTCGTATGGAGCGGTTCAAGGGGGATACTCCTACAATCACGGAAAATGCAGTTCCTTGCAAAGTTACAGAGACTGGCGAAAGGTTTTATTTTACCCCTGGGAACGGTAGAAGCTCAAAGACTCTCGCAACTATCTTTAAAGAACTCCAAACTAATTTAGGACCCTTTAAAGCACCGAGTTCTGGAATTCCCATTGAAGTTGCTAGTAGCGGAAAAGCACCAATTATGGCCTATCTGGCCGTAGTACATGAGAAATCGGATGAAGAAATTGCTGAAGTGATGTCAGTCTCCAAGAGCACAGTCCAACAATACCTGTCCCATATCAAGGCAGGACGGCGAATGCGTTGAGCAAAGTCATTGAGACCATTATATAAATATTATTATACACAGGGAACCTGCTCGACCAAAGTCAGTTTTCAGACGGATTTGTTTTCCGTCTCTTATCACTGGAGACCTATTGCTATCAACCAAATCTGTGAATGTATGGACGATAGCGACCGTACGGAATTCCTCGAAACATTACAATGAAGAGGAGGTGTCGGAGAAAGCAGCCCGACAGTTGCTCGGAGATGATGCGTTTGAGGATAGCCAGAGAAAGCCCGAAGTGCCGAGAGACGCTATCCAGTGACACCACTCGATTCTTACGGAAGACGATTCTGAGTAGTGTCGTATAATACCGCATGATCCGACTTGACGTCGAACCAAACTCTATTTCCTGTCGGCTATGAGCGCTAAAAGGGTGGTTTGGTTTGATGTGAGACGTTGCATGTCGAACATACCTAATATTTCAGAATATACGAAACGCCTATAATACACCTTATCAATCCCACACACAAATTCGAAATGTCGTGTTCCGTGGAGGTGGCTACGAACCACTCATATCTGTCGTTGGATTCTTCGAGGTGGTCAATCTCGCTCTCTTTTTCGGCCATACCAAGCGATGCGGAGGAGTAGGAAATAAAGGTGAGAAGTATATTGTTTCCCGTTACGCCGTAATCACGCCAAATACACTATCACTGCTCATATGTATAGAATTCTGCCCGTTGTTAAATCTACTGAATCAGCTTGAGTTGTCTATTCAGTACGGGATATTGGCTTTTATAACTGGTTAACACCGAAAGGAGTTCACAATGAAGCGTGTTGTAATGGATACAAACTACTGGATTTCTCTAAAACAAGACCCAGACCGGTTCAAATCGTTCTATGAGACTGCATCATCTGACGATGTGCAAGTGTATTTCAGCACGGGCAATTTCATTGACCTCGTCAAGGCCAAAGAACAGGACTTGATGACGAAGATTATCGTAGCGATAGCGGACAAAGTCCTGCCACCCACTCCTGAAAAAGGGCACGAATTCTACGTCAGTGACTATTTTCTCGACATCGTACCGGATGACGAATATCGAGCCACCGTTAGAAGGGAGATTAGCGATTTACCATTGATAGACATCCTCCAACAGGCGTTTCGGGACTCGACTTGGAGTGCAACAGACGAATACTTCGTAGGGATGGAACAGACACGAGACCTCATCGAGGAATGGGGCCATGATAATCTGAAGGGGGTGGCATTCGAGGATTATCTAAAACGTCGTGGTGACCAATATGTCCTCCACGAACACGAGGTCGACATTGTCGAGTACGTAAAGAAGGAGATATACTTTCACCGAGTTTTGATGATGGACCCGAACGAGGCGGTCAAGGAGAATGATGTTGCGGATATGCTTGTTTGTACACAAGCAATCCTCTCAGACTGCGATATGCTCCTTATAGAAGCGAAATGGGCGAATTTAGGACTTGTGGAGGCCGTGACTGAGAATATCGATGGAGAAACCGAGTTGGAAATATACAAGGATTTTGAGGCATTCCATCGGGAGTTGAGGGGAGCGGTGGCCAACACCTAACCCGGTGATTAGGAGTATTAATCAGAATCTTCAATATCGACACCGAGAAGGTCTCGGAACTGAGTTTCTAACTTCAACTTTAGCTCGGGGACTTCATCGGTCGTTAAATCTTCCCAGTTCTCTAGCCACTTCTCCGTCCGTTCCCTTTCCTCAAGCGCAGACTCCTTCCGATCATGTATTCGCAGGAGAGCGAACTCGTGGAACATGTCCCGATATGTCTTCAGGAGGTCATCCATTGTTTCGCAAACATCAGGTGGGAGGTAGATTTTATTGCGTAAGTAATACCGGCGAAGCTCCTCAACAGACTCAGCTGCAATATCCAGTTTCTCGTCTCGGTCAGTTTCGCCCCGGCTTACGATCGGGTCAACCAATATCCGCATATCTTCATCAAATTCAGTTAGTTTACCGTAGAGGTCCTTCATCACGTTCGCTCTTTCTTCGTGCAACTCAGCAAATCTGACTTCTTCACGACTGAGTTCGGCCTGATAGGATTTGAGCTGCTTCTCGAAGTATTGGTTGACTGTGTGCCTTGCAATATATGTGAGGACAGCCGCACCAATAGCAATTAGACCCAAATCACGTATAAGGCTAATAATTAATTCAGCGACCATTTCTCCAGTGCTTCAGAGCTGAGTTAGGTTCTCAGCGTTCCATCTTTCATCTTTCTGTAAGATCTCTACACGTACAACACGCCGTTCCTCTGGTTCAAAGAATGTAACATGAACATCGTATTCTGTTTCCACTACACCATCCATCGTATCTTGTACATCAACGTGTTCAGCTTTATTGAGGGCAAACTCCCTCGGTGCTAACTGCTCTATGAGGTTACCAATTGCTTCTTCGTCATCAGCACCGTAAGCTACTGCCATACTTACGAGTTGAACTGATTGTAATAGTCAGTTTGGGTTTCTTCTTGTAGACTCCCAAACTCAACCTCGTTTTCACCCCTATATCGACCTCAAATCAAGGTAGGTACCAGAACTGAGATAGCGAGTTCGTGTTCCCGTCTCGACAGAGCGACCAAATGACTACGGAGAGCATGAGGAACATCGTTCGAGATCTCGCGACCCACGCCGACGTTACGGTTCACCGTTCAGATGGGGAACCCGCCGACACGGAGGAACTTCATCCGCACGCCTTCCGACACTCGCTCGCGAACTACATGCTGGCCGACGAGGATACACACCTCGTCGATGTCCGAAACCGACTTCGAATCGGTCGGTGACGACGACTGAGAGAGTGTACGACCACTTCCAGCTGCGCTAACTAGACCAGTAACCCGAGAAACTGGAACACGAATCCTCCGATTAGACCGATTGCTGCTATTGACTGATTCCACATCATTTGTTTCTTATTGTCATAACTCTCTGGAGAGTCTGGTATTGGAAGACCCGCCATTCCGCCACCAACTGGGGATATTTTACCAACAGGTGGGTCCCGCTCCGTGTCTTCTGGGTTCTCTCGGTCGACATGTCGATGGTAGAACCACCACATTCGGATTGGTTTCGACGTGAAGAGGTCCACCAACGTTAGATAGTACACTCCGACGATGTTCATCAAGAGGCCGAATCCCGTGAGTATATCGCTTACTGGTAGTTGCATACTATTTCGTGTATTCGTCAAGCTTCGCCTGAATGGATTCTTCGTTCATCTCAACCACCTCACCATTGGGCGATGGTCCCGATGTCGACTGATTTTCGAATTTTCGAGCCCTTATAGACAATCTCCCCCAACCAAAGCTTATACGTTCTGGTTTCTAACCAGTCACTAATGGTTGATTTTCACATCCCTCACGCAGAGGATGCTGAGGAAGCTGAGGAGGTTTACGAGGGGACAGCAAAGTTTGTCGAACAACAGCGTGCGGCGGTAAAGAGAGAGCCTCGGATAAGTCGCATCAAATACTATGTGCCGATAAAGACCAGACATACGATGTGTCCATCGGTGACACCGTACCTCAGGTAGGGGAGCCAGCAATCGCTATCTTCGAATCTGATGATAAGCGATTCGATGTCTTCTATATCTGTACACCACACAGAGCTGTCATAGAGGGAATTCCCATTATGGTCGGTCGTAACAACGTGAGACAGATAGAGTATTTCGATGAGGATTCGTACTAACTGATTCTCATCTTAAGTTGACACCAGGAACGAGTCTCCAACCATTTCCATCGCCGTTGAGCTGTATACACTCTTCTAAAGGAAATGATTATCGGGATATAATATCATTGGTGGCGAATGATGCCCCAGATTACCAATGACGGTAAGAAAATCCTGTCTGCTATAGAGCAAAAGTTGGGCCGGTCCCCTTCAAGCGACGAAATGGAGACTGTTCGAAGAATCTTAGAAGAGAAAGGCTTCCTGAGGATTTCTCAGGGGGCGACCACACGGTACGTCTTCGCACTTCCGAACGACATCATAGCTGGAACCGATAGAGCAGTTTTGAAAATACCAGGAAGAAGAACAGATTTCTTTGAGAGTTATTCCTTGGAACATTTAGGCGCTGACCAGAATATACGCTCAGTATATACAGCAGAATATCTATCGAAGGAAGGATTGGCACCACCCATAATTAGCTATTCTGAACTTGGCTCATGGGTTGTCTATCCCTTCTTAGATGACCTGAGTGACGAACATATGGATGAGTTTGAGCAGAAAGTAGACGAAATCAAATCAATAAATGAGGTCTCTATCGCAACTCAGAGAGAAATGCCTGGGACGGCAGATATAGAAATTCCTGAGAGTTGGGGTGTATATGAAGGTGAAGTTGTCCTGCGAGATCTAGCGAGTGTTGTCATCAGTGAGGATAAAGCGCCTGAATTAGACCTCGTGAAAGACCCTCTCTGGGAATCCCATTAGTCGGCCCTGCTAACGATACCGCTCGTTGATGAAAAGTGAAAAATTCCAGCGGCTGAAAACCTTTTACCCACAGAACAGGGCTGAACGCGCTCATTAGTGGCAAAGGCTTTAAACAACCAAGTGGCAAAAGAGGTACATGGGACTCTGTAAAGAATGCCGAAAAGAGGCAGAGAGTACCACCGTCGAAAAGGGCGAATTTCGGACGTGTGACCGCTGCGGCAAACGATACTAACTATGCCCCTCTGTTCCAAATGCCGAGAGGAAGCAGAGTTCACCTCACTCCAAGGTGGAAAGAGCGCGAAAAACACCGACAATGGTTCGAAAACGTGCGACCGTTGCGGTAAGTCACTCTGATGCCCCTCTGTTCAGATTGTCGAAACGAGGCGGAGGCATCGTGGGATGCTCTCACCGATGCTGAGTGCCAAGCAATCATTTGCGACCGATGCGGAAAGGAAATAGGATAATGCCTCTCTGTTCCGAGTGCCGAGAAGAAGCAGAGTTCTCAATCCGAGTGAATACTGGCGAGGATGATTCCGAAAAACGGTGTGACCGATGTGGGAAGCGAATCTAGCACGGGTCGGATATGCCGGATGAAACTGAAGAAGTGGAGGAGACGGAGACGAGCAACAGAGTAGTGACGATGAGGAGCGTGATGTAATAGACCCATCTGACTTTCCAACACTCCGCCTCACACTCGAAGAAGCACGGCGGAAATATGACAATGAAGAGAGTCGGCGAGATACGGTTGAGAACAAAATTGGGATTGTCGTCACGGTAGATGCACTGCTCATCTCCTTCGGCGCACTGTTCTCCGACCTCCAAGTTCTAGTTCTCGCTGGAGTCCTTACCCCAGCACTCATCTCTGCGGGACTAGGTCTATACACAATCCGCTCCCGCGATTACAAACGACCGGGAAAAGACATCAAAGACTTTTACCAGTATTCAGGATTTGACGACCCTGCTGACCAACAGGAACAACTGCTCCTCGATTACTCAGAGGTGACTTTGACAAATAAGGAGATGAACGACCCGAAGTTCAGACGATTTAACATCTGCATTGCTCTCACGTTCGTCTCTATATTCTTACTGCTGGCAGCACCCTTGGCCTCGCACTTGGGTTGGATAGAATCAGCCATAGACTACATGAGGGTAGTATGCAGTTGATTCCTCCTTCAGGCTGGTAGAGACTGAGAACTGAGTCTCGAAGACCATCACTCTCTTCGACCAATGGCGAGAACTCTAGGCAAGCACAACTGAAGGTCTGAATGAGGCCAATCAGCTACAACCACTTTCAGCGTCAGTATTGGTGGAAATGAGATTATCCTTCAAATCCTTCTGGGGTATTGCCTGTCGGTCGCAATGACTCGGAATCGAGACTCTCCTCAATCATCATTTCCTGAAATAATTCGCTTTCAGTTTCTTCAATGCGCAATTCGCTCCACCCTTCTCTGTCTAAATGGTCATACAATACATCCCGGTCTACCCAAGTGGTAGGGCTCTTGATGGTTCTATCATAGATAGCTTCGTACATATCTTTGGCATCGTCGCTGACCATACCGGACCTGTTCGTTATCGTTCGTTTTAGTCCTGGTTGTTGATGAGTTCAACAGCCTGATGGAGCCATCTCCCTAGGTCATCGGAGAAATGGGGTCTGCAGGTTTCTAGACCTGATTTTCAACACTTGTTTGGTATATCGCGTGCTATAACACCCGTTAAGGAGGAGGACTTATAACATATCCGATCATTGGTTTCGGTATTAAATCTGATACAAATCGGATGGACGATGCACAAACCGAGACTAAGACGCTGATGGGTGGAGATGCTGTCCTTGCCGCAGAAGAAGGAGATGTGGTTCAGTTCCGAGAGGATGAATTGACCGTATCAGAGAAGGGTGAATTCAACGACCACGAGTACATTGTATTGGAAGGCCCACGAGGTGGCAACCACCGTGAAGTCCAATTCGATAGGGAGAATCTGCACCGACCAGATGATGACATCACATCAATCGACCTCAAACTCGAAGTTGAGGAAGAAACCGATGATGAGAAGCTAACAATCGACGTAAGCGACTACAACACCACCGACGAAGTCGGTGAATGGGACATATTGTTCGGTGCTGACGTAGACTCGTCGCTACGCTCCTCGCGTTGCGGTGCGGGAAAAGTGGGCCGGCGCAGATTCGAACTGCGGTTACGGCCACCCGAAGGCCGAAGGATACCAAGCTACCCCACCGGCCCGCAATCGACAGGTGGTGACGGTCGCGTATAATAATTGCGTTGTGCGCCGGCGGACGAGCACCGACGTCACTGCGCTCTCCCTCAGAACCGCTCGTACCCGTCCGTGTCGAGCGCGTGGTGGGCGACCGTGATAGCCTGGTCGGCGTGCAGCGCGACCGGCCCCAGGCGAACCCGCCGATCGGCGACCCGGTCGAGCACCTCGCGTTCCGCGTCCGTGAAATCGCCGTGATCGGAGAGGACGAACGCCGGGTGCTCCGGCAGTGCCCCCTCGACGAGTGGGTCGCCGTCCTCGTGGAGGTGGACGATCGTCGCGTCGGCCGCGAGCGCGTCGAGGGTCGCCTCGAAGCCGCGCCGATAGACCTCGAATCCCGGACTCGGTTCGGCGGGCAGCGCGCCGATGGCCTCGTCGCGGTGCTCGAGCGCCGTCCGGATTCGCGCGGCGGTCGAGCGCTCGTCCGGGTTCAACCGGCGAACCGCGCCCCCGTCGACGACGATCGAGAGTTCGTCCTGCAGGACGAGGTGAACGCGGACGTCCTCGCGGATTCCGTGCGAGCGTAGGAGCGCGGCCGTCAGGGATCGACAGAGGGCGTCGAGGCGACCCGCCCCGCCGGCGAGGTCGTCGAGCGAGAACGACGGCGCCGTCGGCACGTCGTGGCCCAGGCAGACGAACTGGCGCATACGACCCGTCCGACCGGTCGGCGTATATGTGCCACGGTGTCGAGGTGTGGCGGTGTCTCGATGCCGGGGGACGATCGGGTTCGGTCCCTCGGACTCTCCGTTCCCGATCGGACTCGGTGGCTCTCGTTTCGGGATGCGCACCCGACGATGATATTTCCCACCGAAATTACTATTTCATCGCAGCGTGATGGTTCACGAATCGGATGGAGAACCGGTCGTGGGTGTTCACCGGCCTCGTGATCCTTCTGGCCAGCGGGTGCTGGATCGTCGTCGAACCGGGGGCGGTAGGGTCGGCGACGTCGGTGCCGGCCGCATCGGACTCGCAAACCGCCGCTGGGGCGGACCTGACGGTCGCCGAGGCCGGCGATCCGGGCCTGCCCGGGTCGACGTACGACGCCGTCGAGATCGACGCGATCCTGCTCTCGGTCGACCTCACGACCGAGGGTACCGCCGACTGGCGCATCGAACACCGCGTTCGCCTCGACGACCCGAACGCGACGGCCGGCTTCGAGCGCACCCGCCGGGAGATCCGGCAGAATCGATCCGCGTTTCGCGTCCCGTTCGCCGAATCCGTCCGCGCGATGGCGACGACGGCGCAGGCGAAGACGGGCCGTGCGATGGTCGTCGAGAACGTCACGGTGGAGGCCTCCCGGGAACACCTTCCACGGGAATACGGCATCGTCGCCTACGAATTCCGGTGGCACGGCTTCGCCGCGACCGGCGACACGCTTCGGGCCGGCGACGCCCTCTCCGGGCTGTTCCTCGACGAGGTGACGACGCTGGCGATCGGCTGGCCCGAAGCGACCGAACCCGTCGAACTCGCTCCGGACCCGGCGACGAGGCGGGACGGTGGGGCCGTCTGGCGCGGCCCGCTCGAATTCGCCGGCGGCGAGCCGCGGATCGTCCTCGCGTCGGACGCGCGCTCGTTCGGATCGGACTACGCCGCGCCCCGGAGCAACGATGCCGCCCTGGCGCTCGCCACGGCGGGGGCCGTACTCGGGAGTCTCGCTGTGGCGTTCGTCTTGCGCCGTCGGCGCAGGAGGGGGAAGTCCGACCCGACGCGGGAGCAACCCGAGGGCGCGCCCGGGACCGGGGAGCCGGCGCACGTCGCGGAATACGCCGACCCCGAGAACGCGACGGGATCGAGCGGTCGCGATTCGGGGGCCGTCGACGAGTCGCAGTCGGCCGGTCCAACCGAGGCCGGTCGGGCGGCAGCGGCCGAGTCGGGGCGGGGGACGGCAACCGCATCGCCGGCGGGAGCGGACGCTTCCGGCGAACGGACCGATCCTGAGTCCCTATTGAGTAACGAGGAGCGCGTCCTCGAACTCCTCGAGGAGCGCGGCGGGCGGGTGAAACAACAGGACGTCGTCGCGGCCTTCGGGTGGTCGGAGACGAAAACCAGCGAGGTCGTGGGCGAGCTTCGAGCGGCGGACGCCGTTTCAGTCTACCGCCTCGGGCGGGAGAACGTGCTCGCGCTCCCCGATGTCGCCCGCCACCGCCCAGACGGGCCTCCGGACGAAGCGACGGGTGACCGCGAATGAACGGGGACGGAATCGACGAGGCGCGTTCCGACGCGAGTTCACGGCGGACAGCCGCGCGCGAGTCGACGGCTGGCTCCGACGATCCGAAGGCCGATCGGGGCGGCCCGTGGTCCGGAGGGCGGGTCGGTCGTCGCAATTTCCCCTCACGACGTCGGGGGCGCGGATCGATTCGGGGACGCCCACGCGCGATCCTCGTTCTGGCGATCGTTTGTCTCCTCGCTGGACAGGCGCTCACGGCCGGGATCGCGGTTTCGGGCGACGCCATCGGCGTCGGAAGCGAGCCCTCGACCGCCACCGCAGCCGGCATCGGCGCCAACGCGTCGACCGACGCCGTGGCCGACGATCTCGAACCGGGTGCGCAGCTCGCGGCCGTCACGGCCGGCCAGGCGGCGTCGATTCGGGAGCGCGTCGACCGCGCGAGCTTCGGGGCACGCCTCGAGGAACCGAGGGCCTCGGTCGAACGGGCTGCCGTCGTGGATCGCGAGCTCGGCGACCTCGAGCGGCGGTTGACGGCGCTCGAACGGCGACACCGCTCGCTCGACGAATCGGGCCGGGACGAACGCGTCGGGGCTGGAACCGACACCGCCGGGAGAGCTGCGATCGGGTTCGAGGCCGAGTCCATCGAGGCACACCTGGCCGTCGTCGAGGCGGCAGCCGGGGACCTTCCCGCCGACGTGCGCTCCGCGCGCCGCCTCGACGAGCGGATCGATGGGCTATTCGGCCGCCTCGACTCGCTTCGAGCGCGGACCGGCGATGCGGTCGCTGCCGTCGAGGCGGCCGGTCGTCCGATCCGAACGACGCCGATTTCGGCGCCGAACGTGGCGGCGGCGATGGCACGGCTCGGGACGGAAGAACGCTGGTCCGTCGCGGAACTTCGCTCCGAGCGAATCGACCTCCACGTTCGGGCCGCCAACGGCACCGCACTGCGGTTCGGGATCGAAGGCGCCGGGAGCGATTCCCAGCGGGTCGAACGGGGTGCGATGGCCGATCCGACGGTTCGCGTCCACACCGATTACCGCGTCATCCGCGCCCTGGAACGCGGCGGGGATCCAACCCGGGTTTTGCGCGAGGGGTTGGCGGCCGGCCGGATCGCGATCGACGGCGTCGGCCTGCGCTCGTCGGTGAAGTACGGCGTCGTGGCGTACGTCGCCGGGGAGTGACGCGAATCGGGTGCCGTCCGACGGGCGCCTCTGTCGCTGGAGCCGGTCCGATGCGGACGTCGGTGCCGATTCGCGGGAGCGTTCGAGCGAGCTGTGGCCGATCGACCGTCACGTGGTGCGGCTGGATCGACTCTACGCCCCGGCGAGGCGAGACCGACCCGGGCGGGACACGAACGTCTGCCATGGCTCCTCGAAAAATCGAGTGTCACACCGCACTGGCCCGTCTGGACCGCGTCGGCGCCAGGCGCCGACCCGTCAGTCCCGCCGGACGGCCCAGCCGATCCTGCTTCCGACGCCGGAACTCCGGACTGCAGTATCACACCCGGGGCGACGGTCCGACGTCACGGAGGGCCGAACGGGTCGTCGTTCAGCGGATCGTACCTGTCGAGGAAGGCGTGTTGACTCACCGGACACCAGGCGAACTGGCCCATCGGGACGTAATCGTAGCAGTACGACGGGAGTTCGGCGACGTCGCCGTTCCAGTCGCCGGTCCACACGAGGGTGCCCACGGCCGGCTGCCCGAGTCCGTCACCGCCGTCGCTCGGCTCGACCGTGACGGACGTCGCCTGGAGATCGTCGATGGCGACGTCGACGGAACCCGATCCGGAGCCCTCGACCGCCTGGGCGAGCGGCCCGAGTTCCATCTCGCACCTGATGACCAGTGGCTCGGTCGACGGACCGTCCCAGCAGTCGGGTTCGTCTGGATCGTCCCAGCGTTGCTGCACCCACTCGCTGGGATCGAAGTCGACCCGGTCGATCTCGGGATCGACGGACAACCGGCCGAGTTCGCGCTGGTCGTCATCGAAGCGGACGACGACGTCCCGGTCGGCAGGCTCGTCACTCCCGACGGCGAACGCGAGCGTCAGTTCGAGCGGCTGCTCGCCCTGGAGGCGTCGATCCTCGACCCGGTAGTCGAGCGTGAGGATGTCGTCGAGCGCGGTCGGGTCGTCGGCGACGAGCACCGACGTCGGCCCGCGATCGCCGAGACTCACTTCGTAGGCGTCGGCGCGGTCGTGGTCGACGTCCTCGAGGGTTGCAACGTCGAACGTGAGTTCGCAGTGGAGGTCCCAGCCGTCGTCCTCGTTCCAGCCGAATTCGCACGGGAATTCGACGTCCGCCGCCGCACCGAGTTCGGTGGGCTCGAACGCGACCGTTTCGTCGCCCGGCCGAACCGTCGCCTCCCCGAGTTCGCGTTCGGTGCCGTCGACCTCGATCGCGACGTCGAACGCGGTCGGCGTCTGGCCCGACCCCTGGTACAGCGCACGGAGTCCGAGGCGCTCGTCCGCCGTGACCGTCGGATCGTCGACCGAGTACCAGCGCAGTACCGGGGCCTCTCCGGTCGTCGCGTCGCCGTCGCGCGTCGACGCGCGGTCGTTCCGAGCATGCGTCTCGTCGGCCGCGTCTCGGTCGTTCTGCGAGTGCCGCTCGTGGGACGCGTCGGCGACCGAACCGTCGGTCGTGACGGCCTCGTCTTCGGCGGGCTGTTCGATCGGCTCGATTTGATCCATCGCCCCCGTGGGCGAAGCGAATGCGCCGGCCAGCGTGGCGACCGCGAGGACGCCACCGACCAGCGCGAGCGTCGTGAGTATCGTGATCTGTCGTCGCATCGCGTCCGTCGCTCGGCCCGGCCGAGGTATATAAATAGCCGGCACGACGGCCGAATCCGGACGAATCCGCCCCGTTCCCCTCGAATCCGGGTCTATCGATTCGGGCGGTTTCGGCCAACATCCGGAGAACGGGCGGTTGAACGGTCGGAGGATTAAAATACCCCTCCCGCGCCCGGCGTTCGGTCCGGAGCACGATTCGAGACTGTCGCGGATCGTCCGTTCGGACGGGCGACCACGCGCCCGACAGTACGCCTGGCCGGCCGGAGCGCCGATGGTTTCCGGGGTCCGACCGGACCGTGATAGGCCCTCGCGGGTTGCATACACAGGGATAATCGGTATCGGTGGTGTCGACGACGACTGCTGGTATGGCGATAACGGAGCTGCGCGAGGACGGCGTACTGGGCCGATTACGGGGCGAAACGTGTCCGGCGTGCGGGGACGGAACGCTCGTCGTCGAGACGTACAAGGACAACCGGGCGGTGGTGTGCGAGGCCTGCGAGACGCCCCGAGCGCAACTGTGGTGAGCGAGCGAGGCCGACCGAGACGATCCGCCGGAACGGGTACGACCGGCCGGACGAACCGACCGAACGGACAGCTGCGTCCCGTCGGGGAGCCGATCCCGGGCGCACGCGGCCGGGTCGGCAGCCGATCGACCGTCATCTCGGGGGCGACCGGCCGGCGGGCATCCGGCTGATCGCAACTCGGATCGCCAGCGACGGCGTCCCCGGATCGAAACCCACGTCCGTCCCGACCGCCTCCGGTCGCCCATGCCGACCGCCTCGAACGACGGCGTCTCGCTGTTCTACGCGGTCGAGGGCGACGGTCCGCCCGTGGTCTTCGTCGCGGAGGCGGGTCTCGGCGGGTGGTCCTGGGGCTGGCAACACCGGGCCGTCTGCGGCCCGTATCGCAGCGTCGTCTGGGACCTCCGCGGGACCGGCCGGTCCGACCGACCGCCGGGGCCGTACGCGCTGTCGACGCTCGTCGAGGATCTCGAGACGGTGCTTCGGGCCGTCGACGCCGGGAACGCCCACGTCGCGGGCGCGGGCCTGGGCGGCGCGATCGCGCTGCGGGCCGCTCGCGAGTCGACCCGCGTCGAGTCGATCGCGGTGATCGGGACGCCCGCGCGGGCCGACGCCGTCGACGGCGACGCGCTCGTCGTCGATCGCGACAGGTCGAACGCGCTCCGGGAATCCACGGAGGCTATCCTCTCCAGGGAGTTCCGGTCGGCCCAGCCGGACGTAGTCGACGGCATCGTGGAGTGGCGCCGCGACGGCGACGCCGACGCGGCCGGGACCCGCGACCAGCTCGCCGCGCTCGAGGGCTACGACGCCACCGACTGGGGGTACGAGGTGACCCAGCCGGTCCTCGTCCTCCACGGCACCGACGACGCCGTCGTCCCGGTCGAGTCGGGCGAGCGACTGGCCGACTCGCTTCCGCGGGGGGAGTTCCGCCCGATCGACGGCGCCGGCCACCTCCCGCAGATCGAACGATCGCGGGCGCTCAACGACTACGTGCGCGGCTTCCTCGAGGATCGAGCGGACGAGTGAGCGGCGACCGGGCCGCGGGCGGCCGACGCCGACCGACGCGGACAGCGGTTCGGCGATCGCGTGCCGTCCGGACTCGATTCGAGCGCTCGACCGGCACAAGACCTATTGGTCACTCGGAGCGTACATCGCCACGAATGCGACGACCGCGACTCGCGATGCTCGACGCCAGCCACGGTGACGAGAACGTTCCCCGGAACTTCCGGCGGGAACTGCCGGCATCGCTCGCCGAGTTCGACGTGACGGCGGGCGAACGGCCGCCGGGGTACGAGTTCGACGGCGTCGTCATTACCGGCTCGCGCTCGTCGGTCTACTGGGAGGAAGAGTGGATCGACGAGACGAAAGCCTGGGTCGACGGCGCGATCGAGGCCGGCCTCCCCTGTCTCGGCGTCTGCTGGGGACACCAGCTGCTCGCGACCGTCCTGGGCGGGCGGGTCGCCGACATGGGCGTCTACGAGATCGGCTATCACGAGATCGAGCGGACGACCGACGACTCCGTCCTCCTCGACGGCGTCGACGAGACGTTCGTGGCTTTCACGACGCACACGGACGCCGTCGTCGAGCTGCCGGCCGACGCCGTCGAACTCGCCAGGAACGAGTACTCGAACCACGCCTTCCGGGCGGGCGACGTCTTCGGCGTCCAGTTTCACCCCGAGTACGACGCGAAGAGCGCCCGCGACCTCACGATGGAGAAGGATCTCTCCCCGGATCGGCGCGAGGCCGTGCTCGACGGAATCACCGACGAGGCCGTTCGACTCGCCGCCGAACCGAAGCGACTCTTCGAGAACTTCGCGGCCTACGTCGAGCGCGTCTCCCCGGCGACCGAGGGCGCCAGCGCCCGCGCCACGTCCGGGCCGGAGTCGCCGGAATGAGCGGGCCGGCCGCGAGTCGTCCGCTCGGGGCTCGCTCGGAGCAGCGGCTGCGGGTTCTTCGCGGACGGGGACGCGAGTCTCCGAGCGGGAGGTCGCGGTCACCGCGACGCCGCTCGCCGGAGGGGGTCACCGATCGACGGAGACGCGGTCGCTCGCCGGGGGTTCGGCGGTGCCGCCGGGACCGGTCGACGGGTCGGCCGTCGGAACCGACGCGGCGAGTCGGCTGAGTTCGGAGTCGACGTCGGTCTCCGACGCGAGGACGAGGCGGATCGCGTCGCCCTCGACGGTGTAGATCGTGAGTTCGCGCTCTCGCACGCGCGAGATGGCGATGCCCGTGTGATGCGACTCGCTTCGATACGCGAACGCGGCCGCGAGGGTGCAGCCGACCGCCAGCGCGGTCAGTGCCGCGACGGATATCCCGACGTCGAGACGGACGATCGCCGCGAACGAGCCGACGGCGATCGAGGCGGAGACGGGGGCGAGCCCCCGACGCCAGTTCGCGAGCGCCCGACACGCGTTCGCGCCGATCCGTTTCCCCAGGTTCACCGGGCGGGACCTCCGGGCGGCCACTCCAGCCGACCGAGTCGTTCGCCAGCCTGCCGCGACGACCCCCGCGCCCGTCCGGAGGGTGGGCCAGATCGATCTCGCCCCATCGACGCCCGATCGACCGACGGATCCGACCAGCGATCCGCCTCGACGGAGGCCGGCCTCGATCGCACCGCCGGCTCGGGTCGCGAACCGCGATGCTCGATCCGCCACCGACCGCCCCGGACGGGCGCCCGCATTCGGCCGCCCGTCCGCGTTCGTCCGGTCGTCGCCCGGCGCCCGCTCTCCCGTCCCTCGCCGATCGCGGAGTCTCGACCGATCGCGCCGTCGTGCCCGCTCGTCGAACCCCATTCGAAACTCGAGCCCTCGTATCCGCCCCTCGAGACGCGCCCGCGACGACGTAGTGCTGGCGTCCAGGTGTCGATAGGCGCGCTCGATCGCGAGCCGCGACCAGCACGCGCCCGATCTGAGGACCGCCCGAAGTCCCCGGTACAATAGTCGCGTCCGCGCCCGGAGTGCCACCGACAGCGACGTTCGGATTCGGACGCTCCGGCGGTACAGCGTGCGCGTGCGATCGGTCCCCCGAATCCAGACGCCGCGAATCGTTCGACGCGTCCGCCGGCGACCGTCGGCGATCCACCCCGAACGAACCCATCGCGCGAGACGGGTTTCGCGCCGCGGTCGATCCGACGCCGACGACAGCACGTATCGCTCGATCGATCCGATCGCGACGAGCGACGACGCGACCGTCGCGAAGACGAGCGCGGCCCCGGCGTAGCCGCCCGACGATGCGTCGGTCGGGAGCGCGAGGAAGCTTGCAGACAGCACGCAGATGGCAGCGACGAGACCCGATCCCGCCGTCAGGAGTCGCGAATCGACGCCCTCGAACTGCAGGCGCGAGTGCGTGTAACTCCGGATCGAACTGATCGACGCGTAGTCGACGTCGAGTCGATCGCCGGCGCGGGAGAGACAGACGAGTCGCCGATCAGTCACCCCGACCGCGACCGTCTCGCGAACGCCCTCGTCGACGAGCCGTCCGTACGCGAGGCGTTCGAGGCGCTCGCCCGGGACGAGCGCGGCTTCGAGCTGCCGTCTCGACGGAATCATCGCTCCCGCGTACGCCCTCGGACGGCTAAGTAAAGGACCGCCTATCGCCGACGCGGAATCGACCGTTCCGAGGGGGACGCTCCGTCTCGGCGACCGTTCAGCGGTCGATCGTCGTCGGTGGGACCGAGTGGCCGTCGCGGGATCGCACGGTCGAAACGAACACGTCTGTACGCCACCGATCGGACCTGTGGGAGAATGGCGAATTATTAGTCGCTCCGACACGTACGTCGGCGGACGATGACGCGCGGAAGATTCGGTCGATACGGCGGCAGACACGTGCCGGAACCGCTCGAAGAACCGCTTTCCCAGCTGGCGGACGCCTACGACGAGATCGGGACGAGCGAGGCGTTCCAGGCGGCGTTTCGCGATCACCTTCGCGAGTACGCGGGGCGGCCGACGCCGCTCTATCACGCCCGAAACCTGAGCGATCGGTACGACGCGGAGTTCTACTTCAAACGCGAGGACCTGCTTCACGGCGGTGCGCACAAGATAAACAACTGTCTCGGGCAAGCCCTCCTGGCAACGCGGGCGGGGAAGGAGCGACTCATCGCCGAGACGGGCGCGGGCCAGCACGGCACTGCGACGGCGATGGTCGGCGCGCTCTTCGGCCTCGAGACGGAGATCTACCAGGGGAAGAAGGACGCCGAGCGCCAGCAGATGAACGTCTTCCGGATGCGCCTCATGGGCGCCGAGGTGAACGAGGTCACCCGCGGCGGGGCCGGGCTGGCCGACGCGGTGGACGCGGCGCTCGAGGATCTGGTCGCGAACGTCGAGAACACCCACTACCTCGTCGGCAGCGTCGTCGGGCCGGATCCCTTCCCGCGGATGGTCCGGGACTTCCAGTCCGTCATCGGCGAGGAGGCCCGCGAGCAGTTCCGCGACCGCACGGGCGAGCTGCCCGACGCCGCGGTCGCCTGCGTCGGCGGCGGCTCGAACGCGATGGGGCTGTTCGACGCCTTCCGAGACGACGACGCGGTCGACCTCTACGGGGCCGAGGGCGGCGGCGAGGGACCCGACTCGACGCGCCACGCCGCGCCGCTTTCGGCCGGAACGGACGACGTCATCCACGGCATGGAGACGCGCGTCATCGCCGACGACGTCGAGGTCCACTCCGTCTCCGCCGGTCTCGATTATCCCGGCGTCGGCCCCGAACACGCCATGTTCCGCGAGGAGGGCCGCGTCAGCTACGAGGCCGTCACCGACGAGGCGGCGCTGGCCGCGTTCCGCGAGTTGAGCGAGACCGAGGGCATCATCCCCGCGCTGGAGTCGAGCCACGCCGTCGCGAAGGCGATCCAGCTCGCAGAAGATGGCGATCACGAGACCATCCTCGTCAATCTGTCCGGACGCGGCGATAAGGACATGGAGACAGCGGCGGAGAAATTCGATTTCGATTGAGGCGACCGGCTCGAACCGTTCGAACCCGCGTGCGAGGCATCGAAACGGATACCGCCACTCTCGACGCGTTTCTCCGTCGATCTGAACTGCTCAGCGAAGTCGGCTATCTGGCGGTCGATAGCTGGTGCGTCCGGAGTCCGAGGCCGGACTCGGGGACGGCTCTCGGGAGCGACCCTCCGTCGATGCTCCCCGTCGCCCCACTATCGATGATCGGCGGCAACCTGTTCTCGATACTCGCCGCCGTCCCTCCGTCCTCGACGACCGTGACGGTCCGGAAGGGGCCGGCGTCGGCGGGGTCGACCGATCGACCGACGCTAGGACAATCGTTCGCGTACCCGCTTTGCGAGTCGGTCCATGGCCTCGTCAGCTCGCGAGACGGCGTCGGTCAGACTCAGAAAGCCGTGGGCCATCGCAGGATAGTGGTCGTGCTCGACGGCGACGTCGGCCTCGGACAGCCGGGAGGCGTACGCCGCTCCCTCGTCGCGAAGCACGTCGTGGCCGGCGGTCACCACCGTCGCGGGGGCGAGACCGTCGAGATCGGTCGCTCGCCCGACCGTCGCGAATGGGTTGTGCTCGTCCACCGGACTGCGGAGGTAGTTGTCCCAGAACCAGCGGACGTCGGCCGCGGTGAGCAACGGCCCGTTGCCGTGGGCCTCGTACGATGGACGGTCGAACCGGCGATCGGTCATCGGATACAGGAGGAACTGTCCGTCGAGCGAGACGGGGGGATCGCGCATCGAGTCGGTCCCGGTAGCGCGTCCAGACTCGGCCGCCCGTCGGGCGTTCCGCGCCCGAATAGCCGACGCTGCCGCCAGGTTCGCGCCGGCGCTCGTCCCGGCGACGCCCAAGCGGTCGGGATCGCCGCCGAGGTCACTCGCGTGCTCGCTCGCCCAGGCGAGCGCGGCGTAGGCGTCGTCCGTCGCGGCCGGGAACGGGTGCTCCGGCGCCAGGCGGTAGTCGACGGAGAGGACCAGCGCGCCGGCCCGATCCGCGAGCTCCCGGCAGATGTCGTCGGCGGAATCGAGCGTGCCGAGCGTGAAGCCGCCGCCGTGGGTGAACACCAGCGTCGGCGGGGCTTCCCGCTCCGGTCGGTAGACCCGAATCGGCAGGTCGCCGCCCGGCCCGTCGACTCGCAGGTCTCGGACCGCCCGCAACGGCGGCCCCGACTCGCTCGCAAACACCTCGTCCTCGAGTGCTCGCGCGCTCGCGACCGAGAGCGACGACCACTGTGGCACGCCGGCGGCCTCGATCTCCGTGACGACGGCGGCGAGTTCCGGATCCAGTGCGTCGGTGGCCCCGGCCGCCACGTCCGCCGGTGCTGTCGCGTCGGGGCCCGAATCGTCCATGCGCCAACCGTCGAGCGAACGGCACATGAGTCCACCGCCCGCGGTGGCGGGTCGTCGTTCGATCCGAGCGGGCTGTCGCGTCGAATTCTACTTGTCGCTCGCCCCCGAGAACGACCATATGCCCAGGCGCGACGAAGACGGAGCGGTCGACTCGGACCGCACCCGGCACGATCTCCACGCCGATCGCGAGTCCGCTCGCGAGCGCGACCGAGCCGACCCGCTCTCGGAGTTTCGCCAGCGCTTCGAGATCCCGGACGCCCACTACGCGGCCGGTAACTCGCTCGGCCCGATCTCCGACGCGGCCGAGGCGAGTCTCCAGCGCGCGATCGACCAGTGGCGCGACCTGGCCGTTCGGGGCTGGACCGAGGCCGAACCGCCGTGGTTCTGGTACGGTGAACGACTGGGCGAGCAACTCGCCCCGGTCGTCGGCGCCGAACCCGCGGAAGTCGTCGTCGCCAATTCGACGACGGTCAACATTCACACGCTGATCGGGACGTTTCTGGACGGTTGCGGACGAGACGATCCGACGGGCGTCCTCGTCAACGAGCTGGACTTTCCGACCGATCACTACGCGATCCGGGCCCAGCTTCGCCAGCGCGAGCTGGATCCCGACGCACATCTCCACGTCGTCGAGAGTCGCGACGGGCGGACGATCCGGACCGACGACGTCGTCGCGGCGATGGACGCTCACGACGTCGGGATCGTCTTCATGCCCTCGGTGCTCTATCGCAGCGGCCAGCTGTTGGACGTCGAGGCGATCACGGCAGCCGCCCACGAGCGCGGCATCCTCGCCGGGTTTGACCTGGCGCACTCGATCGGCGTCGTACCGCACCAGCTCTCGGAGATCGGCGTCGACTTCGCCGTCTGGTGTTCCTACAAGTACCTCAACGCGGGTCCCGGCGCCGTCGCGGGACTGTACGTCAACGAACGGCACTTCGACGAGACGCCCGCGCTCGCGGGCTGGTGGGGCCACGAGAAGGGGACGCAGTTCGAGATGAATCTCGAGTACACCCCCGCGGCGGGCGCGGGCGCCTGGCAGTCGGGAACCATCCCCGTCTTCAGCGCCGCCCCGCTGTTCGGCGCGCTGGAACTCGTCAACGAGGCCGGCATCGAGGCGATCCGCCAGAAGTCGATCGCACTCACCTCGTACCTGATCGCGCTCGCCGACGATCGCCTCGCCGATCGCGGCGTCGCCGTCGGGACGCCCCGAGAGCCCGCCCGCCGCGGCGGCCACGTCGCGCTCGAACACCCGGAGGCCGGCCGGCTCAGCGAGGCGCTGCGCGACCACGGGGTGATCGTCGACTACCGGCCGCCGAACGTGATCCGCGTCGCCCCGTCGCCGCTGTACACCTCGTTCGAGGCGGTCTTCGACGTCGTGGACCTGCTCGCCGAACTGCTCGCGGATCGCCGCTACGAGGCCTACGACGCGGAGAGCGAGGTGACGTGAGCGGTCCGAATCGGTGTGGAGTGTCGTGGGGGATCGGTCTCGATCCGAACAGTTACTTTGGTGATTGTACCATCCCCTTGCATGCAAGGAATGCTAGAATTCTTCGTGATCCTCGTCGCCGTCGGCATCTACCTCGGGTTCGGCGTGGTCGGCGCTTGGCTCTACGACCGGCACCTCAAACCGCGGCTGTACGACGAGTGAGCGGAGACTTCGCCGATGGGCTTTTGCGCTCCGTAGCGCCTCGGCACCTGCACCAGCGTCGCCCGGAACATAGGAGCGTTTTTCACGTCACCTGACCCAGGGTCCGGTATGCTCGATTACGTCTCGCTCGAGGACGACCTCGACGCCGAGGAGCGCATGATCCGCGACACGGCGCGCGAGTTCGTCGACGAGAAGGTTCGTCCCGACATCGCCGACCACTACGAGGCCGGCACGTTCCCGACCGAACTGATCCCCGAGCTGGGCGAACTCGGCTTCTTCGCGCCGAATCTCGACGGCTACGGCCTGCCGAACGTCTCCGAGACGGCCTACGGCCTCCTGATGCAGGAGCTCGAGGCCTGCGACTCCGGGCTGCGCTCGATGGCCTCGGTGCAGGGTGCGCTCGTGATGTACCCCATCCGCGCGTTCGGCAGCGACGCCCAGAAGGAGGAGTGGCTCCCGAAACTCGGCGAAGGCGAGGCCGTCGGCTGCTTCGGCCTCACCGAGCCCGAACACGGCTCGAATCCCTCGGCGATGGAGACCCACGCCGAGGGAGATGCGGACGGGTACGTCCTCAACGGGTCGAAGACCTGGATCACCAACGCGCCGATCGCGGACGTGGCCGTCGTCTGGGCGCGCGACCGCTCGGCCGAGGACGAGCCCGTCCGGGGCTTCCTCGTCGAGACCGACCGTGACGGGTTCTCGACGAACAAGTTAGACGAGAAACTCTCGTTGCGCGCCTCGATCACCGGCGAGATCGGTCTGAACGACGTCCGCGTTCCCGAGGAGAACGTCCTCCCCGGCGTCTCCGGCATGAAGGGGCCGCTGTCGTGTCTCACGCAGGCCCGGTACGGCATCGCCTGGGGCGCCGTCGGCGCCGCCCGCGACTGCTTCGAGACCGCCCGCGACTACGCGCTCGATCGCGACCAGTTCGACGGCCCGATCGCGCGCTTCCAGCTCCAGCAGCAGAAACTCGCCGAGATGGCCACCCAGATCACGACGAGCCAGCTGCTGGCGTACCGCCTCGCCGAACTCAAAGAGCGCGGCGACCTCCGCCCCCAGCATGTCTCGATGGCCAAGCGCAACAACGTTCGCATGGCCCGCGACCAGGCCCGCGTCGCCCGCGAGATGCTCGGCGGCAACGGCATCACGCTCGACTACTCGCCCATGCGCCACATGGCGAACATGGAGACGGTCTACACCTACGAGGGCACCCACGACATACACACGCTGATTCTCGGGCAGGATTTGACTGGCATCGCGGCCTTCGAGTAGAGCGTGGATTGAGCGAATGCGAGGCGGGAACGAAGTGACCGCCTCGGACAGGCGAACGGCAGCGCCGTGAGCGGAGTGAACGAAATCCTCGGAACGACGAACGGCGACCAGCGGGAGGCGTGAGTAGCGAGGGGCCGACCGAAGCGAGGGGCCTCGGAACGACGAACGGGGAGCGGTGGCGAGGCCGAGCAATAGCGAGACCTCGGAGTAGTGAACGGCGACCGGTGAGGGCGGTCGATAGGCCCGCCGTGGTAGTGTTTCGAACGGCTACTGCCCGCGTTCCGTGATGGTGAGATCGTACTCGCCCCAGCCCCGTTCGGCGTCGACGAGAATCCCGAGCGTCGTCTGTCCGTCGAGCGAGGACTGGATGGCCTCCTCGGCGCCGGAACCGGCCGAGCGGTCGTCGTAGTCGTCTCGCGTGGGCTCGCGACCGTCGTAGGTCACGAAGAGGTCGAAGTCCGCGACCGACGACGGACTCGTGAGCTCGACGGCGACGCCGCAGGGGCTGGCCGTGGCCGTGCTGTAGGTGTCGGTGTCGCTGCCGTTCCACCAGGCCAGAAATCCGTCTCGTTCGGTCGTCTCGGTTTCGGCGCCGCAATCGCCGCCGCCCCCATCGTCACCGTAGTTCTCGACGATAGCCTGCACGCAACCCGAACTCGACTGGTACTCCGTGTGGCCGCCGACCGAGTCGGTCACGTCGACGTCCGCGTAGTTCCCCGGCGTCTCTGAGTCGGCACAACTGGCGCCGCCGGCACCAAGGCGAGCGAGTCCGTCGTTGGCCGACCAGTAGTTGTACATGCCATCGCAGGAGTTCGCGATGGCGTCGTAGTAGCCGGCGCCCTGGCAGGGCGCGTCCGCGTACTCGTAGGACCCGATCATGTCGGCGTTGGCGACGGTGAAGGACCCGTCGATCGCCGCGATCGTCTCCATCACGACGATTCCGCCCATGGAGAACCCGAGCAGTCGGACCGTCGTCTCGGGGTTCTCGGCCCGGAAGTCCGCGAGCCAGTTCGCGAACATCGGGCCGGTGTCGCGGGCGTTGCCTTCGGCCGTACCTGGCAAGCCGCTGTCGTCCCAGGTAATCGCCGCGACGGTCCCCTCGTACCCCTGGTCCCTGGCGGTCGACTGGAACGTCTCCGCAACCCCCACGCTGTTGCCCGACTGGGTGTAGCCGTGGACGTGGAAGACCACCTCGTCTCGCCCCTGCGGGCCGTCCGACACCGGCGGCGTTCCGTCACGAAAGTCGATCTCTTTGATCTCGTCGCTCTGTGCGGCCGTCTCGGCGGGAGCGATACCCGCGATCGACGTGGCGGCGACCGTCGCCGTCGCGGCGCGCAACACGCCTCGCCGCGAGGCCTCGCGGGTCGGGGCGTCGCGGGTGGCTCTTCCAGACGCCTGTTGATACCGTCTCATTGCAGTCACACCACTACCTACAGTATTATCCGATAGCGGAATACTTATATCTATCCTCATAACTCCGTATTCAACCAGTCGTGTCGGCCGATCCCGCGAATCGGAGGGTGTCTACGGGCACCACCGACATCGGCCGGGACGGTTCGACGCGCCGAGCGGCCCTCGACGCACCCGGATACACCGTCCTGTCGTCGAACACCACCGTCGCCGACCGGGCGGGAGAGCGCCAACTCGTCCAGTCGGTCTCGGAACCGACGATCCTTTTTCCCGACGCAGTAAGTGTCGCACGGAGACTGGTGAGGACCCGAGATGCGATGGCCATACAGGCGGACGGTGCTCGCGCTGGTTACGCTCGCGTTCTTCGCGACGATGGCCGCGCGACTGGTGATCAGTCCGGTGGTGCCCCAGATCCGGGCCGATTTCGGGGTCTCGAACACAGTCATCGGCGTCGCGATGACGGGGCTGTGGATGTCGTACTTCGTCTCGCAATTTCCGAGCGGCGTCCTCGCGGATAAGTACGGCGAGCGCCGGGTGATCCTGGTCTCGCTCGCCGGGACGGCGCTCGCGAGCGTCGCGCTCGCGCTCTCGCCGGTCTTCGCCGTCTTCCTCCTGTCGATCCTCGCGCTCGGCGCCCTCGCGGGCCTGCACTTCAGCGTCGGGACGACGCTGCTCACCCGGACGTTCGACGACGTCGGCAGGGCGATCGGCGTTCACACGGCCGGCGGGCCGGCGGCGGGGATCGTCGCGCCGGCGCTCGCAGCCTGGGTGGGAACGCGCTACGGCTGGGAGCCTGCCGTCGCGATCGGGGCGGCGGTGGCCGTCGTGATCTTCGTCTGCTTCGCCCGATTCGTGCGACCGACGACGCCACAGCGGCCCGACCAGCCGATGCGGGAACGCTTCGAACTGGCGCCGCTGCTCGAGATTCTGACGCGGCCGCCGATCGCCTTCACCGTCGCGATCTCCGTGCTCTCGGCGTTCGTCTGGCAGGCGACGACGTCGTTCCTCCCGACGTTCCTCGTCGAGTACCGCGGCGTCTCCGGCGAGGCGTCCGGCGCGATCTTCTCGGCGTACTTCCTGATTCAGGGCGTGGCCAGTCCGTTCGTCGGGACCGCCTCCGATCGGTACGGCCGCGACGTGACGACCGCCGCCGGACTGGCGATCGCCGCGACCGGCTTCCTCTCGCTGGTTGCCATCCCAGGGTGGCTCGCCGTCGCGTTCGCCGTCGTCGTCCTCGGGGTCGGCCTGAGCTGGTCGGCCGCGTTCCTGCCGCGCTTCTTCGATCTCCTCTCCGCCGAGGAGGAAGGGGCCGGCTTCGGCCTCGTCCGGACGGTGTACGGCCTGCTCGGGGCACTCGGCTCGGTGAGCACGGGCCTGTTGGCCGACTCCTTCGGGTGGGCCGTCGCCTTCTGCGTGCTGGCGTCGTTTCTGGTCGTCGTCTGCCTCGCGCTCGCGTGCAATTCCCTGCTCGACCTCGGGGCCTGATGGCCAGCCGGATCGCGGCCCGCCGATCGAATTCGAACATAGCTTTAAGGCGCGCGGGACACTCCTTGCGCCTAGCGATGGCTATCGATCCACAGTTTCACGAGAACCGCGAACAGGTAGACGAGTGTAACGGACACGCCGTCTGGGGGCCGGTCGACGAACCGGAGGAACTCGGAATCCACGGCACCCACGTGGCCGTCGACTTCGACATCTGCATCGCCGACGGCGCCTGTCTCGAGGACTGCCCGGTCGACGTCTTCGAGTGGGTCGACACCCCCGGCCACCCCGAGAGCGAGGAGAAGGCCGATCCGACCCACGAAGCCCAGTGTATCGACTGCATGCTCTGCGTCGACGTCTGTCCGGTCGACGCCATCGACGTCGACGCCGGTCGAACCGCTTGAAGGCGCTCACCGTCGGTTCCGACCGCCTTCAGTACCACGGTGGGTGACAATCGGGTCGATAGCATCGGCGAATCGCCTCGTCGCTTCTTACGGATAATCGATGGTCTCCGTCGGCCGGACGGTCGCATCCGCTCGGCTGGGCCGTCAGTTTCCTGCGTCGGGACGCAACCGCGTTCGCATGGCCCGCCGTCCCGTTCGAACTGGCGATTGGTGTCCGCTGGACCGACAGCCCGACGTCCGGTGCCAGACGACCCGACTGGCGACTGACGGGAGTGACTCGCGAGAACCGTCCGAAAGAGCACCGGTCAGAAGTCGTGGTCGGGGTCGTCCTCGACGGAGCGCTTCAGCGAGTCGCGCCGCGCCTTGGCGTCTCGGGCGGTGGCCTCGAGCAGGAAGTCGTTCTTCGCGTCGACGGCGTCGGCGGCCGCCTCGAGTTCGTCGGGGCCGAGTTCGGTCGGGTCGCGCTCGTGGAACTCGACGGCGAGTTTGTCCTTCTTGCCGGAGTACGAGACCGCGCCGACGACGATGCGTTCGAAGACGGGGTTCTCGGGTTCGCCGACGACGTACAGGTCAGAGCCCTTGTACTCCTCGGTGCCCGTGATGGGGCCGAAGTAGTCCTCGACCGTCTCCTCCATGTCCGGGATTCGTTCTTCGAGGTACTCCCCGCGACGCATCTTGTACTCCTTCATGCCTCGTTGGAAACACGGGAGGCTCTTTACCTCTTTTCATCCGTCGTGATGGAGCCGGGGCGGGACCGAGTCCCCGTCCGAGGACGGGTTTCGCGGCGACGCCCGGTACGGCCGATCGGCAGCCGAACTCACCGGCTCGACCGACCGCGATCCGACCGACTCCGGCCCGACCGGCTGCGTCGCGAGGAACCGCCGTTCACTGCTCTCGTTCGCCCAGGTACCCCTTCTTGCACTCGGGGCAGATGTCGCCGGCCCGAAGTGACGCGCGGTCGCTCGGGGCGACGAACGAACAGCGCGGGCAGAAAAACACCGTCGGCACGCCGTCGCGCGCGGGGGAGGTACCGGGATCGGGGGCCTCGCCGGCGCTCTCGATCCCGGACGCCGGCGTCGGGTCCGATCGCGTCTCGGCCGAGTCCGCGGCCGACGCCTCCCCGGTCTCGGACGGGTCCGATTCGGCGTCCCTCCCGCCAGCTTCGGGCGTTCGAGACTCCGACGGGGCCGTTGCGGCGTCTCCGTCGAGGTCGCGCTCCGATTCGTCGGCGTCGGGCCACGCCGCCTGCTCGGCGTTCGGTTCGGCTCCGGCGCCATCGGCGTCCGGCCACGCGGCCGGTTCCGCCTCCGGTTCGGCTCCGACGTCGTCCGACTCGGGCCACTCGCCGTGTTCGCGAGTCGGTTCCTCGTCGCCGTCGGGTCCGTCTTCGTCGAGGATTTCGCCGTCGTCCGTGATCGGCTCGCCGTTCTCGTCGGTCGGGACCGCGGTCGCGTCATCCGCCGGGGACGGCTCAGACCGGGCCACCTCGGACGGGACTGCTTCGTCAGTTCCGGCGTCCTCGGCCGACTGCGCCGGCGTCGACGCGTTCGGGTCGGATTCGGCCGCCGGTGCGCTCGACGACGATCCCGGTTCGGCTCCGGACGCCGCTGCTGCCGTGCTTGGGTCGGGATCGATGCTCGGTTCCTCGGCATCGGCGATGCGCTTGACCTCGGTGTTCTCGCTCAGGACGTTCCGTTTGCCACAGCGCGAACAGGTCTCGTATTCCTCGACGGTCACCACGACTTCACTTCCGCGTTCCTCTCGCTGGCGATCGACCTCGGGGTCCCCGAACGCGTGGCCGAGCAGCGAACATCGGACAGCCATTGGAGGAGGTAGCCGACCGCGGCGGTAAAAACGTACCGCCTGGGGGAGTCGCGTGCGCCTTCGATCCGCGGATCACCCGGATGAAACGGGCCTCGAGCCGGCGGACGCGGTAACGACAAAGATCAAATCCCGGCCCCGCAAAGGGTGACGTATGCGAGCGAAACGCGAGTATCGCGACCGGGCGGAGGTCCAGGTGGCGATTCTCGACGCGCTCGTCGATCGAACCGACGACGGGATGACGATCTTCGAACTCCGGGCGGCCGTCTCCGCCGACATCGACGAACTCGAAAACGGCCTGGCGGCCCTCAAGGCCGACGGCCTGATCGACGTCGATAACTCGGGAACCGAACTCGTCATCAGACCGGCCGACAGCGTCGTTCCCGGCCCGACGGACGAACCCGACGAGTCGATCGGCGAGTGGATACGCGACCGATTACCGTTCTGACCCTCCCATCGTGGCCGACAGTGCCACTCCAACGAAGCGGGCCAGGATTGCCACTCCAACGAAGACGGCGGTCAGGACACTGCAACGGAGACGACCGGGATCGGTCCGCGACGAACGGCCGGGACCGCCACGTAGAAGGGCGGCCCGCACCGACTACGTTTCATGACCGTCATCGAGTCGATTCACGACGCGCGCGGGGCGACGTTCGCCGATCGCGGCGGTCGGCGCGTCGTCGCGGACTACGGCCGGCCGGAACGGGCCCACCTGGCCGTGCGCAACGGCGTCGGCTGCATCGAGGTCGGTCGCGGCGTCGTCGTGGTGGAGGGGGACGATCGCGTCGAGTACGTCGACAACGTCGTCTCCAATCGGGTTCCGGAGACGGAAGGCAGCGGCTGTTACGCCGTCGTCTGCGATCCGCAAGGCCGGATCGAACTCGACCTCTACGTCTACAACGCCGGCTCGCGCCTGCTCGTCTTCACGCCGCCGGGGACCGCCGGGCCCCTGGTCGAGGACTGGCGCGAGAAGATCTTCATCCAGGACGTCGAGATTCGCCTCGCCACCGACGAGTTCGGCGTCTTCGGCGTCCACGGTCCGCAGGCGACCGAGAAGGTCGCGAGCGTCCTCAACGGGGCGAGCACCCCGGAGGACCGACTCACGTTCGTCCGCGGCTCGATCGGGGACGCTGGCGTCTCCGTGATCCGGACCGACGGTCTCGCCGGCGAGGAGAGCTACGAGGTGGTCTGTGCGGCCGCGGACGCCGAATCTGTCTACGAGCTCCTCACGATGCAGGGCGGCTCCGCCACGCCCTTCGGCTACCGGACCTGGGAGACGCTCACGCTCGAGGCGGGGACGCCGCTGTTTGCGACCGAACTCGAGGGGACGATCCCGAACGTCCTCGGACTGCGATTCGCGCTCGACTTCGAGAAGGGGTGTTACGTCGGTCAGGAGGTCGTCTCGCGCGTCGAGAATCGGGGCCAGCCGAGCCGGTGCCTGATCGGCCTCGTCGTCGATCCGAACGGCGAGGTCGAGTCGGCGGCCGGGACCGGATCGACGGACTGGTCCGACCCGGGGGCCGACGCGCCAACCGGCCCGATTCCCGACGCCGGCGCCGCCGTGTTCGCCGGCGACGCGAGCGTCGGCGAGGTGACCCGGGCCGCGCACGCGCCGTCGGTCGACGCGTCGATCGCGTTCGCCCTCGTCGAGTACGACCGGGCGGACGAGCGGTTCACCGTCCGGATCGACGGCGACGAGGTGCCGGCCGAGCGCCGGGAACTACCCTTCGTCGAAGGCTCAGATCGATCGGCGCGGCTCCCCACCTACACCTGACGGACTGGCAACCGACTGCCCACTGAGTATTCCCCGTCATCACCGGCCGCGCCGATTCCCGCGACACTCGTCATCCGCAGGCCCTACGATAAAGCGACTCGCCGGCCGACGATCGAGTATGGACGACCCGGACTACGAGGAACTCGTCGACCGGATCCGCACGCACTCGAGCGACGCGCCCGGGTCGGACACCGAGCGCGTGACGATCCGAACGCTGGAGTCGGCCGACCCGGACGCGCTGGGCGAACTCCGCGCGGCGATCGACGAGGAGGCGATCGAGAGCGCCGACCTGACGTACGTCCTTTCGCGCTCGACCGCGTCGTCGGTCCGCGATGGCGGGGCCGGCGCCGATGGAGACCACGCCGACGCCCTCGAAGAACGGCTCGGCACGCCGATTCGCGTCGCGGACGGGATGCCCGACGACGCCGTCTTGCTGCTCGATCCGGACGCCGTCGCGGACGGCGAGCTGCGGTCGCCGTCGGCGATCGCGCTGGGGACGCTCAAGCAGGCGGACACCTGAAGTGGGGCGATACACGAAACTGCCGCCGGAGGATGTCGAGCCGGTCAGCGCGGCGAGAACATCGCCTTCAGGTGCTCGCGCGAGACGATCGAGGTCGGCCGGTCCATGTGGACGCCGATCTCGCCCGAGAGCGCCCGCAGTCCCGCGCGCTGGAGGGGTTCGGGCAGCGAGTAGCCGCGCCGGAGCCAGCGGCCGAGCGACTGGTCGCGCGCGATGTCGTCGCGCCAGGCGCGCTCGTAGGCCTCGACCGTCGACGGGCGGTCGGGGTCGATCTCGCGAACGGCGTGATCGGCACAGCGCATCCCGTAGAGGATGCCGCCGCCGGTGAAGGGCTTCGTCTGGCCGGCGGCGTCGCCGATCAGGAAACCACGGCTGGCCGTGACGCGGTCGGGCGGGCCGATCGGGATCGCCCCGGAGCACCGGCGGGTGACGGAGACGTCGTAGCCGGAGACGAGGTCGTCGAAGTGTTTGGACACGGTGACGCCCGGCGGTGCCGCGAGCCCGTACTCGACGCCCGCCTCGCCGCGGGGGATGCGCCAGGCGAAGAAGGTCGGAGCCGTGAGGTGGACGTCGACGAAATCGTCGTCGTCGGGCGTCTCGTCGAACGCGAGGACGCCGTGGAGGTGCTCGTCGGGCTCGGGTAGCGAAAGGGCGTCGCGGACGCGCGACCGGGGCCCGTCGCAGCCGGCGACCATACGCGCCTCGAGTTCGACGGTCCCGTTCGGGCCGCTCGCGGTCAGGACCACCCGGTCCGCTCGCTGTTCGACGTCCGTCACCGTGTGGCGCTCGCGGACGTCCGCGCCCGCTTCGCGGGCGAGCGCTGCCAGGTGGCGATCGAGTTCGACGCGGTCGATCACGTTCGAGACGGGGTCGGATTTGTAGAAGGGGTAGGCGCGGCTGCCGGGGCCGCCGACGTGAAATCGCGCGCCGTAGATCTCGTTCTGCTTCAGTCGCTCGCGCGCGCCGTCGCCGGTGAACGACCAGATGTCCCGGCTGACGTGGCCCGAACAGGCGAGCGGCTCGCCGATCCGACCTTGCTCGAGCGCGACGACGTCGTGGCCCGCCTCGGCGGCCCGCCGGGCGAAGCGGGCGCCCGGCGGGCCGACGCCGACGACCGCGAAGTCGTACATGGGTCGACTACGTCGAGCGATCGATAAATAGCTTCTCGACGATGTCAGTCGCGGCGACAGATAGATCAACAGTATTAGGGGTGAGGCGCTGTAATTGTCCCCCAACGAACACGAATCGCCCCGTCTCCGGACGGTCCGGAACCGGCGACTTGCGGGCCGACACACTCGAACCCACCTACCATGACCACGACACCATCCGACGCCGCGACGACGTGCGAGCGCGTGCTCGACGCGGTCGGCGATGCCGTGATCGCCGATCGGGACTTCCTGGAGACCGTTCTCGTCGGCGTCCTCGCGCGCGGACACGTCTTGCTGGAGGACGTCCCGGGGACGGGAAAGACCCTCACCGCGGACGCCCTCGCCTCGGCGCTCGACCTCTCGTTCTCGCGGATCCAGTTCACGCCGGACCTGCTCCCGGCGGACGTCACCGGCACGCACGTCTACGACGAGCGCGAGGCGACCTTCGAGTTCACCGAGGGGCCGATCTTCGCGAACGTGGTCCTCGCCGACGAGATCAACCGCGCGCCGCCGAAGACCCAGGCCGCGCTGCTGGAGGCCATGAGCGAGCGGCAGGTGACCGTCGCCGGCGAGACGATGGCGCTGCCCGACCCGTTCGTCGTCATCGCGACGCAGAACCCCGTCGAGAGCGAGGGGACGTTCCCCCTGCCCGAGGCGCAGGTCGATCGCTTCGCCGTGAAGACCTCGATCGGCTACCCCGGCCGGGAGGGCGAGGCGACGCTGTTGCGCGAGCGCACCGCCCGGACGAGCAAGCGACCGTCCGTCGACCCCGTCCTCGAATCGGTCGAGGCGGTTCGATCGCTACAGGCCGCGCCCGAATCCGTGCGCGTGTCCGACGACCTCATCGATTACATGACCGCGATCGCGGCGGCGACCCGACGCGCCGGACGCGTTCGCGTCGGCGTCTCGCCCCGGGGTACGCAGCGCCTGCTCGAGGTTTCGCGCGCGACGGCCGTCCTCGAGGGTCGCGACTACCTCGCGCCGGCGGACGTCAAATCGGTCGCGCCGGCCGTCCTGGCCCACCGCCTGGTCCTCACGCCGGAGGCGTCCGTCGAGGACGTCTCCAAGCGGGCGGTCCTCGAGCGGGCGCTCGAGTCGGTCCCCGTGCCGACCGTCTCGCGGGGGGAGGCCCCCGCGCCGGAGTGACATGACCTCGATCCGGAGCCGCGTCGCGGCCGTCGTCGTCCTCGTCTGCGCGTTCGGCCTCCTCGCCGCGACGGCCGACACCGGCACCGCCCCCGGCGGTCCGGGTGGCGCCGGAGAGCTGCCGCTCGACGGCGACCTCCTCGAACTGTTCCAGGGTCCCGGCGGCGTCGGGGACGGGAGCCTCTGCCCGGCGTTTCTCGACGCGCCGGGCGGTCTCATCGCAGCGCTCGCTGTGATCGGCGGCGGGATGGCAGCGGGTTACCGGCTGTTCGACTCGGCGATCCCCTCGGTCGTCGTCGGAGCGCCGATCGCCCTCTGGTCGCTCGGCTGTTCGGCCCTCGTCGGACCGGTTCCCGGCGTCGGCTGGCTCCGGGGTTTCTCGCCGTCGCCGACGTTCCTCCTCGCGCTCCTCGCCCTCGGACTCGTCGGCGCGATCGGCCTGCTCTGGGCGACGTCGGACGACGAGTGGACGGGCGAGTCCGTCGAGCCGTTCGATCCGGACCCGCCCGTCGACCTCGAAGCGGCGGCGACGGCCGCCGGGGCGGCCGCGGCGCGGATCGACGCGCAGGCCGACGTCGAGAACGAAGTGTACCGCGCCTGGCTCGAGATGACCGACCACCTCGGCGTCGTCCGCCCGGAGACCACGACGCCGGCCGAATTCGAACGCCGCGCGATCGCTGCCGGCATGCGCCGCGAGGACGTCGAAACGCTCACCGACTGCTTCAGGGACGTTCGCTACGGCGAGCGCGATCCCGCGCCGCGCGCGGAGCGGGCGATCTCCGCCCTCGAGCGCATCGAACGCGAGTACGCGGAGGAGACCGAATGACCGATCCGGCGCGGGTCGACGACGCGTGCGGAGAGAACGCGGACGCTCCCGACCGATCGGGCCACGGCTGGGACGATCCGAGAGCGGACTCGGCCGATCCGGACGACTCCGGGAGGACCCCGAACGGCGGAACGGGGTCGGCCCGGACCGACGCCGGGCCCGACGGACCGCCCGCTCCCGGATCCGGAGACGACGCCGGTCTCGGACGCCGGCAGCGCCTCGGCCTGGCGCTGCTCGTCGCCGGCGTCGCGTTGTTCGTCGTCCCTGCGCCCGGGATCCTCGAGACGGAGACCCGACTATTGATCGCCGGCGTCGCCACCGGCGCGCTGATCCTGGGACTGGTCTACGCCGGCGACGAACGGGTGACGAGCCACCGCTTCTGGCGCCCGCCCGACCCCGAGCCGGGAAGCGAGATCCCGCGACCGGGCGAGTCCTTCGAACGGCTCTCCGGATCGGCCCTCGACGAGCGGATCCGCGCGGCGGCGATCGACGTGCTGACCGACGCGACGGGTTGTTCCGAGGAGACGGCCGAGTCCCGCCTGGCGTCGGGCGCCTGGACGAGCGACGGGCTGGCCGCGGCCGCCCTGAGCGAGGCGGTGCGGCCGCGGCTCCGTCGTCGGCTCCGAGCGCGGCTCACGGGTGCGGACCTCGATCGGCGCGCACGCGAGCGAGCGCTGGCCGAACTCGCGGCGATTCGGGCCGGGCGTCGATCGTCGGGGCGAGCGCCTTCGGCTGGGTCCGAGACGACCAACCGGGGCGGCCGACGCGGGTTCGACGCCGTCGAGGATTCGAACGTCGATCTGGACGGCGGTACGGACCGGGACGGCACGAGCGCCGACCGAGCCGACGCGACGGGCTCACTGGGCGGGTGGGGCACCGAACGAGAGGACGGGGACGCCGAACCGAGCGACGCCACCGACCGGGAGGTGCTCGATCCGTGAGCGAGTCGACGCCCGACATCGAGGCCGAGCGGCGCACGTACCACTGGAGCGGGATCGCCGCGCTGGCGCTGGTGGTGGGCGCCGTCGGCGCGATCGCGGCCCGTCCGGGGCTCGTCCTCGCGAGCGTCGTCTTCGTCGCGTTCGCGGGCTACGCGTGGACGGCCCGGCCGGTCGCGACGCACGCAGACGGCGCGGCGATCATCGAGATCGAGCGCCACCTGGACGAGCCCCAGCCGGACCCGGGCGAGTCGGTCACCGTGACAGTCGCCGTTCGAAACGCGGGCGAGACGCGCTGTCCGGACGTGCGCGTGGTCGACGGCGTTCCGGACGGGCTCGCTGTCGTCGCGGGCACGCCCCGTCACGGCGCGGCGCTTCGGCCGGGCGGCCGATCGACGTTTGCCTACACGGTGCGGGCCCGGCGCGGCGAGCACGAGTGGGGCGACGCGGCGGTGACCGTGGCCGATCCGCTCGACGTGGTCGAGCGCACGTTCGACGTCGCCTGCGAGACGCGACTGCGCTGTTCGCTCCCCGAGACGCCCGCCGACGACGGGCTCGCCCGCGCGGTCACCGACTGGCTCCCGGGACCGGTCGAGACGGACACCGGCGGCGCCGGCCTGGAGTTTCACGCGACGCGGGAGTACCGCCCGACCGACCCGCGGACGCGGATCGACTGGTACCGGCGGGCCAGGACCGGGGAGCTGGGGACGATCGACTACCGGGAGGAGCGGGCGGCGACCGTCGTCCTCCTGATCGACGCCCGGCGCGGGGCCTACCGCAGTCCCGGCCCGGACGCGACCCACGCCGTCGATCGGAGCGTCGAGGCCGCCGATCACCTCTTCTCGGCGCTGCTCTCGGCCGGACACCGGGTCGGCCTCGCCGCGATCGGGCCGCGAGCGGACTGCTGGCTGGATCCCGGTGCCGGCGACGACCACCGGGCGACCGGCCGGGCGCTGTTGAACGAGCACCCGGCCCTGTCGACCCACCCGCCCGAGCGCGATCGGTCGGCCGCGCCGACGGCCGACGCGCGACGCCGACGCGTGACCGACCGGGTCGAGCGGCTCCACCGCCGCCTCCCCGATTCGGCTGCGGTCGTCCTCCTCTCGCCGTGCTGTGACGACGAGCCCACGACGATCGCGCGGCGACTCTGGGAGTACGGCCGCACGGTGACGGTCTGCAGCCCCGATCCGACGGTCGCGACGTCGGTCGAGACGCGACTCGCGCGCCTCGAACGGGCGGATCGACTCGACGGAATCCGGCGCGAGCGGTGTTCCGTGATCGACTGGCCGCGCGACGAGCCGCTCGAACGCGCGCTGGTCGGCGGTCGGGGGGTGCGCTCGTGAGCGCGTCGCCGCGCGGCCGCGAGTCGACCGAGTCCCGACTGGAGCGCCTCCGCCGTCGGCTGCGCCAAGCGATCGGTCGCGACTCACGCCCGGAGTCGACCGATCCAACCGAATCGATCGATCGCGCTCCCGCACGCACCAGTGCGACGCTCGCGACCGCGCTGTCGATCCTGGCAGCACTCACGATGCCCGAGCCGACGGTCCGACTGCTCGGCCTTCCCGGCGTCTTGCTGCTCGCGGGCGGCGCGTTCGCCGGGTCGCGTCGCGCCGTCGGCTCCGGCTTCTGCGTCCTCGTCCTCGGACTCCTCGTCGCCGGCTTCCAGGGACTCGCACCGCTCGCGCTCCTCCTCGGGGCGGTCTGTGCGACCGTCGCCTGGGACGTCGGCCGCTACGGCGTCACCGTCGGCGAGCAACTGGGCCGGGCGGCCGGGACGACCCGGATCGAACTGGGCCACGCGGTCGCCAGCGCGGCGGTCGGGCTGGCCGCCGTGGGACTCGGCTACGGCGCCGCCCTCGTCGGTCCCGGGGACCGGCCCGTCACCGCGGTCGCGCTCGCCCTCCTCGGGGCGGTCGTCCTGCTCTCGTCGATGCGCACGTGAGTCCGGCGGCCGAGGCGGTCCCGGAACGAGTTCGTACGCCGAACGGAACGCTGAAAGCAGCGCCGGACGCACCAATCGTATGGACGTTCGCGACCGATTCAACGAGCGGTATCCGTTCGGCGAGCACCTCGGCGTCGAGGTAACCCACGTCGAGGAGGGCTACGTCGAAGGCCGGATCGAACTCGACGACCACCACTCGCTCTCGGAGTCGACCCGACTGGCCCACGGCGCGGTCCCGTTCGGGCTGGCCGACTCCCTCTCGGCCGCCGCCATCGCCTCCGTCGAGGGGACGCCCGGCCCGACGCTCGACGTGCGAATCGACTACCTCCGACCCGCGACGGGGGACATCTTCGGCGCGGCCGAGGTGGTCCGGTACGGGAGCGACACGGGCGTCGTCGAGGTCGAACTCACCGACGCGGACGACCGCCGGCTCGCGACGACGCGCGGCGTGTACAAGACGAACCTCGTCGACGGCGAGAATCCCTTCGTCGACTCCTGATCCGTCGGGTGTCCGCGTCTGATGGTACTCGAAATCTGGCTACCTGCCGTCACTCGCGAACCGGCTTCCCGACGGCACTCCTAGCCGACTACCTGCCGTCGCTCACGCGGCTGAGACTCAGCGATCGAGGATCCAAAACAGGGTTTCGGTATCACCGTCGAACTGAGCGAGCAGCGACCGGATCTCCGCCCGGAGCTCGTCGGTTACGACCGCGTGGACCATCCCCTCGCCGGGCTGGCCGTAGACGACGCTCGCGCCCTCCGGGGCGGTGACGATCGCCGGAAGCACGGCCAGATCTTCCTCGCCGTCGACCAGGATCGTGACCGGCTCCGGATCGTCGATCGCGGCGACGAGTTCGTGGGCCAGCGCGGCGGTGATCGTTCCCTGCGGGTTCGCGACGTCGACCGTTTCACCGGCCGTGACGGTCTCGCGGACGGCCGCGTCGACCGCCGCTCGCTCGGTGATGCCGTCGACGAGGGCGACGTCCGGCCGCCGACCGGCTTCGAGCACGTGGTAGGTGACGACGTCGCCGACGGTCACGAGCGGATCCCCCGCGGCGCCGAGCAGCGTCTCGGAATCGGTCTCGATCGGGCCGACGGGGTCTTTGAGTTCGTGACGGAGCGATTTCGGCAAGGAGACCAGCGGCTCGGGGCGAGCGGATTCGTCCGGGCCGTCCGGCGCGGATGGCGCTGTCACCGATCCCCGATCACCGGACCTTCAGCGCGTACGCGCCGGGTTCGGTGACCTGCATCTCGGTGGCGATCTCGGACTCTTCGGGGTGGGCGATGACGACGTAGCCCGCCCAGTCCTCGGTGAGCGAGGAGGAGGCACACGACGCGCAAGTTTCGGCGTCGGCGTCGTTGACGAGGTGACACTCCCGACAGACGAGGCGATTCGATGCCACGATTACTCACCCGCCGTGGCTTCGCGCTCCTCGCGCGCTTCCTCCAGCCAGCCGTGCTTGCCGAGTCCGACCTGTTTGGCGGTCAGGCCGATCTTGGAGTCGCGCGGGTTGCGCTCGTCGATGCTCTTCGTCACGATGCGCGTGCGAATGGCGTCGTCGACGCCGAGCGCCTGGTCGGATTCCGAGGAGGAGAGGCGCTGGTTCTCGCCGTCGTAGGCGAGATATTCGTCGGAGATCTGCGAGACGTGCAGCAGGCCGTCGACGGGGCCGATCCCGACGAAGGCGCCGAACTCGACGACCTCGACGACGGTGCCGTCGACCACTTCCTGCATCTGCGGGTCGAACGTGACGGCGTCGAAGTCGGCCTCGTAGTACACCCCTGGACGGTTCGGCAGGACCGCGCCCTCGCCGATATCGTGGACGGCCGTCACGGAGACGATGCTCCCGACCTCCTCGTCCATGCGGCCCTCCAGTTTGTCCTGGAGCAATCGCTTTACCAGCTCCGGCGAGACGTCGCCCAGTTCTTCCGGAGGCACTTCAACCGTGTCTTTCAATCTGACCCGTTTGTACATCTATGGTTGCGTTATCTGCAGTTTGTTTCTCCCGCGTAATGCAATTACCGGTACGCCCGTCTCGAGTACCCGCTCGCGTAGCGGTCGGTCGTTCGTGACGACGTAGTCGACGCCACCCTCGCGAGCGAGTTCGACCAGGGCGTCGTCGGCGTACGATTCGGCGGTGTCGACCGGCAGGCAGCGTTCGGTCGCCAGGTCGTGCCCGACGGTCGCGGCGGTGCCCTCCGTGCCGCCCTTCTCCGAGAGGCGCCGCAACTCTTCGAGAACCGGCTGCGGCGTGATCACCTCGAACCCGTCGGCCGTCTCCGGCCCGTCCGCGTCCGGCGCGTCGATCGACGGCGGTCCCGTGAGCAGCCGGTCGAGTTCGTCGAACAGGCGGACGTCGAGTTCGACGGGCATCATGAGCGCGCTCGTATCGAGGGCCACGCGCGTCGTCATGTCACTCCTGGAGCGTGCCGACGCCGATCAGCCGCCAGCGGGCGCCGATGCGTCGGTTGATCGCGATCTTCGCGCCGGGTTCGGCACAGACCGGCCGCTTGAGGTTGACCTCGCACTCGCCCGATCGGGCGCTGGTGACGGCCCCGACGGTCGTCGCGGTGCCGACGGTCATCATGAGCGGCTCGCCCGTCGAGATCTCCTCGATCTCGCCGCCGGTCTCGTCGGCGCCGACGATCCGCTCGAGCAGTTCGACGGACATCGTAAAGGACTGCCAGGTCGGCGGCAGCGATCCCGGCGGGCCGGCGAGGCGCCCGGCCAGCGCGTCGCCCTTGGTCAGCGACGGATCGAGCCCGGTGCCGATGCCGAGCAGGCCGCCCGGGCGGGCCCGCTCGACGGACTCGCCGCCGGCCTGCAGCGAGCGGATCGACGTCTCGATCGGGACGTACGACGACTGGCCGCCCTCCTCGACCTCCCGGCCGGGACGGATCTCGAGGTCGTCGTCGATCTCGAGTTCGCCCCGTACCAGGCTGCCGCCGACGACGCCGCCGACGAGGTCCTCGGCGGTCGTCCCCGGCTTGTTGATGTCGAAGCTCCGGGCGACGTGCAGGCGCGCGTCGGCGTCCGGATCGCGCTCCGGCGTCGGGATCTCCGCCTCGATGGCCTGGATGAGCAGGTCCATGTTGACGTTCTGGCCGGCGCTGACCGGGACGACCGGCGCGTCCTCGGCGACGGTGCCCGACACGAACTCCCGGATCTCCTCGTAGTTCTCGCGCGCGCGGTCGCCGTCGACGAGGTCGACCTTGTTCTGGGCGATGACGATGTTGTCGATCCCGATGATGTCCAGCGCCATCAGGTGTTCTTCGGTCTGTGGCTGCGGGACGGGCTCGTTCGCCGAGACGACGAGGACGGCCCCGTCCATCAGGGAGGCCCCCGAGAGCATGGTCGCCATCAGGGTCTCGTGGCCCGGCGCGTCGACGAACGAGACGGTCCGTAACGGTTCGGCGGCCGACCCGTCCGGACACTCCTCCGCGACGGTGTACCGTTCGGGTTCGTCGAGATCCGGACACTGCCGAAACGTCGCGTCGGCGTAGCCCAGCCGGATGGAGATGCCGCGTTTCATCTCCTCCGAGTGCTGGTCCGTCCAGTCACCCGACAGCGCCTGTACCAGCGTGGTCTTGCCGTGATCGACGTGACCGACGAGCCCGATGTTCACCTCCGGTTGATCGTTTTCTGACATAAGACGAGAGTAATCTCTATCGGGATTTCGCCGTCTGCGATTGATAAACCTACTGTTCTGCCCCGCGCCGGGCCCGGAGTAACGTCAGTTGTCCAACGTAAACGCGATTTGGCGAAGCTATATGCGGATCCAAACGCCTGTATCCCGTATGAGCAGAACGGACGACGACTCATTCGACCCGTTCGCCGACGCCGACGAGTCGGCGGCGTCGCTTCTCGCGTGTTCGGACTGCGTCGACCCGGCGGAGGCGTTCTCGCTGGTCGCCAACGAGACGCGGCTGTCGATCCTCGAGGCGCTGTGGGCGGCCGAGGAGCGACCCGTCTCCTTCTCCGACCTCCGGCGCGCGGTCGGGATGCGCGATTCGGCGCAGTTTAACTACCACCTCCAGCAGCTCGAAGGCCACTTCGTCACGAAAGTCGATCCCGCGGCGAGCGCCGACAGTGACGGCGCGGACGGGCCCGTCGACGCCGACGGGAACACGAAGAGCGGTTACGACTTCAAGCACGCCGGCGAGAAGGTCGTCCGCTCGATCATCGCCGGCTCGTTCAACGAGCACCCGACGATGGAGCCGTTCCCGGTGGAGGGCGCCTGCGTCGCCTGCGACGGCCCGCTCGAAGCGCGATACGAGGAAGAACACTTGGAGATCGCCTGCACCGCCTGCGGGCACGGCCACGGCGAGTACCAATTCCCGCCCGGCGGCCTCACCGATCGCACCCGCGAGGAGATCGCCGACGCCTTCGACCAGCGCGTGCGCCACCTCCACTGCCTCGCGGCCGACGGCGTCTGTCCGGAGTGCAGCGGCCGGATGGAGAGTCGCGTCGTCGAGGAAGACGGCGAGTGCTGCCTGGGCGCGACGACGCGCGTCGACCACGAGTGCGTCCAGTGCGGCCACACCCTGTGCTCGGCGCCCGGCCTCCGACTGCTCGATCACTCCGCGGTCGTCTCCTTCCACCGCGATCACGGCGTCTCGCTCGAGGACCGCCCCTACTGGACCCTACCGTGGTGTGTCTCCGACGCCTACACCGAACTGCGCGGGCGCGACCCGGCCCGCATCGAGGTTCGCATGCCGCTGGACGACGAGGAGCTTCGGGTGACGCTCACCGGCGACCTCGACGTCGTCGAGACGTCGGTTCATCAGGTCGCCGCCGCCGAGTGACCGGCGTCCCGTAATCGTACTCCGGCCCGATTCGGCCGGCCCGTCGCCCCCCGTCGTGAATTTCTGCAACCCGGACGGATCGTTCGTCAGCGGTCGACGATACCTGGCAGCGCCCCCGCGATCGTGACGAACGGCCGCGACGCATGCGAGAGCGGCGGTCACCGACCGCGATCAGTGGCCACGGTTCGCCGAACGGACTGAAGCGAATTTCAGTACGTGCGATTACAGAAATGTAATTCAGCAATCACTTATGCCGGTCTGGGTCCCAGAACCGAGTGAAGACAGATGTCGCACCTACCAGTCGATCCACACCGCGTCCAGTTGCACGGTACCACCCTCGAGACGGCGATCGTCGTCGCCGTCCTGACGGTCGGAATCGTCGTCGGAACCACCGCCGGACTGGCGGCCTGGCACCTGGTCGGCGGCGTCGACGTCGTCGGCCACCTCGTCGCGATCGGCGTCACGGTCGCGGTCATGGTCGGGCTCCCGGTCGTCCTGATCCGGACGATCCAGCGCGTCGCTCGCGTCGGTCGTCGGGGATCCCGTCCGACGCGCTGATCGCCGCCGGGCCAGCGACTCCCGACCGGACGAACCGACCGCCGTACGGTGAACTGACCGCCGCCGTGCCGACGGGATAACCGGCGGCCTTTTCCTCGATCCGCGCGTGACTCCCCACGTGAGCGAGTTCGCGTTCGAACTCGAACTGTGCGCGGCGCTCGAAGCGCGGGGGGACGGGATCGTCGCCCGCCAGCTCGGCGCGAGCGTCGCGAATCCGGGCGGGCGCGTCGTGGACGTCGTGGTCGTCGATCCGACCGCGGCGATCGACCGACGGGCCGCGCTCACGCCCAGTGGGATCCCGGACGCGATCCTCGGGGCCGAGGTCGGGCCCGGCCGGTGGACCCCCGTCCGGGACGCGTTCGACTGCCACCCCGACCGGGCGCAGCGAGCCGTCGAACGGGGCGTCGATATCGGCGTCCTCGAGCGCGAGCGCCGGGACGGCCGCGACTGCATCAGGCAGGTGGCGCGCTACCCGGACTGGGTCGATCGCATCGTCGGAATCGAGAACAAACCCGATCTCGGGCGACCCGGCGACCTCGAAGCCCAACTCCGGACGGACGTCTCGCTTGCGCTCGTGGACGAAGTGATCCTCGCCACCGAGAGTCACGTCACCGGCGCGCACCGCAATCGCCTCCCCGACGCGGTCGGCATCTGGCGCGTCCACCGCCGGACGGGCGATGCCGGCCGCCCTCGCCTGCCGGAGATCGAGGTGATCCGCGACCCCGACGCCCTCCCGGTCGAAGCGCGCGGCGTCGAACCCCTCTCGTTCGAACCCGGCCGGACCGACATTTCGATCGTCTCCCCGGCGGAGAAGGCCGACGCTCGGCGACGACTTGCCGAACGGGCCTACGGCAAGGGGTGGCGAACGTTCGGCTTCCCGGGGTGTGGGGCCTGCTCGGCGCGGGACCCGGGTCGGGACGGCGACGGGCACGAAGACGGACTGCCCTCGCTCCCCCACTGTCAGTACGAGGACCGGCTCGTCGACGCCGCGTCGGAGTGCGGGCCGTCCTGTCCCGGATTCGACCCCGCGAGCGAGCCGGCCGTCGACCTGGCCGGAGAGCGCGACGCGCGGACGCCGTGGAACGCCGATCCGGAACGGACGCGACGGCGACAGTCCGGACTCGACCGATTCGGGTGAGCGCGATCGGCCGGCGCGGATCACGAGAGGTCGTAGACTTCGCCGTCGACCGCGAGCGGGTCTTCGAAGGCCTCGTCGACGGGGTAGAAGTGCGCGAGGTGGACCAGCCGCGTCTGCGTCGCGTCGAGGTCGTCCGCCAGGGCGAGCGCGCCCTCGCGCGTCATGTGCTTCGTGCCGAACGTGCGCGGGACGCCGTCGGGACCCTCGTGGCGGCCGCCGAGTGGGTGGTACTCCGAGAGCGACGCGGGGACGATCGCGTCCGCCAGGAACAGGTCCGGATCGGCCAGCACCTCGCGCGATCGCTCGGGCACGTCGTAGGACGTATCGCCCGACAGCGACAGTTTCGAACCCGTCTCGGGGTCCTCGATCGCGAGGCCGTAACACAGCAGCGGCGGATGGTCGACCGGGACCAGCCGCAGCTCCAGCCCGCCCACCGAGACCGGCTCGAACGGCGAGACGGGTTCGACCGTGATGGTGTCGAGGTAGTGGTAGTCCGCGGCGACCGTTTCGGCGACGCTCTGACCCGTCTCGGGGTCGGTCTCGTCCGGGGCGTAGACGTCGACGTCGTCGAGCAGCCGGTAGACGTTGCCCAGCCCGTCGAGGTGGTCGAAGTGAACGTGCGTGATCACGATGGCGTCTGGCGGCGACAGGTCCTCCCGGAGGAACTGGTACCGAAAGTCCGGACTGGCGTCGACGAGGATCGACTCGCCGGTCCGCTCGTTCTCGACGTGCACGGAAAACCGGGTGCGCTCGACGCCGCGGTCGCGGGCGGCCTCGCAGGTCTCGCAGTCACAGCCCACGGTCGGCGTGCCGGTCGTGTCGCCGGTGCCGAGGAGGGTGACGCGCACGCTAGGTCCCCCGTCCGCGGGAGGCCGCTCGGCGAGGGCGGGTTCGCGGTCCTCGCTCGCGGCTATCGTGCTCGCGCGCGAGCGATCACACCCCGTCATCACCTCGGCGTTCGAACCCGCGATACAAGGGTGTTTCTCGACCGCTCGGTGCCGGTGCACCTCCGGTCACGCTCGGAGGACACTCGAAACAGGGAACGGGACGGCGATCGATCAGAGCGCCGGGGTTGAGTGCGCACCGATCGTGTGCGCGTTAGTGCTCGTGGGTGTGCTCGTGATCGTGACCGCTCGGCTCTCCACCGTCGCTGGCCGCGCCGCTGATGTCGCCGCCCGCGACGAGGGCGTCGTGGTCGCCCTCGATCATGTCCATGTTCTTCAGGTTGTCCCGCTCCTCGAACCCCTGGACGGCCAGCTCCAGATCGTCCTGGGTGAGCGTCGTTCGGTTCTCGGTCAGCGCCTCGAGGACGGCCTCGCGCAGCACCATCCGGAGGTCGCTGCCGGTGAGTCCCTCCGTGATCTCGGCGATTGCCTGCGGGTCGAACTCCTCGATGTCCATCGCGCGCGTGATGACCTGCAGGATGTCCCCCCGCATCCGGGTGTCCGGTTTTGGGAAGTTGACGATCTCGTCGAAGCGGCGCCAGGCGGCCGCGTCGAGCTGATCTGGGTGGTTCGTCGCGCCGATGAGGAGCACGTCGTCCTGGATGAGCGAGATGTTGTCGATGCTCTTCAGCAGGGTGTTGACCGCCCGCTTGAGCGCGGCGTGCTCGTCGCTCCGGCGGGTCTTCGCGACGAAGTCGAACTCGTCGATGAAGAGGATACACGGCGAGAGCCGCTTTGCCACCTCGAACGTCTTGTCGACGTTCTTGGCCGTCTCGCCCAGGTACTGGGAGGTGATCATCGACAGCTTCACCTCGACGAACGGCAGGTCCATGTCCCGCGCGAGAGCGCGCGCGGTCGAGGTCTTCCCCGTCCCCGGCGGGCCGACGAAGAGCAACTTGCCGATCTCGCGCAGCCCGATGTCCGCGAGGTAGTCGCGGTGTTCGATCGCCTTCGCGATCTTGTTGATCTCGGCCTCCTGGTCGCTGGTGAGCACCAGATCGTCGAGCGTGATGTCGACCTCCTCGGGCGCGCGCACCTCGACGAGGTCGAGCATCTCCTCTTCGTCCTCGTCTGCGAAGTACTCCTGGAGGAGGCCGTCGATCCAGACGCGATCGGCCTGGATCGGCCGGTTCCGTTCGCGGGCCGTCTCGTAGTCCGCCCCGACGCCGTCGGCGCCCTCGAAGTGCTTGGCCAGGACCGGATTCTCGAGGAGGCGTTCGTCGTCGATCCGGTCGAGGAGCCACGATTCGGCCATCTCCCGGTCGGTGAACGATATCGACCCCGAGAAGTCGTCGCGCTCGGTGAACATCAGGCCGGAGATCTCCTTCCACGGCGCGTCGATCCCGGTCGCCTCGCGCGCCGTGGCGTTCGTCGTCGACAGTGGCCGTTCGATACCCCCGCGAGCCGATCGGTCGCGCTCGGTCGCGGCCGACGCGTCGGCGTCTCCGTCGGCGCTCCAGAAGACGCGGCGGTACGCCGGCGGGAGATCGTTCTCGTCGAGCGTGCGGTCGTCCGTGTAGACGGCCGCCGTGAGAACGAACTCCACGACGTCGACTGCCCCATCAGTCATTCCCCGGAGCTTCTCGCTTTAGCGCCTTAACGGCGTCGTCTCGTCGCCCAGCGAACTGGACGGGAACGGCGGGCCACCGCCCCGCCGTCTCGATCGACAGTCCAGCCGGTCACGGGTTCTCGACCGCCAAGCAAACGAGCGGATGGTACCGGAGGCGAGATCCGAGGTTACTGCATCTGGATTTCGCCTTCCATCTGCGAGTGCGGGTTGCAACGATAGACGGCGATTTCGCTGGTCGCCTCGAACTCGATGATCTGGTTGTCGGGTTCGGTGTCTCCGGTGAGGTCCGTCGCCCAGTCGTTGACGACGTCGCCGCTCTCGTTTCTGAGTTCGATGTTGTGCGTGCTGCCGTCGCCTTCCTCCCAGCCGATCGTGTAGGACTCGCCCTCTTCGAGGGCCAGCGTCGGGTTCTCCGTTCCCTCGATCGCGCTCGGGGCGCGACCCTCCCAGCCGCTCTGGCTGGCGAAGAGGCGGATGTCCTCGCCGGCCGAAATTTCGTAGGGTCCACCGTCGCCGCCGTCACCGCCGTCACCGCCGTCGCCACCGTCGCCGCCGTCGCCGCCGTCTTCGGAACTCGAACAGCCGGCGATCGCGACCGTCGCGAGCGCGCCACCTGTCGCCTTCAACATCGTCCGTCGCGTGGAGTCGTTCGAATACATAATCGAAGCGTCTGAGCGTACGTAGCGATGCCCGTTGAATAGGGGTTTTGATTCCCACCGCGTGGGAGCGGCGGAAACATGTTCGGGTCGACCGTCGCGCCGGGCGAGCGCGGCGGACGGCCCCGCGAGACGTGATCGGCCGAACCGCGGAGCGGCTCCGCGACCGCCCGGGGGTGCAGTGAGGCGGCGACTGGCTGGATCGAACGGTTCTGGCTGCCGAAGCGCGACGAGTCGATAGGGGGACGCCGGCCGATCACTCGTCGGGCGCCGGCGCGGCGGGCCGGTTGTCGTCGCCGTCCCCCGGCGGTCCGCTCGCCCCGGATTCGCCGCCGACCCCCGTCGCCGGTGGGTCACCGGCGGGCCCGTCGCCGGTCTCACCGCCGGCGGCGACCGGGCTCGTCTCGACGGATGGATCCTCGCCCGCCTGTCGGTCCGGGTCGTCGATGTACGTCTCCCGCCAGGTCCCGCGGAGGAACCAGGCGACGCCGACGATCGCGCCCAGGACGTTGCCCAGCGCCATCCCGATCCAGATGCCGGTCTCCTCCCAGCCGAAGGCGGAGAGGGTGACGTCGACGAGCGGGACGGTGACCGACCAGTCGAACGCCAGGACGAGCACGCTCGCGACGCGACCGACCCAGAGTGTCAGCATCGAGATGACCATCGCGGTCTTCGTGTTGCCCGCGCCGCGGAAGCCCCCGAGGATGACCTGCGAGACGCCGATGAAGGCGAACTCGACGGTCCGCGTGCGTACGTACTCCACGCCGTATGCCTCCGCGATCGCGGCGTTCGCGACGTCGGCGCCGATGAAGACCGAGACGATCGGCTCCGTGAAGGCGAGCGCGACGACGGCGACGACGAGCATCACCCCGGCCCCGGTCGAGGCCGCGAGCCAGACGGAGCGGGCCGCTCGATCGGCTCTCCCGGCGCCGAGGTTCTGGCCGACCATCGTGTCGATGGCGCGCCCGAGTCCCATCGCCGGCAGGAAGACCAGCGAGATCAGGCGATTGCCCAGGCCGTAGGCGGTGACGATCGCCGGCGAGAAGGTCACGACCATCGCCGTCAGCGTGATCATCGCGGTCGCGGACATGGCCTGCTCGACCATGCTCGGCGTACCCAGGCGCACGATGTCGCGGATGACGTCGAGATCGAGCGCGAAGTGCTCCATCGAGATCGTCGGCCCGCGTGAAGTCGCGATGAGGACCCATACCCCGATGGCTGTCGCCACTGCCCGAGCCGCGATCGTCGCGACCGCTGCACCCTCGATGCCCCACCCGCCGAAGCCGGTCAGGTCGTACAGCGACGCCTGGAGGCCGAGGAAATCGATCGCGCCGAGCAGCGGGAGGCCGTTTAACGCGGCGAACAGCGGGTTGGCGGAGAAGCCGAAGATCAGGAACGGATCCGCGACGACGTTGAGTACCACCGAGACGAGCATGATGAGCATCGGCGTGCGTGTATCGCCGTAGCCGCGCATGAGCGCGGAGAAGACGAAAAAGCCCGAGAGTAGCGGCAGCCCGAGGAAGAACACCTCCATGTAATCTGCGGCCAGCGGGATCACGGTCGCCGCGGTCTCCGGGTCGCTCGGCAGGATCGAGAGCGCAGGGCGGGTGTAGAAGTAGCCGACGATGCCGATGCCGACCGAAAGGATGGAGACGAACGACATCGTCTGGCCGGCGACCAGGCCCGCCGATCGCTCGCCGCGCGCGCCCGTGTACTGGGCGACAAGGATCGCGCCCGCGGTGGTGAATCCGCCGGCGATCGCGATCAGGAGGAAGATCAGCGGGAACGCGAGGCTGATCGCGCCGACGGCCTCCGTCGAGAGTCGCCCCAGCCACAGCGTGTCCACGACGTTGTACGTGACCTGCAACAGCTGGATGACGACGATCGGCCACGCCAGGCGAAACAGCGGCCCGATGAGACTCCCCTCCGTGATCGACGACGTGGGCCCGATCGACTGACTTGGCGTGTCATCCGTCTTCGGCGTGTCGTCCGCCGAGCTACCGTCGCCGCTCGCGTCGTCACTACCGGCTGCGTCGCCACTCGCGGCGGCGCCATCACGTCGGTCGGTTCCGGACGCGGGATCGTCGCCCGCCGGCGGCGAGGGCGGTTCCGCACCGTCGGAATCGGACGGCGGCGCCCCGTTCTCGCTCCCGGGTGGCGACCCGGTGCGATCGGCATCCTCCCCCTTGCCCGGCGGTTCGCGATCCCCGTCGGATCCGTCACGGGGCTCGTCTGGCACTGTACGGGCAGTGACAGCCGACTAAAATCAATATTGTGATACCCCGTCGGGGGTTCCCCTACACGCGGGTGGAGGGGCGCGACCGATCGCGAGGCGGACCGATACCGTGTGCTGACCGAGCACTCGCTTCAGTCCCGTCGTGGAACCGCGTGGCGGCCGAACCCGTATCGGAGCCGGTTCGCGAGGCGCCGGGAGAATCGGCCGTCGTCGGCTCGCGACCCGAATCGTTCGGCGAGCGCGGTGTAGATGAGCGGGACCGGGACCTCCTGCTCGAGGCCCTCCTGGACCGTCCAGGTGCCGGTCGAGCCGCCCTCGACGCGGTCGGCCACGTCGCCGAGGTCGGCGCCCTCCTCGCGGAAGGCCTCCTCGCAGAGTTCGAGGAGCCACGAGCGGATGACGGCGCCGTTGTTCCAGACGCCCGCGACCGCTTCCAGATCGAGGTCGTACCGACCCTCGTGGAGGAGTTCGAAGCCCTCGCCGTAGGCCTGCATGAGCGCGTACTCGACGCCGTTGTGGACCATCTTGACGTAGTGACCCGAGCCCGACGGTCCCATCCGGGCGTGACCGTCCGGGCCGGTCGCGACGGCGTCGAAGGCCGGTTCGAGCGCCTCGTAGGCCCACTCGGGGCCGCCGATCATGAGAGAGAAGCCGAGTTCGGCGCCCGCCGGCCCGCCGGAGGTGCCGCAATCGAGGTAGGCCGCCGGACAGGTTTCGGCCCGGCGGACCGAATCCTCGAAGTGGGAGTTCCCGCCGTCGACGACGACGTCCTCGCCGGTGAGGTGCGGTTCGAGGTCGTCGAGCGCGGCGTCCACGGCTTCGCCCGCGGGCACCATCAGCCAGATGCACGTCGGCCCGTCGCCCGCGTCGAGGCGCGTCGCGAGATCGGTCACGGAATCGGCCGGCTCGGCGCCCGCGTCGGCCGCCGCGGCGACGGCCTCGTCGTCCAGGTCGAACGCGACCACGTCGATCCCGGCGTCGAGACACCGATCCGCGACGATCCGCCCCATCCGTCCGAGTCCGATCAGCCCGAGTTGCATGTCCGGGGCTCCTCGGGCGGGCGTCGTCAGGGTTCCGGTTCGCGCCTCGCGGTGACGCTCGCACACCGCGACGGCCCGCGCTCACGATCCACTGGCCTTCGAACGCGACGTGGAGAACCACCGGGGAGGCGCACCCAGGTCGACAGGACACGGGAACGCCGATCTCAGACCGTCTGCCCTTCGAGCTCCGCCCAGCCGACGGCGTCGACGACGACGAAGCGGTCGTCGGCTCTGACGTAGACGCCGTTGTACTCGCCGGCACAGCCGTCGTAGTACGGCAGCGCACCGCGAAGCGAGTCGACGACGGACCAGGCGTCCCGGTCGGCGAAGGTCACTTCGACCCAGCCGTCGTCGGCGCTCGCATCGACGGCGCGTTCGATCGCCCGTTTCGCCCCCGGGATGTCTCGCAGTCGATCGGAGGAGACGTCGACGACCGTCGCCGTCGACGGCACGTCCTCGACGGTGCGTGCGCCGATGCTCGCCTCGACGCGAGCGATCGACGCGCGTGATCGACCGGAGCGAAGCACGTATCCGGCGACCGCCGCCGTTCCGACCGCCAGCAGCGAGAGGCCGATGGCCCTGCCGTTTCGCATTATCTCAGTACGTGAGATTTGACCTATAAGTATCTTCCGCAGAAAATTTCAAACGTGAGAATTCCACGCCGGGTGACCCTCGAGCCCCTCACCCGCCCGAGCGGGCCGTCGAGCGGCTTCGGGGTCGGCGTGCGATGATTCACAACTGTCCCGGGGACGTGATGGTCGCCACCGATCCCGGGGGTGGACGGACGCGTCTCAGAGGAACCCGGCGAGGTTCCCCGAGAGCGAGCCGGCGACGACGAGGAGCGCGATCGCGACCAGCGCGCCGAGTCGAAAGAGGGTGAGCGTCTGGTGGGCCGGCTCTCGCAGTTTGTCTTCGGCCAGTCCGCGCCCGAATCGGGCCGCAGCCACCTCGACGAGCGCCGTGAGGACGAGCCACAGGACGGTCATCGTGATGACGAGGTGCCCGTTGGGCGAGCCCCCCAGCGTTTCGACGGTGTAGAGGCGACCGGCGAGGTGGCTGCCGGTGAGGAACAACACGACCGAACTGACCCGGGAAACCAGCTTCAGCGACCCGGTGATGGATTCGAGCGGCTGCGTCGTGCGAAACGCGCCGTCCCGGGCGAGCGGGACGACGACCAGCGCGACGAAACAGACGCTTCCGGCCCACAGCGCGGCGAAGACGAGATGCGTCATCCGGGCGAGCGCGACGTCGATCATACCCGTCGGTTCGCCTATCGGGCCAAGAGCGTACCGAAATCCGACCGGTCGCGGATCCGGACGGATCGACAATCGGTCAATTACGAACGAGGCGAATCCACCTATCGATCGGGACCGGCCCAGGCGGCGATCCGGCGCCGGAGGAGGGCGTATCCGGCGGAGACGGTGATGCCGGCGAGGATCAGCCCTTCGATCCAGCGGGCCTCGAAGACGACGAGCGAGCCGAGTCCGAGGGCGATCGCCAGTGCTGCGTCCTCCGGCGCGCCGTCGTAGCGAACCCAGCGCCGCGGCCGGAGCCACCGATCGCGGACGTGGTCGTAGACCGCCCGTTCGGTCGGGTTCGTCCACGGGTCGAACTCCGGCCCGCCGCCGATCCAGTCGCTCGCGGCGTGCGTCCAGGCGCCGACGACGAACGCGGCGACCCCGGCCGTCGCGGGCGTCGCGACGGCGAGGGCGAGAGCCGCGCCGGCTGCGGCCGGGATCGCCCCGAGCAGCGGGAAGTGAAGCGTCCGTCGGTGGACGAACGCGACGTCGAGGTCCGGCGCGAGCCCGCCCAGGATCGCGCCGACCGCCAGCGGCGTCGCGAGGTCGGGCGCGACGACCGCGACCGGCGCGACGACAGCCAGCGCGACGAAGCCGTGGGTCGTGGCCATCATCCGCGCTCGACACCCGTCATACCTCCCCTAGGCGAACGAACCGGTAAAGCTCCATCCGTCGGGCGCCGGGACTCGTGGCCGGCGCAGTTGGGACACCGCTGACCCGTCGAGCGGATCGGTCGGAACGAACACTCCGTCGAATCTCCCTAAACGGCGCTCGAAACCGGTTCCGACGGCGCCGGCTACAGGTTCTCGCCCTGGTAGGACCCGTCGTAGACGTCCTCGTGATCCGCCTCGGCCAGCACGAGCTGGGCGATTCGGGCGCCGCGTTCGAGTTCGATGTCGTGGTGGACCTGCAACAGCCCCTCGCCGCGCCCCTGGTAGCCGGCGTCCCAGACGGCCGTGTTCAGCATGCAGGAGTTCCGCATGAGCGAGGAGCGTGGGTAGACGAAGCCGACGTGGCCGTCGGGGATCTCGATGCGCTCGCCGTATCGAGCCACGTAGACGCCTTCCGGGAGGTAGTACGTCGCGGGCGCTTTCTCCTCGAGCTCTTCGAGCGGTCGGGCGACGCGATCGCCGATCTCCTTCTCGTCGCGGGTGATGCGGCCGGGCTCGAGCTGTTCGAAGACGACGTCGAGGGTGAGGTCGACGCCGTTGGGCTGGACCTGTTCGTCGGTCGTGGGGGAGACGCACTCGGCCACGAAGGCGCCGGATCGGTACATGGTGGAGAGAGTTGTCGGTACCGGCAAAAGCGTATCGCGTTCGACCGACAGGTTCACCCGGTCGATCGGACGCCGGTTCAGCGCCGCGGGTAGCGGGGTGTGGCGGCCGGTACGTCGTCGGCCGGCTCGAATCGCTGGAGTGCCCTGAGGACGTCGGCCGCCGAGCCGTCCGCGATGGCCCCTCGAGCTCGCTCGACGGCCCCCGAGAGCGATCGCTCGTCGTCTCGGGCGTAGATTCGAATGCCCGCGTTGAGCGCGACGAGGTTCCGAACGGGTCCGTCGCGGTCACCGGCGACGACCTCCCGCGTCACTCGAGCGGCCGTCTCGGCGAGGTCGCCGTCCGCGGGCGTCGCCTCGATATCGTCGAGCACGCCGGGTTCCACGCCGAACGCCTCGGTCTCGATCTCCGAAATTTCGACCGAGGGCTCCTCGGCCCCGTCGTCCGGGCCGGAACTGGCCGCTTGCTCCCCGCGATCGCGCCACTCGACGAGCCGGACCGAGCCCGGGCGAACGTCGTCGGCGCCCTCCTGGCCGTGGACCATCACGACGCGGGACGCGTCGATCGTTCGACTCTCGCGGAGCGTCGCGATCACTCGTTCGGCGAAGGGGCGGTGGAAGAACGAGCCGAGGTGGACCTCGGCCGCCGCCGGATTCGCGAGCGTCTCGACCGTATTGAGGAACGTCCTGAGGCCGAGCGCCCGACGGCGATCGAGGAGCGCGTGCACGCCGGGGTTGAACCGCGTGGCGTCGTAGAACCCGAAGCCGGTCTCGTCCACCATGGCCGCGCTGGCCGCGGGCGAGAGGTCGGTCCGGACGTCGAGTTCGTCGAGCACGTGGCGATACGTCACGCCCTCCGTCGCCGGGACCCGGTCGGCGCCGTGGGCCGCCACGGGCGTCCCGGCGGCCGCCGCGACGATCCCGCTCGCCACGCCCAGCGGTGCGGTGTCGGCTTTGCCGTCGTAGTTCGCGCCGATGTCGACGGGGTCGGCGTCCGGAACCGCGGTTTCGACGGAGACCGATCGCATGGCGTCGACGAACCCGGCCAGTTCGGTGGGCGTATTGCGCTTCCACCGGTTGGCGATCCAGAACCCGCCGAGGGCGACCGGATGAGGATCGCCGTCCAGGACGTCCTCCATGGCGGCGTGGGCCTGCTCGTAGGTCATGTCCGACGCCGATCGCGGTCCCGACCCGACGACTTCGCCCACCAGCCGATCGAGCGACCAGTCCTCGGTCATCGTCGACCTCCGTCCGGTACCAGCGCGCGGGACTGAGTGTCGGCTCCCTCGGCCGAGCCGGCCGATTCCGCGCGCTCGATCACCCGATCGCGCACGGAAACGACGTCGCCGACGACGGTGACCGCCGGCGGCTCGATGCCGGCGTCGGTCGCCCGCGACACGATCGTCGACAGCCTGCCGATCACGGTGTACTCGTCGTCCCAGGTCGCCTTCTCGACCATCGCGACCGGCGTGTCGGGGGCCACCCCGTGTTCGCGAAGGGTCGCGACGTTCGCCGGCAGTCGACCGACGCCCATGAGGACCACCAGCGTCCCACCCGCCGAGACCGTCCGGGCGAGCGCCTCCCAGTCCAGCGCGCTCTCGTCCTTCGTCGGATCCTCGTGGCCGGTGACGACCGTCAGGCTGGAGGCGTGCTCGCGGTGGGTGACGGGAATGCCCGCGACGGCCGGTCCCGCCACGGCGCTCGTCAGCCCGGGGACGACCTCGACGTCGACGCCGGCGGCCGCGAGGAACTCGACTTCCTCGCCGCCGCGACCGAAGACGTACGGATCGCCGCCTTTCAGGCGAACCACGTCCCGCCCCGCTCGCGCGGCCCGGACCAACCGTCGATTGATCTCGCCCTGGGTCGGCCGTTCGCCGTCGGGTCCGGGTCGCTTTCCGACGTCGACGAGGGCCGTCGACGCCGGGCAGGTCTCGAGCAGCGCCGGCGTCACCAGCGCGTCGTGAAACACGACGTCCGCCTCGTCGAGGCGACGGCGAGCCTTCACCGTCAGGAGGTCTGGATCGCCAGGTCCGGCGCCGACGAGCGAGACGGTCCCCGCGTCGCTGCTCACGACTCGACACCTCCGTCGTCGGGGCCGGCGAGACCGAACTCGCGGGCCGTCTCCAGGACCTGCGAGCACGGCTCCCGGCAGGGCAGGCGTCCCGACCCGCTCGCCGCGTCGAGGGTCGCGTCCGCGTCGAACTCCCAGCACCGACGCTTCAGACACGCGCCGTCATCACAGCAGGCGTGGGCGACCGCTTCGACGGTGTGCTCGTCGAGGGTTTCGAGGTCCTCGTAGCGGCCGGTCTGGCGCTCGGCGGTCGCGCGGAAGTGCGTGACGTCGAGGTCGTCGGTTCGATCCCGATACCAGTTCGCGATCGTCGCCGGGTAGACCGTTTCGACGGCGCGGACGAGCGTCCGCCCGTCGAGGGCGACGAAGCGCCAGCCGGTCGGGAGCGTCGGCGCCGTTCGCAGCGGGCGGAACCGTTCCTCGTCGTCGAACCGAATCGCGGTTCGCAGGTCTCGGATTCGGTCGAGGTCCCGCAGTTCGGTCCGCGAGGCCCCTCGATCGGCCTCGTGTCGGAGTTCGTATCGACACGGGTCCGACTCGCGCGGTATCGCGATCCACAGTTGGCCCCACGTTCGGGCTCGGCGCCGATCGGAGCGTCCGCCGGGCTCGAGCGGCGGCTGGGTGTCTCCGTCTGCCGCGGTATCGGGCGCGTGGGCGTCCGTGATGCCGCCTGGAAGGGCCGCCGCACCGCCGTGGACCCATCGAACGAACGCCCGTCCGGACGCGGATCGGGGAGCGGCACCGTCCGTCCGCGCACTGCTATCCGTCGGGGTCGCCGGCGGCTCCGAGGCGCCCGTCAACGCGCGCGCTTCGCGCGCCCGGTCGAGGATCACGTCCGCGAGCAACGGGTCCGTCCCGACGGCGCCGGCGTACCGGACGCGGTGGCCGTCGAGCTCGACCGGTTCGTCGCCGGCACCGGCGGCCACGACAACGTCGCCGGCGCCGTCGAGAGGTTCGGCCGCGCCGGATTCGACCGCCCTGTCTCCGTCCACCAGGCCGATCGCGGCGGGCACGTCCGTTCGCGCGTGGGGCCCGTCGCTGACGAACAGCGGCACGACCACCAGGTCCTCGGCCGCGAAGTGGTCCGTGAGGGCGTCGACGGCCGGCGACTCGTCGAGGTACAGCGCCCGCACCTCCTGGTATCGGCCAGCCTCCCGGAGGCGATCGGCGTGAGCGCGCGCCGCGGCCGCGCTCCCGGCGTGGCGGTCGGTCCCGTGGGCGACGATCGCGACCCCGACGTCACGCTCGCGGTCGCCGACGAGGCGGTCGACGCGATCGCCGACGACCGTCGACACCGCGGGGTGCGTGCCGACCGGCTCCGCGTACGCGACCGTCCCTCCCTCGACGGCCGACGCGTCGTCGAGCCCCAGCTCCCGCGGGAGGACCGTTTCGGTGAAGTAGCCCGCGGCCATGAAGACCGGCACCACGACGGCGCGGGCGGTCGGAACGGTTCGACGAACCTCCCGCGGCGACGGCGATTCCTTCCAGAACGCCGTTCTGACGGCCGCGAAGGCGCCGCGGTCGCGTATCCGGTCCGCGTGCGCGTAGACGGGATCGGCCGACCGGGCGGAGTGGTGCGAGCCGTGGCCGACGAGGACGAGCGTCGTCGCGGCGAGCGATCCGCTCGTCACTCCGTCGGTCGTCGGGGACGCGGCGCGTTCACTCATCGTCTTCGCGATGTTCGGCGAGATGTTCCCAGATCTCGGTGCAGCCGCTGCCGACGGGCACGTCACGGAGATGGCTCCGGTCGGCGTCGGCTGTGTCGGCGGGTTCGTCGTCGACGGAGTCGGGAGCGATCGAGTCGGCTCCGGGTTCGTCGTCGGTCGTCGCAGTTCGACCGTGCTCGTTCACGTCGCCGTCGTCTTCCGGCTGTCGGTCGCTCGATCGAGCGGGACACGTTGGGTCGGTCATACTGCACCCCTCGAACCGAACCCCTATAGCCGAGTCCTCCGCGTCAGCGATTTCCGTCGGTCTGTGGTTGAATCAAGTACTGCCGGAACTGATGACGGCCGGGCGGGCCCGGCCGAAACCCGCGCGAGGCCCCTCGCGGTTCCAGACCGGTGAAACCGTCTGATTCGTTCGATACCGACCGGGGAATCACCGTCACACGTCGTCGCGTGGGACGCGGGATCGCCCTCGTTAGACGCTGTATCTGACGATGGCCGGGTCGGAATCGGTGTGGCGTATCGGTCCGGTGCGAATCGAACGCCCGATCGACTCGTCGAGCCGACGCCGCGTGCGGAACGCTCGCGGCCGCTCGACCCGATCGGGCGGCAGTGGCGGTCGTTCGGCTCGCCTTGAACGCGACGACGGACCGAGCGGACGGGGCCGCAAATATTGCCGCCGTTCTCGAGCCCCGCCAGGCCCTGCCCGGACGGAGAGCTACATGGGATGGCGCGGCGATTGCCCGCTCACGATGGACGGAGCAACACGAGCCGCGCGCCGGCCAACTCGACCGACGACTTCCGACGCGTTCGCCCGACGCGACGCGTTCACCCGAACCGAGGTGGCGCTCGCGTGAACGCGGTCGAAGCGCACAAGCGAGAGAAGCATCCGCTCGACGTGCTCGACGACGTTCGCGAGTACGCGGACGACGGCTGCTCGTTCGCGGAGATCGAGGATCGCGCCGGCGATGGCGAGTGGGAACGTCTGAAGTGGGCCGGGCTCTACGCACACGGGAAGCACGACGACTACTTCATGCTGCGGACGAAGGCGCCCGGCGGCTTTCTGACGCCCGAGCAGGCCGCGGTGATCGGCGAGGTCGCCGACGAGTTCGCCACCGCGCCCGACGAGTTCGGCGGCGCCGACCAGAACGAGCTGTGGGGCGACGCCTTCCTCGATCTGACGACGCGTCAGGACGTCCAGATGCACTGGATCGAGATCGAGGACGTCCCCGAAATCTGGGATCGGTACGACGAGGTCGGGCTGACCACCGTCCAGGGCTGTGGCGACTCGGCCCGGAACGTGCTTGGCTGTCCCGCCGCCGGCCTCGACGACCACGAGTGCTTCGACGCGCAGCCGGTCGTCGACGCGGTGACCGACTTCTTCACCGGGAACCGCGAGTACGCCAACCTGCCCCGGAAGTTCAAGCTGACCATCACTGGGTGCGCCCACGACTGCGCGCAGTCCCAGATCAACGACGTGGGATTGACGCCCGCGAGGAAAGCGATCGACGGGGAGTCCTACTACGGCTTCCACGCCCGCGTCGGCGGCGGCCTCTCGGACGGCCCGCGGATGGCCTCGCCGCTCGACGTCTTCGTCCGGCCCGAGGACGCCGTCGAGTTCTGCCGGGCGGTCGCCCAGACGTTCAAGGAACTCGGCGACCGCGAGAACCGGGGCGTCTGCCGGATGCGCTACCTCGTCGAGCAGCTGGGCCCCGACGCGTTCGAGGAGGCGGTCCGCGACCGGTGTACGGTCGACCTCCGCGAGCGCGGGACCGACCTGACCGAGGGTTACGTCGGGGATCACGTCGGCGTCCACGATCAGCGCGAAGACGGCCTGCAGTACGTCGGCTTCAACGTCGTCGCCGGCCGCATGGGCGGCGACGAGTTCGCCGCGGCCGCGCGGGCCGCCCGCGAGTACGGCACGGACGATTCGTCGATTCGACTGGCGACGGACCAGAACTTCCTCGTCACGCACGTCCCCGAGGAGCGCGTCGACGACCTCCTCGCCGAACCGTTCGCCGCCGAGTACCAGCCCGATCCGGGCCCGTTCTCGCGCGGCGCCGTCGGCTGTACGGGCGACGAGTTCTGCAACTACGCCATCATCGAGACCAAGAAGCGCACGAAGCGCTGGGCGCGCGAACTCGACGAGCGGATCGACACGCCCGACGATCTCGACGTCGTCCGGATGCACATGTCCGGCTGCTCGGCCTCCTGCGCCCAGCCCCAGATCGCCGATATCGGCTTCCGCGGAGAGACGGTGGCGGTCGACGGCGATGCCCTCGCGAGCGACGTGACGACCAACGCCGAGGGCGACGCTCTCGTCGAGGGGATGGACGTCGGCCTCGGCGGGGCGCTGGGGGGCGACAACGAGTTCCTCGACTGGGTCGAAACCGCCGTCCCGGCCGAATCCGTCGTCCCCGCGCTCGAGGAGCTCTTCGAGGCGTACGCCGACGAGCGCGCCGACGGCGAGCGCTTCTACGAGTGGACGCGCCGGATCGAGAACGACCGTCTGCGAGACGTGATGCAACGGGCTGCTGGGCCGGTCGCTTCGGGGGTGGCTCACGGTGACTGACGAACCCCTTCCAGGGGTACCCGCATCGTCGGCGGCCGGCGACTCGGCGTCGGCGGGGTGCGAGGACGGCGAGTGTCGGTGCGACGACGCCGATCGGCCGGCGGGCAGGTCGGATGACTCGTCGGCGCCGGAGGACTCGTCGGTCGAACTCCGCGCGGACGGCGGGACACGAACCGACGGCGGCGCGCAACCGGCCAACGTCGACGAATCGGGCAGCCTCGGCGACCTCGAATTCACCGAGCCGGCGGTGGGACGGAGTCAGGACGTCGACGATCCCGACGTCGACCCGACGGCCAGACCGGGCGTCCCGGACGGGATCGACCTCGAGACGCCCGGTTACTCGATCCGTTCGGAGATGAACGACATCGAGACGCCCGACGAGAAGACCTGGTTCATGGAGCTCGACGAGGCCGTCATCGAGGCCGATCGTTGTATCCAGTGTGGCACCTGCGTCGCCGCCTGTCCCTCCGACTCCATCGGGATCGGCGACGACGGCAAACCCGAGCTGGTGAAGATGTGCACCGGCTGTTCGATGTGCTGGGACTTCTGTCCGCGCGGCGGGCTGCGCTACGAGCGCCAGTGGAAGATCACGGGCGGCGAGGACAACGTCTCCGGCGCCGGCGACCCCATCACGGAGTTCTCCGCGCGGGTCGCCGAGGACTGGCGCCGCGGCGCCCAGGACGGCGGCGTCGTCACGTCGATCCTCTCGCACCTGCTCGAGGCGGGCGAGATCGACGGCGCGCTCGTCGCCACCGAGTCCGAGGAGGATCCGTGGAAGGCCGAGTCCTTCCTCGCGACCTCCCACGAGGAGCTGGTCGAAAACGCCGGCTCGTTCTACAACCAGACGATGGCGCTCGGCAACCTCGACCTCTCGCAGTGGGCGCACAAGCTTCCGGACAACGACCCGGAAGACCTGTCCCTCGCCGTCGTCGGGACGCCCTGCGAGATCGAGGGGCTTCGCGCGCTCCAGGACTTCGACTGGGACCTGCAGGCCCAGGAGGCGGGCCTCAGGGCCGTCGAGTACCGCATCGCGCTGTTCTGTACGAAGAACTTCAACTACGAACGGCTCCTCGGAGAGGAACTAGCGGAGAAACGGGGTATCTCGCCGGAGGAGATCGGGAAGATGGACGTCATCGAGGGCGAGATGCGCGTCTACGACCGGGATCTGGATCCGATCCTGGCCGAAGACGTCACCGAGTTCCACGACGCCACGCTCAAGGGCTGTGACGAGTGTGCGGACTTCACCGGCTACGCGGCGGACCTTGCAATCGGCTCCGTCGGCTCCTCGGACGGGTTCTCGTCGGTCATCGTCCGGACCGAGCGCGGTCTCGAGGCCTGGGAACACGCCGAGTCCGATCTGGAGTATCACGATCTGGAGAATCGGAGCGCCATCGGGAAGCTCCAGAGCTGGGACAAGAAGCAGGCCTTCGAATCCCTGCAGCGGCCGTTCGACCCCGATGCGCCGCGGTTCATCGAGTACGCAGAGCACGCCGAGCAGTACGGCACCGAACCGAACCCGCACGAAGCCGATCACTGATCGCGAGCAGACCGAGTGCCGAGGCCGCAACCGATCGGACGTTCGGTGTTCGACCGACTCGGCCCGCCACAACCGAATCATTATTCGTGTAATTATTGCGACGAAGTGACCGAACGTCAAATTCTCCCTCCGTTCGATGCGACGAACACGCTGGTTTTATGGCCCCGCGCGGCCGATTTCCGGGTGCTATGGGACTAACGCTTACCGAGAAAATTCTGGACGATCACCTCGTCGAGGGCGAACTCGAGACCGGCGAGGAGATCGGGATCGAGATCGATCAGGTACTCACGCAGGACACGACGGGAACGATGGTCTGGCTGCAGTTCGAGGCGATGGGGCTGGACGAGGTCCAGACCGAGATCGCCGCCCAGTACTGCGACCACCAGACCTACCAGTTCGACTTTAAGAACACCGACGACCACCGGTTCCTCCGGTCGGCCGCCGGGACCTACGGCGCACACTTTTCCCGACCCGGCAACGGCATCTGTCACAACGTCCACCGGGAGAACTTCGCCGCGCCCGGCAAGACGCTGCTCGGCTCCGACTCGCACACGCCGACGCCGGGCGGGCTGGGCCAGCTCGCCATCGGCGCCGGCGGGATCGACGTCACCGTCGCGATGGGCGGGGCGCCATACTACATCGAGATGCCCGAAGTCGTCAACGTCCGCCTCGAGGGCGAACTCCCCGACTGGGCGACCGCGAAGGACGTCATCCTCGAGCTCCTCCGCCGGCTGACCGTCAAGGGCGGCGTCGGCAAGATCCTCGAGTACACGGGCCCGGGCGTCGAGACGCTCACCGCGCCCGAGCGGATGACGATCACCAACATGGGGACCGAACTGGGCGCGACCTCGTCGCTCTTCCCGACCGACGAGCAGACGAAGGACTACCTCGAACGCGTCGGCCGCGGCGAGGCGTACACCGAACTCCAGCCGGACGACGACGCCGAGTACGACGACGAGATCGTCGTCGACCTCTCGGAGCTCGAGCCGCTGATCGCCGAGCCGTCGATGCCGGACAACGTCGTTCCCGTCCGCGAGGTCGCGGGCACCGATGTCGACCAGGTCATCGTCGGCTCCTGTACCAACGGCGCCTACGAGGACGTCCTCCCGGCCGCGAAGATGCTGGAGGGCCGCCAGGTCGACCGCAAGACCGAGATGATCGTCGCGCCCGGTTCGAAGCAGGCCTCCGAACTGCTCGCCCGCCAGGGCTGGGTCGCCGAGCTGATGGCCGCCGGCGTCAACTTCTCGGAGGCGACCTGCGGCGCCTGCATCGGCATCGGTCACGTCCCCGCCTCGGACTCCGTCTCGCTGCGGACCTTCAACCGCAACTTCGAGGGCCGGTCCGGCATCGAGGACGACAACGTCTACCTCTGCTCGCCCGAGGTCGCCGCCGCGGCCGCCCTCGCGGGCGAGATCGTCGACCCGCGGGACCTGGCCGACGAACTCGGCGATCTCGAGGCGCCCGGCTTCGAACTCGCCGAGGCGTACGACGCCTCGAAGGCCGACCTCATCACCCCCGATCAGGCCGTCGACGACGACCTCATCAAGGGGCCCAACATCGGCGAGGTGCCGCTGCGAGAGGGGATCGACGAGGATATCGCGGGCGAGGTCCTGCTCAAGATGGGCGACAACATCACGACGGACCACATCATCCCAGCGACCCAGGACATCCTGATGTACCGCTCGAACATCGACAAACTCTCCGAGTTCACGCTGAGCCGCGTCGACGAGACGTTCGCCGACCGGGCGGCCGAAGCCGACGGCGGCGTCCTGCTCGCCGGCGAGAACTACGGCCAGGGCTCCTCGCGCGAACACGCCGCGATGTGTCCGATGCACCTGGGCGTCGAGGCGGTCCTCGCCCGGAGCTTCGCCCGGATCCACCGCGCGAACCTCTTTAACTTCGGGATCGTCCCGCTGGTCATCGACGAGGCCGCCTACGACTCGATCGACCAGGGCGACGAGGTCGAGATCGTCGAGGACGTCGAGACGGGCGTCTCCGAGGGGCGCTCGGAGTTCACCGTTCGCGTCAACGGAACCGACGAGTACATCGCGACGCTCGACGCCTCCCAGCGCGAGCGCGACATCCTCGCCGCCGGCGGCAAGCTCTCCTGGACGAAGGCCCAGGCGCAGGACGGCGGCACCGAAGCGCCTGCGGACGACTGAGCGACGAGCGTCCGCGACGCGTCTCGACGGTCTTCGACGGCCGGCCCGATCGGTCACGATCAACACTTCCGGGACGGATCGACGGGCGTGTGGTTTCCTTACTGCAACAGCCTATCCCGAGAATCGTCGTCGATGAGTGGCGGATCCTCGTCGATTCCAAGTCGACTCCGTCGTGCGAGAAATCGGTGAGCGAGCGACGAGACGGCGAAGGAAACGACGACGAAGACGGTCACCGCGTGCGGGGGAAGGGTCGACACTGGATAGATCGAGAGCACGGATGCGACGAGTACGATCGCCGACACCGCGGCCAGTCCCAGATAGTACTCGTTCCACGGTAATTCGTGCCCTCGGACGACGTCGATGTAAATCTCGACGTCCGACAGCGCCGCCGTCGGTTCGACGGTCCCCCGGTCGCGGTCGAAGTTGACGACGCCACTCTGATCCATCTTCGGCAGGTGTGACTGCTGGAGCGCCGTGTAGACGCGTTTTCGATCCTTGCTCGAAACCTCCTCGTAGTCGAGTCCGTCCTCCCAGGCGGCGATCCGCTGGGAGAGATCACCGATGGTCAACGTCTTTCCTTCGCACATGAGCGCGTAGAGCACCTGTCGCCGTCGCTGATTCGCCAGGAGCTCAAAGAGTTCGTCTTCCGTCAGTTGTACACCCTGTTCGCTCACCCGCGCCCCCGTTCCCTTGCCGTGCGCTGTCGCCATCCGTGCCACGAACACAACGACGACACAATTAAAAGTATTCCATCACTTATCGCCAAAATAAATATCACGGAAGAGCTATCGAAAGTTATGGAAGCGCAAAGTTCGAACAGTTCTTCCCGCAGAGTATCTGCATTTGCTCGCGGTGAAATTTATATTAATATTACATGTAATGCGGACGGTGGTTCACAGTATACCGTTGACCGGCGGTCAACCTTCGGAATACGCGTGTGGATGGCCGTTGACCGGCGGTCAACACTCGGAACACCTGTGTGGGAGGTTGTTGACTGCTGGTCAAACCGACGGTGAACGGACGCCACGTCTGTATTACGATATACCCGCTTCGGATAGTACCGCGTGCCCCTCGGGGGCGAGATAGCATGCAGCGACGAAAGTTCATCATCGGTACGGGCGCACTGGCAACGGCAACGGCGGCGGCAGTGGGGACGGGGGCGTTCTCTTCCGTCACCGCCGCGCGAAACATCGACGTCGCGGTCGCGGACGACGCGAGCGCGTACCTGAAACTGAAGGGAACGGATTCACATTACGTCGTCGACGACGGGGACGGCGGCACCCTCGCCATCGACATGAGCGACTCCAACCCGACGAACGCGGGCGGAACGGGTGTCAACCCCAACGCGGTGACCGAGTTCGACGACCTGTTCGTCGTCGCGAATCACGGAACCCAGCCCGTCTCCGTCGGGATTTCGAAATCCGGGCAGCACCCGGACGCCGTGACGTTCGAGGATAGCAACGGCAACTCGCTGTCGAACGGGATCGACCTGGACGTCGGCGAACAGGCGAGCATCAGCGTCGTCGTGGACACGACGGCCGGATCCATCTCGGTGAACGAAGAACTGCTCGACAGCGTCGTCATCCAGGCGCTGGCCTAACGGTGTTCGATCAATGCAACGACGAACATTCGTCCTGAGCGGCGGTGCGATCGCCACCTGTGGCGCGCTCGCGCTCGGAACCGGCGCGTTCTCGAGCGTCGAAGCCGAGCGCGACGTGACGATCGATGTCACGGACGACGCGAACGCCTACCTGAGCATCCGTCCGTACAACGGGCCGAACGGCAACTACGCCACCATGACCGACGGCGAGATGGCGGTCGACCTGACCGGCGATAACGGCAACGTCGCCGGCAAGGGGGTGAATACGAACGCCCTGACGGGAATCGCCAACCTGTTCACGATCGAGAATCAGGGGACCCAGGCGGTCGACGTGGGCGTCTCGCCGATCGCGTTCCTCGACGTCGACGGCAGCATCTTTCCCCCGTCCTTCGACGGCGTCCTCGCCGTCTTGCTCGTTCCACAGGGCAGCTGGGGTATCCAGCCCGGCGGCGGGATTTCGATCCCGGACGTCGGGCCCGGCGAGGCGATTCACTTCAGCCTGCTGGCCCTCGCGTTCCCCGAAAGTGCGATCGACGGTCCCGAAATCGACGATCAGATCGAAATCACGGCGGAGGTCCCATGATGGCTCCTGACAGTCCAACGCTCGAAGACTACGAGGAAGCGGTCGGCATCGATGTCGATCTCGGCGACGTCGAGGTCGATAGAGAATCGATCAACGCCGAACTGGAGCGGCTCTTCGACGGGTAGTCGGGTCTGCCCCGGCACCGACGGCCGAGCCGGGGCCTCACACGCGACGATTCCCCGTTCGTGACCGTCACTCGAGCTCCGGCGGTGGTGCGTCCGCACCCCTCGCTCGCCGTCGAACGTCGTGCCACTGACCGAGGGCCAGGAGGCCGAACGCGACGACGATCACCGTGGCGACGGCGAGGGGCGACAGCGCCGCCACCGGCCAGATCCCTAGCCACCCGAGCGCGAGGACCCCGATCGACGCGGCGGCGAGTCCGAGCGTGCGCGCGGACCAGTCCGTCGAGTCCCCGGTATCGGTCGTCGGGTAGCACTCGATGGTCGCCAGCGCCTCGGTCGGTTCGACGAACCGGCGGTCCTCGTCGTAGGTGACGATCGACGCCTCCTCGAGCGAGGGCAGGTGCGATTGCTGGAGCGCGGTGTAGACGCGCTTTCGCTGTTCGGAGGAGACGTCCTCCGGCGTACAGCCGTCCTCCCAGGCGGCGACTCGTTCGGTCAACTCGCCGAGCGTGACGCCCTCGGGATGGCGTTTGAGATAGTACAGCGCGAACCGACGTCGCTGGTTCGCGAGGACGTCGTACAGCCGATCGACGTCGACGACCTGCCCGCTCGGCTCGCGCGGGAGCCCTCGCTCGTCCGCCCCTGGTAGGCCCCCTGGCGATTCACCGTCCCGTCGTGGTACTCCCTTTGCCCCCATTAGACCACCCGATTACATCGGAGCGAACGGGCTGACACCAAATAAATGCAGGGTATATCTATTCGAATTATTGTAAGTAATGGGGGTCAGCGATCCCGGCCCGGGTTATCGTGGCCGTGGTCGCGGGGTGCAGACGGATTGCACGATCCCGGTCTCATTCGACGGTGGGCACGACGTCGGCGTGCACTGCGAGCACGATCGTCTCGGCGCTTGCAGCCGACCCGTCGATCGCGTCGAGCGGGATCGTGTACGTCGAGGTCGAGGGATCGTACGTCGCGCTCGCGCTGTCGTGCTGGAAGCGACCGGGTGCGGCGTTGACGGCGGCGAGGCGGTCGGTTCCGACGGCCGCGTAACAGTGGCTCTTCCGGAGCATCGTCCCCTCGTTCGATTGCAGCGAGACGGTCACCGCGTCGCCGTCGTCGTCGAACTCGACCGACCCGACCTGCTCCCCGTGGTCGAGATCGTTCTGGCCCGCTCCGCTCCAGAGCTGGCCGTCGACGGGACCGGCGCCGAGCTCGTACGGCAGGTACCAGCCCCAGCGATTGGCCCGTATTCCCTCGAGTTCGTTGAGTCGGTTGGCCGTCGGATCCGGTGTTCCGTCCGGTCCCTCGCGGATCGCCCACGCCGTCTCCGACGGACAGTGACACGCGATCGAAATCTCGTCGGTCCGGTGGGCGTGAACGCTCAGATCGGGCCCCGACACCTCGATCTCGAAGTTGACGGGTCGGGTTCCGTCCCCGTCGAGGCAGGATAGTCGGGCGCGCACCTCGGCAGTCTCGCCGACGTCGATCGAGTCGGGCAACGCGAGGAGTTCGACCCCGATCTCCTCGTCGGCACCGACGGCGTCGAACGAGAACGACTCGATCGGCGCTTTGAGTTGATTGGTGACCCACAGCAGCGTCTCGACGGCTTCGCAGTCGAACTCGATCGTATCGTTGTACTGCAACCGAAGATAGGCCTCGTCGTCGCCGACGGTCTCGATGGAGACGTCGCGAGTCGCGTCGACTCGCGAGTACGCACCGGAGCCGATGACGACGCTACTTCCGATCGAGGCCGTTCCCATTCCCAGAACGAACGTTCGTCGTTTCATTGTAGAGTCTCGTGCTGCGTTCGCGCTACGTCTCGAATCCCATTGTCCACCGATCGTCGATCTCGTCGGCCTTGTCGCCGCCACGTTGTCGGCGAAGCGGCTGGCCGCCGACCCGACGAGGGGCAACCGCCCGGCACGGTCCCCGTTGACGGCATCGATCCCCGGCAACGACTTAGTAGTGCGCCGATAGCGGTGTCACAGAGCGGTCCTGAACCAGTTCAAAGCGATCGTTTATCGCGCGAAGGGTGAGCAAGATCGGGGGACTGCGCGGCCACGGCCACCACCGAACTGTTCCGGGTTACGTGATATCGCGGAGCCGGGGCTATCGGCTGCCGACCACGGTGTTCGGGCGGACGGCTGCCGACTACTCGAGTCGTGGTAGCGGCGATCGCGACGGTCGTCGTGGCCAGGACGAGTCTGGGCCAGTCGACGAGCCGGTCATCGCGCTGCCGGGAGAAGAGAGGTATCGACGGGCGAGTAGCCCGTGCCGGTTCGGCTGTTCGTCTCGTACGCGAAGTGCGCGCCGGCGACCCGTTCTGCAGTCGTCGGCCGTGGGTGGGCGCCTCGATCGCGTTCGACGGCCCTCGGGGTCGATCCGATCGGACGACGCTGCGGTCGTTCGGATCGATTCGAAGCGACGGTCAGAGGTCAGTGCTGTTCGTCGCAGGTGCGCCAGCCCTGTGCCGACGCCTCGTCGCTCATTTCGGGATACTGTTCCGGCGAGATGGTCTCGTCCGGCTCGCCCTCCGCGGGGAGGTCAACCTCGACGACGAGCAGGTCGTCGTCGACGTCGGACGGCGCCTCCGCGGGTACGCCGTGACCCTCCGTCGAGTACCAGTCGGCGAGGTCCTCGAGACCGTTCTCCGTCTTGTACTGCGCCCACGTCTGTGCGAGCGGGTTGCACTCCGATCCCGACTCCCAGAAGAGGAGTCCTGCCAGCGGGACGCTCGCGTCGCCGGAGCGGATCTCCGACGTCGACGATCCGAGCGAGTGATCCGAACGGAACTCGCCGGGCGAGTCGGCGATGGCGAGGTCGTAGGTGACGCTCGCGCCGGAGCCCGCGCCGTCGTTCCCGACGGTGTACTCCGTGCCCGTTCGCTTGTAGCCGTCACCGTCCTGCTCGTAGGTCGTACAGACGTATTCACCGTAGAGATGCGGACACGTCGGCGTCTGGCCGCAGTCGCCGTCGACGTCGGCGACGATGGTGACGTCGTTGTCGAGCGCGTCGAGGAGCATATCGCCCTCCTCGAGGCCGTAGCTCTTGGTGCGGATGCCGACGCAGATACACTCGCCGACGTCGAGCGAGACGGCGTTACCCTCGCCGACGACCGAGGCCTCGTCGTCGGCGCCGAGGTAGAATTCGACGCGGCGGTCGCCCTCGTACGTGGGCCAGTTATCGTCGTCCTGGATCCAGATGCAGGCCGATTCCTTGCCCTGGTTACAGATCTGGAAGACGTTGTGGAACCAGCTCGTGGAATTCGAGTTGATTCCGGCACCCAGCGGGGTCGAGTCCCGCGTGGGGTTGTCCTCGTCCATGTAGATCTTGAGGTGGCCGTTGTCGTCGAGGTGGGCGTAACTGCCGTTTGGCGAGTCACACTTGTCCAATCCGAGGTAGGCGTTCGGGTCCTCCGCCACCGCGATGGAGACGGCCCGGTCCGATTCGACGCGACTGAACGCGCCGGTTCCGACGAGCGCGCTCGCACCGATGGTGGTGCTACCGACGCCCGCGAGGAATGTTCTTCGTTGCATGCTAGATGAAACGTCGATCGATCAGCTCTGAACCTCGCCCGCGCCCGGCGCGTCGGCGACGATCGTGACGCTGCCGTCGATGAGCGGTTCGTCGGCCGTCGCGTCGACGCCGTAGGTCTTCGTGACGATGCGCATCGTCTCGCACTCGCCGACCTCGAGTTCGAGCGGCTCGTAGCCGGGCGCCTCCCAGTCGTCCTCGCTGTCCATCACGATCGAGTTGCCGTCCTCGTCCTGCACGTCGACGATGGGCGACCCCTCTTCGTTGATGCCCTCGGGCGCGGACGGGTGGAAGTCGAGATCCGTGACGTCGATCGAGATCGTCGCCGTGTCCTTGCCGTTGTTACAGATGTCGAACATCCCCTCGAAGTACGTCGTCGAGTCGGAGTTGACGCCTTCGCCGAGGTTGGGTTCCTCTCCCGAGTTCCCCTGCTGGTTACCCTCGCCGTCGATCTGGACGTAGAGGTGTCCGTTCTCGTCGAGCGCGACGTAGTTCTCACTGTTCTTCGTATCGAGCGGGACGAGCCCGAGGTAGGCCTCGTCGTCGGGCGCGACCTCGATGCTGACCGCACGATCCGATTCGACGCGGCTGAACGCGCCCGAACCGATGAGCGCGCTGCCGCCAAGTGCTGTACCGCCGATGCCGACCAGGAAGTTGCGTCGTTTCATGGTTGATCTCCGTGTCGCACGGGTCCAGACCGGCAATCCCCAGCCCCCGTGCCTGGTTCAGACCAGGCGTGTACCCCCCGTAAGAAATTGCACGTAGATGGACCACCAACGACCGAGTGGTATCCAGAACACTCCGGATGGTTTCGGCTGAACCCCGCCTGAATGGCAACAATATTCGGTTAGTTGTCCGATTTGAGGCGGATGGAGTAACGCTGTCGACGCGGATGGCATCGATCGGCGACGACCGATCCTCGAACGCGATCACGATCGCGCTCGTTTCGGCCCGATCGTCACGGCAACTGTCCTGGACGAGGCTTCACCGCCCTGGTTGCGACTCTACCGTCAGTTCCGCTGTTCACGTGTCACAGTCCGTTCGTTGTTTCACGTGCGTGCGGGACTGAGGCCGGGGCGCGTAGCGTCCCGCCGTCTCTCCGACGGGATCCATCCCACACTCCCTCGAGTCACGGACTGTTCGGGCGATCCGACGGCGGTTGCCGGGAAACGACACCGGTTCTGTTCGACACCGAGCCAGTTCATCCCCATCACGTCGCCGCCTCGTCCCACCGCTCCGTATCGGGTGACGGAGATATCGTAATAGACGCGACCAACTGCACGACGGACGCGGTCAGCATTCATCCGCACCGCGGCCGATCTGCGAACCCGATCGGGTGGGTGAACCGTCGGTCCACCGGTTCGAGTTGCAGATCGGCCGGTCGGACAAGCCGCCGAACGGGACTGCCGGACGAATCACCGACCGTTCTCGAACGGACGACCGGCCCGGCTCTCAACAGAGGCCCGGGTCGGCCGGAATGCACTCGACGTCGACGACGATCGAGGTGATCTCGGAGCCGTCGGTCCCGACGACCGAGAGCCCGATCTCGTGGACGCCGGGGTCGGTGCACTCGAGGCTGAACTCGTAGGAGCCGTCGTAGCCGTCGACGAGTTCGAAGGGGTCGTCCGGGAGCGAGTCGGCGACGACGACGCCGTCGGGGTCGTCGACCTGGATCTCGACCTCGCCTTCCGATTCCTCGCCCTCGTTGGACAGCGAGACGGCGTACGACTGGGTATCGCCGACCTCGACGATCGACGCGCCGGTCGCCTCGAACGAGACGACCCGCGGGATGACGACCGCGCTCCCGCCGATCGCGCCGGCCTCGCCGTCACCGAGCCCGCCGTCGTCGCGCGTGAGTAACACGTCGAAGAAGTCGGGGTACTCGGGGAACGTCTCGTGGTAACAGCACCAGCCGCTCATGCCGTTCTGGGTGAGCCCCATGTCCAGCCCGGCCTGTTCGACCGTGACCGAGTCGTACTGATTCCAGCCCATCTCCCGGTTCTGCAACTCGCCGAACGGATCGGCGTAGGCCCACGGTTCGTCGAGGTCCTCCTGGGTTTTCCCGAGGAGGCCGCCCCCGTTGTTGACGAAGTCGGAGATGTCGTCCGCGCGGCTCTTGATCGCGGCGTTCTGGGCGTTCGTCACGCCGGCAGTGATCTCGAAACAGCTGCTCGGGATCCCGAGCATGGCGTACCCGTCGAAGTCGACCGACTCGATCTCGGAGCTCTCGGAGACGAACGTGACGGTCTCGTCGACGTTCGGCGCGTTCCCGAGATCGCCCTCCCAGTAGTCGTCGACCAAGCTGCCCGAGGCGTCCGGGTCGCCGCCGAGGACGAGAATCCCATCGCCGCCGTTGGTCACGTCGTCGAGGATGGATTCGACCATCGAGGCGTGATCCGCCGGATCGCCGTGGCCGCCCGTCCCGGCGCCGTCCTCGGAGTCGAGTCCCATGAGGACGACCGGGCCGCCGCCTTCTTCTTCGTCGACGAGGTCGGACCACGTCTTCTCCTTCGGTTCGGTACATTCGGGTGGTTCTTCGCCGCCGTCGTCGCTACAGTCGCCGTCGACGTCGGCGACGATGGTGACGTCGTTGTCGAGTGCGTCGAGGAGCATATCGCCCTCCTCGAGGCCGTAGCTCTTGGTGCGGATGCCGACGCAGATGCACTCGCCGACGTCGAGCGAGACGGCGTTACCCTCGCCGACGATCGAGGCCTCGTCGTCGGCGCCGAGGTAGAATTCGACGCGGCGGTCGCCCTCGTACGTGGGCCAGTTATCGTCGTCCTGGATCCAGATGCAGGCCGATTCCTTGCCCTGGTTACAGATCTGGAAGACGTTGTGGAAGTAACTCGTGGAATTCGAGTTGATTCCTGCCCCGAGCGGGGTCGAGTCCCGCGTGGGGTTGTCCTCGTCCATGTAGATCTTGAGGTGGCCGTTGTCGTCGAGGTGGGCGTAACTGCCGTTTGGCGAGTCACACTTGTCCAATCCGAGGTAGGCGTTCGGGTCCTCCGCCACCGCGATGGAGACGGCCCGGTCCGATTCGACGCGACTGAACGCGCCCGATCCGACGATGGCTCCGCCGCCGAGGGAGGCAGAGCCGGCGCCGATCAGGAAGTTTCGTCGTTTCATGGTTGGTGAGGACGTGTCGCTGCGCTTGCCGCACGACACGACTCGTTCGAGAACCCACGTGATTCGACCCGGTATGTATAGACTCGTTTCTCCGCGGCCCGTTCGCACCATCGAGCCGTTGTCGTCGGACAGGGTCGCCCACCGCCGAGCCGAGCGTCCGCGCTGCCGCGAGGGAACGAACCACCGAAAATCGGCAACAACGCCGTTCGTTCGGCGCTGGCGGCACCGACAACGTCGGATTGGTCGGCTACTGACTCACCCTGTGCGGTGCGGAGCCGGCCAGTCTCCAGCTGGTGAAGGGCGCGGTCGAAGTGGATTCGAGTCGACGGAGCCGTCGGATTCGTGCCAGCGGCGATCGGTCGGTTCGGGTGGGTGTCGACCGACCGCGTCAGCCGTGATCGGTCGCGTCGGGCTCCGTTCCGCCATCCGGCTCCATGGGCGGACTGGCCGCATTCGACGAGTCGGAGTCGCCGCCGGACGACGCCCCGTTCGCGTCGGGCGTCACGAGTTCGTCTTCCCACGTTTCGACGTCCGCGAAGAGCGCCTCGAGTGACGCCTGGTCCGCTCCGGGGCCGTCGACGGCGACCCGACTGCCCGCGGCCGGAGCGCTGTCCCGGCGGGCTCGATCCGACTCCACGTCGTCGAGGATCGCCTCGGGCTCGGCTTCGACCGGTTCGTCCAGGGTCGTCTCGGGATCGATCTCGATCGGTTCGGCGTCGTCGGCGGGGGCCGGCAGCGCCTCGTCGGCTCCCGGGAACTCCGCCGGTTCGTAGACGTAGACGGCGCCGCGATCCGCCACGTAGTAGGCCTCGGCGGTCGGATCCTCGATCACGCGCCGGTCGCTGTCGATCGCGACGTCGACGATGTCCTCGAGCGACTCGACCTCGATCGTCGGGCCCTCCAGCTCCCCGACGGGGATCCGCCCGCGGCTGACCCACTCGTCGTACTCGGCGCGTTCCTGCGCGAGTTCCAGCGCGGCGAGTTCCTCCCGCGAGGGGCCGAGCGTTCCCGTCCGACGGCCGTGGACGACCCAGGCGAGGGCGCCGACGCCGAACAGCAGCGCCGCGAGCGAGCCGAACGAACGGAGCGGTCCGTACGTCCGCTCGGTCGTGACCGTCCGCGTAAACTCCCCGCCGCCGAGACCGCTCGTCTCCGTCGTAACGGCGTAGCTACCGTCGTTGCGCTCGATGCTGTAGGTCGCCTCGTGGGCGTTGGCCACCTGCTTGCCGTCGATCGTTCCGGAGGCGGTCGTCTTGACGACGACCGACGTTTCCGTCGTTCCGGGATCGGCCCCGAGATCGGCGACGATCGATCCGATCCGCGCGTCGAGTTCCGAGACGTTGACCGTGAACGAAAGCGGGACGGCCGCTCCGGGTTCGACGCCGTCGACCGACGTCGTCTCGAGCCGTTCGCGTTCCTGCCAGAGCGTCTCCTCGCCGTCGACGGCGCGGATCACGAGGTAACTGGTCGCCTCGACCGAGAGCGACCCGTCGGTCACGGACCCGTCGTAGGCGTACGCGTAGAGCCCCTCCAGTTCCGGCATCAGCCGCGTGAAGTACAGCGGGCGATCGGCGCGCACCGTTCCCGTCTCGAAGACGGGGTTGTCCGCCTGGACGCGCGCCTGGTGGCTCAGCTCGGGTTCCTCGGACCAGGATCCGACGACCGCCGTCGTCTCCTCGGTCCCCGGGTCGACGTGCGTGTTGTAGGCGACCCAGCCACCCCCGAGTACGACGAGGCCGAGGAGGACGACGACGGCGAGAAATCGTCGATCGAGGACCTCTCGAAGTCGTATCTCCAGTCGTCTCGTCGCCGACACGCCCTGCACGTCCTGTCGATCACGTTCCCTTGTAGTCATGATTGTAACCAGTCGAAAAGGCTCGACGATCGCGAACGCCGCCGCGACCGGATCCGGTCGCTCCCGTCCCCGAAGACCCGCCAGAAGAGCCAGAGCGGGCCGGAAAGCACCGCATAGATGGCCAGGTACGGCACCCACGGGTGGATGGCGTACAGCGAATCGATCGCCCCCGGCGGAAGCGCGATCAGGTAGCGATGTTCTCGCATGGCTTCGACGTGATAGCCCGTCTCGTCGGCGGCGTGTAACGTGACGGTCGCGTTCGCGCCCTCCCCCGGCCCGAGCTCGAACCGCGATGGCTCGGCGTCGAGTCCGTTCGTCTCCGGTTCGAGGTAGCTGACGATCGGGACGACGCCCCCGTTGTGGATCTGGTACTGAAACGAGTCCGTCTCGCCGACCGGAATGATCGTCGGACTCGAGGAGTTGCCCTCGGAACTTACGATCCCGTAGGTCTCTCCGCCCGCCGGGAGGACCATGGCGAGCGTCGCCGCCAGGCAGACCAGACCGATACAGGCGACCAGCAGGTACCGTTCGTCGAAACCGGTGTCCCGGGTCCGATCCCTGCCTTTCGCCTCACTTCTCCCGTCCTCCCCGCCACCGTCGAAGACGCCGAGGACGAGCGTCACGAGGCCGACGCCGAAGAGCACGACCATGAGCTGGGACGGGCCGAGGCGTTCGGTGCCGAAGAGCGAAGCCACGACTCCCTCGACCCAGCCGATCGCAGACCCGGTCGTCGAGGCGAAGACGCCGAGTTTCGGGATCGTCACCACCTCGCCGTCGACCGAGAGGGCGACGGCCTCGATCTGCCCGTCCGTGATCGGCGGTTCGCCCTGGCTCTGGTCGACGAACGGGTTCGCGTCCCCTTGCGTGACGTACCCGGTCGGTCGTTCGTCGACGACCCGATGGGTCGTCAGGGAACCGCCGTGAACCGACTCCGACTCGAACGCCACCACGTCCCCGGTCTCGACCTCGCCGGCCAGCGCGGCGGGGATCGCGACGTAGCCGTCGCCCGGCTCGAGCGTCGGCGCCATGCTCCCCGTCTCGACGTACGCGAAGAGTACCGGCTGTCCGAGTACCGAGCCGAGGACGAGCGAGAGGACGAGAATCCCCCCGAGCGCGAGCAACCCGTATTCGATCGCATCTCGTAGTGTCATCGATTCTTCGGTGATCGAGGCTGTCGAACCGGCCACTGGCACCCCACGGGTCCGAGAACGGCCCAGCCCCACACGCGATACGATAACTACCGGGGGAGAGATTTAAGGTTACTCGACAGTTCACGGGAACAAAACGTTTCTGGCCGTCCGATACGCTGTTGCAGTGAGTAAAATGCCTATTTTACCATACCGCTGCCTGATAAATATCGGAATAATTCCCTCGAACTAGGGACCGTCTCGTTCGAAGCTCGCAGTAACCGGACGAATTCCGACCACCGACCACCGGCCCCTCCTCGCCGATGGCGGTCGATACCGTTCGAACCACTACTGGAAGTATCGTCCGCCAATCACGAGATCCAACAGTATATTGCCGATGCGTGTTGTCGATAGCCACCGATATTAGTGTACCGATCCGCTTCGTCGGCTTGGAGTCGTTCTGTTCACGACCTTTTACCGCTCAGTTCGCACCTGATCGCGTTCAGTTTGGACAATCCGCGCCAACAAACCTCGTATATTTAATTAACTAAAGGATAAAATAAAGATGTGTATATGATGATTCGATCATCGAGCGACGTGCCGATCGAGTCGGCCGCTCGGCCGGGGCGCGAACGAGTCGGGTCTCGCAGGCTCGCCTGCGTTGAACCGTTCCAATCGACCGTCCGGTTCGGGTCGACTCGAGAACAGGCGGAGGGATCGGCGTGAGCTCGCTTTCGAGCGAACTTCCCGATCGGAGCAGCCGATCTGGGACCGACGCGGAGATCAGTCGCGATCAGGTCTTCGACGTCCTGAGCAACCATCGTCGGATCTGCACCATCCGATATCTGAAAGAAACCGACGAAGAACTGGTCTCGCTCCGCGACGTCGTCGACTACGTCGCAAAGACCGAACACCCCGAGGCGGAGGGCCAGGTCGAGTACAACGATCGAAAGTCGGTCTACACCGCGCTTCGACAGACGCACCTCCCGAAACTCGACGAACTCGGGATCATCGAGTTCGACAAGTCCCGCGGCGTGATGCAGTTGACCGATCGAGCGAACCACGTCCAGATGTACCTGGAGTACGTCCCGGAGAACGACATTCCGTGGCACGCCCACTACCTCGGTGTCACGGCCCTCAGCGGCGTCCTCGTGGCGACGACGTTCTTCGACCTGTATCCGCTGGCCGTCGGCTGGCAGACGGTCTCGATCGTCTGCTTTCTGATGCTCGCAGTCTCGGCGCTCGCACACGCCTACTACCAGCACGGGAGTCGTCTCGCGGATACCGATTTCGTGCCCGTGGAGGACTGATTCTGGCGGCCGACCGGCACCGTCGGCGCTCGTCGACCGCCGTGGCGGGACGGACCGGATGTGGACCGGGCCGCCGATGGTCAGCACCCTGTCGCAGTCACGATTCCACCCCGTCGGCGATCCGAATTACATCCCCGAGCGCGGGGGCTGCGGCGTCGAATCCGTCGGCGCCGAGGCGTTCGGCGAAGGCCTCGCAGCGATCGCCGTGGACGCACAGCACCCTCGCATCCCGGTAGGGCTCGAGGAACGTCCGGAGGCCCTCGCGGTCGGCGTGGGCGGAGAAGTCGTACGCTTCGACGCGCGCGCTGACCGGGCGAACCGTGCCGTCGAGGTCGACCCGCCCGGTGTCGAGTAACTCGCGGCCGGGCGAGCCCGCGACCTGATAGCCGGTGAAGGCGATCTTGTTGATCGGATTCGAGCGGATCGCGGGCACGTACGTCATCGCTGGGCCGCCGTGGAGCATCCCGCTCGTCGTGACGATCACGTTCGACCCCTCGGCGATCCGTCGCCGTTGCCCGTCCCGGCCGTCGACCACGCGGGCGTTGGCGCTCGCGCGGGCGAGCTCGGCCGAATCGCGGAGGAACGGTTCGTTCGCCGGCCGTCGAAGGAGTTCCGTGACGCGCGTCCCCATCCCGTCGACGTAGCAGTCGATTCCGTGTGCGGCACAGCTGGCGAGGACCTCCTGGGTGCGCCCGATCGCGAACGCGGGGACGACGACGGTGCCACCCTCCCAGATCGTCTGTTGCACCGACTCGACGAAGTCGGCTTCGACGGTCTCGCGTGCCGCTCGCGTCGTCTCGGCGTAGGTCGACTCGGTGATCACCGCGTCCGCGTCGGGTCGGGCGCTCGTCCCGGCGAGCAGGCGCTGGTCATCGGTGTTGAAATCGCCCGCGTAGAGCAGCCGTGTCTCGCCGTCGTCGACGAGGACGTGCGCGCTCCCGGGAATGTGGCCCGCGTCGTAGAACGTCACGTCGTACCCCTCGCCGTCCGCGCCGCCGAGGATCGAGAACGGCTCCCGGTAACCGTGAACCGTCGATACCTGGGTGAGTCGGGCGATTTCGGTCCGCGTGAAGGGACAGTCGTACGTCCCGCCGCGCAGCTTCAGGGTGTCCCTGAGAACCAGCAACGCCAGATCACGGGTCGGCGGCGTCCAGTGAACCGGCGGTCGGTCCGCGCCCGAGAGCAGCGTCGGGATCGACCCGACGTGATCGAGGTGGCCGTGACTGACGACGACGGCGTCCGGCTCGGGATCGCCGATCGGATACTTCGGGGGGTTCCCCGAGTCGGCGCCGAAGTCGAGCAGGAGTCGATCGTCGACGCAGATCGCACTCCGGCCCACCTCCCGCGCGCCGCCGAGAAACCGCAGTTCCATCGATACTCGATTGGGCCGAGCGGGGTTTGGGTTCGTCGGTTCGCCCGCACGGAGAACCCGACAGTCGCCCAACGGCCGAAACAGATTTCTACTCGGTCCGATACCGCTGGATCCCGAACTGGCCGTACCCGCCGTAGGCGACCTCGAGCGCCCCTACCCACCAGTTCCACCGATCCGCGGGCGACCCGTCGGGCGCGTCGGCGAGTTCGTCGACGAGCAGGTCGTTCGAGAGGGCGACGCCGACGTCGGCCTCGTACTGCCCGCTATCGGCGAGGTCGATCGCCTGCCGGACTACGACGCGGGACTCGCCGACCGTCCCGCCGAACGACTCGCGCAGGCGAAGTTCGAGCCGACCGGGTTCGATGGGCACGACCGGTCGTAGGGCCCGCGGTCACTTGGATGGATCGGCAAACTCTCGTTTGTTCTCGGCCGGGAGCACGGTTCGTACGTTGGTGAGAACCGTGCTCCCCGGGGAACGGCTGACGGCCGTTACGATTGCTCACCGCGAGCGAGGCCAGCGGCCGAGCGAGCGGGCCGACGACAGACCGAGAAGCCGCGCTTCGCGCGGCTGGCGGGGAGGGAGGAGCGCTTTTCATCAAAGTTTTGCCGAGCGTCTGCGGACCGTGCGCCAGCGATGCTGGCGCCGGTCCGGCAGAGCGCAGCGCAAAAGTTTGTTCCGATTGGTTTTTGAGCGCCGACCGAGTTGCTCCGGGCATGGCTACGTTCAGCGTCGTCCTCGGCGACCCCGAGTCGGGACGGGCGTATCAGCTCGAAGCGGACGGACAGGACGCGAATCGATTCATCGGCAAGTCGGTCGGCGAGGAGGTCGACGGCGGCGCGCTCGGCCTCGACGGCTACACGCTCGAAATCACGGGCGGCTCCGACGAGACGGGCCGGCCCCTGCACGAATCCGTCGCGGGCACCAGCCTCAAGGCGGTCTTGATGCACGGGACCGAGACCGGCTACCGGCAGCGTCGCGACGGCGAACGGCGTCGGATCACCGTCCGCGGGCGCGAGATCGCCGACGACGTGAGTCAGATCAACGTCTCCGTGGCCGAGGCCGGTTCGACGCCGATCGACGAACAGCTCGGCGCGGCCGAGGACGAGGACTGATCCGGGGACGGGTTCGTGACCGATCGAATTTCGAGCGATCACCCGTCGATCGAGACCGTCAGAGCGACCGTCGTCGAGACGCCGACCGGCCGGCGGATCGAACTGCCGGGCGACGAGCGATCGCGATTTCCCGACGACGAGGTGATTCGCATCGTCCTCGACGGCACCGAACGGTTCGCGCGCGTCGATCGCGCCCTCACCGGCGACGATCTGCGGATCGCCGGCGTCTACGACTCGCCGTCGACGGCCCGCGATCCCGGCGGTGAACCGGATCGCCTCGACGAGTGGCTCGACGTGCACGACGTCGACGGCGGGTCGGTGCTGCTCGACGTCGTGGAACCCGACTTTCTCTACGGCGCGAGAGCCCCCGGCGAGTCGGCCGTCTACGCGGCGAAATCGCCGCCCGACGACTCGCTCTCCCGGATCGCCGACCGGCTGGACGGCGCCGCGTCGAATTCCGATTCCTGACGCGGACGTGTCGTCGAGTCCCGTTTCGATGTCGGGCGATCTCCGGTCCGGTCGCCGAACCTATCGGAATCGAGGCGGACCGAGATTGCGGAGTCGGTCCTGGCGGAGCCGGACGCAGGGCACTGAGTGGATTCAGTAGCCCTACGGGGTACGGCAGTCGCTCGTCTGATGGGTCGCGTCGGGCGAAAAGGCGACGGCGTTACAGTTCCGGCAGGAACGCGTAGAGCAGGAGTCCGAACGCGAGGTGCTGGACCATCGTGCGCTCGACGCGGCCTCTGACGGCCTCCTCGTCGTCGATCGCGTACTCCTTGGTCCGGACCTTCGCGTGCATCGAGAGCACTTCCTCGTCCTCGAGCGCGTGGAGGCTCGGGTAGACGGTCCCGGGGCTCAGCTGGGTCCCGAAGTGTTTGCTGAGATCCGAGAGGAGCTCCTTCCCGTGGGTTTCGCCGTGCAGCGAGATCAGCATCAGGAGGACTTCCTCCAGGTTCTCCTTGACGATCGCCTCGTCGAACTGGACGTCGTCGGTCGGGAGCGCCGCCCGGACCTGGGTCATGAGTTCCTCGAAGTCCGCCTCGATGTCCTGGGTCGCGTCGTCGACGCTGCCGATCGAGATTTCGTACGAGCTGTCCGCGTCATCGCCCGCACGCTCGGCCTGAAAGCCGTCGAGCACGGACGTCGTTTCGTTGGGGGTTGTGTCACGCATGTTCCGATCACCTGTCGGGCGAGGCGGAGAGTGGGGGTCCGGCGCTCGTCCCGCGTATGGTGCCCCGAGGAACCGATCAGGTATAAAGAACGTGGCCATTCCCACCACCGATCGTCCATTGATACCTCGAGTACGCTGCGAAATTATTAAAAGTTCCCTGAAATACCCGCAAACGGTTGGTTACAAGTCCGATTTTCGACGATCAATACAGGCATTCCGACAGAATCCCTGTCTGTCAGGAAAAATTCGTCAATTGAGCGGACGGATAGCGCGGGTCACGGTCAGTCCGAAACCGGCGGTTCGTCGCGAATGATGCTCACGAGTTCGCCGCCGTCCGACTCGTCCGCATCGTCTCCGTCGATCCGTCGATCGACCCGCCGCTCGGCCATCCGCGCGACCATGACGTGTTCCTCGAGGTCGTCGTCGTTGATCCGGGAGATGTACTCGAGCGACTGTGCGTGTGCCCCGAAGAGCGTGCCGCTGAGCGATTCCAGGGGATACTCGAGCGTCGTCGGCTCGTCGTATCGTTTGTTGTGGATCTCGCTCATCGAGAGGCCGCGGAGGTAGGAGGTCATCTGCTCGCGGACCAGCGGACTGATCCACCCCAGATCCTGATAGTAGCGCAGGCAGTTGAGCGCGCCGGTCGTTCCGAACGTCTCGCCGAGAAAGCGAGCCCACTGGATCGTCGCATCTGTGCGCCCGACCGCCTGTTCGAGTGATTCGAGGTGATAGCTGTCCTGGCTCATCGTCGAAGCTCCACTCGTCTGCTACTTGGATGGGCCGATGAAGTAGGTTCGCGTCGTATCGAACGCTGAGTCGGGCGCTGAACCGGGACCTCTCCCGTCGGTCGAGGCGCCATCGCACTCGGCCGACGGCCCCGGCGGTCGACGCCGCGGTGCCGGGCCAGCGTATCGGTGGCACGGTGAGGTGTCAGCGGTGTCGCCAGGTGAGTCGGGAGCTCGCCGATCGGGAACGGCCCTGGGAGAGCGGTCCCGAGATCGGCGCGGGTTCACACGCTGATGACGCCGCCGACGACGTACTCCGTGATGACGGCGACGACGGCGCCGAGCCACGTCAAGAAGACGAAGTTGACGAGCCCGGAGATGAGGTGGCCGCGGTCGGTCAGCCGGATCATGACCGCCGAGAGGGCGGCGTTGATGAGGATCGTCGCGATCAGCAGGTACTCGATGACGGCGAGGTTGTACTGGCCGGTTTGCAGGAGGCCGCCCGGCATCCCCTGGGAGACGTCCAACTCGGCCGTGATGTCCATCATGATCTCGACGACCTCGAGGCCGATGAAGAACGAGAAGACCGACGCCGCCGTGATGCCGTAGAGGACGCCGGTCAGCGTCGTCGTCGCCTGCTGGCGCTGCTCGCGGACCTTCAGGACGTGGCTCTGGTTGGTGCTGATGAGTTGGCCGAGCAGTCGCGGGTTGCCCCCCATCTGCCGGCCCATGACGTACATGTCGCCGAACTTCTGGATGAGGTACGACCCGGTCTCGGCCGCGAAGAGGCGCCAGGAGCGGACGTCGTCGACGCGCATGTGCAGTCGCTTGTAGAGCGCGTCGACGTTCTTCGTCAGCGCGCCGAAGTCCTTCGACCGGAGCGACTCGAGGACGTTCGACGTCGAGGTCTGCTTGACGCTCTCGACGGCGCCCAGCGCCCGGATGAACGACGGAAACTCCTGGTCGCGCTCTTTGACCTTCTTCTCCTCGCTTCGCATCTTCCAGCCGGGATACAGGAGCGGCGTCACGGGGATGGCCGCCAGCACCGGCCGCGGAATCTCGTTCGGCGTGATCGGCGTGACCCCGATCAGGATCGCGAGGACGACGACGCCGAGCAGCAGACAGCCGCCGAAGCCGACGATCAGCGCCTGCGGGATGCGCTCCGTCGGGCCGCCACCCTCCGTCTTCTTGATGTACCACAGCGGGTCGTACGGCGAGACGACGTGGATCGCGTAGACGAACGCGCCCTGGACGATCGTGAACATCAGGATCGTCGCGCCGATGAGGAGCGTCGGGCTCATTCCGATGAGGATCGGCAGGACGATCGCGAAGACCAGGATGAACGCGACGGACAGCATCATCGACATGTAGAGTTCCTTCATCACGTCGAGCTTCGCCAGATCCGACTCGTAGCGCGTGACGAACTGCTGGATCATCGTGTCCTGCTCCTCGACGAGGAACTCGCTGATCTCCTGGCCGGCGCCGACGGTGTAGGCCAGCCGCTCGAAGAAGTCCGACAGCAGCGGGCTCGAGACCTCCTTCGCACGCATCCGGCAGGCGTCGTCGAGACTCTGGTTCCAGGTGTCGATCAGCGCCACCAGGTAGCCCATCTCCTCTGCCAGCGCCTGGTACTCCTCCTCTTCGGCCAGGATGCGAAAGATCTCGACGCGGTTCATGTTCGCCATCGAGAGGACGGTGATGTGGGTCAGAAACAGGTGAAAGCGCTGCCTGACTTGTTTGCGTCGGCGATCCTGTGACAGCTTCGGGTAGAAGATCGCGATGGCGATCGCGAGCAGGCCGAGCCCCGCCAGCGGGCCGGCGACGATGAAGGGGGCGCCGACGAGAAACGGAGCGAGCAACGACCCGACGAAGAGCAGCACGCCCGGGAGGATGACGACGAGGAGGTACCGACGGATCGACATCCCCATCGTCTCGTAGGCACGCAAGAGCGAGGCAAACATCGAACGCGCGCCGAAGTCCGGCTTGTTCTGGTCGGCCGTAGACATGGTTATCCGAACTGGTGCATTCCGGTGAGCTGGATCGGAAGGCCCTCGATCCCGTCGCGCTGGAAGTCGGCGATCGCCTTGTTCGACTCGTGATAGCCGACGATGTCGGCGTCGATGAGCTGGCGGATGATCTCGGCGCGGCGATCGAGTTCGTCGTAGATCTCGCGCGTGTCGGCGTAGCCGAGCAGCGTCGCGATCTGCTCTTCGAGGACGAAGGAGTTGTTCCGGCCGGTGAAGACGACCTCGTCGTCGCGGGGGTCCCAGCGGAACGCCTGCCGAGTGACGACGCCGCCCTCGTAGTCGGAGTAGCCCTCGATCTCCTGAACGGAGGTCACCCGGCGGAGGACGTCGTCGCCCTGTTTGACGCGGTTCTGGAAGAGCGCGACGTCGCAGTTGTCCATGAACGTCTCGGGGACGTTGATCGGCGCGCCGGTGAACCGCTGGATCATCGACACGATGTCGCTCGCGTGGAAGGTCAGCATCACCGGGTGCCCGGTCTGGGCCGCCTGGAACGCCATCTGCCCCTCCGCTCCGCGGACCTCACCCACGACGATGTAGTCCGGGCGCGATCGAAGCGCGGCCGCGACCAGGTCGAACATGTCGACGTCGGCCGACTCGTCGCCGGAGCCCTCCCGGGTCAGGAGTTGCTGCCAGGTGTCGTGGGGCGGGACGACCTCCGCGGTGTCCTCCGCCGTGTAGATCTTCGAGTCCCGCGGGATGAACGACAGCGCGGCGTTGAGCGTCGTCGTCTTGCCCGACGCCGTCTCGCCGACGACGAAGACGGTCTGCTCGTTCTCCAGGCAGAGCCAGAGGTAGGCAGCCAGTTCCGGGCTCAGCGTCCCCCACTTCGTGATCTGGAAGACCGACAACGGGATCTCCTCGCCCTGTCGGATGGTCAGCGAGGGTCCCTGCACCGAGACGTCGTCGGAGTAGATGATGTTGATCCGCGAGCCGTCGGGCAGCGTGGAGTCGACGATCGGATCGGAGTCGGAGATCGGGTGGTTCATCCGTTCGCCCATGTTGCGCAGCCACTGTTCGAACTCCTCGGGCGTGCCGAAGTCGACCGTCGCTCTGATCATCCCGTAGGTGCCGTGATCGAGGTAGCACTGCTTGGGCCCGATGACGTGGATGTCCTCGTTGGCCGTGTCGGCCATGACGGGTTCGAGCGGGCCGAGGCCGACGATGTCGCGCTGGAGCTGGTAGCGCAGGCGATCGAACCGTTCGCTCGAGATGGAGAACTTGGTCGAGCCGAGCGCTTTGAGGCGGCCGATCGATTGGCCGGTGATGCCCGAGGTGATCTCGACGACCTCGTCGAGCAGTTCGTCCAAGTGTTCCTCGAACTCCTCGTCGTTGGTCGGCGCCGGTCGGGTGACGCTCTTGTCGAGAATGCGCTGGCGGATCCGGTTGTAGAGTTCGCTGTCGTTCTCGCCGAGCGTGGGTTCGACGCAGTAGTAGGTCGTGTCGATCCCGACGTCACCGTAGACGTGACAGAAGATCGGCGCCTCGGCCTCGTAGATAACGTTCGGCCGGTGGGACTCCCACTCCTCGGTCGGTTCGTCGATGAGCGCGGGGTACTCGGTGTACTCGCCGTAGAACCACTCCAGGTGCTCCCGGAGGTGCGGGTGTTCGCGGGCCAGTTCGTCGAGGTCGTTCGAGAGTCGAGTCGAGCCGAAGTCCGCCATCTCAGGCCACCGTCCTGCTGACGATCGACAGGCCGCGGCCCTGCTGGACCGTGTAGCCGATCGAGTCGTCGACCGGGTCCTTCATGTGCTGGTAGCGACGCACGCGAACGCTGCGCCTGATCTCCTGACCGGCCTCCTTCGTCTCCAGCTGGAAGTAGACGTCCGCGACGTTTCGAAGCGGCCGGAGCGCGTCGTCGGAGACGCTGGTGGGGTCGACCGTGAAGACGACCGTCTTGTCGCGCTCGGTGACGCCTTTGAGGAACGAAACGAGGCGCTGGAGGACGTGATCCTCGTTCCCAGTTCCCTCGACCGACTCGTACCGCGGATCGTTTCGGAGCAACGCCGAGAGGCTGTCGACGTAGATGACGTCCGCCAGCCAGAGCGTCTTCGCCTCGGTAAATCGGGTGAGCAACTCGCGCTGTGGGCCCTCGTCGTGGGTGTCGACGTCCGCGTGGAGGAACAGCAGTTGTTCACCGAGCAGGTGTTCGACGACGTCGTACGACAGCGAGTGCATCTGCTGGACGAACTCCCAGGATGCCAGCTCCGTCGAGATGAACGTGACGTAGACGTCCTCTTCGGCCATCCCGTATGAGAATCGCTGGGAGAGCGCGCTCTTCCCCGCGCCGTCCTCGCCCTCGATCAGGACGATCGACCCATCCGGAATCCCGCCGCCGAAGGCGGACTCGACGCGATCGCGTTCCGTCAGGCCGAGCGGATAGTACTCCGTCATTCAGGGGCCTCCGTAGTAGAACTCGAACAGTTCCTCCGATCCGCCGGCCGTCAGATGGACCCGGTGTTCGCCCGTGCCGATCGGCCCGTCGAGCGCGAGTTCGACCGCGGCGACGGATCCCGTTCGCCAGGTGTTCGATTCGTAGACGGTGACGCTAATGTTCCCGTTCGCGACGTAGGAGCCATCGACGAGGAACTCGAGTTCGCTCCCGTCGGTCGGTAACGTCCGGGCCCCGGTGTTTTTCACGAGCACCGTCACCGTCTCGTTATTGTCGCCGACGACGGCGTCACTGCCTGGATCCGAGATGATTTCGACCTCGGTGTCGATGTCGTCGCTGACCGACCCGCTCACCGAGTCGAGCGAGCCGCTGAGGTCGCCCACGCCGGCGACGAGCGTGCCGGCGACCCCGACCGCGACGAGCATCGCCGCGATGAACAGGATCAAACTCGAGATCGCCTCACCGGCCATCGTCGCTCACCTCCGCCGCCGAGACGTCGATACCCCGCGACCGACGCCGCGACGCGATTCGGTCACGCATAGACGGGCACCTCCGTGATCGTCTCCGCGACCCCGAGACCCGTGACCACCTTCACGCGATCGGGCGGTTCGGTCACGTTCGAGACTGTCAGCTGCACCCGCTCGCCGGGCTGGACCAGCGATCGCTCCGTGCCATCGCTTCCGACGACGGTGGTGTAGTTCGACTCGACGACGTAGGCGCCGTCGACGAGCAGGTCCATGTCTTCGACCGAAATCGTCGTCGAGCCGACGTTCGTCGCGTTCACCGTGAGTTCGTCGGCCGTCTCGTTGTAGCTGGCGTTCGCCTCGATGGCAGTGTTTCGCACGTCGAGTGCGCGATCCTCACGGTCGTCGAACGCCTCCGTCTGGCGATCGTACGCGGTCTCGAACGCCGGGAACGCGATCCCGATCGCGACGAAGAGGCCGATGAACAGAATCACGGTTGCGGCGCTGGTGCTAAATCCCATCTCCGATCACCTCGGCGGCGAGGGGTCCGTTCGTCGCCGGCGAACGACCGACGAGCCGATCGATCCGGGCTGCCGTCGGTTTCGAGTCCCCCATTAGCCGGTCACCTCGGCGCGAGCTTCGTGGACTTCCGCGAGTTTCATGATGTATTCGTAGCTGTCCGCGTGGTCCGCCGCGGTCAGTTCCTCCGGCGTGCGCTCGGGATCGACGTGAATGTCGAGATCCGGCCCGCTGAGCACGGCCTCGAGGTGGGTTCTGACATCCTCGTCGATCCAGCCGATCTCGTGGTAGTAGGAGATGGCCCGGAGCGTCGCCGACGGCCCGCCCGTCCGGACCATCTCCGTCAGCCACTCGAAGATCAGGACGTCCGTTGCGTACGAGTCGGCGAGGGTCGCGAGCGTGACGTCGTCGTCCGACGCCGCTGTCGGGGACTCGTCCGCCTTCGTCGCGTCGGCCTCGTCCTCCGCACCGTTCGACGGTCCCTCGTTCGTCGCGTCGGCCGAGTCGGTCGCCTGCACTTCGACCGACGAATCGGCGTCCCCGTCACCGCTCCCGGCGCCTCCCGCCGTCGGCTCCGCCGCGTCGTCAATTTCGTCCTCGAAGGGGATTCGCCGCGCCTCGCGCGAGCCGTCTCCCTCCTCGACGGCCGCGCGAAGGTCTTCGAAGGAGACGCCGTCGGAGGACCGATCGTTGGAGTCCTCGAGGCCGAACCCCTCGTGGTGGTTCTCGCCGAAGACGCCGAACCCTTCCGCTTCCTCGCCCGCGCCCGAGAACGGGTTGACGGGCTGGGTGAGCTTGTCGTAGACGCCGAGGAGCCGGCGGACGGTGTCGTTGACCTCCTCGATGTCCGACGAGACGCTCTCCTGGGCGTCGCGGATCGAGCCCAGCTGGTTGCCGTTTCGTTCGAGTTCCTCTTCGAGCGTCTCGATCCGGTGGTAGAGGTCGTCGACGACCTCGTCGTCGTCCAGCTCCTCCGGGTCGGGGCGCTCCTGATCGAACGCCGGACCGGCCTGGTTTCCGCCGGCTGCACCCGCCGTCGCACTACCCTCTGCGCCCGCTTGGCCGCCATCGCCTCCCGCTCCACCGCCTCCCGCTCCGCCGCCAGCCGAGTCGCCGGGAATCGACCCGTCACCGGCCTGTGCGCCGTCCGGCTGGCCCTGACCGTCGATGGGCGGTTGCTGGCCGCGTTCACCGACGCCGCCTGCGTTTCCGGGCCCTTCCCCGGACTCGGCCTGTCGCGCTTGCTCTCGCTCGCGGCCGCGCCGGCCGCCGGTGTTACCGAGCAAGTTTTCGAAGAGCTCGCGGAGACTGTCTAGGCTGAGATCCATTGCAGGGAGGCGAGACGCCGACGGGGTGGCGCTGCGCCGAATGTGGGCGGCGTCGTCCCTGACTCGCGAGACGGAATCATCTACCCATCTGTACCCACAGTCATCCTAAAACTCTACTCGCGAATTCGCCGGCCGATTCGGCCCGCGTTTCGAAGCCTGAGTCGAACCTCGAAACGCCGTCTGAGGGGATACGGAGCTTAATGGCTGTACTAGTCCACGTCTCCGCCGGGGTACATCCCCAGATACTGTGATGCCAATCGACGCACCCGCTCTCGCCGATCGACGGGACGACCGCCGTCCCGTCGCCACCTCCGCGACCGATCCGACCGCCACCGCGGCGGTCGATCCTCGCGGACGCGACGGGAGCCGCCCGTCGACGCGGGCTGTCCGCACGCGCGGCAGGAACGCGCGGTCGACACTCACCGCAGCGGTGGGACGACCGCTTCGGGTGCGTCTCGCACGCAGGGTGTACACATAATGTTCGAAAAACTAACAGAACAGGAGGAACGCGGTCAGGTGGGTATCGGTACCCTGATCGTGTTCATCGCGATGGTGCTCGTAGCCGCCATCGCAGCAGGCGTATTGATCAGCACCGCCGGGGAACTACAGGCCCAGGGGGAAGCGACCGGGGAGGACTCGCAATCCCAGGTCTCAGATACCGTTAACGTCGTTCACGCGGTTGGGGAAATTGATAGCAACCAGAACGTTTCGCTGCTGAATCTGACGGTAATGAAGTCGCCGGGCGCGGAAACGATCCAGCTCGAGGAGACGACGATTCACTTCACCTCTTCGGACGTATCGCAGACGTTGACGTACAACGATACGCTGAACAGTGGTAACTTCAACGTCTCACGGTCCGTCCTCTCGGAGTCCGGACAGGAGTCGGTCATAACGATCGATCTGTCGAGTACGAACTTCGCTAGCAGTGCGAAGCTCGAGGAGGGCCAAGACGCCGTGTTGAACATCATCGATCAGTCCGGGGCGACGACGGTCTTCGTTGCACAGCCCCCGGAGGGTATAACCAGCAGCGATAGTTACGTGGCGGTGTGATAGTATGAAACGAGATACACAATCGACTATCGGATTCGATCGCGGTCAGGTGGGTATCGGTACCCTGATCGTGTTCATCGCGATGGTGCTCGTAGCGGCCATCGCAGCAGGCGTATTGATCAGCACCGCTGGGGAACTGCAGGCCCAGGGTGAAGCAACTGGATCGGAGTCCCAATCGCAGGTGTCCGACAACATTCAGGTGCTGACGAAGACGGCCTCGGTCGACGAGGTTGGCGACAACGTGAGTAGTCTCGATCTCGTGGTCGGACCGGCAGCTGGTGCCAATACCATCGACCTGACCGAGACGACGATCCACGCTCTGAGTAGCGACGCCAGTGAAAGTCTGGATTGGGCAAGTACAGCCAGCTCGTCTGAGTTCGAGACATCGAACGTCTACGGGACCACTAATGGTAACACGCTCACCAGCACTGGTGACCGAGCCATGATCACGATTAAAAACACTACCTCATCCGTCGTCGATAACCTCGTCTCGGGTGACAGTGCGACGCTCGAGATCGTCGATCAGTCGGGTGCGACGACGTATGTCGAAGTTCGTTTGCCCTCGTCCTTCGCCGACAAGAACGAAGTGACGGTCTGATCACCGGTTCTCCGTTACCGGGTGATTTTCTTCGGCAGGTTTTGGATACCGTGAGCGGCGCGTTCTCTCGTGGATGAAGACGGCCAACGACTGGGGCTTTTTGTGGCGCCGTTTTCCACCACAATCAGGGGCCGTTGACCCCGTATTGGCATCTGAGCCATTACCGAGTTTTCCCCTCTGGCTTTCACTGTACAGGATCTATCCGCCGGAACCGCTTGGAGGGCCAGCATGCATATCGAGTCCCGAAACGAAATCCGACACGAACCGAGTGTCTTTAGCCCGTCAATACTATTTCTTTTTCAATGCCAGCAACACGCCGACGCCTCCTCGCCGGAGCAGGGGTCGCCTCGATCGCATCCGTCGCCGGCTGCATGGGAGACGCCGCCGAGATCTCCGTCCAGTCGAGCAACATTCGATTCGACGACGAGAACCCGGACGGACCCGCCGAAATGATGTTCACCGTCGAGACCGACTCCGCGCCGCTCGACGTCGAGGTCGAAGTGACGACGTACGACGAGGACGGCAACGAGGTCGACAGCTTCACTCGCGAGGCGACGATCGAAGAGGAGACGGACCTGATCCGGTTCGAAGTCGACACCCCCTCGGAGTTCGACCGCTACGAGTACCGGATCACCGAACAGTAATCTCGAACCCGGTACCGTTTACCGGGCGCTTCCCCCATTCACCGCTATGACCCCCGATCGAACCGACGACGGCGTGCTCGAACCCGAGGACCTCACCCTCGACCCCGAGCACGTCGACCGCATCGACGACAACCGCTTCGTCGTCAAACCCGACGAGTCGGGCGAGCCGACGCGCGCGTCCGACCCGTCCACTGCGCTCGGCCCGGCCGAAACCGTCCGCGTGCCGGACGACGAGCCGTCCGGGCAGACGACCCAGACGGATCTGACTTCGGCCTTCGACGACGAGCATAGCGGCCAGTCCGACGCGACCCAGGCTCGGGAGCCCAGCCCGACCGACGTCCTCGCTGCCGATCCCGCCCCGCACGGCGTCGATATCAGCCTGAAAACCGACGGCGAGGTAGCCCGCCACCGGGGCACGTCGAGCGATATCCGCGAGGTCTTCGCGGACATGATGGCCTGGTACGCCTCCCAACTCGACGAGGAGGTCACCCCGATGCAGGCGCTTGAAGTGCTCGTCGCGACGACGGATCTGGACGAGCGCGCTTGAACCCATTCGAAGAAGGGGATATGAGATCTACCGGTATTTAGACATACAACGAGACCGGGCACGGTCAACAGAGCAATTTTCTCGCGAAGACACCAGGAGGCAGTCAGAACGTCGGTCTTCGGGAAACTCTTACGGATCTATCCACTCGCGAGAGACGTCCTCGAGATCGATTTCGTCTTGATCAATGTAAACCGATATCTCGTGGACGATATCACCAATACCGCGAGAACTGATTGTCTGATCCCGCTGGTAGAGGACACCAGCCGTCTCTGCGGGATCGAACTCGGTGATGAATCTGTCCGAGCTTCTGCAAATATTGGATTGTGGCGAGTTCGATGTTTTCGTCCGCCAGCAGGCGAAACGGCATTCTTATTTTACGTCCGTGGGGTCAGTCGTCTGACCGGCCATCGACTCGGTTGCTTCGTGTCGTTTGCGTTCTATCTCTCGCATTTCGGACGGATGTTCGTGATAGTACGTTAACGCGTTGTAAACGGTTGCGATATCAAGATCGTGCCGGCCGGCCACAGTCCGTGGGGCTAGTCCTCGATCTTCGACCTGGGATTTGATGAACTGAACTATCAACCGTCGGCCTTCTATGTGTGGTTCATCGTGAACCTCGCGGACGATCCGGCGGACGGACTGACTCATACCATCGCTACGATATGCAGATTCTTCCACGCTTCGCTGAAAGAAACCCCTCAGGGGAGCTCAAGTCGATCGTTCTGCTGAGACTACCTGATATCCGTCGCTTCGGCGTGCCGAGATGCTTCCGGACTGAATGCGGCGACCCGATATTCTACACGTCGACTGGAACGCGTTGTAGCCCTAAGGTCGCAAAATCCGAATCGAACGCGAAGATGTGCTCGATATCGTACTCGTCAGCCAGGACGGCGTTCGTATGATCGACGAACGAGATTTCGTGATCGTCGTATCGCTCGAATTGCGAGACGGTTCGGTCGAACAGCGCGGTATCGACCTCCAGAACGTTGATCGACGGTGATTCACTGACCGTCGCCAACGCTTCCACGGCTGCACGGTGATCGATTCCCACGACCATCGTCGTCGCAGTCTCGGAAAGCACGTATCGACTGGTGAAGAGCGGTCCGTATCGGAGGTCGCCTCGCTGGATGCCGTCGAACACGGCTGTCGCCGACTGGTGGTGATGATCGTCCTCGTCGAAGAGAGCGACGAGGGCGTTCGTATCGATGAAGAGTGGGTCGGCGTTCTCGTTCGCTGTCATGCGTCACTGCCGTACAGTAGCTCGTCGACGCGGGACGAAAGGTCGCCGCTGCCCGAGGAAAACGTGGGTCGATCGACGAAGATTGGATCGGTGGGATCGATCGACGTCGCGTCAGTGTCGCCAGACCGCCAGTAGACGATCCGGCCGGCGGTCTCTCGGCTTTCGACCAGTCCCTGGCGTTCTAACTGTGCGAGCTTTCGCCGTGCTGTATCCCTAGAGCACCCCGTTCGTTCGGCAACGTCGCCGGACGTGAGAACTGGACCCGTGATCTCGTCGAAGATCCCGATAACGTCCACCGGAGAAACTGCCTCCGTGAACCGACCCCGGTCATTCCGTTCCTGACTATTGTCCACTCTTGGACGGGCCGGCAGTTCACCCTTACGGTGTTCGCCGCATGGCAAACAACGAATGGAACTGCCCATGGAAAGCCCATTCTGGTCGCATTCGAACGCCATCGCTTCGATCTTCTCGATAATTACGTCACTCGCTGTCGTTTCTTCGGTCTGAGGTCGGTCAGTCACGAGTCTGCAGATCGCTTTGCAGGACGCAATTCGAACACAAACGGCCGGTTATCGACCGACGAGCGAGCGATTTCGATCTCGAATCGGCGCTCGATATCGAGCGGATCGCTTTGTACGACGAGCCAGAACCACAAGCTATGACGGAATTCGACGCCGATTCGCGCGTCCGGTGCCGTCGAACCCTCCTCGCGGGGATCGGCGGGTCGGGCGTCGCCGCCCTCGCCGGTTGTCTCGCTCTCGGGGACGACGGCAGTGACGGCCGCGAAGCTATCCAGCCCGCGACGGAACCGATCGAGCGCGAGGGGACGCCCGCGGAGTTCTACTACTTCCTCGAAGAGAACGGGATCACGGTCGAATCGCTCGAGCGCGGCGGCGACGTCCTCTATCTCACGTACCGGTCGTCGGCGGAGAACCGCCCCCAGTCGAACGACGAAATCGGCATCATTTACCAGGTGTACCGGAGCGGCCTCATCCTCCGGGGCTCGAACGTGACGTTTCTGGACTGCGAGATCGCAAATCCGTTCGACGATCAGGCTCGCGGTTGGTCGCTGGATACCGACTGGATTTACGAGTACGACGACGGTGACGATGACGAGAGTGCTGACGGCGAGGCGGCCGAGAGCGACGATTCCGACGCCGAGAACGAGAGCGACAATCAGACGGCCGCGGGTGGGACCGATCCCGACCTTCGGAAACTGTGGAATCTGATCCAGGGGACGAAGGTCTACGAAGAGGAGACGTAGCGGCGTCGACACCGTTCGTCCTCGCCCCCTGCCGGACGGATGACGCGTGCTTTTTCCGCGTCGGGAACCCAGTCCTCAGTATGCCAACCGACCGCGAGGAATTTCTGGCGGGCGACCGGCCCGACGACGTCGTCATCTACATCACCGACGACGCGATCGACGACGCGACGAAACTCGAGACGTACGGCGAACGGGTCGACGAGGGAACGCTGCTGGTCATCGAGGGCGAGAACGGCCGCAACGCATTTCGGGCGGCGACCGGCATCGACGCGATGGCCTTCGCGAAGGAGGCGATGGGCACCGACGGCGAGATCGGTGGCGACCTGACCGACGGCACCTGCCCGGAGGCGGGCGACGGGGACGACCACGACTTGCAGTTCGTCTTCGCGTTCTCGGAGGCGCAGAACGAGGACGTCGGCGGGCTCTACGCCGAGGGCGACGTCGTCCACGCCTACGCCCGGTGTGACTGCGGGACGGCCTACGCGGACAAGTGGGTCGTCGCGGAATCCGCCTGACGGGCCCGCCGGGCCTTGCGTCGACGATCGAGCGGTCGGCTCGATCGGCGGTGTTCTCCAAAGCGGTCAAACGTGTTTATCACGAATCAGTTGGCCTTAACTGTTAACTCGACACCGTCGCAACCCAGCCGCATGTCATCCGAAGAGTCGCCGGCCGTCGACCCGGCGATGCTGGCTCGATTACCCGAGTTCTATCATCCGGCCGTCTCGCCGGACGGCTCGCAGGTCGCCTTCTACTACGACGCGCACGGCCGGAACGACCTCTACCTACTCGAGACGGAGACCGGTCGCTACGAGCGAGTCACCGACGGCGAGGCCCCGCGGAGCGCGCGCTGGCACGTCCGCTGGGGCCGGGACGGCGAAACCGTCTACTTCCACCACGACGACGCTGGCGACGAGCAAAACGACATCCTCGCCTGGACGCGTGCGGGAGTCGAGACGGTCGTCGATGTCGACGGGCAGGCCAGCTTCAGTGACACGACGCGGGACGGGGCGTCGATCCTGTACGCTAGCGACGCGGGCGAGCAGCTGAATCTCTATCGCTACGATACGGACAGCGGCGAACGCGCCCGGCTCACCGCGTACGACCGGCCGACGCGGGGTGGCCGCTTCGGTCCGGACGACGAGCGGATCACGTACGTCACCAACGAGTCCGACGCCCTCGAGAACCGCGACGTCTACGTGATGGACGCCGACGGGAGTGAGAAGCGTCGACTCGGCATCGGGGAGGAGGGGTCCGAAGCGAGCGTTACCGCCTGGTTTCCGGACGGCGACCGACTGCTCGTCTCGGATAACGCCGACGACCTTCGCCGGGCCGGGATCTACGACCTGACGACGGACGAAATCGAGTGGCTCGGCGCCCACGAAGCCGAGGAAACCCCCGCGGCGATCTCGCCGAACGGCCGGTTCGTCCTCGTCTCGCGCAAGCGCCGGGGTGCGACGATGCCGGTCTGTTACGACCGTCGGACGGGCGAGTCGCGCGAACTCGACGTGGCCGACGGCGTCGCCCGAATCCCAGGGGGGCGCGACGCCGCGTTCGTCGACGAGACGACCGTCGTTTTCTCTCACTCCCGCCCCGACGCCCGCAAGGAACTCTACGCCTACGACCTGGACACCGACGAGTACGACGTCTTGCTCGAGGCCGCCTACGAGGGCGTCCCAGCGGGCAGCGAGGGGAGCCGCGCCTCACCTGACGGTCGGAGTGACACGGACCGCGTCTCCCCTGACTCCTTCGTCGACGCCGAGTACGTCACCTACGAGAGCGAGGACGGGCTCGAAATCGGCGGGCTCCTGTACGATCCGCGGGCGGGCCCGGCAGTGGCCGACGACGCCGCCGACGTCCCGGCGGTCGTCGTGGTCCACGGCGGTCCCCACGCTCGCTCCTCGAAGGCCTTCTCCCTGACAGCCCAGGTTCTCGCCACTCGCGGCTACGCGGTATTCATGCCCAACTACCGCGGGTCGACCGGGCGCGGGCGCGCGTTCAAGCAGGCCATCCACGGCGACTGGGGCGGGAAGGAACAGGCGGACATCGCGGCCGCCGGGCGCTGGCTCGGAGCCCGCGAGTGGATCGATGCCGATCGCATCGCGGTCTACGGCGGCAGTTACGGCGGCTACTCCGTCTACACGCAACTGACGCGGTATCCCACCCTGTGGACGACGGGGATCGCCTCGGTCGGCATCACGGACTTGCACGCCCTCTACGAGGAGAGCATGCCCCACTTCCAGCACAGCCTCCGCGAGCAACTCGGCGACCCGGACGAGAACGAGGCCCTGTGGCGCGAGCGCAGCCCCATCGAGCACGTCGAGCGCATGGAACGGCCGATCTACATCGTCCACGGCGTCAACGATCCGCGCTGCCCGATCTCGCAGGCCCGGCTCTTCCGGAACGCGCTCGAAGATCGGGGCTGGGTCGAGGGCGAAGACTTCGAGTACACGGAGCTCGGCGAAGAGGGTCACGGCTCGACCGACATGGCACAGAAGGTCGAGAAATTCCGCCTGCTGGAGGACTACCTCGATCGGCGACTGTAGGGCCGGATACTGGTCGAACCCGAACCGGCAAGGGAGGCGGGTCCGGTATCCCGCAGCTTCCCAGACCGTTCTGACTGCGGAGACGCTGTATGCGTGCTCACGTCGGGTCGTACGCGACGACGTCGACCCGCTCTCGAACGGGATCGAGCAGGAGCGTCTCGTCGCCCGTCGCGAAGGGTCCGCCGGCCTCGTCGGACGCTGCGAGTAACACGGCGTCGACGAACCCGAGTTCCACGCCGTCAGCTTTCACCGATTCCTGGAGCCGTGCCGCCCGTAGCGCGGTCTCGTCGGTGATGGGAAGGACTTCGAATCCGCGCGTCGCCTCGTATACATCGTCGATCGACCCGCGGGGACGACCGTAGAGCGCTCCCATATAGGCCTCGAACACCGCGAGGCTCGGAACGGCCCACGGGTGATCCTCCCACTCTTCGAGAAACGATTTTGCGGCCGGCACCCCGTCCAGATAGTCGGCGAGCAGCGAGTTGTCGAAACAGAGCATCCCCTACGTCTCCTTTCGACTGGTACCGTCTCGAAGTTCGTCCTCGAACTGCGTCCGGACGGCCTCCATCTCCTCGGCGGCCCTGGTTTCCGACAGCGCGCCGAAGCCACGCCACTTGTCGCTGGTCGTGAGGCGGGTGACGAGGTCGTCGAAGGACTCGTCAGAGCGCTTGAGATCGCGCAGTCGCTCCCAATTCTCCTCCGAGATACGAATTGTCTTGCTCGTCATGCACGTTTGTATACGCCTTGTATACAAGATTCTTCGGGTGCGTCCGATCGCAAGCGGATTCGTGACGGCGACGAGGAGTAGCGGACGGTCCGCGGAAACGATTAATTCGACAGGGCGGCCCGTTCAGACGCCCGGTCCGACTGTACCGTACGCCACGGGCGTCCGTGCGCACTCACTCGGCGTCAGTCTCGCCGTCGGCGACGACGTTCTCGAACGCCTGCAGAATCACGCGCTTGGTGACGGCGCCGCGGGTCGTCCAGTGAGTCGCGTAGTCGAGCATGTCGTCGTAGATGTCGGGTTTGCAGCCGGCGGCCTTCGGGTGGCCGCCGCCGCCCACGCGGCCGGCGACCTCGTGACAGCGCTCGAACGTCTCGGTGCCGCGGATCGAGGCGCTGCCGGCGGGTTTGACGATCACCGCGGCGTCGGCGCCCCGCTCGCGCAGCCCCTCCGCGACCTCGTTCTGCGAGCACCGGCCGTACGTGACGCCGACGGTGTAGGGGCCGACGTCGTGGAACTCCGCGCGGTCGATTGCGAACTCGATCAGGCGCTCCTTCTCGACGCGCTGCTCCGCGAGAAAGTCCTGGACCCACGCGGGAAGGTCCGCACCGTACTCGCGGACGACCTCGACGTACTCGCCGGGATCGGCCCAGTACGCGTAGTCCGCGAGGTCGTCGCTCCGCGGATCCTCGCGGATCCAGAGGTCGTGATCCCGCGTCGCCGCCACGAGGTCGACGTGACGGTCGACGAAGGCGTACTCGAGCGAGCGCGCGACCACGTCGGCGCTACACTCGGCCTCCGAGTCGCCGACGACGAGCTCGACGCCCGCGTCGCGAACGGCGGCGGCGACGTCGTCGTCCCACTGGTGGTGGTCGAACCAGCGGACGGACGACGCGACGTTCACGGCGGCGTCGAGTTCCGCCTCGACGTACTCGTAGCGATCCGGCGCCAGGTCGCACACGAAGAGGTCGATCCCCGGCTGGGCCGTCCCCGCGACGCGGCCGAGCGCGTCCTCGACGTCGTGCGGACTCGCCGGGACGAGGACGACCTCGTGCGGTCCCGGCTCCGGGACGTCGATCGCGTCGTCGAGCTCGGCGGCGGCGGCCGATTCGCTCTCGTCGGCAGTCCCCTCGTCGCGCGCGTCCGGTTCGTCACCGTCGGTCGGCGGGTCTGGCAGGACGAGGGCGTCGCCGTAGGCCTCGCGGAGCAGCGCCACGCAGGCGAGGCCGTCGGCGTCGGGGTCGGCCACGACGACCGCCTCGGCGTCGGCCACGGCGGCTTCGATGCGCTCGGCTTCGAGGTCGTCCTCGACGTCGTCGGGGAGAAAGAAGCCGGCGCCGGGGAGCAGGCTCCGCCGGACCGGATCGAGGTCGCTCGTGTCGAATACGTCGTCCATGGACCGCGTTCGAGGGGGAGCGGGAAGAACCCGCCGATCCGTCGCGTCGATCCGGATTCGACGGTACGGCCGGCCGGTTCCGACGTCGCAGCCGACCCGGACGGAGTGATACTGATCCAACCCGAACGGACCGACGTCGCGCCCGAAATCGACGGACCGACGCTGGTCCGACCCGGTCACCGTCGATCGAATGCGACGCCGTCGACGCTCACGTGGAGGCCTCGCCGTCTTCCAGCTGGCGCACGGTGAGGACGGGAACGGACGCGCTTCGAACGAGGTGCTCCGCGACGCTGCCGAGCAGCGGCCGGTGCTCGCCGTGGCGGCCGCGGGTGCCCGAGACGAGCAGGTCGGCGTCGACCTCGCGCGCGTAGCTGCGAATCTCGGTTTCCGGCCGTCCCTCCCGGATCGCCGTCGTGATCGCGGGATCGTCGGCCCGCGAGGAGAAGCGGTCAAGCGCCGCCTCCGCCTGGCTCTCGAGCGCGACGCGATACTCGTCGCGAAGCGTCTCCGGCGCCGTCTCGACCTCGGTCGTGTCGATCACGGTCACGGCGTGGACCTCCGCGTCGAACCGGTCGGCGACGTCGAGGCCGACGTCGATCGCTCGCTGGACGCTCTCCGATCCGTCCGTCGCGACGACCACGCGGTCGAACATGCCCGGTGCTTCGAAGCGGACCGACATAAGTCCCGCCGACGCGACCGGCGGCGGGGTCGAACGTCCACGGGTCGAACGGCCGCCGCCCGTCGGAGTGAGGTTTTTTGCCCGCGCCCGACAGACGCTGGGACATGGACGACTCCCTCGCGGTCGAGACGGTCCTGGCGCCGGTCGACGGTAGCGACGCGTCGACGTCGGCCATCGACTGTGCGATCGAACTCGCAGAGCGCTACGACGCGTCCGTCCACGCGCTGTTCGTCCTCGGTCGCGAACTGATGCTCGGCATCGACGCCGACGCCGTCGACGAGGATACCGTCGCCGAGTCCGTCCAGACCTACCTCGCGGACGTTCGCACCCACGCCGAGCGCGAGGGCGTTCCGGTGACGTCCTCGACCGTCCACGGCTTCTCGCCGGCCCAGTTGACCCACCATCCCGGCAGCGTCGTCCTCGACGCGGCCGACGAGATCCACGCCGACTTCATCGTCCTCCCACAGACCCGCGTCGACGAGCCCGCGACCGTCCTCGAACGGGTCGCCGAGTACGTCCTCGGCTACGCGAGCCAGCCCGTACTCTCGGTGTGAGATCGGTTTCGGAGGGATCGCCGGACGACTGTCAGTCGTTACTCGACCGACGGATCAGTCCCCGTCTCCCGATCGCGCTGGATCCGGACCGTGAGGATCTCGCCCGGTTCCAGCTCGACGTCCTCGAGCGGTTTGAGTACCCGGTCCGGACCGCCGCCGAGGACGCGAGCCGGCAGCCGCTCGCCGTCGAGTCGCCGCTCGATCGATTCGAGTCGGTCGAGCACCTCGATCGAGAGGGGCTCGGTCGGGAGCGCGTCGGCTCCTTCCGCGGACTCCCCCGGGCCCGCTCTCGAGGTCCCCACGGAGAGCGGGATGCCACCGTCACCCACGGTAACGAAACTGGATTCGGTCTCGGCCGAAAGCCACGCCGCCACGTCGGCGCGTCCGGCCGTCTCCGCGTCCGAACGCCGCTCCGGGGCGTGCCCGCCGTCTGGATCGCCGTCCGGGACGAAGCCATCGCCCGAATCGACGGCATCGGTCTCCCCGTCGCCTCCGTCGTAGCGGATCGGAAGCGGGCTCGAACCGGGCGCGTCCGAACTGGCCGCCCCCGAACCGGCCGCCCCGCCGTAGGGATCCGCGATCGGACCGGCGAACGCTGCGGCGAGCGAATCGAGATCGAGTCCTTCGGCCGCGAGATCGACCGGGCCGGGATCGAGCGGGGGCAGCGATTCGGCGCGTTCGACCCCGGGTTCCTGGAGCCGTTCGCGACGCCCGCTTCTGATCGAGCGGACGGCGGCTTCGCTGATCCAGGGCGGTTCGAGCCACTCGCCGTCGGCGTAGAGCCGGTGGACCGCCTCGTCGCCGCTCCCCCAGACGAAACAGTGATCCAGATCCCGCTGAAAGCGCTTCATCGTCGACCGACCGGCGTGCTTGACGATCACCTGCTGTGGAACGAGCGCTTCGACGACGGACAGGACGGTCTCGCGCGTCGGGTGGTTGCCGAGATCGAACGTCCGCGTCGTGCAGCCGCCCCGCGGGGCGTCCGGCGGATCGCCGCCTGCCGTCTGAACGAACAGCGCGCCCGAATCGGCCGCGATCGCGTCGAAGAGCCGCTCGGCGCTCCCGCGGGTGGGGCTCGCGGGGCCGGCGACCGTGACCGTTCCCGGTTCGAGCACCTCGGCGGGGTCGTCGAAAACGGGCCACGGTTCGAGTCGGCCGTCCGCGAGCAGGGCGTCGAGTTCCCAGCGGTCGCCAGGGACTTCGTCGCGGAGGGCTTCGAGCAGTTTCGCGGTCTGGCCGACGACGCGGATCCGAAGCGTGCGTCCGAGGCGATCGGCGACCGCGCCCAGAACCGTGGCCAGATGGACGCCGGAGAGCGAACCGCCGGCGAGGACGACTCGCGAGCCGGCGAAGGCCCGTTCGAGGACCGTCCTGACGGCCGTCCGGAGGGTAGATTCGTACGAGTCGTTCGTCGCCACGTTGCAGAGGAGCGCGTCGACCTCGAACGGGTAGGCGGTCGGGAAGCCGGGAAATCCGCCGCAGGGACGTCGCGAGAAGTCACCGGTGACGAGCAGGTGGTGCTCGCTCGCGATGGCGCCGGCGTCGTCCGTCACCCGAACGGCAAAGCCCGTCGCACCCGGCGCGTGGCCGGCGGGGACGGGTCTGACGGCCACCTCGGGCAGGACGTCGGTCCAGTCCGCGATCGGCTCGAGCGCGTCGAGTGCATCCTCGACGGGACCGACGTTCGAGTCCTTTCGCGCCTCGGGCAGCGCCCGTTCGAGGACCGCCGCGGTCGCCGGTGCAGCGTAGACGGATGCACCGTGGACGACGTTGCGGGCGAGCGAGCGGTAGTGGTCGATGTGGGCGTGCGTGAGCAGGATCGCCGTCAGGTACTCGTCCTCGTCGAGCATGGCTTCGACGTCGACGCCGTCCCCCGCGTCGACGAGCACGCAGGCCCGCCTCCCATCAGCCGCGGTGAACCGAAGCAGCGTCGACTCGTTGCCCCGGGTGACGTTCGCGTGCTGATAGGAAATTTGCATACGTTTTCCTTCGTTCATCCACGGTAAAAATAGTATCTATCAAAGGAATGTTAGAACGGCCCGAGGAAGAAATAAATAAATTGAAATGACCGTGGAACGGGGGTGGCGCCCCCTCCGTTGTCGAGACGGCACCGTCGGCGCTCCCGGGGCATCGTCCGGGAAGTTGGGGGCAGCGATCGTGGGACGACGCTGGCCGTGGACCGGTCGTCGGTCGCGGCACCGTCGTCGGCCGCAGAAGCGACGTCGGCACTGCCCATCGCCGACTTCCTCACCGCTCTCCGTCGAGGCGGATCGCCATCTCCAGGTCGAAACTCTCGCGGCCGACCGTTTCGAAGCCCGTCCGTTCGTAGAGCGTGATGGCCGCGCTGTTCCATCGTTCGACGGTGAGCCAGACGTGCTCGATTCCGCGCGTTTCGGCTTCGCCCAGCAGGTGCGCGAGCAGTTCGGTCCCCACGCCGGCGCCCTGGTACGCTCGCAGCACGAAGATCGCCAGTTCCCACTCGTGATCGCCGGGGTCGGTGCCCTCCGGATCGTCGGTGTCCGGCACCAGGACGGCGTGGCCCACGTACGGCGGGGCGTCGTCGCTCGAAACCGGCCGGACGCCGACGTTCACGCCGTCGTCGACGAGCGGCGCGAGCCACTCGCGGATGCGGTCCTCGCCGGTCGGCGGGATGCCCTGCGCGCGATCGGCCGGGTGAAAGCGGTCGTACATCGCCGTCAGCGCGTCGGTCACTGCCGCGTCGCTATCGAGGGCCTCGACCTGCATGCGTCGACCCTCGTCGTCGACGAACGTCGCCGGCGGTGCGGGAAACGGGTCGGCCGGCTCGTCCGGGTAGCGTCGTGTCAGTTGCATCGTCACCGCACCAGTTTGACCGTCATCGAGGCGTTGAGCAGGACGAACTCCGTGATCGGGCCGAGTCGAATCTTGCCCATCGGCGTCTCCGTCCCGCCGCCGATGACCACCTGGTCGAAGGCCTCGGACTCGGCCAGCTCGACCAGCGCGGGCCCCGGCTCGCCGTCCAGCCGTCGCACCTCGGCGTCGAGGCCGGCCGAGTCGACCGCCGACCTGGCCGTCTCGAGCATCTCGTCGGCGCTTCGCGGCGAGTCGCGGTTCTCGAGGACGGCGATCACGAGGTCGTCGCCGATCGTCGCGGCGCGATCGACCGTCTCCGCCAGGGCCCGGATCGACTCGTCGGTCCCACCGAGACCCAGCAATACGTCCATACCGTCCGTTCGCCCGAGACCGGGAAAATATTTGTGGAGCGACCGATCGATCCGTCCGCCCTGCTCGCACGTCGACGGGCGGGCGGTCCCTGGCCCGACGCCGATCACGCCGCGAGGCGGTGGCGGGACCGTAGTCCTCGCGCCAAGAAGCGATGCCGGGATCGTAGTCCGTGCGCTACGAGGCGGTGCCGGGTGTGTACCTATCACGCTCCGAGACGGTGTCGGAACCGCGCTCATCAGTCGACGAGATCGAACGCGACGGCGATCGAGTCGGCCCCCTCGACCGACCAGAACCGGAAGCGATACCGGCCCGTCTGGAGGTCGGGACAGACCGACAGCTCGCCGGCTCGCACCGAGTCGGCGACGACGCCCGACTCGTCGAACGCGAACGACCACTCGTACCCGTCGCCCGGCTGGTGAGCGTAGGCCTCGTCGGTGTACCCGAACCCGTCACCGTCGGCGACCCCCCGCACGTCCTGCCAGCCCGCGGCCGTTTGCACCTCGAAGTTGTACTTCGCGGCGTTCCCGGCGTGTAGTTCCCGGTTCGAGACGTTTCGCAGGACGATCTCGACCGCGTCGCCGCGCTCGAACGCGAGGGCATCGTCGGCGTCCGCGTCGGAGGAATCGACCGCGGGGTTCACGACCCGCATCGCGTACAGCGGCCGGCCGTCCTCGTCGACGGTCTCGCCGTACACTGTCTCGTCGTCGCCCGTGGACGGCAATCGCTCGAACGTCTCGTCCGGACACGACAGCGCGTCGGGGATTGCAGGCGGATCGCCGGAGGGCCGGACGAATCCGGGCAGGTCCGACGGCGAGACGATCCCGCGGACCGAGTTCTCGGTGCTCGCCTCGCCCCAACCGTCGACGATCTCGAACTGCGCGATCGACGGGAGGTCGGCGTCGCCATCGTCGGGCGTAATCCGGACGACGGCGGCCGGATAGCTGATCAACTGGCCGCAGGCCTCGTTCGCCCCGCTCGTATCGATCGCTTCGACGGTGCCCGCGATGACCTCGCGCTCCCCGCCGAGGCGATCGATCGTCGCGGTCTCGACGCGCACGTCGGCGACGGCGACCTCGGTGTAGCAGGTGTTCGGAGCGACGGTCTCGACGTAGCAGACGACCGAACTGTCGAAGTCTGTCGCTTCGAGCCACGACCGCAGGTCGTCCCGTCGCTCCGAGGACCCGCCACCCTCGAACCGGCCGTGCCACGGTCTGTCTCTCGACGAGTCGACCACCGTCACCGCACCGCGCCGGTCGTCGTCGCGATACCAGATCGGTCGCTCCCCCGTCGCGCCAAGCTGGAAGACGTCGACCGTCAGATCGCTCCCGTCGCCCCCGTCATCGCCACCGTCGCCGCTTCCGGACGAGAAGTCGCTCAAACAGCCGGCGAGCGAGACGCCGAGACCGCCGGCACCGTAGCGGAGGACGGATCGTCGATCGAGCGCGTTCATAGCACCACGTACGTCCCCGGCACTTATCTCGCCTTCTCACGGTGAAAGACTCGTTGTACCTACGGCAACCCGCGCAGATCGCTCTCTGCGGTGTTATTCTGTCGACGTGCTATTGATTGAACGCCAACAAATATCGATTTCAGGAATCGCTTTTCCGGGTGTCGGACCACAGTTCGAACGTCGCATGACCGACTACGAACTGCCACCGCTGCCGTACGACTACGACGCACTGGAACCGCACCTCTCCGAACAGGTCCTGACCTGGCACCACGACACCCACCACCAGGGCTACGTCGACGGCTGGAACGCCGCCGACGAAACCCTGGCCGAAAACCGCGAATCGGGTGACGTCTCCGATTCCTCCGGCGCGATCCGAAACGTGACTCACAACGGGTCGGGCCACATCCTGCACGACCTCTTCTGGCAGAACATGTCCCCCGAGGGCGGCGATGAGCCCGCTGGCGCCCTGGCGGATCGCATCGCGGCCGATTTCGGCTCGTACGAGGCCTGGAAGGCCGAGTTCGAGGCCGCGGCCGGCGACGCGGGCGGCTGGGCGCTGCTCGTCTACGACAGCTTCTCGAACCAGCTCCGCAACGTCGTCGTAGACAAGCACGACCAGGGAGCCCTCTGGGGTGCGCACCCGATCCTCGCTCTGGACGTCTGGGAACACTCCTACTACTACGATTACGGTCCCGCTCGCGGCGACTTCGTCGACGCCTTCTTCGCCGTCGTCGACTGGGACGAGCCGGCGCGGCGCTACGACCAGGCCGTCGACCGGTTCGAATAACGCTTCGGCTCGGAGAGCGCGCGATCGGGCGACGCTGACTTGTTTGCGACCGGACCAGCACTGAGACAGCTGCCATCGGACCGGCGCTGAGACACTCGCGTTTTTATGCCAGGGGCTTGAAGGGTCGACTATGGGTTCGACGGACGACGGCGGCGAGTTCAGCCTGATGGAACTGTTCGTCGTCAAGTTCGTTCTCGCGGACGTCATCATCATCGCCGCTCTGGTCTTTGCCGGCCCGCTCTACGCGCTGGCCATCACGGCGCTGCTCGTGCTGAGCGTCGTCCTCGTCTGGTATCTCACCGAGCACGTCGGGTCGAGCGACGAGACGGCGGTCGACGAGGCCGAGCGGACGGCGGCCGCGATCGAGGCGGTCGATCCGGTGACGACGCTCCAGGAGCGCTACGCCAGCGGCGACCTCTCGGAGGACGAGTTCGAGCGCCGCCTCGATCGGCTGCTGGACGCCGACGAGCGCGCCGCCGACGCCGACGTAGAGACGAAGCAACTCTCACTCGAACGCGAGTAGCGGCGGCCGGGACCCACCGGTGACCGCCGGAATCGACGGCGACGCGGGTGGTCCGTCAAAGTACCAACCTATTTGTTCCGGGCCCTCGAAGCCACAGGTAATGAGCGTCACCCGCGAATCCGGCCTCGATATCGACGTCGACGGTCGTCCGGACGTCGGCTGGACGACGGGTATCGGCGTCTACGTCGGGATCGTCGTCGCGACGGTCGGCGGGACGATCGCCACCGCGGCGGGCGTCAGTTTCCCGACGGTCGTCGGCAGCCTCTCGACGGCCTTCACGTTCGGCCTCATCGGCGGCGCCCTCGCCGCGCGGCGCGCGAACGCCCTCCCGGTACGCTTCGCGCGCGACTGGCGCTGGCTCGCCGCCCCGTTCGTCGTGCCGGCCGGTCTCGCCCTCCTGACGGGTGGCATCCTCCGGTCCGGCGTCGTCGACACCGCGGCGATCACGAGCAGCCTCGGCGCGGTCGGGTCGGGACTGTTCGCCCTCGCGCTCACGAACATGGCCCGGACGCGCTACGCCCGACTCATGGCCCCGAACGAGCCGATCGCGGCGGCCGACTTCGTCTCGGCTACCCAGCCCAGAAACTTCGCCGCCTTCGGCCTCCTCGTGCTGGGTCTGCAAGGGATACTGCTGCCCGCGGTCGATTATCTCAGCTTTCACCTCTCGTTCATGGGTGTCGCGTTCCTCCTCATGGGCTATTGGATGCACGAGAGCCTCCGACCGGCGGACGAACCGGGCCTGGCATCGCGCGTTCCCCCGATCCGCTGGCTCAGTCGTATTCTGCCGTTTACGAAGCGTCGATCCGTCCTCGGTTCAACGTTCGAGTACGATCCGTACTCGTTCGAACCCGCCGGAACGAGTGAACTCAGAGTCCACGAAGAGGGACTCGTCCTCCGCCAGCCGCTGCGGCGTCGGTTCGTCCCCTGGAGCGACGTCGAGGACGTGACGCTGACCGAGACGGAACTGCGTATCGAGCGCTCCGGAATCCGGAACCTGCGGTGTCACCGCGAGGTCATCGATGACGCCGTGAGCGTCCGCGACGCGATCGACTCGGCGAGACAGCGCGCGCGAGAAACCGTTTCCGAGTGACGGCAGCTCTTCGCTCGAATTCCACCACACGGTGACGTCGCTCACTGTTCGGGTTCAGACTCGAGCGGGCGGACCAGATCGAGCGTCACTACCAGACCGAGATAGATCCCCGCGACGAGCGCCAGGACGGCCGGGTCGATGTCGGACAGCACGAACTGTACCACGGCGAGAATCGCGAGCACGATCGCCGTATTGACGAGGTGATACCGCAGTCGGATCGACGACAGGTCCATACCCGTCCGTGGGCCGGCCGACTCATGACGGTTTGGCCCGCAACTAGCCGGGCCGTCGCTGCACTGTCGATCGTCGGGTACCAGTCCGTTTCGATTAGTGCGTGCGGAAGATACCGCTTGAATTTCACACTCTGTTGAAAACGATGCCCGGTTTCTGGCGAATATTGCGTCTCGATGCGCAACGGCTAAGTGGCCGGAACGAATCCTCTCCGTCAATGACGACCCTCGCTCGCGAGCGAACCGAGGCGCACGCGAGCGGCGCCGATGGCGGCCGATCGGCGGGTATGCGCACTTCTTTTACAGCGATCAAAAAACGCCGGTGATCGCGCTCGGAGCGGGACTGGCGATCCCGTTCCGGGTGCATCCGGATTCGGCGCACAGACAGCATCCACCGACGTGGATGCACCGTACCCGACCCGGCGGGGTCGGCCCCGTTGACGGACCACCGTCCGTTCCCGCCGCGACTCACCACACCCAGACCAGATGACACACGACGACCCCTTCACCGGCGTCTACCCGGCGATGTGTACGCCGTTCGACGCCGACGACCGCATCGACTTCGAAACGCTGCGCGCCGACGCCCGACGGCTCGAGGCCGCCGGCGTGGCCGGACTCGTCCCCGTGGGATCGACGGGCGAGTCCGCGACGCTCTCGCACGACGAACACGTCCGCGTCGTCGAGGCCGTCGTCGACGCCGTCGACGAGGTGCCCGTGATCGCGGGCAGCGGCTCGAACAACACCCGCGAGGCGCTTGAACTCTCCGAGCGCGCCGCCGACGCCGGCGCGGACGCGCTCCTCCTGATCTCGCCGTACTACAACAAGCCCGAACAGCGCGGCCTGCGCGAGCACTACCTGACGATCGCCGACGCCGTCGACCTGCCCCAGATCGTCTACAACGTCCCCTCGCGAACGGGGCGGACGATCGACCCCGATACCGTCGTCGACCTGGCCGCCCACCCGAACGTCCGGGGCTACAAGGCCGCGGAGGGCGACCTGAACGCGATCGGCGAGATCGCCGAGCGAACCCGCGACGAGACGTTTTCCGTTCTCTCGGGCGACGACGGACTCACCCTCCCGATCTGCTCGGTTGGCGGGACGGGTGCGATCAGCGTCGCCGCGAACGTCGAACCGGACCGCACCGTCGCGATGGTCGAGGCGGCGCGCTCGGGCGACTACGCCCGCGCTCGCGCGCTCCACCACGAACTCGGCCCGCTCGTTCGCGAACTGTTCGTGGAGACGAACCCGATCCCGGTCACGGAGGCGCTCGCGATCCGCGAGGGGTATCCGCCCCACCTCCGATCGCCGCTGACCCGGCTCGCACCCGAACACAGGGATGACCTCGAAGCGGTCCTCGATTCCTACGCCCCGTTCGACGGGGATGCGGCCACCGCGCCGGTGGGCGAGCGATGACGGACGCGAGCGACCTCCGGCTGGGCGTCACCGGCGCGACCGGCCGGATGGGTCGCGAGGTTCTCGAAGCGGTCGACGACCGCGAGGGCTGCGACGCCGTCTTCGCGGTGAACCGGTCGCCCGAGGCAGACGAGATCGGCGGCGTGCCGATCGAGCCGGCGAGCGAGTTCGACGCGCTCGTCGCCGAGCGCGAACCGCACGCGGTCGTCGACTTCACCGGCCCCGACGCCGCGCTCGCGTACGCCGAGGCCTGCGCCGCCGCCGGCGTCGCGTTCGTCACGGGGACGACCGGAATCGACGGCGGGGACCGCGAGCGACTCCGAGAGGCGAGCGAGTCGATCCCGGTCCTGCACGCGTCGAACTTCTCCCGCGGCGTCGCCGTCCTCGACCGCCTCGTCGCGGCGGCGACGCGCAGCCTCCCCGAGTTCGACATCGAACTCGTCGAAACTCATCACCGGGGCAAGCGCGACGCCCCGAGCGGGACGGCGAACGCCCTCCTCCGGACGGTCGAATCGGCCCGCGAGGAGGCAGCTGAAGGCGGTGCGGATTCCGATCCCCCCGGCCGCGTCCACGGGCGCGAGGGCGAAGCGCCCCGCCAGCCGGGCGAGATCGGCGTTCACGCGGTCCGGGCGGGCGCGATCGCCGGCGAACACGAACTCCTGCTGGCCGGCGACCACGAGGAACTCCGCATCGCCCACCGGGCGGGCGACCGCGGCGTCTTCGCCGCCGGCGCGCTCGAGGCGGCCGACTGGCTCGCCGGCCGCGACCCCGGCTGGTACGACTTCGCCGAGGTGATCGATGGATGAGTCCGTCGCTCGAGTCGGCGATCGACGACCTCTGGGAACGTCACGAGGCCGGCGACGTGTCCGCGGCGACGGCGACCGAGGACGACCTCGCGACGCTTTCGGACTTCCTCGACGCGCTCGAAGCGGGCGAGGCGCGGGCCGCCGAGCGCCGCGGCGGCGACTGGGAGGCGAACGAGTGGGTCAAGCGCGGAATGCTGCTCACGTTCGGCCTGCGCGAGACGGCCGCCCGCGAGTACGGCGACGTCACGTACAACGACGTCCTCCCGCTCGCCGACACCGCTTCGTACGGCGAGCGCGGCACCCGGAACACGCCGGACGGCACCGTCGTCCGACGGGGCGCCCACGTCGGCGAGGACTGCATCCTGATGAGCCCCTCCTTCGTCAACGTCGGCGCCCGCGTCGGCGACGGCACCCTCGTCGACTCCTGCGACACGGTCGGCTCCTGCGCCCAGATCGGCGCGAACGTCAAGCTCGGCGCCAACACGCTGATCGGCGGCGTCCTCGAACCCGTCGAGGAGGCGCCGGTCGTGATCGAGGACGGCGTCTCCCTGGGGGCCGGCTGTCGCGTGACCTCCGGATTCGTCGTCGGCGCCGGCTCGGTCGTCGGCGAGAACACGCTCCTGACGCCGCGCATCCCCGTCTACGACCTCGTCGACGAGGAGGTGTACTACGGCAACCTGCCGCCGGAGCGCCGGGCGTTCACCCGGTTCGTCGAGTCCTCGATCGGCGAGCACGACCTCTTCGAGGGCGGCGCGTACAAGCCGGCAGTCGTCGCGACGACGCTCGAGGATCGCACGCTCGAGGCGACGGAACGCGAGGAGGTGCTCCGGTCGTGACCGGACGATCCGACGAGTCCGGTGAGCCGACGGCCACCGCGACCGACCGAGGCGAGTCGGTCCGGCGACTCGACGACTGGGACGGCGCGTTCCTGCGCTCGCTCGCGGCGGAGTACGAGACGCCGCTGTACGTCCTCGACCTGGACCGCGTGCGGGCGAACTACCGGCGCCTCGCCTCGGCGTTCCCCGACGCCGACATCTGCTACGCGGCGAAGGCAAACGCGCTCGGCGACGTTCTCGAGACGCTGCTGGCCGAGGGTGCGACGATCGAGTGCGCCTCGGCGGGCGAGGTGCAGCGCGCGCTCGCCGCCGGCGCGTCCGGCGATCGGATCCACTACACGGCGGTCAACCCGCCGGAGCGCGACCTCGAGTACGTCCTCGACGTCTGGGCCGACGAGCCGCACCTGACGATCACCGCCGGCGCCCGCGATACGGTCGAGCGCCTCGCCGACGCCGGCTACGACGGCCGACTCGCCCTGCGGGTCAACCCGGGCGTGGGCGCGGGCCACCACGACGCCGTCCGGACGGGCGGCGACGCCACGTTCGGGATCCCCGCGGATCGACTCGTCGGCGTGGCCGAATTCGCCGTCGAATCGGGCCTCGACCTCGTCGGCCTGCACGCCCACGTTGGCTCCGGGGTGCTCGACGACGAGCAGGTCGCGGCCCACCGCGAGTTCGTCGGCCGGGTCGCCGCGCTCGCCGAAGACATCCTGTCCGCGGTCGGCCCTGTCGACTTCGTCGACGTCGGCGGCGGCTTCGGGGTACCGTACCGCGAGTCGGAATCGCCGCTCGACCTCGACGCCGTGGCCGGGGCGACCCGGGACGCGCTAGTCGGCGTCGACGCCGACCTCGTCGTCGAACCCGGTCGCTACCTCGTCGCCGACGCCGGCCTCCTGCTGACCCGGGCGAACACCGTCAAGGAGACGCCCGGGACGCGGGTCGTCGGCGTCGACGCGGGCATGACGTCGCTGCTTCGCCCGGCGCTGTACGACGCCTATCACGACATCCGTCCGGTCGCGCCCGGTGCGGCCGATCGCGACCGGGTCGCACAGACCATCACCGGGCCGATCTGCGAAAGCGCGGACGTCTTCTGTACGGATCGTCCCCTCCCGCGGATCGACCGCGAGGAACCCCTCGCGGTCGGGAACGCCGGCGCCTACGGCTACGAGATGGCGAGCACGTACAACTCCCGGCCCCGGCCCGCGTCGGTCGTCGTCGACGCCGGATCGGTCAGCCTCGCCCGGCGTCGGGAATCGATCGACGACCTGACTCGGCTGGAACGCAACCGAGCCGATGCCGGGACGGAACGAGCACCAGGTGCGGCGGAGCGAGCCGCTGACGGGACGTCGCCGGCGACCGACGGCGGTTCGTCCACGGAGGTGGACGAATGAGTTCGATCGCGGCCGACGACGCGACCGTTCCGGTCGCGAAGTACCACGGTACCGGCAACGACTTCGTCGTGGTCGACGCCGCCGAGTCGATCCCCGACCGCCGCGCCTTCGCCCGACGTGTCTGTGACCGGTCCGACGGGCTCGGCGCCGACGGCGTACTCTTCCTCGCGCTCGAACCCGACTACCGGCCGCCGCGGGTCGTGATGACGCTCGTCCAGCCCGACGGCTCGACCGCGCCGATGTGCGGTAACGGCGCGCGGTGTGCCGCCGCGTGGGCGATGACGCGAACCGGCGCCGACGCGGTGATGGTCGACACGCAGTCCGGTTCCCGCCGCGCGGAACGGGTCGCGCTCGCCGACGGGGAAGATCTGACCGTCGACGGGCCGGCGGACGGACCGCTGGAGGCGGTGGCCGACGGCGAGCCACCGAACGCGACGACGGCGGACGGGCCGCCGGACGCGATCTCCGTCGAGATGGGCGAGCCGGCGTTCGAACCGGCCGCGGTGCCGGTTCGAGCCGACGGTCCGGTCGTCGAACGCCCGCTCTCCGAGCTGGGCCTCGACGGTGCCGAGGCGGCGGTCGATCCGGAGGGTACCTCCGAACTCCCCGCTTCCCACCCCGTCACGCTCGTCAACACGGGCGTACCCCACGCCATCGTCTTCGTCGACGACGTCGCGTCGGTCGACCTGACGACGCTCGGGCCGGCGATCCGCCACGCCGACGCGTTCCCGCGGGGGACCAACGTGACGATCGCCAGTCTCGATGTCGGTCGCGCCACCGACGACCACCCCGTCTTCGCCCAGCGAACGTACGAACGCGGCGTCGAGGGCGAGACCGACGCCTGCGGCACCGGCGCGGTCGCAATCGCCGCGGCCGCCGCCGAAACGGGCCGTACCGAGACGGGCGTCCCCGTTTCCGTCCACCCGCCGGGCGGCGACCTGCGGGTCGCGTTCGACGATTTGGGTCGGGCCGTCCTCGCCGGCCCGGTCGTCCGCGAGTTCACCACCGACCTGTCGGTCCTCGGGGCGCAATAGGATGTCCGAGGTCCCGGCCGCCGCCGACGCGTTCGATCCGGTCGACTTCCTCGAACGCGCGGTCTCGATTCCCTCCGACGAGTCGGTCGACACCGTCCGCGATCTCGTCCGATCGACACTCGAAACCAACGGTGTCGACGTCACCGTCGACGACGCCGGCAACCTCCTGGCCGGTCGTGGGCCGAACGGTGCCTCGCCCCAGGCCGGGGACACCGCCGGTCCGCACCTCGTTCTCAACACGCACATGGACACGGTCGCTCCGCATTTCGACCCCGAGTGGAGCGACGACGGCGAGCGGCTGTCCGGCCGGGGCGCCTGCGACGCCAAGGGCCCGCTCGCCGCGATGCTCGCCGCGTTTCTCGCGGCCGACGCGGGAAGGGGTCGACTCTCGCTCGCGCTGACGCCGGACGAGGAGGTCTACTCGACCGGCGCGCACGCCCTCGTGACGGGGAACGGGCTCTCCACGGACGACGCGGCGGGAAACGGTGCGTCCCCGATCCGGACCGCCGACGCCGTGATCGTCGGCGAGCCGACCGGCCTCGACGTCTGCACGGCGGCGCCCGGGCGGTTCGAGGGGACGATCGAACTCGCCGGCGAACGCGCCCACGCGGCGGAACCGGAGACGGGAGCGAACGCCGTCGACGCCCTGGCCGAGGTTCTCACCGCTATCCGGACGTTCGACGAGCGATCCGACGTCCCCGACGTGTCCTCCCAGCTCGGCGACCCGACGTTGACGCCGACCGTCGTCGCGGGCGGCGAGACCACGAATCAGGTGCCCGCCGAGGCCCGCCTGACCGTCGATCGCCGGCCGGCGCCGCCCGAGACGCCCGCGTCGTTCGAAGCGGCGTTACTCGAGCACCTGCGGGACGCCGTCTCCCCTTCGATCGCCATCTCGTTTTCCTTCACGGAGCGCCCGACGCCGTTCTTCGAGTCGTGGGCGACCGATCCGTCCGAGTCGATTGTCGGGATCCTCGCCGACGCCAGCGGCGGAGCGGTTCGTCCGTTCGGCGCGGCCACCGAGGCGTCGTACTTCGCGCCCCGCGCGCCGACGGTCGTCTTCGGACCGGGTCGGCTCGCCGACGACGAGGGCCCGATCGCCCACGCCGATCGCGAGTACGTCCGCGTCGACGCCGTTCGATCGGCCGCGGACGCGTTGACGCGGACCGCAGAGTCGGTGCTTCTCGCGGACGCGTAGCGAATTCGGGACGACGGAACGGGACTACAGGAGCTCGTCAGTCGGTCGCGTCAGTTCGATTTCACCGACATCGCCGTCGAGACGGGTGGTCACGCTCGCCGGATCGGCGCCGGAGTCGGTGACGTAGCCCTCGAGGCGGGCCTCGGTGGCGGCCTCGGCGCCCGAAAAGACGAGCGTCGTCGTGATCGTCGTCTCCTCGGCGCCCACGTCGAAGGATTCGCCCGCGGCGACGACCTCGTCTACCGCCGTCGGTGCCAGCACCGGTTTGACCGAGCCAGTCGCGTGTTCGGCGAAAACGACGTCGCCTGCCGGCTGAGCTGTCGCCAGCCGCTGGAACCGATCGCGCTCCTCGACGAGGCGTGAATCATCGCCGACGCTGGCGGCGAGACTCCGCTCGAGCCGCTCGACCGAGCTGTCGGGACCCCTCGCGGCGACGAACGTTTCCGAGCCGAGTCCCCACGCGGAGCGTCCGTCGGTGTAACACTCGAATTCGCGTACGGAGGTGTCGCGCTCGTATCCCTCCGCTTCCAGATCGGCAGCCGCCGCGTCGGGGTCGAGGGTGCCGTGCAGTACCAGCGTGGCGCCGGCGGCGTCGGTCGGCGGCCGATTCAACCCGAACGAGGCGCTCGCGACGAAGTCGATGTCCTCGGCCGGTGGGAACGCAATCGGTTGATCGGAAATTCGCTTGCCTGGCCCCAACTCCAGCGGGGTGTCGTCGACCGCCGAGAGCGACGCCGGTGCCATCCCGATGACGGTGACCGGATTCGCTTCGGACCCCGCCGCCGTCGGAATCCAGCGGCCGAAATCCCCGAGACCGTACTGTCCGGCTTCCGACCTGTCGGCATCGTTCGGTCCCGAACCGCCGTTCGACTCGCCGCCACCGTCGTTTTGCTCGTTCTCCCCGTCGAAGACACCCAGGCAGCCCGCGACGCTCGCGACGGCCGCAGTCGTTCCCCGCGCGAGTAGCGATCGCCGATCCATAGTTCAGAATATATTTTATTTATATTATATTTTCCGGCCTTCCGAACGAACTCCGGCGGTCCGCTTCGAGCCGCGGGCGGCGGTTGGAGGTGGCCCTCGGGTGGTAGTCTGCGTCGAACTACGGGCGGGAGTCACTGGCGACCCATGGGTCATGGTCCGATCAGGGATAGACCCAGGATGACCCACGCGTGGCGGTCTCAATCGACCGCGTCGGCCGGTCCGTCGACCGCGTCCGATGCCGCACGGTTCGAGACGGCTGCGAGGACGTGTTCGTACTGCGGGCCCCGCGATTCGACCAGCGTCGCTGCATCGAGTTCGGGCACAGCGTCGACGGCGGTGTGGTAACTCATACAGCCGACGCGGTACGCATCGTCCGGATCGATCGGCTCGCCGTCGACGCGGGGCTCACCGGCGCCCGCGACCGCGAGGCCCGCGGTGATCAGCTCTCCGTGGGTGGCGTCCAGCGGCGACGCACAGCGGTCGGCGAGATCGAGCAGCCGCTCCCCCGAGAGCCGGTGGACGTGGAGGTCCGAGCCGAACGGCACGATGCCGATCACGTCGCCGCGGGTGACGCGCCGGGGGAGGCCGTCGCGAACCGACGCGGCCGCGACGAGACCGACGTCGGCGTCGCCGCGGGTGCTGAAGGCGTCGGCGACGAGTTCGGCCGCTTCGGAATGCTCCAGCGGGGCCGGGAGCGTTCCGAGTGTCTCGGTTAGCCCGCGGTCGGCGGCCAGATCGCGGTACGTCTCCTCGACGGCGTCGACGCGCGGGCCGTCGTCGATCGTGCGGGTCCGCGCGACGGGGTCGTCGGCGAGTTCGACGACCTGGTAGACGCCGGCCTGCCCGCCTTCGGTTCGGGTCACCAGGGTGCCGTCGACCCGGTCGCGAACCGCGTCGTGGTCGTGCCCGCCGAGGATCGCGTCGACGTCGGTCGCCGTCGCGATGCGCCGGTCGATCGGCCCGGCGTGAGACAGGACGACGAGTCGGTCGACGCCCCGATCGCGGAGTCGCTCGGCCTCGGTGCGGACCGCCTCGACGGGGTCGGTGAACGCAACCTCGAGGTCGAGTCCGCTCAGCGCGTCCGTCTCGGGGTGGGCGATCCCGATCAGCCCGATGCGATCGCCGGCGCAGGTGCGGATCGTGCTCGGTCGGACGCCGTCCCACCGGCTCGCGTCCGGCCCCTCCCCTGCGTCGTCGGGGACGTTGGCCACGAGGTGGGTTCCCGGCGTCGTGGTCGCCCACTCGACGGCGCCGTCGACGCCGAGGTCGAACTCGTGGTTGCCGAGCGTGTCAGCGTCGGGCTCGATCCGCTCGTAGAACTGGCGGGCGACGGCCCGGCCGGCCTCGCTCTCGAAGGCCAGCGCGCCGAGGGCGGTCGTGTCGCCGGAGCCGACGACGAGCGTCCGCCCGTCGCGGGCGGCCTCGATCGCGCCCGCGAGGCGGGCGAGTCGCCGGGGGTCGTCGTAGATAGTTTCGAGGTCCGCAAGGTGACAGAGTCGCGGGTTCGTCATCGTCGTCGGAATCGCACGAGGGACGTGAAAAATCTGGCGTCCGGAGCGCTCGGGTGCCCTGCGCCGGTCCCTACCGTTGCTTGCGGCCGGCGCTACCGCGACCAGAACGTTTAGGCGCCCGCCCGCGACACCCACTCCCATGACCGAGTGGATCGCGGAGACGTACACGAGCGACGCCGGCTGGTCCCTCCTGGAGGACCTGGTCGACGTGGGCGATCGGATGGCGGGAAGCGAGGGTGAGCGCGAGGGCGCCGAGCTGACGCGGGACGCACTCGAGGCCGTCGGGGCGCGAAACGCCCGCCTCGAGGCGTTCGACATTCAGGGCTGGACCCGCGGCTCGAGCTCGATCGAGGCCGGCGGCCTCGAGCAGGACTGCATCGCCCTCCCGCGGAGCCCGCCGGGTTCGGTCACCGCCGAACTCGTCGACGTCGGGTACGGCCGCCCGTCGGACTTCGCGGACGCCGACCTCGACGGCAAGGTGGCGATGGCGCGCAGCGACGTGCCCGACTCGTTCGACCGCTACATCCACCGCCGGGAGAAGTACTACCACGCCGTCGAGGCGGGCGCCGCGGCGTTCCTGTATCGGAATCACGTCGAGGGCTGCCTCCCGCCGACCGGCAGCGTGGGGACGCCGGAGGACCCGATCGGCGATATTCCGGCCCTCGGGGTCAGTTCGGAGGTCGGCGCCAGGCTCGCGCGGCGATTCGACGGAACCGAGGTGACGGTCGCCGTCGAGGCCGACGTCCACGACGCGACGAGCCGGAACGTCCGCGCCGAACTCGGTCCCGACACCGACGAGCGCGTCCTCGTGACGAGTCACGTCGACGCCCACGACATCGCCGAGGGAGCGGGCGACAACGCCGCGGGGACGGCGATGGTCGTCGAGATCGCGGACGCCCTGGCGACGCGCGAAGACGAACTCGATACGCGGGTCGAGTTCGTCGCCTTCGGGGCCGAGGAGATCGGCCTCGTCGGCTCGTCAGTCGACGCCGAGCGCCGCGATCACGAGTCGGTGAAGGCGATCCTCAACAACGACGGCGTCACCCGGGGACGCGATCTCGTCGTCTATCCCAACGGCTTCGACGAGCTCGCCGACCTGGCCGAGGAGGTGAGCGATCGCTTTTCTCACCCGGCCTCGATCGATCCCGAACCCCAGCCCCACAGCGACCACTGGCCGTACGTCCAGCGGGGCGTGCCGGGCTACATGATGATGAGCGAAACCGGCGACAGCGGCCGCGGCTGGGGCCACACCTTCGCCGACACGTTCGACAAACTCGACCGGCGAAACCACCGCGAACAGGCGATCGTCCTCGCGGAATTGGCGGTGGAACTCGCCGACGAGGGCTTCTCGGTCGCCCACCGCGATTCCGAGGCCATCGCCGCCGACCTCGAGGACGCCGACCTCGCCGAGGGGATGAAGATCATCGGCGACTGGCCCTACGACGGTTGAACCGCCCGGCCTGCCGGGTGGTATCGTGGGGTATTGCCGTCGTTCGTCGCGTCGATCGGGACCGTCTCACCGTCGACCGCGACGCCGCGGCCCTATTCGTCGGGTCGAACACCCTAACAACTTTACTGGTTTGGACCCGAACGGCGGGTATGGATCCAATGGACCCCGTGCCCTGGGAGGACGTCATCGCCGTCCGCGGCGTTCCCGGCGAGGAGTTGCAGCCCTTCATCCAGCGCGACGTCCCGGACCTCGACGGCCTGGCCCCGGCCGACGCCGTCAAAACGGTCTACGACGACTGGACGGAGACGCTGGGCGAGGAACGAACGCTCGACGATCAGGGTGCGGCCTACCTGATCGCGTACCTCCTCGAACACCGGGGCGTGATCGACCTCGCGGCCGCCGACGCGTTCGGCGGTTCGCTGCTCGAGCGAAAACCGGACGACGAACGCCTCCGCGAACTGTTCCACGACGAGGAACGGACCCTCTGGTGGATCGCCGTCGACTGCGGCGTCCACTACGCGCTCGTCTCGCGCTGGCTATACGAGGCCGACATCCCGCTGCTCGAGCGGAACCTCGGCGAGGAAACCCGGGCGAAACTGGCCGCGCGAGCGGAGTAGCACGGGGATTGGCCCGACGTACTCACCGAACCGCCCCCACTCGATCACTCCTCGAGTTCGTCCACGAGGTTCGACGCGACGCCGGTGTAGCCGGCCGGCGTCAGCGCCAACAGCTCCGCTCTGACGTCGTCGTCGACGTCGAGGTCGGCGAAGAGGTCGCGGAAGTCCTCGATGGTGACGCGCTCGCCGCGGGTGAGATCTTTGACCCGCTCGTAGGCGTCGTCGCGGCCCTCGCGCCGGAGGATCGTCTGGACGGCCTCGCCGATCACCTCGGGGGTGTTCGCGAGTTCCTCGTCCATCACCCGTTCGTTCGGCGCGACCTTCGCCAGGCCGTCCTGCACCTTCGTGTAGCCGATCAGGCAGTGGGCGAACGCGGCCCCGATGTTTCGCTTGACGGTCGAATCCGAGAGATCGCGCTGGAGCCGGGAGGTGGTGACGTACTCGCCGAGGAACTGCAGGTCGGCGTTGGCCTTCGAGAGGTTGCCCTCCGAGTTCTCGAAGTCGATCGGGTTCACCTTGTGGGGCATCGTCGAGGAGCCCGTCTCGCCGGCGGCGGCCTCCTGGCCCAGGTAGCGGTCGGAGACGTAGAGCCAATCGTCGAGATCGAGGTCGAGCAGGATCCGATTCGCGCCGCGGAGCGCGTCGAACAGCGCGGCGAGGTCGTCGCACGGGTTGACCTGCGTCGTCAGGGGCTCGAAGTCGAGGCCGAGATCGGTGACGAACGCCTCGGCGACGGCCGGCCAGTCCACGTCGGGGTAGGCGGCGTGGTGGGCGGCGTAGGTGCCCGACGCGCCGCCGAGCTTCCCGCGGAGGCGATCGGTCGCGTCGGCGATGCGGTCGGTGGCGGTGTCGAGCCGGCTCGCGTAGACGGCCATCTCCTTGCCGAAGGTCGTCGGCGTCGCGGGCTGGCCGTGGGTGCGAGCGAGCATCGGCCGGTCGCGGTGTTCGCGGGCCTGCTCGGCCAGCGCCTCGCGGACGTCCTCGAGGGCGGGCAACAGGACGTCGCGGACCGCGTCGCGGACATTCAGCCGGTGGGCGAGGTTGTTGACGTCCTCGCTCGTCAGCCCGAAGTGGATCCACGGGACCGCCTCGTGTCCGTCGGGAAGCCGGAGTCTGAGGAAGTACTCGACGGCCTTGACGTCGTGGTTGGTCGCCTCGAACGGGCCGTGACCCGTCGTCTCGATTCGCTTGATCACCGCCGCGTCGTCGGCGTCGAAGTCCTCGTAGGCCGCCCGGAGGTCGGCCCGCGTCTCCGCGTCGAGTTCCAGCGGCGTGGCGTCGAGATCGGCGAGCGCGAGGAGATACTCGACCTCGACCTGGACGCGGGCCCGCATGAGGCCGGCCTCGCTCGCGTAGGGCCGGAGCGGTTCGGTCCGCCCGGCGTAGCGCCCGTCGAGCGGCGAGACGGCGTACAGCGAATCCACGGTTGGCATACCCGCGACTCGCCCGCGAACCCGAAAAAGCGTATCGTTTGGACGATTTCGTGGTCTCGGACGGGCGGGATTCGGGGCCGACCGTCGGCAGGCGGTGGGTGGTGACTCGTCGCAGACCACCCGCCGAATCAGAACCCCTTTGATCCGCGTGGCCGGTGTATCGCGTATGACGCGCATCGCCGGGATGGCGGGCAATCGGGGGCGAAACCTGTTGAACATCGCGGACAGACGGCCCGGCGGGGCAGAACTCGCGGTCGTGCTCACGAACAGCCCGGACGCGCCGGTACTCGACGCGGCGGCCGAGCGCGGGATTCCGACCGAGGTCGTCCCGCTCGAGGCGGAGATGGACCGTCGCGAACACGAGGAGGCGGTCCTCGACGCGCTCTCCGAGTACGACGTCGACCTGGTGTGTCTCGACGGGTACATGCGCATCCTCTCGGAGACCTTCCTCGACGCGATGCCGACGACGCTGAACGTCCACCCGTCGCTGCTGCCGGCGTTTCCCGGGATGGACGCCTGGGGCGACGCGCTCGACGCGGGCGTCTCCGTGACGGGCTGTACCGTCCACGTGGTCACCGACGCGACGGACGCCGACGGCGACGTGATCGAGGACGAAGTCGACGCCGGCCCGATCGTCACCCAGGAGCCGGTCCCGGTCTACGAGGGCGACGACGAAGCGACGCTGAAAGACCGCGTCCTCCACGAGGGCGAGTTCCGGGCGTACCCGCGCGCCGTCGAGTGGTTCGCCCGGGGAGCGGTGGACGTCGATCTTGATGCGGGTGAGGTGGCGGTCAGCGAGGACGTTGCGAGCGTCGCTGGGGCCGATCACGGCGGCCTTCCCACGCGCCGCCTCGTCTCGGACGACCGGCTCGACACCCTCCGGTACGGCGAGAACCCCCACCAGGACGCCGCGGTCTACGTCGACCGCACCTGCGACGAGGCCAGCGTCGTCCACGCGGCTCAGCTCAATGAGGGAGCGAAGGCGCTGTCGTACAACAATTACAACGACGCCGACGGCGCGCTAAACCTGATCAAGGAGTTCGACGAACCCGCCGCGGCGGTCATCAAGCACACCAATCCCGCCGGCTGCGCCACGGCCGACACCCTCGCCGAGGCCTACGAGAAGGCCCTGGCGACGGATCCCCAGAGCGCCTTCGGCGGCATCGTCGCGCTCAACCGCGAGTGCGACGCCGAGACGGCCGCCCGGATCGTCGACTCCTTCAAGGAGATCGTCGTCGCGCCCGGCTACACCGACGACGCGCTCGACGTCCTCTTCGAGAAGGACAACCTGCGGGTGCTGGACGTCGGGGAACTCGGCGGGCGAACGGAACGATTCACGGAGAAGCCGCTCGTCGGCGGCCGCCTCGTCCAGGAGCGCGATCTCCAGTCGATCGCCGTCGACGACCTCGAGATCGTCACCGAGCGCGAGCCGACCGACGACCAGCTCGAGACGATGGTCTTCGCCTGGCGGACGCTCAAGCACGTCAAGTCCAACGGGATCCTCTTCGCCGAGGGCACCGAGACCGTCGGCATCGGCATGGGACAGGTCTCCCGCGTCGACGCCGTCCGTCTGGCCGCCATGAAGGCCGACGAACACGCCGATGGGAAGGACGCCGCGGGCGCCGTGATGGCCTCGGACGCCTTCTTCCCCTTCCCGGACGGGATCGAACACGCGGCGAAGGCGGGCATCGAAGCCGTGATCCAACCCGGCGGCTCGGTCAACGACGAGGACGTCATCGAGGCCGCCGACGAGCACGGCATGGCGATGGCGTTTACCGGGCAGCGGTCTTTCAGACACGACTAGCGCGGTTCGGAGCGCCGAAGGCGCGAGAACCGAGAAAATGCGAGCGGGGAACGGAGTGACCCGCGAGCAGCGAGGAACCGAGCGAAGCGAGAATCTCGGAGAGGCGAGCGGCGAAGCCGCGACCAGCGAGATTCGGAACGAGCGGAGCGAGCGAGAATCTCGGAGAGGCGAGCGGCGAAGCCGCGACCAGCGAGATTCGGAACGAGCGGAGCGAGCGAGAATCTCGGAGAGGCGAGCGGCGAAGCCGCGACCAGCGCGGTTCGGGGCCGAGAATCGTGATATCGCCTGCATAGGCCGGGCGTAGACGTAACCGAGCCGACGGTGTCGATGCGGCAGGCGCCATGGGCGGTCGGATCCCGGTTCTGCTACTCACGATCGACACCCTTCGGCGGGATCGGTTTACCGAAGCCTGTTTTCCGCGGTCGATGGACTGGTTCGCGGACGATTTCGCGATCTTTTCGAACGCGCTCTCCCACGGCAATTCGACGCCCTTTGCCTTCCCGGCCATCCTGACGTCGCATCCGGTCGTCGGCGACGGGGAATTTCCCGACGGCGCGCGAACCATCGCGGAGTCGATGTCGGACCGACCGTGTTTCGGCTTCTCGAACAACGCGCACCTCGACGCCTCGCGAGGCTACGATCGGGGGTTCACGGCGTTCGGACCGTACCCGCCCGACGACATGACGCTGAAACAGCGGCTCAAACAGCACGCCGTCATCGGCGACTCGGATACGGTGTACGCGGCGTACCGGTCCGTCAAGCGGATTCGGCACGCGGTCGCCGACCTCACGGGCGTGGGCGATGGCGATCCGTTTCCCAACCCGCTCACGCCCGGGGACGTCGTGACCGACTTCGTGACACGACAACTGGAATCGCACCCGTCGGCGTTCGCGTGGGGCCACTACATGGATCCGCACGTTCCCTACCATCCGGATCTCGCGATCGACGGGCCGGAGACGGATCGATCGCGACGGGAACTCGAGGCGCTGTACGAACGGTACCTCGGCGAGACGGAGCTCCCCGACACGCCCGAGACGAGGGCCGATCTGGAGCTCCTCCAGGCGCTCTACGAGTCGAACGTTCGGTACGTCGACCGGGAGCTCGATCGGTTGTTCGGCTGGCTGTCCGATCGAAATATCTACGAGGACGCGCTGATCGTGGTCGTCGGCGATCACGGCGAGCTGTTCGGCGAGGGCGGGATCGTGTATCACCCGTGGGACGTCGACCCGGTCGACGGCCTGGTGCGAACCCCGCTCCTGGTCAAGTATCCCGAAAACGCCTACGGCGGGATACGATTCGATCACCTCGTCCAGCACGCGGATATCCCGCCGACGATTTCGGACGTACTCGACCTCCCGAGTTCGTTCTGGTCGTCTACAGCGTACCCGTTGACCGATACGCGTCCGCGTCGCGTCGTCTCCAAGTCGAACACGGCGATCCGGCTGACGGAACCGGACGCCGTCGCGTACAAGCGACGGAACGGGACAGAAGACGGCGTCGACACCCTTTCTGAACGGGGGCGGGCGCTCCTCGAAGCGAGCGAGTACCCCTCCACGAAAACGAGCTCCGGGGAGGTCGCGGGCGTGGCCGAAGCCGAGCGTCAGAAGCAACTGGCGGCGCTGGGCTATCGATAGCGATCGATTCGGACGACGGCGCCGTGGTAGAACGGACGAGGCCGGCGCGGGGAACCGTCTTACGGGCCGAAGCCCTCCCGTTCGCCGCTACTCGAACGACTCGCCGACCCGTTCGACCAGTCGCCGCCACAGCGTCCGCGATCGACTCTCGTGACGGCGACAGAGGACGACGTCGCTCTCGGCCCGGCGGGCGACGGCCTCGGCCACGTCGGTCGCGACGATGCGGTGGAGGCGGCCGCTGCCGCCGGCGCCCATGACGGTCACGTCGTGATCGGTCGTCGCGGCGAGGATGGCGTCGACGACGTCGGTCCCACGAACCACCGTCTGGGTGACCGATTCGACCGCGCCGAGCGACGGGGCCGTTCGATCGAGGAGCGACCGGGCGTCGGCGACGGCCGTCTCGTCGGCGCTCGAATCGACCACCGTGGCGAGCTCGACGCTCGAGTCGTGCGCCCGGGCGATGGCGCCCGCGATCTCCGCCGCGAGGGTCGTGTGCGGACCGCCGGCGACCGGGACGAGCACCGATTCGATCGGCCCCCGGTCCCGGTCGACGCGCTCGACGATGACGTCGCAAGCCGCCTCGCGAAGCACACGATCGATGTACCCGCCGAAGACGACCTCCCGTCGGCGCGGACGGCCGTGCCAGCCCAGCAACACGGCCTCGACGTCGGCCGCATCGGCCAGACTCGTGAGGCTGCCGGCGACGTCGTGGCCGTATCGGAGCAGGCCCGTCGCCTCGATCCCGGCCGCGCGTGCGCGTTCGACGGTCTCGGAGACGACCGACTCGCCGGGGCCCGCGTCCATCGACGCGCGGGCCTGTTCGAGGCTCGTCTGTCCGGGCACGCCGATCACGTGGACGACGAGGAGTTCGAGATCGCGATCGTCGGCGACGTCGACGGCGGTCTCGAGCAACCGGGCGGCGGTGTCCGGGTTGGCGACGGGGAGGACGAGTCGAGCGTCGCTCACACCCGTTAATCCGCCGGAGGTGACCGTAAGGGTTCGGTCGACTCGCAGCCCGCGCTCCGGAGACGGGGCGCTTCGAGGTCGGGAGGGCGATCGCCGTGGCTGCCGCGCTGTCGCCGGGTGGGGTTTCAACCGTCCGGCAACCGTGAGACGGACGCATGGACACCGCTAGCGCGACCGAGGAACCCGCGTCGGACCGCCTCGCCGCTGCCCTCGATCGAGGGGCGGGTGACGGGACGCTCGCAGTCGTTGCCGGGGGTACCGCGCTGTTCGTCGCCGGCCGCATCGCGAGCGACGGCGCACTTCGAAGCGCGCTCGCCGCCGTCGCCGGCGCCGGACTGCTCGGGTACGGCGTCGAGAAGCGCGTCGCTCTCGCCGGTCGGGGGAGCGGAATCGGCGACGAGCCGGCGGCCGAGGAGTCGGACTGGCACCCCTCGCGCGACGACGCGCCGGCCGAACGGCCGCGGACGGGCAGTGAGCCGTCGATCGAGGACGCGACCGACACCCGTCCGTCGAGCGACGACGCGGTCGAGGCGGATCCGCGACGGTCGGCGGACGAATCGGGCACGTCGATCGATATCGCCCCTCCCGGGTCGGCGGCCGACGAATCGGACGCAGGGACCGATCGCGACCGCACGCAGGCCGAATCGACCCGGACCGACCCGGTCGACGATTCCGACGGTGACGTCGGCGATCGAGACGCCGAACCCGGCACGTCCGGCGATCGGGACGGGACGGAACCGGACGATACCGACTCGGCTACCGGGGGAGAATAGGCACGCGGAGTCGGCGAGACGGGAGTCGAAGAGCCGCTCAGTCGTCGCAGGCGATCGCCCGCGAGGTGGGCGCCTGTGCCATCGTGAGGACGTCGTCGAAGAAGTCGAGGGTGTCCTCGGGACCGGGGTTGGCCTCGGGGTGGTACTGGCGGGTGAGGACGTCGCAGTCGACGCCGGTGAGCCCTTCGGGCGTGTCGTCGTTGACGTTACGCTGGGCGACGTCGAGGCGCGGGCCGGGGTCCTCCACGGTGTAGCCGTGGTTCTGGGTCGTCATGACGACGCGGCCCGTCTCGAGGTCCATGACGGGCTGGTTGACGCCGCGGTGACCGAAGGCCATCTTCTCGGTCGTACCGCCGAGCGCGAGCGAGACGATCTGCTGGCCGAGGCAGATGCCGGCGACGGGGTAGTCGTCGACGAGTTCCTCGACGAGCGAGACGGCCTCGTCGTAGTTTTCCGGATCGCCGGGGCCGTTGGAGATGAACAGGACGTCGGGGTCGATCGCCCGGACGTCGGTCGGCGTCGCGTCGTGGGGCAGGACGTGGACGGTCGCGCCGCGCTCGACGAAGGACTCGATCATCGAGAACTTCACGCCGCAGTCGACCAGCGCGAGCGTCTCGCCGTCGTTCTCGGCGCCGTAGACTTCGGCGTCGGCGACGCTGACCTGCGAGCCGATCTCGGTGTGATCGCTCATCGCGACGGAGCGATCGAGCTCGGCCAGGGCGTCCTCGGGGGTGGCGGTCTCGCCGACGGCGATCCCGCACTGCATGGCGCCGCCGTCGCGGATGTCGGTGACGACCTCGCGCGTGTCGAGGTGGTCGACGGCCGGAACGCCCTCGTCGGCGAGCCAGTCGGCGACGTCGTCGGTCAACTCCCGTGCGAGCACGGCTCGCGGGTGGACGCGTTCGGACTCGAAGCGCTCCTCGCGAACCCCGTAGTTCCCGATTAGGGGGTACGAAAACGTCAGGATCTGTTCTTCGTAGGACGGGTCTGTCAGGCTCTCTTCGTATCCCGTGTAGGCGGTTGTGAAAACCAGTTCCCCACGGGCCGTACCCGGCGAACGACCACGCCCCTCGATCACGTGGCCGCCCTCCAGTGCAATATAGGCCGGTGGCATTACGAGATACGTACTGGCGGCAGGGTCATAAGTGTTGTCTTCGAAGCGGAGTTACGATTTTCGTAATCGTCAAGTGCGACCGCCGCGAACCGTCGCACCTCCATGGACGACCTCGACCGCGAGATCCTCGACGTGCTTCGCCGCGACGCCCGGACGCCCTACACCGAGATCGCCGAGGAGGTCGGCACCAGCGAGGGGACGGTGCGAAACCGCGTCGACCGGATGGTCGAGTCCGACGTCATCGAGCGCTTCACCGTCACCACGCGCACGGGGAACGTTAAAGCGATGCTCGAGATCGGCGTCGCCGTCGACGTCGACACCCGGGAGACGACCGAGCGGATGGCCGAGTGGGACGAAGTCGACTACGCCTGGCAGGTCTCCGGCGAGGACGACATCGTCCTCGTCGTTGACGCCGCGGACACCCGCGGCATCAACGATCTCATCACGCGCGCCCGCGAGCAGGACGAGGTCGTCAACACGAAGACCCGCCTCATTCTCGACGAGCAGCGCGGCTGAGTTGTGACCGCGAGCCGGTCGATGCTCGCTCGCTTCCGTCAGTCGGTGACGCGTTCGTTCTATCAGTCGGTGACGCGCTCTCGTCCGTCGGTCGACGTCCGCTCGCTTCCGTCAGCCTGCGTTCGATCGGCCCCGTCGGTCCGCGTTCGGTCGACGTCGCCTGCCTCGATCGGGTCGGCCTCGACACCCTCCGCTTCCGCGGGTGGTCGCCCGACGCCCGGGGTCGGTCCGAGATCGCCGAAGTCGTCCGCGACTCCCTTTCGGTGGTGGACCCGCCGGTAGAGCTGTCGGAGAAGGCGATCGGCCCGGCCGCGCTCGATCGCGAAGTCGACGTCGCCGGCCCGGATGGCGTCGACGACCGCTCGCGGGGTGAGGTCGTCGGTCTCGATGCGCGTGTACGCTCGCCCGACCTCGAAGGGGTAGTGCGCGTCGCTGCCGCCGATCAGCGGCAGGTCGCGCACTTCGGCCAGCTTCTCGACGAGGGGGAGCGAGCGCGGGTGTTTGCCGTTGACCTCGATCGCGTCGAAGGGGACGTCGTCGACGTCGCGGACCGTGCTGTTGCGAAACGGGTGGGCGACGACGGCGGCGCAGTCGCGATCGTGGGCCAGGTCGACGGCCTCGCCGGGGGAAAGCTCCTTCGGCTCCGTCTCAGTCGGCGGATCCGGCCCGATCACGAGGACGTGTCCGCGGTCGGTCGAGATCTCGATGCCGGGGATCGAGGCGACCGCGGCGGGTCCGAAGCGGGTGTAGTAGTCGTGGTTCGTCGTCGCGATTCCGTCGAGGCCCCGACGTTCGGCGAGCCGGGCCAGCACCCGGTGGCCGATCGGGTCGAACCGGTCCCCGAGGTCGCGGCGCCCGTGGAAGAATCGCGTGTGCGTGTGGAGGTCGACGCGGTACATGCACCGACGTACGTGGGCCACCCCTTTTTGACTTTCACGGTGTGGGTGACCCATGGCTTCGAGCAGTCCCGGTCGCGGCGTGGTCGTGGTGAACCCCGTCAGCGGCAGCGCCGACCACGTGGATACGGTCGTCGAACGTGCCGCCGACGCCGGATTCGAGACGCGACTCACCGACGCGGCGGGCGACGCCAGGCGGATCGCTCGCGAGGTCGCCCCGGCGGCCGAGGTCGTCGTGGCGGCCGGCGGCGACGGGACGGTCAACGAGGTGGTCAACGGAATCGTCGAGGCGACGGCGACCGAGTCGACGACGCTCGGGATCGTCCCGGCGGGCACGGGAAACAACTTCGCGACGAACGTCGGCATCGAGGGGATCGAGGCGGCGTTCGACGTGCTCGCCCGCGATCGCCGTCGCGAGATCGATCTGGGACTGGCGAACGATCGCGCGTTCGTCAACTCCTGCGTCGGCGGGATCACGGCGGCGGCGAGCGCGGCGACCGGCTCGGAGGAGAAGGCGTCGCTGGGCGTCCTCGCGTACGTTCGCAACACGATCGAGGAGGTGACGTCGTACGATGCGCCGCCGCTCTCGGTGGATCTGCGAGACGGGTCGGCCGACGACGTCGACTGGCAGGGCGATGCACTGTTCGTCTTCGTGGGCAACGCCAGGCGGTTCTCCGGGACGCGAACGGCCCAGGCCGACGTCGAGGACGGCCTGTTCGAGGTGGTCGTCGTCGGAGAGGAGCCGCCGTCGTCGCTGGTCGGCGACGCCGCGCTGGAGCGCCTGCTCGGCCGCGACGGCGACGCCATCGTCCGGCGTCGGACCCCCTCGGTTCGCATCGCCTGCGAGGAACGGTCGGTCGAGTACAGCCTGGACGGCGAGATGCTTGAGACGGATCGCCTGGAGCTCGACGTCGCCGCGGCCTCGCTGTCCGTGATCGTCGGCGAGGGGTACGCGGCCGATCCGGACGGGCGACGAACTTAACGTCGCCACGACTCCGCCGATCCCCGCTCTGGTCGGGTCGAACCGCGAATCGTCGGGAGATCGGACCGGATCCGGCGGGCGCGGGCCGGGGCCGATTCGACACTGGTTTGAGAGCGCTTCCCGACGGTGGGAGTATGAGTAGCGAGTCAGACGGGCGGGCGGCCCACCCGAACGCGGGGCAGGACGTCGTCGCCGTCGACGCCGACGACACCGAACTCGAACAGGTCAACAGACTCGACGCCCACACCGGCGACGGCATTCGCCACCGCGCGTTCACGTCGCTCGTCTTCGACGGCGACGGCAACATCCTGCTGGCCCAGCGCGCCCCCGGAAAGCGCCTCTGGGGCACCTACTGGGACGGCACCGTCGCGTCCCATCCGGTCGCGGGCCAGAGCCAGGCAGACGCCACCCGGCAGCGCCTCGAAGAGGAACTCGGCATCACGCCCGACCAGTACGACGACCTCGAACGCACCGACCGCTTCGAGTACAAGCGCTACTTCGAGAACGAGGGCGTCGAACACGAGGTCTGTGCCGTGCTCAAACTCACGCTCACGGACCGCAGCCTCGATCCCGACGAATCGGAGGTCGCCGGCCTCGCCTGGGTGCCGTACGACCGGCTCCGCGAGCACCCCGAGTGGTATCGCCAGTTCCGCCTCTGTCCCTGGTTCGAGATCGCGATGCGCCGCGACGACGCCTGACGGGACGGTCGTTCCTCACCTTCGCCGATAGGCACCGTTCACTTTGTTCGGTCCCCGCGTTCGCCGGTAGGGCCTCCCTTTCCGTCGATAGGCACCCGTTTCGAAGCGCCGCTCTCCCCGGCAATTTCCGTAGTTCGCCGGTACGATGGGGGAGGAGACGGTCGGTTGTCGAGGGCGTGGTAGATGAATGCTAGCATGTAACAAGGTTTATGGTGGGTAGCTTCGTAGGAGGTGCCGTGAGCCGATCACGGCTCCGATCGCCATGAGCAAGGCGCCGACGGAACCACGAACGAACGCGGTCGAGCTGTCCGACGAACAGCAGTGGGTGCTTCACCACCGGGTCGTCACACTGGCCGACGAACACCTCTCGGCCGGCGACGACGTGCCCGACTGGCTCGTGGAGTCCTTCGAGCGCCTCGAATCGGACGGTTCGTCGCTACCGGAGCGGGCGATCGACCCGCTCGAAGCCGATCTGCGCGCCTACGTCGAGGACCCGGAGACGCCGTCGTCGGACGCGAAGACGGCGACCGCGATACTCGACGCGCTCTCGGATCGCTCCGACTGACGAACGCGGTTGCCTCGCCGCGGTTTCTCCGTCGCCGTTTCCGGGCCATCGCCGTCTCGTTTCAGGGACGGGTCGTCGCCCAGACGGCGGTCAGCCCGAGCAGAATCGCCGGGAAGAGCGGCAGGATGATCAGCGCCATGAGGTAGACCTCCGCCTCCGGCGTCAGCACGTAGATCGAGAGCGGTGCGACGACGAACGCGAGGACGATGACGCCGACGAGGATCCAGCCGCGCCGGCCGAAGGTCCGGTCGGCCGCGGTCGGGTGGACGCCGGTTCGGGAGTCGGTCGCCCGCTCCGCCGACCCGTCACTCGCCTCGCCCCGTCGCTCCCCGTCCGCGTCGAACGCCGCCGGATCGTGGACGTAGCCCTCGTCGTCGCTCACGATCGATTCTTTCGGCCCGTCGGATAAGTGCGCTCCGTTTTCTCGCTTCGCGGCGGTTTCACCTCCGCCGACCGCGGCGAGCGGGCTGACCACGGGCGGCGAGGACGCCGTCCGCATCGATCGACCGACCCACGCTATTCCGAACTCGCGTCGGCGGTCGCGGAGGGACGATACGACCGACTCGTGCGGAGCCCCTTCGGAAACGCCCTCGCGACCGTGTTGTCGACGAGAATCGTGACGCGTCCCATTGGTTCACCTGCGGACGTATCCGCCGATCGTTTCTCGGGCGGACCGCGTCGCGAGCCGGGCGATCAGCCTCGCCGGGCCCCGTTTCGGGGCGTCCCGAACCGCGTCGACGGGACTCGGGGATTCGGTCCCGTGGTTGTCGAACGTCCACCCGGTTGCGTCCTCGAACCGCTCGATCGCGCTCGTCGCCCGCTCGAGCACGGCCTCCGGATCCACCGTCTCGATCTCGCCGTCGCGCATCACGACGTCGCCGTCCACGATGACCGTCTGCACGTCGGCGGGGCCGGCCTGGTTCGCCACGTGGGCGAAGGCGTCGTTCACCGGCGCGAATTTTGGCTTCGTCAGATCGAGCACGATCAGGTCGGCCCGTTTTCCCGGTTCGAGGCTGCCGATCTCGTCGCCGACGGAGAGTGCGCGGGCCCCGTCGATGGTGAGCATGCGGACGAGCTCCCTGGCGGTGAACTGTCCCGTTCCCCGTTCGAGGTTGGCGGCGAGTCGAGCTTGCCTGGCTTCGCCGAAGAGGTCGTAGGAATCGTGCCAGTAGTGGTCGTCGAGACCCAGCCCGACGTCGACGCCAGCGTCCCTGAGCGACGGGACCGGGGTCCACTGGTCGTCCGGATTCGGATTCCAGTGACAGAACACGGACGGGCAGTGGACGACCGATGCGTCCGCCCGCGACGTGCGGCGAACGTCCTCGTCGCTCGCCAGTCGGAAGTGGGCCGCGACCAGTCGATCGTCGAGCAATCCCACGTCCTCGAGCAGGTCGAGCGAATCGGCGGCGCCGTTGGCCCGCGCCATCGTGTTACTGGCCTCAAGTTCGAGCAGGTGCGTGTGGACGAGGAGGTCGGGATACTCGGCGGCGAGGTCGGCAACTCGCTCCCACAATTCGCTCGTACACGACCAGTCGTCGTGCGGGCAGATCGTCGCCCGTATCCGTCCGTCGTACGAGCGGTGGTACTCCTCGACGAAGTCCCGCGCTCGCGCGAACTGGTCGTCGACCGGAACGTCCCAGAAGAGATCGGAGAGCGGCGCGCCGAAAAACGCGCGGAGGCCGGCGCGGCCGAAGGCCTCCGCGCCCGGTCGCGGGCGCATGTCCATCGAATTGGTCGTCGTGATCCCTCCCGTCAGGAAGTTCAGCGCGGCGAGTTCGTATCCCGCTTCGATCAGGTACGAGAAGTCGCCGGCGCCGATTCTGCTGTACACTGCCCACAGGTGTCCCCAGAGTTCGAGGAGGCCAAGCTCGCTGACGCCGCCGATAACCGGCGTCAGTTCGAGGTGCGCGTGGGCGTTGACGAGGCCCGGCATGACGAGGGTCCCGGACCCGTCGACGACGACATCCGCGGGGGCGTTCCCGTCGCCGGGCTCCGTCTCGCGAACCGCGGCCAGTCGGCCGTCGGAGACGACGATCGTTCCGCGCTGTAGCAATTCGTTGTCGCCGTCGACCGTCATCACGAGGGCGTCGTGAATGACGACGTCGGGATCGGTGACGGACACCGTCATACCTGATCGTAGGGGCGGGGTCGGGAGGCGCTTCTGCGGGTAATCACCGGCGGCTTTATGTCCTCGCCGGTCGCAGGCAACCGAACGACTGCGGGTGCGTTCCCCATGAAGTATCTTCGCGTGACGGCCACCCCCGATCCTGAACTGGTGCCGCGAGCGTACGAGATCGTCTCCGAGCGCGGGCCGGTAACGGAACTACGCGTTCTCGACTGGAACCTCGCGGCGTCCGGCGCCGGGACCGTGCTGTACGCCGTCGAGGGGTCGGCCACCGACTTTCGGGCGGCTGCGCTCGAGACCGAGGGCGTCGACGGCGTGGCGCTCACCGACGAGGACGCAGATCCGTCCTACGCCCTGCTCGAGGCCCGATCGGCGGCGATGCCGTTCTTCGAGACGATGGTCGCTGCGGTGGCCAGGGCCGGGATGATCGTGCGTCGCCCGCTCGTCTACCGGGACGGCGCCTCGCACGGTCACGTCGTCGGGAAATCGGGTCCCCTTCAGGAGATGCTAACCGAACTTTCGCCCGACGTCGATTTCGACGTGACGGCCGTCGGCGAGTTCCCGTGTCCGGCGGAGGATCGTTCGACGCGGCTCACGGACCGACAGCGGGAGGTGGTCCAGGTCGCCCTCGCCATGGGATACTACGAACGACCGCGGCGAATCACCCACGAGGAGATCGCCGCCGAACTCGACTGCGGGGTGAGTACGGTCACCGAGCACTTACAAAAGGCCGAAGACAAACTGATCCGGTCGGCGATCGGCGACGAGATCCGGCACTGCGGGGTCCGAGGGTAGATGGCGGGCAGCGGTCTCCGATCGTCGGATCGCTATCGCCGCGACCTCGGGTCGTCCTCACCTCCGAGGCGTTCCCGGTCCGCGGGACCCCGCGGACATCCGGGATACGGAGTCGCGGGGTTCCGTCGAACGTGGCGAATCACCCGCCGATCGCTCCCGATGCGAGCGGTTCCGAATCCGGTTTCGACCGACCGCTCAGTACTCGCTGTCGGGCACGACCACGACCTTTCCGAAGCCCTCGCGTTCCTCCAGGAGCTCGTGCGCGCGAGCGGACTCGCTCATCGGGAGGACCTCGCGGATCGCCGGTTCGAACGTGCCGTCCCAGACGAGGTCCATGACGTCGTCGACCTGGCCCGGCGTGGCCATCGTCGAGCCGACGATCGAGAGCTGGTTCCAGAAGATCCGCGGGATGTCCGTCTCCGGGTTCGGCCCCGTCGTCCCGCCACAGGTGACCAGTCGGCCGCCCTTCGCGAGGCTCTTGATCGAGTCGCGCCAGGTGGCCGCGCCGACGTGGTCGACGACGACGTCGACGCCGCGCTTGCCGGTCTCCGCGCGGATCCACTCGGCGAAGTTCTCCTCCTCGTAGTTGCAGACGTGGTCGGCGCCGTATTCGCGGGCGGCCTCGAGTTTGGCCTCGGTCGAGCCGGTGGCGAAGACCTCGGCGCCGACGTAGTCGGCGATCTGGACCGCCGCGTGGCCGACGCCGCCGCTCGCGCCCAACACGAGGATCGATTCGGTCGGGCGCAGGTCGGCCCGGTCGACGAGCATGCGCCAGGCCGTCTGGAAGACCAGACAGGCCGAGCCCGCGACGGTCCAGTCGACGCCGTCGGGGACGGGAATCAGGTTGTCCTCGGGCACCGCCGCCCGCTCTGCGTGGACGCCGGGAACGTGTTCGCCGATGACGTGGTAGTTCACGCACAGCGTCGGGTCCCCGTCGCGACAGAATTCACAGCGGCCGCAGCTGACGCCCGCCGAGACCGCGACCCGGTCGCCGATGTCGAACCGGGTGACGGCATCGCCGACGGCCTCGACGACGCCCGCCCCGTCGCTGCCCGGAATGTGGGGCATATCGAGGTCCAGCGTTGGGAGCCCGCCGCGGGTCCACACGTCGAGGTGGTTGAGCGCTCCCGCTTTCACGTCGACGAGCACCTCGTCGTCGCCGACCGTCGGCTCCGGCCGCTCGCCGTACTCGATGACGTCGCGACCGCCGTGGCCGGTGAACGTGACTGCGTCCATGTGCGCCCGATTGGCGACGACGGGGATAACGATTCTCACTTTCGGTGACGCGATGGTGGTGACCGTTCGATATCCAGCAGCGATGGGTATCGGGCTGAAACCACCGTTCGCCGTGCACCGATTCTCACGCTCTCATCCTTTCACGCTCTGACTCACTCGCACTCTGATTCACTCGCACTCTGACTCACTCACACTCTCGAAGAGACTAGTAGCGAATCCGAACGGAAGCTTTGTAGTGCAAAGTACAATACTTGGGAAAGTATTTTGTACCCTCGGGCAGACACCCCTGGTACGAGCGATGGAACGAACTGATACCGACGACCGACCCGCCGACCAGGGGCGGTCGTCAACGAGAGACGACGGCCCCCGCCCGGACTCCGTCAGGGCCGACGGCGGCGCTCACGCAGCCGAAACGGGCGCGGAGACGGTGCGCGGGACCGCCGCCAGCGCGACGGCCGTCTGGGCGAACCAGGCCCGCGCGTTCGCCGAACGCTGTCTGCGCGAACTCGCGACGAGTCGAATCATGCTCGCGAGCCTCGTCGGCACGGCCGCCGGGATGCAGCTGTTCTTCGGCGCCCTCTGGGAGGGGATGGCCGCGTCGACGATCGCCAGCGCGGCGGTCGGCACGGCCACGTTCGGGGCGATCTACGTCTGCCTGTACGCCTTCGGCTACCTGCTGGCCGGCGACCTGGAAGCGCGCCGGTACGAGGCCTACCGATCCATGCCCATCGCCGCCTCCGCGGACCTGGCCGGGCGGATGCTCGCCGGCGGGGTCCTCGCGACCGTCGCCTTCTCGCTCACGCTGGTCGCCGGCGTCGTTACCGGCGGGTCGTTCGCCCTGCGAAGCGTCGCGTCGGTCCCGATCGTCCTCCTCGCCTTCGCCGTCACCTGCGTCTTCTGGATGCTCGTGGCGCTGCCGGTCATCGCGACGGCGGCCAACGAGCGCCTCGCGGAGTACGGCGTGCCGATGATCGCCGTCCTCGGCTACATGCTCACCGGGTTCAACGGCGCGAACGTCGCCCTCTCGCCGCTCTCGGGCGATCTGCTGAACTACCTGCCGAACACGCTCTCGACCCGCCTGCTGATCTACCACCTCGTGCCGACGAGCGACTGGGCCGAGGCCGGTCTCGGCCCGCCGGGCCCGCCTGCCGGTCCCGAATACCTCGCCCTGCTCGTCGCCTACGCCGTCGTCGCGGCCGTCGCCGGGACCGTCGCGACGAATCGCCTCCTCTACGACCGGGGGGTTCGGCGATGAGCGTCGTCGAAACCGACGACCTCGCGAAGTCGTTCGGAGACGCGTCCGTCCTCCGGGACGTCGACCTGACCGTCGAGGCGGGCGAGGTGCTCGCCGTCATGGGACCGAACGGGGTCGGCAAGTCGGTTCTCTTCTCGGCCATCGCGGGCAGTACGCGTCCGTCGTCCGGCTCCGTCACCGTCTTCGGCGCCGATCCGACCGAGCGATCGGACACGACGAGCTTCCTCCTGCAGGACGCGCTGTGTTCGGACCGACTCACCGGCCGGGAGAACATCCGGTACTTCGAACGGCTCCATCCCGCGTTCACCGACGAGGCCTGGACGATCGTCGACCGCCTCGGACTGACCGAGGCACTCGACAAGCGCGTCGAGGACTACTCCGGCGGGATGACCCGCAAGCTCGAACTCGCCATCGCGCTCGCCATCGACGTCCCGCTGTACCTGCTCGACGAACCCACGGCCGCGCTCGACCTCTCGACGATCCAGGCGGTCCACCAGCTCGTTCGCGAACGGCGGGCCGCCGGCCGAACCATCCTGCTGTCGAGTCACCAGCCGATGGACGCCGACCTGGCGGACCGGCTGGCGTTCGTCGCGGACGGGCGGATCGTCGGGACGGGGTCGCCCGAGACCCTCTTCGAGCGCGTGCCGCCGGTCGTCGAGACGCGCCTCTCGAACGCCGACGCGCTGGCCGACGTCGCTCTCGCGGGCGTGACCTACCCGGCCGACGGCGCCGTCCGCGCCTTTCTCCCCCCTGACGGCGGGGCGAGCGACGCGGACGGACAGGGGACCGACGATCGTTCGTCCACCGATCCGGCGGTGCCGTCCGGCGTCTCGCGCGTCGAGCGAACCACCTACACCGACCTCTTTACGTACTTCACGCGACTCGTTCCGGCGATGGAGGGCGACCCATGACCGAGCCGGACCCGTCCGCGAACGGCGGCGGAACGGACGCGCCGGCGAACGACGGCGGGACGAACGCGGGCGCTTCGTCGTCTGACCACGGCAGCGGGACGGACGCGGAGGCCACCCCGTCCCTTGCCGCGAGCGATGACGTCCCGTCGGATCCCGAGGCGCTTCGCGCGGAACTCGGCCAGATCAAGCGCGCCGTCGGCCTGGCCGAGTCGCACCCGTACTGGTGGCGGATGTGGCTCGTCGAGGGCCTCGGCGTGGCGCTGCTCTTTCCGCTGTTCAACGTGGGCTTCGTCTACGGCTTCTCGATCCCCGTCGTCGGCGGCCTGCTCGCCGTCTTCGCGGGCCACCAGTACGCCCTCTATCGGGTTCAGCGGGCCTACGACGAACCGACGACGGGAATTCCCGACTGGGGTCGCTGGCACCTCGGCTTCTTCGCCGGGTTGTTCGCGTGGATCGTCGGCCTCTCGCCGGTCCTCGACGCCGTTCCCGGCCTGGCGGAGACGCCGCTGATCTGGGTCGGCGCCGGCATCGTCATGGGCGTCGCCTTCTTCTATATGGGTCAGTTGCTCGGCGCCTACCACATCCGATCGGCCGACCGCAACGCCTTCTACCTCGGCGGGAGCTGGCTGCTCGCCGTCTCCGCAGCGCTCCCCTGGCTGCCCGATACCGTCCAGGACTGGGCGTTCGCCACCCTCGGACTCGCCTACGGCCTGTACTGTCTCGTCGCCTACGTCGTTCTCGCCCGCCGCTAACGATGGAGATCGACAAACTCGTCCACCAGCCGACGCGGCTGCAACTGTTCGCGTACCTCTACGCGAACGGCGAGACGACGTTCTCCGACCTCGCCGACGCGCTCGAGCTGACGGAGGGCAACCTGGCGAGTCACATCGGCCGCATGGAGGACGAAGACTGCGTCGCCGTCGAGAAGACGTTCGTCGACCGCAAACCCCGAACGACCTACGAATTGACCGACCGGGGCGAACGCCTCTTCGAGGACCATGTCGCGACGCTCGAGGCGCTCATCGACGACTTCGACGCGGCGAGCGACGCGTGATCGGCTCGGCGCCCGGTTTCGGCCGGCGTCTCGGAGCGGCGTTCGATCGGCGACGCGACCGACCGCCACGCCCCGGTGATTCGGATCCCCACCGCTAAGGGGGACGACTGAGAACCCCCGCGTATGGCCGCCGACCGAGCGGATGGAGGGACCGAATCGTCCGACGCCGACGCGGCCGCCGACGGCGGTCCGCCCCTCGGAATCGGGCTCCTCTCGATCTCGGAGATGCGGTCGCTCTCCGACGACCGGGCGCTGGCCGAGGCCACCGCCGACGTCGAGGCCGCCGGTCACGAGATCGTCGTCCGCGAGCGGATCGGCCGGGACTTCGATTCGGTTCAGTCGACGGCGTCGCGACTCGCCGACCGCGACGACGTCGACGCGCTGGTGACCGTGGGTGCGACCAGCGTCGAACCGACCGACGTGACGGTCGGCGCGGTCCGGCCGCTGCTTGACGCCGAACTCCCCGCGTTCGAGACGCTGTTTACGCTCTTCGCGCTCGAGTCGATCGGCACGCACGTCGTGGCCTCGCGCCCGCTCGCCGGCGTCATCGGTGAAACGCCGGTGTTCTGTTTGCCGGGCAATACCGGCGGGACGCGACTCGCGATGCGTCGGATCGTCTGTCCGCAATTGCGCCAGCTCGTCAACCTCGCGGCCCGACCGGAGGCCGACGATGGTGACGAATCCGAAGCCGATGAGTGAGTCGCGCTCGACGGTACTCGCAGCATGAGTCCATCCGCCCGCGACGGCGACGAATCGACGGACCCCGACTCGCCGTCCGAGGCCGGCCGGTCCAAAGCGGCCGTGCGCGAACGAATCTGGGACGCCCTCGAGGATTCGGGAGCGGCCCGCTTTCCGTACCCGCCCCACGGGCGCATCCCCAACGTGGCCGACGCCGGTGACGCGGCCGAGCGCCTCGCGGACACCTCGCGGTGGGCCGCGGCTCGGACCGTCAAAGCGAACCCGGACGCCCCGCAGCTCCCGGTGCGTAGGCGCGCCTTACGCGACGGAAAACGCCTCTACGTCGCCGTTCCGCGGCTTCGCGACGAGCGGTGCTTCCTCGAACTCGATCCGTCGAAAATCGACGATTACGACGGCGCGACGACCGTCTCCGGGATCTCCGAGTACGGCGTCCCGCGTTCGCCCGCCGACCTGCCCCGCATCGACCTGATCGTCTCCGGGAGCGTCGCGGTCTCCGAGGCCGGCGCCCGAATCGGGAAAGGGGAGGGCTACAGCGACCTCGAGTGGGCGATCCTCCGGGCGTTCGATCGGGTCGACGACGCGACGACCGTCGCCACGACGGTTCACGAGCGCCAGCTCGTCGAATCGATCGACGCCGACGCCCACGACGTCACGATGGACCTGGTGGTCACGCCCGAACGAGTTATCGAGACGGGCGGCGCCTCCCAACCGGACGGGATCGACTGGGCGGCGCTCTCGCCGGAGCGACGCGACGAGATCCCGATTCTATCGGCGTTGGAACGGGATCCGCCGGTCTGAGTGTCCCTCCGCGCCGATTCGAGCACGTCTCTAGAATCCGTCTGGCGTTGTCGGCTCGAACGGCGGACTGGTCCGGTTCGAAACGGTGCACTCTGCCCTCGGGGCGCTGCTCTCGGCCGTCGCTGGGCGCGTACGTTCGGCAAAAACGGCCGGCCGGGAGGTGCTAGGCCCGGGCGGCCGCGATGTGGCACACCTGGTGGGTGCTCTGGTGGGATGCTGGAAGCCACGGGATTCGACCGTTGGGATGTGCGGGCCCGTGTCCTCCAGTTCGTCGATGGGCGAGTGTGGACTTCAACACCCGCGACCGTCCAACGGCCAGACCGGACGATCAATCCGAATTGACCCGGGTTTACGCCGATTAAATCGGCGGGCGGCGTCGCCCTGCGACCGCGATACGGATTCGCCGATTGTCCTCGTCCGGCGATGCGATCCCCGTTCGCGCGGGATGCATTCGAGCCGTAATAAAGTGAATATTACCGTACGTGTTTGCCGCTGGCAGGCGAATTTACTAGGGGCGAGCGAGTTCTTCCGCGACGATGTTTGGGTCGAGCACCCGGGGATCGATCGCGAGATCCAGCTGGCTGCGGACGAACTCGGGGACGGACCCGCTCGCGTAGGCGACGATCCGAAGGTCGTCCGTCAGGTCGCGAGCGATCGGGACCGAGGTCGCGTCGGCGTAGTCGGTGACGACGTAGCCCTCGACCGACGTGATCCCCGCCGTCTCCAGCGCCGGTCTGTTCGGCGGTTCGTCGATGCGGGTGACGTCGATCCCTTCCGCCGCCAGCGCGGGGGCGATGTCGTGATCGTCCGGACCGGCGACGATCGCCGAGGCGATCGGTTCGTTCGTGCCCGCATCACGTGGCGATGCATCGGTCCTGCCGTCCGGATCGATTGGGTCGTCGCTCATTCGTACTCGATCGTCGCGGGGGGTTTGTGCGTGACGTCGTAGACGACGCGGGCGACGTTGTCGTTTTGGCCGGTGATGCGCGACTGGATGCGCTGGAGGGTCTCCCAGTCGATCTCCTGGGCGCGGGCGGTCATCCCGTCGCGGGAGTCGACCGACCGGACCGCGACGACCCAGCCGTGGACGCGATTGTCGCCCTTCACGCCCGTCGCCTTGCCGATGACGGCGGCCAGCGCCTGCCAGGGATCGTACTCCTCGAGTTCGTCCTCGACGACGTGACAGGCCTCGCGGGCGACCGCGAGCTTCTCCTCGGTCACCTCGCCGATGACGCGGACTGCGAGACCGGGGCCGGGGAACGGCATCCGCTCGGCGACGAGTTCGTCCAGATCGAGGTGGCGAGCCACCTCGCGGACCTCGTCCTTGTAGAGATCGCGGACGGGCTCGACGATGCCGTCGAAGTCGACGACCTCCGGAAGGCCGCCGACGTTGTGGTGGGACTTGATCCCGCCTTCGGACTCGATGCGGTCGGGGTAGATGGTCCCCTGGACGAGGTAGTCCGCGTCGGCGTCTTTGGCCTCGCGCTCGAACTCGCGGATGAACCGCTCGCCGATTACCCGGCGTTTCTCCTCCGGATCCGTGACCCCTTCGAGGGCGTCGAGGAACCGGTCTTTGGCGTCGACGATCCGCAGACTCTCCATGTAGTCGAAGGTCTCCCGGATCTGGTCGGTCTCGCCCTTGCGCATCAGCCCGGTGTCGACGTAGACCGGCGTGAGCCGTTCGCCGATGGCCTCGTAGGCCAGCGCGGCGGCCACCGAGGAGTCGACGCCGCCCGAGAGCGCGATGACGGCGTTGGCGTCGCCGATCTCGTCGCCGATCTCGTCGATCGCCTCCGGGACGAACGTCTCGACGTCGACCATCAGGCGGTCACCTCCGTGTCCGCAGCGCCTTCGCGATTGTCGGGTTCGGCATCGCGACCGTCGATATCGGCCGTCTCCACCACGGCGTCGACGAAGCCGACGAAGGGCGGACTCGGATCGTCCGGTCGCGAACTGTACTCGGGGTGGAACTGGGTCCCGAGGAAGAACGGGTGGCTCTCGAGTTCCAGGATCTCCATGCGGTTGCCCGCGGTGCCGGAGAAGACCATCGGCTCGTCCGCGAAGTCCTCGAAGTACTCCGGGTTGACCTCGTAGCGGTGGCGGTGGCGCTCCGAGCAGGAGGTGTCGCCGTAGAGCTCGTAGGCGAGCGTCTCGGGTTCGATGACGGTCGTGTGCTCGCCGAGGCGCATCGTCCCGCCCATGTTCTCGACCTCGTACTGCTCGGGCAGGATGTCGATCACCGGGTGGGGCGTCTCCTCGTCCATCTCGGTGGAGTGGGCGCCCTCGAAGCCGAGCACGGTGCGCGCGTACTCGACGACGGCCAACTGGAAGCCCAGACAGAGTCCGAGGAAGGGGACGTCGTGTTCGCGGGCGTAGCGGACGGCCTCGATCTTGCCCTCGGTGCCGCGCATCCCGAAGCCGCCGGGGACGATGACCCCGTCGGCGTCGCGCAGTCGCTCGCGGTGGTGGTCGGCCATCTCGTCGGCGTCGACCCAGCGGGTCTCGATCTCGACGCCGAGTTCGAAGCCGGCGTGCTTGAGCGACTCGTGGATCGACATGTAGGCGTCCTCGAGGTCGTACTTACCCACCAGCGCGATCTCGACCGTCCCCGTCTTCTCGGTGGTGACGATCTCGCGCCACTCGCTGGCGCGCTCGCCCTGGGGCAGGGCCTCGTCGGCCAGGCCGAGGCGTTCGAGGACGTACTGGTCGAGACCCTCCTCCTCGACGACCAGCGGGACGTGGTAGACGTCCTCGACGTCGGGGTTCGAGAAGACGGCTTCCGTCGGGATGTCGCAAAAGAGCGCGATCTTCTCTTTGGTCGCCCGGTCGAGTTCGTCGGGGCTGCGCCCGACGATGATGTCGGGCTGGAGGCCGATCGAACGCACCTCCTTGACGGAGTGCTGGGTCGGCTTGGTCTTTTGCTCCCCGTTCTTCGAGTAGGGGACGAGCGTGACGTGGGTAAAGAGGACGTTCTCGTCCGGCTCCTCGTGGGCGAACTGGCGCAGCGCCTCGAGGTAGGGCATTCCCTCGATGTCGCCGACCGTGCCGCCGACCTCGACGATGCAGACGTCGTGGCCTTCGGCGGCCTCGCGGATGCGGCGCTTGATGTCGTCGGTGACGTGCGGGATGATCTGGACGGTCTTGCCCAGGTAGTCGCCCGCGCGCTCCTTCTCGATGACGTGCTGGTAGGTCTTGCCCGTCGTGACGTTGTGGTCCGAGGTCATGTCGATCCCGAGGAACCGCTCGTAGTTCCCCAGGTCCAGGTCGACCTCGCCCCCGTCTTTGAGGACGTAGACCTCCCCGTGTTGGAACGGGTTCATCGTCCCCGCGTCGACGTTGAGGTAGGGATCGATCTTCACCGCGGTCACGTCGAACCCGGCGTTTTTGAGCAGGCGGCCCGTGCTCGCTGCCGTGATGCCCTTCCCGAGGCCCGACATCACGCCGCCGGTGACGAAAATGAACTTCCGTCCCAGTGTGGGATCGTAATCAGTGTCCGAGTCCGTCGGCATACCGAGTGTGCGCGGGTCCCGGTGAAAACGATTTCGGAGCGACCCTCGCCGTGCCAGCTATTATAATCACAACCAATATTACAATTGATATCAACACGTCCTCGATCCTCATTAGCATTTCTATGCTATCTTCCAAAAACTATACTAGATTGATCAGATATATAAAATACCAGGCAATCCTCCTGAGAACTATTGAATAACTAGAGTTCAGAAAAACCATTCAATTCAACACCATTCTATATAAATTAATAAATTAAATAATGTTACGTAAAATCCTACCGATAACACGCAAATAATGGCGATTAATGAGCTCTGATACGTCCATAACAGAATCAGACATACAGATACAACCAGAAATAGGCCATAGGTCAGCATTGATCTTCTATTCATATTGCAAATTATCTTTTTTACTTCTTATATTTTATGTTCATTAATATATGAAATATTTCCTCGTAGATCCGGTAGATATTCTAGGTAATTTTAACCAATTGATGCACGAACCCTCTTCTCCCGATGGTATTCTCATGGGTTGGACCGGCTATGAATGGCAAATTCCTGATATGGATGAGCAAGTATCTTCATATGAAGGTGTGTACGTCCAACTTTAAGAGTCTGCTAAATTATAATTTGAATTCGATATTGAATAACGGTTTGTAGGTCTCTTCTGCAAGTGCTCACTGTTCGCTCTTTCTCGGTTACGTCCCATTCCGACACCGCGCGACAGAATACAGGAGTGAGTTACACTTCGACGTATTGTTCGACCCACTCCTGTCTGTCTTCGAGGGCGCGTTCGCCGCTCGGCGTCAGCGCGTAGTAGTTCGTCCGGCGGTCGAGCTGGCCCTTCTCGACGAGGCCCTCCTCGACGAGGGCGTCGAGATTCGGGTACAGCCGCCCGTGGGTGACGGGCTGGTCGACGTAGTCGTTGATCACGTCCAGGATCTCCTGGCCGGACGGGCGATCCATCCCGGTGATGACGTACAGCAGGTCGCGCTGGAAGCCGGTGAGTTGATCCATGTGACTCCGAAATGATCCATTCACGACGCCGTGTCTTTGTTATCGGAGTTGTACGGCAATTTAGCAGGTCCGAACGCGACGTATGGCGGCGCGAAACCCCGTCGTAGGCCATCTCATCGCCGATCGATCCGCAATCCGTTCGAGTACCGCTCGCCGATCCGATGGGAGTCGGCTGGCTGGCCGCTTCGACGTTCACCGCGGGAACGCCGCCGGTCCACCTGGGCGAGTCCGGCTCCGTCTGAGGGCAGTCTTTTTTCTGCCGCGCGCGAAGCCCCTCGCATGCCTGACGATCCCCCATCGCGAGACGAGGCTCCCGAGCAGACCGAGCCCGACCCGCGGACCGAGATCCATCCACAGGATCCCGACGGGTCGGCGTGGGAGACCGAGGACCGCTCGGTCGCGTACTCCTGTCCCGGCTTCGACGTGATCTCCGAGACCGTCGTCCTCCCGGACGGGACGCGAACCGACTTCGATTACCTCTCCGAGCCGCCGAGTGTGGGGATCCTGCCGTTCACGCCCGCGGGGGCTGTCGTGACGATCGAGGAGTGGCGCCACGCCGTCGGTCGGCACAACGTCGGCATCCCCGTCGGCGGCGTCGAACCCGACGACGCGGACGTCGCGGCCGCCGCGCGGCGGGAACTCGCCGAGGAGACCGGCTACGGAGCCGGCTCGCTCGAGGCGCTCTGTACGGTCGAACCGGCGAACGGCCTCGCCGACAGCGTCTTGCACCTCTTCGTCGCTCGCGACTGTCGGCCCACCGCCGAGCAGGACCTCGACGAGGACGAGACCATTCGCGTGCGCGAACGATCACTGGAAGCGCTCGAACGGGCGGCGCTGTCGGGCGAACTCAGGGACGCTCGGCCGATGCTGGCCGTCTCGTACTACCGGCTCCGAGAGCGGGCGAGCGACGGAACCGTCGACGACTGACCGAGCGAGCGGCGCCGTCGACGACTGACCGGCCGGCTGACTGCGTTCCGCACCCGTTGCAACACGTTCGTCACCCGTTCACGACCCCTCGCTCAGCCGTCGATAGCCCCTTCGGTGACCGGCTTCCCGCCTCCCGAAGCCGTCGCTAACCGGGTGCAGTCGTTCGAAAAATGGATCGTCCGTCGCCGACGAATCGTTTCGGCCGATCAGACGGGCGCCTCGATCGACGGGGCGCTGTCGTCTTCGGTCGCATTGTCCTCGCCGTCCGTGCCGTCGTCGGTCGCACCGTCGCCACCGTCTTCGGTGGCGTTGTCCGCACCGTCGCCCGTCGTCGTACCGGTCTCGTTGTCGCCTTCGAACTCCTGTTCGAGCTGGTCCACGTCGACCGTGACGGTTTCGGCCGTTCCGTCCTCGATCGTCATCGAGGCGGCCGACGCCATCTCGATCGTCTCGCCAGCTTCGGCGGTGTCGGCCGCGCCGTCGTCGGTCGCGTTGTCCGCGCCGGCACCGTCGGTCGCGTTGTCGTCACCATCCATGCTGTCGGTCGCGTTGTCGGTCGCGTTGTCGGTCGCGGCGCCGTCTTCGCCGTCGGTGGCGTCGTCGGTCGCACCGTCGCCACCGTCTTCGGTGGCGTTGTCCGCACCGTCCATGCCGTCCGTTGCATTGCCGTCCATGCCGTCAGCGCCGTCGTCGGCGCTTCGATCCTCGAGCGAATTGATCGTCATCGCCTCGACGGTCGCTTCCTGGACGTCGAACTGCTCGATCGTGACCGACTCGAACTCCTGCGTCTCGCCGTCGGTGGCCGCGCCGGCACCGTCGGTCGCGTTGTCTTCGCCATCGGTGGCGTTGTCCATGCCGTCGGTCGCGTTGTCTTCGCCACCGGTGGCGTTGTCCATGCCGTCGGTCGCGTTGTCGGTCGCGGCGCCGTCCTCGCCGTCTTCGCCATCTCCGTCACCGCCGAAGATGCCGCCGAGCCAGTCGCCGATCTGATCGACGATACCGCCGTCCTCCTCTTCGACCGTGATATCGCCGAGCGTCAGGGTCTCGATGTTCATCTCCTCGATCGTCAGTTCGCTCCCGTCGAGCGCGACCACGTTCTCGTCGATGACCATCTCGTCGCCGGCACCGTCGGTCGCGTTGTCCTCGCCGTCGGTGGCGTTGTCCGCGCCGTCGGTCGCAGCGCCGTCTTCACCGTCGGTGGCATTGCCCGCACCGTCCATGCCGTCCGTGGCGTTGTCGGCGCCGTCCGTGCCGGCGCCCATCTCGCTCACCTGAAGCTCCTCGATCGAGACGTTCTCCAGTTCGAGCGACTCGATGTGGATGTTCGAGAACGTCACGTCCTCGATCGGCTCGTCCGAGGCGTTCTGTGTGCCGGCACCGTCGGTCGCGTTGTCCGCGCCGCCGGCCGTGGCGTCGTCTTCGCCGTCGGCCGTAGCGTTGTCGTCACCGTCCGTGCCGTCGGTCGCCGCCCCGTCTTGGGTCTGGTTGACGCCGAGTTCGTCTTCGAGTGCCGCTCTGTCCTGGGCCTCGAGCGTCTCGACGTTGAGTTCCTCGATCGTCACGTTCTCGACCGTGACGTTGTCCAGTTGTAGTTCGCCCACCTGTACGTGTTGCAGCGTTGCGCTCGTCTCTCCGGTCGTCGTCCCGTCGGCCATGCTCGCCGTGGCCACGCCGGGGCCGGCGAGTGCGACGCAGCACGCGACGAGGACGACACCGATCGCCTGTAGTCGTGAGTCCATACGGATCGCAGTACCGCCGCGTTCCGGGCTAAAACGAACAGACCGTTTCACGGTCTTCCGACCGAAACTGTCGATTCACGTCGCGAGGGTCGCGGGTAACCCCGCATTCACGGCGCGAGCAGCCGCCGGATGAATCGCGACTGGCAATCGGCGATCAACGCCCGGTGTCGGCGGTCGACCGGCCGCCCGACGGACCGTTTCGAAGCGTAATGGGTCGTTCACCCGCGCCGCTATCGGCGGACCTGGGTCGTCATCGATCGTCTCGCCCCCGACCGCCGGCGATCCTCGCCGGAACGCAACGTTTACCGACGCCGCCACGAAGACGTCCACGATGGCTGGGCGCTTCGAACTTCGCGACGTGGACGCCGGCGGCCGGATCGGTTCGCTCTCGATCCCGAGCGCCGATACGACACTGGAAACGCCGACGCTGCTGCCGGTGATCAACCCGCACCTGGATACGCTCCCGCCGCGACGACTCCACGACGAGTTCGGCGCCGAGGCGCTCATCACGAACGCGTACATCTTCCACGGCTCCGAGGAATTCCGCGAGCGCGCGCTCGCCGAGGGGCTCCGCGAGGTCCTCGACTTTCCCGGCGTGATCATGACCGACTCCGGTTCGTTCCAGCTGGCCGAGTACGGCGAGATCGACGTCACGACCGAGGAGATTCTCGACTTCCAGGCCGCCATCGGGTCGGACATCGCGACGCCCGTCGACGTCCCGACGCCGCCGGACGTCCCCCGCGAGCGAGCCGCGGCGGAACTCCAGACGACGAAGGAGCGCCTCGAACTCGCCGCCGGGATCGACACCGGCGAGATGCTCCGCAGCGCGCCGGTGCAGGGGTCGACCTATCCCGACCTCCGCGAGGAAGCGGGCGCCCACGCCGATTCGACGGGGCTCGACGTCTTCCCGATCGGTGCCGTCGTCCCGCTGCTGAACGAGTACCGCTACGCCGACGTGGTCGAGGTGGTCGCCGCCGCCAAGCGCGGGCTCGGGGCCGACGCGCCGGTGCACCTCTTCGGCGCCGGCCACCCCATGATGTTCGCGCTGGCCGTCGCGATGGGCTGTGACCTGTTCGACTCCGCGGCCTACGCGCTCTACGCCCGCGACGACCGCTACCTCACCGTCCGGGGGACCCGCCACCTCGACGACCTCGATCACCTGCCCTGCTCGTGTCCCGTCTGCACCGATCACGGCGCCGAGGGCCTCGCCGCGTTGCCCGACGACCGGCGGGAGTCGGCGCTGGCCGCGCACAACCTCCACGTCAGCTTCGCGGAGATCCGCCGCATCAAGGCCGCGATCCGGGCGGGCAACCTGCTCGAACTCGTCGACGAGCGCGCCCGCTCGCACCCGGCGATGCTCGACGGCTATCGGGCCCTGCTCGACCACGCGGCCCAGCTCGAACGCACGGATCCCGTCTCGAAGGGCACCTTCTTCTACACCTCCCACGAGAGCGCGCGCCGGCCGGAAGTGCTGCGACACCACGATCGCCTCGACCGACTGGCCGTGCCCGAGTCGCTGTTCCTCTCGGCGGGCGGCGTCGAACCCGACGAACCGTTCGAAGCGGTCTGGCGCGTCGAGCCGCCGTTCGGACCGTTCCCGCGGGCGCTCTCGAAGACGTATCCCCTGACCGCCGAGGTGCCCGACCGGACCGACCGCGCCGCGATCGCGGCCGCCGTCCGCGGCGTCGAGCGACTCGTCGCGGCCAATCCCGAGACCGCGTTCGGCCTCGGCCACCCCGGCTGGTCGCCGGAACTCCTCTCGGCGCTACCCGATCGGGTTTCGGTCGTCGAGGGCTCCGCGCCGTCGTAAGCGCCCGCCTGGGACGCGGCCGACGACCGTTCGTACCGACCTCCACCCGGACTCAACCGCGCTGACACCGGCTTCGCGGATAGAAACACCGAAGAGGGATGGCTGTCCTTTCCCGTAACGATGCGTGAACGGGCCGTCGAACTCTGGGACGTGATTCGATCGTCTCTGTCCGGGGCGTCGTCGACCGAACTCGCCGTCGGTCTGGGGGCGGCGATCCTGGCGCTCGTCCTACTCGCACTCGCGACCCGGGGGCTCCGGCGCCGATGGCGCGTCCGACGCGACCGCCGGCGGTCCCGATCGCGCCACGAGGCCGCTCGCGAGCGCGAGCCGCCGGTCGCCATCGGCGAGGAGTACACCGTCGGCGTCCAGGAATTTTCCCACCACCACTCCGGCGATCGCCACGCGGTCGCGAAGGTCGAAGGGTTCGTCGTGTTCGTTACGGACGTTCCGGGCGACGTCCAGCCGTCGGACACGATCCGCGTCTCGATCCTCTCGTTCAACCGCGGGCGGACGTCGGCCACGGCGACGTTCGTCGGCCGGGCCTGACTCAGTCGGAGCGGCCGCCGCGAAGACCAGGAAACGCCGGAGTGGTCGCCGCGAAGATCACGCAACGCCGAAGTGGCCGCCACAGATTCGAGCGGTTCCGGATGGAGAAACCACGCAATTTTTGACGTGTCGCTGAGATGGAGGGGGTATGGATCGTGGGTTAGTCGTCTTCGAGAAGACGGACCGGAACAAGCGGCTGCTCGAAACGGCGGGCGAGTTCGCCGCCGGGGCCGAGGCCGACCTGGTCTTGCTCTCGACGCTCAGTTACGCGGAGTACGAGGAGGACAAAGACGCCCTGAAGGGTTTCGAACGGATCGAGGGGACCGATTACGGCATCGACACGTTCCGCAACCGCCTCGAGCAGGAACTCCAGTCGGTCGCGAACGAGACGCTCGGCGACACCGGCGTCGAGTACGAACTCGTCCCCCGTATCATCGACGACCGCTCGGAGACCGACGCCATCCTCGACGCCGCCGAGGAGTACGACGTCGATCACATCTTCCTGGTCGGCCAGAAGCGCTCCCCGACGGGGAAGGCGATCTTCGGCGACGTCGCCCAGGCGGTCATCCTCGGTTTCGACGGTCGCGTCACGGTCGACCTGGAGTAGCGCTCGCGGCGTCGGCAAACGCAGCTGATCGGCCCACCGGTCGCGCCGTTCGACGATCCGGTCTGGGCCCGCCGGCGGGTTTCGACACGCTCTTTCGACTGCCCGCCGCAGGGTCCGTATGACCGAGTACTTCGAGATTCACGCGCGCGACGGCGCGGCGCGTCTGGGCGAACTTCGCCTCGCGGAGCCCCGGCGAACGCCGGCGCTGGTGGGCGATCTCCTCGACGACGCGGGGTCGGAGTGGGTCGCCGACCCCGAACTCCCCGCGGGCGATCCGTCGTCGCTGACGGTGCTGCCCCACCGGGCGTTTCCCGGCGGCACGGCCCCCGAGGTCCGCGAGTCGTTCGCACCCACCTACCCCGACGTGGACTATCCGAGCGCGGCGGTGGTCTCGAGCGAGTCGCCCGTCGATCACGGCACCGACGCGGTGATCGTCGCCGACGCCCAGTCGTTTCGGGGCCACGGCGCGGCGTTCGTGGAGGCCATCGTCGCCGTCCGCGAGGCCGTGCCGGCCGACACCGCCGTGATCCTCTCCGGCGTCGCCACGCCGCGGAACGTCTCGCTGCTTTCCTACGCCGGCGTGGACGGCGTCGACGCGTCGCGCGCGACGGTCGAGGGGACGCAGGGACACTACCTGACGACGGACGGGTTTCACCACCTCGACGCGCTCGAAGAACTGCCGTGTGCCTGCCCCGCCTGTCAGGTCCCGCTGGCGAAGTTCACCCGCGAGGACTGCGTCGAGCACAACCGCAACGCGCTCGCGGCCGAACTCGCGCGGGTTCGCGGGCGGATCCGCGACGGGCGCCTGCGCGACTACGTCGAGGGACAGGCCCGCCACGACCAGTGGCTCACGGCCGCGATGCGCGAACTCGACGACGAGTGGAGCTACCTCGAGGAACGCGCGCCGATCCTCCGCGCGGCCGAGATCGCGGCCACCACGGCCGACACGCTCCGACGGGTCGAGATCCAGCGCTTCGCCGACCGGGTGACGAGCCGGTACCGCAACCGCTTCCGAAATCCGCTCGTCCTCGTCCCCTGCTCGGCCCGAAAGCCCTACAGCGAGTCCCAGAGTCACGGGCAGTTCCACGACGTCATCCGGTGGCGCGCCCACCTCGTCTCGATGACGAGTCCGATCGGCGTCGTGCCCCAGGAACTCGAGACGACCTATCCAGCCCAGCACTACGACACCGTCGTCACCGGTCGCTGGTCGGCCGACGAGATCGACTTCGTCGCCAGCGTCCTCCGGCGCTACCTGCAGCGCAACGACTACCGGAAGATCGTCGCGCACGTCCCCGACGAGGGCTACCGCGAGATCGTCGAACGGGTCGAGGCCGACCTCGAACTCGAGGAGCGGGTGACCTACACCGTCCCGGCGGACGGGCACCCGACCGACGAGGAGTCACTGTCGAACCTCGCGAACGCCCTCGACGGCGAACTCAAGTATTCGAAACGCGAGCGCGAGCACAACACCGTCCGCGCGATCGCCGACTACCTGCTCGGCGACGGCGCCGGCGACGACCTCTTCGCGGACGTGGAGGTCCAGACCACGAGTCGCTATCCGAAGATCCAGGTACGTGACGGCGACGGCACCCAGCTCGCCACGATGGTGCCCGAGTACGGCACGCTCTCGTTCACGCTCGAGGGCGCCCGGCTGTGGGACGAGAGCGACGCGCCGACGAAGCGCGTCGAGATCGACGGCTTCGTCCCCCACGGCAGCGTCCTCGCGCCGGGTATCGTCGACGCGGACGAGGAGATCCGCGTCGGCGACGAGGTGATCGTCGAGGGCCCCAAAGCATTCGCCGTCGGTCGCGCAGAGATGTTCGGCCGCGAGATGGCGGAAAGCGCCCGCGGCGAGGCCGTGACGGTTCGCCACGTCGAGGAGACGTAATCGCAGCCGGCGAATCAGATCGCGCGTCGCGACGGCGGATAGCGGAGCGCCGATCGATTACGAGTCGACTTCTCAAGCGCGAACCGGCGGTTCCGCGGCGTCCGACAACCCGGCCGTGTCGCACATCACGATGTGTACTGGCCAATTCTATATAGATTTCTACTCAAATCGGTTTATCCAGCGGCTATCCCGGAACCGGCTCGATAGTCGTCGTCTCGGAATTTTCGATCGAGGACGTTCCCGATCCGAATGTGCGTATGACGCGGACTGCAAGGTCCGGAACCCTCGATATTTAAGGCTCCACGCCTCCCCTCATTGTTCTATATACCTAAATATAGTACTACCGCCCAAATTATATAGATATTAGCATTCTACTTAACCCATCCGCCGATACCTGCACCTGATGTCCGAAGACAGATTCGGGCGGTTCGGTGCTGACGTATCGCGGCGTAAATTCATCGCTGGAGCGGGCGTCGCGGGGACGGTGTCGGTCGCCGGCTGTGTCGGGAGCCTCGGCAGCGCGGATGAGGATGATACCGGATCGCTGTCGGCTGACGGATCGTCGACCGTCTATCCTATCACGAGCAAGGCCGGGTCGCTGTGGAACTCGAACCCGCCGGCCGACGACGAGGAGTACTGGGGTCCCAGTCAGTACGGCATCGACTCCGACGAGAACCTCGCAGACTACTGGGCCGGTCGCTACGGCTTCGAGGCGAAGGACAGCGGCGCGCCACCGTTCGAGACGTCGATCGGACTGAACCACACCGGCGTCGGATTGCAGAAGCTCGAGGAGGGCCAGGTCGACATCGGCGACGCGAGCGCTCCCGTCTCCGCGGAGTTCCCCGACCGAAGCGAATCCGACCTCGAGCCGTTCGTCGACCACGTCGTCGCGGTCGACGCCCAGCCGATCATGGTGAGCAAGGCCGTCAAAGATGACGGGCTCGACAAGATTACCCTCGAGGAGGTACGGGGGATCTATCGGGGCGAGATCACCGACTGGACCGAGGTCGAGGCCTACGGCGGCTCCTCGAAGGAGATCCAGGTCATCGGTCGCGCAGAGGGCTCCGGGACGGACACGTCGTTCCGAAACAACGTCCTCGGCGATCCCGACGCCGAGATGGAAGTCGACGCCCGGAAGGGCGAGAATCAGCAGGTTCAGACGACCCTCGAACAGTCCGACAACGCCATCGCCTACGCGGGCCTCGCGTTCGTGTCGGACCAGGCGCCGATGGTCAACCTCGTGATCGACGGCACGGAGTACACCCGGGAGCGGATGGCCGATCCCGAGTATCCGCTCGCTCGGGATCTGCACTGTTACACGTGGAAGGATACCTCGAAGAAGGAGGCCGCCTTCATCCGCATGATCCTGCACCCCTACGGACAGCAGCAGTTCGTCGAACCGGCGGACTATCTCCCCCTGACGGACGAGCGTCGGGAGGAGGAGTTGGGAAAGCTTCCCGAGCCGAGTAACTGACCCGGGCGGACATCCGGTTTCGCAACCGTCATCACCATCAATGTATACTAATTTACGAAAGGGCGGTCCGTCGGATGCCGACGATCGGTCCGGCGGCGGGAGGGGATCGATTCTGTCTCTCGTCGCCGGGGCGTCGCTCGCGGGTTCGTTGCTGACGTTCCTAGTCGCACCGTGGCTCACGGTGTTTTTCGTCGCCGCGTTCCTCGCGGTCGTCGGATACGGGTGGGTCGCCTACCAGGAACGGACCGCGAAGGGACTCATGTTCCTCGCGACCGTTTCGACGGCGCTCGTTCTCGTGCTCATCATCGCCTTCCTGTTTCTCCGCTCGCTTCCCGCGTTCGAACACATGGGGCTCGACATCCTCTACAGCGACGGGGACTACTGGAGCCGCGCCGACGACCGGTACTCGCTGTACCCGGCTATCTGGGGGACCGTTCTCACGACCATCCTGGCGACGGCCGTCGCCGCACCGCTCGGAATCGCCTCGGCGATCTTCATCAGCGAAATCGCGCCTCCGTGGGCTCACGAGATCGTAAAGCCCGCAGTCGAAACGCTCGCCGGGATCCCGTCGATCGTGTACGGCTTCATCGGCTTTACGATCATCAACGGCTACATGATGGATAACTTCGGGCTCTCCTCGATCGGGAGCATCGTCGTCGTCGGCGTCGTCGTCGGATTGATGGCGCTGCCGACGGTCGCCTCGGTCGCCGAAGACGCGATCGCGAGCGTCCCCGATCACGTGAAAGACGGTTCGGCCGCGATCGGCGCGACGAAGTGGCAGACGATCCAGAGCGTCACGCTTCCCGCGTCCGTTTCGGGGGTTTCGGCGGCGGTACTGCTCGGCGTCGGACGCGCTGTCGGGGAGACGATGGCGGCGACCGTCATCCTCGGAAACGTCATGCAGCTGCCACAGCCGCTCTACAACGTGTTCGGAAACACGATCACGCTGACGAGCCTCATCGCCAGCCAGTACGGTAATTCACACGGCCTTCACAGGGAGGCGTTGTTCGCGGCCGGCGTGGTCCTGTTCGTCACCGTCATGGCGTTGAGCGTCACTGCACAGGTGATCGAAGCGCGCGTTACGACGAATCTCGGAGGAGACCGATGAGCGAACGGTCCACGCAGCACAACACACGGAACGCACTCACCGCCGACCACTCCCCGGCGATGACGGGACTCTCGGTCGTCCCGATCGCGCTGTTTCTGGTCGCCTTCGTCGTCGGCGGTGCGACGCTGACCGGACGGTTCGGCTTCGGATCGTCACTCTTCGGACTCGCTCTCGAGACCGTGTTCGCCGCGCTCCCGTTCGCGTCCGGCGTCTGCCTGCTGGCGACCGGCGCAGCGTCCCGACTCGAGATCGTCGAGACGACGCCCGACAGGTCCGCCGGCGTCGCCGTCGCGGCCGGATTCGGCCTCGTCGCCTTCGGCGCGACCGGCCTGACCGCGTCGCAGACGTTCGGAGTCGGCGGCGTCCCCTCGGCGCTTCTCGCGTCGGTGGTCGGCGCCGTCGTCGCCGGCTCGATCCTGTTCGCACGCGAAGACCTCGGCGTAACCGTCCCGTCGGGGCTGTTCTCGCTCCTGGTCGGCGGGCTGTTCCTGTTCGACGTGATCGGCCCCAGCTGGACGTTCTCCCCGACGGGATTCGGCGTCACGTTCTTCGGGACGGTCGTTGTTCCTCTGTTGACGGTCTTCACCGCCTTCGTAGGCGCGTGGGCGGCGGCCAACGCGTTCCGGGGGTTCGGAGCCGCCGGCCGCCAGGCCGGCGCGTTCTTCCTGATCGGGACCAACGCCGGATTCATCCTCCTGGTGTTGGTCCTGTTGATCGGGTTCATCGTCAAGAACGGATTCTGGTACGCCGTCGACGGTGTCGAAATCGGACCGGGGCTGCACTTTCACTGGCCCTTCGTGATGAACGGGTACGACGCGTACCTCGGGACCAAGGGTATCTTCCCGGCGATCGTCGGCACGTTCTGGCTCGTCGTCGGCGCCGTCGTGCTGGCGGTCCCGATCGGGGTCGGCGCGGCGGTGTTCCTGACAGAGTACGCCGAGCAGGGGCGGTTCACGTCCGCCGTCGAGATCGCGACGAACGGCCTCTGGAGTACCCCGAGCGTCGTCTTCGGTCTGTTCGGCTACGCGTTCCTCGTTCCCCGCCTCGGGAACAACACGAGTCTGCTGGCCGGGATGATCGTTCTCGGGTTCATGCTCCTCCCGCTCGTGTTGATCACGAGCCGCGAGGCGATCAAGAGCGTCCCCGACGAGTATCGCGACGCCAGCGCGGCGTTGGGCGTTTCCAAGTGGGAGACGATCAAGGAGGTCACCATTCCGTCGGCGATGCCCGGAATCGTGACCGGCGTCATCATCGGTATCGGTCGAATCGCCGGCGAGACCGCACCGATCTTGATCGTCACCGCCGACAACCCGCAGCGAAAGTTCGCGCCGTCCGTTCTCGGCTCGTTCGAGTTCACGGCCTCGCCGCCGTTCATCGTGAACGAGGCGTTGCTCAGCGGCTCGAGCGCGCTGCCGTACCAGTTGTACGGCGCGATCACGACCGGGGTCGTCGGCGACGATCCCGGATACGGGTGGGCAACCGCCTTCGTCCTCCTGCTCGTCGTCCTCTCGTTCTACGCGATCGGTATTGCCACTCGGACGTACTTCCGGAAGAAACTACGCGCATGAGTAATCGCATGGAAAATCCACGAGAAACGACGGAGTCGAATCGTCGATCGACCGACGGCGTCACGCAGACGACGGTCGGGGAGTCACAGGAGGAGACCCGGAGCGAGTGGATCGAGTACGGGTTCGACGGCGAACCGAAGTTCTCGATCGAGGACCTCGACGTCTACTACGGTGACGAGCGGGCCCTGCAGGGGATCACGATGGACGTTCCCGAGAACAGCGTGACGGCGCTGATCGGCCCCTCGGGCTGCGGGAAGTCGACCTTCCTGCGGTGTCTCAACCGCATGAACGACCGCATCAACAGCGCTCGGGTTGACGGGTCGGTCGAACTCGACGGTGCGGAGATCTATCGGGACGACGTCGACCTCGTCGAACTTCGGAAACGCGTCGGCATGGTGTTCCAGTCGCCCAATCCGTTCCCGAAATCGATCCGGGACAACATCTCCTACGGCCCGCGGAAACACGGTGATATCGAAACGGGACTGCTCGCCCGCCTGCTCCGCGACGACTCGAGCGGTCGCGAGCGGGAACTCGTAGAGCGGAGTCTCAAACAGGCGGCCCTCTGGGACGAAGTGAACGATCGCCTCGACGACAACGCGCTCGGACTCTCCGGGGGGCAACAGCAGCGACTGTGTATCGCGCGCTGTCTGGCCGTCGATCCGGACGTGATCCTGATGGACGAACCCGCGTCCGCGCTGGACCCCATCGCGACCGCGAAGATCGAAGATCTGATCGAGCAACTGGCGGAGGAGTACACGGTCATCGTGGTCACTCACAACATGCAACAGGCCGCGCGGATCTCGGACCAGACGGCCGTCTTCCTCACTGGCGGCGAGCTCGTCGAGTACGACGACACCGACAAGATATTCGAAGATCCGGAGAGCCAGCGCGTCGAGGACTACGTCACCGGGAAGTTCGGGTGATCGCCGTGGCACGCACTTCCTATCAGGACGACCTCGACCGCCTGCGGGCGGACGTCCTCGCGATGAGCGACCTCGTCTGCGAGCGACTGACGCTCGCGCTCGACGCCTACGCGGATCACGACGAACACCTCGCCGAGACGGTCGTCACCGGCGACCACGAAATAAACGAGCGGTACCTCGACCTCGAGGGCGACTGCATCGACCTGCTGGCGCTCCAGCAACCGGTCGCGGGCGATCTGCGCTTCATCGCCGCCTCGTTCAAGATCATCACGGATCTCGAACGGATCGGCGACCTGGCCACCAATCTCGGGCAGTACACGATCGAGGCCGGTCGCGAGCGGTACCCGGAGATCGACGCCGTGCGGATCGGCGAGGAGACGGTCGAGATGGTCGAGGACGCGACGACGGCCTACGCCGATGCGGACACCGCTTCGGCGCGCCAGATCGCCGCCCGCGACGACGAGATCGACGACCGGTGTCGACGGGCGAGCGAGGTCGTCGTCCGGAACCTGCTCGCGTCCGGCGTGGCCGTCGACGCGCCCGAGTCCGTCGACCCCGTGCTGGCGGACGTCTCGCGGATCCTGTTGACGATCCGCGACCTCGAACGCGTCGGCGATCACGCCGTCAACATCGCGGCCCGGACCCTGTACATGGTCGAGAACGATGAGACGCTGCTCTACTGACGGTTCGAACTCATGAGCGTCGAGACGCCCGACGCGGTCGAGCGGACGGTTCAACTGGCCGGAAATTCGACGTTCGTCGTCTCCCTGCCCAAGGAGTGGGCGCTCGAGCAGGGGATCGAGCGCGGCACGCCGATACAGCTGTACCCCCACGACGACCGGCTCGTCCTCGCGGCGGAACCGCTGGACCCGCCGTCGCGATCGATACGGATCGACGCCGTCTCGATGGACGCGTCACTGGTGCCCGCTCGCGTCACGGACGCCTACGCCGCGGGGTGCGATCGGATCACCGTCGTCGACTCGACCGGGCTCGACGCCGCCATCCGGCGCGATGTGACGGCGCTGGTCGGCGAGTTGATCGGCCTCGAGATACAGCGCGAGACGGAGACCGAACTCGTCGCAGCCGATGTTCTCGACGCGGCCGACGTCTCGCTCGCCCAGACGGTCTCCCAGATCCGCCACCGGACGAACGCGGCGTACGACGCGGCGATCGAAGCCGTCGTCGACGACGATGCGGACCTGGCGACTCGCGCGACCGAGCGCGTCGACGACGTCGATCGACTGGTCGGGTTCGTGCGCCGGGGCTTCCGTCGCGGGCTGGCGGACGTGACGGAACTGGCGCGGGTCGACGCCGACCGAACCGACGCCTTCGATCACTATCGCACGGCCCAGCGGCTCTCGCGGCTCGGCGAGGTGTCCGACCGAATCGCGACCGTCGCCGACCGGCAGTCGGCCGCCCCCGATCCGTCAGTCGGCCCCGCCGTCGAGGCGGCCGACGAAGCGGTTCGCGGGCTCCTCGAACCGGCGCTGGCCGGTCGGACGCGATCGGCCAGGTGCCGGTACCCGGAGGCACGCGAGGACGTAGCGACCCTGGCGACCGTCGCGCGCGAGCGAGAGGGTCCGGACGCCGTGCGCTACGAGACCCTCGCCGACTGCCTTCAGCGGGTGGCGTCGACCGCCCTCTCCCTCTCGGAGTCCGTCGTCGACGCGGACGGGACCTGTTGCTGAGCCGATCGGCGCGGCGACGGCCGTCGACCCCGGTAAACGCCTTCCGTTAGCATCGTACCGATCGATCGGTTCTGCGCCGCCACCCCGGACGATCGATCGCCGCTCGCTGCACTCCCGCTTCGTCTTCTCCCCGCCGGTCGTAGCGATCACCGACCGTTCCGCGTCTCCCGTACTGGACCGACCGAGCATCTGATCGAGCGGAGCGAGGCCGCGCGGTCGGGCGCGCAGTGCGGTAGCAGTGCCGACAGGGCTGTGAATAATCCATGCCGAACAGAACGAGGGTAAGTTAATCGCACATGGCCAATAGCCGCTAGCAGCCCTTTGCAACGGATTTTGTGTTCGGACCGAGTCCCGATTGCGATGCGTCCAACCACTCCTCTCGTCCGTGAGTCCGACCGACCGGGTGTTTCGTGCCTTTCCACGCGCCGGCGGCGGTCCGTCCGTCGGATACTGAACCGAGCGGGATCGACGCGCCTCGTCGAGTTCGCCCGGGAACTCGCGACGGATCGAACGCCGTCGCGAGCGCCACGGTCGCACCGTCGCCGATCGGTAACTCGACTGGTGACGCCCGACCGCACCGGATCCCGTGATTCCTCGCCTCTGACCGTCTTCCGTGTGCCCTTTCCGACCGGCGTCTCGCTCGCCCCTGGCCCCGTATCCCGTTCCCCCGGATCCCGCTCCGGTTCGCAGTTCCCGTCCCGCACGTACCGCTCCCGATCGCTCTATAGACCTCTTAGCAGCGCCTTTGAGCCATCCTTCCAGACACTCGACCGGAGTGGTCCGACACTCCGTCTTCCCATGACCGCCACCGATCCCCCGACCGGGGAACGCACCCCCGAACAGCCGGCAGCCGAGCCCGCGCTTTCCTCGCCGACCGAACTCGCCTCGACCGTCGTCCGGAACGACGCCGCGCCCGATCGACGAACCGTCCACCCGCGCCACTGCCACGAGTGGGCGCGACTGACCGCGTGGCTCTCCGCGGACGACGAGGTATTCCTTCCCCTGGACGAGTGTCGGTGATCGGCGACCGCTTCGACCGCGGCGCCGGTCCCGCGCCGATCCGAACATCTATATGAGTGCCTGTTCAGATATTCAGATACTGATGGTCCAGTCATCCTCGCTCCGCCGGTTGCTGGAAACCCAACTCGAGGACTGTTGCGACGCGGACGTCGACGAGCGCCTGAACGCGCTCGCGTCGCTCGACGACGCCGTCCCGACGGACCCGTCGGCCGACCTCGACGCGCTCTCGACGCTCGGCAACGGCACCCGCTACCGCATCGCCTCGCTGCTCGTCGAAGCGGACGACGAACTCTGCGTCTGCGAACTCTCGCCGCTTGTCGACGTCAGCGACAGCGCGATCAGCCACGCCCTCTCGGACCTGGCCGACGCCGGGCTCGTCACGCGACGCAAGGAGGGCACCTGGCGATACTACCGGCCGACCGAGCGGGCCGAGGCGCTCCTCGCCGCGCTGGAGACCACCCGGGGTGACGCCCGTGTCTGACGCTCGAACCGACGCCGGTACCGAACGCGGCGACCCCATCCGGATCGCCTTCGTCTGTGTCCGGAACGCCGGCCGCAGTCAGATGGCGACCGCGTTCGCCGAACGCGAACGCGATCGGCGCGGACGCGACGACGTCGAGATCGTGACCGGCGGCACGCACCCCGCCGACGGGATCCACGATGTCGTCGTCGAGGCGATGGCCGAGGCGGGCGTCGATCTCTCCGGGCGCACCCCGCGCGAGATCTCGACCGCCGAACTCGAGACCTGCGACGTCGTCGCGACGATGGGATGTTCGACCCTCGAACTCGACGCGCGCGTCGACGTCAGGGACTGGAATCTGTCCGATCCCCACGGTCAGGACGTCGAGACGGTCCGGGAGATCAGGGACACGATCGATGGCCGCGTCCGGGAGCTGTTCGACGAACTGGCGGCCCGGTTAACCGGGGGAGCCGGTCGATGAACTCGCCGGCGACCGATCACGATCACGGCCCCGACTGCGCCTGTCCGGACTGCGCCGATCCGCGGTCGATGGACCTCCTCGATAAGTATCTCACCGTCTGGATCTTCGCGGCGATGGCGCTCGGCGTCGGGCTCGGGTCGTCCGCGCCGGGCGTCGTCGACCCCATCGGGGAGTACCACCTCGTCGAGATCGGTCTCGTCGCCATGATGTACCCGCCGCTCGCGACCGTCAACTATCGCCTGCTCCCGCGGGTGTTCGGTCAGTGGCGCATCCTCTCGCTGAGCCTCGTCCAGAACTGGCTCATCGGCCCGACGCTGATGTTCGCGCTGGCCGTGATCTTCTTCAGTGGCCTCGTGCCGCCGTTTCCCGCCCGGCCCGAGTACTTCCTGGGCCTGATCTTCATCGGAATGGCCCGCTGCATCGCGATGGTGCTGGTCTGGAACGACCTCGCGGACGGTTCGAGCGAGTACGCCGCCGGCCTCGTCGCGTTCAACAGCGTCTTCCAGATCCTCACCTACGGCGTCTACGTCTGGTTCTTCGCCCTCTTTCTGCCGCCGCAACTCGGCCTCGACGCGATGGTCGCCGGGACCGAGTCGTTCGACGTCACCGTCCGGCAGGTGTTCGAAGCGATCGCTATCTATCTCGGGCTGCCGTTCGCCGCCGGCCTCCTCACCCGATTCGCCGGCATCCGGGCGAAGGGCGAGACCTGGTACGAGGAGTCGTTCGTCCCCGCGATCAGCCCCCTGACGCTGGTGGCGCTGTTGTTCACTATCGTCGTGATGTTCGCGACGCAGGGCGAGGCCATCCTCGCCCGGCCGACGGACGTCCTGTGGATCGCCGTCCCGCTTTCGATCTACTTCGTCGGCATGTTCCTCGTCAGCTTCGCGATGGGGCGAGCGGTCGGCGCGGACTACTCGACGACGACGGCGATCGGCTTTACCGCCGCCTCGAACAACTTCGAACTCGCGATCGCCGTCGCGGTCGCCGTCTTCGGCGTCGGCTCCGGCGTCGCCTTCGCGACCGTCGTCGGCCCGCTCATCGAAGTGCCCGTCTTGCTCGCACTCGTCCACGTCGCCGTTCGCTTCCAGCGGCGATTCGACTGGACCGACCGCCCGGCCGGTCGGGTGGCCGTCGATACCGGTCGATCGACCGACGGCGAGGACTGACTCCGGTTTCGACGGCCGCTGTCGCGGTGAACGTCCGGCTCTATACGATCGGCCCGGCAGACAGCGACTATCCGATCGCATCGTCGCGCCCGACCGATAGGTGACGGGCGCCTCGGATCGATCGAGTCCGAAATCGCTCGTCCGGTCGGACGCGGTGCACCGCTATCCGGCTCGTGAACACGGTCGCTGCCTTCGGCCAGTACTGACTGTGACGGATTCGAGACCGCACGGAGCGTGACAGCCGCGTCGGTTACGACTGCCCCTGTTCGGTGATGGTGAGGTCGTAGTTCCCCCAGCCCTCCGCGGCGTGGACGAGGACGCCGACGTCGGTGGTTCCGGAGAGGCTGCCGGAGATGGCCTCGTCGGGGCCGGAGCCGGCAGAGCGGTCGTCGTAGTCGCCGGTCGTCGGAGTGCGTCCGTCGTAGGTCACGTAGAGGTCGTAGTTCGCGAAGCTTCCGGGACCCTCGAGCTCGATGTCGATCCCGCAGGGACTGTCGGTGGTCGTGGCGTAGGTGTAGTCCTCGCGGTCGTTCCACCAGGCGAGGTACCCGGACTCGGTGGTAGTTTCGGTCTCGCCGCTACACTCGCCGCCACCGCCCTCGACGATGTTGGCGGCGTCGACGCGGCCGGATCCCTGGTGGTCTTCGGGCAGGCCGATGTCGACGGCGGTCTCTTCGAGTTTGTCCCAGAGTTCCTGGGCCGAGAGGTCCGGGTGGGCCGATTTGCCGAGCGCGGCGACGCCGGCGGCGACGGGCGAGGCCATCGACGTCCCCGAGGCCGTATCGTAGCCGCCGTCGGGGACCGACGAGAGCACGTCCACGCCTGGCGAGGCGACGTTGATCTCCGGACCGCGGTTCGAGAAGCTCGCGAGGTTCTCGCTCTCGTCGATCGCTGAAACCGCCAGGCAGTTCTGGTACGCCGCCGGATAGGAGACCGGACCGCCGTCGTTGCCCGCCGCCGCGATCGGCAGCGTGCCGTTGTTGTAGGCGTAGTTGATCGCGCTGCGACCCGTCTCGCTGCCACCGCCACCACCGAGCGAGAGGTTGATGATGTCGGCGCCCTGGTCGGCCGCCCACTGGATCCCGTCGGCGATGTCGGTTACGGAGCCGCCGTTCGGGCCGAGGACCCGCCCGGAGATCAGGTGACAGTTCGAGATGCCTGCGACGCCCTCGTTGTTGCCGGTCGTCGCCGCCGCACAGCCGCTGACGTGCGTGCCGTGCATCCTGCCGCCAACCGGCGCCGGATCCCCGTCGCCGTCGACGAAGTCGTAGCCCTTGTTCTCCCCGAACCGGTCGGAGATGTCGGGATGCGTGTAGTCGGCACCGGTGTCGATGACCGCGATGGTGACGTCCATCGAGCCCATCTCCGTGTCCCAGGCCGTCGGCGCGTTGACCAGTTGCGGGGCGTACTGGTCGCTAAATCGCGGGTCGTTGGGCTCCTCGGCGAAGGCGTGCCAAGTCTCGTTGCGTTCGGCGTAGGCGACGTCCGGCTGGCGCTCGAGTTGATCGATGACGGTGCGCATCGCTCCCGCGCTGTCGTCGGACAGCTTCACTGCCGCGTAGTCGAGGACGTCGTTCTCGTGGACGACCGCGGCGTCGTTCGGGATCGTCGACTCGATCGTCGCCCGCGCGCGCTTGATCGAGACGCCGTCGTTCGTTCCGACGACGATCTCGTCTTCCTTCGGACCGGGCTCGCGCCCCGGCGTCGCGACTGTAACGCCGCCCAGGCTGACCGTTGCGCCGACCGCGCCGGCCGCCTTTAGTACCGATCGTCGGTCGAAGCCGTGTCTGTCATCTTCTCCCATGACTGTAATATCAGTACCTATTGCATCATTAAATAACTTCTGAAAAGTTTGTATTTTAGTATGGGGCCGTTACGCTTGATCGGCTCTCGCTCTAGACGGCGGGCCCAAGAAATTCGCTGGCCGGCGCGAGACGCCGAGGCGCTTCTCACGAGGACCTGTGCGTGACTCAGCTCTGGCCCTGTTCGGTGATGGTGAGGTCGTAGCTCCCCCAGCCCTCCGCGGCGTGGACGAGGACGCCGACGTCGGTGGTTCCGGAGAGGCTGCCGGAGATGGCCTCGTCGGGGCCGGAGCCGGCAGAGCGGTCGTCGTAGTCGCCGGTCGTCGGAGTGCGTCCGTCGTAGGTCACGTAGAGGTCGTAGTTCGCGAAGCTGCCGGGACCCTCGAGCTCGATGTCGATCCCGCAGGGACTGTCGGTGGTCGTGGCGTAGGTGTAGTCCTCGCGGTCGTTCCACCAGGCGAGGTACCCGGACTCGGTGGTGGTCTCGGTCTCGCCGCTACACTCGCCGCCACCGCCCTCGACGATGTTGGCGGCGTCGACGCGGCCGGATCCCTGGTGGTCTTCGGGCAGGCCGATGTCGACGGCGGTCTCTTCGAGTCTGTCCCAGAGTTCCTGGGCCGAGAGATCCGGGTGGGCCGATTTGCCGAGCGCGGCGACGCCGGCGGCGACGGGCGAGGCCATCGACGTCCCCGAGAAGCGCTCGTAGCCGCCGCCGGGGACCGACGAGAGGACCTGCGCGCCCGGCGACGCGAGGTTGATCGCGGGGCCGTAACTCGAGAAATCCGCGAGCTCTTCCTGCTCGTTGAGCGCCGAGATCGCCATGCAGTCCTCGTAGGCGGCCGGGTAGCCGGTGTGTTCCGTTCCCTCGTTCCCGGCGGCGGCGATCGGCAACGTGTCGTTTTCGAGCGCGTAGGCGAGCGCGTCCTCGATCGCCCCGTTCGGGAAGTCCGACCCGAGAGACATGTTGATGATGTCGGCTCCTTCGTCCGCCGCCCACTGGATGCCGTCTGCGACCGCGTCCATCCCGCCGCCAACGCCGCCGAGAACTCGTCCGGCGATCAGACGACAGTTCGCGATGCCGGCCGTCCCGACGCCGTCGTCGATGGTCGCGGCGGCGCAGCCACAGACGTGCGTCCCGTGGTCCTCGTTGGGCCCCGGGGCCGGATCCTCGTCGTCGTCTCCGAAGTCGTACCCGGGATCGTCACCGAAGCGCGCCTCGATGTTCTCGTGAGTGTACTCGACGCCGGTGTCGAGAACCGCGAGCGTCACGTCGGTCGAGCCCATCGTCGTCTCCCAGGCGTCCGGCGCGTTGACCTGCTGGGGCGCGTACTGCTCGTCGAAGCGCGGATCGTTCGGCTGGACGTCGTAGGCGTAGACCGCGCGGTTGCGATCCGCGTACCTGATCCCGTCTCGCCCTTCCAGGCGCCCGCGCTGGGTCCGGAGTTCCGCGTCGTCCGCGTCGGGGAACTCGACGGCCACGTACCTGATCACGTCGTTCTCGTGGACGACCGCGGCGTCCGCCGGAATCGCGTCCTCGATGATCGATCGTGCACTGTCGAGTCCGATACCCTCGGCGTAGCCGACGAGCAGTTCATTCTCCCGCGGCTTCGGTTCGCGACCCGGTGTCGCGACGGTGATGCCGCTGATACCGACCGTCGCACCGATCGCACCGGCGGCCTTCAGGATGGATCGCCGTTCGTACCCGTGATTACTATCTTTTCGCATAGCCTGTTCGATCTATATTCGTCTCTCACATATATATTACGGAAGCTATTACCTTCAATTAATAGTTTATAGGACAGTTATTTCGTCCTCGTGCCCGCGATCACCGCCTGCGGACAGGACTGACCGTTCGTCGGCACGGACGTCGGATCCGCTCGCGACCCCAGCCGAGCGACGAGACGACGCTCTCGGCCGCGCGGACGAGTGTCCGGTGTAGGACGCGACGTCGTAGTCGGGCCCGAATCGGTCTCGAAGTCGGCGTCGAACAGGCGGAGCCTCCCCGGCGCGACCGGCGGGGACTCGTCGCTCGACCGCGTCGACGCCTCCGCTCCGACCGACGGCTTCGCCGCCGTTCGCCCGTCGACGCGTCGCGTCCCGCGTTCGGCCGCGGCGCCCGCTCGTGGCGGTGAACGAGCGCCAGCGTCCGATCCTCGCCGGTTCGTTCGAACGCCCCTGAGCACCGGCTCGAGTGCCGACCCCCGTTTCGTATTGCGTAATGTGATGTATCGGCTCCCGATCGACGCGTCCGGCCCTTCGGATCAGCTCGCAGCGTCGCTCGACGCGCGTCCAGCGCCTCGGGCGGACCGGCGACGGACGGCACCGGTTCGTACCCGTCGTCCAGCACCGGCTCCGCACTCGTCTCCGTCCTCGCTGGCGATTCCAGTCACACTGGGCCCCTCGTCGCCGGCGTCGTCGCCGCGGTCGTCGCTTCGAGTTCGTCCGATCGGTCGTGGAGGCGTCGGATTCGACCTCGTGGTCGAGCAGGAGAGAGGACGAATGCTCGCTCGGGCGGCGGCATCGCGAAGCCGGCGGCGTCGGCGCCCCTACGGCGCGATCGAGCGATCGCCACGGGTCCGTTCGCTCACCCGGCGATCGTCGCTCTCCCGCGGTCCGAGTTCGAACTCGTCCGGCGTGCGAGCGCCGTCCGTTTCCGGTCGGTCCGTCAGGTATCGTGGCCCGTTCGACCGAGTATCGCACGACCGATCCGATACCGGTCGCTCGGATCATGATTCGTCTGCGCGACCGATCGGACGGTTCGACGGTCGCTGTTCCGAACGATCCGATGCCGTCGATCGACGGCCCGGCCACTGCCGACCGAACAAGTTGGATGCCGCCGAGGGGGTCGTGGTTCTCGGCTCAGTTCGATTCGGTCGGCCGCGCCTCGACGGTCCGGTACGTCCGGCCGCGTTTCTCGCCGGTGGCCTCGACGAGGTCGTAGTGGGCCATCTTCGTCAGGTAGTTGCGCACCGTCCGTCGGGTTTTGGGGTCGTCGACGCGTTCCTCGTAAGTCTCGTAGAGCTCGCCGGGTTCGGTCTCGCCGCGCTCGGCGATCACGTCGTAGAGCGTTCGCTGGTGGGCGGGGAGACTCTCGAGGGTCTTCTGTCGGATCGCGCTGCGGGCGTCGGGAATGGCGTCGTCCAGCAGGTCGTCGGTAAGGCGTTCGTCGCCGCGTGCCGCGGCGCGGGTGGCGGCCGACCGGAGGATGCCGATCGCGACGCGAGCGTCGCCGGCCGCGGCGTCGGCGATGCGGCGGAGCTGGTCGTCGGCGACCGCGTCGGGCTGGAGGCCCTGCCGGACGCGCTCGGCGAGAATGGCGACGAGTTCGTCGACGCCGTAGCGGTCGAACGTGACGCGCGTGCCCGCGCGAAACCGGGATCGGACGCGGTCGTCGAAGCGCGCGAAGAGTTCCTCCTCGCGGTTGGCGACGAGGACGACCGAGACGTGGGGGAGCCGGTGGACGTCGTACAGAACCTCGCTCTCCTCGAGCTGGTCGACCTCGTCGAGGATGGCGACGATCGGCGCGTCGTCCGCGGCCCGAAGCCGACCGAACAGTTCGTCCTTCGCCGTCGAGCGGTGGACGTCGTAGGCCCGGTCGACCGCCTCGAGAAGGCGGTGGAGGACGCGAAACCTGGTGTAGGCCTGCCAGCAGTTGACGTAGGCGACCCGGATCGCGGGGCGCTTCTCGGTCAGGCGCTCCATCGTGTAGCGGGCGATGCAGGTCTTGCCGACGCCGGTCGGCCCGAAGCAGAAGGCCGGATCCGCCCGCCCGCCGGAGACCAGCGGCTCGACGGCCTCCGAGAGGAGCGAGACCTCCTCGTGGCGATGGACCACCTCGCTCGGAACGAACTCCTCGGCGAGGACGCGCTCGTCGACGATCACGCCTACCGGTTGGACGGCCAGAATATTAAGCGACGGTGACCGTGTTCCGATTTTCCGATACCGCCCGCTGGCGGTGCCGTGTCGACCCTGCTTATATGTTATATCTCATAACGCGATATCGAATATTCCGGGGGAGCCGATCTCCGGGGTTCCCCGATATGCCGAAATACGCAGGTGCAGGGCCGACAGCGTAAATATGTTCCATTTGGGGAGGCCACGACGTTGGTGGATCTGGTGACGCGTCCGCCGACGAGATCGATCCGACGCTGGCGGTGGTGAGGACGGCGTCGCTCGTCCGGCTCCCGGGCATCGCGACGGGGATAAATTCGTCGGACGGCAGGTGCTTCCCCCGCGGGTCACCCCGCCGCGGGCCGGGGGACGTCGCTCCGGTCCGTCGCCTCGCGGCGATTCTTCGCGACGAGGGCCACGAACAGGACGAATCCGAGGGCGCGAAGCGTGAGATCGAGCAGGAGGGCGTCGACCGAGACGGTCACGCCCGCCAGTTCGAGGAGATCGAAGCCGGTCGTCGAGAGGAGCCCCGGTGCCATGAGTAGCACCGACCCGAGGGCGAAGCCGGCCCGGTCGACCGACGAGACGGCCGTGTACAGCGTGCCGATGACGGTCGCGCCGAGCGCGACGACGCCGAGGAAGACGCCGATCACGGGGATGAGAATTTCAGGGATCGAGTAGGACAGTTCCGCGAGGTCATTGAATCCGACCACGCGATAGCGCTCGCCGGGGTCCAGCTCGGCGGCGTTCGCGTTCTCGCGCAGGAGGACGATCCCGGGCGTGAGGACGAACGCGAAGGGAACGATCGCCTTGTTGAGCGAGAGCGAGAACGCCTTGACGCCCGTCTCGAACGGTTCGGACTTGGCCACCCCGCTGGCGGCGTAGGCGGCGACGGCGACCGGCGGCGTGATGTCGGCGATGACGCCGAAGTAGAGGATGAAGAGGTGCGCGGCCAGCAGCGGGAGGCCGAACTCGGTGAGCGGCGAGGAGAGCATCGAGACGAGGATGATGTAGGTGACCGTCGTCGGCATCCCCATGCCGAGGACGATGCTGGCGATCGCCGTCACGACGAGCATGACGACGATCGAACCGCCCGAGAGCGTCAGCAGCAACGACGTGAGGTTGGGGCCGAGGCCGGTGACGCTGATCACGCCCGGGATGATGCCGGCGGCCGCGACGGCGATCACGACCGGGACGGCCGTCCGGGCGCCCTCGTCCATCGATTTGACGACGAAGGTGCCGAATCGAAACGGCTGGTTGGTTCGCAGGCTGCGGCCGGTCCGATCGTCGAGCGAGTCGACGGACCGCTGGACCGCGGGATCGAGCGAGAGTAACGACGAGTCCGTGCCGGGACGGAACAGTAGCGTCAGCACGCCCGCGAGCATGGCGTACCAGTCGAGTCGGACGAAGACGACGTCGAGCGCCGCGCCGACGGACAGCCCGGCACCCCCGTCGCCGGCGAGCAGGCCGAGGACGGAGACGCCGGCGCCGACGTAACTCGCCAGTTCGACGCCGAGGACGGCGGCGAAGATCGCGACGAGCAGCCCGCGCGTCTCCTCGCTGTAGGCCGCGACGAGGGCGATCAGCGCGACGAGGGCGACGATGGTGAACCACGCCGAGCGCGCGACGGAGAGGCGTTCTATGATGAGGTAGTACAGCAGGAGGACGATCGGGACGAGGTAGAACCAGCCCCGTTTCAGGTGAGCCCAGACTGGCACGGTATCGTCGGCCGCGACGCCGCCGATCCCCTCGTTGACGGCCTTGAAGTGGACCATCACCCAGACGCCGACGAAGAAGACGATCGCGGGGATCGTCGCGACGAGGATGATATCTCTGAACGGCGTCCCCGTGTACTGGACCATGAGAAACGCCGCGGCGCCCATCACGGGCGGGAGGATCTGCCCGCCGGACGAGGCGGAGGATTCGACCCCGCCGGAAAACTCCGGTGAGTAACCCGAGCGCTTCATCAGCGGGATGGTAAAGGCGCCGGTGGTGACTGTGTTGGCGATCGAGGAGCCCGAGATCGTCCCCATGAAGCCGCTCGAGAGGATGCTCGCCTTCGCCGGCCCGCCCTTGCGCTTGCCCGTCGCCGCGTAGGCGAGATCGATGAACCACTGTCCGGCGCCGCTCATCTCCAGGACGGCGCCGAAGAGGATGAAGATGTAGATGTACCGCACCGAGACCGTCACCGGAATCCCGAAGACGCCGTTTTCCGTGTTGTACCAGAGATTCTGAACGATCTGCGGCCAGGTCAGCCCGTCGATCGCGAGGACGCCCACGAGTGGCGTCTCCACGTCGATGAGGTAGCCCCAGCGCGCGTAGACGATGAAGGTCGCCACGATGAGCATGAGCGGCAGGCCGAGCGTTCGGCGAGTGGCCTCCAGAACGAGCAGGACGCCGACGACTCCCAGTAGGAAAGCGTAGGACGTCCCGCCGACGATCGGAACGCCGCCGAGGATCGGCTCGAGCGCCGGGTACACCTCGGTAACGGGCCGTCCGGCCGTGAGCCCGAACACCCGCATCGTATTGTTGAGTTCCGCGAACTCGGTCAGGAGGTAGATCGTCGGCAGAACCGACCCGACGATGCAGGTCAGGTCGAACGGCGTCACGCGATCGCGGTCGGGATCGAGGAAGAGCCAGCGGACGCCGGAACGGCCCGCCGTAAGCAGTCGGGTGACCGGGCTCGTCGCACCCAGTGTCCGGGTCGCCGCGGGGACGATCCGCCCCAGGGTCCGCACGACGATCCCGTCGCCCGTACTGGCCGGAAACAGCAGGAACGTCAGCACGAGCGCGAACGAAACGTGCACCGCGTTGGCCTGCAGGAGCTGCAGCGAGACGTCCCAGGAGGCCATCGCGGGTCGCCAGCCGTCGAGCGTCACGATCGGGATCGAGAACGTGGTGCTGCGCGCGGCCAGGAACAGCTGGAAGATCGAAAACAGGATCCCGATCGCGGAGACGAGGATGGTGGCGACACCCCTGAGCGACCGCCGCCGTTCGATCTCGTCGACCAGCTCGTTCGCGTCCACTGGCGAGACCTCGTCGCTCGACCCGTCGCCGGGTTCGTCTCTGTCGGCGCCTGCGTCGGTCGGTTCGTCGTCGTTCGTGTCGTCGCTCGTGGTCATAGATACCGTTCGAGGAGGGACGATCGCTCGACGGAGAGGGTGACGTCGCGGCCGTCCGTGGCCGCGACCAGGTCGTGGCGGCGGCCGTCGACGACTAGGGTGTGGCCGGCGACCCGGCCCGGCGAGACGGCGAGGCGGCGGAGCTCGACGATCGGCTCGTCGGGTTCGTAAACGAAGGTTCCGTCGACGATGGTGACGTTCGCGCTCGTCGGGAGTCCCCAGCCGTAGGACTCGAACTCCATCCGGACCTGCAGGAGGCGGTCACCGTCGACGCGGTAGACGTCGTAGACGCGGGATTTCTCGACGCTGTGGGTGTACTCCAGGCCGACCGTACTCCCGTCCGCGACCGGTTCGCTGAGGTATCGCTCGCCCGTCTCCTGGTCCTCGACGACGAGGCGTCGCTGGGCCGGGACCAGCGCGGCGACCGTGGCCGGGAGCGGGACGGCCGCGACGAGGAGCGCGGCGAGCGCGCGTCGACGAGTGAGCGAAACCATGCTGGGTGACGGATGAATTGCGGTCCTGTCTGCGGAACGGGGACGGTCGGCACGACCGTCGGACCGGCTCGACTGGCGGTCGATGCGACCGATCGCGACGGTGGCGGCTGTTCGAGGTTCGGGCCCGCGGCTCAGACGTCGAAGTACGCCGCGGCGCCCTCGTGGAGATCGATGGACATGCCGTCCTGGGCGCTGTCGACCGAGATGAAGTCGGTCTTGATCGAGAGTTCGTCGAGGTTGTCGAAGATGGCCGCCGTCACCGTCTCGACGGTGTCGGCCGAGACGTCCGCGTGCGTGGCGATCATCGCCTGGACGGCGATTGTTTCGACGTCCGAATCGACGCCGCCGTAGGTGCCGCCGGGGATGGTGTCTTCGGCGAACCACTCGGCGTCTTCCATGATAGCCTCGCGGTTCTCGCCGTCGATGGGGACGATCTCGATGTCGTGGCTGGTCGCGAGGTCCTCGATCGCGCCGACCGGCCAGCCGCCGACGACGAACGCCGCGTCGATGTCGCCGTTCGCGAGCTGGTCGGAGGCCTGCGAGAAGCTGGCGTTCTGTTCCTCGAAGTCGGAGATACCGACCGTCTCGAGGATCTGCAGGGCGTTGACCTGCGTTCCAGACCCGAGGTCGCCGGTGTTGATCGTCGCGCCGCTCAGGTCCGACAGCGAACTGATGTCGTTCTCCGCGAGCGTGACGACCGTGATCGTCTCCGGGTACAGCGTCGCGACGCCCCGGAGGGATTCGATCGCGTTGCCCTGGAACGCCTCGATGCCGGTTCCGTTCACTGCGAACGAGGCGATGTCGTTCTGGATGAGCGCGAAGTCGGCGTTGCCCTGCGAGAGGCTGCCGACGTTCTCGACGCTCGCACCCGTCGACTGGACGGTCAACGTGTAGTCGGTAGCGTCCTCGACGACGGTCTTGATCTCGTTCGAGAGCGGATAGTAAGTCCCGCTGGTCCCGCCGGCGTGCCAGGAGAGCCGCGCCTCGGAGCCGCCGTCTCCGCCGTCGTCGCCATCTTCACCGTCGGTATCCCCTCCGACATCGGTGCTGTTTTCGTCGTCGGAGCTGTTGTCACTGCCGCCGTCGCCGTCAGACCCGTCTTCATCGTCACCGCTGATACAACCTGCGAGAGCGACGATTCCGGCTGAGCCACTCGCTTCGAGCAACCGTCGTCGAGTCACTGTGGGTGACATTCGCTCGAAAATGCTGCGCGGGGGATAATATTTCTATCTATCGAACATCAACCAACGGTATTCGAACAGATGTTTATGAATTCTGATACCGAAGGACAATTACCGACAGCCCGGCCCGTCGGTGGAGCGGTAGGTAGCAGGCCTCCGGGCGGTTGCACGAACGAGCGGGAGGACTGACGGTGACCCCGCCCGCTGAGGACGATAGTGGCTCCGCCGATAGTCGACAGCGACCCCGATGACCGTCGCCGGATCACCGCCGATCCGTCGGAGCACTCACCGCCTGACGTCGTCGGCTCGACTCAGACGAACGGGTAGAACGGGTCTCGATCGGGCTGCCAGTGGACCTCGCCGTCGACGATGGGGATGATGCCCTCCGCGGCGACGACGTTCGAAAACTCCGGGCCCGTGGTCGTGAACTCGATCGGCTGGGCGCACATCTCGGGCGGATCGTCCTCGAGACCGGAGTGCCAGATGAATCCGGCCTTGGGGATGTACTGAAAGACGCGCACGTCGAGGCGATCGACGCCGGCGGAGTCGACCGTCGCCGGCGCCGTGTACAGCATGTCGGGCTGGGTGAGCTGGGCGAACGCGTCGCCGAGGGCGCGAAACGCGGCCGTCTCGTCGGGGCCGCCGGCGTACCGGGTCGCCTGGTCGACGGTGAACCCGCGCGAGAGCAGGCCGAGCAGTCGGTCCCGATCGGCCGGCTCGGGCGCGTTCGACGACCGATCCCGGGCGATCCCCGCCAGACTCCCCGCCCGGATGCACGACCGGCACGCCTCGAACCCGCCCGGCCCGTCGAGAAACACGAGGCGCGCGTTCGATCGCTCGATCGTCGACGGATCGAGCGTCCCGTCGTCGCACGCGAACCCGTCCGCGACGTCGCCCACGAAGTGAAGCAAGTCGCCGCCCGTTTCGAACAGATCTCGCAGGTCGTCGCGGGGGACGTCGGTTCGGACCGTGACGTCCGCGCCGTCCGGCCCGTGTTCCGCGAACAGGTCGGCGCTCGCCCGGGCGGTCTCGCGTCGACCGTCGTCGGTGCAGACGACCACGACGCGCTCGGCCTCGGTCCACTGTTCGAGGTACCGAGTGGCGCTCTCGTAGGCTTCGAGTACCGGGACGAACAGCGACTCGTCGGGCGGTGCGTCCTCGCTCATCCATGCCAGCGCCGCGCCGTGGGGACCGCCGTCGACCGCGCGCGCTGGGACCGATTCGGGCGCGACTCGACGAGTGCCGTGGGGCCCGTCCGGATCGACCCGGCCGGGGGCGGCGTCGGGGAGCATGACGATCGACTGGTTCCGGACGAGGTACGGTAACGATTGGACATTTTGATACGTCGGTTCGACGTAACTCACGAAGTGCCATTCGGGGAGCGCCTCGCTCACGCCACCGAAATCCAGCGCCAGACAGGTCTCGAGTCGCTCGACGTCGGACGCGTCGACGAACGCCGCCGGGTCGAACGAGAGCTGCGAGAGCAGGTCCTGTTCCGCCGGCGAGATCGTCGAGAGCTGGTCGTAGCGGACGAGGCTGTCGACGAGAAAGACGCGACGGAGCAGCGCGGCCACCTCGTACTGGTAGGCGGGAAGCGAACCGAGGTCGACGACGGACTCGCCGTCGTCGGTTCGGATCCGCCCGCCGTCGACGGCTTCGGTCACGACTCGACACCCCAGATAGTACGACAGCGGCGCCGCCGGGAGGAGATAGCCGAGGGACTGCGGCACGACGAGTTCGAGCCCGGTCTCCGGGACGTGGCTCTCGACGGCCTCGGGAATATCGACGCGGTCGTCGAACGCCACGCGCGGCGGGTGGCGCTGGCTGGCGTTCGCGGAGCGCCGCGGCGTGGTATCGCGGACCGACGAGGAAAACTGCGAGATCGCGGTGGCGACGCCCTCGATCGTCTCCGGGACGGTGACGGTGTGTCGGGGATACGTGACGCTACTCTCGAACCCGAGCGTGACCGGCGTCGGCTGCTCGAACGAGAGTTCGAGGAGTCCGTCGTCGAAGGTGATCCGGGCCGGCCCGTCGAACCGAACCCGAACGTTGACCGGTGATTCGACCGACAGGAGCGACGACGAGTGGGTCGGCTCGATCGCGTCCATTCCCTCTTCGATCGGCTGCCGATCGCGAATCGAGTCCTCCTCCAGCCCGGCCAGCTGGGCGAAGCTCGCGGATGTCGACAGCGTCGTCACGCGACCGGCGATTCGTCCGTCGACCTGCATCGGGAAGGAGTGTGCGGGGGCGATCTCGTCCCACCCGATCGTCTCGACCTCGAGGACGTTGTCGACGCGGTCGGTCGCGCGGATCGTCGTGTCGATCACCTCGATCGCGACCATGCGCGTCGATGGCGTTCGACCAGTATACGTCTGCTGGCTTTCGGGTGGCCACGGCCGCCCTCGTGGCTGGTCCCGGATGGCGGCGTAGACAGCGGAGATAGCCTGAGAATGCCGTCGATCCCTACACGAACGGATAGAACGGTTCGTCAGCGACGGTCCACCGGATCTCGCCGTCGACGATCGGAATGATGTCCTCGGACGCGACGAGGCCCGCGAGCTGGGTGCCCGTCGTCGTGAACTCGAACGGCTGCGCGCACAACCTCGCCGGGACGTCCTCCACCCCGGGTCGCCAGATGAAACCCGCCTTGGGTATGTACTGGTGAGCGCACACCCGGAATCGGTCGACGCCCAGGGATTCGACCGTCGCCAGCGTACAGTAAAGCTTCATCGACTGGGTTACCTGGACGACCGCGTCGCCGAGGGCGCGAAACGGCGTGCCCGGCGTCGGCCCGGGCGCGTACCTGACCGCTTCGTCGATCGTACAGCCGCGCGCGAGCAACCCGAAGAGCTGCGTCCTGGCTGCCCTATCGGCCGCAGCCGTCGATCCGTCGCGGACGATGCCGGCCACGCTCCCGTTCTGGACGCAGGCGCGTCCCGTCTCGAAACCATCAGGGCCGTCGAGGAAGACGACGCGGGCGTTCGACCGGCCGACGTCGGTCGGGTCGAGCACTCCGTCGGCACACGCGATCCCACCCTCGACGTCGCCGACGACGTGGAGCAGGTCGACGTCGGCCTCGAACAGATCGCGAAGCTCGGCGCGCGTGAGCCCGTGATGGACGTCGATCGCGAGGGTATCGGGGCCGTATTGGTCCAGCAGCTCGGCGCCCAGCTGGGCGGCCGATCGGCGATCGTCGTCGGTACAGACGACGACCACCCGATCCGTCTCGGGTTGGCGATCGAGATAGCGCGTCGCCGATTCGTAGCTCTCGACGGTCGGCACGTACAGGGTCTCGTCGGGCGGGTCGTCCTCGCCCAGCCAGGCCAGCGCCGCGCCGTGCGGTCCGCCGTCGAGTGCACGCGCCGGCATCGCCGCGTGGCGCGTTCGGTGGGTCTCGTGGGCGCCGTCTCGCTCTCGGCCGGGAGCGGCGTCGGGGAGCATGACGGCCGAGAGGTCCCGAACCAGGTACGGCAGTCCTCGCGCGTGCGCCAACGTCGGCTCGACGAAGCTCACGGCGTGCCACTCCGGGAGCGCGCGACTCACCCGGTCGAACTCGAGGCCGAGGCACGTTCGAACGCGCTCGATATCCGAGGCCTCGACGTAGGCCGCCGGGTCGAACGAGAGCTGATCGACCAGGGGTAGCTCGGCCGGATCGGCGCTGGCCACCTGGTCGTACCGGACCAGACACTCGATCAGGAAGACCCGACGGAGCAACCGGGCGATCTCGTACTGATAGGCGGGGAGGGCCCCGAGTTCGGCGAGCACGTCGCCCTCGTCCGTCCGAAGGTGCGCCCTGTCGCCCGCCTCGACCACGACGCGAGCGCCGAGATAGTACGCGAGCGGGGCCGCCGGAAAGAGGAACGCGAGCTCATCGGGGACGACGAGTTCGAGCCCGGTCTCGGCGACGTTCGTCCTGACCGCTTCCGGGACGTCGTAGCCGTCGCCGTAGGTCAGCCGCGGCGGATGGCGCCGGTTGGGATCGGCCGATCGATGGGGTGCGTCCTGCCGAACCGCGGACGAAAAGTACGAGATCGCGGCGGCGACGCCGTCGGTCGTTCGCGGAACGGTGACGGTGTGGCGCGGGTAGGACACGCGGCTCTCGAACCCGACCGTCACCGGGGTCGGCTGCTCGAACGAGATGGTAACCGACCCCTCGTCCTCGAAGTCGATGGTGCCCGGTCGGTCGAACCGAACGGAGACCGAGATCACCCCTTCGCCCAACAGCACCGCGCGATCGGCACACTCCATCGGCGTCTCCTCCGGATGGATCGGCTGTGGACGACCGAGTTCACCGTCTTCGTACGTGTTGATCTGCGCGAAACTGGCCGGAACCGTGATCGCCGTCACGCGTCCGCCGATTCGGCCGTCGACCTGTTTCGAGAAGGCGTGTGCGGGGGCGATCTCGTCCCACCCGACCGTCTCGACCTCGACGACGTTGTCGACGCGGTCGGTCGCGCGGATCGTCGTGTCGATCACCTCGATCGCGACCATACGCCCGGAAGGTGGTCGACCAGTATACCTGTGATGGCTTCAACCGGGCCGATCCGGTCGACTCGTCGGGGGCCAGCGCATCGCTACCGGCCACACTGGGACGACCGGCGCTATCGCGAGCGCCTCGGCTCCGGCGTCCGATCGGACGCGTCGACGTCGTCGTCCGAATCGGCCGTCTCCGGCGCGGCCGCCCCGTCAGCGGCCGGATCCAGGCGGAGTTCGAAGCGAGCGCCGCCGCTCCCGCTGTCGGCCACCGCGACGTCCCAGCCGTGGCCCTCGGCGACCTGGGTCACGATGGAGAGGCCGAAGCCGGTGCCGCCCTCGCCCTTCGCCGTGGAGACGCCCATCTCGAGGATCTCGTCTTTCAGATCGTCCGGGACGCCGGGGCCGTCGTCGGCGACGTAGACGCCGCCGTCGAACGTCCCGACGTCGACGGAGACCGTGTCGCCGCCGTGGAGGACGGCGTTGCGGAACAGGTTCTCGAAGAGCTGGCGCGCCCGCGCCCGATCGGCCTGGACGTCCGGCAGCGAATCGACCGAGAGCGTCCCGTCGGCCGTGTCGACGCCGTCCCACGCCTGTCGGACGACGTCTTCGAGCGCGACGGGTTCGAGCTCCCCGATGGCTTCGCCTTCGCGCGCGAGCGTCAGGAGGTCCTCGATCATCCTGTGCATGCGATCGAGTTCCTCCCCCACGACGTCGAGGTGCTTGAGGTCGCCGGTGTCGATGGCGGTGTCGAGGTAGCCCTCGGCGACCGACAGCGGATTGCGCAGGTCGTGACTGACGATCGAGGCGAACGTATCGAGGCGCTCGTTCTGGCGTTCGAGTTCGCGCTCGCGCTCGACGAGCGTCGAGATATCGGTGTAGATGAAGTAGCCGCGCTGGCGATCGTCGTCGGACTGGACCGGAACGCTCCTGAGCAGGAACGGGGCGGTGCCGTGAATCGTCCGCCGGGTGACCTCCGCGTCGACCCGATCGCCGTCCTCGACGGCCTCGTACAGCGACGCGGCGTCCTCGTCCGCCTCGGCCGGGACGAGCAGATCCCGCACTGATTCGCCGACGGCGTCCTCGGGCTCGAACCCGAACAGCCGGACGAACGCCGAGTTGACCGACTCGATCCGGGGCTCGCCGTCCTCGAGGACGTACGTGATCGCCGCGTCCGGGATGTTCTGAAACAGCGCGGCGAACCGATCGCGCTCGAGCGTCAGCGCCCCCTCGAACCTGACCCGGGCCATCGCGTGGGCGGTGTGGACGACCAGCAGTTCCGCGAGCTGGCGATCGATCTCGGAGTAGGCGTCGGGTTCGGTGGCCAGGACCTGGAAGACGCCCGTCTCGCCCATCGGGATCGAGATCGCGGATCGATACGCCGGGTTGGTCGCCGCGGTCGCCGACTCCTCGTGGACGTCGTCGACAACGATCGTCCGGTCCTCCGCGACCGTCCGCCCGGCGATCCCGTCAGCCGTGGAGAGCGGCCCCGCGTCGGCGTAGGGCTCGGCGGCCGTCGCCGCCAGCACCTCGAACGTCTCGCCCTCGGCGTCTGCGATGACGCACGCCTCGAAATCGAGCAGGTCCGAGACGCGTTCGACGACGTACTCGCAGACGCGCTCGACGTCGTCGTCGTGGGCGTCGAGTTCGCGACTGATCGCCCGGAGTCGATCGATCCGCTCGCGGGTGTCCAGTCGATCGTCCGACTTCGCCTCGACGCCGGTGACCGGTTCGATCCTGACGAGGCCGTAGGGCGACCCCGGCAGCGGCCGCGTTCGAACGCGAACCGGCCGGTCGTCGATCACGAACTCCGCCGATCGTTCCTCGCCCGACAGCGCGTCCGCGTACGCCGCTCGAACGTACGGTTCGACGCTCGGATCGATCGACGCGCCGACGAGGGTCCGTCCCTCGAGCGTTGCCGGGTCCAGTCCGTCGGTCAGGGCGGTCCCGACGACGGTGACGTGGCGGTAGTCCGCGTCGAAGACGCCGAGTACGGCGTCCTCGTCCTCGAGGAGCGCGGCGAGCGCCCCGACGTGGGCAGTCCGACCGTCACCATCGGCGTCCCGGTCGGCTCCGTCGGTTCGATCGAGCGCCGCGGCGATGCGACGGTCGAGCAGTGCCGCCGTCGTCGCCGAGTCGGCCGCGAGAGTGAGACAGTCGGTCGCACCGGCCTCGAGGGCCTCGTCCGGTCGCGTTTCGTCGTCCAGCAGCGCGATGATGGGAACAGACCGGTCGGCCGAGCGGACCGCTTCGATCGCGTCCGACGACGTGGACGGACCGGTAACGACGACGTCGACCGCTCCGTCGGAGAGCCGCGCGGTGACCGCCTCCGGACTCGACGCCGACTCGATCGACCGCGTCGGCGATCGAAGCGAGTCGAACAGGTCCTCGCGCGTCCGGGAGCCGTCGAGGAATATCCCGGAGACGTGACGGCTCATGTCGACTCGAATTCGGGTGAGCACGACCTAAACAATTGTGGCCCGATAACAGCCCGCACGATGGCTGTGGGCCCCGGAAATGGCGCTTGGAGACGGCGCGCGCCTTCGGTGGCCGAGCGGGTCGAGACCGGCCGCCTCGGCGAACCGGCCGTCGGCGCGGGCCCGTTCCTCGCACGCAGGCCCGATTCCCGCCTCAGAGCAACAGCGCGATGATCGCGAGAACGATGAACACCAACACGAAGATCCGGGCGATCTCCATCGAGATGCCGGCGACGCCGCGCGCGCCGATCGCCGCGGCAACGAGCGCGAGGACGAAGAACACGATGGCCCAGTACAGGAATCCACCGTCGCCGACCGTGAGCGGGACTGTTTCGAACATACGCCGGTTCGCCACGGACGGACACATAAATACCGCCGACCCTCCAGTCGACCGATCACGCTCCTGACGGGAGTAATCGGCCCGTACCGGCCTCGATCGCGGTGTGGCCGTCGGATCACCACGCGATCCATCGGAGTCGGACGAGTCGCTCGACGACCGTGCCGCGACGGGCTGCCCTGCGGACCGTTCGTCGCCCGCGTCTGGGGCTCGCCGTCCGCCGTCTGGAACCGTCTTCGACCGAGCCGGGCGATTGCCGGCGACAGTATTAATCCGCCCCATGTGGTATGATACCACATGTCTATTGGAGACACGATCAGCCCGTTCGAGCGCCTTCGACGGACCTACGAGTCCGAGTCCCGCTGCGTCGCCTGTGGCAGCGAGGACGACGGCCGGTGGACCGTTCGCGCCAGCGGTCGCTCCGTCCGGTACGAGCGCGAGTGCCGGAGCTGCGGGGCTCGCGACAGCCGCGAGGTTCGACTGCCGAGGTAGGCGACCGACACTGAGCCGGAGGCGGGACCGCCGGGGCGGTGAGCCGACGACGCGGGGCTGTCGACGATGGAGCTGCTGCCCGTCCGATACCCGCCGAGACGAAGCGGCTATACGCGCCGGGGCGTTTATCCCGACAATGAGTCACCCCACGCCCGAGGTCTACGAGCAGGGGAAGGGCATGGACGCCCACAACCAGGTGATGCGCGAGATCCGCTCGCGCAAGGAGGCGAGCTACGATCCCCACGAACCCACGCGCGTCTGGCTTGACGAGGACAACACGCCCGACGGCGTCAAGGAGAGCCTGACGATCATCCTCAACACCGGGGGCTGTCGGTGGGCCCGCGCGGGCGGCTGTACGATGTGCGGGTACGTCGCAGAGAGCGTCGACGGCGGCAGCGTCAGCCACGATGCGCTGCTGGACCAGATCGACGTCTGCCTCGACCACGAAGCCGAAAACGCCGACGAACCCGCCGACCTGATCAAGATCTACACCTCCGGGTCGTTCCTCGACGAGCGCGAAGTTGGAGCGGAGACCCGCCGGGCCATCGCGGAGACGTTCGCCGACCGCGAGCGCATCGTCGTCGAATCCCTGCCCGACTTCGTCGACCGGGAGAAGATCGCCGACTTCACCCGGTACGGCCTCGACACGGACGTCGCGATCGGCCTGGAGACCGCCACGGATCGCGTCCGCCACGACTGCGTGAACAAGTACTTCGACTTCGCGGACTTCGAGGCCGCCTGCGCCGAGGCCGCCGCGGCGAGCGCGGAGGCGGACGCGGGGACCGTCACGGCGGACGATGACGCCGGCGGGGCCGCGAATGCGGACGCCGATGGCCGCGCCTCGGCCGGCGTCAAGGCCTACCTCCTGCTGAAGCCGCCCTTCCTCGCGGAGTCGGAGGCCGTCGAGGACATGATCGACTCGATCGAGCGCTGTGCCGACGTCGCGGGCTGTCACACCGTCTCGATGAACCCCTGTAACGTCCAGCGCTACACGATGGTCGACGAGCTGTACTTCGACGACGGCTACCGCCCGCCGTGGCTCTGGTCGGTCGCGCACGTCCTCGAGGCGACCGCGGACGTCGACGCAATCGTCGTCTCGGACCCCGTCGGCCACGGCTCGGACCGGGGGCCGCACAACTGCACGGAGTGTGACGATCTCGTCCAGAAGGCGATCAAGGACTTCGACCTCAGGCAGGACCCCTCCGTCTTCGAGCAGGTGTCGTGTGCGTGCGAGGCAACGTGGGAGGCCGTGATGGAACTGGAGACGAGCTACAACATGCCGCTGGTACGCTGACGTCGAGCCGCGGATCGGTCGCAGCAGGGACGCCCCGTTCAGGAGGGATGCTGGTGCTTGAGCTGCTCGCCCACCGTCCCGGGGATCGGCGTCAGACAGTCTTTGCACTTCCAGGTGGGATAGACGCCGCTGTCGTCCTTTTCGAGATCCTGTCGATAGCGCAGTTCGGCACCACAGACACACCGGTGGGTCGTCGATGCCATGTGCCACGATCGACTGTCGATCGATAAAAATATCGCGCCGGCGGTGGCGGACCGACCGATCCGCGTCGGCCAGGCGGTCCCAGCGGACCGGACCGAGACGCGTCGGCCGAAATGACCCAGCCGGGTGGAACCCGAATGGCGCCTATTCGGCTCGTTCCACACCCCAATCCGTTCGGGACCCCGTCAGTCGAACAGCGATTCGACCGACTGCACGTTGACGCCCAGAAGCAACGGCACGTCAGACGGCGACTGGAAGTGCACTTCCATGTGTCCCTGGGCGTCGAAGCTCGTGGACGTCTTGACGCGATCGGAGCTGGACGTTCGGTAGAAGGGCCACAGCCCCTTCTTCTCGTAGTCCTTGATCTCGGATTGCTGTTCCGCGGAGTAGGACGCGTCCGAGGTGATCGTCACGTCGACGCCCGCGGTGACGACGAGGTCGGTGACGAGACGCTGCATCGCCCCGTCGTCGCCGAAGAGTTCGTCCCAGGTCGCGTAGCCGTCGCCCGTCCGCCAGACGCTCTCTTCGTGCTTGAGAGCCAGTTCGAGCGCGGCGGCATTGTACCACCCGCCGGCCGTGATCGGGACGGTCACGACGCTGTCGAAGGAGGCGTTTGCCTGCACCCGAGACTCGCTAAACGTCTTCGACAGGTGGTGTTCCGAGTGCCGGTCGACGATCAGTCCCAAGATGTCCTTGCCGGAGGAGGACCAGCAGTCCTTCGTGCTACCGCTTTGTTCCTCGCTGTCGAACGTGAACGAGTAGCTCGACCCGTCAGCGAGTTTCGACCTGATCTCGTCGTACGTGTCCGAGTATTTCGGCGTTCCGGAGTCGGCGTCACCGTTCTCGTAGTAGTGCGGGTTTCTGAGCGACTGTAGCGCCGTCATGATCGGGCTGGTCTGCATCGTCTGCCGGAACGCCTCGACGGCGTTGGTCTGCGTCGAGCCGACGAGGTTCAGCGTGGCCCACCGCTCGAACGTGGTGACGGGGTCTTTGAAGTAGGCGTGCCGGTGTTTCTGCTGGTACTGCTTCCAGCTTTTGACGTCGTCCTCGGTGACGTACTCCGTCCAGTCCGTCTCGTCGGGTTTGAGGCTGTAGAGCAGACGGTTTCGGTACAGGTCGTAGAAACTGTCGTAGCCCGACTGAGTGAAGACCTGCGTCGTACTTTCCGGCGGGATGCCGTCGGCCGTCGCCCACAGGTCAGCGGTCGCTTCGATCGGCTCCGACGCTTCCACGATCTGGAACGACTGCTCGTCCAGTTCGAGCCCGGTCGTCAGCGCGTTGTACCACTTGTTCTGTAACTGTTCCAACGGATCGGCCGCGGATTGGGTTGGTGTGCTCATTGTCTCTTCGGGTGATGACACCGCAATCACCCGGTCCACGCTCCCACACATAAGTTATTTGATATTAATATTCTTTATAATATTAGTTAATTTATCCACTGATAACCAATCGGTGTGGCTTACAACAATATATTTCTAATATTATTAACTGCAATGGCGTATAACGAGCACCGAACAAAACCCCATTCCGGTCTCGAACCGGCTGTGACGGTTCGCCGATCGCCGAATCGTTCTGGCCCGCCGCGTCGATCGACGGCCGACGCGACGAACGGGCGACGTATCTCGGCGGGGGCGTGGCGTCCCGACGGCGTGACGCCGACCGCCGTTCAGCGATCGACGGGGCCGTCGCGACCCGGACCACCAGAGATAAATATCCGTCCGTAGCACCACTCGAACAGATGATTCCGATCGACGATACCCCGATCGCGCGCGACGGTAAGGTGCTGATTCTCGCGATGGATCACGGCCTGGAACACGGCCCCGTCGACTTCGAGGACGTCCCCGAAAAGCTCGACCCCTCGACCGTCTTCGAGACGGCGACTCACGACGCCGTGACCGCGATGGGCGTCCAGAAGGGCATCGCGGAGGGGTACTACCCGAGTTACGAGGACGACGTCAACCTCCTCCTGAAGCTCAACGGCACCTCGAACCTCTGGATGGGCGAACCGGATTCGGCGGTCAACTGCTCGGTCGAGTACGCCGCCGAACTCGGCGCCGACGCGCTCGGCTTCACCGTCTACGGCGGGTCGAACAACGAGATCGAGATGGTCGAGGAGTTCCGTGACGCCCAGGAGGCCGGCCGCGAGTACGACCTCCCGATGGTCATGTGGTCCTACCCGCGCGGCCAGGGAATCAAGAACGACACCAAGCCCTCGACCATCTCCTACGCGACCCGACTGGCGCTGGAACTCGGCGCCGACGTGGCGAAGGTCAAGCACCCCGGTAGCAAGGAGGCGATGGCCCACGCCGTCGAGTGCGCCGGCGACGTGAAGGTCATCATGTCCGGGGGCTCGAAGACCTCCGACTACGAGTTCCTCTCGACCGTCGAGGCCGTGATGGACGCCGGCGCGAAGGGCCTGGCCGTCGGCCGCAACGTCTGGCAGCGCGAGGACCCGGCCCGGCTGCTCGACGCCCTCGAGAAGGTCATCTACGAGGGCGAGACCGCCGACGCCGCGCTGGAGGAATGAGCGAGCGCGACGGCGACGGCGCGACCGGCGATACCGGACGGGCGGACAGCGGCGCGGACGGCGACGGCGCGACCGGCGATACCGGACGGGCGGACAGCGGTGCGGACGGCGACGGCGCGGCTGGTGACGGCGGCGCGGACGACCGCGCCGCGACGATCGACGCGGTCGTCGACACCGTCGCGGACGCCGCGAGCGACATCCGAGCGGGCCTGGTGGGCCGGCGCGGCAAAGCCGACCGGGAGAATCCGAGCGGCGAGGTCCAGGCCGAGGCGGACGTCTACGCGGACGACCTGCTCGAGGAGCGCCTCTCGGCGATCGACGGCGTCGCCGAGTACGCGAGCGAGGAGCGCGCGGAGGTCGTCGACTGCGGCGGCTCGGCGGCCGATCCCGATGCGGTCGCCGTCGCCGTTGACCCGCTCGACGGCTCGTCGAACCTCGAGTCGAACAACACGATGGGGACGGTCTTCGCCGTCTACGACGAGCCCCTCCCGGCGGCCGGCGCCGCGATCGTCGCCTCGGGCTGGGTGCTCTACGGCCCCATCACGACGATGGCGCTGGCCCGCGAGGGCACCGTCACGAAGTACGAACTCTCGGGCGACGAGCGAACCGTCGTCGAGACGGACGTCACGATCCCGGACGAGCCGCTCGTCTACGGCTTCGGCGGGCGCGTCCCCGACTGGCCCGAGGACTTCGCGGCCTTCGCCGGCGAGGTCGAATCGGACCCGTCGCACAAACTGCGCTACGGCGGGGCGATGATCGGCGACGTCAACCAGGTGCTGACCTACGGCGGGATCTTCGCCTACCCGGCGCTCGAGAGCAGTCCGCGCGGCAAACTCAGGCTCCAGTTCGAGGGCCACCCCATCGGCCACCTGGTCGAGACCGCCGGCGGCCGGTCTTCGGACGGCAGCCGGTCGCTGCTTTCGGTCGAGCCGGACGACCTCCACGACCGCGTCCCGCTGCACGTCGGCAACGCGGAGCTGATCGACCGGCTCGAAACCGTCCTCGCGTGAGCGACCGGCGCAGTCGCGCGGCCGGTCTCCCTGGACGTCGCCGACGCCGCGCGCCATCGTCGAGGCCCCGTCACCGCCAGCGGAGCGGGTCGCCGACGATCGCGAATGCGATCGCGCCGCCGACGAGCAGCGCGTAGAACGCGACGCGCGGCCAGCCGGTCGCGAGGAAGACGAGACTCAGGCCGACGACCCAGCCCGTGAGGACGACGAGGAGCCAGGTCACGCCGACGAGGGTGCGAACGATCGTCCGCGGGCGGACGGATTCGAGCATGATCAGAAGTGATAGCCGTGGCGCTCGGTGATGGTGTGTGCGGCGACGCCCCAGACGTGGTTCTGGCCGGGCCACCAGGTGCGGGCGCTGTTGACCGAGGCGACGAGCGCGCCGTCGACGCCGTCCGACGAGCCGTCGTCTTCTCGCGGGCGTCGCCCGCTCGAATTGTCCGAGGGACGTCGTCCCTCGCCGCTCGCGAAGACGCCGTCGGGCTCCGGGTCGATCGTCACCGAACCGCTGTCGCCGTCGGCGATGTCCGACTCGCGCCCCCACTTCAGCTGGCCGCGCCGACAGCGATCCGTCGTGACGCACGTCGAGGCGTCGATGCCGTGGACGCGCCCGCTCGTGTGCCCGCTCGTCCCGCCGATCATCTCGACCGCTTTCCCGCGGGCGACGAGATCGGCGAGCCCCCACAGCGTGTACTGGCCGACGACCGGGATCGTTCCGTCCCGCCCGAGGACGCTCCCCGGGCGAGCCGCGCCGACGGGCGAGACGACCGCGACGTCGGCGTCGGGTAACGGGTCGGCCACGTAGCCGATCCGGCGGACGACGTTCTCGGCGCTCGGCAGGCCGAGTTCGGTCCCCGTCGCGTCGTCTTCCGGGAACGCGTGCAGGGCCGTCGCGAACCGCGCCCGACCGTCCGTCCCGTACAGCGCGGGAGTGAGCGTCGCGAAATTGTCGCCGATCGAACAGCGAACGCCGCCCGGGACGGGGTCGACGTACGGGGTCCGGACGAGTCCGCTCGAATCGAGCGACGGGGTCGTTCCGTCACGGTCGCCGCCCTGTTCTTCGAGTTCGATGCTGATTCCGTCGAGCGACCCGTCCCACTCGATCCCGATCCGCGAGGCGAGCGTCCCGATGGTCCTCGGCAGCGACCAATCGTTCAGGTTCCGGACGCCGATCGACAGCCGAACCGTCCCCGACCCGTACGACCCCGGCACGACTGCGCTGTTGAGGTAGCCGGGGAGGCGCGTTCTGAGGAGCTGGCGATGGACGTCCATGGCCGTTCGAACCCGTCGGTACCAGTCGGCCGGGACCGTTCGGACCAGCGGTTCGACCGCGGCCCTGCGCCCCGGATCGTCGCCCGCCGACTCGTCCGGTCGCCTGACCAGCGCCGTCTCCACCTCGACCGTCCCGCTCGCGGGATCGAGCGCCCGGCCGATCCCGAGTACGCCGGCCAGCCCCAGGGCGTACCCGGCGCTGGCGGCGCTCTCGAGGACGGTTCGGCGATCGATTCGCCCGTTACCGTCGCCCCGTTTCTCCGGCCGGTCGCTCGGCTGACCCGCAGCTTCCGACCCCGGTGCTGCTCCGGACATGGCCCTGCCTCTCACGCGTCGACGGTCGCCGGTCGACTGACGCGCTACTATTCCACGCGAGTGAGGTCATTGGTGGTTGTGCTTGCAGTCTGACGGCATCGGTCGGAATCGGCGCCAGGTCGACGCGGCGCCTTCGTTCAGCGCCGCTTCGACGAATGGAAAAGGGTATGGGCCGGACACTCCCACGAGATGGTATGAAGGTTCGAATCGGTGCGGCGGCCTCCGAGGCCGAGGCCTCGGCGATCGCCACCGCCATGGCCGAACACGTCGGCGGGTCGGTGTCCGTCTTCGTCGGCGACGCGACGGAGCCGGCCGCCGAAGCGGCGCCGACCGACGGGCGCGAGCGCGGGTCGAACGGGGCAGGATCCGGAGGCAGTGCGGGGTCCGGGAATGGCGTCTCTGCACCGTCGGCACCGGCGCCGGACGACCTCGGGCCGACGGAGCGCGAGGAGCGCCTCCGCGAGGAGATCGCCGAGATCCTCGAGGGCGGCCCGGAGAAGTACAAGGAGCAACTCCCCGAGGAGGACAAGCTGTTCGTCCGCGACCGGATCGACCTCTGGTTCGGTGGCGAGGGCAACGACCTGCTCTTCGAGGACGGCCGGTTCGCCGAGTTCGACGCCGACGACCAGCTGCCGGCGGACGGCCTGATCACGGGCGCCGCGACGTTCGAGGACCGGGACGTCCACTTCATGGCCAACGACTACACGGTCAAGCGCGGGTCGATGGCCGCCAAGGGCGTCGAGAAGTTCCTCCGGATGCAACAGCGCGCTCTGAAGACGGGTCAGCCGGTGCTGTACCTCATGGACTCCTCGGGCGGCCGGATCGACCAGCAGACGGGCTTCTTCGCGAACCGCGAGGGGATCGGGAAGTACTACTACAACCACTCGATGCTCTCGGGTCGGGTGCCCCAGATCTGCGTGCTCTACGGCCCCTGTATCGCCGGTGCGGCCTACACGCCGGTCTTCGCCGACTTCACGATCATGGTCGAGGGGATGTCCGCGATGGCGATCGCCTCGCCCCGGATGGTTCAGATGGTCACCGGCGAGGACATCAGCATGCAGGACCTCGGCGGCGCGTCGGTCCACGCCAGCGAGTCGGGCAGCGCCGACCTCGTCGCCCGCGACGAGGAGCACGCCCGCGAACTCGTCTCGCAGCTGATCACGTACCTGCCGAACAACTCCGACGAGCAGCCGCCGCGGACGGCCGGTGGGCCGCCGGCGAAGTCGCCGGCCGGCATCGACTCGATCATCCCGCAGGAACCCAACCGCGGCTACGACATGGTCGACCTGATCGACCGGGTCGTCGACGAGGGCTCGTTCTTCGAACTCCGACCCGACTACGGGAAAGAGATCATCACGGCCTACGCCCGGATCGACGGCCGGCCGGTCGGCATCGTCGCCAACCAGCCGGCCCACCGCGCGGGCGCGATCTTCCCCGACGCGGCGGAGAAGGCGGCGGAGTTCATCTGGAAGTCCGACGCGTTCAACGTGCCGATCCTGTACCTCTGTGACACGCCCGGGTTCATGGCCGGCTCGCAGGTCGAGAAGGACGCCATCCTCGAGAAGGGCAAGAAGTTCATCTACGCCACGTCATCGGCGACGGTGCCCAAGCAGACGGTCGTCGTGCGCAAGGCCTACGGCGCGGGCATCTACGCGATGGGCGGCCCGGCCTACGACCCCGAGAGCGTCATCGGCCTCCCCTCCGGCGAGATCGCGATCATGGGCCCCGAAGCCGCGATCAACGCGGTCTACGCGCGCAAGCTCTCCGAGATCGAGGACGAGGACGAACGCGCCGAGATGGAGGCCGAACTGCGCGAGGAGTACCGCGAGGACATCGACATCCACCGGATGGCGAGCGAAGTCGTCATCGACGAGATCGTGCCCCCGAGCGAGCTCCGGACCGAACTCGCCAATCGCTTCGCCTTCTACGAGGGCATCGAGAAGGAGCTGCCGAGCAAGAAACACGGCACGATTCTGTAACGGACGGAGCCGGATCGGAACCAGGCGGTCCGATCACCGGTATACCACCGGTTGAGCCCTCTCATCTGCTCCCCGGTGCGCACCGCGGTGGTATCTCGGTCACTATCCCCTCTGCCGTGCCGGCGCGCCCGGTTCCGTCTGTCCGCGAGCGAGTGCTGGCGCGTTCGTCGGCAGCGAGCGATCGCCGGTAACCGACGCCTACCCCCGGGCGAGGCGAGCTGTGCGTTCCGTAACCGTCGCTTAGAGACGGACGAACGGCCGTACCTCGGGGATAACTATTCGTCGAACGGTTGCCCGGTCGGACGAGCCACTCCGGGGTGTCCGTGGACCCGGCGATCGGTTCGATTCCGACGGGGTGACGTCCATGAGCACGCGCACCCGGCAGGCCGTAGACTGGACGCCGCTGACGGACGCTTCCGAGACCGAGCGCCTGCTGTGGGTGCTCGTCGCCGTGGCGCTGATGGGCGACGTCGCCACGACGCTCGTCGGCCTCGAACTCGGCCTCGCCGAGTCGAATCCGATCGCCCGGTCCGCGATCGACGGCTGGGGCGTCCTCGGCATGCTGACGCTCAAGGCCGGTGCGATCGGCGTCGCGATCGCCTGTCGCCCGTTCGTCGACGCCGCGTATCGACCGATCGTGCCCGCCGCGCTCGCGATCCCGTGGGGCGCGGCCGTCGTCGTCAACCTCTACACGCTGTCGGTGGTCGTGTAGCCGACCGCGCCGCCCGTTGGTGATCCGCCGCGAACCGCGAGCGGGCGACTCGGCCGAGCGAGATCCCGGATCGTCGCTGTTTTCGCCCCGTTCGTGACGGATGAGTAATTATTAGTAGGGCGAGCTCCTCGGTTATCGTATGGTCTCTCGCGATACGTACGTCCATCTCGCCGCTACGGTGCTCGCCATCGGAACGCTCGCGATCGGTGAGTACGCGACTGTCTGGGACGACGGTGCGATCGGCGTGGCCCTCGCCGCCGTCGCTTACGGGATCGCCTTCGGCGGGGCACACCTGTACCTCGCGATCCGTCACGAGGACGGGTTGATTCCCGCCGAATCGCGCTGGCGCTACGTGATCGCACTCGGGGTCGTCCTGGTCGCTGCCGTCGCGATCGCGCTCGCCGGCGATCGGGCCGTCGGGCCCGCTTCGGTTGAAGCGATCAGTCTCGGCGTAATTGCCCTCACGGCGGTCGCGTATTTCCTGCTCGAGGGTCGATCTGGCTACCGCACGTCGGTCGGGTCGGCGAGATAGCTCCTTGGCGTGGTGTTTCGTCCGCGGTCGCGTCGTAGGTGCCCGTGCGTCGATCGGACGGCGGTGCCGTCACGACGGTGTCGGTTCGGTCGTTCTCCGCTATCGTGGACGCCGTCGCCGTCGATTACGGACGAGTAGACCTTTTTCGGGCCCTATAGCGACGCCGCCGCGCCGAGGGCGATGTCGATCGCGCGGGCGACGTTGTCCTTGGCCTTCTCGGGGAGTTCGTCGTCCTCGGTGTCGGTTCCCTTCTGCGTGCCTTCGACGAGGTTGCCGTCGACGGTGCAGATGGCGCCGGCGCGCAGGCCTTTCCGGCGGGCGAGCGTGAAGATCGCGGCGGCCTCCATCTCGACGGCGAGCAGGCCGGCGTCCTCCCAGTCGTCGACGTACGCGTCGGTTTCGGCGTAGAAGGCGTCGTCGGTGGCGACGGGACCGACGTGGACGGGTTCGGCCCTGTCCTCGGCCGCTTCGACGAGCGCCGAGAGGACGTCGTAGTCGGGGACGGCGGGGTACTCGACGTTCTCGTAGCGCCTGGTCGTCCCCTCGTCCTTGGCGGCGCCGTTCGCGACGATCATGTCGCCGATCTCGAGGTCGGCCTGCAGCGCTCCGGTCGTTCCCACGCGGACGAACGTCTCGACGCCGATGGCGGCGAGTTCCTCGACGGCGATCGCCGCGGAGGGCGAGCCGATCCCCGTCGAGCAGATCGTCAGCTCGCGACCCTCGTACGCGGCGTTGACGACTTTGTACTCGCGGTTTTCCGCGACGGTCTCCGCGCCGTCGCAGTGGTTCGCGATGCGATCGACGCGGCCGGGATCGCCGGGCAGGAGCGCGACGTCCGCGACGGCACCGGATTCGAGGAGGAGATGGGGTTGGGTCATCGTCATCGCGTTTTCCGCCCCGGAGTATAAGAGTCGCCCTTCCGTTCCGTCCGTCCACGCTCGCGGGGAGCAGGTTCGCTCGATGGGGCCGCAGGCCCACGTTGCGGGGTGTGTACCCGGGTCAATGCCGCCCGCACTCGAACACGCGGACGACGTCCGGTTCGACCACGACCGTCGCGGACGCCGTGGTGAATCGGACCGTCCCCGGCCGACGACTCGTTCCGTCGGCCCGATCCGCGAAGAGGGCGTCGAGCGCGTCCGGGTCGACGTGTTCGTACAGACTCGCTCCCGTCCCGGTCGGACTCGTCCCTTCGAACCGGGCGAGTGCGGTCGCGACGGCGACGCTTACTGGTTCATCGGTCGATCGGCGGTACTCCGTCCGTCCACTGGGCCCGTTCTCCGCGACGGCCCCACCCGCGTTGCTGGCATCTCTCATGACTCGGTTCCGCCGACCGACGGCAGCGGTTCGCGTCCGGCCGGTCGACGGGCTACCGTAGTCCCCAACGGCGTCACTCTTAGATATTTCGTCAGACATCCACCGCTGAGAATAATATGGGGTGTGGTCGCAATAATCGCGGAACGCCCTCACCGCGGCTGGTCCCTGATGCCGCCGTCGAACGAAACGTCACCCTGCCGCTCGTCGTCGATACAGCTCGTTCGGTCGGTGTCGAAATCGACCGGTCGCTCCGCGTCGGTATCACCCGTTCGGTGCGCACCGGATCGGTCGCCCGCCCCGTGGTCGCAGGGACCGGCCGTTCGCTCGTCGCCGGTGCCGTCCGTCCGTTCGTCTAACTGCCCACCGACAGCCGCGACCCGATCGCGCGAGAGTTCGATCTGTGTTCCGTCCGTCGTCGCGGCGATCGCGCCGCACGCGTTCGCGAAGCGAAGCAGCGCCCGGGGCGTCGGTGCGCGAGCCCGTTCGGCGAGGTACCCGGCCGCGAACGCGTCGCCGGCCCCGCTCGTGTCCACCGGCGAGACGTCGAATCCCGCGTGGCGGACCGATCCGTCCGGTCCGTACTGGACGGCGCCGTCCCCGCCTTCGGTGACGACGACCGTCCGCTCACCGTCGGCCGGCACCTCCGTCCCGCGCCGGCGGATGGCGTCGGCCTCGCGGCCGCTCAGAAAGAGGATGTCGGCGCGCTCGATCGTTCCCTCGTAGGAGCGGTCCCCCAGTCGACGACCGGGGTCGACGCTAACGGGTCGGTTCCACCGGCGCGCGACCGACGCGAAGGCCCGGGCCGTCTCCGGGCGCTGGCTCGTGAGGTGGACGTGATCCGCGCGGCGGACGGCTTCGTCGTCGACCGCGGAGGGTCCGAGCGCCTCGTTCGCCCCATCGTTCCCGAGGACCGAGACGGCGCCGGCATCGTCGACGATGAGGTACTTCCGCGACGTCTCGCATCCGGCGACGGTGTGCACGCCGGTACAGTCGACGCCCACCGATTCGAGCGCGTCGACGATTCGATCGCCGGGCGCGTCGTCGCCGACGCTGCCGTAGAGCGCCACGTCGACGCCGAGCTGGGAGAGTGCCGCGGCCACGTTGGCCGCGCTCCCGCCGGGACCGGTGCGTTCGCCGTGGATCGTCGACTCCCCGTCGGGAACCGGGAGATGATCGACTCGCAGGGTCACGTCCCAGTTTACGTGCCCGGCGACGAGTACTCGCTCCATCCGATACTGATCGACTGACGACGGCGAACGTAAAAACCCCCTCGCCCGCTCTCGGTGCGTGACAGTCAGCCGCCGGTTGCGGTCACCCGTCGGTTCAAGTGACGGTGTAGAGCAAGACGTTGTGAAAGCCGGGCCCGAGCCCGACGGCGGCGACGAACGCCAGCGCGAGTCGCCCCTGTCGCTCCCGTTCGCGGACGAGGTCGCTGAACAGCCCGACCACGACCAGCGCGAGCAGGAGCTTCACCAGGACGAACATCCAGCCCGCGCCCATCACGTCGGGAGTCGGCAGCGACTCGGCGGTCTCGAGGACGATCTGGGAGAGGGGGACCTGCTCCGCGACGCCGATGACGTCGTACCCGATCGCGGTCGAGACGCCGTCGAGGACCTGCGAGAAGACGACGAACGCGCCGGTGAGCCCCGTGACCGCGGCGACCTCGGTGAACCAGAGTCCCATGGCGAGCCAGGCGATGGCCGTGACGATCCCGGTGATGACGACCGCGATGACCGACCAGAAGGGGGTGAACTGGCCGGCCTCGAGGCCGAGCATGATCGTGAGCATCGCGAAGACGGAGACGAAGCCGGTGCCGGTGACGCCGACGACTCGCGGTATCGACCGCGAGAGGCCGGCCGCGTACAGGAAGTTCGCGACGATCCAGACGAACCCGGCGACGATAGCCGTGGTCACGTAGACGCTCGGAATGCCAAACAGCGGCGACAGCGTCTCCGGGAACGCGTCGATCGGTTCGCTGTGGAGGACAGAGAGCGTCGAACCGAGCATCATCCACGGGGCGAAGGCGATCACGGTCCGATCGGTCACGGGCGGATCGATCGCCCACAGCAAGGCGAGCACCCCCGCCAGCCCGAGGACTAGCGGGACGGTGTAGTACCACGACGGTATGACGAATCCCTCCGGCAGCACCATAGAATTAGAGGGACATACCAGCGTCAAACAAGTTCCGGTTGGGTCCACCGACGCCCCTCGTGGATGGATCGTCAGACGCCGACTGGCCGCCCGCGTCCCGGCCGGATGGCGATCGGTCCGCGTCCCGGCCGATGCCTTCTGATACGCGTCTCGTTTCCGACCCGTACCGCGCCGGGGCTCGCCGAGTCGACTTCGACTCGCGCCGTCCGACGGATGATCGCGTTTATTGCGCTCGCCCGCCGAGGCCGTCGCATGGACCGCGCCGAACTCGCGCCGTCGATCGATCACACCGTCCTCGGCCCGGGGACGACCGAACGGGCGGCGATGGACGGCTGCGCCGAGGCGGACCGGTACGGCGCGAACGCCTGCATCCCGCCGTGTTACCTCGAGGCGGTTCGCGGCGCGAATCCCGACCTCACGATCGCGACCGTCGTCGGCTTTCCTCACGGCCAGCACGCGCCCGCGGTGAAGTGCGAGGAGGCCGTTCGCGCCTGGCGGGCCGGGGCGGACGAGCTCGACGTGGTGTGTAACGTCGGTCGGCTTCGGGCGGGCGAGACCGACGCCGTTCGCGAGGAACTGGCCGAGATCGTCGCGGCGGTGCCGATTCCGGTGAAGGTGATCGTCGAGGCGCCGCTGCTCTCGGACGCCGAACTCGACCGGGCCTGCGAGGCGGCCGTCGCGGCCGACGCCGCGATGGTCAAGACGTCCACGGGCTTCGTCGACGGGGGCGCGACGGTCGAGGACGTCGGGCGGATGGCCGAGCACCTGCCGGTCAAGGCCAGCGGCGGCATCGGGACCTACGACGAGGCGATGGCGATGATCGACGCCGGGGCCGATCGCATCGGGACCTCGAGCGGCGTCGCGATTCTCGAGGGGGCGCCCGATCCGGCGAACGGCTGAGGCGACGTTCCACCCGCGACCCCGTCGATCGGCGGGACCCGACCGATCGAGGTCGATCTGGCGGACGGACGGCGAACGATCGACGAACCGAACGCGATCCTCACTCCTCGAGCAGTCGCTCGATCAGGCCGGTGGAATCGCCGTCGAGGGCGGATTTCACGAGGAGGTGACCGCCGAGCTCCGCGGGGCTGATCACGTCGTCGGCGCCCGCGTTCATCAGCTTTCGACGGTTCTCGCGGTCGGTCGCCGCGGCGACGATGCGGACGTCGGGCCGGAGCTGGCGGGCGGTGAGGATCGTCAGCGCGTCGGCCGCGTCGTCGTTCGTCGCGACGAGGACCGCGCTCGCACGAGCGATCTGAACGCGTTCGAGCGGCCGCTCGTCGCTCGGGTCGGCCTGCACGACCGCCACGCCGCGGTCGGTGAGTTCCGCCGTGTCCGTCTCGTCTCGCGAGACGACGGCGAACTCCAGGCCGGCCGCCTCGAGTTCGTCGATGATCGGTTCCGTCAGATCCCCGTAGCCGAGCACGAGGACGTGGCTGTCGAGCGTCTGGAGCTGTGAATCGGTCATCTTTCCGAGTGTTTTCGAGATTCGCGCCTGAATCGCCGGCCCGACGAGCGCGCCGACGCCGATACCGAAACTGGCGACGCCGAGGACGAGGACGGACATGGTGAACAACAGCGCTCTGGGCGAGCCCCCGTTCGGCGTGATGTCGCCGTAGCCGACGGTGCTCGAGGTGATCAACGTGAAGTAGAACGCGTCGAGCAGCGAGTTCACGCCGTCGAACTCCTCGCGGAGGTGGTACGCGCCGATCGTCCCGTAGAGCTGGACGGCTGCGAGCGCCGCTCCGGCCGCGATCTGCGTCGTGGAGAGGGAGAGCCGTCCGTCGAAGCGACGGCGGCTGAGCACCAGCACCGGCATGGCGAGCAGCGAGAGGGCGATCAGGGGCGTCGAGTAGCGGCTCGCCTGGAGGACGCCCTGGGCGGCCGTGAGGGGGAGCAACAACAGCGTCGCCCACCAGCCGGCGCGCAGCCCTCGACGGAGCGCCAGGGCGCTTCCGACCATCAAAAAGCCGGTCAGCGCCCCGGTGAACCCCGCCGCCTCCTGCGCGTACGCCGGAACGTACGCGGCGAAGGGCCCGTCGATCGTCGTGGTGGAGATGTTGACGATGGCCGTCAGCACCGACAGGAGCGAGACGGCGAGGACGAGTCCCACCGTCAGTCGCGTCGTCAGGTGGCGTCGCCAGTCGTCGCCCGCACTTGATCTGGTCGGCGCCTCCATACCTCCCCTGTGAGCGGCGCGTAGTTAAACGGACCGAGACTACGTTGCACCCCTTCGACGGACGTCCCGGCCGAATGCGAGGCCGGTTCCCTCCGGACGGCTCCGCGCGGAGCGGTAGCTACTTCCCGAATCGGCCGATACGCTCTCGCATGGAGTGGAAGCTGTTCGCCGACCTGGCCGAGCGCGCCGGCGACCGGCACGTCGCGGTCGACGTCGAACCCGGTGAGACGGTCGAGGACGCCCTCGACGCCCTGCTCGAGGACCGCGAGGACCTTCGCGAGCGGGTCCTCGACGAGAGGGGCGAGTTGCGCTCGCAACTCACGGTCCTGCGAAACGGCGGCGACGTCCACGCTCGAGGGGACGGGCTGGCGACGACGCTCGACGCCGACGACGAACTCGCCCTGCTCCCGCCGGTTAGCGGGGGCTAACGCGACTGTCGGAGCGACGTGTCGAGGCAGTCGGTCCCGCGCCTGTCGCCGTGTTGGGAGCAGTGGTAGAGTGCACCCACCGCGAGCGAACGGTGCGCGGTTCGGAACGAAGTGAGAACCGCGATATGCGAACGGGCGAAGCCCGTGAGCGAAGTGAGCGAGCGGGCCGACGACCGATGTGGAAAGCGCGGCGCGGATGCGCCGCGGGAAGTCGAATCGCGCGGGACCGCAGGTCCCGCGTACCATGCGAACGGGCGCTTTGCGCCCGTGAGCAGACGGTGAAACCGCGAGACGAGCCGCGCGAAGCGCGGCTGAAACGGAGGGAGGAGAGCATCGAAGCTAAGCGGGAGCGAAGCTCCCGCGAGGTCGTCGGCGCGAAGCGCCGACTGCAAGCGATTCCGTGGAACCGCCCTGTCCAAAAGAGCGCGTAGCGCTCTTTTGAAGATTTTTCCGAGGGCCGACGGAGCCGGCCCGCAGAGAAAAAGTTCGGAGTGGAAACGTCCGCTTACAAATTCGTGAGGTCGATGCCGAGGACGAAGTCGGGTTCGTCGGAGAGGTCGGCGCCGGCGTAGGAGGCGTCGCTGACGGCCCGCGCGGTCTCGGGGATCAAGACGCGCGTCTCGTCGGCGCCGATGGCGGCGGCGTCGCGGGCGACGGCGGCGAGTAGCGATTTCGCCGCGGGGACGTCCGCCCACGCGCCGACGCCGTACTCCGCCCAGCGGACCGTCTCGCCGTCGTCGGTCTCGCGATCGTACGCGCGGCTTCGGTAGGCCATGCCCGAGACGCCGCCCTCGCCCTCGACGGCGAAGACGGCCGTCTCGTCGGCGAGGGTTTCGAGGTCCGCGCGGGTGAGTTCGCGTGCCGCCCACGATTCCTCGGGGTCCATCGCGAGGCCGCGGAGGTGGGTCCGGGCGTCGCTGGCCGTCCAGAAGCGCCAGGCGGCGTCGGGATCCGCAGAGACCGCGTGCGGGCCGTCGGCGTCCGGATCTGGTTCGGGCCGGGCGAAGCGAAACTCGGTTTCGGGACCGAAGCCGCCGGCGCGGGCGGCGCCCAGCGCGGCGACGTTCCAGGAGAACGTCATCAATCGACCGACGGTGGCGCCGCGCGCCGCCGCCCAGTCGAAGCAGGCCTCGTTGAGTCGCCGGCTGATCCCCTGGCGCTGGTAGTCGGGGTTGACGCGCATCCCCTGGAACCAGGCTTCGTCCGGCGAGAGCATGACGATCTGGACGATCCCGGCCACGTCGTCGCCGACGGCGGCGAGGAACGTCCGTTTGCCCGATTCGTCGTCGGCTTCCAGCCAGTCGTGGTAGACGCGGTGGAGGTAATCGCCGCCCCGATCGGCCCACAGCTCGCTGGTGAAGGCGGCGACGTCCTCGTAATCGTCGTGCGTTGCGCGTCGGATCTCGATGTCTGTCGATCGGGTCATGGATGGATGATCAGTCGCTCTCGGTCGCCGCCGAACGGTGTCGCGTTCGAATCTGCGGTCTGTCGGCGGTCCGTGATCGCCGGTGGTCCGTACTCGCCGGCCGTACTGGGTCCGACGGCGGACGCGTTCGTTCTCGTCTCCGGATCGGGTGTCGCGAGGAATCCCCGTTTCGATCGCGGGCGAGAACGCCGCATCCTCAGGTCCAGGGCACCGACCGGTCCTGCAGTTCGCCGGCCACTGAGGTCTCCATCGCCGCGGCGACGGCGTCGGCGTCGGATTCGCGTTCGAGCACCCACATGAGTTTGACGAGCGCGGTCCCCGGGAGGGTGTCGCCGGCCTCGATCACGCCGGCCTCGAGCAGGTCGCGGCCGGTGTCGTAGACGCGATCGCAGACCCGACCCTCGAGACACTGGCTTGTCATGACGACGGTCGTCCCGTCGTCGACGAGCGCCTCGATGCGGGGGACGAGGTCCGTGTGGACGTGACCGAGGCCGGTCCCCTCGATGACGAGTCCCGCCGATCCCTCGGCGACGTCGAGGAACGCGGGGTCCATGCCGGGCGCGAATTTGAGCAGGTCGACGTCGGACTCGAGCGCGGCGTCGACCGACAGGTTGGCGTGGCCCCGCTCGACGTACTCGCCGTCGAACGTGACGGTCGCGGTCGGGCTGTCCTCCGTCTCGTAGGCGACCGCGCCGAGCGGGCTGGCGCCGACGGTCTCGAAGGCGTCCCGGCGCGAGGTGTGGTTCTTTCGCACGCGCGTCCCGCGGTGGAGCGCGCAGACGTCGTCGGATTCGGTCGCGTGCATGCAGACCAGCACCTCCGCGCAGTCGGCTTTCGCGGCCTCGACAGCGCAGACGGCGTTCATGACGTTGTCCGAGGAGGGTCGGTCGGCCGAGCGCTGCGACCCGGTGAAGACGATCGGCACGGGCGTCTCGAGCATGAACGCGAGCGCCGACGCGGTGTACTGCATGGTGTCGGTGCCGTGCATGATCACGACGCCGTCGGCGCCCGCTTCGATCTCCTCGGCGACCGCTCGGGCGAGGTCTTGCCAGATGGCGGGCTCCATGTTTTCCGAGAGGATATTCGAGACGACGCGTCCGCGGTAATTCGCCCGGCCGGCCAGTTCCGGGACGGCTCGCAGGACGTCCTCGGCGTCGAAGCGCGCGGTGACGGCGCCGGTTCGGTAGTCGACGGTCGAGGCGATCGTCCCGCCGGTGGACAGCAGCGAGATCGTCGGCAGGTCGTCGTCGTAGGCGATCTCGGAGGTCGACTCGTCGGCCGGTTCCTCGCCGGCGACGTCGTAGACGTCGGGTTCGATGACCTCGACGGTGCTCGACTCGCGATCGAGGCCCACGTTGTAGCCCCCGTCGAGTTTGACGACGAGGTGCTCGGGCGTACTCGAGGGCAGGTAAACGCCCTCGACGGTGCGATCCGGCCCCTCGGCGCGGATCCGGTCGCCTGGGTTCATACGCCGCGGTTGGCCGGCCCGAAACTTGAACCCACCCCTTCGCCCGGACGGGCGGTCGGCGATGGGGGGATCGATAGCGGCCTGACTGGCGCATCGGTTCCGAGAGACTCAAACGAGCGCGAGCAGGGCGTAGCCGGTGAGAACGAGCGCGAAGCCGAGCGCGAGCAGGCCGATACCGACGCCGATCGCCCTGAGCGCGCGGAAGGTGACCGACGAGTGGTCGGGCTGCCGTTCGATCGAGAGCGCCAGCCCTCCCGCGATCCCCGCGGCCGCGTAGCCCACCCCGGCGAAATAGAGGATGACGGCCCACTCCATGGTCCCGGAATGGCTGCGGGGGTGCCTATACGCTCCGGCCGGGCGAAGACGACCCGCCGGGCTGCTGCGAGGCCGGCGCGCGTTCGGCATGAAAAAGCCCATTTCCTCGGCGCCCGAACGGCGAGTATGGCAGATCGCTCGGACGAAACGACCGTCTCGGAGCCGGGGTCCACCGACGACCTCCTCGAGGAGACCGACCGGCTCCTCTCGGAGACGGGGTTCGACGAGGGCGGCGAGCCGACGGCGGAGCCGAGCGAACCCGATTCGTCGGTCACCTCGCCGGCGTTCGAGCCCGACCGCGGTTCGGTGGATCCGACGCAGGACGCAGCCGACTCCGCCTCGCGGAGTCGACTCAACCCGCGCCGATGGCTCCCCTCGCTTCGAGTACCCTCGACCCTCTCGCCGTCGGCGTACTTCTCGCCGCGGGCGTACCTCGCACTCGCGGGCGTCTTCGGGGCGGGCTACTTCGTCGGCAACGCGACGATCCCGATCGCGGGGCCGCTCGTCGGCCTCGCCGTCGCGGCTTTTCTCGTCGGAACTCTCACGGCCGAACGTCGGTACCTGGAGGTGACGACGGCGGGTGCGTCGATCGGCGCGATCATGGCGATCTTCGACTTCGCCGTCGCCTTCGTCGCCGGCGTCGGGACGCGGCTGGTGATCGCCGGCCTGACGGCCGGCCTGCTGGCCGCGCTGCTTGGCTACTACTTCGGGCGCGACCTGCGAGACGGCCTGACGCGATCCGAGTGACTGCCGGTTCCGGTCCCGGAATCTCCCGCGAGCCGCCCTCGGATCACAGCACCCGCTCCGGATCGCTCCGCGCCTTCAGACTTCCGCGCGCGATTCGGTCAACTCCCAGCCGCGTTCGGTGCGCTGGACGAGGCCGCGGTCGGCCATCGCCTCGAGGAGGTCCGCGACCACCTCTCTGGGAGCGTCGAGGTCCTGGCTGATGGTGCCGATCCCCTTCGGTTCCGATCGGATGCTCGCGAGGAGGTCGGCGTAGATTCGACTCTCGGAGCCGGTGCCGACCGACTCGGAGATCTGATCGAGCACCTCGCAGAGCCGTCCCTGGACCCACCGCTGGGCGAGCGAGAGTTCGTTCTCGAGGCGTTCGAGTTGCTCGAGCGTCCCGAGGAGTTCGTCGATCGACTCCTCGTCTTCGGTGCCGACGTCGAGGGTCAGGTACCGACACTTCGACATGTCGAGTCCGTTGCTGGCCGGATAGGCGCTCTTGCTGGCGAAGCCGTACGGCGAGAGGTTGACCTCGAGCCTGACGTTTCGCGCGATGTGGAAGTACTTCCGGCGCTGGTCGTCGGTCCGACTCTCGACGAGCCCGGCGTCTTCGAGTTTCTGCAGGTGCTCGATGACGGCTTTCGGGCTGACGCCGAGGTACTCGGAGATCTCGGTGACGTAACAGGGCTTTCGCGAGAGTAACCGGAGGATCCGCCGGCGATTTTCGTTCCCGAGCAGGTTGAGCAGCGCCGCGGAGTCCATCTGAACGGCTCTAAGCGACGGGTGCTGAAAAGCGTGTCTTCTCCATTCGTGATCCGAGGTCCCGTCGCCGGACCCCGACCCGTCGATTCATCGTTGGGCGGGGCCGGCGAACCGGTCTGACCGCATCCCTGAAATGGCCCGGCCGCGAACGTCGCCGCATGACCGGGGCAACCGAAACGACCCGACGGCGGCTTGCCAGGCGGTTACGGGAGACGGCGGCGACGCCGTCCGAACTGGCCCGCGAGTTCGACCTGACCGCGGCGACGGTCCTTTCGCACCTCGAACACGTCGCCCGCAGCCTCGATGCGGGGGACGAGGCCGTCCTCGTCGCGCCGCCGACCTGCCGCGAGTGCGGCTTCGACGACTTCGACGACCTCCTCAACGTCCCGTCGCGGTGTCCCTCGTGCAAGCACGAAGGGATCGACGAACCAACCGTCACGATCGAGTGAGCGCCGCCTCTGTCGGACCGCGATACGGTAGCGGCCGACCCCAGTCCGTAGCGTCATCGCCTCGCTCCGGGTCGTCGGCACCTGCGTCGGTGGCTCTCTGTGGTATCGCTCCGCACACCCGGCGCACTTTCGATACACACTTTAACGGGCCGACTGTCAGTCCGGCACGGAACCGGGTTCGGGACCGCGAGCGCGCACGGCGATCCCTGGCCCGTCGCAGCCTATGACAGCGCCACCCTCCAACGAAACCGACGCGGCCGAGCTCACCCTCTCGATTCTCGAGCAGCTTCCCGACCCGGCCGACCCGGCCGACGTCGACGACGCGCTCGCCGTCCTCTCGAACCGGCGGCGACGGCTCACGCTTGCGGTCGTTCGCGATCACGGCGAGGCGCTCGCCCTGCCGGACGTGGCAGACGAGGTCGCCGTGGCCGAACGGGGCCGGCCGCTGTCGGCGATCGACCCCGAGACCGTCACCGAAATCTACGTCGGGATCTATCACGATCACCTCCCGCGACTCGTGGACGTGGGCCTCCTCTCGTACGATCAGGAGCGCGATCTCGTCATCCCGAACTTCGAGAGCTGTGCGCTGCCGGGCGACGATCAGCCGTAGTGGCGCGATTCGACGGTCGCGTCGAACGCGCGTCGCAACCGACTCGTTATCGGGCCGGGCCCTATCGTCCGGCCGTCGAGCCGGTCGACCGGCCGGACTTCCCACGTCGTGTTCGTCAGGAAGAGTTCGTCCGCCGCGTCGAGCAGGTCCGACCCGTACCGACCCACCTCGACCGGAACGTCGAGGTCGTCGGCCAGATCGAGGACCGTCCGTCGCGTGACGCCCGGCAACACCGGCCCGTCGGTCGCGGGGGTGTAGAGCACGCCGTCAGCGACGACGAAGACGTTACTCGTCGCCCCCTCCGCTAGGTATCCGTCCCCGTCGTACAGGAGGACTTCGTCGGGATCTCGGATCCGGTCGCTATCGCCCGATCCGCCCGCGTCGTCCGTCCGACCGTCGAGCCGCGCGAGGATCCCGTCGAGGTAGTTGTGCGTCTTCGCCCGGGCGGGGATGGCGTCGTCGGGGATGCGCGGTCGCTCCACGGTCCGGACGGTCGCGGGGCCGTCCCAGACCGGCACGCCGTCGACGCCGCCGCGCGGGAGCGGCTTGACCCAGACGACGACCGTGGGATCGACGTCGGGGTCCGGGGCCAGCGTCCCGGGCTGGACGCCGCGAGTGATCGAGAGCCGGACGTACGCGTCCTCGAGTCCGTTCGCCGCGAGCGTCTCGTCGATCCGTTCACGGAGCGTCTCGCGATCGAGGCCGTGATCGAGCGAGAGGAGGTCGCAGGTTTCCGCGAGGCGGTCGGCGTGGGCGTCCCACCGGAAGAGCGACCCGCCGTAGGCGCGCATGGTCTCGAACGCCGCGTCGCCGTACCGAAACCCGCGGTCGTCGACGCTGACGACGGCCTCGCCGGCGGGAACGAGGTCGCCGTCGACCCAGTAGATGGGGTCGGCGTCGTTCGAATCGGCGTCGGTCGCATCGTCACCGCCCGAAGCGGTGTCGCGCGTCTCGCCGTCGCTCGAATCGTTCATTTCTCCACCCTCCGTTCGACTGCCATCTCACAGAACGTCGCGATCAGCCGTTTGCCGATCGAGAGCGAGAGCGACCCGGCTTCCCGTCGGGCCCGACGGCGGACGGTTGCGGGATCGCTCCCCGCCGTCCGCACGGCGGAATCCTCGTTCTCTCCGATGGAATCCGTGCTCGCCCGGTCTCCTGTCCGTGCGGCGTCGTCCCCGTCGTCGCGCCGCTCGGGATCGGGTTCGCGACTCGTCAGGATGCTCTCCGGGTGAAACTGCACGCCGACGTGCGGTCGCTCGCGGTGGCGGACGGCCATCAGGGTCTCGCGGTCGTCCGTCGTCGTCGCCGTCTCGACGAGCGGATCGGGCAACTCGTCGCGCTCGACCGCCAGCGAGTGGTAGCGCCCGACGCGAAACCGGTCCGGCAGGCCGGCGAAGATGCCTTTGCCGTCGTGGGTGATCGTCGACGGCTTGCCGTGGACGACTTCGGGCGCCGGTCCGACCGACGCGCCGTGGGCGGCACACAGCGCCTGGTGGCCCAGACAGACCCCGAGGATGGGATACGTCGTCTCCGCGAAGAGGTCGATCGAGATGCCAGCGTCCGACGGCGTACCGGGTCCCGGCGAGAGCACGATCGCCGTCGGCTCGTACGCCTGGACGTCGGAAACCGTGAGCTCGTCGTTTCGCTCGACGCGGACCTCGTCGGCGACCTCCCCGACGTACTGGACGAGGTTGTAGACGAACGAGTCGTAGTTGTCGACGACGAGCACCCGAATCGGCGTGCCACGCCCGTCCGATCGCTCGCCGGTCACCCGCGCTCGCTCGTCGGCCGTCCGGGCGCGATCCGAAACCGCACGCTCGTCAGGCACGATCGCTTCCCCCGTCGAGTTCGGCCGTCCCTCCGCGGTCGGGGTCGGCCGTCTCTCCGCCGCGCCCGACCGTCTCCCCGCCGTCGGGGTCGGCCGTCTCTCCGCCGTGCCCGACCGTCTCCCCGCCGTCGGGTTCGACCCGGCCGCCGCCTTCGACCGCGAGTTCGCCGCGTCGGCCGAGGGCCTCGTCGATCGCGGAGACGAGCCCGCGGGCCTTGTCGAGCGTCTCGTCGTACTCCCGGTCGGGCACCGAGTCGTGGACGATTCCGGCGCCGACGCGCAGGTGAAACGCGTCGTCGACGCGCACGAGCGTCCGGATGACGATGTTGCACGTCGCCCGTCCGTCGAAGCCGAAGATCCCGATGCTTCCCGTGTAGGGACCGCGTCGGACGGCCTCCAGTTCGTCGATGATCGCCATGGTCCGCGGCTTCGGCGCGCCGGTGATCGTCCCGCCGGGGAACGTCGCCGCGACGGCGTCGGCCACGGTCGCCGACTCGCGGAGTCGGCCCCTGACGTCAGAGACGAGGTGCATCACGGCGGCGTACCGGTCGACGCGGCGGTACTGGGCCACCTCGACGGAGCCGTACCGACAGACCTTCCCGAGGTCGTTTCGCTCGAGGTCGACCAGCATCGCGTGTTCGGCCCGTTCCTTCTCGTCGCCGCGCAGGTCGGCCTCGTACTCGTCGTCCGCCGCGGCCGTCTCGCCCCTCGGTCGCGTCCCGGCGATCGGTTCCGTGCGGACGAACTCGCCCTCGCGCTCGAGGAGGAGCTCCGGACTCGCGCTGATCAGGTCGGTCGATGGATACTCGAGCAGCGCCGAGTAGGGGGCCGGGTTCACGCGGCGGAGCGCGTCGTAGGCGGCGACGGGGTGGACCGCCGCGGGCGCGACGAGGCGCTGGGAGACGTTGGCCTGAAACGTGTCGCCGGCCCGGACGTACTCCTGAACCCGTCGAACCCGCTCGGCGAAGGCGTCCCGCCCGCACTGGCTCTCGAACGTCGCGGCATCGTCCTCGACGGGCGCCGGGCCGATCAACGGCGCACCGGTTCGGATCGAGTCGGCGAGGGAGAGCGCGCGCTCGCGGCCGCGCTCGAACGCGTCGGTCGCCGGATCGACGCTCCCGTCGGCCGTCGAACCGTCACCGACCGCGTGGCCCGATTCGTCAGTGCTCGCCGCCTCGCCGTTCGGTTGGAACCGGGGACAGGCGGTGATCCGAAGCGTCACCGGTCCGTCGTCGCCACTCGCCCTCCACGCTACGAGCCGGTCGAAGACGGCGAGTTCGAGTCGCGGTAACCCTCGATCGTCGACGGCGTTCGCTGGGAGCGCTTCGAGCTCCCTCGCGACGTCGTAGGAGAGCCAGCCGACGGCGCCGCAGGGGTACGGCACCGGTTCGTCCTCCTGGTCGTCGCTCCCGATCGCGTTCGGCGAGCGGTCCTCGACCACCGATTCCCCGTCGAGAACGCCCTCGAGCGCCGCGAGCGTCGGCGACCCGGCATCCTCCTCGTTCCGGCGAAGGCACGCGTCCGCGCTCACGGTCACGCGTTCGATCGGATCGACGCCGAAGTACCCCCAGCCGTCCTGACCGCCCGTGGTCTCGAGAAACGCGCCGCCCGGCCCGTCGCGAGCGCGGCGATAGGCGTCGAACGGATCGTCGACCTCGAGTCGCGCCTCGACCGGGAGTCGCGTCCCCTGGTCGGCGCCCGCGGCCATGCGGGCGACGTCCGCCTCGGTGGTCACGACCCGCGGTTCGCTCATGTACTGCCGGTCTCACTCCCGGAATAATCCTCTTGCGGTCCCTGCCGGTTCGACCGACGTCGAAACCCGGCTGACAAGTGACGAGCATCGCGCCGCCTCGGAGAAACGGACCGTGTCAGTCCGCCGTCCCTCAGCGGTCGGTCGCCCGCCCGATCCAGCCCTCGATGCGGGAGGCCGCGATGTCGGTCTCCGCTTCGAGCGCCGTCGCGTCGGCCGCCGCGAGGTCGGCGACGGTCTCGACGCCGGCATCGCCGAGGCGGTCGGCGTAGGCGGGACCGATCCCCTTGATCTCCGTAACGGGTTCGTCGGCGGCGTCGCTGGACGGTTCGTCGGCGTCGTCTCCAGCCGCACTGTCGGCGTCGTGGTCCGCGGCGACCTCGTCGGCCGCTTCGCCATCCTCGTCGCCGTCGTCCGCAACCGGCTCGTCGCCGTCGTCCTCGCCGGTCGGACCGTCCGGCACGTCCGTCTCGTCGGCGGTCGTCTCCGGGTCGCTCTTTTCGGTCGTCGTCGCCTGCGCGTCGGTCGGCCCCGTCGCCTCGGCCGCCTCGCGCTCGTCGGGCACCTCTGTCATGGTGTCCGTCGACGCGCTCGCGCTGGTGTCGGCGGCCGCTCCGGACTCGGCCGCGGCTCCGGCCTCCTCGATGGCCGCTGCGGCGTCGGTCGCGTCGTCGCTCGTCGAATCGCTCGATTCGTCGGCGCCCGCCCCGTCGTCTGACGGCCGCCCGTCCGTCGACTCCTCGGCGGCATCCGACCCGTCGCCGTCCTCGGGTTCGGCGCCCGCCGAGTCGGGTGTCGCGTCGGCCGCCTCGCCGTCGGTCGGTTCTTCGTCGTCCCGGCCGCTCATCGGCGGCGGCGCTCTCGGTCCCGCCTCCTCGCCCGGCTCCGCGGTCCCGCCGCGCCCGCGAGAGCGTCGGTCGGACCCGTCGCCGAGGCCGAGGAGGGACTTGATGGTGTCCAGGAGTGGCATATGCCGACCGTATACGGTAGAGCCGCTAAAGTCGTTCGATACCGGTAGCACCCCGCCGCAGCCGAGACCGAGTCGCGAGCGGAGCCGAGTCGAGCGCGCCGCCGAACCGTCTCGCGGTCACAGGCGGGCCCTGAGGGCGTCGTTCATCGGATCGACCGGCGCGTCGAGGCCGGTCCAGCGTTCGAACGCCGCGGCGCCCTGGTAGAGCAGCATCCACGCGCCGTCGACGGTCCGCGCACCACGCGCCGCGGCGGCTTCGAGCAGTCGGGTCTCGATCGGGGAGTAGACCGCGTCCATGACGACGAGATCGGCGCGCAACGCGGTGGGGTCGACGATCGACTCGTCTTCGTCCAGTCCGACGCTCGTGGCGTTGACGAGGATCGACGCCTCCTTCACGAGTGCGGGTAGTTCAGACAGGGAGTGGCCGGTCGCCGCCGGGACGGCGTCGGCGAGCGACTCGGCGCGCGACGTCGTCCGATTGGCGATCCGCACCGTCGCGCCCGCGTCGGCCAGTCCGAACGCGATGGCGCGACCGGCGCCGCCGGCCCCCGCGACGACGGCCGTCGCCCCGTCGATCGCCGTCTCGTCGCCGTCGAACCCGTGCTCGGAGAGTGCGCGCACGGCGCCGACGGCGTCGGTGTTGTGTCCGGTCGGTCGGTCGCCGCCGAAGTCGATCGTGTTCACGGCGCCGATTCTGTCGGCGAGGTCGTCCGGTTCGACCAGGTCGAGCGCGTCGCGCTTGAACGGGATCGTCACGTTGAGGCCGCGAACCCCGAGCGCGTCGGCGCCGTCGATCGCGCGCTCGAGGGTCTCAGGTTGCGGTTCGAACGTGACGTATCGAGCGTCGAGTCCGCGGGCCTCGTAAGCCGCCTCGTGCATGGGCGGCGACAGCGAGTGCTCGACCGGGTTGCCGACGAGTCCGTAGACGTCCATGCCGGCACTCGGCGCGCCGAGGTCATAATGGGTCGGGTCGGGCCGGGGCGACTGCGTCGTGCCCGGCGCCGAGGCCGTCGGTCGACGGCGAGGTGTCGGATCCGGCTGGAGCGGACGCATCGAAACTGACTAACATCGACGTTCACAACCGAACGGCGATGGCCTCTCTTCGACACCCGCTGGTCGCCGTCGCCGTAGCTCTGTCGCTCACGCTTCCCTGGATCGGCATCTGGGCGAGTGGCAACGGATTCGGTGCGGGCCCGACCGTCGCGATCTCCGGGATCGCCGTCCTCGGCGCCTCGTTCCTCCTGGCCTGGGCGGCGGAGACGGCCGAAGCCGACGTCCCGCGATCGTTCGCGATCGCCGTGCTGGCGGTGCTCGCCGTCGCCCCCGAGTACGCCGTCGACGCGCTGTACGCCTTCGAGGCCGGCGCTCAGGCCGGCACGACTCGCGGCGCCGAGGCCGGCAACCTCGCGATCGCGAACATGACCGGCGCCAACCGGATCCTCATCGGACTCGGCTGGTCCGGCATCGCGCTCTTTACGCTCCATCGGGCGCGACGCGTGGCCGATACGTCGGTTCGCGAGCGCGAGGGCTGGTTTACGAACGCCGTGACGCTCCACCAGGGGATCTCGGTCGAGATCGCCTTCCTCGGGATCGCGACGCTGTGGGCCTTTTTCGTCCCCTTCATGGGCGGCATCGATATCGTCGACACGATCGTGCTCGTCGGCCTCTACGTCGCCTACATCGTCGTCGTGATTCGCGCCGGTGCGGAGACCGTCGACGAGCACGTCGGCGTGCCCGCCTATCTCCAGGACTTCGCCCGACGGTTCCGCATCCCGATCGTCATCGGGCTGTTCGCCTACTCGGGGGCGACGATTCTCGTCGCCGTCGAACCGTTCGCCCACGGGCTGGAGGATCTGGGCGTGGCGTTCGGCCTCCCCGAGTTCTTCATGATCCAGTGGATCGCGCCGCTGGCCAGCGAGTCGCCGGAACTCATCGTCGTCGCCGTGCTGGTGATGAAGTCGCGCTCGACGGCCGGCTTCAACGCGCTCATCTCGTCGAAGCTCAACCAGTGGACGCTGCTGATCGGGACGCTCGCGATCGTCTACTCGATCGGCTACGGCGGCTACGGCGTCCTCGCGTTCGATTTCAAGCAGGACCTGGAGATCTGGATCACGGCGGCCCAGTCGCTGTTCGCACTGGCCATCCTCGTCAACCTCGAGATCTCCGGCCGTGAGGCGCTCGTACTTCTCTTCCTGTTCCTCTCGCAGGTCATTCTGGAGTTCCTCGTCCTGCGAATCCTCTCGGTCGCGAACCCCGAGGCGCTCAGTCACCAGATCCTGATCGGCTACACCGTCGTCTACGTCGTCCTCGCCGCGATCATGTTCTACTGTCGGCGGGCCGCGGTCGCGGAACTGGCCTCGATCGGGCAGGCCACGGCGAGGCGGGCCGTCTACGGCAAGGCGAAGCCGGAGGCGGAGTGACCGTCGCCCGAAGGCGATCCCTCCGACCGCCGACGCGGGACGACTGTCAGCGCCCGAATCGCGACACCGAGGGGCGTCTGGACCGATCCCGCTCGACGGTCTCGCGTTGCTCGCCGGCCCGCTTCTCGTCACCGCCGCGCAGGGTCCGATATCCCGCGTACGCCGCGCCGGCGGCGACGCCGACGAGCGTCGCCGCGACCGTCCGCCGGCGCTGCCGGAGCCTGGTATAGAGACTCGTCTCGGAGACGTGTCCCTCGTAGTCGCCCCGTTCCGCCAGCTCGCCCGAGGACTCCTCGAGCGCGCTCGCCCCGGGTCTGGGTGGCCGACCTGCTCGCTGTTGCCGGTCGAACACGGTTTCCATGATGCGATCGAGCAAGCCGGGCGCGTAGTGACCCAGCGCCGTCACGAGTTTCCCGCCACCGCCGACGGTCACCTCGCGGTCGCCCTGGGTCGCCGCGTGGAGGATCGCCCGCGCGACCGTCTCGGGGGCGTAAATCGGTGGCGGCAGCGTCGCCGCCTCGTCCATGTAGTTCTCCGCGTGTTCGGGGTACGGCGTGTCGATCGAACTCGGCTTTATCAGGGTGACCGAGACGGGTGCGCCGGCATCCTCGAGTTCCATCCGCAGCGCGTCGGTGAAGCCCTTGACCGCGTGTTTCGACGCCGCGTAACTTCCCTGCAGCAGGAGGGATCGATCGGAGACGATACTCCCGATGTTGACGATCGCCCCGCCCCGCTCGCGGAGGTGCTCGGCGGCCTCGAGCGATCCGTACAGCAGGCCCCAGACGTTGGTGTCGAACTGCCGGCGCATGTCTTCGACCGGAACCTCGCTCAGTCGGCCGTAGATGGAGACGGCGGCGCCGTTGATCCATGCGTCGAACCCGCCGAATCGCTCGATCGCCGTCTCCCTGATCGCCCGGACGTCGTCGCGATCGCGCACGTCGGCGACGACGTAGGCGGCCTCGCCACCGCTCGCCTCGATCTCATCGGTTAGCTCCCGGAGTGCGTCCTCGCTCCGCGCGGCCAGCACCAGCCTCGCGCCCCGGTCGGCGGCCATCCGGGCCGTCGTCAGGCCGATGCCGGAGGAGGCGCCGGTGATCACGATGGTCTGGTCGTCGATCGGCTTCAGCGACTCGTTCATACGATACTCGCTCCGTCGCCGACGCGTATGCGATCGATCCCTGTATTCGCGCGGTGGCTGGGCCCGACCTATCGATTCCCGGGGTCGCACCGCGTCGGTCCGGGCGAACGCGGAGCCTCGCAGCCGGTCGAAAACGGAGCCTATTCGGTCGCCGGGCACGGAGTGGCGCTCGTGATCGCGATCGTCGAGAGTCGCGCCGACCGAGCGTCCGTTCACGTCTGCGACCAGCTCCGCCGACTCGCCGCGTGGGACGAACGGGTCGACGACGCCCGCTCCGACGCCGACGGCGGCGGGACCTACTACCGAACCGACGGGTTCGAACTCCGATCGTTCGACGCCCTCCACCTCGACCTCGTTCGCCCGGACGAGGCGTTCGGCGAGTCGCCCGACGTGCTCGTCTTCGCCTCGCGCCACTCCGGCGAGACGGGGCCGCTCCTGTCGGCGCACTTCACCGGCAACGTCGGCCCGGCCGAGTTCGGCGGCGAGACGAACGCCGTTGCGACGGCCGCGCCGAACGCCCTCGCGACCCTCCTCGAGGCGTACGATCGTCACGCCCCCGAGGAGTACGAGGTCGGGATGGAGTGTACGCACCACGGCCCGTCCGACGTCGGCTGTCCGTCGCTATTTGCAGAACTCGGAAGCGACGACGCCCAGTGGGACGATCCGGCCGGGGCCGAGGCGGTCGCCCGCGCCATCCTCGACCTGCGGGGTGTCTCGCCCCACCGGATCGATCCGGAGTCGGGCCGGCCCCGGCAGCTGGTCGGCTTCGGCGGCGGCCACTACGTCCCGCGGTTCGAGCGCATCGTCCGCGAGACGGCCTGGACCGTCGGCCACGTCGCCGCCGACTGGGGTCTCGACGCGCTGGAAGGGGTGGCGAGTGAATCGGCCCTGGTTCGTGCCCTGTTCGAAGCGAGTACCGCGACTCACGCGGTCGTCGAGGGGACGCGGCCGGCCCTGGTGCGGACGATCGACGACCTGGGATATCGGGTCGTGAGCGAGGCCTGGGTTCGCGAGGTCGAGGACCGTCCGCTCACGCTCGTCGACGCCGTCGAGTCGGCGCTCGGCCCCGTCGCCGACGGCGTCCGGTTCGGGGACCGGCGAACCGAGTCGTTCGACGTGATTTCCCCGGCGCCCGACCTCGTTTCGCGGGCCGAAGGGATCGACGCCGAGCGGACGTGGGACGTCGTCACCGCCGGGAGCGTCGCCGTCGAGACCGCGAACGGCGGGAGTCGACTCGGGGAGCGTATCGCCGTCCCGATCGATGTGGAGACGAACCGGTCCCCCGCCGGCGTCCCGCGGCAGATCGTCGACGGCCTCGCCGACGTGATCCGGTCGGGCGCCGACGCCGTCACCGTCTCCGACGGCGCGGTCGTCGTCGAGGAGACGGCGTTCGACCCCGACCGAGCGCGCGAACTGGGTGTCCCGGACGGTCCCGCCTTCGGGAAACTGGCCGAGGGTGAGACGGTCTCGGTCGACGGGACCGTCGTCGAACCAGACGACGTCCACGAAACCCGAACGACCCGATACGCGATCTGAATCGGATACCGCGGCCGGATTCGGCGGCTGGTGCGAGTTTCGCGGCCAACCGTCCGGTGCCGGACGGTTGCCGGCCCCGTCGCGAGCGACGTGTGAGCCGACGCGATATCCCTTTCACCGCTCGGCGCGCGGACCTGGCGTCGACTCTTCAGACGAATAAAATCAATGACCTAGGAAAGACCGATTCCTGGCACATTTCCCGATCTAATTTTCAACACTAATCGCTATGTAGTCGTATAGTTCCGAATAGATGAATGTATTCTCGAACGAACGATCGATCGTTCGAAGCACCGTACAGAAACACTTACTTCGGTCAGGATAATGGTGGTTCGGTATACACCAGCGATCCCCGTTGGAAGAGAGATATGAGCAGATCGACGAACGATCCCACGACGTCCCAGGAGACCCGCCAATCGACCCCCGTCCCCCGCGCAGTGATCCACAAGCAGATTCTCGACGCCGCTCAGGACCGGCCGGCGGCGGCGATGAGCGAACTCGCCGACGCGGTCAACGGCGCGTCCGTCGACCTCGTCGAACAGGTCCTCGAGGAGTACGGCGACCCCGCGGCCGACGAGCCGTCGGCCGGCGATCCGGAGACGGCCGACGATCCGGAGGCGGACGGTGATTCGTGGGGCGGGCCGGACGGCGACCCGGAATCGATGGTCGGACGAGATTCCGACCCGGAGCCGGAGGATGGTGGAGACGGTACCCCAGGATCGCCGGAAGCGGGGGAGGCCGCGTCACCGGGCCACGGCGAGCGCAAATCGGCCGCCGACGGCGGCGCGACGATCGAAACCGACCGCGAACCGACCGAGTCCGATCGACGCGAGGCACCGGCGGCGGACGGTCGGAGCGATTCCACGTCCGACAGCCCGATCGACCCCGACAGCCTGAGCGAGACCGAGCGCCGAACCCTTCGGGCGATTCGGGAGCGTCCGAACGCGACCCAGCAGGAGCTGGCCGACCGCTTCGACGTGACCGCGGCGACGATCAATCGACGCGTCAACGACATCGACGGCTTCGAGTGGTCGAACCGCGAGGCGATCGTCGCCGACCTCTTTCCGGACGACGGTCCCGATGGGCGGGAACTCGACGTCGACCCGACGGAGCCCGAGCCGAACAACGACTCGGCCGAGGCTGAGCCCGACGCCGTTCCGACCGGGCCAGCACCCGACGAGGGCTCCCAACGGCGAGACTCCGAAGCCGAGTACGCGACGTCTGGGCCCGACGCGGCCGCTTCGCAGGGCGAGTCCACGACGGCCGGAGCCGACGGAACCACGGACCGGCGGGACTCCGGGGCCGACCCGACACAGCCCGAACCGGCCGACTCGAGGAACCCCGGATCCGGCGCCGAGCCCGCCGAGTGTGACGCCGAGAGCGCGCAACTCGAGGCGCTCTCGGCCCGGATCGACGCACTGACCGAATCGGTGGCGTCGCTCGACCGTCGCCTCGATGCGTCCGGCGACGGCAGTCGGTCCGGTCTCGAGGATCCGGAACTGATCGCGAAAGCGATGCACGCCTGTCTCCAGTCCGAGCGCATCTCCGAGTCCGAAGAGCTTCGGCTACTCGAGACGTTCGTGGCCGACGACTGACGGACGGTCGACTTGCTCGAGGCCGATCGATCGAGCGCCCCGAGCCGCTCTGCGTCACCGGTGAACCGTCGGCTTCCCCGTGGAAGTGGTGTCGCTCACTGGTTCAGTGGACGGTTGCTTTCGAATCGACGTGACCGCCACGCTCGATCGACGATCGTCTGACGGGCGGCAGACAACGTGGGAAACGGTCATAACGCTGCGATCACAATAGCGCGCCAGGAATGGACTCCATTGTCGAGGACGCGATCGACGAGGCCGAGGACGGGGGCGCCGACCCCGCCCAGGGGGGCCCCGGAGCGCCCGAGACCGGTTCGGAACCGAACCCGTCGGGGACGATGACCGACGAGGAACTGAAAGACGTTCTCCAGGACCTCCAGACGGACATCACGGTGGTCGGCTGCGGCGGCGCCGGCGGCAACACCGTCAACCGCATGAACGAGGAGGGGATCCACGGCGCGAAGCTGGTCGCCGCGAACACGGACGTCCAGCACCTCGTGGAGATCGACGCCGACACGAAGATCCTGATGGGCGAGCAAAAGACCGGCGGCCGCGGCGCCGGGTCGCTCCCGCAGGTCGGCGAGGAGGCCGCTCTCGAGAGTCAGGAGGACATCTACGAGGCCATCGAGGGTTCGGACATGGTCTTCGTCACCGCCGGGCTCGGCGGCGGCACCGGCACCGGCTCGGCCCCCGTCGTCGCCAAGGCCGCTCGCGAGTCGGGGGCGCTGACCATCTCCATCGTCACGACGCCGTTCACTGCCGAGGGCGAGGTCCGTCGCACGAACGCCGAGGCCGGCCTCGAACGCCTCCGCGACGTCTCCGACACCGTCATCGTCGTCCCCAACGATCGCCTCCTCGACTCCGTCGGCAAGCTCCCCGTCCGTCAAGCGTTCAAGGTGAGCGACGAGGTCCTGATGCGCTCGGTCAAGGGCATCACGGAACTGATCACGAAACCCGGCCTCGTCAACCTGGACTTCGCCGACGTCCGCACCGTCATGGAGAAAGGCGGCGTCGCGATGATCGGCCTCGGCGAGTCCGACTCCGAAGCGAAGGCCGAGGATTCGGTCAAGACCGCTCTCCGATCGCCGCTGCTGGACGTCGACATCTCCGGGGCGAGCTCCGCGCTGGTCAACGTCACCGGCGGCAACGACATGTCCATCGAGGAGGCCGAGGGCGTCGTCGAGGAGATCTACGACCGGATCGACCCCGACGCGCGCATCATCTGGGGCACCTCGATCGACGAGACCCTCGAGGGCAGCATGCGCACCATGATCGTCGTCACGGGCGTCCAGTCGCCCCAGATCTACGGCCGACCGGACGGCGAGACCGTCCAGCCCGAGGGCGTGGGCCAGGCGGGCGCAGGCGGTCAGCCGGGTGCGGGCGGACAGGCGGGCGCCGGCCCGACTGGCCACCAGCAGGCCGGCGGCGACCCCGTCGGCGGTCAGGGCGACGCCTCCCCCGAGGATGACGACGACATCGACTTCGTCGGTTGACGGTCTCGTGGCGGCGGTCGACCGCGGTATCTGATCTGGGACGGAACCGATTTTTGGTCGTTCGTGGTCACAGTTTGCCCGCTATGAGCGTCCTCCCAGACCGGTCGATCGCGGGCTCCATTCGACGGTCACGCAGAGCGTACTGGCATCGCAACGAGCACCCTTCGGGGCGGAGAGCGTACGTCCGGGCAGCGAGCACCTTCCGAGCCGTCGATCAGTCGTCGGCGAACGCCTCGCCGGCTCCCTTCGCCGCATCGCCTTCGATACTCGGCGGGTACTTCCCGCGGTCTAGTTTCAGGTCCGATTGCGGGCGAGCCATACAGGTGAGCGCGTAGTTTTCGGCTTCGTCCGCCGTAAAGCCGCGCGCCGCGGGCTGGGTGACCTCGCCCTCGACGATCTCGGCCGTACAGGCCAGACACATCCCGACCCGACAGGAGTACTCCTGGGCGATCCCCGCCTCGAGACACCGACTTAGGATGGTCTCTTTGTCCGAGCAGGTGATCGTCTCGCCCGTCCCCACGAACTCGACGGTGTAGTCGGTCATGTGCCCGGCTACGAAGGTCGCCGTCAAAATACTTCGCTTGTGACGGGCCGGTCGCCGGCGTTCGATCCCGGAAATTCGAGCCGGATCCCCTGCCGAGTCGCACGAAAAACGTTTTCTACCAGCGCTCACGACGGTTCGGTATGAGTACCCAGGAGCAGGCCGGATCGGCGGCGACGGCCGATCGGGACCGACGAACGTGGGACGTTGTCGTCGTCGGCGCCGGGACGGCGGGCTGTTACGCCGCGGCGACTATCGCCGAGGCGGGCTACGACGTCGTGGTCCTCGAGCGCAAGTCCGCATCCGAGGCGGGCCACATCGCCTGCGGCGACGCCCTCAAGGGCGCCGACGCGTTCCCCGAGGTCATCTCCAAGTCCCAGCTCGAACCCGCATTCACCAATACGGGCGTCGACCACGGTCGCTTCGAGATCCCCCAGGAGGACACCGTCCTCGAGATCCCCGTTCCCGGCGAACTCGCCGTCGTCGACCGCTGGGAGTACGGCCGCCGCGTCATCGAGGGCGCCGGCGACGCGGGTGCCACGTTCCACTACGACACCGTCGTCAAAGACGTCCGTCAGGCCGACGACGGCACCGTCACCGGCGTCGACGCCGTCCGGCAGGGCGATCCCCGAACGTACGAAGCCGAGATCGTCGTCGACGGCGCCGGCGCGCTGTCGATCCTCCAGGACAAGGCCGATCTCGCCGGATCGACGTTCGACACCAACGTCACCTACTCGCAGTTCTGCTCGGCCTACCGCGAGATCGTCCACGTCGACGAGCCGGTCGAGTGGTCCGACGCCCTGGTCTTCAAGCCGACCGAGCGCGCCGCCGGCTACCTCTGGTACTTCCCGCGCACCGAGACCGAGATCAACGCCGGGCTGGGCTTTCAGATGACCGAAGAGCCGATGCACCTCGTCGACGACCTCAAACGCGACCTCCGGAACCGCCCCGAGTTCGAGGGCGCCCGCGTCGCGGACAAACTAGGTGCCGCCCTCCCGACGCGTCGGCCCTACGACTCGGCCGTCCATCCCGGCTTCGTCGCGGTGGGTGACGCCGCGGGTCACGTCAACCCCACCACGGGCGGCGGCATCGCCGGTGCCGCCTACGCCGGCACCTACGCCGCCGAGCAGGCCATCGCGGCGATCGAAGACGGCACCGTCGACGAGGACGCCCTCTGGCGGTACAACGAGCGCGTGATGGACCACTTCGGCGCGCGCTACGCCGCACTCGACGTCTACAACATCCTCTCGACCGCCGTCGACATCGACGAACTCATGGGCCTGCTCGCGGCCATGCCCGGCGAACAGATCGCCGAGGCGCTCTACTCCGGCAGCGCGAACCTGAGCTGGAGCCTCAAACTCAAGGCGCTCCTGAAGGCTCGCGGCCACTACGGCACCGTCTGGAACCTCTACAAGACCAAACAACGCGCCGACGAACTCCTCGCCCACTACGAGGACTACCCCGACTCGCCCGCCGGGTTCGACGCCTGGCAAGCCGAACGCGACCGACTCATGGAGTCGGTCTACGAGACGACGGGCGCCGATCCCAAGTACTAACAACGAACTTTTTCTCTGCGGGCGCGGCGCAGCCGCGCCCTCGGAAAACCTTCGATGAAAAGCACTCCTCCCTCCGTTCCAGCCGCGCTTCGCGCGGCTTTCACATCGGTCGTCGGCCCGCTCGGCGACTCACGGGCTCCGCCCGTTCGCCACCTCGCGGTGATCGCACTCCACTCGCTCCCCTAGTCGCCGGCCCGCTTGCAGCCCGACACACGGCCTTCGGCCGTTCGACTGTCCGCGGTGCGTAGTGCCCTGATCTGTACCTATTCGCGGGTATGCCCGTCGGTGTCGGAGTCGATCGCCACCACTGAGAGTGCTCTCGCCACGACCGGCTATACCCCTCGGCCTCGCGTAGTCGCACTGATGGGGAATTCCAGCGGCGACGAACCGATCGGTTTGCCGTGGCGCTCGCGGCCGTTCGTGACCGTGCTCGCCGCCACAGTCGTGGTGCCGCTTGGAGTCCCCCTCCTGAGTCCGACGCTGCCACTACTTCGGGACACGTTCGCGGTGTCGGACGTGCGCGCGGGATACCTCCTCAGCGCGTACTTCCTCCCCGGAATCGTCCTCTCGCCGCTCATCGGCCGAATGCTGGATCGGTGGGGCCGGCGGCCCGTTCTGCTGGCGAGTCTCTTCGCGTTCGGGTTCGTCGGCGTCGCGATGCCGTTTCTCGGCGACTTCACCGCGATCCTCGTCGCCCGTGTCGGACAGGGCGTCGCCGCCGCGGGGATCTTCATCACGACGGTGACGATCATCGCGGATTCGTTCGCGGGCACGCAGCGAAACGCCGTCTTCGGGTTCAACGTGGCGATCCTCTCGATCGGCCGGACGCTCTACCCGCTGGTTGGCGGCTCGCTCGCCCTGTTTGGATGGCGGGTGCCGTTCGCCTGCTACCTGTTGGCCGTCGGCGCCGGACTCTTCGTCGCGAACGTCTTCGAGGAGTCGGCGCTCGTCACCGATCCCACCGAGCGCGCGACGATTCGACGGGCGATCGCCGAACTCACCGTCGGTCGGACGATCCAGCTCTACGGGGCGACGGTGCTCGCGGAGACGATCGTCTTCGGGTCGATCATGACGACGGTCCCCTTCCTCCTCGCGGCGGAATTCGACGCGACTACCGCCACGATCGGTGCCATCGTCGCGATCGCGACGCTCGCCTCGGCGCTCGTCGCAGCGGAGAACGGGCGCTTCGTTCGGCATGCGTCGAATCGCGCGCTGGTCTCGGCCGGCTTTTGCTGCTTCGGCGTGAGCCTCATCGGCGTCGGATTTACGTCCTCGGTACCGTTCGTGGGCGCGTTCGCACTCGCCTTCGGCGGCGGAATCGGCCTGATACTACCGTCCGTGGACGCCTCGATCAGTCGGGCCGTCTCGCCGGCCTGTAACGCCAGCGCACTCAGTTTACGAAACAGCGCGACCGGACTGGGACGCGCGGCGGGGCCGCTCTCGTTCACCCTCGTCGCGACCCACACCGGTTACCGACCACTCCTCGCCGGAGTGGGGATGCTGTCGCTTGCGATCGGACTCGGTGCCCTCCTGATTCGGCGCTCTCGTGCTGCTCCTCGCCCGAACCCTGATCGCGGTGCGTGATCGGGCCGGCCGACCTGGGTTCGATCGCGGGTATCGGCGCGGTCGATCGTCACACCACCAAACTTATTCTGAACCCGGCGAAGCGGCGTTCATGAGCGAGACGCTTCCCGAAGAACGCTCCTCGGTGCCCGTCACGGTCGACTCGATGGCGGATGACCTCCGAACCCTCGGCGTCGAGGACGGGGACATCGTACTGGTCCACGGTTCGCTCTCGGAACTGGGGTGGGTCTGTGGCGGCCCGCAGGCCGTCGTCGACGCCCTCCAGCACGTCGTCGGCGCTGACGGGACCATCGTCATGCCGACGCACTCGCCGGGGAACATGAACCCGGCCGACATGGGTAACCCGCCGGTCCCCGAGTCGTGGTACGAGACCATCCGCGAGACGATGCCGCCGTATCGCCCCGAATCGACGCCCACCCAGGGGATGGGCGCGATCGCGGAGTGCTTTCGAACCTATCCCGACGTTCTGCGGAGCGATCACCCCCAGCACTCATTCGCGGCGTGGGGCGCCGACGCCGAATTCGTGACCGAGGGCCACACGCTGGCGTACTCCCTCGGCGAGGAGTCGCCGCTGGCCCGGGTCTACGACCTGGATGGCGACGTCCTCTTTCTGGGAACGACCCACGCGACCAACACGTCGTTTCACCTCGCGGAGTATCGCGCCGACCTCGACCTCGGGACGGCGACCCAGCAGAGCGCCATCCTCGTCGACGGCGAGCGCGAGTGGGTCGAGTGGGATGACATCGACTTTACGGACGAAGACTTCCCCGAGTGCGGCGAGGCGTTCGAGCGCGAACACCCGGACGCGTTCGTGACCGGCACCGTCGGCGTCGGCGACGCGAACCTGCTCTCCCAGCGAGCGCTGGTGGACTTCGCCGTCGAGTGGTTCGAGGCGAACCGTTCGTAAACGGCGACCCGGGGAGCCGGGATATCGGTCTTCCCGTCGTTCACCGCTCCGACTCGAGGTCCGTGACCCGCTCCCGAATGCCCGACACCGCGGCGTCGACGAGCGCTTCGCCCTTCTTGTTCGAGGCCGTCTCGCTCAGTCCTCACCCCGTAGCGTCCGAATCGGTGCTGGTCGATCCCGTATCGTCGAGGGGTCTCCCTCGTCGCGAGCGGTCGACTCGACGTCGAATTCCAGCATCCCGATCCCGGCGAGGCAGTCGGGACAGATTCGGCGGTCGATGTCGCGGTAGTTGTCGGCGCTACGCCCCGGTGTTCCGTCGCGAGGCGCACCCAGTGCCTGTCGGTCAGGGGATCGTCGCAGCGATAGCAGACCGGCCGGTCCGTCATGGTCGCCCCGCCGACGGATCTCCGGCCGGTTCAGAATCTGAACGTTCTACGCTGCATAGCTGAAGCTGGCGGTACCGCAGGCGTGCGAGACCTTTTTGTCTCGGTGGTGTGTACGCAATCATGGCAACTGAAAACCGCTCATGGTTTTCGGAAGCCACGTCTCGGGTGCTGTTCCCACCCGGGACAATTCTAGCGCCTGTCCCCGCGGCAGTTCTGGAGAGCGCGGCTTCCGTTCTGACAATAGCAGTTGAAGATTATATAATTGATGGTGATTGTGAAACCTGGATGGTCCGGACGGCGGCCGATCGAGACGGGGATGCGGGATTTCGAGCGATGGTCGAACGCCGACCGTGTATTCGATGGGGGATATTCCTGGGAGACCGTGTTGAAGGTGCCGTATTCAGTACTGATTCTATTACCATCGGGCGAGTCGAATTGCTACGTACGGGTGACCCACGTAACAGAGGAGATCCGCTCTCGCTAATCTTTGTCAAAAGATACGTACCGAATACAGAAGATGTAGATTGTGGGAATGCTACTATTCGAAGGATTATTGGATATGGTATTCACCGAGATATTCCAGTGTGACCCAGCGACCATCTGGTTTAGTTGTACAAATCCAGTCGCTGGAGAACTGCGCCCACTAGCACCGCAATTGGTATGATTTCTAACCGACCGATCCACATGTTCAAGATCAAAACGGCCTTTCCGGTATCGGGGAGATCAGGCCCGGTGATCCCTGCACTGAGTCCAACATTACTCTGGGCGCTCATCACGTCGAAGATCACGTACTCCAGGGGATATGCTGATGACAGCGTCCGCAAAAGCACCGCTACGCCAATAGCGAGACCGGCGATCCAGAGGATGAACACGACGGTTGCTTCCGTATATTCCCGCTGGGCCTGGTTTTCGCTGAGATTTCGTTGACCGATCTGAAGCCGTCGAACAGCAGCGGTTGGCTGGAGGACATTTCCGATTTGCCACGCCGTTCCTTTAACGAGCGTGATCACGCGGATGAGTTTCAACCCGCTCACCGTTGAACCAGCCGCTGCGCCGGTGAGCATGCCGAGACACGTCAGTAAGGTCGCTCCGGCAGTCCAGACTCGTTCTGTCCCGCCACCGATCGCGGCCGTGCCGAAGCCGGTGTTCGACGTCGCGGAGACGAACTGAAAAAGGGCGATACGAAACGTTTCTTCGAACGTCTCATATTGGTCGTTGAGCGCGAGGATCACGGTTAACAGGAGCGAACCGATTCCGAACCAGAGGAACACCCATCGAGTCTGAATGTCCCGGTAAAAGTTCTGGATTTCGCCCTTGATGATGAGATAGTGGATCGGGAACGCGATACTTCCAGCGACCATCACCGGGACGACCGCGTACTCGATTAGCGGGCTGTCGTAGTAGCCAATCGAATCTGCGTGCACGGAGAATCCGCCGGTCGCGATTCCCGTCATTCCGTGGTTGATTGCGCCCCAGAGTGGCATCCCGACTGCAAGAAATAGTGTAATCGAAGCGAGCGTCAGTCCGAGATAGATCTTCCAGATCTCCGTGACAGTGTTGACGACGCTCGGATGGATCTTCTCGGATCGCGCTTCGCTCTCAAACAGTGTGAGCGAGCCGCTCCCCGGACGGGCGAGGATCGCGACGGTAAGAACGATCACACCGACGCCGCCGATCCACTCCGTGAACGACCGCCACCAGTGCAGCGATCGAGGGAGTTCCTCTTCGACGGCGGCCACCGTCAACCCCGTCCCGGTGAACCCGCTCATACTCTCGAAGAATGCGTCCAGCGGGTTGAGGAAAATCACCGTCGTGCCATCCATCGGCGGCGTGGTTGCCCACGCGGGGAGCGGATCGAGCGAGATCGTCCACGCGATGAGGAGGAACGGGAGCCCACCGAGAACTCCAACCATAAACCACGCGATAGCAGCCGTTAGCATCGCTTCGGCCTTGCCAGCTCCGCCTTTGCCACTGTATCGTCGCACCATCGTAATGCCGATACCGGCAATTAGGATTGCCGTGACGGCGAATGCGGGAACTGCGAAGAACTCGTAGTTGACGATGGCGACTGGTATCGATACGGCGCTCATCAGAGAAATTACCTGTAGAATTCGACCGATGTCTCGGCCGATGACACGGGACTGAAGCCTCATGGCTATGTACCAGTAAACGCTGAAACAGCATCCGAAAGCGTCGCGTCGTCCGTGAAAATCGTCACCTCGTCACCGGCGTGGATGGTCGTCTCCCCTCTCGGGGCCCGAAGATTGCCGTTTCGCTGGAGGGCGACAACCAGACAACCCTCCGGAAGCGCACCGGACTCCAGCGCCGTATTGAGTCGTACGCCGCTCATGGGTGCATCGTTCGTGACGGTCAATTCTACCAACTCGGTCGAATCGTCGAGTTCGATGAATTCGCTAACTGTTGGGTACCGGACGGCATGGTAGAGATAGTCGGCGATCAGTCGCTGCGGGTTCTCGATCAATGTCACGCCGATCTTTTCGAAGACGGGGAGGTTCTCCGGGTCGTGAACGACGCTGACGAGATTCGGGACGTCGTGCTCCTGTGCGAGCAACATCACCATGATATTGGTCGCATCCACGTCGGTCGTGGATATGACGGCATCAGCGCGGTCGATCCCCGCGTCTTGGAGCGTTTCGAGATTCGTCGCATCAGCGTGCAAGACGAGGCAATCGTATTCCGCACCGGCATCGTTCGCCCGCTGTTCGTCCTGTTCTATGACCGCAACATCGTTTCCGTCTTGGACGGCACTCTCGATAAGATTCGATCCGATGTTTCCTGCGCCGACGATTATCAGATACATCTACTTTTCCTCCATTTGTCTTTTTGAAAAGATCACGACTGGCTGATGACGCTCGGATAGCAACCGGTACGATGAGTTCTCCGTGAGTATCTGCTGAAACCGCGTTTTCGGGCGGGGTGAAAAGGTAATTGCCGATGCGTCGCGTTCGTCAGCAGCCGCAACAATCTCCTCAACTGTGTCCGTGCCAGCCCGTAGTGCCCGGTTGATATCAGGCCCGTTCGAGAAGTAGTCTTTGACGTACGAGAATACTTCCTCTGCCCCCTGATTCAAGGCCTCAGGCGAGGCCGGGTCGATGAATCCTTCCAATTGCTCGATAACGAAGACGACTGTAATTTGTTCGACGTCAGAATCGGGATATTGGTCGAGGGTCTCGCACGTTCGTTCCGCGTCGGCGACGTTCGCTAGTGGGTCGAGGGGACGGATGAAAATTGTATCAGGCATCGGAACCCTCCTGCCGATCCGGTTCGGACGTTTCTCTGCGACAGTGTGGGCACGACTCCGCGTTTTCGTCCACGTAGCCGTTGCAGTGTTTACATTTCCGTATCGCCGCGCTCTGAATGTCACCTAGAAACGCCCAGTGGAGACTCTCCTTGCCACCTGGTCGCTTCTCCCGTGTTACGTGATAAAGGGAGACCAGCTGCGGATCGCCGTCGAGTCCGTCCTGGGTCGGATCCCGCATTCGCACCAGAGCGTATGCCCCGTGGTCCTCGATTCCAACGACATCGCCGACAGCGCCCGAGAGAATCTGCTCTCGTATCGGGGTGCGACGTTGCTCGATTCGCTCGTCGATGTATTCGCGGGCCGCTCGAAGCTCCGGAACGGCGAGCGCGCGTAGTTGCTTCACCAGATCTGCTGGAAGGCAGTCTGGTACCGACCCATCTGAACTCATACACCACCACTCGGTTGGGGAAAACAAAAATATCTTCCGGTAGAATGCTGTTACGTTTGATACTAGAGAATATATTTTCCATTCGTTTGCCCGGAGTTTGACCGTGCGTATCGTGTGATATCACTAAATTCTCATCAACCCAAACAGGAATATCGTCGAAGCCCGTTAGAACGGCAATCGAAACCCAAAGACAAATTTAACTCGATTGAATAACTATCGATTGGGTATAAAAATGGGGGAACGTATCGATGAGACCGACGAGCAGATATTGTACCATCTCTCACAGGAGGCGCGACACACGTCTGCTCCGGATATCGCCGAGAAAGTAGACGTTTCAGCTCCTACCGTTCGAAATCGGATTCGTCGACTCGAAGAGGAGGGCATCATCATCGGGTACCCGGCCCACATTAATTACGAACGTGCCGACGGATTGTTGACTAACATGTTTATGTGTAGCACGGCTGCCACCGATAGGCAGGAACTCGCCCAGCGTGCGCTTGAAATTCCGGGAGTCATCAACGTGAGGGAGATCATGTCCGGGAAAGGAAACCTTCGGATTAAGGCAGTAGGCACTGATACGGACGATCTCACTCGGATTGCGCAGGACATTACGGCTCTTGGGATCGAAATTGATAACGAGGACCTCATACACCGGGAGTATTTCCGGCCCTACGCCCAGTTCGGCCCCAGAGACCAGGAACCGATCTCACCAGTAACCGGCGTCGCCGGGCTCGCCGGTGATGCGGATGTTATCGAGGTTATCGTCAAAGGTGGCGCTCCAATCGTCGGGACGACATTGAAGGAAGCTAACGAAGCGGATTTAATCCCGTCAGACGTGCTCGTGGTGCGAATAGACCGAAATGACCAGGCGATCACACCAACTGGGGAGACGGCAATCGAGCAGGGCGACTTTGTTACTATCCATTCGCGGTCCGGGATAACTGAAGAGACGTTAGAAGCATTTACTGAAGGACAAAGATGAGAAAAATCGGATACTTAAAATCCCGTGTCAGTACCCCTCTCCCCACGAACCGGTAAAATATGGGTGGGAAATAATGGAATCGACAGTCCACCAATTATTTATTCCGGAATCGATTCTAGCGCCCATGAAACAGCTCCTGTCGGATTTTCTCCTCTCTCAGGAAAAGGAGTCCGAACCCGGAGGTGCTTCCCTCTTCGAATGTCGCCATTGCGGAACCAAGTTTGACGAAGACCGGAACTACTGTACGGCCTGTGGGAAAACCGAAATTGCGACCTATTCATTCGATGTGAATTGTGGGACCGCAGACTCCTGATTTACGGATAGCACCTCTCTGGTCTACAATCGTCTGTGGAAGGAGAGAACCCGGCTCTAGAATGACTTCGCGTACCCAGGGTGAGACCGCTTTAGCCAGGGGATCCGGAGGAAAGGTTGTAAAGAGGAGGAGTTCGGTTTAAATATTTTAAAGGGCCACACCGTACTTAGTTCTCAGTCCGGAATCTTCGATACTCACCGGCGAGGAGTCACCGACAGGAATTATGGGCATGCGGTACCGATAGTCGCGCATGAGTTCCGATCCGGCCGAGCCCACTCCTCCGGAGGGGCTACCCGACGAGCTCGCCTCCACCTTACACCAGTTACGTCCCGAAGAGCTTCGAAGAACGATAATTCACGCACAGGAACTCCTCAATTACAATCATGAAAGTCCATCACCCGTGGAACCCAAACCGGGAGATGACATACTCAGCGTTACCGAGCACGAAGGGTACACGGAAGTCATCAAATACGTAACTGAGACGGTGAACGGGACGGAAAGCCGGGTGGGGCCCTTCCACTATCACGTCACCGAGGAACGCCATCCGGATGGCACTGTAAAACCGTATTGGAAATTTATCGGCGATATTAACCTCGATGACGAAGAAAAGCGAAATAGTTGATTTGATTGTCGTCTGTGCCAAATTACCAAGCTGATATACTGCACGTTCTCCTATTTACCGTATGGGTAGTCCAAGTGAGTCTCCGCGATCGGACTTCTCGCCAGCGTTCTCGTTCCAGTTGCAAACGAGACTGACGCCAGAAAGACCGCAACGTCGTTAGAACCGTACGATCCCGCTCAGGTTACGGTGCTCCACGTCGTCGAAAAGGGTGGCGGTGCGCCGGATAAGACTCCTGTCGCCCAATCGGAGGAAATCGCGGAGGAGCCGTACGCCGCCTTCCGCGAAGTGTTTCCGGATGCTGACTTGCTCACCGCATACGCTCGGGATGTGGTCGGGGCGATATTCGAGGTTGCTAATGATATCGACGCGAGTGCGATCACGTATCGTTCTCGTGGCGGAAACCGTCTCATGCAATTTTTGACGGGCGATCTATCGCTCAAACTCGTTACCGAGGCAGACCGGCCGGTCATCGCATTACCACGTTCGGATACGAACGCTTGATCCGGACGCTCGAATAAGCTGAGACTTCAATGGCGGCCAAAGAGTCGGTCATGAAGTGAACGCGGTGATGGGTACTCGGCCAATAGAACTGGCGTTTCGAGGGCCTCGAGAATTTTGAATACGAGCACCCCTGAACGGTACGGGACAGAAGACAAAACAATGGAGCAGCTATTCCCCATCCACTTGCCGAGCAAAAAACTAACTTCGTCGGCTCGTGTCACTTGCTCATGGAACTCGACCCCACCGACCGGACGATCCTGTATCTCCTACAGGGCGAGAAGGGAACGAGCCTCACGCACGACGATATCGCCGACCGGATCGACGTCTCGTCCAGTACCGTAAGCAACCGCATTCAGCAACTCAAAGAAACCGACGTCCTGCTCGGATACAGGGCAAAAATCGACTACGAGAACGCAGGGATTCCCCACCGCATTCTGTTCGTCTGTACGGCACCGATCAGCGACCGCAAACACATCAGCGAGGCTGCGATGGATATTACGCACGTCGTAAATGTACGCGAGTTGTTGACTGGAACGCAAAATATCCACATCGAGGTCGTCGGGACCGACGCGGAGGATATCGAAACGACCACGCAGGAGTTAGACGAACTCGGACTCGTAATCGAACATTCCGAGATACTTCGCCGGGAGTTGCACCAGCCATTTGATGATTTCGGAAAAGATTTGGCGGATGAATCATCTTGATGGATTCGAAGCCCGCCCGTATTAAGGCTCGACTTTCTATATTGTCTTTCATCCAGAATTAAACATTGATGCAGGCGGGTGCCAACGATACTATTCAGTATTCTTAACCGTATGAGCGCACTGTTACCGTCAATGAGCACGGATTCGTCAACAGCCGATGATCGCCGATCAATGACCGTAGCGATCGTCCGGGCTGTCGCCAGCGAGAAAGAGGTCGATCCGGTCGACCTCTCCCCGCCCCTCGATACCGTGATCGATGCCGATGCCTTGAACGACCTCTTCAAGGCGCCGAAGAAATCGGCCGGGCGAGTTTGCTTCGAGTACAGCGGGTGTCGGATACAGGTACTTGCGGATGGGACGGTTGAGGTCGAACCGGCCGAGGCGGCTGCGGATTTTTCCCGTTGAAACAGTGTTTCGTCGTGGTCGATTCTGACGCAGATCTAGCGGTCAATCTCTACTGTCTCTCGTAGACAACGTGGCCGCAGGCTCAAAATCAGGGGGCGATTTGAGCATCTCGCTCCGCCTCGGTCGGATTGGTCCACCGTTCAGTACAGAGCGTGCTGTGAGCACACTCTCCGGGAGCGACCGGAGGGAGCGAGCGGGCCGACGATCGACCCGTAGGGGAGGGAGGAGTGCTTTTCGTCGACGCTGAGCGGGATCGAAGATCCCGCGAGGTCGTGGGCGCTTCGCGCCGACTGCTCGAGGGAACTGCGTTCCCTCGCTGTCCAAAAGAGCGCTTCGCATTCTTTTGAACATTTTGCCGAGGGCCGGCTTCGCCGGCCCGCAGCGCAAAAGTTCGGTTTGCATCCACACGTCGCAGCGACTGTCCGATTACGACGGCCGAAAAATACGGTCCGTCGTCCCTCCTACGGACGTTGTTCGGCGATCTCCTCGATAGCGCCGGAGAGCGTGTCGATCCCGTGCTGGATCGTCGGCTCGTCCACGTCGAAGGTGGCGGTGTGGTGGCCGCCGGGGTGGTCGGTGCCGACGCCGACGTAGCACGCGAGGCCGCCGTCGTCCTGGACGGTCTTCATGAGGAACGTCGCGTCCTCGCTGCCGCCGAGGCCGGCCTCGTCGACGACGCGGTCGACGCCGTCGACGTCCGCGGCGACCGAGCCTACGATCTCGCGCAGTTCGTCGTCGCTCTCGGCGCTGGGGGCTTCGGCGCCGACCTCGATCTCGACCTCGCAGTCGTGCATCGTCGCGGCGGACTCGAAAATCCGTTCGAGTCGATCGCTCGTGTAGCGCATGAGATCGGTCGTCTGGCCTCGAACCTCGGCGACGAGCGAGGCTTCCTCGGCGACGATGTTCGCGGCGGTGCCGCCCTCGACGACGCCGACGTTGACCCGTGTCGGGCCGTCTGAGTTGCGGGGGATCGCGTAGGCGTTCTGGATCGCCGTCCCGAGGGCCTGGATCGCGTTGCGCCCCTTCTCCGGTTCGGCGCCGGCGTGGGCGGGTTCGCCGGTGAACGTGGCCTCCAGGTGGCGCACGGCGAGGAAGTCCTCGACGCCGGCGACGACGGTGCCCGTCGGGTGGTCGAGGCCGACGTGGGTGGCGAGCAGGTAGTCGACGTCGGCGATGTGCTCGCTCTTGGCCATCGCCTTGCCGCCGCCGATGACCTCCTCGGCGGGCTGGAAGAACACCTTGAGCGTGCCCGAAAAGTCATCGCTCTCGGCGACGGCCTCGAGGGCGCCGACGCCGATCGCGGCGTGTGCGTCGTGCCCGCAAGCGTGCATCGACTCGCCCGTTTCCGAACGGAATCCCTCGGCGGCGGGGAGATGATCCGCGTCGTCCGACTCCTCGCGCGGGAGGCCGTCGATGTCGACCCGAAGGCCGACGACGGGTCCCTCGCCGCGTTCGAGCACCGCGACGGCGCCGGTGTAGCCGCCCGCGAGCCGGTCGAGGACGTCGGGATCGACGCCGGCGTCGCGGGCGCGGTCGTACCAGCGATCGAGCTCGGTTTCGTCGGGGACGGCGAGACGGTTCGCCCCGTCGATCGCGTCCGGACCGACGTGGAGGGCGTCGAGGTCGATCTCGCGGAGCCGTTCGACGATGCGCGCGGTCGTTTCGAACTCGCGCCAGGCGGGTTCCGGGTGGCGGTGGAGCTGCCGGCGGAACGAGACGGGATCGCTCGATGACATACATTCGTAGAGGGCGATCGGACGTAAAATCGTGCCGACTCCGGCGAATCGCGGCGGGGTACGGACGCGGGAACGCGAGCGACCCGGACTCAGGCCCGCCCCATCCCGTGGATCTGTTCGACCTCGACCTCGATGTGGACCGAGTCGGGGAAGTTTCGGCCGGCGACGTTGCGGGCGAACGTCTGGTGGCCGTGGATCTCGAGTTCGCGCGTGAAGACGGTGTAGGACCAGTCGTCGTAGTGGCGCTCGTCGTCGGCGCAGAGCCGGCGGTACTGCGGAACGTGCAGGTGGTTCGGCGGATGGGAGTGTGGCCCCTTCAGCGCCACACCCTTCCGCTCTGCCGTGTGCTTGATGTCCTCGACGACGCCGTCCAGCGCGGTCCGGTCCCCGCTCTGGAGGGTGAGTCCGGTGACGAAGGTCATGACTATCACCCTAGTCCACGGGGCGCAGGTAAAAATCTCCCGAGATCGATCGGCCGTCACCCCGAATTCGATCGCTCAATTCTCGAATTCGATCGGTCGTCCGATATTCTCATAACGGCTCGGCTGATAATGCCTCTAATGGCAGTCGAAGCTACGAGCGCAGGCGCGATCCTCTTCCGCGACACGCGGGGCCGGCGCGAGTATCTTCTGCTCAAGAGTCGCCCCGGGGACTGGGAGTTTCCGAAGGGCGGCGTCGAGGGAGACGAAGAACTACAGCAGACGGCGATCCGCGAGGTAAAAGAAGAGGCAGGGATCGAGGAGTTCAGACTACTCGACGGCTTCCGCGAGGACTACAGCTACGTCTTCGAGGCGGGCGGTGAGACCATCCACAAGACGGTCCACCTGTTCATCGCCCGCTCGTTCGAAGCGAGCGCGGAACTGTCGAACGAACACAGAGACCTCCAGTGGCGCGACTACGAGCAGGCGATCAACACCGTCACCCAGGACGGGCCGCGCGAGATCCTGGAACAGGCACACGAACACATCGACCAGCTGGAAGACGAACAGGAGGCCTGAGAACGAGCGGTGTGGACGACGCCGGCGCGTGCCGGTTATCGTCGAAGCGGACGAGACGATCGCCTCCTGGGACCCGCAGCGACGGCACCGTTCCGGTGATCGATTTGCGACCGACGACGCTTCGATCCTCGAAGCGGCTGTTTATCGACTACGGCGGGTTCGAGAGGCTGTTCAACCGCGTCTGATCGTCGGCGTCGTATGCCCCACGCCACAGCGCGTGAACGGCTCGGGTGACCAGTGACACTTCCGTCCCCTCGATGCAGGACGGTTCGGCAACCGACCCGTCCGGCGGCGGATGGAAGTGACGCTCCGGTGAATGGGTGTTGGGATGACGGTCGAACCGCCAGTTGACGTCCTTGGCGGTGACGTAGTGAAACGAATACATATCCAGTTCGCTCCACTGCACGTCGAGGCGGGCCGCGTCGGCGGTCCCGATTCCGTCAGCGAGTTCGATCCGAAGTTCGGTCGGTGCGATCGGATCGTCGAACGACGTCGAGTCGACGAGCGGTTCGATGTCCAGCCAGATCGTTCGGATGCGCTGGAGTGCGGGGAGGTAGATCGGCCCGAACGCACCGGATCGGTCGTCGCTCATGCGGTGAGCTGGTGACTGGCCTCGTCGTAGGCGAGCGCCGCCTGGGCGACCGCGAGGTTGGTTCGGGTCGTCCGCCAGGCGCTGAGATCGTCCCAGCCACCCTCGTCGGCCTCGAGTTCACGGGCGAGCGCTTCGGGCGTGACGACGTCGTACCGGTCCTGATACTCCCGAATCTCTCGTTTCATCCGTTCGATGCCGTCGAGAATTTCGTCCCTGGTGGCCTCGTTCCGGAGTTCGCGAATCCGCGCATCGAGCACCCGGTCGCTGTTTCGTTTGTACAGCGTCGTCTGCCCGTCGGACTCGGTCTCGGCGAACCCGGTGTTGACGAGGGTCTTACAGTGTTGCCGGGCCGTCGGCTCGCTTACGAGCGCCCGTTCTGCAATTCGAGCTGCCGGCTGCCCGCCGTGCGTTCCCTCGACGATGGCATAGACCCGTTCGAACGGGGTCGTATCCGCCTTCCACACCGCTTTCGTGCGTTCGTTAACGTCGTCCCACGAATCGGCGGCCATGGTCCCTCGTAGGCCGTGGAGGAATAAATAGTTTCGCGGAAAAATTATTCTTCTCCACAGCACGCCGGAGCCACGCACGCTACTGACCCAGGAGGCCGCCCCGTCTACAGCCGGGTCATTCCGTTCTTGTCGTTTCCCTCTGTCGTACCACCCGCGTCGCGTAGTGGGCAACCGAGTGTGATACTGTGCTCGCCGAGACGCAACGCTTTCGCTCGTCGGGCCGAATACCTCGCCGTGGACTACGACGCGAGCGAGTTCGGCTTCGAGTTGCGGACCTGTCGGTGGGCCGAGGATAGCTGGCCGCCCGACGGCGACCGGTCCGTCCCCGTCGTCGTCTCGCGCCAGCTCGGGACGAAACGGCGACGCTGGGACACCGTCGTCATCGAGTGCGATCCGGACGGCCTCCGCGAGCGCGCCCGGTTCGGCTCCGACCGCCTCGACGGCGACCTCCTCGACGTGTGCCGATACGCGCCCGCCGAGTGGGCCTACTATCGCGACGCGCTGCCGGATCCGGGCTACCCCTGGCGCTACGTCCGGGAGTCGATCCACCGTGCGGACAATCGCGGGATCCTCGAGACCCGTCGCCGGGGGAACCGGATCGAGATCCGTCGCCGGTGGCCGTATCCCGACTGGGTCGACCGGGTGATCGCGATCGAGAACAAGCCGGACCTGGACGCGAGCGCGGCGCGGGCGCTGTCGGGCCAGCTCGAACACGACGTCGCGCTCGGCCTGGCCGACGAGGTGTGGATCGCGACGCGCGCGACCGACGAGCGGATCTCGCCGGCGCTCTTCGAGGACGTCCCCGTCGAGGCGGGGATCCTCGAACTCGATCCGGAGACGCTGTCGGCCGATGTGGCCTGGTACCCCCGAACGCTCGCGGCGGATCGGCCGGGAACGCGCATCCTCGAACGACCGGACCGAAGCGCACACGACGCCTCCGCCGCCCGCTTCGAGTACGTCGACCGGGCCGAGAAGGACGCGCAACGCCTGGCCATCGCCGAACGCGCCTACGAGCGAGGATTTCGATCGTTCGTCGACTCGATGCGACCCGACTGCCGGCACTTCGAGACGAGAACGCACGGCCAGATCCTCCCCTACTGTCGGGCGAAGGACTGTCAGCAGACCGCCCGCCAGTGTTCGGGCGATTGCTCGGCGTTCGAACCGGAGCCGCCGGCCTGGCGCTCGCGCGGCTGGCCGATCGAGGGCGGCCCCGGCAAGCAGATTCGGCGGGTGCTCGCGGACCGCCGGGACCGACGGCGACCGGATCGGTGACACCCTCACGCGGCGAACCGGGGCGTTCCCCTCGCATCGCTGGACCCGGCATCGGTCCTGCCTGCCTTCTATCGATCGCCTCACCCGCCGTCGGACCGTGCCTACAGCCCCCACGGATAGAGCTCCGGGACGCCGGTGCGATCCGCGTGCCTCGCGAGGGGATGGAGCGCCGTCGTCTCGTCGACGTGAACGTACGCGTCGTAGCGCTCGGCCAGCACCGTCGGGACGTAGTTCCCGGACTCGCGATCCGGGTCGTAGACGACGCCGATCGCCCGGTGTCCGCGCTCCTCGTCGAAGACCGAGTCCGACGGCAGGTCGTCCGTCACGAGCAGGCGGTCCCGCCCGTCGGCGCGGTGGAAGCGCTCCTCGATACTGCCGCGTCGGGCCGGCGGGACGGGCATCCGTTCCATCGGCGCGTCCCAGCGCTCGCCGGCGACGACCTCCCCGCGGTGGGAGCCGAAGCCGACGAGCGCGACGTCGCCCGCCAGCTCTTCGCGAGCGAGCTGGCCCAGATTCAGGCGGCCGCGACGCTCCATGTCCGTGGCGCGAGCGTCGCCGACGTGCGTGTTGTGCGCCCACACGATCCCCAGCGCGTCCTCGCCGTGGTGCTCTTGCAGCCGGTCCAGCGTCTCGGCCATGTGTCGGTCGCGGGTGTTCCACGAGTCGGCACCGCCGCCGACCATCGAGCGATAGTACGCTTCGGCGTTCTTGGCCACGAGGGCGTTCTGCTCGGCGCTGAACCGTTCGTCTGGGTGCGAATCGCCGTACTCGCCCCCGTCTTCGGTGAGCGACGCGAGCGCGTCGACGACCTCGTCCTCGCACGACTCGGGCGCGAGCCGGATAGCCTGCGCGTACTCGCGCGCGTCCTCGCCGTAGGGTTCGAAGCAGCGGTAGGCGCGTCTCGCGTCCTCGGCCGCGTCCGGGTCGATCCGCTCGAGGGCGTCGATCAGGGCCCGCATCGACTCGAAGAGGCCGTAGACGTCGAGGCCGTAGAACCCCGCCCGCTCGCCCGCCTCGCGGGACTCGTTGTGCGAGGCGAGCCACTCCGCGAAGTCGACGACTTCCCAGTTCGCCCACAGCCACGTCGGCCAGCGGTCGAACCCGTCCAGCACGTCGCGGGCGGATTCGGCGCCGTCCAGCCCCTTGACGTACCGGTTCACCGCGTAGCAGTCCGCCCAGTCGCCTTCGACGCAGACGTAGGCGCGTCGCCGCGATTGCAGCAACCGGGCGGTCAGCCACGATCGCCACCGGTAGAACTCCGACGTCCCGTGCGACGCCTCCCCGAGGAGGACGAGGTCGTACTCGCGCAAGCGATCCGCTAGCCCCGCGAGCGCGGTCGGACCCTCGAGAACGCTCGTTTCCGATCGAATCGTCTCGGTCACCTCGTCGTCGGTCGCCGATGTTCCACTCTCGATCGCCCCACCGTCGGTCGCCGACGCTCCACTCTCGGTCGACGCCGCCGACGGTTCGGTCCGTGGTGCGGTCATTCGCGATCGGAGAACCGACCACTTCGTCCCCCATGAGCGTGTCCGCTTCGTCGTCCGGGGTCCGATGTCGTGGCCGGCGGTTGACCGCGCTTCGTCGGACCGGGAGTCCCTCCCGGGGCGACCCTGGCTCGTAGCCAGCGGCGGCCGATCCTAGGCGTGCTCGGCGAGAAAGTCCGCGACGTCCGCGGCGACTCTCTCCTCCTGGCCGACGAAGAAGTGGTCGGCCGACCACTCGACGACTTCCGTGTCGCGGCGGCCGGCGGCATCGCGACGGCGAGCGGCCTCGACGACGGGTTCCCAGTCCGCGACGTCGTCGCGCGTCCCGTAGACGACCTGCAGGGCGACCCCGCCGTCGAGGTCGTCGATGGCCGACGGGACCTCGAGATCGTCGCCGAGGCTCGCGGTGGGCGCGAGCGCGGAGACGCAGGCCACGTCGACGTCGACCGAGGCGGCGGCGAGGATCGCCTCCGCGCCGCCGAAGCTGAACCCGAAGCAGCCGACGGTCTCGACGCGGGCGGCCGCCCACCGGAGCGCGTTCCTGACGTCCTCGCACTCGCCGTAGCCCTCGTCCCAGGGGCCGTAATCGAAGCGGAGACAGCCGACGTCGCGGGTCGCGAGGGCGTCGCCGACGGCCCGTAACCGGGCGTCGGTCCGTGATCCCCCTTCCTTCGGGTAGGGCGGACAGGCGACGACGAGGGCGTCGGGGTCGTCCGGGCCGTCGATCGTCCCGCGGACGTCGCGCGCGCCGGGAACGACGATCGATTCCCCACCGCGGATTCGATCCATATCGCCGCTTCGAGGCTCGACCCCTTCAACGCGGGGATTCGGACGGCGGAGCGACGGTCGTACCGACGCGGCGCCGGCGCGACACCGTGCCGAAGAACCGTCCCCGGTCGTCGACGGACCGGCGTCCTCGGGGAACGTGTGTGATGTTTTTAAGTAACGGGAACAACAGCTACCAGTATGGGCATCCTCTCTCGGACGTCGTACATCATCCGGTCGAAGCTCAACTCGGTGTTGAACCGGGCGGAGGATCCGACGCAGACGCTCGATTACTCCTACGAGCAGATGCGCGATCAACTCCAGCAGGTCAAGCGGGGGATCGCGGACCTGACGACGCAGAAGAAGCGCCTCGAGATGCAGAAACGCCGCCTCGAGGAGAACGTCGAGAAGCACAACGACCAGGCCCGCACCGCGGTCCAGCAGGATCGCGAGGATCTGGCGCGCAAGGCCCTGGAGAAGAAGAAGACGAAGATGAACCAGATCGAGGAGCTCGAGCGCCAGATCTCGAACCTCCAGAACCAGCAGGACCAGCTCATCGAGCAGAAGGACGAACTCCAGTCGCGCATCGAGGAGTTCCGCACCAAGAAGGAGACGATGAAGGCCCGCTACGAGGCGGCGGAGGCGAGCACCACGGTCAACGAGGCGATGACCGCGACGGGCGAGGAGTTCGAGGACGTCGGCCGGGCCATCGAGCGCGCCGAGGAGAAGACGCAGGACATGGAGGCTCGATCGGCCGCGATGGACGAACTGCGCGAGTCGGGCGCGTTCGAGGACGTCATGTCCGACAAGGACCAGATCGACCGCGAACTCGAGCAGGTCTCCACCGACAGCGGCGTCGAGGCCGAACTGGAGACGCTCAAGGCGGAGGTCGGCGCGAGCGAGACCGAGGCCACGAGCGAGTCGGCCGACGCTGCGACCGACGCGACCGAAACCGCGACCGAGGAACCGGCCGTCGACGAGGACGTCGAGGCGGAACTCTCGGAACTGCAGGAAGAAGAGAGTCAGTAACGGCGACCGTCCGGTTCCACACACACACTCTCTCTCTCTCTCTCTCTCGATCGGGTCGACCGACGCTCGGGCGCCCGATTGTATTCTTCAGTCCCGTCCAGGGTCACCCGGGCGTCCCGAGGACGGCGATCTCGTAGCGATCGAGTCGGGCGGGCGGCTGGAGGACGATCACGGTGAACGACCACGTACTCCCGCCGTCGAGGTCGCCGGTCCGGGCGAAGTATCGGCCGAGTTGCGCGCCGCTCTCGTCGTAGACCCGGACGCGCACTTCGGCGAGTTCGACGCGCTCGTCGGCGCGATTCAGCACGCTCCCCTGGACGGTCGAGCCCTGATAGCCGTCCTCGAAGACGAACCCGTGATCGTCGAGCGAGAGCGTCTCGAGCGGGGAGACGCCCTGAACGGTACTCGTCGTGGCGCTCGCTACGGCGGCGATCTGCTCCCGCGTCGACCGGTTACTCCCGTTGACGTCCGGGACCGGGCCCGATTCGTACCCGACCCGCCCGCTATCGAGACAGCCGGTCAGGGTGAACCCGGCGAGGCCCGTTCCCAGGCCGTACAACAGGCGTCGTCTCCCGCGGCGAGAATCGGCCCCGTTCCGCATGTGACCGTCGACAACGCGGAAACATTTCAGTGTGGACCCTGCTGGGGCTGGATCCTCGAACGCGCTCGTCGTGACGGTCGCTCGCGGATCGTCCGCGACCGGCGCGTCGGATCGCCCGAAGCCGGGATCCGGATCGCTCGTGGCCGGATCACCCGATCGCCGTCCACTCGTTGCAACGCCGACGCTTTTCTGCCCGTCCGTCGAAGCCACGCCCGATGGGAGCGGACGCCGACAGCGGCGATTCTCGCGACCCGGCGCCCGGCGGTGTTGCGCCGACCGACGACGCGGGCCCGCTGGTTCGGGGTCGCGAGTGGTTCCTCCTCGACGGTGACCGACTCGTCGTCGCGACGCTGCTTTCCGTCGCGATCTTTCTGTCGGTGCTCGTGCTCGAAGCCGTCGGAATCATCTCGTTCACCAACGCGAACTCGATGACCCGGGTGGCAAGCGGGATGATCGCCGGGACGTTCTCGCTCGTGACGCTCGTCGTCTCCATCAATCAGCTGATCCTCTCGCGGGAGTTCGTGGCCGCGGGGACCGCCGAGGACCGGCTGGAGGGCGTCGAGTCGTTTCGGGAGCAGGTCGCGACGCTGGCGAGCGCACCCGCGGCGCCGGCGGCACCGGCCCAGTTGCTCGAACTCCTCGCCGAAACGATCGCCCGTCGGGCGACCGCGCTCGAGTCGATGGTCGACGGGGCTGACGCGGTCGTTCGAACGCCGATCCGGCGCTACGTCGCGGAACTGACCCGGGAGACGGACCAGCTCGACGACGCTCTCGACCGAACCTCGTTCAGTTCGTTCGACGCGCTATCGCTCAGCGCCCGTTTCGACGACGACTGGTTCCGGTACGCCGGGTCGTACCTCAGGGCCGCCCACGACGAGGCGCTTTCGGACGACGCGACGGCCGCGTTCGACGACGTTCTCACCGGCCTGCGGCTGTTCGCCGTGGCCAGGGAACACTTCATGACGACCTACCTGCAGCGGGAGCTGACTCGGTTCTCGCAGCTGACGATCGTCGTCGGCGTGCCGTCGATCCTGTCGGCGGTGTTACTCGGCTTCTTCTACGCGGATATCACCGGTCCGACGGTCTCGTTCGGGGTCTTCCCGTACGTCGTCAGCACCGTCGTCGCGATCGTCTTCGCGCCGGTCTCGTTACTCGTCGCCTACATCCTGCGGACGGCGACGATCACCCGCCGAACGGCTTCGACGGGTCCGATGATGCCGACGAAGGATCCCGACGAGGGGCCGTTCGACGTGACGGAATCGGACGGTGGCCGGGACCGGTAACCGGCGGACCGCCCGCCGAACGACGACCCCGTCGTGTACCGCCCGCCTACTTATTCCGTCGTGGGGCGTTGGCCCGCCGGATGGGGATCAGGGACGACGTCAGCGCGGGGATCAACGTCGCGTTACACGTCACGTTGCTCGGCGGGCTGGCGTGGGCGAGCGGCCAGCCGATCCTCTTCCCGAGTCTCGGTCCGTCGGCGTACCTGCTCGCGACGGGCGAGAATCCGCGGGCGGAGGGCGCGTATCACGTCGTCGGCGGCCACGCCATCGCGGCCGTCGCCGGATTCGTCACGTACGTCGCCCTGGCGGACGGCCTCGTCGCCGTCGACGTCTTCCGGGCGGGGACGCCGTTCTCGCCGGCCGTCGGTCGGCTCGTCCTCTCCGGGCTCCTCGCGATGGTGCTGACCACGGTGGGAATGCTCTGGTCGGACACGAACCACCCCGCGGCCTGTGCGACGACGCTCATCGTCGCGCTGGGGCTCATGTCCTCGCCGCTCGAGATCGCCATCATCGTCGGTTCGGTCGCGATCCTCGTGGGCTTTCACGGGACGGTCGTCGAACGCGTGCAGGAGCTCTACGGCGTGGAACCGAAAGACCCGCGCTAACTCCGCGCCGACGGACGTCGAAGCGGTCCACGGCGCCGGCTGTCGGCCGGTACCGGGCGGGGACTTTTGTTCGCGGTCGTGGACGGGACACGCAGGTTCGATGGGACGCGCGCAGCTGCTGACCGACGGCGGCGAATCGACCGATCGACTGGGTGGGATCCGGCTGTACCTCCTGCTCCGGCTCGACCGCTGGGTCTTCGCCGGAGCGATCTCGCTCGTGATCTTCCTCGCGCTGGTCGGGCTGAGTCAGCTCGGTCTGCCGTCGCTTCGGTCCATCATCGCGACCAACAACGGCACGTTCTGGATCTTCTCGGCGTTCATCGGAGCGATCATCACCGGGACGTCGATCGTCGTCACGATCAATCAGCTGGTGCTCTCGCAGGAACTCGGCGCCGTCGGCGACCAGCGCGAGCGGATGCGGGATTCCATGGACTTTCGCCGCGACCTGGAATCCGAACTCGACGAGGACGCCTCGCCGCCGGAACCCGCGGCCTTCCTCTACGAACTCGTCGACGGGATCGAGGACGAGGCGACGGACCTCCAGTCGGTCGTCGCGAACGATCCGTCGCACGGCGACGACATCGATGAACTGGTGGACGGCTACGTCGACGATGTCGTCGAGAACGCGCGGACCGTCAAAGGCTCGCTGGAGGACGCCCAGTTCGGCACGTTCGAGGTGATCTGGCACGCGCTCCGGTTCAACTACTCGCGAAAGATCTACGACGCGCGCAAGCTCCGGGCCGACCACGGGGACGAACTCTCCGAGACGGCCGACGAGGAACTCTCCGATGTGATCGAACTGCTCACGTTTTTCGGCCCGGCCCGCGAGCACTTCAAGACGCTGTACTTCCAGTGGGAGCTGATAAACCTCTCGCGAGCCCTGCTGTACATCGCGGTTCCGGCGCTGTCGGTGATGGTGACGATGCTGATGTACCTCGACGCCGGCACCCTGCCCGGGTCGACGCTCGGCGTCGACAATCTCGTCTGGGTGACCAGCGCGGGCGTCGTCGTCGGACTCGCCCCGTTCGTGGTCTTCATCGTCTACATCCTCCGGATCACGACGATCGCCAAACGAACGCTGGCGATGGGTCCGTTCATCCTCAGACGATCCGGCCGGGACGAGGATCTCGGCTGATCGCGACCCGCGGGCGCGTTCGACGGCTCGGGATCGTCAGTTCGCCGACCGGAAGGAGACGACCGTGCTGACGCCGTCGTGACCCTCGATCGATTCCGTCGAGACGTTGACGCCGAACCGGGGCGCCTCGTCGAGCGTCTCGTCGACGACCTCGCGGGCCGCGTCGGCGCCGACGTCCTCGGCGAGGACGATCCGGACGCGGTCGCGGTTCTGCGTTACCTCGCTCACGTCGTACCCCGCCGCCTCGTAGGCCGATTGCAGGTCCGCTGTCAACTGGCTCATCACCGCCCGATTCCGGCCGTATCGACATAAAAATGCGGTGTCGGGGGCGGCCTGTCCGCCGAGACGTCCCGGCCGTGAGCTCGGTTCCGTACGGCCGTGCCTACGCCTCTCGAACGCCGGTCCCCGCCCGAGTCACCGCCGAGAGGTCGATCCGGCCGCCGGGCATCGGGACGCCGTCGTACGGGTCGTCCGCCAGCAGGAGCGAGCCGTCGAGGTCGGCGTAGTCGAGCAGCGGTGCGAGGTGACAGGCCGCCGCGATCGAAGCGTTGGACTCGGACATACAGCCACACATCACCTGCAGGCCGTGGGCTCGCGCCGCGTGGACGATGCGCCTGGCTTCCAGCAACCCGCCGCACTTCATCAGCTTCAGGTTGGCGACGTCGCAGCGATCGGCCACCCGCGGGACGTCGGCGGCGGTCAGCAGCGACTCGTCCGCCGCGATCGGAAGCGGGCTGTGCTCGGAGACGTAGCGAAGTCCCTCCGGGTTCTCGGCGGGGACGGGTTGCTCGACGAATTCGAGGTCGTATGCGGCGAAGCGCTCGATCTTCCGGACGGCTTCCTTCGGCGTCCAGGCCTCGTTGGCGTCGACGTAGAGGCGGGCCTCGGGGGCGACGTCGCGGATCGTCTCGACGATCTCGACGTCGCGGTCCGTGCCGAGCTTGACCTTCAGCGTGTCGTGACCGCGCTCGAGCGCGGTCTCGGTCTTCTCGGCCATCGTCTCGGTGTCGTCGATGCCGATCGTGTACGAGGAGGTGACCGTCCGATCGGGATCGAGCCCCCAGTAGCGATACAGCGGGACGTCGAGTCGCTTGCAGACGAGGTCGTGCAGGGCGATGGAGACGGCACACCGGGCGGCCGGGTTGTCGGCGACCGCCTCGCGCATGCGCCGCTCGATCCGTTCGAGCTGGTGGGGATCGCCCGCGTCCTCGACGACGGCGAGCAGGTCCGGGAGGACGGCCTCGACCGTCGCCGCCGTCTCGCCGTAGTGCGTCGAGGGCGCCGCGCCGCCGATCCCGACGACGCCGTCCTCGTCTTCGATCCGGACGATCACGTTCGCCGTCTCCGTCGAGGTGCCACGGGCGATCGTAAACGGGAACTCGAGCGGGAGCGAGACGCGCTCGACGCTCGTCTCGAGGGTCATACGATGGCCTCCAGCACCTCGGCGGCGTCGTACCGGATCGGGTCGGTCGCCGGCGCGCCGACCGCGTCCTCGAAGTCAGACAGCGCCGCGCGAGCCGCGTCGTCGCCCTCGAGGTGGTGGGTGTCGAGCATGCCGGCGACAACCTCGCTCTCGCGGACGGGCGCGGCCAGCGACTCGTAGAGGGAAACGTAGGTCTCGATCGGCGGGAGGTCGAACGACTCGTAGCCGTGGATCGACTCGCGCGTGGCGTCGTGACACATGACGAGTCGGTCGGCCATCGCACCGTGGAGGATGCCGCAGGTGACCGCGGAGTAGGCCGGGTGGACGATGCTGCCCTGGCCCTCGACGACGAGCAGGTCGTGTTCGTCACCTTTCTCGAGGATCATCTCCTCGACGGCGCCGGCGGTGAAGTCGCTGATCACCCGGTCGATCGGGTTGCCCCACCCCTCCACCATGATGCCCGTCTGGCCGGTGGGGATGACCGCCGCGTCGTGGCCCGCCTCGCGGGCCGCGTCGACGAGTTCCATCGTCGCCGTCATCTTCCCGACCGAGCAGTCGGTGCCGACCGTACAGACGATCTCGGCGTCGATGTCGGCCGCGACGCCCTCGCTCACCGAAAGATCCTCGGGCGGTTCGCGCACGTCCCAGAGCTCCGCGTCGTGGGCGGCCGCCAGCGCGGCGAACTCCTCGTCCTCGGTGAGGAAGTAGTGCAGGCCGGAGACGACGTCGCAGCCGCGTTCGAGCGCGGTTCGGACGTCGGGGCGCCAGGACTCGTCGAAGCCCCCGCCGATCGGGGCGATGCCGACGATCAGGGCGTCGACCGGCTCGTCGACGTCGTCCATCCCCGTCACGATCGGTGCGTCCTGGGCGTCCGGCACGTGGTCGGCGACGCGCTCGCCGGCCCGGTCGCGGTCGAGGACGGCGACCACGTCGTAGTCGGCGTACCGCAAGATGCCCTGGGCGGTCTTCGCCCGGTCGGGGAACTGCTCGTGTGCGAGGATGGTGACGCGCATACTCGGCCCATTGCCGAGGGCCCACTTAACGATTCGAGTATCGGCGGGAATTCGCGACCGGGCGCGGTACGGGCCCGTGGTTCGATCGACCGACCTGCGGTCGCGGGCGTCGGCCGATTGACTCGCGGTCGCCGGTCTCGATCGACCGCTCGCGAGTGTCGGCCGATCCGTCGACCGGCCTCAGAGTGCGACGAGTTCGGTCGTGAAGAACGAGCGGAACGCGTCCTCGAGCGCCGGGGCCGGCTTCCCGGTCGCGTCGACGGTCCCGGTGGCGGCCGGGTCGAGGGCGTCGGCCAGGGCGTCGACGGCGTCCCGCTCGCCGACGAGGTAGAGCGTCTCGACGCCTGACTCGCTTCGCGTCGCCTCGATCGCCTCCCGCGAGGCGTCCAGGTGGTCGTCGATCTGCCCCTCGCGAACGCGTTCGAAGCGAGCCTGCGAGAAGCCGCCCTTCGAGTGGGCGCTCTTCACGTCGCTCTCGAAGCCGACGAAGTCGACCTGCTCGGTCCCCTCGTAGGTCCCGAGGGCGAACAGATCGGCCCTGACGAGTGCGAACCGGAACGAGCCGGTCGGGCGGAACCAGCCGGACTCGAGGCGGGGCCGATCCGCCCAGACCGCGTCGATCGCGGGCTCGATCGGGGGGTCCAGCGCCACCGAGACGACTTCGGCGTCGTCGGCCACCACGAGACAGGGTGCGACGGCTGCCGCGAGGCGAGCCCGCTCGCCCAGGAGCGATTCGACCGGCCCGGGAACGGCGTTGGCCTCCGATACCCAGGCGGTGAGGACGGATTCGGGATCCGACCGAATCGAGCGGAGCCGATCGAGTACCGCGGCCGCCCGCTCGCCGCGAAGCGACTCCCGGCGACGCGGCTCGGGCGCGCGGTCGCCCGCGTCGGTACGTTCCAGCTCCCCCTCGAGCTGAGCGATCCGGTCTTCGAGGCGGTTGACCCGCTCCTCGGCCCGCTGGCGCCCCCTGACGGCCTCCCGGCGCCGTTCGGACTCGGCCTCGTAGCGCGCTCGCTGGTCCTCGAGGTCGGCTTCGAGCTCCGCAATGCGCTCTTTCAGCGACGCCCGCCCGAGCAACGCGTCCAGCCTGGACATCGAGCGCAATGGCGTCCCCGCAACACTTCTAGGTACCGGAACGGCGAGGGCACGTATTCCCGCTATACCGCGGCGGAGCGCGATCTTCGACACGCTGTAGGATGGGCATTGCTCGTTCGAGCGCATCGGCAAAAAATCGCGGTCGCGCGTCCGATCAGGTGGACGCGCGGTCGCACATCCAGCCGGGATCGTGGCCGGTGCGGTCGATGAGGTCGGATCGACACGCCGGGCAGTAGTCGGGGGTACCGGATTCGCTTCGGGGGACGTACACCGCGCCGCCGCACTTCACGCACGCGTCCGCGACGATGGTCGCGCAGTCCGCACAGACGTTGAAGTCGTCGGCCGTGAGCTCGCGCAGGGGTTCGAGTTGTTTGTCCAGGATGTACTCGTCGATGACCGTCTGGCAGCTTTGGCACGGTTTCATGGCGGTGCACGTCTCACCTCGGTATCGCGTCGTAAATATCTGCCTGCGATAACGAGGGGCCTACCGGGACCGACGGGCCGTTGCGATCGAGCGGCCCTCGCGTGTGACAGCGAGTGTCGTTCGTCCGGCCGAGGCGGGGGTACGGGGGTGTCGTGGTACTGCGACCCTCGGAAGTGTTATACGCGACCGCGCTCAACCTATTTCCGTAATGGCAAACGGTAAAGTTGACTTCTTCAACGACACGGGCGGCTACGGTTTCATTTCGACGGACGACGACGAGGTAGACGACGACGAGGACGTCTTCTTCCACATGGAGGACGTCGGCGGTCCGGACCTCGAAGAGGGTCAGGAAGTCGAGTTCGACATCGAATCGTCCCCGAAGGGACCGCGCGCGACGAATCTCACCCGCAAATAACGATTCCTGTCACCATCGCTCCGAGCGATGGTCGACACTTCTTTCCCACGGACTGCGACACGTCGTAGCGACTGCTCCGATCGAACCGATCGCCGCCGGCTCGGATCGCGGAAGTGCGATCGACGCGCCGCGAATCCTGTCTCGCAGCGGTCTCGGCCTCAGGTGCCGACGGGACCGTCCCAGTCGACGCCGTCGTCGACGGCGTTGTCCTCGTCGATCGGCTGATCCGGATTCCAGCCCGCGTATTCGAGGAGCTGTCTGGCCCGATCGCGATTTGCGAGCAGGACCGAGGCGAGCTCGGGTGGATTCTCGATGTCGGTGTTTTCGAGGAGGTCGGCCGGCACCGAGAGGGTGTTCGTCGGCACGGACTCGCTGCCGTGGACCGGGAAGTGCTGGCCCTCGAGTTTCATTACGACCGGCGTATCGAGGCGCTCGGCCCCCTCGCCGGTTGCGTAGAGCTGCTCGTTGACGCGCTCGTGTTGGGCGTGGTCCATCGTCACGCGGTCGCCCGCGCCCGGGGTCACGTAGAGGCGACCCAGGTAGTAGCTCTTCGAGAACCGCTCGAACATGCTATGTGGTATCAAGAACCGGGAACGGATAACCGTTTTGCGAGTAAGGTTATGTTGAAGGACTTTCAGCGCAGTCGCCGTCGCAGTGGGGCGTCGTCTCGGTGCGGTGATCGCCGTTCGTCCCGATCGATGCATCAGCAGCTACTGTCGGCCACGGTGCGAGCGATGGTCGCGGCTGGACGGTTCACACCGCCCGATCCGATCGGTACGGGTGCCTCGACCCGCCGTTCCCGAGTCCGTTGGACGGCCACACCACCGTTCGAAAACGATGTTGAACGGTCCGAACGAAGGGTCATCTTTTATTGGTGGTATCGAGAAGGATCTGTCGATGAACCGATGGGGTTTCGCCGCCGTTGGCTGTCTCGTCCTCGTGACGATCACGACGATTTCGGTGGGCGGCGTCGCCGTCGTCGACTCGACATCGGGTGACGAGGGGGCACCGGAGCGGTCCATGGGCGAGGAGCTCGGGACCTTCATGCACCAGAGCACGGCCGAGGCGAGCGGCGACGTCGACCGCGGGATGTTCGAGGCGTCGTTCGACCGGTCGGAGGACAAAGCCACGGCGGTGACCGACCGGACGGGCGATCTGGAAGCGACGTACGAGTCGATCCGCGAGCGCATGCGCGCGCTCGAAAACGATACCGCCCTCCCCGAACGGGCGCGCGAGGCGCGACTGACGCGACTGGCCGTCGAACTCGATTCGCTGAACGAGTCGATCGACGACGTCGAACGACGGGCGACCGACGTCGGCGTCGATACCGCCAGGCTGCAGCGGCTACGCGGCAACGCCTCCGATCTGACCGGGCCCGAGGTGGCCGCAGTCGCCCGAAACCTGAGCGGGGTTAACCCGCCGGGGATCGACGGATCGGGCCCGCCGGGCCAGGACGGCGAGCGCGGCCCGCCCGCGGAGAAACCGGGTAATGGCGGTGACGGCGGTCCGTCGGAGGGCGATTCCGGTGATGACGATACCCCGCCGGAGGAGGGCGATCAGGGGCCGCCGGACGATGATGATCGCGGGCCGCCGGCCGACGACGAAGCCGACTCCGACGACGGGGGCGACGATTCGTCGACCGATTCGACCGGCTGAGTAACTGGGGTCCGCCCCAGACGTGCACAGCGACTGATTGTCGCCCGCGATCCGCTCTGCGACGTCGCGGGTCAGATGCCCTGACCCATCAGGTGGCTCCGCAGGACGTCCGCGTCCTTGTTTCCGGTACCGGTATTGACGATCGCCACGGTGTCGTCCGCGTCGAACTCGCCGGACTCGGCGAGCGCCCAGGCGCCGCTGGCCGCCGCGGCGCAGGTCGGTGCCATCTCGAGGCCCTCGTGCTGGGCGACCGCGACGGCCGCGTCGAGGATCTCGCCGTCGTCGGTCGCCACCGCGCCGCCGTCGGTCTCGCCCAGTGCTTCGAGGATCCACCGGCTGGCGCCCGGGTCGGGGATCTCGATGCCGCCGCAGATGGTGTCGGGGTGCTCGACGGGGTCGTGCTCGTCCCGACCGGCCTCGAAGGCCTCGACGATCGGGGCACAGCCCGTCGCCTGGGCGGCGTAGAACGACGGTAGCTCGTCGATCAGGCCGAGCTCGCGCCACTCCAGGGCGGCCTTGTACATTCCGACGAGGCCGACGCCGCCACCGGTGGGGTAGACGATCGCGTCCGGAACCGTCCAGTCGCGTTGCTCGATCAGTTCGTAGAGCATCGTCTTCTTGCCCTCGTGGCGGTACGGCGTCACCAGCGAGGACAGCGAGTACCAGTCGGGGTGCTCTGATTGGGCGTCCGCCGCGGCGGCGCCGGCGTCGCCGATCCGGCCGCCGCTGACGGTGAGGTCGCCGCCGTGGACGTTCACCATCGCCTTGGTGGTGAACCCGGCCCGCGACGGGAGAAAGACGTGCGATTCGAGGCCGGCGCGGGCGGCGTAGGCCGAGGCGGCCTGGCCCGCGTTGCCAGCCGACGGAAGGACCACGTCCTCGGCGCCGTGCTGCGTCGCGGCGGTGACGGCCATCGACGCGCCGCGATCCTTGAACGTGCCCGTCGGATTCCGGCCCTCGTCCTTGATCAGCAGCGTGTCGACGCCGAGTTCGTCGGCCAGCGTCGGACAGTCGACCGTCGGGGTCGCCCCCTCGTCCATCGTGACGGCGACGTCCCGCTCGAACGGCAGCAACTCGGCGTAGCGCCACAGCGAGTCGAACGGCCGCCCGCGAAACGTCTCCCGATCGACGTCGATCGCGTCGTAGTCGTACTGCGGGTCGAGGATGCCGCCGCAGTCCGCACAGCGGTGGGTCCCCTCGGCCGGATCGTACGTCCGCTCGCAGTCGATACAGGCGAGGCCGATGAACGCGTCGGTGGTCTCCATACCGGGGCGTGTGCGGTCGGCCGGCAAAGACCTGTTGGGACCGGTCGGGATGGCCGGAACCGGCGCCGTCACAGGACGTGGCGGCACTTCCCCAGGCGCGGAAACCAGTGTGTCTCGCCGGCGTCGTCGTCTCGGACGATCGGGTAGAGCCCGTCGACGTCGGACAGCAACGGCGACTGGAAGTCCCGCGCCGGGCGATCGTTGATCTTCGTGCCTCGAGCTAGCTGCGAGAACGCGGGTAGGACGAGGACGCCCGGTTCGTCGGCCTCACCCGCGGCGTCCTCGTGCCCGGAACGACCCGGCGGTCCGTAGAGGAAGCACGGTCGTTTGCGCCCGTCGGTGGCCAGCGCCGGGTGGTCGTGCCCGAAGATGCGGGTGACCGGTTCGTCGCGATGGCTCGCCGGATCGTCGGTATCGGGAGTCGGTTCGTCCGTCTCGGACGTCGAATCGTCCCTCGGGGACGCCGCTTCGTTCGTCTCGGACGTCGAGTCGTCGATCGAATCCGGGTGCTCGTGGCCGTGACTGACGATCGTACGACCGTCGGCGAGTCGATAGGCGTCGGCCGTCTCGCCCGCGAAGACGTCTTCGAGCATCCGATCGTGGTTTCCTGGCGTGCAGACGAGCGTCGCGCCCGAGTCGTCGACCCGAGTTTCGATCCGTTCGACCGTCTCGCGGACGCCGCGGGGCACCCACGAGAACGAGTGCAGGAGGTCGCCCGCGACGACGACCGTTTCCGGCTCGAACCGATCGAGGAGCCGATCCAGGCGCGAGACGACGCGCTCGGCCGCGTCGATGGGGGCGTCGACGGCCGAAGCCTCGCCGCGGCCGAGGTGGATGTCCGCGAGGACGACCGTCTCGGCGGGGCGGACGTAGACCGCTCGCTCCGCGAATGAGAAGGGGGCGTCGGGGGCCATCACCGACCGTCAGTCGGCCGTCGGCTTCCCCGTTTCGCTCTCGGTGGCGGTGCCGAAGGCCTCGGCGAGGTCGTACTCGTCGCCGGTGAGGACGAACAGGACCTCCTCGAGCGGGTCGAACACCTCGGGGACGAACCGGATGACGACGAACGCGATGCCGACGAGCGCGACGACTGACGCCGGCTGGGCGATCACGTTGTGCGAGGCGAGAAACGACGCCCGCTCGGGGACCGACCCCATCCACTCGGTCGCCATGTAGACGAACGGGCCCTGCTGGAACCAGCCGTGGGGCGTCGCCAGGCCGATGAAGACGTTGCGCACCAGGTTGAGGAACCAGATGATGCTCACGGCGGCGGCGATGCCGGCCAGCTTCCGCCGCCAGGGCGCCGTCACCGACGCGATCAGGCCGGTGAAGATCGCCATGCTGCCCAGGCCGGTACACGAGAGGACGATGTAGGTCGTCCGCCCCGTCGCGGTCGCCTCGGGATCGAACGCGAGCCGACTCTCGTAGCCGTTGCTGCCGGTCTCGAGGCCCGGGCTCTCCGCGACGAGGTCCATCGCGACGTGGGTCTGGTAGGCCGTCGTCTCGATCAGCCACTCGCGGGCGACGGGGATCGTCTCGGCCGGCAGGTAGATGATACCCATCACCGCCACCGCGCGGACGAGAACGAACATCGAGTCCCGGCCGGAGAGGAGCAGGTAGGCCGCGTACAGACAGAGGGGTAACGCCGCCAGGGCCAGGAGCGTTTCGAGCGGGCTGTTCACCTCGCCCCAGAAGTAGGGGACCATCGCGAGCCAGTAGAGTCCGAAAAGCGCGCTTCCGGCGGCGGCGACGTACCTGGCCACCTCGATGCGGTCGCGCCAGTGGAGGCCGATGGCCGCGACGAACGTGGCGATCGAGAGCCAGGCGAGCAGGTCGTCGACGCCGAGGCCGAACGCCACCGACGACGAGAGGAGGCTCGCGAACGGGTTGGCCCCGACACCGCCCGTCGCGGCGTCGGCCGCGGCGAGCGAGATCGAACCGCCTGCGTCAGTCACCGTCACTGACCGATTCCACGGGCGGTCGGGATATCAACTTGACGCACTCGGGTCGGTCGGAAACACGCACCGGTCGGGTGTGCCCATCGCTGCCACAGCGCCGGACTCCGCGCCGTGCTTTCACCACGTTCGAAACCGACGTCGTTCGAAACCGGTATTGTCAGCACGATCGAACGACTCACTATGACCGAGCTGTTTCCCGAGCACCTCGAAACCGACCGGCTCCGGCTGGAACGCGTGGAACCGGGGTCGGTCGACGCGCTCGATCATTACGAGGCCTTCGCCGACGATCCCGATCCGGAGACCGTCTACGAGTACGTGCCGGTCGACGAACCCGATACGCCGGCCGATTCGAAGGCGTTCGTCGCCACCGCGGGCAGGAGTGCCGCGGAGGCCGACGCTGTGACCTACTTGATACGACCGCGATCGGGCGAACCGGGGGCTGGCGAGATCGCTGGATCGACGATCCTGTACGTCGACTGGGAGACGCGCCTGGCCCAACCGGCCATTCTCCTTCGGAAACCCTTCTGGGGGCGGGGATATTCCGGTGAGCGCGCCGGTGCGCTACTCGAACTCGCGTTCGAGCGACTCGATCTCGAGTGCGTCGCGGTCGGCTGTGCCGCTGGCAACGAGCGCTCGAAGCGGGCCATCGAGAACTACGTCGACGCCTACGGCGGCGCGTACGAGGGGCGCTTTCGCGATATGACGGTCGTCGATGGGGAACCGTTCGACCTTCATCGCTACTCGATCACCCGGGCGGCGTATCGGTCCGCGACGGACGAACGAAGTGGGACGAACGAACGGGAAACGGACGCGCTGGCCGGGACGAACGAACGGGAAACGGACGAGCGCGCGTAAGCGAAACCCTTACGTCGTGGATTTCGTACACCTGAGGCGAGCGTGATCTCGCGATGACCGATCTCTTTCCCGAGACGATCCGAACCGAGCGACTCCGACTCGAGCTTCTGCATCCCGAGACGGTGGACCTCCTCGAACTCTACGAGGCGGCCGGCACCCGCCCGGACGTCGAGGAGGTGACGCGCTATCTCACCTGGGACGCACACCAGACGCCGAAGGACACCCTCGAGTTCGTCGAGTTCGCCGGCGAGCAGTACGACGAGGGCGACGGGGCGACGTACGTCGTCCGCCCGCGCGAGGGGGAGGACGGGGCGGGAACGCTCGCCGGTGCGGCCGGCTGTTCCGTCGAGTGGGACCGCCGGACGATGGTCCTGGGCACCTGGCTCTCGAAGCCGTTCTGGGGCCGCGGCTACTCCGGCGAGCGCGCCGCAGCGATGCTGGAACTGGCGTTCGACCGCCTCGACCTCGAACTGGTCGCCGTCACGGCCCACGTCGACAACGAGAAGTCCAATCGGGCGATCGAGAAGTACGTCGAGGCCCACGGCGGGCGCCGCGAGGGGACGCTTCGCAACTGGCACACCTTCGACGGCGAGCCCGCGGCGGTCAATCGCTACAGCGTCTCGAAGGACGAGTGGGACGCGAACCGATCCGACGGCGAGGTCGCCTTCGATGACTGACGAATCCGGCGGTGGCGAGTCCCTCCGCGTCGGGGACCCGCCTGCTCGTCGAATGCCCGTCTACGATCGCGTCGGATCGTCGAACAGCTGTCGGTGATCGTGTCGAGTCGTCAGTCGATGAACTCGGCGACGGCTTCCGTCGTCCGCTCTCTGTCTTCCTCGTCCATTCCGTTCGCGAACGTGACCTGAACGGCGTCGACGCCGTCGAGCGCCGCGTAGTCGGCCACCCACTCGCGGACGTCCGCGGGCGTCCCCGCGGCGGCGAGTTCGTCGAGCAGGTCGTCGGGGAGCGCCGCGGCCATCGCGTCCGTATCGCGATCCGCCCACGCGTCTCTGATCGCCTCGACGACGTCCTGATACCCCTGCTCGGCCACCGAATCGCCGTAGTACGGGCCGTACGCACCGAGCATGAACGCGACGTCGGAGCGGGCGATCGAGCGGGCCCGGTCGGCGTCCGGGTCCGCGACGCAGACGACGGTCGGGGCGACGCGGACGTCCGCGATCGATCGGTCGCCGAGTTCGACGCCGCGGCGAAGGTCCTCGAGCCGATCGGCCAGGCCGTCCGCCGTGAGGAGCTGGGGGAGCCAGCCGTCCGCGAATCGGCCGGCCAGCTCCGTGGCCGTGGGGCCGAGCGCGGCGACGTCGATCGGCGGGCACTCGGCGGGCGGGTCGCGGTCGTACGAGAGGCCGTCGATGTCGAACACGGCACCGCGGTAGGCCGAGGTCCCCGTTTCCGCGATGGTGCGGACGACGTCGATCGTCTCGCGCAGCCGCCGCAGGGGCCGGTCGTAGGTCTCGCCGTGCCAGCGCTCGGTGATCGCCGGCGAACTCGCGCCGAGTCCGAGCCGGAATCGCCCGTCCGACAGGTCCGAAAGTGCGAACGCCGTCTGTGCGAGCATCGCCGGCGAACGCCCGTACGGCGAGAGCACGGCCGTTCCGAGCTCGATCTCGCTCGTCCGGTCCGCGGCGATCGAGAGCGCGGGGACGACGTTCCAGCCCGTCGTCTCCCCGATCGAAAAGCGCTCGAAGCCGAGCGACTCGGCCCGTGCGGCGTGCGCTCCGATTTCCTCGATCCGATCGTACGCTGCCCCGTCGACGAATACCTCGAGGTCGGCCATCGTCTCGATCCGGGACGGCGACTCACATTAATGGTGGTGGGCGATCCGCCGTCGCCGGGCGCAGCGCCCTCAGGCGTCGCCGCTCGCGAGGAGGTAGCCCGCGACCAGAACGCCGGCGAGGACGGTGAGTCCCCCGAGGATCGCGGCCGGCCCGTCGACGATCGAGAGCGCGCCGATCCCGACCACCAGCGCGAGGACGACGAGCCCGGCGAGGGCGAGCGCGTCCGTCGGGACCGACCGCCGTTCGGCGCCGTCGTCGGCCGACTCGCCCCGGTCCGGCGGCGACGCGAGGCGCTCGTCGACGTCGACCCGATCGTCCGGATCGACGCCGCCCGTCAGCGTCAGGTCGATGGCCGCCGTGTTCGCGCCGAAGCGCGTCGACAGCTCCACCGCGCCGGATCGGTCGCTCTCGTGCGCGCCGACGCGGACCGGAATCGTGATCGACTCGCCGGATTCGACGTAGGGGTTCGTCTCCGCGACCGAGACGACGTCCGCGAGCTCGTCGTCGGCGCGGACGTGGAGGTGGACGGGTTCGCCGTGATTGGTGACGTGGAGGTCGAACGAGCGATCGGTCTCGATCGAGGGCGGCGTACTGTCGATGGCCCCTTCGTCGTAGCGATCGACGTGGACCGCGATCGTCTGGGGAGACACGGGAATCAGGCCGGCGTCCCGTCGCGCATGTCCGGCGGGAGCAGGTTCGGGATGCCGTCCTCGATCGGGTAGCGTTCGCCACACTCCGTACAGACGAGCGTCCCGGATTCGATCTCCGAGTCACCCTCGGCGTCTTCGAGGTCAAGATCGTGCTTGTCGAGCGGACAGCAGAGAATGTCGAGAAGCGACTCCTTCATACACGTCAGGCCGCGCGCATAGGTCAAAAGGTTTCGGGAAGCCGCGTCGCCGGTCGCAGGTGTCCGCCGGGGTTTCCGACCGCGTCGTCGGCCGCCGGTGGACCCTGGAGTCCACTTCCCTCAGTCAAACGGATCTTCGAGGACGATCGTCTCCTCGCGACCCGGGCCGACGCCGACGGCGTAGAGGTCGACGTCGAGTTCCTCGCTGACGTACGTCAGGTACGTCCGCGCCGCCTCCGGGAGGCCCTCCCAGCCGGCGTCGACGACGTCGGCCCAGTCGACGTCCGGCCAGCCGTCGAACGTCCGCAGGTTCGCTTCGCAGCGCGCCCACTGTTCGGTCGTCGGCGGCATTGTATCGAGCTCCCGGGTCTCGCCGTCGCGGGTCGTCATCGTGTAGGAATGGCCGACCGTTACCTCGTCGAGGCCGGCGAGCGTGTCGACGTGGTTGACGACGATACCGGTGAAGCCGCTCGTCCGCGCGGCGTGACGGAGCATCGGCATATCGAGCCAGCCGACGCGTCGCGGCCGACCGGTGACGGTGCCGTACTCGCCGCCCTCGTCGCGGATGTAGGCCGCGAGCGACTCCGCCTCGTCGTCCGCGTCGGCCGGGCCGTCGTAGCCCGGCGTCTGTCCCTCGACGCCGCCGAGTTCGGTCGGGAGCGGCCCCGTGCCGACCCGCGAGAGGTAGGCCTTCACGATCCCGATCACGTCGCCGTCGCCGACGACGGCGGGCGCGACGCCGGCGCCGACCGCGACCCCGCCCGCGCTCGGGTTCGACGAGGTGACGTAGGGGTAGACGCCGTAGTCGATGTCCAGCGCCGTCCCCTGGGCCCCTTCGAAGACGACGTCGTCGCCGTCGTCGAGGCGCCGGTTCAGGTAGTCACTGCAGTTGACCGTCATCTCCTCGTCGGCGAGCCGCTCGCCGTACTCGCGGTAGGTCTCGAAGAGTGCGTCGACGTCGAACGCCTCGTCGGGGTCGACGCCGTAGACCTCGCTGGCCAGCGCCCGCTTTTGCGGAACGACGTACTCCAGGCGCTCGCGCAGCACCTCGGGATCGAGGAGGTCGCCGACCCGCACGCCGCGGCGGCCGGCCTTGTCCTCGTACGTCGGGCCGATGCCGCGCTTGGTGGTTCCCGCGGCGAGATCGTCCTTCGCTTCCTCCTCGATGCCGTCCAGCACGCGGTGGTACGGCAGGATCACGTGGGCGCGTTCGGCAACGCGAACGTCGGGATCGAGGCCGCGCTCGCGGAGGGCGTCGATCTCCTCGAACAGCGTCTCGGGGTTGACCACGCAGCCGTTGCCGAGGACGCCGACCGTCCCGCGGACGGCGCCGGAGGGAACGAGCGAGAGCTTGTACGTCTCCTCGCCGAGAACGACGGTGTGGCCCGCGTTATCCCCGCCCTGGTATCGCACGACGACGTCCGCCCCGTCGCCGTAGATGTCGACGACGCCGCCCTTCCCTTCGTCGCCGAGTTGCGACCCGACGATAGTAACGGTCATGACAGGATCGGCTTCTGTCCCGGTCGATAAACCGATTACGATCCCTCGCCTCCCTCCCAGAGGGGAAGTGTTAACCCCTCGCACGTCGAACCGCAACGTGTGACCCGTGCCCGCCGAGGGCAACCTTTAAAAGGGGCAACGACAAGTTAACAAATGCCATGATAGACCGACTTGAGAAGGAGGTGGACATGTTGGAGCGTCATCTCCAGGTCCTGAAGATGGTCCTCGAGAACGAACCGATCGGCATCGTGAAGATGTCGAACGAGACCGGCTACCCGCACCACAAGGTTCGCTACTCGCTTCGCGTCCTCGAGGAAGAGAACCTCATCGAACCGTCCAGCCAGGGAGCGATCAAGACCGAGGAGACGGAGAACTTCGTCGAGGACCTGGACGGGAAAATCGAGACCATCTCCGAGAAGCTCGAGGGGATGAAGATCGAAAACGCCGCCGAAGCCGAGTCCTGACCGGCGCCGCCCGGTGGTCCGCCACCGGCTCGCGATCCCGCTCGCGGTTCCTGTCCGTGTCGGCCGGCTACGTTTTCGACGCCGTCTCGCGACAGCCCGTCGTGTCGCCGACTCCGCAGTAGCCCGCTCACGTGCGTGTCATCGCGATGCGACCGCGAGCGGCGGGCTCGTCTCGAAACTGTGACCCGCCCACACGGTAGCGTCGCGGCCTGATCGCCGTCCGAGCGACCGTACGGCGTCGAGCGCTCCTACAGCTCGGGGACGGTGACGTGGAAGCCGCCGCTTCTCGACTCGACCAGACAGAAGTGATAGCCCTGCTTGCGCGAGAGGCTCACGTGGCTGCGCTTCGAACTGCGGTTGAGCAGGCCGCTGCTGGTCGCCTCCTCGGCGAATTCGAGCGCGCCTGGTTCGAAGAAGCTCGACGTGACCGCGACCGCGCCGCCGAGGGCCGGGTAGTTCGCACAGACGGCCGAGGCCTCGGCCTCGAGCGACTCGAGCATCGATCGATCGGCCGGGTCGCGCGAGTCGTTGCAGTTGGCCACGACGAGGGGCGTCCCTCGCTTGTCGAACGCGGCCAGGTCGAAGGTGACGCGATCGGGGACGTTCTCGGTGTCGTCGTCCTCGAGGGAGATGGTCGCGTCGAGTTCGACGCGGTCGATCCGCGGGATCGCGTCGTACAGGTCGGCGAGCCCGGCTGCGTTGCCGGTCTCCCTGATCTCGAACAGGGCCGTCTCGACGAGCCAGCGGACGAATCGATACTGGACCGTCCCCTCGAGGAACTCGTCGTAGGACGCGTCCCCGACGGTCGCCCGGCTCGCGTCGAAGCCCGTGTGGCGCTCGAGCTGGAGGTTCTCGACGACGTCGCTCCGGCTCCCGTCGCCGTCGTGGGCCGCCTCGAGGGTCGGCTGACTCTTCGAGGCGTACCGAACGAAGACGTTCGTCCCGGCGAGGGCCTCGGCCGGTGTGAGCGTCGCCGAACCGGTCGCCGCGGGCGAACCCGTCTCCGGGGAGCCGTCGACGCCGGCCGACCCCGCCCGGGATCCGTGACCGCCGGCCGACGCCCGCTGGGAATCGCGTTCAGCTTCGAGGGACCGGAGCTGCGATTCCAGGTCGGCGATGCGTTCTCTGAGTTCCTCGTTCTCGCCGGCCAACCGGTCGCGCTCGGCCTCGAGTTCGTCCTTCTCGGCCTCGATCTCGGTGACGCGCTGGGTCAGGCGGTCGATCTTGTCCTCGCGTTCGAGCATGTCCGACCGCAGCGCGCGGTCAGTCGAGGCGACCGTATCGGTGGCGGAACCGTCGGCGACCGAGCCGGTGTCGGCTCCCTCGGCGGGTTCGGGAGACTGGCCGTCCGCCGGCCGGGCGGGTTCGGTCGTCTGCGATCGCTCCGACGGCGCCCGTCGCTCGCGTCCGGCGCTCGGATCCGGCCGGGAGTTCTCCGGATCGATCGACGGAATCTGACGCGTCTCCCGCCAGCGCGCTTCCTCTTTGAATCGCTCGTCGTGTTCTCCCTCGCTCGCGTCCGCCTCGGGTTCGGCCCCCGTTCGAGGCCCGGCCGCTCGATCGGCGCCGGGGTCCGCATGCCCCGTCGGATCGTCCGCATCCGGGCGGTCGTCGGGTTCCGCCCGACCGTCGGCGTCCGCTCGATCGCCCGCTCCGGGGGCCGGTCGGTTCGCGGGTGAGGCGTCCCGTCCGGTCCCGGTCGCCTCGGATGCACCGGCCGCGGCGTCCCCGTCGCCCTCGTCCGGCCCGATATCGGTCTCGTCGAACGACTCCGACCGGCCGGCCGCCGTCGCCGCGTCGTCCGCGACCGGTTCGGACCCAGTTGCGCTATCCTCGCTGGATTCGCCGCCCGGTGACTGGTCCGACGCGTCCGCCGGTTCAGTCGCGCCGGTTCGCGAGGCCGCGTCCGTCGTCACGCCGTCGGACGCGTCGGAGGTGGGCTCGGCCGCGACGACGGAGTCCGAACCCGAATCCGCCGTCGGATCGGGTGTGGTACCCTCCGGGTCTTCCGCCGCGGCGCTTCCGGGATCGGGCGCCGACTCGGCGAGGGGATCGACCGGTTCCCCGCCCGTTGCCTGGGACTGGTCCGTCCCGGTCGGATCCGCGGCGTCGTCCGCGCTCGGATCGCTCGACGCGCTCGCGGCGTCCCCCCGCGCGTCGACCGTCGCGTCCGTTTCCGCACCGCTCGCGGGTGCACCGTTCCCACCGTCAGACGCTCCCGCCGAGGCGTCGTTCGTCGCGGTCGAGTCGGTGGCGGTCGCCGGGCCGGACCGGCTACCGTCGGCGTCGGACGTCGGGGCGGCTGCGGAATCCCGGTGTCCGGGAACGTCGGTGACCTCGACGTCGACGTCGACGACCTCGTAGAGGCCGACCTCGTCGTCGGCGCGCTCGAAGGCCTCCTCGCCGGTGACGAGGCGTTCGGCGTTGCCGATGTAGGCCGCGGACATGCGCTTGCCGCCGTAGTAGACGGCGTAGTAGTCCCCGGAGAGGACCTGTTCGCTCAACTCGACGTAGCCGGTGAACGATCCCTGTTGCAGCGTGCGGTCGACCTCGGCCAGCGAGGTCTCGTTAGTGTAGTACGTCCCGCGGCTCTCACCGCCGGTTTCGAGCATCGCGAGCAGGAGGGGAAGGACGTCCTCGGGGGCCTCGTAGATCGTCCCGCTCGTTCCGTGAACGTCCGTGATCCGGCCGTCGACGACGCCGACGACCCGGCCGTTCAGGACGAACAGCCAGGTGCCGGCGGCCGTCACGGCGCCGGAGAAATCGGCGTCGGCGAGCGCGGGCAGTTCGTCCCCGTCGAACGGGCGCGACTCCCAGCGCTCGACGCGCGCTTGCGTACGTGAGTCCATACGCCAACAAGCGGCAAGCAAAGTATAACCGTTTCGCCTACAAATCGACAGCGCTAATTGTTCGTTCACCCGACCGATTCGCCGGCGACGGCTTCGTTCGCACACTCCGACGCCCGAATCGCGGGCGACGACGCGGCACCGACGACACTCGGTGGCTCGGACGGCCCGCGAGTTTCCTTCGGCGACTCGCTTGGAGTCCGTCCCCCGGGTCCCGATCGGCTCTAGATCTTCGATTCCGCGTCGTCGGCCAGTTCCTGCATGCGCTTGCCGATCCGGCCCGCGCTCGAGAACTCGTCGCTGCTGATGGCGTTCGCGAGGGCGTTTCCGAGCACGAAGACGGCGTGTTTGTGTTCGCTCTTTGACTTGTGTGCGTCGCCGGGATCCACGTCGAGCTGGCGGTACGCGTCGAAGAGCCCGTCCTCGACGTCCTCCCGGTCGTCGAAGTACTCCATGATGATGACCAGTTCGGCGTGGAGCTCCAGCAGCTCGTCCTTATGCATGATCGCCTGTAGGTGCGTACCCCTGTTAAGGGTTTTGCGGATCGGTTCCGTTCCCGCCGCACGCGGCGGTATGCGGGCCGTTGGCGTACGACAGTAGCGGTCGGTTACGTCGGACAGATTGCGCTCGGCGTCACCGACGAAGGAGCCCCGGAGCGTCGTTCGATGGTCCGCTGGTTCGGTGGCCGTCTTCGTCTCGGTACCGTGTTCGCCGTCGACCCGCGTCTCGACCGGCCCGTCGACTCGTTCTGGAGACGGTCGGCGACCGCGAGACCGACTGCCCGGTGGCAGCCAGCTTGCTGGCCCGGGCCGAGTCAGACGACCGGGTGCTCACTCTCCGGTCGGTCCACTGCGGCGACTCCGGTCGACGAGCAACGCGAGCCACGCGGCCAGGCTGACCGTCGCGACGAGTTCGGGGACGCTGAACCAGTCCCGAGCACCGCGGACGGCGCCGGCGAGCCACAGGAGCCAGGAGGCGACCGGGATCGCCCCCGCAAGAATCGAGCCCGCGGCGAGTCGTCGCTGGTCGGCCTCCCAGGCGCCGACGCCGAAGCCGATCGCCGCGACCGGCGCCAGCGTGAACGTCGCGATGGCAGCCGGCGCGTGGAGGTCGATCGGCAGGTAGACGCGCGAGTGATCGAGGAAGAAGACGCCGGCGCCCGCGAGCCCCGCGAGCGACCCGGCGAGTGCGATCGCGCCGAGGCGCTGGAGGCGATTTTGCGACAGGTCTTGGACGCGCGGAACGAAGCCGATGCCGAGTACGCCCGCGCCGGCGAGCCCGCCGTTGAACAGGGCGAACGTGCGGGCGTCGGCTCGGCCCATGTCCGAGAGCGCCCGGTGGCGCCAGGCGAACGTCGACGGCTCGGCCAGCCAGCTCGAGACCAGGATGACGCCGATCACGAGGGCCGCGGCGATCGCACCGCACGCGGTCTGCAGCCGCCAGTACGAACCCATGTCCTCCGTTCCACCGGCGATCCCCAAGAACGGGCCCGGTCTCTCTCAGGCCGCGTGTCACCCGGCGGCCGCCCGGTTTCAGTCATCGGTCGGCTCGACCGGGCCGGCCTCGCCCGGCACGCCCGCGGACTCGGCCGGCTCGTCTCGGGCGGCCTCGATCGCGCTGCCGGGCGCCGCCCGGTCCGACTCGGTCGTCGCTTCCGGCGCCTCGTCTCGCTGACTCGCGGGGAACCAGGCGAGTTCGTGGTCGGCCGTCACGCGGACGGCGACGCGCTCGCCCAATTCGATCCGATCCGAGTGGTTGTGCATGCACTCGACGGTCTCGCCGTCGTCGAGCGCGACGCGATAGAGGATCGTCGGGCCGAGATACCGGCGGTAGACGACTTCCCCGTCGGTCTCCACCTCGCTCGCGGGGTAAGCCGTGACGTCGTCGGGGCGGACGAGGAGGTCGATCTCCGTGCGGTCGTAGGTCTCGACGAGGCCGCTGACGGCGTCGCGCCGAACGGGGCCGAGCGCGGTCTCGACGTGATCGCCCTGGACCGTCCCCGAGAGGAAGCTCGCGTGGCCGAGGAAGCCGGCGACGAAGCGAGATTTCGGGTGCTGAAAGACCTGCTCGGGGACGCCGACCTGTTCGAGCGTCCCGTCGGCCATGACCGCGACGCGATCGGAGATCGACAGCGCCTCCTCCTGGTCGTGGGTGACGGAGACGGCGGTGACGCCGGCGGACTTGATGATCCGGCGGACCTCCTCGCGCATCTCAACCCGGAGGTCGACGTCGAGGTTCGAGAAGGGTTCGTCGAGCAAGAGGATCGCCGGTTCGGGGGCGAGCGACCGCGCGAGCGCCACCCGCTGTTGCTGCCCGCCCGAGAGTTCGTCGGGGTAGGCCCCCGCCTGCTCCGGGAGGCCGACCAGATCGAGCAGTTCGTCCACGCGCGACTCGCGCGCGTCGCGATCCCAGTCGTCGATGCCGAACGCGACGTTCTCGCGCACGGTCAGGTGCGGAAAGAGCGCGAACTCCTGGAAGACGACGCCGACGTTGCGATCCTCGGGGGCGACGAAGGCCTCGTCGCCGGCCACCGTCTCGTCGTACAGTCGAACGCGACCGGCGTCGGGCGTTTCGAGCCCGGCGATCAGCCGGAGGGTCGTCGTCTTGCCGCAGCCTGACGGCCCTAGCAGCGTCAGAATTTCGCCGTCGTAGACCTGCAGCGAACAGCGCTCGATGACGCGTTCGGCGCCGTAGGAGGCAGCGACGTCATCGAGTTCGAGCGCGACGTCGGACTCGTCCGACGCGCCGGTCGACTCCGCCCGCCGCTCGAGTGTGTGTTGGCTGGACATGGCCGGGACCCGCGATCGATTCGTAGTTGTTTAGGCGCCCCTAAAATACTTATACCTGCTGGTTCGGCCCCGCGCCCCGAAGCCCTCGCCCACGACCCGTTCGGCGTCAGCACTCGGTCGGGACCGTCCGTTCAGAGTTCGACGCCGCCGGGGATCAGACTCTGCTTTCGGAGCAGGCTCCCCTCGTCGTCGTAGACGAGGAAGGTGCGCTTTTCGTAGGTGACGAACGGCTCGCCGTCGATACTGAGCGTCACCTCGTAGCGCCCGCTCTCGTCGCCGGCGGCTTCGCCGTAGCGGCGGGCGGCGGTGATAAAGCGGATGACGTCGTCGGCGTCAACGTTTAACTCGAGGACGAAGTCGCCGGTGATCCGCTCGGTGACGCTGACCACGCCGGGGCCGTCGTCGGCCTCCTCCTGCAGCCGGAGCGCGACGTCCGTTTCGTCCGCGGCGAGCAGTTCGCCGTCGGGGCCGGTGAGGCGCGATTCGAGATCCGATCCGGAGCCTTCGAAGTCGATCGTTACCGACGGTTTTCGCGGCTCGCCGTCGGTTCCTACCCAGTCGACGTTCTCGACGTCGAGCGTGAAGTGTTCGCGCCTCATTCGGTACTTCCATGTTAGGGGTCCGACCGTATGAACGTAACGCCCAGTCCCTGAATCGAACTGCCGGTTCGCCTGACTGTCCGCCGATCCGATACCGCGATCGTGCGGACCGCTCTCTCCGCTCCCGTGACCGCCGACTCTAGCCGTGGGCTCGGTCGCGACGTCCGATTCGGACCGCTGCCACCTGGGCGGCGTGTGGCGACAGCGCCGGTGATAGCGTCGCCGTTCCCGCGGCCATCCGATTTAAGACGCCGCGTTCCGGATACTTGGTGAGCGACTCCGCCAGCGATGGACAACCAGGACCCCCCAGACGACGGCGATCCCCTCGACGCCGCCGCGACCGCGTCGACGCCGTCCGACGTCGACCGGACCGGCGCGACTGACGGTCGACTCGACCGGCTCAAGCGCCGCATCGGCTACGCGCTCGACGTCCTCCGAGGCTCGCGTCTCGACGTCGAGCGCTACGATCCGACGAGACACGAACCGCTGGTTTCCTACGCGGTCCCCGAGGGGCTTCGAGAGGTCGACCGCTACTGGGTGAACGCCCCGTTCGCGTTCGTTTCGATCTGCTACGACCCTGACGACAACGCCCACCGGTACACCGTCGTCGAACCGTCACTCACGGAGGAAGAAGCCGCCCTGCTCGAAATGGTCCTCGAGGACGTTCGGGATCCGCTGCTCTATCGAGACGACGATCACCCCGACGTCGAGACGCGACTGTGGGATGCGGTGGTGGACCTCCTCGAGCGCTACGGCGTCGATATCGGCGTCGAAACCTTCTACCGATTGTACTACTACGTCCACCGGGATTTCCAGGGGTACAGCCGGCTCGACCCGATCATGAAGGACCCGCACGTCGAGGACATCTCGTGCGACGGCTACGACCTGCCGATCTTCGTCTACCACGACGAGTACACCGACGTCGCGACGACCGTCTCGTTCGAGCAGGCCTCGCTCGACCAGTTCGTCGTCCGGCTTGCCCAGCGCTCCGGCCGACACATCTCGATCGGCGATCCGATGGTCGAGACGACGCTGCCCGACGGCTCCCGGGCCGAACTCGCGCTGGGTCAGGAGGTGACGCCGCGCGGATCCGCCTTCACAATCCGAAAGTACGCCGACGAGCCGTTCACGCCCGTCGACCTGATCGAGTACGGGACGTTCAACGTCACGCAGCTCGCGTACCTCTGGCTGGCCATCGAGCACAACAAGAGCCTGATCTTCGCCGGCGGGACGGCCTCCGGAAAGACGACGAGCATGAACGCCGTCTCGATGTTCATCCCGCCCAGGTCGAAGATCCTCACCATCGAGGACACGCGCGAACTCACGCTCTATCACGACAACTGGCTCTCCTCGATCACCAGGGAGCGCATCCACGAGGGCACCGACGTCACGATGTACGACCTGCTGCGCTCGGCGCTGCGCCACCGCCCGGAGTACATCGCCGTCGGCGAGGTCCGCGGCGAGGAGGCCATCACGCTCTTCCAGGCGATGAACACCGGCCACACGACGTACTCGACGATGCACGCGGACTCCGTCCAGACGGTCATCAACCGGCTGGAGAACGAGCCGATCAACGTGCCGCGGGCGATGGTCCAGAGCCTGGACATCCTCTCGATCCAGAAACTCACGCGCCTCGAAGACGGCGAGCGCGTCCGCCGGAACGCGGTTCTGGCGGAGATCGAGGGGATCGACCAGCGAACCGGCGAACTCGACTACTCGACGGCGTTCACGTGGGACGGCGACTCGGACACGTTCGAGGAGTCGGGCAGCACCCTCCTCGGCGAGATCCGCGAGAACCGCGGCTGGAGCGAGCGGGAGTTGCGCGTCGAGCGCAAGAACCGCGAGGCGTTCCTGGCGTACGTTCACGAGCAGGACATCTCCGATTATCGCCGGTTCACGGCGCTCGTCAACGAGTACTACGCCGACAAGCCCACCGTCCTCGAACGCATCGGCCGCGGCGATGCGATCGAGGATTCGCCCGCCGGCCGCACCGAGTCGGGCGACGGCGGTCCCGACGACGGCGGCGACACGGCCGATCCGAACGGCGGCCCGACGACAGCGCCGACTGGCGACGGGTCGACGGAGCCGGCCGGCGACGGACCGACGGACCCGGCCGGGGACGACGGGGCGACGGCGCTCGCCAGCGAGTCTGCGGGCTCGCCACCGACGCAGAGACGGGCCGGTGAGAACTCGTGAAACCGACCCCCGAAACCGGCTCGAACGCCGGTTTCGTGGCGAGGTGATCCCGTGAGTAGCGTGAATTTCCTGCCGCTCGTGGTCGCGCTGTCACTGCTGATTCCGCTCGCAGCGGCGCGCGTCCACGAACCGACGGATCGCGTCGTCACCCGACTGGCCATCTACGCCTTCGGCGATTACGTCGACGAGTTCCGCGACGAGCACCCGAACCGACGTCACGCCTTACGGGCGGCCCACGTCACCGATACGTATCGCGAACACGGAGCCCGGACGCTCGCCGTCGCGTCGGTCGCCGCGGTCGTCGGGAGCGTCGCCGGCATCTACGCCATCTGGGGCGTGCTCACCGTCCTCTCGATCGAACCGGACGTGCTGCGCGAGTCGCTCCCATCGATGCTCGCGTTTCTGGCGGATCTCGGCGGCGTCCCCACGCTGTCGCCGTCGGAGCTCTTCGTCCTCTTTCTGGCGTCGGCGACGACACTCGGCGTCGTCGCGGGTGTCGGCACCTACTGGTTTCGGTGGTGGTACCCGTCGTACCTCGCCGGCCGCCGGGCCCGGGCGATCGAGGCGACGCTCCCTTCGACGGTCGCCTTCTGCTACGCGCTCTCCCGGAGCGGGATGGAGTTCCCGACGGTGTTGCGGATCGTCGCTCGCAACGGCGACACCTACGGCGCGGCCGCGGCGGAGTTCGACGTCGCGGTCAGGAACATGGACACCTTCGGCACCGACGTCACCGAGGCGTTGCAAACGATGGGCCGCCGGACCTCGAGTACACAGTTCAAGGAGTTCACCGAGAACCTGGTCAGCGTGCTCCAGAGCGGCCACAGCCTCTCGTCGTTTCTCGAACGCCAGTACCACGACTATCGCGAGGAGGCCGAGTCCCAGCAGGAGAGCATCCTCAATATCCTGGCGACGCTGGCGGAGGCCTACGTCACCGTCCTGGTGGCCGGCCCGCTGTTCCTGATCACGATCCTCGTCGTCCTGGGGATCTCGATGGGGAATACGATGGCGCCGCTCCGGGCGCTCATCTACGTCCTCCTGCCGCTCGGCAATCTCGCGTTCGTGGTCTACCTCAGCATGGTCACCGACTCGATCAATCCGGGGGACGTTTCGTCGGGGCCACCGGACGATCGAGGCGCCGAGTCCGCGACGCCCGCGCTTCCCGACGGCGGCGTCGAACGTGACCCGTCCGCGACCGCGGCGCCGGCGTCCCCGGTCGATCCGCGGGCCGGGCGGCCCGAGGCGAACCTGGCTCGCCTCCGATTCTATCGGCGGGTTCGACGCGTCAGGACTCTCCTGGGGCGCCCACTCCGGTCGATCGTGGACCGGCCGGTTCGGCTCCTCCTGGTGACGGTTCCGATCGCCCTCGCGGCCGTCGGGTCGCGCCTCCACCTCGCGCTCGAGTCCGGACCCGCGGCGATCGACGATATCGTGATCCTCGCGGGCCTGTTCGTCACGGGCACGTTCGCGATCGTCTACGAGATCCACCGCCGCCGGATCGACGCGATCGAGGCGGCCGTCCCCGACCTGCTCGATCGCCTCGCGAGTCTGAACGAGGCGGGCATGTCGATCGTCGCCGCCGTCAAGCGCGTCGGCGACTCCGACCTGGGCGCGCTCGACGCCGACATCGATCGCCTCAGGGGCGACGTCCGCTTCGGCGCCGACCTCGGGACGGCGTTTCGGCGATTCGAACGCCGCATCCGCACGCGGTCGGTTTCGCGGATGGTGACGCTGCTGACCGAGGCGATGAACGCGAGCGGCAACCTCACGACCGTGCTCCGGATCGCCTCGCGCCAGGCGGCCGCCGACCTCCGCCTCGAGCGCGAGCGCAAGCAGACGATGACCGAGTACATGGTCGTCGTCTACGTCTCGTTCCTCGTCTTCGTCTTCATCATCGCCGTGCTGACGGCGTACCTCCTGCCGAGCCTGCCGACCGACGCGGCCGCCGAAGCCGCCGCGAACGACGCGGCCGCCGACAGCCCGTTCGCGAACATGGGCGACGGCGCTCGCGAGACCTACGACATGCTCTTCTACCACGCGGCGGTGATCCAGGGGGCGACGTCCGGCTTCGTCGCGGGCCAGCTCGCGACGGGGGACGTCCGGGCGGGCGCGAAGCACGCCTCGATCATGACGCTCGTCGCGCTCCTGCTATTCACGCTGGTGTTATGATCGACGTCGTTCACTGCCTGCGACCGAACGTCCACCCGCCGATACTGGCAGTCTCACCACGCAGCTGCCATCGTACACATGTGGAGTAACATGTAAATGTGATCGGCGTCTATCACGACTATGGCGACGTCGGAATCTCCGGAGGAGACGGCCGTGAGTGAACGGGGAATGGTGACGATTCCGGCCGAGATCCGTCGCGATCTCGATATCGGGCCGGGTGATAAGCTCCGGTGGGACATCGATTCGTCCGGTGAGTTAACCGTCGAGGTTATTCGACAGCGAGAAGGGGTTTTCGATGACTTCGAACCGGCTGACGTCGGTGAAACGGACGCCGTTTCCGTCGAGGACGAATTCGGGGCGAATTGATGGCCGTCGCGATGCTCGATACGAACGTCCTGTTTGCCAGCGCTAGCGCGCGGGATGCGTACCACGACCGTGCCCGGGAACTCGTTCGTGGCATCGACTACGGCGAACTGCCGGATGCAATCGTGACGGACTACGTGGTCGCCGAAGCGCTGAACCTCGTGAGAGAGAAACTCGGTCCCGAGGTGGCGAACGGAGTACTCGAACGACTCATCGAGGGGACCCATTTCGAAGTCGTTCACACGCCACAGACGGATTTCATCCGCGCACAATCGCTATTCCGAGAGCATCCGCAACTCTCGTTCGTCGATGCGACGCTCGCCGCATACATGCACCGCGAGGACGTCCAGTACCTGTATTCCTTCGACGACGATTTCGATGTCGTCGACGAACTCGTCCGACTTGACACGGCGACCAATCCGCATCGTTGACGCCGTCGACTGCAGACCCGATACGACCGAACTCGGCATCGACGGGTCCCGCAACGCCATGTTCGATCGGCAGTACTGCTGTACGAGGCGAACGCCCGCAGTTGAAGCCGTGGAAGAATGTCAATCCACCCGTGCAAACGCCCGTACCGGCGACCCGTCCCCGCCCGAAATCGGGAGCGGGACGGCAAACAGTTCGAACCGGTCGAGCCCGGCGAGGTTCGTCAGGTTCTCGACGACGAACAGGTCGTCGCCGAGGAGCGCGTGGTGGGCGGGGTCCCCGGCGGGCTCGTCCGGCCGCGCTGCGTCTGTGGGGGTCGGATCGGGACTCAGCGTGTCCAACCCGATCGACCAGCCGGCCGTCCGGCAGCGCTCGGCCGCGTCCGGCGCCAGGTACGGGTGATCGAGGTAGCGGTCGGTTCCCCAGTAGGCGTCCCAGCCGGTTCGAATGACCAGCAGCTCTCCCTCGTCGTCGGTCGGGAGCGCGTCGGGACCGATCGGTTCGCGATCGTCGTAGCCGGAGCAATCGACCAGCCTGGCGTCGAAGACGAAGCGTTCGACGGGATAGTCGGAGAGGGTATTGCCCTCGGCTTCGGTGTGACTCGGCGCGTCGACGTGCGTCCCGCTGTGGGTTGCGCAGTGAAGCTCTGAGACGCGATAGCCGTCCGAATCCATCGTGGCCGCCGGCTCGATCTCGACCGGGGGATCGCCGGGATACGGCCGCACGCTGGCGTCGAGCGGCTGGGTGAGATCTCGGAACATACGCGTGAACGCTCCGGGCGTGGGCCGTTCGCGCGGGCGGGCCAAAGTGATTGCGCTCGTCGCGTGCCGACTACCCGTCGACGATCCGGTCCGCTAGTGGCTCTCGAGCATCGCCTCGAAAGCCGCCTCGTGCTCGGCGCTTCGCTCGGTCACCGCCGCGTCGGGCTCGCCGCGCATCTCGGTGTCGAGGTGGCGGGCCAGTCGGATCCTCGCGAGGAGTTCGTAGCACCGGCGCCGCGGCGTCCCGTCGGCGCCGTCCCCGTACGCGTCCCAGAACGCGCCGCGTAGAGAACGCCGGGCCTCCGGATCGAGTCGATAACCGTCCGCCAGCAGCGCACTCGCCATCACGGCGTCCCAGAGCGGGTCGAACGACGTCGGCCGCTCCCAGTCGAGCACCGCGGTCGTGATCCGGTCGGCCGCCGGATCGATACAGAGGTTCTCGAGCCGGTAGTCGCCGTGGACGAGCGTCGGTTCGACGCGCTCGGTGTCGATTCGGTCGATCAGGTCGGCGCCGAGCGCGTCGAGCGCGCTGACCCGATCGGCGAACGGCGTCTCCCGCAACTCGGCGAGCTGGCGATCGAGCGAACGCCGAAGGACCGTCCGCGGCGGCGCCGGATCGACGACGGAAAGTCCGTCTTCCGCCTCGTCCGCCATGCCGAGCGCGCCGAACCGCTCGAACCGGATGCGGTGAAGTTCGCGGAGGTGCGCGCCGGCTTCGCGACAGAGCCGATCGGCCGCTCGCGTCGGGAGCTCGCCGACCCACCGGTGGTCGGTGCCGGGCACGTACTCGTAGACGGTGAACGGGTAGCCGAGCGGCTCGGTGCCTGTTCCGTAGACTCGCGGGACGGGGAGGGTCGTCACGCGGCGGACGAGCGCCATCGTCTCCGGCTCCGCCGGAAACGCGTCGGGAAACCGCGTCCCGACCTTGAGAACGCGGTCCGTTTCGTCCGCGAGCCGGAGGCGGTAGGCGCGATTGGTCCCCGCCTCGATCGGGGCGATCGTGGCCACCTCGACGGGGCCGTCGGAGACGGCGGCGAGGGCGTCGCGAAGGGCGGACTGCGCGAACACGGGCGATGGACGCGACGGCAGCCACTACTAGCTGTCGAATCGTCGTCGTGTCGCTGGTGGCCCACCGAGCACGCCGCCCGAGTCACGTCGAGCGTGTGGCGCCGGTTCGCGTTCAGCCGCTCCCCGCCGGGTTGGCAGGGCTGCGGTCGGCGGGTCGCCTCACTGGACGGAGTAGCCGCCGTCGACGGTGATGGGCTGGCCGGTGACGTAGGAGGCGTCCTCGGAGCCGAGCCAGACGACCGTCGAGGCGATCTCCTCGGGTTCACCGAGTCGCTGGGCGGGGATCGCCGCGATCGTCCGCTCCGTCGACTCGGGATCGGCTTCGCCCGAACGCTGGACCATCGGCGTGTCGATGACGCCCGGCAGGACCGCGTTGACCCGGATATCCTCCGCGGCGAATTCGACGGCGGCCGACCGCGTCAGGCCGACGACGCCGTGCTTGCTCGCGACGTAGGGGCTCAAGTTCGGGAAGCCCAGGATGCCGGCGATGGAGGCGGTGTTGATGATAGCGCCGCCACCGTCGCTCTCGAGCATCGCCGGGATCTCCTCGCGCATGGCGTAGAAGACGCCGGTCAGGTTGATGTCGACCACGCGCTCCCAGTTGTCGTCGCTCTGGTCGCCGAATCCCACCTGCTCGCCCTCGATACCGGCGTTGTTGAACGCGACGTCGAGCCCCCCGTAGGTGTCGACGGCGGTCTCGACCGCCGCCGCGACGTCGTCCCGATCGGTGACGTCCGTCTCGACGAAGGTGACCTCGCCGCCGTCGGATTCGATCTGCGAGACTGTCTCCTCGCCGCCCTCCTCGTCGATATCGACGGCGACGACGCTCGCGCTTTCCTCGGCGAATCGCTTCGCGGCAGCGCGGCCGATTCCCGACGCCGCCCCGGAAACCAGGGCGGTCTTGCCGTCGACGCCTCTCATCGCTCCCCGCCCTCCGGAACGGCAGTCTGGTGGGTGAGACCTGCGATACGTCGCGTTGCGTCTGCGGTGGTAGTCGTCGCCATACCGATTCAGACGACGGCACGGACCAAATATGTATTCTCGGTAACACTGATACGAGTAGATCACACCCGGATAACCACCCAACACGGACGTTAGCGAGCCCTTTTGGGTTCCCGCCGCTATCGATCGGTACGGAAATCGTAATGTCTCAGCAGAAATCCGACTACGCGCCCGACACGGAGATCGACGCATCGCTCGACGAGCTGCCGACCGACGAGGCCATCGGTCGGGCCGTCGAGAACCTCGAATCGAACGGCTTCGACGTCGTGGTCGTCGACTCGGCCGCCGAAGCCCTGGAGACGATCCAGTCACACGTTCCCGCCGGCGCGTCCGTGATGAACGGCCACTCCACGACGCTCGAAGAGATCGAATTTATGACGTACCTCTCCGAGGGCGACCACGAGTGGGAGAGTCTCCCTGACGAGATCTGGAGCATCGAGGACGACGCCGAGCGCCAGGCCGCCCGCCGCGAGGCACAGACGGCCGACTACTTCCTCGGCGGTATCAACGCCATCGCGGAGACGGGCGAACTCGTCGCCGCCGACCGTTCGGGCAGTCGAATCGGCGCGTATCCATTCGCCGCAAGTAACCTCGTCATCGTCAGCGGCGTCAACAAGATCGTCCCGACGCTGGACGATGCCCTCGACCGGCTGGAATCGGTCGCCTACCCGCTCGAAAACGAACGCGCCAAGGAGGCCTACGGTGTCGACTCCGCGATCGCGAAACAGCTCATCTTCCGGCAGGAACTCGAAGAGGGTCGGACGACTGTGGTGTTGGTTCGCGAGCAGTTGGGCTACTGAGCCGGCTGTGGGGTTCGAGCAGTTTTGCTTCTCCGTCGTTCATCCGTGAAACCGATCCAAAAGTCTGGTCGGTTTTGTCGGATCCATTCTGTCCGTCTTCACTGTGAACTGTGCCGGTTTGCGCTAGATCCGATTGCGTCAGTATCGATGTGAGGGCCCAACGTTATGGATACGCCAGACCGTACTCGTTTTCAATAGCGAAGTCAGCGAGCGTGATCAGTTCGTCGACCCGTTTCTCTTCGCGCCATCCTTCGGCCTGCTCGCGCGCTTGCTCGCAGGCCCGAACGAATTTGGCAAGCCCAACCGGGTTCGTGACCACTTCGGACAGGTCGTCGATCCCGTATTGATTCCAGATGTCAGTGACAGATGGGTCCATCTTCTCCCCTATAGAGGTGTGTAGTTTGTAATATATTCGGAACGTGCCGTCCTCCTCGAATCGATCGACTGTTCGTCGATATTCTCGAAGATCGTCGATGGTTTCTGCCTTCGGATGCGACGCGGAAATCTCTCCCTCGTAGTATTCACGCATAGCCTCTAGATAGTACATGTAATATGCGTCGATCGTCTCTCGGGTTTGCTCGTCAGACGGGACGAGTAATGTAATTGTGCTTCCCATATATTACAGGAGTTCTCTCACAGACTCGTGCAGCGCTTTGAGTTCGGCTGGCGTCCTCTCGAACGTTTCGACTTGCTTCACTGGGTCAGACGTATCGTCCATTCCTTTTGCCACGATGGCGATCTGGCCCTCGTTGTTCCCACTACTCACCACGAAATCGCTTTTAGAGAGGTCATCGAGATTCACCCCTTTTTGCCCGTCTACTAGAGATATACTACTGCTGCTCTCGATGTCCGCTAACGATGTCCGGATCTGTTCGAGTTTCGAAGTCGCCGGATCTTGCCTCCCCACACCCTCTTCCGCGATCCCCACAACTTGATTTTCGCTGTTTACAATCAAGTGATCAAATTCTACGCTTCCTCCATCGACTTTGATTGTAACACCCTTCCCAACTGATTCGGGCGTCGGATAGATCACGTCACCGCTTTTCGCAAATTTCTGGACGATGCCCTTTTCGACCGCCAGAATTTCGCCGATATCGCCAACTGACGAACTAGGTACTTTGTTCGACTCATCCATGACAAGCGCCACCCCCTGCTGGTGGCGGCTAATATCGATTACCATGTCCGCAAGCGTGCTGATGCGGCTGGATTCCAGTCCTCGATCTAACAGTTTTCGGGTGGACGTAACCGACTCCGTTTCGAGGACGTACCGGAGTGTATCAGCATCGAGTTCATCAGCCACCCGTGCGAGCTCATCGGCTTTCCCTGCATTGGCGAGGTCGGCGGCTTTGTCGAGCAAGTCGTCACCTTTGTCTCCGTCGCTACCGCCAGCAGCGACGATCCTCCGTATAGTCTGGCTATCGTAGGCGTTCGTCAGGGTTTCCGCGTCGCTTCGCTTAGCTAGTTGGGCAACGAGGTCGGCCCGCAGGGCTGCGGGGACCGTGTCCAGTCCTTCGAGCCCCGATACGACCTGCTTCGCGCTCGCCACCTCATCCACCTCTTTGGCGACCTGTTCGGCGACGGCCTCGGACAGCCCCGCGTTCTGGAGCGTTCCCTTGCGGACGCCGGTAACGAAGTTCGAGCCCTTGCCGGGCGAGACCTTGCTGGCGACAGTCTGGGCGAACTCGGGCGTGAAGTCGCCGAACTGGCGACCGGTCAGGTAGCCGAGACGCTGCATCTTCGACGCCGGGACCTTCTTGAGGACCTCGGCGGTCTTCGTGGCCGCCCTGACGAGGTCGCCCGCCTCGTCGGCCGCGATGGCCGAGCCAGTCAATGCGGCGCCGACGCCGGTGATCGACGTCGCCGCACCGACGACCTTCGCGCCGGTGGTGACGATTTCCCAGGCGGCGAAGCCGCAGTCGAGCGCGTTCTCCCAGAGGGCGTCGTTGATCGCCAGACACTCACGGACTTCGAGGGCAATCTCGACGCCGTCCTCGACGACCGGGACGTACCCCGTCGCGATGACGATGTACGGGAAGAACCAGCCGAACATGTAGGCGACCGTGTCCGAGCCCGCGCGGTCGTTGACGTAGCCCCAGTCGCCGTAGACCATCCCGTCGAGGAACTCGTCGGTCGGGAGGCCGTCTTCGAGGTGGAACGACTGCTCCGTGATGGTCGGCTTCGTCGGATCGCCGGGATACGGATCGTCGACGTCTGCGATCCCGTCGGCGTCGGTGTCGACGATCAAGGGGTTCGTTCGAAGGGCCTGTTCTTCCCCGTCGTCGATGCCGTCCGAATCGGTGTCCGCCCTGTCCGGATTGGAACTCAATCGAACGGTGACGACCGACTCGCCGTCGACTACCTCCTCGGCGAAGTGCGCTTCGTCGCCGTCGGGAATCCCGTCACCGTCCGTATCCGGATCGGTCGAGGAGGTGGTGAAGGTCTTGGCGGGTCCGTTCTGGGCGACCCACTCGCGGTCTTCGAGGCGGTCGGGGATCCCGTCGCCGTCCGCGTCGATCTGACTCGTTCGCGGGATCACCTGGGTGCGAAGGTTCACGCCCTCGGCGTCGATCGTGACGTTCGCCGGGCCGTGTGCGAGCGAAGAGACGTTGAAGACTTCTTCGACGGTGCCGACGGTGCCGATGGTGAGCGCCTCGTCGACGACGGTCCCGTTCGTCCCTTCGATCGTGAAATTGGCAGCCGGTTCGACGTCCGTCTGCTCGGTCTGGTACCGGACGGCGATCTCATTGACGTCCTCGCCGAGGTCGTACGTGAAGTTCGCAGTGCCGCTGTCGCCGCCGGGATCCGTCGATTCGTTCTCCTCGACCGCTTCCGGGAAGTGAATCGTCACCGGCTCGCCCATCGCCAGGTCGTGGTGTTCGGGCGCGGTCGCCTGTCCCGTCAGGAACTCCCAGCGAGTGAGTTGGCCCGGTGTCAGCGGGTCCTGCGAGGCCGCATCGTTGAAGTACGGCGTCACGGTGAGGGACCGATTCGTGAGCCCACCGCGGAACACGCCACCGTCGGTGTTGTCGTAGTTCCACGTCCACTCTGGCCGCGTTGGCGGCCCGCGGTTGAAATCGCCGGGGTCGTCTTCGACGACCCAGTCACCCTGACTCAGGGGTAATCCGTCGAACGCCAGATCGACCGCGCCACCGGATCCATCGCGCGGTTTGTCGTGCAGGCTGACGAGGCTGAGCCCTTCCGGACCGGACCAGACGAACAGGCGGCTGGCATCGCTCTTCGCGATCGGGAGCGGTGAGTTGATCTCCGCATCCTCGTAGTCGTAGAATTCCTCGATGTCCTGGCCGTTGGTCAACGGGACGACCTGAAAGCTCTCGTTGCCCTGTTCGACGGTGATCGTTCGCGCGTCGGGCTCTCCGCCGACGAGCAGGGTACTCTCGTTCTCGACGGTGCAAGCGTCCTGACACGTAAAGTTCGATTGGTTTTCGAAGGCGATCGGGTCATCCTCCGGACCGCTGGTAGGGAACGTCGTTGCGTCGACCCACTCCTCGCTGTCGAGCACCGTGAAGTACGAGAAGTGTTCGGTTTCGGCTACCGCACTCCCGTTCTCGATCGTCGTTTCGAGCGGCCGCCACGTGTCGGTCGCCGACCCGTTCCACGTGTAGACGGCGAGATCGTCGTACTCCGTCGCGGAGACCGTCTCATCGATCGGGATTTCGACCGACGCGGACTCGAAGGCGGTCGCGTTCGTCAGTCGCACCGTCGGGCCGGCGCCGGCATCGGTGGCGTTGAAGTACGCCGGTTTGGGATCGATCGACACGCCCTCGGCGACATTGCCCTGTCCGCGGACCGCGACGCTCACGCCGGTGGTCTCGTTCGAGGCGACGGTATCGAACGTCTCGTTCCCGTCCAGGATTCCGTCGTCGTCGGTGTCCGGATCCGTGGGGTCCGTGGGGAGCGGCTGTTCGCCGCCGTCCGTGATCCCGTCGTCGTCGGTGTCGGCCACGGTGGGATCGGTCCCCAGGTCGAGTTCGTCCGCGTCGCTGACGCCGTCGTCGTCGGTGTCGGGATCGTCGAAGGCCGTTCCGAGTTCTCGTTCCTCTGCCGTCGTGAGCCCGTCGCCGTCGTGATCCTCCTCGGCGTCGGAGACGCCGTCTCCGTCCGTATCCGCCACGAGCGGGTCGAAGCGATCCTGCTCGACCCGATCCGAATCGTGGCGGACCTCGAAGCGATCGGACAGGCCGTCCCCGTCGGTGTCGGCGACGAAGGGATCGGTTCCGGCCGCGAATTCGCGGTGCGTGGTCAACCCGTCGCCGTCCGGATCCTCGCGGCCGTCGATGACCCCGTTGTCCGCTTCGTCCGCGTCGGTCGACGGGTAGTCGCTGTCGTTGCTGGCGGGGTCGGTCCCGGTGACCTCCCGCTCGTAGAAATCGGGCAGGCCGTCGTTGTCACCGTCGTTGTCGAGGTAGGCGGGGACGCCGTCTCCGTCCGGATCCTCGCGTCCTTCCTCGCGGTCGGGCGCGCCGTCGCCATCGGCGTCGGTGTCGACCCAGTTCGGGCGCCCGTCGAAGTCCGCGTCGAGCGCCGCCGGTTTCCCGTCCTCGAACTCCACGGCCGTCGGGATGCCGTCGCCGTCGTCGTCGGTGTCACGCACGTTCGGCACCCAATCCTCGTCGGTATCGGAGAAACTCTCGGACGGTCTGCGGTCCGGCACCGAATCGTCGTCCGAATCGAGATCGAGCGCGTCGATCTCGCCGTCGGCGTCGGTGTCGATCGGGAACCCGAACACGGTTTCGGCGCCGTCGCCGAGCCCGTCGCCGTCGGTGTCGTCGTCCTCGGGATCGGTTCCGATCAGGAGCTCCCAGGCGTCGACGAGCCCGTCGCCGTCGGTGTCGATGCCGGCCGGTTCGACATCGAGCGAGTCCAGCCGATCCCGAATCTGCCGGGCGTCGCGCCAGGCGCTCGCGTACGATCCGATGGCATCGGCGCGATCGCGAACGGCCGCTTTGAACGCACGATGGCTCGTCGCGTCTATTTCCTCGGCGGCCTCGCGCTGGAGCCCCAGCCCGTTCTGGTACTCGGTTCGGGCGCGCTCGAGACTGGCCGTCAGGTCCTCGTACTGCCCGTCGGTTAGGTTCGCCCGATATCGTTGAATCGAGTGCTCGACCCGCGCGAGCTCCCACTGAGCCGTCACCCGCCCGGCTTCGGTCGTGTGCCGCGTCGCGTTCCGGACGGCCGCCAGGTCCTCTGACGGGGATGCGTGTTTCCCCTTGAATTTGACCGCGGTAGCCAGCGAGCGCGTGGCGGCCGCCGTCATCTGGATCGTGCCCCGATTGCCGGGGTCGACGGCCGATTCGTACTTTTTGACCACCCGGTTCAGCGGCGGGGCGACGGCCGATCCGGGTCCGCTGTCACTCGACTCCAGTTGATCCGTGCTCGCCTGCGCTTGGACGAGCAGGTGGCGCGGTGACGGTCCGGATTCGATGACTGGGTTTTGGGTTGTGCGTTCTTGGTCCGCTGCTACGCCAGTAACACCCTGATTCGTGGTCGCCATCTCGTCCGGGAGAAATCTGTCGCTTGCGCCGCCATCCACTCGCTCTGGCGTTGCCGGCGCGGCGAGCACCGGCGTGACGATGATCGAACTGACGAGCAATACGGCCGTCAGGATGACCGTGAGTCTGCTGGGCCGGTCTCCGCCCGTTCGAAACTGATCCGTAATCCGGGAGAAAATTTTGTAGAAATAGTTTGATATCATTACAGATAGAAATAGCAAAAACAATAAAAAGTGTTTCCATCTATAATTGATGGGGCGCACAAATCCGGCCGGGCACGATCGACGAGCCGTTTCGGTCGGCAACTGAACTAATTAACAAAATCAGACTGGGTCACCAGTCCAAACAGTATAACGGTTCCGATGAGCGAGATGGTGTTCGGTTAGCGAATGTCGGGATCTGAAACCACGCAAGATGGAGTGAACGGGACGCCTGCCATCGCTTCACGCCGAATCGTCGGGTTCTGTCGCTAGATTGGTGACGGTCATCCGGTCCTCGAGCGGTCGAATCTCGAAGTCTGTATCGGCGACGACGTACTCGTCTCCCGCCGCAACCTCCCGATGGTATCGAGGTCGAACCGAATCGCGAGCAGCTCACGCTGCGACGGACTCGGTTCGCGAATCGTACTTCTCCGGCAGGTCGAGCGACACCGCGTCACCTCGTGACCGGGGTCGAGTCGAGATCGATACGACGTAATCCGCCCGCAACTTCAGAAGGTTACTTTCCCATTATCTCCAGTAGATATAACACCTACCGCTCCGTAGCCACCGCTGGAAGTCAGCGTCTCCATCCGTCGCAGGGGGCTGCGCAGAGAATGTCCCGGGTGTGGTAGCACCCGAGACGCTTGGCTTCCAAAGCGGGCTCCGCTTTGGTCACCATGATTGCGTACACACTTCCGAGACAAAAAGGTCTCGCACGCTCGCGGTACCGAGAGATAAATCCCTGCCCTGCTTCTGGTTTCGATCGTTCGGAGTGGGGACGCTGTCGTCACGGGTGGATGGCGCGACTGGTCCGGAGGAATCTCCGATGACGTCTCTCGGTACGGTCATGGGGGACCGGTCGGCCCACTCGACGGCCGAGCGCGAGTGCTATCGGTGTGATCGCGACGTGGCGACCGACGAGCTGTTTCGCGTGGTCGTCCAGCCGCCGGCCTCGTCGGAGCGGTTCGCGGCGGCCACGCGATTCTGCTGTGCCGATTGTGTGGCTGGCATGGGGATGCTGGAGTTCGCAGATCGGGTGGTGGATAGTAACGGATGAATGGAGGATTTCCCTTCGAAGGGCTCCCGAAGATTGTCCATCGCGTCGATCACAAACTATTCGAGAACGTCGATGAGACGAACGGATTCTATAAGGCCATCGAAATCGGCCGTACCCCCTTCGCCAGCGCGCTCGAGGCGGACAGTCACGAAAAGGGCTCTGTCGCCTCAGAGTTGTGGAGGCTCATCGCAACTCTGAGGAACGCTTATCAGACACCCACCCGTACGCACAGCCATGTCGAGCACGACCAGGTCAAACAACAACGAGGGCGTCGAATTCGTCCACGAGGACAACGGCCAAATTACGGCCGTCGACCTCGAAACCGGCGTCGCCTCCTACGGCGACACGAAATCCGAGGCTCTCACGATGCTCGCCGAAGCGCTTGAGCTTCACGAGGGCGGTGGCGAGCCCGTCACCGACGCCGATCTCGAAGCGTGGGGCCTCGATCCTGACGAAGTAGACGACAAACCACTTCCCGACTTCATGTCCTAACCGGTCAGACCGATGAGATTTTTATGTATTCTCTCCCTGTCTACCAGTAACTAAATGCCCAAAACGTCGTTCTCTGGCCGCGAGATTGCGAAAGTCCTCCAGAACCACGGATTTCGACGCGCCGGGCGAAAGGGAAGCCACCTCAAACTGCGCTACGAGCACCCAGTAACCAGAGAAGTACGGATAGTTACCGTTCCAATGAAGTCCGAAGACGAGATCCCGACCGGGACGCTCCAGTCGATCGCAAACCAATGTGGCGCAGAGGATTTCCACGCCTGGTGCGAGTGGATCGACGAGAACCGATAGAGTGTCAATCGAAGCCGAGTGACTCGATCCCGGCCTGGCTGCGGATCACACTCTTTTGGAAACCGAAACTTCCCCACCAGCAACGCCGGTGATCGGCGAGGCAATCTCGCGCAGGTAGACGTGGACGTGTTCGCTCGACGAATTCAGACGAAGGCACAGAACTCCCCTCCCTGAATCGAGGCGGCGACGGCGTCGGGGTGCGTTCCGAATCGAACTGCCCTCGAATTCTGAGGGAGCGCCGTCAGGACCTAATTCGCCAGAATACCGGCGAACTGGGCTCTCTCAACGTTTTTAGTTTCCCTCGGAATACGAGTTAAATCGGAATGGACTCGCCGGGATTTGAACCCGGGGCCTCTCCCATGCCAAGGGAGTGATCTACCACTGATCTACGAGCCCGCGGTCGCAGCAGGAATTTTTCTGCGGGTGTAGATAAACCCCTCGAAAGCGCGAGGCGGGCGCCAGGCGGTGACACGGACTCGGTCCCCTCCGATCATGATGCTACCCCTGCCCGTCTCCCTGGCGGATCGGGAGTCGGACGCGATCTGGCTGCTCGCTGAGACTCGATCGTTCGCTCCGTTCTCCGTCTGACCCGTTTTCGCCTTCGGTTCCGAGCCACGGTGTGTTTTCGGGCGCATCCCGTCTCCCGACCGTTCGTCCGCCTGAATCCGGTCTAGAAACCCTTTTGCCCCCTACCCCACAATACCTCGTTGGGAATCGCACGGCCGCAAATCTGACCCGTCGCGCCACGGCGTCCACCTCGGACCCGGATCGGTCTCTCGGCGCGACTCGAGATTGCGGAAGTGCGCCCGGCGAGTAGCCGGATTGTCGCGGTCAGTGTGGTTCCTATCCTCACCAATGGCACGCATGCACACCCGCCGTCGCGGCTCGTCCGGATCGGACAAGCCGACGGCAGACGACCCACCGGAGTGGAGTGACGTGGACGAAGACGCGATCGAAGAGCGCGTCGTCGAGCTGGCCGACCAGGGCTACGATCCCAGCCAGATCGGCATGAAGTTGCGCGACGAGGGCGTCACCGGGACGCCGGTCCCCGACGTCTCGCTCGCGACGGGCAAGTCCATCACGGAGATCCTGGCTGAGAACGACGCGGAACCCGACTTCCCGGAGGATCTGTACAATCTGATGGAGCGCGCGGTCCGCCTGCGCGAGCACATCCGGGAGAACCCGCAGGACCACCAGAACAAGCGCGCGCTGCAGAACACGGAGTCGAAGGTCCGTCGCCTCGCCGACTACTACCGCGGCGACGAGATCGACGCCGACTTCACCTACAGCTACGACGTCGCCGTCGAACTCATCGAAGACTAGATGACCGCAACGGGCCGATCCGCCGAGGCGACGCCGGCCGCCGTCGAGAGCGCCGGCTTCGTCCAGTTGCTCGCACGGCCAGACGGCGACGCGCTCGCCGCGGCCGGCGTCCTCGCCCGGGCGCTCGACGCCCGCGAGACGCCCTTCCAGGTGAGCGTCTGCGAGCGAGCCGACCGCGCGTCGCGCGTCGCGACGGACGCCGACACGGTCACGGTGGCGCTCGGTCCGATCGACGTTCCGTCGAGTTCCGACGGGTCCGTCGTCTCCATCGACCCCGCACACGGGTCGCTGACGGGACAGGCCGTCGAGTTGGCCGACGCACTCGATGTCGACGTCGATCCCGGCCTCGCCCTCGCCGGCACCGTCGCCGCGGGGACGGCGACGCCGGACGCCGATCCACTCGCCGAACTCGTCGATATCGCCCGCGAGACGGGCGTCCTGGATCGACGACCCGGCGTGGCGATCCCGACCGACGATCCCGTCGACGGCCTCGCACACGCGACGCTGGTCCGGGCCGCGTGGTCCGGTGACGCCGACGCCGCGGCGACGGCCACCGGCGACGCCGAGGGACGGCAACTGGCCTCGGTCGTCGCGATCGACGCGATCGGCTGCGACGGGGCCTCGGCGCGAGCGGCCGAGACGATCGATCGGGTGCTCCATCCGGATACGACGCCGGACGGCCCGTTCGCGACCGTCGGCGGCCTGGCGGACGTCCTCACCGCCACCGCTCGCACGGCGCCGGGCATCGGCGTCACGCTCGCGTACGGGCGCGACGTCACGGACGTCGCGCTCGAGGCCTGGCGGACCCATGGCGAGGCGGTCCACGCGGCGCTCGACGCCGCCACGACGGCGCGCCACGACGGCGTCTTCGTCTGTCGACTCGACGACGAGGCGCCCGACCTCGCCCGCACGGACGCGATCGAGACCGTCGCCGGCCTGGCCGCGGCGACGATGACGCCGGAACCCGTCGTGCTGGCCGTCGGTGACGATCGCATCGGTCTCGCCACGGCCGACGGAACCCCGGCGGCCATCCACTGCGACGCCGTGGCCGCGAGCCACGAGGTAGTCGCGGACGCGGGTCACCGGACCGGGACGCTCTATCCCGGCGAACCGACCGACCCGGTCGACGGAGCGAGCCATCCGACCGACGACGGTGTCGATCAGCCGACGGACGACGCGTTCGACGCTGCGATCGACGTCGACGCCGTTATCGAGACCGTGAGGGCCGAGTCGTGACCCGCCGCGCCACCATCCGGATGGCCCACGCCGACCCGGAGACGATCGCGGCGGCGATCGCGCCCGACAACACCGACGAGATGCGGACGCGCGTCGAGCGCTTCCGGGACGACGGACCGGGCGACGGGGGCGCGGCGGACGAGACCAAAATGACGGACACGGCGGGCGCGACCGAGACGACGGACGCGGCCGACGTATCCGCGACACCGGACGCGGCCGACGCCGTCGTCGTCACGACGATCGAGCGCGACTCGACGAGCGGACTGCACTCGACCGTCGACGATACGCTCGTCAACCTGGCCGTCGCCGATCGGGTGGCCACGCTCGCCCGCGGCGACGAGGGTTCGACGGGGTCCGACGACGCGGCGGAATCCACGCGAGTTGCATCGACCGACGACCGACCGACGACAGACACGACCGATACATCATGAGTGAACGATCAGTTTCACGCGCAAAGCAGGAGAAGCGGTGGTACACCGTGCTCGCGCCGGAGCAGTTCGACCGGCAGGAGCTCGGCGAGACCCCCGCGGACGAACCGGAACAGGTGCTCGACCGAACGATCGAGACGACGCTCGGCGAGCTGACGAACAACGCGAGCGAGAACAACACGAAGCTCACGTTCCGCATCACGGACGTGGGCAGCGATGCCGCCTACACGGAGTTCATCGCTCACTCGCTCACCCGCGACTACCTGCGCTCGCTGGTCCGGCGCGGCGCCTCGAAGGTCGAGGCCTACGTCACGGTCCTGACGACCGACGACTACCGCGTCCAGATCCAGCCCGTCGCCTTTACGACCAAGAACGCCGACGCGAGCCAGGAGCAGGCCATCCGCGAGCAGATGGTCGAGATGGTCGAGGACGCCGCCGCCGATCGCTCCTTCGAGGAGCTCATCGACAGCGTCGTCCAGGGGCGACTCTCCTCGGCCATCTACGGCGAGGCCAAGACCATCTACCCGCTGCGACGCGTCGAGATCCAGAAGGCGACGCTCGAGGCACACCCCGAAGAGGTCGCCGAGGAGCAGGAGACCGCCGTCGACGTCGACGAAGCGGACGTCGAAGCCGACGACTAGGTCGGCCGTCGAAGCCGACGACGTCGACGAAGCGGACGTCGAAGCCGACGACTAGGTCGGCCGTCGAAGCCGACGACGTCGACGAAGCGGACGTCGAAGCCGACGACTAGGTCGGCCGTCGAAGCCGACGACGTCGACGAAGCGGACGTCGAAGCCGACGACTAGGTCGGCCGTCGAAGCCGACGACGTCGACGAAGCGGACGTCGAAACCGACGACGTCGATCGCGAACCGACCGTCGACGCCGACGAACGACCGCCCGGAGTGGGGATTTCCGCGGCGACGCTCAGTGAGCGATCTCGACTGTCGGCTCGAATAGCGACCTTCGCGTGGACGACCGCGGAGCGACCGCTCACTCCGTGACTTCGATCGACCCGACCATTCGGGGGTTCTCGTCGCCGTCGAACTCGTGGGGGATGCAACAGTAGCCGTAGGTCCCGGGAACCTCGAAGGTGTGTGCGAACGTATCGCGCGTACTGAAGCCGCCCTCGCCCGATCTGTTCCAGGCCTCCCTGGCCGCCTGCTCGCTCTCGAAGCCGCCGGTGGCGAAGTAAGCGGCGCCGTCGGGGAGTCCCCCCTCGTACGCGGTGATCGTGTGGACGGACTCGCTCGTGTTCTTCCAGACGACGCGTTCGCCGACGGTCGCCGCGTACGTTTTCGGCGTGAATTTGTTGCGGGTCATGCCGATGTCGTAGGGCTCGCCGCCGAAGAGGTCCGTCGCCACCTCGCCGAACGCGGTGCACCCGGCGAGACTCGTCAGGCTGACCGTCCCCAGCCCGGCGAGATACGCGCGCCGTCGCATAGTCGGGTGGTGGGACAGCGGGCGTTTAACGGCCCCGGTTTCTCCCGTCGGCCGGGAATCGGGCGGTCGAACCCGGCGTCGAATCGGGCGTGGTCGCAGGCGAGCGGTGACCCCCGGGCGCGGACGAGTTGGGTGGTTGCGGGAGCCAGTTCACCGGCGGCCCGGCTCCTCGCATTGATCCACCGTGATACCGGCTCGACCGCCGGACGGAAACACGTAAGGTCGACGGCCCGCCAATCGGGGAGTATGCTTCCACGGTTCGTCGGACGCCTCGGCGCGGCCGACGTCGTGACGGTGGCGAACGCGGCGCTCGGGTTTCTCGCCGTCGTCCTCGCGTTCGCCGACGCTCGCCTGGCCGCGCGAGTCGTCCTCCTCGCGGCGGTCCTCGACGGGCTCGACGGCGTCGTCGCGCGCCACTTCGGCGGGACGCCGGTCGGCCCGCACCTCGACTCGCTGGCCGACGTGGCGTCGTTCGCGGTCGCGCCGGCCGTCATCGCGTTCGTCGTCGTCACCGACGGCCTGGCGATCGACGCGGGCGCCTGGAGCCTCGAACTCGGCGCGGTCACGGCCGTCTGCGGCCTGTTCGTCGCGATGGCGGTGACGCGGCTGGGGCTCTACACCGCTTACGACACCGCCGACGAGTTCACCGAGGGCGTCCAGACGACGCTCGCGGCGACGATTCTCGGCGCGGCGATCCTCGCGAAGGTGACCGACCCGTGGCTCGTGCTCGGGGCGACCGCCGCGTTCTGTTACCTGATGGTCTCGCGCATCCGCTATCCGGAGTTGCTGGCGCGCGACGCCTTGCTGATGGGCGTCGTCCACGTCCTCGCCGTCCTCATCCCAGATTTCTTCGGTCGGACATTCCCCTACGCACTACTCACACTGGGCGTGGCCTACCTCGTCCTCGGTCCGGCGCTGTACTGGCGCGGCGGTGCGTTCGCGTCCGCGGTGTATGGAAACGCTTAGGGGGATTTGCACCCGAGCGAGGCACATGCAACCGCCCAGGAGTCCGCGGTCGGCCCGGCGCCGACGGGTGCGGCCATGACCGACGAGTCGGCGCCCGACGACGGCGAATCGGGCGCCCCCGACGAGCAGACGGGCGACGAATCGGCCGAATCGACGCCCGAGACGGCATCGGGGCCCGACGTGGCCTCGATCGAGGCGTCGCTCGACGCCGTCGAGGCCGAGCACGACGCACTGGCGGCCGACCTCGAGGCGGCCGAGACCGAGGACGATCTCGACGACGTCGAAGCCGCCCTCGCCGACGTCCGCGAGGACCTCGAGGCCATCGAGATCCCCGAACCCCCGGAGGAACCCGACGACGAGGAGGAAGACGCGCCCCCGGATCCGTACGAGGACGTCCGCGAGCGACGAGACGAGCTCGAAGACGACCTCGACGACGTCGCGTCCGGGATCGAAGACCAGCGCGGCCCGTACGCCGAGGACGTCGTCTCCGACCTCGAGAGCGCCAGCGGCGACATCGAGTCGACCCGCTGGACGCGCGAGGGTATCGCCGACCTCTACGCGACGATCGAGACCGCGGTCGCAGAGAGCGAGGCCGCCCTCGACACCCCGCTGCACATCGACGACTCGGTCGCTAGGAACGTCGAACCGGCGGCCGAGGACGAACCCCGGAGCGAGCTCGACGAACGGATCGAGGAGGCCGCCGCCGGCTTCGTCTCGGTGATCGACGACCTGATCGAGGCCGTCGAGGACGCCGACCTCGACCCCGACGACGATGCGGCAACGATCGCGGCGATGCTCGAGGTCACCGACGACCTGCAGTCGGGCGTCGACGACGCGACCGCGTGGGACGATCTCGAGGTTCGCGAACAGCTCGTCCGGGAGGGCTTCTACGAGGGGCTCGGTCACGTCAAGGACTTCCCGCCGGAGTGGCACGCGCTCAAGGTCCACGAACGCCAGGGCAACGTCGACATGATCCTGCTCGCGCTCGAGTCGCTCGACTCCGATTACATGGAGGAACACTGTCTGGAGGCGCTCGAGCGGGTCGGCGACGAGCGCGCCGTCGACGCGATGCTCCAGAAGGCGAACCGTCGCGACGAGGCTGCGATCGCCGTCCTCGGCAAGATCGGCGTCGCCGACGACGAGGTCGTCGACACCTTGCTCGATTACGTCGACTCGGGCAACCTGAGCATGCAGGCGACGACGTTCCGCGCGCTCGGCGAACTCGGCGCGACCGAGGCCGTCCAGCCGATCGCCGACCAGCTCGCCGCCGACGACGAGGCGATCAGAAGCCGGGCCGCCCGCGCGCTCGGCCTGATCGGCGATACGCGCGCGATCGACCCGCTCGCCGATCGCCTCGAGTCCGACGAGAGCGACACCGTCCGGGCCAGCGCCGCGTGGGCGCTCCGACAGATCGGCGTGCCGGCGGCGCTCGAAGCCGCGGCGGCGTACGCGGACGATCGCACGTACCTCGTCCAGACCGAGGCCGAACGAGCGAAACGAGCCATCGGCGACTGAATCGGGTGTCGCCGTCCGGGCCATCTGGACTCCGGCCACCCGTCCGTACCTCTAGCGCTCGTCCGGGTTGTCTCCCCGTCCGACACTTTATAAGGGAGCACCCGGCCACCCCGTGGTGTGACCGGTGCAGCAAGCGACCGACGGCGCGGGGTCGGGGCCGATAGCGCGAGCGCCCTCCTGCTACTCGTGCTGGTCGTCGCGCTCGCTCCGTCGACCGTGGCAGGCCTCGCAGCGCCGGCGTCGGCCGGTGCTACCGCGGTTGTCGACGGCCCCGACCCGGATGCCGGCGTCGCTCCCGCGGTCAAGCCGGATGGCACCACCCCCGACTGCCCGGTCACGATCGACGCTACAGACCGGCCCGATCGGCCCCGCATCATCGCACTCTACCCGAACCCACCGACGGAGGGGAACGAAGGCGAGTACGTCGTCCTCGACGTCCCTCGTGGGGGTCGGGCGACCCCGCTGACGCTCACCGACGGCCACGCAAACGCGACGATTCCGGCGGACCTCCCCGCCGACCGCGTCGCCCTCACGCGATGGCCGAACGAGACGGCGACGCTCACGGATCTGCCGGTCGTACCCGTCGAGGGCTCGCTCCGTCTCGCGGCCGACGGAGACGAACTCACCGTACTCGACGCCGGTGACCCCGTCGAGTCGGTCGTCTACGACCGGGCGCCGGAGGGGGAGCTCTGGCATCGGGGCGGCGAGGCGACCGCCACGACCACCGCCGACGGCTCTCACCGGGTTTATCGGGGAACGTGGTGGCCACAGGATGCGACCTGCCGCGAACCGACAGCCGTCGACGGGGCGAACGCCACCGCGTTCGTCCTGCCAGATTCGCCCTCGTCGGTCCTCGAGTCGATCGAGGGGGCGGACGAGCGGATCCGACTCGCCGCGTACACTGTTACCGACGGACGGATCGCGCGGGCGCTCGAGGACGCGCTCGAACGCGGCGTCTCGGTCGAGGTCCTCGTCGAGGCGAGTCCGGTCGGCGGCCACGAGCGCGCGACCGACGACCACCTCTCGGACCTCGCCGCGGCCGGTGCGTCCGTCCGCTCGATCGGCGTCGAGGCCCCTCGCTACGCCTTTCACCACCCCAAGTACGCCGTGATCGACGACCGGGTGCTCGTGACGACGGAGAACTGGAAGCCCGCCGGCGTCGGCGGCGCGGCGAGTCGCGGCTGGGGCGCCGTCGTCGAGAGCCCGACCCTCGCGAGCGAACTCGCCGCCGTCTTCGAGGCGGATGCCACCGGCCACGACACGGTGCCCTGGACCGAGTACCGAACTCGCGCCTCGTTCGTCGAGACTGATCCGGCGACCGGGGCGTTTCCGACGAACCACGACCCGGCGTCCGTCGACGCCGAGCGCGTCGAACTCCTGCTCTCGCCCGACAACGCGGCGGGGCGAATCGAGACGCTGATCGACGACGCGGATGACTCGATCCGCATCGTCCAGATGCGAATCGATGGCCCCGACAACCGGTTCCTCGAAGCGGCGATCGACGCGGCACGGGACGGCGTCTCCGTCTCGATCGCACTGGACGACTCGTGGTACGTCGCGGACGAGAACCGCGACCTCGTCGAGCGACTCGAACGGCTCGCCGACCGCGAGGCCCTTCCCATCGAGGTCCGCCGGATCGACGGCGGCGACCGATTCGACCGGATTCACGCGAAGGGGCTGGTGATCGACGGCGAGACGACGGTGCTGGGCAGCCTCAACTGGAACGACGAGTCGATGACCGAGAACAGGGAGGTGGTGCTCGTCCTCCACGGCGAGGAGCCGGCGAACTACTACGCCGAGGTGTTCGACGCGGACTGGGGCGGTCGGGAGGCGTGGACGGTGCCGCTGACGCTTCTCGTCGCGGCGCTCGGGGCCGTCGCGGTGGTCGTCCTGATCGTTCACCGCCGACTCGCGTTCGAGTCCTCGTCCGGACCGGATCGGCCGGGGTCGTCAGTTCGTCCGGCTTCGGTGGGGCAATCGCGTCCGCCGCGGCCGATCGTGATCGAGCGAGACGGCGATAGGCCGCTCCTGACGGGGTCGGACAACGCCGATACACTCGGGACCGACTCGAAGCCCGATCGCGTCGATCGATCGGCGAACCGGTCACGTTCGACGGGTCGCCGGCGATCGGCAGATCGGCCCGACGCGGTTCGGTCCCGACCACCGACCCGATCGTCGACGTGCGAGGACGCCGACGCGACCGATCACTCGCCATCGAACCCGCGCACTTAACGCGCGAAATCGGACAGCCGGGCCGGTATCGCCGTCGCCGTCGACGGACCGATCAATGACCGCCGAACCTGGTTCCGACATTGCTTGCTGGGACGACCGCGTGGAGGGTGCGTTCGACCCGCGGGTCGTCGCCCTGATCGTCGTTCTGTCCGGGCTGGCAGCCTCGGTGAACGTCCCCTACGGCGGGTTCGCGTTCGCCGCCGCGGCCTTTCTCCTGCTCTGTGCCGCGGGGCTCCTCGCGCATTTCGCCGGCCAGCGTCGACTGCAACGAATCACGGCGGGACTGGCCGCCCACTGGGAGGCCCACGGCGCGACCGTCGAAGGGATCACCCGGGATCGCGGCTGGTCGCGGACCGCGTGGGTCGTCCACACCACCGCCGGGCCGATCACGGTCTCCGGACTCGCGCTCGCGCCGCTGTCGAAGGTCTCGATCGAGTGGGAGGGGACCGGTGACGTGCTCGCCGCGACCGACGCGGAGGAGCGCCTGGACTCGCTCGCCGCGGAGTGGTACCAGGAAGTGCGGTACGCGACCACGAACTGACGGTGAGTTCCGTTCGGGTCGTGATTAACCGGTGTTCTTCATGCCGGCCGCGATGCCGTGCACGGTCAGCCGCAGCGTTCGTTCCTCGACGTCGGTGCGATCCGATCGAGCGAGCAGCGACGTCTGGAGGAGGTTCAGCGGGTCGACGTAGGGGTTGCGACGCCGGGTCGACTCGGCGAGCCAGTCGCGGGTGTGCAGGCCGTCCCGACGGCCGATCGTCGTGACCAGTTCGACCGCTCGTTCGTACTCTTCGCTCAGCAGCGGGACGAACGTCTCCCGGAGGTCGTCCTCGGCGAGGGCGGCGTACTCGGCGGCGATCTCGAGGTCGGTCCGGGCGAGCGAGAGCGCGGCGTTGTCGAGCGTGGTCCGGAAGAACGGCCACTCGTCGTACATCGTCTGCAAGACCGAGATATCGCCCCCGTCCTCGAGGTAGGCGTCGATCCCCGTCGCCAGGCCGTACCACCCGGGCAGGATGCACCGCGACTGGGTCCACGAGAAGACCCACGGGATCGCCCGGAGGTCTTCGACCGTCCGTTCGCCGCTTCGCGACGCGGGTCGTGAGCCGAGGTCGAGTTTCTCGATGACCGTGATCGGGGTGGCCTGTTCGAAGTACCGGACGAAGCCGTCGCGCTCGAGCAGATCGCGGTACGCCGTCCGGGCCGCCTCAGCCGTCCGTTCCGCGGCGTCGAGCCACGCCTCCTCGATCGACTCCCGGGGCTGCTCGATCGCGCGCTTGCGGGCGCGAAGTTGCGCGTTCAGCATCTGCTCGAGGTTTCGCCGTGCGATCTGCGGGTGACCGTACTTCTCGGCGATCGACTCGCCCTGTTCGGTGAACTTCACCTGGCCGGAGACGGTTGCGTTGGGCAGGGCGAGCAGCGCCTCGTTCATCGGCCCGCCGCCGCGCGAGATCGACCCGCCGCGCCCGTGGAAGAGTCGCAGCGTCACGTCGTGATCCTCGCAGATCCGCGCGAGGCGGCGTTGCGTTCGATAGAGCGACCAGTTGGCCGCGAGGAAGCCGTTTTCCTTGTTCGAGTCGGAGTAGCCGAGCATGATCTCCTGGGTGCCCCCGCGAGCGGCGAGCGCCTGCGCGTAGGCCTCGTTCTCGAACAGCGTCCCGACGATGCGACGCGCCCCGGAGAGGGCGGCCTCCGTCTCGAGCAGCGGGACGACGTCGATGCCGGCGTAATCCGGCAGGGAGACGACGCCGGCCTGGTCGGCAAGAAAGAGCACTTCGAGGACGTGGCTCGGCTCCTCCGTCATCGAGATGCAGTAGGTGTCGATCGCCTCCGGTCCGTAGGTCGACTGCCAGTCGGCGAGCCGGTCGAACAGTTCGAGGACGCGAGCCGACGACTCGGAGAGGCCGTCGGTATCGCCGAGGTCGATCACGGGCTCGTCCTGGAGGATCGCGTCGGTCAGCAACTCGACGCGCTCGGCTTCGTCCCGGTCCCGGTAGTCGATTCCCTCGCGCTCGAAGGCCTCGACGAGCGCGTCGGTGTGTTTCGCCCGGTGATCGCGCAGGTCCAGGCTGGCGAGCGAGAAGCCGAACGTCTCGACCTGTCGCCGGAGCGGGTCGACGTGGACCGACGCGACCGACTCGGCGTCGTTGGCACGCAGGCTCTCCGCGATCGTGGTCAGGTCCGCGAGCAACTCCTCGGCGTCCGCGTACCCGCCGGGGCGAACGTCGCCGATCCGATCGAGGCGTTCGCGGACGAGGGCGACCTTCTGTCGGTAGGGCTCGTCCGGGTAGCGAGTCTCGTATCGCCGCGCACACTCCGGCAGTCGGTCGCGATCCGCCGCGAGCGATTCCTCGAAGTTGTCACCGACCGCGAGCCGGCGACCCTCCTGGCTCAGGCTGCCCAACAGCCGCTCGAGCGCATCGTCGTAGCGCCGCAGGATCGCCTCGCGCTGGCGTTCGAGCGTGTTCGCGGTCACCTCGGGCGTGACGTACGGGTTGCCGTCGCGGTCGCTCCCCGCCCACGATCGGAACCGAACGACCGTCGGGACGTCCAGGCCGCCCTCGACCGCCTCGTCGAGGACCCGCTCGAGTTCGTCGTAGACATCGCCGACGACGTCGAAGAGCGTGTGCTCGGCGTACCACTGGACGTTACGCGCCTCGTCCGCGACCTCGGGTTTTCGACGACGGACCTGCGGCGTCCCCCAGAGGCTCGTCACCTCCGCGTCGATCGCCCGCCAGACGCGGTCCGCGTCCCCGTCGGTGAGCAGGCGCTCGTCGAGGGTCTCGAGCTGGTTCGAAATCGTCCTGCGTTTGGCCTTCACCGTCTTCCGTCGCGCCTCAGTCGGGTGGGCGGTGAACGTGGGTTCGATCAGGACGTCCTCGAGAACGCCCTCGACCGTCGACCCGTCGAGTTCGGCGAGGGCGTCGGCCGCCGCGACGAGGCCGTCGTCGAGGTCGCCCGACTGGGACCGCCGACGGATCGACCGGACTCGTTCGCGCTCTTCTGCCAGGTTGACGAGTTCGAAGTACGTCGCGAACGCGCGAGCGACCGTCCGCTCGTGGGCGGGTGACAGGTCGTCGAGTTCGCGACGGAGCGGTTCCCGGCTGTCCAGTTCGTCAGCCCGGTAGTCGATCGCGGCCGTGCGACACGATTCGACGGCCTCGAAGGCCTCGGTCGAGGTCTGACGCGTCAGGACGTCGCCGAGCACGCGCCCGAGATCGCGGACGTCGCGGGAGAGGTTCCTGTTGTGCAGTCGCATGGGTTGGACCACGCCAGGCGGTCGTAAAAACGGTGGCGTCGACCCGGATATTGCCGGTCACCCGTCTCGGCACGCCCCACGGGTATCGACGCGAGGCCGGCAACTCGGTCGTCCGCGACGCGTCGCCCGAAGCGGTCGGCTATAGCGGCGCTCGCTCAGTCGTCCAGGGGCGCGGCGCTGGAGAGCGCCTCGTCGATCTCGGCGTCGGCCATCTTCTCGACGAGGGCGTCGATGACGGCCTCGCGCTTGCCCGTGACGAACTTGATCGAGCCGACGACGAGGTGGCCGCCGCCGGAGACGCCCGCGCCGGGCACCTCCGCTTTGAGTTCGGCGACCATCTCCGGAATGTCGAGTCTGACGCCGTCGCTTCGGAGGACGGCGAAGTCCGGGCCGTACCCCACCGTGATCACCGGGTCGCCCGTCTCCTCGATCTTTTGATCGTGGATCTCGCCGGTGGTCTTGCCCGGCGCGGGGTAGGTGAATCGATGGGCGTAATCCTCGACGTCGATCCGGTAGAGGTGGGCGCCGTTCTCGAGCGACTCGTGTTCGAGGTGGGGCGTGGCCGCCTCGAGTTGTCGGTCGACCGCCTCGCGCCCCGTCCCGGAGAACAGCGAGACGAGTTCGTCGTGGTGGTCGGGTGCACAGTCGATGCCGAGGATGTCGGTGATGAGGTGGTCGCCGGGGCTGTAGCGCAGCCAGTGGGCGGCGTAGTCCAGCGCCTCGCTGACGTCTTGCAGGTGCGTCTCGTCGAAGTCCGCGTCCGCCGCGAGGTCGATGTAGTCGCTCATCGCGTCGGCCTTCGACCGGTCGGCCAGGCCGGCGACGGCGGGGAGGTGGCGGATCTCGTCGGTGAGGTCGGGGTAGATCATCCGCGCGAGTTCGACGCAGAGCATCCCGGTCGTGATCCGGTAATCCTCGTCGTGGAGGTACGGATTCACGTGGGCGTCGAGGAGGTCCTCGACGGCGGTCGGGTCCGGGTGGTGGTGATCGATCGCCAGGATCGGAATGTCGTAGTGAGCGAGCGTCTCGTAGGCGGGGACGTCCTCCTCGGTCGAGCCGTTGTCCAGCATCAGCAAGAGCGGCAACTGCTGGCCGTGTTTTGCGCGGTCTTCCAGCGCGTAGGTGAGATCGCGCGTGGCGTCTTCCATCTCGTAGAACGGCGCCTTGCTCGGCAGGCGCTTGATCAGGTGTCGCGGCGCGTCGGCGTCCTCGTGAACGTCCGCGATGAATCGCTCGAGGGCGAGCTGGACCGGGACGGCCGCGCACATCCCGTCGCCGTCGGCGTGGTGTCGGACCCGGATCGGCCGCCCCTCGAGAACGGTCCGTCGGAGGCGTTCGGCGACGCCTCGGAGTTCCTCGAAGAGCGGTTCGAACGCGGGCCACTCGATCAACGGCTCGACGTCGGCGGGTTCGGCACGGTCGGCGTGGGCCGCTTCGAGCCGGTCGCGCGCCTCGGTTTCGGCCTCGTCGGTGAGCACGGAGAGGCCGTCGACCTCCAGCTGGATCGAGCCCTCGTGGCGCTCGACGGTGGCGGTGAGTCTGACGATCGAGCCGACCGAGGCGGCGGGGTAGGCGCGCACGCCGGCCTGTTCGAACGCGGCGGCCGTGACGACGCCGTATTCGTCGGCGACGTGGAAGATGGTCGGGCCGCCCGTCTGTTTGATCTGCACCACCTCGCCTTCGAAGGTGATCTGCTCGCCGACGTTCGCTTCGAGCCGATTCGTCCCGGTGAGCGACACCTCGTGGTCGACCGGTTCGACACTTGCGTCGTCGAGGTCGACGGCCGCCGGCGCGAACGAGAGGTCGCCGTTCTCGCGGACGTCTTCGAGTTCGACGGCGAGTTCGTCGCCGACGTGGTAGGTTCCTTCGAGGACTGACTCGTGGACGAGGCCGGAGATGTCGTCCGCGAGATCGACGAAGATACCGTACTCGACGATACCGTTGATCTCGGCGAGATAGGGCGTCTCGTGCTCGAGCTCGTCGGGGGTACACGCCGAGTCGAGATCGTAGACGACCGCCTCGCGTTCCGTGCCGTCGCCGTCGGCGGTCTCGTGGGTCATCGTTGCCGGTCGTTTGCGACCGGCGCGTATAACGCTTATCAAGGAGCGCCAGAAACGAGCCCGGGCGCGTTTTTCGCCCCCCATCGGCGACGTCCCGGCGCTGGGGTCGGAAACCCCGCCCGACTCCGCAACGTTTAGCAACGCCGCGCCCGGATGGAGGGCCATGGGGCTGCTCTCGTCGCTGTTCCGCTCGAGCGAGATTCTCGGCATCGCCGAGGAGACCCTCGAGTTCGCCGTCGAGTCCTCCGCCGAAACCCATCCCAACGAGTACATGGGGTTTCTCCGGGGGACGGAGGCGAGCCGACTCGGCCTCGATCGCGACGGCCTGATCATCACCGACGTGCTGGTGGTGCCGGGCACCGAGTCGAACAGCGTCAGCGCGACGGTCAAATCGAGTTCGATTCCGAACGACACGAAAGCGCTGGGGAGCATCCACTCGCATCCGAACGGCGTGCTCCGTCCGAGCCAGGCCGACCTCGGCACGTTCGGTCGCGGATCGGTGCACGTGATCGTCGGCGCGCCGTACGGCCGCCACGACTGGCAGGCCTTCGACTCGAGCGGCGAGCCGACGACGCTGTCGGTGATCGACGTCGATCTGCCCGACTCCGAGGACTTCTTTCACTTCACCCAGCAGGACATCGACGAGGAGTTACAATGGAACGAGCGATAGTCGCGGAACGGACGATAGAGCGGCCGCGCCGCGGTATCGAGCCCGTCGGTTCGAGCGGCGGTGACGGGACCGAACGCGAACGAACCGGTCGCGGCCACCGTCGCGGGGGCGACCCGAAGTGATGCGCGTCGTCGCCCAGGGGACGTTCGACCTCGTCCACCCCGGCCACGTCCACTACCTCCGCGAAGCGGCCGCGATGGGCGACGAACTCGTCGTCATCGTCGCCCGCCGGACGAACGTCGACCACAAGGAGCGACCGATCTGCCCAGCCACGCAGCGACGCGACGTCGTCGACGCGCTCGAGCCCGTGGACCGCGCGATCCTCGGCCACGAGTCCGATATCTTCGTCCCCATCGAGGAGCTCGAGCCCGACGTCATCGCGCTGGGCCACGACCAGCACCACGACGAGGAGGCGATACTGGCCGAGCTGGATCGCCGCGGCATCGACTGCGAGCTCAGGCGAGCGAGCGGGACCGAACCCGGCGAGGACGAACTGTACTCGACCCGCAAGATCGTCGATCGGATCATCGACCGCCGGGGCTAACAGTTCGGACGAACGACTTGGGTACCGTCCCCGATCTCGCCCCGTTCTCGAAACCTAGTATCCGAACCCGAAGGCGCGATTCGCGGTCAGTGCCAGAAACGAGGCCACGAAGGGGATCGCGAGCGATCCGAAGGCGGTCTCCCAGCCGAACAGGTCGGCGGTGAGGCCGACGCCGACCGATCCAGACGCCCCGACGACCGTGTAGACCGTTCGAACGAGACCGAATCCGGTTCCCCGTTGCTCGTCGGGAAGCGCGTCGATGAACCGCGGATCGATCGCCGAAAAGAAACTCGATCCGAACCCGGTCAAGACGACGCCGGCGGCAATCGCGATCGTTCCCGGACCCAGTACGAGCAACGGCAAACCGACCGCGCCGGCCAGCATGGAACCGGCGATCGAGGGATCCCGTCCGTAGGTGTCGGAGGTCCGTCCGAGAACGCTCTGACCGAGGACCCTCGCGACGAAGAACGCTGAGAATGCGACGCCGGCTTCGGTGGCCGTGTACTCCCGAACGGCGATGAGGAACGTCGGGAAAAACGAGAGCAGCCCCTGGGCGGCGTACGTGCCGGCGATCGCGATGAGCAGCGGAAAAGCGACCGACGGTCGAGCGCAGAGTTCGACGAGCGAGTTCGATCGCACGGCGTCTCGCAACGGTTCGTCCGGCCGCCTCGGTTCCGTCGGACGGACGCGCCACCAGAACAGCAGGAAGATCGGAATCCCGACGGCCGCCGTCACCGCGACCGCGGGCCGCCAGCCGAACCGAACGCCAACCCAGGCTGCGACGACGGGCGCGAGCAGGCCCGCCAACGGGCCGCCGATCGAGTGGATACCGATCGCCGTCCCGAAATCGTCAAACGTCCGGGACAACAGCGTCGTCGCGACGGTGTAGTGGAGTCCGGCGACGCCACCGAGACCGACCAGCGCGAGGACGAAGACGCCGTAGACCGGGGACACCGCAAGCGCGAGGCTCATCACCGAGGTGCCCCCGACGGCGATCAGGATAATGACCCGTTCACCGTACTTATCGGCGAGAATTCCGCTCGGGAACTGCGCGAGACCGTAGGCGAGCCACATCCCCGTCAGGGCCAACCCCATCAGCGCGTTCGTGATCTCGAACGCCGCGACGATCGACGGAACGACCGGACTGATCGCCAACCTGGCGAAGTAGGTGACGAAGAACGCCAGCATGCACAGGGTGAGAACCGAGTACCGGTACTGCCAGTTCATCGGATCGATACGCAACGAACTGGGCCGAGAACGCATGAGTGTGGCGTTTCCAGCACTTCACGCAATCCCGCAACAGCGAGATTCCGTCGGTAATTCCGCGTTCCCCCCGATCCCGGCCGAGCGGGGACGTCCGCCGCCGGCGGTATCGCGCGCTCAGAGGTAGCCCGCGTCGTCGAGTCGCTCGATGCCCTCGCGGAGGCGTTCCTCGCTCGCGGCGTAGGAGAGGCGCGCGTACCCGGGCGCTCCGAACGCGCTGCCTGGGACCGTCGCGACGTGGGCGTCTTCGAGCGCGCCTTCACACCATTCGGTGTCCGGGGAGTCGACGGGTAGCATCAGGTAGAACGCGCCCCCCGGTTTCGGGACGTCGACGCCCGCGTCCGCAAAGAGGTCCAGGAGGAGGTCGCGACGCTCTTCGAACGTCCGGACCATCTCCTCGACGGCCTCGTCGGTGTTTTGCAGGGCCTCGATACCGGCGTGCTGGACGAAGTTCGTCGCGCACGAGACGGAGTGGGAGTGGAGTTTCCCCGACTGCGCGATCAGCTCCTCGGGACCGGCGTAGTAACCCAGCCGCCAGCCGGTCATCGAGTAGGCCTTCGAGAAGCCGTTGACCGTGACCGTCCGATCGGCCATGCCGGAAAGCGAGCCGAGACTCGTCGGCTCGACGTCGTAGGTGATCTCCCCGTAGATCTCGTCGGCGACGACGGTGACGTCGTGCTCGACGGCGAGATCGCGAACGCCCGCCAGCGCGGCGTCGGTGTAGACCGCGCCGGTCGGGTTCGCCGGCGAGTTGACGATCGCGAGGTCGGTCTCGTCCGTGATGACGTTCTCCAGGTCGGGGAGGGCGGGCTCGAGCGCGAAGTCGTACGGCGAGAGGTCGACGCGGACGAGCGAACCGCCCGCGAGTTTCACCATCGCTTCGTAGGAGACCCAGGCGGGGTCGAGCAGGACGACTTCGTCTCCATCGTCGATCAACGTCTGGGTAACCTCGTACAGTGATTGCTTGGCACCGGGCGTGACGATCACGTTCTCCGGGCCGTGTTCGAGGCCGTCTGCCTGCAGTTTCTCGGCGATGGCCTCGCGAAGTTCGGGGATGCCGGCAGACGTGGTGTAGCCGGTGTGGCCGGCGTCCATGGCGTCCTTGCCGGCTTCGACGACGTTCTCGGGCGTCGGGGCGTCGGGTTCGCCGACGCTCAGGTCGACCACGTCGGCGCCCTCGGCCTCGAGTTCCGAGGCGAGCGCGGAGATGGCGAGCGTGGCGGACGGTTCGACTCTCGTGATGCGGTCTGCGTACTCCATATGTTTCTTGAATCGGGTGCGTGGTGGGTTCGTCGGTGATCGGTACGTCGACGGCGACCGATTGGTTCGGCGACGATTCCTCAGGCGGCCGGTAGCTCCTCGAGCAGCGAGAGGGCGCTCTCGACGGCTTTGCGGGCGTTCGCGACGCGCTCGCGGGCCTCCGCGCCGGACATGCCGGGGCCCGTCACGCCGAGTGTGACCGGCGTGTCGCGCTCGAGGCTCACGTCGGACAGGCGCTGGGCGGTCGCGTCGGTGATCACCTGGTCGTGGTCGGTGTCGCCCGTGACGACCGCGCCGATCACGACGACTGCGTCGATTGCCGCCCGCCGGGCGAGGCGGTCGGCCGCGAGCGGGGCGTCGTACACGCCGGGCACCGAGACCACGGTCGCCACCTCCGCGCCGGCCTCGTCGGCCGCTTCGCGGGCGAGGTCCTCCATCTCGCCGGTGACCGACCGGTTGAACTGTGCGACCACGAGTCCGAGCGTGGGCATGCCCGAGGAGTCGGGCGGGCGAACTAAAGAGATACCGTTTGCGACCCATATTGTACGTGGCCCCGCTCGATCGGGATGCCGCCGATCGCCTGTCGTGGCGGATCACTGTCGTGCGGGATCGGAAGGCACCGAACTCCCTGCAGTTTCCGTACTGGCGTCGTATTTCGCGCTCGTCGGCTCCGATCGCAAGCTTCGTTCGTCGGCTATCGCGCTTCTAGAGGCAGAACGCCGCGTTTCCCGGCGCCTTCCCAGAATTGCCCGGTCCTCGAGGTCGCGAGGCTCACCGACGCCGGATCGTCGGTGCGGACTACGTGGCGGTGTCCGCAAGGAAGGATTCGACGACTTCGTAGTGCGCGTCGGGCTGTTCCCAGAAGGGCATGTGGCTGCTGTCGTCGAACACGTGGAGACGAGCGTCCGGGATGCGGTCGGCGATGCCCCGTGCGATGGCTGGCGAAATTTCGTCGTATTCGCCCGACAACACGAGGGTCGAGACGTCGACCTCACTCAGTCGATCGCGGACGTCCCAGTCGCGAAGGCGCGCGGTCTCGAGGAGGACGTACTCGTTGGGGCCCCACATCAGGCCGTAGACGTCGAGATTGATCCGGTCGAACGTGGAGGCGACCGGACGCGGGTATTCTTCGGTCCGACAGACGTGTTCGCGGTAGGCGCCGTCCAGCGCGGCTGCATATTCGGGCGCGTCGTAGGCTCGCCGGGCTTCCGTGCGCTCGATCGTGGCGCGTTCCTCCGCCGGCAGTTCCTCGACGACACGCCGCATCGACTCGTAGGCGCTCCGGGTGTCGGCGAGGGTGTTCGCGAGCACGAGTCCGTCGACGTGTCGACCGTATTCGAGGACGTACTCTTGGGCGAGCATACCGCCCCAGGACTGGCCGTAGAGAGCGAACGAACCGTCGGGGTCGATCGCCCGGCGCACGGCCTCGAGTTCGTCGCGGTAGTGCTCGACGGTGTAGCGGTCGAAATCACCGGGCGCGGGGTCGTCCGAACGACCGACGCCGAACTGATCGTAGAGGTAGACCGTCAGCTCGTCGCCGGCGTGGCGGGCGAGCGGCGCGAGGTAGTCGTGAGGCATACCAGGGCCGCCGTGGACGCCGACGAGGACGTCGTCTCCCGAACCGAAGCGTCGGTAGTAGAGTTCGTAGTCCTCGACGTCGAAGTGCCCCTCGCCGTGGTCGTGGGTGTCGAAGTAGTTTGGGTAATCTGTCATCGGTTGCGTAATTTCGAACCCCTCTTCATAAATCGTACCCCTCGGGAAATTTAGGGGATCGAACGTACATGAATTCGTTACTTACCCGAATATTTATGTGAGATCGGTCGTGATGGGATGGCATGCCACTGTCCGCGATCGAACACCTGGCGCTGTGGGGACCGCCGCTGGTGATGCTACTGGTAACGATCGTGTACTATCTGCGGTGGGGGAAGGAGGCGGACGAGCGAGCGGCCCAACCGTCCCAGTCCTCCGTGAGCGGTGACCGCTGATGGTCGAATCATCGACCATCACGTTCGCCCTCTACCTCCTGGTCGTCTTCGGCATCGGCATCTTCGGCTATCTGGCAACCAATACGTTCGAGGACTTCGCGCTCGGCGGCCGCGGCATGAAAGACTGGGTCGTCGGCCTCAGCGCCCAGGCGTCCGACATGAGCATCTGGCTTCTCATCGGACTGCCGGCGACGGCTTACGCGATGGGCCTGTCGGCCATCTGGATCGGCATGGGTGTCATCGCGGGAACCGCCTTCAACTGGTTCTTCCTCAGCAAACGGATGCGCCGCTACAGCGGTCACCTCGAAAGCGTGACCGTCCTCGACTTCCTCGAGAAACGGGTCCGCGACGACCTCGGCATCATCAAACTCGTCGGCTCCGTCTCCCTCGTACTGTTCTACACGATCTCTACGTCCGGCGAATTCATCGGCTCGGGGAAAATTTTAAACGCCGTCTTCGGGTACGACTTCTTCACCGGCGTCCTCATCGGCGGCGTCCTCGTCCTCGTCTACACGCTCGTCGGCGGGTTCATCGCCGTCTCGTACACCGACGTCCTCCAGGCCCTGATCATGATCGTCGCCGTCGTCCTGCTCCCCGTCGTGGCATTCGTCGGCATCGGTAGCGTTGCCGGTGGCCTGACCGAACTCCAGCAAGTCTCGGGTGCCTCCCCCGGCCTGTTGGGCGGGAGTTCTGGCGTGCTGGCGATTATCGGGTTCTTCGCCGGCACGATCGGCATCGGATTCGGCTATCCCGGCCAACCCCACATCACGGTCCGGTACATGAGTATCGACGACCACCGGAATCTCCGCCGCGCATCCCTCATCGGAATGGTCTGGGTCATCTTCGCGACGTACGGCGCCATCTTCCTGGGCTGGGCGGCCGGCGCGTACCTCGGTGGCGTCGAAAACACCGATCAGGTGATGCCGCTGCTGGCCGACGAACTGCTGCCCGGGTGGCTCGTCGGCATCCTCATGGCGGGCGCGATCGCCGGGATGATGTCGACGAGCGACTCGAAATTCCTCGTCGCGACCAACGCGGTCTCCTACAATCTCTACAAGCGATTCGTCAACGAGGATGCCAGCGACCGGACGGTGTTGTGGGTGTCACGGATCGTGATGGCCGCGATCGTCGTCGCCGCTATCGCGCTCGCCCGGCCCTCCGGCGTGGTCTTTACGGTGATCCTCGGCGGCTGGGCCGGCATCGGCGCTTCGTTCGGCCCACTGCTGATCGCCTCACTGTACTGGAAACGGCTCAACAAGTGGGGCGCGTACGCCGGCATGATCGTCGGCATGGCTACGGTCGCCATCTGGCTGTTCTTCGACATCGGAATCGTCTACGAACTCATCCCCGGGTTCCTCTTCTCGAGCGTTGCCATCGTCGCCGTCAGTCTCCTGACTGCGGAACCACCGGAGACCGTCCAGCGGGAGTTCGAGGACGCCACTGGAGCGTCCGGCCTCCGCGTCGAGGATGCCGGGGACACCGGCGTCCCTGGGGACGACTGACCAGCCGCTTTCTCCGTTCGAACGCGAGCCGAACGGTCCGTCCCATCGGACGTACCGGTCCGCGGGCGTCGTGGGAGTTCCCCCTCGCCCCGCAATGGGACGGTCGAGTATCGACGTAGCGACGCCGTTCGGCGTGGGATCGTCCCGAGTGAGAATTCTTAAGCGCGCCCTTTCGCAATGATCCGACGATGACTACGCTACGGACCCCAGGCCCGACGATCGGCGTCGTCGGCGGCGGACAGCTCGGACGGATGCTCGGCGAAGCCGCGGCCCCGCTCGGGGTCGAACTCCTCGTCCTCGATCCGACGCCCGATTGCCCCGCGTCGCCGGTCGCTCGCGACCAGCTCGTCGCCGACTTCGACGACGAGGACGCGATCCGTCGACTCGCGGAGCGCTCCGACTTCCTCACCTTCGAGATCGAACTCGCCGACCAGGACGCGATGGAGCGGGTGAGCGAGGAGACGGGCGTGCCGATCCACCCGAAGCCGGCGACGCTGCGGACGATCCACGACAAGCTTGTCCAGAAGCGCGAACTCGAGGCCGCCGGGATCCCCGTCCCGCCGTTTCGCGCCGTCGAGGACGCCGACGACATCCGGGCGGCGATCGACGACTACGGGGCGCCGGTGATGCTCAAGGCCCGCACGGGCGGCTACGACGGGCGGGGCAACGTCCCCGTCGAGTCGAAGGCGGATGCGGACGCCGCCATCGATGCAGTGGCCGGCCCAGCGATGGTCGAGTCGTTCGTCGACTACGCGCGCGAGGTGAGCGTCATCGCCGTGAAGGGCGCGACCGACGCCGAGACCGGCGAGACCGAGGTGGCGACCTTCCCCGTCGGCGAGAACGTCCACCGCGAGGAGATCCTCCGGGAGACGATCGTCCCGACGCGCTCGAGCGACGCCGCCCGGGAGCGAGCGCACGACGTTGCGCGGGACGTCCTCGACGTGATGGACGGTCGCGGCGTCTACGGGATCGAATTTTTCGAAACCGACGACGAAGAGATTCTGCTCAACGAGATCGCCCCGCGCCCGCACAACTCGGGCCACTGGACGATCGAGGGCGCGCGAACCTCCCAGTTCGAACAGCACGTCCGCGCCGTCCTGGGCTGGCCGCTCGGCGCGACCGATCTCCGCTGTCCGACCGTCCTGGTGAACCTGCTCGGCGACGTCGAGGAGTCGAAACCCGCCGCGCTCGCCAACGTCGACCGGATCCACGAGACGGCGGGAGCGCACCTCCACTGGTACGGCAAGGCCGAGGCGCGACCGCTTCGGAAGATGGGCCACGTGACGGTGACCGGCTCGGGAACCGAGGACGTCGAGACGCTGCTGTCCGAGGCGACCGAACTGCGCGACGCGGTGACGTTCGAGTAGCGCGAGGACGGTTTCCGAACGGGATGCCGTTCCCCGAGCAGCGTCTGGAACGAAGTTTTAGATTCGAGCCGACGGCAACCGTTGGCGGCCGGAACAACACTTATGCCGTTGTTCCCTATAACAACAGACATGGGTGGGGACGATGACGCTGTCGAGTTGCTCTCCCAGACGGTCGACTTCGGGAGTCGGTATGCCGAAGTCACGGCGTGGGCGGTCCCGGAGTCTGAGCGGTATCCGGATGGGATCAAGCATTCGATGCAGTACGGAAATGCGGCCGGCGAAACGATCGTTCGGTACGACAACTTTCCGGATCACCCTGGCGTCGCACACCACCACAAGCACGCCGAAGGTGGAGCGGTTGAGGCCGTCGAATTCGAGGGGTTGCGACCCCTCTTCGAACGATTCAAGCGAGAGGTGAACGAGTATGGAGACCCCTGGTAACGACACCGAAATGGGACAGTCCGACGATCGAACGCTACGGGTTCGGTTTCGAACCAGTAGCGACGACGACCTCGCGAATGCGCTCGAAGCGATCGACCGAGGAGACACGCCGGATCCGCACTTCGAAATCGTCTATCACGACCCCGAAGACGTCCATCGCGTGACCCGACCCAAAAATCTCGAACTGCTCCGGGCGATCGTCCAGTACGAACCCGGAAGCATCCGGGAAACGGCTCGGCGGGTCGATCGCGACGTCAGACAGGTCCACAGAAACCTCACCGAACTCGAAGACCTCCACTTGATCGAGCTCGTCGAGGACGGCCAGGCCAAACGGCCGCGCGTCTGGTACACGGCTATCGACATCGATCTGCCGCTCGTGACGCCGAGTGTCGGTTCGGATGAAGTCGAAGCGTGACCGGACCGTCTCACGCTACGTGCACAGCGGGTCCGATCAGAACGATGTCGAGACGCTGCCGTCCGAGGCGACCGAACTGCGCGACGCGGTGACGTTCGAATAGGCGGGTCGCCCGCCTCGCTCGTGACGAACCGATCCGCCGAGGAAATCACTCACGAGAGCTATCGTAGACGTCTCTGAACTCCCGTTCCCGGCGGATCAACGTCTCGATGCCGTCTTCGAGCAAGACGTCGCCGAGGATCGTCGCTCGATAGTAGGTGTAGGTGCCATCCTCGTCGCGTTCCGTTCGGACCCGTTCCTCGACGAGGCCGACGTCGCGGAGGATTCCCAGATGGTAGTGGAGGGTGCTGTCGTCGACATCGATCACTTCGTCCAGCTCACCGGGAGCGAATTCATCAGTGTGTGAGAGTCGATACAGGATTTCGAAGCGCGTCCGATTTCCGATCGCCGCCTGCATGTCGAGGTAGTCGTCCAGCGAGAGAACGCTCTCTTCAGGGAGGAGCGCCGCTGGATCTCTGGGACTCGGCGCGTCCGATCGTTTCGATTCCATTGCAAGAGAAATGGGCCGCCGTCTACGTAGTCGTTATCGAGCTAGGAATCACTGAAAAACCGTCTTTTTATATCAACTTCCGGACAGTCACACGTTCCGGCGACTGACCAGCAGCCCGGGACACCCGGCTCACAATCCGGCGCACGGGACGGTTGGGGAAGGAAACAGCGCATCAGTCCGTGGGGCCCGTTCAGAAGTCGTACTCGAAGACGTCCCACAGGGTCCAGACGCGAATCCCGTACGTGCTCTCGTAGTGCGAAACGACGTCGCGGCCGAACTCGGCTTCCTCGCCGCGTATCTTTCCGAGGTACGCCACTTCGTCGCCGGTATCTCGATATCCCCAGGCTGCCCCGCTATCCGTCGTATCGTTCATCTGCGTGAGCACGGCGATCGTCGTGCCGGGAACCGCTTCTAGCACCGCCGGCACGAACGTTTCGTGGTCCCTATCGTACGTCGATTCGATGTGGACGTAGATCCCGTCACCGGGGCGCTCGTTCGCGTCGTAGAGCGCAATAATGGCGTCGGAGTACGCATCGGGCCAGTTCGATCCGACCGTCTCTTTCGACAGCTCGCTGCCGAATACCGAAAGGACGGACTGCATTCCCATACGCTGCATTCGACTCGATTGGTCGTATTAGTTCTGTTTCACCACGTCCTGGCAATCTCTAATCCGTCGGAGCGTACGTCGAATCGTGACCGAAGACGCGCGGTTACTGACGTAGCAACTGCTTCGACCCGGGTACTCGCATCGATGCTATCGCTGCGTGCAGCGCCCGTCGTCGGCGGTCCCGGCTCCGATACCGGATTGGAGCGGCTTTCGAGTTGGGCGCACAATCTCGAGCGGTGACGACCGAACCCGCGCCTTTCATGGCGCCCGACTTTGAACCCTGCCGTATGAGCGAGGGCACCGTTTCCGAGTTGATCGACCGGCTCCGCGCGGAAGCCGAACAGGACCGCCCGGCCGCCGAGACCCCGGACGTGGGCATCGTCATGGGCAGCGACTCCGACCTCGAGACGATGATGACCGGCGGACGACGTCGCGGCGCGTACGACGCGTTCGTCGAGGAACTCGGGTTCGCCGAACAGACCGACTTCGAGGACCCGCCAGCCGAGCGTTTCACCTTCGAGACGTACGTCACCTCGGCCCACCGAACGCCCGATCTGATGACCGCGTACGCGGAGACCGCCGAGGATCGCGGCCTCGAGGTCGTCATCGCGGGCGCGGGCGGGAAATCCGCCGACCTGCCGAACATGACCGCCTCGATCGCCTATCCGTTGCCGGTGATCGGCGTTCCCGTCCAGGAGAAGTCCGTCGACTCGGTGATCGGGATGCCGACCGGCGCGCCGCTGGTCGCCGTCGACGCCGGCAAGTCGTTCAACGCGGCGCTCTCCGCGGCGCAGATCCTCGCGCGCCAGCACGACGCGGTGCGCGACCGGCTCGTCGCCTACCACGACGCCCTCCGCGAGGGTGTCGGGGCCGTCTCGCGCGACCTCCACGATCGGGGAACCGAGGCGTTCGCGGCCGATCGTTCGGAGTGACCGGTGGGTAGCGAGTACCGTGTGGGCGACGATTCGGGGAACACACCGCGAGTCGTCCCCCGTCAACTCGGATGCGACGAGTAAGGAAGCGCTAGTTCACGCCGCGAGCGGAACGGCCGGGCGTGGCGTCTCGTACGGGGAAGCCGATCCCGTTCGAGGCAAATGGCGTCACGTAACCGACGATTGTGCGGGTCGGACTCCGGTCGATCGGGGCGGACCGGTAGAAAGTCGACGGCGAGACGGCCCACGCGCCTCTCAGGGTTTGAGAATCCTTATATAGGGTTGTACCCAAGCCTCACGCGAGATGAGTACCGCGTGGATAGCGATTAGTGCGATGGCCCTCGTCGGGGTCGGCTTGCCGATCGGCTTGATCGTCCTTTCGAGCCTCCTTCGGCCGAGCGTCCCCGAACCGGGCAAGCGCCAGACCTACGAGAGCGGTGAGATTCCGACCGGCGGAACGCGGTTCCGGTTCAACGTTCAGTACTACATGGTCGCGCTCCTCTTCGTCGTCTTCGACGTCGAGACGGCCTTCATCTTCCCCTGGGTCGTCATCTACCGGGACGCGCTGAACGCCGGCGCCTCGTCGTTCGACGTTCTGGCCCCCATGCTGGCGTTTCTCGCCGTTCTCGTCGTCGCGCTGGTCTGGGCGTGGCGCAACGGCGTCGTGAGCTGGGCGCGCAGTCAGACGACCGACTGGCAAACGACACTCGAACAATGAGCTCCGACATACACGATACGACCGGTCCGAGAGACGTCGCGTCGAAAACGCAGGCGGCCCGGATGGGAGACGTCGACGATCGGTTCAACTCCAAACTCCGGGAGCTGTTCGGTTCGACCCCCTTCATCCTCACCAAGTTCGACGCCTTCCTGAACTGGGCGCGCAGTTCGTCGATGTTCGTCCTGCAGTTCGGGATCGCGTGCTGTTCGATCGAGATGATGGGGACGTACATGCCGGGCCACGACCTGGACCGCTTCGGGACGGGCGTTCCCCGCGCCTCGCCCCGGCAGGCGGACCTGCTGATCGTCCCGGGGACGATCGTCTCGAAGTTCGGCCCGCGACTGAAGCGCCTCTACGACCAGATGCCCGAGCCCAAGTTCGTCGTCGGGATGGGATCGTGTACGATCTCCGGCGGTCCGTTCCAGGAGGGGTACAACGTGGTCAAGGGTGCCGAGGAGATCATCCCCGTCGACATCCACGTCCCCGGCTGCCCGCCGCGGCCGGAGGCGCTGATCTACGGTATCCGCAAACTCCAGGATCGCGTCCAGCACGGCGAGTCCGCCCCGGTGACGGTGAAACCGTACGAACTCGAGGAGTTCGGCGATCTGGAGCGAGACGAAGTGGTCCGTTCGCTCGCCGAGGAGATCGACGAGGAGACGCTAGTTATGCGCTACAACTGGGGTGACTCGCCGTGAGCCTGGAGGTTTCACGGCGAGAAGAGCCCGTCGAACGGACGGACGACCGCGAGACGCTCGAGGAACTGATCGGCGACCGCGCCATCGGCTGGGAGGACCACGTCAACGCCCAGGGCGTCGTCATCCGCCCGGACGAGGTCCAGTCGGTGCTTCGCACCCTGCGCGACGAGGGCGGCTTCGACCACCTCTCCTCGCTCACGGCCCAGGAGTACGACGACCGCTACGAGAGCATCTACCACCTGACGAAGTACGCGGATCGAACCCAGGAGGTCAGCGTCGTCGTGCCGACGAGCACGGACGAGCCGGTCAGCCAGAGTGCGGACGCCGTCTACCGCACCGCGGACTGGCACGAGCGGGAGGCCTACGACCTCGTCGGCATCCAGTACGACGAACATCCGGACCTCAGACGCATCTTGCTGCCGGAGACGTGGCAGGGCCACCCGCTCGGGCGCGATTACGACCAGGACAAGCCCCAGCTCGTCAGCCTCTCCGAGCACGCGAATCCGATCGCCGAGCACCACCACGACGAGGAACAGGACACGATGTTCCTCAACATCGGGCCGCACCACCCGGCGACTCACGGCGTCTTGCACCTCAAGGCCGTGCTCGACGGGGAGACGGTCGCCGACGTCGAACCCGACATCGGCTATCTGCACCGCTGCGAGGAGCAGATGTGCCAGCAGGGCACCTACCGCCACCAGATCATGCCCTACCCCGACCGCTGGGACTACGTCTCGGCCGGCCTCATCAACGAGTGGTCCTACGCGCGGGCGATCGAGGAGATGGCCGACATCGAGGTCCCCGAGTACGCCCAGGTGATCCGGACGATGGGCGCGGAACTCAGCCGGATCGCCGCCCACCTGATCTCGATCGGCGCGTTCGCCCTGGACGTCATCGGCGACTTCACGGTGACCTTCCAGTACGCCTGGCAGGATCGCGAGGACGTCCTCAACATCCTCGAAGATCTCACCGGCCAGCGGATGATGTTCAACTACTTCCGACTCGGCGGGGTCGTCTGGGACATTCCGGAGCCCCGCGAGGAGTTCTTCGAGTCGATCCGGACCTTCCTCGAGAGCTTCGAGGGCTCGGTCGACGAGTACCACAACCTGATGGCCGAGAACGAGATCTTCCAGCTGCGGTGCATCGATACGGGCCACCTCGACCCCGAGACGGCCAAGAGCTACGGCGTCACCGGTCCCGTCGCCCGCGGCTCGGGTATCGACTACGACGTCCGCCGGGACGACCCCTACGGCTACTACGAGGAGCTCGACTGGGACGTCGCGGTCCAGGACGGCTGTGACAACTACGCGCGCATCCTCGTGCGCATGCGAGAGCTCGAGGAGTCCGCGCGGATCGTCGAGCAGTGCGTCGACATCTTAGAAGACTGGCCGGACGACGAGCGCGAGATCCAGTCGAACGTGCCGCGCACGCTCAAGCCCGACGCCGATCAGGAGGTGTATCGGGCCGTCGAGGGCGCGAAGGGCGAACTCGGCATCTACATCCGCTCGGACGGCACGGACAAACCCGCCCGCTTCAAGATTCGCAGCCCGTGTTTCAGCAATCTGCAGGCCCTCGGCGAGGCGGCAAACGGCGAGTACGTGGCCGACCTGATCGCGACGCTCGGTAGCATCGACGTCATCCTCGGGGAGGTGGACCGGTAATGGGCGCCACGGCGGCTCCGCTCACACCGGGTACGGCGATCCCCTTTCCCGACGCGATCGGCGACCTGCTCGGGCTCGACGGCTTCGGCCTGCTCGGCACGCTGATCGCCTCGTTCATCGGCGCGTTCGTGATCGCGAACGTGCTGCTCGTGATGGCCGCATTCGCCGGCCCCTGGGGCAAGCGAAAGATCTTCGCGGACTTCTCCGATCGGTACGCAATCACCGAGCACGGTCCCTGGGGGATCCTCATCATCCCCGCCGCGGCGTTCCAGCTGATCTCGAAGGAACTCATCATCCCCGAGGGCGTCGATCGGCCAGCGTGGGACATCGCGCCGATCATCATGGTCTTCTCGGCGATGTTCGGCTTCGCCGTGATCCCGCTCGGGAACGGGATTCAGCTGGCGGATCCGGAGGTCGGCATCCTCTTCGTCTTCGCCGTCGCGTCGCTCGCGACGCTCGGCATGATGCTCGCGGGCTACTCCTCGAACAACAAGTACTCGCTGATGGGCGGGTTGCGCGCGACCGCGCAGAACCTCGCCTACGAGATCCCGCTGATCGTGACCGGCGCGTCGGTCATCCTCTACACCGGCACGCTCCAGCTCTCGGAGATCGTCGCGGTTCAGGCCGAGACGCTGGTCCAGCTCGGGCCGGTCTCGATCCCCGGCTGGTTCGCGTTCGTCAATCCGTTCGCGTTCGTCCTCTTCATCGCGGCGGCGATGGCCGAGGTGGGCCGAAATCCGTTCGACACGCCGGAGGCGCCGACCGAGATCGTCGCCGGCTACCAGACGGAGTACTCGAGCGTCTACTTCGTCCTCGTCTACCTCTCGGAGTTCCTGCACATCTTCCTGAGCGGCGCCATCGTGGCGACGCTCTTCCTCGGCGGCCCAGCCGGGCCGGGACCGGCGATACTGGGCGTCGGTTGGTTCCTGCTCAAGGTCGTCGCCTTCTTCCTGCTGACCCAGTGGTTCCGGACGGCGATGCCCCGCGTGCGCATCGACCAGCTGATCGAGATCGGCTGGAAGGGCATGCTCGTGGCCTCGTTCGCGAACCTGCTGCTGACGGCCCTGATCGTGGGGGTGTTCTTCGTATGATCGGACTGCTCAAATCACTCGGGACGACGATGAAGCACGCGCTGGACGGCGAAGTGTACACGGTGGCCTACCCGGACGAGACGCCGAAGGTCTCGCCGCGATTCCGCGGGGTCCACAAGTTCAGCCAGGAGCGCTGCATCTGGTGTCGCCAGTGCGAGAAGGTCTGTCCGAACGACACCATCCAGATCGTGATGGACGACCAGCGAAACGGCGAGCAGTACAACCTCCACATCGGCCAGTGCGTCTACTGTCGGCTCTGCGAGGAGGTCTGCCCGACCGACGCCATCCTCCTGACCCAGAACTTCGAGTTCACGGCCGACACGAAAGACGAGTTCGTCTACAACAAAGAACAGCTCAAGGGCGTCCCCTGGTACAAGGACATCGACCCGCTCGAAGCCAGGGAGCCGGATCGGTCGGGCTGGGTCGGCGAGGGCGAGGGGGAGGTGGATTACCAATGATGCAGGAAGCCGCGTTCGCGCTCTTCGCCGCGATCACGCTGTCGAGCGCCGCCGGCGTCGTCCTGCTGCAAGACCCCTGGCACTCGGCGCTCATGCTGGGCGTCTCCCTGCTCTCGGTCGCGGCCCACTACGTCATGCTCACGGCGGAGTTCGTCGCCGTCATCCAGGTGCTGGTCTACGTCGGCGGCGTGCTCGTCCTGATCTCGTTCGTCGTCATGTTGACGAAGGTCGACGCCAGCGAGGCGCCCGGCGAGGACGCGGAGGTGGCGGGCCGATGACGCGCCCGCGACTCGTTCCGCTGGGGGGCCGGCTCGTCCCCGGCCTGCTGGCCGTCGCCCTGTTCGCGTTCCTCGCGCTGGTCGTCCTCGGAACCGACTTCGGCGCGATGACCGGCTACGACGACGTCTCGATCACCGCCGCGATCGGCTACTCGCTGTTCGATCTCGAGGGACTACAGGCGAGCCGGGGCGTTCCCGACACCGAGCCGTTCCTCGTCGCCTTCATCCTGATCGCGGTCGTCTTAGACGCCGCGCTCGACGCCTCGATCGTCCTCGCGAAGCGCGAGGATGCGGGCGAGTCGACGCTTCCCGCGTCGTTCGACGCGTCCGATACGAGGGCCACCGTCGACGACGCCGCGACCGGGGCCGGAGCGTCCGGCGAATCGGCCGCGGCGACGGACGGGGGGACGCGGCCCACCGAGGCCGGCGCGTCCGACGCGGCGGCCGCCGAGGGCGGCCCTGGCGGTACCACCGGCGGGGAGAACGGAGGTGACGCGGCGTGATCGGATTGCAGTACTACCTCCTGCTGTCGGCCGGACTGTTCTGCATCGGTCTGTTCGGCATCCTGACCCGGCGGAACGCGCTCATGTTCCTGATGTCCGTCGAGCTGATGGTGAACGCGGCCGCCGTCAATCTTGTCGCGGTCTCGGCGTACTACGGGACGCTCACGGGGCAGGTGTTCACCCTGTTCGTCCTCGGGCTCGCGGCCGCGGAGGTCGCGGTCGGGCTCGGCATCATCATGGTGTTGCACCGCAACTTCGGAACGATCGACGTCACGACGCCGACGACGATGAGGTGGTAAGATGGAGGGACTGTTCAGCTACGCGCCCGCGATCGTCCTGTTCCCGCTCGTCGCGTTCGCCGTGACCCTGCTGTTCGGTCGGCACCTGCCGAAAGGCGGTGCCATTCCCGGCATCGCGGCCACGGGCGGGTCGCTCGTTCTCTCGGTCGTGATGGCGTTCGCCCTCGTGGGCTCGGATCCGGTCGACGAGGTGCTGTACACGTGGGTCGAGACCGACGCGATTACGTTCCACTTCGGCGCGCTACTCGATCCGCTGTCGGTCGGGATGCTCGTCGTGGTCTCGCTGATCGCCTTCCTCGTCCACGTCTTCAGTCTGAGCTACATGAACGCCGAGGGCGAGACCGGCCTGCCCCGGTACTACGCCGGGCTGGGCCTCTTTACGTTCAGCATGCTCGCGTTCGTGATCGCCGACAACCTGCTGATGGCGTTCATCTTCTTCGAGCTCGTCGGGCTGTGCTCGTGGATCCTCATCGGCTTCTGGCACGAGACCCGCTCTGCGCCGTCCGCCGCGAAGAAGGCGTTCCTCGTCACGCGCTTCGGGGACTACTTCTTCCTGCTCGGGGTCGTCGCCATCGCCGCCTCGTTCGGCACGCTGGGCTTCGCCGGCGACGACTCGTTCGTCGCGGCGGCCGAGGCGGCCATCGCCGGCACCGGCGACGCCTCGATCCCCGGCGGCCTGGGCGCGGAAACCTGGGTGACGGTCGCCGGGTTGCTGGTGCTCGGCGGCGTCATCGGCAAGTCGGCGCAGTTCCCGCTTCACACCTGGCTCCCGGACGCGATGGAGGGTCCGACGCCGGTCTCGGCGCTCATCCACGCGGCGACGATGGTCGCCGCCGGCGTCTACCTCGTCGCGCGGATGTTCGGCTTCTACGCCCAGAGCCCGACGGCGCTTGCCATCATCGCGTTCGTCGGCGGCTTCACGGCGCTGTTCGCCGCGACGATGGGCTGTGTCAAGGACGACATCAAACAGGTGCTCGCGTACTCGACGATCTCGCAGTACGGCTACATGATGCTGGCACTCGGCGTCGGCGGCTACGTCGCCGGCGTCTTCCACCTGTTCAACCACGCGATCTTCAAGGCGCTGCTGTTCCTCGGCGCCGGCGCGGTCATCATCGCGATGCACCACGAGCAGGACATGTGGGAGATGGGCGGGCTCAAGGATCGCATGCCCGTCACCTACTACGCGTTCCTGGCGGGCTCGCTCGCGCTCGCGGGCATCATCCCGTTCAGCGGCTTCTGGTCGAAGGACGAGGTGCTCTACGACGCCCTGATCGTCGGCCTCTCCGAGCCGCTCATCCTCGCCGCGTACGCGATGGGGCTGGTGGCCGTCTTCTTCACCGGCTTCTACACCATCCGGATGGTGTTGCTCACGTTCCACGGCGAACCCCGTACCGACGAAGCGGAGTCTCCCCACGCGATCGGCATTCCGGCGAAGGTTCCGCTGGTCGTCCTCGGCGTGCTGGCGACGATCGGCGGCCTCATGAACCTCAAACCGCTCGAGGAACTCCTCGGGCTCGACGTCGCGTACCTCGAGCGGTGGCTCGACGGTCAGGGCGTCGGCGCGTTCTCGGAGCTGACGTATCACGCCTACGGCGACGCCGTCCACTACGGTCACGAGTACGTCGGCGGGCCGGAGGGGACGGTGCTCCTGAGCGCGGTCCTCTCGCTGGGACTGGCGCTGGGCGGGGCCGCCCTCGCCTGGACGTTGTATCACGCGCCCGAACCGCGTCGTCACACCGAACGCCTCGGCCGCGTTCGCGACGTTGTCGCGGCGAACTACTACCAGGACGAGTATCAGGTCTGGCTCGCGCGTGACGTGACCCTGCCGACGGCGCGACTCACCGACCGCTTCGACCAGACGGCCATCGACGGCGTCGTAAACGGCGTCAGCGCGGTGAGTCTGTTCGGCGGCGGTCGCGTGCGCCGGCTCCAGTCGGGGCTCGTGACCAACTACGCCGCCCTGATCGTCCTCGGCCTGCTCGCGATACTGGTAACCTTCGGCTTCGTCGGAGGGTGGTTCCTATGATGATCGAGTTGCTCCTCGCGGTCGCCTTCGCAGGCGCGGCCGTCACGTTCCTGGCACCGAATCGCATCGCCGGCAAACTGGCCCTGCTCGTCAGCCTGCTGCCCGCGGGGATCTCGCTGTGGCTGTTCGCCGCCTTCGACGGCAGCGGGAACGCCCTGCTCGGCGGCGACCTGGCGTTCGAGTCGCAGGCGACGTGGTTCAGCCTCGGCCAGTACGACGTCTCGTGGTTCGTCGGCCTCGACGGCATCAGCCTGCCGCTGGTCGTGCTGACGACCGTGCTGACGACGCTCGCGATCCTCTCGTCGTGGACGCCGATCGACGAGCGCGAGTCCCAGTTCTACGGCCTCGTGCTGTTCATCGAGGCGAACCTGCTCGGCGTCTTCGTCGCGCTGGACTTCTTCCTCTGGTTCATCTTCTGGGAGGCCGTCCTCATCCCGATGTACCTGCTGATCGGGATCTGGGGCGGGCCGCGCCGGAAGTACGCGGCGGTGAAGTTCTTCGTCTACACGAACGTCGCCTCGCTCGTGCTGTTCGGCGCCTTCGTCGCCTTCGTCTTCGGTATGGGGGGCGACGTGAGTAGCTTCTCGTTGCCCGAGATCACGCAGGCGTTCCACGACGGCGGCCTCGTGGGCAACGCCTACGGCATCGAGGCGCCATTGCTCGCCTCGATCATCTTCGTGGCGCTGTTCCTCGGCTTCGCCGTCAAGGTGCCCGTCGTCCCGTTCCACACCTGGCTGCCCGACGCCCACGTCGAGGCGCCGACGCCGGCGTCGGTGCTGCTGGCGGGCGTCTTGCTGAAGATGGGGACCTACGCCCTGCTCCGGTTCAACTTCACGATGTTCCCCGAGCAAGTCGAAGCGTTCGCGATCCCGATCGCCGCGATCGCCGGGATCAGCGTCATCTACGGAGCGCTGCTCGCGCTCGCCCAGACGGACCTCAAGCGGATCGTGGCCTACTCCTCGGTCTCCTCGATGGGGTACGTTATCCTGGGACTCGTTGCAGCGACGCAGTTCGGCGTCAGCGGCGCCACCTTCCAGATGGTGAGTCACGGCCTCATCTCCGGACTCATGTTCATGGCCGTCGGCGTCGTCTACAACGCGACCCACACCCGGATGGTCACCGACATGTCCGGGCTGGCACAGAAGATGCCCGTCGCCGTCTGGATCTTCGTCGCCGGCGCGTTCGGATACATGGGTCTGCCGCTGATGAGCGGCTTCTTCGCCGAGTTCTCGATCTTCTACGGCGCCTTCGGCTCCGACCTGCTCGCCTACGCGCCCCTCTTCACCGCGATCGCGATGTTCGGCATCGTGATCGTCGCGGGCTACCTGCTCTTTGCGATGCAGCGCAGTCTGTTCGGGCCCTACGCGCTCGAGACCGACTACGAGATCGGTCGGGCGCCGGTCCACGACATCGCGCCGATGCTGATCCTGCTGGGGCTGATCGTCGTCCTCGGCGTGGCGCCGGAGACCATCTTCGATCGTATCACCGACGCGGCCGATCCGATCGTGGACCTGTACGCGGCCGACGGGACCGGCGTGGCCGCATCCGGAGGTGATGGCGCGTGAGCGCGCCCGTCATCGATCCGATCCAGTTGCCCGACTGGGCCGCGCTGGCGCCGGTGTTCGCGCTCGGAGCGGCCGCGTTCGTCGTCTTCGCGCTCGATACGATCCGGCCGGACGCGGTCGATCGCTCGCTGCTCGCGGGGACGACCGCCGGCGGCGCACTGGCAGGGCTCGGGATCGGTCTCTGGTTCCTGCTCGCCGGGGTCGGCGCGCCCGAGCCGGGCGGCCTCGGCGAGCTGACGATGTTCGACGCTCAGCTCGTCGTCGACCAGCTCGCGCTCTTCTTCATGGTGGTCACCGCGATCGTGACCGCGCTCGTCGCGATCGCGAGCTACGACTACATGGAGGGCCACGCCTACCAGGCCGAGTACTACTCGCTGCTGTTGCTGGCGGCGACCGGGATGGCGACGATGGCCGCGGCCAACAGCCTCGTGACGGTCTTCCTGGCGTTCGAACTCGCGAGCCTGCCGTCGTACGCGCTGGTGGCCATCCTCAAGGACAACCGCGGCAGCGTCGAGGCGGGGCTGAAGTACTTCCTGATCGGCGCGCTCTCCTCGGCGATCTTCGTCTTCGGCATCAGCCTCGTCTACGCGGCGACGGGCGCGCTGCGGCTGGACCTGATCGCGGACGTCCTCACCGGCCGGACCGGCCAGCACCCGGTCACCGGAGCCGCCCACGACGTGACGGCGTTCGACGGCTTGCTCGGCGTCGGCCTGCTGCTGGTGCTCGGCGGCATCGCGTTCAAGATGGCGAGCGTTCCGTTCCACTTCTGGGCGCCGGAGGCCTACGAGGGTGCGCCGGCGCCGATCGCGGCCTTCCTCTCCTCGGCGTCGAAGGCCGCCGGCTTCGTCGTCGCGTTCCGCGTCTTCATCGAGGCGTTCCCGGTCAACTCGACCGCGAGCGTCGTCGGCTTCGACTGGCCGCTGGTCTTCGCGGCGCTGGCGGTGGTGACGATGACGGTCGGAACCTTCGCCGCGGCCGTCCAGGAGAACGTCAAGCGGATGCTCGCGTACTCCTCGGTCGGCCACGCGGGCTACGCCCTCATCGGGCTGGCGGGCGTGGGAGCGGGCGCCGGCGACCTCGTCGTCGGGGCGGCGTTCGCCCACCTGCTCGTCTACGCCTTCATGAACACGGGCGCGTTCCTCTTCGTCGCGCTGGCCGAACACTGGGGGGTCGGCCGCACGTTCGCCGACTACAACGGGCTGGGCCGGTCGGCGCCGGTCGCCAGCGTCGCCCTCACCGTCTTCATGTTCAGCCTGGCCGGCGTCCCGCCGCTGTCTGGCTTCTGGAGCAAGTACCTGCTCTACGCCGGCGCGCTGGAGTCGGGCATGATCGTGCTCGCGGCCGCGCTCGTGATCAACAGCGCTCTCTCGCTGTACGTCTACCTGCGGCTGGTCAAGGCCGTCTGGATCGACGAGCCGATCACCGAGCGCGAGCCGCTGGCCCAGCCGGTCGGCCTCTACGCGGCCATCCTCGTCGCGGCCGTCATGACGGTCGTCATCCTGCCCGGCTTCGGGCCGGTTGGCGAGGCCGCGATCGACGCGGCCGGCTCGATCCTGCGGTAACTCCGGCTGCAAGCGACCGATTCCGGGCGAGAGCCGGTTGTCTTTTACGCGACAGGGTCGAAGCCGCGGGCATGGCACGGCGGCTCGTCCTCGGGTGTGGTGACGTGGGAGCGACGATGCTGCAGTCGCTCGACGCCGTCACCTGCCTCGTGGACGAGCCGGCGACGGTCGAACGCCTCCGGGACGCGGGGATCGCCGCCCAGACGGGCGATCCGACGGATCGGACGACGCTCGCCGCGTACGAACCGCCGCGCACGGTGATCGTCGCCGGCGACCGGACGGATCGGAACGTCGAGGCGGCCGAGGCCGCACGCGCACAGTTTCCGGACGCGATCCTGCTGGCGTACGCCGGCGGCAATCTCACGCCGGACGCCTGGGAGCGGCTGTCTGCGGTCGCCGACGACGTCGTCGAACCGGCGGGGGCGCTTTCGGCCCGGGTGCTCGACCGGGCGGCGAGCCCGGAGGCGGAGACCGCCAGGCGGCTCCGTGCGGCCCTGCTGTCGCTCGACGGGCCGCTCGCCGTCGTGACCCACGACAACCCGGATCCCGACGCGATCGCGAGCGCGGTCGCACTCGTCGACCTGGCCGAGGCCCTCGACGTCGAGGCGCAGGCGTGTTACTTCGGCGAGATCTCCCACCAGGAGAATCGGGCGATGGTCAACCTGCTCGATCTCGACATCGAGCGCGTCGACGAGTCGGACGATATCGACGAGTACGGGTCGATCGCGCTGGTCGATCACTCACGCCCGGGGGTCAACGACGGGCTGGCGCCCGATCGGGACGTCGACATCGTCATCGATCACCACCCGCCGCGCGGTCCGGTCGCCGGGCGGTTCGTCGACCTCCGGACGGCCGTCGGGGCGACGAGCACGGTGATGGCGGAGTACGTGGACAAATCCGGCGTCGCGTTCGACGGGCGGACGGCGACGGCGTTGCTCTACGGCATTCGGGTCGACACGAACGACTTCACGCGGGAGACGTCGTCGCTCGACTTCGAGGCGGCCGCGACGCTTCGGCCCCACGCGGACGCGGACGTCCTCGAACGGATCGAACAGCCGACGATCGACGGCGAGACGCTCGACACGATCGCCCGGGCGATCAAACGACGGGTGCGCTACGACGACGTCATCGTCGCGAGCGCCGGTCAGATCGCGAGTCGCGACGCGCTTCCCCAGGCCGCCGACCGACTCCTCTCGATCGAGGGCGTCGCGACGACCCTCGTCTTCGGGATGCTCGACGAGATGGTGTTCTGCTCCGCGCGCTCGCGCGACCGGAATCTCGATCTCGGCGAGGTGATCCGCGACGCCTTCGAGCCGATCGGTAGCGCCGGCGGCCACAGCGACATGGCCGGCGCCCAGCTCGAGATCGGCGTCCTCGGCGAACTCGAGGGCGGCGACGTCGACGCCGCCGGACGGACCGATCGGATCCTCACGGCCGTCGAGGAGGTCGTCGAGAAACGCTTCGTCGAGGCGATCGAGAGTCAGCCGGGTGCGCCCGTCGCCTCGTACGATCGCGAGAGCGAGATCCTCTTCGAGGCCGGTCGGGACTGACGGTCGCCCGGGAGCGTCACCTGCGTGGCTGATCGACGGCGGCGCTACGGCGCCCGACCCGACCGCAGAAGCGCACCCTTTTGTCATCCGGGAACGAGGTCGTACGTATGGACGAGGCGTGGCGTGGAAACAAGCCCCAGGTGGGCGAGTACATGACCCAGGACGTCGTGACCGTCTCGCCGGACGCCGGGGTCGCCGACGTGGCCCGGCGCATCGCCGAGAGCGACAACCACAGCGGCTATCCCGTCTGCGAGCGCCGTCGCGTCGAGGGGTTCATCAGCGCGCGCGATCTGCTCCTCGCCGCGGACGACGAGCCGATCTGGAAGGTGATGACGACGGACCTCATCGTCGCGCACCCGGAGATGAAGGTGACCGACGCGGCCCGCGTCATCCTCCGGTCGGGCATCCAGAAGCTGCCGGTGGTCGACGACGCGGGCAACCTCGTCGGCATCATCTCGAACGCGGACGTCATCCGCAGCCAGATCGAGCGCGCGACGCCGGAGAAGGTGGGAAAGCTCATCCGAACGCTCTCGAACATCCACGGCGTCGACTTCGAGCAGACGCGACGGACGGTGCCGCTGGTGGACCTCATCCCGACGCAGGGGCGGGTCTACGCCGACGAACTCGAGGGTCGACGCTACGAACTCGAACACGGGCTTGCCGAACCGCTCGTCGTCATCGACAACGCGGGAACCCTCCTGCTCGCCGACGGCCACCACCGCGTTCTCGCGGCCGACCGCCTCGACATCGACGAGATGGACGCATACGTGATCGAGACGGCCGAGCCGATCGACCTCGGGATGGCCCGCACCGCGCGCAAGGAGGGACTCTCGTCGCTCGAGGACATCGAGGTCGTCGACTACGCCCGCCACCCGCTCGTCGAGACGACCAAGCGGTTGCAGGCCGACGGCTCGTCCGGCGAGGAGTGACGCCGCGGCGAACGGCCGGCTTTTACGGTGAGCGGAGTGGTGCAGTGGTCGACCGGACCGATAACCGAGCGACGCACGGGCGAGTTGAAAATGATTATGAGGCAACCACTCGTCGGTTCGCTCGAATGAGCGACCCCAGTGTCTCGGACCGGGTCGACGGGCGGAGCGGATCCGTCACCGCCGTGGACGACGCCGTCGAGAACCGGTCCGAACCGGCTGACGCCGACGGTCGTGATGGGGATGGGTCCCACGACGGCCGCCGTCGCGATTCGACCGCGCCGACCGCCGATCCCGTCGTCCGGGCGCGCGATCTCACCAAGACGTACGGCAGCGGCGAGGAAGCCGTGACGGCGGTCGAGGGCGTCGACCTCGAGATCGAGCGCGCCAGCGCGGTCGGGATCCTCGGCCCGAACGGGGCGGGCAAGACCACGACGATCAAGCTCCTGCTGGGGTTGATCCTGCCCGACGCTGGCGAGGCGCGCATCGACGGCGTCGACGTCCTCGAGTCGCCCCGGCGGGGCTATCGCGCGGTCGCAGCGATGCTGGAAGGCGCCCGGAACGTCTACTGGCGCCTCACGGTCCGGGAGAACGTCCGGTACTTCGCCCGGCTCGCCGACCGACCGGCCGATCCCGCGCGTATCGACGCGCTGATCGAGCAGGTGGGACTGACCGAGAAGGCCGACGCGACGGTCAACGAACTCTCCCGCGGGATGAAACAAAAGACGTCGCTTGCGTGTACGCTCGTCCGCGACACGCCGGTCGTCTTTCTCGACGAACCCACGCTGGGCCTCGACGTCGAGAGTTCGCTCGACCTGCGCCGAGAGCTGCGGACGCTCGTCGACGAGGAGGACCGCACGGTGATCATCTCGAGTCACGACATGGACGTCATCGAGGCCGTCTGCGACCGCGTCGTCATCATGAACGAGGGGCGGATCGTCGCGGACGACTCGATCGAGGACCTCCGGTCGGTGTTTCGGACGCAGGCCTACCGGGTTCGCCTCGACGGGGCGCTCTCGCGCGAGACGAAGGCCGCGCTGGAGGCGGACGTCGGCGCGACGGAGTGGGTCGAACGCAACGGGACGACGCAGTTCGACGCGCGAACCGTCCGGGGCGCCGAGTTTCACGGCATGCTGTCGACGATCGAGGCCTCCGATGCGACCTTCCGCTCGGTCGACCTGCTCGAACCCGATTTGGAGGAGATCTTCCTGGAAGTGACCGACGGGACGGCGGATCCGATCGAGGGGAGCGACGCCGTTGATGCGTCCGGGAACGGGGGTGCAAGTCGATGAGCGGGGAGCCTGGTGGGCCCGGCGATGGCGGAGCCGAGCCCCGTTCCAGCGCGGCGTCGCTCCGCCGCCTCACCGCGGCCGTGTTCGAGAAGCAGGTCATCCTGCTCAGGCGCTACTGGATCAACACGGCGACCATGCTCGTCACCTCCTACGTCTTCTTCGCGATCATCTTCTACGGGGGCCAGGCCGTGGCCGGGCCCGCCATCGAGGGCTCGCTCGACGGGCTCGTCGTCGGCTTCTTCCTGTTTACCGCGACGCTCGCGGCGTTCTTCGGGACGGCCCGGAACGTCCAGCGCGAGGCCCAGTGGGGCACGCTCGAACAGCTGTTCATGTCGCCCCACGGCATCGGGCGGGTGATGGCCGTCAAGTCGGTCTGGAACGTGCTCTGGAGCGTCGCCGTCGCGTTCGTCCTGCTCGTCGTCATGCTGGTGACGACGGGGCGGACGCTGACGGTCGACCCCCTGACCGTGACTGTCGTGACGGGACTGGCCATCTGTTCGGTTCTGGGGCTCGGCTTCGTCGTCGCCGGGCTCTCGTTGCTGTACAAGCGCATCGAGAACGTCCAGCAATTGGTGCAGTTCGCCTTCATCGGCCTCATCGCCGCACCAGCGACGGACGTCCACTGGGCGATCGACCTCCTCCCGCTCTCGGCGGGCAGCGGGCTGCTCCAGCGCTCGATGACCGAGGGGACGACGCTGCTCTCGTTCAGGGTCGGCGATATCTTCATCCTCGTCGGCACCGGCGTCGGCTACCTCTTCGGTGGCTACTTCGTCTTCCAGCTGTGCGTCCGGCGGGCTCGTCGACTCGGCGTGATGGGTCACTACTGAACTCGATCTCGTCGGCGCGCAGCCGAGCGACTGCCGAATATCCTTACTCCCCGGCGTGTGGTTCGGCGTCGTGCGTCCGTCCCTGTTCCGCTCACCGATCACGGTTCGCCGAGAGCGGAGCAAGAACAGACCGCTCTATCACTGGTGCATGCCGTCGATTTAATTATATACTATTCATCTTAACATTTGTATGTACTATATGCCAAGGAAATAAGTACTTGTTCCGTGGATTTTATTTCGCAATGCAACGGCGTACGCTTCTGAAAACGGTCGGTGCGGCTGCGGTAGTCGGAGCGGCCGCGTCTGGCACGGCAACTGCCGACAGCCACGAGAACGATTCGAGGGAGTACAGGGAGCTCACGATCCGTATTCGGACGGACGAAGGCACCGATCCGACGCACGACTATCACGAGGGTGCCATCGAGGGACTCGACGACTTCGGCGTGTGGCTCGAGACGTGGATGCCGTACGTCGACAGCGTCGAGGTACTAGACCAGACGGGATTTGCGGATTTCGATCCGATCGGCGATATTGACGACGTGGCGGACCAGTATCCGGACTATACCGACACGCCGGACTCGCTCAACGTGTGTCTGACCTCGAGCACTGATCTGTCTGCTGGCTACGCCGACGGAAAGCTGTACAATGCCGACTCGGATGGTACGAACGCCCATTGCTACGTCAACTCAAACCATATACCCGTAATCGATCTCGGGTCGGATGCGGGTTACAACTTTGCGGTTCACGAAGCGATCCACTGCATGACATATCACACGACGAGCGATACTGGCGCGAAGCTTGACCACGGGTTCGGTGAAACGTGGAATCCGCTGTTTGATCGTCTACAAGCGTCCATCATGGTCACGGGATATGCCAACGAGTGGCAAGACTACGAACCCCAAATCCCGGATACAGAATGTGACGGGTCCAGCCTGAGCCAGGGCAGGAGGCCGGAATACAATCCCGTGATAACGGAGTGTACTGCGAACGAGCTGGTGGCCTTCCACTTTGGCGACAAGTACGACGCGGCCTCGCCGGCGACCGGGCGTCTCGATATCTCCGAGAACGAGGGCTGGTAACCGGCCGCTCGCGGCAGCAGGGTCGACACGCGAGCGGCAGTACCCGGTAACCGAACGTTCCCGTCAAGCGCTCACTGATCGGAAGTGCATTCGTCCGCCGTCCGGACCTCACGTCGAGACTCCGGGCTGGTCAGATCGGTCGGGCGTCCGGCCTCGGAAACGGTTTCCTGCACGACGCGGTTCCCGAAGGCTAATGTCGATTCCGGTGTAATCTCGGCGCATGTACGACGAGGAGGAACTCTCCGACATTCGGGAGGGCCGATCCCGGTGGGAGAGCGAGACGCTCGACCCCGTACTCGAGCGATTCGGCGAGCGCAAGGATCGCTTCGCGTCGGTCTCGAACCTCGAGGTCGACCGGCTCTACACGCCCGATGACGTGGCCGACCTCGACTACGACGCGGATCTCGGCTTCCCGGGCGAGGAACCCTACACCCGCGGCCCGTACCCGACGATGTACCGGGGTCGGACCTGGACGATGCGCCAGTTCGCCGGCTTCGGGACGGCCGAGGAGACTAACGAGCGCTTTCACTACCTGATCGAGCAGGGCCAGACGGGGCTCTCGACGGCCTTCGACATGCCCTCCCTGATGGGGCTGGATTCGGATCACCGGATGAGCGAGGGCGAGGTCGGCAAGGAGGGCGTCGCGGTCGACACCCTGCGGGACATGGAGATCCTCTTCGACGGCATCGACCTCGACGAGGTCTCGACGAGCTTTACGATCAACCCCTCGGCGCCGGTGATCTACGCGATGTACGTCGCGCTGGCCGATCAACAGGGCGTCCCGCGCGAGGAGATCCGCGGAACCCTCCAGAACGACATGTTCAAGGAGTTCATCGCGCAGAAGGAGTGGACGATCCCGCCCGAACCATCCCTCGACCTGGTGACGGACGTCGTCGAGTTCAGCGCGCAGGAGACGCCGAAGTTCCACCCGATCTCGGTCTCGGGCTATCACATCCGCGAGGCCGGTTCGACGGCGGTCCAGGAACTCGCGTTCACCCTGGCGGACGGCTTCGGCTACGTCGAGGACGCGATGGACCGCGGGCTCGACGTCGACGACTTCGCCCCCAGACTCTCCTTTTTCTTCAACTGTCACAACTCCTTCTTCGAGGAGGTCGCGAAGTTCCGCGCCGCGCGGCGCATCTACGCCCGCGTGATGGACGAGTGGTACGACGCCGAGAAGGCGGAGTCGAAGCGCCTGAAATTCCACACCCAGACAGCGGGGCAGTCGCTGACCGCCCAGCAGCCGCTCAACAACGTCGTCCGCGTGACGATCCAGGCGCTGGCCGGCGTCATGGGCGGCACCCAGAGCCTCCACACCAACAGCTTCGACGAGGCGCTGGCGCTGCCGAGCGAGGAGGCCGTCCGCGTCTCGCTGCGCACCCAGCAGATCATCGCCGAGGAATCCGGCGTCGCCGACATCGTCGACCCGCTGGGCGGGTCCTTCGCCGTCGAGAGCCTCACCAACGAGGTCGAGAAGAAGGCGATGGCCTACATCGAGGAGATCAAGGAGCTGGGCGACGGCTCGGTGCGCGACGGCATCCTCCAGGGGATCGACGACGGCTTCTTCCTCCGGGAGATCCAGGAGGCCTCCTACGAGTACCAGGAGCGCGTCGAGCGCGGCGAGGAGGTCGTCGTGGGCGTCAACGAGTACACCCTGGAGGAAGACACCAGCCCCGACCTGCTGCACGTCGACGAGGAAGCCGCGAAGGAGCGCCAGCTCGATCGCCTCGCCGAGGTCAAGGACGAACGCGACGACGCCGCCGTGGACGAGACGCTCGACGCGCTCCGCGATGCGATCGACAACGACGAGAACACCATCCCCTACATCGTCGACGCCGTGAAGGCCTACGCGACGATGGGCGAGATCATGCAGGTCTTCGAGGACGTCCACGGCTCCTACACCGAGCAGATCGGCCTCGCGTAAGGTCGACGCCGGGTGAATCGGGGCCACCGACGAAACGGGATTCCTTACTCGACGATCGACACGTCGTCCCCGACACGAAGCATCTCGTCACGGTCGGTCTCCGGCACGGTCGTGATCGTCATCAGGGTGTAGAAGTGCTCGAACGCCGTCTCGTCGGCCCACTCGGGGAACGTCTCCCGGCGCTTTCGGACGAACCGCTCGCGAAACTCCGGCGTCTCGGCACCCGTGTCCGGATCGCGTTGCGGGACGACGCAGCGACCGCACGGCTTCACGCCGTCGAACCTGACGCCGCCGATTTCGAAGGCGGGCGCGTCCGCGCCGACGAAGCGATCCTCCCAGAACGGCTCGACGCCGCCGATCTCGATATTGGCTCGCATGCGTCGGCGGACGCTCTCGACGGAGAGTTCGTCGAACCAGTCCGCGACGGTCGCAAGCGTGGCCGTGCTGATCACGGACGGGCCCATCGAGCGGCGATCGACGTAGCCGTTCGCTTCGTCGCGCTCGAGTGAGATCTCGAGGTCGAAGTACGCCCCGAACCACGCCTCGGCGTCGCGACGGCCGGACTCCGCGTCGAGGTCGAACTGTCGCCGCGTCCCGTCCGGCGATTCGACCGCGAGCGCGTACGTGTCGGGATCGAACGCCGTCCCGAGGTCGTGGACGGCCGGCGTCCGTTTTCCGTTGACGACGTCGCCGTCGGCGTCGAACAGCGCGAACTCGCGGTCCGACTCGAGCGTGCCGCCGGGGGTGAACCGCGACGACTCGACGTCGATTCCGTCGAGCGCTTTCACCGGGTAGACGCGCAATCGTTCGAGCGTAGCCATCGCCGGACCGTCTCGGCGGGAGCGAGTTAGTCGTTCGCGTTCGGGCGACGGGGCTTGCGGTCTGGTCTCCGTCCCGCGAATCACTCGTCGGGGGCTCGCGCGATCAGTTCGACGCGCCGCTCGTCCGCATCCTCGTCGTAGCGCTCGACGATCAGCTCGTCGACCGCCGCTCGCAGCTCTCCGCGTTCGAAGCGATACCGAGCGCCGGGTCCGGACCTCGCGTCGCTCGCGACGAGGTGGTGCTCGTAGCAGAGGGCGCCGCCGGGGCGAAGCCCGTCGACGATCCCGTCGAGGCGATCGCGCGCGTCGAAGAAGCTTATCGCGACGAGGTCGTACGTCGCGCTCCGGACGCAATAGCGGTCGGCGTCGGCGAGGATCCACTCGACCGAGACGCCGCGAGCGCTCGCGCGTTCCCGAGCGGGGTCGAGCATCGCGCGCGAGATGTCGATCGCGTCGACGGTCCACCCGCGTTCGGCGAGGAAGATCGCGTTCCGCCCGCGGCCCGTCGCGACGTCCAGCGCGCGGCCCGGCGATCGGTCCCCGGCGGCGGTCCGGACGACCGCGGCGGGAGTCTCGACGGCGTCGCCGCTCCGTCCGCTTCCGTCTTCCTCCCGGCGGCGCATCTCCTCGCCCGTCATCCGATCGTGCGCTCACTTCGCCCGCTCGCCTTGTAAACGGCGTCCCGACCCGACCGAACCGATCGGCGCCCTGCGACCGACTCGACGACCAGAATTCGACGGGAGTGAGAATGTTTATCCGGCCCATCGGTGAAGTTTGACGCGACCATGAGTGACGATCCCGCGGTCGATCTCGAGGCCCGGCTCGAAGAACAGGAATCATTCGACCCCCCGGAATCGTTCGTCGAGCAGGCGAACGTCAGCGACGAGGGCATTCGGGAGCGATTCGCCGAGGAGTGGCCCGATTGCTGGACGGAGGCGGCCGATCTCCTCACCTGGGACGAGCCCTACGACGCCGTCCTCGACGAGAGCGACGCCCCCTTCTACGAGTGGTTCACCGGCGGCCGGCTCAACGCGTCGGCGAACTGCCTCGACCGCCACGTCGAGAACGGCGCGAAGAACCAGGCGGCCATCAAGTGGGAGGGCGAACTCGGCGAGACGCGCACCTACACGTACGGCGACCTCCTGAACGAGGTCGAGGCGTTCGCGGCGACTCTCCGGGATCTCGGCGTCGAGGCGGACGACGTCGTCACCCTCTACCTGCCGATGATCCCCGAACTGCCGATCGCGATGCTCGCGTGTGCGCGCATCGGCGCACCCCACTCGGTCGTCTTCGCCGGGTTCTCCGCGGACGCGCTGGCGACGCGGATGAACGCCGCGGAGAGCGAGTATCTCGTCACCTGCGACGGCTACTACCGCCGCGGCGACCCGCTGAACCACAAGGAGAAGGCCGACGAGGGCCTCCGCGGCGTCGATCACGACGTCGAGACGGTCGTCGTCGACCGGCTCGGCGACGAACTCACCCACTTCCTCGGCGAGCGCGCCCACGACTACGACGACCTCGTCGCGGACCGCGAGGGCGCGACGGTCGAACCGGTCTCGCGCGACGCCGAGGACATGCTCTTCCTGATGTACACCTCGGGCACCACCGGCGAGCCGAAGGGCGTCAAGCACACGACGGGCGGCTACCTCGCCTACACCGCCTGGACGAGCCAGGCGGTTCTCGACGTCGAGCCCGAGGACACCTACTGGTGCGCCGCGGACATCGGCTGGATCACCGGCCACTCCTACATCGTCTACGGTCCCCTCGCGCTGGGTACGACGACGATGATGTACGAGGGGACGCCGGACTACCCCGAGCGCGACCGCCTCTGGGAACTGATCGAGACAAATCGAGTCGACATCTTCTACACCGCGCCCACCGCCATCCGCTCGTTCATGAAGTGGGGGACGGAGTATCCCGAGCGCCACGACCTCTCCTCGCTCCGACTGCTCGGCACCGTCGGCGAGCCGATCAACCCGCGGGCCTGGAAGTGGTACTACAAACATATCGGCGGCGAATCCTGCCCGATCGTCGACACCTGGTGGCAGACCGAGACCGGCGGCATGATGGTGACGACGCTCCCCGGCGTCGACACAATGAAACCCGGCTCGGCCGGCCCGCCGCTGCCCGGCATCGACGCGCAGGTCGTCGACGGCGACGGCGACCCGGTCGATGCAGGTGATGCCGGCTACCTCACCGTCCAGCGCCCCTGGCCGGGTATGCTCCGCACCCTCTACGACAACGACGATCGCTTCCTCGACGAGTACTGGCGCGAGTACTCGGACCCCGACGCGGACGAGTGGGTCTACTTCCCCGAGGACGGCGCCAAGATCGACGACGACGGCTTCATCACCGTCCTCGGTCGCGTTGACGACGTCCTCAACGTCTCCGGCCACCGGCTGGGCACCATGGAGATCGAGAGCGCGATCGTCGGCGTCCCGGGCGTCGCCGAGGCCGCCGTCGTCGGTGCCAGTCACGACGTGAAGGGCGAGGCCGTCTACGCCTACGTCATCCTCGAAGACGGCCAGGAGCCGACCGAATCGATGCGCGAGCGGGTGATCGAAGGCGTCGAGGACGCCATCGGCCCGATCGCCCGGCCCGAGGCGGTCGTCTTCACGCCGGAACTCCCGAAGACCCGCTCGGGCAAGATCATGCGCCGCCTCCTGGAGGACATCGCCTCCGGCGGGGATCTGGGGGACACGTCGACGCTTCGCAACCCCGAGGTCGTCGAGGACATTCAAGCGCAGGTGAGCGAGGACTGATCGAGACGCGACGACGACAGATTCGAACTAGACGCATGGGCCGTCGTTGCGACTGACCTGGCACTGTTGCAGTTCGCTGCCGATAATCGAATCGGGCTCTCGGCGGTCCGTAGCGGAGGAACGCTTAATGCATAAACCGAATTTATGGGGTCCCTATCGGATCGGCGCTTCTTCGGTATGTGTTTGCTCGCCTCTATCTTCGGATTCGCCATTTGGCTCCTTGCTTTCCAGACGTCCAGCGCGGCTTGGATATTCGGTATCGCCTTATCCGTTCTTGCCTCGTTGAAATTTCTAGACGGCTATTGTACTGCCACGTAAGCAGCACAACGTAACGGCTCTCCCCCGAACCCGATTTAATTAAGCTACTGTATCCATTATATTGTTGCTTCTCGTCGATTGTACAGTCTGTATCCGGAGTTCGCGAACGTCGTCTCGACTCAGGCGTCGCGCTCGACGACGAACCGGGCGAACGAGCGCAACTGCTCGGCCGCGTCGGGGTCGATGTCGAGGGCGTCGACGTGCGCGATCGCCTCGTCGGAGAGCGACCGCGCTCGCTCTTTCGCAAACTCGATGCTCCCCGCAGCCTCCAGGATCTCGAGGGCCTCGTGAATCTCCGCGTCGGTGTTCTCGTCGGCGGCGATGATGTCGGTCAGTCGGTCCGCGTCCGCGGGATCGCTCTTCTCGGTGGCGTGTAAGACGAGCAGCGTCTTCTTGCCCTCGCGGATGTCGTTGCCGAAGGCCTTTCCGAAGTCGCCCGCGCGCCCCAGCGAGTGCTCGACGTCGAGGACGTCGTCGCCGATCTGGAAGGCGACGGCGATCGTCTCGGCGTACGCGGCGACGTGGCGTTCGACCTCGGCCGGCTGGTCGGTGACGATGGCGGCCAGGCGAGCGACGATCCGACCCAGACAGCCCGTCTTGCACGCGCACATCTCGAGGTACTGCTCGCGCGAGATCCGGACGTCGCGCTCGTTGTGCCAGTGGATGTCCATCCCCTGGCCGAGGTGGGTGCGATTGAGTTCGTGCATGAGCATCTCGTAGGCCGCGAGCCGACGCTCCGGCGGTAACTCGCCCGGGTTGTGCGTGAGTATCTTCAGCGGGATGAAGTACATCGCGTTGCCGGCGTTGAGCGCGACGTCCCGACCGTAGCGGTGGTGTAACGCGGGTTCACCCCGGCGCGTCTCGGCTTCGTCCTCGACGTCGTCGACGATGATCGTCCCGTTGTGCAGTATCTCCGGGATCGTCGCGTACGGGAGGTAGTCCTCGGGGTCCTCCCCGAACGCCTCGACGAAGACCAGAAAGAGCACGGCTCGCCAGCGCTTCCCGCCGCGATCCAGCAGCTCCCAGATCGGATCGGCCAGGGCGCGCTGAATTCCCTCGGGATCGTACTCGTACGTGGGCTCGCCGAAGTAGGACTCGAGGTAGGCATCGTCGATCTCGCGTGCCAACACCCCCGCGATGGCCTCGTCGATGGCCGGACGCCACTCGGCAAGCGTCTCCTGCATACCTCCCCGGTCACAGACCGGCGTGAAAAAGCTTCAGTTCCCGCGAGAAGCGTGTCGGCGCGGTGACTACCGATACGTGATGGCAGTGCCGATGCGACCCGAGATGGATCCCTGCCCGGTTAACTTTCCTCCGGCGGCTCGTCCCGGTGATAGTCGGGATTCTCCTGTTCGAGTGCGTCGCCTTCGCGTTCCTGGGACGCGTGTTCGACGTCCTGGCGCCGGTCCGCCTCCTGCGCTCGCTCCTCGGCGTCCTGCTGTTCGGCGCGAAGTTCGTCGTCCTCGTCCGCGTCCTCGCGCTCCTCGTCGGCCGCGGCCGGATGCTCGTCGAGCCCGTGTTCGTTGTTCTCGTCGACCATTGGGACCACCGAGTCTGGGCTACCGTCGTCGGGTGAAAAGGGCTTGGGCTTGCAAGGTGCTCTCGGTATCGAATACCGGGAGCAGGCGCCCCGAACGGACGGTATAGTGGCGATCCGCGGCGGCTGCGACGATCGCGATTTCGGTCGTCCCCCGATCGGTCCCGGCGTACAGCGATGTGCGGAAGTCGCGGACGGCTTCGGCCGGGAGGGTGTCACGCCCAGGGTTCGCCCGAGGCCAGATCGATTGCGCTGTCGCCCTTCTCGGACGGACAGACGTCCGCGAGCACGCACTCGTCACACTCCGGATTTCGCGCCGTGCAGATCGCCCGGCCGTGGTCGATCAACAGGTGCGTGAACTGCACCCAGTAGCCTTCGGGGACGACGTCGAGCAGATCCTGTTCGATGGCTTCCGGGCGTTCTTCCTCCGTAATGGCGAGCCGTCGGGTCAGTCGCTGCACGTGCGTGTCGACGACGATCCCCTCGACCACGTCGTGGCCGTGCTGGAGCACGACGTTGGCGGTCTTCCGACCGACGCCCGGCAGCTCGGTCAGTTCCTCCATGGTATCGGGGACCTCGCCGTCGTGCTCGTCGACGATAATCCCGCAGGCCTCGCGGATGTACGTCGCCTTGTTGTTGTAGAAGTTGATCGAGTCGAGCGCGTCCGCGAGTTCTTCCTGGGGCGCGTTCGCGTAGTCTTCGGCCGACTGGTAGGTCTCGAAGAGGTGCTCGGTCTCGGCGTTGACCCGCTCGTCGGTACACTGCGCCGAGAGGATCACCGCGATCAGCAACTCGAGGCGATTGGAGTACCGAAGCGAGATCGTCGAATCGGGGTACTCCGCCTCGAGTCGCTCGATCACCGTTTCGGTCTGCGCCGCCGGGTCGCCACGCGGTTCACCCATCGCCCGTGACTTCCGCGAGCAGCCATTTGAGCGATTCGATCGGCGGATCGTCGCCTCCCACTCGGATTTCTGCGTCGTCCGGTCGCCACTCCGAAAGCCGTGACCTTTATGCAACCATCACTCCCGTGTCTCGATATGAAAGCGACGGCGATGGCTCATCCCATCCAGGGGCTCGTCAAGTATCACGGGCTGCGGGACGACCTGGAGCGCTATCCCTACCACGACAGCATCAGCGTCTGTACCGCCCCGAGTCACACGCGCACGACCGTCGAGTTCTCGATGGACTACGACGAGGACACCTACGTCGTCGACGGGGAGGAACTCACCGGGACCGGGTTCGACCGCCTGGAGCGCGTCGTCGAGAAGGCCCGCGGCATGTCCGACGCCGCCCACACCGTCTACCCCTGCCGGATCGAGTCCGAAAACAGCTTCCCGTCGAACGTCGGCCTCGGTTCCTCGTCGTCCGGCTTCGCCGCCGCCGCGATGGCGCTCTCGGAAGCGGCCGAACTCGACGTCTCGACGGCCGAGATCTCGACCATCGCCCGCGTCGGCTCCTCGTCGGCCGCCCGCGCGGTCACCGGCGCCTTCTCCATCCTCACGCACGGGCTCACCGACGAGGACTGCCACGCCCGCCGACTGCAGACCTCGCTACACGAGGACCTCCGGACGGTCGTCGCGCTGGTTCCCTACCACAAGGACACCGACGACGCCCACGAGGAGGCCGCCGACAGCCACATGTTCGACGCGCGCCGCGCCCACGTCCAGGACCAGCTCGCCGAGATGAAGGCCGCCCTCCGCCAGGACGACTTCGAGCGCACGTTCGAACTCGCCGAGCACGACTCGCTGAGCCTCGCCGCCACCACCATGACCGGCCCCGAGGGCTGGGTCTACTGGCAACCCGCCACCCTCGCCGTCTTCAACAAAGTCCGCGAACTCCGCGCGGAGGAGGACATTCCCGTCTACTTCTCGACGGACACCGGCGCCAGCGTCTACGTCAACACCACCGAGGAACACGTCGACCGCGTCGAGGAGGCCGTCGCCGACACCGGCGTCTCGACCACCACCTGGAGCGTCGGCGGCCCCGCGAAACTCTTGGACGAGGACGAACACCTGTTCTAAACCAAACTTTTGCGCTGCGGGCCAGCGAAGCTGGCCCTCGGCAAAACTTTGATGAAAAGCACTCCTCCTTCCCCGCCAGCCGCGCGAAGCGCGGCTTACTCGCGGCTTCGCCGCTCGTATTCACGCGGCGCGTAGCGCCGCGCTTTCCGGGTCAGTCGTCGGCCCGCTCGCTCGCCCGCGCCGCGGACTCGCTCGCGGTGGATTCGCCGGAGACTGCCAGCCCTTCCCCGTTGACGCGCGGATCGCTCCGCGATTACGCGCTCCAGGCTCTGCGGCTCGTTCGGTACGCCACACGCGTTTGGACGGCGGTCAATCCACCGAACTCAGTTATGCTACCGTCGATACCGGCAGTCATATTATTCGGACGTCACAACAATGAATTACCGACGAACGCACTCGCACCAATGAATCCGTTCAACAACGCACTCGACTGGAGCTTTCGGGGGAAGTACGTCCGCGTCTACGGAACGAATCGGGTCTACGAGGGGTGGGTCGACCGCATCCACCACAAGCGCTCGAGCGTCATCGTCCACGACGCGGTCGACGTCACCGACGACGCCGAACGCGACGTCGGTTCCGTCTACGTCCGCGTGGTCGAACTAATCGAGGTGCTCTCGCCGTCGAAGGTCATCGAACTCGTCCCGATCGACCGCATCGAGCCCGCTCCCCACCACGATCTGGACTTCGACGTCTCGGACGAGGACATGCGTGCGGCCTACCGCGATCAGTTCACGGGCGGTTACCCCGTCGTACGGCCGATCGCCGACGGCGACGAACCTCGCTACGAACTCATCAACGGACACAAGCGCATCGCAGCCTGTCGTCGCGTGGGCCTCGACGCCCACCCGGTCGAGGTCGTCGAGGCGACGGACGAGGAGGCGAGCGAACTGTTCGACCTCGCCCACCGCGACCAGTCCTCGTCGGTGGACGCCGATCGCCCGGCGAATCCCGATTCGACGCGCGATGAATCGGCGTCGCTCGAACCCGGTGGCGCAGGCGATGCCGAGTCCGAGTCGTGAGCCGACCGCTCCGCCGCTCGACGATCGAGCGATGGGCGGATGGATCGGCGGCGCCGTCGCGCGGGCAGTGCCGATCGAGAGCGAGACTCGCTGCAGCGTCGCCACAGACCTAACTGCACCCGCGGCGTACGTCGAGGCATGCACGTCGTCGTTCTCGGTGGCGGGTACGCCGGCCTCGTTACCACGCGGCGACTCGAACGACGACTGCCGAGCGACGTCCGATTGACGCTGGTCAACGAGTCGCCGGACCACGTCCTCAAGCACGAACTCCACCGGGTGATCAGACGGCCGGCGATGGCGAACGCGATCAGGCTCTCGTTGCCCGCCGTGACCGACCGCGCGCGGATCCACGTCGCGACCGTCGAGTCGCTCGACCGAGCCGGACGGATCGTCGAGTGCTCGACCGGCCCGATCGAGTACGACTACTGCGTGTGCTGTCTTGGGACGGCGACCGACTATCACGGCATGGCGAGCGTCCGTGACCGGGCGGTCCCGCTGGCGTCCAGCGCGGACGCGCTGGCGATCAGATCCGGGTATCGCGAGGCGCTCGAATCGGCGGGATCCGTTCGCCTCGTCGTCGGTGGCGCCGGACTCTCGGGCGTTCAGGTCGCGGGCGAGCTCGCGGCACTCGCCCGTGCGTGGGACGCGTCGGATCGAACGACGGTGACGCTGCTCGAACGGGCGTCGACCGTCGCACCTGGCTTTCCACCCCGCTTCGCCGCGGCGATCCGGGAGGCGCTCGACGCGAGCGGCGTCCGGGTCGAACCGGAGACGACGGTCGTGGGGGCCGACGACGGCGCGGTCGAAACCGCGGACGGGCGATCGGTCCCGTTCGATCAGCTGGTGTGGACGGGGGGCATTCGGGGGACCGACGCCCAGCGCGGTACGCGCCCGACCGTCGGACCGGCTTTACAACTCGACCGGTTCACCTTCGGCTGCGGCGACGCGGTGCGCGTCGAAGACGCCACCGGTGACCGCGTCCCCGCCAGCGCACAATCTGCCCGCCAGACGGCGCGGACGGCCGCGGAAAACGTCGATCGACTCGTGCGGCACGATCGATCGTCGACGGCTCCGCCCGCGGCCGTCGATCTCGACGAATTCGAGTGGGCCGCGCCGGGCTGGGCCGTCAGCGTCGGCGACGACGCCGTGGCCATCGTCGGCTCACGGGTGGTCACCGGCCGGCCCGCGAGGATCGCGAAGGCGGCCGCCGGCGCGCGGCATCTGGCTGCCGTCGGCGCGGGGCGGACGGCGTTCGAGCTGGCGCGGACCGAGCTCGCGTCCGGGCCGGCCGACTGTCCGTGACCGACTCGCGGTTTCGCTACTCGGTTTCCGGCCGGTCGCTCGATCTCACGTGTAGCGATCGAGTCCCGTCTGGACGAGCGACGTCTCGATGCGTTCGAAGCCGCGCGCCACCTCGTCGGCGTCGACGCCCCACTCCTCGCAGACGTACTCGCGCGCCGCGTCGACGTCCGGATCGAGATCCGTCGTGTACGCGTAGTCGTCGGTCACGTTCGGCTCGCGGAAGAGCTGGCGGACCCGGTCGCCGTACTCGACGTGATCGCCGCGGGCCTCGAGCGCGCTCCAGAGGTCGCCGTGCTCGTCGATCAGCGAGAGGGCCGTCTTCGGACCGATGCCGTCGACGCCGGGGTTGAAGTCCGTCCCGATCAGAATCGCGACGTCGATCAGCTGTTCGAGCGTGAGGTCGTGTGCGGCGAGCGTGGCCTCGAGGTCCATCAGCTCCGGATCGCCCTTGCTGGTGAGCTGGCGAAGGGTGCGCGGCGAGCCGAACAACAGCGCGTCGTAGTCTTCCGACCCGACGTAGTCCGCGTCGCCGTTGCGGACGATCCGCGCGGCCTGGGCCTCTCCCTCGGCGGGGGCTTCGACGACGGGGACGTCGAGCAGCGAGAGCAGTTCCCGGCTCGTCTCCTGAATCGTCTCCGTCAGGCGCTGCGTGTAGGATTCGAGTCGAGCCACCGCCACGGGATCGTCCGCCTCGCGAGCCGCTTCGAGTTGTTCCTCGTAGTCCGCGCGCTGCTCGCGTCGGGCCTCGATCTCGTCGGCCTTGAGGTCGGACGGGCCGCCGTCGAAGACCATCACCGGGACGATGTCGTGCTCGAAGAACTTCGGCAGTCCCTGGACGATCCCGACGAGGTTGGCCACCTCCGTTCCGTCGCCGGTGGTGTAGATCGAGGCGTTCGTCCACTTCACCGTCGTCGTCAGGTACCGATAGAGCCAGTTGTGGGCGTCGACGGCGACGACCGATCCCTCGAGGTCGTCGAACGGCACCGATTCGATCGACGCGATGTCCCGAAGTGCTGCGTTTCCCATCGGAGATGCCTTCGGACGGCTGGGATTTGAGCGTTGGCCTCCGGCACGGCTGGACCCAGCCGATGGATCCCGACTGGACCCGCTCGCCGGCGCGTCCCGAAACCCGTCACTCCTGGGACGCGTCGTCGAGCCGACCCGGGGTCCCGCGTTCGAGCCGATCCGCGACGAACGACCGCTCTTCGTCGGTCAGATCGCGGTCCGCGAACGCCTCCAGCCCCGATCGATAGCGCTCCTCCCTCCCTTCGGCGGGCGGAAACGAGAGGACGAGTTCCGCGATTCCGGTCGTCTCCCCGGTGAAGCCGAACCCGACCCGATGGAGCGCCTCGTACGCGTACGGGTTGTTGACGGCGATCCGCACCGATTCGAACTCGCGCGCGAGCGCCCGGTCGCGAACGAACGCGCAGAGTCGCGGCCCGATTCCCTCGCCGCGACGGTCCGCGCGCACGGTGACGTACCGCAGCCAGCACCGCCGCGGATCGGTCCGGTCTTCGTTGAACGCGACCGCCGCCACGATCGACCCGTCGTCGCGCGCGACGGCCTTGCCGGTCGAGGACATGACGAACTTGCCTGCGTAGGCGAACCGCTCGTGATCGAGCCGGAGCGTCGGGCCGTCGGCCGGCCAGCCGAGCAGGTCGCACGAGATCGAGTCAACTGCCACGCCTTCGTCTACGGATTCCGCCGGGAAAGTTCACCCGGTTCCACCATCTCAAGAAGCCCTAAATTCCAAAAATTTCGTCAGCAATTGATCCTTGAACTTCTCCAAGGAGGGGTCAAACGGTTCATCAAAGGAAAGGTATAATAAGTAGATGTTCCAGATAAACAGACATGGCAACCACAGACGACGCCTTCGACGGCCTCACCGAATACTGCGAGGAGTGCGATCTGGATACGCTGCATGAAGTGTCTGTCCAGCTTCGAACGGAGAGCCTGAAGGAGGAGAACAGCCAGTTTTCCCGCGAGCCATACCGCGTGACCGAGTGCCAGCGCTGCGGTCGTCGCGACAGTCAGCGGATGAACAACGCCTGATTCGAACCGGGAAACGGTCCGGTGGGGACAACTACCGCGGGTCCTCCCGGACGAAATTGCATCTTCCGTGAGCCGTCTGACCGCGGGTAAACACCTGTGTACGCCCTCGTAGGCCCGATCCTGTGCCGACTCGCTCTGAATACGGCTCGCTTGCGTTCCTCGAAAAGTGCGCGGACCGGGATTTGAACCCGGGCCATGAGCTTGGAAGGCTCAGGTCCTACCACTAGACCATCCGCGCGCACTCGGTCGGTTGTCGGGCCTCGGTAAAGAGACTTCTCTTTCCCAGCCGGTCGATCACGCGTCGGGACCGGCCACCGTCGCGTAACAGTTGCCGCTCGACATCTCCCGCGCGAGCACGTCGAGACCGCTCGCCGCGAGGTCGCGTTCGAACTCGTCGGGCGCGTAAATGTGGTAGAACCGGTCGACGACCGTCCCGCCCGGCAGCGTCCACTCGACCGTCGTATCGAAGCCGGTTGTGTCCGCCTCGCTCCGGTCGTCGAAGCGGTCGTGGGCGGTCGACCAGACCGAAACGAGTGCGCGGCCGCCCGCGTCGAGTACCCGCGCCAGTTCGTCGAGGCTGGCCCGTCGGGTTTCCATGGTGGGCAGGTGGTGAAGCGTCGCGACGTAGAGGCCGCAGTCGACGGCATCCGTCCCGATCGGGAGACGCGCGGCGTCGGCCTGGAGCGGGTCGAGCGCGTCCGCGAAGGATCGCTCGCGGGCTCGCTCGCGTCCCGCGTCGAGGAGCGAGCGGCTGACGTCGACGCCGACGACGCGATCCACGTGCGAGGCGAGCACTTCGGCGTGGCGACAGTTGCCGCAGCCGAGGTCGAGACCGATTATCGGGTCCGTCCTCGCGTCCGCGTCGTCGAGGCTGCGCGGGATATCCTCGACGAACGCTTCCACCTCCGGCCACGCGTACGCTCGCGTCTCGGCGAAGTGACTCCCGATGCGCTCGTAGGTTCGCCTGACCTCGCGGCGCCGGTCCATGTTCCGTCTCCCGCCAGCCCGGGCTAAAGCGGTTCGGATTCGAGCGATCGAACGCGTTCAATGGGTGCTTGAAGTGTCGATTACTGTCTTCTGAGGCGGGTCTTCCATCGATCGCGTTCCGATACCGCCTGATCCAGCCTCGCTCGTCACCGATCCAGGGAGGCGCGGCTGTCGAGTGCGACGGTCGTCACTCTCTCACGACGACGGCCGCATCGGAGGCGTTTCGTTTCGCGCTCTCGATGCCCTTCCGGGCGCCAGCCTTCCGGTCGTATCCTTCACCGCTGTCCGCGATGATGTTGCCGTTGTCGTGGCCGAGCCGCCAGCGCCACTCGCCCGCGCCTCGTCGCCGTAACCCACGAAACGAGCCTTGCTATCGCCCGTTCCACCGCCGTCGGTGATCGTCGGCCGACCGGATTCGCCCGGCGGACTCGGCTGCGCTTGGCCCCGTCGGGTTCGGTTCCCAGGTTCGACCGATCGCGGTCGCCCACGCTGACGGGACGATCCGCCAACAGAACGTCCCTCGCCCGGTTCGAATTCGACGTGCTCGGTCGGGATCGACAGGATCTACTCGGCGTCGACCGATACCGCCTCGCCGTCTTCGATCGGCCACTCGAGTTCGACTTCGAGTTCGGCTTCGTCGTCGCCGACCTCGTACTCCACCTCGAGTTCGAAGCGTTCCGGAATTGCGGCCGTGAAGCCGTTCGCCCCTTCGATGTCGATTTCACCGTTCTCGACGCCGGAGGCGACCTCGCGCAGGATCGCCGCCCCGTCGGAGCGTCCCATCACTCGCTCGCCCTCGTGTTCGGTGTCCTCGTTGCCGTCGGGCGTCTCCGTCGATTCCGCTTCGGCCTCGGACGCATCGTCGTCTGCGACCATATTCGACCCTCACCGTCCGTTACATAAATGGTTCGCCTTTCGATACTGACGGTTCGAGATCGACGACGGGTGTCCGTCGATGGGCCGGGCGAGCCCCGGTCACGCGCGAGTCGGGCGACGGGGAGTGAGTGGTTCCCGATCGGCAGGCCGGCTGCGCACCGCACCGGGATACGTAGCCGGCGACGGGAGCGGTAGGGGGCACGACTGCCGCAGGTTTGCGCGCGTTACTCCGCGGACTGAACGGCGGGGGACTCTGTCGGGCCGCGGTACGAAACCGAACCCGCCTCGCTGTCGTAGCGGATGACGCCCGCCTCGTCGAGTTTCGGGAGGTGACAGTGGTGAAGCTGGATGGCGACCCGTTCGGTCGCTGCGTCCCCCGCCGCGTCGCCAGACGGAGCAACCTCGCGGGCCAGGTGATCCCGCGTCACCGGCTTCGGTGCCGCTTCGCGGACGATATCGAGGACGGCTCGACGCTGCGGATCGGTGATCCCGCGCTCGGATCGCTCCGCCGCGTCGCGGTCGAACGGGCCCGCAGCGGCGTTCGCACTCCGATCGGATAGCCGAACGACGCCCTCCGTTCGATGCCAGACGATGACGCCCCGATCGGCCAGTGCGGGCAGGTCGACGTGGTGGAGTCGAATCCGATATCGTCGTCGCTCCGCGTCGCGATCGGACGCCGTCTCGGACGCGGTATCGGCCCGGTCCCCGTCTGACGCGGTTGCGAGGTCGCTAGCGAGATCGGCAACGGCGACCCACCCCTCCCGGTCACCGAGGGACTTGACGACTCGGTGGCTCACCCGTGACGAGCGCGTCCCGTCAGTCCCGCGGCGATTCTGCCCTCGTTGACGTTCGGCTGGTGACCGTCCCATCTTGCTCGATCCATCGGTCGCCCGGGGGTTGAGCGTGCGCCCAAATATATTCATTCGGCTGATAGCGACCGTCAGACCGGACTGAATAGACGCGGCGGACGGCGGCTACGTGCGGCGGATCGACCGCTGCGGGCCGCCCCGACCGGGTCGTTGGGTGCGGACCGATCGAGCCGCCGCGAGTCGCGAACGAATGCGGGCGCTACGTCGTCGTGTCGGTCGGCTCGCCGCCCTCGGTCGAAAAGAGCGATTCGAACACTCGTCGTTCGGCGGCCCGAAGGCGCTGGTTGAACGTCGCCGGGGCGATGTCGAGTCGGTCGGCGAGCTCCTGGCCGGTGGTCTTTCGCGGCCAGTCGTAGAGCCCGGCGGCGAACGCGGTTTCGAGCGCGACGCGTTGTTTCGCCGTCAGCGCGTTCCGGACGATCGATCGCAACGCCGAGATGTCGTCGGTTTGCTCGACGGTGCGTTGGGCGCGGGTCCGGGCCCCCGGACAGTGCCGACGGACGAGGTCTCGCAACTGTCGTTTGTCACGGCCGGGCGGGAACTCGACGGCGAACTGGAGCGAGCCGCCCTCGACGGTGGCGCCGGTGACGCGGCCGCCGTGGGTGCCGACTGCGTCGACCAGCTCCGCGGCGGCCGTCGAGGTCGCTTCGAACTCGCAGCCATCCTCGCCGTCGGCGAGGACGCGGACGTCGTCGACGAGTGCGGTGGACTCGGCCGCGTCGCGCACGGCCGACGGGGAGACGTCGCGGGTGCGACCGTACCCGACGACGGAATCGTCCGTTCGGACGACGTTCTCGACGTCGACCCGCCCGCCGTCCGTCGTGAGGGAGACGAGCGCCGCGGGCGGTTCCGCGACGTCGAACTCGAACCGGAGCACCGTATCGGCGATCAGCGCCTGCTTGCGCTCGATCGCGGTGATCGCGTGGCCGATGACCGTGCCCAGTCGCGAGAGGATGTCCGTCTCGGGTCGGCTGAACGCCTCCGGAGCGGCCGAGTAGACGTTCAGGAGGCCGTAGAGCACCGACTCGTACCGGATGGGGATCGACGCGCTGGAGCGATAGCCGCGTTCGATCGCCTCCGCCCGCCACGGTTCGTACGCTGGATCCGTCTGGGCGTTCTGGACGGTCTGTACCGCCATGGTGCGGGCGGCCCGTCCGGCGGGTCCCTTGGCCGTCTCGCCCTCGGTGGCCGTGATCGTGACCTCGTCCAGATAGCCGTCCTCGACCCCGGCTGCGACGCGCGGGGTGATCCTGTCGTTCGCCCCGTTTACCTCGCCGATCCAGGCGAAGCGATAGGCGTCCGACTCGACGAGGCGGTCACAGACCGCCCGCTCCAGCTCCTCGCGGGTCGAGGTCGTGATCACGGCGTGGGTAACGTCCTGGCCGATCTCGTTGAGGCGATTGAGCGTCTCGAGCTGGGACCGGCGTCGAGCCCGCTCTCGGTCCTGCCGCGTTCGTTCGATGGCGTAGCGGATCGTCCGGACGAGCAGTTCGCTCGTCACCTTGTCTTTGACCAGGTAGTCCTGCGCGCCGCGCTCGATCGCGCAAACGGCGATCTCCTCGTCGGAGTTGCCGGTGAGCACGACGATCGGGACGAACTCGACCGCGTCCGCGACCGCGGTCACCGTTTCGAGGCCGGTCGACCCGGGCAGCCCCAGGTCGAGGAGGACGACGTCGGCGTCGGGTGCGCGATCGAGGCCGTCGTCGAGGGTCGGCTCGTGGCGAACGCGGGCGTCGACCACGTCGGCCGATTCCGCCTCGGATCGCACGAGGGGGCGAGTCGCCGCTCGAAGCAGTTCCTCGATGAGTCTGGCGTCACCGGGATTGTCTTCGATCAGGAGGACGTCGAGTGTCGCGTCGGCGGTCATGGGAGGGTGCTCGACGAGCGGACGAACGAACCGTCGGTGACCATTTCCGCCGGACGGTAATAGGCGACTCGGTCTCGATCACTCGGGTCCGACGGCCCGCGACGGTTCAGGCGTCCTGACCGTCGAGCCAGGCATCTTTACACGTCTCGTCGCAGAACGGGTGCAGCGTTACCGAGCCGTCGATCCGGTCCGTCGCGATGGGGTACCAGTCGCTCGTGTCGATCACCGACCCGCACCGGGTGCATACTTCGTACTCCTGGCGTGTGCTGGTGTCCGCTCGCTCCGTCCGTTCAGACATCGGCGCCACCCTCGCGGTCGTCCGTCCACCCGAGCAGGACGTGGCGGCCGGTCGGAGCGGTCCGTCGCGGGGTCGGTCGGCGACCGGTCGGCTCCCGAGCGGTGGATCGACCCATCTCAGGCGCGGGCACTCCGCCCCGTCGGCGTCACGACGACCTCGCCGTCACCGTGGACGACGACCTCGCAGCCGGCCATCGTAAACCGGAGCTCGCCGTTCGTCTGGCCCGTTCCGGTCGAGAAGAGCGCGTCGAGCGCGTCCGGATCGAGCACGTCGTAGAGCGGCGTCATCTCGAGGGGATCGGCGTCGGTCGCCGCTGCCACTTCCTCGATGACTCGCTCGCTCACTGGGGCGTCGTAGTCGGTCGTCGGGGTCGTCGCGGTGAGTCCGGTCTGTTGATCCATGACTCGTGGAACGGTGACGATTCGGATAGGCGCTGTGACGACACCCGTAGGGATGCGAAGGAGTGACACACCTATTCACGTTGGTCCACGTCGACCGCGCCGAGGCGGCCGCCGTCGAAGAGGCGGCGGCACAGCTTTCGCTCGGCCGTCCTGAGGTGGCCGTTGAAGGTCGGTTGCGTGATGTCGAGCGAGGCGGCGACCTCCTCGCCCGTCCGCTCGCGCGGCCACTCGAAGTAGCCGCTGCGGTAGGCCGTTCGGAGCGTCTCCAGTTGTCGCTCGGTGAGTTCGTCCGTGAGCGCGTCTTCGAACGTCTCCCGGGACCGGTCCAGCCGATCCCTGTCGCGGCGGGCGACGAGTTCCGTTCCCGGATGGATCGCGTCGAGTCGATCGACGAACGCCCTGACGTCCGTCGTGTCGGGCAACTCGGCGACGACGTCCGCGGTCTCGGCCGTCACCTCGATCGATCGGGCGATCGCGCCGCACTCGACGAGGGTCCAGGGAATCGTCGGTCCCGTGACCGTCAGCTCGAAGCGACCGGCCGCCGGGTCGCCGCCGTCCTCCCCGACGCGTGCGAGCGTTTTGACGTTCGGGAGGTCGTCGGCGACGGGCCGGAGGTCGGTCTCGTCGACGCCGTCGATGTAGACGTAGACCCGGGCGCTGCCGTCGGTCTGGGGGACGATCCCGTCGTACTCGATCGCGCAGTTCGCTCGCCGGGCGAGCCGGCCGAGCAGGTCGTCGGGGTCCGTCATCGCCAACCTGAGCTCGACGATGCTGTCCGTCAACAGCGCCTGGCGCGTCTCGGCCGCGTTGATGGCGTTCGCGATCGTATCGCCCAGCTCCTCGAACGTCGTCGCCGTCTCGTCGTCGATCGCCCCGGGATCCGACCCGAAGACGGTCAACACGCCGTAGGAGAGGTCGTTGTACGTGAGCGGGACGCTGACGACCGACTGGAGCCCGGCCGAGAGTGCGGCCGTTCGCCACGCCGCGCCGCGTAAGTCCGCGGCGACGTTCGCCTCGACGGTCGCGCGGCCCGTCGCGCCGGTCGTGACGCCCGGCGGGCCGTCCCCGTCGTCGATCGAGAGCGAGATGGCGTCGAGGTAGCCCTGATCCTCGCCGGCCCACGACCGCGGGCGGAGGACGTCGCCCGCCGCTTCGCCGACCCAGGCGAACGCGAACCGCTCGTCGCTCGTGAGGCGCTCGCAGACGGCGTCCTCGATGGCCTCGCGCGTCGTCGCCTGGACGAGCACCTGATCGATGTCGCGGATGATCTCGTTCATCCGGTTGACCGCCTGGAGTTGCGCGTTCCGCTCCGTGAGTTCGCGCTCGTGTTCGAGCAGGGATTCCTCGCGCTCGACGCGTTCGAGCGCGGCTTCGGCCGTCGCCGCCAGGTGATCCGCGGTCCGTTCGGTCTGCTGGTCGATCGCGTCCGCCTCGGCGGAGACGGCGACGACGACGCCGTGGTCGCCCAGCGGGATCCAGACGCCGCTTCGGATGACCGAACTCGCGCTCTCGATCGCCGGGTCGTCGTTCGGCGTCGGGAGCGACAGCGATTCGCCCGTGATGAACGCCCGCCACGTCGTCGAATCGTCGTCGGGACCGTACGTCGGGACGTCGCCGAAGATCGCTTCGGTCGCCGGCGTCGTCGCCGCGGGCCGAAGCTCGTTCGCCGCCTCGTCGAAGAGGTAGACCACGATGCCGGCGACGTCGAGGACGTCGGCGGCGGCGTCGACCGTGAGCCGGCCCACCTCGTCTTTCGATTCGGCCTGGATGAGCGCCCGGCTCGCGTCGTGGAGCGCCCGCTGGGTGCGTTCGAACTTCTTGCGCTCGATCGCGTGGCGGATCGACCGGCCGAGCAACTTCGGGGTCAGTTCGTTTTTGACCAGGTACTCCTGTGCGCCCTGCTGGACGGCCTCGACGCCGACGCGCTCGTCGTCGAGCCCAGTCAGGACCACGATCGGCAGCTCGCGAGTCTCCGCGAGGACGGCCTCGAGCGTCTCGATCCCCCTCGAATCGGGCAATCCGAGATCGAGCAGCACGACGTCGATCGACGCGTCGTCCAGTCGGTCCAGCCCCGCGGCCAGTCGATCAGCGTGCTGGAGGTCGACGCCGCTGTCGGCCGTCCGCTCGAGCGATCCCGGAACCGGTCCCGTCGCGTCGGTGAGCAACTCCTCGATGAGTCTGACGTCGCCGGGGTTGTCCTCGATCAGCAGGATGTCGCGCTCGGCCCCGCTCATCGTGGCCGATGCGTTAGCGGGACCGTTTTCGGTGACGCATCGAGACGACCTGTCCGACGAGTGCTCGACGGGGCGTCGGTCGCGGACCGCGTGCGGTCCCGTTGCAGACGAGTCGGACGCCGTCCGCTCGGAGACGAACCAGTTTCCATCGTCAGGAGTGAATGGGACGGGAGGGGAAAAGCGCTCCTGACTGATCTCCGCTCGTCAGTCCCGCCCCACTCGATACGCCGATTCGATCGATAGCTGCCCGACTACCGGGCCGAAGTGCGGCATTTCGGGGTCGTTATTCGGGGCGCGGCGGCAGTCGGACGAGCGTGAGCCAGAATTCCTCGAACGTCTGGACGAGGTCGATAAAATCGTTCGGGCGCACCGGTTTGGTGAGGTAGGCGTTCGAATTGCGCTCGTAGCTCTCGACGACGTCCCGTTCCGATTCGGAACTCGTCAGGATGATTACCGGCAGGCGGTGGAGGTCGTCGTCCGCTCTGATCCGCTCGAGCACGTCGTGTCCGTCGAGCTTCGGGAGGTTGAGGTCGAGCAGCACGAGGTGGGGTCGCGTCGCGTCCTCGTACTCGCCGCGCTGGAATAGAAAGTCGAGCGCCGCCTCGCCGTCGCTGACCACGTGGAGGGTGTTGTTGATGCCGCCTTCCCGGAAGGCTTCTTTCGTGAGGCGCACGTCACCGGGATTATCCTCGACGAGCAAAATCTCGATCGGCTCTCCCTCCCGGTGCTCGGTCATACTCCTCTTTCGGGCAGTCCGCGGCAAAGTGATTTCGATGTACGTCCTGCCGGTGACGGATCCACGGAATCGGCGTCCGAGTCGTAGGCGCGGAGGTTCGGCGGTCGCGCTCTCGCCGCGGGGCTCCCGCGCTCACCGCAGTCAGTCGTCGACCGCCTCGGTCTCCTCCCCGTCCGACTCCCCCGTCGTCTCGTTTGCTTCCTCCCCGTCCGACTCCGATTCGTCGTCCGATCCCGTTCCGTCGTCGCCGTTCTCGGCCCCCTTTTCGCCGCTCTCCCCGTCATCTTCGGTTTCAGCGTCTCCGTCATCGCCGTCATCGTCGTCCATCCCGACGCCGTCGGGGTGCGGTTCGATCGACTCGCCCTCGCCGTCGGGCACGATGCGCCAGACCTCGCCGGTTTCGCCGTCGGTGTAGCGCGCGGTCGTCAGCACGTAGAGTTCGTCGTCGTGGTCGCGGCCGAACGCGAGGACGAACCGGTTGATCCGGTCGTTTTCCGCGTCCGAGACCGACAGTTCCTGGATCTCCCAGAGGTCGTCCCGGCTGCGATCGGCCGTCGCCTCGTACTCCCGGACTGGCGAGGCGAACAGCGATCCGTCGGGCGTCCCGAAGGAGCTGCTCCAGTCGCCGTAGACGTACGTCTCTTGTAGCTCGGTCACGGAATCGCCCTCGTAGACGTAGCCGCCGGTGATCGAGATCCCGAGCGTCTCGCCCTCGACGAGGTGCGGGTACTGGATCACCGGATCGATGAGGGGTTCGCCGCCGCGGACGTCGTCCGGCGTCGCACTCGGACACTCCTCGGGCGGCTCGCCCGGGTTCTCCGTGCTGAAGCACTCGATTCCCTCTTTGACGTTCCAGCCGTAGTTGCCGCCGTTCTCGACGATGTCGACCTCCTCGAAGAGATTCTGGCCGACGTCGGCGACGAAGAATCGCCCTTCGCCGTCGAACGACGCCCGCCACGGGTTGCGAAGGCCCCACGCGAAGTACTCGTCCATCCCCTCGTCGCTGTCGACCAACGGATTGTCGTCGGGGATGCCGTACGGGCGACCGTCGTCACCCTCGGCGTCGACGTCGATCCGGAGGATGCCGCCGAGGAGGTTCTCCGTCGTGTTCTGGCCGTTGCCGCCCTCGTTCGCGTCGTACCAGTCCTCGACGTGGCCGAGTCCGACGTCGTTGGCGTTGCCGCCGTCGCCGAACGGGACGTAGAGGTAGTCGTCCGGGCCGAAGAGCACGGCGCCGGCGTTGTGGTTGAACTGGGGCTCCGGCACCTCGAGCAGGATCTCTTCGGAGTCGGGGTCGCCGGTCTCGTGGTCGTCGCTCGCGGTCGAAAACTCGGCGAGAATGGCGGTGTGGTCGTAGTCCTCCGGCGTGTCGTCGGTCGGCGGCGCGCTGTAGCGGACGAAAAAGCGGCCGTTCTCCCGGAAGTCCGGGTGGAACGCGAGTCCGAGTAGCCCCCGCTCGTCGAACTCGCCGGTCCCGCCGCTGACCTCGACGATCCGGTCGGAGAGATCGAGGAACGGCTCAGCCCTGAGCTGCATCTCCCCCGAGTCCGTTCCGCCCTGACTGGCGCCGTTCCCGGCACCGTCACCCGCTCCGTCGGATTCGTTGTCGTCGGCAACTCCGCCGGTCTCGTTCCCGGCTGCGCCCGCGCCGGTGGATTCGTTTCCGTCCTCGGTGACGTTGCCTTCGTCCGTTCCGTCGCCGGTTTCCGCGTCGGTTCCAGCCTCGCCGTCCGCGGCATCTCCGTCCGCCGTCGCGGGTTCGATCACCCGGATCTGGCCGAGCTGGTCGACGACGTAGAACCGATCCTCCTGTCCGGGGGCGACTTCGAACCCCACGGGTGCGGTGAACCCGCCCGCGACGCGTTCGAGTCCGATGGTCGGCCCCTCGCCGACGATCTCGTCCCGGCTCGGTCCCGTCGACTCGTCTTCGCCGTTCGTTTCGGTCCCGCCCGACTCGTTCTCGTCTTGCGCGATCGCCGGACCGGTCAGGCTCACCGCCGCGCCGGTCGCCGCCGCGGCCTTCATGAACACGCGTCGCGACGAATCCGTCCGCGAGCGTTGTCCGTCGCGCCCGCACGGTGGCCCGTCGGGATCGAATGGTGGATTGGTCATGTCTCTCCGGCGCGGTCGGTGGCGAGATCTGTCTATAAATGGACGCTATCGTTCCACACGAAACTCGGCTCTTCCCGACTCCGTCGAGCGGTAATGGCGTATTCGGACTCGCCCAAGCCGGCTCCAGTCCGCCGCTGCAGTGGTCCCGGAACCGCAAGAGCCGGTCGAACGAGCCCGTATCAGGCGCCTACCGCGAGTAATTCGGTGCTCGTTTCGCACGGGTCGCCGATCGACATCGCGACGGTCGCGTCGGGATGGTGGCGATCCGAGTCCGTGGCACACCCGACCGGCCGGCGGGAGATCACGTGGTAGGGGGAACACGAGGCACCCGGGGCCGGTTGACGAATAGGATGAGACTGACAGTCGTGTACCCAAACTGTTTTGAGTGATTCGCGAGCACCGTTGCGTGTGCGTTCGTTCTATCGTCTCGCCGGATCGGTCGGCCCGCAGTCACCTTCCCGCCGGTCCGCGAGCTGGGGTGTCGGGGGCTACCGACCGGCGGGTCGGGATCGATGACCGATCCCGTCCTCTCGACCGGGGCGCTGGTCGTCTTCGCGCTGATCGCGGTCACGCTGGTCCTGTTCGTCACGGAGGTCATTCCGACCGACGCGACCGCGATCGGCGTGCTGGTCTCGCTGGCCGTCCTGGAGCCGCTGACAGGCGTCTCGGCGGGCGAGGCCATCTCCGGGTTCGCCAGCACGGCGACGATCACCATCGTCGCGATGTACATGCTTAGCGCGGGCATCCAGCGGACGGGACTCGTCCAGCGACTGGGCCTCTCGCTCGCGCGCTTCGCCCGCGGCAGCGAGACGCGGGCGCTCGCGGCCACGATCGCGACCACCGGCCCGCTCGCGGGCTTCGTCAACAACACGCCGATCGTCGCGATCTTCATCCCGATGATCTCCGAACTCGCGGCGAAGACGGGAATCTCGGCCTCGAAGCTCTTACTGCCGCTCTCCTACGCGGCCATCCTCGGCGGCACGCTGACGCTCATCGGGACGTCGACGAACCTGCTCGCGAGCGAGTTCGCCGTGGAGCTCGTCGGCCGCGACGCGATCGGATTGTTCGAGTTCAGCGCGCTCGGGGTCGTGATCCTCGCGGTCGGGCTCGCCTACCTCATGACCGTCGGCCGCTGGCTGACGCCGGAGCGCGCCCCCGTCGAGGGCGACCTCGTCGACGAGTTCGACCTCGAGGACCACCTCTCACAGGTCCGGGTGCGACCGGACGCCGACGCGGTCGGCTCGACCGTCGGCGACCTCGAATCGCGATCGGACGCGAAGATCCGAATCCTCCAGTTGCGACGCGACGACGGTCGAGCGCTGGCGTACGACGAGGACGGGACTGGCGACCACTCGACGGCGACGGCGGCGGCCGGCGAGTCGCCGGTCGAGAGCGCCGCGACGCCGTCCGAGGAGGAAGCCGTCGCCACTGCGGATCCGCCGGCGGCCCCCTCGGACCACCCGGCGGGCACGACCGGCGCGGCCGAATCCGTCACCGACTCGTCGCCGGATTCGGCGGACGGGGTGGCCGCCGGGGACGCCTCGTTCGCGTCGGTCAGCCCGGACACGCGGATCGAGGCGGACGACGTCCTGACCGTTCACGGGACGTTGCAGGCGGTCAATCGCTTCGTCGGCGATCAGGGACTCTCGCAACTGGTCCGCCGGTCCGTCACTGACGAAACGTTCGAAGCCGCCGCGAGCGACGACGTGCTCGCGAAGGCCGTCGTCCCGCCGGAGTCGTCCTTCGCCGGTGAGAAACTGGCCGACTCGCACCTCCGGGAGGTCTACCGGACGACGGTGCTGGCGATCCGTCGCGACGGCGAGTTGCTTCGCACCGACCTCGGGGAGACGCGACTCGAGCCCGGCGATCTCCTGTTGCTCCAGACCGTCCCCGAGACCGTCGAGTACTTCGGCGACGGGACGGACCTGGTCGTCGTCGACGAGGACGCGCTCGATCGACTGCTCGCGGACGAGCCGGCCGAACGCGCGCCGCTCTCGCCGAAGACCCCGATCGCGCTGGGGATCATGGCTGGCGTGATCGGGGCGGCCGCGCTCGGCGTCCTCCCGATCGTGATCTCGGCGCTGGCCGGCGTCTTCTGCATGGTCCTCACGGGCTGTCTCTCGACGAGCGACGCCTACGACGCGGTCTCGTGGAACGTGGTGTTCCTCCTCGCGGGCGTCCTGCCGCTGGGGATCGCGCTCGAGGCGACGGGCGGATCGGCGGTCATCGCGGGCGCGCTGGGGGCGACGGACCCGTACCTCTCGCACGCGGGTATCCTGTTCCTGTGTTACCTCGTGACCGGGGTGCTCGCGAACGTGATCACGCCCGTCGCGACGATCGTGTTGATGACGCCGATCGCCGTCGATACCGCGACGAGCCTCGGCGCCGCGCCGTTTTCGTTCCTGCTCGCGGTGATGTTCGCCGCGGCGACCTCGTTCTCGACGCCGGTCGGCTACCAGACCAACCTCATGGTCTACGGGCCGGGCCGGTACGAGTTCACCGACTTCCTCCGGGTCGGCGGCCCGCTGCAACTGCTGCTCTCCGTGGTCACGTCGATCGGGATCGTGGCAATCTGGGGCGTCTGACTCCCTGCTGCGATTCTGCCTCACCGAACGGACCGTCCCCGTTCGTCGAACCGAACCGCTCGTCGCCGCTCCGTCGGGCGGTTACACGACCCCCGGGATTTTTATCGCGATTCGTGCTACCACGTGCCATCATGTCGGAGCGTCCGGCGGACACACCACCGCTGATGCAACGGCTGTACGACAGAATCTGGCTCATCGCGCTCGTGGCCGTCCTCGTCTGGGCGACCACGTACGTGCTGTGGGGATACGTGGACATTCTCGCGATTCCGGCGGGGTGATCCGATGACGTCACCGCTCGAATCCCCGGACGGAAACTGGTGGAACCAACCGATCAACCGCCGCGAGGGTATCTGGCTGGGACTGGCCGGGATCTGGTCGGTCGGCATCTTCGCCTGGATGAGCGGCTTCACCCGCTTCGGCGAGCAGAACCCGATCGGCCCGACCTACGAGGTCGAGACCGAGGAGTACCTGCAGACGGTTCAGGACTACCAGGACGAGGCCGAAGACACCGACGAGGGACTCGTTCCGCCCGGCACCGACGTCTACATCGCGGGAATGCGCTTCAGCTGGCTGGGAACGCCGGTCGTCCTCGAGACCGGGACGGAGTACGACTTCCACCTCAGCTCGATCGACGTCCAGCACGGCTTCTCGCTCCGGCCGGAGCACGCGCTGAGCAAGCAGATGAACTTCCAGGTGTTGCCGGGCTACGAGTGGGTCCTGCCGATGGAGTTCGACGAACCCGGCGAGTACCACATCATCTGCAACGAGTTCTGCGGTGAGGGCCACCGAACGATGCACGGTCGGATCGTCGTTCAGGAGGGCGAGTGAGATGGCCCACAGGTACGACGTCCTCGGACTCTTCGACAACGACTACGACGAGGAGGGCTTTCGCCGGTGTTCGGTGACGGGCCTGGACATCCATCACACCGCGGAAAACATGGTGAAGCTGTTCGGCCTGACGGCCGTCGTCGCGATGATCGTCGGCGGCATCTTCGCCTTCTTCGTCGCGATGACGCGCTGGGAACTCGTCGGCCTGCTCGGGCCCGAGAGCTACTACAAGCACCTCTCGATGCACGCCTGGAACCTGCTCATCTTCTGGATGGTCTTCCTGGAGATCGCCATCCTGTACGTGGGCGGGCCGATGGTGCTCGGCCGGCGGTTGTCGTGGTCGCCAGTCGCCCTGCTCGGCTGGGTGGTGATGGTCGTCGGGGCGGTGCTGGTCAACGCCGGCATCTGGCTGACCTCGCTGCCGGACGAAGCGCCGCTGTTGACGGCGTACGTGCCGCTGACCGCCCACACCTGGTTCTACGTCGGCGCCGTCACGTTCATCCTCGGGGCGATCGTCGCCGCGCTCCCCTTCTTCGTGACCATCTGGAAGGAAAAGCGCGGCGAGCCCTGGAAGACGCTGCCGCTCGTGACCTTCGGCGCGTTCGCGACGTCGATCATCGCCTTCGAGGCGCTGCTGGGCGGTCTCATCACGTTCGCCGTCACCCTGCTCTGGCGGGTCGAGCTCATCGCGTGGATGGACGCCGCGTGGTACCGCCACATGTACTGGACCATCGGACACAGCACCCAGCAGATCAACCTCGCGGCGATGGTGACCGTCTGGTACTTCCTCACCCACGTCGTCGGCGGCGCGGAGGTCGTCAGCGAGAAGGTCTCGCGCACCGCCTTCATCCTCTACATCCTCTTCATCAACCTCGGGGCCGCCCACCACATCCTGTCCGATCCGGTCGTCTCGACCGGCTGGCGCGTCTGGAACGCCTCCTACGCGCTGTACGGCGCGGCCTTCGCCAGCATGATTCACGCCTTCGCGATCCCGGCGGGGATCGAGGCGGGCCGACGCAAGCGCGGGCAGGGGCGCGGTCTCTTCGGCTGGCTCACCTCGGCGCCGTGGACGAATCCGGTCTTCTCCGCGACGATCTTCAGCATCATCCTCTTCGGCTTCGTCGGCGGCATCACCGGCGTCGTCATGGGCCAGCTCCAGGTCAACATGACCTGGCACAACACGTTCGCGACGGTCGGACACTTCCACGCGACGGTGGCGCTCGGGACGACCCTCGCGTTCATGGGACTGATCTACTTCGTCGTCCGGACGATGTTCATGCGCCGGCTCGCGCTCGGCCGGCTCGCGACCCTCCAGCCGTACCTCTACGCCGGCGGGATGGGCATCGCCACCATGATGATGCTGTACGCCGGCCTCCTCTACGGCGTGCCCCGGCGCACGGTCGAGGTGGTGCGGAACATTCCGGGCGCGAACTTCGACCTCGCGGCCGCGGCGCCGCTCATGACCATCTTCGGGATCTTCGCCCTGGTTGCGATCGTCGCTGGGGCCGCGTTCGTCCTGATCGCCGTCGTCTCGATCCTCTTCGGCGAGCGCGTCGTCGACGGCCCGGACGGCACCGGCCTGGTCCTCGAAGGCGGGCCGCGACTCGCCGACGGCGGCGGCCCGGTGGTCGACGAGGACGATCCGGTCCACGCCTACGAGATGCGGGGCACGTTCGTCATCGTGCTGATCTTCTTCGTCATGTTCGTCGTGGCGTACGCGGCGAACTGGTACCTGCTGTCGGAACTGTGGTCCGTGGGGCTCTGACCCGCTCTACTCATGGCTGAAGACGACGTCCCTCCGTCGGAGCCGGCACCGCACCCTGTCGCGTGGATCCGCCGGACCCTCCGATCCGGCTGGAACGACTTCCGGAGCGTCTACTACGCGAACACGCTCATCTGGCGCGTCTTCAAGAGCGGCGCGCTGATCTTTCTCGGGCTGTTCTGCTGGGCGGGCGCGAACCTCCTGCTGTCCTACCGGCCCGACTGGGCGATACTGTACTACGTGCTGGCCTACGGCTTTCTGCTGCTGTTCTGGGGCCCGTTCACCCACTTCGTCGTCGTCCCATTCGTGATCCGGATCCGGCGAGGCGGCCCCGATAGCCGGATCGAGCGGTTCCTCTCGCGTCACGGCTCGAAGGCGAACCTGTCGATCTTCTTCGCCCTCGTCCTGATTCTCGGGACGTACCCGATCGGACCCATGGTCTTCGAGTTCCAGCTCCCCTCCGGCGGCGGTGGCGAGAGCGTGACCGCGCAACTGCAGTGTACGAAATCGGCCGAGACCGTCCACTGTCACCTCTCCGACTCGCGCGGGATCGACAGCGTCGTCGTCACCTCCGGCGGCGAGCGCGTCGAGCGAGTCGCGGATCCCCCCTTCGAGTTCAACCTCGAGATCGACGAGTTAGAGGCGGTGCGAGGGCAAGAACAGTTCCGGGTCGAACTCAAGGATCGTAACGGCGAGACGCTTCGGACGTTCCTCCGCATCGTCGATACGATTCCGGGTGGGTAGCGCGGCGCCGGACCGGCGTCTCCGCGTTACCGAAGCCACACGGGACGACCGTTAGTCTTCGTCCGGGGCCAGCAGCCGGCGTCGCGAGTTCGTCACGACGAGGATGCTACTGCCCGCCATCGCGAGCGCGGCGAACAGCGGGTTCAGGACGCTTGCGACCGCGAGCGGCAGTGCGACCGCGTTGTAACACAGGGCCCAGGCGACGTTCTCGCGAATCCGTCGCCGGGTCGCCCGCGCGAGGTCGAACACGGCCGGGACGTCGGTCAGGCGGCCGTCGAGGATCGCGACATCGGCGGCCTCGCCGGCGCGGGCCGTCCCGCCGAACGCGATGCCGACGTCCGCGGCCGCGAGCGCCGGCGCGTCGTTCGTCCCGTCGCCGACCATCGCGACCGTCCCCGCGGCGCCGAGCCGGCGGATCGTCGCCGTCTTGCCGTCCGGCGGCACGCCCGCGAACACCCGATCGACGGCCGGGTGGTCCCGAAACCGGGCGGCGGCCGACTCGCCGTCGCCCGAGAGGACGATCACCGACTGCTCGTCGAACGCCGCGAGCGCATCCTCCCACTCGGTGCGGTCGCGGTCGCCGACGATCGCAACGGCGGCCGCCCGGTCGCCCCGACCGATCACCGCGGGTACGTTCCCCGACGCCCGCGCGTCCGCGACGGCGCTCTCGAGTCGATCCGGGAGCGGGCCGCAGCGTCGCTCGACGAGGGCCGGCGTGCCGACGACGACCCGCTCCCCGTCGACCTCCCCGCTGACACCCTCACCGGGATGCCGTTCGAAGTTCGCCACATCGCTGGCGGGTGCGTCGACGGCCGTCGGTTCGGCAGGCGTGTCGGCCGCCGGCGATTCGGCGCTTCCGGTACGCTCCTCGACACGCTCGACGTCGCCGCCGTCGGTCACCCTCGCTTCGCCGCGGGCGCCCGTCTCGCCGGCGGCCGTTTCACGCGCGTGATCCACGATCGCTTCACCGACGGGATGTGACGATCGCCGTTCGACCGCGGCCGCCGGTGCCAGCGCGTCCCCGTCGCCGACCACTCGCTGGACTCGCATCTCACCGGTCGTGAGCGTCCCCGTTTTGTCGAAGACGATCGTGTCGACGGCCGGCGCGGCCTCGAACAGGGTGCCGTTGGTGACGACGATGCCGCGCTCGAGCGCGTCGCGGAGGCCGCCGGCGATGGCGAGCGGGGTCGCCAGCCCCATCGCGCAGGGACAGGCCGCGACCAGCACCGTCAATCCGGCGAGCAGCGCCGCCGCGGTCCCGTTGCCGACGGCCAGGTGCCAGCCGGCGACGCCGGCACCGAGCAGGAGGACCAGCGGGACGAAGACGGTCGCGAGTCGGTCGGCGAATCGCTGGACGCCGGGGCGCGTGCTCTGGACGGACCAGAGCAACGACGTGATGCGATCGAGCGTGCTCTCGGCCGCATCGTCGACGCGGACGACGAGCGCGTCGTCGGTGACGACGCTCCCGCCGATGACGGTGTCGCCCGGCCGTTTCGTCACCGGTAGCGACTCGCCCGTCAGGACGGCCTCGTCGACGGCCGCGACGCCCTCGCGAACGGTACCGTCGATCGGGACGCGTTCGCCCGGCCGAACGACGACGTCGTCGCCCGGTTCGATCGCGTCGACCGGGATCGTCTCCGTCGACCCATCCTCGGTCAGCCGGGTCGCCTCGGTCACCCGCGTCGTGATGAGGTCCGACAGTCGGCCCGTCGCCCGCCGTTTCAGCGTCCCCTCGTAGTAGCCGCCGGCGGTGACGACGAGGACGATGGCGATCGAGACGTCGTAGTAGAGGTGCGTTCCGCCGGAGAGAAGAGTCACCGTACTGTAGCCGGACGCGGCGAGGATCGCCACCGAGAGCAGGAGGTCCATGTTCGGCCGGCGCGTCCGCAGACTGACGTACCCACCGCGAAGGATCGGCCACCCGGAGTAGCAGACGACGATAGTGGTGAGGGCCGCGACCATCACCATCGGGAAGTACAGGCCGAACGCGGCCGTCCGATCCGCCGCGAGGATCCCCGACTCGAGACCGACGTAGCTCGGATAGAGGAAGAAGATGTACCACGGCATGACGAGCATCGCGAGGAACACCCCGGCGACCAGCCGTCCGAGTTCGTCGTCCCGACGCGGTGAGGATGCCGACGCGGACTCGTCGCGGTGGCGGGCGGTGTACCCGTAGCCGCTCACGGCCGCCGGAAGGTCCGCGGGATCGATTCGCTCGGGATCGTAGCTGACCCGGGCCGTATCCGTGGCGTAGCTCGCCTCGACGGTCCCGATTCCGTCCTCAGATTCGCCCCGGAGCGAGACGAACGCCTCGCACGTCGAACAGTGCATCCCGTCGACCTCGAGGAACGCCCGGGCCAGTTCGTCGTCGGGGGCCTCCTGATCCGCGGTCCTCGCGCCATCGGGACCCGCGGTCTCCGAGTCCTCGGCGCCCGCCGCTGCTCGCGCCTCGAGGTCGTCCCGACCCACGTCCTCGACGTCCTCGAGCGATCGTGCGACGTCGAGGCACCCGCGACAGCAGAAGGCCCCGCGAACGTCGCTCGCCGTGTGAGCCGAATCAGGCGTCGGAAGTCCGCACAGGGTACACTCCGCTTCCATGGTCTCTGGCGGCGATACTACGTCACGTGACTCGTCCCACGCCGAAACCATTACTGGTTCGGGTCAATTCACTGTCACCCGCGGGGACGAACTGGTGGCCGCGATCCGGGATTCGTCGGAGCGCAGTCGATCGTGCGGCGGGTCGGCCAGCGACTGGATGCGGTCGACCGGCGCGACGCCGGCGGTCACTCGTTGAGGTGAGAACGGTAGCCTTTGGGTTCGAAGCCGCGTCGACAGATGATGTCCTGGCGGCCGACGGTGATGGCGCTGACCTGGTTGTCGGCTTCCATCTCGGAGATGACGGATTCGAGGCGCGACTCGGACCATCCAGTCTTCTCGATCACGGTGTCGCGTTCCACGCGGCCACCCCGTTTGACGAGGAGCCTGAGGATCACGTCCTCGTCGGCGAGGTCGCGTTCGTCGACGCCGTACTCGACCTGTTCGGCGAAGCTCACCGTCTCCTCCGTTTCGTCCGGTTCGTCCACCCCCTGCGCGGCGTCGGAGGTCTCGACCGAGTCGGATCCGAGTCGGGACGAGAGCTGGGACCAGAGGTTTTTGAGTACCATATCGTTTGATCACCGTTCGGTTACTTGGACGTCGTACGACGCCCGCGTACCTTGTAGTTGTGCTTCCCGTCGACCGGGAAGTAACCGTTGGCTGTCGATGTCTCTGCTCTCCATCCTCATAAATCAGCCCCCCGCTCGCCGACGTCGGGCGTTTCGTAACCGACCGTCCCCTCGGGATTTCGACCGTGGCGGACGTCACTCGGCCGACCGCTCCCGTCGACGGCCCTGATAGTCGGCGGCGATGGCCGAGAGGTGCGCGTCGGGCCCCGTCGTGTGCGGGGCGACGAGCGGCGAGACGCTGATCTTGCCCTCGACGACGGCCCGGCGGTCGGTCCCCTCGGGATCGGGGATGGCTTCGGGGTCCATGGTCTCCCAGACGCCGTCCTCGACGGTGATCGTCGACCCCTCGCGCGTCGCGTCCATCTCGTAGCGGTGAGAGGGACGGGTGACGACCATCGGCGGGTTCTCGCCGCCGTTCATCGGGACGTTGACGTTGAGGTAGGACATGTCGTCGAAGAGGTCCGTCCCCAGGGTGCGCTCGACGAGGTATCGCGTCGCTCGCACGGCCTCCCTGAAGTCGTCGACGCCCGTCTCGACCTCGGCCAGCGATCGTTCGCCCACCGGGACGTACATCGAGGTGGCGATGGCCGGGACGTCGAAGAAGGCCGCCTCGACCGCGGCGCTGATCGTCCCCGACCGACCGAGGACGTACGAGCCCAAATTCGCCCCCTCGTTGCAGCCCGCGACGACGAGGTCGGGCGACGGCGCGAGCTCGGCCAGGCCGACGACGACGCAATCGGCCGGCGTCCCCGAGATGGCGTACCCGCCGGGGCGCTCCTTGACGGTCACCTCGTTGGAGATCGCCCGGCCGCAAGCGCTCTGGTCCGTCGCCGGCGCGACGACGGTGACGTCGCCGATCGCCGACAGCCCCTCGGCCATCGCCTGGATGCCCGGCTCGTCGATGCCGTCGTCGTTCGTCAGCAAGATTTCGGGCCGCTCGTCCATACGATTGGTCAACGCTCCCGACGCGAAAAGCCCATCGGAGCGTGAAGTGACGCGTCCCTCGACCGGGAGTTCGCGGCGTCAGGCGAGCGGATCCACGATCGTCTCCTCGTCGACGACCAGGTTGTACGCCGCCTCGTCGTCGTTCCACAGCGAGAGCGCTGACTCGAACGCCAGCAGGTCGCCGTAGTCCGCTTCCCGCAGCGGGCGATTGAGCCCCGTCTCCTTCGTCACGACGGCGTAGTGGTCGCGCTCCTCGCTCCCGTCGGAGATCTTGTACAGCGGATTCGACCGGTCGCCGCCCGGTCCCCCCGACTCGTCGCCGTCGCTAAGCGAGCGGCTCACCTTCGCGGCGACGAGGTCGATCCGGTTCGAGACGTGTGTGTCCATATCGGCCATCCTTGCCCACGTGGCCGTATCGAGGGACGCGTCGTGATATCGGGAGCCGTCCACGCGGAGGATGCTGTAGGAAAACTGGACGTCGACGTTGACGAACTCGCCGGGCGCGTGGTCCTCGCCGGTGGCCGCCCCGTCGAGGCGCGACTGGACGTCGGGGACGGCGACGTCGGGTCGGACATCGAACGACCAGCCGCGATCGCTGGGCCGTTCGCCCGGCCAGAGCCGCGGCATCGGGCCGTAAACGGTCACCGGGCGCGGGCCGTCCTCGTCGGCGTCCGTCCCGGTTTTCCCGTCGCCACCGGGCGGCGACTCGACGGCTCGTTCCACCCGTCGAAGGCCGATGCTGGTCTCGCGATCGGCGGGCGCCATCGCGAGCAACGAGCCGTCGTCCGCGAGCGTCCGGCAGTAGCGCCGGGTGACCGATACGGGGTCGTCGAGCTCGCTCAGGACGTTACACAGCATGACGAGATCGACCGTCCCGTCGCCGGTGGCCTCGGCCGGGTCGAAGCTCTCGGCGGTTTCGCGGTGAACCTCCCAGTGGACGTTCCGACCGGTCTCGGCGAGCAGCGCTTCGAGCACGTCCGCGGCCGCGCTCGGCTCGACCGCGTGGTACTCCAGCAGGGCGTCGTCGGGGAGGTAGTCGGCGAGCCCGAGGGCCGGGCCGCCGACGCCGGCGCCGAGATCGAGGACCCGGAGCCGACGGCCGAGCAACCCCCTATCGGCGAGGTCGTCGAGGGCGTACTGCACTGCGGCGTAGTAGCCCGGCAGGTGGTAGATCGCGTACGCGGCGGCGACGTCGCGGTCGTAGGTGACCGGCCCGCCGGCGAGGTACTGGGCTTTCGTTCGCCGGAGGGTCGACCGGAGCAGATCGCCCGAGGGCCCCTCGTGCCAGTCCGGGCCGTACTCGTCGGCCAGCCAGTCGTCGAGTCGATCCTCGTACCGCGCGGGAACCTCCCGGATCGGACCGGATAACGGGCTCACCGGGTCGCCCTGGGCGGGGACGAACGTGCCGTCCGCGCGCTCGATCAGGCCGAGATCGGGCGCCTCCTCGCGGAGGTACTGTCTGACCACCGCGGGGTGTGGCCGGCCGTCGACGTACTCGTGGATCTCGTCGGGATCGATCGGGCGGACGTTGCGCAGGTACTTCGCGTTCTCACGCACCGCCTCGCGCTGGTCGGTCATCTCGATGGCTCACCCCGCCCGTCGCGGCCTCGTCCGCTCGTCTCGGCGTCCGCGCGATCCTCGTCGACGCGATCCGGTCCACCGTGGACGCCGCGATCCGGCTCCTCCTCGGCGCAATCGCCCTCGCCCCGCCCGTCCCACGTCGCCGCCACCTCGCCGAGCAGGGCCTGCAGTTCGTCGTGGTCCGCGGCCGCGACGCGCTCGGCGGCTCGCGCCACCGACTCGGCGCCGTCGAATCGTTCCTGCACGTCGGCGTAAACCCGCGGCGTCCCGTCGGTCAGGCGTTCGACCTGCTCCCTGAGGGCGGCGTAGACCGGCGTCTCGAACGCCTCGGGGACCGGCCGCGCCGCCAGTCCGAACGCGATGGTGGCGGCGTGGGTCGCGGCCTGGACGGATTCCATCGCCGCGTCGTGTTCTGCCGCCGTGGTCTCGACGAGGTCGTTGCCGGCACGCTCCAGGTCGGCGAGGAGCGCGTCCGTCAACGGACCCGGCTCCCCTCGGACGTACGCGACGGACCCGGGCGCTCGCTGCGGGGCGAACAGCGGGTGGAGACTGAGTCGCTCGATATCCGGCGCGCGGCCGGCCATGGCCGAAAGCGGTGCGGCCATCACGCCCGAGACGTCGACGATCGCCCCGTCGGCGCGGCCGGCCTGGGCCTCCACGGCCGACTCGACGACGCCCATCGGGACGGCGAGACAGACGACGTCGAAGCGTTCGTCATCGTCGTCGAACCCCGAACGCGTCGTCCCGTCCGGGTCGACCGGCACGACCCGGCCGTCGGCGGCCGCGGCCAGTTCCCGGGCAGCATCGTCGTCCACGTCCGCGACCGCGACGTTCGCGTCGAGTACGCTCGCGAGCCACCGACCCATTGCCCCGGCACCGACGATGAGCACCTCCATTGGGAGGTGGTATCGAGCGCCCGCGCAAAAGGGGTTCGGTCGCATGCGTCCGATCGCCGTTTCTCGACCGCCTGCTCCGGCGTGAGTCGCTGGCACCGACGCTCGTCCGTACCCGTCGATAGTACCGTTGGGCGGGAGCCGACCGACCGCTCGAATGGCGGAGTCGTCGGTCGCCACGATCTCGGGGCCGGTGAATCGTCCACGTTCCGGCCGTCTTACAAAAACGACTATCAGGAAACGCTTTAGCCGATTTTCGTGGAAATCCAGCCCGAATGCCGACCATTCAACGCGTCGTGTGGCACTACTACGCCTATCGCGTCACGACGTCGATCGGCCTCTACCTGCCGGTCGGTGTCGTCTTCCTGACGGAGGTTCGGAATTTCGGGCTGGACGCGGTCGGGACGATCATGGCGGCCTACCTCGTCGCGATGCTGCTCGCGGAGCTTCCCACGGGCTATCTGGGCGACCGCGTCGGTCGGCGGGCGAGTCTGGCCGTCGGGAGCGCGGTGACGGCGACGGCGATGGCGGCCTGGCCGCTGCTGGAGACGCCGCTTCAGTACCTGTGCATCAACGTCTTCTGGGCGACGGGGACCACCTTTCGATCCGGGACGGCCAGCGCGTTGCTGTACGAAATCCTCGACGAGACCGGATCCGCCGATCAGTTCGCTCGGATCAGCGGTCGAGCTGCGACGCTTCGCTTGCTGGCCTCGGCGATCGGCGCCCTCGCGGCGGGCCTGCTGGTCACCGTCGACTGGTCGGCGCCGTTTTTGGCCAATGCCGCGCTGGCCGCGCTCGGCATCCCACTTCTGGTGACGCTCCCGCGCGTCGACGGCGAGACTCGCCATTCCGGCGGCCAGCCGTCCTTCCGCGTTCGGGACGCGCTCAGAACGATCCGCCTCCAGACGAGTCGACCGGATATTCGGTGGTTCGTCGCCTACACGGCGCTTTTCTACGGGGTATACCAGCTCGGAATGGCGTTCGAACAACCCGCGATGCGCGCCGCGGGCGTTCCGGTGGCCGGATTGGGCGCCGTGTACGCCGGCTTCAAGTTCGTCTCCGCCGGCGCCGCGTCGACGGCCGGGTGGTTGCAAGATCGCCTCGGCGCTCGCGGCGTCTACCTTGGCATCGCCCCCGTCGTCGGAATCGCCTTCGCGTCTGCCGCCGTCTGGCCGGTGCTCGTCGTGCCGGCCTTGTTCGTCAGTCGGGGCGCGAGCGCTGTTTCCCGCCCGATCCGAAACCAGTATCTCAACGATCGGCTTGACGACGTCGGGCGAGCGACCGTGCTCTCGGGTGCTTCGATGGTCCTGTCCGTCTGTGCGGCGATACTCGACGTCGTTGGGGGTGTAATCGCGACCGGCACGGGTCCGGTCAAATTGCTCGCCGGCGCAGGGATCGCGGCCGCCGGCGCCGGCGGACTCCTCTGGCTGCTGGTCGATCCGGTCCGGACGGGCGAAACCCACCTGACCGGCGGTGAGAGTCCCGCGGTAGCGCCGGAGTGACTGTCGACTGCCGGCGGCATCGTGGGGCGCTCCATTGCACTGCGGCGCCGTTGGCGATCTCGCGGATCGTCGCCCCGTGAGCGTGGATGACGGACCCGTGACAGTCGAAACCGGTGGACACGCCCGGACAGTCTACCCGTGACGGCTCCACGATGCGGTCGTGCCGCCGTCACTCGTCGCCCCATCAGTGTCCGTTAGCGACGGTCCGCGGGCTCGATTGCCACCGGGTAGTCGGTGAGGTTCTCGTAGCCGTCCTCGGTGATCACGACCAGGTCTTCGATGCGGACGCCGCCCACGGCGGGGTCGTAGATGCCCGGTTCGACCGAGACCACGTGCCCGGGTTCGAGCTCCTCGCCGCCGAACGAGAGGCTCGGTCCCTCGTGCACCTCGAGGCCGACGCCGTGGCCGGTGCCGTGGATGTAGCCCGTGTCCGTCTCGGGGTCGCTCCTGAGCGTCTCGTGGCCCGCGTCCTCGATGACGTCGCAGACGACGTCGTGGACCTCGTCGCCGGTGACGCCGGGTTCGAGCCGGTCGAGCGCGGCCTCGAACGCCTCGCGGGTGACCGCGTACCGCCGCTCGATCTCGGCCGCGGCCTCGCCGCGGACGAACGTCCGGGTCATGTCCCCGCAGTACTTCGTCGCCTTGTCCTGCGGGAAGATGTCGATCACGATGGTCTCGCCCGCTTCGAGCGGCCCGCTCCCGCGGTCGTGCGGGTCGGCCGCGTCGGCGCCGCAGGCGACGATCGTCTCGTCGAGCGCGCAGCCCTCGCGCAGCAGGGCGATCTCGATCGCCGTGGCGACGCGCTCGCTCGTCAACACCTCGCCCTCGTGGTAGAGGACGCCGTCGCGCACGTCGGCGCTCGCGATCAGCCCCTCCGCGACGGCCATCGCCCGCTGGTTCGCCGCCTGGGTCTCGCGGATGTGTTCGATCTCCCGATCGCTCTTCGTCTCGCGAATCTCGCCGACGACGTCGTCGGTGTCGACGGTCACCTCGATCCCGCGCTCGCGGAGGCCGTCGGCCGTCCCCACGGGGCTCTCGGCGGGGACGGCGACCGACTCGACGTCGTGATCGGCCATGAAGGCCGCCAGGAGGCGGGATTTTGCCTCCGCCTGCCCGTACTCGGCGCGCAGGTCGCGGTAGTCGTAGACCGCCAGCTTTGTCACGCTATCGGCGTCGGCCTCGCTCTGCGCCCGGCCGTACTCGAGGCCGGAGACGAGCAGGTGGACGCCGTCAGGTGTCACCAGCGTCTGAAAGGGATCCGGCGCGCCGAAGCCGGAGACGTAGCGCTGCGTGGCGTCGTCGCCGTCGGCGTCGACGAGGTACGCGTCGTGCCCGGTTTCCTCGAGGTGCTCGACCAGCGGGGTGAGGTCGTGACTCATGTCGACTCATTTCGCCGGGCGTCACATAATCGGTCGGTTCCCGGAGCGTCGGGGTGGCCCGTGCCGCGGGCGACCGCCGGAGCGAGCGTGCGCCCGATCGCCGGCTGCCGTCCCGGACCGGGGCGGAGCGTACCGGATCGGTTCGTGCCGGGGCGTCCCGGAGCCGATCGCGTCGGGCAGGGGCCCGCGGCGCGGTGAGTGCTGACGCGACCGGTACCGTCTTGGTCGGCTCTCCCGACGGGCCGATATGGACGTCACCATCTCGCCGGGTTCCCTGTCTGGCGTCGTCCGCGCGCCGCCGTCGAAGAGCTACACGCACCGGGCGATCCTCGCGGCCGGCTGCGCCGGTGCGACGCGGGTCGTCGATCCGCTCTGGAGCGCCGACACCCGCGCGTCGGCGCGCGCGGTCGAGGCCTTCGGCGGGTCGGTCGCTCGGCGCCCGGACGGTGACCTGCGGGTCGAGGGCTTCGACGGTCGGCCGGCCGTCCCCGCCGACGTGATCGACTGCGCGAACAGCGGGACGACGATGCGACTCGTGACCGCCCTCGCCGCGCTCGCCGACGGCACCACCGTCCTGACGGGCGACGACTCGCTGCGGTCGCGCCCGCAGGGCCCGTTACTCGAGGCGATCGGAGACCTCGGCGGTTCGGCGCGAAGCACGCGGGGCAACGGGCGGGCGCCGCTGGTCGTCGACGGCCCGATCGGCGGCGGGACGGTCGCCATCCCCGGCGACGTCTCCTCCCAGTACGTCACGGCGCTCCTGCTCGCCGGCGCGCTCACCGACGACGGCGTCGAGATCCGCCTCGAGACGGCGCTGAAGTCCGCGCCCTACGTCGAGATCACGCGGGAGGTCCTCGCGGCCTTCGGCGTCGAGACGAGCGAGACGAGCGACGGCTTCGCGGTTGCGGGCGGCCAGACCTATCGCGCGACCGACGGGCCGTCAGCCGCGAGCGAGGTCGACCGGGACGGCGGCACCTACGCGGTGCCGGGGGACTTCTCGTCGATCTCGTACCCGCTCGCGGCGGGTGCGGTCGCCGCCGCGGACGGGATCGAGATCGAGGGCGCCCAGCCGAGCGCGCAGGGCGATAGCGCTATCGTCGATCACGTCCGCCGCTTCGGCGCACCGGTCGAGTGGGATCGCGACGCGGGACGGATCGCCGTCGAGCGCGCGCCGCTCTCGGGGATCGAGGTTTCGGTCGCCGACACGCCCGACCTCCTCCCGACGCTGGCCGCCCTCGGCGCCGTCGCCGACGGCGAGACGCACATTTTCGACGCCGAACACGTCCGCTACAAGGAGACCGACCGCGTCGCCGCGATGGCGACCGAACTCGAGAAACTCGGCGCGGCGACGACCGAGGAACGCGACGCGCTCGCGATCCACGGCGATCGCTCCTCGCTCGAGGGTGCCCGCGTCGACGGCCACGCCGACCACCGCATCGTGATGGCGCTCTCGATCGCCGCCCTCGCCGCCGAGGGCGAAACCACCATCGCGGGGGCCGAACACGTCGACGTCTCGTACCCGGACTTTTTCGACGCGCTGGAGGCGCTGGGCGCGCGGGTCGAACGCCACGGCCAGGCCGGTTGAGGTCCGCGCGAACGGAATCGCTCTCCCGGTGGCGTCGGTCCGTCTCTCGTCGAGCCGGCTACCGATCAGAACGCAACGACCAGAACGCCGCACCCGGATTCGCGTCGAAACAGTTAGGATTCGAGGTCGATACGTCGGGATATGGATCGGCAGGATCTCGTCGCGGAGCTGTGCGGTGACGATTCGGCGTTCGTCGAACCGGCCTACGACGAGTACTGCGTCGCGGACGCCGCCGAGACGTCGCTCTCCCTGCTCGATTCGGCCACCTTCGACCGGTCGCTGCCGGACGCGGCGTTTCGCGGCGTCGAGACCGACGTGGAGACCGTCGTCTTCGTCCTGCTCGACGGCTTCGGCTACGACGAGTGGACGCGATTCGAAGGCCGCCGCACGCTCGCGAGTCGCCTGCAAGCGTCGGGGGCGGTGACGCCGCTCACCTCGGTCTACCCCTCGGAGACGGCCGCGGCGTTCACCTCGATCGCGACCGGTTGCACCCCGGTCGAACACGGGCTACTCGGCTGGTTCCAGTACCTGCGGGCGATCGACCGCGACGTCGTGACGCTGCCGTTCACCGCGCTCGACGAGACGCCGCTCTCCGACGTCGAGCCGGCGATCGACGCGTCGGTCCTCTTCGACGCGCGCCCGCTCTCGGCGCGGGCCGCGAAGTCGGGATCCGCTCGAACACCCTCGGTTTCGTTCGACGCGGTGCAGCCCGAGGCGATCGCCGACTCCGCGTTCAGCCGGGCGATCTTCGAGGGGGCGAAACGGCTCGGCTACGAGGACCGCGACGCGTTCGCGGGGCGGCTTCGCGAGCGAGCCGAGGCGGCCGACGGCCCCGCGTTCGTCTTCGGGTACGAGCCCTCGATCGACGCCGTCGCCCACGAGGAGGGCCTCGCGAGTCGCCCGGCCCGACGGACGATGGGCGACGTGCTCGCCAGCCTGCAGGCCGACTTCGTCGACGCCCTTTCGGCCGAGACGGCGTCGAAGACGCTGCTCGTCGTCACGGCCGATCACGGTCTCGTCGACGTCCCGCCCGGCGAGAACGTCGACGTGACCGACCGGTCGTGCTGGCCTGCCCTCCGGGAGTGCGCTCGAACGGACGGGAGCGGGCGGCCGCGTCGGCCGACCGGCAGCCCCCGAAATCTGCACCTTCACGTCGAGGAGTCGGCCGTGGACCGGGCGCGCCACCGGCTCGAGTCGGCCGTCGACGGACGGGTCTACACGAAAGCCGGGGCTGTCGAGGCCGATCTGTTCGGCCCGGCGAATCCGTCGGCGCTGTTCGACCGTCGCTGCGGCGACCTCGTCGCGATCCACCGCGATCGCGGTTGCTGCTGGCGGGACGTCGACCTCGCGAATCGCGGCCTGCACGGCGGGCTGACCCGGGCCGAGATGCTGGTTCCCTTCGCCGCGGCGCGCGTCGATGCCCTGCGAGATTGAGGGTTCCGCTCATGGGCCTGACGATGGCTCATCTTGGTCGATCCCGCGGCCTCGTCCCGTCACACTCACCCCCTACCATTTTGACGCTGAGCGGTGTCGAGAGGCTATGGTCGAACGAACCGACGCGAGCCAGGAACTCGATCGATCCAGCGTCGCGGCCCTGTTTCGCGAACTCGCCGACGAGTTCGAACGCGGGAGCGAGCGAGTCTCGGTGCCGGTCGGGAACAAAACCGTCACGCTCTCGCCGCCCGGTGAGGTGACGACGGAGGTCGAGGTTCTCGAACGCTCGGGGATGTTCCGGGGCGATCAGGAACGCGTTCGGATCGACCTCCGCTGGAAGCCGACGCCGTCGGAGGAGCGCCAGACCGAGGAACCGGCCGAGCAACGCGAACACTGACCGACTCGCCGGATCCGTCCCCGCGGCCCTGGCGGGCGCGGAACCCTGGTCGGCAGACGGACGGCGGCGTCGGTCGCTCCGTCTGCGGCGTGTCGGCTACGGCCATCCTCCGGCGAAAATATCCGGAGCGGGCTCGGAGCGGCCGGCGGGAGTCGCGTTCGTTCGCTACCAGTAGCCTTTTCGGTACTGACATACCACTGCCTTACAATGGCCCCAGCGGGCACCGACGGCCGCGTCCCGACGGACGCCGCCGATCGCGAACCCAGCACCTCCATCCCGAAATCGGCCGTCTGCGTCCTCATCCCGACGCTCAACGAGGCCGCGACGATCGGCGACATCGTCGACGCCTTTCGCGAGGACGGCTACGAGAACGTCCTCGTCGTGGACGGCGATTCGACCGACGACACGAGAGCCATCGCCGCCGAGCACGGCGCGCGGGTGATCACCCAGACCGGCAGCGGCAAGGGGCGGGCCGTTCGCGAGGGGGTCGCCCGGATCGACGTTCCGTACGTGGTAATGCTCGACGGCGACGGCACGTACGACCCGGCCGACGCCGATCGGCTCCTGGCAGCGCTGGCGGAGGGCTACGAACACGTCATCGGCAATCGCTTCGCCGACATGGAGCCGGGGGCGATGTCCCGACTCAACTCGGTCGGCAACTCGCTGATCAACGGCGCGTTCGAGACCATCCACGGCGCGGAGTACGTCGACATCCTCTCGGGCTACCGCGCGTTCACGGTCGACTCGTTCGAGCGCTGCCACCTGAGCGCCGACGGCTTCACGATCGAGACCGAACTCGCCGTCGAGTGCGTCAAACAGGGCGTCGCCACGACGGTCGTCCCGATCTCGTACTCGCCGCGGCCGGACGAATCCGAGACGAACCTGCACCCGATCCGCGACGGCGGTCGGATCATCGTCGCGCTCTACTCGCTCGCGCGGACGAACAACCCGCTCTTTTACTTCGGGACGATCGGCGTGGGAGCCACCCTCCTCGGTAGCTTCGTCGCGACGTTCGTGCTCTACCAGTGGATCGTCAACGGCGTCGGGCACAACATTCTGGCGCTGGTCTCGGCGGCCGCGATCCTACTCGGCGTCCAGCTGTTGATCTTCGGCGTGCTCTCCGACATGATCGTCTCGCTGCACCGCGACCAGCGCCGCCGACTCGACCGGCTCGCCGGGGACCTCCGACGGCGGGCGGAGCGAGACGACGGAATCGACCGCAGCGCTCCGCGCCGCCGCGAGACCGAGTTCGGCGGCCGCGGGGCGAGCGATGACGGGTCGGCCGGTGCCGACGACCGGGCGCCGGCCGACGGTCGTCCGGCGAGCGACGAGCAGCCGGCCGACGACGCCCGGTCCGCCCGGGCACGTCGGGGCGAATGAGGCTCGCACCGTCGTTGCGGCGCCAGGTCCCTCTCCGGCGGTAGCACTATCGAGCCGATCGACGGCGTCCCGGGCGGCCGCTGTCCCGGTTCGACACCACTCAGAATGGAAGCAGACTGCGAACGCGCCCGAGGACCGAACCGGAGTGGCGCGATCGATAGGCCTCGAAGACCGGATGGAGTTCGTTCAGTAGCTCCTGGCGGGTCTCGAATCGGTCCGTCCCGGTCTTCTCGACCGCCTCGGCGGCCGCGACGGTGTTGCCGCTCGCGTCGAACGGAATCGGGCGCGATCCGAGCGCCTCCACGACGCGGTCGGCCGTCGCGGGGAACGACAGATCCACCTCTTTCAGCCTGGCGTCGACGGCGGCGATGCCGAATTCGATCGTTTCGGGCTCTCGATCGTCGTTGTTCGTCGGCGGCCGTACGCCCATACACCCTCCTCTACGCGCGGGACAAAAAACGCCTGCGGCATCGATCCGGGGTGTCGATGCGTCTTTGGGCCGTCGACCCCTCCTCGGAGGTATGACCGAGTACACGACGGTCTCGATCCCGAAGGAGTTGGCCGACCGCGTCGAGGAGACGATCGAGGGGACGAGCTTCACCTCGACGAGCGACCTCGTCCGGTTTCTCCTGCGCAGCATCGTCATCCAGCGCCAGCGCTCGGGCGAACTCACCGAGGCCGAGTTCGAGGAGATCACCGACCAGCTCCGGGCGCTCGGCTATCTGGAGTGAGCGATGGGCGCGTGAGCGGCTCCCTCGAATCGAGCACCGGGTGCGGCCTGGCTCCGAGGGGAAGGAAACGTTCGCGTCGTACCCGGTCAGGACTCGAACGGTTCGACCGGCGGCGCCGCGTCCAGTTCGACGATCGAGCGCCGGCTCCCGCCCCGATCGAACGCGGCGAGCGCGTCGTCCGTCGGCTCCCACGGCGGCACGGCGACGATGACGACTTCCGCGAGGTCGTCCTCCATCGTCACCTCGAGGAGTCCGGACGGGTGGGAGAGAAACCGTCCTTGCGTATCGCGATTGGGGCGGGAGAGTTCGACGCCGAAGACGCCCGCGAGCGCGTTGTTCGGATCCGGGAGTCGATACTCCGCGAAGACCGGGGTCGCCTCGGGGACGCGATCCGCGTCGGGTCCCTCGAGATCGCCCGCCGGCACGGTCGCGATCGGCGTCGAGACCTCGCCCGGTTCGGCCTCGCTCGCCAGGTCGAGCAACGCTTCCAGTAATCCCTCGGTCACGTAGACGGCGGTCGGCTGGGTCTCGACGGGGGACACGGTCGTCTCCCACGTTCGAGGCCCGGCTTACTAACCGTTCGGTTTGTGCGGGTCGGCTTCGCCGGCTACCCTACGAGGTCCAGGCCTCGAACGAGCGGTAGATGTCCTTCGAGAGGTAGCGCTCGCTGGAGTCGGGGAAGACGGTGACGACGGCGTCCGCCGGGACGTCGAGGTCGCCCGCGGCGATGTGCTCGGCGACGTCACGGGCGGCGACGCTCGCCGCGCCGGCGCTCGACCCCACGAGGTGGCCTTCCTCGGCGGCGAGCCGGGTGAGTTCGTCGTGGGCCGCCTCGTCGCTCACCGGGCGGATCTCGTCGACGAGGTCGGGGTCGAAGAGTTCGTTCGTCGCGGTGTCGTGCGTGCCGATGCCCTCGATCTTGTACTCGCCCTCCTCGCGCTCCTCGCCCAGGAACTCGCCGTACAGCGAGCCCTCGGGTTCGACCGCGACGACGTGGGTGTCCGGGTTCCGTTCGAGGGCGTAGCGAGCGAGGCCCATCAGCGTCCCCGCGGTGCCGCAGCCGGCCACCACGGCGCCGACCTCGCCGTCGAGCGCGTCGTAGATCTCGGGGGCGGTCGTCTCGTAGTGGGCTTCCGTGTTCAGCGGATTGGAAAACTGCTGGGGAACGACGGCGTCGTCGAGTTCGTCCGCGAGGTCGTGGGCGCGCTCGATGGCGCCGCCCATCCCGTCGTCGGTCGGCGTGTTGATCACGCGGGCGCCGAGGGCGTCCATCAGTTGCTGTTTCTCGACGCTGAAGCGCTCGGGCACGACGAAGATCGCCTCGAGGCCGAGCTGGCGGGCCGCGATCGCGAATCCGATCCCCGTGTTGCCGGCCGTCGGCTCGACGACGGTGCCGCCGGGTTCGATATCGCCGCGTTCGAGCATCGCCTCGAGCATGTACGCGCCGATCCGATCTTTGACGCTCGCCCCCGGATTGAACGTCTCGAGCTTCGCGTAGACGGAGACGGCCGCCGGCGCGGCCTGCAGTCCGACCAGCGGCGTGTTTCCCACCGTCTCGAGCACCGACGACAGCGGGCGGTCGTGAACGGTCATGATCGAGGCAACGTTTGCCACGAGTGAAAGCTCTTGGTATCGATCGCCGGCCCGGAACGGCGGGAACGTGGGGGTTACTCGTCGGACGACGTCGCGGCGTCCGCGCCGGACTCCTCGGGTCGCTCGTCGACGGCGGTCGCGTCGGCCTCGTCGCCATCCGGTAGCTCGGCGTCGGCCCCCTCGGCGTCGTCGATCGCCGCTTCCGCGAGGATGGCTTCGGTATCCAGCCCCCGTTCCTCGGCGAGCGCTTCGAGGAGGGCTCGCTGCTGTGCGACGTCGGTCTCGATATCGGTCACGGTGTCGTGGGTCTCCTCGACCGCGCCCTCGAGGCCGATAATCCGCTGTTGGAGCTCCTGGACCTGTTTGTACATCTGTTCCGCCTTCTCAGAGACGAGCTGGATCTTCTTCGCCGTCGAGCCGAGTCCCATGGGAACAACCTGGGTCGCGACCCAGTTGGTTCTTTCCACTCCGCGACGAGCCGATACGTTACTCGCGTGTACAGGTCGACTCGAGGGGAATCGTCCGCCCGCACGCCGTCCGTAGCGTCGATCGCTATTGCCTCGCAGCCGATGCTCGCGCCGGGCTCAAGCTCACTGCCTGCCTCCCTGCGATACGCTTCTCGCCGGTCCCCGGTTCGCGGCTCCGGAAGTTCGATGTAATGGTTCCGATCAAATCACATCCGAATTGAAAGACAAGATTTTTTACGAACCGCGTACAATCTTTTCCTGCACGCGAGGTGACCATCCATGGTGCCACGCGCATCACCGACGTCATCCTGGATGCAAGGCCTCGACTTCCCGTCCCGCATTTTCGGGGAGTCCGGTGGAACCGACTACGAACTGTACGAGGAAGACGGCGAGTTCGTGCTCACCGTCGACCTGCCCGGCTTCGAGCGCGAGGAGATCGACCTCGCGTGGGACGAGGGCATCCTGAACGTCGCCGCCGAGCACGTCGACGACGAGCGCGGTCGCCGGAAGACCTACCACCGGCGCTACCGCTTCCCGAAGGTCGTCGACGAGGACGAGATCGACGCCCGCTACACCAACGGCGTGCTCGAGGTCCGGCTGCCGACCGCCGGCAGCACGGTCCAGGGAACGCCGATCGAAGTCAAGGGCTGAACTCGTCCGCCCACCGCTCGGCCGACCCCACTGTCGGCCGACGCTGAACCCGGCCTCGACCACGAAGTACGTGATCCGACCCACGAGCGCCGCTGCCTGCAGCGGCGCCGTGGCCCCCGATCGTCCGGCCCTGCCCCTGCAGGCACGTGCTCGTTCCTTTCGGGTATCGTCCGTTCGGACACCGTCTCCCAGCTCGGGTGAGGAGCCATGGATCTGATCGTCAAACCGCTCAAGCGCAAGGACACCGGACGCGGACTGGCATCGATCGACCGCGAGGCGATGGCCGATCTCGGGGTCGCGAGCGGCGAGTTCGTCGCGATCGACGGTCCCGAGGGGTCCGTCGTGGCGCGCGTGTGGCCCGGCCGGTCCGCCGACTCGGGCCGGGGCACGATCCGCATCGACGGCGAACTGCGAAACGCCGCCGGCGTCCGCATCGACGATCGCGTGACCGTCGAATCGGCCGACGTCGAGTCCGCCGAGCGGGTCAGCGTCGCGTTCCCGAGCTCCGTCCGGCTCCGGGGCGACCTCGGGTCGTACCTCCGGGACCAGCTGTCGGACCGGGCGGTGGCGGCCGGCGACCGACTCGCGGTCCCGCTCGGGTTCGGGATCCTGTCGGACCGGAGCGGCCACCGACTCCCGGTGACGATCGTCGACACGGAGCCGTCCGGCACGGTCGTGATCGATTCACAGACGCGGATCGAGGTGGCCGAGGAGTCGCCCGAGGAGATTCAGGTTTCCGAGACGGAGCCGACCGAAACCCGGCCGCCGAGCGTGACCTACGAGGACGTCGGCGGCCTCGACGACGAGCTCGACCAGGTGCGCGAGATGATCGAGCTCCCGATGCGACACCCGGAGCTCTTCCGAACGCTGGGGATCGAGCCGCCGAAGGGCGTCCTGCTGCACGGCCCGCCGGGGACCGGCAAGACGCTCATCGCCCGCGCGGTCGCGAACGAGATCGACGCCCACTTCGAGACGATCTCGGGTCCCGAGATCATGTCGAAGTACTACGGCGAGTCCGAAGAGCAGCTCCGCGAGGTGTTCGAGGAGGCCGCCGAGCACGAGCCCGCGATCGTCTTCATCGACGAACTCGACTCCATCGCGCCCAAGCGCGAGGACGTCCAGGGCGACGTCGAGCGCCGCGTCGTCGCCCAGCTGCTGTCGATCATGGACGGCCTCGAGGAGCGCGGCCGGATCACCGTCATCGGCACGACCAACCGCGTCGACGCCGTCGACCCCGCGCTGCGTCGCCCGGGCCGCTTCGACCGCGAGATCGAGATCGGCGTGCCGGACGAGACTGGCCGCGAGGAGGTCCTGCAGATCCACACCCGGGGCATGCCCATGGCCGACGACGTCGATCTCGGCCGGCTGGCCGGTAACACGCACGGCTTCGTCGGCGCCGACCTGGAGAGCCTCACCAAGGAGGCGGCCATGACGGCCATGCGCCGCATCCGGCCCGACCTCGATCTCGAGGCCGACGAGGAGATCGACGCCGAGGTCCTCGACGAAGTCGAAGTGACCGCCGACGACTTCAAGCGCGCGCTCCGGGGCATCGAACCCTCCGCGATGTGCGAGGTCTTCGTCGAGGTCCCCGACGTGAACTGGGAGGACGTCGGCGGCCTGGAGGCGGCCAAAGCGCGCCTCCGCGAGACGATCCAGTGGCCGCTCGACCACGCCGACGCCTACGAGCGGGTGAACCTGGATCCGGCCAAGGGCGTCCTGCTCTACGGCCCGCCCGGCACCGGCAAGACGCTGCTCGCGAAAGCCGTCGCCAGCGAGGCCGAGTCGAACTTCATCTCGGTCAAGGGCCCCGAGCTGTTCGACAAGTACGTCGGGGAGAGCGAGAAGGGCGTTCGCGAGATCTTCAGCAAGGCCCGCGAGAACGCCCCGACGGTGATCTTCTTCGACGAGATCGACGCCATCGCGACCGAGCGAGGCAGCGGGGGCGGCGACTCCAACGTCGGGGAGCGCGTCGTCTCGCAGCTGCTGACCGAACTCGACGGGCTGGAGGAACTCGAGGACGTGGTCGTCGTCGCCGCCTCGAACCGACCGGAACTCATCGACGACGCCCTGCTCCGGCCCGGCCGCCTCGACCGCCACGTCGCCGTCACCGAACCCGACGAGGCCGCGCGCCGCGAGATCTTCGCGATCCACACCCGCGACCGTCCGCTCGCCGACGACGTCGATCTCGACGAGCTGGCCGCCGAGACCGAGGACTACACCGGTGCGGACGTCGAGGCGGTCTGTCGCGAGGCGGCCACGATCGCCGTCCGCGAGTACGTCGACGCGACCACAGCGGGCGAGGACCGCGACGTCGACGAAATCGAACTGACCGCCGAGCACTTCGAGCGGGCGATCGAGAACGTCCAGCCCAGCGGGACGAACGAGTTCGACCGAACGGGCCGCGATCTCGAGGCGGTCACCGTCGAAGACGCCGGCGATCCACGCGGCGGATTCGATAGGGAACCGGCCGCCACCGAGGACGTTCCGCCCGCGGCGGCGAATACCGGCGCCGCGGGGGCAGCCGAGCGGACTGATCAGCGCCCCGAGGCGGAAGAGTCGGAACGCGACGATACCGACGACTCCAATCGATCGGACGAGCGAGACCGGTGAACGAGACGCCGCAGTCGGACGGCACAGTTGTCGCTGCCACCTTGGGGGCGATACGCGCCGCCACTCGACGTCCGGTCGGCGCCCGATAGTTCGACGATCGATCATCGATAGGAACGACTAAATACGACGCGTAAAAATACGAATTTATGACATTTAGGCCCGTCGATGCGCTCAGTGAGGGGGTGACACACACGCTATCCAGAAACGGGCTCTTGCTGGTCCTCGCCTCGTACCTCCTGAGCGCGGTGTCCGTTCTCTTCCTGCCGGTTCGAACGGATCCGACCCCCGGAACCGACGTGCGGGTGCTCCGATCGCCCGTGATCGGCGATTCGGTCGCACTCGGCGCTCTCGTCGCGCTTGTCTCCGGAATTCTATCGTTGTACGTGGCGATCGTCGCCTTCCGAACGTTCGTCAGCGGTGCGACGGACCGTTTCCCGGCGGGTGCAGTCGGACATCGCCCCCTTTGGGCGCTTGTAAACGTCTTCGTCGGGTACCTGGTGTTCGGCGTCCTCGTCGGAATCGGGTTCGTCCTGCTGATCGTCCCCGGGTTCTTCCTGCTGGTTTCCCTCTGGTTCTTCGCCGTCTCCGTCGCCGTCGAGGACGAGTCCTTCGTCGAGGGGCTCGAACGCAGCTGGGCGCTCACGTCCGAGAACCGGTTGCCGGTGTTCTTCCTCGGCGTTCTCGTCGTCCTCACCACGGGCGTTCTCGGCTGGCTATTCGCGATCTTCGGTGCGCCCCTCGGCGACGTCCCACGACTACTCGTTCGACAGTTCGGCGCATCCGTCGGAACCGTGCTCGGCTACGCGACTACCGCCACGGCCTTCGTTCAGCTCCGCGAGTCCAATCGTCGGTGACCGGATCGCCACTCGGCCGGCCAGTCCCCGGACAGCGCCCGTCCAGCCCGCGCTCTCGAGGGACGAACGGTTTCAGAATCCGGCCCAGTAATCACTGGCTTCCGTCCGATAGTATCGTCCGCCGGCCGCGTCAGGACGCCAGACACCGATACGACCCGCGACGACGCCGAGGCCGAGTAGGCGAACTATCGCCGTCGACGGGGCCAGGTACTTCTATACGGCCGGGCCGCAACTGGGGGCCATGAAACGGTCGAGGGATTCGACTCGCGATCGTCGGGGACGCCGCGAGCTGCTGTCGAGCGCCGGCGCGGCGCTCGTCGCCGGGTTGGCCGGGTGCGCCGGGACGCTGGACGGGGACGAGACGCCGGATTCGACGAACGAGCCCGGGGACGCGGGGGACCGGTTGCGCCCGGATCTGACCGACGCGGCTCCCTACCGGATGCACCAGTACGGCCCCGACCACGCCGGCGTCGCGGATGGCGCGGGTCCGACTGCAGCCGTCGACGTGGCCTGGACCTTCCGGGAGGGCGCCGACGACACCTACTACGAAATCGGCACTCCGGCGATCGTCGACGGCACCGTCTACGTCGCCGAGGGCCGGTCTGACGACGAGGCGGAGGCAGCGACGGGTGTCTACGCGCTCGATGGGGCGACAGGCGAGGTCGAGTGGGAACAGACGTTCCCCGGGACGAACGCGCTGGGGTCGACGGCCGTGGTCGACGGCGCGGTGGTGCAGCAGCTCGGCGGGATGGTCGTCGTCCTCGAGGCGGACACGGGTGCGGAACGCTGGCGCGAGCGCCGCGATCTCTCGAACCCGGTGACGGTCGCCGACGACACCGTCTACGCGATCGAGACCGCGTACGCCGACCCGCCGACGCTCGTCGCGCTCTCCCTCGCGGACGGCGGCGAGCGCTGGACCGAACCGCTGGCCGACGACGGCCGATTCTGGCCGACAGCCCCGGCGGTCGTCGACGGGACGGTCTACCAGGGCGGCAGCGAGCTGGTCGCGCTGTCGGCCACCGACGGCGAGCGACGGTGGACGCGCGACCTCGACGCACCCGTGGTCGGGTCGCCGACGGTCGCCGACGGTGACCTCTACGCACCGCTGGGCGACGGCACCGTCAGGGCCTACGACCTCGACGGCACCCCTCGCTGGACTCAGCCCGTCGAGAGTGCCGCCTCCGTCGTCGGCACACCGTTCGTCTCGTCGCCGGCGGTCGCTGAGGGGACGTGCTACGTCGTGAACGCCTGGCAGGTGAGCGCGCTCGACGTACAGGACGGCTCGATCCGGTGGACGACCGAAGGCGACGCGGACGGCACGCCGCTCGTCGCCGACGGCGTCGTCTACATCGGCGGCTTGAGCGCTGCGGCCGCTTACGACGGCGCGAGCGGCGATCGCCTCTGGCACCACGACTCGGCTGCCTCAACTGGCGCCGGCCGGGTCACCCCTGTCGTCGGCGACGCCGTCCTCTACCCCAGCGGCGGCCTCCACGCGCTGGTCGAGCAGGAATCGTCGTCCTGATTCGGCGCCGAACCCGCGTCCGTCTTCGCGAGGTGAGTGCCGACGTTCAAATGCGGCCGGTGACGCCGCGCCGATTGTCCGCGCCCGTTCGGCCGGGTCGACGATGCCGCGATCGACGATCGAACGCCGCCTCGCCCCTGGCCCGTCGTCCATTCCTCGCGCTAGACGAAAGGCCCTTAAGTCACAGCGGCCTACCGGGAGATGGACTAGGTCGGGCAGTTAGGCCCTGCTCGTCACCCGCACTATGGCCTTCAGCGGGGACCGAACGCCGCGGGCGTCCGGTCAGACCGACCGGGGCCCCGGGAGCCAACGTGGAAGCCTCGTCCGTCGGGGACAGCGGTCCGCGATGATCGTCCGCAGGGACGTCCCATCGCGGTTAGCCGGCGACAGCCCATCAGGCGCGGAAGCGAGCAGTGGACCGTCGGACACCTGTCGCTCGACGGGTCGCGGGGTGGAGGAGGCAACCGGGATTCCCCCGGTCGGAACGCCGGGCCACCGCGGTCGTCCACATTCATCAACCTTTTACGCTGCACTCGTGCGCGCCGGTAGCAGCATCGCTGCTACACGGCGCGCTGTCGTTCGGTAAAATGTTGATCAAAAGCACTCCTCCCTCCCCGACAGCCGCGCGGAGCGCGGCTTCTCGGTCGGTCGTCGGCCCGCTCGCGAGTCCGGCCGGACTCGCTCGCGGTGAGCATCGTTGGCAATCGCCCTACCCTTCCCCGTCGTTCGCGCGGATCGCTGGCGCGATCACGCGCTCCGGGCCACCGCATAATCGCGCGTGACCGTAGTTCCAACAAGAATCGCCGGAGCCGGCGTCGGTTTCGTCCTCCGCGGGACGCTGTTGGCGAACGATTCGGGAAAATAGTCGTAGGTGCGATTGCGGCCAGAAACAGGTGTTTAGCGGTACAGCACGGCGGTGTGCCCGCGCGTGTCGTGGATCTTCGCGCCGACATCCTCGGCCAGGTCGGTCGCGAGTTCCTCGGTGTCGGTTCCCCCGCGGGCGGCGCGCAGGAACTTCACCTTCACCAGGTCGCGATCGTCGAGCTGGGCGTCGAGTTCGTCGGCGACGGCGTCGACGCCGCCCTTGCCGACCCAGACGGTGACGTCGAGGTCGTGAGCGCGTTTGGTCCGTTCGGCTTCGTCCATGCGTGTGGGTTGGCCGCGAGCGGTTTGAATGGACCGTCTCGCCGGTCGCGGGATCAGTCGGTTCTGGATGGCCTAGTCGTAGGGGTAGCGGGCGTGGTGGCCGCAGTCGCAAGTGATCACGACGTGTCTGTCCCGGAGGCGGACGCGGGCGTTATCGCCCGGTCGGAGGTAGGCGTCGCAGGCGTCGCAGGTCGAGCGCGTGAACGAGCGCGGCAGCGACAGGCGGTTTCGTTCCGCGATGCGACGGGCCAGTCGGACGTACTCGCGGGCGCGGTCGTGGTGGCCGGACGCGGCGGCGTCGCGCGCCAGGGTTTCGAGTCGCTCGATCCGCTCCTCGGCCACCGTCATACGTCCCCCTTTGCCGCCGCCTAAATCGGTGTTTCGTTCCGACACTACCCGCGCGGCCAGTCGCTCGCGCCCTCGTGCTGATCTAAAACCGCGTTTTATTTAGGGTGGAGCGTCGAGCGAGTAGATAACTCGATGCGTTCGTCTCTCCGGCTCGAATCCCTCCGCTCTCGGGCGCCCTCCCGACGTCGATCGTCTCGACGGAGTCGTCAGTCACAATATAATTATACGCTGGAGTTCCCCGTTGGCCATAGAGACCGATGACGGGGAGGAGGGACCGGGCCGGACTGTCGCGACGGGAGTACCTGACGGCAGGCGTCGCCGCCGGCGGGCTCGGCCTCGCCGGCTGTGGCGCGCTGTTGAACCGCGTCGACCCGGACTCGACCGACCAGCTCTCGGTGACGATCACCGCGGTCCCCGACGACGACGATCGGCAAGTAAACGGGATCTTTACCGACCTCGAGGCGAAGCTGAACGCCGTCGGGATCGACGTCTCGTTCGATCTGCGGATGACTCACGAGTTCTACCGCGCGATCTTGATGGAGAACGACTTCGACATGTACGTGGGATACTTCCCGGGTGATCGAACGCTCGATTACCTCTACATGCTGTGTCACTCGCAGTTCATCAACGATCCGGGCTGGCAGAATCCCTTCGGGCTGACGAACATCCAGCTCGACGATCACCTCGAGGCGCAGCGTCGAGAGGCGGGCGAACGGCGAGCGGAGACGCTCGTGGCCGTCCTCGAAACGCTGGTCGAGACGAAGCCCTTCGTTCCGATCTGCGAGCCGTCGCAGCATCGCGTGGTGACCGATCAACACTTCGGGGGCTGGCGACCGGACCGGCTGAACTCTAGCCTGGGCTACCTGGGTCTCGAGCAAGTCGGGTCGACCGCCGACATGACCGGCCTCCTCCTGGACGCCCGGGCGACGCAGAACGTCAATCCGCTCGCCGTGTTCTTCCGCCGGCGCGGGGCGGTCGTCAACCTCCTCTACGATTCGATCGCTCGGTACGTCGACGGCTCGTTGACGCCCTGGCTCGCGACCGACTGGACGATGGACGAGACGAGCGCCACGGTCACGCTCAGGGAGGACTGTCACTTTCACGACGATGAGGCGCTCACCGCAGACGACGTCGTCTTCACGTACGACCTGATCGCGGATCTCTCGCTCGGGCGGGCGGAGTCGCCGGTCCCGTCGCCGCGATTCCGCCGAGAACGGTCGCTGATCGAGGCCGTCGAAGTGATCGACGACGAGACCGTCGCGTTCCGGTTCGACCGGACCACCGACCCCGTCGGTGACGGGTTGACGATCCCGATCCTGCCTCGCCACATCTGGGAGCCCCTCGTCGAGGAGCTCGACGAAGAGACGGCGACGACCGAACCCTGGCTCCGCGACGCCCTCCTCTCGGCGCGGGACGAGCGGGTCGGCAGTGGCCCCTACGCCGTCGAGGAACTCGTCGAGCGCGAGGAACTGTCCCTCGTCCGGAACGACGAGCACTTCACGCTGCGCGAGTCGGTCGACCTGCCCGCGCCGACCGCCGAAACCCTTCGCTTCCTGCCGGCGGCGAACAGCTCGTCGGCGATCGCGATGGTCGAAACCGGCGAAGCGTCGGTGACGGTCTCGCCGCTCGAATCGCACGCCATCCCCGACCCGGCGGACCTCGACGGGGCGAGGCTGGTCGAGACGAATTCCAGCGGGTTCTACCACGTCGGGTTCAACCTCAGGCACGAACCGTTTTCGAACACGAACCTCCGCCGGGCGATCGCCAGCCTGATCGACCGCGAGTGGCTGGTCGCGGACGTCTTCGAGGGCAACGCCCGGCCGATCACCGCGCCGCGGTCGGACGCGTTCGAGGACGAACTCGCCGGGCGGTCCGCCCCGGACCGGACGGTCCCGTTCGCCGGCGATAGCGGCGAGCTGGACGTCGAGGCCGCGCGCGATCGGTTCAGGGAGGCAGGCTTCAAGTACGACGAGGATGGTAGGCTCGTGGTGAACGACTGATGCTCGTCTCGATCCTGACCCGGTTGAGCGTCGTCCTCCTCCTGGCAATGCTGGTGGGGGTCGTGAGCGTCATCGGCATCGATCGGTTTCGAGACGGGCTCTCGACGTGGCGCGAAACGGTGCGGGCGATCACGCCGATCGGGCTCACCCTGGCGACGGTGTTGTCGATCAACAAGATCTCCCGGCAGGCGCTCGTCGACATCTCGAGCCAGTACGGACTCCGGCTCGGCGGGCTCTTTTACGACATCGAGGGGCGATTCATCCTCCTCTTCCAGTCGATCGGGAACGAGTGGACTGCGGCCTTCTACTCGTACATCTACATCTACGCGTACGTGTTCTTGCTCGCGTTTCCCGTCATCATGTACTTCGTCCTCTCGGACACGCGCACGATTCGCGGCCTGCTGGCGTCGTACACGCTGAACTATACGATCGGGGCCGTCCTCTACGTCGTGGTCCACGCGTTCGGCCCGCGTCAGTACATCGGCGAGGACGTCCGGTGGATGCTCTTCGACTTCCGGCCGTCGTACCAGTTGCTGACGGCCGAGGTCAACACCTACACCAACGTCTTCCCGTCGCTGCACACCTCGCTCTCCGCGACGGTGCTGCTCTACGCGGTCCGGACGCACGATCGGTTCCCGCGCTGGACGCCGATCGCGGCCTTCATCGCGGTCAACGTCTGGATCGCGACGATGTACCTCGGGATTCACTGGGCGATCGACGTCGTCGCCGGGCTCGTCCTGGCCTGGGGCAGCGTCGCCCTCGCGGATCGACTGGTCGGTCGATTCGACGTCGATCGATTCTTCGACCCCGTCTGGTTACGCGTGGATCGCCTCTCGAAACGGATCGGTGATCGCGTGAATCGTCGCTTCCGGCGTTTTGGGGGCGGGTAACGCGGGCCGATCCCGTCGGCCGGTCCGCGCCCGCGACGGGTGCGCCCGGCGCGGCATGGCCCGTGCGACGCCGGCGGGCGCGCACAGAAGGCAATACTGTTATAGGTCCACTCTCGAAGCCTACCCATCGCCGCCATGACATCGCACGCCGACGGACCGACGGTTTCCCGTCGGTCCGCCCTCCAAACGGCAGCCGTCGGGACGCTCGCCGCGACGAGCGGGTGCGTTCGCGAGGTTCGAAACATCGTCCGGCGCGAACCGGATCGATCGCTCTCGCTCTCGATCGCGACGCTTCCGGAGGACGCCGATCCGCCGGCCAACGCACTCGCGAAAACGTTCGAATCGGCCCTGTCGGTCGCGGGAATCGACGTCGAAGTCGCGATTCTCTCTCCCGTCGAGTACCGTCGGGAGATCCTGCTCAATCACGAGTTCGACACGTTCGTCGGTCCCTATCCGACGGGCATCGATCCGGAGTACCTCTACGAGTCCTTCCACTCGCGCTACGCCGAAGAATCGGGCTGGCAGAACCCCTTCGGGCTGACGAATCTCCGGTTCGACGAACAACTCGAGGCCCAGCGATCGGCGACCGACACCGCGCGCGTCCAGGCGGTCACGGACGGGCTGTTTACCCTGGCGAACGAACAGCCCCTGACGCCGCTCTGCCGACCGACCGAGCACCGCCTGGTCAATGCCGATCGCTTCACCGGCTGGGACCGACATCCGCTCACGGATCGACTGTTCTTCGCCGCGCTGGAACCAGAGGCCGACGTCACCACGCTTCGCGGGCTCCTCACCGATCCGCGCGTGACCCAGAACCTCAACCCGTTCTCGATCGAGTACCGCGATGGGGGACTGGTCATCGACTTGCTCTACGATTCGCTCGCGGCCCGCGACGGAGACGGGTACGTCCCGTGGCTCGCCGAGGACTGGGAGTGGGACGGCTCCGTCGCCACGGTCACCCTACGAGACGCCACCTGGCACGACGGCGAACCGGTGACGGCGAGCGACGTGGTGTTCACTCACGACTTCCTCGAGGACATGGCGCTCGGGTCGGCCGAGGTGCCGGCCCCTGCGCCGATCTATCGCGGGCGCGCCTCGGCGATCGAATCGGTCGAGGCGAGCGGTGCTGTGGCGCTCGAACTCGTGGCGGCTGGCGGGATCGAAGCCGCCGAGAGCGCCCTTACCGTCCCGATCTTCCCCGAACACGTCTGGGCGGACCGAACCGAGGAGGCGTCGCTGCCGGGCATCGAAACGCCCTCGATCACCGAGGGCGTCGTCACCGACAACGTGCCGCCGGTCGGCAGCGGCTGCTACCGGTTCGAGGATCGGACCGACGGCGAGTTACTCACGCTCGCTCGAAACGACGAGCACTTCTCGCGGTCGGCGCCGACCCTGCCGACGCCGACGATCGAGACGCTCCGGTTCGAGGTCGTCTCCAATAGCTCGAACGCGGCCGAGGCCGTCCGGTCGGGACTGGCCGACGTCACCCTCTCGATGATCGAGCCGCGTCTCGTCGACGGACTCGCTCCCGACCCGCCGGCGTCGATACTCGAAACCGAGGCGCGCTGGTGTTACTGCATCGGGTACAACGCCAGAAGTGGGCCGCTGGGCAATCCGAACTTCCGGCAGGTGATCGCCTCGCTGGTCGATAAAGCCCACCTCGTCGACGCCGTCTTCGACGGCCACGCGACGCCGATCGTCTCGCCGCTTTCCCCCGAGTGGGTACCGAGCGCGCTTCGCTGGCGCGGGCGCGATCCGGTGACCCCGTTTCTGGGTCGCGACGGCGAACTCGATACCGACGCGGTCAGGCGAGCGTTCGACAACATCGGCTATCGCTACGACGAGGACGGCTCGCTGCTGACCAGAAACTGAGCGGCCGATCGCTTCGGGCACGCGGCGTTCGAAATGCGCTCCGCCGTCGAGACGGTTCTCGGCCGGCGATCGAGCGGTTCGCAGGTCCTGCGACGCGCACGAAGGTTGAAGACGGCGCCCGTCGAACCCGTTCGAAACTCGCGTCGCTTCGACCGCCGCGTCGGTCGGCCGAATCGAACGGTGAGTCGCTCGAATCCGGGCTCGACCGTCCGGGCCCGCCGGCTCACGCCGCGGGTCGGACGGCTGACGCTCGACGGTCCGACGAACTGCCCGGGCGAGTCCGACGAACTGGCACGATCGTGGGTCACTTTCACGCAGATGTTACGGTCCGTCCTGACGAATCTGGTGCTCGTCGTCGTCGGACTGATCGCGCTCGTCGGCAGCGTCCTGTTCTCCCGGAGCCAGCTCGCCCGGACTCGTCGCGAGTTGCTCGCCCGGCTGCGAGACGCGGCGCCGATCGCGCTCGTCCTCGGTCTCGTTCTCGTCGCCAACGGGATCGTCCGACAGCACATGGCCGGGCTTTCCTGGATCGTCGGGTGGGAACTCACCTGGACGTTCTATCAGCTCGAAGGCGGGTTGGTGCCGTGGATCCAGTCGTTTCGGACGCCCGCGCTGACGGCCGTTTTCTCGTACGTCTACGTCTACGGCTACGCGTTCTTGCTGGTCTTTCCCGTCGTCGCGTACCTCCTGCTCGCCGACACGCGCCCGCTTCGCGTCCTCCTGACCGCGTACACGATCAATTACACCCTCGGGCCGCTGGTGTACGTCTTCGTCATCGCCTACGGGCCGCGCAACTTCGCCGCGGAGAGTCTCCTCTACGACGTCTATCCGCAGTACCAGTTACTCACGGCCGAGGTGAACCGCAACACCAACGTCTTTCCGTCGCTGCACGTCTCCCTGTCGGTGACGGTCGCCGTCGTGGCTTACTGGACTCGCGAGTGCTATCCCGCCTGGTGGTACCTCGGCGCGCTCGGGAGCGGGTGTATCGCCGTCGCCACGATGTACCTCGGGATTCACTGGGCGATCGACGTCGCGGGCGGCGTCGTCCTCGCCGCGATCAGCCTCTGGCTGGCCGATCGACTGGTCGACCGCCGATCGCTTGCCGACCGGCTCCGTCGACGGCAGCAGCAATCCGAGGAGTGACTGGTCGGTCGATCGATATCGGCAAGGGACCACGAATCGCAGGATCGACCGGTTCGGTTGCTGGCGAGCCGGACGGTTCGCCGACGTCGCGTCGGGGGCGACGAGACGGAATCGATCGCGCCGGACGCGTCAGTCGTCTTCGAGCGCGTCGGCGATGCGCTGGAGCTGGCGGGTCTGGTCGCGAACCTCGTCGCGCAGCTGTCTGACCTCGCGGACGAGTTCCTCGTTCCCGCCCTCCGCGCTCTGGCCGCCGCCACCGGGACCGCCCGGTCCGCCGCCCATCATGCCGCCCATCATCTGCGCGAAGGGATTGCCGCCACCGCCCATTCCGCCGCCGCCCATGCCGGGGCCGCCGCCTCCGCCGAACGGGCTCTCTTCGGGGGCACCCTCGCCCTCCTGCTCGCGCTTCTCGCGGATCTCCTCGACGCGCTCGCGGAAGGACTTCTCCTCGCCGTCGTCGGCCGATTCGCCGGTGTCCGCCTCGTCTTCGGGGGTATCGTCTGCCATGCGTCGCGGTTCACTCGCGGGCCGGAAAAGGATTGTTATAGCGGGACCGATAGCCCGCCCGCGAGCTAATCGTTCGCGCCCACGCCGATCCGTCCGAACCGGTCGTCGGTGTCGTCGAATGCGGCGTCACGCACCGCCGAAGGACCCGAGCGACGATTGCAGGTGTCGATCCGTGGTGTCCGTCCGAACGCGGTGGCCTACCAGTTCGCGCAGGTCGACGGCGTAGGTCGTTCCCCCGCGTTCGAGCACCAGCAGCCGGCCCTTGCAGCCGACGATCCGACCCGTCGCGATCGTCTCGACGACGGGGCGTCGATCGAGGTCGACGCCGTAGTCGAACGTCCACCGATCGATGACGTCGAACTCCGCGAGGACGGACTCCCAGCGGGCTTCGTCGACCGCCGCCGCGAGGCCGTCGATCTTGCGATCGATCCGGACGCGATCGACCAGTTCGGTCGCGATCTCGGCCTCGAGCTCCCGCGCGATCCGGCCGTTCGAGACGGTGTGGACGTGGGCGCCTCGATCGGCACCCTGCTCGCGCAGCCGGGTGTCGAGGCGGTCGAGGCGGGTGACGCCGACCTTGACGGTGTCGGGGGCGAAGGCCGCGATGTAGACGGCGTGGGGTTCGAAGCAGTCCATCTCGTCTTTCAGGCAGGTCCCGGTACAGCGGGCGCACACCCACGTCGAGGCGTGGGCCTCGCAGTAGGGCGTCCCCGGCCGGTCGCACGGAACGTGGCGACCCGTCTCGCGGTCGATCGATCCCGCGCAGTGGCGCCGGCCGAGCGGCAGTTCCAGTTGATCGCCGGGTTCGAGCGGTCGGCGGTCGACGCCCGCCTCGCCGGCGGCGCCGCTCCCGGGTTCGCCCTCGCGGACGAGCAGCGCGGGACCGCGAGCCGTCGGTTCGTACCCGACTATCTGCACGACGGTACCTTCGCGCAGCGTCGCCAAAGGTGTGACGTTCGTCCGATCGAGCCTCGACCGCGAGTCGTTTCCGGTCTCCCTGGGGAAAGAATTAGCACCGCTGGATACGAACCGACGGTATGGGACTCGATGGAACCCTCGACGTGACGACGGACGGGCACGGCGTCTCGTTCGCACTGGCCGTCACGAACGCGAGCGACGAACCGATCACGGCACAGTTCAGCGACGGTTGTCGCGTCGACGTCGCCGTCGAGGACGACGACGCGGAGGTCTGGCGCTTTACGGAGGAGAGACTCTTCCCGCAGGTTCTCGGCGAGGAACGCTTCGATCCGGGCGAGACGCGACGGTTCGAGGTCGAGTGGGCCGACCCCGACCCGGGCTCGTACACGGCGACGGCGGAACTCACCGCCACGGATCGAGACTGTACGGCGAGCGCGTCCTTCTCGGTCTAGCCCGACCACGGTCTCGCCGGAAAATTTGCGGTAGAAGTAGTAACGTATTAATACATCTGTGGGCAATCGAAGCGGATATGGCGCTATTCGGCAGACTCAAAACCGGACTCGCCCTCTCGAAGGACGCGCTGCTGGTGGTTCGACACAACCCCGGACTGGCGGTCTTTCCGCTGGTGAGCGGAATTACGGGGTTCGCGTTCCTCGCGTTGTTCCTCGGCGTCACCTTCGGCGTCGTCGGCGTGAGCGCGCAGGGCCCGGCGCTGGTCCTCCTGGGGCTCACCTACCTCACGCTGACGTTCGTCTCGTCGTTCTTCGCGGCCGGGCTCGTCCACGAAACCCGCGAGGTCCTCGCGGGGAAGGAGCCGTCGCTCGGGCGCGGGATCGAGGCCGCGAAAGCGGTGTGGAAGCCGCTCCTGATCTGGTCGTTCATCAGCGCCACCGTCGGCGTCCTCATCAACGCCATCGAGAACTCGGATTCGCGCGTGGCTCGACTCGTCGGGACGCTCTTCGGCGCCGCCTGGACGCTCCTTACGTTCTTCGTCGTCCCGGTCATCGTCTTCGAGGACACCACGACGACGGGAATGTTCAAAGAGAGCTCGCACACGTTCAAGGAGCTCTGGGGCGAGACGCCGATCAGCCTCGTCGCGGTTCAGCTCGTCGGCCTGGTGATCGCCCTGCCGTTCGTCCTCCTCGGTATCGCACTCTCCGGAATCAGCCCGATTCTCACGGCTGGAGCGATCCTGACCGGCGCGCTGCTCGCGTTCCTCGTGAGCCAAACCCTCCAGGGCGTCATCAAGACGACGCTCTACCTCTACGCCACCGAGGGCGTCCGTCCCGACGAGTTCGGGGATCTCGATCTCGACGGACTCGCCGGCGACGGGCGCCAGTCCGCTCGGTCGACGAGCGCCCCGCACACGGGCGGATTTCGCTAAGCACGCTGACCCCGCCGGCATCGGCGGGCCGATGCTGCGACCGGACCCGGGCTCGGTCGCTCGAACCGCGCGAACGGATTTCCGTCCAACCAGATTGCGACCCGACCAGGTCCACCGGACCGGACGACAAAGCATATACCGGCGCTTCCCCGCCATCCAGAAACATGCCACGGCGGACTGTTGCGGATGTCCTCGATCGAGTCGCCGACCGTCGTCGCGAGACGCGCTGTCCGGCCTGTCGCGGGCTGGTCTCGATTCGCGGCCTCGACGGCGAGTACGGCTGGTCGTGTCTGGACTGCGAGGCGATCGGGTTCGGCTTCGATACGCGAGCGGCCGTCGTCGACGGCCTGCGACGGGCGGAGTGAGCGACGTCGCGCGGTCGATCCGGCGGCGATCGCCGGCGGAATCGGCGTGACGGGAAACCGGCCGCGTCACCCCTCTCACCGTGGACGCGATCGTCCGGGGGTGCCCAACCGACGACGCGTGTCGGTGCCCCGGGCCGACTGTCACTCTCGTCGGAACCTCGCCCCGATTCCGGGATCGAGCGAGGAGACTGCCCGACCGAGTGATCGGACCCGATCGGTCCCGCCGCGGGAAGCGGTCACCAGGTTTATGCGTGCGCTGACCCGATGGTCAGTCGATCGCGGTTCGGTCAGTCGGGAATCGATCGGCCGTCGACGAGCTATCATGACCGGACGAGCGCCAACCGGCCGATCCCTGCTGCTCGACGCGCTGGCAGACGCGGTTCCGTCGTGGATCGAAGCCGACGGTTCGGCCCGCCGAACCGACGTTCGCCGCCCTCACCGGGGTCCGGCCGACGGCCTGGCTCGCGGTCGCGTGTGTCTCGCCGCCGTCGAGGCGTTCGGCGACGATCGCATCGAGGTCGAATCGGCCGTTCCGGCCGCGGTGGCGGTCGAACTGGCCGCCGGCCACGTCGCGGTCCATCGCCGTACCTCGCTCCGGCTCGGCGACTCGGACGCCGAGTCCGATCCGACGCGCGCGATCCTCCGGGGCGACGCACTCCTCTCGGTGGCGTTCGAACGACTGACGGCGCTGGACGTCCCGGCTTCGACCCGCAACTCGTGTCTGTCGGCCCTAACCGACGGCTGCAGACGGACGCAGGAGGCTCGCGGGATCCTCGCCGACGCGTCCTTCGACTCCGACGGCTCGGAGCTCGTCCAGCGACTCGACTCCCGGCTGGGTGCCCTCGTGGGATGCGCCGGCTCGATCGCCGGCCTGTTGGCCGGGGTCGACGACGACCGCGTGGACGAGCTGGAGCGAACCGCCACCCGATTCGGTTCCGAGCTGGGGTTCGCACGCCTTCGCGAGGCGTCGATCCTCGACGCGTCGACGGTCGGCACCCCGGCGGCGATCGACCGTCACCTCGATGCGGTCCTCGACTGCCTGCCGGAACCCTGCCGCGCCGATGCCCGATCTGCGCTGGCGGATCTCACACGGCCGGGAACGCACCGGTCTCCGGAGGCGTAGCGGACGGTTCACCGGCGCGACGGGGTATTTCGAATCGAAACCTCTTTCACCGCCACTGACTTACCGGTCAGTCAGTGACAGCCGACGCCCGGGACGCGATCATGCGCGCGACGTACGAGGCGCTCTGCGACGAGGGCTACACCGAGCTCACGACGCAGGCCATCGCCGACCGAACGGATCGGAGCAAGGCCGCCCTCTTCTACCACTACGAGTCGAAGGCCGATCTGGTGCGTGCGTTCATCGAGTACCTCCTCCAGGGGTTCGACGAGCGCATCGAACCGACCCGGTCCGCGCCGCCCGTCGAGCGTCTGGCGGCGTTCGTCGAGTGGGGATTCGCTTCCTCGCGAACCGACGAGACCGAGTATCACACCGCGATGCTCGAGCTGCGCGCGCAGGCGCCGTACGACGAAGGCGTCCGCGCGAAACTTCGCGAGAGCGACGACCGATTGCGGGACGCCCTCGTCGAAATTCTCGCGGACGGGATGGAGAGCGGGGCCTTCCGCGACCACGACGCCGAGTCCGTCGCCGACCTGCTGCTCTCGGCGGTCGACGGCGCGCGGACGCGCCGATTGACGCTCGGCCGGGACGCCTACGGCGAGTCCGTTCGCGACGCGATCGTCGACCACCTGATCGCGGACGTGCTGGCACCCCGGACGGCGTACCCGACGGAGCCGGCCGTCTCGATCCCGCCGGACGAACGACTCGTCGGAGCCGTCGAGGACCTCGACGGGAGGGACGACGAGTCCACCGCCCAAACGGAGGCCGAATGAGTTCCCGGACGGACCGATCGGTCAACGTCACCGACGGCGAACTCTTCAAACCGCTGCTCGTGCTCTCGGCGCCGATCGTGGCTTCGCAGGTTCTCAACGTCGGCTACAACCTCGCGGACACGTTCTGGGTCGGTCGGCTGGGCGGCGACGCGATCGCGGCGCTGTCGTACTCGTGGGCCGTCGTCTTCCTGATGATCAGCGTCGGGGGTGGACTCACCGTCGCAGGGACGGTCCTCATCGCCCAGCACAAGGGCGCGGGCAACACGGCGCGGGCGAGTCACGTCGCCGGGCAGACGCTCTCGTTCGTGACGATCGTCGCGGTGGCGTTCGCCGCGGTCGGCTACCTGCTGACGCCGTGGCTCATGCGGATGGTGGGCGCGGACCCGGGCGGCGACGCGTACGGCTTCGCCGTCGGCTACACGCGAATCATGTTCGTCGGGATCGCCTTCATGTTCTGGTTCTTCATCTTCGACGCGCTCTCGCGCGGCTGGGGCGACACCAGGACGCCGCTGTACCTGATGGTCGTCAGCGTCGCGCTCAACGTGGTCATCGACCCGATCCTCATCCTCGGCTTCGAGGGGAACCCGCTGTTTTCCTGGCTGGGACTGACCGAACTCGAATCGACGCTGTACGCGGCGACCGGCTTTACGGGCTGGGGCGTCGACGGCGCGGCGGTCGCGACGATCTTCTCCCGGGGCGTCGCGGCCGTGATCGGACTCTCCCTGCTCTTTTCGGGGCGGGTCGGGCTCGATCCCTCGCTCTCCGACCTGCGACTGAAACGCCGGACCGTGCGCAAGATCCTCGACATCGGCGCGCCGATCGCGACCGAGCAGGGCCTGCGGGCGTTCGGCATCACGGTGCTGACGGCCGTGATCGCCATCGCGGGTACCGAGGCCGTCGCGGCCTACGGGATCGTCACGCGGCTCTCGTCGTTGCTGTTCATGCCCGCGCTCGGGCTCGCCCGCGGGACGGAGACCGTCGTCGGACAGAACCTCGGCGCCGACCAGGTCGATCGCGCGAAGCGCGCCGTGAAGCTGAGCTCGATGGTTATCACGGGCGTCTTCGTTCTCGTCGTCGCCGCGGCGTATCCCCACGCCGAGGCCATCGCGGGCATCTTCATCGAATCCGGGACGCCGAACGCGGACCTGGTGATCGAGTACGCGGCGGCGTACGTCGTCATCGCCGGCCCCTCCTACGTCTTCCTCGGGGTCTTCCAGATCATGCTCGGCGGGCTCCGGGGCAGCGGGTCGACCACGGCCGCGATGGTCCTGTCGGTCCAGGAGCTGTGGGTCTGGCGCATTCCCATCGCGCTCGTGGCGGTCCTCGGGTTCGAGATGGGCGTCGTCGGCGTCTGGTACGCCGTCGCCGTTTCGTTCGTCGCCTCGGCCATCGTCACCGGCGTCTGGGTCCTCCGGGGCACCTGGACGGAGGGCGTCGTCGAACGCGAGGTCGGACCGCCGGTGCCGGGCGATTGACCGGTCGCGGCGGCGGAGTGCGAGATCGTCGCCCCGTCGACGCTGGTGGTCGCCCTGTCGGCGCCGGTGCCGAGCGTCAGACGCACGTCTGACAAACATTTATTCGTTATTACCACCGATTACGCCTTGGCCGCAACGTCCCAGGCCGCATTCCCATTCCCTTGCCCCCCTGGGCGTCGGCCCCTGTCCGGCGAACGACACCCGTCGAACCCCTGTCGGCGACTCGCCGGAATCCGCTTTCGCGGACGGGTCACCCTGAACCCGCCGCGGAGCTACCGTTTTCAGTCGTGACCACCACGGCGAGCCGCCACTGGTGCAGCTTGCCGCCGCACCGAGGGCCGGCAACGTGGCGATCGCTGCGCCTCCGTCCGCTCCCGTTCGTCGCCGCCTTCGGTGTCTCCGATCGTCCCCCGGCAATTACTCGGCGCCCGTCCGCCCCGTCAGGACCGGGCGGCGCGTTGTTCCGGTAAATCCGGATCGTACCGGTAGGTGACCGCGTCGAGCGTGGCCCAGAGGTGTTCCTCGTTCCGAACCTCCCAGCGGTGGTGGCCGAGGCGCTCGCCCGCGGGATCGTCTTCGACGGTGATCGACCAGACGCTCCGCTCCGCTCCGCGCGTCTCGACGGTCGCCGTGAGCCGGCGGCCGGCGTCGTGTTCGAGCTCGACTCGATCGTCGTCGGCTCGAGCCAACTCCCAGGTCATGCGGGCCCGATTTGTCTCGCCGGGCATAGTCTCCCCGGTCTCCCCTCCGGACGGCGCGACGTGATTCGAGTGTGGGCCCAAATCTGGGTCAGCTACGGTCTGTCACGACCGGTTCGACGGTAGATTGAATTGCAGCGACGGGAATCTCCGGGTATGGCCGACGGACGATCCACCCTCGGTTCCCGAATTCGGACTCGATCTGCTCCATCCACACGCCCGACGAGCTGCCGTCGAACGGTGGGCGAACCGGACGGGTCCGACGATCCGATGCGAGGGAGGGGCGCTCCCGGTGGCGACGCGACCGTGCGAGCGGCGATTGCTCGAACCGGATCGTCCGGGCGCTCTCCGGGGGCCGTGGCTGCACGGAGGTCCCAGTCATGACCGACGGATGGGAGCGGGTTCGGGACCGAGTCGCGGCGCGGACCGACCGGATCATCGAAGGGATCCAGGCGGAGTGGGGAACGGACCGGACGGGGGAGCCGTTCGAACTCGGCCCTCGCCCCTTCGACCCCGACGAACCGCCCGAGACGGCCGGCGCGCAGCTCGATCGCATCGCCGGCGTCGCGTCGGTCGTCGTCTACTACACGGAGGCCCGCGAGGAAACGGTCCTCGTCTTCAACCCGGGTGGCTACTGGGAGCCGCCGGGCGGCGTCGTCGAACGAGACCAGACGCCCGCCGAGGCCGCCCGGACGGAGGCCCGCGAGGAGATCGGGGTCGACGTCGCGCTGACGGACGTCCACTACACGACTCGCTGTCAGTTCCAGTACGCAGCAGGCCACTCGGTTCCGCTCCCGGTCGTCCAGTTCGTCGGACACCGCACGGGCGGCTCGCTCCACGTCGAACGCGAGCGACTCGATCACCCGGGGGTGACCCGCGCGACGGGCGTCTTCGACGCGGACGTGTTCCCCGAGCCCTGTCGCGACGGCGACGAGATCCGTGCACTGCTGGCGAGTGAGTAATCGATTCTTCCTTTCCACCGGCCCCGTCCCGGCCCGCGTCTCCTTCTACGGCGCGTACGTCCCGGTCACCTGCGTCTGGGCGAGGACGTGGTCGTCGATGGCGTCCCCGAGTTCCGCGGCCGACGCGCCCTCTTCGAGGTCGAGTTCGGTGTCGAGCGCGTACACCTTGAAGCGATACAGGTGTTCGCCGTCCGGTGGTTTCGGCCCGCCGTAGCCGATCTCGCCGAAGTCGTTCTCGCCCTCGACGGCGTCGTTCGGATCCCACGCGCGCGGAACGGCGTCCATCGCGGGATCGACGTTCCAGACCAGCCAGTGGATCCAGATCTTCCCGGCGGGTTCGACCGCGTCCGGATCGTCGACGACGATGGCGAGCGAGGCCGCCTCGTAGGGGACGCCGCTGAGTTCCAGCGCCGGGTTGACGTTCTCCCCGTCGTAGCTGCAGGCGTCCGGGATCGACTCGCCGTCGGCGAACGCGGCGCTGGTGACGCGGAGGTCGCCCTCCTGCTGGGCGACGGTGAGCACCGGATTGGACGCGGTCACGTCAGACACTCTCCTGGAGGAAGCGACCTTCCTGCTCGTAGATCGCGACGAGTTCCGCGATGAACTCCTCCATGGTCTCGTCGGCCTCGAGGTAGCTCTCCATGCGCTCGGCCAGCTCGTCGTCGAGTTCGACGGTGCGGGTCATCGGAGCGACGTACGCACGCCAGCAGAATAAATCCGCGGCCGGCACCGCCGCCCGCGATCGGCGTCTCCGTCCGACCGACGTATCAGCCCGATCGACTCTCGGCCGGAGCGCGGAAAAAACGTAAGTACCACTCGCGGCCAACGTGTGATTACGATCCGGTAATGGAGACAGATACGTCGCTCACCCCCGTCGATATGTTTCGCGCCCGGCCGTTCGAGCACGCGCTGTACACGATCGTTCCGCTCGTTCTCTCGATCGCACAACTCGGAAATAGCTTCGTCAACGGTCTCTCTCCCCTGGTCTCCGTACCGTTCGCGATCGTCTTGCTCGGGTTCTCGGTCGTCCTCACGCGATACAACTTCGCCCGGTTTCGCCGTCGAGCCCTCGAACGCAGCATAGCGTGGTAATTGCTTCTTGATCGACCGGCGGGATTCGCGCCCGAACCGTCCACCTGTACAAGCAGGCGTTTCCCCGCCCCACTCGGCCGTTGCAAGCAGTGTGGTTTTCGACGGGGTTTCCGTACGAACCGGCGCTATGAACGGGTCGTCACCACCGGCGGACGAACGAACCGGACGCAGCCGAGACACCGATCGAGACGGGTTGAACACGGACGTGATGCAGTGGGTGAGCGCGCTCGCGGCGATCGTGGGGCTGTGGATCGTCGCCTCGCCGTTCGTGTACGAAGCGACCGACGCGGCCTACTGGAACAACACGCTCGTCGGCACGGGCATCTTCCTGCTCGCCGGCTACAACTTCTACCGGATGACCAGAGACCGCCTCGCGAGCGTCGGAGCGGCGTCGCTCGCCGTGCTCCTCGGACTGTGGATCGTCGTTTCGCCGTTCCTCATCGAGATGGGAAGCGGCGCGTTATCGAACAGCACGATGATCGCCGGCGTGGTCGTCGCTGCGCTCAGCGCCTACAACGCCTACGCGAACCGGCGCGCGGATGCGCCCCAGAAGGCCGTTACGCGCGCCTAACGCCGGCATGTGACCTACAGATCCGCGGCGGGTTCGGCCGACCGGGTCAGCGCTCGCGGCGGTTCGGTCCGAGCGGGACACCGTCGCTTCGAAGCGCCCGTCACTCCCCTCTCCCCGCTCGGTCGGTCCGACGCGTGAACGCGGGCTACCGTCAGTTCGTTCTAACGGGGCGTTACCGGGAGGTGCAAGCCCAAGGATCACCATCGGCCGAATCCCTACCAGTGAGCGGTCATGAGCAACCGAACGGGGGCGCCGGACGATGGAGCGGAACGCCGGTGTGACAGCTGCGGTGCGCCCAGAACTGACGACGGAACGGTCCTCGTCGAACTGGAGGGAGCGAACCTGGATCGGACGCTGTCCTCCCGGTCGGAGGCGAGTGCGATAGGTGGCGAGTCCATCGCCTCGCTCTTCGAGGGAGCCGACGCCCATCACCTCTGTGCCGACTGTCGGTCTGCGCTCGCTGCAGCTGGAACCGCTGCGACGGACCGAGCGGGCGGCGAGTCGGAGGCGATCGACGAACACTGGGCGCTCCCGCACCTGATCGTCGCCGGCTTCACCGTCCTCACCTGGTACTTTCTGCTCTCGGTTCCCTTCCGGTTCCAGGTCGGCCAGACGTTCGCGCTCCGGTTCGCCGCCGTCGCGGCGGCCCTCTGGCTCGCCTCGATCGTTCTGCGACGCGCCCTCGACATGCGGCGCCTGAGCGCCGCCGCGCTCGTGCGGTAACCGGCGACGGATCGGAGCTTGTGTCGTGGAGGGACCCGCCGGAGCGAGCACGGCGGGGACCGGAACCGGGGGTCGGGAACAGCACTTTTGGCGTCCGGCTGCCTTCCTCGTCCATGACCGCTCCCGACGCGCCGGACCTCCTCCCGGCGGCCGTCGACACCCTCCCGATCAACATGGCGATCCTCGACCACGAGGGGACGATCCTCTATACGAACCGGGCGTGGCAGGAATTCGGCGCGGACAACGAGATCGACCTCCAGCCGGATACGGTGGGGATCAACTACCTCGAGGTCACCGAAGCCTCGACGTCGGAAACCGGGCGAGCGGCCGCGGCGGGGCTTCGCGAGCTCCTCGCGGGCGAGCGCGAGCACGTCGAACTCGAGTACCCCTGTCACGGTCCGGACGCGAGACGGTGGTTCCTGCTGCGCGCGACGCCGTTCACACACGACGGAGATCGGTACGTCGTCGTCGCCCACTCGGATATCACCGACCGGCACGAGTACGAAGCGCGCCTCGCCGCGTCGAACGAGCGACTCGAACAGTTCGCCTACGCCGCCAGCCACGACCTCCGGGAGCCGCTGCGAATGGTCACGAGTTACCTCGACCTGCTCGAGCGTCGCTACGCCGACGACCTCGACGAGGACGCTGCCGAGTTCATCGACTACGCCGTCGACGGCGCCGAGCGGATGAAGGCCATGATCGAGGGACTGCTCGCGTACTCCAGGGTCGAAACGCGGGGCGATCCGATGGCGGCGGTCGACCTCGACGCCGTCCTCGAGGACGTCCGGAGAGACCTCGAACGGCGCATCGCGGAGACCGGCGCCGAGATCTCGGCCGACCCGCTGCCGACCGTCGAGGGCGACGCCAGTCAACTCCGTCAGGTGTTCCAGAACCTGCTCGACAACGCCATCGAGTACAGCGGCGACGGCCCGCCCGGGATCGAGATATCCTGCCGCCGAACCGGGAGCCGGTGGGAGATCGCGGTGACCGACGACGGGATCGGCATCGATCCCGACGCACAGGAGCGGATCTTTCGGGTGTTCGAGCGCCTCCACACGCACGAGGAACATCACGGCTCGGGTATCGGGCTGGCGCTCTGCCGACGCATCGTCGAGCGCCACGGCGGCCAACTCACCGTCGACTCGGAACCCGGCGAGGGAACGACGTTCTCGTTCACGCTCCCGGCGGCCGACGATCCGGAGCCCTGAAGATCACGGTCCGAGTGATCGCCGTGGCGATCTCCCTCGAACGACCTGCGTGGTCCCTCGGTCTCGGGCGACCGGAGGGATCACTCAGTTTCGGCGACCAGCGTCGGTCGTTCGGTCCCGGGCGATCGCGGTCTGCATCTCGTCGCTGTTGAACGCCGACCCGGCGTTGCCGTCGGCGTCGATGGCGATGACGCCGGCGCTGGAGCCGGTCAGTTCGGCGAACTCCGCCATTGCCAGCGTCGTCGCCGCGTCGGCGTCGAGCCCGCGTTCGACGTGACGGGCCACGCGACGCGAGAGGGTGACGCGCGCGATGTCCTCGCCGGCGCCCGTCGCGCTGACGCCCGCGGCGGGACAGCAGTAAAAGCCCGACCCCACCTGCGGGACGTCGCCGACGCGACCCGCGAGCGCGAGCCACCGTCCGCCGGTCGAGGTCGCCGCCGCGATGCGATCGCCCTCGCGGGCGACGGCGCCGACGGTGTCGTGATCGCGCTCGTCGCCGACGCCCGGCGCGGCCGAACCCGCGTGATCGCTGCCGTCCGCCCGACGTGTCGCCTCTCCCTCACCCGCGTCGCGACCGTCGGGATCTGATCGACCGTAGCGCTCGCGAATCCACTCGAGGTGCTCGCGGGGGTCGCCGTCCGGCGCGTCGAGATCCGCCCACTTCTCGCGCGTGCGCTCCGTCCGGAGATCGACGTCCGTCTCGACGCCGAACGCCTCGGCGAGCGAGACGGCGTGCTCGCCGGAGACGAAGCCGTGGGGCGTCTCTTCCATCACGAGCCGTGCGACGCTGACCGCGTGCTCGACGCCCGGCATCGAGCAGGCGGCTCCGACCGCTCGGTCGTCGGTCATCACGCCCGCGTCGGTCCGCACGACGCCGTCGCTCTGGACGGCGCCGCCGACGCCGGCGTTGAATCGCGGCGAGGATTCGAGCACGCGGACGGCCGCTTCGACGGCCTCGATCGGCGTCCCGGTCGCCGCGCCCGTAGTCGCCGCGTCGTCGAGTACGGCCTGTCTCGCGTCCGGTTCGTCGGGGCTCCCGCCGGCACCGCCGTGGACGATGACGTGCATGCCCGAACACTGCGACCCCCGGAGGATAATCTTTCCCGATCCGATGTGACGCATATTGCGCGGGTGATTCGACCCGGTGTCGGGCCGACGGGCCCTATGAGGATCACGGAGTTCGAACCTGTATCGGGCCGCTGCCCGGCGGGGACCGCTGCTTGCATATATCTCTTCCGGGCGTTTCGATACTCGATATCGACGCTACGCTTACGCGATGTCCGTCCAATCACGTACGCATGCCGTCGACACCGACGATAACCGGCGAACGGGATGCCGAACCGGTCGAGTCGGCGGCGTACGTCTCGCCGTTCGTCGACTTCCTCTTCGTGCTGGTGTGTTCGCTCCTGTTCTCGGTCGGTGGTATTTTACTGCTCGTCCCCTGAGATCGACCGAGTACTGTGGGAATAGAACCGGGACTCTCGTGGCTTGGCGATCGCGAGCGGGCGCTGTGGCTGCTCGCGATCTCGCTTTACGGCGTCGGTGATGGTCTCACCACGGCGATCGGCCTGTGGACGGTCGGCGCCACCGAGGTCGGGCCCGTGGTCGGACCGATGGTCGCCTCGTTCGGAACCGCCGGGCTGTTCCTCGCAAAAACGGTGACAATCGCGCTCTTCTATCTCGTCTGGTACGTCCTCGCGTCCCCGGCCAGGGTGGCGATTCCGCTGGCGATCGCCGTCGTCGGCGCGATGGTGACCGGCTGGAACGCGGGCGTGATATTCGTCTCGTGAGGAGCGGAGCCCGCTTCCAACGGAGTCCATCGGGGCTGCTCGCGACCGTGGCTATCGACGCTGGCGGTCGTCCGTTAGGCTTTCCCGCCTTCGAGGTGGGTCGGACGGCGCTGGTCGGGATGGGTTCGGCACTCGGACATCGCGGTGGCCGCTGGCCCGGCCGAAGGGTCTGCGAGTCCGAACTGCCTGCCCGGGCCGGACGGTGCGGCGCCTCTCGCTCGGTACCGGTATATATTCCTATAGAGCGGGTCGAACCGGACCGACCGTACAATAGCTATCGGTATCAATAATATAAAAGATAAAACAGCTGTTGAAAGAACTCCGGCGCGTGCTGACTATCGCTTCGACCGATGACGGGGGTGACCCGTTCGTCCAGCGCCGGATCGATCCCGACGCGTGGAACGACGTGTACGTGATCGGCGACGTACACGGCTGTCGCGAGGTGCTCGATAGCCTCCTGGCGAAACTGGCCGTCGATGCTGACGACCTCGTCGTCTTCGTCGGCGACCTCGTCAGGAAGGGACCCGACGGTGGCGGCGTCGTCGGCCTCGTTCGACGACGCGAGAACATGCTCGCCGTTCGCGGAAACAACGAGCAGAAATTGCTAGATGGTGACGTCTCCTGCCCTACCGTCGATCCCCTCGATCGCCGCTTTCTCGAGACGCTTCCGGACGTGATCCGATGGGAGGGCGGCCTGATCGTCCACGGTGGTCTCGATCCCGACCGCGAACTCGGTGCCCACTCTCGCGAGGAGTTGTTGACGATGCGTGCGCCGACCGGGGACGGCTACGACGGCCCGTTCTGGTTCGACCGATACGACGGCCCGCCGCGGGTCTTCTTCGGTCACACCGTCCTTTCGGCCCCGATCGAGGACGAGTGGGTCGTCGGGCTCGATACGGGCTGCGTGTACGGCGGCCAGCTGACCGCCTACGATCTCAAGGGCGATCGCTTCGTGACCGTCGACGGGCGGGCCCACCGGGATCGACCGGCGACGAAGGTCGTCTCGAGCGGGGGGTCGACGTGAGGTGAGGCGAATGCGAGACGGGGAGTCGACCGATCAGGCTGAACCCGAGGAATCGGCAACCGAACGATCGGAACCCGACGCCCGCGCCGCGAGATCGGAGCCACCCGCCCCGCCGAGCGACGCTGGCGTGGACGGCGACGACGGGAGGGCCAATGGCCGGCGTTCGACCGGCGCCGAGAGCGAGGGCCAGTCCGAGGAGGTACGTTCCGAAGCGGGCGCGGACGGCGGCCCGACCGACACGGACCCCGACGGGGAGACGTTTCGGTTCCGCTCGATGGCCGACGACATCGCCAGTGCCCGGCCCGATTCGGCCGACCGACCGGCACACGACGGTGCTCCTCCGGAGCGCGTCGACCTCGACGATCCCGCCTACTATTTCGACCGGGAGTTGAGCGAACTCGCCTTCCAGCGACGCGTCCTCGCGGAGGCGCGCGACGAGACGAATCCGCTCCTCGAACGGGTCCGGTTCCTGGCCATCCTGACGGCCAACCTGGACGAGTTCTTCCGCAAGCGGATCGGCGGTCTCGACCGACGCTCGCGGACCGCTTCGGGGAGTGGTTCGCCGACGGGCTCCACCCCGGACGGGCGTCTCGCGGACGCGCTCGAGGCGGCGGGCGACCTCCTCGCGAGCCAGGCGCGGTGTTATTGCGAGCTGTTGCGCCCGGCGCTCGAGGCCAACGGCATCGAGATTCTCGATTACGAGGACCTCTCGCCGACGGAGGCTGAGGCGGTCCGATCGACGTTCGAAGCGTCGATCCTGCCGACCCTGACCCCGTTGACGTTCGACCCGGCACACCCGTTTCCCTTCATCTCGAATCAGAGTCTCTCACTGGCCGTCCTCACCCGGCGCGAGGGGACGGACGACGTCACGTTCTCCCGCGTGAAGATCCCGCGCAATCGCGCCCGCTTCGTCACGGTCGAACCGGGCTCGCGGTACGTCCTCCTGGAGGACGTCGTCCGAGCGAACCTCGATCGCCTGTTCCCGGCCGTCGAGATCGTCGACACCGCCCTGTTCCGCGTGACGAGAAACGCCGAAGTTCGCCGGGCCGACGAGGCCGACGACATGATCGAAGCGACCGAGTCCGTCCTCGAACGGCGTCGCTTCGGGAACGTCGTCCGCCTGGAGATCGAACCCGACGCCGCGGACGCGATCGTCGACACCCTCACGCGGGAACTCGACCTGGCGGATCGCCAGGTGTTCTCCCTTCCCGGTCCCCTGGAGTACCGCGACTTCCACCGGATCGCCTCGCTGGATCGCCCCGACCTCGACGCGCCGGAGTGGACGCCCCAGCCCCATCCCCGCCTGGCAGCGGCCGCTCGCGACGACGCGCGAACGGTCTTCGACGCGATCAGGGCGAACGACATTCTCGTCCACCATCCGTACCACTCCTTCGAGGGGACGGTCTGTCGGTTCCTCGAACGGGCGGCGACGGACCCGGACGTCCTCGCGATCAAGGCGGCGATCTACCGGACGGCGAGCGAATCGCGGGTGATCGAGAGCCTGATCACGGCCGCTCGCAACGGCACGCAGGTCGCCGTCATGGTCGAACTCGCGGCCAGGTTCGACGAGGCGAACAACCTGGAGTGGGTCGAGCGCCTCGAGGCCGAGGGCATCCACGTCGCCTACGGCACCATCGACTACAAGACCCACAGCAAGACCGCGCTGGTCGTCCGCGAGGAAACCGACGGCGTCGGGCTGTACTCCCACGTCGGCACCGGGAATTACCACTCCGAGACGGCGAAGGGCTACGAGGATCTCGGGCTGCTGACCGCCGACCCGGCGATCGGACGCGACCTCGTGGCCCTGTTCAATTACTACACGGGCCAGTCGCTCCACGGCGAGTACGAGACGCTCCTCGTCGCACCGGTCGAGTTGCGAGATCGGCTGGGCGAACTGATCCGCACGGAGGCGGAACACGCACGCAACGGCGAGGACGCTCGCCTGATCGTCAAAGTGAACCGGCTCGAGGATCCCGAACTGATCCGGGAACTCTATCGGGCGTCGATGGCCGGCGTGGAGATCGATCTCATCGTGCGGGATATCTGTCGGCTCCGCCCCGGGATCGACGGCGTCAGCGACCGGATCACCGTCCACAGCATCGTCGGTCGCTTCCTCGAGCATTCCCGGATCGTACACGCGCGCGACGGCGGGAGCGGACGGTACTACGTCGGCTCGGCCGACTGGATGCAACGGAACCTGGACGACCGGATCGAGACGCTGGCACCGGTCGACGATCCCTCGTTACGGCGCCGGCTCGACGCCATCCTGGAGACGCTCCTGGCCGACGAACGCAACCGGTGGGTGCTGGGCACCGACGGGACGTACGAGCCCGTCTCCACCGAGGACGAGAACCCGCTCGACGCCCACGAGATGTTCATGAAAACAGCCAGACGGGACGCCGCAGCGCTCCCGGACCGGCCGGGCGAAGACCGACGCTCTGACGGGGACGCGCCGTAGAATCGAGACTCCAGGGCCCGAGCGAACCACTCGAGGGCGACGTCCGGCCGCGGGTCAACCCGGAACGCCGCGACGATCGCGTTCCTCGCTCTCGACGACGGCAACGCGCGGAAATGGATGTGTTTTTACGCGAGACGGCGGGAACTACGAACGAGATGAGTTACGACAAGATCGAGGTCCCCGAATCCGGGACGAAGATCACGCTGAAAGACGGGACTGACGACGAACTCGAGGTCCCCGACGACCCGATCATTCCGATCATCTACGGCGACGGCGTCGGGAAAGACGTCGGTCCGGCCGCCCAGCAAGTGCTCGAGGCCGCCGCCGACGCGACCGGCCGGGAGATCAACTGGATGCGCGTCTACGCCGGCGAGTCCGCCCGCGAGAAGTACGACGAAAACTTGCCGGACGAGACCGTCGAGGCGATCAAGGAACACCGCGTGGCGATCAAGGGGCCGCTGACGACGCCCGTCGGCGCCGGTTTCCGCTCGCTGAACGTCGGCCTGCGAAAACTGCTCGACCTCTACGCGAACGTCCGCCCGACATACCACCTCGACGGCGTCCCCTCGCCGGTCAAAGCGCCCGAGCAGATGGACATGGTCACCTTCCGCGAGAACACGGAGGACGTCTACGCCGGCATCGAGTGGGAGGAAGGCACCGACGAGGTCGAGCGGGTCAAGTCGTTCGTCGAGGACGAGATGGGCCACGACGACGTCATCCACGACGGCCCCGTCGGCATCGGCGTCAAGCCGATCACGGAGTTCGGCTCCAAGCGGCTGATCCGCCGCGCCATCGACTACGCCCTCGAACACGACCGCGACTCGGTCACGCTGGTCCACAAGGGCAACATCATGAAGTTCACCGAGGGCCAGTTCCGCGACTGGGGCTACGAGGTCGCCGAGGAGGAGTACGGCGACGAGGTCATCACCGAGGACACCCTCTGGGAGGAGCGCGACGGTGAGCAACCCGACGACGCCGTCGTCGTCAACGACCGCATCGCGGACAACATGCTCCAGCAGCTGCTGACCCGCACGGACAACTACGACGTCATCGCGACGATGAACCTGAACGGCGACTACATGTCCGACGCCGCGGGCGCCCAGATCGGCGGGCTCGGCATCGCGCCCGGCGCCAACTTCGGCGACGCCCGCTGTCTCGCCGAGCCCGTCCACGGCTCCGCGCCCAAGTACGAGGGCCAGGACAAGGTCAACCCGACTGCGATGATCCTCTCGGGTCGCATGATGCTCGAGTACCTCGGCTGGACCGACGCCGCCGACCTCGTCCGCGACGCCGTCGAGGAGACCATCTCCTCTGGCAAGGTCACCTACGACCTCGAACGCAACCTGGAAGACGCCGAGAAGCTCGCCACCAGCGAGTTCGCCGACGAAGTCGTCGCGAACATCGAGACGCTGTCGTAGGCTGACGCCGATTGCGGATCGAATTCTTCGACGATTCCGTTTTGGACCCGCACGTCACTCGTTCATCGCGGCGCCCGCGAGCGCGAAGAGCGACCCGTTGAGACAGATTAGGGCGAGGACGAGCAGATGTGTGGGAATCTCGTCGCCGGGTTCGATGGCGAACAGCGCGAGCGCACCGACGCCGACGACGGCGAGGCCGACCGCCAGCGCGTAATCGGCCTGGCGATCCCACACTTCGTCAACGGTCGGTTCGAACCGGGTCGGCCACCACGCCGATTCGTCGGATCGATCACCCTCGTCGTTCTTGCCCCCGCCGTGTCGGTCGCCCTCGCCTCCGCCGTTTCGGTAATTCTCGCCCCGGTTTTTGCGATCGACGTCGAGGCCGACCAGCCAGAGAAGGCCCCGCGGGCCGACCGCGGCGCAGAGGGAAATCGCGCCGATGGCGGCCGCTGCGAGGACGAGCCGTGGCGTCGCAGCCGCCGATCGGGCGGCCACGAACGCGATCACGAACCCGATGAGCGAGACCGCCGCGGCCACGCTCCGCAGCACGGAAATCAAGCGGGCTGGCATCGGTCCCGAATTCCGGTGCGACCGACATATACGCCCGGAAGTCGATCGCAACCGCCGAATCGCGAGCTCGTCGTGGCCCAACACCGCCGCGGTTCTCGGGTGTAAGCTCCCCGTATCCGACGTGTACGGCACGCATACGACCCGAACCGTTACGAGCGTCGTCGGCGTCCGATGGCTGAACCGGCGGTCGTGCCGGGCCCCGATCGACAGCAACAATGAACGTTCTCGTCACCGGCGGCGCGGGATTCATCGGGTCGCACATCGCACAGGCGTTGCTCGAGGCCGGCCACCACGTCGTCGTGCTCGACTCGCTCGACCCGTACTACGATCCGGCCATCAAGCGACACAATCTGGAGGAATGCGAGCGGATCGCACTCCATCGGTTTTACACCGTAACCGGTTCCATCACGGATCGATCCCTCGTCGAATCGGTTTTCGAGGAGTACAACGTCGAGTTCGTCTACCACGAGGCGGCCCAGGCCGGCGTCCGCACGAGCGTCGAGGACCCGCACAAGCCCCACGAGATCAACACGACCGGCCTGCTCACGCTCCTCGAGGCGGCCGACGACCACGACGTCACCCGCTTCGTCAACGCCTCGTCCTCGTCGGTCTACGGCCACGACGAGTACTTGCCCTACGACGAGGACCACCCCACCACGCCACGCAGTCCCTACGGGGTCACCAAACTCACCGCGGAACACTACTGCCGGGTTTTCACCGAGTTGCACGACCTCCCCACGGTCTCGCTGCGCTACTTCACGGTCTACGGCCCGCGCATGCGTCCGAACATGGCGATCACGAACTTCACCAGCCGCTGTCTCGACGGGCGGCCGCCGGTGATCTACGGCGACGGGGAGCAGACGCGGGACTTCACGTACGTCGACGACGTGGTCCGGGCGAACCTCCGCCTTCTCGACACTGACGCCGCAGACGGCCACGTCCTGAACGTCGGCTCGACCGGCACCATCACGATTCGGGAACTCGCCGACCGCGTGATCGCGGAGACCGGCGCGGCCGTCGATCCCGTCTACGACGACGCCAAGGAGGGAGACGCCAGACACACCCACGCCGACGTGTCGAAAGCGCGGGACCTGATCGGTTACGAGCCGACTACGACCATCCGCGAGGGCGTCTCGCAGTTCGTCGCGTGGTACGAGGACAACCGTGAGTGGTACGAACCACTCGTCCGGGCGTCGTGAGTGACGTGGCGTTGTGCGGACCGCTCGTCCGATTTGGCTGGGCTTTCTGGGCGACCTCAGCCGTACAGGATCTCGTCGACGTCCGCTTCGTCAGTTTCAGTTCCGGACCGAAACCGTCCGTCGCGCATCACCGCTTTTTCCTCGTCGGTGAGCGGAACGGTGGTTGATCGAACCCCGGTCATCTCACTCCACCGTGACACTTTTCGCCAGGTTCCGCGGCTTGTCGATCGACCGGCCCTTCGCGTCGGCGACGTGGTAGGCGAACAGCTGGAAGTAGACGTTCGCGACCAGCGGCTCGAAGATGCCCGCGTCCGGCACCTCGAAGGTCGTATCGAGCGTGCCGGCGTCGAGCCCGCCGCCCGTGACGCCGATCGCCGGCGCGCCGCGGGCCTGGACCTCCGCGACGTTGTTCAGCGTCTCGCGGGGGTTCGACCCGTCGGTCAGCACGGCCAGCACCGGCGTCTCCTCGGTGACGAGCGCCAGCGGACCGTGCTTGAGTTCGCCCGCGGCGAAGCCCTCGGCGTGGTCGTAGGCGATCTCCTTGAGCTTCAGCGCGCCCTCGAGGGCGACCGGGTGGCCGTACCGGCGGCCGACGAAGAAGAACGCGTCCGAGTCGGCGTACGCGCGGGCCGTCTCCTCGACTTGGCCCTCCTCGTCGAGGACCTGCTGGATCGCGCCGGGGAGCGACGTCAGGGCCTCGAGGTGCTCGCGAGCGCTCGCGGCCGAGAGCGTCCCGCGGGCCCGCCCGACGGCGACGGCCAGCAGGGCGAGCGTGGTCACCTGCGAGGCGAACGTCTTCGTCGCGGCGACGCCGATCTCCGGTCCGGCGCGGATGAACAGCGCGTCGTCGGCCTCGCGCGTGACGGAACTGCCGAGCGTGTTCGTCACCCCGAGCGTGCGCGCCCCCGCGGCGTCGGCCTCGCGGAGCGCCGACAGCGTGTCGGCCGTCTCTCCGCTCTGGGTCACCGCGACCGAGAGCGTCTCCGCCGGATCGCGACCGCCGGTGTAGCCGTACTCGCTCGCCATGATCGGCGTCGCCCGAACGTCGGCCAGCTCCTCGAACAGCGTCGCGGCGTAGCAGCCGGCGTAGTAGGACGTCCCCATCGCGAGGAACTGGACTTCCTCCAGCGAGTCGAGAAACGACTCCGGGAGGTCGAGGTCGAGCGAGGCCGTCCCGCCGGGGACGTCGACCCGACTGGCGAGCGTCTGGCGCAGCGCCGAGGGCTGTTCGTGGATCTCCTTTCGCATGAAGTGCTCGTAGCCGCCCTTCTGCGCGGCGTCGGCGTCCCAGTCGATCCGCTGGACCTCGGGTTCGATCTCGACGCCGTCGCGATAGACGCGCACGTCGCCGGCTTCGAGCACGGCGACGTCACCGTCCTCGAGGTAGGTCACCTCGCGGGTGTGCTCGACAAGCGCGGGGACGTCGCTCGCGAGGTACGACGCCGACTCCCCGTGGCCGATCACCAGCGGACTCTCCGATCTGGTCGCGACGATGCAGTCCGCGTCCCGGTGTAACGCGGACACCGCGTAGCTCCCGTCGAGGCGGTCGGTCACCGACTCGACCGCGCGCCGGAGCGTCGCGGTGTCGACGTCGTCACTCGAACGCGCCGCCCGCTTCGAGCGCTTCGTGGCGAGGTCGCCGCCGTCGGCCCGCCGCCCGCCTTCGGCATCGAGATTCGTCTCGAGCAGGTGCGGGATCACTTCGGTGTCGGTCTCGCTCGTAAACTCGTGGTCGGCCAGCTCGCCGGCCAGCGCCTCGTGATTCTCCACGATCCCGTTGTGGACGACGGCGAGCTCGTCCCGGCAGTCGGTGTGGGGATGTGCGTTGGCGTCGGTCGGCGGGCCGTGGGTCGACCAGCGCGTGTGTCCGATCGCGCAGGTCGAGGTCTCGGACTCGGGCACCGAGAGCGCGCTCACGTCGCCAGCCCGCTTCGCGATCGACAGCGCGGCTTCGTCGGGTTCGCGGAGGGCGATGCCGGCCGAGTCGTAGCCCCGATATTCGAGGGTTTCGAGCCCGCGGTAGACGATCGGCCCGGCCGATTCGTCGCCGACGTAGCCGAAGATGCCACACATCGTTACCCCCTCCGGACGACCGCGTCGGTCTCGAGCCGTCCGGCGACGCTGGCGCCGTCCTCGACCGTGGCGCCGTCGCCGACGATCGCGCCCGGTACGACGGTGACGCCGCCGCCGAGGCGGGCCGTATCGCCGATCACGCCGCCGAAATCGACGCCCTCGTGGACGGTGTCGTCGACGATCACGCTCGTCTCGCCGCCGGCGATGGTCGCGTTCGCGCCGACGTGGGCGCTCTCGCCGACGATGGCCTCGTTCACGACGGCGCCGGGTTCGATCACCGCGTCCGGGAGGACGACCGCGTTCGAGACGACCGCGTTGGCGCCGATCGTGACGTTCGCGCCCAGCGCCGTCGCGCCGCCGACGGTCGCGTTCGCGTCGACGCGAACGTTCTCGCCGAGGACGACGTCGGCAGCGACGCTCGCCCGGTCGTGGACGCTCGCCGTCTCGGCGGTCCGGCCGCCGTCGATCGTCGCCTCGGTGACGTACAGCAGGTCCCAGAGGTGGGTCACGTCCAGCCACGTGCCGCGGTACTCGACCGCCGAGATTCCGTCGGCGTCGGCGTAGGACGCGAGCGTCGTGGTGATGGCGAGTTCGCCGCCTTCCTGCGGCGTCTCCCTGATCGCCTCGAAGACGTCGCCGCCGAAGCCGTAGACGCCGGCGTTGATCAGCGCCGAGTCGCCGACGTCGTGGGGTTTCTCCTGGATCGAGACGACGCGGCCGTCGTCGAGTTCGACGACGCCGTACCGTGTCGGCTGTTTCGACGGCGTCACGCTGACGACCGGCGAGCCGGATTCGAGCAGGCGATCGCGGACGTCCGCGATCAGGGCCGGATCGACGATCCGGTCGCCGTTTAACACGAGGAACGGACCGTCGACGACGGGCTCGACCTGGGCGACGGCGTGGGCGGTTCCCAGGCGGGTCGACTGCTCGACGTACTCGATGCGAACGTCCCAGTCGTCGCCGTCGCGAAAGTGCGTCCGGATGCGCTCCTGACGGTGACCGACGACGAGGACGATCCGATCGACGCCGGCCTCGACCAGCGCCGAGACGACGTACTCGAGCAGCGGCCGGTTGGCCACGGGGAGCATCGGCTTCGGGCGGCGGTGGGTCAGCGGCGCGAGCCGCCGACCTTCGCCCGCAGCCAGCACGACCGCGGGGATGGGGGAGACGGACATACCCGCAGTTCGGTCCAGGACTACTTCAAGGTGGCTGGACGGATCGGCGGTGGACCGCGACTGCGAAGGTTTCGGGAGTCGATCGAATAGCGCGCTACCGAGCAGTCGCATTGACTCGAATAGCGCGGCTGGTGCGGATCGGTATCGTGGTAGACCATTGCTGCCTTCATCCCCGTCGTCCGGGCGTGGGGCACATTCCGTCGTCCGAGCGTAGGGACTCATTACCGACGCGCGAGCCTCGATCGGACCGATCGACGAGGTGGGATGCTCTCGGCGCCGCCGTCTCCCGCGGATCGGCGACCCCAGCGATACTCGGCGAGCGAAGCGGGTCGCAAGGTCTATTGGATTCGCAACGAACGGCACGGACATGCAAACCGTCGTCCTCGCCGCCGGTCAGGGTACCCGAATGCGGCCGTTGACCGATCGTCGCCCGAAGCCGATGCTCCCCGTCGCGGACCGGCCGCTGGTCGCCCACACCGTCGACGCCGCGATCGCGGCCGGCGCCACGCGGATCGTCCTCGTGGTCGGCTACGAGTCCGACCCGATCGTCGACTACTTCGGGGAGACGTACGGGGGCGTGCCGATCGAGTACGTTCACCAGGAGGCCCAGGCGGGGACGGCCGACGCGGTCAGGACCGCCGCGCCGGCGCTCGCGGCCGAGCCCTTCGTCGTCCTCAACGGCGACGCGCTGTTCGCGGACGGCGATCTCGCCCCGCTCTACGACGGCGGACCGGCGATCTGCAGCGTTCGCGTCGACGACCCGACCCAGTACGGCGTCCTCGACGTCGAGGACGGCGTCGTCACCGGGATCGTCGAGAAGCCGACCGACCCGCCGTCGAATCGCATCAACGCCGGAGCGTACCACTTCCCCGCGGCCGCGCTCGAGTGGCTCGACGTCCCCGAGAGCGAGCGCGGCGAGCACGAGCTCACCGACGTCCTCGAACGCACCATCGACCACGTCGACGTGCGCCCCGTCACCCTCTCGCGCTGGCTCGACGTGGGTCGACCGTGGGAACTGCTCGAAGCCAACGAGTGGAAGATCGCGTCGCTCGTCGAAGCGGCGGCAGACGCCGAACGCGATGGCGCAGGTGCGGAGGAGGTCCACTTCGCGGGCACCGATCGATCGTTCGCGGGGACGGTGAGCGACGACGCGACGATCGAGGGACCCGTCGTGGTCGAGGCGGGCGCGACGGTCCGCGAGGGCGTCACGATCGAGGGACCGGCGCTGATCCGATCGGGTGCGACCGTCGGCCCGAACGCCTACGTTCGCGGGACGACGCTCGTCGGCGAGAACGCGAGCGTCGGCCACGCCGTCGAGGTGAAAAACAGCGTCCTGATGGCCGGCGCCGCGGTGAATCACCTCTCGTACGTCGGCGACTCGGTCCTCGGGCGCGACGTCAACTTCGGTGCAGGGACGGTGGTGGCGAACCTCCGCCACGACGACGAATCCGTCGAACTCACCGTCAAGGGCGAGCGCGTCTCGACCGGCCGCCGGAAGTTCGGCGTCGTCCTCGGCGACGAGGCCAAGACGGGAATCGATACCAACATCAACGCCGGCGTGACGCTCTCGACGGGCGCGACGACGAAACCCGGCGAGTCGGTCACACGCGATCGATAGGGACGAGGTTCGCACCCGCTTCGTGTTGGGCTGGACAGCACTGTTTGTCATCGTCGCGAGTACAGTCAACCGATCCGACCGCTCTCACTGACGACGATCGACCCCAACGTTTTCGACCGCCCGTCGCAGAGGCTCTCGTATGTCACTCTTCGGAACCAGCGGCGTTCGCGGTCCCGTCGGCGAGGCGGTCACGGCCGAGCTGGCGCTCTCGATCGGTCGCGCCGTCGGCGCCGAGGCCGACCGCGTCGTCGTCGGACGCGACGCCCGGGAGAGCGGCGAACCCCTCGCGGACGCGCTCACCGCCGGCCTTCGCGAGTCCGGGACGGACGTGATCGACGTCGGCGTGGCGACGACGCCGACGATCGCGCGGAGCGTCCCCTGGCGCGAGGCCGACCGCGGCGTGGCGATCACCGCCTCGCACAACCCGCCGGCCGACAACGGCATCAAGCTCTGGGACGAGACGGGCAAGGCGCTCGACCGCGATCGCCTCGACGCGATCGAGCGGCGGATCGATGCGGAGAACTATCACCTCACCGACTGGGCCGGGATCGGGTCGATCAGGGAGTGGCCCGACGCGACGGATCGACACGTCGAGGCGATCGTCGACGCCGTAGCGATCGACGACCCGCCGTCGGTCGTGGTCGACGTCGGCAACGGCACCGGCGCCATTGCCGCCCGCGCCCTCCGCGAGCTGGGCTGTCACGTCGAGACGCTGAACGCGCTTCCCGACGGTCGGTTTCCCGCCCGTCCGAGCGAACCGACTCCCGAGAACTGCCGGACGCTCACCGACGTCGTGGCGGCGACCGACGCCGATCTGGGCGTGGCCCACGACGGCGACGCCGATCGGCTGCTCGCCGTCACCGAGGACGGAACGGCGCTCGACGGGGACGTCCTCCTCGCGCTGTTCGGCCGGGACGCCGTGGAGCGATCGGCCGAAGCGGGACGGCGGCAGGAGGATCGGGCCGCCGACGGGCCGCTCGTCGCGGCGCCGGTCAACACGAGCCTGGCCGTCGACGACGCGCTGGACGACGTCGGTGCCGCACTCACCCGAACGCGCGTGGGGGACGGTTACGTCGCCGAACGCGCGGCGGACCCGGCCGTCGTCTTCGGTGGCGAGCCCTCGGGCGCGTGGATCTGGCCCGACGAGACGCCGTGTCCGGACGGGCCACTGGCGGCCTGTCGCCTCGCCGGCCTGGTCTCGCGAGACGGTCCGCTGTCCAGCCTCGCCGCGGAGATTCCGTCGTACCCGATCCACCGGACGGCCGTCGGGACCGACGCGAAAGGCGCGGTCATGCAGGAACTTTCCGCCCGGATCGCCGACGGGGCCGGGCCGGGACCGGTCGAGTCGACCGACGATCGCGACGGACTCCGCGTGGACCTGGGCGACGCCTGGTACCTCGTCCGCGCCAGCGGGACCCAGCCGCTCGTCCGCGTCACCGCCCAGGCGAGGGCGGAATCCCGTGCGAGGGAGGTCTTCGACGCGGCGCGCGACCTCGTCGAGTCCGCCAGCGAAGCCGTCGACTAGAGTCGCCGCCAGCGACCGTCCACCGACGAAGCGCGCGCCGTTTCCTCTCACCTTGGAGAGCCGCTCCCGCGCTCCCGCCGTGGAGTCCGTCCGCACGTAGCCCGACCGTACAGCCGTCCCAACCCCGAAGAGATATGAGGGTCGACGTTCCAGTCGAACGTCATGCAAGCTGTCGTGCTCGCGGCCGGGAAGGGGACTCGGCTCGAACCCCTGACCGAGGACACCCCCAAAGCCCTCGTCGAAATCGACGGGAAGCCCATCGTCGAGGACGTCTTCGACAACCTCATCGCCATCGGCGCGACGGAACTCGTCGTCGTCGTCGGCCACCTCAAAGAGCAGATCATCGAGCGCTACGACGACGAGTACCGCGGCGTCCCCATCACCTACGCCCACCAGCGCGAGCAGCTGGGGCTGGCCCACGCCATCCTCCAGGCCGAACCGCACGTCGACGACGACTTCATGCTGATGCTCGGCGACAACGTCTTCCGGGGCAACCTCGGCGACGTCGTCAACCGCCAGCAGGAGGACCGCGCCGACGCCGCCTTCCTCGTCGAGGAGGTGCCGTGGGAGGAGGCCTCCCGATACGGCGTGCTCGACACGAACGAGTACGGCGAGGTCGTCGAGGTCGTGGAGAAACCGGACGATCCGCCGTCGAACCTCGTCATGACCGGGTTCTACACCTTCACGCCCGCGATCTTCCACGCCTGCCACCTCGTCCAGCCCTCCGACCGCGGCGAGTACGAACTCCCGGACGCCATCGACCTGCTCATCCAGTCCGGACGAACCATCGACGCCCTCCGGCTTGACGGCTGGCGCGTCGACGTCGGCTACCCGGAGGATCGCGACCGCGCCGAGGAGTTGATTCTCGAGGAGGCCGAGCCGGCTGAAGCGGCGGAGTGAGGTGCACGTACTGACCTATTGCACTATTTCGAACAGTCGCGACCGGCTTTCGCCACGCGTCGGCGATGTTCGACGCTGATGTCGGACTGTCGGGCGGATTCGAGCTGTGAGTCGATCAGTGGGTTCTGCTGTTCACCCCACTCGTCGGCGTCGTGGGTTTCGATGTATTCGACCCATCGCTTGATGGCGACGATGCGTTGTTGCCGGTTCCGCTCGTGTTTTTCCTTGAGGGAGTCACGCGCGCTCGAATCGCTCATCGTTTTCTTGAACGTCGAGTTTCTTCCCCCAGCGTTCGAGCGCCGAGGTGCGAAGGGGTCATCCAGTAGATTAGAGATGGACGGCGTCTTCAGAACCTTTTGGCGTGCCGAGATAAAGCTTGTACGCGATCTGCAACTCGAGCGGACCGATCGGAAACTCCGCGTCGACGCTCGTAATTTTGGCCGTGATTCTGTTTCCGAGTGAGGCACGATCCTACTCGTCGCCGACGAATTTGGCTTCGCGGTGGGGAACCATTTCGTTCCATTCATGGCGGAGAGTACCGGACCACGGGCGTCGCAGTAACCCGATGGCCTCATCCCATGCAAACACTGACTCTGGTCGGCACCCGTCGGTTTCGGGGAGAACGTTTTTTCGTATGGGTACCTATACCAAATTCGTGAGCAAGAACATCGCCATTTCCGACGACGTCTACGAGCGACTGAAACGCGAAAAAGGGGACAGAAGTTTCAGCGAAGTAATCGAAGACAGGCTCGAAGATGGGGGACGACTGTCCGATGTCGTGGGAGCCGGAGCCCTCGATCACGAGGCCATATCTGCGGCGTCCGACGAAATCGAACGGCTGAGTCGCGGAACCCGATCGAGGTTGGACGATGAAAATCTGTGACACGTCTGTCCTCGTCGATATCGACCGGGGCGGCAGTGAGATCGAACGCCAAGTGGAGAAGCTAGACGACGAAGGTCCACATGCGGTTAGTACCGTGACTGTAACGGAACTCCGACTCGGTGTTCACCTGTCGGATTCCGATTTGGAGAACCGAATAACGAAGCTCGATCGGTTGCTCTCGCGGTTCGAACTCGTCGACGTTTCGCGCCCGGTGGCGGTCGCGGCAGCCGATATCATCGCGACGCTCAAAGAGCAGGGACGATCTCTGAACGACCTTCACGACGTATATATCGGTGCTACTGCACGGGTCGAACAGCTGCCTGTGCTGACAGCAAACGTCTCTCACTTCCAGCGCATCGAAGACGTCACCGCTGTAGACTGGAACGAGTACTGACGTCGAGTCGATACAGATAGTGACCGAACATCCCGTTTCGATCAGTGGGCGGGCTCCAGTTCGCAGGATACACTTGCTCAGGGTCGACCGAAACCCACAAACCTCTAACCCCAGCGCATCGTCCCCCCGTCCATGTACGTCTCCATCGTCGGCAGCGGCTACGTCGGGACGACCGTCGCGGCCTGCCTCGCCGATATGGGCCACGAGGTCGTCAACGTCGACATCGACGACGAAATCGTCGAAGCGATCAACGCGGGCGAGTCCCCGATCCACGAACCCGGCCTGGCGCCGCTGATCGAGGAACACGCCGGCGGTCGCCTCCGTGCGACGACTGACTACGACGCCGTCACGGACACGGAACTCACGCTGCTCTGTCTCCCGACGCCGCAGAACGAGGACGGAAGTCTAGACCTCGGACCGATGCGTGCGGCGAGCGAATCGCTTGGCGAGGCGCTGGCCGAAGGCCGGTCCGAAGCGAGTGGCGACGGGGCGGCCGGCGAATCCGCCGGATCCGAGCACCTCGTCGTCGTCAAGAGCACGGTCCTGCCGGGAACCACCGAGGACGTCGTCGGCCCGATCGTGGCCGACGCGTCCGGGATGACGATCGGCGAGGACCTCGAACTCGTGATGAACCCCGAGTTCCTCCGGATGGGGACCGCGGTGGCCGACTTTCAGGAGCCCGACAAGGTCGTCGTCGGCGCGACGAGCGAGGACGCGTCGGCCACGCTGCGAGAGCTCTACGCCCCCATCCTCGACCGCGAGGGGACGGACTACGTCGAGACGGACGTCCGCTCGGCCGAACTCATCAAGTACGCCAACAACGCCTTCCTCGCCTCGAAGGTCTCGCTGGTCAACGAACTGGGTAACATCGCGAAGGCCTACGACGCGGACGCCTACGAGGTGCTCGATGCGGTGGGCCTCGACGATCGCATCTCCGAGCGCTTCACGCGATCGGGGCTTGGCTGGGGTGGATCCTGTTTTCCGAAGGACGTCAACGCGATCCGGGCCGGGGCGCGCGAGCAGGGCTACGATCCGGAACTGCTCGACGCCGTCGTCTCGGTCAACGACGGCCAGCCGAACCGGCTCGTCTCGCTGCTCGCCGACCACGTCGATCTCGACGGTGCGACGGTCGCCGTCCTCGGTTTATCGTTCAAGCCCCACACCGACGACATCCGGAAGTCCCGCGCGCTGATCGTGATCGATCGACTTCGCGAGCGCGGCGCCGACGTCGTCGCCCACGATCCCGTCGCGATCGGGACCGTCCGCGAGTACTACGCCGAGCACGGCGACGAGTCCGGACCGGGCCCGCTTACCTTTGCAGCGACCGTCGAGAGTGCACTCGACGGTGCGGACGGCGCCGTCGTCGCGACCGCCTGGCCCGAGTACGACGACCTGCCGGTCGAGGCGATGGATCGGCGGATTCTCGTCGACGGCCGCCGAATCGACGTCGATCGCGACCGGCTAGACGTCTACGAAGGGCTGACGTGGTGACGTAACGGAGTATGCACGTCCAAACCGACGTCGATGGCCGTAGTACGACGTTCGAGATCGACGAGGCGCTGGTCGACGCGCCCCCGGTTGCCATCCGCCGGCAGGTGAGCGAGTATGCCCGCGGCGACCGACGGCGATTCGATCTCGAGATAGAACTTCCGGACGGCTTTCTGGGCGAGGTGATGGCGGCGATGACGGAGATCCCCTACGGCGAGACGCGGACGTACGGCGACCTCGCGGCCACCCTCGATACCGCGCCCGTCGCCGTCGGCCAGGCCTGCGGTCGGAACCCCGTCCCGATACTCGTCCCCTGCCATCGCGTCGTGGCGGGCGACGGCGGACTCCGCGGTTACTCCGCGAACGGCGGCGTCGAGACGAAGCGTCGGTTGCTCGACCTCGAAGCCCGAGTCGTCGGCGATCCGGTGCAGCGCGAGCTGCCGACGAACGAGTGAGCGTCTGCCGCTTCAAACGTGCGTCCCGATTCGCGCCGCGACGCTCTTACTGCCCGGATGCACTCGTCGCCTCGTTTCGGCTAGCCCACCGATGGAACCGGGATCGACTCGCTCGAGACGCGATCGGGTTATTCGGTGAGGACACCGCACCGAGTCGCGCCAATACCACCGCTGTCGATCCCGCGGATTTCGTCGGTCCGGTACCGACCGGGGCCGGATCGATCGCCCGCTGTCAGAGACCGGGTGGCAGGTCACCGAAACCCTGATCGAGCAACAGTTGTCGGTGGAGTTTGCCACACCGGTCGAAGCAGCGATGGAGGTCTTCGGTCACGACGGCTCGGGTCGTATCCGACCACTTCTCCGGATCGTCCTGCCCGGCGGTCTCGTTTTCCATGATCGTGTGGAAGACGTCGTTCGAGTACGCGTGACTCACCCGTGCCACCTCCTCGATCGCGGACTCGGGACTGTGAACGGGTCGCGTCTCCGTCCCCCGAAACCACTCCCGGAACTCGCTCTCGTAGCGGTTATGCACCAGTTGCTCGAACCCGTGGTGAAGCCACACCTTCGGTGACACGGAGCAGTCGACGTCGAGCGTGATCCGATAGCCGTCCGCTAATTCGAAGGTGAACTCCGGGACGAGGCCGGCCTGCTCGATCGCCATCCCGGTGTGCAAGGGGACGGCCATGTCCTGCAGGTAGTGCGAGGCCCAGGCCGTGTATCTCCGGGTCCAGTAGGAACTACTGGACTGTGCCGCTTTGTCGTAGAAGTGGGCGCAGGCTTCCGGCGCCATGCCGACGTTCCCGATCTCGATGTCCGAGACGGAGGGAACGGGGATCGTGATGGGATTCGGGTCGTAGTACTGCGTGTAGTTATTGAGAACGACGTCGATCGCGGCGGAGATCGCCGTGCCGAGCGCGTCCTCGAGCCACTCCTTCCCGGGCGCGACCGCCGGATAGACCGGAATCTCCAGCCGACCGTCGCCGAGGCCGAGTTCGCCGTTGGCCCAGTCGCTGAACTCGTCGGGCTCTTTCGCCCAGTCGGCGAAGGACGCCGACGAACCGACGTCGTCTCTGGCATCGTCGAGGAGATCGACGTGGTGATCGTGTGTCCACTGCGGGTCTGCGTCGCCGTCAGGGCCCGCAGCGGACCGTCCACCGAAGACGTCCATCGACGTGTCCAACGCGGCGCGATCGCGATCCGACTGGACGGCCGGAACCCCGCCGTCCGACGGGGCCGGACGGTCCTCGCTTTCGGCCCTGGATGCCACGATCGATGCTCCGCTCCGACGGTCGATTTCCAGATTCCGGCGCCCCCGTTCGCTCAACTCGACGCGTTTCTCCGCCCCCGTCTCGACGACCTCGACCGGGTACCGCGCCCGCAGGTTCTCGACGTAGCGGCGGCCGGTTTCGTACGCTCGCCCGTCGATCGACGACGCTCCGAAGTGCCGGTCGATCGCCTCGTCGGAGAGAGCGAGCAAGTACGGGTGCCCCGTGATCCGATACAGCGACTGGTCGTACACCTAGACGGTCGACGACCGGGACGGTTCTTCGTCCAGTGTCGCTTCGCCATCGTCGTTCGACCTGTCGGCAACTGCCCGACCGCCGATAGAGAGCCCGAGCCCCGTTCCTGTGAGCACTCGAAGCGCCGTCCGTCTGTCGACCCCTTCGCCACCTTGCATCAACCGATCTGACATTACATCTGTATGTTACTTACCGGACTAATAAAATTACTGTTCGCGATAATATTCGAATATATGTTTTAATCATTACTCTAACGAGCCGCCCCCGGCCGTTCGAGGCGAGCAACTCGGTCAGCGGTATCGATCGCGGTCTCTCACGCCGGGAACGGTACCGACGATCCGCGCGAGCGCGCCGGTCATACATCGCTTTTCGCCTCCGTCGATTTCGGACCCGGCGACGAACTGCGATCGCGGTCGCCGCGCGAGTGGACGCCGTTCGAACGCCGCCGCACATCGTACGTAACCGCCCTCTCACCGCGGAACCAATACCGGTCGAGACGGTCGACCGGTGGGACTCTCGATCGTTCCCGCGGCATGTTCGTTGCCACCACCGACGCACCCGGTGACGTTCGTTCGAACCAGCCGACAGTGACGGCTGCTACCCCGCCGGCTCCCTCGCGTCCACATTCGCCAGAAACCCCACCGCTAAGTGTCGCGGCCGCGGAGGCGACGCCAATGAACGGCAACCGCTTCGGTCGCCTCTTCCAGGTGACGACCTACGGGGAGAGCCACGGACCGTCGATGGGCTGTACCGTCTCGGGCTGTCCGGCGGGGCTCGAACTCTCCGAAGACGACATCCAGCGCGAACTCGATCGTCGCAAGCCCGGCCAGTCGAAGATCACGACGAGTCGCGGCGAACCCGACGCGGTCTCGATCGAGTCGGGGATCCAGGACGGCTACACCACGGGGACCCCGATCGGACTCTCCATCGAGAACAAGGACGCCCGATCGGGCAAGTACGAGCCGTTCATCACCGCGCCGCGGCCCTCTCACGGCGACTTCACCTACTCCGCGAAGTTCGGCACGCGCAACTGGGGCGGCGGCGGTCGGTCCTCCGCGCGCGAGACGGTCAACTGGGTCGCCGCGGGGGCGATCGCGAAGAAACTCCTCTCCCGGGAGGGCGTCGAGATCGCCGCCCACGTCTGCCAGATCGGCGACGTCGAGGCGCCGGCGGTTTCCTTCGAGCGGATCCAGGACCACGCCGACGACACGGACGTGCGCTGTGCGGACCCCGACACGGCCGAGAAAATGCAGGACCTGATCGAGGCGTACCAGCGCGAGGGCGATTCGATCGGCGGCGGCATCTACTTCGAGGCCCGCGGGGTTCCGGTCGGGCTCGGCGCACCGCGATTCGACTCCCTCTCGGCCAGGCTCGGCCAGGCGATGATGGCCGTGCCGGCGGCCACGGCGTTCGAGTTCGGCCTCGGACGCGAGGCCCGCGAGTACGCGGGAACCGAGCGAAACGACGAGTGGGAGTTCGACGCCGACGGAAACCCACAGCCCGCCGAAAACGATCACGGCGGGATCCAGGGCGGCATCTCCTCGGGCGAGCCGATCTACGGCGAGGTGACGCTGCACGCGCCGACGTCGATCCCGTCCGAACAGCAGACGGTCGACTGGGAGACCGGCGAGGTGATCGAGGACGCGCAGGTCATCGGTCGGCACGACCCCGTCCTGCCGCCTCGCGGCGTGCCGGTCGTCGAGGCGATGCTGGCCCTGACGCTCGTCGATTTCATGCTGCTCGCGGGTCGCATCAACCCCGACCGCGTCGACGATCGGCCGGGCGAGTACGATACCGAGTATCACCCGAGTAACCCCCGGAACGAGTCGAACTGACCGTCCACCGCTCGGCGGCACGTCGTCCGTATCCGATCGCCGCCTTCGAGTTACCCGACCGCAGGCTCTGCCCGGTCGGTCGCTCGCGCGGAGTCGATCGCCGACACCTCGAACCGCGCGCCACCGGTTGCGCTCTCGGTCGCGCGAATCGTCCAGCCGTGGGCCTCGACGACCTCCGCGACGATCGCGAGACCGAATCCCGTGCCGTTCGCGTCGGTGGTGTAGCCCTGTTCGAACACCGTCTCGCGTTCCGCTTCGGGAATGCCGGGGCCGTCGTCCGCGACGTAAAAGCCGTCCCCATCCGCGAGGACGCCGACGGTGACCGAGACGGTCCTCCCGCCGTGGTCGATCGCGTTCCGAAACAGGTTCTCGAGGAGCTGGGTCAGTCGGCTCTTGTCGCCCTCGAACTCGATGTCCCCGTCGACCGAGAGCGACGCCTGGGTCGAGTCGACCATCTGCCAGCTATCGCGGACGAGCACCGACAGCGCGACCGGTTCGGGGTCGTCGATCGGCTGGCCCTGCCTGGCGAGTGCCAGCACGTCCTCGATGAGGGCGTCCATCCGATCGAGGGCGGCTTCGATCTCGTCGACGGCCGCCGCCGCGTCCGCTCCCTCCCTCGCGAGTTCGACGTTTCCCTGGGCGACAGTGAGCGGATTTCGCAGGTCGTGACTGACCATACCGGCAAAGCGCTCCAGGCGGTCGTTCTGTCGTTCGAGTTCTCGCCGATAGCGCTCCCGTTCCGTGACGTCCGTGAAGACGATCGTGCGACCGAGCCCGGCCGTCGCGGTTCCGAGCGGCGTCGCCGTCACCCTGAGGTAGCGTTTCTGTCCGTCGATTGCCGTCTCGAGGATGGGATCGTCGGTCGCGAGTGCGTCGGCGACCGCGGGAAGGACGGTTTCGAACGGATCGCCCCGGCCGTCCGCGAGCGCCGGAAACAGGTCGCGCGCGGCACGATTCGTGTCGCGGATCCGGTCGACGCTATCGAGCGAGACGATCGGCGACTCGCGCTCGGCGGCCAGACGGACGAGCTCGAAGCGCTCCAGGTGGACGTAGCCGACGCCCACCGCGAAGAGCGCGACGCCGAGCGGTTCGTACGTCATGTCGATGAGGTACGGCGTCGCGTATCCGACCAGGTCGAAGACGACCGGGAGCCCCGTGAGGCCCGCGAGTACCAGCAGGGGCCGCGTGTCGAAGTCGACGGCGACGAAGTGCTCGAACAGCATGAAGAAGCCGACGAACGAGAGGGCGTACGCCAGCCCCATCGCCGTCCAGTGGAGCGAGCCCGTCTGCATCGAGAGGTGGGGAAACGGCGTCGACGCTTCGACGGCCGAGAAGTACCCCTGGTGGAGCGGGTTCGTCAGCTTGAGGCCGATTACGGCGACGAACAGCCCGGCCGCGACGCGACGGTAGGCGCGCTCGCGGTGGTAGCTGCGCCCCGTGTAGGCCGAACAGAAGTAGAGCCAGGCGACAACCGCCGCGAACCCGAGAACCAGCCCGACGACGTAACTGCCGAGTTTGACCGTCGTCCACGGCGCGGCCAGGAATCCGACCTGGGAGGCGGCCCAGCCGCCGCTCAACCCGATCAGGCCGACCAGCCCGCGCCGGGTGTCTCTGTCGTCGATCCGTCCGAGGGGGGCGAGACTGGCGAAACAGGCCAGGGCGGCCAGGCCGAACACGGCGACGTAGGCCACGAAAACCGGATCGGTCTCGGACAGCACTGTGATGGGGGTCGGCGGGGGAACTGTCACTACCGTTCGTAGTCACCCTCGATACATTACTCTTCTAGTTACGTTCCGACCGATGAGCGTCCCTCTCGGCCGGTGAACGCTACTGCACCGGACGGCTGGAGCGCTGCCACCGATCGAGCGACGCCGGCCGACGGACCCCTCTCATCGCTCGCCTCGCGGATATTTCATCCCGGTCTATCATTCTTCACGATAAATCCGTGATAATGGATAGCAAAGGCTTTAGGCCGTCTGTCGCAAATTTCGCCTACGGAGCCAACGAGGCCACAGATACTTTCGAACTATGACCAACGACGAACTCATCTGGCGAATCGCGGGCGGTTCCGGCGACGGGATCGACTCGACGAGCCAGAACTTCGCGACGGCCCTGATGCGCTCCGGGCTCGACGTCTTCACCCATCGCCACTATCCTTCGCGGATCCGTGGCGGACACACCTACGTCGAGATCCGGGCGGCGGGCCACGAGGTACAGTCACGCGGTGACGGGTACAACTTCCTGCTCGCGCTCGGCGACTCGTTCGCGCGAAACCCCCAGGAAGAGGCCTACTACGGTAACGAGGAACTCAAGCCGCTCTCGGAGAACCTGGACGACCTCCGCGAGGGCGGGATCATCGTCTACGACGAGGGCCTGCTCGACGCCGAGGACGTCGCCGAGATCGACCTCGAGGAGCGCGCCGAGGAGAACGGCTGGCACGTCTACCCGGTCGACCTCCGCGGGCTCGCGAAGGAACACGGCCGCGAGGTCATGCGCAACACCGCCGGGGTCGGCATCACGGCCGGCCTGCTGGGCATGGAACTCGAGCACATCGAGGACCTGATGGACGACGCCATGTCGGGCGACGTCTTCGAGGCCAACATGGAGATCCTCCGGGAGGCCCACGACATGGTCGACGAGATGGAGACTAATCACGACCTGCGGATTCCCGAGGGCGAGCACGAGACCGAGCAGGCGCTGCTGTCGGGCTCGAACGCCATCGCGTACGGCGCCATCGACGCCGGCTGCCGCTTCATCTCCGGCTACCCGATGACGCCGTGGACGGACGTCTTCACCATTCTGAGCCAGAACTTCCCCGACATGGGCGGCGTCGCGGAGCAGGTCGAGGACGAGATCGCGGCGGCCGCACTCGCCGTCGGCGCGAGCCACGCCGGCGCGAAGGCCATGTCTGGCTCCTCGGGCGGCGGCTTCGCGCTGATGAGCGAACCGCTCGGCCTCGCGGAGATGACCGAGACGCCGATCGTCCTCCTCGAGGCGATGCGGGCCGGTCCCTCGACGGGGATGCCGACGAAGCCCGAACAGGGCGACCTCGAACACGTTCTCTACACGAGCCAGGGCGACTCCTCGCGCGTCGTCTTCGCGCCCGGGAACGTCGCGGAGGCCTACGAGCAGACCCGGACGGCCTTCGAGATCGCCTACGACTACCAGATCCCGACGATCATCGTCTACGACCAGAAGCTCTCGGGCGAGAACTCCAACGTCGACGTCGAGTTCTTCGACCGCGAGCCCGCGCCGGACCTCGGCTCGACGCTGACCGAGGAGGAGCTGAAGGAGGCCGCACACGACGCCTCCGGCAAGTTCGAGCGATTCGGCTACGGTGACAACGAACGCGGCGTCAGCAAACGGTCGATTCCCGGCCAGAAAGGCGGCCGCTACCTCGCGACCGGCAACGAGCACACGCCGGTCGGCCACATCAGCGAGGACCCCGACAACCGCGTCCTGCAGATGGACCGACGCCTCGAGAAGCTCGAGCACATCCGCGAGGACCTGGACGAGGGCGAGACGAACCAGACCTACGTCGGCCCCGACGACGCCGACTACGGCATCGTCACCTGGGGATCGAGCCAGGGCGCCGTCTTCGAGGCCGTTTCCCGGCTGAACGACGCGGGCCACTCGGTCAAGGCCATCGGCGTCTCGGACATGATGCCGCTGGCGGAGGACGAACTCGTCGAATTCATCGAGAGCGTCGACGAGGCGATGGTGGTCGAGATGAACGCCACCGCACAGTTCCGCGGGCTGATCCAGAAGGAGCTCGGCCGCTTCGGCGAGAAGCTCACCAGCCTGCTGAAGTACAACGGCAACCCGTTCGAGCCCGCCGAGATCGTCGAGGGCTACGAGGTCAACCTCGACGGCGGCGCGGCCGAACCCAGCGCCCAGGTTCGCATCGAACCGGCGGCAGGTGACTGACAATGAGTGCATTCAACGCGATCGGCGACGAACGCGAGGTATCGGGCGACGACTACACGCCCGGCGTCGAACCACAACCGACCTGGTGTCCGGGCTGCGGCGACTTCAGCGTCCTCAAGGCGCTGAAACAGGCGCTGCCCGAGGTCGGCCGGAACCCGGAGGAGGTCCTCTGCGTCACCGGCATCGGCTGTTCGGGCAAGCTCAACAGCTACCTCGACTCCTACGGCTTCCACACCATCCACGGCCGCTCGCTGCCGGTCGCCCGCGCGGCGAAGCTGGCCAACCCCGACCTCGAAGTGATCGCCGCGGGCGGCGACGGCGACGGCTACGGCATCGGCGGCAACCACTTCATCCACAGCGCCCGGGAGAATCACGACATGACCTACATCGTGTTCAACAACGAGGTCTTCGGCCTGACGAAGGGCCAGACCTCGCCGACGAGCCCGAAGGGTCACAAGTCCAAGACCCAGCCGTCAGGGAGCGCGAAGGATCCGCTCCGCCCGCTCTCGATGGGACTGACCTCGGGCGCGAGTTACATCGCCCGCACGGCGGCGGTCAACCCGAACCAGGCCAAGGAGATCCTCGTCGAGGCCATGGAGCACGACGGCTTCTCCCACGTGGACTTCCTGACCCAGTGTCCCACCTGGAACAAGGACGCCCGCCAGTACGTGCCCTACGTCGACGTCCAGGAGTCCGAGGACTACGACTTCGACATCACCGACCGGCGCGAGGCCGCCGACATGATGTACGAGACCGAGAGCGCCCTCTACGAGGGCACCGTCCTCACCGGCCGCTACTACGTCGACGAGGACCGCCCGTCCTACCAGGAGGAAAAGCGCAACGTCGGCGAGCTTCCCGACGAGCCGATCGCCGAGCGCTACTTCGACGAGGACGCAGAGTGGGAGCGCAGCTACGACCTGCTCGACCGGCACACGTAACGGACCGCTTCGACCGGCCCTGGGTTTGCGGGCGCTCGGTGGGTTCGCCGGCGCGTAACTGCACTGGCTGGTTCCGCTGCGTGACTGAAATCCATCGCGACGCCTTCTATCGGTAACCGTCGCTCGGCGTCCAGCCGCGGGCCAGCAATTTGGTGAGGTAACTCAGGGCGAGCAGCACGACGAGCAACCCACCGAGCAGCGTCGCGTCGAAGCCGAATAGCATCTCCCGGAGCCCGTAGGCCGCCGTCACGACGCCCATCAACAGCGCCACCGTTCCGACGCGCCGGCCGGCGGCGTCGCGATCGATATCGGCCGCTTCGTCGAAATCGCTGTGGAGGTCGACCCGGCCGCGAACGGCGATGAGGTAGCCCAGGCCGCCCATCGCGAGCCCGCCGAGGACCCAGACGGCGCCGCTGAGCCAGTGTACCGCTACCATCGCTCGGACTCGGGAGGCCGGCCGAATAAACGTCCCGATCGACGCCGTCCCGACCCGCTCGGAACGGACGTGATCCCGTCCGTATCGCCCGCTCTCGGATCGATACCGTCCCGATGCGACCGCCCGTACGCGGGACGTACTCGACGGGGACCGACCCGGAGACCGCCGAACGCGATACTCCCGTTCGCTTCCGGTCGGTAATTTTCTATGCGCGAGTGACGGTTTCCGATACAAAAGATATTTTTCCGCTGGAGCAAAATCGTACGACATGAGCAGCCAGTCGACGCGAGAGCGGATTCTCGACGTCCTGGAGGCCGACGCGCAGGCCTCCTACGCCGAGATCGCCGAGCGGGCCGATGTCTCGAAGCCGACGGTCCGCAAGTACATCGAGGAACTGGAATCGGAGGGGGTGATCGTCGGCTACTCGGCGGACGTCGACCCGAAGAAGCTCTCGAGTCAGTTGATCGCGCTGGTCGGGATGGACGTCGATAGCGAGCGCTACATCGAGGCCACCCAGGAGCTCAAGTCGATCGACGCGGTCGAGACGCTCTACAGTTGTACCGGCGATCACATGCTCCTCGCGGAGGTGCGCGCCCCCGACGGCGACGCCCTCGGCGATCTCATCAACTCCTCGATCCTCGGCGTCGAGGGCATCACCGCGGCTCACCCGTGCTTCCTCCAGGAACGCCTGAAATGAGTCCCTGACGCGGGCGGGATCGATCGAGGAAGCGTGCAGACGGGTTCGCCTGCCGCCGACGACCAATTCGGCGTTTCTACCGGAGTGGTCGACCGGCCGACGACGTGAGCGTCAGGGGTCGGACGGCTACTCGGCGATCTGATCGCGAAGCTGGTTCTTCGCTTCCGTGCGCCGCTTCTTCGAGCAGTGGGGCGCCTCGTCGCTGAAGTCCACCTCGATCTCGTCGAGGGTGCGCCGGTAGATGTTCGTCCGGCGGCCCTCCGCCGAGAGCGTCCGCCCCTCGCACTCGAGCAGGCCGGCGTCGACGAGTTCCTCGATCCGTCGATAACACGTCGCGATCGGGATCTCGATGTCGTCGCTCAGCGCCTGGGCGGATTTCGGCGTATCCGCCGCACACAGGATTTCGGCGCTGTACTTGCTCCCGAGTGCCGAGAGTATTGCCGTCGATTCGTCGTCGGCGCCCGCCGGTCGCTCGCTCCGTGACATCGATATACCCAACCTAACCAATTATCAATGTTGAATCTTGTGGCTCGATCGAATCTCGTTCAAGCTGATCGGTCGGAAAATCCCTTCCGCGATTCCAGGATATGAACGCGAAACGACGTGATAGTAATGGAGTGTTGTCGGTGATCGACACCGTTCGACCGAACAAGGCGGGGATATCACGGACGGCCGTCCGTACCGGACACCATCGATCGTTGTTTCGACGTCCCGCCGGACGAGACCGCGCGAATCCGCCATCCCACGCGGGCGGTCAGACGCGCCTCTGCCCGCATCGGCTCGATTCGCGGACGCCGATGGATCAGCAGCCGGGCCGTCGGACAGCCCGGCCGATCATCGATACACGTAGGCGAGCCAGAGGACGGTGACGAGGACACTCAGGGCGAGGACGCCCCAGCCGGTGAGCGTCATCGGGAGCGCCGGTTCGGTTTCGAGGACGACGGGCGCGTGTTCGAGCATGGTTGAGCGACTGGCGTGGTGGCCCTTAACCTTTCAGATGTCGAGTTCTGGACGGTCGCCGTCGTGTTCGACCGCTCCCGCCGGGCCCCTCTCGATCCCCGTCGATTCGGCCGCAGCCGACGACGAGCGCGCGGAGCGTGGCGCGGAGTCGCGCCGTTTTTGTCCGTGCCGGCCGAATCGGCGGTATGCTACGGCTGGGTTTCGTCGTGAATCCGATCGCCGGGATGGGCGGTCGTGTCGGGTTGAAGGGGACCGACGGCCTGTTCGAGGAAGCGCGCGACCGCGGTGCAGAGCCCCGGGCGCCGGATCGGGCGGGCGAGGCGATCGCCGCGTTTCTCGATCGGGCGCCGGAGTCGGTGATCGTCACGGCGGGTGCGCCGATGGGCGCCGACGTGATCCGAGCGGCCGGCGGCGACCCGACCGTCGTCTACCGGCCGGACGGAGACGAGCTTTCGGAGACTACGGCGGCGGACACGCGCGCGGCCGTCGAGGCGTTCCTCGACGAGGGGGTGGATCTGATCTGTTTCGTCGGCGGCGACGGGACCGCCGTCGACGTGGCGACCGTCCTCGATCGACGCGGGGGCGAGACGCCGATGCTCGGCGTCCCCGCGGGCGTGAAGATCTACTCGGCCGTCTTCGGCGTCACGCCCGCCGACGCGGGCCGGGTCGCGGCCTCGTTCGACGACGTCGAACGCCGGGAAGTCAACGACATCGACGAGGAGGCGTATCGGCAGGGCGAGGTGCGAACCGAACTCAAGGCCGTCGTTCCCGTCCCCGTCACGCGGGCGGTCCAGTCGGGGAAACAACTCGCTCGCGGTACGGTGGAGACGCTCGCGAGCGGGTACGCGCGCGATATCGAGGACGATCGGACGTACGTGTTCGGCCCGGGCGGCACGGTGGGTGCGATCGAGGCCGAACTCGGCATCGACGCCTCGCCGCTGGGCGTCGACGTCTGGCGCGGCGGCTCGCTCCTGGCCAGGGACGCCGACGAATCCACCATCCGCTCGACGATGGGCGAGCCGGCCACGGTGGTCGTCTCGCCGATCGGCGGGCAGGGATTCGTCTTCGGACGGGGGAATCACCAGCTCTCGCCGGCGGTGCTCGAACGCGCCGCGGAAATCGATGTCGTCGCGTCCGACGAGAAACTCGACGCGCTCGACGTGTTGCGGGTCGACGTCGACGACGAAGATCTCGCGGCGTCGCTTCGCGGGTGGATGGAGGTCCGCACGGGCCGGTTCACGACCCGACTCGTCAAGGTCGTCTAGCCTGACCGCGGTCGAACGGAGCCGCGGTCCACCGGCCCGGTCCCCGATCGCACGTTCCTCGGCCGACCTCGGACCACGCGGCGACCGCGGACCGATCAGGACGGTACCGTATAGCCCCGTTCACGCGGCACCTCGATTTTTCCTCGGCACCTCCGTTTCACTCGACTGGCCGTTGATCACTCGCTTCGTCTCCTCCTCCGAATGCGTTCGTTCGATTGGCACGGCCGGGGAAATGCGTATTTGGACCGACACGAACTGCCGTTTCGAAAGTCCATGCCGCTCCGGTGTCGTCTGTCGATTGGCGGCGTAACATGGGGTCTGACCGAATGGATGCTAAGATTTCACCGTCTGTAGTTTTGCCTAGTGTGTGTACAGATATATCGATCTTCATTCTAGGCCTATAGTGATCTTTAAGGTCGAGACCTCCCCTATGCCCAGGTATGGAAACGCGAAAAGTCCAGCGACTGGGACCCTCCACGCTGGCGATAACCCTCCCGGCCGACTGGGCGAGCGCGCAGAACGTCGAGAAGGGCGACGAGATATCGATCCGGACGGGGACCAACGGCGCGCTCTCGGTGCTCCCGGAGTCGGTCCAGGTGGACGAACCCAAGGCGATCGTCCACTGCGACGCGCTGGACGCCGACGCCGTGGAGCGAGCGATCGTGGCCCAGTACGTCCTCGGCCGTCGGATCATCCACGTCGAACACGACGACGGGACGCTCGATTCCGACATCATCAACGCCGTCTACCGGGCGGAGACCCAGTTGATGGGGCTGGGCGTCGTCGAGGAGACGCCCGAGAGCATCGCCATTCGCTGCTCCGTCGATCCCGAGGACTTCACCCTCGACAATCTGCTCGAACGCCTCGAACGGACCGGCCGGACGATGCGCGGCGAGGCGATCAAGGCGCTCGCACACGGCAATCCCGACCTGGCACAGCGAGCGCTCAACCGGGAGCGCCAGGCCAACAAGATCTTCGTCCTGCTGCTCCGGTTGATCTTCACCGCGTACGGCAACCCGACGCTGGCGCGCTCGATCGGACTCGACGACGGGTTCCCGTTGATCGGCTACCGGTCGATCGCGAAGAACCTCGAACTCACCGCCGACAACGCCGAGGACATCGCCGACATCGTCCTGGCGAACGAGGGCCACACCCTCTCGGTCGAGAACGCCGTCATGCGCGAAATCCGCGACCTGACCGAGGAGGTCGACGACATCACGACGCTCGCGGTCGAGGCGGCCGTCGAGCGCGAGTACGACCTGGCTATCGAAGCCCGCACCAGCTTCGAGGACATCTCCACGCACGAACGCGAGATCCTCGAGAACTTACCGGAGATGGCCAACGACGAACTCCTCCAGGTCCGCGAGGTCCTCGTCAGCCTGGAGCAAACGGCCCAGTACGCGGTCAGAAACGCCGAGATCGCCGCGAACCTGGCGCTCAACGAACCCTCCGAGCACACGACGATTCTGTGAGCGAGAATCGCCGACCGGGCCACCGGTTCGGCGGGCCGTGCGATCGGTTCCGCGCCCGGAATAACCACAGTTAAGACCGTTCCAGCCCGAGCCGCGGGCATGGACGAGCATACGGAATCGACGGACCGGGGCGTTGGACTGACGCTACTTTTCGGGGCGCTCGCGGTGCTTTCGGCCGGCGTCATGGCCGTGGGGGCGCCGGCCGAAACCGCCGCGTGGGGCTTCGCGGCGGCGGTCGCGTTCGGTTGTCTCTCGGTTGTCGCCGCCCACCGTTACTGGGCGTGAGATCGCCCTCGACCGTCCGGCGCTTTCGTTCTCCGGATCGGCTTCCAGGCCGTGAACCGTCCTGCCAACAGTTAAGACTCGCCGCGCCGTAGAGGAGCGCGTACGGATGAGCCAGTACTCAGACGAGGACAAACGCATCCTCTCGCACCTCCGCGAGAGTGCGGCCCGGGGAGAACAGTACTTCCGGGCGAAGAACATCGCGGACGCGATCGGGCTCTCGGCCAAGCAGGTCGGCGCTCGACTCCCCCAACTGGCCGAGAAGTCCGAGGACGTCGACATCGAAAAGTGGGGCCGCGCGCGCTCGACGACGTGGCGCGTGACGCTCAGCTAGGGTCCTCGGAACGCGACAGAAAGCCAGCGGGTCGTCGGACTTTTATCTGGCGGCGGCGATGCATCGGTATGACCGTACGGGTCGAGCGGACGATGCAGTTCGACGCTCCGCCGGAGGCGGTGTGGGCGTTCATCGCCGATCCGGCTAATCGGGCGCGCGCGATAAGCGTCGTCGAGAACTTCTCGGTCGATTCCGCCGACGACCGGCGGTGTACCTGGCAGGTGCGCCTCCCGATCCCCTTCCTGAACCGGACGACGACCGTCGAAACGCGTGACCTCGCCCGTGACCCGCCGCGATTCGTCGAGTTCACCGGCAAGTCGTCGGTGCTCGAGGTGACGGGTCGACACGAGATTACGGCGACCGAGGACGGCAGCCGCCTCGACAACGAGTTCGTCGTCGACGGGCGAGTGCCGGGCGTCGAACGGTACTTCACCAGACAGCTCGACGACGAACTCGACAACCTCCGGCGGGAGGCGACTCGCTCGATCGACGCCGTCTCGAGCGGTGGTGCCGAATGACGGCCGATCCGACGTCCGACTCCGCTTCCGAAGCGACGTCTGGCTCTCCGGCGGACGCGGTCCGGATCGCCCTCGCGCAACTCGAGGTCGAGGCCGACGCCGTCGAATCGAATCGCCGGCGCGCGATCGAGGCCGTCGGGCGGGCGGCCGATCGCGGGGCCGACATCGTCTGCCTGCCGGAACTGTTCACGGTCGGCTACTTCGCGTTCGACGCCTACGAATCGGCGGCCGAGCCGCTCGAGGGTGAGACGTTCGGCGTGCTCGCCGACGCAGCCGCCCGTCACGAGATCGCCGTTCTCGGCGGCTCGATCGTCGAAGATCTAGCGGCGACGTCGGCGCCGACGCCGGCGGCCTCGGGGCTGGCGAACACGAGCGCGCTCTTCGACGCGACCGGCGAGCGCCGCCTGGTCTATCGCAAACACCACCTCTTCGGCTACGACTCCGCCGAATCCGACCTCCTCGTCCCGGGGGAGGCCGTCGACGTCTGCGAGCTCGCTGGATTCACCGTCGGCGTCACCACGTGTTACGACCTGCGATTTCCCGAACTGTACCGCGACCTCGTCGACCAGGGCGCGACGCTCGTCCTCGTTCCGAGCGCGTGGCCCTACCCCCGCGTCGAGCACTGGCGAACCCTCTCGCGCACCCGAGCGATCGAGAATCAGTGCTACGTCGCGACGATCAACGGCGCGGGCTCGTTCGACGACGCCACGCTGCTGGGCCGGTCGACCGTCTACGACCCCTGGGGGACGACGCTCGCCTCGACGGGCGACGAGCCGGACCTCGTGCTGGCCGACCTCGATCCCGGCCGCGTGGATCGCGTGCGCGAGACGTTCCCCGCACTCGCGGACCGGCGACGCTAACGAGGGCTCCGCCGCCCCTGGCCCCGGCGTCTCGACCGATTCGGCTCGGGATCGAGCCGATGGACGCTCCGAGTCCACCGGCATCCTGGCCGGATTCGCGTTCGCTCGCCCGCGACGGACCGGGGCCCTTTTGAGGCTGTACGCCAAACGCACGAGTGCCGGTACTCGACGCTTTTCACGTTGATACCGGTACGCGACTGGGGACGCCGCTCGCACGTCGTCGATTCGCCGCTCGGACGAATCGTCCGCCCGGTCCGGCGTGCCGGCCGCCGGACCGTCTCCCGAGCCCGACTCGACCCGACGCCGTTTTCGAGGTCTCGATCGACCGGCCAGAGAGACGGAGACTACTGTCCGTCCGCCAGAAATTCCGAACCCGTCAGCACCTCGCGCGCACGTCCGCCCGGTGCCGACCGGGCTTGCTATTCGCTTCTCACATCGGTTCGCATCCGGATCACCGCGAGCGTGACGGTCGCGGTGCGATCGGTTCGATCGAGGAGCTGCGGGCAACGGTTCGACCCGATGCTCGGCGGTGCCGGGAGGTGTCAGTCGTCCTGGGTGGTGATGTCGGCGGAGAGGCCCTGGGCCATCTCGATCTCTTTGGAGTTGTTCATCGTCCACGCGGTGCGCTCGGTGACGGCTTCGATCGCCTCGCGGGCGCTCGGGTAGCCGTTGCCGGACTTCTTGACGCCGCCGAAGGGGAGCTGGACCTCCGCGCCGATGCAGGGCAGGTTGGCGTAGGCCAGGCCGAGGTCGGCGCGATCGCGGAAGTAGTTGATCTGGCGGTAGTCCTCGGAGATGATGGCGCCGGCCAGGCCGTAGGGCGTGTCGTTGTGGATCTCGACGGCGCGCTCGATGTCACCCGAGTACTCCATCAGCGCGACGTGGGGGCCGAAACACTCCTCCTTGATGCAGCGCAGGTCCGTGTCGTAGTCGATCTCGTAGACGAACGGGCCGACCCAGTTCCCGTCCTCGTGACCGGCCGGGATCTCGTCGCCGTCGAGTTCGAAGCGGTCGACGAGTACCTCCGCGCCCTCCTTCCGGGCGAGTTCGTTGTGGCGCCGAATCTTCTCGACGTGGGCGGGCTCGATCGCCGGCCCCATGAACGTGTTCTCGTCGAGCGGGTCGCCGACGGCGACGGCCTCGGCGGTCTCGACGTAGCGCTCTTTGAACTCGTCGTAGACGTCCTCGTGGACGATGAGGCGCTCGGAGGAGACGCAGCGCTGACCGGTCGTCTTGAAGCTCGACATGATCGCCGAGTGGACGGCGATGTCGAGGTCCGCTTCCTCGGTGATGACGATCCCGTTCTTGCCGCCCATCTCGCAGGCCGCGAGTTTGCCGGGCTCGCCGCCGACCTTGCCGGCGATCTCGTGGCCGACCTCGGCGGAGCCCGTGAAGAGGACGGTGTCGACGCGACCGTCGTCGGTGATCGCGGCGCCGGCGTCGCCGAAGCCCTGGACCATGTTGAAGACGCCGTCGGGGATACCCGCGTCGTCCATCATCTCGGCGATGATCTGGCCGCACCAGGGCGTCTGTTCGGCGGGCTTCCAGACGACGGTGTTGCCCTCGACCAGCGCGATGGCCATGTGCCAGAACGGAATGGCGACCGGGAAGTTCCAGGGCGTGATGCAGCCGATGACGCCGCGGGGCTTGCGGCGCATGTAGGCGTCCTTCGAGCCGACTTCGCTCGGGACGACGTCGCCGTGCGGGTGGCGGGCGTTGCCCGCGGCCCACTCGACCATGTGATAGGCCTCGACGACGTCCGCCCGCCCTTCGGAGATCTCCTTGCCGCACTCTTTGGTGACGATCTCGGCCAGTTCGTCCGTGCGGTCGCGCAGTTCGTGGTAGATGTCCCAGAGGTACTCCGCGCGATCGATGTAGGAGAGCTCGCGCCACTCCTCGAAGGCGTCGTCCGCGGCCGCGAGCGCGGCGTCGACGTCGTCCTCCGTGCCGCGCCGGACGGTCGCGAGCGCCTCGCCCGTCGCCGGATTGGTGCTCTCGAAGCTCTTGGTCCCCGTCCCGTCGGTCCACTCGCCGTCGACGTAGTGACCGAACGTTCCTGCGTCGCTGTCTGGTGTCATACTCGACGTAAATTTCTCCGACGGGAATCAAAAACCCTGCTATCGACCGGGTCGATTCGATCGCGTCGACCGGCCTCGATCGACGAACGGCGCTCCTCGCCACCGACGGGCTCGCTCGGCCGAACGGACGGGTGACGCGTCGGTCTTCGCGCCGCTCGCGTTCGTCGGCCGGTGACCTTCGACCGCTGGCTACCCCTCCGAGAGCGCGGCCCACTTCTCCAGCTCGCTTCGAAGGCGGGTGGAGTCGAAGCGGTGATCCGGCCGGAGTCTGACGAAATCCAGGAAGTCCCTGGCGTCGAGCAGGTCTTCGGCGGCGTACTGCTCGCTCGCCGCGGCGACGGCCGATCGCACGCCAACGCGCGGTTCGAGGATGGCGAGCGCGCAGGCCAGATCGTACGCCCGCGCGGCCGCCTGCCGGTCCGGCAGCACCTTCGTGGCGTCGATGAAGTAGAGGTCGCCGTCGGCGACGAGCAGGTTCTCGGCGCGGAGGTCGCCGTGGGCCAGCCCGTTGTCGTGCATCGTCGCGAGCGTCGCGAACAGCTCGGGGGCGAGCGCCCGGACCCGGGTCGCGTCGAGGTCGTCGACCGACTCGAACGCGGGCAGGTACTCGAGGACGAGGACGCCGAGGCCGTTGGCCTCGAACGCCTCGATCGGCTCCGGGGCGTTACAGCCGATCTCGCGCATCCGCTGGGTCGCCTCGTACTCGTGCTCGACCATCGCGAGCGGCGTCTCGAATCTGGTGAAAAAGCCCCCCGACCCCGACGAGAGCGCGCCGGCGTTGCGCCCCGCCGTCAACAGCGCGTGGACGCGGGTGTGCTGTTTCGTGACGATCTTGACGAACCACTCGTCGTCGACGATGCACGGAATCGAGAGCCAGTTGTCGGCCGCCAGGAACTCGACGCGGACGGCGTCGCGATCGTACCGTCGGGCGAGGATCGTCGCCACTCGCTCGAGGCGATCCCAGGGGACGGTCCCGCGGGCGAGCTGGCGAATGTCCATCGACCGAACGGACGTCCCGGGCGCCTATAATCGTCCCGGCAGCGGCTCGGCTGCCGAAACGATCCCCGACCGGACCGCGCCACGAGTCGCCGACGGCGGTGGAACGGCCCTCGCCACCGCACGGCGAGTACCGAATTCGCCTCGCGGCCACCGTTGCCTCTCACTGCCGGCACCGCACCGAGCGATTACGGGTGTCGTTCGCGTTTCGGTACCGTTTTTACCCGCCGCTCGCGTTGGTTCGCCCGACGGACATGTACGCGATCGACGATCTGAGCGACGCGGTCGACGTCACCGAGGAGCTGTTGACGCCCGTCGACGCTCGGTTCTGGCTCAAACTCGTCGTCGTCGCGTTCTTCGTTTCCGGCGCCGGATTCGGCCTCCCGTCGATTCCGACGACCGACGGAACCTCGGTCAGGGTCGACCCCGCGGTCGAGGACGCGTTCGGGGAGGCCGGAGTCGAGGTGCCGATGGAATCGCTGCTCGCGCTGCTCGCACTCGTCGTGGCCGTTGGACTCGCCATCTGGCTGGTCCTGACGCTGATTCGCGCGGCGATGGAGTTCGTCCTCGTGGACGCGCTGGTCTCCGGGGAGGTCCACATCAGAGCGGCGTCGCGCCGCTACGCCGGTCGGGCCCTCTCGCTGTTCGCGTTCATCCTCGTCGCGAGCGTCCTCGTCTTCGCGCCGGTGGCCCTCGCCGGCTATCGAGCGTACGTCGACGCCGGATCGATCGAGGCCCTGTCGCTCTCGTCGCTCGCCGGCCTCGCCGCCGCCGGCGCGATCTCTACCCTCGCCTACACCGTCGTGATCCGGCTGACGACGGCGCTGGTCGTCCCCATCATGTACGCGGCAGACGTGGGCGTCCTCGCCGGCTGGCGACGGTTGGCGGGACTGATCCGTTCGGACCCGGCCGAGTACGCCGTCTACCTGACGATCGCGACGATCGCCGGCTTCGTCGCCGCGATCCTCGTCACGACGATCCTCGCGATCGCGATGGTCGTCGTGGCCGTCCCGTTCGTCCTGCTTGGCGTCGTTTCGCTCCTGCTCGGCCCGCTCGCGTTGCCGGCGATCGTCCTCCTCCTGTTCCTGTTCGTCGTCGCGCTGGTTCTTTGCAAGGGAGCGATCGAACTGCCGGTCGTCGTCTACCTGCGGTACTACGCGCTGTTCGTCCTGGGGGACACGGACGAGCGATACGATCTCGTTCCGGATCGTCGTCGACGCGTCCGCGCTGGCGACGCCTGGGCCGGCGGACAGCGGTGGGACCGCGATGGCGCCGACGAGTGGGACGCCGACTCGGCCGCGGCGGCCGAGTCGGACGCGGGGACGGAGTCGGACGCGACCGGCGAAGCCGGTCGTCGGCGGGGCCAGTCGGACGGTCACGGCTGGGACGTCGGATCGGCGCCGGCGACCGAGTCGGCCGCGGACGAGTCGACCGACGACGCCGAACATGGGGACGGGTCGGCGGGCCACGGCTGGGATGGGTCTGACCGGACCCAGGATCGAACTGCCGATACGACCGAGGAAGCCCTCGGAGCGGAGGACGATGCCGGGACCGAGGACGACGCCGAGGTCGAAGACGACGACCGTTCGGGTTCGGACGGCTGGTCGTACCGGGACGAGGATCGGTAACCACGAGCGGGGGATCGTGGCCGAGAGACGAGGATCGATCCCCCGGGCGTGATCGTGGCCTGCCGGGAACCTGCGAGCACCGTGGATCCGTCTCGATGCCGGTTCGGTGCGTTTATTTCTCGGCTGGTGGAACGTATCCGCATGGACGTTACGCTCCCCGACGAGCACCGGATGATCCAGCAGACCGTCCGGGATTTCTGCGAAACCGAACTCGAGCCGATCGCCCAGGAGATCGAGGACGAACACCGCTTCCCGGCCGAAATATTCGAGCAGCTGGCCGACCTCGACGTGATGGGCGTCCCGATCACCGAGGAGTACGGCGGCCTCGGCGGCGACACCCTGATGTACGCAATCGTCACCGAGGAGATCGGCCGGGTGTCGGGGTCCGTCGGCCTCTCCTACGCCGCGCACACGTCGCTGGCGACGAAACCGATCGAGCTGTTCGGCACCGACGAACAGAAGGAGCGCTGGCTCCGCCCGCTGGCGACGGGCGAGTACCTCGGCGGGTGGGCGCTGACGGAACCCGGTAGCGGCTCGGACGCCTCCGACATGGACACGACCGCCCGGAAGGACGGCGACGAGTGGATCATCGACGGCACGAAGCAGTTCATCACGAACGCCTCCGAAGCCGGCTCGGTGCTCGTGAAAGCCGTCACCGACCCCGACGCCGGCTACGACGGGATCTCCACGTTCATCGTCGACCCGGAGGAAGACGACGGCTTCGAGGTGACGACCGTCTGGGACAAGATGGGGCTGAACGCTTCGCCGACCTGCGAACTCTCGCTCGATTCGGTTCGCGTTCCCGAGGACCGGCTCCTCGGCGAGGAGGGCGAGGGGTGGACACAGACGATGAAGACCCTGGACGGCGGTCGCATCTCGATCGCCGCGCTCTCGACCGGGCTCGCACAGGGCGCCTTCGAGCACGCGAAGGAGTACGCGACCCAGCGCGAACAGTTCGACCGGCCGATCAGCGAGTTCGACGCCATCCGCGACAAGCTCGTCGACATGCACCGCAAGACCGAGCGCGCCCGCCTGCTCACCCACAGGGCCGCCTGTCTGTACGACGACGGCGAGCCGGTCACCAAGGACTCCGCGCTCGCGAAGCTCGACGCGAGCGAGGCCGCTCGCGAGGTCGCAGAGGACGCCGTCCAGGTCCTGGGCGGCTACGGCTACACGACCGACTTCGCGCCCCAGCGCTTCTACCGCGACGCGAAACTCATGGAGATCGGCGAGGGGACGAGCGAGATTCAGCACCTCGTCATCGGGCGCGAACTCGGCCTGTAGGGATTCGTCGATCGTTCCGGCTGGCTCGGAACCGGATCAGGGCCAGGTGCCGTTGCGCTCGGCCGCCGCGGCCACGCGGTCGATGGCGATCACGTAGGCCGCGGTGCGGGGATCGTCGGACGCGATCGACTCCAGGGTCTCGACCAGCGCATCGAACGCCGCGACGATCGTCTCTTCGAGTTCTCGGTTGACCCGCTCTTCGCTCCAGGAGACGCGCTGGCGGTTCTGCACCCACTCGTAGTAGGAGACGACCACGCCCCCGGCGTTCGCGAGGATGTCGGGGACGTAGAAGACCTCGTTCTCCAGGAGGACCTCGTCGGCCGCGGGCGTCGTCGGACCGTTCGCCGCCTCCGAGATCACGTCCGCCTGCACGTCGGCCGCGAGCTCGGCGTCGACGGCGTTCTCGAGGGCCGCGGGGATCAGGAGGTCAACGTCCATCGTCAGGAGGGCGTCGTCCGCGAAGGGTTCCGCGTCCGCGAAGCCGACCACGCTCCCGGTTTCGTCTTTGTGTTCTTTCACCGCGATCGGGTCGAGTCCGTCGCGATCGACGATCGCGCCGCGGGAATCGGAGACGGCCACGACCGTCGCGCCCGCCTCGGCGGCGAGTTTCGCGCTGATCCAGCCGGCGTTGCCGTAGCCCTGGACCGCGACGGTGGCGTCGTCGAGATTTCGCCCGAGGTACTCGAACGCCTCGCGGGCGGCGATGACGGTCGAGCGCCCCGTCGCCTCGACGCGCCCCTCGCTCCCGCCGGTCTCGAGCGCCTTGCCGGTGAACGAGCCCGGCGCGGTGGTCCCCTCGAGCGTCTCGTAGGTGTCTTTGAGCCAGTTCATCTCCCGCGGACCGGTGTTGACGTCCGGCGCGGGGATGTCGCGGTCCTCGCCGACGAGCGGCCGGAGTTCGGTGCCGTACGCGCGCGTTAGCCGTTCCAGCTCGGCCGTCGAGAGCGCCGCCGGATCGACGACGATGCCGCCTTTCCCGCCGCCGAACGGAACGTCGACGAGGGCGCACTTGTAGGTCATCCACCCCGAGAGCGCGACGACCTCCTCGCGCGTGACGTCCGGGTGGTACCGGATCCCGCCCTTGTACGGGCCGCGGTCGCCGTTAAACTGTGAGCGGAACGCGGGAAATCGCTCGAGGGTGCCGTCGTCGCGTTCGATCGTCAGGTTTGTCTCGAGGACGCGCTCCGGATGGGACAATCGATCGAGGACGTCGGGGGCGACGTCGACGTACGAACTCGCCGTCTCGAGTTGCGACCGGAGGTTCTCGAACGGAGTCGTCGATTCGCTCATACGCACGCTACACAGCCCCCTCCCTTAGAGCCTGCTCTCTATGTCATACTTTCCGGTCCGGCGGAACTGTCATGGCCGTCGAGCTTCCGCCGACCCGTTTTCGAGCTGCGGATCGTCGCACGGGTGAGACAGCGTGGCCCGGCCGAGTCGTCACTCGGTGTGGCGTCATCGGACCTGACTGTCGTCAGACGCCGCCTCGGCGCGTCGAACGATCCGTTCGGCTTGAGCGACCAGCGGCGCGTCGATCATTTCGCCGTCGACTTCGAAGACGCCGCGTCCCTCGGCGTCGGCCTCGGCTTTGGCCTCGAGGACGTCTTCGGCCCAGGCGAGCTCGTCCGGGTCGGGCGTGAACGCGTCGTTGATCGGCCCGACCTGGGCCGGGTGGATCGCGAGTTTGCCGTCGTAGCCCAGTTCGATCGCGAACGCGGTCTCCTCGCGCAGTCCGGCCTCGTCGCCGAAGTCGGTGTAGACGGTGTCGATCGCGTCGCAGTCGTTGGCCGCGGCGGCGACGACTCGCTCGCGGGCGTAGAGAACCTCGGTTCCCTCGCTCGTTCGTGTGGCGCCGACGTCGGCCGCGAAATCCTCCGCCCCGAAGAGCAACGCGTCGGTGGCCGTCTCCGCCGCGATCGCGTCCGCGTCGAGTACGCCCCGGGCCGTCTCGATCAGCGCCAGGATCGGGAGCGATCGCCCCCGGGCCTCGAGCGCGTCCGCGACGTCGCGAACGTCGGCCGCGGACTCGACCTTCGGGAGCACGATGGCGTCGAGGCGCCGCGCGGCCTCGTCGTCGGCGATGGCGTCGAGGTCGGCGCTGGCGCGGTCGGCCTCGGCGTTGATCCGGACGCACACTTCACACGCCGGATCGAAATCATCGGCCGTCAGTACGGTTCGTACCGTGCGCCGAGCCTCCGGTTTCTCGGCCGGCGAGACGGCGTCTTCGAGATCGAAGACGATGACGTCGGCGCCGGCCGACGGTGCCTTTCGCAGCAACGCCGACTGATCGCCGGGCGTGAACATGACGCTGCGTCGTACCATGACCGGTCGTTTCGCGGCCGACGAATTGAACGTGTGGGTTCGGCGCCGCCGCTTGGCGCTTCTCTCCCCCACGGTGCCGACCGATCTCGCTCGGGCGCCCGCCCGTTCGCCGCATCGCTGGTACTGAACCGTCACCCGACCGTCGACTGACCGTTCTCGATCGAGTCGATGCGGTTCGCCAGCGAGATGGATTCGGATCGTCCCGGTTCGATTGCCTCGCTCGGAATATACTGGTCTGGCGCCCTAGGGAATAACTTCGAATAAATATAAAGAAAAAGGAACAATAAATTAAATACGGTGAAGGCTGTTTTCCCACCAAGGATGCCATCTGCACACAGGCTTCCAGCACGGATCGATCGACGGGTGATCCGGCCATGACCGACACATCGGAGTCCAGCAATTCAACGACGAGGCGGCGAATTCTGCAGTCGACGGCGACGGGGGTTGCGGGAACGGCGATCTTCGCCAACGGCGCCGCGGCCCACCCACGGTCCCTTCGGCGCCGTCCGCGAAACGAAGTGGTCGTCGAAAATGGGCGATCGCAGCCGACGTTCAGGAACTCGACGGCGGTCCGCGAGGACGTCTGGGTGGAGACGACCACCGATACCGACGGTTCCGGGTCGCCGGACCGCGTCCACGTCGAGGTCGCCTACCCATCCGACGCGGGACCGTCGAACCAACTCCCCGTGGTGCTCGAGCCAAGTCCGTACTACGGCGGGCTCAACTCGGGCTCCTCGCACTCGATGGACGACGAGCTCTACGTCCCGGACGAGACGATCGATCGACGTGCTCGCGGCGGCACCGAGGACGCGATCATCACCTCCGAAGACGACCTCGTCGAGTTCACCGGCTCCGAGGGGGATCCGATCGGGCCGAGCGCCTACGAGGAGGAGTTCCGGCCGCGCGGATTCGCGTGGGCGTACGCGGCCTCGATCGGCACCGAACAGTCGACCGGCTGTCCGACGATCGGCGGGTCGAAGGAGATCGAGGCGATGAAGGCGGTCGTCGACTGGTTCAACGGTCGAGCGACGGCGTACACCTCGCGATCCGGCGGTTCGACCGTCGAGGCCGACTGGACGAACGGCGCGACCGGCATGCTCGGGGTGTCGTACAACGGCACCCTGCCCAACGGCGTCGCGGCGACGGGCGTCGACGGCCTCGAGACGATCGTGCCGATCGCGGCGATCTCGAGCTGGTACACCTACTACCGCGCGAACGGGGCCGTCATCGCGACGGGCGCCGGTGCCGGTGCGGCGATGGACACCGATTCGCTCTTCGATTCCGTGCTCACCCGCTCCGGATCGTACGTCTGTGACTCCGTCCGTCAGGAGCTCATCGACGGACAGGATCGCGTCACCGGGAACAAGAACGACTTCTGGGACGACCGCGACTACGTCCTCGACGTCGACCAGGTCGAGGCGTCGGTGCTGGTCGTCCACGGCCTGCACGACACGAACGTCAAGACGCGAAACGCCGGCCGCTGGTACGATGCCCTGACCGAGGGCCAGGTCGATACGGAACACCGCATGTGGCTGATGCAGGCCGCGCACGCCGATCCGATCAACCAACACCCGAACCGCTGGCTCGACGCGCTGAACGTCTGGCTCACCCACTGGCTACAGGAACCGGGCGACGCGATCGACGACGTCCCGATCGCGACGGTCGAGCGCCCCGACGGCTCGTTCGACGAATACGACGCCTGGCCGCACCAGGACGTCGAGCGCGTCAACGTCTCGGCCGTCTACGGCGGCGACGGACCGGGTGGGCTCTCGACGCAGGCGATGATCGGCGACATGCGCGAGGAGACGTTCGCCGATAATCCCAGCACGCCGACGACGTCGCTCGTCGACGAACTCGACTCGGAGTACTCGCTGGTCTACCGGACGAATCAGCTCCAGACGGACCTGCACGTCTCGGGGACCATCGAACCGAACCTGGCAATCTCCTGCAACGAGCCCGCTGCGCTCCTGACAGCGATCCTCGTCGAGTACGATCAGTACGACAACGCGTCGATCGTCTGTCGCGGCTGGATGAACGCCAACAACTTCGAATCGCTCTACCAGTCCTACCAGCTCGGCTCGGAGACGGGCCTGTACCGCGCCCGCTTCCCGATGCAGATGGACGACTACATCTTCGACTCGGGCAACCGACTGGGCATCGTGCTGCGCTCCAGCGACTACGACTTCACCAAGCGACCGTCGCACTACCCCGAACTATCGGTCGTCCCCGGCTGGAGCAGCTTCGACATCCCGGTCGTCGGCGGGATCCAGGCCTTCCGAAACGCGAACGGCGCCTGAGTCGACGGCTCGAAGCACCATCACGCTTCGATTCGCTTTTGGCCCGGCGGAACGATCCCCCGATCATGCCCGGACTGTACTACGAGGAGTTCGAAGTCGGCGAGACGATCGAACACGATCGCCGGCGGACCATCTCCGAGAGCGACAACCAGCGCTTCTGCGACATGACGATGAACCAGCAGCCGTTACACCTCGACGCCGAGTTCGCGGCCGAGACCGACTTCGAGGGCCGGCTGGTCAACGGGCTCTACACGATGGCGCTGGCCGTCGGTATCACCATTCCGGAGACCACCGACGGCACGATCGTCGCGAACCTCTCCTACGACGAGGTCTCGCACCCGAAACCGGTCTACCACGGCGACACGATCGCCGTCCAGTCGACGGTGACCGACAAGCGCGAGACGTCCGACGGCGACCGCGGCGTGGTCACCATGCTGGTCGAGGTCTTCAACCAGGACGACGAACTCGTCTGCGAGTTCGAACGGACGGTCCTCTCGCGCAAGCGAGCGACTGTCGACGACTGATCACTCGCCGTTCGCCCGGAGGCCAGGGAAGCAAACCGACGGCATTCGAGGAGCGCCCGCGGTCGACCCCGAGTCGCGCGTTCGGACGATCCCGTCGATCACGTACCTTTTTGCTGTACGCGCCGGAGACGTAGCCATGGTCGACGTCCTCGATAACAAGCGGGTCGCGACCCGTCTGCGCATCCTCGTCGAGATCGCGGAGCGTCAACCGGCCGTGAGCCAGGGCGAAATCGCCGAGGAGGTCGGCGTCACGAGCCAGGCCGTCAGCGAGTACATCCGCGAACTGGTCGACGAGGGCTTCGTCGAGAAGGAAGCCCGGTCGCGCTATCGCGTCACGAACGAGGGCGTCGACTGGCTCTTTCGCGCCGCGGACGACGTCCGACGGTTCGCCGATCACGTCACCGAGGACGTCCTCGGGACGATGGGCGAGGACGCCGCGATCGCGACCGAGTCGGTGTCCGAGGGCGACCCCGTCTCGCTCTCGGTCGAGGACGGCCTCCTCACCGCGTCGCCGGGAACCGAGGGGAGTGCGACCGGCATCGCCTCGACCGACGCCGACGCCGGCACCGACGTGGGCGTCACGAACTTCGAAGGGGTGATCGACCTCGACCCCGGTACCGTCACGGTCGTGCAGGTGCCACCGGTGCGAGCCGGCGGCAGCCGCGCCGTCGACGACGAAACCGTCGCGTCGATCGTGGAGGACGCCGATCGCGTCGTCGCGAGCGGCGTCGAAGCCGTCGTCGTCCTCCGTGAACTCGGCGTCGCACCGGCGGTCACGGTCGCCGCCGGCGAGGTAGCCGTCGCCGCGACCGAGCGCGGACTCGACGTCGCCGTCGTGGCGACGACGGGCGCCGTCGGTCGGGTGACGGACAGCCTCCGCGACGGTGACGTCTCCTACGAAGTACTCGAGGGGTAGGTTCCCGGTCCGCCGAACAGCCGCTTCAAAATCGTCCCGGTCCGAAATCGATCAGCCGATGTAGCGGAGGTCGTCGTCGCTCGGGAGGTCCATGCCGCCCTGGGCTTCCATCTCCTGAATCTTGCCGATGACGTCTTCGAGTTCGTCCGCCCGTTCGTCGAGCGAGTCGTAATCGACGTCGAAGCCGAGCACCGTCTCGAGGACGTCGAGGACGGCTCGCGCGCTCTTGGGATCGACCAGGTAGCCGCTGGTTTCGCCCATGAGACAGGTCGCGTCGATACCACGACGCGCGCCTAACCCGAGGAGCAGTCCCGAGATCCCGACGATGCCGCCGGCGGGCTCGTCCTCGCGAAATTCGACGCCGGCGTCTTCGAGCGGTTCGATCATCGACTCGTCGGTGACGGCGCCGACGACGGCGTACTCCTCGATGAGCTCGCCGGTGGGGACGCCGCCGAGCGCGAACACCTCGCTGACGCCGAATTCCTCGGCGACGTCGAGGTAGGCGTCCGCCAGCACGTAGTGTCCCTCCGCGTGCTGGGCCTGGTGATCGCCCGTGAAGACGAGCATGTCGCGGGCGTCGTCCGGCGAAATCGCGTGAACCTCCGTGCAGGTCAGCGAGGCGACGCCGCCCTCGACGGACACCTGCGGGGGAAACGCGTGCGAGTAGATCCGTCGAACGAGCGTGGTCTGCTCGTCGAGCTCTTCCAGCAAGTGATCCGCGGCGAGCGAGCCGACGTGACCGACGCCGGGGAGTCCCTCGATCACGACCGGATCGTCGAGGGTCGGATCCGCGACGGTATCGACGGCGAGTTCGTCCATATGTGCTACCCCCGAAGCCGACGCTTAAGTGCGCGTCGGTACTCGCCGCGTGGGTCGCCCGGCGTCAACGACGCCGGCACGCTGTTCTCCGCGGTCGCACCGCACTCGGGACAGCGCGAGTCGAGCGTGTAGACCGGCCGCTCGTGCTCGGACTGCCACTCGGAACAGCGTCGAATGTCGGATTTCATGTTCGGAACGCAGAGCGGTCGCGGTTACTCCTCGTCCGTTCGCCGGTCGCGGTGGAACTGGCCGCTGCCGCCTTCGTCCTCGATGGCCGCGATCGCGCGATCGGCGCTGGATTCGAGGTGATCCTCCGCCGTCTTGTAATTGGGTGCCTGGACCCTGATTCGGTACTCCGGTGCGCCGACGTAGGTCACGTCGAGTTCGATCTCGTCGGGCAGTTCGCCGTTGCCCTCGGCGGCCGAAAGCGCCTCGCGGACGCCGTCGACGCCGGATGCGGAGGGGTTCTCGAGGTCCACGTAGCCGGTGACGGTGACGTACGGGACGGAGACGTTCTCGCGCGCGGTGTCGACCAGCGCCTCGATCTCCTCGTCCGTGAGGTCGGTCTCTGAGAGCGCTTCGCTCCCGTGGATGGCCGCCTGTTTGAACCCGTCGTAGAGGCTGCCGTGGGCCGCGAGTAGCTCGTTTGCGATCTGGGTGTACTGCTCGCCGTCCAGCGACTCGCCGAACGCGAGTTCCATCCAGTTGTCGGCTTTCTGTTCGTTCTTCCAGTCCTGGATCTTCTCCGAGCGCTGGTGGTCATTGACGTCCTTGATCGAGAGGTCGATCTGCTGGGCCGACCGATCGACGTCGAGGACCTTGCAAACGGTGATCTGACCCTCGCTGACGTGGTCACGGACGTTCTTGATCCAGCCGCTCGCGACCTCCGAGACGTGCGCGAGGCCGCGTTTGTCCTCGTACTCCTGGAGGTCGACGAAGACGCCGAAGTCCTCGATCTCGTCGATCTTGCCGACGACGAGCTCGCCCGGTTCCGGCCAGCCGCTGTACTTCATCGTGACTCGACTGTTTCGACGATCTCGTGTTCGATCGCGGCGTTGCCGCCGGTCGGACGGACGAGCGTCGTTCCGCAGACGGCGCAGGCCACCTCGGTCGAGGCCCGGCCGAAGACGATCTGTTCGTTCTCACAGTCGCCACAGCGGACGGAGTAGAATGATCCTGCCATCGTGATCACTCCTGGAATTCGAGTCGGCCGGCGCGCCATCCCTCGCGGAGGTGGGCCTTGCCGCACTCGCTGCAGCGGTACTTGAGGTCGGTCTTTTTCGTCGGTTTGTTCCCACTGGGAACTTTCGAGAACTTCCCGGAGTTCCCGATCGTCGACGTCTGGCGCCGGCGCTGGCGGTCGGCGACCTTCTTCATGCCGGTCGAGCGGCCCGTCCGGACCTTTTCGACTTCGTGTTCGTGGTGTTCGTGACAGTGCGGACAGTACGTATTGAAGCGGCGTGGCATCTCCATTGGTGGCTCACTTACCGATCCGTTGGGCAGCCCCGTTTAAAACGCGTTTGGTTCGACGTCGAGCCGTCGCCCGTCGACGAATGATTCGCGGTTGCCCGGTTCCATCGGTGTGCTTCCAGCCGACACGAGCTCGCTTGACGCACTCTAATTAGTTTTGTACCCGCTCACGTGCGTGCGTTGCTTCGCGGCGGTCACTATTGTCGCCCTGCGGGTAGTTGTGATACGAGCGTGCGAGGCTGTGACTGATTGGAACCGGATGCTGTGGTGGTCTTCAGCGATGATTGGAACCGGACTGTGAAGCATCCAGCGCGCGACTCGCGGCAGAATGTCAGCGCCAGGGGCGCAACCGACGGATCTCGTTCCGCCGCCGACGACGCATTCTCATCGCCGATCAGCCGTTGTCGGCCGTAAACGGTCGACTCCGAAGGGCTTACGGTCTGGCTGTCCGAAGCCGTCGGTATGAAGAAGGTGATCATTCGCGGCGACCCGGGCATCCGCAAGGACGCCGTGATCGAGGTCGACGGCGAGGAGTACGTCTGCTTCGCCATCAACCGAAACGGCGAGTGGCACGGGCCGGATCGGGTCCAGCTCTGGTGTACCGTCGGATCCGAATCCGAACGGGAGGCGTTCGAACGACGCCAGTACATCCCGCACTTCCTCTCGGTCGAGCACGTCGATGCCGAGGAGGTCACCGTCCTCGAAGCCAGCGCGGCCTGACCCGCTTCACCGCGCGACGAACCCACACACGGCACCCGAATCACAACCCTTATCTGGCGTTCTCGGATACCATGAGGTAGCGGGATGGGATAGCCAGGAGATTCCGGCGGGCTCATAACCCGCAGATCGGTAGTTCAAATCTACCTCCCGCTACTTCTTTGCTGCGAGCAAATTCGCGAGCAGCAAACGTCACATGAGGTAGTTTGAACGAAACCGAGGTTCTGCAGGAGGAGCAAGCTGTTTCAACAGATGGCAATCGTCCATCACACCTCGGACGAGTTGTACAACCTTGTCACTGTCAACGGAACGACTGTCAGTGGTTGTGCGATCCGTTGCGAAAAGAGGGCGTGAGGCCGTAATCAAGCATCACGAGTTTGCCACGTTGTTCACGTAATTAGTGCGTGTAACAATGAGGCTTCACGGCCATCAATAGCTGAATAAAAAACAGCTTAGTTGATCAAGCGTACGATTTGCAAAGTTGTTCATTGATGCTCTGGAATCGAGCGTTCCGTAATATATTTCCACATGAGCAGGTTTAAGTAGTCGGTGTATTGTCTTTCCGCAACAAATAATAACTATTAATAACACAATTAAAGGATTATAATACGATAAGACGCCAAAATAACATTACTACAATTATTTTTGATAATTATAAAAAATTTATTTTAGAGAAAGATTAAAGTACTTCCTACTTTTTACCAAATAATATGGACCGACGTGACTTGCTCAGTTCGCTCGGTGTCCTTGGAACGGGCGTGGCAGTCGGAGCCAGTGGACGGAAATTACACGACTCTAATACTCAAGAGGAATCGAAATATGTGAGCAACTTCCAGGATGTGGTTAATGCGGTGGTTCCGGTCTGGAATTCAGAAGCCAAGCGACAGTGGTTGCGAATCCCACAAGGTGAAAGTGTCGGCAAACACCTAATTAGTAATGGAAACCTTTCATATTTTGGTGCTACATACGAATCAAACGCTGATGCGAGGGATGGGGACCCTGTATGGCGCCACAAATTTGCACTCACTGGAAACTGGTATTCTATAGACGAAGGGGTCGCTGTTGACGAAGAACCGACCGAGTGGTCTTGTGAACCTACGCTCCAGCCGGTGGCTAATCGGGAATTCAACATGGGTCATCGAGAAGGTGCAAAGTCGATTATGAAGGTAACTCCTAACAGCAGCAGTTCACTATCATTGTCGCCGTTATATGGCCAGAATACACTCGGGATAATCGGTCCTGAAAATTTCACCTCTTTTCTTGACACTTCATTAGAAAAGGCAGAAATGGCCGAGAGCAAGCTCGCGGAAGAAATTGTAAATTCGGGGGTGAACCCGGAGAATATTGACGTCGAAACCGCACTGGCAAATTATGGCGGCGAAGTCGCCAGTGAGCGAGGAGAAGCCCTCTCGACGACTAACTTCGGGGATGTGATCTCGCTGGGACTCGGCGTTGCCGCCCTCTCGACGACGACCTCGGCATTTACGATGGCTGGCTTGGCATATGTGGCTGGAACGATAATTCTTGATTATATCAGTAGCCCGCCACCAAACCGGTTTGATCCGTCCGAGGTATCCTTTTCCTTTAGACCTACCGAAAAAGGTCCTGGCCAGGCGCATTTCCTGGTCTTTGATGTCCTTGTGGAACCGAATACCGGCGGATCGGTTACTGTGCAGTCGACGTTCGAATTTGGAGACGGATATGGACTCGTCGATTCGTACTTTTGGGGAATCGATATTGAGCCTCTTCCGGATCCGACCCTTATTGAACAGTCATGCGTAAATTCGGACACGTTGTCGAAAAACGGCGCATCAATACCTGATACATCTGGTTATCGCAACGACTGGACTTGTAATTATGAGGATGAGGACCCTATTACTACGGTCTTGCAGAGTCATATGGCGGTTGAGGGCAGTAGCGGACCCCATCCCGAGATTATAGAACCGAGGCCAGATGACAAATTTATAGTTGGCGAGCCAATAAAATTACGGACGGACGAAAGTGAAAACGTTATCGATTCGCGTTGGTTCATTCAACACAGCGACGATGGTTGGTGCCGGGTCAGCCGGTTTTCTCGGACACTAGAATCTCACACGCCGTCGACGGGAGGTTACATGACCGTTGCCCTTGTGCAACGTAACGCGGCGGGGGTGAGCGGAGTCGACACCGTAGAAATATGGGTCGATGAATACCCAAAACTGACGAGCTTAGACCTTGATTATACTGTTCCGGTAGGCGAGACGACGACGATCTCGGCGGCTGTCGAAGCGGAATCCGACGTAACCTTCGCTTGGGATGTCGGTCCGGTGGACAGCAGCGCATCTGATCACCGAGCTTCCGATGGTACAAAGCGTAATGTTGACGAAAATGATGGGGGTGTCGAAGAATATGAAGATGAATATTCGTACGTACCAACCGTTACTGGAAAACATCAGGTATCCTTGCAAGCAACGGACGTAGACAACAATACGGTACAGGCAAAGGATTACTTTACTGTAACGTCCCAGCCGGAGGGGCCGGAAATAATCGAATTCGAAATCGGTTGTTACACGGTTCCAGTTGATGAGTCGGTCACGATCGCTGCGACGGTGGAGTCGGTGACCGAACCCGACTGGTCCATTGATGTGAGCCTGTCGGATACCGTGGACTCGTCGGCACGAAGTTCGGAAACAAAATTTGTTGGGGACGGTATTTACGAAAAGGAATGGCAGTACACTCCCTCTGAAGCTGGAAAATATGACGTCGAACTAGCTGTTGAGGATGGCAACGGTAATACCGATAGCGTATCCGACTTCTTTGAAGCCAAGGATACTCTTTATAAACCCAATATTAAAGAGTTGAATATTACGCCATATGACCCCGATGTTGGGGAATCAGTTGATATTTCGGCTGCTGTTGAATCTGGATCGGAGGTGAACTTTTTCTGGGATGTGGGTCCATCGGATACGATTGAGAGTAAGGCAGTGAATCCTACGAGCACCGAATCTTGCACCGATACGTACCAAGATGAGCAGGAATACGTTCCCTCGCAGCCCGGGAAATATGATGTCACTCTCACTGTTACAAACCAATTGAACCAACAGGATGAAGCGTATGACTTCTTTAATGCGAATGAGGATGATGACGGCGGCGGGGATCAACCAGAACCGCCAGAAGTTTCTATTTCTGGGCCAGATTCCCTCCTTCCCGGTGATACTGCTACATATACTGCAGATGTAGCGGCTGGATCAGATCTTTCGTTCAATTGGGATGGTGACGTCAGCGGAAGTGGATCTTCGATCACAACCAGCTGGGATGACCAAGGTGATAAATATATAGAAGTAGCCGCCGAGAACGATGTGGGTGAAGATCTCGCCACGAAAACAGTAGATGTAAGTTGGAATTGACGTATCTTCTGAGTTTTTGAACCACATCAGCGATTGTAATCTATTGTTTCACTTCTATTGGCACCGCCTAGTTCACACCTTCTCAGCCGGCTTTCGACCATTGAACGCTTGGTCGGACGATCGTGATTGTAGCGATACCTGAAGCGTTTTAGTCAGCGGCGGGCGCTGGACGGACCGCCCCCAGAAGGTGTGAAAGCGGCCGATTCACATTGAGACAGTCTGGAACCTCTTTTCGACGGGGTTTCGCTCGCTGGAGTTGAGCTGGCCGCTTAATTTGGGGCACGCAAGGGCAGCCAGATCGCTGCCGGCATCAACGGGAAACTCTGTGTCGTGGTAATTCCGTTTCTCAACGAGTCGATGCAAAATCGACGCTGTAGGGTCAGTCCCGCGACAGCCGAACACGTCGATTTCAAGTAATAGCTTTATTCCCGTATTGATATTGGTGTGAAATTACTTTTTTGAACTATGTTTCGTTGACTGCGGCCGGCGACGGTGACGCCACCAGCGGGTCGGTTTTGAGTTCTGATAGCCACTATTCAGTTCTGGATCGCACCATGTAGCGGTTATGGCCGAGTAATTCGAGCACAGTGACGACTTCTCGAACTGACACTCCGTCGATAGAGACACACCCCGTCACTCGTCAGGGTGTTCGGGGTGCCCTCCTTCTCCAAAATCTCATTATACCCCTTTTAACGTCTTACTGAGGTGGTTGGTGAATTGCTTGGATACTTTTCGCCACCTCCTGCTCGTTCCTCAATGCCCTCTTTAGACAGCGGCCGCTGGTGAGTTCTGTTGGCGTGCGAGGTATAGCAATGTACTCACGGAGAACGTGAGCTTCACTTTGGCATGGATTGAGCGGTCCTTTAATCCTCAAAAATTCTAGCTATGAGCAGGGAGCGAGTGAGAACCACGACAAGTAATCGGCAGCCGTGAGCCAGTGAGGACGTCTCGGCGTGGTTCGAATCTCCCTCCGGCTACGCCTTGGCTGTGAGCACTTTCGAGTGTGATACGTGTAGGGCCACGTACAAAGCGAGTAGTTGATCGCACCGCGGTGCAACTGCCGACGAGGTATTTCGCCCCGGTGAGGGACCGGACGAGTCGTTTCGACGGCCGACCGCTCCGTGGACCGATCGCGCGGTGAATCGCTTTGTCGAAGGGAGCGTTGATTACCACGTGTTCTGGGGAAGTTGGGGATGACGGGCAATTGCCTATTGGCCGGATCGGTCAGTTGCTCGTCGCGCCAGCAGTCCGAATCCAGGAGGCCCGGATTTCGACTATTACTGCCGTTCAAAACTGGGTATCAGCGTGGTAATTTGTTTTTGGACCGTCGCGGACACTGAAATCGGTCTGAAACCCGTTCAACCGAGCACAACGTGGCGCGATTCGAGGAATCGATTTGCCCGACCGTTCGTTTTAAATATAATAAATAAAATATTTCCCCAAGTCCGGTAGATATTATCCGATATCGTGTCACTCGGAACCAAAAAATCAAAAACTATTTACCGTGTTAGTGAAATCCAAACGCTATGCCACGACGGGCCTTTCGACCGTTGAAGCGACGTGCTCTATTAAAAACCTCCGGTGCAGCTGGCATTGCTGCGTTAGCTGGCTGCACCGGCGGCGGCGACGGGAGCGATGGATCGGACGGCGGTGATGGCGGTGATCCGAGCGAGGAACTTCCGGACGTCGAGCTGTACGATGCAGACGGAAACCGGATCGAGCCGCTACTGATTTATGACGCCGGGAGTTCCAACGCGGAGGACATCGCCGCCGAGATGAAACGGAATCTCGAATCGATCGGCGTCAACCTCCAGACGGAGGCTCGGCCGGAGGTGCTCGGCCAGGACTTCAACTCCGAGCCGTTACCGGACGCGAATCCGGAGGAGTTCGAGTGGGGGCCTGTGGGCTACAATGCCGGACCGCCGGACAAGACCCGGACCGTTTACCCCTGGGACCTCCTCATTGGAATTCGAGCCAACTCGTATCCGCGAACCCCCGGCGACACCGACACGTTCTGGCAGAAAGATTCGGCTGTCAACGCCTACGGTTACGTTCCCGAGGCCGATCTGAATTCGATGTACGAGGAGTTCCGTAACTCCACCGATCAGGAGGAACGTCAGGATCTCATCGATCAGATCATGGGGACGCTAACCGAGGAGTTGCCGGCGAACTTCATGTCCCAGAGTCTCGACTTTTATGGCTTCCAGAACGACATCAATACGACGGACGATTTCAACGCCTACGGTGCGGAGCTGTCCCAGATCGAACGGTACCGTAACGATCAGACGGTCGGCGGCGACTACATCCAGCTGGAGGGAACGCCGTTATCGACTCTCCTCCCGACGGAAATTTCCGATGACAACTCCGCGATGCGGGTCGCGCTCATGTCCGACGGTGCCTACGCCATTCGAAAGGATGACGAGGTCATCCCGCTTCACATCGGCATCGAGGACTCCGGCGATTCGACGGTCTGGGTTTGTACGGTTCGGGACAACCTGCAATTCGGCCAGTCCGCGGACGGAACCGACTACGGTCAGATGACGGCCGAAGACTGGGTGTTCCAGCTTGAGAACCTTCACGCCGTCGGGTACGACAGCCCTGAAAACGTCGAACTCTGGGACGGTTCGAGCCCGCCGAGCGAGAGCATCAGTTCGTATAGCGCGGTCGAGAACGTCGAACAGACCGGTGAACTGGAGTTCCAGCTGGAACTACCGGAAGCAGATCCGCTATTCCCGCTCCGACCGGTCATCTGGGGCGAAATGGTCCTCCCGAAGGCGTTGTACGAAGCGTACGCTCCGGACGCGCAGGCACTTCGGGAATCGACCGAGATTCAGGAGTTTACCTGGACCGGCAACCTCGGCCCGTACCAGTACGAGGACCGCGTCGCCGGCGCCGCAGGGTCGTTCACGACCACTCGAAACGACGAGTACTACATGCGCGAACACACGGAGGGAAGCAACGTCAAGGATATGGACGAGGCCTTCGTGGACGCGCCGTACTTCGAGCGGTACCAGTTCAACAACGTTCCCGAGGATTCCTCGCGCGTCGAGCAGTTGCGAAACGGGGAAGGAGACGAGATGCTTCTACCGACCGACAACATCGCGGAGTTCCAGCAGGCAGTCGAATCGGTCCGCGTCGAGAAACAGCGCGTACCGTGGATCAGCTTCCTGTTCTTCAATCAGCGATCCAACGGGAGCATCCTCTCACGGGAACGCGACGGACGCGAGGCGATGGCGCTGGTCATCGACAAGCAGACGATTTCGAACGATATCCAGCAAGGTTACACCGAACCCGCCGTCACGTTCCAGCCGACCTGGTCGAACTGGTACAACGAGGACGCGGTGAACGTCTACGGAGTCGATATCGGCACGGAAGAAGTCGAGGAGGCGCGCGAGCTGCTCCGGCAGAACGACAACTTCGAACTCGACGAAGTCTGAACCGGCGGGGTAGCTCGTCGATTTTCAAGGACGTTAACAACACATGAAGTGGTATATCTTACGTCGATTGGTGTGGGCGGGGTTCGCAACGGCGATTATTCTCACCGTCACGTTCGTTCTGATGGATCAGACGCCGAAAACGCGCATCATGGAGGCGCAGATGCGGGCGGCGATGGCCGGTGAAAACCTCACCACGGCGGTACAGGCCGAGCGCCAGCAAATGGGGCTCGACATGCCGTTTCACGAACGGTACCTGCAGTTCATGACGAACGTCTTCGAGGGTGACTGGGGCTGGTCGATCGAATACCAGAAGCCGGTGATCGACGTCATGAAGCGTGCGATCCCGTACTCGCTGATGTACGGGTTCCCGGCGATCATACTCTCGACGATTCTCGGGACGATCATCGGCCTCTACTCGGCGGTCAACCAGTACACGAAGAAGGACTATACCGCCACGTTCTTCGCCTTCTTCGGGCTCAGCATTCCGAACTTCTGGTTCGGGATCATCATGCTCCTCGTGTTCTCGTCCTGGCTCGGGTGGGTGCCCTACGAGTTCAACGGAAAACTGGCACTCGCGGCGGACGGGAGTTTCACCTGGCTCGAGACGACAGACGCGAGTCACCTCGCGTTCGTCGGAGATAACTTCGAGGGCGAGCGATACGTGGGTATTCTGAGTCCTGCGAACCTGAAGCAATTGCTCCTGCCGACGTTCGTCATCATGACGACCTCGATTGCGACGGTGATGCGATACGCACGCGCCGAAGCGCTGGAGTACGTCGACGCAGACTTCGTCAAGACTGCGAAAGCCAAGGGCGTGAGTGCGCGTCGGATCACCGCGAAGCACATCTTCCGCCCGGCGTCGATCCCGCTGATGACGATCTTCGTCGGTCGGATCCTCGGTATCGTCCTCTTTGGGTCGTACCTCGTCGAGGTTGTCTTCGGCATCCCGGGGATCGGACTCGCCTCGTACGAGGCGATCGTCCGCCAGGACACGAGCCTGGTGGCGATCACCATTCTCATTCCGACGTTTCTGGCGATCGTCGGCAACCTCGTCGAGGACATCATGTACGCGGTACTGGATCCGCGCATCGACTACGGTGATCGATAATGAGCGAACCGACTGACTCTCCGGCGGTCGACGACGGTCTCGAGGAGCCGCGAGAGACGTTCGAGTCCGTCGACTGGGACCAGATCGACCTCGCGAACAGCGGCCGATCGCCCGGCCAGTACCTCTGGATGGGCTTTCTCGCGATCTGGCTGTTCGGCGTCCTGTTCGACATCTACTCGCAGTTCGTCTCCGCGGCTGCAGAACCCGCCGAACTCCCGGTTATCGGAACCGTCGCCCCGGAAGACTGGCTCTGGGTCTTGACGCTCGCCTGTCTCGTCTACTACGGCGTCAGACCGCTGTATCAGAGCCCCCGGATGACGATGCACTACTGGAAACAGTTCCGGAAGAACAAGGCCGCCGTCATCAGCGGGTTGTTCCTTTCAGTGATCCTGGTCGTCGGGGGGATCGGTGCGCGGGTCTTGCCGTTCCCAGAGCGGAACCCGGGCTTCGAGGAGTTGCCGCCGTTCTGGATGTCGATCGAGAAGTATCACGTCGGGAATAACTGTCCCGGCGGCACCACGATGGAGGCCGGTGTTGAGATCTGCCACGGTAGCATGCAGTACCCGCTCGGGACGACTGGATCGGGCGAGGACATCCTGCTGCTGATCGTTCACGGGATGGAAGTGAGCATGATGGTCGGCCTGGCCGCGACGTTACTCAGCGTCGTCGTCGCGACGGTCGTGGGACTGTCTGCCGCCTACTTCGGCGGGCTCGTCGACGAGGTTCTGATGCGCTACGTCGATCTCCAGATGACATTCCCGTCGTTCTTCCTCTTCCTGTTGCTGGCCTACACGATCGGTGGAAGCCTCTTCATCCTGATCATGATCTTCGGCCTGTTCGGCTGGGGTGCAACGGCGCGAATCATCAGGGCGGAGGCGTTACAACGCAAAGCAGAGCCCTACATGCAGGCCGCAAAGAGCGCCGGGGCGACGAGTAAGTGGTCGATCCGACGCCACCTCCTGCCGAACACGACTAACAGCATCATCACGGCCGCGACGCTGACGATCCCGAGCATCATCCTCGCGGAGGCGGCGATCGCGTTCCTGGCCCTCTCGGATCCGACGATCCCTTCGTGGGGTCGCGTGATCGCGGACGGGCGGGGATCCCTGCAAAGTTCGTGGTGGATCTCGACGTTCCCGGGTATCTTCCTGTTCTTTACGATCCTGGCGTTCAACTTCATCGGCGACGCGCTGCGCGACGCGCTCGACCCGCGACACGGAGGTGCCGAGTCATGAGCACGGAATACGGCGACCGAGACGGTGTACAGGGCGCGACGGGAGCGACGGCGGCGGCCGATTCGCTCCTCTCGGTGACCGACCTTCACACGTACTTCGAGACGGATGCCGGCGAGGTGAAGGCCGTCGACGGCGTCTCCTTTAGCGTCGACCGCGGCGAAACCGTCGCCATCGTCGGCGAGAGCGGGTCCGGTAAGACCGTCACGAGCGAGTCGATCACGCGGCTCTTCAAGAGTCCGCCGGGCTTCATTCCGCAGGGTTCGGTCAGGGTCAACGGACGCGAGGTGACCGAGATGAGCGAATCCGAACTTCGGAAGCTGCGCGGCGGCGAGGTCAGCCACATCTTCCAGAACCCGCAGGGCGCGCTCAACCCGGTCTACTCGATCGGCTGGCAGATCCGCGAGGCGATCACGCTCCACCAGGACCTCTCCGAGGAGGAAGCCACCGAACGAGCCGTCGAATTGCTGACCCAGGTCGGGATTCCGGAGGCCAGTTCCCGGCTCGACGACTACCCGCACGAGTTCTCCGGCGGGATGAAACAGCGGGTGATCATCGCGATCGCGCTGGCTTGCGAGCCGGACCTCCTGATCGCGGACGAGCCGACGACGGCGCTGGACGTGACGATCCAGGCCCAGATCCTGAAGCTACTCAACCGGCTCCAGGACGAACTCGACATGGGCGTCCTGTTTATCACCCACGACCTGGGCGTCGTCGCGGAGGTCGCCGATCGCGTCGTCGTCATGTACGCCGGCAAGGTGATGGAGCGCGGATCGGTGTACGAGATCTTCGAGAACCCGTCGCACCCGTACACGCGAGCCCTGCTCGAGTGCCTGCCCGGGAAGGGGAATCTCGGCGGGATTCCTGGCGAACTGCCCGATCCGCTCGATCCGCCGGAGGGCTGTCGGTTCGCGGATCGGTGTCCGTACGCCATCGACGAGTGCACCTACGGCGAGCAGCCGCCGGAGCACTCGGTGCAGGGTTCGGCCGATCACGAGGTCTCCTGCGTCCACTTCCGATCGGACATGGATCCGAACACGGTCCTCGAAGCCGATCGCGATCTGACCGCTTCGCCCGGGGGTGAGCCTCGATGAGTCGATCGACCGATCCGCTCCTCGAGGTGCGCGACCTGAAGAAACACTACCCGATCACCCAGGGATTCATGGACACGGAGGTCGGTCGGGCCCGCGCGGTCGACGGAATCAGCTTCGAGATCCAGCGCGGCGAGACCTTCGGGATCGTCGGCGAGTCCGGCTGCGGCAAGTCGACGGCGGCGACGTCGATGATCCGCCTCGAGGAGCCGACGAGCGGCCAGGTCATCTTCGACGGCGAGGACATCACCGAGTACTCCGCCGAGGAGCTCCGGCGCTTCCGCCGAGAGGTCCAGATGATCTTCCAGGATCCCGATTCGAGTTTCGATCCCCGGATGAGCGTCGGCGAGTCCGTCGCCGAACCCCTGACGGTTCAGGGGATGACCGACAAATCCCGTCGCCGGGAGATCGTCGCCGACCTGCTGGAGCGCGTCGGCCTCTCGGCGTCGGACATGGAGCGCTATCCCCACGAGTTCTCCGGCGGGCAGAAACAGCGCATCGGCCTGGCGCGAGCGCTGTCGGTCAACCCGCAGTTCATCGTCGCCGACGAACCCGTCTCGGCGCTCGACGTCTCCGTTCAGTCGGAGATCCTCCGGCTGCTCGACGAGTTCCAGCGAAACTTCGGCCTGACGATGCTGGTCATCAGCCACAATCTCGGCGTCGTGCGCGAGATCTGCGACCGGGTCGCCGTGATGTATCTGGGCGAGTTCGTCGAGGTGGCGCCGACGGAGGAGCTGTTCACGAATCCCCAGCACCCCTACAGCCAGGCGTTACTGTCCTCGATTCCGACGCCCGACCCGCGCGAACGCGGGATGGGCCAGGAGCTGAAAGGCGACGTGCCGGACCCGTCCGCGCCGCCGGCCGGCTGTCGGTTCCACACCCGCTGTCCGAAGGTGATCCCCCCGGACGGGATCAACCTCCCGCAGGCGGAGTGGCGGAACCTGCTTCACTTCCGCAAGCAGGTCGAAGGCCCCGGGCTCGACCTCGAAAGTATCGTCAAGATCCACGCGATCGAGGCCGACACGGTCGACGACGCGACGGAGGTATCGCCGTCGGACTTCGATCTCGAAACGCTGAATCGCTGGATTCGCACCGAGTTCGACCTCCCGACGCAGCTATCGGATACCACCGCCGAGACGATCCTCGCGCACGCGATCGAGTCGATCGTCGACGACGAGCCGGACGCGGCCGAGAGCATTCTCGCGGAGAACTTCACGACGCCGTGTGAGACCCAGCGGCCGGCCCTCGAATCCAAGGGTCCGGGCCGCGAGTCGGCGTGTCTGCTCGAAAACCCGACGGAGCCGATCCAGTCGGGAATCGGCAGCCAGCCGTCACCGGGGTCGTCGGACTAATCCGTCACCGCCTCATCACCGTCCGCGCCGCGTGTACCGGTCGTCGTCACCCCCGACCGGTCAGCCGTCAGTCAGCATCGCTTCGACGGACTTTTGCCCGGAACCGACGATGAACGGGTATGACGGCCGATAAGACGGATCAGTCCGACGGGTCCGGAGCCGACGCGTCGGCTGACTTCCCGACCGACGAGTCCGGAGCCGACGCGTCGGCTGACTTCCCGACCGACGAGTCGGGACGCCAGCCCGGCGAGGAGATACTCGGGGGGACGATCTCGGATCTGGCGCCGTCGACGACCGTCGAGGACGCCGACCCACCGTGGCTGGTCGAACTGGGCGGATCGATCGGCGTCGGCCTCGGCGTCCTGGCGCTCGCCCTCGCGATCGTCGGGGTCACTGCGGCCTGGCTCGGCGTCCAACCGCTCGGCAACGTGGCGGTCGCCTTCGCGCTGATCACCATCGCGATCTCGTTTGTGCTGGGGCTCGTCTACCAGTTTTCCATCATGCAGTGGTGAGCGAATGAGTGTCGGTTCGGTCGCGAACCGGTCGATCGAACGCGCGGGCGATCGCCGCTCAGTCGTCGCCGTCGGCGTCGACGATGACGACCTCGCCGTCGACGACGTCGACGTTGACGAGCGTCTTGACGTGGTAGCCCGCGTCGTCGACCGCGTTCTCGCCGCCGACTTTCTTGATGACGGCGACGGTGTCGACGACCTCCGCGCCGATCTCGTCGAGCGCGGCGAGCACCGAGGCCAGCGTCCCGCCGGTCGAGAGCACGTCGTCGAGGACGAGGACCCGTTCGTCGGCCCGCACGTCGTTGATGTACATCTCGTTCTCCGAGTAGCCGGTCCGCTGTGCGATCGCGACCTCGCCGTCGAGTCCGTACTCCCGCTTGCGGATGACCGTCAGGGGAAGGTCGGTCATGAGCGAGACGGCCGTCGAGATGTGAATGCCCATCGCCGCCGGCGTGACGATCCGGTCGACCTCGTCGAGGCGAGCCTTCCGGATGATCCGGATGACGATCTCGCGGAGCAAGCCCGGATCGAGTTTGGGGACGCCGTCGCTGACGGGGTGGACGAAGTACTGGTATCCGTCGTCTTTCTCGACGATGGGGGCCTCGCGCAGTGACCGCTCCAGTTGATCCATGCCGAGAGTGCTTCCGAGACGGAGTAAAAGCTGACGATGCGAGCGCGATTCCGCCCTGCGCACCCGCACGTGCTCGATGGAACCGAGGTAACTCGCGTCGATCGCGCGAGCGACCCACGTAGACGCGACGGGAGTTGCGACGAGCGGGGAGTCCGCCGCCGGGTGCCGAGTCCGTCAGTCGTCGCTGCCGTAGGCGAGTTCCGGCGGCTTGCTTCCGTACCCGAGGCGCATGTTCCGTTCGTGGTAGATGTGCGCGCCGGCGGTCACCGTAAACGTCACCGCGATGAGCGCGGTCCAGGCGATCGTCGGGATCGTCGTGAACGGGTAGACGTTCCCCCAGATCACGGCGACGAGTGCACAGCTCACGGCGCCCAGCGAGAGGTAGAGTTCGCGCCAGGCGAACTCGTGACCGGGGACGATTTCGAGGTAGACGCTCACGTTCCCCGTCTGGTCGGTCGATTCGATGACTCCAGCGTCCGAGTCGAACGAGAGGATCTCCGCCTCGTCCATCTTCGGGAGGTGAGTCTGCTGTAAGGTCGTGTAGACGCGCTTTCGCTGTTCGGGCGTCACATCCTCGAGGGTCGTTTCGTACTCCCAGGCGGCGACCTGCTGGGCGAGATCACCGAGCTCGACCGGTCGATCGTCCTGTTTCAGGTACTGCAGGACGTACCGGCGACGCTGGTTTCGGAGGACTTCGAACACCTCACCTTTCGACAGGAACTCCGTTTGCGGACGGTCCGGTAGCATGTAGATCACCAGCGGAGTGGGCCAGTCGTGGGCGATTCTCCTTCCATTCAATTTGGGCCACGAACGCGACCTATATAACGTTCGTGACTAGTCGATCCGACGGAGGATCTCGCTGTCTTAACTGTGTTCCCTGTGACGGTAAGTCGGAACCGACCGTCCGACGCTCACACCGGCGCGTCGGCGTTCGCGTCGAGGACGACCGCGAGGGCGGTCGCGATCTCGCGGGCGAGGCCGTCCTTGTCGCCGACGTACCTGGCGACGTCGTCCGCGTGGACGAGCAACGCCCGCGTCTCCTCGGCCCCCATCGCGCTCGCGTCGTTGGCCACGACGAACGCCAGGTCGACGCGTTCGAGCACGCCGCGGGCGGCGTCGATCATCGCCGCCTCGTCGCCGGTCGTCTCTGCTTTGAACCCGACGATCGGGAGCGACGGGTCGGCCTCGCGAACGGCGTCGATGAGCTTCTCGGTCGGTTCGAGTTCGAGGGTTCGCGACTGACCCGAGCGCAGTTTCTCCTCGGCCGCGGTCGTCGTGTAGTCGCCGATCGCGGCCGCGGAGACGAGCGCGTCCGCGTCGGTCGCCGCCGCTCGCGTCGCCTCGACCATCTCCGCGGTAGTCGAGATCGTCCGGAGGGTGGCGTAGTCGATCGATCCGTCGGCGGGCGTCGAGGGGCGATCGACCGGGTGCGGGCCGACGGGGCCGTGGACGAGCGTCACCGAGGCGCCCATGGCGTAGCACGCGCGGGCGACGGCCCGGCCCATCCGCCCGGACGCTCCGTTCGTGATGACCCGGACCGGATCGATCGGCTCGCTCGTCGCGCCCGCGGTGACGACGACGTGGCTCCCCTCGAGCGGCCGATCGCCGGCCGCGCGGGCGACGGCCGTACAGATCGACGCCTCGGTCGCGATCTTCGCCTTTCCCTCCTCGACGCGGGGCTCGACGAACGCGACGCCCCACGACTCGACGGTCTCGATCGCCTCGAGGACGCCCGGGTGGTCGTACATCGGCTCGTGCATCGCGGGCGCGACGACGACCGGGACGCCGGCGCCGATGGCCGTCGTCGCCGTCGTCGTCACGGGGGTGTCGTCGACAGCGGCCGCGAGCTTGCCCACGGTGTTGGCCGTCGCGGGCGCGATCAGGAGGACGTCGGCCCAGCCGTCAGTCCCGCAGAGTTCGACGTGCTCGACGCCGCCCGTCAGTTCCGTGACGACCGCGTCGTCGGTCGCGTACGCGACGGCGTCCGGGTGGACGATCCCCGCTGCGCTGTCCGTCATCACCGCTCGCACCGACGCGCCCCGCCGTCTGAGCTCGTGGGCGAGTTCGACCGTCTTCACGGCGGCGATCGACCCCGTCACCCCGAGGGCGACCGAGACGTCGTCCAACATCGACATGACCCGACGTTCGGGCGGATCGGGGTTAACCGTTGCCGTACGGGCGCCGCGCGCGGTACCTTCCCCGGTGGGGAACCTTGAGTGCGGCGTGGCCACCCGCGGATCGCTTATCCGTCGTCGAGGACCTCGCTCGAATTGTCCCGGGGACGGTAGCCGAAGCCGGTCGTCGCCTCGAGCAGCGAGAAGTAGCGGTCGTCGTTTCGCGAAACGACGTGACAGGTCAGCGGCGAGTCGGCGATCGGTGCGGTGACGGCGCGCCGGATGGCGTCGCGACAGTCGCGCGGACTGAGGTACATCGCGCGGGCGAAGCGGGCGTGGTCGTCGGCCTCCGCCTGGGTCTCGGCGAGGTCCGCCTCGCTCAGCAGCCAGCCGATGCGCAGGTTCAGGACCGTCAGCCCGTGTCGGTCCGCCACGTAATTGCCGAGCGCCTCGCCCGTCACCTTGCTCACCCCGTAGTATGAATCGGGTCGCGGCGGATCGTCCGGCGTGACCGGCCGCGGGTCCTCGACGAGGGACTCCGGTTCGGACGGGTCGGCCGCGTTGTACATGTGGGCGACGTGATTCGTACTCGCGAAGACCACGCGGTCGACGCCGCACTCGAGGGCGGCGTAATAGGCGTTGTACGTCCCCTCGATGTTCGGCTCGACGACGTCGTCCCAGTCGGCGAACGGCGAGGGGTTGGCCGCGAGGTGGACGAGCACGTCGTGACCGTCGAGCACCGCGACGAATCGATCCCGATCCGCGACGTCGAGCCGAACGACGTCGTAGTCCTCGTGGTCGCTCCGCGCGATGATCGTCGTCTCGTGGTCGGCGAGCGCCTCGACGGCCTGCCCGCCGACGTTACCGGTTCCGCCGGTGATCGCGACGCGGGTCATGGGCTCCCTTCGGCGGCCGCGGGGAAGAAACGCCGCCCGGAGTGTGACGCCCGATCGTCGCCGCGGGCTGGCCTGCCTCCGGCGGACCGGGCGCTGCCGTCGCCGAACCGAGTGTCACTTGTCGACGGGCGCGACTCAGTCTCGGTCGACGTTCGGGTGCATCGTCGGGCGCTCGTCGTTCGGCTCGGCGAGCGCGTCGCGCAACCGTTCTCGGGCGCGTTCGTCGCGACGCCGGCGTTCCGCGTCGTCGATCTCCTCGCAGGCCGGCGGCACGTCGCGGTCGCGGCCGGTGAAGTAGCCCGCGGGCGCGACCCAGTCGTGGTAGAACGCCGTCTCGCTGTCCTGGACGGCTGCGAGGGCAACTTTGCTCCCGTGACCCGCCGCGACGATCGCCTGGTGGGGCTCGTCCGCGATCCGTCCGGCCGCGTAGACGCCGTCGACCGCCGTCCGTCCAGTCTCGGCGGTCTGGACGACGTGCTTGCTCCCGCGCTGGCGTCGGCCCACGTCCAGCGGCGTGAGGTACTCGCTGTCTGGCCACGAGGCTGCGATCACTCGGCGCGCCGCGTAGCTCTCGTTCTCGCCCTCGAGTACGAACCCCGCCTCCGGCGATCCGTCCTCCCGTGGCGTGACCGACGGATTCTCGGCCCGCGGCGTGACCGCGACGATGCGGTCCGCCACGGTCGTACACCCCGCCTCCGCGGCCTGCTCGCGAAGGAGCTCAAGGTACGTTCTGGCGTCGACGCCGCCAGGGAAGCCCGGGTAGTTCTCGAGGTGGGCGTTGCGCGCGAGGATGGACTCGTCGGCGGAGAGAATCACGGTTTCCAGTCCGGCGCGGGCCGTGAAGATGCCGGCGCTGCGGCCGGCCACGCCGCCACCGACGATCGCGATATCGTACATAGGATCCGATCGGTCGCGCACCCAGTCAATGGTGTCGATCCGGCGGAGGATGGTTCGAACGGCGCGTGTCGATCCCGCGGCCGCTCCGTCACCGTCCGCACCTCGGTCCCGGTCGAGAGAATTTTCTCGGTGCGGCCCGACCGGGCGTATGTGGAACGGATCCTCGTCAGCACCGACGTCTATCGCGAACCGGCGGCCGTCTTCGAGGCGGTCGCCTCGTTCGAGGACTACCCGGCCTACGCCTCGCACCTGGATCGCGTCACCGTCGACGGGGACGGCGGCGTCGGCACGGACTACGAACTACACTTCTCCTGGTGGAAGCTGTCCTACGCGGTCCGCTCGACCGTCACCGAGATCGAACCGCCGGAGCGTCTCGGCTGGCGCCTGACGGCGGACCTCGACGCGGCCGGCGAGTGGCGCCTGGAACCGATCGCGTCGGCGGACGGCGACGACGGCGCGGCGACGCGGCTGTTCTTCGAGGCGACGTACGACCCGCACACTGCCGACCCGGACGCGATCAGCCTGCCGCGACTGGTCTCGCTGGGGTGGGTGATCGACCGCGTGCGCCCGAAACTGTACGACGAGGCCGAGCGCGTCCTCGAACGGCTCGTCGCCGACGTCGAGGGACGGCCGCGCGAGATCGAGTTGACGGTCCACGAAACGCCGGGCTGACGGCACCCGTTCGCGTCCGCGAGCGCTGCCGGCGACCGGATTGAACGCCGTTTCCGTCACCTCAGTACGAGTACTCGTGGTCGCCGGTTTCGCTCTCCAGGAAGGCGGTGAGCAGGTCGACGGTGGCCCCGACGTCGTCGCGGTGGGCCGTCTCCGTGACGGTGTGGAGGTACCGCGTCGGGACGGAGATCGCGCCGACGGGCTTGGCGCCGTGGGTGTGCTGAAAGCCGGCCGTGTCGGTGCCGCCCGACGGCAGGATCTCGAACTGGTGGTCGATCGCTTCCGTTTCGGCGACGTCGCGCAGCCGTCGGTGCACCCTCGGGCTCGTGATGACGCTTCCGTCCTTGAGCTTGATCGCCGCGCCATCGCCGAGGCGGGTGACGTGCTCGCCCTCGTCGAAGTCGGGGACGTCGTTCGCAACCGTAACGTCGAGCGCGATCGCCAAGTCCGGATCGACGTCGACGCCGAGGGCCCGCGCCCCGCGCAGACCTACCTCCTCCTGGACGGTCGCACAGAAGTGAATCGTCACCGCCGGATCCTCGATCGCCCGGGCGGCCTCGAGCATGGCGTAGAGACAGATGCGGTCGTCGAGGGCCTTTCCGGTGATCGTCTCGCCGACGACTTTCGTCGACTGCTCCATCGTCACTAGGTCGCCCGGCGAGACGCGCTCGGTCACCTCCTCGTAGGGAAGCCCGAGGTCGACGGAGACGTCGTCGACGTCCGGCGTCGCCTCGCGGTCCGCTTCGTCGAGCGTGTGCGGGGGCGGCGAGCCGATGATGCCCGGCAGGTCACCGGCCTCGGTGTGGACGGTCACCCGCTGGGCCGCCAGCACCCGGGGATCCCAGCCGCCGAGCGCCTCGAGTTCGAGGAAGCCGTTGCCTTCGTCTTCGCCCTCGACGTGACTCACCATGAAGCCGATCTCGTCCATGTGGGCGGCGACGGCGACCGAGTACGAACTGTCCCCCTCGATCGTCCCGACGACGTTGCCCATCGCGTCGGTTCGCACGCGATCGACCGTTTCTTCGAGGTCCTCGCGTACGAGGTCGCGAATCCGATCTTCGTAGCCGGGGACGCCGCTCGTCTCGGTCAGTTCGGCGACGCGGGGTTCGTCGAGCGTGTGATCTGCCATACAGCCGATTCAAATCCCCGGTGTAAAAACGCGCGGATTACGGAACACGACAGAGCACCCTTCTCCTGTGCCGGGCGGCTCTCGGAACGCTGCGCGGATCGACGGGCCGGGTTAGCACCAGTGGCAGCCGTTACTCGGTCGGTTCGCCGAGTAGCGGGCCGTACTCCTCGTGTTCGAAACTCCCGACGATGGTCCCGTCGATCGTCTGGACGTGCGTGTAGAGGACGCCTTCCGACTTGGCACTGTTGACGACCCCCTTCGCCAGTCGTCGGTCGTACCGGCTGGCGATCAGAACCGTGCGTTCGTCCGTCGGATCGATGAGTTCCGTCACGAGGTACATGTAACCCTCGACCTGTCGACCGTAGGCGAGATATTCGGTGAACGCGTCAGCATCGTAGAAGTCCTCGAACGCCTCGGCGTCGCTACCGCCCACGATGTGGCTGAAGCCCCACCAGTCCCGGTCGTCGTCGGTCGAGAGCATGTTCGTGTGATTGGGCGAGAGCGTGAGAACTTCCCAGCCGTCGTCCTCGCGATCGGCTGCGAGCTGGTCTACCTCCGCGAGGAGTTGCTTGTAGGCCTCGATGTGCACGTCGGACTGCGACTGGAGTCGGTCCATGCGGGGATCCGTCGACCCGTTCTCGGTCATATCCGCACTCGAGCGGGCGCGCGGATAACTCTTTTCGAGTCGCTCTCGACGCCGTACCGACGGTTGCGCTCGGTTCGGGCCCCACGGAATACGGCTACGCGCCGATTCCGACCTCGAGAAGGATCGAGATGGCCAGCGTGATAATCGCAGCCAGAAACTGCTTCGAGGCGCTCGAGAGCCGCTCGTGTGGCGTCGGTTGCCGGACCCACCTGGCCGGCGGGGCGTCGTCTGCGAGTCGCTGGACGCGCCCCGGCGATCCAATCGACCGATCGAAATCATCGCTCGGCTCGGGATCACCGCCCCGGGACGGCCACAGCCGAACGGTCGCGATCGCGAGTAGGACCCAGCCGGCACCGAAGAGCAGGTACTTGACCGTCGTGAGATCGCCACCGGCTCCGAGTGCGACGAGGAGCGCCCCGGCGGTGAGCAAGCCACCGAGGACGAGTGCGTAGGTGATCGCGTCGATCCAGGCTGGAATCCGTCGCCGGAGCCGGGTCCAGAGCGTTCGAGGGACGCCCATGCTTACCCGTGGCGGGCCTCGATGATCGGCTCGGGATCCTGGAAGTCCGACCCGTGTCGGTGGCAGAAACTCTGGTGGTCGGTGCCGGAGACGTCGAAGTATTCCGGCTCTTCCTGGTCGCAGATACTGCCGAAAACCTCGTTGAACCGTTCGACGGCGGCGGCCTCGCTTCTGTCGCGTGCGATGTCCGCGATCTCGTCGATCTCGGACTGAACGTTCGGCGGGATGTCGAGATCGCCGAAGAGATCCTCGATGGTCTCTTCGATCGTTCCGAACCGCGTCTCGCGACCGATTCGTTCGCGGACACGCTCCCTGATCGATCGATCCGCCCGCGCTCGTTCGTTGAGCACTTCACGGAACTGGACGACGCGCGTCCAGACGTCGTCGTCGACCCCTTCGAACTGCTCCGGCTTGATGTGGGCCGGGCATCGCGTGCTGAACGGACAGCCGGCCGGCGGATACCGCGGGTTCGGCGGCGTTCCGTGAAGGGTGATCCGGTCGCCGCGAGCCGTCGGGTCGGGCTCGGGAATCGCGGACAGGAGCGCGTGCGTGTACGGGTTCGCCGGGTCACTGAACAGCTCCTCCGTCGGGCCGATCTCCATGATGTTGCCCAGGTACATCACGGCGACGCGATCGCAGATGTGCCGGACGACTGAGAGGTCGTGGGCGATGAAGAGGTAGGTGAGTCCGAACTCCTCCTGTAAGTCCTCGAGGAGGTTGATGATTTCGGCCTGCACGGAGACGTCGAGCGCCGAGACCGGTTCGTCGAGGACGATGAACTCCGGTTCGAGCGCGAGCGTCCGCGCGATACCGATGCGCTGGCGCTGCCCGCCGGAGAACTGGTGCGGGTAGCGGAAGTAGTGTTCCCGCTGGAGGCCGACCGTGGCGAGGAGTTCCTTGACCTTCCGTTGGCGTTCCTGCGGGGTGCCGACCTCGTGGACGTCGAGGGGCTCCCGGACGATCTCCCCGATGGTCATCCGGTCGTTGAGACTCGAATCCGGATCCTGGAACACCATCTGGGCGTTCTTTCGCCACTCGTACAGCTCGTCCCGGGTGAGCGTCGTGATGTCCTTCCCGTCGAAGCGGATCTCGCCGTCGGTGGCTTCCTCGAGTTGGATCAGCGTCCGACCGAGGGTCGTCTTCCCGCAGCCTGATTCGCCAACCAGGCCGAGCGTTTCGCCGCGGTTGATGTCGAACGTGACGCCGTCGACCGCCTTGACGGGGGTGCCACCCAGGAGGCCGCCGCTCTCGTAGTACGTCTTCAATTCGTCGACCTCGATCATCGTCTCGCTCGCTTCCGTCGCCGCGGCCGTGTCGGTCGAAACGGTTTCTTGACTCATTCGTACTCACCTCCGCCGCTCGTGCCGGAATCGTCGGTGGCGTATCCGTGCTGCTGGTGCAGGTTGACCGCACGCTCGGTGGACATGTCCTCGGGATACAGCAGGCAAGCGGCCGTGTGATCGTCGGTCTCCGTATCGACCGGAACGGACGACGGGTGGACGACGGAGCACTCCTCGAACGCTTTCGGACAGCGCGGCTGGAACCGACAGTACGTCGCCTTCTCGTTCGGCGTCGGCACGTTCCCCTCGATCGTCTCGAGTCGATCGCCGGTCTGGGTTCCGGGGATCGCTCGAAGGAGGCCGTTCGTGTAGGGATGCTTCGGCTCCGCGAAGAGCGTCTCGACGTCCGCCGATTCGACGATCTCGCCGGCGTACATGACGTTGACCCGGTCAGTAACGTCGGCGATGACGCCCATGTCGTGGGTAATGAACATGATTCCGACGTCGCGGTCGTCCTGGATCTCGCGGAGTAAATCGAGTATCTGTGCCTGAATCGTCACGTCGAGCGCCGTCGTCGGTTCGTCACAGATGAGCATATCCGGTTCGCAGGCCAGCGCCATCGCGATCACGGCCCGCTGGCGCATGCCGCCCGAGAACTGGTGGGGATACTCGGTCACGCGCCGGCGGGCGTCTGGGATCCCGACCGCTTCGAGCAGGTTGGCCGCTTCCTGGGTCGCCTCCTCTCCGGTGAGTCCCTGATGGAGTTTGAGCGCCTCCTTGATCTGGTTCCCGACGGTGTAGACGGGATTGAGACTCGTCAGCGGATCCTGGAAGATCATGGCGATCCGGCCGCCGCGCATGAGCCGCTGGGATTCGCCCGACAGGTTGGTGATTTCGACGAATCCGTTCGTGATCGACGCTGGGGTCTCCGGATCGCCGTCGACGACGAAGACGAAATCGTCGTCGCTGACGCCGTCGAACGGCTCGGTGAAGCCGGCTCCCACCAGCACCTCCAGGGGAACGTCGGCTTCCCGGTCGAATCCGAACTCGCCCGGCGTCGCCTCGACGGACGGGTGGTCGAAGACCGATTCGGGATCGTAGGTTTCGGAGAGCCGTCCGATGTCTGCGGTTCGATCCGGGAACTGTTCGGCGTACGCCTGGACGGTGTCCAGGTGGTTGAACCGAACCGTACTCCCCTGCAACACTCGCCCCGGCGAGTCGACCAGTCCCATGAGCGAGCGTGCGGTGACGCTCTTTCCCGAGCCGGACTCGCCGACGATTCCGACCGTCTCGCCGGGGTGGATCTCGAACGAGATGCCGTCGACCGCCCGGATGGTCTCCTTCTCGGTGAAGAAGGCCGTCTGGAGGTTGTTCACCGAGATGATCGGTTCCGCCGTCGAGTCGCTCGATTCGATTGGTGATTCCATGGACATTAGCCACCACCTCCGGCAGCTGCGCCTCCCTCTCCACTTTCGATATCCGCCTCCGGATCGATCGCGTCGCGCAAGCCGTCGCCAAGTGCGTTAAACGCCAGGACGACCAGGACGATCATCAGTCCGGAGATGGTGGAGATGTGCCACGCTCCCTGGGAGAGATACGGCTGTCCCGAGGCGATGAGTCGACCCCACTCTGGGGTCGGTGGATTGATTCCCAGCCCGAGGAACGAGAGGGCTGCCGTCGTGATGATGATCCCACCGAGGATCAGCGACGCGTAGATCAGCATGTATCCGGCCACGTACGGCGCCATGTGCTTGCGCATCGTCGTCAGCGGTCGCTGGCCGTAGCTCTTCGCGGCGTCGATCCACTCTTCTTCGGCCACCTGCAGCGAGGGCCCGCGGATGGACCGCCACAGGCTCGGCCAGAAGACGAAGCCGAAGATGAGCGCGAGCAGCAATCCACCGTCCATCGGCTCGGACAACGGGTGATCACTCTGGTTGAACAGCACCGAGATCATCATCACGAGGAGGAACGCGGGAATCGAGATGATCGTGTCGCTCGCCATCACGACGAGGGTGTCTGCAACCCCCTTGTAGTAGGCACTGATCAACGAGAACAGCAGGGCGATCAGACCGCCGAGACTGATCGAAACGATCCCGATTATCAGCGATGTCTGGGCACCGTATGCCAGGTGGGTCATCATGTTGTGGCCGTTCGGCGTCGTTCCGGCCGGCTGCCAGCGTCCGTAGTCGTCGTAACTCCAGGGACCGACGTCCGAACTGCCACCGGTCGAGTGGCTATTTACGTTCGCCGCTCCGTGGGTCGACGAGACGACCTCTCCGTCCGAAAGGTACTGGAATTCGTGTTGATATGACCCGTAGATCCCCGTTTCGGCCGTCACCGGACTGATCGTCGGAGCCCAAAATCCGAGAACGACGAACATCACGACGACGACCAAGCCGAACATGCCCCACGTGTGGCCTCGGAACCGGCGAATCGTGTCGTCTCGGGGCGTCCAGTCGGCCTCCCGATAGTGCTCCCGGAAGACGTTGTATCCCTTCCAGAGCCACGCGAGCAGTGCGAAAGCGTACGCGTAGACCACCACCACCCTGAGCACCCAGGCCCACTTGGGCGAAAGACCGAGGAAGGTCCCTTCCCAGCCGCTCCCGGTCGGCGATCGATGGCCGACGTTGTCGATGACGTTGCGATCGGTCAGCGACGGCAACTCGCCGATCGACTCGAAGATCGACCCCCAGAAACTCAATTCGCTCGATACGATTCCGCCGAGCGGTGTAAACGCCAGGAGTCCGGTTAGCACCGTCAGTATGCCGGTCACGAAGAGCCTGTCGAGATACACTCGTCCCCGTCGGGTCAGGTCGAGACCGAATCGATCCGCGACGTGCCACGGGAGGACGTACCCGGAGATGAGCGTGGCGACGACGAACAGGATTCCGATCACGATCAGGTCGTGTGCGAAGGCGCTCGCGATCGTATTCACCGGTTCGCTCACGCCGCTCATCCCGATCGCCGACACCGCCGACGCGATGCCGTCGCCGACGTTTCCGCCGATCCAACCGGGGATCTGTTTGATACCGTCCAGCGTGAACGATACGGCCCCTGTCAACCCGCCGACTGATCCGGCGTACTTCGGCAATTCGATCAGTATCAGGAACGCGAATACGCCGAACCAGACGAGCGCGGGTCGCGGATTCTCGAGAATGCGCTCGCGGAGACTATTCCTGGCCGCAACTGACCGATCGTTCGCCTCCGTCGTCGTTGGGTCACTCATTGTTCGTACCCCACGCGCGGATCGATTATCGTGTAGAGCAGGTCCTGTAGTACGTTCATCCCGATGATGATCACCGTGTAGAAGAAGAGCAACCCGCCGGCGAGATTCAGGTCACCCTCCGTCATCGCGTCGAAGAAGATGCTCCCGAGTCCGTTGATATTGAAGATATACTCGATGATGACCGAGCCGCCGATCAGAATGTACGCCTCGTTCATGATGACCGGCACGAGCGGGATCAGCGCATTGCGGAAGACGTGCTTCCAGATGATGACACGTTCAGTGAGTCCCTTCGCTCGAGCCGTCTCGACGTAGTTCGAATTGATATTCTCGAGGACTGCCGTGCGGCCGATCCGCGTTTCGACGGCCATCGACGCCGATCCGAGCACGATTGCGGCCGGAAGGATGAACTTTACCTCGGCGGCAAAGGCACCCCAGTCGATCGTCAGCGGCGAGGGAATCACGCCGAGGATCTCGGTCCAGCCGGTCGAATAGAAGTCGAGATCGGGCGTCCCCGCAACGCTGGAAATGTCGGGCCCGAGTGTGTACCAGTCGAAACCGAACGGGCCGCCGCCGTTGTGTGTCTGTCGGAGCGCGAAAATGAGCATGATCGACAGCCAGAAGTTCGGCATCGCTTGCCAGAGGATCGCGCTGATCGACGCCGTGTAATCGCCCTTGGTGTTCGGATTGAGTCCCGCGTAGAGGCCGAGCGGGATGCCGATAAATATCGGAAGTAGAATTGCCCAGAATCCGAGCCAGAGCGTCGGCGGCCCCGACTGGGCGATTATCTCCGTCACCTCTTGGCCTTGTCTGATGACTTCCGATTGGCCTAGATCGCCCGTCAGGAAACTCGCTATGAAGTCGATATACTGCCGCCAGAGCGGATCGTTGAGCCCCATCTGTCGCCGCAAGGCCTCGGCAGCTCCGGGTTGACGATTCGGACCAAGTATTGCAGATACCGGATCGATCGGCCCCATCCGGAGCATGACGAAAATGAACGTCATGACTAGGAACAGGACCGGTATCGAGAGGAGTAGCCGTTTGAAGAAGTAGCCCCACCGACTCATACACCGTCACCCACCAGTCGATGTCGTGCGCCCCTTCCTTCCCGTGTGCCCTTTCCTTTGTGCATCCGTCTCATTTTTGACTTCGACGGAACGGTTGTAAACGTTCTGTTATTGCCTGGCAAGATTTATACGAGTCCAAAGAACGGAGTCGGGGCCTTCGAATTCTTTGAGATATAATCAGTGGAAATTTCTTACTTTTGCCCGCCCCCGACGGCCTCATAGCCGGTTTGCACGGACACGAAAACGATGCGATCGAACCGGGAATCGGACGAAATAGGCGCTCCCGAACAGCGATGCGGTACCTAGGCTTCGTCTTCGAGGTTCGTCTGCCAGTCCATGTAGTAGCCGTTGTTCTCGCCGGGCATGCCGCTCGTGTCGGTGTTCTTCGGCTCGAGCGGGTAGAGACCGTAGGCGGCGATCGGGAAGCTCCATCCCCAGCCGATCCCATACATCTCGAGGCTGCCGTCGTACCCCTGCTGAATCAGCGTACTGAACTGCGTCGGCTCCACGCTGGCGTTGACGCCGGTCCCGTTGAGCTTCGACTGGATGTTCTCGGCGACGTTGATCGCCGTGGCGTCGTCGGCCGTACTGATCGTGAGTTCGTACGGATCGTCGGGCGTGAAGCCCGCCTCCTCGAGGACCTGCGTGGCGCCCTCGATGTCGGTCTCGTTGGCGCTGTAGGGGTGGTTGTCGACGAATTCCTGGTGGCCTTCGTCACCGGTCGGCCAGATCGACGGCGGCGTGAAGCTGAACGCCGGAGTGGGAACTCCTTTGTAGAAGTTGTCGACGATCTCCTGGCGGTTCATCACGTAGCCGACGGCCTTTCGGACGGCCTCCGGCGTGTTTGCGACGTTGAACGCGTAGTAGGAGACCGCAAGCGCATCGATGCCGAGGTAATTGACGGTCTCTCCGTTCTCTTCGATCTGGTACGTTCCGACCTCCCGGTCGAGATCGTCCGTCGTCTCGACGGTCTGCTGGTCCGGGTTGAAGACGTTGGTCGGGATCGGGAAGATGTCGAAGTTCTGCTCGACGACGTTCGTCCAGATCGGTTCCGGCTGTTCGACGATCATGTAATTGATCGCGTCGAGCTCCGGACCGCTGCCGTGGTAGTTGTCGTACGCGGACAGCTGGACGTCCTCTTCCTGCGTGAAGCTCTCGAGGATGAAGGGGCCGGTCCCGTTGGCCGCTTCGCCCGTCGACATCTGCGACTGCGTGTACTCCCCGTCCACGTTGGGGACGTCGTCGACCAGCCCGGCCGGCGTCATGACGTACGAGCTGTAAGAGAGGATCTCGAGCGGGTTCGGGTGCGGGTTCTGCAGCGACATCTCGACCGTGTAGTCGTCGACGGCCTCGACACCGAGGGAACCCGGCGCAACGCCACCTTCCTCGCCCTCCTCGTACTGGAGGCCCATTCCGACGGGCATGGAGATGACGAAGCTGGTCATCAGGCTGTTCGGCGATTCGGCGGCGCGTCGCATCGTGTACACGACGTCCTCGGCCGTGAACTCCGATCCGTCGTGGAACTGGACGCCCTGCTTGAGCTCGAAGGTGAGGACGGTGTTGTCCTCGTTCGACTCGAAGTTCTCGACGAGAACGTTCTCGATTTCCAGCGTGCCGTTGCGGAAGTTCGTCAGCTTGTCGTAAATCTGGTGAATGACCCGTCCGGAGTAGACGTCGGTCGACGTGATCGGGTCGAGCGTGCTGAACGTGTTGATCTGTTCGTTGAGCTGATTGTCGGAGCGGTCGACCGTCGTCTCGTTGTGCTGCATGTACCGGGTGCCGAGAACGCCGGTCCGCGGCACATCGACGACGTCGTACCAGTACCGACGGGTCTTTTGGTGGAACTGGGGGTGCCACACGGCGGCTTCGCGGGCGGCCTCCTCCATGTCCACGTAGCGCTCGTTGCGCTCTTCCTCCGCGTCCGGACCGGTGTTCTCCGTAACGAAGTCCCACGCGGCCTGGGCCTTGTCTGCCGGCGTCGCGAACTCCTGCTCGTCACCGCCGTCTTCACCGTCTTCGCCGTCTTCGCCGTCACTGCCGTCACTCCCATCGCTGCCGTCACTACCGTCGCCGCCGTCCTCGCCGTCTTCGCCGTCGTCACCGTCGCCGAAGAGGGCCGAACAGCCGGCGAGTCCCACCGACGCACTCCCACCAAGGAGGGCGAGCATTTGCCGACGCTTGCTATCCACATCTTGCCGATCTGCAGTATCGGACATGGGCGGGCATTGTCAGACATCTCGTAAATATCTACCGAAGCGCTGCGATTCCTGAACACGGACTATGCTCTCCGTTAATCATTCGGTCTCGGGGAATTACCCACGTCAAAATTCATTAATTAGTTCGGATCGTTTCCCTTTTTATGAAAGTAAGGTTGACGGCCTACCGCCCGCGAGCCGCTTCGGCGGCGAACCGGCGTGACGGAGCGCTCTGCGCGTTCGGTCGGCCGCGTATTCGTCGAGACCGTATTCGAGTTCGTCGGGGACGGGAACCACGAGGTATTAATCGTTCGGCCGATTATCGCCTCGCATGAGCGGTGTACGAGTCGCCGGCGTCGGATTGACTCCGTTCGGGAGTACGCCAGACCGGACTGGTCGTGCGCTGTTCGCCGACGCCGCGGCGGCAGCGTTCGAGGACTGTTCGGTACCGCGAACCGACGTCGAGTCGGTGCGGTACGGGAATTTCATGGGCGAACTCGCGGAGCACCAGGGTCACCAGGGGCCGTTGATGGCCGAGGCCGCCGGCGTGCGGGCGCCGGCGACGCGGTACGAATCGGCGTGTGCCTCGGCGGCGACCGCGATCAAAGACGCCGTCACCAGCATTCGACACGGCGAGTGCGACGTCTGTCTCGTCGGCGGCGCCGAGCGGATGACGAATCTGGGCACCGCCGGTGCGACGGAAGCGCTGGCCATCGCGGCCGACGATCTGTGGGAGGTCCGCGCCGGCGTCACGTTCCCCGGCGCCTACGGGCTCATGGCTCGCGCGTATTTCGACCGGTACGGTGGGAGTCGCGAAGATCTCGCGCACATCGCGGTGAAGAACCACGAGAACGCGCTCGAAAACGAGAAGGCCCAGTTCCAGCGCGCGATCACCGTCGGGGACGTCCTGGAGGCGCCGTCGGTGGCCGAACCGCTCGGCCTCTACGACGCCTGTCCCATCTCCGACGGCGCCGCCGCGCTCGTCCTCGTCAGCGAGGAGTACGCGGCCGCAACCGATATCGAGGCGCGGGTCGGGATCACGGGCTTCGGACAGGGCGGCGATCGGATGGCGTTGCACGACCGCGAGTACCTGGCCCGCTCGCCGGCGGCGGACGAGGCGGCCGCCGCTGCCTACGACGATGCGGGCGTCACCGCCGAGGACGTGGCTGCGGCGGAGGTCCACGACTGCTTCACGATCGCGGAGGTGCTCGCCATCGAGTCGCTGGGGATCGCCGAACTGGGGGAAGGTATCTCGGCCGCGCGCGAGGGCTACACGACCGCCGACGGACCGGTTCCCGTCAACCTCTCCGGCGGATTGAAGGCCAAGGGCCACCCGGTCGGGGCGACCGGCGCCTCCCAGATCGTCGAACTGACCCGGTTGCTCCGCGGCGATCATCCGCACAGCGACGCCGTCGACGGGGACGTCGCCGCGGCACACAACGCGGGTGGGACCGTCGCCTCCTGCGTGGTTCACGTCCTGGAGGTGGTCGAATGAGCGACGACGGCGCGAGGGACGCCGGGTTCGACGACTGGCTCGACGCGCTCGAGTCGGGCGACCCGTACTACCTCGCGTGCGAGAACGGACACGGCTCGCTCCCGCCCCGGACCGTCTGCCCGGACTGCGGGAGCGACGCGATCGAGCGAGAATCGCTCTCGATCGACGGCGTCGTCGAGTCCGTCACCGTGGTGCACGTCCCCACCCCGGCGTTCGCAGACGACGCCCCTTACGCGACGGCGATCGTCGACCTCGGCCCCGTCCGGGTCACGGGTCGCGTCGTCGACGCCGATCCGGACACCGTCGACATCGGCATGCCGGTCACGCTCTCCACGACGGAGACGGTGACCACCGGCGAGCGCCAGGTCGCCTTCGAACCCCGATAATCAGTCCGCCCTCTATCCGTCGAACAGGTTGGCCGACAGCCGTATTTCACTCCGCTCGATCCGGCGCCTCCAGCTCGCCGAGACAGCGCTCGACGGGGTCGAGGACGTCGTCGGCGATCGTGTACGGGTCGGTCTCTCCCCGATCGACGGCGGCCGCGAGGTCGTCGATGCCGCCGATCCGCCCGAGTTCGTCCTCCAGGAGGTCGTGCAGGTCCGCCCGGAGCAGCGTCCTGATCTCCTCGGCGTGGCGTCGACGCGTTCGCGTCGTCCGTTCGCCCGACTCGTCGAGGTACCGTCGGTGGGCCTCGATCGCGTCGATGAGGTCGGCGACGCCCTCGCCATCGGTCGCGATCGTTTCGACGATCGACGGCCGCCACGACCCCTCGTCCGGGTGTCGGTCGCCGGCAGCCGTCCCGTCGGCATCGGCCATCGCGTCGGGACCGTGGTGGCCCGCCTGCACGCCGAACGTGGGGCCCTCGCCGAGCTCGATCATCTCCGTGAGTTCCTGGACGGTCCGGTCGGCGCCGTCGCGATCGGCCTTGTTGACGACGAAGACGTCCGCGATCTCGAGAATGCCGGCCTTCAGCGTCTGGACCGCGTCGCCCGACCCCGGCGGAACGAGGACGGCGACGGTGTCGGCGGTGCGGACGACGTCGATCTCGTTCTGGCCGGCGCCGACGGTCTCGATGATGATCGTGTCCATCCCGAAGGCGTCCATCGCTTTGACGGCGTCCGCCGTCGCGGTCGAGAGCCCGCCGAGGGTCCCCCGCGCGCTCATCGAGCGGACGAAGACGTCCATGTCGCCGACCGTCGAGGCCATTCGGATGCGGTCGCCGAGGACCGACCCGCCGGAAAAGGGCGAGGAGGGATCGATCGCGACGATCCCGACCGACTGCCCGTCGTCGCGGTAGGTCTCCGCGAGTTTGTCGACGAGCGTCGACTTGCCGGCGCCGGGCGAGCCGGTGACCCCGATAACGTCTGCGTTGCCGGTGTGGGCGTACAGATCGGAGACGAGCCGCCGATACCCGGGAGCGCGGTTCTCGATCTTCGAGATGACCCGGGCCAGTGCGCGATACTCGCCGTCGAGGAGCGCGTTCAGCAGCTCGTCCAGTTCGGCGCGTTCGTCTCCCGAACCGGCGCGTGCGTCCTCGCCTGCGTCGCGTCCGCTCATCGCTCCGGTGCGTTCTCGCGGACGAACTCGATCGTCTCCTCGATCGACGTGCCCGGTCCGAAGATGGCGGCGACGCCCTCGTCCTCGAGGCCCTGGCGATCCTCCTCGGGGATCACGCCGCCGACGAGGACGAGCGTGTCATCCGCGGCCCCGTAGGATTCCAGGCCGTCCATGATCTTCGGCACGAGCGTGTTGTGCGCCCCCGAGAGGATCGAGATCCCGAGGACGTCGACGTCCTCCTGGACGGCCGCCTGGACGATCTCCTCGGGCGCGTTGTGGAGCCCGGAGTAGATCACTTCGAACCCGGCGTCGCGGAACGCGCGGGCGATGACGTGGGCGCCCCGATCGTGTCCGTCGAGGCCGACCTTCGCGACGAGACAGCGGATCGATCGGCCCTCCGCGTCGGTACTCATGGCCGAGATTTCACTGGCATGGCGTTTGACTCTAACGGAATGTCGCGATCGAACACCGACAGCGTCCGCCAGCCGGTCGTCTCGGCCGACGGTCATCGGATCGTCGTTCCCGTGGCGCGTTCGCGTGGCCGGACCGCGATCGGATCGCCGTTCTTCGCGAGGACTCGCGTTCCGACGCGAACCAAAGGCTAAAGAGTGAAACTGACGAATATCCCCACAATGAACGTCGTTCGTGTCTATCGGAGGGATCTCTCGTGGGCGTCGAAATAACCGAACCGGAGATCAGCGAGGCCGAGTACGCCGAGATGGAGCGATTCGTCTTCGAGTACCTCTCCGCCAGCGTCGAGAAGGAAGACGACGGCGGCCGGATGCGCTGGTACCCCTGGCACTCCGCCGAGTACCGGCACAATCACATCCGCAACGTCGCCGAGCTGGCGGCCGACATCGCGCAGGCGGAGGGAGCGAACGTCGACGTGACCCGGACCGCGGCGATCTTTCACGACGTGGCCAAACTCGAGACCGCGCAAGATCGCCACGCCGAGGCCGGTGCCCGCATCGCACGCGAGTACCTCGCCGCCCAGGGCGACTACCCGAGTTCGTTCGTGGACCAGGTCTGTCGGGCCGTCGAGAACCACTCCTACCAGGGACCGGTCACCGACCTGCCCCTCGAGACGCAGTGTCTGATCGAGGCGGACCTCCTCGACAAGGTCGGCGCAAACGGCACCGCGCTGATGCTCCTGCGGATGGGCTACGAGTCGCGGGTCCACATGGACGCCGACGAGATGGTTTCGCGCGTTCTCGAACGCGGGGTCGACGCCGCGGAGCGCGTCGAGAGCCAGACGGCGACGGACATCGCCCACCGGCGACTCAAGCGCGTCAAGTGGTTCCGCGAGTGGCTCGAAGACGAGATCGCCGGCATGGGCGAGTGACGCGTTCGCCGAATCGGTCGGTGTCCATTCGGTCACTGCCCCGCTCGATCCGATACCGATTGTAACCGAACCGGTTCTACTCGCACTCGATTCGGGTGCGATCGCTCCCAGCGTTTGGCAATCGTTCTCCTTCCGCGGGAACCGCCGTTTCCGTATAGGTACGCGGGGGTCCTACCTGTATACGTAGAGGTGCAAGGACGATGTCAACGACGACCCGAAACCGACTCGAGGCCCAGTACGGCAGACTCTCCATCAACGGCCGGCCCCACGCGCTCAGCGCGGTGACGATCGTGGCGCTCCGACTCGTGATGGGCGGCGTGATGCTGTTCGCCGGCCTCGGTAAGGTGAGCGAGTGGCCGTTCGACGCGAGCGGCTTCCTCGTCCACGGTGTCGACCCGGCGAGCCCGGTCAGCGGACTCTACGCGACGATGGCCGGGACGCCCGTCGTGCTCGAGGCGATCAACGTGATCGTACCGGCGACGCAGCTCCTGATCGGCGTCGCGCTGCTCACGGGTGCGTTCGTCCGACTCGCCGCGCTGGGCGGGGCCGTGCAGATGGTCCTGTTCTACCTCGGCGGGTGGGCCGGCGACTGGCTGGCGCTGTTCGACTCGACGCTGGTCTACGCGTTCGTCTTCCTCGCGCTCGGGGCGTTCGCGGCCGGTCGGATGGCCGGACTCGACGCCTACATCGAGCGCCTCCGCGTCGGCGATCGACGACTGATCGAGCGGTTCCCGCGGCTCAGGTACGTTCTGGGCTGAGCGGACGGTCGATCCGAGCGAACGGCGACCCCGACCGATGTTTTGTGATCGATTACAGCAGCCCTGACGCCCCGAGGCCGAGGAAGAGGGCGCCGAACCCGGCGAGGACGACGCCGCTGAGCGTCGCGATGACCGGCGCGAGTTCGTCGACCCTGTCGCCCACCTCGACCAGCGTGGCGGGAAAGACGACGATCCAGACGACGATCCCGCCGAAGAAGCCGATCAGGAGCGTCGGCGAGCCGGTTTCGACGACGAGCGTGCCGGCGAGGTCGGTTCCCACCAGCGGTACGTGGGAGAAGACGTCGAGGGTCCCCTCCTTCAGCAGTCCTACGCCGACCGTCACCCAGAACCCGATCTGATAGGGGTTCGTCGCGGCGAGGACGAACGTCTTTTTGAACCCAGCTGCGGCGCCGGCGTCGTCCTCGATGCGCGAGGCGAACGCCTTGCGGGCGCTCCGGAACGCGTCGATCGCGAAGTAACACATGAGGAGGCCGCCGAACAGGTACAGCAGCGGGCGGATCGCCGGCTGCGCGTCGATCACGGTGACGACGCCGACCAGCGTGAGGACGAAGAACAGGGCGTCCGCGGTGAACGCCCCGAGCCCGGCCGTAAAGCCGGGGACCCAGCCCCGGAGCACGCTCTCCTCGGCGATGATGGCGTTCATCGGCCCCGGCGGCGCCGCGAGCGCCAGGCCGAAGATCGCGCCGACGACGAGCGTACCGACCGACTCGAACACGTGGCCGTCTCGGCGCGACGCGATCAAAAATGTCCCGGTGGCGGCGAAGCGGAACGAATTCGAGCTGTTCCGGTGTATGCGACCGTCCGACTGCACCGCCACCGTGAACGGTGTTCAGGCCTTGGCCTGCCAGCTTCGCACGCTGTCGGCGCTGACACCGTCGACGTCGGACGCGATTGCGTCCGGGTCGGCCTCGGAGAGGTCGTCGACGCTCTCGATGCCGGCTTCGGCCAGTTTCTCCGCGGTCTTCGCGCCGATACCGTCGAGCGATTCGAGGTCGGAGCCGCTTTCGGCCTCGCGAGCCTGGTACTCGCGGTAGTTGCAGATCGGACAGCCCAGTTCCCAGGGGTCGTCGTCATCGTTGTGGACGACGAGTTCGGGCAGGTCGTGCTCGTCGCAGCGCTCGTCCGTGACTTCGATCTCCCCCCGGCGGGGCAGCGGGAGCGAGTAGTCGCAGTCGGGGTAGCGCGTACAGCCGACCAGTCGTGACCCGCTTTGTAGGGTCTTGATCGCGAGTTCACCGCCGTGCTCGTCGTGGCACTCGGGACAGTCACCGATCAGCGGTCCCTCGCCGGCGTCGTCCGCGGCGCACTGCGGACAGCCGTGGACGAACGTCTGGCGCCCGGCGAGCATCTTGATCTCCTTGAGGTCGTGCTCGTCGCAGGTCTCCTCGAGGATGTGGGGCTTGCCGGTCGACGGGAGCTGGAGGGTGTACTCGCAGTCGGGGTAGCCGTCGCAGCCGACGAAGTACGAACCGTAGCGGCTCCGCCGGACGAGCAGATCCTCGCCGCACTCCGGACACGGCCCCAGGCGCTTGTCGTCCTTGAGCGACTGGCGGAGGTGGTCGCCGATCTCCTCGCGCGAGTCGGCCAGTTCCGCGAAGATCTCCTCGAGCATCTCCCGGGACTCCTCGGTGACGTCGTCCAGCGTGGCCTCGCCGGAGGCGATGGCGTCCATGTCGGCTTCGAGCTGGGCGGTCATCTCCTCGCTGACGACCTCGTCGGCGAACTGCTCGGCCGCGTCGACGACGGCCATCGCGAGCTTCGTCGGTCGCGGCGGATCGTCCTCGACGTAGCCGCGTTCGTATAGCTTTTCTACAATATTGTGCCGCGTCGACTTCGTGCCGATCCCCATGTCCTCCATGGTCTCGATCAGCCGGGATTGACCGTAGCGTCGCGGCGGCTGCGTCTGCTTGGCCTCGATCTCGGCGTCGGTGAGCGCGAGGGTCTCGCCCTCGTCGACGTCGGGAACGAAGTTCTCGCTGGTGTTGAAGTACGGGTAGACCGCGTGGTAGCCGGGTTCGACCAGCCGTTTGCCGTTGGCCTTGAGCGAGTGGTCCTCGACGTCGGCGACCACCTTGAGGTGTTCCCAGCGGGCCGCCTCGGCCAGCGTCGCGTAGAACCGCCGGACGACGAGTTCGAAGATCTCCCACTCGTCGTCGGAGACGTCGCCGCGCGAGGGGATCTCGCCCGTCGGGTGGATCGGCGGGTGGTCGGTCGTCTCCTCGTCGCCCTCCGTGGCCACGAGGTCGTCGTCGGCATCGAGGAGGTCTTCCGCACTCTCCCCGAGCGTTGGGTGGCCGACGAACTCGTCGAGCAGCGCTTCGGGGTCGAGATCGTCGGGGTAGACCGTGTTATCGGTGCGCGGGTACGTCATGTAGCCCGCGGTGTAGAGGTCCTCCGCGATCGACATCGCGCGCTTGGCCGAGTAGCCGATCGCGCTGGCCGCGCGGATGAACTGCGTGGTGTTGAACGGGGCCGGCGGCGCGTCGGTTCGCGTCCGGCGATTGACGTCGGTGACCGTCGCCTCGCTCGCCGACGCGAGCGTCTCGAAGACGCTCTCGGCGACCGACTCGTCCCAGACGCGTTCGGCCTCGTTGTCGTCCTCGTCGAGGTAGTAGTACTGCGCGTCGAAGGCGTCGCCCGCGCCGCCGTCTTTTGCGAGATCAGCGAACAGTTCCCAGTAGTCGTCGGGGTCGAACGCCTCGATCTCGCGCTCGCGGTCGACGATCAGCTTCAGGGTGGGACTCTGGACCCGGCCGACGGAGATGAAGTCGTTGCCGAGCTGGCCGGCCGACAGCGAGAGAAAGCGGGTGAGCGACGCGCCCCAGATGAGGTCGATGATCTGGCGGGCCTCGCCAGCGGCCGCCAGGTCGAAGTCCAGCGACTCCGGCTCGTTGAACGCGCGGGTGACCTCGTTCTCGGTGATCGAGGAGAAGCGCACCCGCTGGATCGGGACGTCCTCGTCGACGTCGCGGACGATCTCGTAAGCTTCCTTGCCGATGAGTTCGCCCTCGCGGTCGTAGTCGGTCGCGATCGTCACCGTCTCGGCCCGCCGGGCGAGGATCCGCAGCGTCGAGACGATGTCCTCCTTCGTCGGGCGCTTCTCGACGCTCGCGTCGATCAGCTCGACGGGTTCGACGTCCCGCCAGTCGCCGTACTCCGGGGGGAAGTCGACGCCAACGACGTGCCCGGAGAGCCCGACGCACCGTTTCCCGCCCCACTCGTAGACGTTGACGCCGCTCTCGCGCGTCGACTGCATCGAGCCGCCGCTCAGGATCTCCGCGATCCGCCTCGCCGCGTTGTCCTTCTCGGTGACGATCAGTTCCACGCCGTCTCACCTCCGCCGGCCGTCGCTCGCGTTCGCATCGGCCGGGGCTACGCCGGTCGCCCCCATAACCGTTTCGGCGAAACCGCAAGACAGCGCGGGTGTGCGCGCCGTACGCGGGCGATGCGCGCCTGCGCGAACGACCGTGTATGGCTGACGGGGGCGTCGGGTGTATGGCCGACCGTGGTGGACGATCGCCGTTGATCCGTGTGGTACGCCTCGCGTGAGATAACGCGGTTAGAACCATTTAACATGAAAGCTCAATTATCGAACGCATGGCGCGTAACGGTAGTCCTCAGATCACGATTGGTACGCTCATTTCGAATGTCGTGGTTCCGCTACTAATCGCAGGTGTAGCGGCAACGCTCGGGGCAGGGGCCTCGAACGCAGTTGTGGGTCACGATTCGGGGCTGATCGGCATCATCCTGTGGCTCTTCTTCGGGGCGATTTTCTACGCGCTCTCACTTCCGTTGTACTGGTTCGTCTTCGTGCGCGAGTGGCGAATACGGCCGGAGTGCTGACCCACCGACCGCCGGCTCGGCCACGACACCGCTCGACAACCGATAGTGGGGCGCTTTCGACAGGAGGATCACGACGACAGCTAGGCGGTAGACACGGGTTAGAATCGAACGACGGTCCGATTCACACCTGATGTAACCGCCACCGATCGACGTAGCACTCGACGCCCGCGTCGGTCTCGACGAACTCCACTGGGATTCGATCGCCGGCGGCCGACAGCGTCTCGAACTCGCCTTCGTCGATATCGACGGGAATCAGCGGTTGCCACTCGCCTTCGCCGTCGATCGGGCCGCCGATCCGCAGCCGGAGTGTCCCGCCGCTCGGCTCCACTTCGGCGCGCTTGATCCCGCGGTAGGACTCGTAGGTCCCGCTGAACGCGTCGAACCGGTCGCGGCGCCGGAAGAACGGTAGCGTCTCGGGGTCCGGCCCGGTGAGCGCCGCGAAGACGCCCTTTCCGAGTTCCGCCAGGCCGTAGCCCGGACTCGCGTTCGCGAGGAGGGCGATGGCGAGGTCGCGATCGGGACTGAACCCGGCGTAGGCGGTCGAGACGGCGATCGAGCCGCCGTGGCCGATCAGGGTGTCGCCGGCCACATTGCGCGTTCGCCAGCCGTAGCCGTACGGGCCGGCCGGCGTCTTGGCGTGGGGCTCGTAGGCCCGCTGCAGGACGGATTCGTCGACGAGTCTGGTTCCGTCGAGTTCGCCGCCGCGGAGGTGCAGCCGGCAGTACCGGACGAGGTCGGTCACGGGTGCGAGCAGGCCGCCGGCGGCCGCGCTGTGCTCGCGAATCGGCAGCGGATGGGGCTCGAGTTCGTCGTCGGGAGCGAAGTACGGCGTCATCCGATCCTCGAAGGCCTCGAACCGGTCGCCGTCGAACGTCGAGCGATCCATCCCGAGCGGGTCGAGGATCTCTTCGGTGACGTAGTCGGTGTACGGTCGGTCGGTGACCGCTTCGATGACTTCCCCGACGAGCGTATAGCCCGAGTTGCAGTACAGCCACCGCTCGCCCGGCTCGCCGACGAGCTCGTCGGTCGCACCCTCGATGTGGGCCAGTACGTCCTCGCGCGATCCGAGCGGGATCCCGGCCTCCCCGGTACCCATCTGTCTGCCCAGAAGGGCTTCGCTCGCCGCGAGCGATGGGAAGCCGGACGTGTGCGAGAGGAGGTGGTGAAGGGTGATCTCCTCGGGGACGTCGACGTCCAGGTGCGCGGTGACCGAATCGTCGAGCGAGAGATCGCCGGCCTCGACGAGCTGGAGCGTCGCCAGCGAGGCGAACGACTTCGAGACCGAGCCGATCCCGTAGATCGTCTCGGGCGTCGCCGGCTCGTTGGTCGCCAGATCGCGCGAGCCGTAGCCCCTCGCGTACCGGACCCCCTCGCGGTCCGCGATCGCGAGGCTCAGCCCTGGAATGTCGTCCTCGGCAAGTCGCGTTCGCAGCACCGAATCGATCGTGGAGAGTGTGTCGGCGTCGAGCGACCCCCGATCGTTCGAGCTCTCTCGGTCGTTTGGTGGCATACGCCTTCGTTCTCGGGCGACCGACATGAACGTTCAGTCGGTTGGCATACCGACTTCCCGCTCGGCGACCGGTCGTCCCGGCAAGCCGCTCGCGGATTGCCATCCTTTAACTTGCGACCTCCCGACCGTCCACCCGAGTCTTCCGTGTCGCAGCCAGATCGAAAGGGGATCGACGTGACGACGGGGGCGATCACGCCCAAGCTGTTCGCCCTGTCGTGGCCGCTCGTTCTCGGGAACCTCCTCCAGACGGTCTACAACCTGGCCGATATGTTCTGGGTGGGGATGATTCCCGGCGACCAGGACATCGGCGTCGCGGCGGTCTCGCTCATGTTTCCGCTGTCGTGGATGTTCGTCTCGACGGCGATGGGCCTGACCGCGTCGACGATCGCGCTCGTCTCCCAGTACGTCGGGGCGGACCGGCGTCGGCAGGCGGACCGGGCCGTCGCGCAGTCGATCCTCCTCGCGATCGTCGTCTCGGTCGTCCTCGCGGCCTTCGGCCTCGCGTTCAGGGAACCGATCCTCCGGCTGATGGGCGCTGAAGGGCCCGTATTCACCGCCGCGCTGGTCTACATCGAGGTGATATTTCTCACCCTTCCGCTGACGTTCCTGTTCTTCGTGTTCCGGTCGTCGCTGCAGGGCGCCGGGGATACGCGGACCGCGATGTGGCTCGTTCTCATCTCGGCCGGCCTCAACGTCGTCATCGACCCGCTGTTCATCCTCGGCTGGGGCCCCGTCCCGGCGATGGGGACGCGGGGTGCGGCGATCGCCACCCTCATCTCGCGGGGCGTCGCGACCGTCGCCGGAATTTACATCCTCCTCGAGGGAACCTACGGCGTCAAACTCTACGTGCGCGACTTGCGCCCCGACTGGGCCCTTCTCTACCGGTTGGTCGACGTCGGGTATCCGGCCACGCTCGACGGCTGGGTTCGCAGTTTCGCCGCCGTGGCGATGGCCGGCTTCGTGGCCCGTTTCGGCTACACCGCGACGGCCGCGTACGGCATCGGCATCAGGTTGATGTCCGTCACCTGGTCGGTCTCGGGCGCCGTCGGCCAGGCGACGGCGACCGGGGTCGGCCAGAACCTCGGCGCGAACGCGCCGGACCGGGCCCGGACCGTCGCACGGACGGCCGTGCTCGGAACGATGGGTTTCATCGCCGCCTGCGCCGCACTGGTGTTCGCGTTCCCGTACCAGGCGATGGCCATCTTCGTGGACAATTCCGACACCATCGAAGAGGGTGTACGATTCATGCGCATCGTCTCACCGTTCTGGGCACTCTTCGCGGCCGTGATGGTAATCCAGGGCGCGTTCCGCGGCGCCGGGAGTACCCGCTCGGCGATGATCCTCTCCGTCCTCTCGCGGTGGGTGTTTCGCGTCCCGGTCGCGCTCGCCCTCGCCTTTACCGCGGTGACGATCCCCTACACCGACATCACCGTCCCGACCGTCCCGGGCGTGGATCTCGGCGTCGACGGTATCTGGATCGCGTTCGCGGTCGGGATGGCCGCCTCGTTCGTGGTCGCCGTGCTCTGGCTCCGCTTTGGCAACTGGACCGAAGCCGTCATCGAAGACGAGGGCCCGACCGCAGGCGCCCCCGCCGGGGAAGCGGTCGGCGAAGACGACGACTCGCCGGAGCTCATCGACGACTGATCGGACGATTCACGGCCGACGGCTCGAAGCCGTCGACCGAGTCCCAGCCCACGGTCGTCCGGAGCCGGGGCGGAGTGGCCTGCTGACGGGACTCGATCGAGGGCTGGCGATCGCTGTCGCGGCCGGTGTTCGGGTCTCCGACCGTGGCCCGGCTCTCGCGAGTCAGTCTCCCTACAACAATCGACTGTAGTCCGCGGCGCTACAATAATCAATTTACGGACACGTTGACGGCCCTCGCGGCCGTCCGATCCGATACGATGATCGAGCCGACGGATCGCGAGCCGAACCGGGCCGTGTGGCGGTTCTACGCCTACCGGGTGAGCGTCTCGAACGGCTTCTACCTGCCCGTCAGCGTGGTTTACCTGCAGCAGGTGCGCGGATTCGCTCTCGGCGATATCGGCTTCGTCATGGGCGCCTTTTCCGTGGCGATGGTGCTCGCGGAGATTCCGACGGGGTACGTCGGCGATCGGCTCAGCAGACCGCACTGTCTCCTCCTCGGAAACACGATAATTGCGACGTTCATGGCCGCCTACACGGTCGTCGAGACGCCGCTCGCGTACGCCGCGCTCCACGCGTTCTGGGCCGTCGGCTGGGCGTTTCGTTCGGGCACGGCGGACGCGTGGCTCTACGAACTCCTCGCGAGGGCGGGCGAGGCCGACGAGTTCACTCGCGTTCGGGGGCGCGCGACGACGGTCGAGCTGGGATTCGAAGCGGTTACGGCCGCGGCCGCGGGCCTGCTCGTCACCCTCGGCTGGTCGCTCCCCTTCCTGGCCAACGCGCTCGTCGCGGTGCTCGGAATCCCGCTGTTGCTCACCGCGCCGCGCTCGCGCCAGACGGCAGCCGCGGCAACCGACTCGGACGCGATAGCCGAGCGAGCGACCGACCCGGACGCGACGGATGCGGGAGCCGACGCGCCCGCCACGGAGCCGTTCACCACTCGCGAGGCGCTCCGGTCGCTCCGGGCGCTGATCGTCCGCACCGATATCCGGTGGTTCGTCGCCTACGCGGGCCTGTTCTCGGTGCTGTACCAGGTCGTCCGGGTGTTCGAGCAACCCGGCCTCGAATCGGTCGGGATCCCGGTCGCCGGCTTTGGGCTGCTCTACGCCGCGTTCAAACTCGTCTCCGGGGCCGCGGCGGCGACCGCGGGGTGGATTCGCGATCGACTGGGCGTCCGGCTGACGTACACCCTCCTCGTCCCGATCTACGGCGTCGCGTCTGTCGCCCTTGCGATCACGCCGCTCGCGCTCGTCCCGCTCTTTTTCGCCAATCGCGGCATCAAGGCCGTCATCCGGCCGATACGGAACCAGTACCTGAACGACCGAATCGAGGACGCCGGCCGAGCGACGATCCTCTCGGGGGTGTCGATGATCCTCATGCTTTCCGGTGGCGCGGCGAAACTGCTCGTCGGTGCGCTGGCCGACGCGGTGGGACTGGTCCCCGTGCTGGCCGCCGGCGGCGTCCTCGTCGTCGCCTCGGCCGTCGGCTTGCTCTCCGTCACGTCCCCGTTCGGCGAGTCCGTCTCGGACCGGGTCGAACCGCCCGTCGATCCGGATCCGGGCGACTGATCCCCGCGGTGCCGTCGCCGACCGACCGGCCCGACGGTCGCACCGATCGGACGCAATGTCGGACCCACCGGTACGGGTGAGCCGGAGCGCGCCGCAAGGATTAGGGGTCCGTCTCACAACGCCTCACTCGTGACCCCCGACGACACGTCCGACCCGGACCCGGCTGGTTCGGACCCGTTCGCGCTCGTCGGCAACGAGATCAGGGCGGCCATCGTCCGGGAACTCGGCGGCTCCGACGTGCGCGGCGGGCCACCGGTGGCGTTCTCCGACCTCCGGGACCGAGTCGACGTCGACGTCAGGAGCAGCCAGTTCAACTACCACCTCGGCCAGCTCGTCGGTCACTTCGTCGAGCGAACCGACGCGGGCTATCGCATCCGTCCCGAAGGGCGCGTCCTCTACCAGGCGCTGTCGGCGGGCTCGTTCGATCGCCGGGTCAGCGAGTCGAGAGCGGCCGCGGGCTTCGACTGTCACTACTGCGAAGCGCCCGTCGACGCGGTCGTTCACGAGGGCGAACTTCGGATCCAGTGTCCCGACTGCGACTACCGATACGACGTCACGACCGTTCCGCCGGGGATCGACGCGGCGGCCGACCTCGACCTCGACGGGATCGCCCGCTTTACCCACCAGATCCACCTCGCGTTCGCCCGCGGCGTCTGTCCGACCTGCGGCCGCCAGCCGACCGCGACGGTGCTCGAACCCGAAGAGACGCCGTTTTCCACGGACGACCGCCGGGTCGTCTCCGCCTACCTCCGCTGTCAAAATTGCGACGACGCGCGCTACCTGTCGATCGGCGAGGCCGTCCTGGCCGACGCGACACTGCGCGCGTTCTGTCACGACCACGGCCTCGACGTCCTGACGACCCCGCTCTGGGAACTCGAGTTCGCCGCGACCGACCGCACCGTCACCGTCGAGTCCCGCGACCCGTGGCGACTCTCGCTCGTCGTGGCTCTCGACGACGAGCGACTGAAGCTCGTCGTCGACGGCGACCTAACGGTACTCGATCGCAACCGCGAGCGGATCGAGGATGCGTGACGTCGCGGTCGACCCGGACCGTTTTGGTGGCCCGGGAGTCAATTCGCGTACGTGAAACGCGCCTCGCTCGCGGACGAACGCGAAACTGGACCCGAATCCGCACGCGGAGACGGCTCCAAATCGACTGCGGACTCGTCGACGAAATCGCCGTCCCTCGTTCGCCGGACGCTTTCGACCGCACTCGATACGTCGGACCTCGCGATCAACCACTACCGGATCGATCCCGGCGGTCGCTTCCCGGCCGGGTTGCACGCCCACCGCGATCAGGAGGAATGCTTCGTCGTCCTGTCCGGACGGGCGACGTTCGAGACGCTCGACGGCGCGGTCGTCGTGGGGGCGGACGAGGCGGTTCGCTTCGCCCCGGGCGAGTACCAGGCCGGCCGGAACGACGGCGACGCCCCGCTGTCGGTGCTGGCGCTCGGCGCTCCGCGAGAGACCGTCGACGTTCGCATCCCGATCGCGTGTCCATCCTGTCGCGGCGACGATCTCCGTCTCGATTTCGCGGGGGACTCGCTCGCGTTCGAGTGCACGGAGTGCGGTGGGAACTGGGACCCCGCGGCGTGTCCCACCTGTTCGAGTGAGGACCTGCGCGTCGTCCTCGGCGAGTCGGACGACCCAGTCGTCGCCTGTCAGAACTGCGAGTCGACCTTCGAGCGACCGCCGATCGACGGCGCGTGGTGATCGGATAGGCGGAGTAGGCGAGTGGACGGGGAGGCCCCTATTCTTCGAGCTCCGCTCGCAGGAGCTGATTGACGGTGCCCGGATCGGCGCTGCCGCCCGTCGCCTGCATGACCTGCCCGACGAGGAAGTTGATGGCGCCGTCGTCGCCGTTCTCGTAGTCGGCGACGGCGTCGGGGTTGTCCTCGATGGCGGCCGTCACGGCTTGGGCGACTTCGTCGTCGCTGGTCTTGCCCAGTCCCTCGGCCTCGACGATCGCGTCCGGGCCCGTCCCCTCGTCGAGCATGGCGCGGAGGACGATTTCCTTCGCGTTCTTCGCCGTGATCTCGTCGGTGGCGACGAGTTCGACCAGTCGGGCGATCTCGTCGAGGCGGCCCTCGAGGTCGGTGATTTCCATGTCGCGATAGTTGAGTTCGCCGAGCAGCTCGTCGGCGACCCACGTCGCGGCCAGGTCCGGATCGAACTCGCTCGCCAGGTCCTCGTAGAAGTCCGCGACCTGCTTCGTCGAGGTGAGCTTCGAGGCGGCCTCCTCGTCGAGGTCGTACGCCGCGCGGAAGCGCTCGCGCCGGGCTCGCGGGAGTTCCGGAATCTCGATCTCGTCCCGCCAGTGGGCGACCCGCAGCGGCGGCAGGTCGGCCTCCTCGAAGTAGCGGTAGTCCTTCTCTTCCTCCTTCGAGCGCATCGAGACCGTGATGCCGCGGCTCTCGTCCCAGTGGCGGGTCTCCTGTTCGACCGCGCGGCCGCGCTGGATGGCGTTTCGCTGGCGGGTCTCCTCGTAGGCCAGCGCTTTCTCCGCCGCCTTGTGACTCGAGATGTTCTTGACCTCGGTCCGGTTGGCCGACTCGAGCGTCTCGGCCGTGAGGTCGCCGCCGTCCTCCGCCTCGTCGGCCTCGACGATCGAGAGGTTGGCGTCGACCCGGAGACTGCCGTCTCGCTCGGCGTCGAAGACGCCCAGGTACTCGAGGACTTCCTCCAGTTCCGCGAGGAAGGCGCGCACTTCGGACGGGCTGCGAAAGTCCGGCGCGGTGACGATCTCCATCAGCGGCGTCCCCGCGCGGTTGTAGTCGATCAGGGTGTACTCGGCGGTGTCGATGCCGCCGCCCCCGCCGACGTGCTGGAGGCTCCCGGGATCCTCTTCGAGGTGGGCACGTTCGATCTCGATGGTGCGACGGTCGCCCTCGACGGAGACCTCGAGTTCGCCGGACTGGCAGATGGGCTCGTCGTACTGCGTGATCTGGAAGTTCTTCGGCAGGTCCGGGTAGAAGTAGTTCTTGCGGTGAAACCGCGTCTCCTCGGGAATCGTCGCGTCGATCGCCTTGCCGACCTTCACGGCCGCCTCCACGGCCCCCTCGTTGAGCACCGGCAGCGATCCCGGCAGGCCCAGACAGACGGGGCAGACGTGGTCGTTCGGTTCGTCAGCCGGGTCCGTCGGGCAGCCGCAGAAGATCTTCGTCTCGGTTTCCAGCTGGACGTGGACCTCGAGGCCGATGACCGTCACGAGGTCGCTTCGCTGGACGTGCTGGGCGGTCATTGGGCCCGATTCGAGTTCCCGCGGGTAAAACGTATCGGGACGGCGCGATCGCGGTGTGGTCGGTCCCGTCGCTGCCCTCCGGCGGCGGTCGGTCGCGAGACGGGCCGATCGGGACGTGCTCGGCAATCGGGAGCACCCGAAACGTATCGCTCTCGGACAATTGACGAATTAAATATGTTTGTCTGACGCACGTTTATGTACACGGCGGCGCCCCTAGCGCGTATGCCGAAAAATCGCGTCGACGAACTGGAGTCGACGGTCCGCGAACTGGAGTCGACGATTCAGGGATTGACGGAGGAACTCGTCGAGTCGAAGGAACGAATCAGAGTCCTCGAGGACATGCTCGAAGCCGAGGCGCCGACCCGGGTGCCGGACCGCCGGAGCGAGGGGACGTTCGAAGCCGAGCCCGACGAGGTCGCCGCGGCGGCCGCGGAGGCGGAATCGGCCGACGATCTCGGGCTCGAACCGGACGCGGCCGAGGACGCCCCGGAGACGGAACCGGCTTCGGCGGAACCGACGGACGGCGACACTGACTCAGAACCACAAGAGTCACGTACCGACGACATCATCGTAGCCTAACTGCTCGATTCGACGTCGGCCCCGGAGGCTCCCAGGAAATGCACATCAAAGCCCTCGTTCTGGATAATTTCAAGAGCTTCGGGCGCAAGACCCGAATTCCCTTCTACGAGGACTTCACCGTCGTCACCGGTCCGAACGGCTCTGGCAAGTCGAACATCATCGACGCCGTGCTCTTCGCGCTCGGACTGGCGCGGACGCGGGGCATTCGCGCCGAGAAGCTCACCGACCTGATCTACAACCCCGGATACGAGGACGGCGAGCGCCCGCCGGGCACCCGCGAAGCCGAGGTCGAAGTCATCCTCGACAACGCCGATCGGACCCTCGAGAAATCCCAGGTCGCGACGGCCGCGGGCACCGAGGACGTCGGCGACTGCGACGAGATCCGCATCCGCCGACGGGTCAAACAGACCGAGGACAACTACTACTCCTACTACTATCTCAACGGCCGCTCGGTCAACCTCACCGACATCAAGGACCTGCTCGCCCAGGCCGGCGTCGCCCCGGAGGGGTACAACGTCGTCATGCAGGGCGACGTCACCGAGATCATCAACATGACCCCGCACAGTCGGCGCGAGATCATCGACGAGATCGCCGGCGTCGCGGAGTTCGACGCGAAGAAGGCGGACGCGTTCGAGGAACTCGAGGTCGTCCAGGAGCGCATCGACGAAGCCGACCTCCGCATCGAGGAGAAGCGGACCCGCCTCGACCAGCTCGAAGACGAGCGCCGGATGGCGCTTCGCTACCGTCGCCTCCGGCGCGAAAAGGCCGAGTACGAGGGCTACCTCAAGGCGAGCGAACTCGAGGAGAAACGCGAAGAACTCGAATCGGTCGAGGAACGCATCGACGACCTCGAGGCCGACCTGGAGGAACGCCAGCGCGACCTCGACGAGAAGCAGGGCACCGTCGTTCGCCTGCAGGAGGACCTCGAGGACCTAAACGCCGAGATCGAGCGCAAGGGCGAGGACGAACAGCTACGGATCAAAGCCGAGATCGAGGAGGTCAAAGGCGAGATCGCCCGCCTCGAGGACAAGATCGAGACCTGCCGGGAGCGCATCGAGGAAGCCGAGGCCGACCGGCGCGAGGCGTTCGTCCAGATCGACCGCAAGCAAGAGCGCGTCGAGGAGCTCGAGGACGAGATGCGCGAGTGCAAACTCGAGAAGGCCTCGATCGCCTCCGAGATACAGGAGCGCGAGGCCGAGATCGACGAGCTCGAGACCGAACTCGAGAACGTCGACACCGAGTACGACGAAGTGAAGGCCGACCTCGCCGAGCGCAAGGACGAACTCGAGGTGGCGAAGACGGCGAAGAACGACCTCCAGCGCGAGCAGGATCGCCTGCTCGACGAGGCGCGACGGCGATCGAACGAGATCTCGGAGCTCGAGTCCTCGATCGAGGAGACCCGTGAACTCCTGCCGGAACTCGACGAAGAGCGCTCGGAACTCGAACGGGAACTGTCGAAGGCCGAGGCGAACAAGGAGAACATCGCCGAGGTCGTCCAGGACCTGAAACGCGAGCGCTTCCAGCTCCAGGACGACCTGGACGAACTCGAGGACGAACTCCAGGCGAAACAGCAGGAGTACGCCGAACTCGAGGCGAAGGCGGGCGAGAGCGGCGACTCCTCGTTCGGGCGCGCGGTGACGACCATCCTGAACGCCGGCTTCGAGGGCGTCCACGGCGCGGTCGCGCAGCTGGGAAGCGTCGCGGGCGAGCACGCCGTCGCCTGCGAGACGGCCGCCGGCGGCCGGCTGGCGAACGTCGTCGTCGACGACGACGGCGTCGGCCAGCACTGCATCGAGCACCTCAAGTCGAAGAACGCCGGGCGGGCGACGTTCCTCCCGATGACCGAGATGCACACGCGAAGCCTGCCCTCGGCCCCGGCAGACCCCGGCGTGGTCGACTTCGCGTACAATCTGGTCGACTTCGACGACCAGTACGCGGGGGTTTTCTCGTACGTCCTCGGCGACACGCTCGTCGTCGAGGACATCGAGACGGCCCGGTCCTACATGGGCGACTTCCGGATGGTGACCGTCGACGGCGACCTCGTCGAGAAGAGCGGGGCGATGACCGGCGGCTCGCGCAAGGGATCGCGCTACTCGTTCTCGACGGACGGTCGCGGCACACTCGAACGCGTCGCGACCCAGATCACGGAGCTGCAGGACCAGCGCGAGGACCTGCGCGAGGAGCTTCGCGACGTCGAATCGAGACTCGACGACGCGCGGGACCGACAGACCGACGCGGCGGACGAGGTTCGGTCCATCGAGAACGAGATCGAGAAGCTCGACGACCAGCGCGAGCGACTCGAGGCGGAGATCGAGTCCGACGAGTCTGAACTCGAAGAGCTCGAGGACGAGCGCGAATCCGTCGACGAGGAGATGACCGAAATCTCCGGGAAGATCGAGGCAAAACAGGCCGATATCGAGTCGATCGAGGCGGCGATCGAGGAACTCGAGACCGAGCTGGCCGACTCGAAGATTCCGGAACTCACGGCCCAGATCGAGGAGCTCGAGGACGAGATCGACGAGCGCGAGGATCGCGTCGAGGCGCTCAACTCCGAGCTCAACGAGTACGAACTCGAGAAGAACTACGCCGAGGAGGCGATCGAGGACCTCCACGACGAGATCGAGACCGCCCAGAACCAGAAGGCGGAGTACGAAGGGCGCATCGAAACCTACGAGGCCGAGATCGAGAGTCAGGAGGGCGCCCTCGACGAAAAGCGCGAGGCGGTCGAACAGCTCGAATCCGAACTCGCCGAACTCAAAGACGAGCGCTCCGATCTCAAGGACGATCTCGCCGACGCCCGGCTGGCTCGCGACGAGGCCCAGGAGGCCGTCGACGAGACCGAGTCCGACCTCGCCGCGGCGCGGGACCGCGAGGAGGCCCTGACGTGGGAGATCGACTCGCTCGAGGACGAGGTCGGCGACTACGACCCCGAGGACGTCCCGGACCACGACACCGTCGTCGAGATGATCGACCTCCTCGAGGCCGACATGGAGGCGCTCGAACCGGTGAACATGCTCGCGATCGACGAGTACGACGAGGTTCGATCCGCCCTCGACGAACTGGAGGAAAACCGGGAGACCCTCGTCGAGGAGGCCGAGGGCATTCGCGATCGGATCGAGCGCTACGAGCGCCAGAAGAAGGACACCTTCATGGACGCCTACGAATCGATCAACGGCCACTTCACCGACATCTTCGAGCAGCTCTCGGAGGGGACGGGCTCGCTCCACCTCGAGGACGATGAGGACCCGTTCGACGGCGGGCTGACCATGAAGGCCCAGCCCGGCGACAAGCCGATCCAGCGCCTCGACGCGATGTCCGGCGGCGAGAAGTCCCTGACGGCGCTGGCGTTCATCTTCGCCATTCAGCGGCACAACCCGGCGCCGTTCTACGCGCTCGACGAGATCGACGCCTTCCTCGACGCGGTCAACGCCGAACGCGTCGGCCGGATGGTCGACGAGCTGGCCGGCGACGCGCAGTTCGTCGTCGTCTCGCACCGCCAGGCCATGCTCGATCGCTCCGAGCGAGCCATCGGGGTGACGATGCAACAGGACAACGTGAGCGCGGTGACCGGGATCGACCTGAGCGGCGGGGAGGAGGTCGTTGCTGATGACTAGCGAGGAATCCGAGGAGGCGAAGGCGACGACGGATTCCTCGGAAACGCGAACGGGGAACGAAGTGACCCGTGAGCGAAGGGAGGGCTCCGAGGAGGCGAAGGCGACGACGGATTCCTCGGAAACGCGAACGGGGAACGAAGTGACCCGTGAGCGAAGGGAGGGCTCCGAGGAGGCGAAGGCGACGACGGAACCCTCCGAACACTCGAGCGGGGAGCGAAGCGACCCGCGAGAGAGCGTGGACGGCGAGTTCGAGCGATCCTCGGAACCATCCGACGAGGCCGCCGAGGACGACATTCCCCTATCGATCGCCGGGCACGAGGATCGCGAGCCACCGGGCGGAGACGACGCGGAATCGGTCTCGTTCGGCGACGCGGACGAGGAGTCGGACGCCGATGCACCCGACGACGCGGATCCGTACCCCGACCAGGTCGACGCGCTCGCCGCCGATGAGGACGATGAGGACGTCCAGCCGGTCGAGTTGCTCGTTCAGCTGGCCAAGAACGGCGAGATCGACCCGTGGGATATCGACATCGTGCACGTGACGGACGCGTTTCTCGACGCGCTCGACGAGGCCGATCTGCGAACCTCGGGTCGGGCGCTGTTCTACGCGAGCGTCCTCCTGCGGATGAAGAGTGACGTGCTGTTCACGCCGGACGAGCCCGACGAGGAGGAGTTGCCGCCGTGGGAGGCGCCGTTCGCCGAGGAGGGGCCGGCCCCGGAGGAAGCGGAGGGGCCGGACGGGTTCGATCCGGTCGAGCGGCTCGAAGCGGAGATGGATCGCCGGCTGGAGCGCCAGCACGCACGCGGCAAGCCGGAGACGCTGGACGAGCTGGTTCGGGAACTGCGCGACGCCGAGCGGGGGTCGTGGTGGAAGCGCTCGCGCGAGTACGACACGTCGAACTCGCCGAGCGGGTTCAACCGCGGCGTGCAGGAACTCAGCTACCACTCGGGCGACGCCTTTCGCGGCGTCGACGAGCCGACGGCCGACGACGTCACGCACACCCAGCACGACGAGGATATCGAGGACGTCATCGACGCCGTCGAGGCGGCGCTCGAACCGCACTACGAGGGCGGCCGCGAGGAGGTCCTGTTCGTCGAGATCGAGGCGTCGGGCGGCTCGCGGGTGATGACCTACCTGGCGCTGCTGTTTCTCGCCCACCGCGGTCGGGTGCGACTCGAACAGGACGAACTGTTCGGCGACCTCTGGGTCCAGCAGGTGACGGTCGAGGCCGAGGCGACCGGCGAAGCGGTGGCGGACTGACTCGCCCCATCCGTCCACTGCGACGGAGGGTGAACGAAATTCCTATGTGGTCAGTTCACCTACCAGTTACTGATGTCCAGACCCGAGGACGCCCTGTATCGCCTCCGCGTCGTCACGTTCGCCCTGCTCCGATTGCTCCTGTTCGGCGCGGTTCTGCTCGGCTTACTGGTGGGGCCGCTACTCCTCCTTGATTCGGGGGTCGGACTCGCCATCGGGATGGCGCTGTTCACCGTGGCCCTCTTCGCCGTCACCACGGCCCGGCCACTCCCGCTCTACGCCCCGGATGCCTTCGGCGTGCACCACCGCGTCGACGAGGACACGTTCGACGGGTCGCGAAAGCGCTGTACCGAGTGCGGCCGATCGACCACGCAGGGCCTGCGTCGGCGATACGCGCGCCAGTTCGTCTGCTTCGGCGTCCCGCTGCACACCCTCGGGTGGGGAGTCAACGAGTACTGTCTGGACTGCGCCGAACCGGGCGGGTCGGCCGTCCGCCGCGAGGCCGACGCGACCGCCCGTACGGACGACGCGGTCGATCGCGAACTCGAACGGGCGTTCGAGTGACGGGGACTAGGCGGCCAGACGCCACTCCCCGTCGCCGACGGCTTCGACGACCTCGCGGCGTTCCATCTCCGAGAGCACCTCCGGGAGGCGGTCGGGCTGGGCGATCTCCATCTCGATGCGCTGGATGTCGTGGACGCTCGCGAGGAAGTGTCGGATCTCGTCCGCGGTGAACGTCTCCTGGTCGGCCCCGTCCATCACGCCCGAAATCAGGTCGATCATGTCCTCGATGAAGTTCCACGGGTAGACGATCCAGGCCCACTCCTCGAGTCGTTCGCCCACGTAGTGGGGTTCGAACTCGCTCGTCCCGAGCAGCTGGAGGGTCGCGGTGCGGACGGTCCCCGCGTCGCGGTCGGTGACGTACTCGTGGGCGCGTTCGATCGAGCCGCCGGTGTCGGCGATGTCGTCGACGATGAGGACGTCCTTGTCCGAGACGCTGCCCTCCGGCATGGGATACCTGACGGTGGGTTCGTCGGCCTTCTCCGCCGCGCCGACGTAGTGTTCCATCTTCAGGCTCGTCAGGTCGTCGAGCCCCAGGAAGTCACAGCAGCAGCGTCCGGCGAACCAGCCTCCGCGAGCGAGCGCGACGATGACGTCCGGCTCGAACGCGTCGCGTCTGACCTGTTCGCTCACCTCCCGACAGAGGCTGTAGATGTACTCCCAGTTGGTGATGGTACAGCTGAAGTCCTCCGGTAACTCGGACATCGTGTGCTCGCGAGACACCACGGAGCACCGCCGGTTAAGTGGTGCGTTGTTCGGTTCCATCAGCCCGGTCCACTCGAATCGAGACCCGGTCCACACGAGCCAGGCTGCACTCGCACGCGCGCCAGTACCGATTTAGCTGCGCCGGATGTAGGTGGCGCCATGCTCTCCGGACTCGACTGGCTCGCCCTCGAAGTGAAGTACCTCGACCCGGCGCGATCGTTCTACGAGGAGACGCTCTCGCTCTCGGTGCGGTCGGAATCGGCCGACGAAGTTCGCTACGCCGCCGGTCCGTCGGACCTCGTTCTCAGGCGACCGTCCGGGATTCCGCGCGGGGGTCTCCACACCCACTACGCCTGTTCGATCCCGCGAGCCGCGTACGACGACTGGTGGGACCGGCTCGCGGCCGAGTACGACCTCGAGGAGACGACGTTCGGCGACGCGCGATCGCTCTACCTGTACGATCCGGACGGCAACTGCGTCGAACTCGGCCAGCGCGACGTCGCGGGGCCGGGGATCGACGGCATCTTCGAAGTGGCCCTGGAGGTGGCCTCGCTCGAGGACGCCGAGTCGTTCTACGAGTCCCTCGGCTTCGAGACGGTGGATCGAGGGGGGAACCGCCGTCGCGTTCGAATGGCCGGGCCGATGGCGCTCGAACTCTGGGAACCCCAGCTCGGAATCGCGGACGCCCGAGGCGGCGTCCACGTCGATCTGGGGTTCTCCGCAGCCGACCCGCGGGCTGCGGTCGACGCCGTGGCTGAACGGGCGTGTCGATGCGAGCAGACCCAAAACGGCTGGATCGTCGTCGACCCGGACGGCCACCACCTGACGATTCGGCCAGACTGAGGCCGAGACCGGAGTCCGCGACGGCCGGGCCGTCGTCTCCGAATCGGACCGACGGCCGACTTCTCGGGTCGCCGTCGAATCGGCGACCGACTATCGTCACTCCCCCAATCGGCTGTTGTCCACTTCGACGTCCGGCGGCGTGACGATCAGAAACCCGCGGAAGTGAACCAGGTTGCCGCCGAGCTCCGAAATTTCGCGAGCGAAGTCCGCGGCCAGTTCGTTGACGTCGCCCTCGACGTTCAGGACGAGGACGTTCCCGTCGGCGACGGTCTCGACGCGCTCCTCGCCCGGCGTCGACCCGTCGAGGACGTCGAGGACGATGCTCCCGTCGACGGCATCCTCCGACGCCTCGATGTGTTCTTCCATCGCCCGGAGATCCAAGTCGAAGTCGCTCATGGTCGCGAGATTGGCGGCGGCCGGCAAAAGCGTTCCCCACGGCTGACCGGGGTTGTAACCGATCGACGGGGATGTCGAACCCGACCCGCACCGACGCGGATCTACCCCGTGTAGGAGACGAGCGCGTCCGCGTCGCTGGCCAGGGAGACGGCGTCCGGGCCGAACGAGTCGGCGTGCCTGGTGAGGAGGACGAGCAGCGATTCCGGGCGGACCAGGCTGTAGCCGTCGGATCGGTCGAGGAGCCCCTGCGATTCGAGCTCGGCCGCGTACTTGCTCACCGTCGGCGCGGAGACCTCGAGGGCATCCGCGAGTTCGCTCGCGGCGGCGTCCGGCTCCCGGAGGAGGTGAATGATCATCCCGCGCGGGGTCTCGCGTCGCAGGTAGCCCAGCGCGCAGCGCTCGAACGCGTCGAATCGACCGGCCGGGACGAAGCGACTGTAATCGCCGTCCGCGAAGCGCTCGACGCGGCCGGCCTCCTCGAGCGTTCGAAGGTGGTGTTGGGTCTCGCCCGTCCCGAGCTGGAGGTCGTCGCGGATCTTCGAGAAGTGCGCGCCGGGCGTAGTCGCGAGGTAGCCCGCGATGGCGTCGCGGGCCTCGCTCTCGCCCGTCTCACCGGCGGCCGATCCGGCCGCACCGACGAGGGGCGCGCCGGCGCCGACGGTCGCAAAGCGCCGCAGCGTCGCCCGCTTGTCCTCGTCGACGCGGTCCTTCCCGGTCATCTGGCTCTACAGTACGCACACGGTCGAGGGTAAAACACGTTTCGTTCGATTTCGATTCGTCGAATGTAACCTCCGTCGAACTGACTAGTCGTCCTCTCCCTTCGCGTCACCGCCGAACTCCTGGTCCATCTCCTCGATGACCGCGTCGGGATCGGTGATGTTCGCCGCGTCCTTGCCCTCCTTGATCGCCTGGGCCTGCTGTTCCATCGCCTCGATGTCCATATCGGCCTCCTCGTCGATCTCGCCGATGATCTCGGCGATGTCGTCGAGGCCGATCAGCTCGCGGGTCTCCTCGTCGAAGTCGAGGCTCTCGAGCGTGCCGTCGCCCTCGGCGACGTCGCTGCCGGTGAGGTGCTTGCCGTAGCGTCCGACCAGCGAGGAGAGTTCCTGCGGGAGGACGAACGTCGTCGACTCGCCCTGGCCGATCTCGGAAAGCGTCTCCATCCCCTTGTCGACGATGGCCCGCTCGCCCATGGACTCGGCGGATTTGGCCCGGAGGACGGTCGAGATGGAGTCACCCTGCGCTTCGAGGATCTGACTCTGCTTCTCACCCTGCGCGCGGATGATCTGGCTCTGCTTGTCACCCTCCGCCTTCTCGACGGCGCTGCGACGTTCTCCCTGGGCTTCGAGGATCATCGCGCGGCGTTTGCGCTCCGCGGAGGTCTGTTGCTCCATCGCCTGCTGGACGTCCTTGGAGGGGTTGACCTCGCGGACCTCGACGCTCTCGACGCGGATCCCCCACTCGTCGGTGGGCTCGTCGAGTTCTTCGCGAATGTGGGCGTTGATCTCCTGGCGCTTGTTGAGGGTGTCGTCGAGTTCCATGTCGCCGAGGACGGCCCGAAGCGTCGTCTGGGCGAGGTTCGAGACGGCCTTCTTGTAGTCGTCGACCTCCAGAAACGCCTTCTTTGCGTCCATGACCTTGATGTAGACGACGGCGTCGGCCGTCACCGGCGAGTTGTCGCGGGTGATGGCCTCCTGGCGGGGGACGTCGAGCGTCTGTGTGCGCATGTCGAACTTGTACGTTCGCGAGACGAACGGCGGGATGATGTTGATCCCGGGTTCGAGGAGTTTCCGGTACTCCCCGAAGACGGTCAGGGCGCGCTTTTCGTACGCGTTGACGATCTCGACGGCGCTCAGAAGCGTCGCGATGACGACGACGAAGACGAGCGCGCTGATGACGAGGATGGATGTCGTTGCCATACCCGATACTTGCGCGGATGTATTCAAAAGTGTTGTCGTTCAAGAATGTGAACGAACGGGCGATTCTCAGCCGGAGCGCTCGGACTCGAGTTCGGAATCCGACGCCCGCTCGGCCTCGCCAGTGGCGTCCCGCTCGCCCTCGACCGACCCGCCGTAGTCGTCGTTCTTCGACTCCTCGTCTCCGTCGCTCGCGGACTCGCGGGCGAGCGCGCGGTCGATCCCGTCCGACTCGATGCTATCGAGCGCTTCCACTTTGAGGACGTTGCCGCCGCCCGGGTCGAGGACGATGACCTCGGTGCCCTCCTCGATCGTACCGTCGGTCGTCCGGGCCGTGTAGTACGGCGAGAACCCGCCGCGTTCGAGTTTCACCTCGCCGGAGCGCGGCGTGACGGTCTCGGTGACGTAGCCGGTCGCACCGGCGAGGGAACTCGAACTGCTGGTCTGGGCCGTCCCCTTCCCGCCGTAGAAGTCGAACTCCCGGTAGGTCCAGGTCGCCGCCGCGCCGATGGCGAGCGTCAGGACGGCAAGCACCAGGATGTTGAGGCCGCCGGGGACGAGTACGCCAACCAGCCCCGCGCCCGCGAGGGCGACCCCGATGACGATCAGATACGCCCCCGGCGATACCGCCTCGATCGCCATCAACACGAGCCCCGCAGCGAGCAGGGCGTAGGCCGCATTCGAGACCAGCAGATCGATCATGGGCGGGGGTAGGGGACGGCCCCGATTAAACCTTTAGTGTGCGTCATTTTCGAACGGTTCGATCTCAGAGTCCCAGTCCGGTCGCCCGGAGCAACACCAGCACGGTCGTCAGCGCTCCCAGGACGACGAACGCCGCGTGTTCGCGGTCGATGCGACCGGCCACCACGGGGGTCGATCCCGACTCCGGAATCGGCTCCGAATCCTCGCCCTCGTCGGCTGCCGTCGGTTCCGCGCCGCCCGCGTCACCGTCGGGGCCCTCGTTCGTCCCCGCGTCCGCCCACGTATTTGGATTGGGGATGGACGGCTGTGTTCTGTGGTCGGCGTCTCCCGCCGTCGCGGGCTCGGTGTGTCCCTCCGAGTCGTCCTCGGGGTCCGCGTCGCGAGTCATGGACGAACGTACTCGACGCGCGGTGAAAAAGTCGCGGGCTCAGATGCAGTCGCCCGATTGCGCGCCGAATCACGCCGTCGCGACGATCCGCCGGTCCGCGCTCACGCCGTTTGGTCGCGGGGGGCGAGTTCGCCGTCGTAGACGACGCCGCGGTCGCCGTCGATGGTGACTACTCGACCCGCCGCCAGGTCAGTGCAGTCGGCCCCGCTGAGCATCGGAATGCCGACTTCCCGCGCCACCAGCGCCGCGTAGCCCGTCATCCCGGGTCGGGCGTCGAGGATGCCCGAGAGCCGCGAGACGTCGCCGTCGAATTCGCCGTCGAACTCGGCGTCGAGCGCGAGGATCGCCCCCTCGGGGAGGTCGGTGAGGGCTCCGTCGGAAGCGTGCGCGATCGGCCCGCTCGCTCGTCCCTCGACGACGACGCGGCCGGTTTCGAGCGTGTCGGCGGCGACGTGGACCTTGAGCATGTTCGTCGTGTTCGCCCCCTCGAGTTCGGTCATCATCCCGCAGAGGACGACGACCGTCTCGCCGCTCTCGGCGACGCCGGCGTCGATGGCCGACTGGACGGCGCGCTCGATGACGGCGTCCGCGCTCTGATCCGAGATGGGGGCGTAGACCGGCGTGACGCCCCAGCTCAACGCCAGCTGGCGTCGGACACCGTCGTGTGGCGTCGAGGCGATGATCGGAATGGACGGGCGGTAGGTCGCCGCCTTGCGCGCCGTGTAGCCCGATTCGGTCGCCGCGACGATGGCGTCGGCGCCGACGTCCCGGGCCAGGTACCGCGCGGCCCGCGCGAGGGCGTCGGTCTTCGAGCCGCCGGATTTCGGCACGCGCCCTTCGAGTACGTCCCCGTACTCGGACGACGACTCGACCTCGCGGACGATCCGATCCATCGTCTCGACGACGCGGACGGGGTCGTCGCCGACGGCGGTCTCGGCGGAGAGCATCACCGCGTCGGTGCCGTCGAGCACCGCGTTCGCCACGTCCGACGCCTCGGCTCGCGTCGGTCGCGGCGCGTGGACCATCGAGTCGAGCATCTCCGTCGCCGTGATGACCGGCACGCCGGCCTCGTGGGCCCGGCGGACGATCCGCTTCTGGATCATCGGCACCTCCTCCATCGGCAGCTCGACGCCGAGGTCCCCGCGGGCGACCATGATACCCTCCGAGGCGTCGATCATCGAGTCGAGATTCGAGACCGCCTCGGCGCGCTCGATCTTCGAGACGATCGGGACGTCGGCGCCGAGACTTTCCAGGAACTCGTTCACCTCGTAGACGTCGTCGGCGCTCCCGACGAAGCTCGCCGCGACGAAGTCGACCGATTTCTCGGCCGCCAGTTCGAGCTCGCGTCTGTCCGCGTCGGTGACCGTCTCCAGATCCAGTTCGACGCCGGGGACGTTCACCCCCTTCCGACTTCCGAGTTCGCCTCCGCTGTCGACCCGCGCGTGGACCGCTTCGTCGGTTACTTCCGTCACCGTCAGTTCGATCAGGCCGTCGTCGAGGAGGATCCGATCGCCCGTCGTGACGCCGACGATCGGGTCCGAGAGACCGATCTCCGCCGGCGTCGCGGCCTCGCCCTCGACGAGCGCGATCGTCTCGCCGTCGCGCAGCGTCACTGCCTCGTCGTCCTCGAGCGGCGCCGTTCGGATCTCTGGCCCCTGGAGGTCGAGCATGACGGCCAGCGGGCTAGTGGTCTCCTCGTCGACGGTCCGAACCCGGTCGACGAGTGTCGCCCGATCCGCCGTCTCGCCGTGGCTGGCGTTCAACCGGGCGACGGACATGCCTGCGTCCGCCAGCCGGTGGATCGTCTCGACGTCGCTCGAGGCCGGTCCGAGCGTGCAGACGATCTTCGCGTTTCTCATGTCCCCGCCTACGAGCGAACTCCGGAAAAACCTACCCAGTGCTGCTCGACGCGTCCCTCGGACGCGGGTTAGCGTCGGCGGCCACTGTCAGCGGCGGTCGCCGCCGGTCGCGGCTGACCGGGCTTGCGCTTTCCGCCCCCGCGGCTTATCCTCGTCGGCGGTGGACGACCGCGTATGCCGAGCGCATCGAAGGTCGAGACGGAGGACGAGTACATCCACGTTCGATTTCGCGATCCGGACCGGTTCGACGAGATCCGCACGCCCGACTGGGCGGAGAACCCGGCCCGCTCCGTCTCCGAGGGGAGCGAAGTCCGGATGGGTCAGGAGGAAGGAAGCGACGACTGGAAGGTCGAATCCGTCCTCATCAAGAAGAACGTCGGCGAGGACGAGGCCGAAGCGCAGGCCTCGGAGATCGTCGACAAGATCGAGTCCTGACGGCCGAACGCGACCGAAGCCGCGGGCTCAGTCCGATTCGATCGCGTCCTCGTCGAGTTCGTGTCCGCAGTTGGGACAGCGGTCGTAGCGGAGGTCCCGGCTCGCGCGGTGGACCGATTCCATGGCGGAACGGACCTGCGCTTCGGATCGCGATTCGTCGGCGTGCGAGCGCCGGAGCCCCTCCACCTCGATCAGGAACCGGGCGACCTCCGTCGCCTCGTAGAGCACGTCGTCGAGCTCGTCGGCCGTGAAGAAGTCGGCGAACGCGCCGTAGCAAAACGTGGCTCCCGCGGTGCGAACCTTCTCCTCGAACGAGCGACGCGCCTGGTAGACGGCCTGGCGGCTGTAGGGCTCGTGCACGAAGGGGACGAGATCCGGCAGCTCCTCGCCGACGGTCGTCATCTCGACGCCGGTCTTCGTCCGGAAGTCGGCGCAGAGTCGGGCGATCGCCCACTCGCGCGCGGTGAACGCGACGCGGTCGCGAAGGAAGTCGTCGACGCGATCGCGGGCGGCGCCTTCGAGCGATTCGAACCGGTCGGGTGTCGTGTCCCCGTCGGGGGACGAATGGGTGTTCTCGGGCATGGTGTGTTGCGGCGGTTGCCCGCAACTGTCCACGGGGCTGGACGGTGAAAACGCTGTCTCCGGGCCGCTTCCCCTAGTTTTCGTGAGATTCAGGAGATCCCGATCGTCGGAAGAGACGGTCGGGAGCGCCGACGCGAATTTTCACTTTCACCCCGCTACGCGAGGCCTTTTTTCCGCCGAACCCCCTCTCGTAGACGTGGGAATTCGACCGACAGTCGCCGGTCGGCGACCATCGAGACGAGTCGCCAGCGCGTCGACGGGACGCGAGTCGCCAGGTATCTCGGGCCCGCGGAGGAACCCATGACGGAACGGAGCAATTCGTCACCGGATCGAGCGGCCGATGGGCGCCGTTCTCGCCTCGAACCGCGCCAGATATCCGATCGCGTCACGGTCAGGACGACCGACGAGCAACTGGAAGCGATCGAGTCGCTCGTCTCGGCCGACGTCTATCCGAACCGGAGCGAAGCCATCAGGGCGGGGATCGAAGCCGTGATCGAACGGCACGATCCGGACGACTCCACCGATGACGGGGGGTGAGGCGAGCCGAACGCGATGGGAGCCGACCGCGAAATTAAAGTGACGTTGTCCTACTACAGGTGATATGGTATTTGCGGCTCGAAGGCGGGGTGCGCGGACGTCGGCGGAACCGTCGAACCGGAGGGGGCGATGAAGGGCCTCGTGCTCGCCGGAACGGCATCGGGCGTGGGCAAGACCGTCGCCACGCTCGCCGCGATACGCGCACTCGATAACGCGGGCTACGACGTCCAGCCGGCCAAAGCCGGGCCGGATTTCATCGATCCGAGTCACCACGCGGTCGTCAGCGGCCGCCCCTCCCGGACGCTCGATCCCTGGCTCGAAGGCGAGGCGGGGCTCCGTCGGGCTTTCTGGCGCGGCGACGGCGACGTCTGTCTCGTGGAGGGCATGATGGGCCTCTACGACGGCAGCGAGGTGAGCACGGCGGGGATCGCCGCGCGACTCGACCTGCCGGTCGTGCTCGTCCTCGACGCGAGCGCCGGGATGCAGAGCGTAGGCGCGACCGCGCTCGGCTTTCGCGAGTTCGCCGCCCGGCTCGATCGGGACGTCGACGTCGCGGGCGTCGTCCTCCAGCGCGCCCACGGCGGCCGTCACGAGGCCGGCATTCGGGACGCGCTTCCCGACGATCTGGCGTATCTGGGTCGCATCCCGCCGATGGCCGACCTCGAGATCCCCGACCGCCACCTCGGACTGCACAGGGGCGAGGAGGCGCCGGTCGACGCGGACGCGCTGGACCGGGCCGCCGAGACGATCGACGCGGCCGGCCTCGCAGCCCTCGCTCGCACGCCACCGCGTCCGAGCGCGGCCGCCGCCGAACGTGATTCGACGAGCGGGGCCGAGGCGACGTCGATCGGGATGGCGTCGACGGCCGACCCCGAGGTGCGCGTCGCCGTCGCCCGCGACGAGGCCTTCTGCTTCGTCTATCCGTCGACGATCGAGCGACTGGGCGAGCGTGCTGACGTCGTGACCTTCCAGCCGACCGCCGGCGATCCGGTGCCGTCCTGCGACGGCGTCTACCTTCCCGGCGGGTACCCGGAACTCCACGCCGAGACCCTCGCGAACGCGCCCGCGCTCGAGGATCTCGCCGCCCGAGCGAGCGACGGGCTGCCCGTGCTGGGCGAGTGCGGCGGACTGATGGCGCTTTCGGAATCGCTGACGACGGCGGACGGGGAGACCCACCGGATGGCCGGCGTCCTGCCCGCCGACGTGGAACTGTGCGAGCGGTATCAGGCGCTGGACCACGTCGAACTGCGGGCCCGGACCGACGGGGTCACCGCGCGAGCGGACGAGTCCCTGCGGGGGCACGAGTTTCACTACTCGACGGCGAGCGTCGGCGACGACGCTCGGTTCGCGTTCGACGTCCGACGCGGCGAGGGGATCGACGGCGCGCACGACGGTCTCACCGAGTACGCGGTACTGGGCACGTACACGCACTGTCACCCCGAGAGCGGCGCGTTCGACCGCTTTCTCGACGTCGCGTCGGAACGCGCTGGCGTCGCCGACCGGCGCGGCGGTCGCGCATGAGCGGCGCGGACACGATCCTCGTCGTCGGGACGGCCTCGCACGTCGGCAAGAGCGCGGTCTGTGCGGGCCTCTGCCGGCTCCTGGCCGATCGCGGCTACGACGTCGCGCCGTTCAAGGCCCAGAACATGAGCAACAACGCCCGCGTCGCCGTGACACCCTCGGGGTCGTGGGGCGAGATCGGCGTCTCGCAGTACGTCCAGGCGCGCGCCGCCCGCGTCCCGGCCACGACCGACATGAACCCCGTCCTCCTGAAGCCCCGCGGGGAGGGCGAGAGTCAGGTGATCGTCGACGGGGAACCGATCGGTCACCGATCCGCGGCCGCCTACTACGAGGAGGGCTGGGAGACGGCCGTGTCGGCCGCCGAAGCCGCCCACGCCCGGCTCGCGAGCGAGTACGACGTGATCGTCGCCGAGGGGGCCGGCGGCGCCGCGGAGCCGAACCTCGCCCACCGCGACCTGGCGAACCGCGAGACCGCCCGCTTCGCGGACGCGGCCGTGCTCGTCCTCGCCGACATCGAACGGGGCGGCGCCTTCGCGAGCCTGTACGGCACGCTCGAACTCGCGCCCGCAGAGTTGCGCGAGCGGGTCGTCGGCGCGGCGATCACCAAATTCCGCGGCGATCGAGACGTTCTCGCGCCCGCGCTCGACGACATCGAGGCGCGCACCGGCGTCCCGATCCTGGGCGTCCTTCCCTACGACGATCCCGGCCTCCCCGAGGAGGACAGCGTCGGGCTCCCGGACGGCGTCGAGACCGTGGGGGCGGACGAGGTACCCGACTCGCGATCGGTGCACGTCGCCGTCCCGCGTCTGCCGCGGATCTCGAACTTCACGGATCTCGAACCGCTCGCTCGCGAACCCGGCGTCCGAATCCGGTACGTCGATCCCGACGATCCGATCGAGACGGCCGACGCCGTCGTCCTGCCCGGAACCAAGAACACCGTCGACGACCTGCGGACGCTCCGTGCGGCCGGGTTCGGCGACAGACTCGCGGCATTCGACGGACCGATCGTCGGCATCTGCGGCGGCTACCAGCTGCTCGGCGAGCGACTCACGAACGCCCATGTCGAGGGGACCGGCGACGGCCGTACCCTCGCGGGATTCGGGTTGCTCCCGGTCGAGACCCGGTTCTCCCGGGCGAAGCGGGTCGAACGGGTCAGCTACGCCGTCGACGGGGTCGGCCCGCTCGCCGGCGCCGCGGGCCGTGCGAGCGGCTACGAGATCCACGCGGGCGAAACCCGCGCGACCGAATCCGTCGCGCGGCCGATCGGCCCGCAGAGTGCGGCGTCGGGGCGGGTGCTCGGGACCTACCTCCACGGCCTCTTCGAGAATCGATTCGTGCGCGAGGCGTTCTGCGAGCGGGTCTTCGGCCGCGCTGGAACCGAGCCGCCCGCTCGCGGTCCGGAGCGGGTGAATCCGTACGACGCCGCCGCGACCCTCGTCGAGACCCATCTCGACGTCGAGGCGCTACTCGCATCCGTATCGGCGGGAACATCGTCACACTGAGCGACCGGACACGATCGATCGTTCCGCCTGCCTCGTTCGCGATCGTCCGATCGCTGTCGCCATCTCTCGATCCGCGCACGGTACCCCATCGCTCGGTGCGACCGTTCGATCGCGACGCTCCGTTCACCCGGGTCCCTCAGTGGTACCGGTTGTGGTAGTCGACGACGCGATAGAGGACGAAGAGGACGGCGTTCAACGCGCCGGTCAGCAGGAGCAGGTCGCCGAGTTGCCAGAGGGTCCGTTCGAAGAGCCCGAATTCGGTCAGCCCGAACCGGACGAACGTGCCGAGGATTCCCCAGAGCAGGAGTATGCCGGCGATCCTGGCACCGTCCTCGAGGTACGTCGGCAGGTCGTGCGGCGTCGGAAGTGCGGGTACGGTCGCCATTTCGAACCCCTTTCGTGACGGGATTGGTAAATGCAGTGGAACGAGCGCGACGGTTCCCCATCGGTCACGCCCGTCGGCCGGGCGATCCCCGTCGTGGTTCGGGCACGATCGGTCGACCGGGCGCGGAACTGAGCGATCCGGCTACTCGTCGCAACCCTCGATCGGTCGCGATACGCGTCGCTCGCGAGGTTCGAACCGCGCCGGCCGGGGTGGTCGGCCGGCGAGACAGGTGGTGCATCTCCCATCGGCGGCACCTGCTGTAGGGCCTTTCGACGGTGCCTGCCGGGGAATTGGTTTTTCGGTTCGAAACCCATCGAGAGCTCGGGTCGAAGCAACCGGCTGCGTTCGTCGATCGTCGAACCAGAGTTTTATTATCGTCGACTTCCTGGTCGGGGTATGCTCGAACCACGAACCGTCGGCGCGAGCCGGTGTCCGTCGTGCGACGTGGCCCTCTCGAACGTCCAAGGCCTCGACACCTGCCCGACCTGCGAGTGGGTTCGAGATCGCTCGAACCGGCCCACCTCGAATCGGTCGAACGAGACCGCCTCGGATCGCTCGGAGTGACATCGTATTCGGATCGCCAGGCATGCAAACGGCTGCGTGCTTGCCGCTTCCGGCTTTATCGCCGCGAGTACCGAGGTCGCACACCCGACTGCGACGAGGCCGGAGGATTCGGCCGGACGACTGATCGACTCCGGCGACTGACGGACGAGCCGAGTCGCGGCCGCCGGACGTCCGGTATCGCGGGCGCCCCGGGAAGACGCAATCTCTTTTTGTGGACCCGCCGAACTCCGTCCATGGCCGATTCCGAGGTCGATCTCGATGCCGAGCAGTACGACAAGCACCGCGAGGCGGGCGAGATCCTGGCCCAGGTGAGAGCCGAGACGGCCGACCGCGTCGAGGTCGGCGTCTCCCACCTGGAGGTGGCGGAGTTCGCCGAGGATCGCATCCGCGAACTCGGCGGGCAACCCGCGTTCCCGGTGAATATCTCCATCGACGAAGAGGCGGCCCACGCGACGCCGGGAATCGACGACGAGACCACCTTCGGCGAGGAGATGATCAATCTGGACATCGGCGTCCACGTCGACGGCTGGCTGGCCGACACGGCGATCACGGTCGACCTCTCCGGACACGACGACCTCGCTGAGGCTCCCGCCGCCGCCCTCGAGGCCGCGATCGACCTGATCGAACCGGGCGTCGAAACGGGCGAGCTCGGCGCCGCGATCGAATCGTCGATCGACGACTACGGCTACAATCCGGTCGTCAACCTCACCGGCCACGGACTCGGTCACTGGGAACAACACACCAGCCCGACGATCCCGAACCGGGAAGTCTCGCAGGGGACGACGCTCGAGGTGGGCGACGTGGTCGCCATCGAACCCTTCGCGACCGACGGCGGCGGCAAGGTGAGCGAAGGGGCCTCGGAGGAGATCTTCTCGCTCGAGCGCGAGGGAACGGTCCGAAACCGCCAGGCGCGTCAGGCCCTCTCGCAGATCACCGAGGAATTTCGAACCCTTCCGTTCGCGACGCGCTGGCTGGAGACCGACCGCGCGGCGATGGCGCTGCGCCGGCTCAAGCGAAACGACATCGTCCACGGCTACCCCGTGTTGAAAGAGGACGACGGTTGCCTCGTCAGCCAGAAAGAACACACCGTCATCGTCACCGAGGACGGCTGCGAAGTAACTACCCGCGATCGAGCGTAAGGCCCCGTTCGACGCGTCCCCCGCGTCGTGATATCGAGTCCCCCGCGTCTCGACAGCCGTCGAACGGCGTGCGTCGTCAGTCAACCGGAGTGACTCGGCGACGCGCACCGCGACGCCCGGTCTGGGGTGGTCGCGTCTCCGCGGCCGTCGTCCACCCGAATTCGATCCGCGGGCTATCGCTCCCCATCGGACGCTCTGGCCCTTCGGAGCTACCAGCAGCTATATGGGCCCGCGCCCGATCGCTGCCCCGTCACGCCTCCCGCGGCGAGGGACGGCCCGGCCGATCAGGCGTTGTTCATCCGCTGGCTGCCGCGGTGTCCGCAGCGCTGGCACTCGGTGACGCGGTAGGGTTCGCGCGAGAACTGGCTGTTCTCCTCTTTGAGGCTCTCGGTTCGAATCTGCACCGACACCTCGTGGAGCGTTTCGAGGTCGCAGTCCTCGCAGTATTCGGTCAGTCCGTTGAACGTGTCGTCTGTCGTTGCCATCTACCTACGAATTTAGATAACTCAGGTATAAATCCACGTTTCATTTCGAAGCGCGAGTCGCGGGATCGCACTACGGCGCCGGGGTCGACAAGCGACGCCGCGAGACCGTTCGATACGGTTTACGGGGCGATATGCGCCCGTTTCTCGGCGGCGGACCGTCGATTCGCCGTCGCAGGGCCGGCCAGCGTCGAAGCGACGGGTGGACAGATTTAGGCCGGCCGCGGCCGAGTCGCCGGTATGGATCAGGTGTTCGCTCCCTGGCGCATCGAGTGGGTGGAGCGGGAGGACGCCGTCGACGACGGTGACGCGTCGGCGTGTCCGTTCTGCGATCTCCCGGAGCGTCAGGACGACCGCGAGACCCGCATCGTCGCCCGGAGCCCCCGGAGCTTCGTCCTGATGAACAACTACCCGTACAATCCCGGCCACGTGATGGTGATCCCCCGGACGCACACCGGAGCGTACGCGGGACTCGAGGAAGCCGTCCTGCTCGATCACGCCCGGCTGAAACAGCGAACGCTCACCGCACTCGACGAGGCCATGGGCGTCGACGGATTCAACACCGGGTTGAACCTGGGCGACGCGGCCGGCGGCTCGATCGACGATCACGTCCACACGCACGTCGTCCCCCGCTGGGGCGGCGACACCAACTTCATGCCCGTCATCAGTGACACCAAGGTCATCGTGCAGGCGATCGAGGACACCTACGACGCGCTGTACGATGCGTTCGCGGACTTCGACGACGCGACGGTCCCGGGGTCGGATCGGGCGGTCGAGTTCGAGTGGTGACGGTGGCATTCGGGCGGTGATGCGGTCGGTCTCGACCGGTGGCGACGGACGATCGCCGCGTTCGATCACGCCGGCTCTGCGAAGGCGTACATGGTCTCGTTGGCGGTCACTTCGAGATCGACGAAGTCCCCGGGCTCGATGCCGTACTCGCTCGCGTTCCTGACGATGAGCTGTCGGTAGGCAGAGTCGCGACACTTCACGGAGTCGCCGGTGCCGCGCTCGACGACGAGGACGTCCTCGCGCGTTTCGCCCACCATGTCGGCGTAGGCCTCGCGGACGATCTCGCGCTTGGCGGCGCTCATCTCCGTCGAGCGCTCCTTCTTGACGGTGCCGCCCAGCCCCTTCATGTCGGCGGCGTCGGTGCCCGGGCGCTTCGAGAATCGGGTGACGTTGATCTTCTCCGGGCGGGTTTCGCGAAGCAGGGCCATCGACTGGGCGTGATCGTGCTCGGTCTCGGTCGGGAAGCCGACGATGAAGTCCGTCGAGAGCGTCCAGTACTCCAGCGCGTCGTCGAACGCCTCGACGACCTCGACGTACTCCGAGACCTGGTGCTGGCGACGCATGTCGGCGAGGACGTCGTCGCTGCCCGACTGGACGGGCGCGTGCAGGAAGTCGTAGAGTTCCTCGTGTTCGGCGAAGGCGGCGGCGAGTTCCTCCCGGATGCCGTGGACGCCCTTCGGGTTGGCCATGCCGACGCGAACCCGGAAGTCGCCCTCGAGTTCGCAGATGCGTTCGAGGAGGCGGTGGAGCCGTCGTTCGCCGTCGTCCCAGCCGTAGACCCCGGTGTCCTGGCCGGTGATGCGAAGTTCCTTTGCCCCGGCGTGGAGTAGCGCGCGGGCTTTCTCGACGTTCTCCTCAATCGGCGGCGAGTCGATCTTGCCGGTCGCCCGCTTCGTGATGCAGTACGAACAGTCCGACATGCAGCCGCGAGCGATCGGCAGGATGCCGACGACGCCGTCCAGGACGGGTTCGGCGTCGGGCGTGGTCGTGGGACACTCGCCGTTGGTGACCGCCTCGGGGACCTCGTCCCAGTGACAAACCTCGGCGTCGATTCCGGCGTCTTCGAATTCCTCGCCCTGTGCGAGGGCCATGCAGCCGGTGACGTAGAGGTCCGCCGTCGCCTCGGTCAGCTCCGCGGCCCGTCGGAGCATGTTCCGCTCGGTCTTCTCCACGACGGTGCAGGTGTTGAGGATCGCGACGTCCGCCTCGTCGGGGCCGTCGACCCGGTGGTGGCCCGCGTCGCGGAGCCGCCGCTCGATCCGGCGGCTCTCCCCGCGATTTGACGTACAGCCGTACGTCTCGATGTGATAGCGGGCCATCTCGATTCACAGTGGGCGCTCGCCGGCCAAAAGCGCGACGATTACCGGGCAACGCGAGCCGAAAGCGCGACGTTTCCGGGCGCTCCGCCGCGTCGCTCGGAGAAACCCCGGGCGCGTCAGGCCGACCGCTGGTCCTGTCGATCCCAGTAGTCGTCGACCGTCTCGACCGTCGCGATCAGCGCGCCGAGGACCACCGGGCCGTAGAACAGTCCCATCACGCCGAACGCGTACGCGCCACCGAGGACGCCGAGGATGATCACGGCCGGGTTGAGCCGGGCGTACCGGTCGACGACGATCGGGCGGAGGTAGTCGTCGGAGACGCTGACGATGATGAGACTGTAGACGAACAGCGCCGCGGCGAGCACGGGTTCGTCGACCAGGAACAGGTAGAGCGCGGCGGGCCCCCAGACGAGGAAGGCGCCGACGAGCGGGACGAGCGCGAGGACCATCATCACGACCGTCCAGAAGGCGGCGTTGGGGACGCCCATCGCGAAGAGGCCGAGGCCGGCGAGCGATCCCTGGACGAACGCGATGAAGACGTGGCCCAGCAGGACGGCCCGCATGACGGCGTCGATCCGGGCGAATAGGTCCCGCTGGAGGTCGGGCGGCAACGGCGTGACGTCGTGCAACCAGGCGAGCAACCGATCGCTGTCCTTCAGCAGGTAGTAGAGGAGAAACAGGGTCAGCCCCAGTCCGAGGAGCGTGTGCGTCGCCAGCGCGAAGTAGGTCGTCGTCTGGTCCACCAGGAAGGCCGCGATCTCCTGACTCGCGCTCGCCGCTTCCGCGGCCAGGTCGACCTCGTATCCCGTCGTCTCCTCGATCGCCGATTCGACGTCCGCGAGCTGGATCGACTCCGGGTCGACCCCCTGTGCCCACCTGACGGCGTTGTCCCCGATCAGCGCGAACAGGGCGGCGATCGGGACGACGAACCCCGTCAGCGCGAGGAGGACGAGGATGAACGCGGCGATCGACGGCGTCGTACGGTCGGCGAGCGGATCTCTGAGCGGTAGCAGGACGTACGCGAGCAAGAGTGCGAGTAGGACGTACTGGACGAACGGCAGGACCAACTGGAGCGAGAGGAAGCCGAAGGCGACCACGAGGGCGAGAAACGTTCCCGTCGCGCGGTTCACTCGGGGCCGTACCCGAGCGCCCGCCTAAAAGGGACCGACCGGTGCGGCGCGTTTCAGCGCGTAATGGCCGGTTTATACCCGCGCCGGGCGGAGTGTTCGGTTCACCCACAGGGCGGCTTCAAGAGCGTTCCCGTCGTAGCCTCCGCCGATGTCGGCGCAGCTCGATCCACTCTCTGCGGCGGCGGACCTGCTCTACACGGTGAAGACGGACGGGAATCCGTCGGAACACCGAGACCATCTCGCCCGGCTCGATCAGGACCGCCTGGATCACATCCTGGCCGATCGCCCGCGCCGCCTGGCGTTCTGGCTCAACGTCTTCAACGCATACGTCCACCTCCTGCTCGACGACCTGGACGAGGAACTCGGGAGTAATCGACTGCGGCGCTACCGCTTTTTCTCCAGGGACCGGATCCCGATCGCGGGGACGACGCTCAGCCTGAACGACGTCCGCGACGGCATGCTTCGCCACTCGAAGCTCCGCTGGGGACTCGGCTACCTGCCACGACCGTTCCCGTCCGCCTTCGAGCGTCGATTCCGGTTGGCGGAGTGCGATCCGCGGATTCACTTCGCGCTGAACAGCAGCGGGGAGCACTCGCCGCCGCTGTCGGTCTACTCGCCGGCCGACGTCGACCACGAACTCGACGTCGCGACCGAGTGGTACCTCTCGGAGACGGTGCGCTTCGACGGCGAGCGGGCCGTCGCGACGGTCCCGCGACTCTTCCGGTGGTACCGGGGCGACTTCGGCGGAATGAGCGGCATTCGGTCGTTCCTCCTCGACTACGACGTGATCCCTGACGTCGACGGGCTCTCGATCGAATTCGTCGAGTTCGACTCGATCGAACTCGACCGCTACCGGGTCTGAGCGCAACCGGGGGGGCGACACGCAGGCCTTCTGATCCCGGTTATCGGTCAACTGACGGCTACCGGTCCGCTGACGCGATACGGCCGATCGGCCCCGAACGCTTTTCGTCGGTCCCTGCGAGTAGCAACTCGTGACCGAGGTCGTAGCCGACGCGGCGATATTCGAGCGAGACGAGTACGCGTGTCAGCAGTGCGGCGCCACCGGGGCTGACGCGTCGACGCTCACCACCTGGTCGATCGATTCGCACCCGGTTCGGTCGTCACTGGTGACGCTCTGTTCGTCCTGTGGGGCGCTTCTCGACGGTGCCGACCCGACCTGGCGGTCGACTCTCGGCGACGACGTCCACGGGAGCCTGTTCTCGCTGCTCGAGACCACGACCGCGACGCAAGGGGCGACCGTCGCCGCGATCGCCAGACTCGCGACCGACGTGACGGGCGGGCCGGAGTCGGCGGACGAGTCGGACCCACCGACCGGCCGCACGCGCGAAGCGTACCTGGCGACTCGTCGCGACGTTTACCGTTCGCTGGCGGTGGTCGATCGACACCTCGACGCGCTCGCCGACGTTAGTGCGGACACCGATACGGCGACGCCGTTCGACGATCTCGACCCGTCGGTGCGATCGAGACTGGAGACGGTCGACGACCTGATGCGGACCCTGAGAACCCATCTCCGTTCGGCCGTCGTCCTCGCGGAGACGGCCGTCGTCGCCGACGGTCGCTGCCAGGTCTGTCTGGAACCGATCGCCGTGCGGCGCGAGGGCGACGACGCGAGCTCGTCGGACGAACCCGATCGCTGCGGAGCGTGTTCGAACGATCGTCGAGCGATCGACGAGTGGGAGACGACGGACGGCGAGGTCGATCGAACGCGCCTCTTCCGAGCGCTCTCGAACCAGCTGGAGGCGGCCGGCGAGACGACGACGGAGCTAACCGACGAAACGGGAACGCTCGCGGCCCGATTAGCTGGGTAACGAAAACCGCGGGCCAGCCCCCGTATCGTCGAGTGAGGGAACCGGCGGTATCGATTCCCGGTGACTGACCGGGGTATCTGGGTAATCAGCGCCCGCGACCGGGATTCCGATTTCGGCAGAGCAGGTGACGAAGGAACTTGAGGAGGCCGCTCTCCTCCGCGAGCCCCGGATAGACGCGAGCCGTGTCGACCCCCGAGAGGCCGTGCTTTCCGGACTCGTCGCGCTCCCAGAAGAGCCAGACCGATTCTTCGCGACCCTCGAGGCCCGTTCCCTCGATCGGGAACGTCAGTTCCAGCCCTTCGACCCGGTCGCCGCCGTCGGTCTCGACCCTGACGACGTCGCCGTCGTCGACGGGTCTCGAGCCGTCACCCGCGTCGAGGGCGTACCGCGAACCGAAGCGATATCGGACGGCCCGCTCGGTCGGGTCGAACGTCTCGACCTCGCCGTCGCCGTTCAGGTAGTCCGTTGGACGGACGACGAGGGTGACGGTTTCGTCCTCGCCGAGGTCGATGAAGTCGTCTTCGTTCTCCGGTTGCACGTCGAAATCCAGTTTCGTCGGGAAGTGGGCCGCTGCAACGCCGCTCAGGAGTCCGACGCCGGCGAGCGAAGCGCCCACGCCGACCGTCCCCGAGAGCATGCGGCGTCGTGAGGTCGCGCCACCTGGCGATTCGTCGACGGTCGTTCGGGAATTCGGTTTGCTCATGTCCCATCGATACAGAACGGCGGGTGCATAATTATAATTCTGGTACGAAAGTAGAAAACCGGGTTGGGGTTCGCGGTCGTCTCGCCTCGGGTGCGCGTGAACGGTTCACGGCTGGGCGCCGTATGCACCCCGTGCGTGTTCCGAACGACCGAACGTGTATCGAGAGCGGGAGCCATCTCGACTGTGCCGGGCGCCGACAGAACCCTCTGCCCGTCGGGCATTGCCTTGACAGCACGAACGAGGTGCGACAACCGAGGTCGCGGGCTGTCCGGGTAACCGCCTGGGACGCGACGGGGAGGTCCCGAACCGTCGCGCATCGGGTGGCCGGGGACTATCCGGTTCGTCGTCGACGGGCCGCGAGGACGGATAGCAGTGCCACGATCGTCACGATCGGGGTGAATCCGGGGACGCCGTCAGCTCCGGGCCCGGGGTCCCCGGCGGACGTCGAATCGGGATCGGTGCTCGCGGTCGGACCGGATCCGGCCCCCTGCTGGTCGGATCCTGAATCGGTGTCGTCACCGCCCTCGGTCTCGTCCGGATCAGCAGCCTTCGAGTCCCCGTCCGCAGCGGATTCCTCGACGGTCACCGTACCCGCGGATTGGCCGTTGATCGCGAGCGCGTACGAACCCGCCGACTCGAACGTGTAGGAGACGGTTTCGACGACGGTCGCCCCGGCCGCGACGTCGACCGACGCGGACGCGACGACGGTTCCGTCGACCGTCAGCTCGAGCGATTGCGTGCCGGCCGCGTCGCCGTCGTTGGCGACCGTGACGGTTACCGAGATCTCCTCACCGGGCGCGACTGTCGTCGCGGCGGCGTCAATCCCGACGACCGAGAGGTCGGGTTCGCTCGGCGGTGGCGGCGGGAGCGCCGGCCCGCCGCCCGATGACGGTTCTTCGATCGTTACGTCGACCGACGCGCTGTCGTCCGTGCTGGTGACGGTGATCGATCCCGATCCCGCGTCGCCGTCTCCGGTCGACCAGGTGAGGGTGATCGTCGTACTCGCACCGGATTCGAGGGTGATCGTTTCGCTATCGACCGACGATCCCGAGAGATCGAGCAACCCGACGTCTTTCGTCCCCGCCGCGGCGCCGGTATTCGTGACGGTGACGTCGACCGAGAGGGCCGATCCCGCCTCGACGGGCGCGTTCGTCGAATCGATCGCGACGTCGAAGTTCGCCGAACCCTGTTGTTCGCCCGCGCTGACGCTCACCGTTCCCGCCGAGTAGTGGACGGGGAACTCGTATCGAGCGCCGCCGTCGACTGCCGTGACGTTCATCCCGGTCACGCCGCTGCCCTGATAATTCGCGATCAGCTCCGTCGTCGGATCGGAGACGTTCCACGCCGCGAGTTGCGCGTCGGTGACGAACCCTTCGAAGAACCCGTAGTTCGTCTTTCCGCCGACCGTCAGGTGCGGTCCGGCGATATCGATCGAGAGCGATCCGGGCTGGTCACTCGTCCCCTCGTCGTACTGGGGCATCGAGAAGGTCTGTGCGTCGGTCGCGAGGATGGAGCCGTTAACCTGCGCCTTCTCCGATTCGGACATGCCCACGTAGTCCATTTCGTCGAACGCGAAATCCCACATCTGCTCGAACTCGACGTCGGCCTGGTCGGTGCCGTCGTCGGGCCACTCGTGGAGTCCGGGTGCGTTGTTCATGTATTGCGCACTGCCCGGCTTCCCGACGACTGAGACGGTCACTTGCTTCCCGGTGACGTTGACGTACTCCCAGCTCGCGTCGTGCATCGTCCCGATCATCTGGCGCGGCGTGAAGTCCTCGAACGTGGCGTTCACTCTGAACACCGTGTCGGTTTCGACGCCGATGGAGGCCAGATCCTGTCCGCTCTCCCCGACGAGATTGACGCCTGCGAGGTTGGTTCGATACGTACTCACCGTTGGCATCATCGAGGGTTCGGTCCCGCCGACCCACTCGACGCTCGTGTCGACGATCTTGAACGACGGTTTCGTCAGCGCGACGTCGACGGTCGTCGTCCCGCCGTCGGTGACGCCGACGCCGTTCGTCGAATTGTCGTCGTAATCGACGTGGGAGACGAACACGTCGTAGGTTCCGGGTGCGACGTCGAGCGAGTAGTTGCCGCCCGAGTCCGTCGTCGTGGTCGCGTATTCCGCCCCGTAGACGTCGACGGTCGCGCCGCCGATCGGCGTCCCGTCGGTGGCGTTGGTCACCCGTCCCTCGATGGTCCCGGTGTTACTCCCACCGCCGTCGGAACCGATGGTAAAGTCCGCCGAACCGCCGGTGATTCTGCCCACCGACTGGTTCCCCATGAGGTCGATGTACCCGGTATAGGTGCCGTTCGCTGGCGGGTTCTCGACGACGTCGGCGAGGAAATTCACCGAAACCTCGTGTTCGCTCTCGAGGATGACGTCGTTACCGAGCGAAATCGAGGCGTTCTCGGCCGATCCGGTGTCGAGTACGTCATGGACCGTGGCTGGCGTCCCGTTCACGCTCACGGCGACGTCACCGGGGGCGACCCTCGAGAGATTGACTCCGGTGCCGAGATACGAGAGGTCGATCTGCGTGAGGTTCTCACCGCTCGCGGAGAGCGCCGACATCGACCAGTTGTGGGCCGTCAATACGCCTTTCTCCGCGTTTCCGAGGGTGACCGAGGCGGGATCCGATACGTCCTCGGTCGACTCCGCCAGTGCGAGATCGACCCGCGTCGTGGCGCTATCCGTAACGCCGACGTCCTGCGTCGTGTTCGCGTCGTACCCGTCGGCCGCCGCGGATGCGTTGTAGGTCCCGGTCGGAACGCTCACCGAGTAGTTCCCGTTCGAATCGGCAACCGTACTGTTGACTAATCCGCCACCCTGTGTGACGTACACCTCCGCCCCGCCGATCCCGGTCCCGTCCGATGCGTTGGTGACCTGTCCGGCGATGGTTCCGGTTCCGCCCTCGTCACCGGACCCGATCGTGAACGAACTCGACCCGCTGGTTATGAGCCCGCCGCCGTCGTCGAAGAGGTCCATCCACGCCACGTACTCGCCGTCACTCGACGGATTTTCGACGACGTCGTTGCGGAACTCGACGGTCACGTTGTCGCCGCCCGCAACTTGCGTCGCGGTAACCCACACGTCGAGCGTCTCGTTTCCGTTATAATCGAAGACGTCGTTCACTGTAACGGAGCTGCCGCCGACCGTCACGGCGACGTCGTTCGGTTCCACCGCCGACAGGTTGGTGTTGGTGCCCGCGTAATCGAGTGAGAGGCGGCCGAGATTCTCACCGCCGGCACTGTCCGCCGACAGCGACCAGTTGTGGGCTGTCATCGCGCCCGGATCGGTGCTTCCGAGCGTGACGTCGGCCGGATCGCCCGACGCCGCCGCGACCGGCAGCGCAACGAATCCGGTCGTCGCGACGGTCGAGAGGACGACGAGGATCGACAGGATGATTGCACGGCGCGCTGCTGCGGTGGGGGTCCGGGGGGTTGGTGTGTTCGAGTGCATGGCACGTTCGGCGGACGGCGCCACCGGACGGCGCGGTATCCACCAGGTGAATTTCGAACGTACCACATAATCAGAGTGATATGATGCTATCGGCCGTCGTGTCACCGTGGGGCCACGTTTGCCGGCCGATTCCTCCGCCTTTCGCAAGCTGAGAGGGTGCGAGCTCCGGTCTCGCAGGGTTGGGCGCTCCGACGACCAGCGACCGGATCGATTCCGGATCGGCCTCGAACCGCGTCCGAACGGTCAGTGCGCCCGAAGTCATTTGCGACCACTCGTGGAAGCGACGGCTATGGCTGCGTCGCAACCGAACGTGCTCCTCGTCCACTGCCACGATCTCGGTCGCTACCTGGGGTGTTACGGCGTCGACGTCGAAACGCCGAACGTCGACGCGCTCGCAGCCGGCGGGGTGTTGTTCGAGAACCACTTCGGGACCGCCCCGCAGTGCTCACCGAGTCGGGGCAGTCTGCTAACCGGTCGCTACCCGCACGTCAACGGCCTGATGGGGCTGGCCCACGGGAACTGGGAGCTGCATCCCGCCGAACGCATCCTGCCGCAGTACCTCGACGAGGCGGGCTACGAAACCCACCTCTTCGGCCTCCAGCATATCAGCCAGGACACCGACCGGCTGGGCTACGAGTACGTCCACTCCGAGCGAAACCTCTATCCCGGCGTCTCGCCGGCGGTCCACCAGGTCAATCGTGCGGGGAACGTGACCGACGTCTTGACCGAGTTTCTCGAGACGGAGGCGTTCGACGCACCCTTTTTCGCCTCGGTCGGGTTCTTCGAGCTGCACCGCGTCGAGGAGCCCAACGGGCGATACGGGTTCGAGCGCGACCACTACGACGGCGCCGATCCGGACGACGTCTCGCCGCTCTCGTACCTCCCGGATCGGCGGGGCATCCGCCAGGACCTCGCGGAGATGCACGGCATGGTCGGTGCGATCGACGAGGCGATGGGTCGGATTCACCGGTGCCTGATCGAGACCGGCCTCGAGGACGAGACGCTCCTCGTCTTCACCACGGAACACGGCATTGCGTTCCCCCGAGCGAAGGGAACGTGTTACAACCCCGGGATCGAGGCGGCGCTGATCGTCTCCCATCCCGAGATCGCGAGCGGCGGCCGACGCGTCGACGACCTCGTGAGCAACGTCGACGTCCTTCCGACCATCCTCGACGTGCTCGACATCTCGATCCCCGACGCGGTCGACGGACGAAGCGTCAAATCACTCCTCTCCGGCGATTCCGGCGAGGGCCGCGAGGAACTCTTCGCCGAGATGACCTGGCACGACATGTACAACCCAATCCGGGCCATCCGGACGGAGCGATTCAAGTACATCCGAAATTTCTGGTACCTGCCTCGGGTCTACCTCCCGCGAGATGTCTTCGCCAGCGAGGCCGGCCGCGAGGTGCGGGAGGCCTACGGCGTCCCGTTACGCCCGTTCGAGGAACTGTACGACCTCCGCGAGGGGCCGACGGAGACGGAAAACGTGGTGAACGAACCGCGATACAGCGAGCACCGCCGGAACCTGGCGACGCGACTTCACGAGTGGATGGTCGAGACCGACGACCCGCTGCTCGACGGACCAGTTCCGCCGGCCGACTTCGACGAGATCATGACCTGGCCAGGGGACGATCCGGGGTAGCAGGCTGGGCCCGCATCGGACCACATTACTCGTCCCGGACGATCGCGACGCTCGCGAGTTTGTCTCCGGCCTTTACTGTCGCGTCGCGAGTGCAGGCGTACAGGATCCCCGAACGGTCGGTCGAGACGTTCTGTACCGTCTCGTAGGTCGTCGGGTCGTACACCGTGCCGATCGAGGTGCCGGCTGGAATCGATTCCCCGAGTTCGAGCGACGGTTTCGGACGAAAGAGTCCGGACGCCGACGCCGTGACCTGCCCGAGGTGGTTGCGAGCCAGCGTCTGCGACCGATCCGGGACGGTCCCCTCCAGGAGTCCGAGATGGCGACAGACGTCGAGTAGTCCTTCGACGCCCACTTCGATGGCATCCTCGACGAGTTCGCGACTGTGGGCCAGCTCCGGCGTGATGGCGGGGATCCCGTCGCGGTCGGCGACGACGCGGAGTTTGCCCGCGAAGCCCCGGCGGTGCCACTCGTCCGACGCGTCGGCGCCCGCCTGCTCGCCGAGCAAGAGATCGGTGCCGAACGCCTCGGCCAGCTGGCGCGAGCCCTCGCTCCCCTCGAGGAAGACGACGTGGGGGTACATCGCCGGACTCCCGGTGTGGAGGTCGACGACGGCGTCAGAGTCCTCGACCCGCCGCCACAGCGTGGCCGCCATTCGCTGGTGCAGCGAGCCCGACGCGTCGCCCGGCCAGACGCGATTCATGTTGGGATTCACGCTGTCGAGCACCTCCGGAGTGGTGTAGGAGACGCGATCGAACGTGAGCGGGTTCGCCACCGGGACGACCACGATGCGGCCGGCCAGCGATCGCCCGCGAATCCGGTCGTGAAACCGGCGGCACACCGCCGTCCCGTTCACCTCGCGGCCGTGCTGGGCCGCCTGGACGTACAGCGTCGGACCAGGCTGAGCCCCCTCGTAGGTGTGCACCGTCGTCTCGACGGAAACCCCCGAGGGCAGCCTCGCCAGGACGACCCGGTCGCTCGTGTGGCTCGCACTGCGCATGCCCGTTTCTTCCACGGGGGACAGTATGTATGCAGGGGGAACCTATCACGCGCGGATAACGGTAAACGGGGCCGAGATCCTCTCGCGGCCGACTCGTCTTCCAGATCTGTTGATCCGGCCCTCTCGACCGGGTCCTGACGACGGGCGCACGGGTAGCGACCGATCGTGCGCGATCATCACCGTTTTCAGCGCGTACCTCCTCGGCCCGGACATGGGTACACCTACGGCGACCCTGCACACCACCGCGGGCGATATCGAGATCGAACTCTACGCGGATCGAGCGCCCCGCACCGTGGAGAACTTCCTCAATCTGGCGGAACACGACCCCGCGGCCGACGCGGACCCCGCCCCGGACACGACCACCTGGGCCGACCCGGAGACCGGCGAGATACGCGGCGACTCGCTGTACGCGGGCACCGAGTTCCACCGCGTTATCGAGGGCTTCATGGTCCAGGGCGGCGACCCGACCGGCACCGGTCGCGGCGGTCCCGGCTACGAGTTCGACGACGAGTTCCACGACGAGCTCCGCCACGACGGGCCCGGCAAACTCTCGATGGCCAACTCCGGTCCCAACACCAACGGCTCGCAGTTCTTCATCACCCTCGACGCCCAGCCCCACCTCGACGACCGCCACGCCGTCTTCGGGGAGGTCACGGACGGCATGGACGTCGTCCGCGAGATCGGCGCCGTCGAGACCGACTCCAACGACAAGCCCACCGACGCGATCGAGATCGAATCCGTCACGGTCGATCGCGACTGAGCGGCACGTACTGACCCCGGTTCGCGTTGCCACCCGAACCGATGCGCTGCTCCTGCTATGGGCGTCTCGTTTCAACCGCCAAGGGAAAAATTAATAACGTATGGCTTCGTACGTGTGATTGCCTGACGAGAGTCAGGGATGGGGGTCCGACGAAGCTGATGGGGGTCCGCTTCGTCGGCATTTTCTCTCTTCGAATCGACCGACGAGATGAATCGCTACATTGATTCTTAGTCGAAGGAACCGGTGTCGCGCGTAGCGCCCGGATACATAGACCAGTCGGGACAGTACCGGGGTGAGTTCGAATGGAGTTTCCGATCACCGACCGTTCGTTGTACTCCTGTTGTCGGTCGGGCCGCTCACGATCGCGCTTCGAGGCGCAGCGAGAACCGCGATCGCTCGCGGTCGGTGCGGACCGACACCGAAACGCACATCCACACCCCCCAGCAATCAACAGACGCGTCTGCGCGAGGGTAGCCAAGCCAGGCCAACGGCGGTGGGCTTAAGACCCGCTCCCGTAGGGGTCCTTGGGTTCGAATCCCAACCCTCGCATACCGTCTCGAACGTGAGAGACGTGTATGCGTGACGAGGGATTCGAATTATGCCAGTCGCAGCGCGAACGAAGTGAGCGACCGTCTGGAGGTGGTTCGAATCCCAACCCTCGCATGCGAGACACGAACGTCGGTGAGTGTCTCGGTTCTGCGAACGGTGAGCGAAGCGAGCCGTGAGCATCCCGAATGTGGGGCACCCAAAACCACTAGTCAGATTTCGTCGCACGGACACACAGAATGGTCGGGTATTTCGATCGCTTCTCGTAGGACTCCGGTTTCTTGGCTTCGAACGACTCCGTCGGCCTCGGTTCGAGCAGTTCATCCAGATGGAAACCGGTTTCGATGAGCGGATTGATGGCCTCCGAAAGTGGTCGTCGATAGACCGGGACGTCGACGTCATCGCCTGCAGCCGACCACGTCATCTGTCTCCGTTCGACGTCGAAGTAGTTCTCGCTATCGAACGCGATGTACTCGTCGACCGGGTTCTGGGCCGAAAACACGAGGAAGCCACCTGGCCGGAGAACGCGAGCGAACTCCGTGAAGGGGTCTCGCCAGTCTTCGACGTAGTGGAGCGAGAGGCCGCAAACGACGCCGTCGAATACGTCGTCGGCGAACTCGAGGGGCTCCGTGATATCTGCGTGGCGGAGTTCAGCGCGATCGCCGATTCGATCCCTCGCCCGTGTCGAGCATCTCACCGTTCACATCGGCAGCTGTGACGTCTGCACCGCTCTCGAGCGTCCACTCCGTGTACCGGCCGTGGCCACACCCGCATCGAGAACTCGAGCGCCCGCGACGTCAGGAATGAGGTCCGTCATCGCAGAAACTCCAGGTCTGCGCAGTACGGGTTCAATTATTGCGCCCTGTACGTCCTCGAAAGGTATCGTACGCGTCCGCGACGGTGGGATTCTCATCGGGCGGCATACACCCGATCGTGCTGTCCTCGCGACGGTAATCGTTGTGAACGCTGGGTCGACTCTCGTCCGTTCGGTGCTATCAGTGACAAACTCGCCTGAGAAGCAGGCTGATAGTCGGTTTTCTGCGGGGCAGAGATCGGCATCGACACGCGCGAGTCGCGGCGTCCGAGCGCAGTGAGGGCGACCGTCCGGAGCGCTCTCGGTCAGTCGTCGGCGGTCGCCGCTTCGTCGTCCGCCAGTTCGTCGAACACCTCCGCCTCGTGCTCGTTCAACAGCGGCGCCCTGCCTCGCGGTTCCGGGGTCGTCTCGCTCATCTTGATCGGGGCCCCGGCGATCTGGACCGGTCGGTCGGCTCCCGGCTGTTCGACCTCGTAGAGCATGTTGCGCGTGTGGACGTGCGAATCGTCGAAGATGTCCGCCGTCGTCTGGACCGGGGCCACGGGAACGCTTCCTTCGAGCAACTCGACGACGTCGTTGGACGCCCGCTCGATCATCCAGTCGGCGAGTTCGCCGCGGAGGACCTCGCGGTTGGCGAGCCGACTGTCGGCCGTCGGATACTCTTCCGCGAGGTCCTCGCGACCGATCGCCTCGCAGAGTGCGGTCCAGTGGTTCGATCCGAACGCGGCGATCACGACGTACCCGTCGTCGACTTCGAAGGCGTCGTAGGGAAACAGCGTCGGGTGAGCGTTGCCCAGCCGGGTCGGCGGTTCGCCGTCGTAGGACTGCTGGTAGATGGCGCGCTCGGTCATGCTGATCATCGAGTCGTACAAGGCCGTGTCGACGAACTGGCCCTCGCCCGTCCGTTCGCGGTGATGGAGTGCGCCGAGGATGCCGATGCAGTTCAGCGTCGCCGTGAAGAGGTCGCCGATGCCCGGCCCGACCTTCGTCGGCGGTCCGTCCGGCTGGCCGGTGATCTCCATGACGCCCCCGAGCGCCTGCGCGATGAGATCGAACGAGGGCTGGCCCTGTCGGTGCGTTTCGCCCGTTCGCGGGTCGCCGAAGCCCCGGATAGCGGAGTAGATGATCGACGGATTCCGCTCGGCGAGCGTCTCGTAGCCGAGGTCGAATCGCTCCATCGTGCCCGCGCGATAGTTCTCCACGACGACGTCTGCCGTCTCGACGAGTCGGAGGAAGTCCTCCCGATCCTCGGCGTCGCCGAGGTTCAACTCGATGCTTCGCTTGCCGCGGTTGACGCTCTGGAAGTAGCCGCCGTAGGCCTCCTGATCGGGCTCCTCGACGAACGGCGGGTTCGACCGGATGAGGTCGCCGCCGGGACGCTCGATCTTGACCACGTCCGCCCCCATGTCCGCGAGTACCATCGTGCAGTACGGTCCGGCCAGAACCTGCGTCAGATCCAGAACCCGGATATCTGAGAGCGCTCCCATACCCCGGATTCCCGGATGATCGCCATAATTGTTACTATCGTTCGTGATAGTTACGGCGCCTCCGGTCGTGGCTCGTCGCCGGCCCGCACGGGCGCCGCCGGTCCGATCGGAAGACGGTGTCGTCGCCTTCGGCGTATCCGTCTGCTCTCAGCGGTCCGTTCCGACGCGACGGAGACCCGGCGACGGTCGCGGGAGTCGGCCACCGTGACTCCCTGGTACAGGGTCGTACGACGACGAATTGGCATTGACAACTATTCACAAATAAGGGTGTACAAGGCCTAATATCATGATCAAACATTAACTTTATACCCGGAACCCTCATGATTCTGCATGCATGACGAAAACGGTCGTCCTCGGCGTGATCGGATCCGACGCGCACGTCGTCGGCATCACTATCCTCGAGCAGGCTCTCGGGGCTGCGGGATTCGACGTGATCAACCTCGGCGTCCAGACCTCCCAGGAGGAGTTCGCCGAGGCGGCACGTGTTCACGAGGCCGAAGCCGTACTCGTCTCTTCGCTCTACGGACACGCCGAGCAGGACTGTCAGGGCTTCCACGAACTCCTCGCGGAGGAGGGCCTCGACGTTGTCACCTACATCGGGGGGAACCTCGCGGTCGGACAGGATACCTTCGACGGGATCAGGTCGACGTTCGAGGACCTCGGGTTCGACCGGGTCTTCGACTCCGAGACCGACCCCGAGGAGGCCATCGCTGCGTTGCACCGTGATCTGCAGCTGACGACGACCGAGGCCGAACAGGCGACTGTCAACTCCTGACGTAGTCCACCGAATGATACGAGACGAACGTATTCCCGCCGACGAGCTACGGCATATCGACGAGCAACTACGATCGAGGTGGCCGACGGGGGCGGACGTCGACTTCGAAGAGGCGATCGAGTACCACGAATCGCTCCCGCGGCACAAGCGGTTCGCACCGGTCCTCGAGTCGGCCGACCAGCCGCTCCTCCAGCCGAGGGCCGGGGTGGCGCGACTCGACGACCAGATCGACCTGCTTCGGTACCTCAACCAGGAGGGCGAGGCCGACCTCTTGCCGACGACCATCGACTCGTACACGCGCGACAACGAGTACGGGAAGGCCCAGGAGGGGCTCGACACGGTTCGGGAGACCGGCGAGGACACGCTCAACGGCTTCCCCGCCGTCAACCACGGCGTCGAGGGGTGTCGCCAGCTGATCGATGCGATCGACGCGCCGATCGAGGTGCGCCACGGCACGCCGGATGCCCGGCTCCTGGCGGCGATCACCTTCGCCGGCGGCTTCCAGAGCTTCGAGGGCGGTCCGATCTCCTACAACATCCCGTACACGAAGCGCCGCGACCTCGCCCGGACGATCGAGCACTGGCAGTACGTCGACCGCCTCGCCGGGGCCTACACCGAGCGCGGCGTCACGATCAACCGCGAACCGTTCGGCCCGCTCACCGGCACGCTGGTGCCCCCGTCGATCGCCATCGCCGTAATGCTGATCGAGGGAACGCTCGCGGCCACGCAGGGCGTCCGCTCGATCACGCTCGGCTACGGACAGGTCGGAAACGTCGTCCAGGACGTCGCCGCGCTCCGCGCGCTACGCGACCTCGGTACCGAGTACCTCCCGGACGAGGTGACGGTGACCACGGTCTTCCACGAGTGGATGGGCGGGTTCCCGCCGGACGAGGCCCGCGCGAACGGGGTCATCAGTCTCGGGGGCATGACCGCCGCGATCGCGAACCCGGACAAGGTGATCACCAAGTCGCCCCAGGAATTCCAGGGCATCCCGACGAAGGAGGCGAACGCCGCCGGACTCCGCACTACCAGACAGATAATCGATATGACGATCGAACAGCGGATCGACATCGACGGTGTCGAGGATGAGCAGGACCTGATCGCGCGCGAGACGCGCTGTCTGCTGGACGCCGTGTTCGACCGCGGCGACGGCGACGTCGCCGCTGGGACCGTCGAGGCGTTCGAGTCCGGCGCGCTCGACGTGCCGTTCGCCCCGAGCGACAGCGCGAAGGGGGACGTCCTCCCCGCCCGGGACGACGACGGACGGGTGCGAATCATCGAGTTCGCGGACCTCGAGATGAACGACGACATCAAGGAGATCCACGCCGCGCGACTCTCGACGCGTGCGGAGTCCGAAGGCCGAACCCAGTCGTTCCGCATGGTCGCCGACGACGTCGCCGCCATCAGCGACGGCAAGCTGATCGGCCGGCCGACGGACGGAACCGAGGGAGGGGTGCAGAATGCGGATTGATGGCGTCCACGCCACGGCCGGCTATTCGGGCTATTTTGTCGACGATCAGCGCGCGATCAAGCGCGGGGCCGAACGGGACGGGTTCACCTACGACGGCGATCCCGTCACCGACGGGTTCGACGAGATTCGCCGGGCCGGAGAGTCGATCCTGGTCGAAATCGAACTCGCGGACGGAACCCGCGCTCGCGGCGATTGCGCCGCAGTCCAGTACGCCGCGGCCGGTGGGCGCGACCCGCTGTTCGTCGCCGAGGAGTACGTCCCGGTGGTCGACGGGCCGGTCGCGGAGGCGCTCGTCGGCCGCGACGCGACGGCGTTCCTCGAGAACGCCGAGTTGCTGGAGGCCCTCGTCGTCGACGGCGACCGCCTCCACACGGCGATCCGGTACGGCGTCTCCCAGGCGCTGCTCGCCGCGGCCGCGGCGGCCGAGCGGACGACCGAGACCGACGTGCTGGCCGCGGCGCTGGGGACCGAACCGGCGACCGAGCCGATCCCCGTCTTCGGGCAATCGGGCGACGCCCGATACGCGAACGCCGAGAAGATGGTCCTCAAGGGTGTTCCGGTTCTGCCACACGCCCTGATCAACAGCGAGGAGAAGATCGGCTCGAACGGCGAGACGCTCCTCGAGTACGTCGAGTGGCTGACCGAGCGGTCGCAGGAACTCGGACCCGAGGGTTACGATCCGCGGTTCCACGTCGACGTCTACGGCATGATCGGCGAGCTCTTCGGCGGCCCCTTCGATCGGCCGGAGATCGTCGACTACTTCGCCGCGCTCGAAGAGGCGGCCGACCCCTTCCCGCTCCAGATCGAGGGGCCGATGGACGTCGGCGACCGGGCGGCCCAGATCGAGGCGATGGTCGAACTCCGGGACGGGCTGGCCGAGGCCGGGGTCGCCGTCGACGTCGTCGCCGACGAGTGGTGCAACACGTTCGCGGACGTCCGGGCGTTCGTCGACGCCGGAGCCGCCGACGTCGTCCAGATCAAGACGCCAGACCTCGGCGGCGTTCACCGCAGCGCCCGGGCGGTCCGGTACTGCGAGGGGACCGATACGCGAGCCTACCTGGGCGGGACGTGCAACGAGACGGACGTTTCCGCGCGGGCGTGCGTGCACGTAGCACTCGCGACCGACGCCGCGCAGGTGCTCGCCAAACCCGGAATGGGCTTCGACGAGGGCTACATGATCGTCGAGAACGAGATGCGCCGGACGATCGCGAGACGAAACCGACGGCGCGGTGCGGAGACGACCGACGAGGTGTCCGTCGATGACTGACTGGACCGATCCGGAGACGTTCGCACGGGCGCTCGAGCGCGTCGAGACGGTGGAGAACGGGAATTACTTCGAGGACTTCGCGGCGGGGGAGGTGATCGAACACGATCCCGGACTCACGCTCACGCGGTGGGGAAACGAGGCGTGGATGAGCCAGACGCTCAACCACGATCCCGCCTACTGGCGATCCGACGCGGCCGAGGCGCGGGACTTCGACGAACCGCCGATCCATCCCGACTACCTCACCGCGGCGACCCTGGGGAGCACCGTCGAAGACCTGAGCGAGACGGGCGGGTACTTCCTCGGACGAACCGACGTCCGATTCCCGCAGGACGCCGTGTACCCGGGTACCGAACTCGCCGTCGAGAGCGAAGTCGTCGACACCGCGACCTCGCGTTCCAGGCCCGAGTTCGGTATCGTCTCCTGGCGAACCAGGGGAAGAGACGCCGACACCGACGAGGTCCTCTGTTCGTACGAGCGGACGAACATGATCCCGCGTCGCGAGCCGGTCGCGACCGACGACGGGGAGCGCTCGGGAGCTGACGCTTCGCGAACGGACGGCGGGGCTGGGGCCGCCGAGGACGACGAGGGCTCGGGCCTCCCCGAGACGTTCGTCACGCCCGACGGGGGATACTTCGAGGACTTCCAGGCCGCCCTCGAGGCGGCCGAGGCCGAAAACGGCGCCGTCGCGTACCGCCACGAGCGCGGGCGCACGCAGGACGCCGTCACCGTCGCCCAGCTCCCGCTCGCGACGCTCAACACGGCGAAACAGCACCACAACGTGGACGCGATGGCCGACTCTCCCTCGGGCGACATCGTCACCTACGGCGACGTGACGCGCTCGACGGCGCTCGGCCACGCGCGATCCGACGAGGAGACCTACCGCGAAGTCGGCTTCGACGACGAGTCGTTCCACACCTTCGTCACCCCGGGCGACACCGTCTACGCGTTCACTCGCGTCCTCGAGACGGGGGCGGCCGACGGCGCCGCCGGCACGGTTCGCTTCGAGCACGTCGCGTTCGACCAGGACGACGAACCGCTGTACTCAGGCACGAGGACCGCGAAAATCCGGACGCGGGACTGAGACCAGCATGCCACGACACAAAACCGTCCAGCCCGACACGGATGGCCGATTCACCCATGAGTAACCGACGACTCTGCCGAACGTTCCAGACCGCACCGGCCGCCGTCCCGAAAGACGACACGGCGAAGTACCTCCGATCAGGCCTCGAAGCCGAGGGATTTCGAGCGCCCGACTGGCTCGTCCCCGACGTGGAAGACGGCACGGCGCCGGACATGAAAGACGACGGGCTGGAGAACACGATCGAGCTCGTCCCGCGGTACGACTTCGCGGGCGAGATCTGGCCCCGCGTCGAGTGGGGTGACGAGAACGAAGCGTCCCGCGAGCGCGGTCGAGAACAGATCGACCGGCTCGTCGGCGAGATCGGCGACGACGTCGACGGCGTCGTCGTCCCGAAGGTCGGCCGCCTCGACGACGTCGAGCGCGCCGCCGCGGTCGTGGCCGACGCCGAGGCCGAACACGGGTACGCCGACGGGTCGATCGGCCTCTCCATCATCGTCGAGACGGGTCGGGCCCGCTCGGACCTCCGCGAGATCGCGACGTTCGGCGCCGACTCGCGACTGACGGCGCTGGTCTTCGGTCCCGTCGACTACGCGGCCGACCTGGGCGCGCGCGACCTCGGCGACGGGATGCCCCGCTGGGACGGACTCCTCGAGGCGCTCTCGAACGAGGCGAGCGCGGCCGGCCTGCTCTCGATCGGCGGCCCATTCGACGACCTGTTCACAGAGCGCGCGGGGCTGACCTACTACAACGCCGACGGCTACGCCGACCAGGTCGAACACGAGGCCCGCATCGGCCTCGACGGCTCCTGGTCGCTGTATCCCAAGCAGACGATCCAGGCCAACACCGTCCACATGCCGACCGCTGCGGAACTGGAACGGGACGTCCACAAGATCGAGCGCTTCAACGAGGCCAAGCGGGAGGGGACCGGCGCCGTCAACATCGACGGGCAGATGGTCGACGAGGCCACGTTCAAGAACTTCCGAAACACGGTCGAGACCGTCCGGGCGATCGACGAAGGCCGCCCCACCCAGACCGAGGCGACGTACGACGACGACCTGCTGGAACGCGCCCGATCGGTGGACCTCGTCTTCAGGTAGCGCCCGTCTCGCGCCGGTGCCGATAGTTTGCTCGACGTCCCGGTAACCGAATCGCTCTGGATACACCGTGTGACTGCCGATCGGACGCCGCTGGGCCCGTCTAGCCCCGCTGTTTTCTACTCACCGTTCGCTCACTCGGCGTCCTCGGTCGGTTGCTGACGGCCCACCGGCAGGCCGTTACTGGGTCCGTCGGCCAGGCCGGTGAGTAGCGCGAATTGGCGTCGGTCTGCGGCTTGACGATCGAGTGCCATGCCGTCAGGCTTCGGCGGTCGGTCCCGTTGTAAGCGGCGGCCTACGGATCGACAGGGGGCGCCTACGGCGATTACCGCGCCCGCGATGCAGACGCGATCCGATTAGGGTGCCAATTCCGGGACGACCGCGTGCATGACCTTTCGTTCGGCTCGCCGGAGGTGCTCTTCGGCCGTCCGGCGCTCGACGCCGAGCTCGGCCGCGATCTCGGCGGTCGTGGTCCCCCTCGGCAGGTCGTAGTAGCCACCCTCGAACGCGACGACGAGCGCGTCGTGTTGCCGGGCCGAGAGCTGCGGAGGCGACGCGCCGGCACCCGGGCCGGGCGTTTCGACCGCGGGATCGTCGACCGATCGTTTCGATTCGACGGTCACCGAGCGCTCGTCCAGGAGGTCGCGATAGAGGCCGGTGAGGTCGGACGGGTCGAGGGCGAGGATCCGACAGAGTTTGGCGCCGCGGGCGTACCGCAGCGGCGGGACGAGCAGACAGCCGTGCCGCCGGAGGGGTTCCTCGACGGTGCCGCCGCGTTCCCGAAGGCAGTCCGCGGTGACGACCACGGTGCGGTCACCTCGTTCGAGCCGGTCGCGAATTCCCACGCGCGCCTGTACGGCGTCGACGACCGCGGTCGGGTCGCCCCGAATCGACAGGAGGTCCGAGTGATCGTTACACCACAGCTCCACGGTCGTTTCCGTCCGGGCCGTCGGCTCGCCGTACGGTCCGCCCGGGGCGATCCGGAACACGGCTTCGTGCATACCGACGAACGGCGCCGACGATACGTAAATCCCCCACCGTACGGAGGCCGACCACGTTTCGGCGTGGGCGTGCGAGCGGATGGCATGCAACGGGAGGATACCTCGTTCGACCGCGGCGAGCCCTCGGCGACGTGGGAGTCGTACCGGGGCGCTCGAACGGGCACCGAGATCGAGTGCGAGGGGTGGCGTCAGGAGGCCGCCCTCCGAATGCTCAACAACAATCTCGATCCCGAGGTGGCCGAGAAGCCCGAGGAACTGGTCGTCTACGGCGGAACCGGGAGCGCGGCCCGGAGCTGGGACGCCTACGACGCGATCGTCGCGGAGTTGCGGACCCTGGGAGACGACGAGACGCTGCTGGTCCAGAGCGGAAAGCCTGTCGGGCGATTCAGGACCCACGAGCGCGCCCCGCGGGTCCTGATCGCGAACTCGAACCTCGTCGGGAAGTGGGACGACTGGGAGCACTTCCACGAACTCGAGGCCGAAGGGAAGATCATGTACGGCCAGATGACGGCGGGGTCGTGGGCCTACATCGGCACGCAGGGGATCATCCAGGGAACTTACGAGACCCTGGCCGCGCTCGCACGCGTCGAATACGACGACACCGACCTCGAGGGACGCATCGTCGTCACCGGCGGCCTCGGCGGAATGGGCGGCGCCCAGCCGCTGGCCGTCACGATGAACCGCGGCGTCTGCATCGCGGCCGAGGTCGACGAGGAGCGCATCGATCGGCGCATCGAGACGGGCTACTGCGAGGAGAAAACGGACGACCTCGACGAGGCGATCGAGCGCGCCGAACAGGCCGCCGCGGCCGGCGACCCCTACAGCGTCGGCGTCCACACGAACGCCGCGGATATGCTCGAAGCGATGCTCGACCGGGGGTTCGTCCCGGATGTCGTCACCGACCAGACGAGTGCGCACGACGCGCTGGAGGGATACTACCCGTCGGGCTACACCGTCGCCGAGGCCGATCGGCTGCGCGAGGCCGACCCCGACCGGTACGTCGCGGAGAGCCTGGACACGATGGAACGCCACGTCCGGGCCATCCTCGACCTGCAGGATCGCGGCGCGACCGCGTTCGAATACGGAAACAACATCCGGGGGCAGGTCCGCGACGAACGCGGGATGGAGTCGGCGTTCGACTATCCGGGATTCGTCCCGGCGTACATCCGCCCGCAGTTCTGCGAGGGGCGGGGCCCGTTCCGCTGGGCCGCGCTCTCGGGCGATCCCGAGGACATCTACCGCACTGACGAGGCCGTCCTCGAGCTGTTCCCCGGGAAGCACTCGCTGCGGCGCTGGATCGAACTCGCCCGGGAGCAAGTGCAGTTCCAGGGATTACCGTCCCGCGTGTGCTGGCTGGGATATCACACTGACGAAGACGGACTCACCGAGCGCGCTCGATTCGCCCTGCGGATCAACGAACTCGTCCGCGACGGCGAGATCGCGGCGCCGATCGTCGTCACGCGGGATCACCTGGACGCCGGTTCGGTCGCGAGCCCCAACCGCGAGACCGAGGCGATGCGCGACGGCACCGACGCGGTGGCCGACTGGCCGATTCTCAACGCCTTACTCAACTGTGCAGCGGGAGCGGACATCGTCAGCGTTCACGACGGCGGCGGCGTCGGCATCGGGAACGCGTTGCACGCGAACAACCACGTCGTGCTCGACGGGACGGATCGCGCGGCCGAGACCGCCGAGCGGGTCTTCACTGCGGATCCCGGAACGGGCGTGATCCGTCACGCCGACGCCGGATACGAGGAAGCGCTCGAAACCGCCCGCGAGTCCGACGTCGCGATCCCGATGCGCGACCGAGGTGGTGAGTGATGGCCGAGGCGACGATGACGGACCCCCGAACGTGGGCGTCGCCGTCCGACGATCCGTACGACAAGACGTTCGGCGACGTGATCGAGCCCGCGACCGTGGACGCCGCCGACGAACTCGACGCCGTCCTGCTCGGCGAACCGTACGACGGCGCCGTCATCGGTCGCCGCGGTGCGCGCGAGGGGCCCGGAGCGATCCGCGAGGCGCTGGCCGGCGTCAAGACCCACCACGTCGAGGCCGGCGCGGTCGGGAGCGTCGGGGACCTGGGCGACGCCGCGTGGCCGGCGGACGCGGTGGCTCTCGACGACCGAGGAGACGTCGCCGACGTCCAGCAACTGGCCGAGACGCTGACCGCCGACGTCCACGCGACCGAGGCGCTCCCGATCTTCCTCGGCGGCGACAACTCCCTCACGGTGCCCAACGTCACGCCCCTGCTCGATCGGGGATCGGTCGGCGTCCTCAACTTCGACGCCCACCTCGACGTGCGCGAACCCGTCGACGGCCCGTCGAGCGGAACGCCGTACCGCCAGCTCGTAGCGCGCGGCCTCGACGCCTACGCCGTCGTCGGTGCGAGGCACTTCGAGACCTCGACGGCGTACGTCGAGTGGCTCCAGGCCGAGGGCGGTGCGGTGGTGACCGCCGAGGCGGTCGACGAGGATCGCGACGCGGCGCTCGATCGGGCGTTGCGGACGGTCTCCGGCGTCGATCACCTCTACGTCAGCGTCGACCTGGACGTGCTCGACGCGCCGTCGGCGCCGGGCGTCAGCGCGCCGACGCCCGGAGGGCTCACGACGAGGGAACTCTTCGCGTGCGTGCGACGAGCCTGCGACGACGACCGGCTGGCCGGCGTCGAGGTCGTCGAGTGCGCGCCCGGCCTCGGCGACGGTGATCGAACTCCGCGGGCGGCCGCACGGACCGTGGCGCACGCCCTCGCGGGGTACGGCGCGGGCGGTGAAACGGGCGAGGCGATCGGCAGTCGCGAAGTCGGTGATTCCGGAGGTGACGACCGTGTCTGATCTCGACGCGGTCGTACACGACGCCGCGGAGGTCGTCGTGGGGCCCACGGAAGACGAGAACGTCGCCGTCTCGCTCGAACGCCACGAAGACGCCGCCGTGGCCGTCGTCGACGGCTCGGTCGCCGCGGTGGGGTCGAGCGACGAGGTCACTCGCGAGTACCCGCCCGAAAACGCCGCGACGGCGATCGACGGCGGCGGTCGCAGTGTCATCCCCGGCTTCGTCGACTCGCACACGCACGCGCTCTTCGCCGGCGATCGGTCGGACGAGTTCGCCGCCCGACTTCGCGGGGCCGACTACCAGGAGATCCTCGCCGAGGGCGGCGGCATCCTGCGAACGGTGCGGGCCGTCCGCGAGGCGAGCGACGACCAGCTCGTCGCGAACCTGACGGCCCAACTCGATCGGGCGCTCGAACACGGATCGACCACCGTGGAGGTGAAGTCGGGCTACGGGCTCGATCGGGAGACGGAGCTACGCATGCTTTCGGCCGTCGAACGAGCCGGCCGCGACCATCCGGTCGACGTCGTCCCGACGTTCATGGGCGCCCACGCGGTTCCCGAGGGGGTGGACGCTGAAGCCTACGCGCAGCGGGTGATCGACGAGCAACTGCCCGCCGTGGCCGAGCAGGGAATCGCCACGTTCTGCGACGTCTTCTGCGAGGAAGACGTTTTCACGCCCGAGCAGAGTCGGCGCATCCTCGAGGCCGGTCGGGACCACGGCCTGGCGCCGAAGATCCACGCCGAGGAGTTCGCCAGGACCGGCGGCGCGCAGGTTGGAGCCGACGCGGGAGCGGTGAGCGCCGACCACCTCCTGCAGGCGAGCGAGGCCGACGCCGAGGCGCTGGCCGACGCCGACGTGGTGGCGACGCTGCTACCCGCGGCGGCGTTCTCGCTGGACACCGACTACGCCGATCCGGGACTGTTTCGCGAGGCAGGAGCGACGATCGCGCTCGCCTCCGACTTCAACCCCAACTGCCACGGCCAGTCGATGGGATTTACCGTCGCCCTGGCGTGTGCGAAGATGAAGATGACGCCCGAATCGGCGCTCGTCGCGGCCACCCGCGGCGGAGCCCGAGCCCTCGGCGCCGGCCGCGAGCCGGTTCAGACTGGCGCGCTCCCCGCCGAAACCGGCACGCTGCGGAAGGGTGCCCCCGGCGATCTCCTCGTCCTGGACGCGTCCAGTCACGTTCACGTTCCCTACAGCTTCGGCGTGAACCGGGTCGAAACCGTCCTCAAAGGGGGTGAGCGCGCCCGTGAGTGACGGAGACGACTCGGCGACAGCCTCCTCGTCCGTCGCGGATCCAGTCCGGATCGACGGGGAGACGCTCACTCCGACCGACGTCGAGCGCGTCGCGCGACGCGACGCGCCGGTGGAACTGACCGACGAGGCGCTCGAACGCATCGAACTCGCGCGCGAGCGCATCGCGGACGTCGTCGACTCGGGCGAGGCGGTTTACGGCGTCAACACCGGTTTCGGCGAACTCGTCGACGAGCGCATTCCGGCGGCCGAGCTCGAACGACTGCAGCACAACCTGCTTCGCAGCCACGCCTCGGGCGCCGGCGCGGACCTCGAACGCGAGGCCGTTCGGGCGATGCTCGTCACCCGATTGAACGCGCTCGCGAAGGGCCACTCCGGCGTTCGACCGGTCGTCACCGAGTACCTCGCGACGATGCTGAACGAGGGGATCCACCCGGTCGTCCGCTCGCGCGGCAGCCTCGGCGCGAGCGGGGACCTCGCGCCGCTGGCCCACATGTCGCTCGTGCTCATCGGCGAGGGCGAAGCCGTCGTCGACGGTGGAGAGAGCGAGCAGTCAGCTGACCCGAGTCGCCTGCCCGGCGACGAGGCGCTCGCGACAGCGGGGCTCGACCCGCTCTCGCTCGCCCCGAAGGAGGGACTGGCAATGATCAACGGCACGCAGTTGACCGTCGGGCTGGCCGCGCTGCTCGTCGTCGACGCCGAGCGCCTCCTCGAGGCGGCCGACGCGGCGGGCGCGCTGACGACCGAGGTGACGATGGGGTCGACCGTCCCGTCACACCCCGTTCTCAACGAGGTGCGCCCTCACGCGGGCCACCGCGAGAGCGCATCGCGAGTCCGCGCACTCACGGCCGACTCCGAGATCGTCGAGTCCCACCGCAACTGCGATCGCGTGCAGGACGCCTACTCGCTTCGCTGCCTGCCGCAGGTTCACGGCGCGGTCCGCGACGCCGTGGCGCACCTCCGTGAGGCCGTCGCGATCGAACTCAACAGCGCGACGGACAATCCGCTGGTGTTCGACGCGGTCGACGCCGACCCGCGCGCCAGCGGCACCGACCGGGCGGCCGTCCTCTCCGGTGGGAACTTCCACGGCGAACCGCTCGCGCTCCGGCTCGATTACGCCACCGCGGCGCTGACCGAACTCGCGGCCATCTCCGAGCGCCGCGTCGACCGACTGCTCAACCCAAATCTGCAGGAACCGCACCTGCCGCCGTTTCTCGCCACCGAGAGCGGCGTCGAGTCCGGTTACATGATCGCGCAGTACGCCGCCGCGTCGCTGGTCAACGAGAACCGATCGCTCGGCCGGCCGTCGACTGACAACACGCCGGTATCGGGGGGCCAGGAGGACCACGTCAGCATGAGCGCCCAGGCCGCGACCCACGCACGGACGGCCCTCGACAACGCCCGCCACGTCGTCGCGACCGAACTGGCCGCGGCCGCCGAAGCGGCGGAGTACGTCGACGACGACCTGTCCCACGGCGTCGGGACGGCCGCCGTCTACGAGCTCGTCCGCGAGCGCGTCCCGCCGCTTGCCGGCGATCGACCGCTCACCGACGACATCGAGTCGGTGGCGGCGCTGGTCGCGGACGGGACGGTCGCGGAAGCGGTCGAATCGGTCGTCGAGTAACGCAACGCACTTTTCTCGCCGGCGCGTCCATCCGTCGATGACCGACGAGACCCTTCCCGACGACGTCGCGACGGCGCTGTCGGCTCACGACGCCTTCGAACCGGCCGCGGACGGCTACGCGCTCTCGACCACCGTCTTCGACGTGCGGGTGACGGCGACCGAGACGGCCGGCGATCGCGCCGGCGAGTTCACCGTCGAGGTCTCCCTCCCGACGCTTTCGGCCGCGGTCGTCGGCGAGGTCGCCGACGTGGTCGAAACGGACTGGGTGGAGACGTTCGAGCGCCGGATCGCGGACGCGTTTTCGGTCGCGAACGCGGGGACCCACGATGATCCCGCGGTGGAGCGGTCGGGGGATACCCTGTCGGTGAGGTTGACGTACGAGGCGTGGGACGCGACCGAGGGCGTCGAGGACGCCAAGGCGCTCGCGGAGTTCGTCGAGGGGACCTACGCCCAGGGCCTGATTCCCGGCTACGAGTACCGGGGTGCGGCGAACACGCTTCGAGCGAACGCGCACGAACGCGGCGGGACGGCCGCCGAGGAAGGGGGAACGCCACTTTGACCACCCACGGCTGATGCCGTTGGCGTTCCCCTCGTTTCGCTGGAACCGACCGGCCCTCACTCCATCGCGATGTAGGTTTTCGTCCCCTCGACGCCGTCGATCCCCTGGACCTCCGTCGCAGAAATCCGTTTGACGGCGGCCGGGTTCTCGACGCGCGTCTTCGCGATCAGGTCGACGTCGCCGGCGACGACGTGGACCGACTCGACGCCGTCGATCGACTCGATCGCCGCCTGCAAGCGTTCCGCCTCGCCCGTGTTCGCCTTCACCAGCACGTAGGCGATCACGCTCATCGCCGATCACCGCCGGCGGCGATCCGTTCGTTCTCCGAGGAGCCGACGACGAGCTGGCGCACGTCGTCGAGGACCGCGAAATCGGCCAGGACGACGAGCCGGTCCTCGGCTTCGAGCGCCTCGTCGGGGTCCGGAATCTCGAACGACGCCCCCGCTTTCGCCAGCGCGAGGACGGTCGCGTCCGCCGGGAGCTGGAGTTCGCTGACCGTGTAGCCGGCCATCGGCGATTCGGTCGTGATGGTGAGCTCGACGATCTGGAGGTGCTGGGCGACGTCCGCGATGGCGCGGATGGTCCCGCCGAGGAGGGCGTTCTTCGCCCCGATCGCGCCGAGGCGTTCGGGGTAGACCACCTCGTCGACCGCCGCGGCGTACTTGCGGTAGATCTCCTCGCGGTAGTCGTCGTCGATCCGCATGACGGTTCGACAGCCGTGGTGGGCGCCGATCATGCAGGCGGCGAAGTTCACGTTCAGGTCGCCGGTGAGCGCACCCAGCGCGTCCGCCTCGGCGACGCCCGCTCGTTCGAGGGTTTCCTCGCGCGACCCGTCGCCCGCGACGACGTCGAAGCCGGCGGACTCGGCCCGACGTCGCGTCGATTCGTCCGGTTCGATCAGGGTCACCGCGTGGCCCTCCTCGCGAAGGACGCGCGCGGTTCGCAACCCGACGCGTCCGGATCCCACGATAACAAACCGCATGGGTCGAGGTACGCTGTCGCCAGTTAATAACGTTACCCCGCTCCCCGCAACGACGCCTCGTCCCGTCGTGACGAGCGGGGGAACACTTTAGTCGTGCCATCGTGTACCACACCCGCGATGGTCCACGCCTACGTCATGGTGCAGACGGCCGCCGGAAAATCGGAGGAGCTCCTTTCGGCGATCGAGTCGATCCCTCCGGTCGAGGAAGCCCACATCGTCGCCGGGGACTACGACATCATCGCCGAAGTCGATGCGGGTGCGGTCTACGACGTCCTCGAGGCCGTCTCGTCTGACATTCAGTCGCACGATGGCGTGACCGATACCAGAACCTACATCGCGATGGTGTGACTCACTCAACGGCGTGAATTACCGCGTTCCCGAACCGGGAGCCACGGCTGAAGCGATGAACCGGGCACGCATCCCGCCCGAACGGGAGTTCCTGTCCGGAAGTAGACCTGGGCTGGAAGCGTTTCCGACCCGGAAGTGGACCTCGTCGTTGTATCCGGCGCATACCGGGGGAGAGACCCGTGACGCTCGCGACTCGCATCCTCTCGGGCGTACTCGACTTGCCGCAGGCGGAAACGCGAGACGTTCGCGCCGAACCCGTTTCGATTCTGGTCACGGATGGCGCCGCCCTGGAGGCGACCCACTACGCTCTCCGTCCGGGGTGCCGACGAGTGGCGACGGTTCGAGGAGTGGCCACCGTCCGGCGTCGACGGACGCCGGTGGTACTTCCAGCCGGGTCGCGGCCTCTCGCCCGACCCGCCCTCGACGGCGTATCGCGACGAGTTCGCGTACGATCCTCGGTATCCGACCCGAACGTCGCGGGGCCGATCACGGGCACTTCGGCCGGCCGGGCGGAGCAGTCCGCGCTCGAGTCCCGGCCCGACGTTCTGACGTGCACCTCGGCCCGCTCGACGAGGCGCTCGAACTGATCGGCCCCATCTCGGCCGATCTCGTCGTCGACCCGGTCTCGCCACACGCGGACGTCTACGTCTGCCTCTGCGAGGTCGACGCCGACGGTGGCTCCCGCAACGTCTGCGAGACTTCGTCACTCCGTCCCGACGAGACGGCGAACACCGGCCGTCCGCGCCGGGTGACCGTCGAGTGCTGGCCGACCGCGTTCCGGGTCGACCCGGGCAGCCGACTCCGCGTCCAGGTCGCCGGCGGCGCCTTCCCCCGCTGGTCGCGAAACCCGGGGACCGGCGCACCGATCGGCGAGGCGACGACGCTCAGGACGGTCGAGCACGCGGTTCGCGGCGGGCCGGACGAACGGTCGGGGATCCGGCTTCCGGCGTTCGAGCCGGGTCCGCAGCCCGCGTTCGACGGCGCTCAGAGACCGACCGCCCCTTCGACGGATGCCGTGCTCAATCACGGGCGCTCAGCGCGTCGTCGACGATCCGGATGGCGGCCTCGATCACGTCCTCGGGCGGCTGCGTGGCGTCGATTCTGACGAATCGTTCGGGTTCGGCCTCGAGCAGTCGCTCGTAGTTCTCGCGGACGGCGGCCAGCATCGCCGCGCGTTCGAACTTGTTCGTCGCACCGGCCCGCTCGGCGCCGGTCTCCGGATCGACGTCGAAGTAGAGCGTGAGGTCCGGCTCGACGGTGAACGCGGCGTGGATCCCCCGCACGTACTCGAGAGGCCTGACGACTTCGCCGTCGAGCGTCGCACCCTGGTAGGCGTAGCGCGAGTCGGCGTAGCGGTCCGAGATCACCAGATCGCCGCGTTCGAGGGCGGGTTCGACGACCCGCGAGAGGTGGTCGGCGTGGTCCGCCGTGTAGAGAAAGCACTCTGCGAGGGGATCGGCGTCGTCGTCGGCGATCGAGCGCTCGACCGCCTCGCCGTACCACGAGTCGGTCGGTTCCCGGGTGAACGTCGCGTCGGGATACTCGGCCTGCAGCGCCTCCCAGACCGTGGTCTTGCCGCTGCCGTCGATCCCTTCCAGCGTGAGCAGCATGTGCCCGACGAGGGTCGGCGCCTACAAGGATGTACCGAGTTCGGCTGCGTCGCAGTCGCTTCGAGAGCGGACGGTCCATCCCGCAGGCACCGCCGAACGCGCCCGAGCGCCGCGGCGAGACCCGTCCGTGCCAACGTATTTCAGTTCGTTCGCCGAATCGATCCGCATGGATGTCCTCGTCGCCGGCGGAACCGGATTCATCGGGACGGCACTGTGCGAAACGCTCGCGGAGCGCGGTCACGACGTGACGGCCCTCGCGCGCGATCCCGATCCGGCGGCCCTTCCGTCGGGCGTCGACGCCGTCTCCGGAGACGTCACGGATTCGGATTCGATCGACCGGGCGGTCGCCGGGCGGGATGCCGTCGCGAACCTCGTCGCCCTGTCGCCGCTGTTTCAGACGCCGAACGGGGTGACCCACGAGTCGGTCCACCTCGGCGGCACGAAGCATCTCGTCGCAGCCGCATCGTCGGCGGACGTGGACCGATTCCTGCAGCTGAGCGGTCTCGGTGCCGATCCGGACGCGCCGACCCGACACCTTCGGGCGAAGGGGCGGGCCGAACGCGTCGTCCGCGAGAGCGACCTGCCGTCCGTGATCGTCAGGCCGTCGGTGGTCTTCGGGGATGGGAGCGAATTTCTCTCGTTCATCGAGCTGACCACGACCCCGTACGTGACCGCGCTGCCGGGGGGCGGATCGACTCGATTCCAGCCGATCTGGATCGGCGATCTGGCGCCGATGCTCGCCGACGCCCTCGAAGATCCCGACCACGCCGACGGAACGTACGAACTGGGCGGCCCCGAGCGGCTCACGCTGGCCGACGTCACCCGGCTGTACTACGAGACCCGGGGCAAATCGGTCCGGATCGTCCCCGTCCCCATGACGCTATCCAGACTCGGACTCACCCTCGCCGGACCGATCCCCTTCGTCCCGTTCGGCCGCGAGCAGGCGCTCGGCCTGACCGTCGACAACACGGTCGACGCCAACGACGTGCCGGCCTTCGGCCGCTCGGACGGCGACCTTCGAACGCTCCGGCAGTACCTCGAGGCCTCGATCGACGGACCCGACTGACTTACGAGCCTGCTCTGGTCATTACATCGATCCTTCTATCACGATCTCGGTACAGCCCCCTATTTCAAGCCGCCATTGTATCGCCCAAACCTATTTCAACCATCGTCATCCGGGCGGATTAATCCCGACATCTGGCCCAAAATTTAACATCTTAACCCGACTCCGTCCTGCGATTTACCAGAACTAGACAACGAACGTGAAAGTCATACAGACACAAAGTTTATATTCTTCTTTCCACTGGTCTCTATTCAACGGAGCCCCCAGAATACAAATGAAGCTGGCGATGATCGGATTCGGACAGGCGGGAGGGAAGATCGTCGATCGATTCCTCGATTACGACGATCGAACGAACAGCGGCATCGTTCGTGCGGCGATCGCCGTCAACACGGCGAAAGCCGACCTCATGGGCCTGCAGCGGATCCCACAGGAAAACCGTGTACTGATCGGTCAGGCACGCGTGAAAGGACACGGAGTCGGAGCGGACAACGAGCTCGGCGCGGAAGTCGCCGAGGAGGACATCGACGAGATCCAGAACGCCGTGGACTCGATCCCGACCCACGAGGTCGACGCGTTCCTGATCATCGCCGGCATGGGCGGTGGCACCGGGTCCGGCGGCGCCCCCGTCCTCGCGAAACACCTCAAGCGAATCTACACGATCCCCGTCTACGGGATGGGAATCCTCCCCGGGACGGACGAGGGCGGGATCTACACGCTCAACGCGGCGCGATCCTTCCAGACGTTCGTCCGCGAGGTGGACAACCTGCTCGTCTTCGACAACGACTCCTGGCGGAGCGCCGGCGAGTCCGTCGAGGGTGGCTACGACCAGATCAACGAGGAGATCGTCCGGCGATTCGGCGTCCTCTTCGGCGCCGGCGAGGTCCAGGCCGGCCAGGAGGTCGCGGAGAGCGTCGTCGACTCCTCGGAGATCATCAACACCCTCTCCGGGGGCGGCGTCTCCACCGTGGGCTACGCCTCGGAAGAGGTCGACCTCACGTCGTCTTCTGGCGGCCTCCTTTCGCGGTTTACCGGCGGTAGTTCGACCGGCGGGACCGACCTCGACGCGGCCAACACGACCAACCGGATCACGAGCCTGGTCCGCAAGGCCGCGCTCGGTCGCCTGACGCTGCCCTGCGAGATCGACGGCGCCGAGCGCGCACTGTTGGTCCTCTCCGGTCCCTCGGACCACCTCAACCGCAAGGGGATCGAGCGCGGTCGCAAGTGGCTCGAGGAGGAGACCGGCAGCATGGAGGTCCGCGGCGGCGACTACCCGCGTCGCGTCCCCGAGGTCTCCGCGTCGATCCTGCTCTCGGGCGTGACGAACGTCCCCCGGATCAAGCGCCTCCAGCAGGTCGCCATCGAGGCCCAGGACAACATGGAGGACATCCAGCAGGAGAGCGAGGAGAATCTCGAAGAACTCGTCGAGGACGACGCGGACGACCTCGAACCGCTGTTCTGAATCCGACCGAATTCGGCGGGCTCGGGCCAGATTCAATCGAGACGAAGACTGCACGCGCATCGACTCGTGCGTTCTCCGGGCGCCGGTGACGACGCGCTTTTGGGCCGGCGCCGACGAGTTCGACCATGGAGGTGCTCATCCCGTTCGCCGCCGACGCCCCGAAGAGTCGGCTTTCGCCCGTTCTCTCGCCGGACGAGCGGCGGGCGTTCGCCCGGGCGATGCTCGCCGACGTGCTCGGAGCGATCGAGGCGAGCGGTCGCGACCCGCGCGTCCTCGCGACGGCCCCGATCGACGTCGACGCGACGGTGACCGTCGACGAGCGTCCGCTGAGCGAGGCGGTCAACGCCCGACTCGACGAGCATTTCGGCTCACCTGCGCCGCGCCGCTCCGTGAGCGCCGACCCGCTGGCGGTCGTCATGGCCGACCTGGCGCTCGCGACGCCCTCGTCGCTCGACCGGCTGTTCGACGCGTCGGCCGACGTCGCGCTGGCGCCCGGTCGTGGCGGGGGGACGAACGCGTTTCTGACGCGCCACCCCGACTTCCGGGTCGACTATCACGGGACGTCCTACCTCGACCACCGTCGAATCGCGAGCGAAATCGACGCGTCGGTCGCCGTCGTCGACTCGGTTCGCCTCTCGACGGACGTCGACGAGCCGGCCGACCTCGTCGAGGTGCTCTGTCACGGCGACGGGCGGGCCAGGGACTACCTCGACGACGCCGGGTTCGAGCTCGAGACGACCGACGGCCGGGTGACGGTCTCCCGGCCCGGTCGGTGATCCGGTTAGCAGGACATCCGGGGGCGGGCTCCCAGCTCTCGGGATGGGACAGCTCCGGCCGGAACGATACCACTTAACTGACCGGCCGACGACCTCCCGAGCGATGAGCTCCGGGGCGGCCCGCCACGACGCCGACGTCCGCGTCGACTCCGACGAGATCGACGAGCTGTGTGCGGTGATGCCGGAAGACGTCTCGACGCCGGCCGAACTCACGTTCGCCCGGAACGTCTTCGTGCCGCTGACGACGGCGTGTCGCTACACCTGCACCTACTGCACGTACTTCGACCCGCCTGGCGAGGCGTCGCTGCTCTCGCTCTCGGAGGTGCGCGATATCTGTCGGCGCGGCGCCGACGCCGGCTGCACGGAGGCCCTGTTCACTTTCGGGGACGACCCCGACGATCGATACACCGAAATTCACGCCCAGCTCGCCGAGTGGGGCTACGATTCCATCCACGAGTACCTCCGGGCGGCCTGCGAGGTCGCGCTGGAGGAGGGACTGCTCCCCCACTCGAATCCGGGCGACCAGACGCGCGAGCAGATGGAGACCGTCGCGGACCTCAACGCCAGCATGGGCGTGATGCTGGAGACGACGGCCGACGTCGACGCCCACGCCGGTCCGCGGCGGAAGGAGCCCGGCCAACGACTCGCGACCATCCGGACGGCGGGCGAACTCGCCGTGCCCTTCACCACCGGGATCCTCGTCGGCATCGGCGAGGACTGGCGCGACCGCGCGGAGAGCCTGCTCGCCATCCGCGACCTGCACGAGCGATACGGCCACATCCAGGAGGTGATCGTCCAGCCCGTTCGCGACAACGAGCGCTGGCGCGGCGGGACGCCGGACCTCGCGACGATGCGCCGCGCGACGGCGATGGCCCGGGCTGCCCTGCCCGAGGAGATTTCCGTCCAGGCGCCGCCGAACCTGGCGCCGATCCGCGACCTCGTCGACTGCGGCGTCGACGACCTCGGGGGCGTCTCGCCGGTGACCGACGACCACGTCAACCCGGACTACGCCTGGCCCGCGTTGCGGGAACTCGAGGCCATCGCGGAAGACGTCGGACTCCCCCTGCGCGAGCGATTGGCGGTGTACGAGCGGTTTTTGCCGGCGGAACTCGCGTCTGCTACCGCCGACCGGCCGGTCGCCGCCGACGCTTCGGCTGATATTCCAGGCATCCGGGCGAAATCGAACTCGACGGGCGAGTGGATTTCGCCTCGAATCTCCGACGCGATCGCCGCGGACGATGAGGCGGGCCGGCGATTCAGAACGGTCCTCACCTCGTGACCGGCCGGCCCCAGTCGCGGAGGTTTTCGTGCGGGTCGCGCCGTCTGTCCGTGGGATCAGGCCTCGGATCCGCTCGCCGTCGCCCCTGCACCATCCCTTCCCTCGCCAGAACTGTCCTCGCCGGCACTCCCCCCGCCAGCACCGCTTTCACCTGCCTCGCCGAGCCCACGGATGTAGCGAATTCGCTCGGGGATCGGCGGGTGGTCGTAGTGGAACGTGGCGTACAGGGGGTGCGGAAACGGGTTCGAGAGGTTCTCGCCGGTGAGGCGAGTGAGCGCCTCGACGAGCGGCGCGCCGTCGCCCATCACGCTCGTCGCGAAGGCGTCGGCCTCGCGCTCGTGAGCCAGCGAGAGGCGGTTCTCGAGCGGGCTCGTCAACTCGAGCAGGGGTCCGAGCCAGAGGGCGCCCACGGCGAGGCCGACGTACGGCGTCGCGGGCAGGTCGAACATCGCGTAGAGCCACGTCGTCTCCAGCAGGGCCCAGAGGACGCCGAGGGCGACGCCGATCCGGACGAGGCTGGCGCCGAATTGCTTCCAGATGTGGTTTTGCTTCCAGTGGGCGAGTTCGTGCGCGAGGACGCTCTCGAGTTCGGGCAGATCCATCTGCTCGACGAGGGTGTCGAAGAGCACCACGCGCTTCGTTCGGCCGAAGCCGACGAAGTAGGCGTTCGAGTGGCCCGATCGGCGGCTGGCGTCCATCACGTAGACGTCGTCGCAGGTGAAGCCGGCGCGGTCGAAGACCCGCTCGACGGCCTCGCGCAGCTCGCCCGCCTCGACGGGCTCGAAGTCGTTGAACAACGGCGCGATCACCCGCGGGTAGACGACCAGCATGGCGAGCGAGAAGGCCGCGAAGATCGCGAGCGCGGCGAGGGGCCACAGGGTCGGCAGGGCGTCGACCGCGACGAGGACGGCCGCGGCGAGACTGGCGACGAGCGCGACGGTGACGCAGAACCCGATCACCAGATCGCGGACGAACAGGCCGAGGGTCTGGTTGTTGAAGTCGAAGCGCTCCTCGACGACGAACGTGTCGTAGAGGTCGAACGGCACCGACAGGGCCCGCATCCCCACCATCACGGCGACGAAGAACCCCGTTCCGGTGACAACGGGGCCGTAGCCCAGCGTCTCGAACCACTCGACGATCGAGGCGATGAGTCCCGAATAGAGGGCGAGCAGGACGACCGCGAGGACAGCCCACGACCGGACCTGCCCGAGGGTCGTCTTCGCCCGGTGGTACGCGCTGACGCGCGACGGGTCCTCGAGATCGAAGGTCGACTCGACCCACTCGCGCTCGCGATCGAGCGTGCGGCGGCCGTGGCGGACGTTCACCCAGGCGAGCCAGCTGAAAAACACCGACGAGCCGACGACGAGCGCGAGGAAGACGGCGTGTGCGATCGGGTACTCGCCCATCGGCACGGGTTCGATCATGGGGGAGGATTGGTGGCGACGCGAGTAACGGTTTCGCAATCGTGTCGGTCTCCCGTGTGTCCGGACGTACCCGCTGGAGGCTCCCTGTACTCACGAGATGCATGCTGGGCTTGTCCGAACGTCCTGGCGACGCCGAGCGGAGTGACACGGGTGTCGATTCGAGACGCCCGTTGTCGAACCGATGGGTCTCCTGTAACCCGCCGGGCGGGTCGACTGAGGCGGCCGAGCCGCGACCGAGGTCGCCCGTCGCGAATCGATCCGGGTAGGCGGGCCACTTCTACCAAATTCGCCTTTCACGAATATTTATTCTCTCTGGACGAAGACTTCCTTTCTGAATTAGACACTCTTAATAGGGAAACGTAGCAAGGATACTTCGATGCCCGAATCTTACCGCGACTGGTGGCCGAACCAGTTGAAGCTGGACGTCCTCGATCAGAACGCGAGCGACGTCGACCCGATGGGTGAGGAGTTCGACTACGCCGAGGCGTTCGAGTCGCTCGACTACGACGCCGTGAAGGCGGACATCAAGGACCTGATGACGGACTCGCAGGAGTGGTGGCCGGCCGATTACGGCCACTACGGGCCGCTGTTCATCCGGATGGCCTGGCACAGCGCCGGCACCTACCGGACGAGCGACGGCCGCGGCGGCGCGGCCGGCGGTCGACAGCGCCTCGCTCCCCTCAACAGCTGGCCGGACAACGCCAACCTCGACAAGGCCCGACGACTCCTCTGGCCGATCAAACAGAAGTACGGGCGCAAGCTCTCGTGGGGCGATCTGATGGTTCTGGCAGGTAACTGTGCCCTCGAGTCGATGGGCTTCGAGACGTACGGCTTCGCCGGCGGGCGCGAGGACGAGTACGAACCCGACGAGGCCGTCGACTGGGGGCCCGAGGACGAGTGGGAAGCCTCGGAGCGATTCGACGAGAACGGCGAACTGCACCATCCCCTCGGCGCCACCGTGATGGGGCTCATCTACGTCAACCCCGAGGGGCCGGACGGCGAGCCGAACCCCGAAGCCTCGGCGGAGCGCATTCGTGAGTCGTTCGGTCGGATGGCGATGAACGACGAGGAGACGGCGGCGCTCATCGCCGGCGGCCACACGTTCGGGAAGGTCCACGGCGCGGACGATCCGGACGAACACGTCGGTCCGGAGCCCGAGGGGGCCCCGATCGAAGAGCAGGGCCTCGGCTGGAAGAGCGAGTACGGCTCCGGGAAGGGCGGCGACACGATCACCAGCGGCATCGAGGGCGCGTGGAACGCCTGGCCGACCATGTGGGACACCTCCTACATCGACAACCTGCTCGACTACGAGTGGGAGCCGGTCGAGGGGCCCGGCGGCGCGTGGCAGTGGACGCCGGTGGACGACGAGCCGAAGAACACCGTCCCCGCCGCCCACGACCCCTCGAAGAAGGAAGATCCGATGATGCTGACGACCGACGTCGCCCTCAAGAAGGATCCCGATTACCGGGAGATCCTCGAGCGCTTCCAGGACAACCCCGACGAGTTCCAGGAGACCTTCGCGAAGGCGTGGTACAAACTGATCCACCGCGACATGGGCCCGCCGGAGCGTTTCCTCGGCCCAGAGGTCCCCGACGAGGAACTGCTCTGGCAGGACCCGCTCCCCGACGTCGATCACGATCTGATCGGCGACGCGGAGATCGAGGAACTCAAAGCGCGCGTTCTGGACTCCGAGCTGTCGGTTTCGCAGCTGGTCAAGACCGCCTGGGCGGCGGCCTCGACCTACCGCGACAGCGACAAGCGCGGCGGGGCCAACGGCGCGCGGATCCGCCTCGAACCCCAGCGCAGCTGGGAGGTCAACGAACCGGCCGAACTCGAGACGGTCCTCTCGGCGCTCGAGGCAATCCAGGCCGACTTCAACGACTCGCGATCGGACGACGTGCGGGTCTCGCTGGCCGACCTGATCGTCCTCGGCGGGAACGCGGCCGTCGAGCAGGCCGCGAGCGAGGCCGGCTACGACGTGACGGTTCCGTTCGAACCGGGCCGCACGGACGCCACGCAGGACCAGACCGACGTGGAGTCCTTCGAGGCGCTGAAGCCGGCGGCGGACGGCTTCCGGAACTACATGACCGACGAGACCAGGCTCACCGCCGAGGAAGCGCTGGTCGACAAGGCGGACCTGCTCGACCTGACGGCCGACGAGATGACGGTCCTCGTCGGCGGCATGCGCGTCCTCGACGCCAACTACCAGGGCTCGGAGTACGGCGTCTTCACCGACGAGCCGGAGACGCTGACCAACGACTTCTTCGAGACCGTACTCTCGATGGACTACGAGTGGGAGCCGGTCTCGGAGGACCGCGAGGTCTTCGAGCTTCGCGACCGCGAGACAGGCGAGGTCGAGTGGACGGGGTCGCGCGTGGACCTCGTTTTCGGCTCTAACTCCCGGCTTCGCGCTCTCTCGGAGGTCTACGGTGCCGACGACGGCGAGGAGACGTTCGTCGCGGACTTCGTCGACGCGTGGCACTCCGTGATGGCGGCCGATCGGTTCGATCTGGAGTAAGCCTCGCAGCTACCGCGTTCGTCGGTGTTCGGTTTCGTTTTCTCGGCTGCGTCGTTCGCGGGTGGGCAATTCCGCCGCGATCAGGATCGTGACGGCGACACGGGTTGCGATCGGGGCGTGTGTTCGTGGCCCACGATCAGGCAGAGGGCGTGGATCGGAACGATTGCGAGAACCAGCACCGTCGGCACGAGATCGACCAGTGCGGGTACGTACGCCAGCGGGAGGGCGACGGCGGCCCAGAACGCGATCGCGCGGAGGGCGGTCCAAACGAGTCGGGGGAGTCGATGCATGGTGGCGGGGTGATCGGATTCGCGGACGGCGTCGAACCGTCCGCATTCATACTTTCGTCGATGCCATATTATCACTCACGCAGACTCAAATCGCGATTGTAGCTTGGGCGCTCGGGCGAAGCGAGGTCGGATTGTCGCCGGCAGCGTCTGCGACGCGTTGGTCCGACGGGTGTGACCGTCACTCCGCCGCGACCGGATCGCGCTTCCAGAACTCGCTCCCTTTGTTCAGTTTCGCACCCAGGCGTCGCTCGCGGGCGAGCATCGCAACAAATCCCCCGACGGCGGATCACGTTCTCGAGCACCTGGTTCCCCGCGATTGCGGAGAGTGATACCGGGGGACGGTCATCTCGACGACTGACGGACGACCGACTGGCGGACCGGGTCGGGATCAATCTGCGAAGAGCGAGGGCCGTTTTATCCTGGTTGCTTTCCAGCGACTTGCGTCCCTCGCTCGGTACATTCCAACCGCGACTTTAAATGTGATACCGACCATATCATCGTCCATGAGCATCGTTCAGGATCCTGCCCACAGTGATGGTGCACCCACTATCGAGGGGACGGGCATTCGGGTGAAGGATATCGCAGGTGCCTACGAACATAGCGGATACGAACCGGACGAAATAACGCAACTCTATCCCGATCTTTCGCTGGGCGACGTCCATCGAGCGCTCGCTTATTACTACGATCATATCGACGAGTTCCGATCTGCGGAGTCCGCCGTCGCATGAGGCCGCTGTACTGTGACGAGGGAATATGGATTCCCGTCGCCGACGGGCTCAGGAGGCGCGAATGGACCGTCCACACCGTTCGTGGGGAAGGAACGTTAGGCGACCCGGATCGAGACCAGCTCTCCTACGCGCGACGGAACGATTGGATACTCGTCACCTTCGACGATGACTTCCTCTCCCTGGTCGAAACGAACGAACTCGAACACGCGGGCATCATCTACGTCCAGCAGGCGGGGCGCGACATCGGAGGCGTCGTCAAAACGATCGACGCGCTTCTCGAGACCCTCTCGTCAGACGACCGCGGAATCCATTACTGTTGAGGTCTCGCCGTTACCGCACCAGTTGCAACAACCGACGAGCCTAGACCGTCCCTAGATCCCGACGGGTGTGACCGTCACTCCGCCGCGACCGGATCGCGCTCCCAGAACTCGCTCCCTTTGTTCAGTTTCGGCACCCAGGTGTCGTCTTCGCGGGCGAGCAGCGCCACGCGGGAGGCGGGCACTTCCTTCAGAACCGGGTGATCGGGCATGTGCTCGCCGATGGCCTCGGCGAAGGCGACGACGTCCTCGTGGTCGGGCATGGTCGAGCGATCCAGGCGACCTTGCGAGTGGCCGACGTGCATGTAGGCTTTGAGTTCGACGAAGTCGGGGTCGGCCCGCCGGAAGAGGCCGGCGTACCAGTCGGGGCTGTGCATGTTCTCGCCCTGGAGGAGCGTGGTTCGCAGGACGGTGCGGGTCTCGTCCTTCGCAGCCAGCACGTCGAGCGTCTCGAGCAGGGTCTCCCAGGCGTCGTCCTCCATCGCGCGGACGACCTGGTCGAAGGTGTGCCGTTCAGGTGCGTCGACGCTGACGTACAGCTGGGTCGGATCGCAGTCGGCGAGCACGCCGGGACGGGTGCCGTTCGAGACGAGGAACGTGGTGATGTCCCGATCGTGGAAGGCGTCGATTAGTTCCGGCAGGTAGGGATAGAGGCTCGGTTCGCCGTCCAGCGAGATGGCGACGTGACGCGGTTCCATGGCCTCGTCGAAGACCTCGCGAGGGACCTCGTCGTTGCCGCCGAAACCGGAGAGCAGCTTGCGCTGCAGCTCCAGCGAGGCGTCGACGACGGCCTCAGGGTCGTCCCACTCGACGTCGTCGAGTTCGTAGGCGTGGCCCTGGTGGTCGCGCCAGCAGAAGACGCAGCGCTCGTTACACCGGACCACGGGCGTCATCTGGATGCAGCGGTGTGACTCGATGCCGTAGAAGATGTTCTTGTAGCACTTGCCCTCGCCGCGGAGGGCGTTGGCCGTCCAGCCGCACGTCTGGGCGGCCGTGTGGTTGACGCTGTGGTAGTCCGGGTCGGAGACCTGCTTCGGCCCGTCCGCGTCGCTCATAACCTGGCGTTCGGGACTGGGGCTCAAAAGGGTCGTGGTCCGGGTGTCGACTCCCTCGACGGCGACCGCCAGCGACGGAGTCGCGATCGAAATCCGTCCGTCACTCACCGTCCGTGACGGACGATTCGCCGTTCGAGGTCGACGACTCGCCAGTCGTGGCCGACGGATTGCCGTTCGAGGCCGTCGACTCGTCGCTCGAGGTTGGTGCGTGCGGCAGCGTTCCGGGCTCGGTCGGGGCCGGATCCCGAGTGGCGAGTTCGCGTTCGAAGCCGTAGAGGACCAGCCCGGTATTCGACGTCATGATGACGCCGGTCATCGGAACCGGCGCGAAGAGGTACAGGTACAGCCCGAGGGCGACGGCGCCGCTGGCCAGGATCGGCCACAGCCGCGCCCGGGGGACGTCGTTCGCGCTGGCGTCGCGGCGCACCCACGCGAAGACGACGACCGTGGCGACGAGCCCGATGGCCCCGACCGCGATCTCCGTGGGGTCGGCCGAGAGGACGCTGGCGACCGCCGACCCCGTCGACTCCGCGCCGAAATATGCGGACGGCCCGACGCCCTCGACATGGACGGGAGACATACGCTGGAGATTGCCCGTGGAGGAGGAAAGCCCTCTCGATCCGGAGTTTCGCACGTTTCCGCCGACAGCGACGTTCGTCAGTCCCGCAATCGCTCGAGAATCGAGAGCGTGCCGTCGGCGTGCTCGCCGTCGACGACTTCGTCGGCCGCGGCTTTGGCGGCCGCGTCGGCGTTTCGCACGGCGAAACTCCGGTCGACGCGCTCGAACGTCGAGACGTCGTTCTCGGAGTCGCCGATCGCGACCGCCGCCTCGAGGTCGAGTGTCAGTTCGTCGGCGTGCGCTTCGAGCGACGCGCCTTTGGAGATGTGTGGACCGATCACGTGATAGGCGTAGCCGGTGTCGACGACGCGAAGCCCGGCTGCGCGGGCGATCGCTTCCAGGGGTTCGCGGGGCTGGTCGCGACTGACCGCGACCTCTGTTTCGCGCCACTGGTTGATCGTATCGAGACCGTCCCAGCCGAGGTCGTAGCCGGCGCGTTCGTACTCGCGCGCGACGGCGGCGGGGCCCTCGCGGTCCCCCGCGACGACGAACCGGTCGTCGGTGACCACGACGCCGCCGTTCTCCGCGACGGCGCGTTCCGGAATCGCCAGGAAGTGACAGAGCGCGACCGGATACGGCGCGGCTTTTCCCGTCGCCAGCACGATCGGTGCCTCCCAGCCGCGCAACGGAGCGAACACCCGCGCGTCGAGGCCGGGACCGGCCGGTCTGGTGAGCGTGCCGTCGATGTCGAGGACCAGCGGCGGTACCTGCGTCACACCGGACGATTCGCGGGCGGACGCAAAAACGTGCCGTCCCGGGTCCTGTCGTCCCCCCGCACCACGCTCGCAACGGGTACGATCCGTTCGGGCATCTCGCGCACCACCCGCGGACTGGATGGCGGGTATCCACCGGCCACCGACGATGCTCGCTCGGCGGGGTTGCTGATAGGGTTCTATCCTGAAACCGGTCCGATCTCGATTGCCGCACCGCCGTCGACGACCCCCGTGCAACGACGCCTTCACGGTAATTCCCATCACTAATTGTTTAAGCTGAGAATCAGTTGGTTTTTTGCTGTTGGGACGGTATGAACGCCACACCGACGAATGGCCATCGAAATAACCGAAATGAGCGACCCCCCAGGGCTGAAGCTGTTCGATTCGAACGAACAGCGCCAGCTTTCGATCAGGACGGACCGCCCCGCCTCTCCCGATACGAGCGTCTCGGATCGGTTCTGCTTTCCCGTCGATTCGACCTGTCGCATCGATGCCGAGACGCTCATCTTCGACCAGAAGTACCTCGTAAATATTCACGACGTGTCGGGCCGTGCCGACGTGCGGCTCGAGGCCGGCGATACCTACGAGCTCGATTCGTCCACGCAGTTCGTCGGGATGGACGGTCCGATGAAGCTGTACTGTCGCATCGCCGACGAAGGGACGATCACGATGGGGATGAACTCCATCAAGATCACGTTCGATCGGCCGGTCTCGATCGAGTTCGGCGCCCGCTCGTTGCACGAACGGCCCGCGGGGACCATTACGACGCCCGATGATCCGCGATCGGTGATGGATGCGATCACCGCACTGGGATCCGCCCTGAAGACGGATACCGCCGAACGATCCTGGCCGACGCTTCGGGGCCATCCCCCGCTGATCGAACTCGGCGAGGAGTTTTCGGTCGACACCACGAACACGCCGCCCGAGACCGGCGTCACGATCGAGACGCCGCCGACCTACGAGGATCTCTTTACGATCGCTCCGCTCTCGTTCTACCTGGGTGCGGATCTCGTTCCCGGTCCGGAGCCGGCGGTTCACACGGACTCGGAACGGTACGAACTGGGCCGCGAGGTGCCGCTCGAAGACGACGTCGGCGAGACGCTCAAACAGCTGTTCTTTCTCGATTGTCTGGTCAGAACCGAAGGCGTCTACCAGTACGACCTCCACGAACGGGAGACGCTCGAATCGACCCTCCCGCGATCGCCGTCGACCCTCTACGGCATGCCCCTGCCGAAACAGCTGGAGTACTACCTCGAGGTGGACTACGAGACCGTTCGGCCCCACCTCCCGCGCTGGCCGCTCACCGCCTACGTTCCGCCCCGATCGTCGAGTGCGGAACTCCTCCCGTTCGTCGTCAACGAACTCGGGATCGTCAGGCAACCCGAGGGCACCACCGAGACGATTCGAACGGACGTCGACACCGCGGCGCCCGCGCGAGCGTCCGCCGCCGGCCCGCTGGTGCGCTCCGCGAGCCAGCATCGCAACCCCTCCCCATCGGAGGGGGCGGAGTCGCTCTCGGTCGTCGAACCGGCGGTGACCGACAGCTCGATCGAACACGCGTGGTTCGGCGATTCGATCCCGCGCGGCGCGTCGAAAGCCACCGTGGAGGGCTATCGCAACCAGCTCGACAGGGGGTCGCGAACCCAATCGATCGAGATCCTGCTCGTCTGTAACGACTCGCGGATGCTGGACGAGCACGACGTCCTCGACGAAACGTACGGCTCGCGTGAGATCCTGCCGTTCGAGGTCGACTCGGCGTTCGGCGTCGCGAGCGACGACCTCGCGGAGCTGCTCGAGACCGGCGGCTACGACTTCCTCCACTACATCGGACACGCCACGGCCGACGGACTGCGCTGTCCCGACGGTGAGCTCGACGTCCGATCGCTCTCGTCGGTCGACCTCGGCGTGTTCTTCCTGAACGCCTGTCAGTCCTACGAGCAGGGACTCGCGCTGGCTCGAAACGGTGCGTTCGGCGGCGTCGCCACGCTGGGAGACGTCATCAACGAGCACGCCGTCGAGTCCGGCGCGGCGCTGGCCAGGCTGCTCAACCTCGGTTTCCCGCTCCGGGTCGCCCTCGAAGTCGTCGCCGACCAAACGGTTCTGGGCGATCAGTACCTCATCGTCGGCGACGGATCGGTCGACATCGCCCAGACCGACGGCGGCGCGCCGACGCTCGTCGAAGTCGACCGAGCCACCGGAGACGAGCACGAGGTCCGGTTCAACCTCTATCCCGCCAAGGAGTTTCGTATCGGCTCTGTCACGTCGCCGAACATCGAATCTGTTCGAAAACTCTTCCTGCTTCCGATCCAGGACATTCGGGCGGCGGTCGCCTCGGACGAACTGCGCAATTACTTCAGCTGGACGGAGATGCCGGTCATCTACGACGGGGCCCTCCAGTGGAATACCGATATCGGGCCACCTGCGTTCTTCGACGAAATCTGCCCGTCAAACGGGACCGGTTCCGACGGCGACTGATGCTCCGATTCGAATGGGGAGCGATAGTCGAACCGACCGGCTGTTCTCCTATCGCTCGTGTCGTGGTATCACCGACGACGAACAGTGGGATGACTCGGACGGACCGATCAGGGACCGACGCCGACGTCGGCTGCGGAGGCGGCGACCGATCCAGCCTGACTCAGCAGCACCATCGCGGCGAACAGGATTCCGAGCAGTCGTGGGTGTGCTTCGACGGCGTCCGTGAGGGATTCGGTTGCTGACATTGCAACCGGAACCATGTTTCCAATGGTAATAACAGTATCTTAAGAATTCAGACGATTAAAACATGTATGTTAATGACTTGCACTGTCGCGGATCGACGAACGTCGCCGGATCGGCCAACACCAGTGCTGCCCCGCCAATCGGCGCTGGCAGTCACGTCGGACTGGTGAGCGCCCGCCCGTCGACGGCGAATCGATTTGCGGCCAAGACGAGGCTGGCGCCGAGAATGGCGGCGGCGATCGCGATGCTCGGCGACTCGGTCGTCGAGCGGCCGAGATTCCCGTCAATACGTTCGATCGGCAGTCGCAGCGCACCGACCATCAGACTCACCAGAAACGTCATCGTCACCTCCCGATTTCGATCCAGCGCTCGTCGGACGAGGTGGGCCATCGAAAACAGTCCCGCGACCGCACCAGTGAGGAAGACGGAAACGACGAGCAACGGATCGATCGCCTCGCCGGCCGACGCGCCCCCCAGCACGGCGGTGACCGCGTCGATCGCCTCGCTGAGCGTTCCGGTCATGTACTCGTACTGGCCGAGCACGAGCAAGAGGAAGGATCCCGAGACGCCGGGGAGGATCATCGCACAGACGGCGATCGCACCCGCGACGAAGACGATCGGGAGCGCGTGTGAGACCTCGCCCGCGGTCACGCCCGTAATCGACACTGCCAGAACGACGCCGACCACTGCGACGACGATGCGAGCGGGCGTGGTCACGTCCACCTCTCCGTAGAGGACGACGGCACTGGCGGCGATGAGCCCCGTGAAGAACCCGTAGGTCGGGACGGGATACGTCGTCGTCAGGAAGTGCATGGTACTCGCGAGCAACAGGACCGCCGAGGCGACGCCCAGCCCGAGCGCTCCGAGAAACGGAACGTCCATCTCGCGCAGGTCCGCGAGGAGGTCGGCCCGCCCGTCCGCGGAACCGAGGCGATCGATGTCGGCGAGGATCGACGGGTCGAGCGCCGTTATCGCCCGTATCAATCGATCGTAGATTCCGACGATGAGCGCGATCGTCCCCCCGGACACCCCCGGAACGACGTCCGCCGACCCCATCGCGAACCCCTTCAGATAGACCGTCAGCGCCTCGCGCATTGGTGGCGTTACTGCCGGCCGACGCAAAAGCATTCGCTTCGCTCCCAGTTCGCGTCGCGGGACCTGTTCGCTCGGATGCTCGCTCCGAGCGCCCGCGGCCGCGACGATATCTGCGGCCGACGGCGAGCGCGTCTCCGCAGGTGATATCGCCGGACAGCAGGTATTCTGAGCCGACGCCGATGGAAGCGGCTACAGCGGGGCAACTGCATCCCGGCGTACTCGAACGGGAGCGAAATCCGCAACCCGTAGATGGTGCCTATTGCGGTGGGACGCGGACGTCCGGACCGCTTATACGCTCGCTCGTGGCGTCGCTTTCGTTATCCGATCCGCTCTCGGTATCGCCTTCGCCGTCGGTCGCGTTGCCGTCAGTCACGTTTTCGTCCGATTCGTCGCCCGGGTTCGTCTCGAACAGATCGTCGTAGGACGTAAACTCGAACCCGTCGACGGCGATCGACTCGCCGTCGTAGACGGCCCCTTCGGAGACGTTCGCGGACGCCTGGTGGATGCCGTCATCGCCCTGGACCACGACCGAATAGTTGCCGTTGGCGGTGACGGAGCTGTCCGTGTAGCCCTCGTCCGGGCCGCGGACGTTGTCCGTCGCGTACGGGACCGTCACCTCGAAGCTCCCGTCGTCACCGAGCTCGGCGTTCTGGGTGTACGTGAACGTCCGGCCGGGCGCCGTCTCCAGTTCGAGCGAGACCCGGATCGACGAGGCGTTCGTCGCGTTTTCGACCTGGCCGGTCATCGTCGCCCCCTCGACGCGTTCGAACGTTTTGAGCGACGACTCCACGTGGGGCTCGTAGAAATTCGTCCGCGTGAGGTTGCCGTTCTTACGTTCACGCTCGTAGAGCATCGACGTGTTCTCCACCATCGGCCCCCACGAATCGGCGTTCAGGATTGCGTTGCTGAACGGGAGTGGTCGGGTTTGCGTTACCTGCCCGCCGACGAGCGCCCACTCGTCCGCCTCGTGGACCAGGCGGTAGTGTTCCATCCCGCTGGCGTCGTCGAGGTAGAGCCGCGCCAGCTGAGTGTCGTAGTACGCGTCGCTGAACGCCGGGAGCGTTTGCGATTCGTTCTGCACGCCGAGGTTGATATCCTTCTGCGTCCCGTAGATCGCCCGGTTCGGACCGGTCCACCGAGCGATGGCCGGGAACTTCTCGCCGGCCATCTTGTGATCGATCATCACGTACGGAACGTCGTTGTCGACGTCCTCCGGCGCGTCGACTGTCACGTTGCCGGAAGCGTCGAGGCGCGGCTCCATCCCGGCGCTGATCGCGTCCAGAACCTCGTTCGCGGCGTCCTCGGACGGCGCCTGGAGGAACGCCGAGGCGCTGCGAGCGTGTTGCTGGAACGGGTTCGCGTGGGGAATCCGTTCGCCCTGACTCGTGATGAAGTGGCCGTAGTCCCACCACGACATGACGCCGTAGGCGCCGCCGGGGTAATCGTAGTCACCGTCGGCGGGCCGCTCGTAGGTGCCATAGTAGTCGAGTTCACTTTCGTTCCCGGCGCCGTAGAGGTTTCCAGGCTCGGGCGTGTTCTCCTGCAGGAACTCGTTGCCCTCGGCCCACGTATCCGATTCGCCGCCCGGCTGCACCGCATCTGCGATATCCGGTGCGGTGTAGCTCGCGATTCCGGGCGCGAAGGGGACGAAGAGGACGGTGAGGACGAGCAGAATCGTCAGCACCTGATACCCCTTGACGTCGCGCACTCGATCGCTCGGGTTGAGGTCGATCAGCCCGACGACCTGGGCGATCGTATAGCCCGAGAGGATCGAGACTGGGAGTACGAAGTAGTACCAGAAGCGCGACTGGGAGGCGGCCATGCCGAGCAGGAACAGCCCCCAGACGATCACGAGCGTGTGTTCGGCGCGGAACCGATCGCCGACGAACGGCCGCGCGATCAGCAGGACGAGCCCGAGAATGAACAGGTACAGCCCCATACCGAACGATCGCGCGGCCCGACGGACGATATCGTCCGGCGGTTGGACTTCCTGGACGGTCAACGCGGTATCGGTCGACCGAATCGGGAGCAACCGTGTCGTCACGTTGGTCATCACCGTATTGTAGAGATCGGGGAGTGCGATCCAGAGGACGACGAGTCCGGCCGCCACGAGGCCGAGGATGGCGGCCGGGTAGTAGACGCGTTCGAGCTCGCGTGTTTCCCACTGTCGGGCCAACCAGGCCATGAAGAGACAGCCGAGCGCGACGAGTACCGCGAGTGCGGGTTGAATGAGGCTGTATTGGGTGACCTCGGTGAGCGAGTAGACGTCCGTTTTGAGGAGGGAGAAGAGGGCCGTGACGGCCATACTGACGACGCCGACGAACGCGACGTGGTCAGGCGAGACGCCGCGGACGAAATCGAGGGCGAGCTGGACGGCGAAGAAGATGCCGAGGATACCGATGAGCACGATCCCGGCCGGCCAGACCCAGAGATACAGTGTAATGGCGACGCCGGCGAGGACCGAGTACTTCGTCGGCGTCCGAAGGAGGGACCAGTCCCGGCTGGTGACGAGTTCCCAGATGGGTTTGTCTCGCTCCGCGCTCCGGAGCGCGACGACGAGCGCGTAGATCGCCACGGCCATGAGCAGCGCTTCCGCCACGTGGTGGTCGAAGTTGCCGGCGAGGGACCGTCTGGTGAACTCACCCGGCGATAACGCGAGGATGATGACCGCGACGAGCCCGGCGAAGCGGTTGTCGCCGCTCACTCGCTTCGCGATCAGGTACACCGGGATCGCCGTCAGCGTCGCGAGGATGGGGCCCGCGATCAACGCCGCGAGGTAGATGTCGGACTGGGTCGGGCTTCCGAGGCCGATGAGCATCGCGAGGAGCGCGACGAACTGGTCGAACAGCGTGTTGAACTGATCGACGTTGTTCCCGTCCGGGAACCCGGTGTACACTTCGTACGGCATCACCCACGGAAAGTTCTGGACCGTCCAGTCGGTCGCTCGCCAGTGGTACCACGAGTCGATCCCCGTGAAGGCGAGGCGGTCTCTCCCCCGGAACGACCCGAGGTTCTTCAGGCGCACCCACAGCATGAACACCATCAGGACGCCGACCAGCGCGAGGTGGCCGTAGCGCTCCGCGTATGCAACGACATCGTCGGCCTGGAGGGCTCGAGCGTCTGCAGTCTCGCTACTCATTGGTCTATCGATTCGGTATCGGATCAATAAGCCTTCTCATACGGAAGCGGTGAACGACCGGGCGTTCCGCTCGAATCGCATCGTAGCAGATAGTAACGGATCACGTACGGTTTTCGGCGGATGACTTTCGTCGGTACTATCGATACCCCAGTTGTGCGAGCCGATCTTCGACCACCTCCGGAACTTCAGTTTGGTTTTCGCCCCCGTCCGGCCAGGGTGGCAGCGACTCGCGCATCGATTCGAGACGGTCTTCGGAGACGTCGATCGGCTCGTCGGTGTTCGAATCGAGGACCACCTCGACGTCGTTCCCTCGAGAGGCGACGAGTTTGGCCCCGCCGTCGTAGACGGCCTTTTTCTCGTATCCGCTGAGACTTCCTTCGACGAGTAATCGTCGCTCGGCCGGCGCGTCTCCACGAAGCGAGACCCCCGACATGTGCGGGCCGGTGACACCGACGCTGTCGAGAATCGTCGGGGCGACGTCGACGAGGGAAACTGGCGCGTCGACCTCCCACTGGCGGTTCGTCAGCAGTGGAACACGTGCGAGCTCGTCGTACGGCGCACCGCCGTGATCCACGCAACCGGTACCGTCGAAGTGCGTAACGTCGAAATCGACGTGCTCCCAAAGCGCTTCTCCGTGATCGGCGGTGACGAGGAGCGCGTAGTCCTCGTCGATCGTTTCGTCCAGTCGCGCGACGTAGCGTTCTATCGCGTCGTCGACGTAGTCGATCGCTGCTCGATAGAGGCGCCGACGGTGTTCGCGATAGCGACGGCAGTCGTCCGCACACTCGGTTTCGGTACCGTACCGCCAGTTTTCGATCGCCTCGATCGAGCGATCGACCTCGTGTGACTCCCAGTAGGCGGTCGGCGGATCGACCGGGACGTGTGGGTCAGCGAGGTGTACGAGCGAGAACGTACGCTCTCGACCGGCGAGCCAGTTTACGTGATCCGAGAGGACGTCGTCCGCGTTCGCGGTGATCGAGTGATACAGCTCGTGCGTTTCGAATCTGCCGGACAACGCCACGAACGGCGTGTCGTGGCCGAATCCGCCGTACGTTTCGTAGCCAGCACCGGCCAGGGTCTCGGTCAGGGTGGTTCGGTCCTCGGCCATTCGAGGCGGGAGCGAAAGCCCTGACGAGTCGTCGGGTTCGTCGGACTGTTTCATCGCGCCGTGTTCGTGCGGATAGACGCCGGTGACGAACGAGGACATCGCCGGAAACGTCCAGGTGCTCGGTGTAATCGCATCCGTGCCGTTCAGCGAGGCGAGGAACGGCGTCAGCTGCGCGTCGACGTGATCCGCACGGAGGGCGTCGACGACCAGACAAACGATGTGGGCGGGTGCGTCCGGATCTCGCTCCGCCGGTGGAAGCTCCTTTTGGGCGAATGCGCGATCGGCGGCGCGCGTCTGCTGCCAGTCGTAGGGGATCGCGAGAACTCGTTTCACTGACGGCGGCAGTCGCTCGATCAGCGTCCGCTTGACGTTCATTGTCACAGCATTCCCTCGGTCCGTCTTGGATGTATCGCCACGGTCCCGGTCGGGGAACCTCTCGGGAATACCGTCACCTCGATGCTCGATACGGCTTCACCTCGATGCTCGATACGGCTTCGCCGCGCGTTCGACACGTGATCGATGGGTGACGCGAGGGTCGATGATCCAGCGGCCACACTCGTCCCGTCAGTCCGTCTAGCCGTCGATCGGACCGGACGAGTTCCTCGGCCGCCGAAATCTAAATCCTTTTGACGCTCCTTTCGTATGCTCGGATCGATGGACGTTTCGGTCGTTATCTGTACGTACTCCCCGTCGCTGTACGAGGACTTCTGTGAAGCGATCGAGAGCGTCCTCGATCAGGAATACGAGTCCGTCGAGGTAATCGCCGTCGTCGATGGCTCCGATCGCGTCTGTGAGTGGGCACGGGACGATTGGGGCGATACGGATCGGGTACTCGTTCACTGTAACGAAAAAAACGTCGGCCTCTCGGCGAGCCGAAACGTAGGGATCTCCCTCGCGTCTGGCGACGTCGTCGCGTTTATGGACGACGATGCGGTCGCGGAACCCGATTGGATTGCCGAACTGGTCTCCGTCTATAGAGACCGCGACGTCGAATCCGTCGGCGGTCGCATGGCTCCCCTCTGGGTCGCCGGGAAACCGACCTTCCTCCCGGAGGAATTCTACTGGCTCGTCGGCGTAACCCATCGAGGCTTCCCGGACGCCGGGCCGGTGAGAAACACGTTCGGCTCCAATATCTCCTTTCGAACGTCCGTCTTCGAGCGAATCGGTGGATTCGACGAATCACTCGGTCGAATCGGTGACAAACAGGGGCAGGGAGAAGAAACGGATCTCGCGACTCGGTTGCGAACGGAACTCGGTGGGACGGTCTATTACAATCCGGACGCGGTCGTTGGACACAAAATATACGAGCATCGGACCGATTGGCGATGGTTACTCAATCGAGCATTCCAGCAGGGGCGATCGAAGTACGAACTGAGTCGCTCGACACCGGAGCTGGGGAGTGACGAAGGCGCGTTCTTGAGGCAGCTTTTCGTCGATTTCGTGCCGCGGCGAGTGATGACCCTGCACCGGCCGCCCCGGTGGAACCGCTTGCAGCAACTCTTGTTTCTCCTTCTGCTTACGGCCACGGTGGGAGCTGGCTACCTGACGGGAGCGGTTCGTGCGTGGTTACGAACGTAACGAGGGTGCCAACTCGTCCCCTGTCTGCTCGACAGATGGAACCGCCGCGTCGGTACCGGAGCATCCGAGTGAATGTGACAACAGATATTAATCGAGTGCCACACCACGTCTTACGTAGAGACAGATGGTGCCGGATGTCAGTCGGTGGCCGACGTGCCTGTCCAGACAGCGTTTCACTTCGATTCCGCCTCGATACGGGTCGGTCCGGGTTCGGAACGGGTTTCCCGAAAGCGATATCGCAGTATCTCACCGGGAGAATTTCACGCGAAAATGGGTCACGGGGCGTACTGCCCGTCCTCCCTTCGTACGGTGCGATCCAACACGCCCAACGATCTCTGGAGCGCGAACCGGCGTCAACCACCGAGAGTCACACTACCCGCCGTTCGGGATGACATGAACGTCCTCTGGTTACGTCCATCGAAAGGGGACAACATCAGCGTCAGACGCGAGCGGATCGCCGACCGCCTTCGAGAGCGAGGTTACGAGATCGACATCGTCGACGCGAGCGGACGAGACTCGATCGACGCGATCGGACGCGCACTCACCGGCGACTACGACGTGATCGCCGGGAACGTCCGCGTCGGTCTCTATCTCGGGTATCCACTCTCGGTTCTCCGTCGAAAACCGTTTCTCGGCGACGTGAGCGATCCGATATCTGACATCGACTATCTGCCAGGTCCGCTCTATCGGTTCTTCGAGTGGTACGAGTGGCAGGCGCTCGAGCGAGCGGACGCGACCGCGTTCGTCTACGAGTCCTCGCTCCAGGAGGCCGCCGAACGAGGGATCTCCGACGCGGTCAAACTCCCCAACGCCGTCGATTTCGATCGGTTCGCCGATCCGGAGCAGGGTGCGGTAGCGGAGGCTCGAGAGATCCTCCTCGATGCCGGCGTCGACCTGGAAAAGCCGATCGGGATCTATATCGGCGTGTTCTCACCGTCGTACGGCATTACCGAACTGCTAGAGGCTGCCCGGGAGACTCCGGCGTGGGAGTTTTGCTTCGTCGGCGAGGGAGAACTCGAGTCGACCGTCGATCAGGCCGCGAGGAACGTCGAGAACGTGGCGTATCCGGGTGCGTTCCCGTACCGCCTGATGCCCGGATTCCTCGCGCACGCCGACGTCGGCTTCTGTTTCAAAGACGCCGAACAACCGCTGAAGCTCAAAGAGTACGGCGCAGCTGGCTTGCCTATCGTCGCTCGGCGCGGTGAACTGGAACGCTGGTACGATTCGGACGAACTGTGCTTCGTGGACCTCGAACCGGTCGCGATATCGAACGCACTGGAGGCGTTTCGGTCGGATCCGTCCCTGGGCGAGTCGTATTCGCGGGCGGGGAAGGAGATCGCTCGCGCGGCGAGCTGGGACGAGATCGCGGACGGCTACGATCGATTGTTCAGGAGCATCACCCCCGACAACGTAGCCGAACCGAACAATACATAACGGAAATCGGCGACCCAACCGTCGCGTTCAATTGCCTGGCGCCCCCACCGCCGATCATGTACGCCGTCGTCGGTTGCAGCGACTGTTCGCACCTCTGGTTGCTCGAGGGCCGATCAGAGACGACGGAGTGTCCGCGGTGTGGCTCGCGTCGATCGTACGACCGCCGACGGACGTTCCTCGAAACAGAGGACGCGGATCACGCGCGCGAGGTTCGCGCCTCGATGCTGGCCAATCGCCAGGACGAGGGCGAGGCGTTCGCCTCGATCGACTCGTTCGACGAACTCGAATCGACCGTTGCGGACGGCGTCGTCGACGACGAGGCGTATCTCTCTGCGTCCGGGCTCGATCCGGACGCCATCTCGGCCGCGGGTGAACGCGATCCACGCGGCAGCGCCGGGCACGGCAGTCGACGCGAGATCGTCGAGGCGGCGATCGAGTCGCTCGAGACGGCCACCGAACCGGCGATCGTCGAGTACGCGAGCGACCGGGGCGTCCCGGCCGAGGCGGTCGAATCCGTCCTCGAGAAACTCGTCCGGAACGGTGACGCGAGCGAGCACCGCGGCACCTATCGATTGCTTTGACCGAGCCGCACAGTAACCCCCACACTGTTATGACGGTATAGCTAGCTAGGCCGACTATGGAATCACTGACGGCACTCCGATGGGCGCTTCGGTATCGGGCGATGACGGCCGGCGCGTTCGTCCTCGGATCGGTCGTGTTCGCCATCGGTGCGATCGCGAGCCTCGGCGGCTCAGTCGAGCCCCTGCTTTCGGATCCGGGCGCTGCACTCGAGGAGGCCAATACTGCCGTACTCGTCGCGGCTGGACTCCTCGGTCTCGCGTGCTGGCAACTGGGTGGCGCGTTCGCCCTGTTCAAGACGCTTCCCGAGGCGACGACCGCCGAGACGCGGACGGCGATCGATACGACGAAGATCAGAAGCGACGTGCTCGAGGCGCTCGACGGGCGACTGACCGAGATGGAAACCGACGTCGAGAAGACCAGGTACGCCGTCGAATCGCTCGATTCGAGCAGCGCGGAGGCGTTCCACGAACCGGAACTCGACGACGGACGGAACGCGGACGAGACGGCCGGCGAACGCAACCGCGTGTCGGGCGCGGAAGGGACGACGGGCGACGTCGCTGCGACGACTGGACGACCTGCCGACGCCGCTGGGCAGTCGACCACGCGGTCCGACGACGAGGGGTGACGGAACGAGGACGACCCGATACGGGCGGGTTGATCAGCGAGGGACACCTCGACCAGCGTTGGACGCGTCGATCAGTGGGAGTACGCGGTGATCAGCGACCGGGCACGTTCGACCCCTCAGCCTTCGATGATGTCCGATTCCGTTACCGACGGAACCGTCAGTTCGCCCGTCATCGACCGAACGCCGCGTCCGCCGACCTGCACGTCGCCGTCGACCCGAACCCTGACGGTTCCCGGCCGGTTGACGTAGTGGCCCTGTTCCATGCGCAGTTCCGCGGGCGCCGACTCGTCGATGGAGACGGCGACGCTCGTCTCCCCGTCGCTTCCCGCCGCGAGCGCTCCATCGGCGCCGGCGTCGAACGCCCCGAATCGGCGCAGGTAGGCGCCGGTCGCGCCGCTCGCCGTTCCGGTCACGGGGTCCTCGGGTACGCCGGCGCCGGGTGCGAACATCCGACCGTGGAGCGTCGAGTCGGCTGCGAGCGTATCGAAGGTAAAGACGTAGATGCCGGTCGCGTCGACCTCGTCGCTCACCGTCTCGATCGCCGCCATGTCCGGCTCCGCGCCGCCGAGGTCCTGGAGGTACGTCACGGGGACGATCAGGAAGGGTAGTCCCGTCGAGGCGACGGCGAGGGGCAGATCGGCACCGACGCCCTCCAGCGCAGCGACCTCGATGCCCAGGGCGTCGGCGACGCGGTCGTACGGGATGTCGACTTCACGAACGCTCGGAGCGTCCTGGGTCATCCATGCGGTCCCGTCCGGCTCGATCTCGACGTCGAGCATACCCACGTTGGTCTCGATGGTCCCCGCCCCTGATTCCATCCGGCCGGACTCGTGGGCCGCGACGAGCGTTCCGATCGTGGCGTGTCCGCAGAGGTCGACTTCCTGCGTGGGGGTGAAGTACTGCAAGCGACGGTCCGCTCGGTCGCTCTTCTCGACGAACGCGGTCTCGCTCACCGAGAGCTCGTTCGCGATCGCTTGGCGCTGCTCGGCGGCGAGATCGTCCGCCTCGAACACCACGCCGGCCGGATTACCCGCGAGCGCCTCGTCCGTGAAGGCGTCGACGAGCTGGACGGCGATCGTCCGGGAGTCTGCGCTCATGTCCGACCGAACGGATGGTGGCCTGTTAATCGTACCGACGCGTCCCGCCGGCCAGCGACGGTCGCTCACTCGCTCTCCTCGTGGGTGCCGACGGGCGGACGGTTGACCTCCGCGGCCGGCGACGCCTCGAGGTCCGTCTCGGTCGTCAACTCGTCGAGGTCGCCGTCCGTGCGGGCGTCCTGATCGATGCGCATCGAGCAGAACTCGACGCCGCACATCGAGCAGAAGCGGGCGTCGGTGTAGTTGTCCCCGGGGAGCGTCTGGTCGTGGTACTCGCGGGCCCGTTCGGGGTCGAGCGCGAGGGCGAACTGTTCGGTCCAGTCGAAGGCGTACCGTGCCGCCGAGAGCGCGTCGTCCCAGTCCCGAGCGCCCGGCCGATTGGTCCCGACGTCGGCGGCGTGGGCCGCGATCCGATACGCGGCGAGGCCGTCGCGGACGTCCGCCTCGTCGGGGAGTCCGAGGTGTTCCTTCGGCGTGACGTAACAGAGCATGGCGGCGCCGTGCTGGGCGGCGATCGCCGCGCCGATGGCGCTCGTGATGTGGTCGTATCCCGGCGCGATGTCCGTAACGAGCGGTCCGAGGACGTAGAACGGCGCGCCGTCACACACGCGCTGTTGGCGCCGGACGTTCTCGGCGATGCGGTCCATCGGGACGTGGCCCGGTCCCTCGACCATCACCTGCACGCCGTGGTCCCGGGCCCGACGCGTCAGCTGGCCGAGTGTATCGAGTTCGGCGTACTGGGCGTCATCGCACGCGTCGGCCAGGCAACCCGGTCGGAGGCTATCGCCGAGACTGATCGTCACGTCGTGGGTCGCACATATCTCGCAGATGTTGTCGAACGACGTGTAGAGCGGATTCTGCTTCCCGGAGGCCGTCATCCACTTCGCCAGGATCGACCCGCCTCGCGAGACGATGCCCGTCGTGCGCTCTTCGGTGAGCGGCAGGTGTTCGGCGAGGATACCGGCGTGTATCGTCATGTAGTCGACGCCCTGTCGGGCTTGCTTCTCGATGACCGACAGCAGCAGGTCGACGCTGAGATCGCCGGGGGCGCCCGCGCGCTTGCGCGCCTCGTAGACCGGTACCGTGCCGATCGGAACCGGGGAGCGCGCGAGATGGTCCTCCCTGATCGCGTCGAGGTCGGCGCCCGTCCCCAGGTCCATCACCGTATCTGCGCCGTGGTGGACGGCCGCGTGTAGTTTTGCCCGCTCCTCGTCGAGCTCGCTGGTCGTCTCGCTGTTGCCGATGTTCGCGTTTACCTTCGTCGCGAACGCCCGGCCGATGATCATCGGATCGAGCGTCTCGTGGCCGTGATTCGCGGGAATTACCGCCGTTCCGTCTGCGACCTGTTCGCGGACGAACTCACCCTCGCATCGTTCGCGCTCGGCGACGCGGCGCATCTCGTCCGTTACGATCCCGTCACGAGCCGCCTGCAACTGCGTGCGAGCCATACAACTGAGTTGTATTACTAGGTTATAATTTATCTGGTATCGACCGCACCGATCGCCCTCGCGCAGCGGTAGCGCACGACTCGACGACACGGCGTCGAATGGTTCGGCGGACTTGGGAGCGAGCGGACGAGTCCGTTCTCGGCGAGTTGCCGTCCGGGCGGTCGTCGGCGGGCGTTTTTGAGTTCGAGGCCCGTACGAACGGTATGACGTCCCGAAGTGAGATACCGGAATCGGGGATCGAGGTCGTCGCGCGCTTCGACGGCGGCTGTAGCTGGATCGCCGACCCCGACGAATCGATGGAACGAGCGAGTCACGCGCTGGTAGCCGACGGTGACGTCTGGGTCGTCGACCCCGTCGACGGGGACGGCGTCGACGAGGTACTGTCCGCGTACGGGCCCGTGGCCGGCGTCGTCGTCGCGCTCGATCGCCACCGCCGCGACGCGGCGGCGATCGCGAAGCGACACGACGTGGCGGTCTGGCTCCCGGACTGGTTCGACGGCGTGGCCGACGGCGTCGACGCCCCGATCGAACGATTCGGGGCCACGCTGGCGGACACCGGCATCGAGTCACGCGTGGTCGCTCGGAGCCGCTTCTGGCGAGAGATCGCGCTGTTCGATCCGATAGCTGACACGCTCGTGGTCCCGGAGAGCGTCGGAACGGCGGCGTACTACCTGGCCGGTGCGGAACGCCTGGGCGTCCACCCGGTTCGTCGTCTCAACCCGCCGCGGGCGCAACTCGGTGACTTCGACCCGACACGGATTCTCGTCGGACACGGCCCTCCGGTGGAACCCGACGCCGGAGCCGCCCTGCACGATGCGCTGGACGGTTCTCGTCGTCGCGCACCTGGACTCTACGCCTCGATCGTCCGCGAGGCGCTGCCGATCTAACCGTCAGCGTTCGATCGGAGGAACCGAATATCGGTTCTCAGGCGGTGAGCCGGCCGTGTTCGACTTTCATGCACCGATCCTGGACGACGGTCAGGCCGGCCGACTCGGCCCGCTCGGCCGCTGCGTCGTCGCGAATGCCGAGCTGGGTCCAGAGCGCCTCCACGTCGTCGCGATCGATCGCCTCGTCGACGATTCCCGCCACCTCGTCGCTCGGACGGAACACGCAGCCCACCTCGACCCGCCCCTCGACGGCCGATAGCGAGTCGGCCGCCTCGGCTCCGATGACTACGTCTGCGTACGGATTGACCGGGACGATCTCGTAGCCGTGGCGTTCGAGGTAGGCAGGGACGTCGTGCGCCGCCTTGCCCGGCGTCCGTGAACAGCCGACGACGGCGATGCGACGGTGCTCGAGCACCGCCCGCATCTCGGCGTCGCTCTGGGTTGGCATACCGGTTCTTCGGTCGCCGACTGGAAAACGGCGTCGCCGGGTGGATCCGCCGGCGTCGGGCGCGCTCGGTCGATTGAGTTCGACCGTCGACCCCCGGGTCGCGCCCGGCTCGGACCGGGACTGTCGAATCGGACGCCCCTCAGGAGAGGCCCGCGGTTCGGATCGTCGGTTCGCCGTCCTCGTTCTCCTCGACTTCGAGTACGACGTCGAACAGCTGTTTGAGGGTGTTCATCGTCTGGTCGTCGTGCGCGGTCGAATCGATCACGCACAGGCCCAGCGCGTCGGCGCTCTGAATGCGACCGGTGAAGACGTGCAGGAACCGAAACACCGTCTGTAAGTCCGAATACATCAGGAGCGTCGAGACGGAGTGTAAGAGGATGCGGTTCTGGGTGAGCCCGCGCGTCTCGTAGAACTCCTGGAGGAACTCCGAGAGCTTGATCCCGATGCCGGTCATGTCGACCGGCGAGGAGGCATAGCGGATTCGGGGATCGTTATCGACCGTCCCGATTCCGCGCTGTTTGGTGACGCAATCGACGATGCCGATGTCGGGATCGGTCGTGTTGCATCGTTCCGTGAACTGTTCTAAGATCTTCTCGGCGCTGTCTTTGGTCGTTACGATGATCGAGCCGTCGCCCCGATCCGCGCCGGAGGCCAGTATATCGAGCGCCATATCCCGCTTGCCCGTCAGTGGTGGACCAGCGACGAGAACGTTCGTGCCGGCGTCCAGCTCGTCACCGACCGCGACATCTGCGAGGTCATACATGCCAAATTCTCACATCCCTTCGTCATCCCACGTGACCGGGAGCTCGATTGTGTACTGATATAGAAGCGGCGAACGGGTTATATTCCTTTTGATTACATAGGCTATCCAACAGCAACCCGCCCCGGTCATGGATTCCGATAATAAGTAACACTTGTGTCGCGGTTGGCGTAGCCATTTCCCGACTACAGCGGCACCTCGACGTACACAGATGCCCGTCCGACGACGAAGGCCAGCGCAGCCAGAAACATGCCGTATTTGAGATAGGACTGCCCCGTCGCGGGATCGCGGAAGCTCGCCCGTGCGGCAAAGAGCATGTATCCCGCCGCCGGGACGACTACCACGAGATACGCGGCGCTGAACTGATCCAGGAGGTAGGGGAGCGGACTGGCGATGATCGCGACGACGAGGACGATCGTGGCGATCCAGAGCGAACGGCGCTCCCCGATCGCGATCGGCAGCGTGTTCAAGCCCTCCTTTCGATCGCCCTCGACGTCCTCGACGTCTTTGACGATCTCGCGACTGACCGTCGAGAGCGCCGCGAGCGCAAAGAGGACCAGCGCCGGTGCGATATTGGTTGCAGCCGCCGCACCGAAGAGGAACGTGCTCCCGACCAGGTAGGCGACGACCGCGTTCCCCGCGCCGGGGAGCCCCTTGAACACCTTCGTGTAGATCACCAGCGCGACGAGGTTCGCAGTCGCGATCGCGATCGCGAGTGGCGGGAGGGTTAGTGCCAGCCCGACCGCGCCGGCGAAACAGGCGATCGAGAACCAGAGTGCCTGTCTCGGCGTGACGGCCCCGCGGGGGATCGGCCGCCCCGGCTTGTTGTGAGCGTCGATCGCGCGGTCGAAGTAATCGTTGATCGCGTTGCCGGCACCGGTTCCGAAAAAGGTCGCGACGGTCGCCGCCGTGATCGCGAGGCCGGCATCCGGAACGCCGCCGGCGACGAAGCCCCCGATCAGGGTCAGCATTGCGGCGGCCAGGGCGTTCACCGGCCGCAGCAATTCGAACAGGCCCCGGCCAGTCTCCGGCAGCGTCATGGCTCCTCTTCCGCAAGCGCCGAGTAAAAAGGGTGCGATGTACGTCGCCGGGGCGGCGGTTTATCGCCAGTCCTCGAGCGAACAGAGCAGTTCCGTCTCGACCGACAACCACTGTGTCAATCGCTGCTCGCCCTCCGCGTCGGTCGGCACTGCTGTCCATACCCGCTCGTCGTCCGTGAGTAGTTCGAGCTCTTCGGATCCCGCATCCGCGCTCCCGCCGACGGGTGGGTCCTGGACGGACATGGTAATTGATATCACAAGCTCCATTTACTTAAATGAAGCGAAACTGGGGGTCACTGCCGCTATTTGTAGTTGGAATCAAGGGGAGAGCGTGTATTAATAAATTTGCCGGCGAACTTACTCGGATTGTGTGATCGGCGACGCCCTTGCGAGTCGATTGCTGGGAACAGTTGCTACCGCACACCGGGTGCGCGCACCTCGAAAGAGAAACGGTCTTAAAGGAGCGACGAAAACGTATTCCTGTCAGCCCGAAACTGACCGAGGGCGCTTAGCTCAGTCTGGACAGAGTACTTGGCTTCGGACCAAGCTGTCGCGGGTTCAAATCCTGCAGCGCCCATTCGTTTACGCCTCGATTCTGCGCCAAACCTAATTCTACCGTAGGCCCTTGTAATCGACTGTGTTCGGCGGAATCCAGTATCGACGAAAAGGAGTCTGAAATTGATCCCAACGGGCGACGGGTTGCGGAACCGTTCCGTCGGTCGATTCTGTTCGCAAACGCGGGGTGGTCGGCGTGACCGGGGTTTCCGATATCGACCCCGAGATTTTCCGAAAGCGGGTCGCCACTGCACCGTCGCCGACGACGGATCGCGAGTTCCGCCGGCCCGAATGCGGGTGCCAATGTACTCGACTTCTCGACGGCCACTCTGAGGCCGGTCACCGTCGGATCTGTTCGCGACGAATCGAGCGCGGTCGGCGTGTCGCGACCGACCCGAGCGTCAGCAAGAGCGCGGGCGAGATCGCGACGCCGCCGATCGTCCACAGGCTCTGCGTGAAGTCGTAGCCGCCGAAGACGTTGATCTGCCAGGTGAAGACGCCGAGTTGCAGTGCCCAGGCCACCGTCAGGATGGTGATGGCCAGGACGTCGAGCAGGGCGATATGGTTGTTATTCGTTCCGCCGCCGATCGCAATTTGTCTCGTTGCCATGGGATGATACCCAGGCAGAACGGTCGGGATTTGTGACTTAAACCCCTAAATGGTATTTAAATTGATTATCAATGTTTTGTACGTGTGTCAAAGAAAGGATAAATAAGAGGTTATCCGAGTTCGAAGGTACCGACCTGAGTACTGCCCTCAGCTCCATCTAGGGGATCTCCGGCCGACAGGTCTCCCTGGATTGCGTAGATAGTATACTCAGTCCCGGTGCCGAAGGTACTGTCCGACCCAGTAAAGTCAGAGTTCGAACCAGTATTCGAGATTGTATACTCAACTCCCGTATTGGCCGCCTCTGAATTGGTGTCAGACAGGACTTGGCCATTGTCCGGATTCACTATAACTAGATTATCCGCACTACCGCCATCTTGAACAGTAACAGTAACTTCGCTCGTGCCATCTCCTGCGATGTCGACATTTGCAGTCACTGCATCACTGCCTGGCCCGATCCCCATCACGAAGGCCGCAATCACAGCTGCAAGAATCACCGTTATCGCAACCATGAGGATTACGCCGATCACCGGTGATACGGCGCGTTCGTCGTCCGATCCGATCAGTCGTTCGCTTAGTGTTCCGTTCATGCGTGTTTGCACCCGTGCACAGCCACATGACGGAAACCTTATCTCGCGGGCGACTGAGCACCCACACGCGACGGATCGAGGGAATGGGACTTCCGCTTCGTCCGTCAAACTGCGTTTTCCGTTTCGGTGGCCGTGTACGAGATTCATCACAGCCCTATGCTAATATAAAGGTTCTTGCCGGTCACGCTATCTTGTCAGTGATAGAACTTGTCATCAGGTATCCGAGCCGACTCCAATCTACCGTAGAAGACCTCCAAGCACCTCTTGAAAGCTCTCAGAGGCTCGAATTCGCTTGAATAAAGGGCTACCTTTTGATACCATAATAGTTTTGGGCGTTTCAAAACTCGTAACTGATTAGGACTTCAGACGCGTTCGTCGACGCCGAAGCGCTCGCGCGCACCTACGACGGGGGATACCACGACGATGTCTGGCCGATCGTCGAGCAGTACTGCGAGTGATGGACTACTCGAGTCGACACCCCGACAAGGGTTCGGAAGCGATCGCGAGCGCGCTCGACGTCCCGCGGAGCCGGATTCGTCCCTGGCTCGACGGTGGCCAACACGATGCAGTCCGGGCGACCGACGTCGCGAGCGGGGTGGTGTTGGACGTGGTCGAGGGAGACGGGTCGCCCGGGTGGATTTCGATCAGCGGGTCCACGCAGCGCGTCGATCACGTCGAGGTCCTCGTTGTTGCCGGCGACGAACGGGGTCGGCGCGGGGAGGTCTTGGCGCTCCAGATCGCCCCCTGTAGCGCGGCGTCGAGCGCTTCGATCTGGTACGGAGCCAGGAGTGCCTCTCGGCGGTCCGGCGCTGACGCGTGGGCATCGCCGAGGACGAGTATCTGCCGTGGTGTGCGGTGCCGTTCTTCAAAGTCGCTCGCCTTGCTGGCGGGCCCTGACCCGGACGGGCGGTGATCGACGCGGACTGTGGCGGGGAGACGGTACCGGGTACGGGGGCATCGAAATATCGACCGCCGCAGGTGTGTTGTGGGCGTCCCGGATGGTCGGACCGAACGAGTCGGCTCGATCCCCGGTCCGGTGCGTCAGCGCACTTTCTCGCCCAGCGCCGCGTCGTCGTGCGTGGTGAGCAGGTCGGCGTCCTCGCCCGCGGCGAGGACCATACCGTTGGATTCGACGCCGAACAGTTCCGCAGGTTCCATGTTCGCGAGGAGGATACAGCGCGTCCCGGGCAGTTCGTCGAGGTCGTGCAGTTGCTTGATGCCGGCGACCACCTGCCTGGTCTCGAAGCCGATGTCGACCTCGAGGCGTGCGAGGTCGTCGGCGCCGTCGATTCCCTCGGCCGACTCGATGCGGCCGACGCGGATGTCGAGGTCCTGGAAGTCCTCGAAGCTGATGCGATCCTCGAGGAGCGGTTCGAGGTCGTCGGTGTCGGTCATGCCAGCCGATTCGCCGCCGGTCGTGTCGTCGCTTTCGGTTTCGGCCGCAGCGGCGTCCGGACCGTCGTCACCGTCCGTCGTCCCTCCAGCGTCGGTGCCGCTCGCCGCCTCCTCGATGCGCGTTTCGAGCGCGTCGTTCAGTTCCGCGACGCGGTCGTCCTCGAGCGTCTCGAACAGTTCCGCGGGTTCCTCGAAGGTGCGCGGCGGGGCCGCCAGCGCGGCCTCGACCTCCGCGTCGGCGACGTCACCGTCCTCGCCCAGTTGCTCCCAGAGCGCCTGGGCCTTCCCGGGTGCGATCGGGTACAGCAGGACGCCGACGGCCTTCGCGAGTTGGACGCAGTCGCGGATGACCTGGGCGGCCCTGTCGGGCGCGTCGTCGGTGAGCTTCCAGGGTTCGTTGCGCTGGATGTACTCGTTGCCGAACTGGGCGAGGCGGGTCGCGGCGAGGCCGACCTCGCGCAGCGAGTAGTTGTTGACCGCGCCGTGAAATTCGTCGATCGCCGCCTCGATGCGCGATTCGACTTCGTCGGAGACGTCGGTCTCGGGCGTGCCGTCGTAATTGCGGTGGGAAAACAGCAGGCTGCGGTACCAGAAGTTGCCGACGGTCCCGACGAGTTCGCCGTTTACCTTCTCCTGGAAGGCGTCCCACGAGAAGTCGACGTCCTGCTGGAGGCCGCCGGTCGTCGTGAGGTAATAGCGGAGGAGATCCGGGTGGAAGCCCTCGTCGAGGTACTCCTTCGCCCAGATGGCCCGATTTCGACTCGTCGAGAGCCCCTTCCCGTTGATGGTGATAAAACCGGTCGCGGCGACCGCGCGGGGCGCGTTGTAGCCCGCCGCTTCGAGCATCGCCGGCCAGAAGATCGTGTGGTGCTGGATGATGTCGCGGCCGATGACGTGGACGATCTCGCCGTCCGCTCGCCACACGTCCTCCCAGTCGTACGCGTCGGCGCCGACGCGCTCTGCGTACTGCTTCGTGCTCGAAATGTACTCGATCGGCGCGTCGACCCAGACGTAGAGGACGAGGTCCTCCTCACCATCCTCGTCGGATGGGTAGTCGATCCCCCAGTCCATGTCGCGGGTGATACACCAGTCCTGGAGCCCGTCCTCGATCCACTGGCGCGGCTGGTTCCGCGCGTTCGAGGTCCCTTCCAGGCAGTCCAGGAACTCGGTGAGGTAGTCGGCGAACTCAGAAACGGCGAAGAACTTGTGGGTCCGCTCGCGGTACTCCGCCGGATTGCCCGTGATCGCGCTCGTCGGGTCCTCGACTTCGCCGGGTTCGAGGTGACGCTGACAGCCCTCGTCGCACTCGTCGCCGCGGGCTTTCGCGCCGCAGTAGGGGCAGGTTCCCTCGACGTAGCGATCGGGGAGGTACTGGTCGGCCTGCGGATCGTAGGCGACCTGGATCTCCTTCTCGTAGACGTAGCCTTCGTCGTCCAGTGTCCGGACGATCTCCCGGGTCAGTTCGGTGTTCGTCTCGTCGTGGGTGTGGCCGTAGTTGTCGAAGTCGACCGCGAACTGCGGGAACGTCTCCTCGTACTGTTCGTGCCACTCGAGGGCGAAGTCCTCGGGATCGACGCCCTCACGTTCGGCGTTGACGGCGACCGGCGTGCCGTGCATGTCCGAGCCCGAGACGTACGCCGTCTCTTGCCCGAGCGATTCGAGCGCGCGCGAGAACGCGTCCGCGCCGATGTATCCGCGGAGGTGGCCGATGTGCAAGTCCCCGTTCGCGTAGGGGAGCCCGCAGGTCACCACCGCCGGCTCGTCCGTCGGAAAGTCTTCGTGACTCATGCGTGTCTCTTGGGTCGTCGTTGTCGCGGCGGGCGTAAAACCCGCCGGTTTCCGCTCGATCGGGAGTTACTGCGAGGAACCGGGATCGGTCCGGGGTTTCCGCGTCGCGCGTAACTGCCGTATGACCGGCGCCGCGACGATCCACCCGGCCGTCATCGTCGCGGACGCATCGCCGGCCACACCGAGCGTCCGGATCGCATGATAGTACCCGGTTCGGCGACGTCGTATAAAACCTTTTTGAAGGGGCTACTTCCGTAGTACCACGGACCGTCCGGCCGCCGGACGACTACCAGCCGGTTCGGTCAATCGTCGTCGGCCACCGCGTTCGGCGTCCGGGGACCGACGGCTGCGAGGTCGTCGACGAAGGCCGCCAGTTTGTCCCGCGTCACGTGGGGCATACAGACGACCCGGAGTTCGCCCGACGCGGTCCGTGAAATCCGCCACCCTTCGTCGCGAAGCCCTTCGAACGTGTTCGCGGGGACGTCCGCGGCGACGAGCGGCAGCGTCGGGTCGACGACGTCGTAGCCCAGGTCGGACAGCCGGGCGGCGAGCCACTCGGCGTTTTCCTGCGAGCGCTCGTACTGCGCAGCGTACCCGTCAGGCCAGAGGGTTTCGATCGCCGCGACGGCGCTGGCCACGCCGGCACCCGATCGGGTACCCGAAAGCGTCGCCTGCGAGGTCGTCTCCAGGTACGGCGTGTCGACGGCGAGTTCGTCGAGTAACGAGTCATCGCGGACGAGCAACCCGCCCGCCGGGATCGCGGCCCGGCCCATCTTGTGCGGGTCGATCGTCATCGAGTCGACCGGCGCGTGGCCGAAGTGCCACTCGCGGTCGGTGAACGGGAGCACGAAGCCGCCCCAGGCCGCGTCGACGTGGAAGAGCGCCCCGTAGTCGTGCGCAATCGCCCCGAGCGCCGGAATCGGATCCACTCGTCCGTACTCGGTGCTGCCGGCGACGCCGACGACGAGCGCGGTCTCCTCGTCCACCGCGTCGCGGACGGCGTCGAGGCGCACCCGATGGCCCGCGTCCGTCGGGACGACCGTCAGCGAGACGTCGAGCAAGTCGGCGGCCTTCCGGAAGCTGAAGTGTGCCGACTCGGGCAGCACGACGGTCGGCGAATCGATACCGCGAGCTCTCGCTCGCTCGCGGGCGATCCGGACCGCCTGGATGTTCGCCTCGGTCCCGCCGCTGGCGACGTACCCGGACGGATCGTCGAGCGACGCGAGTTCGCCGAGCAATTCGACGGCTCGATCTTCGAGGTCGGCGACGGTCGGGTACGTCCCGGGATCGCCGGGATTCGTCGCGAGAAAGCGCTCGGCCGCGTCCCGGGCGGACGGATGCGGCTCCGTGCACATCGAGGACAGCACCCGGTCGAACCCCTCGGGCTCGGCCTGCATACGTCGGCGAAGGTGAGTGACGGCTTTATCTGTTGTGTTCTGCCGTACGCGCGTCGGAACAGTATTCTGGCTCGCTGGAACGGTAGTTCGCGTATCCTGGGGAGGTACATCTAATACACTACCAACGCAGTCAACATTTACTACAGTCGCCCACCTAGGCTCGGGTATGGTCATCGATATCGAGACGTTCGAAGAAACGCCCGAACCGGAACTGGGTGAGTTGAGCAACCCCGAGAAGGTGCTGCAGTTCCTCCTCTCGAACGACGACAAGGCGTTCAAGGCCGCGGAGATTGCCGAGGGAACCGGGATCAACCCGAATTCGATCGCGACGGTTCTCGGTCGACTCGAAGACCGTGGGCTCGTCCGTCACAAAGCCGACTACTGGGCGATCGGCGATCCCGAACGCATCGAATCGTTCGGCCGGTACCGTCGCGTCACCGAACGGTTGAACGAACGGTACGGAGCCGAGGATCCCGCTGCGTGGCGTGAACACGCGGCCGAAGAGACCGCCGCCGACGATCGAGACGAATGAGCCGGAAACGGACGGACGTGGTGTACGGAGCGGATCCGTTCAAAGGGGACCACTACTCTCGACCGTGGTGCATCATCAACAACCTCCGACATCCGTTCGATGGAGAGCAGTACGTCGTCGGTCCGCTGACGACGAAACGCTGGTACGACGGCTTCGTTCCTATTCCAGCGGACGCCTGGATAACCGGTGGGACACCGGAACCGAGTAACATCGTTCCGTGAAGCGTTCACACGTTGGACGAGGACGACATCGAATTTTGGCAGGAAACACTCGATTCCGAACTCGTCGAAACGACGGTTTCGACGCTGGTCTCGTACCTCGAATCGCCGGTCGAGCGCTGACGCTCGAACGGAAATCCCGGATCGATTTCGAAGGTATACCCGGATCGAACGGGACGACGGCCCCTGACCGTGTCTAATAGCGATCCTCGGACTCCCGATTATCGCACCGAATCCAGCAACAGCTTCTGCTCGACGCGCTTGACCTCGTGTTGAACGTCGCGGACGGCGTCGATGTTCGCCGAGATGGAACTGATCCCCTCGTTGACGAGGAACCGGACCATCTCGGGTTTCGAGCCGGCCTGGCCGCAGATCGAGGTGTCGACGCCGTGTTCCCGACAGGTCTCGATGACGTCGCCGATCAGGCGCAGCACAGACGGGTGGAGTTCGTCGAAGCGGTCGGCGACGTGCTCGTTGTTCCGGTCGACCGCGAGGGTGTACTGCGTGAGGTCGTTCGTCCCGAACGAGGCGAAGTCGATGCCGGCCTCGGCCATCGACTCGACGCCGAGCGCGGAGGCGGGCGTCTCGATCATCACGCCCCAGGTCTGCTTCTCGGGGTCGATCCCGGCCTCTTTCATCAGTTGCTTCGTCCGGTAGACGTCTTCGGCGTCGTTGACCAGCGGGAGCATGATCTCGACGTTGTCGTAGCCCAGCTCGAAGAGCCGGCGGAACGCCTCGAGTTCGTGGGCGAAGACGTCCGGACGGTCGAGGCTGCGGCGGATGCCGCGGTAGCCGAGCATCGGGTTGTGCTCCGCGGGTTCGTCCTCGCCGCCCTCGAGCTCCCGGAACTCGTCGGTGGGCGCGTCGAGCGTGCGGACGCGGACGGGCCGCGGGTAGAACTCGTCGGCGACGCCGCGGATCCCCTCGACGAGTTCCTCGACGTAGGCGTCGACGCCCTCGTCCGCGATGAACTTCGCCGGGGTCTTGTTCAGCGAGAGGATCATGTGTTCGGTCCGCAGGAGGCCCACGCCGTCGGCGCCCGTCGCGGCCGCGCGCTCTGCGGCCTCGGGGATGGAGACGTTGACCTTGACCTCGGTCGCGGTCATGGGTTTGACCGGCGACTGCGGGCGGACGTCCTCGACGGGTTCGTGTTCCGCCTCCGCCTCGACTTCCGCCCCGGCCAGGACCTGGCCCTTCTCGCCGTCGAGGGTGACCTGACGACCGTCGTCGAGGACGGACGTGGCGTTGGTCGTCCCGACGATCGCGGGGACGCCGAGTTCGCGCGAGACGATGGCGGCGTGACTCGTCATGCCGCCCTCGTCGGTGACGATGCCCGCCGCGCGCTTCATCGCGGGCACCATGTCTGGCGTGGTCATCTCGGTAACGATGATATCACCTTCGCGCACCTTGTCGAGGTCGTCGAGCTTGGTGATCAACCGGGCGGGGCCGGAGACACGACCCGGGCTCGATCCCAGGCCGTCGACCAGCAGGTCGCCGTCGGCCGCGGCGTCCTCGATCGGCGCGCCGGACTCGGGGTCGACGCTCTCGACGCTGCCGCTGCCGTCGGTGATGCCCTTCGCGGCCGCCTCGGTCTCGGCCGCGTCGGTGATGCCCTCGTCGTCGATCGTCGTGATCGGCCGGGACTGCAGCATGAAGTCCTCGCCGTCGGCCATCGCCCACTCGACGTCCTGGGGCGTCTCGTAGTGGGCCTCGACGTGCTCGCCCAGTTCGACGAGCCGGTCGAGTTCGGCGTCCGAAAGCACGCGCGCCTCGCGTTTCTCGGGCTCGACCTCGACTTCGACCGTCTCGCCGGTCTCGGGATCTTTCTCGTGTTTGACCTTCTTGTCGGCGACGGTGACGTCGACGTCGCGGGTGTCGCGGTCGATCACGTAGTTGTCGGGCGAGACGGCGCCCGAGACGACGGCCTCGCCGAGTCCCCAGGCGGCCTCGACGATCATCGTCGGGTCGCCGGTCGAGGGGTGGCTGGTGAACATGACGCCGGACTTCTCGGCGTCGACCATCTGCTGGACGACGACCGCGATGTTGACCACGGAGTGGTCGAAACCCTGCTCCTGGCGGTAGTAGATCGCCCGCTGGGTGAACAGCGACGCCCAGCACCGGCGAACCCGGTTCAGCAGGTCCTCGCCGGTGACGTTGAGGAACGTCTCCTGCTGGCCCGCGAAGGAGGCGTCCGGCAGGTCCTCGGCGGTCGCCGAGGAGCGAACGGCGACGAAGGCCTCGTCCTCGCCCCCGACGTCGTCGTACGCGCGCAGGATCTCCTCGCGGAGCTCGTCCGGAAACGGCGTCTCCTCGATGAGCTCCTGGGCGCGGTCCGCGGCGTCGGCCAGCGCCGCGGAGTCTTCGACGTCGACGTCGACGGCGTCGAACAGTTCTTCGTCGATGCCTGCGTCCTCGATGAACGCGCGATAGGTGGAAGCGGTGACGACGAAGCCAGGCGGGACCGGCAAGCCTGCCCCCGTGAGTTCTCCCAGGGACGCGCCTTTGCCGCCGACGGACTCGACGTCGCCGGCGCCGATCTCGTCCAGCCAGAGTACAGCCATCTGTATCTGTGGTGTGGACGGTGCGAATAAAGAAGCTTCCGAAGCCTCCGGTCGTCCGCGACCGAAAGCGGGGTTTGAGCCCCTAGCGCCCGGCAATACTTGCGACGCCGAAAGTCCGCGAGTACGCTCCGTTACGCACAGGTTCCCACCGCGCCTCCGATCGGCCGGGATCGGTAGCGATAACCGGACCGGCGACGTGCGGCGACTATGGACGAGTCGGCCGACTTTCAGGGAACGACGATCGGCGTCGGGACCCTTCTGGTCGTGGCAGTTCTCGCATACGGAACGTTCATCTCTCCGTCCGTCGCCGGATACGAACCGCTGACGCTCGCCGGCTGGATCTTCGCGCTCACGCTCGCAGCGGTCGCGATCCTCCACGCGTCGGTAACGCAGTACGACCTGGCGGGCGGCTTCGGCGGCGTCGCCGTCGGCTGGCTGTTCGTCCTTTCGGGGTCCGGCGCGCAGGTGCTCGTCGGCCTCGCCGTCCTCCTCGTCTCCGGCGGCTACGTCGTCCTCGTGACGCGACGACGGAGTCGGGACGCCCAATCCGGGACGACGTGAGAACCGTTCACTCTCGGTCGGGAAGTCGGTCGAACCCCTTACCCGCCCCGTCGCTCGCCCGCATTTCTCCTCCTGACTGATCGCTCCCGTCCACTGATCGACCCACCCAACCAACCGCTCCCGTCGACTGACGATCCTACCGACCGAGATCTTCGTGCGCGCTCGCGAGGTGGCGCGAGGAGAGCGCCGCCAGCAGGGAGAGCTCGCCGGCGAGGGCTCCGACGGCGATGACCTCGGCCAGTTCGTCGGCGTTCGACCCTGCCGGGTCTCCGCCGCCGCGGACGCCGAGTACGTCGAGCGCTTCGGCCTGGGTCGGCAGTTTCGTGCCGCCGCCGACGGTGCCGACCGGGAGCGACGCGAGCGAGATGCTGGCGTAGAGGTCCGCGGATCCGTCGACGCCGTTCTCGCGGGTCTCCATCGTGGTGATGGCGTTCGAGCCCTCGACGACGTGAGCCTCGTCCTGGCCGGTCGCTAGGAACGCGGCGGCGACGACGTTCGCCGCGTGCGCGTTGAACCCGAGACTGCCGGCCTTCGCGCTCCCGACGAGGTTCTTTCGCGTGTTGGCTTCCACGATGCCGGCCGCGGTCGTCCCCAGGCGGTCTTCGACCACGTCGCCGGGGATCACGACGTCTGCCGTCACGGATCGACCGCGACCCTCAACCGCGTTGATTGCCGCGGGCTTCTTATCGGAACAGAGGTTTCCGGAGACGGCGACGAGCGAGGCCGGCGTTTCGGCCTCGACGACGTCGCAAGCCGCGCCCGTCGCGATCGTGGCCATGTTCATCCCCATCGCGTCCTTCGTGTCGTAGGCGAATCGCAGGTAGACCGAGTCGCCGACGACGTAGGGCTCGATCCCGAGCAGTTCGCCGTGGCTGGTCGTCGACTCGGCGGCCTCGCGGAGACGGTCCTCGTGCTCGCCCACCCACTCGACGACCTCGGCGGCCTCGACGACGCCCGAGACGCGAAAGACCGGGGCGCGCGTCATGCCGTTCTTCGTGACGCGAGCGCTCGCTCCGCCCGCCGTCCGCAGGACCGAGAGCCCGCGATTGACGGAGGCGACGAGCGCGCCTTCGGTCGTCGCGAGCGGGAGGTGGTACTCGCCGTCGGCCGCGCCGCCGTCGACGGGGACCGGTCCCGCAACGCCCATCGGCAGTTGCGCCCCGCCGACGAGGTTCTCGATCGCCGTCTCGGCCGCTTCGGCCGGGAAGGCGTAGTCGCCGATCGCCGCCAGGTCGGCGCCGGTCTCGGCCGCGACGAACCGCCTTCGGGCCGTCGCGGCCGTCTCGGCGTCGGCGTGGGCCTCGAGTTCGTGCAATCGCAACTCGCCGTCGCGAACGCGCTGTGCGAGGGTCTCGGGGTCGGTCATGACTCACCCGAGACGCGGCCGACCCCTAACAGTTGCTGATTCGCATCGATCGGTCCCGATTCGGTTTCGGATTGTGATCGTGCGGTCCCGTCTGCTGACGGACGGGCGCCAGCCACCGCAACGGATCGTCGACCGCGAGCTCCGGTCCGGGCCGCCGTCGCAACCCTTTTGCAGGCCGCACGCACCCGTGAACGTATGACCGCTGCAGCCGACCTGGTCCTCCTCGACGGGGAGGTGCACACGCTCGCCAGTCCGGACGGAGACGGGCCGATCGTCGCCAGCCGGAGCTCAGCCGACGCGGACGAAACGCACGAGGCCGTCGCCGTCCGCGACGGCGACATCGTCCGGGTGGGAAAGACGACCGAGATCGAACACCTGCGGGGCGTCGAGACCGACGTCGTCGACTGCGAAGGGCGGGTCGTCCTCCCCGGGTTCGTCGACGCGCACACGCACATGGAAACCCTCGGTCTGTATCTCGTCCACGCCGACCTCTCGGAGGCCGGGAGCCTCGCTGATGCCCTCGACGCGCTGGCCCGCCAGGCCGAGACTGATCGCGAGTGGATCCTCGGCTTCGGGTACGACGAGAGCGAGTGGTCCGAGTCGCGCTATCCCACGCGCGACGACCTCGATTCCGTCAGCGAGGAGCGCCCGGTCGTCGCGATGCGCGTCGACATGCACACGGCGTCGCTCAACTCGGTGGCCATCGACCGACTCGTCGACGATCTCCCGCCCGAAGACGTCCGAACCGAAGGCGGCGAGCCGACGGGGATCGTCGTGGAGGACGCGGCGACGCAGGTCTGGAGCGGCTCGGAGGACAGCGACGCGGAGACGCGGGAACTGGTCACCGCCGCGATCGAGCGCGCCACCTCGCTCGGGGTCACCTGCGTTCACGAGAAGGTCAGGCACTCGCGCGCGCCCCGGATCTACCGCGAACTCGATCGCGACGGGGAGCTCGACTGTCGGGTTCGCCTCGACTACTGGAGCGATCACCTCGAGAGCGCGATCGACGTGGGCCTGGCAACCAACGCGGGGAGCGACTTCGTCGAGACGGGCGCGATCAAGTCGTTCACCGACGGGAGCATCGGCGCGCGCACCGCGAAGGTGAGCGAGCCGTACGCCGACCTGCCGGACGCTGCGGAGTCGTCCAGGTCGGGCGAATCCGGGGCGAGCGACGACGAATCGGCCGATCCCCGCGGCCAGTGGGTCGTCGACCCGGACGAACTGGCGTCGATCGCCGACGAGGCCGCCGCGAACGACTACCAGTTGACGGTCCACGCCATCGGCGACGAGGCCATCGGCGCGGCCGTCGACGTCCTCGCGGAGACACAGAACGCCGACGCGGCGCGCCACCGGATCGAGCACGTCGAACTCGCGACGGACCACCACCTCGAGCAAATGGCGGAGGCGGGCATCGTCGCCTCGATGCAACCGAACTTCCACCAGTGGGCCCGGCCGGGCGGCCTCTACGATCAGCGCCTGGGCGAGGACCGGCGCGAGCGCTCGAACCGGCTCAGCGACGCGCTCGAGGCGGGCGTCCCGCTCGCGCTCGGGTCGGATTGCATGCCCCTCGACCCGCTGGGCGGGATTCACCACGCCGTCACCGCCCCGATGGACTGCCAGCGGCTCTCCGTGACCGAGGCCGTCCGGGGCTACACGATCGGGGCCGCCTACGCCGGCTTCGACGAGGACCGGTTGGGGACCATCGAGGTCGGGAAGTGCGCGGATCTGGTGGTGCTCGAGGAGTCGCCGTGGGAGAATCCCGAGCGGATCGACGAGATCGACGTGGCGACGACGATCGTGGACGGCGACGTCGTGTATCGTTGACCGTCGGTGTCGGCGGAGGCTGCGGTCGAATGCGAGGTGCGACGGAGTCCACCGGTTCCCGAGTCGGGTCACAATCGCGGCTCGGAGGACTATCGCTCGACGCAGTTGGCCCGGCGATCACCGACCTGCGCTCCGGTCGCACGGACTGGAACGAACCAGCCGGGTTTAACTGACCCCCTCGTCGAGTTTCCCGTAATGGGCGATCGTTCCCTCGGTCACCGCGGCCTCTGTCTGTTCGTCTCCGGCGCGGGGCTCTACGTCGTCGCGAACGCCCTCCTCCAGGTGACGGGTGCGCCGACCGCCGGCGGAATCGCGTCCTATCCGTGGCTGGTGGCGATCGTCGGACTCGCGATCGTTACGGCCGGTGTCGGACTCGCCGCCGCAGCTGGCCTGTGGAACCGGTCACCGACGGGTCGTCGACTCGGATACGTCTTCGTTCTCGCGTGGGTCCTTCTCGAGGCGATCACGCTCTGGGGGTGGCTCGCCGGCCCCTGGATCGCCGTCGAAGTCGTCGGCGGTCCGATGGCGCCGCTGCTCCGGCTGTGGATCGCCCTCTCCGTCGGCTTGTACCTCTGGGGCTGGGCGGACGGTTACGTCGATCGCCCCGCCTCCGCGGACGTCGGCTAGTCCTGCTCCGGTAGGGAGCCACCGTCGTCCGCGACGGGTAGCGATCGCGCTCCGGCACCGTTATGGCTAGCCGCCGCGAGCGGATGGATATGGAGCACGCGCTCGTCATCGGCGGCACGCGATTCATCGGCCGCCACCTCGTCGAGGAGTTGCGCGACCACGACTACGAGGTGACGCTGTTCAACCGCGGGAATCACGAGAACCCGTTCGCGGACGCCGACGGCGTCGACCGCGTCCAGGGTGATCGGACCGACGACGGCGACCTCGTGGACGCGGCGGCGGTCGACCCCGACGCCGTCTTCGACTGCGTGGCGTACTACCCGCGCGACGTCCGCCAGGCCACCACCGTCTTCGACGACGTCGACGCCTACGTCTACATCTCGAGCGGGTCGGCCTACGAGCGGGAGGATCTTCCCAAACGGGAGGCATCGACGCCGATCCACTCGTGCACGGCGGAGCAGGCGGTCAGCGACGCGGACGAGACCTACGGCCCGCGCAAGGCCGAGGGCGACCGGATCGTCTTCGAGGCCGCCGAGGACGGCGTCAACGCGATGAGCGTCCGGCCGCCGATCGTCTACGGGCCGCACGACTACACTGAGCGACTGGACTACTGGATCGACCGCGTCCACCGATTCGACCGGATCGTCGTCCCCGGAGACGGCACCAACGTCTGGCACCGAGTCTACGTCGAGGACGTCGCCAGCGGCATGCGCGTCGTCGCCGAGGAGGGCGACCCCGGCGAAGCGTACAACGTCGGCGACCAGCGCATGGTCACCCTCCGAGGCATGGTCGAGCTGATCGACAAGTCGTTGGCGGCGGTCGATTCCGATCACGATCCCGGCGTCGAGATCGTCACCGCGGGCCCGCGCGAACTCGCTGCGGCCGACATCGCGATGGACGACTTCATCCTCTACCGCGACCCGCCGCACATGCTCTCGACGGAGAAGGTCGCCCGCCTCGGCTGGGAGTCGACGCCCCTCTCGACCGCGATGGAACGATCCGTGGCGGACCACCTCGACTCGGATCGGACGGGTCGCGAACACGGCCCCGACCGCGCGGACGAAGAACGGGTACTCGGCGTCCTGGACACGCTGTAGCGCTCGTATCGCACTCCCTCGCCTGCTCGTTCGGCCACTGAACCGTCGATTGTTGCCGGCCGGGTCGGTCGCTCTTGGCTAGCCACTCGATTGTCCGGTTCGTCGGTTCGGCAGCCGTGGCGTTCGATGCTGGCGGGCGGGTCATGGGTGTCGACCGTGCGCCTGAATCCGGCTCGGAGTATTCAGTGCGGGTGCGATGGGGCCGATCGCATCGACGTGACGCCGCCGTCGGCCCGTGAGATCGTGCGCTCGATACTGTCCGCGAGTCCGGAACGAACGACTGACCGTCGACGGTCATTCTTCTGTGGACCGAATTGCGGTCGAAACCGGACGTTGAAGATAAAATCTTTTCATAGCGGGCGTCCGACGTTCCGATAACCCCTGGTGTCGCCATGGTAGAGATGGAAACTGCGGACATCGAGACGGACCTGAGCCTGTTCAAGTACGACAATCTGGAGCAGCTCCCGGCCGAGTACCGGACGCTGTCGGCGGCCGAGCGCGCGCCGCGCATCGAGTCGGCCCTCGAGGAGCTGGGCGACGAGGTGGTTGTCCTGGGCCACAACTATCAACGACGGGAGATCGTCGAGCACGCCGACTTCGTCGGGGACTCGTACGAGCTCTCGAAGCGGGCGGCCGAGGCCGACGCCGCGTACGTGATCTTCGGCGGGGTGACCTTCATGGCCGAGTCCGCCGACATCATCACGGACGACGACCAGACGGTGATCTTGCCGAGCATGGAAGCCTCGTGCCCGATGGCGGGGATGGCGGAGGCTCTGCAGGTCGACGCCGCGTGGGCCGAGATCACGGCCGCGGCGCCCGACGCCGACATCGTACCGATCACGTACATGAACTCCTACGCCGACCTGAAGGCGTTCTGTGCGAGTCAGGGCGGGCTCGTCTGTACCTCCTCGAACGCCCACCGCGCGTTCGAGTGGGCGTTCGACCGCGGCGACAAAGTCCTCTTTCTGCCCGACAAGCACCTCGGCGTGAACACGGCTCACCGCCTGGGGATGGAAGACGCCGTGGCGACGTGGGATCCCTGGGATCCCGAGGGGAAGGCCCCGAGCGAGGTCGCCGAGGCCGACATCATCTGCTGGGACGGCTACTGCCAGGTCCACGAGCGCTTCCGCGCCGACCACGTCGAACGAGTCCGCGACGAACACCCCGACGCGCGGGTGGTCGTCCACCCCGAGTGCCGTCGCGAGGTCGTCGAGGCCGCCGACGTCGTCGGCTCGACGAGCACGATCTGCGAGACGGTCGAGACCGCCGAGCCGGGCGAGACGTGGGCGATCGGCACCGAGATCCACCTGGCCGAGCACCTCGCGCGCTGGCACCCCGAGGTCGAGGTGCTCCCGCTCTGCGGCGACGCCTGCATGGACTGCAACGCGATGCGCCAGATCGACCCCAACTACCTGACGTGGGTGCTCGAAGAGCTCGTCGCCGGGCGCGAGCGAAACGTCATCGAGGTCGCCCCCGAGGAGAAGGAACTCGCGGGCGTCGCCCTCGAACGCATGCTTGAGGTCTGACGATGACGGGCGACTCACCGTCGACGACGAACGCTACCGCGGATGCGGATGGATCGGCCGAGTCGACCGACGCGGACCGCCCGGTCGAATCGACCGACGTGCTGGTCGTCGGCTCGGGAATCGCCGGCTGCGCGGCGGCGCTGGGGGCGGCCCGCGAGGGAGGCGATGTCCTGCTCGTGACCAAGGCGACGCGGCCGGACGACGCGAGCACCGACTGGGCGCAGGGTGGCATCGCGACGACGGGCGGCGATCCGGCGGCCTTCAAGCGCGACATCCTCGAGGCGAGCGCGAACACGGCCGACGAGGCGGCGATCGACGTCCTGATCGAAGGCGCCGACGACGCCGTCGAAGACGTCCTCGTCGAGACGCTCGGGATCGAATTCGATCGGGTGGATACCGACGTCGACGATTCGGATTCGGACGACGATTCGGATTCGGAATACGACTACGCGCGCGAGGCGGCCCACTCGGCCGATCGCATCCTCCACGTCGACGCCTCGACGGGGACGCACATCCTCAGGCCGTTCCTCCGGTACCTCGACGACCACGATCGGATCACCATCCGCGACGACACGGCGGCACTCGAACTTCTCACCCACGAGGGGAGCGTCCACGGCGCCATCACCGACGAATCGCCGGCCGGCCACCCGATCTACGCGACGCGGACGATCCTGGCGACCGGCGGGATCGGCTCGCTCTACGGCCGGTCGACGAACCCTCCCGGCGCGACGGGCGACGGCATCGCGATGGCCGCCCTCGCCGGCGCCGGCGTGGCCGACATGGAGTACGTCCAGTTCCACCCGACCGCCTACGCCGGCGGTGAGGCGTCCGACGCCGCGGAGCGAGGGGAGCCGACCGCGACACGCGAGGAGACGTTCCTCCTTTCCGAAGCGCTGCGCGGCGAGGGCGCCGTCCTGGTCAACGGCGACGGCGAGCGCTTCATGCCCGAGGTCCATCCGGACGCCGAACTCGCGCCGCGGGACGTCGTCGCCCGCGCGGTCGCGGCCGAGCGCGAGCGCACCGGCGACGTCGTCCTCGACGTCGGCACGCTCGCAGCGCCGTTCGACGAGGCGTTCCCCGATCTCGCGGCGAAGTGCGCCGATCGCGGAATCACGAGTGAGCGGATTCCGGTCGCCCCGTGCGAACACTTCCTCTGCGGCGGGATCGATGTCGACGACCGCGGTCGGACCGGTCTCGACGGGCTGTACGCGGTCGGGGAGTGCGCCCGCACCGGCGTCCACGGGGCGAACCGCCTCGCGAGCACCAGCCTCCTCGAAGGACTCGTCTGGGGGCTACGCGCGGGTGAGGACGCCGCGCGGGCGGACGAACTGGCCGGCGCCGACGCGGTCGAACCGCCGGAACTCCGGGACAGCGATCCGGCGCTGCCGCCGCGTTTCGCCGCCGAGAAGTTCACCCGCCTGCGTCGGACGATGGACGAGGCGCTCGGGCTCGAACGAGATCCCGACGAGATCGCCCGGGCCGCGGCGGTCCTCCGCCGACTCAAAGGCGAGGTCGACGCGTACGTTCGCACGCGAACCGCCCGCGACCTCTACGAACTTCGCAACGCCTGCGTGACGGCGCTCCTGATCGCGCGGGCCGCCCGTGAGAACACCGAGTCCGTCGGCTGTCACTTTCTGGTCGACGACGCGGAGGCGGTCCCGACGGCCGACCGGTAAGCGCCGGTTCGCCCCATCGTTCACCGAAACGCCGGGGAGAACAGTTCGAACGCTTCCGGATCCGGCGCCGACGCGACGACGAGGGCCTCGTCGTCGAGGGTGAGCGCCTCGTAGCGGTCGTCACGGGTCCAGACCTCCGACTCGTCGGTCGGTTCGCCGCGTGCGTCCGTCCGCTCCCTGAAGTGTTCGTAGCCGGTTTCGGCCGCGCTCGGACTCGCCCAGCGGATGCGCCAGCGCCAGCCGAAGCGGCCGTCGGCGCGCTCGAAGGCGGTGAACGCGTCGCCGCGCCAGGCGTCGGAGACTGGCGAGCGATACCGAACCAGGTCGGAGAAGACCTCGTCTTCGGCCGATTGGCCTCGCGGGTACGCGGCCACGACGGGGAGGACGCCAGCGTGCCAGAGGGCCAGAAACACCGACTGCATGCCGAGCCGTTCGGTGTCGAGCCGGGACCAGGGAGCCGGCGGCTCGTCGGGCGCCGCGACGTCGACCGGTTCTCTGTCGGGGTACCACTCCGGCCGGAGGATCTGGCCGGTCGACGTCGGCGGGTTCTCGTGGGCGGCCCAGATCGACCGCCAGCCCTCGCGCTCGGCCAGCGCGGCGGCGAAGTCGTGTCCGTTGCAGTACGCGCCGTAGGCGAGGAGGAGGGCCGGGTCGAGTCGGTCGAGGGCGATCGGTCCGGGCGTCGAGAGGTGACAGTTCGAGAAGTCGCCGCCGCAGCCCCCGACGTACTCGTCTTCGAGGTACTGGGCCGTCCCCTCGACGAGCGCTTGCCGCGCCGCCTGGGTGTCGAAGCCGGCGGCCCAGCTCCGGTCGAGGTCGGCGAGCGTGGTCGACTGGAACTGGACGGCGTGACAGAGTTCGTGCGCGAGCAACTGGTCGTCGATGTCGTCCTCGTCGCCGACGAGCAGGAGGGTGCGCGATCCCGGGTAGTACGCGCCGGCGAACTCGAAGCCGACATCGGCTTCGAGCGATTCGACGAGCCCGAGCGCGCGATGGGCCAGGCGCTGGGTCGTCGTCGCGCCGATCACGGTCCAGTTGCGGCCCCGCTCGCGCATCTCGGCCGGATCGATCAGCCTGACCGTCGTCTCCTCGGCGATCGCGTTGCCGGACAGGTCGGTCACCCGATCGGCCACCGTCCGTGCGCGCTCGGCGAACGACGCGGAGACGCCTTCGAAGGTGAGCTCTCCGCGCCCGGCAGGCGAGGCGTCTTCGCGTGGAAGCGCACAGCCGGCGACTGCCGACGCGACCGCCCCGGTCGCGAGAAGTTCCCGTCGGGAACGGGCCAGCCGTTGCATGTAGGGTTCCATCGGGATCGGATCGTGAAATCGTTGCCGTCTGCTCGCACGGTTCGCCGTGAGGGGTCCCCGTCCCCCATCCGCACCCGGATCGGTGTGGCTAAGCGACTTCGGCGGAACGTCCGGATAGGGAGATGATCACGAGCGAGCAGATCGAACGCTGGCTTCGCGAGGACGTCGGCCACCACGACGTGACCAACCAGGTTCCCGGCCGGACGACCGGTCGACTCGTCGCGATGGAGGACGGCGTCGCGGCCGGCGTCGAAGCGGCCGCGAGCGCGTTCGAGTACCTGAACGTCGCCGTGACGAGCCGACTGGACGCCGGCGCGTCGATCGAAGCCGGGAATACGATTCTAACCGTCGAGGGCCCTGCGCGAGACGTGTTGCGAGGCGAGCGCGTCGCGGTCAACCTCGCGGGTCACGCCTCCGGCATCGCGACCCGGACGCGCGAGGCGGTCGACCGGGCTCGCGCGGAATCGGAATCGGTGCGCGTCGCGGCCACCCGCAAGACGACGCCCGGCCTGCGAGGGCTCGAAAAGCGGGCCGTGGTCGCCGGCGGCGGGGACACCCACCGGCTCGACCTCTCGCACATGGTCATGGTGAAGGACAACCACGTCGCCGAGATGGGACTGGAGGGCGCCGTCGACCACTTCGCGGATCGCGTCTCCTTCGCGACGAAAATCGAGGTCGAAGTCGAGGAGCCTGCGGACGCCGCTCGCGCCGCGGCGGCGGGTGCGGATATCGTTCTACTCGATAACATGTCGCCGACGGCCGTCGAGACCGCCGTCGACGACCTCGCTGACCGCGGATACGAATCGATACTGACGGAGGCCAGCGGCGGGATCACGATCGACGGCGTGGCGCGCTACGCCCGGACTGGCGTCGACGTCATCTCGATGGGGAGTCTCACGCACTCGGCTTCCGCGTTGGACCTCTCGTTCCGGACGGGCGAGCCGTAGCGTCGAGTCATGCGGGTCGCGGATTGGCTGACCGACCGATCCGCAGATGTCCTGCCGTTCGTCCGCCGCAGTCAGAATATATCGGAACAGACGGAACAGAAAATATTATGTCCCGGTCCTATCAACGCCCTCGCATGAGCATCACGATCGACACCGACGGTGACGAGGATCCGTGGGCGGACAGTCCGCTGTCACCCAACTTGCTCGGACTCCTTTTCGGCGTGATGGACGTGGTCGCCTTCACGGCTGCCGGCTACTTCGTTGTCGACAGCCCGGCCGTCGGCGCGCTGGCAGGAGTGGGCCTCGGTGCAGGGATCGCGCTGTTCATGCCGCTCGCGATGTCCGGAGCGCTGGAGGATGTCGCTGACGGGTCGGGCTCGGCGGATCGCGTCAATCCCGTGCGCACGTTCCACCGTCTGGCGGCGGGATTCGCCCTCATGGGCGGCTCGATAGCGATGTTCGGGTGGTATTTCGTCCAGGAGACGCTCCCGATCGGCCTCGGGATCGGCGCGGTCGTCGCCCTGGGGGTGTACGTCGCCCTCGGGTTCGGTATCCCGAACGCGACCGTCTCGTCGAGTGCCTGATCGTCTAGGTGACGTCCACCGATTGGGGCCCGCCCTGGCAGGTGGCCTCGCACACCTGATCACGTCGACGCTCCGACCGCCGGTTGCGCTCGCCGGTCGCTCGTTTTTCCCGCTCGCCGGTGCAGGTGGCGTATGTCGTCACTGCCGATCGAACCCGAATCCGGCTGGAACGTGTTGTTTCTCGACGGCGAGTGGACGAGCCCCGACGACCGAGACGCGATCGAGGTCGAGAATCCTTTTACTCGCGAACCGATCGCCACCGTCCCGGCCGCGACGACCGACGACGTCGACGCGGCCTACCGTGCGGCCGAGGCGGCACAGTCGTCCTGGGCGAACCAGCCCCCGCAACGGCGAGCGGGAATCGTCAATCGTGTCCTTCGGACGGTGGGGAAGCGCTGGGACGACGTGATCGAACTGCTCGCAATCGAGTCGGGGAGCGCGTCGGTTAAGGCCGTCGCGGAGTTGCAGACGGCCAAGGGAATGCTCCAGCAGGCCGCGAGCTACCCGTACCGGATGGGCGGCGAGCACCACGATTCGATCGTCCCCGGGAAGGAGAACCTGGTCGAACGGGTCCCGGTCGGCGTCGTGGGCGTCATCTCGCCCTGGAACTTCCCGTTTCACCTCTCGATGCGCGCGGTGGGCCCGGCGATCGCGGCCGGCAACGCGGTCGTGCTGAAGCCCGCCTCGAACACGCCGATCACGGGCGGCCTCCTGCTCGCACACCTGTTCGAGGAGGCGGGGTTGCCCGAGGGCGTGTTGAACGTGGTTCCCGGTCGCGGCTCGGAGATCGGCGACGCGGTGGCCGGCCACGAGACGCCGCGGGTGCTGGCATTCACGGGCTCGACCGAGGTGGGCAAACAGGTCGCGGAACAGGCGGCCGCCAACCTGGCGCTGCCGGCGCTCGAACTCGGCGGCAACAATGTCCACGTCGTCACCGACTCGGCCGACCTCGAGCGGGCGATCGACGGCGCCGTCTTCGGCTCCTTCCTCCACCAGGGCCAGGCCTGCATCGCGATCAATCGCCACCTCGTCCACGAGGACCACTACGACGAGTACGTGGAAGCGCTGGCCGATCGGGCCGAATCGCTCCCGACGGGCGACCCGCTCGACGACGACACCGTCATCGGTCCCGTCATCGACGAATCCCAGCGCGATTCGATGCTCGACCACGTCGCCGACAGCGTCGACGACGGGGCCCGAGTCGTGACCGGCGGCGGACACGACGGCCTCGTCGTCGAACCGACGGTGTTGGCCGACGTGACCAACGACATGCCCGCCGCGTGCAACGAACACTTCGGTCCGATCGCGCCGGTGATCCCTTACGGCGACGACGCGGAGGCGATCGAACTCGCAAACGACACCGACCACGGCCTCTCCGGGTCGGTCCACGCGACGGACCTCTCGCAGGCCCGCCGGATCGCCGACGGCATCGAGACAGGGATGGTCCACATCAACGACCAGCCGATCAACGACGAGCCCCACGTCCCCTTCGGCGGGATGAAAGAGTCCGGACTGGGCCGGTACAACGCCCACGCGATCCTCGACGAACTGACCACGACGAAGTGGATCTCCATCCAGCGCGAACCGCGGGAGTACCAGTTCTAACGGGCCCGCAGGAGGTGATCGGTACGGCGTCGGCGGGGCGAGCCGGCCGTTCCACGGCGCTCCGAACCGAAAGAACCGACTGGTCGCGCTCACTCCGTCGAACCGATGACCGACCACGAGATTCTGGTTCCGCATCGGTTCTCGCGGGACGCGCGCGAAACGCTGGCCGTCCGACTCGACGCACTCGAGGCGTCCGTGACGGTCACCGAGACCAGGGCGGAGTCGCTCTCGGCGATCGAGACCGCGACGATTCTCGTCGGGACCAGCCTGCCCGACGAGTGGCTCGACCGGGCGGATCGGCTCGAGTGGGTGCAGGCCTACACCGCCGGCTATGATCACTACGACCTCGACGCGCTCGAGGACGCGGGGATCGTCCTGACGAACGCGACTGGCGTCCACGGCCAGCCGATGGCCGAGTGGGCCCTCGGCGCGATGCTCGGCTTCGAACGCAACCTCTTCGACGCGCGCGAGCGTCAGCGCGACGGCGTCTGGCTCCGCGAGGGCGGCGGCGAACTCGCCGGTAAGACGGTCGGCATCGTCGGCCTCGGGGCGATCGGCGGGCGAACCGCCGAACTCGCCTCGGCGCTTGGCTGTCGGGTAATCGGCACCAAGCGGGATCCGTCGACCGCACCGGACGCCGTCGACGAGGTCTATCCGGCGGACGAGCTCGGAGCGGTCCTCGCCCGGGCGGAGTACCTCGTCCTCGCCTGCCCGTTGACCGAAGAGACGCGCGGCCTGATCGATCGAGACGCGCTCCGAACGATGCGGAGCGACGCGATCCTGCTGAACATGGCCCGCGGCGAGGTCGTGGACGAGGACGCTCTCGTCGATTCCCTCCAGCAGGGCCGCGTCGACGGCGCCGCGCTCGACGTGTTCGCGACGGAGCCCCTGCCCGCCGACTCGCCGCTGTGGGACCTGCCGAACGTGCTCGTGACCCCGCACGTGGCCGGTTCGACGCCCCACTACTACGACCGGATCGCGGAGATCGTCGTCGAGAACTTCGCCGCGTTCGCGAGCGGGAATCGCGACGAGATGATCAATCGCATCGTCTGAGAGGCGGGCAAACCACTACCGCCGCTCGCTTCGTCGGTGACTGTATGCTCGACGGAACCAGTTGCGATTCCGCCGCCCGGCCTCCGCAACTCGCGCAGGCGCGCGCCGGGCTCGTGGTCACGGCCTGCACCGGCGCACTCGCCGCGATTATCCGGGTCGGCCCCGCGCTCGAAACGCTGGTGTTCGGTGCGCTTGTGACTGCGTCGCTCACCGCACTGTTCGTCGCAGTCGCCGCCAGGATCGGTCCCTGTTACTCGCCGACCCCCGTTTGCCGCACGCGCTCGCTCTTCGGTCGCGTTTCGACCGGCGACACGCCACTGCACTCGTCCGGTCACGTGCTGGCGGCGAGCCTTTCGCTTGCCGTTGCCGCCGCCGTTCTCTTCGCCTGGAGCACCGGACTCGACGCACCCCGATCGGGACTCGCCGCCGCGACCCTCGCTGGCGGTCTGTCCCACGCCGTCCTCGGCTCGCAGCTCCCGCGGTCTTGAGTCGGCGAGAAGCCGGTCGACGGGCCGGGCTCGAATGCGATCAGTCGTGGGGATGGCAGTTTCGGAGGCGCTATTCCGACGTGACGCCCTCACACGACAATCCGGTGGTTCGCGAGCCTCGACCGGATTGTCCCTGCGATCGAGACCGAGGGACGGGTCGTCGCCTTCTTCGAGTAACCGACCGGTATCGACGGTGGCGGTAGCGGACAGGGCTGAGAGCGGTTGGGTCACGAACCCTCACGGGCGACGACGAACTGGTTGGCGATCGTCCCGAGCCGCGTCGATCCAGGAACACTCGCTTCGAGCACGATCGCTCAGCGGCCGTTTCGGCGAATTGGGTGGTATGCCCGGGTAATCTGGAATCATACCGACGGGAGTCAGCGTCGAACGAGACCCACCGTCGCGACGGTGAGCGCGAACAGCACCAGCACCGCGCCGAATCCCGGCATACCGTCGCCTTCGTTTCGACCGTCACCGGGGTCACTCGAATCGTCGCCATCGTCGCTCTCTCCGGATTCACCCGAATCATCACCGTGTTCGCCGTCGGCGGAGTCGCTCGAACCGGCGCCGTCGTCGGATTCGCCGGGATCCGTCACCGCCACGGTACCGACGGTCTCACCGTCGACCGTCAGCTCGACCTTGCCCGCCGCGTCGAGCGTCGTCGACAGCGACACCGTCTTCGACTCCCCGCCATCGAGCGTAACCGACGCCTCCTCGACGACCGTGCCGTCGACGCCCAACACGAGGTTGTGGGATCCGGGTTCGTCGCCGACGTTCGTCACCGTGGCCGTGACCGTCACCGTCTCTCCGACTTCGACCCTCTCGTCGTCGAGTGCGAGGTCCGACACCTCGAACGATGCGGGCTCCCCGTCGTCCGGCGGTGGCGGCGGGAGACCGCCGCCCCCGTCGCCCGAGTCCGGCGTCGTCAGCGTCAGTTCGTGCTCTCCCGTGGGGAGTTCGATGGACAGATTCCCCGCCCCGTCGGCGGTGACTTCGACGTCGACCGCGTCCGAGTGCAGGCTCTCGATCGCGACCGTTTCGCCCCGGCTCAACCCGGTGTCGTGGACGATCACCGAGACGGACTCGTTCGCTTCCGAGGCTAGATCCGCCTCGTCGGCCGCGTCGAAGTCGACGTCTGCGAACGCGAACCCCTCGAACGACCCGGTTAGCGTCACGTTCGGTGCGCCGCGGGGGGCGATCGTCACGTCGTGTTCGGTCGCGTTGACCGACGCCAGGCAGGTCAGACTCTCGTTTCGCTCCTCCAGCCGGAGCGTGGACTGGCCGGCCGCGCTGACGGAGACGGCGTCGTACCCCTCGCTGTCGAGGACGACTGTTTCCGCGTCCGGGAACGCCGGGTACGCCCGGTCCGCGGCGGAATCGTTGTCCGCGACCCGGAGGCCGCTATCCGTGACGTACACCGGGCCGCCGCCCGCGCCGTCGGCGCACTGGACCGTCGGCCCCGCGCTTTGGGCGACGGCCGACGACGATCCGGCGCCCACGGCGAGCGTTCCGAGGACGAACGCGATCGCCACGATGACGGTCCCGATCGATCGGATGCGGGTCGCCTCGCCCTGGATGCCTCTCGCTCCCATCCACTCGTCGTCTCCGCTTGCCGTCACCGCGGTGGCTGACACCATCTCGCTGTGAACCGTTCTTCAGCCCGGGCCGTTCGATCGGTATGCGCGTCCGACCGAGGTGCTCCCGTAACTTTCGGCGTTTCTCCGTTGTAGCCCAATAACTGTACTGGCCACGGACGGTCGACGGGCCCTGACGGGTACGGTGGCGGACACTGATCCGATGGCAGGGTACTCGAAGCGGACGGACACGATCCGGCGAGCGCCGGAACCGATCGCGCTCGGCAACGCGGCGTCGCATCGGGCATCGGACCTGCGGTGGCGCGAGTTCAGTCGGCCGCCTCGATCGCCCGGTCGAGATCGGCGACGATATCCTCGACGTCCTCGATCCCGACGGAGAGGCGAATCAGGTCGGAACTGACGCCGCTTGCGAGTCGCTCTTCTTCGGTGAGTTGCTGGTGGGTCGTGCTCCCCGGGTGGATGATGAGCGTCTTCGCGTCGCCGACGTTCGCGAGCAGGCTCGTCAGCTCGACCTCGTTACAGACCGTCTCGGCGGCCTCGTAGCCGCCCTCGAGCCCGAAGGTGAGCATGCCGCCGTAGCCGCCGTCGAGGTACTGGGTCGCGTTGGCGTGCGTCTCGTGGGAGTCGAGGCCGGGGTAGGTGACCCAGCCGACGTCGGGATGGTCTTCGAGGTACTCGGCGACCGCCAGCGCGTTCTCGCAGTGGCGATCCATCCGCAGGGAGAGCGATTCGAGCTTCTGGAGGGTGTTCCAGGCGTCGAAGGGCGACTGCTGGTTGCCGAGATCGCGCAGGCCCCGCGTCCGGGCGGCGATCGCGAACGCCTGCTCCCCGAAGGTATCGTAGAAGTTGACGCCGTGGTAGGCTGGGTTGTCCTCGGCGATCTCGGGGTAGTCGCCCTCGTCCCAGGGGAACGTGCCGCCGTCGACGAGAATCCCGCCGACGGTGGTGCCGGCGCCGGTGAGCCACTTCGTCGTCGAGTGCCAGACGAGGTCGGCGCCGTGCTCGATCGGGTTGGCGAGGTACGGCGTCGCGAACGTGTTGTCGACGAACAGCGGGACGTCGTGCTCGTGGGCGATGTCGGCGATCCGCTCGATATCCGGCGTGACCAGCGCCGGGTTGCCGATCGTCTCGAGGTGGACGAACGCCGTGTCGTCGTCGATCGCCGCCGCGTAGGCCCCGTAGTCCAGCGTGTCGACGAACTTCGTCTCGATCCCGCGGCGGGTGACGCTGTGGCTGAGGTACGTGTAGGTCCCGCCGTAGAGCGACGACGCCGAGACGATGTTGTCGCCCGCCTCCGCCAGCATGAACGTCGCGAGGTCGAACGCCGCCATTCCGGACGACGTCGCGAGTGCGCCGACGCCGCCTTCGAGGCTGGCGACGCGCTCCTCGAGCATCGCGTTCGTCGGGTTCATGATCCGCGAGTAGATGTTACCGAACTCCTCGAGGCCGAAGAGCGCGGCCGCGTGGTCGGTGTCGTCGAACTCGTAGGACGTCGTCTGGTAGATCGGCGGGGCGCGGGCGCCGGTCGCGGGGTCAGCATCTTGGCCCGCGTGGACGGTTCGCGTGTCGAATCGACGTGGAGTCTCGTCCGTCATGGCTCCGTCTCGGGCCCCCAGTCGTAGTAAACCGACTGTCGCGTCGGATACTGCCGCTACCAGTGACGCCGGGTCCAGCCGGATGTGGCGCGCTTCGATTCGGTACCCCTCGGGTGGATGCCAGGATCGTCAGGGGGTGTCGGCCTGCTCCGTGCGTTCGTCGACCGTTTCGTCCGGCGTCGACGCCGGTTCGTTGGACCCGTCCTGTGGCAGCGACACGGTCACGGTGGTTCCCTCCGTCCCGGTCTCGAACGAGAGGTCGCCACCCAGCGCCGTGGTACACCACTGGACGATCCAGAGCCCGAGGCCGCTCGCGTGGGTGAGCGGCGTTTCGTCTCCGTCCTCGATCGCGGCCAGCTCGGCCGCAGGAATGCCAGATCCGTTGTCCTGAACGGCGATGGAGACGCGGGACGCATCCGTCCCTTTACACTCGATACGCACGCGAGGAACGCGCTCTCGTGAGTGTTCGAAGCCGTTTTCGAGCAACGTGACGAACAGCAACGTGAACACCGGCTCGACCGTGGTCAGTTCGAGGTCGGCCGGAATCGATAGTTCGAGTTCGCTGGGTTCGCCTCGGGCCGCCACGACTCGCTCGTGCGTGGCGATCGATTCGAACTGGGTGGCGACGTCGATGCGAGTCGTCGGGCCGTCGAGAGCGTCGACAACGCGTTCGAAGTCTCGCGCTTTCTCACCGATGTCGAGTAGCGACTGGACGTCAGTCTGGGCCCGCTGCAGGTGGTCGATGGCGTCCTCGTCGTCGATCCCGTCGATCGCGAGGTCGATGTAGCCCGTGACGACGTTGAGGTCGTTTCGAAGGTTGTGACGCAACACGCGGTTCATCACCGTCAGGCGCTGCTTGCGTCGGCGCCGCTCGGTGACGTCTCGGAAGACGAGCACGTACCCGACGCGTGCGTTCCCCGGACCCGCCAGGTCGGAACTCGAGACGGCGTACTCGACGTATTCGCCTCCGGGTCGACACGCGATTTCTTGCTCGGATCGGCGCGGGTCGATCGTCGTCTCGGCGGGGAGTCGTCGGTCGATGGTGGAGCCGAGCGTGGTGTCGTCGTCGAGATCGAACGCCGCGGCCGCGGCCGGATTGAACTCGACGATCCGCTCGTCTCGATTGGTGACCACGACGGGATCGTCGAGATCCTGGATGGCTCGTCGCTGGGCCAGGCGTCGGGTCGCAGGACTGAACTCGAACATATCCCCGCCGATGAACGCGTACGCGTCCAGCGCGACGTGGGGCAGGAACATGAGCGGCGTGAGATTCAGTTGCGGGTAGGGACCGATTTCGGTGATCCACGCGAGCAGCGCGATCCCGGGGGCGACCGCACTGAGTGCGACCGCGAGCGCTTCTCTCCGGAACAGCGGGCCGTAACTGATCACGGCTTCGAAGAGGACGAGCATTCCCGCGGTGACGAACGCGGTCCCGATGAGGACGGCGAGGTACGCCGCGGCACCGAACTCGTAGGAAACGGTCGCGACGCCGAAGACGGGGTCGAGCCGAAAGTCGCTCCAGACGTACTGGTGGGCCGGGTTCGTCCAGATCAGCCCGATCGCCGCGAGTGGGATCGAGACCAGTAGGGCGAACCACGAACTCCTGACCATGGCGCCGCGTCCGGTGTAATCGAGCCCGAACGCCAGAAAGGAGATACCGCTTCCCATCGTCGCGCTCCAGGTGAGCATCTCGAGCCGGAGGCGCCAGAGCGGATCGAAGACCAGCAGCGAGACGGCGTAGCCGAGACACCAGACGACGACCGTCACCAGCGTTACGATGAACCAGTCGACGCCTGGTTTCCCCCGATGCCGACGGAGCGCGTAGAGGACGTAGAGTGCGCCGGGAACGGGAAGTACCGACCCGATCACCGGCCAGGGCGCCTCGATCACGACCGAGTCGTGGCGACTCTCCTACGTACGCGTTGTGGCCGACAGCGCGGTACGCGGGGTTCGGCTGACCCGGGCGGGGGACTCACGTCGCGGCCGGCAAGAGCCGCGTGAGACCCACGCTTTCGAGGACGAGCCAGGAGACGAACCCGCCGTAGAGCACGAGCAGCAACCACCCCTCAGCGTGAGAGAGGAACATCTCCGTCCGCGAAATCGTGAAGAAGACGATCGTCGCGACGACGAGGAAGGCCATCATCGGCACGACGTGGGCGAACGTGATGGCGAGCGAACCGGCGACGAGCACGCCGGCCGGGATCGCGACCAGCAGATCGAACGTGTTCGAGCCCAGCACGTTCGCGATCGAAACGGTCGGCCGACCCGACTGGGAGGCGGCGATGCTGACGAACGCGTCCGGGAGGCTCGACCCCGCGGCGACGATCGTCATCCCCCAGAGGAATGCGGGCGTCCCGAAGGCCCTGCCGAGCCCGATCGCCGACCGGACCAGCCCCTCGACGCCGATCACGATCAGGACCAGTCCGGCGAGGAAGACCCCCCAGCTTCGAGCGAGGTGGACGTTCGCATCGGGCAGTCCCTCGGATTCGCGCGCGTCGAGGTACTGCGTGAAGAGGTACAGCGCGTAGAGGACGAGCGGGATCAACGCCAGTCCGCGCGTGACGTCGCCCGTGATGAGGTCGCCTCCGGCCTCGCCCGGGTAGTAGATCACCGACAGCGAGAACGTGAGCAACAGCGTCGCGACGGCGAGCATGTAGAAGAGCGACTCCTTGTAGACCAAATCGCGGTTCGTCTCGATCCCGCGGCCGATGACGACGGCGACGCCCGGAATGACGAGGAGGTTGAACACCGCCGACCCCACGATGGCGCCGACGCCGAGTTCGAACTCACCCCGCACGGCCGCGAGGAGCACGCTCACCAGTTCCGGCGTGCTCGACCCGACCGCGGCGATGACGGCGCCGTGAACGACGGCTGGCACGCCGTACGCGGCGGCGAGGTCGGCCGCCGCGCGTTCGAGCCAGGTACTCCCGACCCAGACGACGGCCGTTCCCACGACGGCGATCGAGAGCAGCGTGAGGACCTCGAGCATGCTGGCGGTCGTTTGGGACGACCTCAAATAAAAACAGTCGATGTGGTGCGCACCCCGATCGCTCGTTCCGGTCGGCAATCGGGCGTCGTTCGAGTCAGTCAGGGGGTGTGAGTGGCCGTCTCCGGCGCGTCAGGATCCGCGCCGGGAGCGGCCCGCGGCGACGGCACAGAGGGCGAGGACGGCAGCAAGGGGGCCGAACCCGGGAACTTCGTCAGCGAGGACCGACTCGTCATCGCCGGACCCGGTATCATCGGGCCTGCTATTGGCGGACCCGCTATCGTCTTGGTCCGTGGGTCCCCCGCTACTCCCGGGCGAGCGACCGTCGCCCGCCCTTTCGACGGAGACCGTACCGGTATCGGGACGCACGTCGATCGCACTGCCGTCGTCCGCGTCGACTTTCGCGTCGGTTACCTGGATCGCGATGTCGCCCGATTTGGGCGGCGAGACCTCGATCGTGGCGAGCGCGACGTCCTCGGCGCCGGCGGCGATCTCGTCGTCGAGGTCGGCGGCTTCGACGGTGACCGATTGGCCGTCGGCGTCGAGGACGGGGTCCGTGGTAAGGCCGAACGCGTCCGGATAGGTGGCGTCCTCGAACGAGGCACCGGACTCGCCGTCGATGGTGAGCGTCAGGTCGTACCCGGCCAGGCCGTCGGGGGCCTGTGTTAGCACGACCGGGACCGATGCCTCCTGGCCGGGGGCGACGGTGGCATCCTCGACGACGAGCGCCGGCTCTGCCTGCTCTGCTGGGAGGGCCGTTCCGTCAGGTGTACCCCCGACGACGCTTCCGGCGAGCAGGATGACGAGGGCCGCCAGGACCCCAGTCGCGATCGCCGTTTTCCAGCCGGGAGACCTATCGGGTGACCGCTGGTGCCCGTGGCGAGCGGGATCCGCGGCGCGGCTGAGCGGGCTCACAGTTCGTCGTAGAGGGCGGTGACGTCGTCGTAGTCGATCCGGCCGTTCTCGTTGAAGTCGAAGGCGTCCTCGTTGAGCTGAACGGCGTCGTCCTCCAAGTGTTCGAACAGCGTGACGACGTCGTCGTAGTCCAGGCGGCCGTTCCCGTTGACGTCCTCGAACAGCCCGTCTCCGTCCGGATCGGTCGGCGCACCGATCCCGCCCGGGTCGTCGCCGATCGGCGGTGGCCCGACGATCACGACGCCGGGTCGCCGACCCGGCTCGATCGCCCGGCCGGCATCGTCGTCGAACGCGTTGACGTCGACGGTGACGTCCGTCGTCCCCGTCTCCACTCCCTCGAATTCGATGGTGGCGAGCGTCGTTTCGCCCGCACCGGGGTCGATCATTTCGTCGATGTCCGCGAATCGAAACGCGACGGTGGCGCCCTCCCCGCCGATGACGGGCTCCGACGTGAGTTCGAACGCGTCGGCGTACGACGCGTCGGTGATCCTCGCGACCGACGGATGCTCGACGGTGACGGTGACCCGCCCGCCGGAGAGGCCGTCCGGCAGCGACGAGACGGTCACCGCCAGTTCGCCCGTCGCGCCGTGGCCGACGGCGAGCGAGCCGGCATCGACGGTGGCCGGCGGCTCGTACACCCACATGGCGTCGTTCGGGTACGAGCGACCGAAGCTTCCCTTGTCCTCACACAGCAAGAGTCGACCGTCATCCAGCGCGTAGACGTTGTCGACGTTGATGAGCGAGACGTCCTGGAGCGAGCCTGGATCGCTCGGATTCGGGCCGACGACGACCGGTTCGAGGCGGTCGACGTCGTACTCGGGCCCGAGTTCGGCCCGGTAGAGGACGCCCGTATCGACCTCGTCGAATCGCAGGTCGCCGCGCTCGTCGGTCATGTACCCGCCGAGCGACGAGATACCGAAGTAGACGTAGTCGCCGGGACCGGCGTCGTCGACGGCGTCGATACCCTCCGCCTTGTTGAACTCGACGGTGGCGCCGATCTCCTTGGCCGCGGCCCGCGTCTCGAGGAACGGCACCCGGCGGAGGGATTCGTCGACGTCGTCCGGGCCCCGTTCGTCGTACTGGCCGGCCCACTCGACTATCTCTTCGTCGGTGACGTAGTCCTGGTTGCCCTCGATCGCGACCGCCTCGTCGGCTTCGCGGAGCGCCCCTTCGAGGTCCTCCTCCCAATCGGTCTCCGCGTGCGTCTCGAGGTAGTCAACCTGCGTCACGTCGTCGTAGTCGGCGATCCAGGACTCGATCTCCCCGTTGCTCGCGGTACCGAGTTCGAGCCACTCGACGTCGAGGTCGATCTCTCCGACGGCGCCCTCGCCGTCCTCGGTGGCCTGCATGGCGTACAGCGTCCCGCGGACGTCGGCCCGGTCGTCGTAACTCGGGATCGGCTCCTCGGCGACGAACTTGTAGATGCCCTTGGCCCCGCCGTCCGAGGACAGGTAGACGGTGCGCTCGTCGGGCATGACTTCGGGGCACTCCCAGGCGGCGCGGCCGAAGACGTGGTGCTTGACCGGCACGGGTTCGTCGCTCGCCGGGTTCGTGACTTCGACGATCTTACCGTAGCGATACCGGTTCGGGAAGGGACCGTCGATCGGCGTCGCGGTGTTCTCGCCGTCAGATCGGTCGATCGGATCGGCGCCGAGGTAGTACGCCAGCTTCTCGACGCCGCTGTTGGCCCAGATCCCCATCGGGTTCCAGGCGTCGTCGCCGAATATGTCTTCGAGCGAAGCGGGAACCTCGGTCAGGTTCGGGCGATTGAAGAACTCGCTCCCGCCTCGCAGGCCGACCCCGCTTTCGGCCGCGACGATGTCTCCCACCGTCGCCAGCCCGTTCACGCGCGGGTGGCCGTAGTCCTCTTCGGCGGACAGCGGCGTCCCCCACGGACTCAGGTCGCCGTAACAGTTGATCTTCGTCCCGCCGATTTCGCGGAACGCCGGCGTGTTCTCGAGTTCCATCGCTCCGTCGAGATCGGCCGTCCAGGAGCCCGATTCGTCGCGACTGAGCGGCGTCCGCGTGATACAGCCGGGCGTCGTCTCGTTGTTCGTAAAGAGATAACCCTCGGTCCCGGCGTCGTCCGTGGCCACGAAGAAGTTCATGTCGGGATTGTAGCCGACCGACTCGTAACTCTCGCCGACGAGGTCCGCGACGTCCGTTCCGTCTGGCGTCTGGGGGTGCCCCCATCGTTCGCTTCCGCCGTTTATCTCTTCGCCTTCCTGAGCGAGGTACGTAAAGTCGCCGCCCGCCGATTGCACCCGTCCCCGTTCGGCCTCCGTCTGGGGTGGTTCGAGTTCCTCGAAGTCGCTGTTCGATCCGTCGAGTTCGAACTGGAACCCCTCGAACACGCCGATGCCGGCCCGGTCGAACGGCGCCGGGTTGTCGCGACTCGGGTGCTGGACGCTGAAGACCAGCTCACCCGTCTCGAAGACGAAGGGACCCGTCACCTCCGCACCGCGGGCCGTGGTCAGAAAGCGCTTCAACCGCCCGTTCACGAACGGTGCCGCGGGCGTCTCGTGTTCCTCCGGCCGGTCGCTGGCTGCCACCGAGCCGATCGTGCCCGATCCGATCGCGGCCACCGTCGACGTTGCGAGCAGACTGCGTCTGGTGAATTCCACCATGCACGTCAGTCGAGTACTCATCACCGTATTACATTTTATAATATTGATATATTCGGCCAGGGACGAAGCGGTGTGGGACAACCTGACTCAATACTGGCCCGGTCGATACATACCACGCAATAGACGGTGGAATCAACAGGGCGAGATATGTGGAAGTGAATTGGGACTTCGTGAAAAAAGTGGATGTGAGTGGGAATTCGAGGGGAGTGGGTGGGATGGGGTGTGAGTGGAGATTCGAGGGGAGTGGGTGGGATGGGGTGTGAGTGGAGATTCGAGGGGAGTGGGTGGGAATTCGGGGGGATGGGGTGTGAGTAGGGGATGGGTGGAAGCGTGTGAGTGACCAATTCGGTCGTTACTCGTTCGCCGCTTCGTCGGCGGACGCTCGAATCGAGTCGGCACGGCGACGAACCCAATCACAGTAGCGCTCAATTTCCGCCGGCGTGGTGCCGTAGAACGACGCCACCCAGTTCGTGTCGGCCCAGGGAGCGCTCACGAGGTAGGCCGCCATCGTGTCTTTGCCGGCCTGCACGATCTCCGGTGGGACGCCGCGATCACCCGTCCCGGCCTCGACGAACCCGTTCACGTCGAAGTAGACGTCCGCGTACAATCGCACATCGTCGAGCGACTCGAACGTGATCTCGGCGTGGTCGGGAGCGACGAATCGATACCGATCGGTCTCTGCGTCCGTGTCGCGTTCGACGATGGCGATCCCGAAGCCGTACGATTCCACGGTCGATTCGGTCGAGTCGTCAGTGGCTGGCACCGTGGCCATGGTGGTCGAGGCGAGACCCGAGGGGGTAATGGTTTATAATAGCCCTATGTACCGCTCCAGAGCCAGCCGTTGGGAGACGTTCTCCACCGCATCTCAGCTGTCGAGGAGTGACCGACCCGTCATCTCCGACGGTCGATCGAGCCCGATCAGCGAGAGGAGCGTCGGTGCGAGATCGGCGAGCGTCCCGCCCTCGCGGATCGACCGCTCGCCGTTCCCACCGTCGCGATCGAGGTAGATGACGGGCACGTCGTTCAGCGTGTGGGCCGTGTGCGGATCGTCGGCCGTCCCCATGTCGTCCGCGTTGCCGTGGTCTGCGGTTATCAGCGTGCGGGCGCCCGCCTCCGCCAGCGCCCCGACGAGGCGACCGAGCTGCTCGTCCACCGCCTCGACCGCGGCGACCGCCGCGTCGAAGTCGCCGGTGTGGCCGACCATATCCGGGTTCGCGTAGTTGAGCACGAGGACGTCCGGATCGTCCGCCCGGATGCGCTCGATCGCCGCGTCGGTGACCTGGCGGGCGCTCATTTCGGGCTGCTCGTCGTAGGTCGGAACGTCCGGACTGCGGACGATCTCCCGGCGCTCGCCGTCGAACTCGACCTCGCGGCCGCCGTTTAAGAAGTACGTGACGTGGGCGTACTTCTCCGACTCGGCGATCCGCAGTTGCGTCTTCTCCGAATCGGCCAGCACCTCGCCGAGGACGTTCTCCGGCTGGTGGGGCGGGTAGGCCACGGACAGATCGAACGTCCTGTCGTATTCGGTCAGCATCACGACCGCGGCGTCGGGCGGTGACGTCTCGATTTCGGGCGACCAGTCGCCCGGTCGGATATCGGCCAGCATCCTGGTCAGCTGCCGCGCGCGATCGGCCCGGAAGTTGAACCAGACGACCGCGTCGCCGTCCTCGAGCGCCGGTCCGCCGTCGATCAGCGTGGGTTCGACGAACTCGTCCGTCTCGCCCCGGTCGTAGGACGCCTCGACGGCGTCGACCGCCGACGCGGCGCGGTAGTCGGCCTCCCGGTTCGCGATGGCGTCGTACGCGCGCTTCGTTCGTGCCCAGTTCTGATCGCGATCCATGGCGTAGTATCGCCCGGTGACGGTCGCGACGCGGCCGGTTCCCTGCTCGTCGATCACGTCCTCGAGCGTCGCGAGGTACTCGCGTCCGCCGGTCGGCGAGGTGTCCCGGCCGTCCGTGATCGCGTGCGTGACGGCCTCGACGCCGCGGTCGGCGGCGAGTTCGATCAGCGCGTGGAGGTGGGCCTGATCGGAGTGGACGCCGCCGTCGCTGACGAGGCCGAGGAAGTGAACGCGGCCCCCGTGCTCGCGGGCGGACGCGAACGCGCCGTCGATCGCCTCGTTCTCGCCGAGTTCGCCGGATGCGATGTCGTCGGTGATCCGGGTGTACTCCTGGTCGACGACCCGACCGGCGCCGATCGTGAGGTGGCCGACCTCGCTGTTGCCCATCTGGCCAGTTGGCAGGCCGACGGTCCGGCCTTTCGCCTCGAGTTTCCCGACCGCCCCGCGGGTCGTCAGCTCCTCGAAGACGGGCGTGTTCGCCGCGGCGACGGCGTTGCGACCGGCGTCCTCGGCCCGCTCGGAGCCGACCCCCGGTTCCGTCACCGTTCCGTCGATCGGTTCGGATCCTGCGGACGATCCCGTCGTCCGTCCGTCGGCCGACAGTCGGTCGCACAACGGGTCGCCGTCGCCCAGGCCCCAGCCGTCGAGCACGATCAGCGCCGCGTCCATGCGCGAACGGACTCCATCGCCGACCAACTAGCTATCGCTCTCGCCGCGGTTCGATCGGGGCGGCGGGGAAACGGCGAGCGGGGTGGCCGGTCGGCCACCGCGAAGCTTTTGGCGGTGCCGTCGGATGGGCGAGTCATGACGCTCGATCCGGTTCACTTCGACGGCATCGCGCGGCTCGCGCGACGGATCGACCACGGCGCCTCGGAACGGGATCACCGGGCGTTCGCGGAGACGGTCTGGGAGTCGTTTCTCGACCCGCTCGCCGACGATGGCAGGGTCGTGATCGAACCGGTCGACGACGTCTCCCGGCACCTCGTCGACGTCGAAGACGTCGCGCTGATCGATCGGCCGTTCCCCACCGAGCACGGACTCGACGCCGGGACGATCAACCCGACGACGTTTCGCAACGGCCTCGTGATCGACGTCGCGCAGGCGGCGATGGCCGCGACGCCGACCGACCTCGACCTCCACCGCTCGCGGACGGTCGTCGCATCGGTCCACTCGAACGACCGGACGGCGTCGGTCGACGACCGCTGGGAGACCTTCGACGAGAGCTACAGCCGATCGCGCGCGATCCAGGTTCCGCGGTTGCCCCGGTTCGCGGAGGGAATCGTCCACGCGCTCGCGCTCTACCTGGCCGAGAGCGAACACGCCCGCGAGCACGCCGGCGAGGTCTCCGATCTGCTCGTCCTCGACGGGCCGCTCTACCCGCGCGGGATCCTCCGCTGGAACGACCAGCACCCGGAGCTGGCGGATCTGCTGGTGACCGACCAGCAGCCCCGGGACGTCCTCGAGAACTACGTCAGGCTCGTCGAGTCGTTCGTCGAGCGCGACGTCCCGCTGGTCGGTTTCGTGAAGAACCCCGCGAGTCGGGTCATCTCGCGGACCGTGGCGAAGCAGGGCGAGGCGGCTCCGTGGGCGGACGACACCGCGTTTTTCACCCGCGTCCTCGAACGCGGCGAGTTCGTCGACGACGTCGACGGAACCCGCTGGGAGCGAGCCACCGACGCGCTCACCTACACCGGCTGGTTCCGCTCGCGAGGCGGCGTCGACGCCCCGCTCTCGGCCGCGGGCGACGCGCTCGGCGTCGAACGCGAACTCGACCCGGCGCTGTACGAGGTCACCTTCTTCGTCGTCTACGACCCGCGGACGGACCTCTGTTATCGCGTCGAGGCGCCGTACGCGTTCACGCGCGACGCGGATCGCCGGGACGCGCTCGCCAGGCAGTTGCTCGCCGACGTCGCGACCGCGCAGGGGCCGCCCGGCGTCGTCGAGAAAGCCGACGAACTGGCTCGCATCAGCGCCGCGGAGAAACACTCCCTGCGGGAGACGTTCGAGGACCGGTTCGAGACGACCAGCCAGCGCGACTACGACGACCACCGGTGGGGCGGCGCCGAGCCGCCGACCTTCGACGGCTGACGCCGGCCCGGGCGGCGCCCGACAGCTTTTCTCCGCTGAGACCGTACCGGTGGACGATGCTCCAGGTCCACGGCCGCGCGGGGGAGACCGAACTCACCGGGACGATCTACGAACGCGGTGAGGACGCCCCGACGTTCAGCGGCGCGCCCGACGGCAACGCGGCGTACGTCTGGATCTGCGACGAATTTTACGAGGTCGAGAGCGGGGGTTCGCGCCTCGAACTCGACGGGCGCGCGCTCAACGTCGCGTTCGAGTCCCCGCTCCCGCGAGGGTTCGACACGAAGGAACGCGCGATCGCGGCCGCGAAGGAACACGTCCGGACCCAGTTCGCGCGCATCGGCGTCGACCCCGACGCCGTCGACGTCACCGTCGACTCCAGTCCCGACGCGGCGGCGTCGGTCTGACTGAGACCGGTGACGACGACTGACACCGTCGTAGGGGGTTTCGGCGCGGGCGCGCAGAGGTCCGATTGTCACGGCCATCGTGTGGTGACCTTTTGGTCCCTGCTGGTGTACCTGTCCCATGCGACCGGATCGACGCGTTCGCGGTCGGGAGCCGGCGGCCGATCCGTCGGATTCGGTCGACGCGTCGCGACTCCTGGCTTCCCCGCGCCGCGTCGCAATACTCGAAGTGCTGACCGAGGCCGAGGGTCCGATGTCCGTCGCCGAGCTGGCCCGTCGTGTCGTCGCCGGGGAGCGATCGGCGACCGCGACGTCGATCGACGACCGCGACGTCCACCGGCTGGCCATCTCGCTTCGACACGCGCACCTGCCGAGGCTCGCCTCGTACTCGGTCGTCGACTGGGACCGCGACGAGTCGGTGGTGGGGCTGTCGGACGACGCGACGCCGCCCCGGCTACCGGTCGATCCGACCGACGTCTCCACCCCCGCCTTCGCCAGACTGTTCCGGACGCTGTCCCAGCCGCGACGGCGCCTCGTGCTGGCGGCGCTGGGGGCGCGGGAGACGCCCCTCTCGCTCGATGAACTCGCGAGGGACGTCGCTGCGGCCGAAACGGCCCGAGAACCGGACTCGGTTTCGGCACCCACCGTCGACCGGATTCGGATCTCGCTCGTCCACTCGCACCTCCCGGCGCTCTCCGCCGCCGACGTTGTCACGTACGACGAGGCGAGCGGACTCGTCGACGCGGTACCCCACGACGGCGACGTGGAGTGACCGGATGGGACGTCGCGACGAGGGACCGCGGTGGTCGTGGGAGCGACTGTCCTGTCGCGCTCTCCGTCGCTTCAGGCATGGGTTACCGGGTCGGCCGCTCGTCTGACGAGCGTCTGCCGGCGAGGGGAAACGTGTTTGAACGCGGAGTCTGACAGTGTTGGTATGACTGACCTTGGGGATTTCGAGAATTACTCCGACGAGGTGGACGACCCAGGGGACGAACCGGTCGCCGAGGTCGACGACGCGGGCGCCTCGGCGGTCGATTCCGCCGATGCGGACGTGGAGTCGGCCGGCGCTACTGGCCACTCGGGGGCAGACGGGCGCGACGAACCGTCGGCCCGGTTCGAACCGGCCGACGTCGACCCGGCCGGACGCGAGGAGGGCGTCGGGACGCTCTGCGTCTCGCGCGGCCTTCGCGTGGCGGAGGACGGCGACGACACCACGCTGCAGGCTTACGTCACGCGCGAGAACCGGCCTGCGGTCCGACTCGGGAGCTACCTCATCGCGCCGTACCCCGACGGCGAACTCCTGTTCTGTCGCGTCACGGAACTCGAGTACGGCCAGCAGTTCCACGCGGACGACGCCACCGAGATCCACGCCCGGCGAGCGATGCGTTCCGACGACTTCGACGAGGCGGACTACCGCTTGCTGGCGGGTCTGGAACCGGTGGCGGTACTGTACGACGACGGCGGCGACCTGAAGCGACGGATGACCGACCGCGTCCCCAAACCCGAGACCACGCTCTCGCGGGCGAGCGACCCGACCCAGATCAAGACGGGCCTGAAGATGCCCGAGGACGGCGTCTTCCTCGGCCACCTCTCCGTTGGCGGGGAGAAAGTCCGGACGGCTGCCACGCCGCCGACGATCGACTACCGACTGAACGACGACTACGAGAACGGCGATCCGCTCGTCTTCCGGCACACGCTGGTCGCCGGCGGCACCGGGTCTGGCAAGACCCACGCCGCGAAGAACATGCTGCGCCAGTTTCTCGCCGAGGAGCGGCGCTATCCGATGGGTGACGGGCGGACGGTCAACCCGGCGGTCGTCCAGTTCGATCCGCAGGACGAGTACGCCCAGATGCACGACGACGGGGAGTACGACGCCGACTTCGCCCGAAAACTCGATCGGGAGGGTATCGCCCACGGTGGCCACGACGATACGGTCGCCTTCGTCCCGAAAGTGGGGTCGGCGACCTACGCCGCCGACCACCACCGCGCGGAGCAGATCGAGTTCACGATCCCCTTCTCGATGGTCCACGACGACCCGTGGCTGGTCGCGGGGAGCGGTCTCAACGACAACCAGTACGGCGCGCTGGTGCGCGTCCTGCTCCCGCGGTTCGAACGCCAGTACGGCGCCGAGGCGACCTACGACGAGTTCGTCGAGTTCCTCTCTGATCCGGCCCTGCGCGAGGAACTCGACGAGCAGGGGGCCGTCCACGAGGCGACGTTCGACGCCGTCGGTCGCCGAGTACGGGGCTTTAGCCACGTCTTCGACCAGGACGCCCGCCCCATAACCGACCTCGTCTCGGACTTCGTGAAACCCGGCCGGCTCTCGGTCGTCCCGACCTACCACGTCTCGGACTCGCGGGCGACGGAGGCGGTCGTCCTCGCGCTGTCGAGCCTCCTCATCGACCAGAAGCTCTCGAACGACCCGACCTACGAGCGGATCGCCGAGACGCCGTTGCTCCTGGGGATGGACGAGGCGCACAACTTCCTCACGGACGCCGAGTCGGTCCAGGCCCGAAAGGTCATCACCAAGTTCACCGAGGCCGCCAAACAGGGTCGCAAGGAGCGACTCGGCCTCTTCCTCGTCACGCAGGACCCACAGGACATCGACGACGCGGTGTTCAAACAGATCAACACGACGATCGTCCTCAACCTCGGCGACGAGGACGCGATCAAGAGCGTCAACATCCCGCGATCGCTCGAGTCGAAGGTGCCCTACATGGAGCAGGGTCAGATGGTGGTCTACTCGCCCGATAACTCCGAGCCCGTCGAACTGATCGGCCTCTCGAAGTGTCTGACGCGACACGGACGGGGGTGATGCGGCGATGGACGACCGTTTCGAATCGACGGGCGACCGTGCCCCTGTTCGCGAGGGCCGGACGGAGCCTGTGGCCGAGTCGGGACCGGGTGACGAATCGGCGTCGGCGGGCGACCGGCCGGCGGATACGGAATCTCGGTCGAACGGGGTCGACGGCCGGCCGTGTGCCCTCGACGATCGGGCGATGACCACCTGTGAGGTGACGCTCCCGGACGAACTGGTCGCTGACCTCGACAAATACTGTCGGCAATCGCATCTCCACCGGGAGGCGGCCGTCGGCGAACTGCTCGACGCGTGGCTCGAACGCACAGCGGCGGAGTCCTAACGGCGGGGCCGCGGCGGATCGGGAGGGCCCCGCCACCAGGTCGGTGGAGGCGTGCGGGCGCAATTAGAGTTCTTTCTCGATGACGTAGCCCCACCGTTCGTACCCTTGCGACTCGTAGTACCGGTGAACCCCCGGCTTCTCCAACGGTGAGGCGAGCGCAACGGACTCGCAGCCTCGATCGGCGGCCCACTCCTCGACGAACTCGACGAGCGTCGTCCCGTGTCCCGCTCCTCGTCGGGGCTCGTCCACGACGAGATCGTACAGCCAGGCGTGGCGAGCGTGGTGGAGGAAATCGGTGACGACGACGCCGGCGACGCCGACCAGCTCCCCGTCGACGACGCCGCCGAACAGGTGGTACTCCTCAGCAGCGGTCCACGCCAGTACCTCGTCGGCGCTCGCCTCGCTCCACAGCTGACGCACGAGCGGGACCGCCGCACGACGCTCGGCCTCGTCGGTCAGTTCTCGAACGTCCATGGGGGCTGATTCCGGTGGTCGAACCATAAACGTTCGAGCGGTGGACCGACGCTCGCGGCGTGATCCGAACTGACAAAGCGACGCGACCGCGTAGTCCCCGTATGGAGCACCTTCCCGAGGTCGCGGTCTGCCGGCTTGGCCACCGGCCCGGCCGGGACGACCGGATGACGACGCACGTGGGGTTGACCGCTCGCGCGCTGGGAGCCGATCGCGTCGTCCTGCCCGAGAACGCGACGGACGCGGCGCGGACGGCCCGCGACATCACCGACCGGTTCGGCGGCCCGTTCGCCGTCGAACGGACCGAGTCGCCGCGCGGCGTCGTCCGGAACTGGGATGGCCGGGTCGTCCACCTGACGATGTACGGGCTGGCGGTCCAGGACGTCGAGGACGAGGTGCGAACGACGCTCGTCGACGACCGGGAGCCGCTGCTGATCGTCGTCGGCGCCGAGAAGGTCCCGTTCGAGATCTACGAGGCCGCCGACTGGAACGTTGGCGTGACGAACCAGCCCCACTCGGAGGTCGCCGGCCTCGCCGTCTTCCTCGATCGACTGTTCGACGGTGCGGAACTCGATCGGGCGTGGGAGGGTGCCGACCGGCGCGTCGTCCCGAAGTCGACGGGGAAGGAGGTAGTTTCCGTCGAAGACGAACCGGCGGACTCGACGCCCACGTGACGGTTCATCCGACGACCGCCGCGTCCGATCGGACGCCCGATCCGGTCCACGCGCCTCGTCGGCCGCCGTCGTCGCTATCGACGTTCCGAAAAAAGAATCGATCGGGGCCAATTCGTCGGGCGGTGCCACCGGGTCTTGGACCGTCCGTGGCGGCGAATCAGGCGCCGTCGTCGGATTCGTTGTCGTCGCCGACGTCACCGCCGTCGGACTCGTTGTCGTCACCCGGGCCGCCATCGTCCGTCTCGTTGTCGTCGCCGACACCGCCGTCGGATTCGTTATCGTCGCCGATACCACCGTCCGTCTCGTTGCCGTCGCCGACGCCGCCGTCATCTCCACCGCCAGTATCCCCGTCGTCACCGACGCCGCCGTCGGCTCCGTCTTCGGGTTCGCCGGGGCCGCCGGCGCCGTCTCCGCCGCCATCGTCTCCGCAGCCGGCCACGAGGACGGCACCGATGGCGCCACCGGCAGCGGTCAGATACTGTCGACGGTCGAGTGGATGTGGGGCATCCATGGGCGATCGGACGGCCCGGTCGGACAATAGTCATCTCCGCCTAATCGTCCGTCGTTTATTGGAGTTATCCTCCGTCTCACCGCGTGCGACGCGCTCCCGGCGGCGTCGGCGGGCGCGGTCGCCTCAAAAGACTTAATTGTGTCATCGGGCTAGTGGCGGCCGATGGCTTTTGAAGACCTGCTCGAGGACCCCGTTATCCAGAAGTACCTACACGAGTTGGTCGGTCCGAAGGGGATGCCCGTCGCGGCGGCGCCGCCCGACGGCGAGGTGACCGACGAGGAACTCGCGGAGGAACTCGACCTCGAACTCAACGACGTGCGCCGGTCGCTGTTCATCCTCTACGAGAACGACCTGGCCACCTATCGCCGGCTTCGCGACGAAGACTCGGGCTGGCTCACCTACCTCTGGACCTTCGAGTACGAGAACATTCCGGAGAACCTGGAATCGGAACTCGAACGGCTTCACGGTGCGCTCGAAGAGCGCCGGGAGTACGAGCGGACCCACGAGTTCTACCTCTGCGAGATCTGCTCGATCCGCTTCGAGTTCGGCGAGGCGATGGACTTCGGCTTCGAGTGTCCGGAGTGCGGGACGCCGATGGACGCGATGGACAACGACCGACTCGTCCACGCGATGGACGAACGCATCGACGCGCTCGAAGACGAACTCAACATCGACGCCGAGGCCTGATGGTCGTCCTCGCATCCAAGTGTTACGTCGAGGGTGACGCCCGGGAGCGAGCCCTTCGCTCGCTCGAATCGCTCGTCGGGAACGACCTCGACGACCTCGACGTCGAGTACGAGATCGGTCTCCGCCACGACGACTTCCCGAGCGTGACGGTCGAGGGCCCGGACGCGGTCGTCGCGCGCAACGTCCTGCGCGAGACGTGGGGCGAGATCCTGCCGGAACTCGAACCCGGCGAGCGAGCCGTCGGCACGTTCGAATCCTGGGACGAGGACGGCATCGTCCTCGACGCGGGCACGGCCGTCCGGATTCCGACCGACGAACTCGGGCTCGGGCCCGGCGATCCGATCCAGGTCCGCGAACGCTTCGGGCTCGTCCAGCACCTCCCGATGGCGTTCGTCTACGGCGGCGACGAGCCGAGCCGGCTCGCGGACGACGAACGGGACCGTCTCTTCGAGTGGCAGCGCGGCTCGGGCCGTGTGAACGTCAACAGCGCGACGCGCGGGGAGGTTCGGGCGACGCTGAACCGCGCCGGGCACGCGCAGGATTACGTGACCGTCGAGCGCCTCGGCCTCCTCGAACAGAGCATCATCTGCACGGACGACACCGACCCGCCGGGACTGCTCTCGAGCGTCGGTTCGTACCTCCCGGCGGAGCTTCGCTGCGTCGTCCCGTGAGCATGCCGTCGGGATCGCGCCGACTCGTGCTGGCGACGGCCGCCGTCCTGTGTCTGCTCGCGCTCTCGGGGTGTTCGGGGCTCTTCGGCGGTATCTCCGACGAACAGCTCGACCGGGAGGGCAGTTACGACGACCTGCGCGAGCGAAACGCGACGGTCGCGATCGACGTCGAAGACGGCGGGCTTTTGGACGAGGGCTCGTTCCGCGCGGTCTACACCCTGAACGGGACGGACGAACTCGAGCTCTACACGTCGTCGTTCTTCTCGACGCAGCCCCTCGACGTCAGCGCCGTTCGCTTCTGGTACGAGAACGGCACGATGGTGACAGGATCGGAACTGGACGTCGAACAGGACCGAAGCAGTACCGACATCTCGCTCCCCGCTTCGAACGGCACGCTCGCGTTCACCGCGAACACCGATGGGTCGTCGTTCTCGCTGCCCGCCTACGTCGAGGGCTCCTACGACGTCACGCTGCCGGAGGACCACCGGACGTCGATGTACCTCTTCGGCTCCGTCTCTCCGTCGGGCTACGACCGGACCGTGGAGGACGACCGCGAGCGGCTCGTCTGGGACGAGGTCGACGGCTCCATCTCGATCAGTTACTATCAGGAGCGCGACGTCCCCATCTTCGTCGGTATCGTCCTCGTCGTGCTGAGTGCGGGCGCGGTCGCGCTGACGTACACCTACCTGAAACTCAGGCGGTTACAGCGAACGCGCGAGGCGATCGACGGCTCGCTCGACGCGACCGACGACGGCGGATCGCCGCCCTGGCGTCGGTGATGAGCGAGCGGCGGGTACTGGCGAACCGCGGCCGACCTGGGGGCGGCCGTCCGGATGGGCGCGACCCGTCGGCCGGGATGGCAGTCCGCATCGACCACCCGACCGAGGACTCCGACGGGGGTCACAGTTTTAACGATGCGCTGTAATACTCCGGTACGTACATGTCTTCGGATCTTCCGGACGGGGCCTTGGGAGCGGGTGGGAAGGCGGACCGGCCCGGGTCGGACGACGACGAGGTACCGGTTCGTCGACTCGCCGTCATTCAGCTCGGCCGACATCGACTCGCCATCCCGGTCGAGTCAGTCCGCGCGATCATCGATCCGCCGGAGACGGTCACGCGCGTCCCGCGAACGCCGCCCGCGATCGCGGGCGTGACCGACGTTCGCGGCCAGATTACGGTTCTCGTCGATCCCCACGTCCACTTCCCGGACAGCGGCGGTCCGGACGCGGGCGGCTCCCTCCTCGTGTTCGACCGCCCCGATCAGCCCGCCGCGATCCGCGTCGACGAAGTGCACGGCGTCGAGACGGTCGCCGAAGACGACGTTATCGGAGCCGAGGAGTACGAACCGGAAGCGATCGACGGCACGGCGCTGGCCCACCCGCTCATCTCTGACGCGGTCCGTATCGAGCGGGTCGACCGCCGAACGGTCGTCGAATCGTACGCGAGCGCCGATGGAGAGGGGGCCGAGCAGGCCGGGTCGATTGACCGATCGTCGATCCCCGAATCGACCGTCGGCGCGGACGGCCTGGGCGATGACGGCGACGTCCAGGTCGCCGAATTCTCCCTCGACGAGGAGGCCGAATCGGACGTCGCGTCGGATCCGGCGGCCGTCGAAATCGAAGTCGTCCCGCTCGTCGACGTCGACCGACTGCTTCTGGCCTCCGGGCCCGTCGCGAATCTCGATTCCGTCGAGACCGACGCCGATTCTGCGGACGCAACCCCAGCGGAGACCGACGTCGGTGCCGAGGAATCGACTGTTGACGAGACCGACGCCGATTCCACCGACGCGGCTCGCGAGGACACCGACGCCGATCCCGTAGAATCACCCGCCGGGGAGGCGGCCGTTGGCGAGGAGGCAGCTGGTGAGGGCGAGAACTCAGTCGCCACCGAGGGACGCGTCGATACCGAAGAGTAATCCGATTCGCTGATGGCCGCGCGTGCCGGTCGCGAACGCAATCCGTCCGTCGATTGTCCACCCTGTACCAGCCCACGTCGCCCCATCGTGACCCGCCAGGAGATGGATTATCGATTCTGATAACCGGGGAACAGCATTTATGGTCGTCGTATTTCTATGGAGTCTTGGTGTACAACTAAATGTCGAAAGGGGTGCTTATCGTCGACGATTCACATTTTATGCGTAATCTCCTTCGTCAAATAATGGAGGACGAGTATCGCATCGTCGGCGAGGCGTCGAACGGGGCTGAGGCGGTGAAGCTGTACAAGGAGGAATCGCCGGACGTGGTGATGATGGACATCGTGATGCCAAAATGCAACGGCATCAAGGCCACGGCGGCGATCAAGAAGCTCGATCCCACATCGCGCGTCATCATGTGTACGAGCGTCGGACAGCGCGAAAAGATGAAACTCGCCGTGAAAGCCGGTGCCGACGGCTACGTCACGAAGCCGTTCGAGGAACCGAGCGTTCGGAAGGCACTGGCAGACGTCGTCGCTGCATGACGCGCGTACTCGTCGTCGACGACTCGGCGGTCGATCGGACGGTCGTCGGTGACGCGCTGGCAGCCGACGGTGACATCGTCGAGGAAGTACGGGAGCCGGACGCCGCGGTCGCGGCCGTCGCGGCGGGCGATCCCGACGTCGTCGTGGTCGTCGCCGACGCGGGAACGAGCAGCGAGCTCGCCATCGTCGAGCGGATCATGGCGACGCGGCCGACGCCGATTCTCGCGGTAACCTCCCCGAGAGCCACGGCGGCCGAGGAGTCGATGGCGCCGTACGAACGCGGCGCGATGGCCGTCCTCGAACGCCCCGACCCCCCGACCGGGCGCGCTCTCGAACGGTTCGAAACGGCCCTTCGCGAAACGGTTACGGAGTTATCGTCCGCCTCACAGTCGTCGCTGGCCGTGGCGCGGACGACCGCGAGCGCCCATCGGACGGCGGCGCGAACCGCCAGGGACCCCGATTACGACGACGCCGGAGACGAGGCACCCGACAACTCACGAGCGAACGAGCGACCCCGATCCGCGGACGAATCTACCGGACAGACTGTGAGGGCCCCCGTCGACGCAGCCAGTAACGGCGTTCGACCGCCGCTAGAACCGGCAACAGTCGCCCTCGACGGACCGGTTTCGCCGTCACCGGTCGTCGTTATCGGCGCGTCGACCGGCGGCCCGCGTCTCGTCGAGCACCTCCTGGCGAGCCTTCCCCGCGCCCTCTGCGCGCGAATCGTCGTCGTCCAGCACATGCCGGGCGACTTCACCGATCGGTTCGCGGCCCGGCTCGATCAGGTGTCGGCCTATGACGTCTCCGAAGCGACCGCGGAGACGGCCGTGGCGCCGGGCGAATCGATCGTCGCCCCGGGCGGGAAGAATCTCGAGGTCCGCGACGACAGCGACGGAACCCTCGTCGTCGCCCCGACCCACGCCGACCGGCGCGACGGCGCTCGCCCGTCGGTCGACGCGGCGATGGAATCCGCGGCGGCCGCCTGTTCGTCGCCGCTGCTGGGCGTCGTTCTCTCCGGGATGGGGCGAGACGGCGCCCGCGGCGTCGAGGCGATCAGCGACGCCGGCGGGACGACGTTCGCGCAGGACGAGCGCACGGCGGCGGTGTTCGGGATGCCGCGACGGGCGATCGAGACGGACGCCGTCGACGCCGTCGTCCCGATCGATCGGCTGGCTCGCCGCATCGTGGGGGCCGTCGCCGGGCCGACGGACGACGCGATCGGAGGTGTCGAGACAAATGGATGAGTACGTTCGGGAGTTCGTCGAAGAGGCAGACGAAGCGATCACGGAACTAAACACGCTCCTGCTCGAACTGGAGCGCTCGCCGTCTGACGAGGCCGTTCTCGAGGAGATATTTCGGACGGCGCACACCCTGAAGGGCAACGCCGGAGCGATCGGGCTCGATCGAGTCAGCGATCTGGCCCACGCGTTCGAGGACCTGCTCGACGCGATTCGGGCCGGAACGGTCGAGGTCACGCCCTCGCTGATGGACACGATCTTCGAGACGGTCGACGCGCTCGAAGCGATGATCGAGGAGGTCGCTCGAACCGGTGCGATCGAAACGGACCCGGAACCGATGGTCCGTCGGCTTCGAGACCCTCTCGCTGCTGGGACCCGAACGCTCGAGGAGCCGACGGACGAGGCGGTCGACGCGATCCTCGCTCGGTTCGACCCGCCAACCCACCCGGACCACGAGGCGTATCTCGCCCGGATGCGGATCGCCGAGTCGGACCGGTTGAACAACGGGCTTGTCGTCGTGGAGGCGCTGATCGACGCGTTCGACCTGATCGGCACCGACCCCTCCCGGACGGCTATCGAGAACGACGGGTACGGCGACCGGATCGACGCCGTCTTCGCGACCGCCGTCGGAACGTCCGCGATCCGGGCGGCGCTGGAACCGGTCGACGCGGTCGAATCGTTCACTATCACGCGCGTGACCGACCGGTTCGAGGCGGCGGGGACCGGATCGACCGTCGAGGACGATCTCGCCGCGATCGATCTCTCGTCGGACGAGGCCAACGCGCTCTCGGTCGACGAGTTGCTCGACGAATTTTCCGAACTCGACGATATCGACGCGCTCGCCGAGACGATCGACGATGCGAGCGAGTTCGACGACATCGACGACGCCGGTTCGTTCGACGATCTGTTCGACTCGGAGTCGACTGACGCGGCGGCCGATACGGAACCGGCGTCGTCGACGGAGAGCACGTCCGAGACGGAGGATGTGGAGGACGCCAACGCCGTCTTCTCGGAACTGCAGGACGAAGTCGAGATGGTCGGCTTCGACGAACTCCAGGCCGAACTCGAGGAGCTCGAATTCGACGAGTTCGACGAGGAAGAGATCGGCATGGACGAACTCCTCGGTGACGACGTCGACCCCGACGACCCGACCTTCCTCGATATCGAGAGCGACGAGGAGGCGGCGGGCGCCGACGATTCGGGCGAGGACGTAGCCGCGACGTCGTGGGAGACGGCCGCCGAAACGGACGAAGCCACGATCGGCGCAAACGCGGACCCGTCGGTGGACGCGGGCGACGGTTCGGCGGCCGACGACGCGGCCGACGTGACGGTAGAGACGGATGCGGAGGCCGCGACGGCCCACGACTCGGAGGCGGCGACGGTCGTCGACGACGCGGCTGACGCGGATGGCGAATCGGCGACCCCAGACGAATCCGAGGTCGACTGGGAACCGGATCCGGCGGCCGACTGGGAACCGGACTCGGAGCCCGAGAGCGCCTCGGCCGACGACGCATCCCGACCGGCAACGGCGGGAGAGTCGACCCGGGCGGATTCCTCCGAGACGGAACCGACCCGGGCCGACGCGCCCGCCGAGGGCCAACCGGACTGGATCGCCGAAATCGGGCCCGACGCGGCGGCCGCGGACGACGCTCCGTCGTCTTCGGTGGACCAAGCGGGCGCCGCCGATCGGTCGAGTACCGATCCAGACGCGGCGGCGACGGGTTCGGCGGTCGACGAACCGGAATCGCCCGCGGGTGAGGCCGATCCCGACGAGTTCGCCGACGCGCTCTTCGGCGGCCCGCCGTCGGACGCCGACGAAACCGAGGATGACGGCTCGGCCGACGACGAACCGGCTGACCGGGGTGTCGAACCGACTGCGCCGGGGGAGTCCGAGCGCGAAGAGTCCGCCGAGGCCCCAGCGGCCGAGGGCGTCACCGACGAAGCGGCGACAGTATCGTCGGAACGGCCGGACGAGTCGCCGGAGGGAGCCGAATCGCCGGACGAGTCGCCGGAGGGAGCTGAATCGCCGATCGAAGAATCGGATTCGGTCGACTCGGCGGCTGCCGAATCGGACCCTGCGCCCACGGAGTCGGCCGGTGTGGACGGTCACGAATCGGCGGTCGACGAACCAGACGAACCCGAACCGACGGCCGATGCCGACCCGGACGGCGGCGGGTTCGAGGCCGCTGCGGGTGCGGATTCCGACGCCGACGACGTCTTCGACCCGACCGACATTCCGGATCCGTCGTCGATCGGGGCCGACGTGGACGTCGATGCGGATGCGGCCGATGACGTCGAGCCGGATTCGGCCGATGACGTCGCGGCGCCGGCCGACGCCTTCGACCCGTCGGCTGACCTCGGCGACGTCTCGTTCGATCCGGACGCGGACGCAGCCGGATCGGCGACCGGCGAACCGGATGCTGGCGTCGACGACTGGGGCGAGGAACCGTCACCCTGGGACGCAGACGCGGACGACGCGGCCGCGTTTTCCGCGGTCGGGACGGGGGCAGAATCGGCCGAATTCGACGACGAGTTCGGCGTGGACGAGTCCGGCGCCGACGCGTTCGTCGAATTCGACGAAGACGACGCGTCGTTCGCGGACCCGGCCGACGATGCAGACGCGTCGGCGGACGGGGACGATCCCGAGGATCCGGTTCTCGCGAAACTCGACGCGATGGAGATCCCGGACATCACCATCCCCGAACGCGCCGAGGTCGACGCCGAGTCCGCGGTCGAAGACGGGGCGCAGTCGGTCCGCGTCGATCGCGAGTCCATCGATTCCCTGCTCCAACTGGTCGAGGGACTCGTCACCTCGCGGGTGCGATTGCGATCCGCGGTCGACGATCGGGCCCCCTACGAGGAACTCGATCGCGAACTCGACGACCTCGAAGAGATCACCACGGAACTCCAGGAGACGGTGATGGACGTCCGACTCGTCCCGCTCGAGACGGTGACGAACCGGCTGCCGCGCCTCGTCCGAGACCTGGCTCGGGAACAGGAGAAGCAGATCGACCTCGAGCGCGAAAACGACGGCGTCGAACTCGACCGGCGGCTGCTCGACGAGATCGGCGATCCGCTCATCCACCTCGTTAGAAACGCGGTGGATCACGGGATCGAACCGCCCGAGGAACGCGAGGACGCCGGGAAGCCGCCGGAGGGGACGATCACGATCGATGCCGACCGGGTGCGCGATCGAGTCACGATCACGGTGGCCGACGACGGGCGCGGCCTCGACGCGGATCGCATTCGAGAGGAGGCGGTCGAGGCCGGCGTCGTCACCGAAACGGAGGCCGCCGAACTCGAGGAGTCGGCGGTCTACGACCTGGTGTTCCACCCCGGGCTCTCGACGGCCAGCGAGGTAACCGACGTCAGCGGTCGCGGCGTCGGGATGGACGTGGTCCGGCGGACCATGGAGACGCTCAACGGGAGCGTCTCGATCGAGAGCGAGCCGGGCGAGGGGACGACGGTGACGATGACGCTGCCGGTGAGCGTGGCCATCGACGACGTCCTCTTCGTCGAGAGCGGCGGCGAGCAGTTCGGCCTGCCGGTCGACGTCGTCAGGGACGTCGCGGACGGCCGGTTCGTCACCGAGACCGACGAGGGGCGGGTGTTCGACGACGGCGACGACCCGCTGCCGGTCATCGAACTCGACGACGCCCTCGACGCACCGGGACCCGGTGACGATCGCGACGGAATGGTCGTCCGGGTCCGCGACGACGTTCGATCGGTGGCGCTGCACTGCGAGACGGTCCACGGGCGTCGGGAAGTCGTCGTCAACCCGTTCGAGGGGTTCATGCGCGACGTGCCAGGCGTCGGCGGGGCGACCGTCCGCGGCCGGGGCGAGGTGGTTACGATTCTCGACGTGGCAACGTTATAATTATGACCGGTCCGAGACAACCAGAGAGGAACGACAGATCATGACGCTGAAAGTAGACATTCGAAAACTGAGCTTCATCAACGAGATGGCCAAGGTCGGAACGAACGGGGTCGCGGACAACCTGAGCAAGCTCACCGGCGAGGACGCCCGGATGGAGGTCACGAAGACGAACTTCATCGACGTCGACGACATCCAGTCCCAGCTCGACGCCGGGAAGCGCGTCGGCGTCCGCGTCCGACTGCTCGACGAACCGCACGGCCACATCCTGGTCCTCTTTCCGGAGTCGAGCGCGAAGAAGATCACGGCGCTCATGCTCAGAGACGTCGTCGACGACATGGGCAACGTCTCCGGAAAGATGGCCCGCAGCGCCGTCGAGGAGATGGGCAACATGATGGCGTCGGGCTTCATCGATGGCTGGGCGGACGTCCTGGGTCGGGCGATCGACACGGCCGCGCCGCAACTCGTCTACGCGCCGGCGGGCGACATCGTCGTCCGCACGGCCGGGCTCGGCGGCGACGACCTGGCGCTGTTCTTCGACTCGAACCTGACAGTCCCGAGCTACCAGATCGAGGCGGAGATCTACGCCTTCCCCGACCTCGAGGAGTTCGTCTCGATGGTCAACGAGATCGAACCACAGCCCGCATGAAACTGGACGTCAACGCCCTCGGCACGTTCTACCGGATGGCCCGCGAGGGCGCCGGCCTCGCGGCCGGCCGACTCACCGGCATGACCGGCGTCGACACGCAGGTCGGCGTAACGAAACTCAACTTCATGCGCGGCGACGAGATCCGCCACGACTTCGAGGACGGGACGAGCAAGGTTGGCATCCGGGTCGAACTCTCCGGCGGCATCGACGGCCACTCGGTCGTGGTCTTCGAGCGCGAGAGCGTCCAGACGATCCTCGAAGCGTTGCTCGCCGAGGCCGACACCGACGAGTTCGACGAACTGAGCCAGTCCGCGGCGACCGAAGTCGGACAGATCATGAACAACGGATTCATCGACGGCTGGGCCGACGTCTTAGAGACCGTCATCGACGTCTCGACCCCGGAGTTCGTCGAGGGCGAGACGGCCGAGCCGTTCTTCGGCGGGCTCGAGGCCGCGCCGGACTCGGACGATCTCGCGCTCGTCTTCCAGAGTCACATCGAGGCCGTCGGTCACGAGACCGGGTTCAGACACTACCTCTTTCCCGAACACGACTCGATGGCCCGCCTACTCGATCGGATCCGGACGAGCGACGGGATCGAGTACGACAAACTGGAAGGCTTCGATCGGATGGCCGAGCAGGGCGCCGAGGAGGTGGCGAAGACGGCGACGACGCTCACCGGAATCGAGACCAGCGTCGAGATCAGGCGCCTCAACTTCCTCTCGCTCGAGGCCATTCCGGCCGAAGTCGCCGACGAGCGCCTCGTCGGCGTCGCCTTCGAGTTCGACGGCACCCCGAGTGGCTACCTGCTCTTCCTGTTCGACGAGGACTCCGCCCACGAGATCGTCGACGCGATGGTCCCGACCGAGACCGACGGCGAGGGCGAGTTCGACGAGATGGGTCGGAGCGCGATCACGGAACTTGGAAACATCATGGCGAGTGGATTTTTAGACGGCTGGGCGAACGTCCTCGATACGACGATCGACCACTCCACGCCGGAGTTCATCCACGACATCGGTGCCGCGGCCGTCGATCCCGTCGTCGTCCGGCTCGGCGAATCCCAGGACTACGCGTTCGTCTTCGACACGAAGGTCGTCGCCGACGGCCGCGAGTTCGACTGCGAGGTGTACGCGATCCCCGACGAGGACGATCTCGAACGCGCGCTGAACGCCCTCGAGGTCGATCGAATCGACGAAACGCCGACGACCGCCGAGTTCGCGGACATCGAAGGCACATGAAAACGTACGGAACCGAACCCGGCGCGCCGGAACCGGTTCAGGTCGGCATCTCCGACCTCGCCGTCTCCGAGGGCGACGACACGCTGAAATCCTACGGGCTGGGGTCGTGTCTCGCGATCGCGCTGTACGATCCGGAGACGGGGATCGGCGGCCTGGCGCACACGATGTTGCCCGACGGCGACGCGGCCGACAACAGCGACGTCAAACCCGGCAAGTACGCCGACACGGCCATCCGCGCGCTCCTCCGCCGGATGGTCGAGCGAGGCGCGACCTACACCGACGTCGAGGCGAAGATCGCCGGCGGTGCGGACATGTTCGAGTTTCAGAGCTTCGGCGACGGCGTCGGCCGGCGCAACACGGCGGCGGCCAGGGCCGAACTCGAGAAGCTCGGCGTCCCGCTCGTCTCGGAGGACGTCGGCGGCAGTTTCGGCCGGACGGTCGAGTTCACCCCGGGGACGGGCGTCCTGCGCATCAAGCGCGCGGACGGCGACCACGGAGTGTCCGAGTTGTGAGCGACGAGGCGTTCGACGCGATTTGTTCGTTCGTCGAATCCGACCTCGGATTCGCGACGAGTCACTACAACGATAGCTATCTCGATCGCCGCATCTCCTCGCGAATTCGACGGACCAACAGCGAGGGATACGAGGCCTACGCGGACCTGCTTCGATCGGACCCGGACGAACAGACGGCGCTTTTGGATTCGTTCTCGATCAACGTCACCGGGTTCTTCCGTAACCCCGACGTCTGGGACGGCGTTCGGTCGGTCCTGCGGTCGCTCTCCGCGTCGAACGAGACCGTCCACGTCTGGTCGGCCGCCTGCGCCGACGGCCGCGAGGCGTACTCGCTGGCCATGCTCGCTCGCGACGATCCGGAGATCGACGAGTCGAGCGTCTACGTCCTCGGCACCGACATCAGCGACCCTGCCCTCGAGACGGCACGGCAGGGCGTGTATCGACGGACCCGAACGACGGATATCGACGACCAGCTCTCGTACCTCGAGACCTACGAGGACTACGTCGAGTGCGAGGACGACTGCGTTCGCATCCGTCCGACGCTCTCCGAAACCGTTCGATTCGAGCGCCACGACCTCATCAACGACGAACCGAAGTCCGGCTTCGATCTCGTTATCTGTCGCAACCTTTTCATCTACATCGACCCGGCGTACAAGGAGTCGATGCTCGAGACGATCGCCCGATCGCTTCGGCCGGGCGGCTACCTGGTCATCGGGAAGGCCGAGACGATTCCGCCGTCGTTGAAGGCCACGTTCACGATCCACGACGGTCGACTGCGGATCTATCGCGTCGATTCGACCGACGGGTCCGCGCCGTCGAACGGCTGACGGGCGAGAGCGACCATCTGATCGCGGTTCGAGAACCGGTTCTTACATTGCGGCGGAGCGTCTTCTCCCGCCAATGGACGGGACCCCGATCGATCGGCTGGCGGAGCGGATCGAGTCGGTCGCGTCGGAGGGGCCGTTCGAATCCGGAGCGGAGCTGCGCCGGTGGATCGTCCGGCCGCTGCTCGACGCGCTCGGCTGGACGGTGACGGAAGAGGCAGTCCGTCCCGACGTCCGGATCGTCGGCGAGTCAGTCGACTATCTCCTGTCGGTGGATGTCGACGGCCTGGTTCCAGCCACACTTGTCGTGATCGACGTGAACCCGGTCGGCCGAGACGGACTCGCCGCGATGGAGCGCGCGATGGCCGCGACCGGCGTCGATCGCGGCCTCTATGTCACGAACGCCGAACTGGTTTGCGTAACCGGTGGGGCGACACCCGAGCGTGAGTCCGTCCGGTTCGAGTCGTTCGGCGACGGGGTTGACACGCTCGGCCAGTACCGACGCGACGCCGTTCGGTCCCGAATCGCCGATCTCGACGCGTCCCGGCGGTCGCACCGACGACTCGCAGCGACCGCCAGCGCTGTCCGGGACGACATCGTCGCCGGGCTTTCGGACGCGGTCGACCTCGACCCGGCGACGACGCGACCGGTCGTCGAACGCGTCATCGATGCGGTGCTCGCGGACGGCGTTCCGAACTCGCGCGGGCCTGCCGGCGAACCGGCAAGCGACACGCGATTCGATCGCCAGCCGTCGGACCCTTCCGGCGGAGACGAGCCGACGGATGCTCCTGACGAACGCCGGTCGGTAGAAGACCCTACTCAGGACGCCACATCGTCGGCGCCGGAGCGATCGGAAGCCGACTCAGCGGCGCCCCCGCCGTCGCATCCCCCCGAAACCGACCGTGAGGGCGAGTTCGTCGTCCGGGTGTTCAACGAGCGCGGGTCGATCGGCGCCGTCGGTCACTCGACGTCGGCCGGCGCGCTCCGCGAGGCGACCGAGTACTTCTTCGAACGCGGCCTCGGTGGCGTCAGACTCCCGTGGGAGACGGACGATGGCGTGGTCGTCCTCGCCGAACGGCCGACCGACGGCGACGGTACGCGCTGGAACGCGTACGAGCGGCTGTCGAACGGAACCTTCCTGAACACGAGCGGGACCGTCGCGGATCGAGCCGCGCGCGTCGAGGCACTCGCGGACCGGGCGAGCCTCAGGGTGATGCTCAGCGGGGACTGGGAGAATCGATCCTGACGGCCGCCTCAGTCGTACGCGATCTCGACCGTCGTAATCCTGACGACGACCGATCCCGAACTGCCTCCGCCGCAGGTGAACGTATTCCCGCTGCCGCTGAATCCCTGCTCGCTCAGCGATCGATTCCACGCCGGTTCGGCGGGTGAGGTCCCGAGCACGATATCCACTGAGTTGCCACGCACTACCGTCGTCGCTCGCTTGCTGGCGGTGATCTCGCGGCCGCTCGAACTCGTCAGGCGGGGCGGATCGCCGTCGACGACGACGAGCGAGACGATGGCGGTCTCGCCGTCGATACACTGCATCGGCGGGTTGCGAACGGCGAGTTCGCCGGAGTCGGTTACTTTCGTCACGGCACCGCCCTGGTAGGCGACGGTCGTCCCCTCGTACTCGTAGGTGAACGAGCCGATATCGCTTCGACCCGTGTCGTTCAGATGCGGTTCGAGGACGTCCGTCCCGTCGACGGTCACCTCCTTGACCACGTTCGAGGATCCGACCTCGATCGTCCCCTTCCGCAGGTTCAACTCGCCCGAGCGCTGTCGAATGCCGTCGTTTCGGACCAGGTCGTTGAAGTTCTCCGCGAGCGCGTCGAAGGCGTAGTCGGCGTTTCGCTGCTGCTCGTTCTCCCGGAACTCCTCCATGGCGCCGAATCCGGTCGTGTAGAGGATGCCGACCGAGCCGATGATGATGCCGAAGACGACGACGAAGCCGACGACCTCGCTCACCCCGCGCTCGTCGACGAACGCGAACCGTGACGAACCGGGAGCGGACGCGTTCGACGCCCGGGCCCGCCTCATGGTTCTTCCTCCAGCGTGATGTCCCCGCCGTCCCACTCGATGATGATCGCGCCGCCGGTGACGCTGCCGCCGATCGACTGGTTCGTCGTGAGCGGGACGCCGACCGAGACACCTTCGCTGTTCGAGGTGAGGCCGATACACTGCTCGGTGTCGATCAGCGGGTACTCGCTCGCGCAGCCAGTCTCGATCAACTCGACGGTGTACTGCGAACCGGTGACGAATCGCTGGTGGTCGGTGCGGACCGTGACGTTGTCGGCGCCATCGGACGCGATCCGATCGACGTCGGTAATCTCGCTCGCCAGGCGCTCGCCGATCGTCTCTAGCGACGATTTGGTCGCCTCCTCGCGTTGATTCTCGAGCATCGACCCGGCGCCGAGCAGTAACCCCGAGATGAGTATCGTCGTGATCCCGATGGTGAGGACGTGCGTGACCGCGATCGAAACCGCCCGCTCGTCGCGCTCGAGGGTCACGGCGATCCCTCCGAGGCGTTCACCGTGAGCGTTTTCGACGTGGATATCGCCCCGTCGTCGTATCGATAATCGACCGTGACCGTCTCGTTCGGCCAGTCGATCGATCTATTCCCGAGCGTGACGACCGCCGGTTGACGATGGGCGGTCGTGTTCGGATACTCAGATTCGAACTCCCCCAATGCAGTGTCCAACTCGGACTTGCCCCCTGCCGATTCGATCAACACCGCGATCCCAGCTTCGAGTTCCGCCTCGACCGTCCGGACGTGTTCGACGCTGCGATCGGCTCCGCCGGTGTTTACCGTCTCCGTGTACTGGACGCCGTTGTAGACGACGACCACGCCGAGGAGGATGAACGCGATCGTAATCGCGCCGATCAGCACGAGCTGCCCTCGGTCTGTTCGCGCGCTGTCGGTCGTCCGTCTCACCATACTGTCACCCGTACTTCGACGATGTTGTAGAGATTCGAACTGAAGGCGTCCGGGATCGGGTAATTATTCGCATTCCCGAGTTCCGTCGATCCCTCGGTCGGCTGCCCGTCGCTTCCCGGCTCGGTCAGGTTCTGCGAGTCGTGTAGCGTCACCGTGAAGCTGGCCGAGACGGCGCCTTCGCCGCGAGCGCCGCCCATCCTGACGGCGTCGATCGTCTCCCGATGTCCGCTCCCGTTCCAGTAGATGTACTCGACGTTGAACGAGTTGCCGCCGTGTTCGTAGAAGTGCGTATCGAGCACCCGGCCGAACGCGCTCTCGTTTGCGTACTGGCTGTTGTTGTAGACGAAGTTCGAATTCCCCCCTGTTCCGTTGTGCCACCGATCCTGGGGATCGTCGTAGTACCGGACCAGTTCCGAGAGGTTGCCCGTCGACTGGCCCGTATTCAGCGCGTCGACGACCTCCTGTTCGGCCTGAGCCTGGACGCCGCGATCGACGGCGCCACCCGTCGTCGGCGTGATGACGACGGCCTGGAGCGCGAACAGCACCGCCGTCAGGAGGACGATCGCCCCGATGAATCCCTCGAGGGTGAACGCCTGGGCCCGCTGTGGAGTTCTCGTGTCCTTCATCTTACCACACCCTCACGATGAGTTTACAGACGGGGTCGCACGTGCCCTCGGTGTCCGTCACGAGGCGCGTCGTACTGGCACCGATCTGGTCGTCGTACGCCTCGCCGGCGCTCTCGTTGGCCGGTTGTCCCGTGCCGTAGGCATCGAGCGTGATGACGGTCACGTTCACGTGGTCGCCGACGCCTCGTAATCCCAGGCGCTTTGCCAGTTCGTCTTCCCCGACGTCGTACGTGTTCTCGAACGCCGTGAGGTTGATTTGGTTTATTTCTTCACCCGCGACGGTCTCGTTCTCGACGATCGTCGACGCGACCCGATCGGCCTGTGCGGTCCGGGCGCCGCCCGCGTCCGCGAACGGCGTGATGATCGTCGGGACGAACGCGAAGACGAACGCCACGGCGAGCAGGAACAACCCGATCCCGACGGCGAAGTCCTGAACCGTCTGTCCGCGGTCGCTCGATCGTCCATCCGTCCGGGTGAGTGCGTCTCGATGCATGATATTAGGCGACCAGCGACCAGCTGATCAGGGCAACCGTCGCCAGTCCGAGTACGTACTTGAGACCGCTCAACAGCTTCGCGTCTCGCATGTACCCGCTGATGAACCCCGAGAGGATCGCGTGCATCGACACGGCGTGGAAGAACAGCAGCGACATCAGCTGGATGTCGACGTTCTCGCTGAAGCTCGCGTCGCTCATCGGCGTGCCGGCGGCCTGCTGTCCGGGATCGGCGTCCCCGGAGGTTTCGAGCCCCGCCATCGTCTCGAGGAACTGCGTCTGCAGGATGGCGATCACCGCGAGCATCGTCATGAACGTCATGATGATGATCACGACCTGCATCCGCGTCCGGGACTTGCGGTCGCGCTCGATGTCGTCGTGGTTCTCGCTCGCGCGGGCCGCCGTGCGCAACACGTTCGAGATCTGGTTCGACGCCTCCTGGGCCTTGGTGATGAGCTTGACTGATCGAGCCAGTCGCGGAATGTGGTACTTGTTGTTGAACTCGATCATCGCCGCTTTCAGTCCCATCCCGTAGTTGACCTTCGTGTTCATCTCCTCGAACTCGCTGGCGAGTTTGCCGCTCGTGGTATCGGAAACGGACTTGAGCGACTCGAGCAACGTCAGTCCCGTGTCGTTGGCGCTCGATAGTTTCCGGAGATCTTCCGACAACGTCGAAACCACCTTGTGACGAGCGCGGACGTTCCACTCGTAGAAGACGGCGAGCGGCACCGCGAGGACGTACAGCGGGAAGTAGACGTAGATGAACGTCCCCCAGACTGGCGCTTCCTTCAAGGCCGACCAGCTGGTCGGGGCGGCGTTTTGTACCATCGCCGAGGTGAGGACCACCAGCACCGCCGGCACGGTCAACGCGAGCGTATACATCGGGTTCTCCCTGAAGAAGTGGTGCGGCCTGGCGAGGACGTCCATCGTCTCGTGAGTCCCCTCGCGGTTTTTGATCCGGTCGAACACCCGGTAACTGCCGGAGAACTCCTCGATGAGGCCGAGATCGAGTATGCCGCTACTCTGGGTTGCCTTCAATCGGTTGTGCCCACCGTCCGGGCTGAGGTAGCCGTCGCCGACCTCGTCGTGTTTCACCGTCGACACCAGGACGATGAAGCCGACGCCCGTCAGCGGAATCAGCCCGTAGACGGCGATGTATATCATGTTCGTGCTGACGTCGGCGTCGGGGATCATCTGCATGATCACCAAGATGATGATCAGCAACAGCGGGAACAACGACAGCGTCATGTACATCTCGCCGAACAGCTCCAGGGTCTCGAGCGTGAGCTCCTGTTGCTGCTTGGCGGTCCGCATGTGCTTTTCCTTCTTGTCCGAGAGGAAACTCTCCATGTCCCCGCCGCTGTTGACGATCGAGAGCATGTCGGTCAGAAACTGCGAGAGTTCGTCGCTCGGCGTTTCGATCGCCTGGTTTCGGATCGCCGTCCGGTAGTCCGTATCGAAGTACTCGGTCTCGTTGACGACGTTTTGAAACTCCTTCGACACCTCGCCGTACGTGTCGTCGGCCTCGGCCATCGCCTGGAGTATCTCGAGTTGATTCAACCCGCCGACTGACAGCGCGTACATGAACGAGACGGCGTCGGTCAGCAGCATGTTGATCTCGCGCTTTCTGGCCGACGCCCGCGAGTACGGCACCGCGACGAGCGAACCGAACCCGAGCGCGAATCCCAGCGTCCCGAAGACCAGTCCACAGACGACGATCAGCGTCGGAATCTTCACCGCTTCCCAGATGGCGAGGACGCGCTCGCTCGGGACGGGCACGCCGATCAACTGATCGACCTCGACCAGCCCGGTGCCGAAGACTCCCCAGCCGACGAGCAACCCGAGGATCCAGAGGAAGAGCCCGCTGATGAAGCCGATCCCGAGCGCCCGCGAGAGATACATCTCCACGGTGTCGGTCATCCGCGCCTGGGCGAGTTTCTTCTCGACGTCGCCGACGAACTGGCTCTCCTCGGAGAACAGGCGCGCGTACAGCGGGTAGAACGTATCTCCGAGCGCATCCGAGTCGCCGAAGCGCTCGTCGGTGGACGTTCCTCGCCCGAGACTCATCGATCCTCCTCCTGCGGACCGTCCGCTCTGTCGGCAGTACTCGCGTCGTCGGCCCCGTCGGACGGGGTCGATTGCGCATCGTCGGGGGACGCGTCGGCCGGTTCGCCCTCGCCAGTTTCGTCGACCGCGTCGTCACCCACGCCCTCGACGGCCTGTTCGTCGTCGGCGTCGCGACTCGATTCCGTCCCGTCGCCGGTCTGCGTCGAGGCGTCGGCCGATCCCGACCCGAAGATCGACGACTCGCGATCGTCGCCCGCGACGAACGACCCCGTCGCTTCGTCGTCCGGCTCGGACGGGTCGGTACCGAACACCGAGTCCTCGTCCTCCGACCCGAATATCGAGTCCTGACCGTCGCCCGCGTCCGTCAGATCCTCGTCGGTCGCCTCGGATCGCTTCGACCCGTCACGGGTCGGCTGCGACTCACTGACGTCGTCTGACGCCGACGAATCGCCATCCTCGGCCACCTTCGCGTCGTCGGGCCACTCCTCGCGGTCGCTCGCGTTCGCAGGGAACCAGCCGTCGTCGTCCGACCGATCGGCGTCCGGGACCCCGGTCTCCGCCTGGTCCGCCGGCGACGCGCCCGAGTGTTTCCCGAGGTCCCACGTCGGCTCGGTCGCTTCGCCCGATTCGCCGGCGTCGGGGTCGAAGACCGAATTCAGTTCGGAATCGGGGAACATCGAGTCGAACTCCGATGTGTCGGGTTCAAAGCGCGATGTGCCCGCCGCCGAGTCGGATTCCTCCGTATCCGACGCGCCTGTTTCGAGCGATTTCAGCGTTTCGTCCATCCCGGTGAAGAGGCTTTCAAGTGCGTCCACGGACGATGACTCGCCCTCCTCGGCCGGCTGCTCTGCCCCCTCAAGGCTCGGTACGGCCTCCTCCTCGCCGTCGTGTTTCTCCGGGCGGGACGGATCGTCGGTGTCGCCGTCGAGCTCCGGTGGGCTGGCGTGGTCGCCGGCCGCACCGTCGAGTTCCGGCGTCACCGGCTCGTTCGTTTCGCCGTCCAGCTCCGGATTGGCCGGGGACTCGGCCGCTGGCGCGTCACTCTCGATTCGCTGCGCGGTTCCCGATGCGCTGGCCGTGGAGGCGTCGATGGTGGCGTCGTCGTCCAGCCACGATGGCGCCTCCGCCGCGCCCGCCTCGCTCGCGCTCGACTCGTCGACGGCGAACGAGTCGTCGACGTCCTCGAACGCCGTCTCCGACGACTGCGGGACCGCGGTCTCCTCGAAGTCGAACGCCTCTTCGACGCCCGAATCGATGGCGCCGTCGTCCGCCTCGACGTCGTCGAGGGCACTCGCCAGCCCGCTCGGAACCTTGCCGCGGTACTCGTCGAAGAGCGACTCCTCGGCCCGTTCGAGAAGGTCCATCGAGAGATTGAGCGTCTCCGAGGAGGCGTCCGGGCGCGGGACGAGTTCCTCCTTCGACGGATCGACGTCGATGTGGACGCTCTCCATCTCGCGCAAGTCGGCCAGACTGTTCTCTAACTGCTCGTTGGCGATCAGCGTCAGGATCGTCTCCGGATCGTTGATGAACGCCTGGACCGTCGCCGCCACTTCGGCGTAGGTGTTGAGCCCGTTGCGAATCAGGTAGGCGAGGATCACCTTCCGCTTGAAGAGCTCGTCCTGGAGCTTCTCGTGGTTCCAGCCCCGGTCGAACATGATCTCGTCCAGGGTGTTCGAATCGCCCATCTTGAGATACTCGTCCGTCTCGGCCTGCCACTGGTAGACGTCCTGAACGTTGATCTCGTCGTTCTCGGCCTCGTAGTGGTTGATCTCGGTCAGGGACTTGTTTCGACGGACCTTCCGGCCCTGCACCCGCGTTTGAGTCTGGATCGAGACGAGATCCAGCGCCGTGAACATCGTCTTCGAGACGTTGATCGGGTCCGTCGTGAAACGCTTCAGGACCTCGTCGACGGAGTCGGCGTGGAACGTGGTGTAGGTGGTGTGGCCCGTCGACATGACCTGGAACAGGGTCCGACCCTCTTCCCCGCGGATCTCGCCCATGACGATGTAGTCGGGTCGCTGTCGGAGCGCGGCTTCCAGCAGGTCGAACTCGTCGATGTCGCCGGTCGAATCGTCGGCGAACGACGGCCGCGTCATCGAGGCGATCCAGTTGCGCTGGGGCAACTCGACCTCGCGCGTGTCCTCGATGGAGACGATCTTGGTGTTCGCGGGGATGAACAGCGAGACGGCGTTCAGCGACGTCGTCTTGCCTGACGCCGTGCCGCCCGCGAAGATCAGGCTCTTGTGGTTCTCGATACAGAGCCAGAGGAACGCCATCTCGTCGAGGCTGAACGTGTTCCAGTTGATGAGGTCGATCGGGGTGAACGGAACGTCCTTGAACTGACGAATCGTGTAGTTCGTCCCGTGGTCGGAGACCTCCTTCCCGAGCGTGAGCTGCGCGCGCGATCCGTCCGGCAGCGTGGCGTCGACCTGCGGGAGTCGCTTGCTGATCCCCTTGCCGGATCGCTGGGCCAGTTTGACGACGAAGTCGTCGAGGTCGTCCTCGCCGTGGTAGACGTTCGAGATGATCTGTTCGTACTCGGAGTGATAGACGAAGACCGGCGAGTTGTACCCGTCACACGAAATGTCCTCGACGTTGATGTCGTGTTTGATCGGGTCGATCCGCTCGTAGCCGATGAAATCCCGCTTGAGCATGTAGAGCAGCTTTTCGACCTGGTACTCGCTCAGCGTGTCCGGGTCCTCTTCGAGGATGATCGGTTCCGGTCGCACCGACATCCCCTCGAGTTGTGACACCGTCTCGGCCGCTTCCTCGTCGGTCTCGTCGTCCTCGGCGAAGAAATCGCGGAACGAATCCAGGATTCCGAGCGAGGTCTCGTTCGAAGTCGCCTCGAAGAGGTCGTAGCGTTTCAGCAGCCGGCGGGTCTCGCGCTCGATGACCTCGCGTCGTCCCGTCTCGTCTCGCTTCGTCTTGACGCCCTCGTCGGCGTACTTGATCGCCGTGCGGAGCTTCCCCGACAGGAACTCCTGCAGTTCGCGCTCGATCTCGTTTCGGTACGGCTCGATGACGTAGTACTTCTTCTCGTTTTCCTTCTCGGAGTGGAAGATGATGACGAACGAGTAGGGTTTGTTCACCCAGTATCGCTCGGACTCGATGAAGTGGGTCTTCTTCTCGAACGGGACGGCCTTCTCGAGATCGTAGCGATTGACGACCGTCGTGTTCCCGTGGTCGGTCGAGAAGAAGTCGTCTTCGTCGAGGTCTTCGGTGACGTTCACCGTTCGTTCGTCGACGACCTCGTCGAGTTCCATCGCGGCGGACCCGGCCGCGTTGAGTCGTCCCTCGATCGTCTCCGGATCGAAGCCGAGCGCCGCCTCGTCGTCGAAGCGATCGATTTCGCCGTCCCTCGTTCGGGGTCGACTCCCGTCATCCTCGTAGTAGTACTCCCACTTGTAGTGCTCCCAGGTGTAGACGTCCTTGACGACCGGCGTCGTCTCCGGATCGACGTACTCCAGAAACTCGTTCCAGAGCACGTTCGCGTTCGGGGCGAACGTCTCCGAGATGAGCGACGAGAGGTCGTCCGGATGATAGCCGAGATACGTCGTCGGATCGAACGATACGCGGTCCCAGTCCGACCCGCGCGGCACGCCGGCGCCGTCGTCGGCGTCGAGACCCAGCCGGTCGTTCGACCCATCCGGTCCCTCGGGATAGAGCGTGGAGACCTCGGATTCGTACCCGTACTCGGCCATGAAATCCGACCACGTGTACTCGCCGACTCGAACCGAGCTCTCACGCGTCGGTCCGCTACTTTCACCCGTCGCGACCGTCGATTCTGATGGCTCACCATCAGAAAACTCCGACGCTTCGGCGGGGTCACCCTCGTCAATAGCCATTAACTCCCCCCAAACACTCACCCATCAAAAAATTCATGCACAAATTATCGGCCGTGATAATTCGAAACCCGGCCGTTTTCGGCCGATGGTGCCGGTCCGTCATTCGAATTCCAATCCCCATCTATCAATACCCCCTTCTTGATTTGTATCGTGGTATCTAATAGGTCTTTTATTTTATGGCCTGAAAAATTCCTGCTCGGCTGACGGCCGAAACAGTTCGTCGGTAGTCCCGATCCGCGTTCGGCCTCCGGCGGCGAGATCGGGATCCCGTTCCTTCCGTTAGCCGGCCGATCCGTTCGAACGGCGGTCAGAACAATGTCGTCTCGATATTACACTTCCCGGCAGTGCTGTCCTCCCGGCTCACCGCGTTCGTCGGCGTACGGGCGTGACGGGATTCGAACCGAACCCAGCCGTGCTCGCTCACTTCGTTCGCTCCGCGCGACTGGTAGGCTTCGAATCCCTCGTCCCGTTCACACGGCTCGCTATCGTTCGCCGGTGAACTGGCGTGACGGGATTCGAACCGCGGTCGGACGTGCTCGCGTCGCTGCGCGCGACCTCCCTGATTCGAAGCCCGACGGAGCCGTACTCACGACTCACCGCGTTCGTCGGAGTACGGGCGTGACGGGATTCGAACCCGCGATCAGAAGGTTAGGAACCTCCTGCCCTCTCCGCTAGGCCACACGCCCCGGCCAGAAACAGCGTTACTTGCTACTCGTCTCCGTCTCCGTTTCAGTCTCCGTCGCGTCCTCGCTCGTGACCGGCTCGGTGTCGACGAAGTCGGTGTCGTCGTCGGCGGTCGTGTCGTCGAAGTCCCCGGTTTCGCGCATCTCTTCGAGTTCCGTTTCTACCTTCTCTCTCCCCTTCTGGAACTCGCCCATCGCCTCGCCGGTCGAGCGTGCGAGTTTCGGGATCTTGTTGGCACCGAACAACAAGATGGCGATGAAGAGGATGATCAACAGTTCCGGTCCCCCGGGCATGCCGGGGACGAACAACGGTGCGATATCGGCTACCATCTCTATCCGATGCTTACCGAGCGGCAATTATAACCTTTTTGGACCGAGCGGTCGACTGCGGGCGAGGGAACCACCTCTTCTTGGCGTCCCACGATTCAATCTGCGATCGACGTGCTACAAAATTCATATAGTACGATATCCCTGTCCGTCTCGCTTACGCCGTCTGCTCTGGCGAGGCAGTGTGTACATCCGCGTATGGGATGGCCGACGAGACCACACTCGCCGGGGGCGGTCCGACGGTCCCGCCAGAACCGATGGGGAGGCACCGTCACGGGACGGAGTCTCCCTTGGCCGGGGAGGTGACGGGTGCGGAGCGCTTTTCTCTCCGGCCGGTGTCCCACCCGTATGAGCGATTCTACCGGCAACGGCTATCGGGTGTACGATCCCGACGAACCCCACGCCTTCCCCGACGACAAAGTGAACGACGTCCTCGCGTACGTCGAGAGCGACGCGGAGATTTCGGCGTACCTCGAGGCCCAGAACGTCAACGCCGTCGATCGAATGCGCTACAACGACCACGGCCCGAAACACATCGAAATCGTCCGGAACCGCGCCCTCTGTCTCTACGACCTGATGAAAGCGGGCGGCGTCGAATTCAACGGCGCTCGCCAACAATCGCTCGACGCGGACGACGAGGCCGTCATTATCGCGCTGGCCGCGACGCTGCACGACATCGGGCACATCGTCCACCGCGACCGACATCCGTTTTACTCCGTCCCGCTGGCGTCGGACGTGCTGGATCGGGTGCTCCCCGAATTTTACGGCGTCGCCGACGCCGTCCGGATGAAAGGCGAGATCCTGCACGCGATCCTCTGTCACCACACGCCGGTGGATCCGCTGACCCTCGAAGCGGGCGTCATCCGGGTCGCCGACGCGCTGGACATGGAGCGCGGGCGCTCTCGCATCCCCTACGAACAGGGCGGGCGCGGGATCAACACCCTCTCCAGTCAGGCGATCAGTCGGGTGTCGCTCTACGAGGGCGATTCGCGGCCGGTGATGGTCGAGATCGAGATGACGAACGCCGCCGGCGTCTACCAGGTCGACAACCTCCTCAAGGCCAAGCTCGAACGCTCGATGCTCGAAGAACACGTCCGCATCGTCGCGGTCAACACCAACGAAAATCGGGACGCACTGGTCGAACGCATCGAACTCTGAACTCCTCGCGTGCCGGTCCGTCCGGCACGCCCGTGGGCCTGTCCCCGTCGTCGCCCGCTTCAGTTCGTCGTCTCCCGTCGCTCGGCGACCGTCCGGTCAGGCCAGTTGATAGCGGCCGTTCTCGCGCACCACGTGCTTCCGATCGCGGAGCGTGGCGACGATGGCGAGGAGGGTACTCTTATCGAGGTCGAGTGCCAGACACAGTTCGTCGGCCGTCGCGGCTCCTCGGACGGCGAGGCAGAAGTAGACGAGTTTCGCCCGCGCCGAGCTGAGGTCTGTTGGCATCGAGACGTCGAACTGCTCCATCGCGTTTGTGCTCATATCCCTGACTCTGTGGTTCGACGATAATAAAACTGACCTACGTCGATCGTCGAAATCAGTCGCTCGAGTTCGCGACGGTCGGGCGCCGGGCGCTCGACGGTCGGATCCTTTTTCCCGTTCCTCGGCGCAGTCGAACGCGATGTCGACACCACTCGCCGCGCTCGCCCTGTTGACCGGATTGCTCACCGGAGGCCTGTTTCGGTTCCTCTCGATTCCGATTCCGGCGCCGCCGGAGTTACCCGGCCTGCTCGGAATCGTCGGTCTCTTCCTGGGCTATCGACTCGTCGACCACCTCGAGATCGGCGTCGATCTGCTTGACGTACTCGGCCTCTAAGTCCGCCGGCCCAGCCGATTCGGTGCTCGATCGTAGGGCGCACGCTCGTACCCGCAGTCGAGAAAAACAGTCCCGGACGGTTCCTCAGTAGCTCCGGACCTTCGGCTCGTAGGTTTTGTCCTCGCCCTCGAGGATGACGGGCCGGTACCAGATCGACGGTTCACCGTCGTCCCAGGTGATCATCGTGTGCTTGAGCCAGTTCTCGTCGTCGCGAACCTGATTCTCCTGGCGCCAGTGAGCGCCGCGGAACTCGTTGCGGACGAGCGCCCCGAGCGCGATCGTCTCTGCGACGTCGATCAGGTTGCGCGTCTCGTAGGTCATCTGGAGGTCGGTGTTGAACGTTCGCGAGGGGTCGGCGACGCCGACGTGCTGGTACTCCTCGCGACACTCGCGGATGATCGAAAGCGCCTTCTTGATGCCCTCCTCTGTCCGGAAGACGTTGACGTAGTCCGTCATCGCCGTCTGGAGCTTCGAGCGGATGTCGGCGTGGTTCGTCCCGTCGTTTTCCATCAGGTACTCCACGCGCTCGCGCTCGGCTTCGACGGCGCGGTCGAGGACGTCCCCGCTCGCCAGCGCCTGGCCGCCGCCGTCCGTCGCGACCTGGCCCGCGGGACTCGTCTCGTCGAGACCGGCGCGACCGGGCTGGACGGGCGCGTCGACGTCGGTCTCGTCCTCGACGTCGTCCCCGTACCCCGTCCGAATCTCCGCCTCGCCGAGGTCCTCACCCGCTGCGTGGCGGCCGGCGCGCTTGCCGAAGACGATCAGTTCTGGCAGGGCGTTCCCGCCGAGGCGGTTCGCGCCGTGGACGGAGACGCATGCGCACTCGCCGGCCGCGTAGAGGCCGTCGATACACGTCGCACCGTTCTCGTCGGTCTCGATGCCGCCCATCTCGTAGTGCTGACCGGGCTTGACCGGCATCGGTTCGACGAGCCCGTCGACGCCCTCGAAGTCCTCCGCGAGGTGGAGGATGTTCTCCAGGCGGTCCACGATGCGCTCCTCGCCGAGGTGGCGCATGTCGAGGTGGACGTACTCGTCCTCGACGCCGCGACCCTCGTTGACCTCGGTGAGCTCCGCCCGCGAAACCACGTCCCGCGAGGCCAGCTCGCCGTCGTTGTTGGCGTAGCCGTGTTCGAACATGAAGCGCTCGCCGTCCTCGTTGTAGAGGATGCCACCCTCGCCGCGGACGCCCTCGGAGATGAGCACGCCCGTACTCGGCAGCGTCGTCGGGTGGAACTGGACGAACTCCATGTCCTCCAGCGGGACGCCCGCGCGGTAGGCCATCGCCTGCCCGTCGCCGGTACAGGAGACGGCGTTGGTCGTGTGGTCGAACGCCTGGCCGGGCCCGCCCGTGGCGAGGATGACGCCGTCGTTCGCTTTGAACCCCTCCACCTGCCCGGATTTGACGTCGTAGGCGACGACGCCGTGACAGGAGCGGTCGTTCGGGTCCGGCTCGTCGGTCACGGCGAGGTTCATCACGTACCACTCGTCGTAGACCGGGATCCCGCGCTTGACGACCTGCTCGTACATCGTGTGCAGCAGGTGGTGACCGGTCTCGGCGCCCGCGTAGGTCGTCCGCGGGAACGAGAGGCCGCCGAACGGTCGCTGGGAGACGGTGCCGTCCTCTTCGCGGGAGAACGGCATCCCCCAGTGTTCGAGGGTGATCGTGTCCTCGGGCGAATCCTGGGCCAGCGTCTCGATCGCGGGGGCGTCGCCCAGGTAGTCCGAGCCCTTCATCGTGTCGTAGGCGTGCAGCTCCCAGTCGTCGCCCTCGCGGATCGCCGCGTTGATGCCGCCCTCGGCCGCGCCGGTGTGACTGCGGACCGGGTGGAGTTTCGTGACGAGCGCCGCGTCGGCGCCCGCCTCGTGCGCTGCGATCGCGGCCCTGAGGCCGGCGCCGCCCGCGCCGACGACGATGACGTCGTGTTCGTACATGGTTACCAGAATTTCAGGTTCTGCTTGACGGCCTCCCGCTTGAGCTCCTGAATGTGCTCGGTGAGCGGGATGTCCTTCGGACACACTTCGGTGCAGGAGAACTGCGTCTGGCACCGCCAGACGCCGTGTTCCTGCTCGAGAATGCGCAGTCGATGCTCCTTCAGCTCGGCCTCCTCGCGGTCGTCCATCGCGAAGCGGTAGGCCTTGTTGATCGCCGCGGGGCCCAGGTACTGGTTGTCCCCGGCCGCGATGTTACAGGAGGACATGCAGGCGCCACACCAGATGCACCGCGTCGACATCTTGACCTTCTCGCGGTTCTCGGGCGTCTGGTGCTGCTCTTCGAGCTCGGCCGCGTCCGGCGTCTCCTCGGACTGGAAGTACGGCTCGACGGCGTGCATCTGCTCGTAGAAGTGCTCCATCTCGACGACCAGATCCTTGACGACCTCCTGGTGTGGCAGGGGCTCGACGCGTACCGGCTGGTCGAGGTCCGAGATCTGGGTCTGACAGCCCAGGCGCTGGCGCCCGTTGATGAAGAACGCGTCCGAGCCGCAGACGGCCTGCCGGCAGGAGTGACGGAAGGTCAGCGACGAGTCGAACTCGTCCCTGGCGTAGATGAGCGCGTCGAGGACGGTCATCCCCTTCTCGAAGGGGACGTGGAAGTCGTCGAAGCGCGGTTTCTGCTTGGCCTCGACTTCCGGGTCGAACCGGAACACCTTCAGGTGGACCGAGTCGCCGGCCGGCCCGGCGGCCTCGGCCGCCCGTTCACGCTCGGCCGCCCGGTCGGCTTTCCGCTCCATCCGACGGTCCTGCGGCGAGGGTCCGGCCGGTTCCGGCTCGGCCGCGTCCCCACTGTCGTCGCCTGGTTCGGTCTCGTCGGTCTGCGGTTGTTCCTGTTGCGTGCTCATTGGAGTACTCCCCCCATGACGAGGGCGACGTAGGTTCCCTGCGCGACGAGCGCGAGCCCGGCGACGATCAAGATGCCGAGGACGATCCGCTTGGGCGTGCCGGAGAGGCCCTGATTGACCAGCGCGTTGTAGACGCCGTTGACGCCGTGGAAGGCGGCCGCCCAGAGGAAGAGGATCATCGTCACCATGTAGCCGACGTTCTCCATACGCATGGTCGTTCCAGCGAACGTGACCTCGTAGGCGTGATTGACGAAGTGCAGCAGGAAGAAGTGAAACGCGAGCGTGACGATCAGAAACGCTGCCGTCACGCGCTGGAGGAGCCAGCCCGTCCCGCCGGGCGTGAAACTGGAGTAGCGCTCGGCCATCAGACGCCCACCTCCGTCATGAACGTGGGAACGCTCGCGACGGTGATCGCGGCGGTGACGATCAGCGAGACGTAGAAGCTCTTGTCCTGGGCCTCGAGGCCGATGCCCAGGTCGACCAGCAGCAGCCGAACCCCGTTCAGGATGTGAAAGACGGCGACGGCCAGCAGGCCGACCTCGAGGACGCGAACGATGAAGAGCCCCTCGAGACCCTGTAGCGTCGTGGTGTAGACGTCTTCGTTGGCCTGAATCTCGGCCATCGTGGCGTCGGCCGCGCCCAGCGCCGTGCTCAACACCGCGATGTGGGTGAACAGGTAGCCGATGAGGATCCAGCCGGTGAACTTGTGGAGGATCCACGCCCACATCCCGGGCGCGAACTCCCGCCACCGACCGAAGTCCTCGACGAGGCCGCGGTTGTAAGACTGGCTCATGCTCGTCTGAGGGATCGAACCCCGCTGGTATAGAAGTTACTTTCCGTCCCCACAATCGCCGAGAACCTCGTAGCACGCGACCGGCCGAACCCGAATTGGTTCGGTCGGGCCGGCCCGATCGGTCGGTGTTCGGTAACTGGCATCGATCGGCCGCCTCGATCACCCGACGCCGAGGCCGGAGAGCGACTTCTCGAGTTCGCGCTCGAGCGCGCGCAGCGTGTCGTCGTCGAGCGCGACCAGGTGACAGAGCGGGTTGCCGGGATAGACGACCGGGTTCTCGAGGACGCCGACGATCAGTCCCGTAAAGGGCGCCTCGACGGAGACGATGTCGTCCTCCTCCTTGAACGGGTTCGTGATCGTACAGATCACCTCGCCCTCGCGGACGAGCTCGCCCCGGCCGAGTTTCATGTCGACGATGCCGCCCGCGTCGGCGCGGAGCCAGGTCTTCTCGCCGGCCTCTTCGATGACGGTTCGCCACCCGGGCCAGTGAACCGACGATTCGGGGTGACAGCCCACCTCGGCCAGGACGCTCGCGACGCCGGTCAGCGCCCGATCGATGAGCGTCCGCTGGAATCGGTGGGCCTCGCCCATCTCGATCGTGATCGTCGGAACGCCGGCCCTCGTCGCCTCGCGACGGAGCGTTCCCTCGGGGCCCTCGCCGTCGATCACGACGTTCGAACTGAAGGCGAAGGCCAGGCGCTTGACGGCCTCGTCGCCCGTGTCGGCCCGGACGTGGAGCATGTTCGTTCGCCCGCGAGTGGAGGTGTGAAAGTCGAGGCCGAAGTCGCAAGGGGCGATGAAGTTCGAGAAGATGCGATCGGCCATCCGCTTCGCGCTGGTCGAGTCCGACTTCCCCGGAAACGACCGGTTGAGGTCGCGGTCGTAGATCGGAAGGTATCGCTCCTGCGCGAGGAAGCCGGGGACGTTCAGCACCGGTACGCAGACCAGCGTCCCGTGGAGGTCAGTGTGATCCCAGTCGTGGGCGACCTCGCGGACGACCTCGATCCCGTTGAGTTCGTCGCCGTGCGAGGCCGCGGTGAGAAAGACGGTCGGGCCGGGCCCGCTCCCGTTGACGATCGTCACCGGGATCCGGATCGGATCCCCGAGGTAGGTCTCGCTGATCCCGTATCGGATGTTCGCGGTCTCGCCGGGATCGACCCGCCCGCCGGAGTAGGTGAACGGTTCCGGCTCGCGATCGTCGTCCGACCCGGACGCGGCGTCGGCCATACGCTCTCCATCTTCCGGGGCCCTAAAAATAGTGCGTGTGACGACGAACGGGTCGATCGGTATCGCCCCGACGGATTGTGAGTCGACGCTGAGCGGCAGTCGGTCGACTTCCGGTACGGCCGCACCGGGGCACCGGCCCACGGGTGAGCTGTCGGTTCTCGGTGCGTCCGCGTCGGCGGCCTCCCGTCCGACGGGCCAGGTTCGCGACGTGCGCACCGGGGCGACAGTTATGTACGAGGGCGTGATCGTCTTCGACATGGAATTTCGCGAGGCGACGGCGTCAGATACCGAGGTGCTCCGATCGATGGCTCGGGAGTCGGTGAAAGCGTCCTACGCGTCGTTTCTCGACGAGGAGACGATCGACGACGCCCTGGCGCAGTGGTACGGCGGCGACGCCACCCGGGATCTCGTCGAGAGCGAGGACTCGGTCGTTCTGCTGGCCGTCGACGACGGTCGCCCCGTCGGCTTCAGCCAGTCCGAGATCGTCGGCGACCGGGAGACGGCCGGACACATTCACTGGTTGCACGTCCGGCCGGACGAACGCGGCGCCGGACTCGGTTCCCGGTTGCTCACGCGGACGCGGGAAGCGTTGCTCGACGAAGGCGCGGAGGGCGTTCGGGGATTCGTGCTCGCCGGCAACGAGGACGGCAACCGATTCTACGACGAGCACGGCTTCGAGCGCGCGGGGACGCGCTCGATCCGAATCGGCGACGAGACCCACACCGAGAACGTCTACGTCGAGAGCGACGTGGCCGACGCGGAGTGGCGCGCGATCGAGGCACGCGAACTCGCGGACGGAACGACGGCCTACGTCAGTTACGGCGAGGCGGCCCGCGGCTCGCAGGCGCCGTTTTACGCCGCCTACGAGTCGACCGACGAGGACGAGCGCTACGGCTGGTTCTGCGGCAACTGCGACACCCTCGACAACGCGATGGACTCGATGGGCCGCATCGCGTGTAACGTCTGCGGAAACAAACGCAAGGCGACCCGGTGGGACGCGTCCTACCTGTAACCCTCTGGGTCGGGGGACGGCGTGAGACGCTGGCCCGCATACCGATCAGTTTGCGGACCGGTACGGAGCGCCTGCGGTCTGATCGGACCGGATAACAATTCGGACGCCCCGGTACCCTCGACCTGGTCGACGGCGGAGGCGGTTCGCGTCGATACCCGAGGGTGTGGTTTCCGATGCAATCGAGGGGACGGCTAGTACGGGGGTTCACGGCGACGCTCGCGGCGCGAGCCGTCTACATGCTCACGAGCGCCCTGCTGCTGGTATTGCTGGCGCGCGTCTTCCTCGATCCGGAGGGGTACGGCCTGCTGTACTGGTCGATCGGCGTCCTCGCGGTCGTCCAGCTCGTCGCCGACCTCGGGCTGGGGAAGTCGGCGGCGCGGTACCTCGCCGAGTACCGCGAGACCGACCCCGGCCAGATTCCGCACCTGCTCCGGCGCGTCGTCGGCTACAAACTCCTCCTCGTCTCGATCGTGGCCGCCGCGCTGTTCGTCGGCGCCCGTCCGCTCGCCGCGGCGCTGGGCGAACCGGCCGCCGCGCCGTTCCTGACCGCCGGCGCCGGGCTCGTCGTCGCGAAATCGTTCGGCGTCTTCACGGAGATCGTCTTCCAGGGGTCGAACCGACTCGTCTTCAGCGCCGCGCTCAGGGCGGTCGGCGGCGCGGCCAGGCTCGTCTTCGCCGTCGCGTTCGTCCTCGCGGGGCTGGGCGCGCTCGGGGCGTTCTTCGGGTACGTCGTCGGCTACCTCGTCGCCGCGGCAGTCGGCCTGACTGCGACGTTCGTCCTCGTCTACGCGGCCCACGAGCCTGCGGACGCGGTCGATCCCGGACTCTCTCGTCGGGTGCTCGGCTACAGCGTGCCGCTCACGGCGACGCGCGGCGCGAACGTCCTCGACAAACAGATCGACATCGTGCTCGTCGGCGTCTTCCTGAACCCGGCGGCCGTCGGCGTCTACACCCTCGCGAAACAGATAACGGACTTCGTGCTCGCCCCGGCGGAGTCGCTCGGCTTCGTCATCTCGCCGAACTTCGGCGAGGAGAAGGCCGGCGGGGATCTGGACCGCGCGCGAGCCCTCTACGAGACGGCGTTGACGAACGCGCTGGCGCTGTACGTGCCGGCCGCGGCGGGCCTCGCCATCGTCGCCGACCCGCTCGTGACGCTCGTCTTCGGCGCCGACTACGCGAGCGCCGCGGTGCTGCTCCAGGTGCTCTCGGTCTTCGTCGTCCTCCAGACGATCACCAACCTGACCAGCGACGGGCTCGACTACCTCGGTCGGGCGAGAGCCCGCGCCGTCGCGAAAGGGGCGACCGCGATCGGCAACGCCGGCCTGAACGTCCTGTTGATCCCCGCGATCGGCGTCGTCGGCGCGGCGCTCGCGACGATCGTCACCCACGCCGTCTACGTCGCGGTCAACGGCTACGTCGTCCACGACGAACTCTCCTTGCGGCTTGGATCGCTGGGAATCGAGCTGACTCGAATCGTCGCGATCACCGCGGTGATGGCCGCCAGTGTGATCGTCGTCGTGCCGACGATCGCAACGGTGGGCGAACTCGTTCTCGCGATCGCCGTCGGCGTGTTCGTCTGGGGCGTGCTGGCCGTCGCGAGCGGCCTCGTTCGCCCGGCGTCGCTTCGCGCGGTGCTCACCTGATCGCGATCACCGCTCGCAGCAATCCGTCGTCGCCGGGCCCGACCACCCCGCCTCGTCTCCGGTGACGCCACTCGATCGCCGGTTACCGGCGCCCGAGATCGGTACGAACGTTTTTCGGGCCCACTGGCGTGTTTCCGGTATGAACACGGTCGAGCCGGTGACGGTGGGCGTACTGAGCCTGCACAACAGCAAGGAGACGAAGGCGATCTGCAACGCGGTCGAAGGGCTCGGCCACCGGCCGCAGTGGCTCCGGACCGACAACACGACGATCCGGGTCGACGACGGCCGGGTGACGCTCGAACCGTCGGTCGACGTCATCGCGAACCGCCTTCTGCTATCGAACACCGAACAGCCCTGCGAGGCCCTCGGGCTGGTCAACACGCTCTCCCGGCTCGTCCCGACGCTCAACACGCCGGTCGCGACCATGACGGCCCTGCACAAGCTGTCGACGGCCGTCGCGCTCGCCGCGCACGAACTCCCCGTTCCGGACGTGCTCCTCTCGCTCAGCAGCGACCGCCTCAACGAGGCCCGTCAGGAGTTCGGCGACGAGGCGGTGTACAAGACCGCGATCGGAACCCACGGCGGCGGCACCTGGAAGGTCGGCCGCGAAGAGCGGGTCAACCCCAAGGTCGGCAACCGGTACGCCTTTTTGCAGGAACTGATCGAGCGCGACGCCGACCGACACCGCGACATCCGCATCTACGTCGTGGGCGACGGGATTATCGGCGCGATGTACCGCTACGCGCCGGACAACGACTGGCGGACGAACGTCGCCCTCGGCGGGTCGGTCGAGGACGCGACCGACGATCTTCCCCGGGATGTACGCGACATCGCGATCGAATCGACGGAGGCGATCGGCCTCGACTACGCGGGCGTCGACGTCGTCGAGAGCGACGACGGCTGGTACGTCCTCGAGGTGAACCCGACCGCCGGGTTCAAGGGCCTCTTCCAGGCCACGGGCGTCAGCCCCGCGCCGTACATCGCGAAGGAGGCGATCGAGCGCGTCGGCGGCGAGGTCGACGACGAGCAGGTCGAGCGCCTCGCGGGCACGCTCGACGACTCCCGGCCGTCGTTCCTGCCCGCGGAGCCGGTCGCCAAGGACGAGGTTCCGTCCGACATCGGCTACACCGAGGAGATCATTCTCACCGGGACGAGGGGCTCCGAGACGGTCGTCGCGAAGTCCGACACGGGTGCAAAGCGGACGAGCATCGACACCAGCCTCGCCGCGGACATCGGCGCCGGCCCGATCAAGTCCATCACGAAGGTCAGGACGGGCAGCGCCTCCGGCAGCCGAAGTCGGCCGGTCGTCGACGTGGTCGTCGGCGTCGGCGGTAACCAGCACACCGTGACCGCGAGCGTCGAGGATCGCAGTCACATGGATTACCCCGTGATCCTCGGTCGGGACATCCTCTCGAACTATCGCGTCGACGTCGGACGGCGCACCGATGGCGAGGAACGCGAGTTCGACGAGGAGTGACCCGTCCCGCGGCTCTCCCCCGTCGTGCGTGGCGAAACGCCCGGCGCCGGTTCGGCCGGTCGGTGCCGGTCGCCGAGTCGGGTTCTCCCCCGTCTGGACGCCGATCGGACGCGTCACCGACCCGCCGTCGGTCAGTGACCCCGTCCGTTCGATTCGACGGATTCGTCGATCGGCGACAGCGCGAGAGCGAGGGAACCGACGATGAGGAGCACGTTCACCGAGGCGATGAGACCGCCGAGTCCGGCCTCGGTGACCGCGAAGAGGATCGTCGGTCCCAGGGCGAGCACGGCGACGACGAGCGCGATCCGGGGAGACGGCGCGGACGCCATATCGTCCTGCTTCGACTCGGGCAGCCATAGTGACCCGCCCTGCACTTCGCGGCACGGTGACGGATCGCTAGGCGGAGCCGTTTTCGCCGGGCCACACCGCCCACCCGAGCAGGAGGGCGAACGCGACCACGCCGAGCGCGACGGTCTCGGTCGGCGTCACCTCGACGCCGAAGAAGGCGAGGACGGTCCGGCCCTCGACGAGGAACACGAGGACGAGCGCGCCGACGAGCAGCAGTTTGGCTGGCGACGTGCGCATCGTCACGGGGGCGCTGTGATCGACGATATGGGGGCCTCGCGAGCGGCGACGACGACCGGATACGGGTCGATACCGGTATCGAAGAGCCCGCCGCTCCGGACGATGCTAGCAAGCGGCAGCGCGTACGCCAGCACCAGGAGGACGATCGCGATTCCCGCCCAGAGCCCCAGGTTGTCCAGGATCGCCGGCGAATCGCCGGGGCCCGAAAGCGGGGGCGGAATCTCCCCGTCGACGAGCGGTTCGCTGTCCGCGTTGAACGCCGTTAGCGCCATCAGCGCGAGGAAGAGCGCTCCGGAGATGAACAGAAGTGTGCCCCCGAGCGCGATCTGCGCGTCGAGTTCGGCGACCGAACCGATGCCGACGTCGTACTCGAAGCCGTACTGGGGTTCGGCCGTCCGGCGAGGGATGCCGAACAGCCCGCCGCGGTACATGGCGTTGGTCATGAAGACGATGCCGAGGAACCACAGCACTACCTGTCCGAGCGCGAGCTGTCGGCCGACGAGTCGATTGCCCGTGAGCTGGGGGACCAACCAGTAGGAGCCGGCCATGAGGCTGAGCGCCGTCGCGGTCCCGACCTGCGTGTGGATGTGCCCCGGAATCCACAGCGTGTTGTGCACCAGGTAGTTGACGTTCATCCCCGCGTTGACGATGCCGGTGAAGCCGCCGAAGGCGAAGACGGCGCCGGAGAGGGCCATCCCGGTGAACGCCGCGTCGGACCACGGCAGGTCGCGGATCCAGCCGAGCAGGCCCGTCCCGCCGCGCTGGCGGGCGCCGTGTTCCATGCTCGCGACGACGGTGAAGGCGGTCAGCAGACTCGGCAACAGGAGGAACATCGTGTTGGTCATCGCGACGAACTTGAAGCCCTCCGCGATGCCGGGGTCCAGGTACTGGTGGTGGATGCCGACCGGGGTGGACAGCAGGACGAACAGGATGAAGACGACTCGCGCGAGCGGATCGCTGAACAGCCGCCCGCCCGAGAGTTTCGGGAGGACGTTGTACCAGAGCAGGTACGCCGGCAGCACCCAGAAGTAGACGACCATGTGGCCGAAGTACCAGAAGAGCGTCCGCGTCAGCAACGGGTTGATCGTTTCGACGACGCCGAGCGACCACGGCAGCAGGAAGAATAGGATCGAGACGATGACGCCGACCGAACCCAGGTACCACATGAGCATCGTCGTCAGGACCATGAAGGTGGGGAGCGGAATGCGCCGATCGGCGTGCTCGCGCTTCCAGGCTCGCCACGTCAGAAACCAATCGAGGCCGGCGAGCCACGTTCCGGCGAAGAAGATGGCCAGGCCGAGGTAAAAGAGCGGGTTGGCCAGCAGCGGTGCGTAGAACGTAAAGAGGACGTCTGCGCTCAGCGGGGCGCCGAGGACCGACGGCGGTTCGGGGAGGAATCCGCCGAGGATCGTGATCGCGACGAGGATCGAGCCGACGACCATCAGGCCGTACCACGCCCAGCTCAGGCGCGTATCGACCGGCTCCCGGTCCAGGCTGTCGGTGACCGCCCAGTGGAAGAGCCCGACGAGGAAGAAGACGACGAAGGAGATGACCAGGAACACGCCGTGGCCGGTCAGGACCGTGTAGTAGTCCGCCGACTCGAGGAACCGATAGGTGCCGGTCCGGTGGAACGCCTGGATCAACCCGAAGACCGCACCGATCCCGAACGCGACGAACGACGCGAGAAACGCCGCGCGAACGAGCCGCGCCTGCGACGGAAACCGATCGACGAAGTGAGCGGTCACGATCGGTCACCTCCGGGCTCGACGCCGCTCGATCCGGTCGTACTCGATTCGGGGACGAGCCCTGGGGCTCCCTCGCTCTCGACGGGGTTCGTCGCCGACTCCGCCCGCTCGTCGACGGCATTCGCGGTCGCCGCCGCTCGCTCGTCGACCGTGATCGTCCCCGACTCGGTCAGTCCGTCGACGGATACCGACCAGTCGTGTTCGCCGGCGCCGAGGTCCCCGCTGTCGACCTCCACTGTCACGTTCTCGCTGCCATCGCCGGGGATGGTCACGTCTCGTTCGACCGTTTCGCCGGCGATATCGACCGTCACGGTCGTCTCGCGAGCCTCGAGGAGCCCGTTCGACACCGTCGCCGTGAGGTCGACCGTCGAACTCGCCTCGACGGCATTCGGGGCGGTGACGGCGACGCTCGTCTGATCGTAACGCTCGGCCGGCACCACGGTGAGCGAGCCTTCCATGGTGTGGTGGCCGGGGCCGCAGTACTCGTTACAGACGACGCCGTAGGTGCCGGGCTCGTCGAACTCGACCGTCAGCTGGGCGATCTGGCCCGGAATCACCATCGAGTTGACGTTCGTTCCCGCCACCTCGAAGCCGTGGATGACGTCGGCGCTCGTCAGGTAGAACGTGACCTCGCTGTCGGCGGGCACCTCGATCTCGGCGGGCTGGAAGATGAACGTGTACGCGACGACGTAGACCTCGTACTCGCTCGGTCCGACCTGCTCGACGCGCGGGTCCCCGAAGCGGTCGTCGTCGCCGATCGCGTCCGGGTCGATCGTCCCCGGCTCGTCGCCGATCATCTCGATGCCGATCCCGACCGCGCCGTAGGTGACGGTCGCGATGAACCCGACGATCAGCACCAGCGAGGCGACCAGCCAGAGTCGCTCGTAGGTGTGGATTCTCACGGCTGCCCGTCACCTCCGGGGAATCGTGGACAGTCGGGGCGCGTCGGGCCGTCGCCTTCGTTTCCACGCCGTCGGGATCGGTCACCTCCGCCGCGGCTCGCCCGCCCGTGGACGCCGCCGATTGCGGCCGCGGCGGTCGGTTCGAGCAGGCCGACGACCGTCGGTCCGTTTCCCAGAAACTCGACGAAGTACGTGAACAGCCACATGATACTCAACACCGCGAAGTAGAGCGCGACCAGGGCGAGCGTCCCCACGGGTTCGAATTCCTCGTGATCGATCGATCGCCCCGCCTCGGACCGGGACATGTCGTCCTCCGACCACGAACGCGGTAATAAATTGCGAGTCGGCGGATGACGGCGACGTACCGTTTCAGGATGGTAATCGATCGTTGGCCGCCGCTCGTGAGTGAGCGACCGTCGGCGTCGATCGCTCGCGACCGACCGATGGCATCGTCCGCTGCCGGTCGGTGCGGTGGGCGCGAGCGCGGTCGCAGTCGGCGCCGCAGGAACCTCGTCGCACTCCGTTCGACGAACCGAACGGATGCGCGCGACTGACGGTGCACCGTTGCTGTCTCTCAGCATTTATTACCAATCTTCCAACACCAATTTACGCGCTCGTCGCGTGCCGCCGACTATGGGAACGACAGTCGATCGCGGCGGCTCGGGCGAACCGCTTCGACTCGGAATCAACGGCTTCGGCCGGATCGGCCGCAGTCTGCTACGCGCGTCGCTGACTCGCGACGATCTCCGGGTCGTCGCGGTCAACGACGTGATGGACGACGACGATATGGAGTACCTGTTCCGGTACGATTCCGTCCACGGTCGCACGGAGAACGTCGCCCGGAACGGGGATCGGCTCGTGATCGGGGACCAGCGGATCCGGCTCCTCTCGGAACCCGATCCGACGACGCTCCCGTGGGACGACCTCGACGTGTCGCTGGCGCTCGAAGCCACCGGCCTGTTTCGCACGCGTGCGGAAGCCGCCCAGCATCTGGACGGGGGTGCGGACCAGGTTCTCATCTCGGCCCCGCCGAAGGGTGACGAGCCGGTGCCGATGTTCGTCTACGGCGTCAACCACCGGGCCTACGACGGCGACGCCGTCGTCTCGAACGCCTCGTGTACGACGAACTCCGTCGCGCCGGTGATGATGGTCCTCGACGAGGCGTTCGGCATCGAATCGGGGTTCCTCATGACGGTCCACGCCTACACGGGGAGCCAGGGCCTGATCGACGGGCCGAAGAAGAAGCGCCGGCGCGGTCGGGCGGCCGCGGAGAATATCGTCCCGACGACGACCGGTGCCGCCGTCGCGACCACCGAAATCCTGCCCAACCTGCGCGGGAAATTCGACGGTCGCGCGATGCGCGTTCCGGTCCCTGACGGCTCGATCTCCGATCTCACGCTCACCCTCGAAACCGACGTGACCGAGGCGGACGTCGCCGACGTGATCAGACAGGCCGCCGACGGCCGCCTCGCCGGCGTCCTCGGCTACACCGACGACGAGATCGTCTCCCGCGACGTCGTCGGCCTGCCGATCCCGTCGTTCGTCGACCTGAACTCGCTGATGGTCGTCGCCGGCGACATGCTCAAGATCCTCGTCTGGTACGACAACGAGTACGGCTTTTCGAAACAGATGCTCGACCTCGCCGCCTACGTCGCGAACGAACGGGACGCGATCGACGCCGGCCGGGCCGTCGCGCACTGAGCTGGCGGATCCGACCACCGGACCCCCGTCGCCCTCGATCGGTTTCGGTCCGAACGCACCCGGTGACCGGATCGACGCCGGCGATCCCGACGCCCCATCTTGCTCGGAGCCATTCGTTTACCTGTCCCGCGCCCGTACGGAGGCGTATGCCTAGCTATCGGATCGGGCGAATCTTCGGCATTCCGATCGAACTCGACCTGACGTTCCTGCTCGTCCTGCCGCTGTTCGCCTGGATCATCGGCACGCAGGTGGAGTTCTGGGTCGACATCCTCGGGATTCTGCCCGACGTGGCCGTCTCGGAGGGGGCGCTGACCGAGGGGCTCACGCCGTGGATCCTCGGAACGAGCGCCGCGATCGGGCTGTTCGTCGGCGTCCTGCTCCACGAACTGGGCCACTCGCTCGTGGCGATGCACTACGGCTTCCAGATCGACTCCATCAAATTGTGGCTGCTCGGCGGCGTCGCCCAGTTCACGGAGATGCCGGAGGACTGGCGCCAGGAGTTCGCGGTCGCGATCGCCGGGCCCGTGGTCAGCGTCGCGCTCGGCGTCGTCTCGTGGGTGGCGTTTCAGGCAATTCCGCCGGGCGAACCGGCGATCCGGTTCGTCGTGGGCTATCTCGCCCTGATGAACGTCGCGCTCGCGGGCTTCAACATGCTCCCCGGGTTTCCGATGGACGGTGGACGGGTCCTTCGGGCGCTGCTCGCTCGGAACCGCCCGCACGTCCGGGCGACCCGGATCGCCGCGTCGGTCGGGAAGGCCTTCGCCGTGCTCCTCGGATTCGTCGGCCTCTTCGCGTTCGACCTGATACTGATCGCCATCGCGTTTTTCATCTACATGGGCGCCTCTGGCGAGGCCCAGCGGACGACCCTCAAGGCGGCGTTCGAGGGGATCACCGTCCGCGACGTCATGACGCCGGCGTCCGACCTGAAGACCGTCGACGAGGAGACGACGGTCGCGGAGCTCCTGGACCGGATGCTCCTGGACCGGCACGTCGGCTACCCGGTCCTGCGAAACGGCGAGTACGTCGGGATGGTCCGCCTCGAGGACACCCGGTCCGTCAAAGACGTCGAGCGGGACGCCTACCAGGTCGGCGACGTGATGACGCGCGACGTCCCGAGCGTGGCGCCCGGCGCCGACGTGATGGACGTCCTCCAGCTGATGCAGTCGAACGACGTCGGTCGCGTGCCGGTGATGACCGACGACGAACTCGTCGGCCTCCTCTCGCGGACGGACATCATGCGCGCGCTCTCGATCGCACAGTCCGGCGGGTCGTTCCAGCGGGGATACGACAACCGCCGGCACGTGGAGTAGGAACCGCGCCGGCGAACGGGTGTTCGGTGCCGCAGCTATGAGTCCCCGGTCGGCGACGGCCGCGGGCGCGCCGCCGGACGGCTCGTGCCGTTCGACCACCGTCGAACCGAGGGCCGCCGCTCAGTCGTCCGCCTCGTACTCGGCCCAGACGTAGCGCGTTCCGACCGATCGGTACGGCCGCCACGCCGACGCCACCTCGCGCATCTCGGCGCGCGTCAGCTCCTCGCCGTTCCCGTAGAGCTGCTGGATCCCGTTTCTGATCGCGAGGTCGCCCAGCGGAAGCACGTCCGACCGTTCGAGGACGAACAGGAGGTACATGTCGGCCGTCCACTCGCCGATTCCCCTGATTTTGGTCAGTTCGTCGACGACCTCCTCGTTGGTGTGGTCTCGCAGCCCCTCCCGCGTGAGATCCCGTTCCTCGAACGCCCGGGCCGCGTTCTGCATGTACTCGACCTTCGTTCGAGAGAGTCCGGCCTCTCTGAGCGCGGTCTCGTCGGCGGCCAGGACGGCCTCGGTCGTGATCCCGTCGTCCAGCACCGAGTAGACCCGCTCCCTGATCGCGTTCGCGCTCGCCGTCGAGAGCTGCTGGTTGATGATCGAGACGCAGAGGCGTTCGAACTCGTCCCACCGCCGCTCGGTGTAGGGATCGTGTTCGTCGAGGAGCCGCGCCATCACCGGGTCCCGCCGGAGGACGTCTTCCGCTTCGTCCGTGAGCATCGGTTCGAACGCGGTACGGCTGGGGCATCCAAGAATCTCTCGATCGTGGCCGATCCGCGGGGCCACCGTCCGTTCCGAAGCGCGATACCGACCGAACTGGCCCACAGCAGCCGGTGACCGGCGCGACGAGCGTCCGATGGCCGACGCGTTCTCACCGAGTGAGGCGCTTGTGAAGACCTTTTTTGGCGGTCGGGGTGGATCCGGGCGTGGCGGCATGTCAACGAGTAACAGCGTTCTCGGTGCGTGGAATCGCTACCGGTCGATCCCGATCGTCTATCGGATCGGGGCATCGTTCGCTCTCGGATCCATCGTCGGCCTGATCGTCGGCGACCCGGCGACGGCCCTGCAACCGCTCGGCGACCTGTTCGTCCGGTTGCTGAGCATGATCGTGGTGCCGATCGTGATCTTCACCCTCCTGATGGGGATTCGGGGACTCACCCCGTCGAAACTGGGCAAGATCGGCGGCGAGGTCGTCGGTCTCTACCTCCTCACCTCCGCCGCGGCGGTCTTTTTCGGCCTCGCCGTCGCGAACCTGATCGCGCCGGGCACTCGCCTGACTCTCGAGGATGGGGACCCCGAGACGCAATCGCCACCGCCGCTCGAAGAGGTGTTCCTGGGGATCGTCCCTGAGAACCCGATCGGGGCGATGGCGAACACCGAGATCCTTCCGACGATCTTCTTCGTGATCGTCTTCGGCCTCGCGCTGGCGATGGTGGCGGAGACGACCGACAGCGAGCGAGTCGCCGCGGGCGTCGAGACGATCTTCGACATCGCCGAGGCGGGCGCGGAGGCGATGTTCAAGATCGTCTGGGGCGTCATGGAGTACGGCGTGATCGGCGTCTTCGCCCTCATGGCCGCCGTCTTCGCGGCGGCGGGCGTCGACGCGGTCACCACGTTCGCGGTGCTCATCGCCACCTTGCTGCTGGCCGTCGCCCTCCACATTCTCGTCGTTCATCTCGGGGCGATCATCCTCGTCCTGGTCGGCCAGTCGCCCGCCGGCTTCCTCGCCGGCGCGAAAGAAGCGCTCGTCACGGCGCTCAGTATCCGATCGAGCAGCGGCACGCTCCCCGTCACGATGGCGAACGCCGACGACAACTTCCACATCGACGAGAGCGTGTACGGCTTCTCGCTCCCGCTGGGGGCGACGATCAACATGGACGGCACGGCCCTCTATCAGGGCGTCGCCGCGATCTTCGCGGCCAACCTGGCAGGCGCCTCGCTGACGATCGGCGAGCAGGTAACCGTCGTCGCCATCGCCGTCCTCGCGAGCATCGGCGCCGCGGGCGTCCCCGGTGCCGGACTCATCATGCTCACGCTTGTCCTCACCCAGCTCGGCCTCCCGCTTTCCGTCGTCGCCTTCGTCGCCGGCGTCGACCCGATCCTCGATCGGCTGCGCACGATGACGAACATCAGCGGCGACCTCGCGGTGACCACCCTCGTCGCGAAGTGGAACGGCGCGGTCGACTTCGAGCGCGGCTCCTGGGTCGGCGACCACTCGGGTGCGCCCGGCGGCGTCCCGGGTGACGACTGACCGAAGCGGACTCGACTGGCCGTTCGAGCGGGGTGGCACACACAACTTGACCCGAATCGGATGGGTGTTTTCCGTCCGCTCGTCGTAGGAGACCCCGTGAACGCGCTCGCCATTCGCCGAACCGCTCGCAACGTCTGGTCCTTCTATCGGGGCTACGTGGACTCGCCGGTCCACGCCCTCTCGGCGGCGCTGCTTGCCATCTTCAGGATTCTCGTCTTCGTCGATCCGCTGTTCGCGATCCTCGCCATCGCGGCGTACGTCATCCCGCCGATCGTCCTCTTCTCGACGGACTGGTCCGCGCGGTTCGAGCCGGCGGACGAACCAAAAGGGCGATCGTCCGAGCCACCCCGTTCAACCGACTCGCGATCGACCGAACGTGGTGGCACCGGGATCGGTTGACCGGAACGGGCTGGTCGCCCGGGACAGACCGACGCCGATAGCGATTCGGATAGCGACGACGGTGATACCGACACGGATTCGGATAGCGACTCGTGATCGAGTATGGTGGCCGGGAGCGTGCCCGAACGGTAGTGAGGGCGCGCGACCCGGGGAAGGGCTGGCTTACAACAAGTACGTTGTACCGCGAGCAGCCCTCGGCTGCGAGCGGGCCGACGACCGATCCAAAAGCCGCGCTTGGCGCGGCTGTCGGGGAGGGAGGAGTGCTTTTTCATCGAAGTTTTTCCGAGCGTCGGCGAGCTGTGCGCCAGCGAAGCTGGCGTCAGCTCGCCAGAGCGTGGTTCGAAAGGCGCTTCGCGCCTTTCGTCATCACGAGAGAGCGAAGCTCTCTCGAACGACAGCGAAAAAGTTCGGCGTAAAAAGTTCGTTATTTAGAACGCGCCCTTGCCGAGGTGCTCGCGCGCGATGATGTTCTTCTGGATCTCGGTGGTCCCCTCGTAGATCTGGGTGATCTTGGCGTCGCGGTAGAAGCGTTCGACGGGGAAGTCGTTGACGAAGCCGGCGCCGCCGTGGATCTGGACGGCCTCGTCGGCGGCGTCGACGGCGACGCGGGAGGCGAACTCCTTGGCCATGGAGGCCAGTTTCGTGATGTCCTCGCCCTGGTCGACCTTCCAGGCGGCCTTGTAGGTGAGGTTGCGGGCGGCCTCGGTCTCGGTGGCCATGTCGGCGATTTTGTGCTGGATGGCCTGGAAGTCGGAGATCGGGCGGCCGAACTGTTCTCGGTCCTTGGCGTACTCGGTGGCGGCTTCGAGGGCGCCCTTCGCGATGCCGACGCCCTGGGCGGCGACGGCGGTGCGGGTCTCGTCGAAGAACTGCATCTGCTGGAGGAACGCGGCGTCGCGGGTGCCGATGAGGTTCTCCTCGGGCACGCGCACGTCGTCGAGGATGAGCTCGGCGGTGTCGGAGGCGCGGATGCCCAGCTTGCCCGTGATCTTCTCGGCGCTGAAGCCGTCGCGATCGGATTCGACGACGATCTGGGAGAAGCCGTTGTACCGGCCCTCGGCGTCGGGGTTGGTCTCGGCGAGGACGACGAAGTAGTCGCCGACGGAGCCGTTCGTGATCCACATCTTGTTGCCGTTCAGGACCCACTCGTCGCCGTCCTTCTCAGCGCGCGTGGAGACGGAGGAGACGTCCGAACCGGTGTCGGGTTCGGAGATGGCGGCGCCGGTGATGGCCTCGCCGGCGGCGACGGGTTCGAGGAAGCGTTCCTTCTGCTCGTCGGAGCCGAACGCGATGATGGCTTCGCAGCCGAAGGAGGTGGAAATCAGCGAGAGGCCGATCCCCGGGTCGACGGCGAAGAGCTCCTCGACGATCATGGCCACCTCGAGGGAGCCGTAGCCGGCGCCGCCGTACTCGACGGGGATGTGGGGCCCGAGCAGGCCCATGTCGGCGGCTTTCTCGACGATCTCGTGGGGGTACTTCTCCTCGACGTCGTACTCCGTGGCGACGGGCGCGATCTCGTTCTCCGCGAACCGTCGCACCTCCTCCCGGAGTTGCTGCTGTTCGTCGGTGAGTTCGAAGTCCATGTCCGTGACAACCAGCCACAGCCCTAAAGCGCTTCGTAACCCGTAGTAAACTAAATACGGGTTTCTTCGACCGGCGAGGGAAACGTTGAAACGGGATCACGTCGGATTGTCGGGCATGGATCTCGACGACATCAACACCGTCGCAGTTCTCGGTGCGGGCAACATGGGCCACGGCATCGCGGAGGTCGTCGCCCTTGCGGGCTACGACGTCCGGATGCGCGATATCAACGAGGAGGTCGTCCAGGACGGCTACGACCAGATCGAGTGGTCGCTCGGCAAGCTCGTCGAACAGGAGCAGGTCTCCGAGGACGAGGCCGACGCGGCGCTCGAACGGATCACGCCGCTGGTCGACGTGGCCGAGGCCGTGGGAGATGCGGACGTCGTGATAGAGGCCGTCCCGGAGAAGATGGACATCAAGAAGGACGTCTACCAGGAGGTCGAAGCGCACGCCCCCGAACGTGCCATCTTCGCGACGAATACGTCCAGTCTCTCGATCACGGAACTGTCGGAGGTCACCGAGCGACCCGAGCAGTTCTGCGGGATGCACTTTTTCAACCCGCCCGTGCGGATGCAACTCGTCGAGGTCATCTCCGGCGCTCACTCCTCGGACGAGACCCTCGAGACGATCGCCGACCTCGCCGATGACATCGGGAAATCGCCCGTTCGCGTCCACAAGGACTCGCCCGGGTTCATCGTCAACCGGGTGCTGGTCCCCCTGATGAACGAGGCGGCGTGGATGGTCTACGAGGACGAGGCGACCGTCGCCGAGGTCGACTCGACCGCGAGCTACGACATGGGTCTCCCGATGGGACTGTTCGAACTCACCGACCAGGTCGGACTCGACGTCGGACTCCACGTCCAGGAGTACATGCACGAGACGCTCGGCGACGCCTACAGGCCGTGTCCGATGACCGAGGAGAAGGTCGAGGCCGGCGAACTCGGCAAGAAGACCGGGAAGGGCGTCTACGACTACGAGGACGGCGAGGGCGTCGAGATCCCGGTCGACGCCGGCGCCGAGTGGATCGCGGATCGCCTGCTGGCCGTGATGGCCGACGAGGTCGCCCAGCTGGTCGACGGCGACGTCGCGGGCCCCGACGCAATCGACCGCGCGATGCAACTCGGCGCCGGGTTCCCCGACGGGCCGGCCCGGATGGCCGACGACCGCAGTCTCAAGGCGCTGTACGACGCGCTCGAGGGAGCGTACGAGGAGAGCGGCGCTGCGCGGCACGAACCCTCGGGGGCGTTCGCCGACTTCGCCGAGGCCGGCAGCTTTTTCGGCGAGGACGACGCCGGCGAGGACGGCGGGTACGACTTCGACGCGATCGCGGTCGAGATCGACGACACCGTCGGTCACATCGCGATCGATCGCGCCCACCGGATGAACACGATCACGACGGACATGATCGAGGAGATCGACGTCGCGATCGATCGGCTGGTCGAAGACGACGCCGTGCGCGCGATCCTGCTCACCGGCGACGGCGATCGGGCGTTCTCGGCCGGGTTCGACGCCTCGACGGCATCGGCGGGCAGCGGCATCGAGGCCGCGGACCTATCCCGGCTCGGCCAGCGGGTCTTCGGTCGCTTCGAGGAGATCCCGATGCCGGTCGTGGCGGCGATCGACGGCTACTGTCTCGGCGGCGGGATGGAACTGGCCACCTGCGCGGACATGCGGATCGCCAGCGAGCGCTCCCAGTTCGGCCAGCCGGAGCACAACCTCGGGCTGTTGCCCGGCTGGGGCGGGACCCAGCGGCTGCCCCGCATCGTCGGCGAGGGTCGGGCGAAGGAGATCATCTTCTCCGCGCGGAACGACTACGAACCCGAAACGATGGCCGACTACGGCTTCGTGAACGAGGTCGTCCCGACCGACGAGTTCGAGGAGCGAGCCCGGGAACTGGCGCGGGACCTGGCTGCCGGCCCGCCGATCGCCCAGACGTTCACCAAACGCGCGATGCTCGCCGGGCGAACCGACATCGACGCCGGACTCGAAGTGGAGTCGAGCTCGTTCGGGCACCTGTTTACCACCGACGACCTCTGGGAGGGCCTGTCGGCATTCCAGTCCGATCGCGAGCCGGAGTTCGAGGGGCAGTAACGGCCCGACGATCCGCCGAACGGGGGCCGGTCCGGCTCGATACCCCAGTTGGGTAGTCAACGTGATACGATATGGCTGTCCGCTGTGGATCGGTGCGATGACTACTTCCCGCGATGAACGGTTGCTCTCGCCCGTCTTCGCCCGTATTTGCGCTCCGTTCACGAGTAGTGTTCGCGCCGTCGACGTCCATTCGTCGCCGAACCACTCCCGAACACGAGCGGTGTGTAGTCGACGCGAGGGATACGCATATGGAGATTGACAACTGGTCGCGAGATTTATCACCCAGTATTGCTATTTTGTTGTCGTGGCCCGAATGGATGGTGATGGTATGGGAGTGGTCTACGCATGAGCGACGAGGAGTACTCGGTGCTCGTGGTCGACGACGAGGCCCGTCTCGCGGATCTCTTTGCGGCGTGGATACAGACCGAACGGGCGGTCGAGACGGCCTACGACGGGGAAACGGCACTCGAAAAAATGACCGACGCCGTCGAGGTCGTCCTCCTCGATCGACGGATGCCCGGGCTCTCGGGCGACGAGGTACTCGAGGAGATTCGGGAGACTGGCTACGACTGCCGCGTGGTGATGGTGACGGCGCTCGATCCCGACTTCGACATCATCGAGATGGGCTTCGACGACTACCTCGTCAAGCCGGTCTCGAAGGACGAACTCCTGGAGATGATCGATTCGGTGACGGATCGCTCCGACTACGAGTCCGACATCCAGGAGTACTACTCGCTCGTCTCGAAGAAAGCGTTGCTCGAATCGGAGAAGGCAGAGCGCGAGCTCGAGAACAACGATGAGTATCTCGATCTCGTCGACCGCGTCGAGGAACTTCGGGCGCAGGTCGACGAAACCGTCGCGGGCATGACCTCCCACGACGACTTCGTCGGTGCGTTCCAGGACCTGCAGTCGGAGAACTGAGGGCTCTCTCGAGTTAGTTTTCGGACCGCAGTGTTCCCCTCTTCCCGCCCACCACTCGTCGTGCGAATCTCTCTCTCGACTGATCCAATTCGTCTCTTCCGACCCTTGATCCGGACTCGGCGGACGCTTCCGTCTCGACATCGGAACCACGCTTCGTTTTGGGGCCGACGATCCACCGTTACCGGCGCGTCCGATGGCCGACCCTTCCGCTCCGTGCTGACCGACGTCGATCGCACCGGGGTTCGCGTGGCCGTCGTCCAGCGGCCGAAACGATTCCGTTCCGCAGACGGGGTGTGAACTCCGTTCGAGGGCCCGGACGCTACTGGCCGGAAACTGACACGTTTCGGTCGTAATGGGGCCGCTGCGCGTATCGTCCCGGCCGCGACCCACGACGTGTCGGAACTTTGTCCACAAGCGGGCAGAAAGACTCTTTTTCGCGAATCAGCAGAGTACCAGTGTGGATCGCGACTACGAAACGCTGGGCATCTCCCCGGACGCCTCGATCGAGGAGGTCCGCCGTCAGTATCGACGGCTGCTCAAAGAGCACCACCCCGATCACGGCGGGTCTCGCGAGCGGTTTCTCCGGATCAAGCGGGCCTACGAGGAGATCACCGGCGAGTCGCCTCCGCCGACTCGCCGCTCGGCGCTGCGTTCGTCGTTCCCGGCGACGTCCGCGGATCCGACGTTCGTGCGGGACGACGCCGATCCGGTGCGGACCCGATTGTCGGTCGACGGCGAGTACCTCTCGCTCTCGCTGGTCTCGATGCGACAGTCGCTCGAACTCTCCACGATCGTTTCGAGTCCGGCCGTCGCCCCGGACGTCGAGCGGCCGGTCGCGTTCTTCGAGGCGACGAACAATTCCGACGACGCGCTCTCGTGGGCGGCCTGGACGGAAACGACGTTCGTCGGGACCGACGGATTCATGTATCAAGGCTCGTCGATCCTGCGGGAGCAGGCCGGACAGTTTCCCGGCCACTGGTGGCCGCGAAAGGCGACGCTCGAACCGGGACGGACGCTTCGGGCCGTCGTCGTGGCCGCCGACCTGCCGGCGGGCGTCGACGTCGACCGGATCGTCTACACCCAGCGCGGTCCGGCCGTCGACGGGTCCGAGCGAGCGACCGAACGGTACCTCTTCGCCGTCTCGGAGGCGGACGACTCGATTCCGTTCGCTCCCGACGCCGCGGGCGGGCCACGCTGAGCCGGACGACGAATCCGAAGCTGGATCGCGAGAGTCGAATCCGAAGACGGAAAGCGCTGGAGTCGAAAGCCTCGCCAATGGCAGTCGCCGAGGCGCAGGCAGCGATTCGACGCAAACCCGAACGCGCGACGATCGGCCTGACGATCGTCGGCTACGCGCTCGTGATCGGAACCTTCCTCCTCGACGTCCCGATCTATCCGGACCTCTCCCAGGCGCAGGTGAATCTCATGACTCACGCGATCGCCGTCATAAACGCCACGACGACGATCCTGCTCGTGGCGGGCTGGTACCTGATCCGACGCGGCCGGGTGGACGCCCACCGCAGGGCGATGATGAGCGCGTTCACGACGATACTGCTCTTCCTCGTCGTCTACCTGCTCAAAGTCGGCGGCGGTGGGACCAAGGAGTTCGTCGGCCCCGATCCGTACTACTACGCCTACTTGCTCATGCTGGCGGTTCACATCGTCCTCTCGATCGTCGCGGTGCCGGTCGTCCTCTACGCGCTCCTGCTCGGCCTGACGCACACGCCGGCGGAACTTCGGGACACCGCCCACGCACGCGTCGGCCGGATCGCCGCCGCTTCGTGGATCGTCAGTCTCGGGCTCGGGGTGGTCACCTACGTCATGCTCAACCACGTCTTCGACTACACGTTCGCGCTCGCGACCCCGATTCCGGCGTAGTTGGCCGATCGATATCCCGGAATAGAACGCGATTTCGCTATCGATTCGAGCGCCAGCCAACGCCGTGCCGTCAGGACTCGGTTCGCGGGATGGATCGCGCGCCGAGCCAGAACGCGAGGACGGCGAACGCGGCGAGGACGAGCAGATTGCCGATCGCCGGGTCGAGGCCGGCGACCGCGCCGTGGGCTGTCTCGTCGTACGTCACGACTCTGACGCCGCGGGCGAAGTAGGTGAGCGGCGAGAGGGCGACGACGGGTTCGAACCACGCCGGGAGCTGGGCGAGCGCGACGAACGTCTCCGAGAGGAACAGCAGCGGCAGCCCGATCGCGTTGCTCGCCGCGACCGCGCCGTCGCGCGAGCCGGTGTAACTGCCGAGCATGGCCCCGACCCCGCAGAACCCGACGACGCCGACGAGGACGTACCCGAGGACGAGCGGGTGGAGCGACACCGAGGCGCCGGTGAGCGCGACGACGAGCGCCAGGATGAGCCCGGCGGCGATCGTGATGATCCCGGCGTTGACGATCGTCTGGGCCGCCAGCCACTCCGACCGACGCAGCGGCGTCGTCGCCAGCCGTTCGAACCGATTCCCCTCGCGGTGACGGGCGACCTCGCTGCTCATCCGCGAGAGCGGCGTAAAGAGGACCACGACGGCGACGTAGCCCGCGACGTAGTAGCCCGCGGGTTCGGCGAAGAGGCCGCCGCCGGTCGGGTCGGTGCCCACCAGCGCACCGAAGATGATCACGATGATCGCCGGGAAGAAGAACGTGAAGAAGACGGCCGTCCGCCGGCGGACGAACGCGCGCCAGCCGGCGTCGGCCTCGCCGCGAATGCGACGCAGACGTGCGCCGACGGCGTCGGCGGTGTCCGTCATCGACGCTCACCTCCCGCTGCCGTGTCCACCGTGACGCTGTCGTCCGTTGTGTCGGTGCCGTCAGGTGCCGGCGCGGTGTCTCGTCCGTCGGCCGCCCACGCACCCGCATCGGTCGGATCGTCCAAGAGCGCCAGGTAGACCTCCTCCAGGCCGGGTTCCGCCCAGTCGAGTTCCGTGTACCTGACCTCGAGCGACTCGAGGGTCTCGACGATCGATCCGATCGCCGTCGCTTCGACGTCGTGGACGGTGAGCGCTCCCGCGCGCGCGGTGACCGGCCGGACGACCCGGTCTTCGATCGACGCCGCGATCGACGACGGGTCCGGGGCCCCCTCGTCCTCCTCGCTCGCCCGCGCCGGCGCGATGTCCGGAATTTCGATCCGCACGGACGCGCCCTCGGTGTGGTCGTCGACGAGCGTCGCGGGCGTGCCGACGTCGAGGAGTCGCCCGTCCGCCAGGAGGCCGACGCGATCGGCGAGGCGTTCGGCCTCGGCCATGTCGTGGGTCGTCAGGAGGACGGCCGTCCCTCGCTCGGCGAGCGATTCGATCAACTCCCAGATCGTCCGCCGCCCGGCCGGATCGATGCCCGTCGTCGGCTCGTCGAGGACGAGGAGGTCGGGGTCGTTGAGCAGCGTCGTCCCGACGCAGAGGCGGCGCTGCTGGCCGCCGGAGAGGTTCTCGTACCAGGTGTCGGTCGAATCGCCGAGTCCCACCGCGTCGACGACCGCGTCCGGGTCGCGCGAATCGGGGTAGAGCGAGGCGTAGTAGCGGACGAGTTCGTCGACCGTGAGTCGGGCCGGCGGCGAGAACGCCTGCGGGAGGACGCCGATCGCCGTCGGGTCCACCGATTCCGGCGTCGAACCGAACAGCCGAACCGTCCCGGCGTCGGGCTCGACGGTCCCCGTGAGCGATCGGACGAGCGTCGTCTTGCCGGCGCCGTTGGGGCCGATCAGGCCGAAGACCTCGCCGGTCGCGATCGAGAGCGAGACGCCGTCGAGGGCGACCGTCTCCCCGTAGCGCTTGGCGACGCCGTCGGCGGATACGACCGGATCCATGTCTCGCCAGTAGCGAGCCAGCCCGGGTAAGGCGTTCGGTTTCGGTCGTCTCGGCGCCAGCGGGCGGGCTCGTTGCTGGTCGCGTTTACGCCCGGGATCGGAGTCGCGACCGACGTCGTCCGTGCGTCGGGTTCGCAGGCCCAATCGATATGCACCTGGGGATGGTCCGGCCACTGGTATGGTGGACGTCGGATACACGCTCTCGAGCGAGGAACACGGACCGACCGAGCTCGTCGAGTACGCCCGGCGCGCCGAAGCGGCGGGCTTCGACTTCGTCTCGATCTCGGATCACTTCCACCCGTGGGTGACTGCCCAGGGCGAATCGCCGTTCGTCTGGTCGACCCTCGGCGGCGTCGCGACGGCCACCGACCGGATCGAGATCGGCGTCGGCGTCACCTGCCCGACGATCCGCATCCACCCGGTCAACGTCGCGCAGGCGGTCGCGACGATCGACGTCATGTGCGGCGATCGGTTCACCTTCGGCGTGGGGACCGGCGAGAACCTGAACGAACACGTCGTCGGCGAGCGCTGGCCGGAGCACGAGGTCAGGCTCGAACTGCTCGAGGAGGCGATGGACGTCATGCGGTCGCTCTGGACGGGCGAGAATACGAGTCACCGCGGCGAGCACTACACCGTCGAGAACGCCAAACTGTTCACCGCACCGGAGGACCAGCCGACGACGATCGTGAGCGCGTTCGGCCCGCAGACCGCCGAGTGGGCGGCCGACCACGGCGACGGCCTGTGGTGTTCCGGTCCGCGGGACGCGGTCGTCGACGCCTACGAGGGGGCCGGCGGCGAGGGGCCGCGCTACACGCAACTCCACGGCTGTTACGCCGAGTCCGAGGACGAGGCCGTCGAGACGGTCACCGAGATCTGGCCCAACGGATCGCTCCCCGGCGAACTCGGCCAGGAGTTGCCGAGTCCGCGTCACTTCGAGCAGGTCGCCTCGATGGTCGAACCCGAAGCCGTCGCCGAGTCGGCGACGCTCACCGATCCCGATCCCGAACCCTGGATCGAGTCGTTCGAGACGGCCGTCGACGCCGGCTACGACCACGTCTACTTCCACCAGATCGGGCCCGACCAGGCGGCGTTCTTCGAGTTCTTCGAGGACGAACTGGCCGGCGAACTCGCCTGAAATGGTAGGTTTGCTCGGGCGCGCAGGCCGACACTTGCTTTGGTCTCGCCGGTCGTGTTACCGGTTACTATGAATACTAATCGTCACTGGTCGCGACGACACCAATGGTTTATCGACCGTGACGGCGTGCGTTCGGTCGTATGTCTGACGGCTGGTTCTCGGCGAACCGACGTCGGGTACTCCTCGCGCTCGGCGGGACGGTCGCCAGCTCGACGCTTGCCGGCTGCGCGGGTGGAATCGAGTGGCCCGGGGACGGCCCTGGCGGCCCAGAGGATATCGATGCAGCGGATCCGGGACCTGCGAACGACTCGAGCGCCGATGGCGACGGGGACGACGGTTCGAGCAACGAATCGACCGACGGCGGATCGACAGAGCCGGAGATCCACGCCGGGTACGAGACGACCGAGGTCGTCGTCACCGACGATGATGGAATTGAACTCGGCTCGGTCACGGCCGCCATCGCGGACACGCGCGACCTCCGCTATCTGGGGTTGAGCGACACGGAGTCGCTTCCCGAGGACCGCGGGATGCTCTTCGTCTACGATTCGGTCGCCGATCGGACGTTCGTCATGCGCGAGATGGACTTCGGGATCGACATCGTCTACGCCGACGCCGACGGACAAATCACGGCCATCCACCACGCACCGGCACCCGGCCCGGACGAGGACGGCGAGTCGATGCGGTATCCCGGGCGCGGCCAGTACGTCCTCGAAGTGAACTACGAGTGGACGGCGGAGCGCGGGATCGAAGTCGGACACTCACTCGACTGGGGGCGGTCGGTGACCGAGGACTAACCGATCGGCCTTCGGGCGAGTGCTTTCCGTCGACCGCTTCCGGGACCCCACCTGTTTTGCCGGCCGCGGCCGAACGGCGACGTACTATGGAGTACACCACCCTCGGCGAGACGGGCACCACCGTCTCCCGACTGTGCTTCGGCACCTGGCGATTCGGAAAGACGCACGGCGACGACGTCGAGACCACGCGCGAGGAGGCCCACGCCCTCCTCGATACGTGTTACGAGAACGGAATCAACTTCATCGACACGGCAAACGTCTACGGCGATCCCGACGGCACGAGCGAGACGTGGATCGGCGAGTGGCTCGAGGAGTACGATCGCGAGGAGTTCGTCATCGCCTCGAAGGTCTACTTCCCCTTCGACGGCTGGGGCGAACCGGGGCCGAACGACTCCGGGCTGGGACGCAAGCACGTCCGTCGCCAGATCGAGGGGACGCTCGACCGCCTCGGGACCGACTACCTCGATCTGTACTACATCCACCGCTGGGACGACGAGACGCCGATCCGCGAGACGCTGTCGGTCCTGACGGATCTCGTCCGCGAGGGCAACGTCAACCACCTCGGCATCTCGACGGCCGCGGCCTGGAAGCTCACCAAGGCGCTCTGGACCGCCGACGTCGAGGGCCTGGAACGCTTCGACGTCACGCAGCCGATGGTCAACGCCGCCCACTACGACGAGGTGGGCGACTACCTCGACGTCTGCGCCGACCAGGACCTCGCAGTCTGTCCGTACTCGCCGCTGGCCGGCGGCTTCCTCACCGGCAAGTACGACCGCGCCGCCGACGGCTCCGTCGAGGCGCCCGACGGCTCGCGCGCGACGCTCGAGGACCGCTTCGGCGAGTACTACGCCACGGAGACCGCCTGGGACGTCCTCGAAGCCGTCGAATCCGTCGCCGACGAGGTCGGGGCGACGCCGGCGCAGGTCTCGCTGCGCTGGCTGATGGAACAGGATCGATTCACCTGCGTCCCGATCGTCGGCGCGCGCACCCCCGACCAGCTGGAGGAGAACCTCGGCGCGGTGTCGCTCGACCTCTCGGACGAGCAGTTCGAGCGGATCGAAGCGGCCCGCGACTGATCCGATCGCCGCCCGCGATCGTATTCTCCCCGATTGCCGTCTCAGACCAGCACCATCGCGTCGATCAGGATCGCGACGAGGACGGCCCCCAGGAAGGCGTTCGAGGCGTGGAACGACCGGAGGGCGGCCCGGTCCGTCCGGGCGAAGTGCAACTCGACGGCCGCCCAGAGGAAGACCCCGCCGAAGGCGACTGTCGTCGCGGCGAAGAGGACGCCGAGGTCGGAGAGCCACGCGAGGACGGCCGCCCCGACGAGCGTCGCTCCGAGGTAGTAGACGATGTGCTTTCGGGTCACCGTCTCGCCGCGAACGACGGGCATCATGGGGAAGCCGCCGCGCGCGTAATCCTCGCGGTAGGCCAGCGCCAGATTGTAGAAGTGTGCGGGCGTCCAGAGGAAGATCACGCCCGCGAGCGCGAGCGCCGGGAGCCCGATCTCGTTCGTGACGGCGGCCCAGCCGATGAGCGCCGGCAGCGCGCCCGCCGCGCCGCCGATGACGGTGTTCTGGACGGTGTTGGGCTTGAGAACCAGCGTGTAGACGACGCTGTAAAAGAGGATGGCGACCAGCCCGAGCGCCGCCGCGAGTCCGTTGATCGTCAGGAAGACGGCGATCGAGGCGGTCGACAGCCCGATTCCGAAACAGACGGCGTTCCTGATCGGGACGAGATCGGTCGCGAGCGGCCGGTCGGCCGTCCGGTTCATCCGGCGGTCGACGTCTCGTTCGAGGACGTGATTGAACGTCCCCGAGGCCCCGATGGCCAGGACGCCGCCGAGGAGCGTCGCGACGGCGGTGGCGCCGTCGAGGGCCGGGCCCGCAGCCAGCGCCATCCCGGCGGCGGCGACGAGACAGAGCAACCACATCAGGCGCGGTTTCGTCATCGAGAGGTACGCCGTGGCGGTCAGTTTGATCCGGTCGGCGAGGTCGTCTGGCGTCGGATGTATCCCCGGTTCCGGGGCGTCTTCCAGCGGGTCGGCCGGCTCGGTCGCCACCGAGCGGTCGACGTCGTCGTCGCTCCCGGTCGCGCGCTCGAGATCCCACGCGAGCGAGAGGACGACGGCGCCGAAGACGGCCACCCCGAGTCCGAGGTGCAGCCCCGGAACGAGCGCGTCCGGCCCGTCCGTCGCCGTGACGGCGCCCACGCCGATCTGGAGCGCGTAGAGCCCGACGGCCACGAGCATCGTCGACCGCACCCGTGCGGACGTATCGCCCAGCCAGGCCGCGATTGCCGTCGCCACGACCAGCAGGCCGACGACGATGGCGGCGAGTCGGTGGGCCCACGCGATCGCCAGTTCCGTCTGGCTCAGCGGGTTCGTCGGTGGTTCACAGGTCGGCCAGGTCGTACAGGTCGCGGCGGCGTCGGTGACAGACGTCGTCGCGCCGATAATGATGAGGAGGTAGACGCCGAGGGACGTCGCTGCGAGCAAGGCGGCAAAGCGCGATCTGGTTCGGATCGGTGACGGAAATGCCTCGGCGGTCACGGTTCGTCACGATGTCTACGCTCGAGGGTATTATGGTTCCCGCTTTTATCGGCCGTGAGGTGGATGTCCCCGCCGCCCTGTCCCGGGGACGACTCGTATTCCGGTTCCGCCGTCAACGGCCCCGGTCGTCACATCCCCATGTCTTCGGCCGCGTCCGGGACCGGGAGGGCGCCCGGCGAGACGCCGAGGCGTTCGGCGACGTGGTCGAGCGCCATCTCCAGGCCGTAGTAGCGTTCGAGTTCGGCACCGTCGGGCGCGGTCCGCACCGCGAGCATCGCGTAGCCGTCGACGTTCTGGGCGATCGCGGCCGTGTCGCCCGTGCCGTCCACGTCGAACTCGAGCAGCCGTTCGTCCGACGTCTCTCGATACGTCGCGACCACGCCGTCGGCGCGCGCAGTCGTTCGGTCCGCGTCGCCCCCGTTCGACCGATCCGAGCACATAGCTTCCACTCGCGAGCGCGTCGACTGGAACCTGTCGGTTTCCGCCGGCCCGCTCCCCGTTCGACCCACCCACGTTCGCGAACCGGGCCACTCCGTCAGCGGCCGGACCGAAAGACTGGTGCGACCGCCCCGCCGACACAGGCGCGTGACACGCTGGCTCCAGAGCGGGCGGCGACGGGACATCTGCTACCTGCTGGCCGGGACCGACGGCCGACGGGGACAGGGGCTCAAGTCGGCGCTCGAATCGCACTACGACGAGCGCATCGACCCGAAATCGTTCTACGGTTCGCTCTCGGCGCTGGTCGACGCGGGCCTGATCGAGAAACGGACCGAGGGACTCCACGACCGGTACGCGCTGACCGACGGCGGACGTCGTCGACTCGAAGACCACGTCGCGTGGGTCGCGGCCCAGACCGGGGAGATAGAAAGCGAGGAATAACCCGAACGTGGCGGGGAGCCGGGGACGAGTCGGCGACGATCGCTACTCGAATTCGAACGCGGCGGAGGCGTTGCTCCGCTGCTTGTTCACCGGTTTCGGGATGATGCCGTCGAGGTCGACGGCCACCTTCTCGCGGACGAACTCCTTGAGCAGGGGGATGTCGTCGAGGTGCAGGAGTTTGGCGATCGCCAGCGGGTTGCCCGAGTTTAGTTTCCGCATCGTCCGCTCGTCGAGCCCGTTCAGGTCCTCCATGAAGCGATCGTAGCGCTCGTTCCCGGCCAGGTACAGCAGCTCGGTCATCAGTAGCCGCCGGCGCTGGTTCGGTGCGACGTCGCGGTGCCAGAGCCGGTCGTAGACGCTCATCTGCTCGGCGCTGGTGTCGGTCATCCCCTTGTCCAGACAGGCCTCGACGGTGATCGCGGCCGCGCGGGCGGATTTCATGCCCTTGTGGATTCCTTCGCCCCAGACGGGGTCGATGCTCGGGACCGTGTCGCCGATGGCCATGAACCGGTCGGTCGAGAGCCGATCCGGCATCTGGATGTGGGCCGAACCGCGGTGCTGGATTCCCTCCTTTCGCTCGGCGTCGGCGAAGCGCGGGTCCCGGTCCAGCCAGTAGTCCATGTAGTCGTCGACCGAGAAGCCCTCGCGGGCGTTCTCGCGGTGGCTGTCGTTCTGGATGTAGCAGAGGCCGACCTTCGCCTCGTCCGCGCCGGTGTGAAAGATCCAGGAGTAGCCGCCGGGCGCGAGGTCGTGGTCGAGGCGCAGCATCATCGCGTCGGTCAGGTCGCCGAAGTCCGGGTGGTCGAGGTCGACGCCTGTCAGCTCGTACTCGATACCGATCGCGTGGTTCTCGCGGCGCAGGTCGCTCACGCCGAGTGCTTTCGCCAGCGGCGCGCTCGGCCCCGTCGCGTCGATAGTGATATCGGCGCGCACCTCTTCGGAGCCGTCGTACCTGACGCCGACGATCTCGCCGTTCTCCATGATCGGCGCAGTGACTCGCGCGTCGAAGCGGTACTCGGCACCCTGCTCGCGGCCCGCCTCGACGAGCCAGCGCTTGAAGTCCGCGAACTCGAGGACGGCGCCCGGGTGGTTGCGCGTGTAGTGGTGATTGGGGGATTCGAGGACCACCTTGTCGGTGAAGTTCATCACCACGTCGTCGGGGACGCCGAAGGAGGTGATCATCGACGGGAAAGTGCCGGCCGTGGACTTGTTACTGGTCTTGGGGAAGACGTCTTCGGCCTCGGTCTCGAGGACGACGACGTCGTACCCCCGCGTCGCCAGGTCGCGCGCACACTGGGCGCCCGCCGGGCCCGCACCCGCCACGATCACGTCGTACTGGTCGCTCATCTCCGAATACTTCGTCAGCGTGGATAATGAGTGTTGATGAATCGATTCGCGGGCCGGACGGTCGGTTCTGCACGATCGAGAGGTTCCGCAGACCGTGTTCCAGCCGCCTCCGGCCGCCCGAGCGTGATCGGTGTGCCGGGCACACAGACGACGCTAGCGGCGATGTTCGCCGCTCGAACGTCGATTCGACTTCGGGGCGGCGACCGCCGGGGTCACTCCAGCAGCTGATCCCCGATCGTGTTCCGCAGCACCTCGCTGGTCCCCTCGTAGATCTCGTTGAGCTTCGCGTCGCGGTAGAAGCGCTCGGCGGGGAAGTCCTTGGTGTAGCCGTAGCCGCCGTGGATCTGGATGCCCTCGTTGGCCACCTCTCGCGAGATCTCGCTGGCGTAGAGTTTCGCCTGGGCGGCTTCCTTGATGTAGTCCTCGCCGCGGATCTTGTTGTCCGCCGCCCTGTGCATCAGGAGTTTCGCGGCCTGGATCTTGGTGTCCATGTCCGCCAGCTTGTGCTTGATCGCCTGGAACTCGCCGATGGGCTGGCCGAACTGTTCGCGCTCGGTCGCGTAGTCGCGGGCCTCCTCGAACGCGGCTCGCGCGATGCCGACCCCCCGCGCGGCGATGGTGATGCGGCCGCCGTTCAGCGTCTTCAGCGCGTGGACGAACCCGCGGCCCTCCTCGCCGAGGCGGCGATCGGCGGGAATCTCGAGGCCGTCGAACCGGAGCTCGGCGGTCGGACAGCCCTTGTCGCCGAGCTTGTCCTCCGTTCCTTCGACGTGGAAGCCGTCGTCCTCGTCGGGACGGACGACGAAGGAGGAGATGCCCTCGTTGCCCGCCTCGGGGTCGGTCTTCGCGAAGACGACGACCGTCTCCGCGACCGAACCGTTCGAGATCCAGAGTTTGCCGCCGTTCAGCCGGTAGGCTTCGGGCTCGTCTTCCTCGGCACCAGCGCCGATCGGTTCGGCCGTCGTCTCCATCGCCGGGACGTCGCTCCCCGCACCCGGTTCCGAGAGGGCGAAGGCGCCGACGTCGCGCCCCTCGGCCAGCGGCGTCAGGTACGCTTCCTTCTGTGCGTCGTCCCCGAACTCGTAGAGCATGTTGCCGGCGAGGGAGGTGTGGGCCGCGACGATGGTCCCCAGTCCGCCAGACCCCCGCGAGATCTCTTCGAGCCCGATGGCGTAGGCGTGATAGTCGAGCCCGGCGCCGCCGTACTCCTCCGGGAACGGCATGCCCATCAGGCCCAGCTCGCCCATCTCGGCGACGAGATCGCGGGGAAAGTCGTCCTCGTGATCGATCTCGGCCGCGCGCGGGACGACCTCCTCGTCGACGAACGTCGCGACCATATCACGAATCTGTTGTTGCTCCGGCGAGAGTGTAAAATCCATACGGGCAGATTCCGTCTCTCCGGGTTTAGGTGTTCCTCCTCGCGGAGAACGTTGCCAGTACGGCCCGGCGTTCCCGCCCGTTCGGATCGGCGGGTGGTCGGCTTCGAGACCGTCGACGTCGCCTCTCGAACGGCGAGGATTCCCGTCTCGGATTCCGGGCAGCGGACCGACTGGCCCAAAAACCCAACACCCGCTGTTCGAAAGGCGGTTCCATGGTGCGAGACACTGCGACGCGTCCGGCCTTGGACGGCGTGGCGCCCGGCCCGGCGACGGGCTACGCGTCGGAGGGGGACGAATCGATCGAGTACGACGGCTCGCGAATCTGGCTGAGTCGGTTCGTCGACGCGGCGGCCGACCGGCTTCCGTACGGACCTGTCGTCGCAGGCACGGTCGCGCTGGGCTGGCCGCCGCTGGCGCTGGGGGGCGTGGTCCTCGCCGGGCTAATCGACACCGCGACGCCCGCCTTCCTGGCCTCGTTCGCCCTGACCGCGGGGCTGCTCACGGCCTTTCCGGTTCTCATCTGGTACTACGACGCGCGCGTGCTGACTCGCTTCGCCGGGCGAATGCGCGAGCGCGTCGCGGACGAGGACGCGCTCGCCGACACCGCTGCGACGTACGAACGACGGTTCGCGCGTCGATATCCGATGGTCGTGGTCCCCTGGACGATTTTGCTCCTCGGCGTGGTCGCGGTCAGCCTGCCGACGTTCGCGGCCCAGGGCATCGCCGGCGTCGGTGACCCGCTGTTCTGGGCGGTCGCGGCGTTTTTCTGCTGGGGCGGGCTGCTGACCGGAATCGGCTTCCACGGCGCGCTCACGACCGTGGGTTACCTCCGGACGCTCGTCGACCGAACGATCCTCTCGATCGATCCGTATCACCCCGACGGACTGGGCGGCATGAGTTCCGTCGGCTACTTCGCGATTCGCACGACGCTGCTGCTCTCGACGGGCGCGCTCTTGCTCCCGTTCGCGTTCCAGCTCGCGGCGGGGACGCCCTTCGAATCGCCCATCTACCTCGCCGTCGCCCTCTACGTCGGGGTGATCGCGGGCTCGTTCGCCTACCCGACCTGGCTCGTCAATCGGAGCGCCGACGAGGTTCGCGTCGAACACCTCGACGCGCTCGGGTCCGAGATCACCGCGCTCCAGCAGGACCTGGCGGCGACGCCCGGCCACGACGTCGACGACGTCGGGACGTTACTCGAACTCCAGCGGCTCCAACAGCTGTACGACGATTATCGGGCGACCCGACTCTACCCGATGTCGCCGTCGATTCTGAGCCAGCTCGTCGCCTCGGTCCTGCTCCCGATCGTCATGCTGGGCCTCGAATCTGTCGTCCTCGGCTGAGCCGCGGCCCGGAGCCTTCGGTCGGTCCAGCGGCGACGGACGAATCGACCGTCTCTCCTGCATCGCGACTCAATCGTTTTCGGCCACGCGAGTGGTCACCCCGCTCGCGCTGTCGGGTTCCTCGTCCACGTCCGCGCGACCGTATCGCCACCCGAGGACCGCGAGCGGTGCGCCGACCAGCACCACGAGGAGGCTCCACCCGACGAAGACGATCCCGGCGCCGACCGGCCAGACGTACGGCGCGTGGGCCAGGAGCGGGAGTGTCGGGACCAGTGCGAGGAGCACCCCGGGGCCCCACGGTCGTCGTCCCGCCCCGACGACGTACCCGAACGGGACGAACAGGCCGACGCCGAGGACGAACGCCGCGACGTTGATCCCGGTCGGCCAACCGACGGTCGGCCAGCCGACCGCGGCGACGACGGCGGCGGCGATCAGTGCGCCGAGCACGAGCCCGCGCCCGCCGACCCCCCGACCCCGCAGATGGTCGACGATCCGCTCGGTGGCGGTCGACGCCCCGACGCGCCTGGCGAGGCGCCGGATCGACGCCGGACGCCGCTCCCATCGCCCGATCGCCAGTCCGAGCACGGCGGTCGCCACGCCGAGGACGGCCACCGGACCGACGGCCGCGAGCGCCCCGTCGGCGACCTTCGCCGGGCCGAACGAGCGTGCGGCCGTCGCCATCGCGGCGATCCGGCCGCCGACGCCGTCGTCGCCGTAGGTGAGATACGTCTTCGACGAGAGGCCACCGATCCCGCCGGCCGTCTCCTGCGTCCAGGTGACCGATCGACCGTCGACGTTCGCGTCGGGCGGTCGGTTCGTGACGACGGATCCGTTGGGGACGGTCACCGTGACCGCGTCCGCGCGGAGTTCGTATCGGTGGCCGGTCCCGCCCCGATAGAAGTACTCGACGATCCACGCACCGCCCATCCCCTCGCGGGCCACGTCTTCGACGGTGTATTCGACGACGACCGTGCCGTCACTGACGCGAGTCTGGATGTTCGCCGCGTCGTCGACGGCGACGTCGTACCGATTCCACCGCTCGTTGACGTCGACGACGAGGTCGATCCCGTTGTCCCGGTACGCCGCGGCGGTCGATTCGTTGACCGGCACGCGCGCGACCCACCGGGAATCGCCGCTCTCGTCGACGTGGATTTCGAGCGTGCCGTCGTCGGTCGCGCCGGGGAGCGTATCGCCGCAGACGCCGCAAAGCGACTTCGGCGGCGGCGCGGCGACGGCCGATCCGGCACTCGCCACGACGAGAACCGCGATCCCCAGCGCGATCAGGGAGAGCGGCCACGACGGCGATCGCGACGTCTCGGGCATAGGCCACCATTGGCATCGAGATATTTATATTTATCCGATTTATTTAGGTATAATTTAGTTCAGCGGGTTTCCGGACCGACCCACAAGCGGTGTCTCCTTGAGGTCGGTTCCGCCGTCTGAACCGCCTCCGTCGGTCGAACACCTGTCGACGAGGAGATCGGTCGACCGCGTCGCTGCGATCGGATCGTCCGATCGGGGTATCCCGCTCAGTCGTAGGAGTAAAAGCCCTCGCCGGTTTTCTTCCCGAGATCGCCGGCCTCGACCTTCCGCTTCAAGAGGTAGGCGGGTTTGTACCGGTCGCCGAGTTCCTCGTACAGCGTTTCGGTGGCGTGCAGGCAGACGTCGAGGCCGATGTGGTCGGCGAGCGTGAGCGGTCCCATCGGGACGTTGGTGCCAAGCTCCATCCCGGCGTCGATGTCTTCCTTCGACGCGACCCCTTCGTCGAACGCGCGGATCCCCTCGTTGATCCAGGGCATCAGGATGCGGTTGGTGACGAAGCCGGGTTTGTCGTCCGATTCCCAGGTGGTCTTCCCGAGGTCGTCCGCCACGTCGTGTGCCAGCCCCGCGGCTTCGTCGGCGGTCTTCTCGCCGACGACGATCTCGACGCCCTCCATGATCGGAACGGGATTCATGAAGTGCAGGCCGACGACGCGCTCCGGCCGGTCGAGGTCGGACGCGATCGAGGTGATCGAGAGCGTGCTCGTGTTCGTCGCGAGGAGGACCTCTGCGTCGCAGTGGGTTTCGAGGTCGGCGAAGACGTCCCGTTTGACGTCGAGGTCTTCGAGGACGGCCTCCACGACCAGGTCGCAGTCGGCGAGGTCGGCCAGCTCCGTCGTCCCCTCGATGCGGTTCCTGATCGTCGACGGATCCGTCGGGAGCGAATCACGCTCGGCGAGCCGACCGAGACTGTCGTCGATGGTCTCGAACCCGGACTCGACGTACTCCGCCGCCACGTCGCGCATGACGACCTCGTAGCCGTTCGTCGCGGCGACCTGCGCGATGCCGCTACCCATCGTTCCCGCGCCGACGACGCCGACGCGGTCGATGTCCGTGCGTACCATACGTCTGCGTTCGCGGTCTCGGTCGTTAAGGTGACGATTTGCCGTGACGAAATCTTCGATCGTGTGACAGGGGTCGTCCGTTCGGTGGCGGACGGAACGGAGCAGTCTGATTTTCAATCAGGGGGACACCGATCGCCGAAACGGTACCGAGAGAGAAACGTTGAAGGTGGCTCACTCCCACGGGTGAGTAACCTGAATCAGCCGCATGAGTGAACGAAACGCCGTCGACGGGAGTCCCGACCGGCTGCGCCCGCTGGAGGCCGAGGAGCGACGGGCACTGGCCGAGGCCGACGTCGACCCCGACGCGCTGGGCGATATCGGCGTCGATCCGTCCGGCGTCGTCGATAAGGAGTACTCCTACCGACAGTTGCTCGACGCCGGCGTCGAGGAGGCAGCGGCCGACAGACTCCGGCGACAGTTCTCGCTGCCGTGGTCGTTCGAGACGGACGGCGATCTCGACCGTCGCTCGGAGGCCGTCTCCGGACTCGGCGCGGACGAGCGCGCCTGGGTCGCGGCCAGCGCCGACGAGGACTGGCAGGGATTCGCCGACGCGGGCACGCGCTCGATTCCCTCGACCGTCGACGGCCCCGACGAGCGACCCTATTCGAAGCCGACGCCAGTGACGGCGGTGACCGGCGTCAGCGAGGCCAACGCCGACCGACTGGCGGAGGGCGGGATCGTCTCAGCCGAACGGCTCGCGACGGTGCACGCCGGCGAGGTGGCGTCGGCGCTGGACCTCGACGTGCTACACGTCCGAACGTGGCGACACAGCGCGCGCGAACTGGTCGGGCGGGCCGACTCCGCGTAATCGATCCGGCCGACTCCGCACGATCGATCGGGCGTTCCGAGAGTTGTCGGTCGCCTTCTACCGACATCGGTCCGCGGCTCGGTTCGAGACGAGGCGACGATCCTTTTGTGCGCTCGATCGGACTACGACGTATGATCACGCTCACCTCTGACTTCGGCTCGCCGTACCCGGCCGCGATGAAGGGCGTCATCGCTTCGCGAACGGACGCCAGACTGGTCGACGTCTCCCACGAACTCCCCCGGCAGGACGTCGGGTCGGCCGCGTTCTGGCTGTGCGAGACGCTCCCGTACTTCCCGCCGGCCGTCCACCTGGTCGTCGTCGACCCGGGCGTCGGGACCGAGCGGGCCGCCCTCGTCGTACGCGCTGGGGACCACGTCCTCGTCGGCCCCGACAACGGCGTCCTCGATCCCGTCAGTCGCCGACTCGGAGACGATGGCCCGATCGAGCGCTACCGAATCGACGAGGGAAATCCCGAGAGTTCGACGTTCCACGGCCGTGACGTCTTCGCTCCGGCGGCCGCCACCGTTCACGACCGGTCGCTCGAGGCCCTCGGCGGAACCGACGCGCTCACCGCGACTGCGGAGTACGTCTCGATGGAATTGCCCGAACCGACGATCGACGGTGCCGTCGCGGACGGTTCGGTTCTCGCGGTCGACGACTTCGGGAACTGCATCACGAACGTGCCGGGCTCGTTCGTCGCGGATGCCGACGCGGTCGTCGTCGACACCCGGCGGGTTCCGGTGGTCGAGGCGTTCGACGCGGTCGATCCGGGCGTCGCCCTCGCCGCCGTCGGCAGCCACGGTAACCTCGAACTCGACGTCAACCGCGGCCGCGGCGACGAGACGTTCGGCCTCGAGACGGGCGACTCGGTGCGCATCCGACGATCCTGAGCGCCGCGCGGGACGGCGCCCTGATCGCTCCCGACGCCTGGCCGGGGTGTGTACCTATCGCAGGGCGTGTGCCCCGTCGCTTGGCTAGACTCGCTCACCCTCGAGCCAGTCGGTCGCGTCCACGGTCAGTCTTCCATCCGCCCGCACCTCGATCGTACACCCCTCGTATTCGAACGCCAGCGTCGCCGGCGGTCGGTTTCGACTGCCTCGCTGCCAGTGAGCCACGAACCGTTCGAGGGCGTCGGGATCGACCGTCTTCGTGATCGGTTCGAGCCGGGTTACATTCGTTCCCGTCACCGCGGCTACGGCCGATACCAGTTCGGTGACGACCGGATCGTTCGTACCGCCCACGTCGACGATCGTGTGGAACGCATCCCTCCCTCCCTGGGTCGCAGGCGCTTGCTCCTCGATTCGAACGCGGTCGTCCCCATCGTCGGTGCGGGACATACCATCAGTAATTGTAACGTGTTACCACTTAACATTATTGGGTGGCGCCGCCGTCTTCGGCGGCGGAACGCGGAGATCGTCGAGCCGTCCGGGCCGATTCCCGCTCGATTGAGTTGACCGGGGTCGGGGCGTGGAGATCGTTTCGAACGGCTCGATCGAGTACGTCGGCATCCGATCCCACCACGCTCTATCGGACTCGACTACTCGGGGACCGCACGGCTACCAGGATGGCTCGACGGCGGCCGAATCGACCGATCGTCGAAAAATGACTCGCAATCGCGTCGGGAGCGCTCGGCTCGCGACGCTCGACGGCGTTACTCGGCGGCGATGACGTCGTCGATGCGAGCGATCATCGTCGCGGCTTCGGCGGCGCTCTCGACGGCCTCGCGCTTGACGTCCGCGGGGTCTACGATACCGTACTCGACGGGGTCGTCGATGGTGACCTCCTCGCGGTCCGTGATCAGACCGGCGCGGCCCTCGGACTCGTGGGCGGCGCGCAGGTCAACCAGCGAGTCGATCGGGTCGCGTCCGGTGTTGGATGCGAGCGTGCGCGGGATGACGTCGATGGCGTCGGCGAACGCGTTGACGGCCAGCTGCTTGCGCCCCTCGATGCCGGCGGCTTCCGAGCGGACGCGATCCGCGATCGCGATCTCGCTGGCGCCGGCGCCGGGGACGACCTCGCCCGACTCGCGCGCGGTCTCGACGACGTCGAGCGCGTCGCCGACCGCGCGTTCGAGTTCGTCGACGACGTGCTCGGTGCCGCCGCGGACGAAGACGGTGACGGCTTCGGCGGCCTGGCCGCCCTCGATGAACGTCAGGTCGTCGTCGCCGAAGCGCTCGGTGCGGATGCGCTCGGCGTGGCCGAAGTCCTCGGCGTCGAGGTCGTCGAGCGTCCCGATGCGGCGGGCGCCAGTCGCGGACGCGATCGACTTGACGTCGGAGCTGCCGATGTCCTCGTAGACGAGAACGTCCTCGCCGGCGAGGTAGGAGGCGACGCGATCGTCGACGTCGTCGGTCGTGAAGACCACGTCGACGCCGGAGTCGGCGATCGCCTCGGCGTAGCCGCGCAGTTCGGACTCCTCGGCGTCGAGGGCGGCGTTGAGCTGGTCGATGGAGTCGATGGCGTACTCCGCGTCGACCTCGCCCGTGCGGACCTCGAGCGCGACGTCGAGGATGGCGATGTCGGCGTCCTCGACGCTCGAGGGCATCGTCTCGTGGACGGGCTCCTCGTCGACGACGATTCCCTCGACGAGGTCCGTCGCGCTTGAGGAGGCGCCGACCTGCGTGTAGACGGAGACGTCGTCGCGTCGGACGCCGTCGTCGTCGCTGACGTGGTCGATGGCGGTGACGACGGTCTCGGCGAGTTCGGCGGGCGTCAGGCCGCCCGTTCCCTTGCCGGTCATGCTCGATTCGGCGACCTCCGCGAGGAGGTCGTGATCGACCTCGACGTCCAGTACCTGGTCGTCGATGGCCTCGAGGGCGATGCGGGCGGCCTCGTGGTAGCCCTCGACGATGGTCGTCGCGTGGACGTCCTGATCGAGGAGGTCTTCGGCCTCACCGAGGAGGTTGCCGGCGATGACGGCGGCGGTCGTCGTGCCGTCGCCGACTTCGGCCTCCTGCGTCTCGGCGACCTCGACGATCATCTGGGCGGCGGGGTGCTCGATGTCCATCTCCTCGAGGATGGTCGCACCGTCGTTGGTGATGACGACCTCGCCGCCCGAGTCGACGAGCATCTTGTCCATGCCCCGGGGACCGAGCGTCGTCCGGACGGACTCGGCGACGGCCTTCCCGGCCATGATGTTCGACGACTGGGCGTCTCGGCCCTCGGTCCGCTGACTGTCCTCGCTGAGAATGAACATGGGTTGTCCGCCCATGCGCTGCTGTTGTGCCATGGTTGAAGCCTCACTACTTGTATCATCAGCACTTCTATATAAGCGTTTCCCTACGGCCCGCCACCGTCAGGTGGTTGTGACCCGTTGGCACGGGGGGATGTCGTTTCCCCGTCGCGGTCGGGGCGGGCCGTTCGAAGTCGGTAGGCCAATATGGGTACGGTCGAAAGGTGGACCGAATGCTGGAGCTGGAGCACGGCTTTCGCATCGTCGACGTGACCGCCCGGTTGACCCCGGAGGACGGTCCCTGGCAACGCGATCGGGGGCGGCCCATCTCGCCGGAGCGACTGGAGCGCGAGATGCACCAGGCCGGCATCGTCCGGGCCATCGTCAGTCCCATCCCCCGACCCGACGCCAGTTACGTCCAGGCGAACAACGGGGTCGCCCGCCTGAGCGTCGACCGGCCGTTCGTCGCGTTCGCGCGCATCAACGGCCCCCGACCGCCCGGACAGGGCGCGACGAACCGCTTGCGCTCGGCGTTCGCGACGCGTCGGGAGGCCCACACCTCCCCCGCCGACGTCGAGCAGTACGCCTACGACGACCGGTTTCACGGGTTCGTCATCGACCCGGGCGTCGACGGCCTCCCCGACGACGCCGTCCTCGATCAGCTCGAGGCCGTGGACCTGCCGGTCTGTCTGACCGTGAGTCGCGCGGCGCCGCCGGAGACGCTCGCGGAGGTCTTCTTCGAGCGGTCGTTCCCGATCGTCGTGAGTCACTTCGGCGACGACCGTCTCGATCGCGCCTCGATGGCTCGGTCGATCGACCTGCTCGAGCGCTACGACAACTGCCACCTTGATACGAGCTTCATCTCCTATCGCGAACTGCTCGAGCGCGCCCTCCTCGAACACCCGGACCGCGTCTGCTTCGGCAGCGCGGCCCCCGCCGTCCACCCGAACGTCTCGGTAATGGAGGTGCTGACGCTCGACGTCTCCGAGGACCTCCTGCGGCGGGCGTTCTCGAAGAACGCGAGCCGACTCGTCGAGACCGTCGCCCCCGACCCGTCCTGACCGGCCACGTCGTCCCGGACCGATCTACCGCGTTGGCGCTCGCTCCGACGATTCGGGACCGACGTTCTGCCGTCGAGAAACCCGACGTTCAGCGGTTCGAGGATCCGACCGTCTGCCGGTCGACGGCGACAGGCTCACCTGTGGATGCAGGCAGTATTAAGTCGTCTCGCTCTGAGAAAATTACTATGCGTTCAGTCGGGAGCGGTCTGGCGGCGATCGATCGTGACGGCCCCCGGGCGGACGTCCGCCTCACTCGCCCGCGCAAGCGAAACGCGCTCACCGTCGACCTCGTGAAGGATCTGACCGAAGCGTTCCGTCGCGTCGGCGCCGACGAGAAGATCCGCGCCATCACCCTCCTCGGCGAGGGGCCGGCGTTCTCGGCCGGCGTCGACCTCGAGGAGGTCAGGGCCGCCTCGAACGTCTCGACGTTCGCGGACGAGGTGTTCCCCCAGTTGTTGCGGACGATCGAGGGCGTTCGACAGCCGGTGATCGCCGGCATCGAGGGAGCGGCGCCCGGAACGGCGTTCGAACTCACGCTGGCGTGTGACCTGCGCGTCCTGGGTGCGGACGCGGCCTACGGACTCGTCGAGACGAACCTCGGGATCTTCCCGCAAGGCGGCGGCACCCAGCGATTACCCCGCCTCATCGGTCGGTCGAAGGCGACCGAACTGGTCCTCACCGGCGAGTATATCGCCCCGGAGGAGGCCGAGACGATCGGGCTCGTCCACCACGTCGTCCCGACCGACCAGGTCGAGGATCGGGCGACGGCCGTCGCGGACGACCTCACGTCGAAGGCACCCCGCGCCCTCCACCACGCCAAGCGCGCGTTGCACGCCGCCAGCGATACCCCCCTCGAACAGGGACTCGCGTACGAACGGGCCCTCGGGCGGGAACTGCAGGAGTCGGCGGCGTTCCGCGAGGGCATCGAAGCGCAACTCGACGAACGCGACGGCGACGAGGAGTAATCGAATGCCCGCCCGCGCGTCGATTTCACCCCGCTCTCAGGCCGCAGTTTCGTCGTCGGTCGCCGAAGCGTCGAGCGAGTCGGTGGAGTCTCGCCCGGCTCCGTCGCGAGGCGGGTCGGCTTCGGCATCCGTCCCGTCCGTTCCCTCCGCCTCGTCCGCGTCCCCCGACCCGGCGGCTTCTGCTGCGTCCCGCCGATCGTAGATCTGCACGGCACGGTCGTGTCGGCTCGATACGCCGCGGGGATTTCGCCGGGGCGTTCGGTCGGCGTATCGTGCGCGAAACCCGTGGGAGAGCCCGGTCATCGAGTTGACGACGACGTCGGTTCCGTTTCGAAGCCAGGCCGTCGGCGCCACTGCTCCGCGGACCATCCCGCGGGCGTCGTCGAAGCCGTCCGCGAGGGCGCTCCCGACCGTCCGGGCGAACACCGTCGGGCGCGGGCCGTAGTTCTTCGCGAGCCGATAGCCCAGCGCCCAGTATCGTTCGCCCCAGGTCGGGTCGCCGTTCGAGCGCTCGCCGTCGAGTGAGACGGCCATGTCCGGACTCCAGGTCACCGTATAGGCGTTGGCGGCGAGGCGGTGGGCGCAGTCGCTGGCGCTTTCGGTCTCAAGGGCCTCGTCGAATCCGTCCAGGCGATCGAGGACGGCCCCGTCGAAGGCGACGTTCCCGCTCGTAAACGGCGTCACCGTCCGCTTCGCGATGTGGATCGATTCGGGCGCCGACCCCGTCCCATCGCGTTTGACCGGTCCGGTAATGACGTCCGTCTCCGCCTGGAGTGCGGTCTCGATGGCGTCGTACCAGCCCGATTGGACCGCGTACTCGGGGTGGACGAACGCGATCGCCTCGCCGGTTGCAACCTCGATACCGGCGTTGCGAGCGACGCTCCGACTCCGCTCGGAGATCTCGACGAGCACGTCGACGTCCGCACGTTCGCGGACGATTCCCGTCGTCCCGTCCGTCGACGGGCCGTTGACGACGATGCATTCGCTCCCGGTCGGTACCTCCTCGCGCAACTCGTCGAGACACGAGACGAGCGACGGGCGGTCGTTCAGCGCCGTCACCACCACCGAGAGCTCCATACGGGCCCCTATCTGGACGTGGCCGTATAAATTCGCCGTCCGTAGCCGGTCGCTCCCGGGTGCGAGCCACCGCTCCCGCGTCGATCGACGCGGATGGGCGGCTCCACAGTGTTGCGCTCGGCTAGTCGATCCTGGTCGTCCAGAAGGAGACCGAGGCCAGTCTGTTCACGCCCGGGAGCGCGTCGAAGACGTCGCCGATTCGCCGAAGCGGCGAGGCCAGGGCGTTCGGGGTGATCCGGTAGAGGCCGTACGGCAGGACGAAGTCGTGCTGTGAGTCGACGATCGACAGGTCGTGCGTCTCGGCGAGGGCCTCGACCTCGCGCTTGGAATACAGCCGCGACCCCATCGGGAGCGCCCAGTTGTAGATGCTCCGCGTCGAGTAGCGGTTGAAGGTATCGAAGACGATTCGCTCCCGAGAGACGCGACGCATCTCCCCGAGGAACGCCTGTGGATCGTCTGCCAGGTGGAAAAACCGCATCGCGAGGACGGCGTCGAAGTGGTCGTCGGGGAAGGGCAGGCGCGCCGCGTCGCCACGGATGAACTCGAGGGTCTCGTCGACGCCGGCCTCGTGGGCCTTCTGGCGGCCCTGCTGGAGCATCGCCGCCGAGATGTCGAGCCCGACGACGTCGGCACCCTGGTCGGCCAGCATCGTCGTGAACCGGCCGGTCCCGCAGGCGATCTCCAGGACGGTCTTGTCTTCGAGCGGCGCGAGCGCCTCGAGGACGGCTTGCTTCTCCCGCCGGTCGATCAGCCGACCGCCCCGGGAGAAGCGCTTGTCGTCGTACTCGGCGGCGATCTCGTCGGCCTGGTACCACTCCTGTCCTTTCACGCTACTCACTGGTAGACTCTCCGGGGGATAAAACAATACTGGACTCGAACCGCCCGCGACCGCTTCGGTGCTCGCCCGACCGGCGAGCCGGTTCGCCGGACGCGCTCGGTCGCCAGTACGCGGGTGATCGTCGAATCGGTTCGACCGCTCCACACGGGTACCTGCGGACGGCATATGTATGCCATTATATACCTATTATTAAACCCAGAATATGAATCTGTATATAGCGAACGTTTACCACTCACCCCGCGCGGCCTTTTCGTATGAGCACGAGCTTGTCAGAGGACGGCAGTGTCGAACACAATCCCCCGACGACCGACGACGAGTACCGCGACCGTCTGCGCGAGATGCCCCCGAGCGCGAAACTGGTGGCGAAGGTACTCGAAACCGATTCACCGCTCTCGCAGGGCCAGCTGGTCGAGGAATCGCTCCTGCCCGATCGGACGGTCCGCTACGCCCTCAATCGCCTCGAAGAAGTCGACCTGGTCGAGTCCCGCTACAGTTTCCAGGATGCCCGCAAACAGGTATACTCGCTGACCCGGTAGGTCGCTCGGCGACGTTTCGTCGACCCGACCCCCATCGCCATCCACCCGCTCACCTTTCCTCGCTCGACGAACACCGTCAGGAACCGGTTCGGCTGCACCGTTCGGTGATTCTCTCTCTCTCTCTCTCGAGTCGGACCACGAGACAGCACCGCGCTGAACCGCTACCCACTTGCGGCTGGGCGGACGGCCTCCGCTATGGAGCGAAGCAGGCACCCGGTTCCTGTCGACGGGCGGGTCCCGAGCGGACGGACGAACGCCTATCTGCTCGGTCGCGACCCCGCGCTGCTCGTTGATCCGGCGGCCCCCGACCCGGCGCTCGAACGCGCGATTGCGGATCGGGGGACCGAACACCTCGTGGTGACGCACGGCCACCGGGACCACGTCGGCGCCGTCGACCGTCTCGTCGACGAGTTCGACCTCACCTGCTGGGCGCTTGAGGGGCACGCGGATCGATTCGAACGGACGACGGGCGTCGAACCCGACGAACCGTTCGCCGACGGCGACCGAATTCCCCTCGGTGACGACTCGGTCAGGCTGTACGCCCTTCCCGGCCACGCACCGGATCACGTCGGCCTCGGTCTGGGTGCGGAGGGACCGATCTGCTGTGGCGACTGTGCCGTCGCCGAGGGGAGCGTCGCCGTTGCCGGTCCGGAAGCGGACATGGGTGCCTACCTCGCATCGCTTCGCCGGCTCGCCGCGCTGGATCCGCCCGCGCTCTACCCCGGTCACGGCCCGGTGATCGACGACCCCACCCGGACGATCGAGCGCCTGCTGTCACATCGACTCGAGCGCGAAGACCGCGTGCGCGCGGCGGTGGAATCGGGCCATCGGCGGTTGGCCGACATCGTCGAGGCGAGCTACGAGAAAGACCTCTCGGGTGTCGAGGAACTGGCCCGGGAGACTGTCGGAGCCCACCTGCGAAAACTCGACGCCGACGGCGTCCTCGCGTGGGACGGCCAGCGCGCTCGGCCGGTCGACGACTCGCCGTAGGTCAGTACCGACACCGCGATCCTTTTCCGGGTACCGACCGGAATCGTACGCGTGACGACGCTCGAGGCGGAACTCGAACAGGCACGCTCGCTCTCGGTCGCGGAGCTGGCGGACGCGATCGAGTCGATCGGGTTCGAGTGTACCCACTGCGGCGCGTGCTGTCGGGCCGATCCAGGAGTCGAGGCGTGCGGGACGGGAACGCGGGGTTCGGGGGCTTGTGAGACGGAAACGCATGACGCAGAGGCGTGCGAAACCGGAGCGACCGACGACGAATCGTGCGATACCGAGACCGACGACGAATCGCGCGCGAGTAGCCCGGAGATCACCGAAGCGGACCCGTCGGAGACGATCGACTCCGACGATGCCGGTGGCTCCCCGCACACGGCGACGATCTTTCCCGACGAGGTCCGAACCCTGCGGGACGCCGACGATAGTTCGACCGAGTGGCGCGACGTCGCCCGACCGATGCCGTACGGCCTCTCCGAGCGCGATGACGGCACGACCGTCGGCGAGACGTTCGAGTGGGCGTTACAGACCGACGGCTGCGGCGACTGTACCTTCTACGACGATGCGGCCGACGGCGGCGGCTGTCGGGTCCACGACGACCGCCCGCTGATCTGTCGAACCTACCCGTTCAGCGTCGCGCTCGGCGGGACGAGCCAGCCGATGGGCGACCCCGTCGATCGCGAGGGACTCGTCCGCGCCCACGAGTGCGAGGGACTGGGTCGATCGATCGACCGCGAGGAGGCGCGCTCGCTCGCCCGCGCGCTGAAAGAACGTGCCGTTCGCGAACTCGAAGAGGCGATCGCCCTGACGGAGGGGTACGACCCCGCCGACGCGACCGATCGGGTGGTCGTCGTCGACTCCGAGGAGGCCAAACACCCCGACGGGACGCCGATCGAGGACTGAGCCGGGACCAGGCGACGCCGCGGGCGGCCCGCTCCTGGTCCGAAAAAGTCGACCGGCGCCGTCGCGTGGGCGACCGATCTAGAACGTCTCTTCGATGATCTCGCCGACGGCGAAGTTCGACTTGACCTCGCTGACCTCGATCTTCACGCGCTCGCCGACCTCGGCGCCGGGAACGATGATGACGTAGCCGCGCTCGACGCGGGCGATCCCGTCACCTTGCTTGCCGATATCTTCGATCTCGACGTAGCGGGTTTCACCGACGTCGACGGGGGGCTGCGGTTCGTTCGGACGGGACCGCGAGACGTCGGTCGAGCCCTCGGACCCGCCGTCGGCGCTCGAGCGCTCGATGAGTGCGACGCGATAGACGGTGCCCGGATCGACGTCGCCGGTTTCGACTTCGTGTTTCGGTACCTCGAGTACGTACCGGTCTTCCTCTTCGGATACGTCCGTACTGAACAGACACAGCAACTTATCAGAGATCTCCATAGCCAGATCCTCACCTGCATCAACAGGTCCATTACTTATAGAACTACCGACGGATCTGACGGGCGCGACCGGGCCAGTCCGACGTTCTCGTGGCGATCGGCCGTTTCCTGTCCGGCGTCTGGCCCACTCCGGAAGCGGCCGCAATCCTGGAGCGGGATCCTCAGGTGGCCGGCGGGTGTTCGCTCGATTCCGCCCCCGATTCGACCGTCGCGAACTCGGACAGGTCGAGCCCGTCGACCGACGCGACGTCGGTCGGCGAGTCGTACGGGCGATTCACCACGATCGATCCCGCCCGCGAGTCGCCGATCCCGGGAATGGCGGTGAGTTCGTCGATCGAGGCACTGTTCAGGTCCAGCGGGTAGGGCACGCCGGTCACCGATCGGTAGCCGTGATCGACGACGGCGACGTCGATGGTCCGACCCAGTTCCCGCTCGCCGGGAACCCCGACCAGCAGCGGATAGGTGCCGAGCTGGCGCCCGAACGTGTAGCCGTCCTGGTGGTACTCGAGGTGGACGTCCGGGAGCACCGTCCCGGCCGGGGCGAGCCGTTGGAGCATCGGATTGTCGATCTCCTCTCGCACCTGGCGCTTGTATGGCTTGAACTGCTCTTTGTGCGCCTGCGCGATGTCGGCGCCCGTCTCGGCCATCTCCGTCCCGGCGAAGGCCATCACCTGTCTGATGTTGACCCGCCGGAGCATGAGCCCCTCGTCAAGGACGCGATGGAGGAACTCGAGGTTGTGCTCGTACGTCTCGGGCCGTTCGCCCTGCAGCCCGTGGACGAGATTGATCCCGGGGAGCAGCTTCGGCAGGCGATTCGCCGCGTCCCGGCCGTGCGTCGGCGCATCGCTGGGGTCCTCGCCCGGTCGCCAGCCGGCTTCCTCGTTGACGATCCGGATCGCCTCGAGACACTGATCGGTGGTGACCGCGAGGTTGTTCGCCTTCTGGACGGCCGGGTCGGCCGATTCGAGGCCGAACGCGGCGGTGTCGCCCGCCGTGTTGTACCGGGCGATCGTCCGGATCGCCTCGCGGGATGCCTCGGGCCACTTCGCGATCGTGACCGGGTTCATGTTGTCGAGGTGGAGCGTCTCGAGGTCGGGTGCGACCGACCGGATTCCCTCGTAGAGTTCCCGGAGAGCGTCGGGATTTGGCGCCTCGCCGTCGCCGCCGTACGCGAGGATGTCGGCCTGTCGGCCCAGCCGAAAGTGCGAGACGCCGCGGTCTGCGAGGGCGTCGACCTCGTCGACGACGCTCTCGGGCGGGCGAAACGACGGGTCCCCGTAGAGCGGCTCCGTGCAGAACGAACACCGGTAGGCACAGCCGCGCGACGTCTCGAGTTCGCAGATGAGGTAGTCGGGATGGTTCGGGTGCTGTTCGACGACGAACGCGCCCTTTCGTGCCCATCGATTCACCTCAGGGACGTCGCGCATCCGATCGCCGAAGCCCTCCAGGCCGTTTCGCACGAGGTCGTGGGCGGCCGCCTCGACGTCGCCTTTCGCGACGAAGTCGAAATCCAGGTCCTGGCGTTCGGTCTCGATGGCGCCCTCGTTGGCGTCGCCGACGCCGAACTTCACGGGCCCGCCCATCAGGGAGGTGCCGCTCGCGGTCCAGGCGATCTCGCGAACCTCGTCGGGTTCGGCGGGGGTCCCGCCGACGTACTTGCCGGGGACGGTCATCCCGCCCAGGTAGATGGTGAGGTCGGCCTCGTCCACGTCCCGCCAGCGACCGGGCTCGTCGCGCAGCCCGTCGATGGTGTGGTAGGTGATCGCCGCTTCGGGGACGCCGGCGTCGACGAGCGCGCCGGCGGTGTAGCGCGGGTACGTCGAGACGTACGGCGGGACCCCGAAGTGGGCCGGCTCGTCGACGTAGCCGTCGACGATGGTCACGGAGAGCGACGCGGGGTCGGTCATACCACTCGTTGCGCCCCGACGGTGAAAACCCTGACTCACCGGCGAAAGCGGTGTGCCCACTTCGGTCGTCGTCTCCCTCGCCGCTGGCCGAGCGTTGAAGGACTTCCCGGCCCACCGTGCACGCATGCCATCGACCGAAGAGATCCGGTGTACTGCGGAGTCGTGCTACCTCGACATGTTCGAGAACCACTACACCTACGACCGGCCGGACGATCACGACGTTTCGGCGCTGTCCTGCCCGGTTTGTGACGGGACCGACTGCCTCGAACGGATCGAACTCTGAGCCGCGAACGGAAACGCCAGTGACCGTCGATGACGGACGGGATCGCACTGTCGTCGCTTCGTATCGAGCCCATCGGTGCCGTCAGAGATCGACCGCCTCGACCCCTGCAACGACGCTGCCGGCGAAATAAACCCGCCGCAACCGGTCGGAACGTCTGACGATTTTTTAGAACTATCACAAGAGGTATAAACGCGTTCGTCGTACGTCCCTGTAACCGATGCCCTGGACGATTCCCTGTGCGAACATCTCCCTCCGGCGGGCACGGATTCGGGGTGAGCGCGGGTGAATCCGCAGTCGCTTCTCGAGAGCGGCCGGGAGCACCTGCACCGTCAGGTCGGGCGACTCGCCCGATCCCTCCAGTCGATCCGATCGCTCGACGCCGACCTGCTGGAGAACGAAACCAGTTACCTCGTCGTCGTTGACGCGCCCGGCGTCCGCGCGGCCGACCTCGATATCCGGTACGTCGACGGTCGTATATCCATCTCGAGCGATCGCTCGCTCCGCGAGTCTGTCGGTTTCACCCGCCATTACGTCGGACGGACGCGGTCGCTCTCTGGCTCTATCACCCTCCCCGACGACGCGGTCGTCGATCCCGAGGCCGCCGAAGCGCGCCTGTCCCGACTCGGTACGGTCAACATCACGCTCCCGAAAGACTCGCCGGCTGACCGCCCCGACTCGGCCGTCGGTGAGGAGATCCCGATCGACGACTGACGGTGCGGCCACTCACAGAAGCGGCAGTTTGCTGGAGCTGGTCGGACGTCCAATCCGCTACGGACGGGGTTTCGAAGCGTTCGTTCAGCCGTCCTCGATCGACATACCGGGCGTGATCTCGAACTGTTCGTCGCCGTCGAACCGGGTGGGGTCGAATTCCTCGATGCCGCCGTCGCCGAGGACTTGCTGTGCCAGGCGGTCGCCGATCGCCGGCGCGCGCATGAAGCCGTGACCCTGAAAGCCCGTCGCCAGGTAGACGCCCGCTGCAACCTCGCCGACCAGCGGGTCGCCGTCGGGCGTCGCGGTGCACAGGCCCGCCCAGGCGCGCTCGACTGTCGGGTCGATATCGGGAAACCGGTGGTCGACGGTCGATAGCACGGACTCGGCGAAGCCCGGCGAGGCGGCCCCGTCCCAGTCGTCCGGATCGGCCTCGACGCGCTCGGTTCCGTCGCCGGCGAGCAGGCCCTCGGGGTGCGGCCGCACGTAGACGTCGGCGCTCGCGTCGAAGCACATCGGTTCCGAATATCCCGCGTCCGCGACGAGCGCCTGCACGCGGTAGGGTTTCATCGCGATCGAGATGCCGGCGTCGGCCAGCAGCGACTTCGAGTGGGCGCCGGCGGCGACGACGACGGCGTCGAACGTCGCGTCCGCGCCGCTCTCGCGTTCGGTCACCCCTGGCGCGTCCGGACGGACGTCCACCGCCGTCTCGTCGCGAAACGTCGCGCCGGCGCCCGTCGCGGCCGCGGTCAGACAGGCGGCGTATCGTCCCGGATCCGTGTACCCGGCGCCTCCGGCGACGCCGGCGAGTGCGACGTCGTCGGTGCGAAGCGCGTCGAAGCGATCCTCGAGCGCGTCCGCGTCCATCGCGGTGGCGACGATGCCGTGTTGCTGCATCCGCTCGACGCTCGCCTCGATCTCGTCGACGATATCGTCGTCGCCCTCGCGGGCCAGCCAGGCGTACGGACACTCGGTGAACGGGAAGGTGTCGGGTCCCGATAGCTCGCGAAATCGCTCGATCGACTCGCGGCCGATCTCGGCGTCGATCGGGTCGGCGTACGCGTCGTAACAGACGCCGGCCGCGCGGCCGCTGGAGCCCGAGCCGGCCGAACCGCGATCGTAGAGCGTCACGTCCGCGCCGCGGCGGGCGAGATCGTAGGCGCACGTCGCGCCCACGGCGCCGGCGCCGACCACCGCGACCGAGACACCGGCGCCCGCGTCGACGAACGCGTCCGGACCGACGGCGGCCTCGGGGAGCGGGTCGTCCTCGCTCATCGGTGCGCCCGCTGCCAGCAGTCGTCCATCGGGCGCTCGGCCAGCCAGTCGAGCAGCCCCTCGAGTTCCTCGCGCGCGGCCTCGAAGAGGGTCTCGCCCGCCTCCGGCGACGCCTGCGTCGGCGCGCCGACGGCGCCGCTCTCGGTAAAGTCGACGGTGTCGAAGCCGACCTGGGCGCCGTGGACGGTCTCGCCCCAGCCCTCGGCGCCGTCGGCCTCGGCGTCTTCCAGCGACTCGGGGTCGACCAGTTCCTCGTGGAGGTGCCAGATGAGGCTCGATTCGGCGGCGTCCGCGTGCCCGCCCGCCTCGTCGAACAGCTCCTCGGCGACGTCGTCGACGGCGTCCCACCAGTTCCAGGTCGGGGCGTATGCGACTTCGTCAGCGCGCAGCGAGCGCGTCGCCCGTCCGAGCGCCCCGACGTTCCCCCCGTGACCGTTGACGAGTACGACCTTTCGCAGGTCGTGTTCGGCGAGACTCCGCACCGTCTCCTCGACGAACGTCGCGAACGTCTCGTCGGAAACGGTGAGCGAACCGTCGAACTGCATGTGGTGCGGGCTGACGCCGATCGGGATGGTCGGCAGGACGATCGTCTCCGGACGATCCGCGACCGCGCCGGCGAACGCCTCGGCGGCGAGGTGGTCCATCCCCAGCGGGAGCGCCGGGCCGTGTTGTTCGGTGCTGCCCGTCGGCAAGACGGCGACCTCGGCCGCGTCGAGCGCGTCGGCCGCCCCCGTCGTCGACAGCGATGCGAGTTCGGGCATACCCGTGGGTGCGGACGGGACCTACTTACGTGTGGGTGTTCTGACGCCGAAATTGGCCGTTGGAGACCGGCGAATCTCGGCTCGCGACCGACCACGGGAGACGTCGCCGATAACTCGCTCGCGCGAAACGCCCGTCGATCACTCGAGAAGGTGATCCAGCCCGCGCGCGGGATAGCCGACGACGGTCGTGACGCCCGCCGACCGAAATCGGTCGATGCGGGCGCCGACGGTCGCGACGTCGCCGACGAGCGCGTACGACTTCGCCGCCTCGAGGAGCGTTTCGCGTACGGCTCCCGTCGCGCCGGCGTCCGTCGGCGCCTCGTCCGGCAGGTCCGCGGCGACCGAGCCGCGACGCGCGACGTACTCGCCGACGGCGTCCAGGATCGCGTCCTCGTCGGCCGTCAACACGGTCGGCGCGTAGACCGCTATCTCGCCGTCGAAGCCGGCCGCGCGCAGCGCCCGTACGGCCCGCTCGGTCGACCCCGAGAGCAGTTCGAACTGCGCGGCGCCGGTCGCCAGCGCGATGCGCTCGACGCTCTCGGTCCCGACCCACGCGTCCGGGACGGCCTCGACCGCCGCGCCGAGGCGCGGCGCGATGGCGCGCGATCGCTCGTCCGGTGAGAGGTACGCCGGGTGGCCGGCGACGAGGATGCGCCCTACATCCGACGGCAGGGTGTCGACGAGGCTGTCGTCGCCGAGCGGGTCGAACCCGTCGGCGCGGACCGGCGTCGTCGTCCGGACGTCGTGTCGCTCGGCGAGTCGCTCCAGGGTCGACGCGTCCGGCAAGGCGTCCCGGCCCTCGTAATCGATCGCGATCGTCTCGACGGGTACCTCGTCGACGGCCGAGAGGTCACTCTCGGTCGGCTTGATGGCGATGGCGTCGAGGCCCACGCGGTCGCACGCGCTGGCGACGCCTCTGGATCGCTCGTTCAACATCGACGATCACCCCCCGAGACGATGGGTTGGTTAGAAACGATTCGGAACTCGATCCATCGTCTGTGAGACCATGTACGTCTCACCTCGGCGCGAACGTATTAAAGTGTGACGTTCGACGGATGCAACAGTCGGCGCCTGCGACGGCTCCGAGATGGAATCGATCGACGGGCACGGAGGGTCGACCGGCGGGCCGTTCATCCCGTCTGTCCACCGTGGATTCTCACTCGGTCCGTCCGTCGGAACCGTCCGTCGGCTCGCCCGCGTTCGGGGTCACCTGCGTGGAGAGCGAGGGTGGCCGAAACGGCGTGGCGAGTTCGAGTAGCTGCACGAGCATGCGCGCGGTCGCACCCCAGACGGTGTAGCCGTCGATCGTGAAGTAGTGGACGAGCACCTCGCCCGCATCCGGGTGGGTTCGCGTCTCGTACTCGTAGTTCGTCTCGTCGAGGAACCCCTGGAGGGGAAGGACGGCGATCTCGGCGACCTCCCGATCGTCCGGTTCGTACGTTCGATCCGGGATCCTGGCGACGAACGGCGTGACGGCGTAGCCGGTAATCGTGCGAATGTCGTCGAGCTGACCGATCACATCCGCCTCCGCGGGCGCGAGGCCGATCTCCTCGTGGGCCTCGCGCAGCGCGGTTTCGAGCGGCGACGCGTCGAACACCTCGGCGCCGCCGCCCGGAAAACTCATCTGGCCGGGGTGTTCGCCGAGGTCCTCCGCCCGCCGGGTCACCAGCAGGGCGTGCTCGTCGCCGCGGGCGACGATCGGCACGACGACGGCCGCGTCGCTCGGCTGATCGTCGATCTCGCTCGGATCGAACGACGCGACGGGGTCGAGGTCGAACCGCGCCATCTCACTCGATCACCGGTTCGAGCCGCGATCGTCGGCCCGAGAGGTCGAGCGGCGCCCAGGCTTCCAGGTCGTAACTCACGTCGAGCAGGGTGCGCGCCCGCGGACCGTCGCCTTCCTCGCAGGCGCGCTCGACGGCCGCATCGAAGCGTTCGCGGACCTGCGATTCGAGCGCTTCCGGGTCGATCTCGCGGTACTCGATCTCGAGGATGTGTGGGAGGTCCTCCGCGTGGGCCGGCCGTTCGGGAAACGCCGTCGGGCCCACGGTCACTCCCGGCTGGCCGTCTAGGTCGCACTCGAGGAGGACGAACCGCTCGCGAGCGTCGTCGACGACCGCCTCGAGGGCCGCCGCGTCGGTCGGTTCGCGCCCGCCTCGGGCGTCCAGTTCCGCGACCGCCCGTTCGAGTTCCGCGTCGGTGAGGGCGCCGAAGAGGTCGACGACGCCGGCCAGTTCGTTCGCCGTCGGTGGCATACCTCCAGGTCGGTCTCGAACCGTATAGACTCTTGTGTCCGGGCGAGGCGAACGGAACACCTGCCGCCGTCGATTCGGAACGGTCGGTCCGCGGTTCGGGCGGCTCGGCATCGGTTGGGCTCGGTCCCGCGACCCGAGCCGGGAGCGGTTGGTCACGGGGCCTCTGGACGTCCGGCGTCGACCACCTCCGCCGGCTCCAGCGCGACCGTCGACCAGGACGGCAGCCGACGGTCCGGGCCCGGTTCCGCGATGGCGTCGGCGTACCGTCGCACCTGTCCTCGCTCGCGCTCCGGATCGTAGTCGAGGCCGTTGAACGTCGCGTCCGCCCGGTACTGCGAGACGAGTTCGTCCGCCCGTTCGGCGTACGCGCCCCGGAGGAGGTCGTACTCGGGGTGGATGCCGTGGTCCTCGAGAACGTGAAAGAGCGTCGCCGCGACCGCCCGACTCATCCCCTCGAGGCCGGTGTCGCCGGCGACGGCGCGATGGTCGTGCTCGTGGCGCCCGAGGTCAACCTGCGCGCTGCCGGCGAACCCGGCGTGATCGAACGCGTCGCCCAGCGTCCCCACTTCGAGTCCCCACGAGCGCGGCGCGCGCAACTGCCTCGCGAGCGAGGCGGTCATCGCGAACTCGCCGGCGAGCGCGTAGCGGAACGCGTCGAGATACGCGAGCACGTCGGCCCGGTGGCGATCGGTCAGCGCGCGAAGCAGCGGCGCGTAGAAGAGTCGGAAGAGTCGGCCGTAGAGCCGGTCGTTCTCGACGCGGGCGTAGTACCCCTTCGAGAACGAGTACCCCATCGACAGCGGCGCGAGCAGCCTGGAGACGAGGTCCGTGTCGTAATTTTCCGCGTCGGCGTCGTGGACCACGACGGTTTCGCCCGCCGTCGCGGCGGGTCCGAGCGCCAGCCAGACGTCGCGCCCCTTCCCGAACCCGTTTTCGAGGCCGAGGTCGTCGAGCAGGGTCTCGACCCCCGGCGCGTTGCACCACAGCGTCGTTCGTTCGAGGTCGAACGTCGAGAGCCAGGCGTCGATCGCTTCGATCCGATCCGCTGGTGCCCGAACGGGGACGATCACGCGCGCAGGCGCGAGCGATTCGAGCGTCGAGAAGACGCGCTCCGCGGCGAGGCTCGCGAACTCCCGGTGGGTTATCGGCACGACGACGGCCGCCGAATCGATCCGCTGGGTTCCGACCGGCGGACCGCGGCCGTCGAAGTCGTGCAGCGTCGCGATGCGTTCCTGGACGTACTCCATCGACCGGTCGTCGCTCGCCACTCCGAAAAACGCTGCGAATCGGCGCCAGACGGCGCGTCGGTGGTTCGGATCGGTAACGCCCCTTCCGGTCGCTCGTCGGTGCTGCGGGCAGTGACCCGCGGTCGATTCCCGGGCTCGGGCGACCGCCGCGTGTCGGTGACCGAACGCTGCCCTCGTCCGGCCGACGGTACGTGATTGTTCCCCCTCGAAACCCATCCGGAATACTACATGTTAGGCGACGATACCGTCACGTTTCGACCCGGGTCTTTTTCTCCCCGTCCTTCGTAGGCCCGAAACATGAAATCCATCCGGAAGGCGCTGCGGGAAGGCGAACTCGTCAAGGATACGTACGAACGGGTCACATGCGCGGAGTGTGAGAAGGCGCTCAAGACGGAGAACGATCCGGACACCATCACGACGATCCGTCGGTGTCCGGACTGTGGCACCGAGTGGAAGGAGATTCGCTGACGCGCCGGACTGCCGTCTCCCGGGTGCGCCCGTGACCCTGGCCGTTCGTTCTCAGGGTCACACTATCTTCGTTCGTCGTGGCTGGCCGGGAGGCGAGGCTCGCGCGACGCCCGTCGGCGCTCGGTTCCGTCGGTCCCTCGTCGTCCGGTTCGGTCCTTCGTCGTTCGTTTCCATTACCCGAGCGTGTCACGTCACCGCGTCCCTCCTGTGTGCCTTCGGGCGGGTGGACGAACCGCGCGGGAACGGCCGCGATCAGCGTTCACCGGAGAGCGCCCGGAAGAGGCGCGCTTCGAACTCGTCCTTGCTCACACCTTCGGACGGCCCGAGACCGTTCATGTGCTCGACCGAGAGCTGGCCGCCGCCCATGCGGGCGTGGCCGCCGGCCGACGCCATGGGAATGTCCTCGACGACGTGGCGGAGCGTCTCGCCCATGTGGACGCGGTCGTCGCGAGACCGACCGGAGAGGTGCAAGGTGTCGTCCGACTCGCCGTAGACGACGACGGCGGTGACGCCCTCGAGGTGTAAGAGTTCGTCCGCAGCCTGCGGAATCGCGTCGACGATCTCGATCTCGCCGACGTCGCAGATGGCGAACGACCCCTCGACCCGTTTCTGCCGGATCGCGTCCGCCTTCGTCTGTAACACCTCGTCCGCGACCTGCGGGTTCGAGATCCGATCGAGATCGTCCTCGTCGATGCCGTCGAAGAGGAACGCGCAGGCGTCGAACTCCGCGGGCGTCGCGCCCTTGGTCAACTGGTCGGTGTCGGACTGGATCCCGTAGAGGAGGCCGGTCGCGAGGTCGGTCGAGACGACGAGCCCGTCGGATACCTCCGCGTCGACGGCCGCTTCGAGGGTCGCGTCGAGTTGACGGAGGTACTCCGTGACGATCGTCGAGGCGGCGCCGTACTCCGGGCGCACGTCGGTAAACTCCGTCCCGGCGCCGTTTCCCGGGTGGTGATCGACGACGGCGATCGGTTCGACGTCCCGGGCCCCGGTGAAGCCGCGTGCGGTGTTGTGATCGACCAGGACGACGGTGTCGGCGGCGAGTTCGCTCGCCGTCTCGATCCGATCGAGGTCGAGTTCGAGCACCGTCCTGAACGCGCGGTTCTCCTGGTGACGGATCTGGCCGGGGTACTGCAGCGTCACGTCCGTTTCGACGGTCTCCGCGATCGCGGCGACGCCCATCGCACACGCCATCGCGTCCGGATCCGGGTTCGGGTGCATGAGCACCGCGATTTCGTCCTGCCGGGCCACGAGCCGTCGCAGGCGTCGCCCGGGCGGGCGGTTGAGCCATCGGTACAGCCACCAGCTCCCGGCTGCGAGGAGGAGCATCGCGAGAACAGCGGCGGAGAGGACCAGCGGGTCGACCGCCTCGAGCCCGTTCCGCGTGCGATCGATCAGACCCACCAATTGGCCCGACGGATCACCGGCCCGTCCCGCGGTGAACCGGACGACCATACCCCACTGTTCAAGTCGGTGACCATGAATGTTCCCCTTCGGCGGCTGGGCCGGATTGGCGGCCCGGTCGGGTGTATTTCCGTTCTACTCCATCACAAATCTACGTTCGACCCCTACGCGGTGTCGTCGACGACGCCCCGATACCCTTCGCGATAGGTCGGATACCGGTACGTGTATCCGAGGGAGACGAGTCGGTCGTTCGAACACCGCTTGTTCGTCCGGACCCGCCGTCGCGCCCGCTCCGAGCGGTCGTCGCCGGCGAGTCGGTCCGCGACCGTCTCTTTCGGCGGCGAGGGACGCCCGCAGCGCTCGGCCAGCCAGTCGGCGAACGCCCAGCGAGAGACCGGTTCGTCGTCGACGACCAGGACCACCTCGTCGCGCGCGGCGTCCGTCGCGAGCAGATGGGCGACGGCGCCGGCCGCGTCGTCCCGATGGATCGTGTTCCGATACCCGTCGAGGACCGGCCCGTCGAGATAGCGGTCGATCCGGTATCGACCTGGCCCGTAGATGCCGGCGAGGCGGGCGACGGTGCCGTTGATTCCCCATCGATCGCCCGCGTTCAACACGATCTCCTCCGCGTTCGCGAGCACCGACGCCCGCTCCGTGGCCGGTCGAATCGGCGTCGATTCGTCGACCCAGTCGCCGTCGTGATCGCCGTAGACGCCCGTCGAGGACGTGTAGACGAGCCGGTCCGGCGGATCCGGTCGCGCTCCGACGGCCGCGAGGACGGTTTCGAGCCCCTCGACGTAGCGCTCCCTGGCGGCCGCGGCGTCCCGGCCGCCGCTGCTGACCGCGTAGACCAGGGCGTCGACGTCCGGGACCGCCTCGAGCGTCGAGCGATCGGTCACGTCCGCCCGCACCGGCCGAATCCCGGCCGCCTCCACCCGGTCGAGGCCGTCTGCAGACCGGCGGACGCCCCAGACCTCGTCACCTCGTTCGAGGAGTTGTCGACCCAGTTCGAGTCCGACGTAGCCGCAGCCGAGGATGCCGACGCGCATGCGAGTTCCTGGGCGCCGGCCGGGTAAATGATCACCGACTGCCCGGTGAGCAAGCGGAAAGTGGGGTCGATGAACGGAGGCGGCCCACCGATTGCGATGCTCGGTTCGACCCCTCCCCACTCGGCCGATATCGCGCGACCCGACGCGTCCGCCGTCCACATAGAAACCCCTTTACTCCGCGGTTGGCTTGCCTCTCCTAATGAGTCTCTCCGCGTCCGATCGCGAACTCGTCGTCGAGGAACTCGGCCGGGAGCCGACGCCGGCCGAGGCGGCGCTCTTCGAAAATCTCTGGAGCGAACACTGCGCCTATCGCTCGTCCCGACCGCTCCTCTCGGCGTTCGAGAGCGACGGCGAGAACGTCGTTATCGGTCCCGGCGACGACGCGGCCGTCGTCGAGGTCCCGACCGCCGCCGATTCTGATCCTATCTACATCACGCTCGGTATCGAGAGCCACAACCACCCCTCCTACGTCGACCCGTTCGACGGCGCGGCGACGGGCGTCGGCGGCATCGTCCGGGACACCCTCTCGATGGGGGCTTACCCCATCGCGCTCGCGGACAGCCTCTACTTCGGCGACTTCGAGGACGAGCACGCGAAGTACCTCTTCGAGGGCGTCGTCGAGGGCATCAGCCACTACGGCAACTGCATCGGCGTGCCGACGGTGGCCGGCAGCGTCGACTTCCACCCGGACTACGAGGGGAACCCGCTGGTCAACGTCGCCTGCGTCGGACTGCTCGATCCCGACCGACTCGTCACGGCGGAGGCCCAGCAAGCGGGAAACAAGCTGGTGCTGTTCGGCAACGCGACCGGCCGGGACGGGCTGGGCGGCGCGAGTTTCGCGAGCGAGGACCTCGACGAGGACGCGGAGACGGAGGATCGCCCCGCGGTGCAGGTGGGCGATCCGTACGCGGAAAAGCGCCTCATCGAGGCCAACGAGCTCCTCGTCGAGGCGGGTCTCGTCGAATCGGCTCGCGATCTCGGTGCCGCCGGTCTCGGCGGTGCCTCGAGCGAACTCGTCGCGAAGGGCGGACTCGGCGCCGACATCGAGCTCTCACGCGTCCACCAGCGCGAACCCGGCATGTCGGGCCTGGAGGTCCTGCTCGCCGAGTCCCAGGAGCGCATGTGTTACGAAATCGCGCCCGAGAACGTCGATCGCGCGGCCGAGATCGCGGAGCGGTTCGACCTCGGCTGCTCGGTGATCGGCGAGGTGACCGAAGACACCTACCGCTGTTCGTTCGAGGGAGACGTGATCGTCGACGTCGACGCGGAGTTCCTGGGCGAGGGCGCGCCGATGAACGACCTCCCCGCGACGGAGCCCGAGTCCCCGACCCGGTCGCTTCCCTCGCTGACGCCCGACCTGCGGACGGCGGTCGAATCGGTCGTCGCCAGTCCGAACACGGCGTCGAAACGCTGGGTGTACCGCCAGTACGACCACGAGGTCGGGACCCGGACGGCCCTCGGACCGGGCGACGACGCGGCGATCGTCGCCCTCGACGAGGTGACTGCGCCGGCGACCGACGCGGCCGCGGATGGGTCGCAAGCGCCCGTGGGGACCGCCGACGCGACCGACCGGCCAGTCGGTCTGGCCATCTCGAGCGGCGCGGCGCCGAACTGGACGAGCGTGGCGCCCTACGAGGGCGCGCGAGCGGTCGCGCTCGAGAACGCGACGAACCTCGCGGCGAAGGGCGCGAGCCCGCTCGCCGCGGTCGACTGCCTCAACGGCGGTAATCCCGAGAAGCCGGGCGTCTACGGCGGTTTCACGGGCATCGTCGACGGCCTCGCCGAGATGTGCGCCGACCTCTCGGTGCCGGTCGTCGGCGGCAACGTCTCGCTGTACAACGACTCGCCGTCGGGGCCGATCCCGCCGACGCCGACGCTCGCGATGGTCGGCTCGCGGCCCGGCGTCGACGCGCCTCCCGCGGCCGCCACAGCCGAGGGCGACCTCCTGCTCGTGGGCCCGGACCCCGCGTCGACGGAGCCGGCGCTCGGCGGGTCGGTCTACCTCGGTCAGTACGACGGGAGCGACCGATTCCCCGCCCTCCCGGACGATCCGGGTGCGCTCGTCGACGCGATCGCGTCGGTCGCGCTGGCCGACTCGACGCGGGCGGTCCACGACGTCAGCCACGGCGGGCTCGCCGTCTCGCTCGCGGAGATGATCTCGCCCGACGCCGGGCTCTCGGTCGACCTTTCGGCGTCGCCGTTCGAGGCCGACCCCGCGGAGATCCTCTTCGACGAGCGCCCGGGTCGCGTGCTGGTCCAGTCGACGGATCCAGAACGCGTGCGCGAACTGGTGGGCGATCGCGCGTCGGTCACGGCTCTGGGTACGCCGACGACGTCCGGCGAGCTGGCAATCGATGCGGGCGCGTCGTCGCTTCGTCTCGACGCCGAGCGGATCGCATCGCTTCGGTCGACCATCACCGACGAACTCGCGTAACGGATCTCGGTTCGCGTGGCCACTGCGAAACGCCACCGACCGTCTCGCCGATCCCCGACACCCGCCTCGATGGGCTGATCGACACGGCTCGCGGCGTCGCGGTTCAGGGAGGGATTTCGGTACCGCGGTCGTACGGCCGCTTCGAATACACCGGGCCGGTTCCGGAACACGGCATCGGTTGTCAGAATGGCTTTCGCCGTTGTTCATGCTGAAGCGAAACGAAGTAGCACACTATGACTTCCCATCGCATCGGACCAAATCGACACGGAGCAACGTCCGATAACTGCCTGTATGAACGGGTCAATACGTGCGATTCGACGGTCGAAGTCGTGCCGTTGCAGCATCAACCGGCCGGCGTCTTGCAGATGAAATGACCGCGGGGTCGGGACCGACGGGATCGTTTCAGAATCGGTATGTTTGGCCGGTATCTGCCGACATCTTCTTGAGTGTCGGCCGTCTGGCTTCGACTATCCCCCGAGGTACTGCATGGTCGAATCGCCACACGTCCTGATCGTCGAAGACGAGCCTGATCTGGCGAACCTGTACGCCGCCTGGCTCGCAGACGAGTGTACGGTCGAGAAGACCTACGACGGCTCGGAAGCGCTCGAGTTGATCGACGACGCCGTCGACGTCGTTCTCCTGGACCGACGTATGCCTGGGCTCTCCGGCGACGACGTCCTCGATACGATCAGGGACCGCGAACTCGACTGTCGCGTCGCGATGGTGACCGCCGTCGAACCCGACTTCGACATCATCGAGATGGGATTCGACGATTACCTCGTCAAACCCGTCTCGAAGAACGACCTCACGACGGTCGTCAACCAGTTACTCCTCCGGTCGACGTACGACGAGCAACTGCAGGAGTACTTCTCGCTGGCGGCCAAGAAGGCGCTGCTGGACGCCCAGAAGTCGGAGGTCGAACGGAAGACGAGCGAGGAGTACGCCGCACTCGAAGATCAACTGGCCGTGTTGCGAACCCGGGTGGACGACACGATGGCCCAGCTGTTCGACCAGGACGTCTACCGCCGGCTGTGCGAGGATCTCACCCGTCGAACCGCGCCCTCAGAGTGAGAGCACGCCGATCAGCCGGTCGAGTGAACCATCCCGTCAGTCTGACGTCGGTTCCAGCGTGGTGACGTCGCGAACCTCGAACCGCGTCCCGCCGCGCTCGCCGACGCCGATGGAAACCGACCAGTCGTGCGCTTCGGCGATGGCCCGGGCGACGGCGAGGCCGAGTCCGTCCCGCGGTTGCTCGTCGATCGAGAAGTCCGGTATCGACGCCGACCCGGACGGCGGGTTCTTCGAGGCGTCGTCGAGAACGTAAAAGCCGCGCGAACCGGTCGGTCGGACGTCGACGCCCACGGTCCCGATCTGGATCGTGACGTCACCGACGGATCGGCTCGCCGCGTCGTTGAAGATGGTTTCGAGGAGGTATCGAAACCGATCGGGATCGGCTCGCAGCGTCGCCCCGTCCTCGACGACGACGGCGGCGCTCTCCAGTCGCGAGGCGGCGACGGCGTCGTCGATCGCCGTCTCCAGGTCGATTCGGGCGCGCGGTCCGACCGACGTGGCGTTGCGGGCGTACTCGCGAATGTCGTCGATCAGTCGCTCCGCGCGGTCGAGCGTCGCGGCCGCCTCGTCGACCGATTCGACCGTCGAATCCAGCTCGTATTCGCCCCCCTCCGGTTCGAGCGAGTTCGACACATCGTCAAGCTCTGCTTTCAGCTCCTCGGAGAGAACCGTCGCGACCGCTTCGAGTCGCTCCGACTGGCGTTCGAGGCGCTCGGTACGATCCCGGAGGATGCGCTCTCGATCCGCGCGGTCGAGCGCGGCGCGCGTGTTCTCCGCCAGCGTCGAGAGCAGTTCGAGGTCGGTCTCGTCGAAGCGGTTCGCTCGGAACGACCCCGTCATCAGGACGCCGTAGGATCCGATCGGCGCGATGATTTCGCTCTCTAAGGGCGTCTCGGGGTTGTAGACGCCCGACTCCTCGCTGAGATCGTCGTACAGGGTCGCGGTACCCTCCTCGAAGACGTCCCAGACGAGCCCCTCGCCCGGTCCGAACCGCGGGAGGCCGCCGAACTCCTCGTGCGCCCCGGCGGTCCCCGCGATCGGATCGAGGTAGCCCTGCTCCTGATCGAGCAACCAGATGCCGCTGATCGGCAGTTCGAGCAGGTCGCTGCCCGCGTGGACGGCGATCGCACAGATCTCCTCCGGGTCGGACGATTCGAGCAACCAGCGGGTGACCTCGTGTAACGAGTGGACGAGCCGTTCGAAGTCGCGTTGATCAGTCACGTCGTGAAAGACCAGCGCCAGGCTGGCCTCGGTCGATTCGATTCGCGCGATCCGGACCTCGGCCCGGTGATCGGTGGACGAATCGACCATGTAGCTGACGTCGAGGGTTCGTTGCGTCGCCTTTCCGGTTCCGACCTCCTCGATCGCCCGGCCGATCGCGACCGTATCGTCGTCCGGGATCGACGCGCGATCGGTGACGAGGTCGACGTGTTCCCCCACGAGGTCGGCTTCGTCCATGCCGAGCGCCCGGCCGGCGGTTTCGTTGACCGAGACGATCCGGTAGTCGGCGTCGAGCGTGATGACGCCGTCGTCGAGCGCCGACACGACCGCCGCTTGCTGTTCGAGGTGTGACTCCCTGCGTTTTCGCTCGTCGATGTCGAGGAGGAACACCGAGAGGCCGGACTCCGTCGGGTAGGCGCGCGATTCGTACCAGGTGTCGCCGCTCTCGGCGTAACAGTCTGCGGTCCGCATCGTGCCCGACCGCATCGCCTCGAAACAGACCTCGGAGAACGTCTCGTCCAGGCCGGGCGGAAGGACGTCCCAGAGCAGGCGTCCCGCGACCGATTCGTTCGAGTCGTCGAAGAGTCCTCGCGCGGACTGATTGCAGTGGGTCAGTCGCCAGTCGCTGTCGACGGTGAAGTAGACGTCAGAAATGCGTTCGAGGGCTGAGTCACCGGACATTTGGGTGTACCGTCATCGTGCGTGGGTGAACGCGGTGTCGTCGGCTCGCGTCTCGGGGACGTTCGCGCGCTGTTCGTCTCGCCCGTTTCGACGGAGAGTATTTCAGTGTCGTGGCCGCCGGCGCGGCGAATGGCGGCTCTTCCGGCCCGACGGCCGGCGTCACTCCCGTGCGGCGACGGTCGGCCGATCGCGCAGGAACGTTTCGATGCGTTCGAACGCCGCCGCCAGTTGGGAGCGCGATGCCGCGTACGAGAGTCTGACGTGTCCCTCTCCCGCGGTGCCGAACGCGCTTCCCGGAACGACGGCGACGCCCGCGTCCTCGAGGAGGTCGCGGGCGAACGCGGTGTCGTCCCCGCCGCCCGGGATCCGGGGAAAGGCGTAGAACGCACCGTTCGGGTCCGCACAGTCGAAGCCCAGTTCGGCGAGTCGATCGGTGACGACGCGTCGCCGGTCGTCGTAGGTCGCGACCGTCTCGGCGACGGCGTCGTCACCCGATTCGAGCGCAGCCAGCGCCGCGTGCTGGGCCGTCGTCGGCGCGCTCAGCATCGTGTACTGGTGAATGCGGTTCATGGCGTCGACGACGCGGGTCGGGCCGATCGCGTAGCCCAGCCGGAAGCCGGTCATCGCGTAGGCTTTCGAGAACCCGTTGATCACGACCGTTCGCTCGGCCATGCCCGGCAGCGAGGCGATCGAGACGTGCTCGCGGTCGTAGGTGAACGGGGCGTAGATCTCGTCGGCGACGACGGCGAGATCGTGCTCCCGGGCGAACGCGGCGATCTCCGCGAGCGTGGACCGATCGTAGGTGCGACCGGTCGGATTGTTCGGGTAGTTGAGCAGGAGGAGGTCGGCCGCCTCTGCACCGGCCGCCCGGAGTCTCTCGACCGAGAGTTCGAACCCCTCGTCGGGTGACGTCTCGACCGGCAGAACCTCGCCTCCGGAAAACGTCACGCCCGAGGGGTACGAGACGTAACTCGGTTCCGCCATGGCGACGACGTCGCCGGGGTCGACCAGCGCCCTGAGCGCGAGGTCGATCGCCTCGCTGGCACCGGCGGTCACCAGGACCGCCTCCGGCTCGACCGTCAGGTCGTACCGCTCGACGTGGTCCGCGATCGCCTCGCGAAGCTCGCGCATCCCCCGGTTTGCCGTGTAGTTCGTCCGGTCGGATTCGATCGACTCGATCGCGGCCGTCCGGACGGCCGGGGCGAGCGAGACGTCGGGTTCGCCGACGCTCAGCGAGATCACGTCGTCTCGCTCGGCGGCGATCTCGAAGAACTCGCGGATGCCGGAGGAGTCGACCGCTGTCACCCGGTCTGCGGGGTCGATCATCGAATCACCGACCCTCCGGCGACGGCGAGGAACCGGCAGCGACGTCCGGTGATCGATTGGTGGCGAGTCGGGCGGCGGCGCGAGCGCTCGTAACGAGGGGGACACTCGGCAGCTCGGTACGGTCAGTTCGCTCGCGCGACCCGATCATGGTGGTGGTAATTCACCCCGAACGTATTACAGCTTCGGAACCGTCGACTCTCGACGTGCCGTGTTTGGGGTCAGTACTCCCGGAAGAGGATCGCTTTGACGTCGTCTTTCGTCTGGACGTCCTCCGTCCCGCCGTCGGGCAACTCGACGCGGTAGCGGTAGTCCCCCGCGGGGGACTCCGCCCACTTTTCCTCGTGGGTGTCCAGCAGGTTCATCATCTTATCGAGCATCGCGTCGTCGTCGCCGGTCTCCGCCTCGCCTTCGTCGGCCGGCTCTTCGGAGGCGTCATCGGTAGATTCGCCGTCGGCGTCTTCGTCGGAGTCATCGTCAGCGTCCTCGCCGGATTCGTCCGCCGCGTTCGGCGCCGACTCGGTCGTCAGTTCGTCGTCGATGCCATCGAAGCTGATCGTCGTCCCGTCGCCGGCGTCGACGTCGAGCGTCAGGTCGCCGTCGGTGTCGAGATGGTCGATCAGGAACTGGACCGCGTCGCAGTCCCGACAGGTGCCGTATCGGCCGACGACCTCGCGCGAGAGCTCTTCGCGAAGCTGCGTGAGAAACGCGTGCTGTGCGTCCGTCACCTCGATCGTTTGCATATCCTGGCGATGTGGCGGGAGGTACATAACTGTTCGAGCCGGCGGGTCGTGCCGGTTTGCGATCGTCCGCCGGTTCGGCCGCCTTCCGATACAGCAGGGTCCGGTCGACGGGAACTCGATCCGCGCCCTTTTGGCCGCTCCGGCCGTGCAACCCACATGGTCGAGATGGAATCCTCACCGGCTCTCGAAGCGGGGGACGCGGCCCCCGATTTCGAACTGCGCGGGGCGGACGGCGAAACTCACACCCTCGAGTCGTTCGACGACGCCCGCGCGTTGCTGATCGTGTTCACGTGCAATCACTGTCCGTACGCCGAGGCGAAGTTCGACGTGCTCAACGAACTCGCCGCCGAGTACGACGACGCGGCGGTCGTCGGGATCAACCCGAACGACGCCGAACAGTACCCCGAGGACTCCCTCGATCGAATGGTCGAACTCGTCGAGGACGGAACGATCGACTGGGACGCGTACCTGCGGGACGAATCCCAGGCCGTCGCCGACGCCTACGGCGCGGTCTGTACGCCGGATCCGTACCTCTTCGAGTGCGATGGCGGTGAGTGGCACCTCGCCTATCAGGGACGGCTCGACGACGCCCTGAACCCGGACGACGAGCCGACCCGGTATCACATCAGAGAGGCGATCGACGCCGTTCTCGCCGGCGAGTCCGTCGATCTCGACTGGCAGCCCTCGCGGGGCTGCTCGATCAAGTGGCGCGAGGAGTGAGCGGCCCATCGAGCACGGAGCGCGACGACCGACCGTCAGGCGCTCGAGTCGGGCGACGGCGCCCCGTCGACCGCCACGAGCGTGGAGATCCGCGCGTTCTCCTTGAGGTCGATGCCGCCGGCCGGCACCGAGAGCGCGAGGAGCGGGAGATGCGAGTCGACCAGGACGGACGGGTGGGAGGCGCCCCGGGCGAGGAGTTCGTTTCGCGGCTGGAGGAACAGCGAGGCCTCGGGCTCGCCGGCGAGGAACTCGTTGTACTGGACGACGTACTGGCCGCCGTCGAGTTCCCACCACTCGTAGGTGTCCTCGGCCGATCGCTGGACCGACTCGACCGGTTCGAGGTCGGCGTCGGCCGCTTCGTCACCGCCGAAGTCGAGCGCCCCGGGTTCGGAGATCCGGTAGAGCACGCTGGCGGTCAGGTCGACGCCGCGCTCGTGGACCTGCGTCGGTTCGTGGATCAGGTTCTCCACGGCCTCCGAAACTGGGTTCGAGACGGACATGGTGTGGCGTATTCGCCTTCTCGTGGCATCCTCAAGATTGTTCCGCTCATCCGGACCGATCGGCGGGTCGGATCAGCGGAGGCGTCGGTCCTCTCGTGGACGGCAACGCCCCCGTTCCGTGTCAGTACTCCGGACCCGTCTCGAGAATGTCGTCGGACGGGGGAACGCGGGACGAGGAGCCGTACTCGCGGAACGCGAGGTAGACGGTCGTGACGATGCCGGCGAGGGCGACACCGACGACCGCGTGGACGAGTTCGGCTTCACCCTGGAACGCGACCGACGCGGCGCTCCGGCCGAGACCGACGGACAGCGACCCACCGAGGACGACCAGCCAGAGCCCCAGGGCGACCGTCGCGTGCGTCCGTCGGTCGACGGTCTCGACCCACCGGGCCAGGAGCGCGCAACCGAGCAGGATCGTTCCGGCTGCCAGCCCGCCGGCGACGAGGCCACCAGCGGCGAACAACCCGCTGGCCCCGACGAAGCAAGTGATGCCGGCCGCCGGACGCAGGCGGCCCCCACAGCGGTGTGCGAACGCGGATTGCACGGTTGTTGGCGGCACCTGTCGCCCGACCCTGAAATAGTTGTTGGGCGAGAGCGGTGACGGCGGTCGAGCGGACTGTCACCTCAGGGGGCGAGACGCCGGAAACGACGAGGCGTCGATCGCGGCGTGCCTCAGTCCGACCGTCGCTGGCCAGTCTTGCGGGCACCGGTTGCGTCCGAGTGGGGGACGACGGGCCCAGCGGCAGACGTGCCACTGTGACGCGGGCGACCCGTCTGCGAAGCTCCGACTACGGCAACAACATATATCTTCGTGGAATCCGACCGTTTCGCGTAACGACGGACGTCACTGTGACCCCCACCGCTCCCGCCGGTCGCGCACTATCGGCTTCGTCCACAGAGCGCCGGCTGAGTGCGACACCGTCCGGTGATTTCGATGGCTGAAGAGTTGCAGGACGACTGGTTCGAACGCGCCATGGCGGCGGCCGACGACGAACCGGTCGAAGGTGACGACGAATCGGCGGGGGGCGAGGGCGAATCGGAAGCGGCCGACGGCGAGCCGATCGAGGCCCACGAGGGGACGGAGATCGAGACCGACCCGGCCGAGACCGACGACGGGACGGACGACACGATCGAGCACGGAGCGGCGACGGAATCTGCCCTCGGCCGGAACGGGAACGAGGCCGATACAGCGATCGATCGGTTCGACACGGCGGGCGAGGCCAACGGATCCGACGAACCGGACGACCGATCGGCGCCCGTCGACACTGTCGCGGGCGGCGATTCCGCCGAAACGACGGCGCGGTCGACCGCTGGGTCCGAACCGGCTGCGCCGGAGGCGACCGCGTCCGCGGACGAGTCGGACGGACTCTTCGAGGAGGACTTCGGATCCGCGCTCCAGTCCGCCGGGGCGCCGTCGATGGGCGGGTCCGGCGGCGGGCCTGACAGGTTCTCCGACGTCGACTTCGGCCTCGACGAGGGGACGCCGGATTTCGACGAGGATCTCGAGACGTCGCTTGCGCGCATTCAACTGGGAATCGAGGGGCTGGACCAGATGATCCAGGGCGGCATTCCGGAACGGTCGCTCATGGTAGCCATCGGAAGCGCGGGGACGGGCAAGACGACCTGCGGGTTGCAGTTTCTGAACCACGGACTCGAAAACGGGGAACGAGGCGTCTACATCACGCTCGAGGAGTCGCGCTCGCGCGTCATCAACAGCGCGACGGAGAAGGGCTGGCGGTTCGACGAGTTCGACGACCGCGGCGATCTGGCCATCGTCGACGTCGACCCCGTCGAGATGGCGACCCAGCTTGATGCGATCCAGGACGAACTCCCGGCGCTTATCGAGGACTTCGGGGCGAGTCGACTGGTCCTGGATTCGGTCTCGCTGCTCGAAATGATGTACGAGGACCGCGCCGCCCGTCGCAACGAGATCTACGATTTCACGAAGAGCCTGAAACGGGCGGGCGTGACGGCGCTCCTGACGAGCGAAGCGGCCGAGAACACGCCATATGCCTCGCGATACGGCATCGTCGAGTACCTCACGGACGCGGTGTTCGTCCTCCAGTACGTTCGCCCCGACGACTTCCGCGAGACGCGCCTGGCCGTCGAGATTCAGAAGATCCGCGACGCCAACCACTCCCGCGAGAAGAAACCCTACGAGATCACCAACGAGGGCATCTCGGTGCACCAGCAAGCGAACCTGTTCTGAGGCCCCGGGTCGTTACTCGGCGGCCGAACCGTCTGTCCGTCTCCCGTCAGGGTCGTACCGCCTGGCGTGTTCGGGACAGAACGCGGGGTCGCGGAGTTGCGCTTCGACGAGCGTCTCGTGGTAGTGGGCGTTGTAAAGCCGACAGCCCTCGGTCTCGCAGAACGCCTCCCCGGTCGTCAGGTAGTGGACTGCCCCGAGGACGTACCCCTTGAGCGCGTCGGTCGTCCGGGGGTCGTCCTCGATCAGAAAGTCGCCGTCGACCTGGTTCTCGAGGACTTCGCGGGGCGGCGCGTCGCCCGCGAGCATGGCGTGTTTTTGCTGTTCCTTGTAGTACCCCTCGGGCTTGGCCGGCGCCTCGTAGAGGCCGGGGACGGAGCACAGCGCGGGCTGGCCCAGGACGCTCACGCGCTTGTGCCAGCGCCCGTCGTGGTCGCCCCAGGTGCCGAGCGCGCGATCGAGCAACACGACGTGTGCCGTCGAGAGATCGGCGTCGTTCTCTGGCAGGCGTCCGTTGAGCGCGCGCTGGACGGCCAGCCCGTCGTAGAGGACGCCGCCCTCGCGGGTCGGGTCCTCGAGGGCGCGTTCCTCGTACCGGACGATGCCGAGCATGGTGGAGCCCGTCTCGCGGTCGTACGGCGACGTGACCCTGGCGCTCGCGAACTCGCGCGGGAGGTCCTCGGTCGCGTACCGATCCAGGAACCGCTCTTCGACGGTAACCGACGGCGGTTCCTCGAACGCGACCGAGAGGCGTTCGCGGAGCCACGACGCCAGCTCGTCCGCGTCCGCCTGGGTCGTTGGTGCGGCGTAGAGTCGGACCCGATCGACCATATCGTCGCTACGATCACCCCCACCGAAACGGTTGCGGTCTCGAGGGCGGCCGTCGACGCTCGCGGAACTCCAAATCGCTCGGCCGGCTGCGCGAGGGGGTCGATCCGAGCCAATGGCCTCGTTCGGCTGGCCCAATAGCTTTGGTCGGGCCGCCGTACGTTGTGGGTATGACCGACGCACGCTCGTTTCACGAGGCGACGAACCACCACCCGGAGGATATCCACGCGGCACCGGATCGAGATTCGACGACTCGACCGCCACCGGAAAAGCGGTACGCGGATCGCCCCGTCGTCGAGCTAGACGGAATCGCACCGCCGTGGAGTTCGACGCTGTCGCTGCTCACCGAGACGCGGACCGACCCGCGTCCAGACGCGGCGGGGCCGGCCTCAGACCGGGTGGACGCCGAGACCGTCGCGACGCTCTGTTACGAGGCGTCCGGGATCACGAGCGTGGTCGAACGGGACGGGGCGCCGTACGCGTTCCGCGCGGCTTCCTGCACCGGCAAGCTCTATCACGTCGAGTGTTACGTCGTCTGCGGCGATCTCGATGGGATCGACGCGGGCGTCTACCACTTCGACCCGACTCGATTCGGGCTCGACGCCATCCGGACTGGCGACGTCCGGAACGCGCTCGCGACGGCGGTGGGCGACCCGTCGACCGGCTCGAGACCGGCCGAGCGCGTCTCGAACGCGCCGGTGACCGTGGTGACGACGTCACACTGGTGGCGCAACGCCTGGAAGTACGCCGATCGGACTTACCGACACGCCTTCTGGGATAGCGGGACCGTCCTGGCGAATCTGCTCGCCGCGGCCCACGGGTGTTCGCTCCCCGCAGACGTCGTCGCCGGATTCGCGGACGACCAAGTGGCTCGCCTGCTCGGCGTCGATCCGACCGAGGAAGGTCCCACCGCGGTCGTTCCGATCGGCGACGGTCGGTCCGCGCCCGCCTCGACGACCCTCGAGGCGATCGATCCGTCGATCGAATCGCCAACGAACGAGGCGGTGTCGGTCTCGGCTATCAGGGACGCGTGGACGGCCAGTTCGCTGACGGACGGATCCGACGCCGACGAGTGGCGGGACCGCGTTCGGGCGTTTCGTTCCGATCCGAGCCGTGGACGGAACGGAACGGGTTCCGAGCCAGTCGGTTCGAGGGACGGTCACGGCCCGCCGGCCGGGGACTCCCCGGCCCAGACGGCGAGCGGAGCGACGGACGAACTGGCGACCGGTGGGACGACCGAGCGGATCGATTTCGCGCCGGCCGATCCCGCGACAGCCGGCGCGCACCCGTTCCATTCGGTCGTCCTCCGCCGCGGTTCGTGTCGGGACTACGCCAATGACGGCCCGACGAAACGGCAGGTGGCCACCGTCCTCGATCGAGCGACGCGCGGCGTGCCGGGCGACTGGAACGGCGGAAACGCCGATCATCTGTCGTTCCTCGACGCGTACGTGCTCGCGACCGGTGTCGAGGGGCTTCCCGACGGCTCGTATCGGTACCGGCCGGCGACGGATCGGCTCGGTCGCCTCGGCGACGTCGATCGCGAGACGAAAGCGCACCTGGCGCTCGACCAGCCGTGGGCCGGCGACGCTCACGTGACCGTTTACTTGCTCGCCGATCTCGACGCAATCGTCGATTCGCTCGGAAATCGGGGCTACCGACTTGCCCACCTCGAAGCGGGACTCACGCTCGGTCGGTTGTACCTCGCGACGTACGCCCACCGCGACCTCGGCGGCCTGGGACTGACGTTTTTCGACGACCTCGTGACCGAACATTTCGAGCCGGCGGCGAGCGGACGGGCGCCGATGACCTCGTTCGCCTTCGGTCGCCGCTCCGATTGATAGCCTCGTGCTGAAGCGAACTGATTCTCGATAGTACGGCTGCCACCGACCGGGCGCACCGACGCCGGTGTCGAGCGGTCGTGTCTCGCTCTGTCCTCGCGTGTACGGGTCGACGGGTTCTCTGGACCGCTGCGCTCGAACCTCGAACTCTGAATTCGTTCGCACGGCTCCCCGTCGCGGGCAGGGCTGAAGTCCGCTCTTACATCTCGCACCGCCGTTTCCGATCAACCTCTACCGATATCGGACCGATCACTTTGCAATTAATTATTTTATATATCTATGGTTGAAATAGATTAATAATACTCTGGAAAACATTGACTGTTGCATGACGGACGATAACTCCAATCCGGACAGACGAACAGTACTGCGCACCGCCGGCAGCCTCGCTGCCGCTGGTGCGGTCGGATCGACGGGTGCCCTCGCCCAGGAAACGGGGTCGACGCTCGACGGGAGCGCGGCCCAGGAGCCGATCTCGACGCTCAGTATCTCGGGCGGCGTGGCGGAGGGCGTCGTCTCGGACGACCAGCAGACCGCCTACGTCGCGATCGACCAGGGTTTCGTCAGCGTCGATATCACCGACCCCCAGAACCCGACGGAGCTGGCCCGGCGGACCGACACCGGGATGAGCGAAGTGCTGGACGTCAAGACGGCCGGTGACCGCGTCATCGCCGTCGGTCCGGGTAACTACGGGAGCCCGAGCGGCATGGGTCTCTACGACACCTCCGACCCGGCGAATCCGGAACTCCTCGAGTGGTACGAGACGAGCTACACCATTCACAACTCGGTGATGACCGAGGACATCGCGTTCCTCATCAACAACAGTGCGGCCCAGATCCACCTCATCGACATCTCGAACGACAACCCCTCGGAGATCACGAACTGGGGGCTCTCCGGCGCGTCGATCCTCCACGACATCTGGTGGCAGGACGACATCCTCTGGATGGCCTACTGGGACGACGGGACCGTGATGCTCGACGTGTCGGACCCGTCGAACCCGAGCATGATCGGGAAGGTCCGCGACGGGAGCGATCGCTACCCCAACAACGACCACTACGTGATTCTGACCGAGGACGCCTCGACCGTCGCCATCGGCAAGGAGCAACTGGGCGGCAACCCGCTCGGCATCGAGCTCTGGGACGTCTCCGACAAGACCGATACGACCCACCTCGCGGACATCGAACCGCCGTCGGTCGGGAGCGAGCGAACCTCGCACAATCTCGACATCAAAAACGGCCACCTCTACTCCTCGTGGTACAACGCGGGCGTGACCGTCCACGACATCACCGACCCGGCCAGCCCCGAGGAAGTGTATCACTGGCGGAGCGACGATTCGTCCTTCTGGACGGCGAAGGTCGGCGTCCCCGGCGAGTTCTTCATCGGCACCGACGAAGGCATCTCGGGCGGCAACAACCGCCTGTTCGTCTTCCCCGACCCCGCGGACGGCGGCGGGGACAACCAGCCGCCGATGGCTGATTTCGACGTTTCGAACCAGAATCCCACGGTGGGCGAATCCGTCGAGTTCGACGGGAGCGCCTCCTCGGACCCCGACGGGTCGATCACGAGCTACGAGTGGAGCTTCGGCGACGGTTCGATGGGCAGCGGTATGACCGCGACCCACTCCTACTCCTCGACCGGGATGTTCACCGCCGAGCTGACGGTGACGGACGACGCAGGCGCCACCGACACCACGACCCAGTCGCTCACCGTCGAAGAGGGCGGCGGCGACTGCGGTGCGGAGTCGGCCTCCGGTTCGGCTGACGGCTTCCTCGCGTGGTGGAACACGGAGGAAGTCTCCACGTACTCGACCCAGACCGCCAACCCCTGCGGCGTGACGGTCGAACTGGAGGGCCCCGGCTTCGCGAACTTCGACCTCTACGTCACGTACGACGGGCGCACGCCCACGCGCGACGATTACGACGATCGGTCGGCGGGCTCGGGCGCTAACGAGTCCGTCTCCGGCGACCTCTCCGGCTCCACGGACGTCGGCATTTTGGTGGCGGCCAGCGAGGGCTGGGGCGACTACTCCGTCTCCATCAGCGAAGACGGCGCCTAAGATCGAACCGAACTAGCACCCGTCCCCCGTTCGTGGCGATTTCTCTTCCCGCACGCTGACGCGCTGTCCCGCCGGGTTTCCGCGTCGGTGACGGACGCTCTACTCGTTCTCGAGCGCCGCAGCTGGGGCCGGCCACGGATCCGTCGGCAGTGGTTGCGAGTGGCAGAGATCGAAGTGCCGGTGTACTGGTTGGTGGGCTGTAGCCCCGAGTTTGTGTTCCCATTCAGGTCTGACCAGTCCGGCCACATTGGTCGGTTCGACCTTCCCCTCGACCTGCGTCTCTCGCCCGCCGAATATGACTGCGGTTATATATGATCTATAAATTGAATAATTTTATCTAAGAAATTTATTTATAATAATGGGTTGTCTCGGTGAGCATGGCATCCGATGACGAGAGACCGAACCGACGACGGGTTCTTCGATCGATGGGGGCGCTCGGTGCGCTGGGCGTGGCCAGTGGCGGTGCGAATCTGGCCGGTGCGAACGGGAGGGAGGCGACGAGATTCGCCTCGGAGACGAATGTCGCAGGGATCGATACCGAATCGGCCGATCCGATCGCGCGGCTCGACATCGGCGGCGGCATCGCCGAAGGGGTCGTCTCGGACGACCTGCGGACCGCCTACGTCGCGATCGACCAGGGTTTCGTCAGCGTCGATATCACCGACCCCCAGAACCCGACGGAGCTGGCCAGGCGGACCGACACCGGGATGAGCGAAGTGCTGGACGTCAAGACGGCCGGTGACCGCGTCATCGCGGTCGGTCCCGGGAACTTCGGCAATCCGAGGGGGATGGGCTACTACGATGTCACGGATCCGGCGAACCCCCAGCTCATCGAGTGGTACGAGACGAGTTATACGATTCACAACGCCTACCTCACCGAGGACATCGCGTATCTCATCAACAACGGCGCAGCGCAGATTCACCTGATCGACGTCTCCGACGACGATCCGACGGAGATCACGACCTACGACGGCGGTGGCAGCCCCCTGCACGACATCTACGTGCAGGACGACGTCCTCTACATGGCCTACTGGGATTACGGAACCCACCTGGTCGACGTCTCGAACCCCTCGAGCCCGAGCCCGATCGCCAAGGTCCGGGACGGGAGCGATCGGTACCCCAACAACGACCACTACGTGATCCCCAACGAGGACGGGACCATCGTCGCGATCGGCAAGGAGGAGATGACCGGGTCGCCCCTCGGCATCGAACTCTGGGATATCACGGACCCGACCGACACCGCCTTCCTCGCCGAAATCGAACCGCCGTCGGCCGGGAGTCAGCGGACGTCGCACAACCTCGACATCGTCGGCGACTACATGTACTCCTCGTTCTACGACGGCGGCGTCCGCGTCCACGACATAAGCGATCCGGCGAATCCGGACGAAATCTACAACTGGCGCGGCGACGGAGCGTCTTTCTGGACCGCGAAGGTCGGCGTCCCCGGCGAGTTCTTCATCGGCACCGACTACGGCAACGATTATCTCTACACCTTCCCCGACCCGGGCGATCACGGCGGCGGTGGTGGCGACTGCGGTGCGGAGTCGGCCTCCGGTTCGGCGGACGGCTTCCTCGCGTGGTGGAACACCGAGGAGGTAACCACGTACTCGACCCAGACCGCCAACCCCTGCGGCGTGACGGTCGAACTGGAGGGCCCCGGCTTCGCGAACTTCGACCTCTACGTCACGTACGACGGGCGCACGCCCACGCGCGACGATTACGACGATCGATCGGCGGGCTCGGGCGCTAGCGAGTCCGTCTCCGGCGACCTCTCCGGCTCCACGGACGTCGGCATCCTCGTCGATGGCGCCGACGGCTGGGGCGAGTACTCGGTGGCGATCGGGGAAGACGGCGTCAAGTAACGGGTCGTAAGGAGTCACCGCGCTCCCATCGCGGAGCGGGTTGCTTACCCGCCGCTGCTCGAACCAGTTGTCTGTCCCGCGTTCGTACTGCCGTTTCGCTATCCGACCGTCCGTCCCGGTACTTCGATTCGAACGATTTCGGTAGCTGTGATGGCAACGCAGTAACCGTAGCGACGGTACCAACTGTCCGACTGGCCGCCGGTCGGGAGGTGATATATTTTGCATACAAATATAGACTTAATACAATTAATGTTGTTGGTATCGGCGTATGTCCGACTCAGACTCACCTATCGAGCGACGATCGGTGTTGCGATCGATCGGCGCGGCGACCACGCTCGGCGCGCTCGGCGCCGGGCCAACGGCGTCTGCCCGTACGAGCGACTCGGCCGCGCTCACCGAGCCGCTCGGGACGGTCCAGATAGAAGGAACGACGAACGAGGCCGTCACGGGCGACGACGGCACGGTGGCGTACGTCTCCCGAGACACCGGATTCGCCACGGTCGACATCTCGGATCCGTCGAACCCGACCGTGCTGGCCAATCTCGGCGACACCGGGATCAGCGGGATCCTCGACGCGAAGGTCGACGGCGATCGACTGTTCCTCGCGGGCCGCCGCGACATCGGACTGTACGACATCTCCGACCCGGCGAACCCGACGCAACTGGACGCGTTCAACAACGGGTTCGGGATCCACAACTGCTTTCTCGACGATGGAATCGCGTTCGCCATCAACGATCCCGAGGCGGAGATCGTCATGTACGACGTGTCGAACGACGAGTTCGAGGAGATCGGCCGGTACAAACCGAGCGACCTGGGCGACAATCCCCTCCTGCACGATCTCTGGGTGCAGGACGACGTCATGTACATGGCGTACTGGAACGACGGGACGCCGATGGTCGACATCTCCGATCCCGCCGACCCCGAACTGATCGGGAAGGTCCGCGACGGCAGCGACAAGTTCCCGAACAACGACCACTACGTGCAGGTCAACGAGGACGCCTCGATCATCATCATCGGCAAGGAGGCCTTCGGTGACGGCCTCGGCGTCGAGATCTGGGACATCTCCGATCCCACCGACACCAGCTTCTTCGCGGAGATCGATCCGCCGTCCGAAGGTGGGACTCGAACCTCGCACAACTGCGACATCGTCGGCGACTACCTCTACTCGTCGTGGTACGGCGGTGGCGTTCGCGTTCACGATATCAGCGATCCCGCGAATCCGGAGGAGATCTACTGGTGGCGCCAGAACAACGTCAGCTTCTGGACGGCCAAGGTTGGCGTCGTCGGCGAGTCGTTCATCGCGAACGATTACGCCAACACTGAACTGTACGTGTTCCCCGATCCGCGCGAAGACGGAGGGGACAACGAGGCACCGTCGGCTGCGTTCGACGCGTCGCCGACGGATCCGTCGGTGGGCGAGACCGTCTCCGTCGACGCGGGCGCGTCGAGCGATCCAGACGGATCGATCACGAGCTACGAGTGGGACTTCGGCGACGGCGAGACGGCGACCGGCGAGACGGCTACTCACGCCTACGAGTCGACCGGCGAGTACACGGTCGCGCTGACGGTCACCGACGACGACGGTGCGACGGACTCGGCGTCGGAGTTGATCACGGTCGTTGACGATGGCGGCGAGTGCGGCGCCGAGTCCGAATCCACCACGGAGAGCGGATTTCTCGCCTGGTGGAACGGCGATGCGGTCCACACGTACGCCACCAAGACGTCCGATCCGTGCGGGGTGACGGTCGAACTGGAAGGCCCCGGCTTCGCGAACTTCGACCTCTACGTCACCTACGACGGACGCACACCGACGCGGGAGGATTACGACGACCGATCGGCGGGCGCTGGCTCCAGCGAATCCATCACCGGCGACCTGAGCGGTGCGACCGACGTCGGCATTCTCGTCGACGGTGTCGACGGCTGGGGCGAGTACTCGGTGACGATCGGCGAAGACGGCCGGTAACGATCCGACTTTAATTGCAGTACCGTCGACCCGATGGGTGCGATCGACCGATTGCGGGCAGATACCCCGATTCGACACCCCAGACAGTCGATCGGTCTCACGCGGTAACCGCGATGTCCGTCCCCGCCGTGGCGGTACTGGCGGGTCAAACACCGCGAACGCGACCGCACACGATCGGCAAATTTCCCCGATACCTTTAAACAAAAATTATAATAGCCTATTATTGTACTATGTCGTTACTCATGGCTCCGAATACATTCACACCAGATCGCCGGACGGTACTTTCGTCGCTCGCTGCATCGGTCGTCGGCGGGACCGTCGGTACGGGCACGGTCAGTGCACGGGCGGAGTTCGAACCGCTCGCCTCGATCGATATGGAAGGCGGTGTCGCCGAGGGCGTCGTGAGCGAGGACGGACAGACCGCCTATGTGTCGCTGTACGAGGGCGTCGCGATCGTCGACGTGTCCGACCCGGAGAATCCGACGGAGATCGCCAGACGGACGGATTCGGGACTGCAAGACGTGTGGGACGTCAAGGTCGAGGGCGATCGACTGATCGTCGTCGGCCCATCGGGTGTCGCGGGGGACGTCAACGGGATGGCCCTCTACGACGTGTCGGACCCGTCGAACCCCGAGGAACTCGCCTTTTACGAGACGGAGTACCCGATTCACAACGCGTACCTGACCGAGGATATCGCGTACATTATCAACAGTGCGGACGCGACGATCAACCTGATCGACGTTTCCGACGACGATCCGACGAAGCTCACCGAGTGGAGCCTGTCCGAAGACGCCAGCATCCTCCACGACGTCTGGGTGCAAGACGACGTCGCCTACCTCAGTTACTGGGACGACGGCACGGTGATGCTCGACGTCTCGAGTCCGTCGGATCCGTCGATGATCGGAAAGGTTCGGGACGGCAGTGACAAGTATCCGAATAACGACCACTACACAACGCTCAACGAGGCGGGGACCATCCTCGCCATCGGCAAAGAGGAGATGGTCGAAGAGCCGCTCGGGGTCGAACTCTGGGACGTTTCGGACAAGACGGATACGGAGTTCCTCGCGGAGATCCAGCCGCCGGAGTCGGGCAGCAACCGAACGTCGCACAATCTGGACATCGTCGGCGACTACCTCTACACCTCGTGGTACTACGGTGGCGTTCGCGTCCACGATATTTCGGATCCGTCGGACCCACAGGAGGTCGCGAGCTTCCAATCGATCGTCGCGTCGTTCTGGACCGCCAAGGTTGCCGTTCCCGGTGAATTCTTCATCTCCACGAACTCGTCCGTACAGGGTGGCGACGGCGGGTTCTATACGTTCCCCGACCCGGCAGACGATGGCGGTGGCGGCAACCGACCGCCGACCGCTAGCGTCGACGCGTCGCCGACGAATCCGTCGGTGGGCGAGACCGTCTCCGTCGACGCGAGCGCGTCGAGCGATCCGGACGGCTCCATCGACGGCTACGAGTGGGAATTCGGCGACGGCGAGACGGCGACCGGCGAGACGGCTACTCACGCCTACGAGTCGACCGGCGAGTACACGGTGGAGGTGACGGTCACCGACGACGACGGTGCGACGGACTCGGCGTCGGAGTTGATCACGGTCGGCGACGAGGGCGGCGAGTGCGGCGCCGAGACGGAGACGACGACCGAATCCGGATTCCTCGCCTGGTGGAACGGCGATGCGGTCCACACGTACGCCACCAAGACGTCCGATCCGTGCGGGGTGACGGTCGAACTGGAGGGCCCCGGCTTCGCGAACTTCGACCTCTACGTCACGTACGACGGGCGCACGCCTACGCGCGACGATTACGACGATCGGTCGGCGGGCTCGGGCGCTAGCGAGTCAGTTTCGAGCGATCTCGACGGTGCGACCGACGTCGGCATTCTCGTCGATGGCGCCGACGGCTGGGGCGAGTACTCGGTGACGATCGGCGAACGAGGACGATAAAGCCAGCCGACGCGATCCCGACACCATCGATGTCTGTCACTCCGTCGTAACCGTGCCTCCTCACGGTGCAGCCGTCGGTATCGACAGCACGAGGTCTATCGCGTCCGGGGATTGCTGGGTCGTGTACTGGGCCCGGGTGGCCGATCCGTGCGTCGGATCGGACTGCTCGGAACGTGATCGAACCGAGTTCCGTCCCCGGCACCGCTATCAGCCCCCTATTATACTGTGATGTTACATTACTTAATTATAATACAGGCATATATTTCTCAGACTAAGAAATACTGAAATATAATGCGTGCGTGCGTTCTTCCATGGGTGACAGTCACGATCACACTAGCGACCCGGTCGAGAGTAATTCGCCGATAGAACGCCGAACCGTCCTTCGGGCGGCCGGTGCGGCCGGCCTCGTTCCGTTCGTCAGCGTCGGCGCGGGTGCGAACGAAACGACCGCGACGCCGGCTTCGCTGCCGGACGTCATGCTGTCGAATCTGAGTAATCGGGCGCGGACGCTCGAACTCAGGCTCGGGACAACGACGTCTGGGGCCGGTCTGCAAACTGATCGAACGGCGGTTTCCCTCGCGCCGATGGAATCGACGACCATCGACTCGATCGGATCGGTCTTCGAGTCGACGATCGTCCAGACCGTCGGCGAGACCGGCAGCGCGACCCTCGCGATTTCGGACGCGGACGATCGGTACGATTCGATCTCGATCGAGGCCGGACTCGGCGATTCCAATCGGATCCTCGACGTCGTCGCCTATCCCGACGAGGTGCGTTTGACGCAAACCCACTTCGATAGCTTCGGGTTCGCCGGGGGTGAGTCCCAATGACGGACGCGTTCAACGTCTACGTCTACGCGAACACGTCGGGACTCGACGTCGAAACGCCGGCAAACGGACTTCAGGAGACGCTCGACATGATCGTCGCCGATTCCACGATTCCGGCGTTCGACGTCCAGATCATGGACGAGAACCCGAACATCCAGGCCGGTTCGATATACGATATGATTCAACCCTGGCGGCAGTGGCTGCAGCAAAACGACGCGTTCCAGGGGCCCGGCTCGCACCTGTTGGGCGCCGAAGGATACGGCGGCATCGCCGAAGGGTCCGGCCACGCGTGGATCGAGCCGATGGTCTGTGTCTCCATGCTGGAGGGGTTCGTCTTCTCCCAGGAGGTGCTCCACAACTTCATCAACAGCAGCCTCCCGGAAGTCCGGGAGATGGGCTACGCCCAGGACTACGAACACAGTCTGGGGAAGGTGTTCGAAGGCGCTGAGATTTCGCCCATGACCGCGGGATACGTGGAGGACGGACACGCCGCTGCGGGCCAGTGCGGTCGCGAGGAACCGAACGCTACGGAAGTCCTCACCCCGACCGAGTGTACGACGCTGGCCAACCAGTACAGCTGGGAGAACGACGACGGCGAAGGCGGTAACCAGCCACCCTCTGCGGGCTTCGACATCTCCCCGACCGACCCCGCGGTCGACGAGACGATCACCTTCGACGCGAGCGCCTCGAGCGACCCCGACGGGTCGATCACGAGCTACGAGTGGGACTTCGGCGACGGATCGACGGGAAGCGGCGAGACCGACACCCACTCCTATAGCGCCGCCGGCGAGTACACCGCCGAACTCACCGTGACCGACGACGCGGGCGCGACCGACTCGACCACGCAGACGGTCATGGTCGAGGAGGGCGAGGACTGCGGCGCCGATTCCGCGACGGGCTCAGCCGACGGCCACCTCGCGTGGTGGAACGAGGAGCAGGTGCACACGTACGCAACCCAGACGGCCAGCCCGTGCGGCGTGACGGTCGAACTCGACGGACCTGGTTTCGCCGACTTCGATCTGTACGTCACCTACGACGGGCGCACGCCGACCCGCGAGGACTACGACGATCGATCGGCCGGCTCCGGGGCCACCGAATCCGTCTCGGGGAGCCTCTCCGGCACGACCGACGTCGGCATCATGGTCTACGCGGCCGAGGGCTGGGGCGAGTATTCCGTCTCGATCACCGAAGACGGAACGCAGTAATCCCCATCGAACCGCAGGGAACCGGAGACTACCCGGTCTATTGGTCCGTACGTACGCTGCCCGAGTCGGAATTCGCGGTAGCTTCTCGATCAGTTTCGCATCGGCGACCCCGGCGGGTGGTCGATCACCGACGCCGGAGCGGAGACCGAACTCGGCAGGCTGGCTGATCGATCAGTCGTCGGCGGGCGTCGCGCGGCTGGTTATGTCGACCGGCTCTGCGTCGACGCCGAGTTCGTCGATCGCCTCCTGGGCGGCGCGCTTGCCCGAGACGAGCATGGCGCCGAAGGTCGGGCCCATGCGCGGCAGGCCGTAGGTCGTCGCCGTGGCCATCCCGGTCGCGATCAGGCCGTCGTGGACGAGCCCGGTATGCTCGACGACGGCGTCCTCGCTCTTGCCGACCCACATCGAGTCGTGCCCGGGCGAGTCGTGGCCGGGGGCGCCGTAGCTGTCGTCGCCGGTCTGGTCCATGCCCGTCGCCGCCGCCTCGGCCTCGCCGATGCCGGGAGCGTCGAGGACGCCGCGTTCGTCGAGTTTCTTGACTGCCATCGCGTCGTGGCCCGTCGCGTCGATGACGAGGTCCGCCTCGACCGCGATCGGGTCGACGCAGGTAATCTCGCGGGGCAGGGCGTGGACGGGCGTCCAGTTCATGACGATGCCGCCGACGCGGTGGTCCTCGCGGATGACGATGTCGGTGAACTCCGTCATGTTCTGCATCTTCGCGCCCGCGTCGCAGGCGGCCTTGATGAGGCCGGAACAGGCCTCCGGCCCGTTGGCGACGTACAGCCCCTCGCTGTCCTGCGATCGCTTGTAATCGACGTCGAGCTCGTCGAGGATGCGCTGGGCCGGGTCCCGGACGGTGACCTTGTTCATCAGGAAGCCGCCGAGCCAGAAGCCGCCGCCGAGGTAGTTGTTCTTCTCGACGACCATCGTCTTCACGCCGCGCTCGGAGAGTTCCTTCGCGGCCGTCAGCCCCGACGGCCCGCCGCCGATGACGATGACGTCCGAGTCCGAGAAGTCCATGAACTCCTCGGTCCACTCCTGTCCGATCGCGCGCGTTACGTCCGCTTCGCCGACGTCGCTGAACTGTTCGAAGTCGCTCATACAACCGGGTGTTATTCTCCGGTAGTGAAAAGGGTATCGTGACGGGTTTTCCGAACCAATTCGACGATCGGACCGCTTCGCCGGCTCGGTTCGGCCGCCGATCGCTCTCGCTCGCCGGTTGTCGAACGGGGTTGGCCGCCGTCGCGCACCGCTGTCTGGTATTCACAGACCGGACAACGGGAGACCAACTGTCGCAGCTCGAACCCACTCGCGTGGCATCGAGACTGCAACCCCTCGGAGTGGGTCGGCCCGAATCGGTCTCACTCGCCGGCGAGGTCGCCCGACCGAATTCGTTTCTCCGCGGCGGCCAGAGCCTCCTCCCGGTCGAACGAATCTACAATCTCCCGCAGCGTCGCCCGATCGGCGCCACCGAGATCGCGCGCGTGATCGGTCATATTCGGAATCGCCCGGATGATGTTGTCGACGATCGGGATCGCGGCGACCTGCGGCGAGCGCGAGAGCGGATTGAGGTCGACGACGATCTCGGTCTTATCGAGTTCGGCGAGCGCTTCGGCGCGATCGCCGTCTTCCAGCGGGACGAGTACCACGTCCGCGGCCGCGATGCCGTCGGCGTCGACCTTTCGCCGTTCGTGGTCGAGCCCGGGGATGCGCGCGTCCGCTTCGAGGCCTAGAACCTCATCGGCCCCGTGGCCCCGGAGGTGGTCGGCGATGCGTCGCATCCGCTCGGGCGTCCGGTTGAACAGGTTCACCTCGATCTTCGCCCCGGTCGCGTCCGCCAACTCGACGATCTCGCCGGGGACCAGCGCCGCGACGTTCCCGTTGACCGAGAGGACGGGGTGGTCGGCCAGCAACAGCTGGGCGGCGGCCGCCCGTTCGGCATCGTCCGCCGTCGGGATCGTCTCCTCGCCGAGGAGGTAGTCGAACGCGCTGCCGCGCCCCTCCGCGTGCATCCCCTGGAGGTGCGTGATTCCCTGCTCGACGCCCGCCTCGATCCGGTGGCGCGAGACGAGGTCCTCGTACCGGGGGTGGTCCGCCGGGATCTCCGTCTCGCGGTCGACCTCGGCGGGAACGCTCTCGTAGTCGCTCACGGCCGACCGATTCGCGTTCGGCCTAAAAAAGTGACGCGTTTCGCGCGGCGCGCTCACTCGGTGAACTCGATCCAGCCGTCGGGGGCGTGGACCTTGACCGCGGTCATGGCCTCGCGGGCGTCGGTGCGGTGCTGGTAGGACTTCGTGCTCTCGGACATGGTCTCGCCGTGCTCGTCGACCAGTCGCCAGACCCAGCCGTCGCCGCTGTCGTGGAGCTCGAACGAGACCCCGTCGATCTCGAGGATGCTCGCGCTGGGGATGAGGTCGCGCGTGTCCTCGATCGAGGAACGTGCGCCGTCGGTGGTCTCGAACAGCTCGGCACACTCCGCGACGACGGCCCCGTTCTCGTCGATGAGGCGCCAGCTCCAGCCCGACTCGCGGGAGACCAGTTCGTAGGAGGCGACGTCGAAGTCGACGCGACCGGCCAGCGGGGCGAGGTGTCGCAACTCGTCGATGAGCTCGGTCGCCGTCTCCCGACTCTCTGCGGTGATACCGGAGCGCCCGAGGACCGTCCGGTCGCTGTCGATCAGTTCCCAGGACCAGCCCGAGCCGTTGGTGAGCCGGATCACCGCGTCCTCGATCTGGAAGATCGGCGCCTCGCTGGCCGCCGACGTGAGTTCGTCGACCGCCTCGTGGACCGCGTCGCGGTCGTCGTAGGTGTCCGCCCCGGTCGCCACCGGCGTCCGGTCGCGGTCGAGCAGTCGGAATCGCCAGGCGTCGCTGCCGTAGATCTGGACGAACACGTCGCCGATGCGGGAGCGACCGGCGCTCGAGGCCACCGCCCGGATCCGTTCGATCTCCGATTCGATCTGATCCCTGGTCGAGGCGGCCTCCTCGTTCTCGGCCACGACGGTCCCGTCGGGGAGCACGAACCGCCAGTTCCAGTCGTCGCCGGAGACGTACGTCTGGAACGCGGCGGCTTCCATCGTCCGGCTCTCCGTGTCGAGGTTCTCGACGAGCTGGTCCATCGCCTGGCGCGCGGCGCCGCGGGTCGGGTGCGAGCCCGGGTCCTCCGCGATCAGCTTGCCGCCGTCGTCGATGAGTCGCCAGCCCCAGTCGCCGTCGTCGACGAACAGTTCGAACGCGGCGGTCTCGATCTCGAGGAGCTCCGCGTTGGGCGCCTGTTCTTTCAGCGTCATCATCGCCTCCGCCGCTTCGCTCTTCGACCCGTGTTCGGCCCCGCTGTCGGCCAGGACGTTGCCGTCCTCGTCGATCAGCCGCCAGCGCCATTCGCCCTGGTCGGCCTCGTAGACCTGGAAGGCCGACTGTTCGAACTCGATGAGGTCGGCCTCGTCGGCCTGTTCGCGCATCCGCTCGATCGCGGCCTGGGCGGCGTCGGCCGACTGGTGGGGTTCCGTGCTCGCGGCGATCACCGAGCGATCCTCGGTGACGAGTCGCCAGCGCCAGTCCTCGCCGATCCGGTAGCGCTCGTATCGCGCCCCGTCGATCTCGAAGACGTCCGCGTCCTCGACGTTCTCGGCGAAGCGATCCGTCGTCTCCTCGATCTCCTGGTACGTGCCGGCCGTGTTCGGATTTCTGGCGACGACTCGTTCGTTCCGGCCGACGAGTCGCCAGCGCCACTCGTGGCCCGCGGTGAACAGTTCGTACGTCGGTTCGCCGGCGACGGTGACGGCGGCCTCCTCCAGGGCCGGCAACAACGCTTCGACCGCCGCCTCTGCATCGCGACGCGAATCGTAAGCGTCTTCCGCCGTCGCGAGTTCGACGTCGTCCGTATCGACGACGCGCCAGGTCCACCCCTCGTGCGTGTCGAGCAATTCGATCCCGACTTCGTCCATCGAGAGCAACCCGGCGTCCTCGAAGTCCTCGACGAACGACGACGCGCCCGCTTCGGCGTCGGCCTTGCTCCCGTAATCGGTCGGCGAGACGGCGAGGGCCCGCCGCTCGTCGTCGAGCAATTGCCAGTGCCAGCGATCGCGCTCCTCGTAGTAGTTGAACGCGGCGTCCTCGATCTCGATGACGTCGGCGACGGGCCCGCGATCCTTGAGGAAGCTCACGGCCTCCTCGGCGCCGTCCCTGTCCGCGAACGCGTCCCCGCAGCGCGCGACGACGCTCCCGTCCTCGCGGACGAGCGTCCACTGCCACTCGCCGTCGGCCGTCTCGTAGAGCCTGAACGCCGACGTGGTGAGTTCCATCAGGCCGGCCGACCCGATCTCGGATTTGACCGCCTCGATGTCCGCCTCGGCGTCGGGCCGCGTGAGCGATCCCTCCATGCTCGCGGCCAGCGCCTCGAGGTGGAGGATGCGCCACTGCCAGTCGCCGTCCTCGTCCCTGAACGCGGCGAACTGGGCGCCGTCGAGGGCGTCGCCGGTCAGCACCGGCGGATCCTCGGTGGCGCCTTCCTCCGCCACGTACTTGCCCTTCTGGCCGGTGATCGCCGGGATCAGGGCGGTGATGCCGGCCAGAACGGCGATCCCGGCGGCGTAGGTCGTGATCACTGGGATGGTGTAGTCGCCGCCGTACATGCGCCAGTCGTCGGGGTAGACGATGCCGAACGACGAGACGCCGGCGAACGCGATAAGCATCCCCAGCACGCTCGCCTGTATTCCCCGTTTCCGGACGGGTAGCATCAGGACGATCCCGAACAGACAGAGCGTCAGCGCGATCATCCCGAGAATGCCGGCGACCTTGATGTAATCAGTCTCCATCGCGCCGCCGCCGTACATGACCAGAAACGCCACCAGGCCGACGAACGCGATGAGGCAGCCGAGAATGAAGACCCAGTAGCCGTAGACGTCCTTGCTCGATTCCGGTTCGCCGACGTAGTGTTCGTAGAGTCGGTACAGCGTATCGTTGAAATTCCCGGGTGATGCCATTGGAAGTCGAACGGATAACTCCAATGAAGCTTAATAAATTATTGGCTATGTATCGATGTAAGAACAGGATCGCCGACCGATCTGGGTCTGCTTGAACGCCCGCTCGAACCGGCCGACGGGAGCGCGACCGGGAGCCCGTCGCCGACCGATCGCCCGGTTGGCGACGATCGACGACGGCCGGTCGCGAACGGCCGGTCGAGGTCGAGCCGGGGAGGGGAAGTGTCGTCGAATCGATAGACCGCTCGCCGGGTCAGACCGGCTCGGTTACTTCAGCATCGCGCCCGCCGGGTGCGTGGTGCACGCGGCAGCGTCGTATCCGGCGTCCGAGAGTCCCGACCCCAGCGCGAAGACGGTGTTTCCGAGCATCGCCATCGCCGCCTGCCCGTCGGCCTCCGAGACCGCCCGGATCGCTTCTTCGACCGGTTCGCTCAGGAGGCCGGCCTCGCGGGCGAAGTGGCGTGAGGCGTACAGTAACGACCCGAGCGTGGGTTCCTCCACGATCCGGGAGAGGGCGATTCGGCCCGCTTCGTCCAGTGAACCCGTATCGCCCGCCAGCACGTCTTCCGTGGATCGCTCCCCGAACGAGCAATATTCGATGCGCGCGCGTTGGGGGACGCTATCGAGCGCGCCGTGGGGCGGCGCGCCGGGTTCCAGCCGGATCGGCACGCCGCCGCGGGCCTGCGCAACGACGTCGCCGAGCCCCGTTCCGGCCTGCACTTCTGCGCCGTGGGCGATCGTCACCAGTTCGTTCGTGGACAGCCGCCGGTCGAACGCGCCGTTGGCCGCGAGCGCCGTTCCGAGCGCAAGCGCCCCGGAGACCCCGAAACCGGCGCCCACGGGCAGATCGGACTCGGCCTCGACGCGCGCCGTCGCTCGCAGGGCGTCGAGGACCGTCCTGACGGGTTCGACGTCGATCGGCTGCCCGTTCAGCGAAATCGACGTTTCCGATGCGCGAGTGACCGTCGTCGTCACCCCGTCGGTGAGCGTCAGTCCGGCCCCGCGCGACCCGGCTCTGGTGGGATCGTCGTCCGGGTGCGTGCTGAAGAAGCCGGTGATGTGTCCGGGGACGAACGCGGTGCGCGCTGCGGGCATTGGGGCGCACTTTCCGCGGGAGGGGCATAACGGTGTATATTCTCCGTCCGATCGAGCGGCGATCCCATCGCGGTCGACCACGCCGAACGTGCCATCAGCTCGCCGAACGCGCACTCGAGGGCGTCGGTCGGTGGCACCGTCGTCGGTCCGTCGAACCTGCCGCGGTCCGTGCGCACCATCGCACGACTCGATCGACCGATCACCCGCCAGGTCGTCCACCGCCCGTCCGTATCATTCGCACGCTCGCTACCGATTTCCACCCGGTCGAATCGGGTGTTCGTGTCGGTACGGCGTCCAGAAGGATATATTTACTCTGTAATTTGCGTGGATATATCGGTCGAATCCTATATTTATCCCGCATCGTAATGGGTGAACGACCTCGCATGGGTGTCCTCGACGTCTCACCACTGGCCGGCATTCGGAGTCGATTCACTGTCAAACTCGTCCTGTTATTACTGATCGTCGGCATCCTCGTCGGCGGTATCGGGGGGTTGATCTACGTACAGACCGGTGATGCTCTCGAAGACGACACGGAACGAAACCTCCAACAGACCGCGCAGTTGCAGGCCGAGACGATCTACGAGGGCGTGGCCGCGAACCAACGCCAGACGGCCCTCATCGCCCAGAGCAGCGCCGTCAGGAGCGGCGACCCGGAGACGATCCGCTCGTTCTTCGACCAGCAACTCGATACGATGGACGATTCGGTCGCCGCCATCCACCTCGTCGACAGGCAGGGCGGGGTGATCTCGGTGAGCACGGCAGACGGGATCGACCGCGACGTCTCGGGTGAGCCGTGGATGCAACTGGACTATCAGCCCCGACGACCGCAGATGATCGGCCCGTTCGAGGACGAAGCCCTCGACACCACCGCCGGCGCGATCACGATGGACCTCGACGAGAACACCCGCATCGTCGTCCTGCTCGACATGGTCGCGCTCTCCGAACGTCTCAACGACGTTACCGACGAGGATGCGGCGAACCTCCACGTCATCACGGAGGAAGGGATCGTCGTCATGAGCGGCGATTCGGGACGGATCGGCAAGGTCGACGAACAGCACCTCGCGAGCGACGACTTCGCACAGGCCGCCGGCTACGTCGAGATGGATCTGGGCGAGGAGCCGATCCGGACCGACGAGGGGTACGCCGCCTTCGCCGATCGCGAGGACGCCGAACGCGTGTCGCGCAACCGGGGGCTGGGTGGGACCGTCCACGAGGTCGAGGGCGACGATGGGACGACCTACTACGCGCCGGGGAGTTCCCCGAGCGCGTACCGGGACAGCCTGGAAGCGATCAACCCCCTCTTGCTCTCGGCTGATACCGTCGACTGGAGCGGCACGGACGGCGTCATGTCGATGGGGTACGCCAGGGTTCCCGGGGCGGACTGGTACGTCATGGCACACGAGGAGCGATCCGAGGCCTTCGCGCTCCAATCCACCGTCTCGCGGTCGGTCCTCGGATTGATCCTCGTGTCGGTCCTCGGGCTCGGACTGATCGGTGTCGTGGTCGGTCGGAACACCAGTCGGTCGCTGCGCGACCTCGCCGAGCGCGCGGCGGAGCTCGAGTCCGGCAATCTCGACGCCGAACTCGAAACCCGCCGTCGCGACGAGATCGGCCAGCTCTACCACGCGTTCGACACCATGCGCGACTCGCTGAAGGACTCGCTCGAGGCCGTCGAGGACGAACGCGAGCGCGCCGAAGCGCGCGGCGAAGAGCTGGCCCAGCTCGCAGATCACCTCCAGACGAAAGCCGAATCCTTCAGCGAGGTGATGGCCGCGGCGGCAGCGGGCGACCTCACCGCCCGCCTCGACGAAACCAGCGAGAACGACGCGATGGAGGAGATCGCCGCGGAGTACAACGAGATGATGCGCGAGATCGAGGCGACGACGGTCGAACTCAAGCGCTTCGCCGACGAGGTCGCCAGCCACAGCGAGGAGGTGACCGCGAGCACCGAGGAGGTGCAGTCGGCCAGCCAGCGCGTCACGGAGTCGGTCCAGGGCATCTCGACGCGGACCGACGAGCAACACGGGACGTTCGGCACCGTCCTCGACCGCATGGAGGGCCTCTCCGCGACGACCGAGGAGATCGCCTCGCTGGCGTCCGAGGTGTCGGAGATCGCCGAACGGACCGCGACCGCCGGCGACGAGGGACGCGACGCGGCGGCCGACGCCGTCAGCGCGCTGAACGCGATCGACGACGACGCCGAATCCGCGGTCGCGGAGATCGAACAGCTCCAGTCGCAGATCGTCGAGATCGAGGCGATCACCGACTCCATCCAGCAGGTCGCAAAGCAGACCAACATGCTCGCGCTCAACGCCAACATCGAGGCCTCGCGCAGCGGTGCGGGCGACGAGGGCTTCTCGGCGGTCGCCGAGGAAGTCAAGGAACTGGCCACTGACGTTCAGGACTCCGCCGCAGAAATCGACGAACTGGTCGAGGAGATCGGCGCCCAGACCGACCGAACCGCGGACGAGGTCCGGCGCACGCGCGAGGAGGTGGCCCGCAACGCCGACGCCGTCGCGGACGCGATCGACGCGCTCGACGAGATCGCGGACCACGCCGATGACACTCGCGACGGCACGCGCGAGATCAGCGCCGCGAGCCAGCAGCAGACCGCCGCGATCGAGAACGTAATCGAACTCGTCGACGAGGCCGAGGCGCTGAGCGAACAGGTGGCCGACGAGGCGGCGACGGCCGCCGCCGCGGCCGAAGAGCAGACGACGGCGATCTCGCAGGTGACCGAGAGCGCGAGCGAACTCGCCGGCCGCGCCGGCACGCTACAGGAACGGCTCGACGAGTTCGAGACGAGCGCGCCCGAGACGACGCCGGCACCAGCCGAGGACTGACCCTCGACGCGGGCTCCCCCTGCCGCGGCTTCGTCGCGACCGGACCGTCGCTGGCCCCGGGGACTCGGCACTGGCTGCGGACCAGAACGATATTGGTCGATCGGTGACACGGCCCATCCATGCCGACGTATCACCGGTTCGAGTACGCTCACCGGACGCCGTCGCCCGAGGCGCTCGACCACGACCTGCGGACGCCCGACGCGCTCGTGGACCACTATCTCGAATCGTACTCGGAGCCGGACGACCGCGTCCTCGACGTCTTCGCGGGGTTCGGAACCACGCTCCGCGCGGCCGAACGACTTGACCGGATCCCCTACGGCATCGAGTACGAACCCGATCGCGTGGCTTCCGCCCGAGAACGGATCGACAGCCCTGAGAACGTCCATCGCGGCGATGCCCTCTCGTTCGACTACTCGCAACTCCCGGCCTGTGATCTCTGTTTCACCTCGCCGCCGTTCATGGAGCGGTCGGACGAACGCAACCCGTTCGAGAATTACGCTGGCGAAAGTTCCTACGACGAGTACCTCGACGACGTGGAGACGGTCTTCACTCGACTCGACCCCGCCCTGATCCCTGGCGCCCACGTGGTAATCGACATTGCGAACATGACCCACGACGGCGCCGTGACCCCGCTCGCCTGGGACGTGGCCGATCGGGTCTCGAACGTCTTTCACTTTCTCGGCGAGGACGTCATCACCTGGGAACCCGGTACGGACGAGTACGACCGCGACGGCCACTTCGGGTACGGTTACGACCACTCGTACGTCCTCGTCTTTCGGAAACAGGCCGAGTAGCGCCGCATCGTCCTCGCACCGCGACCAACTGGCGACCCCGCGGGAATACCGTCGCACCTTCGGGCCGTCGAACTCCCTCTCGACGAATGCGTTGTCGCCGCTCGGTCGTTACGCTCCCACTGGCATACCGGAGGGCGCTCCCGTTGGTCGCGCCTCGCTAGCTCCCGGAGGCTTCGCCCTTACGGGCTCAGTCTCTGGCGATCTCGCGGGAAGAGGACCGCTTCGCGGATGTTGTCGAGGTCGAGCAGCGTCATGATGAGGCGCTCGCCGCCGAGGCCGAAGCCGGCGTGCGGTGGCATGCCGTACTTGAACATCTTCGTGTAGTACTCGAACTGGTCGGGGTCGAGGCCCTGCTGTTCGAAGCCGGCGACGAGCTCGTCGTAGCGGTGTTCGCGCTGGCCGCCCGAGACGAGCTCCATGCGCGGGTGCATCAGGTCGAAGCCGGTCGAGAGCGACTCGTCGTCCGCGTGATCCATGATGTAGAACGGCTTGATCTCGCTGGGCCAGTCGGTGACGAAGTAGTGGCCGCCGACGTCGTCCCCGAGGGCCTTCTCGCCCTCCGTGGGGAGGTCGTCACCCCAGACGAGCTGCTCGTCGAGTTCCCCCGTCGCGTTGATGCGTTCGATGGCCTCCTCGTAGGAGAGACGGGGGAAGCCCTCGTCGGGAACCTCGAACGTCTCGGCGAGGCCGAGCGTCTCGAGTTCATCCGCACACTCCTCGGCGACGGCCTCGTAGGCCGCGGTGACGGCTTCCTCCGCGACGTCCATCGCGTCGTGGTGATCGCAGAACGCGCCCTCGAAGTCGATCGAGGTCGCCTCGTTGAGGTGTCGCGGCGTGTTGTGCTCCTCCGCGCGGAAGATCGGCCCGATCTCGAAGACCCGCTCGACGTTCGAGCCGGCGATCAGCTGCTTGAACAGCTGGGGCGACTGGTTCATGAAGGCCTCCTCGCCGAAGTAGGTGATCGGGAACAGCTCCGTCCCGCCCTCGGTGCCGGTCGCGACGATCTTCGGCGTCGTGATCTCGGTCGCCCGAAGCTCGCGGAATCGATCGCGAACGGCCTCGAGGACCGTCGCCCGAATCTCGAAGATCGCCTGCACCTCGGGTTTCCGGAGGTCGAGCGTCCGGTTGTCGAGTCGAGTCGAGAGTTCGGCGTCGACCTTGCCGGACGGGTCGAGCGGGAGCTCAGGATCGGCCTCGGCGACCACGTCGACCGACTCGGGGACGATCTCGACGCCCGTCGGCGCGCGCGGTTCCTCGTCGACCTCGCCGGTGACCGAGACGACGCTCTCTCGAGCGACCCCGAGGCCCGTCTCGACGAGGTCATCGGGCATGTCGTCCTTCTCGAACTTGATCTGGATGCGTCCGGACGTGTCCCGGAGGATCAGGAAGGCGATCCCGCCGAGGTCGCGGATCTCGTGGACCCAGCCGGCGACCGTGACCGTCTCGCCGGGCTCGGCGTCTGCCGTGTAGGTGCGATCGTCCATGCCCGCAGGTTGTCCGACCCGCGACTTAAACGCCGTTATTTTCGCCGATTCCCCTGGCGGGGCGGAGATCAGTCGATCACGCCGCCGGTGAGGCGAACGACGCCGAAGTGCGAGTCCGCCCGGACGGTCGCGCTCGCGTTCGATCGGAGACGGTCGTGGGCCTGTCGAACGCGCCGATCGAGTCGCGCGCGCTGGTCAGTTTCGTACCGAAGCTGCGCGGTCGGCGGCGTCGACAGACGAACGATCGCGTCGAAGAATGGATTCACCGCGGGTGCGTACCACCGCTCCGACGACGCGGCGTTCGCGAGGACGACCCGCCCGCCCGGTCGAACGAGGTCGCACCACCGATCGACGGCCGCTGCCGGGTCCGAGAGCATTCCGACGACGAACGTCGCGACGACGGCGTCGACCGACCCGTCGGGAACCGGGGGCCGCGTCGCGTCGCCGCGGACCAGGTGGACGGTCTCCCGTTGTCCGACGACTCGCTCCGCCCGATCGAGCACGCCGCGCGCGACGTCGATTCCGACGACCGTCCCGCGTTCACCGACAGCCGACTGCAAGTAGGGGAGGTTCGCACCCGTCCCGCAACCGAGTTCGACCACCGTCTCGCCCGCCTCGAGTCGACACGCGTCCGCGACGCGTTCGCGCACGCCGCCGATGCCCGGCGTGGATCTGGAAATGACGTCGTAGAGACGGGCCCACCGGTCGTAGAAGGACCGGGCTGGGGTCGCGCCGTCGGGCCGGTCGGTGGACGAGGGATGGTCCATCGGGGTAGTGAGACGGATCGATCGTGTTTAGCTAGGGGAGATCGGAACGGTAGTCATGTCCGTCGATTCAGGGGCCGTGAACTGACGACGCCAGCGTGCGAAGCGAGTCGGCGACCGTTTCGGGATCTGGGCCGAGTACGTACGTGATGGGCTCGATTCCCTCGCCGCCGGTCTGATAGAGCACGGTGGCGTCTGGGTTCGCCGCGACGGCCCGACCCGCGTTTTTCTCCATGTCGCCGCTCTCGTCGAACTCGGCGAGTTCGTGGCCCGCGTCCGCGAGCGCGTCCTGGATCGCGTCGTCGTATCGGACGTTGGCCGCCGCTCGCGCGTCGCTGCCGTTCGCGCGGGCGGCCAGCAGGATGGAGGCGACGTGTTCGGAGACGCCGAACTCCGGGTCCGCCGGGATCGTCGCCTGGCCCTTGACGTCGACGATGCGACCGGGCACGCCCGCCACGTCGTCGATCCCGGACGCGTCGGGCGTACACGCCACGAGATTCGATCCGACAGCCGGTATCAGTCCGGCGAACCCGCTCGCGTTCTCGAGGAGGTGGAGGCCCCGGCGAAGCGACGATCGGACGCGTTCGCTCGTCCTGAGTTCGTTCTCCGGATCGTGCACCCGGAAGGACGGGTAGTTCGCCAGCTCCGGTTCGGCCTCCTCGTGCATCCGCGCGAGGAGGTCGCTTCCCCCTTCGAGTTCGCGGATGAGCACCTCGAGTTCGACGAGCGCCTGCACGGGCGTGAGCTCGTCGTCGGCGAGCCCGTCGGCGAGGTCGGCGATCACCTCCGCGACGCGGTCGTCCGCGGCGACCGTCTCGTTGATCCGCACGTCGCCGTGGGCGTACTTCGAGACGGCGCTCTGGCTGATGCCGAGCAGCGTCGCGACCTCCCGCTGCGTGAGTCCGCGATCGCGCAACTCGGCGGCGAGCAGCGACCGGACCGTCGGGAGGAACTCCTCGACGACGATCTCCTCGATAAACCTCATCGACTGGCCTCCGCTACGCCGCCCGAGGAAATAACTCTACGGTCGTTCGAACCCGTCCGACCGTTTCCTCGACAGTGCGCCCGGGGGCCACCCGGTCGAACCCGCCTCCGGCCGCTGGCGAGAGCGATCATTCGGTGGGGCGCTGATCGCCGCCGAACTCGTGATCGCCGCCGATCCGCGACGCCTGCGGGCCGGACTGGTCCTGGTACTTCGAGCCGCGGGCCGCGCCGTAGGGGCGCTCGGCCGGCGACGTGAGTTCGGTGAACGTCAGCTGCGAGACCCGCATCCCCGGCGTCAGGGCGACCGGTGCCGTCCCGAGATTCGAGAGTTCGAGGGTTATCTGGCCGCGGTACCCGGGATCGCACAGCCCGGCGGTGGCGTGGACCACCACGGCGAGCCGGCCGAGCGAGGATCGCCCCTCGACGTGAGCGATCAGGTCCGGCGGGATCTCCACGCGCTCGTGGGTCGTCCCGAGGACGAAATCGCCGGGGTGGAGGATGAAGTCCTCGTCCGGTTCGACGACCGTCTCGGTGAGGTAGTCGTCGACCTCGCCTTCGGCGCTCGGGTGAATACAGGGGATGTTCGTCCGGCTGAACTCGAGGAATTCGTTTCCCAGCCGGAGGTCGACGCTCGCGGGCTGGATCTGCAACTCCGGATCGTCGAGCGGTTCGACGACGAGATCGCCCGATTCGAGGCGATCGAGGATGTCCGCGTCCGAGAGGATCATGATCGGTGACTCGCGCGCCGCCAGTTAATACGTACGGGTTCGAGGTGGCTGGTCGGCCGGTCCGCAAACTGGTGCAGTCCACGGAATCACCGTGACCGCCCGCGGATCGTGGCCCCTATAGCGCCCGCCCGCGAGTATCCGGCATGAAGCAGGCCATCGTCGCCCGGACCGACGTCGGGATGGGGACCGGAAAGCTCGCCGCGCAGGTCGCCCACGCCTCCCTCTCGGCCTACGAGAAAGCGGACGAACGGGATCGGCGCGCCTGGAAGACCGGCGGCCAGAAGAAGATCGTGCTCAAGGGCTCCGGCGAGCGGGAACTGCACGAACTCGCGTCGATCGCGGACCGAGAGGGTCTGGCGAACGCCATCATCCGGGACGCCGGCCACACGCAACTGGAACCCGGGACAGTCACCGCACTCGCGGTCGGTCCAGGGCCCGAGGACGCCGTCGACCGAGTGACGGGCGACCTCTCGCTGTTCTGACCGTCGCTGTCGGAGACCGCTCGAACCGATCGAGTCGGGCGACGGTCGTTCGCCGGGACGCGAAGCGATTTGGGCGACGACCTCGTGGGTGGCCTATGCCCAGTCAGTCGAGCGGTTCCGGTCGAGCTGGTGACGATCCACACGCCGGGACCGACGTCGAGCGAGCGGGACCGTCGCTATCGGACGCGTCCGCGGCCGTGATCCTCGTTCACGGTCGCGGCGCGCGTGCGACCGGAATGCTCGGACTCGCCGACGAGATCGGGCGCGACGACGTCGCCTACCTCGCGCCCCAGGCCCATCGCGGCACCTGGTACCCCCAGTCGTTCATGGCGCCGATCGAGGCGAACCAACCCCACCTCGGCTCGGCGCTGTCGAAACTCGACGCCCAGCTCGAGACCGTCACGGACGCTGGCGTTCCGCTCGAGCGGACGATCCTCGCGGGCTTCTCGCAGGGTGCGTGTCTCGCCAGCGAGTTCGCCGCCCGGAACGCGAGACGGTACGGTGGGCTCGTCGCCCTGAGCGGCGGATTGATCGGCCCCGAGGGAACCGACTTTTCGTACGACGGATCGATGGACGGGACGCCGGTGTTTCTGGGCTGTGGGGATCAGGACCCGCACATCCCCGTCGAACGCGTCGTGGAGACCGCCGACGCCTTCGATTCGCTCGACGCCTCGGTCGAGAAACGGATCTACGAGGGGATGAGCCACGGGATCATCGAGGACGAGATGGACTTCGTCCGCGACCTCGTCGGGTCCGTCGCGAGCGACGACTAACTGCTTCGGTGTGGTGTCAGCGCCGACTACCCGTGGCCGGACCGAGCATCCGTCCACTCGGTCGCCCGCGACGAAGACGAACGCATTTATCCGTCCGTCGCCACCGTCCGGACAGTTCGAATGCGCCCCGCCCACCCGACCGAGCGGACCGTCGGCGTCGACTACTACGTCAGCGACGCCGACGGGACCGGCGGCCGACTCCGCGAACGGGACGAACACTTCCGCGTTCGCGAGCGCGAATCGTTCTCGGCGGAGCCCCTCGACGCCGACCCCTCGGCCTACCCGCACGTCGTCGTCCGCGCCACCCTGTCCGGCTGGGATACGAACGACTTCGCGGCCCGCCTCTCCGACGCGCTCGGCATCAGCCGCGAACGCGTCTCCTGGGCCGGGACGAAGGACAAACGGGCCGTGACGACCCAGCTCTTCACCGTCCGGGACGTCGATCCGTCCGATATCCCGTCGCTCTCCGCCGCCGACGTCGAGCTGGTCGGGCGGGCTGGCCGCGCGATCCAGTTCGGCGACCTGCTCGGCAACGAGTTCGAAATCGTCGTCTCCGAGCCGAACTCGCCGGAATCCGCTCGGACGGTCCGGGACGAACTCGCGGCGTTCGGCGGTCTCGGGAATTCCGCAACCGATCGCCGATCGGCCGACGCGAGGGATTCTGCCGGGGGTGACGATTCCGGCGCCGGTGACGATCCGACCACGATCGGCGTCCCCAACGTCTTCGGCCAGCAGCGATTCGGCAGCTACCGCCCGATCACCCACGAGGTCGGACTCGCGATCGTCGGGCGAGACTGGGAGGGAGCGGTGATGACGTATCTGGGTGACCCGCACGAGTCCGAGCCCGCGGAGACGCGCGAGGCCAGAAAGTTCGTCGCGGAGACGCGCGACTGGCAGGGCGCGCTCGATCGATTTCCCGGGCACCTCCGGTACGAACGCTCGCTGTTGCACGCGCTTGCGGAATCGGGCGGTCCCGCGGACGAATCGACGTACCGGGACGCCCTCGATCGGTTCCCCTCGAACCTCAGGCGGCTGTTCGTCCACGCGGCCCAGTCGTACGCGTTCAACCGGATTCTGAGCGAGCGCCTGGCCGCCGGACTGCCGTTCGATCGCCCCGTCGAGGGCGACGTGGCGTGTTTCGCCGACCGCGACGGGCCGGACGACCTCGCCGTACCGGACACCGATCGACAACAGCGCGTCTCCGGGCGACGCGTCGAGTCGATCGCGCGCCACTGCGAGCGCGGTCGGGCGTTCGTCACGGCCCCGCTCGTCGGCACCGAAACGGAACTCGGCGAGGGAGAACCCGGAGCGATCGAGCGGTCGGTCCTCGACGACCTGGGCCTGTCTCCGGGTGACTTCGACCTGCCTGGAGCGTATCACTCGAGCGGGACGCGACGGGCGATCCTCGTCCGAACGGAGCTTTCGCTCGATCACGACCCGCTCACCCTCTCGTTCTCGCTGCCGAGCGGCTCGTACGCGACCGTCGTCCTGCGCGAGTTCCTGAAGACCGATCCCGTCGACCTCGGCTAGGCCTCGACCCGAAGCGTGGCGGTTTTGAGTCGAGCCACCGTCGTTCCGGTATGGAGTGTCGGCACTGTGCCTCGCCGCTCGAGAAACCCGGCGACTACTGCCTGGTCTGTCGAACGCGCAACGCCGACACCGTCGTCCTCGACGCGGCCCGAGATCGAGCGACGATCACGATGCTCGCCGAGGCGGATCGAGCGGGGGAGACGACCGTGACGACCACCCCCGAATCCGAGGGCGATCGCGCCGTCGTCGAACTCCGGAACTTCGCGGGCCGCGTCGCCGACGAGATCCGGCGCAAGCGTCCCACCGAAATATACGCCACGGGCGAGCGGCCGGTGATCCGAGCGGTGCGATCGAAGCTACGCTACCCGTTCTACCGTGTCGACGACCCGGATCCGGTCGCCTACGTTCGCGACCGACGCGGCGAGGACGCCCTCGACGTGGTTGAGACGCCGCCCGCGGAGAAGATCGGCGGCAGTCACTCGACGCTCATCGGCGGTCGGTCGGGCGTGCGCGCGATCCAGACGGTCGCGGAACATCCCCACGTCAAGAAGGTGATCCCCGGGCCGATCGACGCCGGCGGCACCGGCTCCCAGTCCGGCCTCCGGGCGAAGGTCGCCAGGTCCGGTGACGGCGGAAACCTCCGACTGCTCCTGCGAGACGGGTCGAGCGTCCAGGAGAACCGCGTGGTGACGACGGCCTGGGACAGAGACACCGGCGAGCGGGTTCGCGAGGCCCTGAACGAGGCGCTCGTCGACGCCGACATGCGGGAGGCCTGAAACCGGGACACGTCGATGTCGGCGGCCCGCTGGGTCGCTCCTCGACAGTTCCGGGTGAGGCCTCGCGTTCGGCGTCCTGACGGTCACGGGTCGATCGATCAGCGTTATCCGGACCGGCGTGGAAGCCGCTGGCGTGGTCGATCGTTCGGACGCGGTGTTGATCGCCGTGGCGGCGTTCGTCCTCGCCGGCGTGTTCGCCGGGGAGGTCGCCGCGCGAATCGAACCCGCGACGGTGTCACCTGCAGTTCCGCGGACCGCCGGGTCCGTCGCCGCACTGGGGGTGATCGGGTGGGAATGCGCCGTCTGGCAGTGGCGCGACCGAACCCCGCCGGTCGCGACTCAACAGGTTTATTGGTGGGGTGGGGATAGGTACGGATACTATGGCCGAGCAAACGAGGGGAACGATCGGCAGCGCCGGACGCTTCGGCGCCCGGTACGGCCGGGTCGCCCGCCGACGCGTCTCGGAGATCGAGTCGGATATGGAACACGCCACCGTCGACGGCGACGACGTCACCCGCGTCGGCACCGGCATCTGGAAGAACGAGGAAACGGGCGATACGTTCACCGGCGGGGCCTACCGTCCGACGACGCCCGCCGGCAAGACGGTCACGCGCTCTATCCGCGCAGCACTCTCCGAAGACGCGGACGACGAGTAACACACGATGGCATACAAGTGCTCTCGCTGCAAGCGCGACGTCACGCTCGACGAGTACGGCGGCGTCCGCTGCCCGTACTGCGGCCACCGCGTGCTGCTGAAAGAGCGCAGCCGCGACGTCAAGGAAGTCGACGTCGAGTGACGACCGCCGCCCACGCGACGACGCTTTCGTTTTCCTACCCCTCGACGCGACGAGCGACTCGCGTCGCGACGAGCGTCCGTCCGGAGATCGGCGATATCGACGACGACCGGTCCCGGACGCGGCTCGAGCGTCACGGCGATACGGTCGAGATTCGGATCGAGGCGAGCGACCTGACGGCATTGCGGGCGGCGCTCAACACCTGGTTGACCCTCGTCGACGTCGCCGAGCGGGCGATCGAGGGCGGGCAGTCAGACGCCGAACGTGCGTCGTGAGGCGAGCGGCGTCGGTCCCCGACCTGTTCTACCACCGATCGTCGACAGCTGATCCGGTCGCTCGGACCGAGGTGATAACCGGCGCGTCCGTCGAGCGATTCGGACGAGGCGGCCCGGTTTCGGATTCAAAGCTTGGGTTTATCAGTCCGGGAACCGTCCGCTCGACTATGCAGGGTAATTTGCCACCAGAGGCCCAGGAGAAAATCGAGGAGCTGCAGGGACTGCAGGAGACGGCCCAGACCGTCGCCGTCCAGAAGCAGGAGGCCGAATCCGGCCTGCAGCAGGCCGAGATGGCCCTCGACGAACTCGACGAGGTCGACGACGATACGACGATGTACCGCCAGATCGGCGACCTCTTCGTCGAAACTGAGTACGACGAAGCCGCCGAGGACCTCGAAGAGAAGGTCTCGAACCTCGAGGTCCGACTCGAAACCCTCGAAAAGCAGGAGGAACGCGTCCAGCAGCAGTTCGAGTCCCTCCAGGACGAACTCGAAGGGATGCTCGGTGGCGGCGCGATGGGCGGTCCGGCCGGCCCCGGCGGCCCCGGTGCGGGCGGCGCGTAATGCCACCCGAGGAGTCCGACCCGGCGCGGCAGTCGTCGCCGGCCGACGGCAATGACGAGACCGAGTGGCCGGACGACGAGACCGTGGTCGAAACGGCCTCGGACGCGGCCGAGGGACTCGTGTTCGACCGATACAAACAGTCTGAGGTTCGCGACCTCGACGTGACTGTCACGTTCGAGGGCGGTCGACTCGAGGTCGACGTCTACCTCCACGCACCCGAGTCGACGGTCGATCCCGAACGGGTCGCCGACGACGCCGCGCTCGCGGCGCAGACTGCGGTCGACGAACTCTTCGAGGACCGATCGTAGGCTTCGAGGATCGGTCGGCATCGCAGCGGGGTCCGTCGTCCTCCGGTACGTTTATTGCTCACACCGAGAAGCCAGTAGCATGGCCCTCGAAGGAGATCAGTTCGACCACCCCGCCTGGCTCGCCGGACTCGGGACCGTCGTCGGCTACGGCCTCATCCTCGCCCTTCTGACGGTGCTCCTCTTCCTCGTGCCGTACGCTATCTTCATGGCGTAGTGGCCGTCTGTTCGCATTCTGCCGGCCGAATAGTGGGTATCGATCGGATTCGCCTGCCTCCCCATCCCGTCTTTAGCGTAGCGTGGGTTCAATCTGACTGTGGCGTCGTAGCCGTCGGAGCTCAACTACCAGATCCGATACCGTTCTCCGACGGCCTGTGAGAGACGTCGCGCGATTTCTTCACTGGACTAGAGGTCTTCGGCATCACCATTCGGATTTTCGGCGAGCCATTCCTCAAATTCCTCCTCGTAGGCCTCCAACTCAGCTTTGAGCCGGGTATACTCCTCACGGGCGGTCTCCGGATCGAAATCGTTGGCGAGCGTTTTCAGTCGGTACTTGATCCCTTTGAGACAGGAGTCAGTCTCGTCGTACCAGTCGTAGCCACACTGGATCATCGTGTAATGGTGAAGGCTCCAGAACCCGACCCCGGTGTGGTTCGCCTCGGATTGTTCAGCGACGGCTGGAAGGGTGTCGCCGAATTCACTGAGATACGCGAGGGAGAACTGGGCTGCCAGCGGTAGCAGCCGATATTGCCAGTCTCCGCCTTCCTCACCTTTTCTCGCCTTCTGTTCTTCGAGCACGCTACCGTACTCCTCATCGAGCTCCCACCCGCCGCCTCGCAACGCGTCCGAACTCTCGTACCGATGCAGTTCCCACGAGTCGAGTCCGTCGAAGTTCCGCCAGCAGTCCTCCTCGGTTTCGATGAGGTCCTCCGGATTTCCGTCGAACACCAGGAAGACGCGGCCTCCGTCCTGTCCAAAGTACTCGTTGAACTGGCCGTATCGCCAGAACCAGCCGGTTTCGAAGAAATCACTCGCTTCGAAGCGGTCCCACGCCGCCGCGAGGTACGTTCGTAAAAACCGCCGTTCAGCATCGATCGAATCCAATTCGAAGTCGATATGCGCACCCGCCATACCAGCTCTGCGCCCACAATGGCCTAAAACCCCAGGAAGTGTCCCTCAACGCCCTCCGTACGCCAGTTCTATCGGAATGGAGGACGATCTACCCGTCGGTGGCGTGACGTACTCCCCTACGAGATTTGAATAATCAGCGGATGCTCACACCCCGGTTGCGTAACGATAGCGAGCATCTATCGGACGATCGCTCGTCACTGGTCTCTCATATGGTCGTCTTTCATCAGCCGCTCCAGCAGCGGCGGTGGCGATAGCCGAGGCACTCGCCGAGTTCCTGACGAATCATGCCAGCGTGGGGTCGTTGGTTCGCCCAGCCGTCGCCACCGAACCCTTCTCGAAACGAGTTTTCGGAACGCTGCCGCTGTCAGGCGGTTCTTCTCACCGCTAACGATGGTTGGCCACCCCGTACAGACGCTAATACCGCTCGACCTGAAACTCAGGTCGACTCGCAGACGTCCCGGAAGTTCTCGAAGACGACGTCGCCGGCCTCGGTGTGGGCCACTTCGGGGTGCCACTGGACGCCGTACAGATTCCGGTCGGTGTCGCTCATCGCCTCGACGCCGCAGACGTCGCTCGTCGCGGTGCGTTCGAATCCGTCCGGGACGGTCGTCACCTCGTCCGCGTGACTCGCCCAGACGCGGGTTTCCGGGGCGAGCGAGCCGATCAGCGGGTCCGTCTCGTCGAGCACGTCGACCGTCACGTCGGCGTAGCCGCCGTAGTCGCCGCTTCCCACGGCGCCGCCCGGCAGGTGTTCGGCCATGAGCTGCATGCCGAGACAGATCCCGAGGACGGGCACGTCCGCCTCGAGGTAGGCCGGGCTCTCGCCGATATCGTTCATGTCCGGACCGCCCGAGAGCACGACGCCGTCGGCGTCGACCGCGGACGGCGGGGTATCGTTGTCGACGAGGTCCGTCTCGATGCCGAGGTCTCGAAGCGCCCGCCGCTCGAGGTGAGTGAACTGGCCGTGGTTGTCGACGACCACGATCTTCGTCATGCGTGGGTCCTACCGAGCGGGTGAACAAAAGGAGTCCGGAATGCAGACCGCAGAATCCGACCAGTCCTTCGGACGGGCCGACCAGACGGTCGGTGGTCGAGCCGTCGTTCGACCGGCGGATCGATCCCCGGTACGGGTCGGCCGAGAGTCCCCTTCGCCGTCGGACTGTACTCCGTATCACGTCGTTCGAGAGGAACTGCTGCGCGGCGTGGACGACGGTCCGGGTGGATCAGGCGAACGTCTTCGAGACGTCGCCCGCTTCGTCGGATTCGGCGCTGACCTTCTCCCAGGCGTCGTAGAAGTCCTCGGTTGTGATCTCGGTGCGGTCGTCGCGGATCGCGAACATGCCCGCCTCGGTGCAGATCGCCTTCACGTCGGCGCCGGAGGCGTCGTCGGTCTCGCGCGCGAGCGCCTCGAAGTCGACATCGTCGGCGACGTTCATGTCGCGCGTGTGGATCTCGAAGATGAGCTCGCGACCCGCTTCGTCGGGCTTTGGCACCTCGATGAGGCGGTCGAATCGGCCGGGGCGCAGTATTGCGCGGTCGAGCATGTCGAAGCGGTTGGTCGCGGCGATGATGCGGATATCGCCGCGCTCCTCGAAGCCGTCCATCTCCGAGAGTAGTTGCATCATCGTCCGCTGGACCTCGGCGTCGCCGGAGGTCTTGGACTCGGTGCGTTTCGCGGCGATGGCGTCGATCTCGTCGATGAAGAGGACGGCCGGTTCGTGCTCGCGGGCGACGTCGAAGAGGTCGCGAACGAGCTTCGCGCCCTCGCCGATGAACTTGTGGACGAGTTCGGAGCCGGCCATCTTGATGAAGGTGGCGTCGGTCTTGTTCGCGACGGCCTTCGCGAGCATCGTCTTGCCGGTCCCGGGCGGGCCGTACAGCAGGACGCCCGATGGCGGGTCGATCCCCACGTCGTCGAACATCTCCGGCCGATCGAGGGGCATCTCCACGGTCTCGCGAACCTCCTGGAGCTGGTCTTCGAGTCCGCCGATGTCCTCGTAGCCGACGTCGGGGCTCTCGGTGACCTCCATCACGCGAGCGCGGACGTCGGTCTCGCTGGAGAGCGACTTGACGATCGACAGCGAGTTGTTGACCGCGACGCGGTCGTCGGGCGTCAGGTCCTCGCGCATCTCCTCGGTCACTTCGGTGAGCGCTTCCTGGTTGTTTCCGTGCTGTTTGATGATGACGCCGTCGTCCGAGATCTCCTGGACGGTGGCGACGAACAGCGGGGACTGCTTGAGTTTCTTGTTCTCGTGCGAGAGCCGTTCGAGCTTCTGCTGGTACTTGTTGTTCTCGGCGTTGGCGTCGAGTAATTTATCCCGCATCTCCTCGTTCTGGGACTCGACGACCTCGAGACGCTCTTCCAGCGCCCGTATTTTCTCCTGCTGGGACGTTTCGTCCTCGTAGGGAAGCTCAACGTCGTCCACGGTATCGGTCATCACCCCCTCGTAGGTGGCTGCTTCATAAGAGGCTTCGGGTCACCACGACGGTCGCCCGAACCCGCGAGGGGAATAACTGATAGGAATATATCTGAACAGAAAATATTATTAGGCCGTATCCGAATGGGTACGGTGATGAGCGCTTCAGAGGCAATTCAGGGCGACACCGATCCCGGCGGAAGCTGGGACGACGTTCGCGACCTGCCGCCGAGTGCGAAACTGGTGGCGAAGGTCCTCGAGTACAACGACACGCTGTCACAGCAACAACTGGCGGAGGAGACGCTGCTGCCCGCCCGGACGGTCCGCTACGCGATCAGCCGACTCGACGACGCCGACGTGATCGAATCGCGCTTCTCGTTCACCGACGCCCGCAAACGCGTCTACCGTCTCGATATCGACTCCTAATCGGAGGTCGATCCCTCGGTCGAGACGAGAACTCCTGCATCGAAACCGTCGGCTGCTGGTCGGGACGAACTGTCCGTGTTGCACTCCCGCGGTCGTTTCGATCACGTCGAGCCCCCTCAGCGCGAGTTACGGACACGCACGACGGAATCCATATAGGGGCCGCGTTCGAACGGTCGGTGATGACGCGGGTGATACACACGGGCGACACCCACATCGGGTACCAACAGTACAACTCGCCCGATCGGCGCCGCGACTTTCTCGCGGCGTTCGACCAGGTCGCCACCGACGCCATCGAGGCCGACGTCGACGCCGTCGTCCACGCCGGCGACCTCTTTCACGACCGCCGCCCCGGACTCGTCGACCTCCAGGGAACGATTCGGGTGCTCCGCCGGTTGGCCGACGCCGATATTCCATTTCTGGCCATCGTCGGCAATCACGAAACCAAGCGCGACGCACAGTGGCTCGACCTCTTCGCCGATCTCGGGCTGGCGACCCGGCTCGGCTCCGAGCCGATGCTCGTCGGCGACGTGGCTCTCTACGGCCTGGACTTCGTCCCGAAGTCGCGCCGGGACGCCCTCTCGTACGATTTCGCCCCGCCGCCATCCGGCGCCGCCCACCGCGCGCTCGTCGGACACGGCCTCTTCGAACCGTTCGCGCACGCCACCTGGGAGACCGAAACGGTCCTGTCCGAGGCGTCGGTCGACTTCGACGCGATGTTGCTCGGCGACAATCACGCGCCGGGTACCGCCGAGGTCGCGGACACCTGGGTCACCTACTGCGGATCGTCCGAGCGTGCGAGCGCGAGCGAGCGCGACCCGCGGGGATACAACCTCGTCACGTTCGACGACGAGGTGACCATCACCCGGCGAGGCCTGGATGGAACGCGCGAGTTCGTCTTCGTCGACGTGGAACTGGACGAGGGCGAGGGAGTCGATCGCGTCCTCGAACGCCTCGGGCAGTACGAGCTCGCGGACGCGGTGGTGGTCGTCACCATCGAGGGCGAGGGCGACCCGGTCTCGCCGGCCGCGGTCGAGGAGTTCGCGTTCGAACGCGACGCGCTCGTCGCGCGGGCCAACGATCGCCGCGAGATCGCGGACTCCGAGGCCGACCTGCAGGTGTCGTTCGCCGATCCGGATACCGCGGTCACGAAGCGACTGCGCGAACTGGACCTCGGGACGGGCGCGCTCGCGATCGACGCGACCGTCCGCGACGAGACCGTCGCGGACTCGAACGTCCGCGAGGCCGTCGAACGCAGCGTGCGCGACGGACTGACGGACGACGGCCTGGAGCTCGCCGTCGACCTCGACGGACCGGGCCCTGACCCGACCGATTCACACGTGACCGACGATGCCGACGGGGCCCTCGATCTCTCGGACGAGGAGCAGCCCGACGAATCGAACGGATCGAGCGACGATTCCGAGTCCGGAGCGGAAGCCGGCGCTGACTCCACCTCGGCCGGGGGAACCGACGATAGTTCGGCCGCCGGCGATGACGCGGCTGCGACCGATGACGAGTCAGTGACTCCGGCCGGTGACGAGCCCGCGGCTGAGGCTGCTGTCGAGTCACCGACCGAGGACAGTCCCGCCGGTGTCGACGACGTCCCCGACGGCGAAGACGGTGCCACCGTCGACGACGCCACCGACGCCGCCGACGCGGACTCGGCTGGCGACCCGGACGAATCGAGCGACGAGGCGACCGTCGCGGACGACACGCAGGTTTCGATCGGTGATTTCTCGTGAGAGTAGAGCGCCTCTCGCTGACCAATTTCAAGTGTTACGGCGAGGTCGATCTCTCGCTCTCGACCGGTGTGACGGTCGTTCACGGGGTGAACGGCAGCGGGAAGTCGACGCTTCTCGAGGCCGTATTCTTCGCGCTCTACGGGTCGAAAGCGCTCGACGACCGAGCCCTCGCGGACGTCATCACCACCGGCGAGGATGGAGCGTCGGTGACCCTCTGGTTCCGTCACGCCGGCGCGGAGTACCGGATCGAACGCCGCCTCTCCAGGCGGGACGACCGGGCGGTGACGACGAAGTGCGTCCTCGAGGGGCCCGAGGGAACCGTCGACGGCGCGAGGGACGTGCGCGCCTTCGTCACGGACCTCCTCCGGATGGACGCGACGGCGTTCGTCAACTGCGCGTACGTCCGGCAGGGCGAGGTCAACAAACTCATCCACGCCTCGCCGGGCGAGCGCCAGGACATGATCGACGACCTCCTCCAGCTCGGCGCCCTCGAATCGTACCGCGAACGGGCCAGCGAGGCCAGGCTCGGCGTCTCGGACGTCCTCGACGAAGTTCGCGGCGAAGCCGCGACGCTCGACGAACAGATCGAGGCGAAGGAGGAGAAATCCCTCCACGACCGCCTCAACGGGCTCGAGACGAAGCGGTCCGACGTCGTCACGGAGATCGAGCGATTCGAGGAACAGCGCGAGAACGCGATCGAGACGCGCGATTCCGCTCAGGACGTCCTCGATACCCACGAAGAGATCCGAGAGGAACTCGAAGATCTCGACGAACGGATCGAAACGCTTCGCGAGAAGATCACGGAGACAGAGTCGGACCGCGAGGAAGCGGCAGAACGGCTCTCTGATCTTCGATCCAGACGCGAGGACGTGAGCGACCGGATCGAGTCGCTTCGCTCCGCGCTCGAAGGTGATCTGCCGGACGAGGACGCCATCGAAGCCAGACTCGCGGAGCTCGACGATCGAGAAGAGTCGCTTCGCTCGTCGCTCGAGGATACCCGCGTCGAGATCACCGAACGGACGGGAACGATCGAGAGCCTTCGCGAGACGGCCGCGGAGCTCGAGGAGGAGGCCGAGACGTCCAGGTCCGACGCCGAATCCCTCGCCGAGACGCTCGCGGCCGATCGGGAGACGATCGAAGAACGCAGCGAGAAGCTCGCGGAGCTGGACGAGGATATCGAGGACGCTCGCGCGCGCTTCGAGGACGCACCGGTCGACCCGTCGTCCGTCGACGACCACCTGTCGACGGTGCGCGAGCGCGAGTCGGAGCGCCGCGAGGAGCTGACCGAACTGACGACCGAGCTGGCGACGGTCGAGTCCGCCATCGAGGAGGCCGAGGAGCTGCTCGAAGCCGGCAAGTGTCCGGAGTGTGGCCAACCGGTCGAGGACAGCCCCCACGTGAATGACCTCGCGGAGGAACGCGAGCGTCGCGAGACGCTCGCGGCCGAACGCGACGAACTGGAGGCCGAACTCGAAACGCTCGCCGAGCGGATCGAGCGCGCGGAGTCGCTCGCGGAGACGGCCCGCCGAATCGACCGACTCGAGGACCAGCGCGAGTCACTCTCGCAATTACTCGAAGAGAAACGCGAGACGGTCGAGGACAAAGTCCAGCAGCGCGAGTCGTTGATCGACTCCGCCGAGGACGCCGAGGCGACGGCGACCGAGAACCGCGAGCGAGCCGCGTCGATCGAGGACGAGATCGAAACGTTGCGCGAGGAACTCGGCGAGTACAACGAGCGACTCGCCGCGCTTCGCGAGACGCGCGAGCAGGTCGAAACGCTCCGGAGCGAGCGGGCGACGCGGGCGGAGATCGACCGCGAGATCGAGACCGTTCGGGAGCGCAGGGCCGACTGGAAGACGATGAACGAGGAACGGCGCGCCCAGCTGTCCGACGCCCGCGATCGCCGATCCGAACTCGAAGCCGAGTTCGACGACGACCGGGTCGAGGCCGCGCGGGAGAATCTCGCGGACGCCCGGTCGTACATCGAGCGCGTCGACGAGAAACTCGACGAACTGCGCGGCGAGCGCGACGACCTGCAGAACGCCATCGGCGCCGTCGAGAACGAACTCGAGGAACTCGAATCGCTTCGCGAGCGACGCGAGGCGGTCGCGGACCGTATGGAGGCGCTCGAATCGCTCCACGCGGACGCCCGGACCCTCCAGGACACCTACGAGACGCTCCGCGCGGAGCTCAGACAGCGAAACGTGGAGACGCTCGAACGCCTGCTCAACGAGACGTTCGAACTGGTCTACCAGAACGACTCCTACGCCGGCATCGATCTCGACGGCTCCTACCAGCTCACCGTCTACCAGAAGGACGGCGAAGCGCTCGATCCCGAGCAACTTTCGGGCGGCGAGCGGGCCCTGTTCAACCTGAGCCTGCGGTGTGCGATCTACCGCCTGCTCGCGGAGGGCGTCGACGGCGCCGCGCCGCTGCCGCCGCTCATTCTCGACGAACCGACCGTCTTCCTCGACGCCGGTCACGTCGGCCAGCTCGTCTCGCTCGTCGAGTCGATGCGCGAGCTCGGCGTCGAGCAGATCGTCCTCGTCAGTCACGACGAGGAACTCGTCGGCGCCGCGGACGACCTCGTCCACGTCGAAAAGGACGCGACGACGAATCGATCCACGCTGGCCCACCGTGACGCACTCGACCTCGTCGACGGTCTCCCGGCCGCCGGTCGGGCGGGCTCCGGCGACTGATCTCGAACCGGTCGATGGCTTCCGTGTGGGCGATAGCAGCCGATAGGCTCTGATCAGTCGCCTCGCCCGTCGGTCCGGTCGACGCGCTTCCGTTACTGTGACGTCTGGTCAGCCGACGTGGACCGTAATTCGGTGAGCGCCTCCGTCGCGAGGTCGGTGGTCCGGTACGCCCGTTCGCCGTCGACCGAGTCTTCGTCGAGCAGGCCGGCCATCGTCAGCGACGTCAATCGACCGCCGAGGTCGCTCTCGCAAAACGTCGACTCCGCCAGCAACGTTCGGACGTCGATCGGCCCCTCGTCGTCGATCCAGTACAACAGTCCCAGCGTCCGGGTGTCGTGGACGTTCTCGATCACCGTCCGGGTGGCCGCCGGAGCGGCGAGGGCGAACGCTTCGAGCGGTGATTCCTCGGGCTCCGGCTCGAGTCGGTCGTTGCCGACGTAACACTCGGCGCCGGTCCGCGGGTCGCGAACGAGGCTCGCCTCGTCGGCGCGTTTGAGGAGCACGTACCTGGTTCCGTCGTCGTCACGAACTGTCTTCATGGGTGTCGGTTGAATCGCTCGAATCTGACCGATCGTGCGTATCGGCACTCGACGCCTCGGACTCCGACGACCGTGCTGGCGTTGACGAGGCGTCGGCGACGTTCGAATCCACTTCCGGCGGTGGTCCCTGCATGAACGCCCGGTAGCGGCGATAGGCGAGGCCGAAGAGGGCGATGCCTGCAATCACCATGGCCGCCCCCTCGCGAATCCACCCCTCGAAGTAGATGAGCATCGGCCCGACGGCAACGCAGAAGACGGCCACGTTAACGACGAGCACGGTTATCCAGAAGGTCTCGACGACCTCCTTGGGGGCGTCTGTCTCGTCCGTCTCGACCGCGGGAATCGTCAGTCCGGGCGCGTCCGGATCGTGCAGATCGGACTCGGGATCCCACTCCTCGGGTTCGTGCTCGCTCGGTTCGAGTTCGAAATCGTCGAGCCCCACACCCGGCTCTCGGTCCGGTCGGCGAAAAAGGGTGTCGATGGATTCAGGCGAACTCGTCGAGACACAGTGTCCGGTCGGTCTCTACCCAGGCGAGTGGGTTCTCCGTATCGTAGAAGACGACGCCGTCCTCGGTCTCGTAGGAGTCGATACTGGGAACCGTGACGCCCGTCGATTCCCGCTCGTCCGTCGTGTCGTCGTTGATGCGGGTGGACACTGGTGTCACCTCGACTTGTGCTACGTGTTATCACGTTATATGTCTTGTTGCCCCGACACCGCCGGAAGCGAGCGGGGTAAACCAGATGTTTACAATCTTCAGGGCCACTCTCAGTCGGTGAGAATGGCCGAATTCGATCCGGCGCACGTCGTCCTCGCGCTCCGCGCGAATTTCGGTCGACTCACCTCGGCGATTACGTCGCATTCCGTGAACTCTGACCGGGAGCGCCTTCCTCGCCGAGTGACTGGGTTTATACCATCGGCCACCAAACCGCGTGACGATGAGCGACGAGGCCCAGCAGGCCCTCGGGGACTTTGCGGGCGGAACCGACGAGCGGCCGGACGCGGAGGCCGCCCACGTTGCCGGCGCCGGCCGGTCGAGCGACGCGACCGTTCTCGACCCACGACGTGAGACGCTACCGGACAGCCGGGGCGACCTCGACGTCGCCGTCATGCAGGTCGATTACACGATCGTCGGCCGGGGCGACGACGAGCGCCCCATCGTCCACGTCTTCGGTCGGACCGATGCGGACGAACTCGAACACGTCCAGATCGTGGGCTTTCGGCCGTACTTCTACGCGCCGACCGAGTCGGTCGACGACGACCGGCTGTCGAGTTACGATCGGATCACCGACTGGGCGGAAACGAACGCCGACGGCGAGCCCTACGAGAGCATCCGCGGGACACGACTGACGAAGATTTTCGGGCAGACCCCGCGCGACGTCGGCCAGATCAGAGACGAGTTCGACCACTACGAGGCGGACATCCTCTTTCCGAACCGGTTTCTCATCGACAAGGACGTCCGTAGCGGGATCCGCGTTCCCGAGCGCCGGGCCGACGACGGTTCGTTGATCGTTCCCCACGACGAGGTCGAAGCCGTCGACGCCGACGCGACCCCGCGCGTCCAGACGTTCGACATCGAGGTCGACGATCGGTCGGGCTTTCCGGAAGACGGCGAGGAACCGATCATCTGTCTCGCGAGCCACGACTCCTACCGCGACGAGTACCTCCTCTGGATCTGGGACGCCGACGACGGGGACGGGACGGTTCCGTCGACGCTCGAGGAGTACGAACCGATCGAAGGCGAGATCGACCACGACGTGCGCGCGTTCGAGACCGAGGAAGCGATGCTCGAATCGTTCCTCTCGTACGTCGACGAGACCGATCCCGACGTGCTGACCGGGTGGAACTTCGACGACTTCGACGCTCCGTACCTCCTCGATCGCCTCGAAGCGCTCGACGGCCCGCACCACGACTACGACCTCGACGGCGACCGCCTCTCGCGCCTGGGCGAGGTCTGGCGGAGCAACTGGGGCGGCCCCGACGTCAAGGGCCGCGTCGTCTTCGACCTGCTCTACGGCTATCAGCGGCGCATCTTCACCGAACTCGATTCCTACCGCCTCGACGCCGTCGGCGAGAGCGAACTCGGCGTCGGGAAGGAACGGTATCCCGGCAAGATCGGCGACCTCTGGGAGGACGATCCGACGCGATTGCTTGAGTACAACCTCCGCGACGTCGAGATCTGCGTCGAACTCGACCGCCAGCAGGAGTTGATCGCGTTCTGGCGCGAGATGGCGACCTTCGTCGGCTGCAAACTAGAGGACGCCCCGACGCCCGGTGACGCCGTCGACATGTACGTCCTCCACAAGGCGAACGGCCGGTGGGCGCTGCCTTCGAAGGGCCGACAGGAGGCCGGCGACGAGTACGAGGGCGGCGCCGTCTTCGATCCCATCACGGGTGTGCGCGAGAACGTGACCGTCCTCGACCTGAAGAGCCTGTACCCGATGTGCATGGTGACGATCAACGCCTCGCCCGAGACTCGCGTCGATCCCGAAACGTACGACGGCGAGACCCACGTCGCCCCTTCGGGGACACACTTCAGACAGGAGCCGGACGGCGTCATGCGCGAGATGATCACGGAACTGCTCGCCGAGCGCGAGGAGAAGAAGTCGCTGCGGAACGAGCACGAACCCGACACACGCGCGTACGAACAGTACGACCGCCAGCAGGGGGCGGTGAAGGTCATCATGAACTGCTTCACGCCGGATACGGAGGTATTGACTCCAGATGGGGTGTGCGAAATCACCGATCTCGAGGTCGGTGACGACGTGTACTCTCTCGATCCGGACACGGAGGAACTAGAGATCAAACCCGTCGTCGAGACCCACGCGTATCCCGACTACGAGGGCGACCTGATCGACATCGAGACGAGCAAGATCGACTTCCGCGTCACGCCGAATCATCGCATGCTCGTTCGTAAGAACGAAACGAACGGAATCACGGAAGACGACTATCGGTTCGTCGAAGCGGGCGAACTCGATCGCGCGACGAATTACGAACTTCCCCACGACTGGGATGGTCCCGACGGTGACGACCTCGAAACGGTCGATCTCACCCGGTTCCTCGACGGTGACTACGAGGTCTGGGTTCGCCCGTCCGTTCACGGTCACACGTTTACCGCCGAACTCGGCTGGACTCCAAGGCGCGTCCCGAAAGCCGACGTCGGTCAGACGGGGTACGTCTTTACCGCAGACGAGTTCGAAGCACACCGCGAGTATATCGAGGAGGTCTGTGAGACGAGCTTTATCCACCGCGAATCCGGACGGAAGTGGATTCCCCGGACGTACGAGGGAGATGCTTTCCTCGATTTGCTCGCCTGGTTCGTGACGGAAGGGAACGTCTACACGTCCACGGAGAAGGCCTTCGGTGAGAATGTTCGCGGGTCTGCGACGACCATCCAAATTGCCCAAAACGAACGGCCCGTCGCCGACGGCGGGACCGACCATCACACCACGATCGGAGCGTTGCTCGACGAGCTGGGCCTGGATTACTACGTCGACGAACGGAGCTACCAGTTTACCTCGAAACTCCTCGGAGACCTGTTCCGCGAACGGTGTGGTGAGACTAGCTTCGAGAAGCGGATTCCCGAGTTCGTCTTCTCGCTCAGCCAGCGGCAGAAGCGTCGATTCCTCGACGTCCTGATCGACGGTGACGGGGACTGGCAATCCAATTCGTGGCGGTACACTACCTCGAGCGATCGGCTCCGCGATGACGTACTCAAACTCTGTGCGCATCTGGGACTGACCGCGAACTACAATCAGGATAGCGGGTCGTGGCGAATTTACGTAACCGAGTCGTCGAAAAACACGCTTCGAATGCACCGAAGCGCGACCGAGAGTCGGGCTGAAGATGGGGTGTACTGCGTCACCGTCGAAGACAATCACACGCTGCTGGCCGGCCGAAACGGCACGTTCCAGTTCATCGGGCAGTCGCTGTACGGCGTATCAGGATGGGAACAGTTCCGGCTCTACGACAAGGAAGCCGCCTCGGCAATCACGGCGACAGGCCGTGAGGTCATTGAATTCACCGAAACCGCCGCCAACGAGCTAAACTATAAGGTTGCGTATGGCGACACCGATTCGGTCATGCTCGAACTCGGCCCCGACGTCTCCCCGGACGAGGCGCTCGAGCAATCCTTCGAGATCGAGGACTACATCAACGGACGGTACGACGACTTCGCGCGCGAGGAACTGAACGCCGACGAGCACCGCTTCCAGATCGAATTCGAGAAGCTCTATCGACGATTCTTCCAGGCGGGCAAGAAGAAGCGCTACGCGGGCCACATCGTCTGGAAGGAGGGCAAGGACGTCGACGACATCGACATCACCGGCTTCGAGTACCAGCGTTCGGACATCGCTCAGATCACCAAGGAGGTTCAGCACCAGGTCATCGAGATGATCGTCCGCGACGGGGACATCGAGGGGGCCGAAACCTACGTCAACGGAATCATCGAGGATTTCCTCGCGGGCGAGGTGTCGCTGGACGAGATCGCGATCCCCGGCGGCATCGGCAAGCGACTCACGGAGTACGAGACTGATACGGCCCACGTTCGGGGCGCGAAGTACGCGAACCTGCTGCTCGGGACCAACTTCCAGCGCGGGAGTAAACCCAAGCGGGTCTACCTGGACCGGGTCCACGACGACTTCTTCCAGCGCATCGAGGCTCAAGAGGGGCTGGACCCCGCCGAGAACGGCGTCTACGAGGAGTTCAAGCGCAACCAGGACGTCATCTGTTTCGAGTACGACGACCAGATCCCGCCGGAGTTCGAGATCGACTACGAGAAGATGCTCGACAAGACGCTCAAGGGCCCGATCGAGCGGATTTTGGAGGCGCTGGACATTTCCTGGGAGGAGGTGAAGTCCGGTCAGGAACAGACCGGACTGGAATCGTTCATGTGACCGAATCGGGCGCCTCGACTCAGTTCAGATTCTCGGCGGATGCGACGCAGCTGCCGGTTGAACCATTCGGCAGCTCGGTGGGTATCGTCATCATCGGATCGTGATCAACTCTCGAACCGATCCGCGTATCGGGACGTGCTTCGCGTTCTTCCGTCCCGGATGGCCCGGATCGCTGCTAATCTCTCCCGATGGGGTTCACTCGTCCGCGCGATCCACTTAGCCCCGTTCGAACGCGGTAACGTCGCGGTGGTTTCCTATTTGAGAAAATAATTTGCTGGGAAGGCAAAGCGGTCTGGTCCAAATGCGAAATCATTATGAGTCCAAGTCCCCCATCTTCGGACGACTGAGAAGACACCATGGCACGATTAGAACTCAAAAATCTGCACGCGAGCGTTGCTGAGGGCGACGAGAAAATTCTCGACGGGGTCGACCTCGAGGTCGAGTCCGGCGAGATTCACGCCCTGATGGGCCCGAACGGTTCGGGGAAGTCGACGACGGCGAAGGTCATCGCCGGCCACCCGGCCTACGAGGTCACCGAGGGCGAGGTGCTGATCCATCTGGAAGACGACGAGTTCGGCGACGAGATCGAGATCGACGAGGACCAGCGCACGTGGAACCTCCTCGACCTCGAACCGAACGAGCGAGCGGCGCTCGGCGTCTTCCTCGGCTTCCAGTACCCCGCCGAGATCGAGGGCGTCACGATGACGAACTTCCTCCGCACGGCGCTGAACGCGAAGATCGAAGAGCGCGAGGAGCTCTTCGAAGACGAGGACGAAACCGAAGCCGACGACGCGGACGACGAGGGCTACGAGACCTCGCCGATGGAGGGTCCGGCCGACGAGGGCGAGGTCGGCGTCGCCGAGTTCCAGGAGATTCTGCAGGAGAAGATGGCCCAGCTGGACATGGACGAATCGTTCGCCCAGCGCTACCTCAACGCCGGCTTCTCCGGCGGCGAGAAGAAGCAGAACGAGGTCCTGCAGGCCGCGATCCTCGAACCCTCGATCGCCGTCCTCGACGAGATCGACTCGGGGCTGGACATCGACCGCCTGCAGGACGTCTCGACGGGTATCAACGCCCTGCGCGACGAACAGGGCACGGGCATCCTCCAGATCACCCACTACCAGCGCATCCTCGACTACGTCGAACCCGACCACGTCCACGTCATGCTCGACGGCAAGATCGCCAAGAGCGGCGGCGCGGAACTGGCCGAGCAGCTCGAGGACAAGGGATACGACTGGGTCCGCGAGGAAGTCTACGAGACGGCCTGATCGACGCCGATCGGACGAAGGGTCTTACCGCTAGAGACGCAAACCTACACTACGAACATGAGCTCAGAACAAGATCACCTGCAAGAGACGGACACCGAGGAGCGCTTTGCGTTCAAGAACGAACACAAAGCCGCTCTCACCTCCGAGAAGGGCCTGAACGAGGAGACGATCAGGCTCATCTCGGAAGACAAGGACGAACCGGAGTGGATGCTGGAACGGCGCCTTCGCGCGCTTCGGCTGTTCCAGGAGATGCCGATGCCGACCGACTGGCCCGGCCAGCCGGACCTCTCCGAAATAGATATCGACGAGATCGTGCCGTACATCCGCCCGGACGTCGACGCACGCGAGGGAACCGACGACTGGGAGGACCTCCCGGACGAAATTAAGGACACGTTCGACAAGCTGGGCATCCCGGAAGCCGAGAAGAAGGCGCTCTCGGGCGTCGGCGCCCAGTACGAGTCCGAGGTCGTCTACCAGAACATGCAGGAGCAGTGGGAGGAGAAGGGGGTCATCTTCATGAACATGGACCGCGCGGTCCAGGAACACCCCGACATCGTCAAGGAGTACTTCATGACCTCCTGCGTCCCCCCGAGCGACAACAAGTTCGCCGCGCTGCACGGCGCGGTCTGGTCCGGCGGCTCGTTCGTCTACGTCCCCGAGGACGTCACGGTCGAGATGCCGGTCCAGGCGTACTTCCGCATGAACTCGGAGGGGATGGGCCAGTTCGAGCACACGCTCATCGTCGCCGAGGATGGCGCCGAGGTCCACTACATCGAGGGCTGTTCCGCCCCGAAGTACTCCGCGTTCAACCTCCACTCCGGCGGCGTCGAGGTCTTCGTCGGCGAGGACGCCCACGTCCAGTACTCGACGGTCCAGAACTGGTCGCGTAACACGTACAACCTGAACACCAAGCGCGCGATCGTCGAGGCAAACGGGACGATGGAGTGGGTTTCGGGCTCGATGGGCTCGAAGGCCACGATGCTGTACCCGTGTACGATTCTCAAGGGCCGCGGCGCGACGGACACCCACATCACGATCGCGTTCGCCGGCGAGGGCCAGGACATCGACACCGGCGCGAAGGTCTACCACAACGCGCCCGACACCAGCTCGACCATCGAGTCGAAGTCGATCTCGAAGGACGGCGGCCGCACCAACTACCGCGGCCTCGTCCACATCGCCGACGGCGCCGAGAACGCCTCGACGGCCGTCGAGTGCGACGCGCTGATGTTCGACAACGAGTCGACGTCCGACACCATGCCGTACATGGAGATCGAGGAGTCGAAGGTCGACGTCGCCCACGAGGCGACCGTCGGCAAGATCGGCGACGAGGACATCTTCTACCTCCAGTCGCGCGGGCTGGACGACGACGACGCCAAGAAGATGATCGTCGCCGGCTTCATCGAGCCGATCACGGAGGAACTGCCGATCGAGTACGCCGTCGAGCTCAACCGACTCATCGAGCTCGAGATGGAGGGAAGCCTCGGATAACATGAGCACGCAGGTACACGCCACGGTCTCGGAGGAGACGGTTCGGGAGATCAGCGAGACGAACGACGAGCCCGCGTGGCTCACCGAGACGCGTCTGGACGCGCTCGCGAGCCTCTCGGAACTGGACATGCCGCCGGTCATCCGGACCCCCGGGCGCGACTGGACGAACCTCGACGCGCTCGACTTCGAGTCGCTCGTCGATCCGCTGAACGCGGCCGAGGCGAAAGACCTCGTCGGCGACGGCGACGTCGTCGTGACGACGCTGGCCGAGGCGGCCACCGACGACGAGTACGCGGACATCGTCCGCGAGCACTTCGGCAGCATCGTCGATCCGCAGGAGAACTACCTCACCGCGCTGTCGACCGCGCTGTTCACTTCGGGGACGTTCGTCTACGTCCCGGAAGGGGTCGACGCGGAAGACGTCAAAATCCGGACCGAGATGAACTCCCGGTCGCTGTTCAACCACACGCTCGTCGTCGCCGAGGACTCCTCGTCCGCGACGATCCTGGAGCGGCAATCGACCGGCGATGCCGTGGATGCGGACGACCGCTACTACAGCGCCATCGTCGAGGTCGTCGCCACCGAAAACAGCCACGTCCAGTACGGCTGGCTCCAGAACCTCGACGAGGACACCTACAACTACACGCTCAAGCGCGGCTCGGCCGATACGTACGCCACGATCAACTGGATCGAGGGCAACCTCGGCTCCCGCCTGACGAAGTCCGCCGTCGAGACCACCCTCGACGGCAGCGGCTCCGAGAGCCAGATCGTCGGCGCGTTCTTCGGCCACGAGGCCCAGCACTTCGACATCAACGCCCGCGTCTGGCACAACGACGAGCACACGACCGCGGACCTCGTTACCCGCGGCGTGCTCGACGACGAGGCCCGCTCGGTCTACGAGGGCGTCCAGGACGTCGGCACCGAGGCCTGGGACACCAGCTCCTACCAGCGCGAGAACACGCTGATGCTCTCGGACGACTCCGAAGCCGACGCGAGTCCGAAGCTCATCATCAACAACCACGACACGGAAGCCAGTCACTCCGCGACCGTCGGGCAGGTCGACGCCGAAGAACTGCTGTACATGACCTCGCGCGGCATCCCGGAGGACGAGGCCACCGACATGCTCGTCGAAGGCTTCTTCGTTCCCGTTCTGGAGGAGATCGCGATCGACGAGTTCCGCGACGACCTGCAGTCGCTGATCCGGGCGCGACTCGACGAGTAAGCGAGCTCGCTTGTTCTGACGATTTTCACCGGCAGCCGACCGATCGCGTTCGCTTCGGTGACGATGATACCGCGCCGCGTCTCCCGAGCGGGCGTCCCGGGGATCGTACCCCGCGGGACGCCAGCACCGCTTTCGTGACGGCTCGTAGCCCGCCGGCATCATTCGTTTTTCGGCGGCTCGGTGACGACTCGCTATCCCCCAGATTCGATACATAACTCGGTTGTCTGACGGGTCTTTTTGTATGAGGATGGCGTTAGTGAGAATCGATGCCGACACTCTCGCTCGAACTCGACGAGGAGACGCTGGAGACACTCGAGGTGGAGCGCTCGCTCATCGGGTTCGAGAGCACCGCGGCGTACGTTCGCTGGCTCCTCGCCCAGCGCGCGACGGTCGACGGGGACGCCGATACGGGGACGGTCCTGTCGGCCTACAGCGATCGTATCGCCGATCTGGAAGCGCGTCTCTCGGCAATCGAAACACAGGCCGGTCCAGACGATACCGAGTCGGCGGATCCCGAACGGTCGCCCTCCGACGCCGATTCGACGGCCGTCGACGCGGGTGCAACCGCGGACGGTCCGTCGACCGACTCCCCCGCCGGGTCCTCAGCCGCCGATAGCGAGTCGACACGACGTCGAACGACGGCCGACGGCGGGTGGACGACCGTCGCCGATCCAGCCTCGAGCGACGCTGCTTCGGTCGAACCGTCGAGACCGGACCCAGCCTCCGCCACCACGGCGGTGGACGAGTCGCGTTCGTCCGTGAGCGACGAGGCCGGAATCTCCTCGATGAACCTGCGGCCGGAACGGATCGAGCGAATCCGTGACGAGCGGCTGTCGGACGACGCCGGCGAACTCGGATCGGTCGAAACGGATCGCGTCGACGAACTCTCTCGGCGTGCCGTCGCGAAGACGCGCGAACGGCTGGATCGCGACGTCGAGACGGGGCTCGAGTATCGCTCTGCGACGTCGCTCGCCGACACCAACGGCGACATCCGTCCCGGCGAGGACGTGGCAGATCTGGATGCGCTGGACGTCCCCGGTCGCTCGGCCGATCTCGTCGAACGGCGACAGGAGCTGATCGGCGTCGCGCTGGCGCACCTCCGCGACGCGGGTTCGGCCAAGAAGGGCGACTTCGTCGACGCGCTGTACGAGGAGTATCCGGCCGGCTACGGCTCGCCGGGCGGCTGGTGGCGCTGTCTCAAGACGGGACTCAAACAGGTCGACCGCGTCGACGGCGGCGACGGAAGTCGCATCTGGCGACTGACGGACTGAGATCGTCCGACGCTTCGATCGGTCTGGTTGTAGTTTCGACGTCGACGCGAAGGTGTCGTGTCCGGGGCCACGAGACGTTGCCGGTCGATCACTGTGTCAGCCGCGATCGTCACGGCTGCGGACGGGGGAAGTTAAGTAGACCGGACACTGAGCCATGTGCATGAGTCTGGGACAGCGCGTGACGACCGACCACCAGCTCGCCCGGTTGCTCCAGATCGGGATCGTGCTGGAGGAGGTCGTCGAATCGCGCGCCGCCCACCACCTCGAGAGCCTCCCGGCGGACGAACGGGCGGCGATCGACGACGAGGTCCGCGAGCTCCTGGACGAGGCGGCCGCGGAGTCGGCCACCCACCGCGACCGACTCGAGGCTCTCGTCGCCCACCTGGAGGCGGAGACGGTCTCCTACGACGAGATCAACGCGCTCGTCGACGCTCGCTACGGCCCGCCGGAGGACACCGACGGGGTCCTCTACGACCAGTTGTGTAACGAAGAAACCGCCTACAAGTTCTACGACGACCTCATCGAGGCGATCGAAGCGTCCGACGCCGAGTACGCGATCGATCGCGCGCAGCTCCTCGAGACCCTGCGCGAGATTCGCGCGGAGGAACGCGAGGGCGTCGAGGACGTCACCGACATCATGGAGCGACGAGCATGACAGGATCGAACGCGCGAACGGGAACGCGACAGCCGGAGGGGAACCGATGAACACGGCCGATCAGTACCTCAAGGCGGTCTACCTGGCCCAGCTGATGGACGACGGCCCCGCCGCGACCGGCCAGCTCGCGGACATGCTCGACGTCAGCCCCGCCAGCGTCAACGAGATGGTCGGCAAGCTCGAGGACCGCGACCTGCTCGAACACGAGAAGTACAAGGGCGCGACGCTGACCGACGACGGCATCGAACGCGCCCACGACGCGCTGACGACCTACTGCATCATCGAGCGGTTCCTCGCGAACGTCCTGGAGGTCGAGGAGTTCCGCGAGGAAGCTCGCGCCCTCGAGGCAGTCATCGACGACACCGTCGCCGAGCGCCTGGACACGATCATCGACCGCCCCGCGGAGTGTCCGGAGTGTTTCGACCCCGAGGCCGACTGCTGTTCGTACCTGGAGCCGAGTCTGGACTAGGCGATCGAGTGGACTTTCCCTCACTTTGCAGTGGCGAGCTTCACGCTAGTCGGTCCCGGTTCTCCGCTCAGTTAGATGAACGTCGCTACCCTCGGCTCGATCCGTTCACATTACGGATACCGACCGCGGGCCGTTCCCGCGGTCGTGGCCGTTCGCGACTGGTGAGCCTTCGCGCAGACAGTCCGGTCGAGCCGATGCCACGTCCATCCCGGATCAGTGCGATGTGGCGTCCCGGATAGCCACCTTCGACGGTCGACACCACGGGTGACACAGATCCCCCAATCCAGCGGTCGACGGTGGCAGTCGCGTCGAGAACGGCGCCGAGACGCGAGGCTACCGATACCGAGCGGGAAAGGTCTCGTGCGAGACGTTTATGTCTCGGGGGCGGGAAGTGAATCATGGCTTCGGCCTTCGCGGGTTGGAAGCCACCGTCTCGGGTGTTCCTGCACCCGGGACATTTTCGCGCACGTCCCCTGGCGACGACTGATGGAGACGATAGCTTCCGGTTTGAGATACGAGCGATCGTGACTTATATCTAACTACTATGGAAGACAATTTACGATCCATGGCCGCTTCTTCGACCGAATTATGGATTCGGATCGCTGTCGAGTTTGGTTCTCGGATCTCTGTACCGAGTGAGGATTCGGATTTATTTCTCCGAGAAACGGTATCGGGCGACGCCGGTCGATGGACCCGGTCGAAAAGTAACACTATTAGTCCGTCGCCGGTTACTCAATTAATGCGTGCGGAGTCCCGTGGTGTAGCGGCCAATCATAGCGGCCTTTGGAGCCGCTGACGGCGGTTCGAATCCGCCCGGGACTATTTTCGCATGAACAACTTCGTGAGCGCGAAATATCCTCGGCGGTTCGAGCCAGAGGGCGAGCGAAGCGAGTCCACGCGGTTCGAAACCGCCCGGGACTACTTCTGCCGTAAGCGCCACGTATCCCCGTCGGTGATGCGAACCCTGCAAGCCCCAGCCCGGGACGGGACCGAAGGGAGCGAGCCGGCAGGCGAGTCACGAGTACGGGACTCTCGGGCGGTTTGAAGGAGCCAAGTTCCAGCGCGTGAGCGGAGCGGACGCGACCGGCGACTTCGTTCGAAGCCGCTGGAGACGGTGCACTCGGACCGCTAACTGCCGCTCGTCGTGTGCGATGGGTATCGTCGGCCGACCGAGCGGTCTGGTCCAGACGACGGCGTGATACAGCGGAGGAGATCGAGTGAGGAGGCTAATACGTGTGGTCTCGGCCTCGATAGTACCACGCCCACGGGATTCTGTCCCAGAGCCGTTCGTATCCGTAGTACGTCCCTGTCTTGTTGATGTTCGTACCGATCCCGATACTGAGGGCGTCACCAGATTGCCAGTGATGAACAGTGCGACAGTGATCGCGTGATACCGACGATGAGCGTCCGGACCAACAGCGTCTAGACGAGCGCTCGTGACATCCGTTACTGCGGCGATCGAGTAAAGACGCCCTGTACAACCCGTCGAACCCGATCGAACACGGCTATCTCTACAACCGAATGCGTCACCAGGGGAGGAAAGATATTCTGCACTCGGGTCGTCTTGGGGCATTCAATTACCGGCAAGTCATCTATACGATAGATAATCATTTGAAGAGGTTACACTGCTGGATTCGCTCGACCACCAGCCGACTGCGCGGCGATAAAACTGGTGAGTACCTTGGCGCCGTTCGTGAACGGTCCGAACGTGCACGTGTCTGCCGAGTGAGAGCAGGACCTAATTTCAATTTGTGAGAATATCAGCAACTAGTATCATGTTCTCTCCGGAACAGGAATTTGGTGTAGAGCGCATGCAAGAAGAAATCAGCGTCGAATCGACCAACCTGCACACGCACAGAGAAATCGGTCCAGAATCGGAGATCGAAGTGCGGTTCACCACTTCTGTCGATCGCAAGTCGGCCCAGACCGGCTTTGCCCTCACCCCGGACGTCCGGGGGGACATCGAGTTCGAGGACGACGACACGGTCGTCCGGTGGACGCCGCTCCGACCAATGACTGAAGGCGAATACACCCTCCACCTCGAAGAGATTCAGAACGTCGAACAGACCGGTGAAATCGACCCCGTTCAGGTCGGGTTCGCCGTCAGCGAACAGCACGGGCCCGAACTCGACGTTCCCGACGAACACGTCGTCCTCTCGCGTACGCAGGTCGCCTTTCAGATGATAGATGAAGACCTGGAGGTCGTCAAGGTTTTCGACCCGGAAGCGGAGGAGGGGTACGAACTCGGCTTCGACGGGAACGGAGACCGAGTCGATCCCCAGGAACTACTTTCCGAGGAGTACGAGGCGTTCTCCGAAAAGTACGGGAAGATCCACCCGGTACTGTACGAGGAGATGCAACAGGCGTCCGAGCCACTCGCTGTCGCCCTCTGGATCGATGTCGACGAGGAGGCGGTCGACAAGAGCGAGTTCGAACTGGCTGCCCTCCGCGACCGACCGGACGCCCTCCTCGCGTACCGCGAACAGGTCACGGAGGCCCAGGAGGAGATGGCCGAGCGACTAGACGAGCAGTTCCAGGTGACGGTGGATCGCGAAGAGTCCCTGGAGACGGTACCGGTACTCCATTTCGAGGCGGAGCCGTACGTCCTCCGCGAACTGTCCGAACTCGACGAAGTCGGGGTTCTGTTCCTCGACGAATCGGACGGAATCGACGACCTCTCCGACTCGATGAGCGTCTCGAATGCCGACGACGTGGTCGACACGCACGGATGGCGGGCGACGGACATCCGGGTTGGAATCTGGGAATCCGGACCGGACGACCTCTCGGACCTCAACATCGATGAGCATTACGACAGTACGCGCTCGGAAACGAGCGAACACGCCCGGCTCGTGACCTCTATCGTCAAAAACGACGAGGAGGGCGTGCCGGACGGGTACGGCCCGGACTCGAAGGTGTACGCCGCTAACAAGTACACCCGCGACGCGCTCGAGTGGGCCGTCGTGGGCAAAGAGTGTCGCGCGATCAATCAGAGCTTCCACCGGGACTCCGAGCCCAAAAACGGCGTCCTATCGTACGACGATGTGTTGAAGGATTATCTGGTCCTGCATTATCCCTACCCCTTCATCGCCCAGGCGGCTGGCAATTACTGGAGCGGTGATTCGGACGGTATCACCCCGCCCTCGAGCGAGTACGTCAACCACAAGGGATACAATAGCCTCAGCGTCGGGAATCACAATGACGGGGCCACCGCGATGTCGGGATCGTCGGTCTTCCGTAATCCCAATTCCCCCGGCTCGTACGACGACCGGGAACTCCCAGAGATCAGCGCGAACGGCGTCGGCGTGGACGCCGTCGATCTCTCCATGAGCGGCACGAGCTTTGCGTCCCCGGCGGTAGCGGGCTCGGCTGCGTTGCTCCAGAACATGGACAATACCCTCCTGTACTGGCCGGAGGGAATCCGTGCAATCTTGCTCGCCGGAGCGAGTCGGAACATCTCCGGACGCACCTGGCAGGAGGATCTCGGGTCCGATGGCGTCGACGGTACCGGGGCGCTCGACATAGATACGGCCAGACGGATCGCGCTCAATCGGCGATCCGAAGACGACTCCCCGACCTCCCGAGGATACGACGTCGGAAGTCTCAGTTCGAGCGATTTCGACGATCGAGGGCGCTCGAAGTTCGAGTACCGCGTTCGGGTGCCGAACCGACCTCACCAGACCCACGTCAAGGTCGCCCTCGCCTGGAACAGCGAGGTCACGACGAGGTCGGTCCTCGGCAATCGAGTGTTCCTCTCGTCGACGCTCGAGATGGATTACGATCTCCAGATATACGACGAGCACGATACCCTGATCGCGTGGAGCAGCTCGTGGGATAACAGCTACGAGATCGCCGAGTTCGACGCGGTCCCCGGCCAGACGTACACAGTGAAGATACGCGAGTGGTCGGGCAGCGGATCGTCGTGGTACGGAGTGGCCTGGACCGTCCACTAGCCCACACCGGGCCCACCGTGGACGATCGAACCCGCTCTTTCAACGGCTATCGACTTTCGTCCACAACGTTCGCTCCGGTTCCAGACCGGTCTTCGTGGATTGTCGCGACCGAGACCGCGCGGATCGACCCGGTTGCGTCGATCGCCTGGGCGGCTCCGAGTTCGCGGGATCGGCGGCGAGCCGGAGAAACGCGAGCCAGGATGCTCCCTTCGAACTCTCATGCTCGTACAATCGGTGGTGAAATCGGACACTTCAGCGGCCTTCGGGCCGAGTTTCGAAACGATTCGCGGCATTTGAACGGCTGGTGGCGGTTCTTCGCCGACGCTTTTTTCGCGAACGCACTGCCCGGCCCTGGCCGTGACGTCTGTGACGGTCCATCTGGTTGTGTTCGATTCACTTTCTCGAATCCGCCCGACCCATCGTCTGGCGGCCTTGTCGATGGACCGCTCACCGTTTCTGCCGGCCCAACGTTAGCCGTGCCTGCTCCACGTACGTGTTCGACTCCCAGCTCCGCGCGTCGCGCATCGTCGACAAGAGATCTTCCGCCGCTGACGGGTCGAGGCGCTCGTTGCGAACTAACGCCGTCAATAGCGTCGGCGTCGTCACGAGTCGAGTGTCGGCCAGGGACACGTGAACGAGCGCGAGCCGATTGAATTCGTCGCAGAGAAATTGCGTCGCGTCGAGGTCGTTGGCGAGCGATACTGCTGCGTTCTCGCCGTCGTCGAGGGGAAAGTCCTCCTCGAGTTCCGCGGGTTGTACGCTGAACCGCGACAGGTGATCGAGTACGTCCCGTGCGGCCGCTGCCGATCGATCGTCGTACGCTGCGGTGGTTTCCAACTCCGAGACCACCCGCTCCGGAATGCAGACCTGAGAGGAGTCCAGAATCCTACTAAGAGGCGATGTCTCGTGTTTTGCGACGATTCCGAGACTGACGAGCGCGGACGTGTCTGCGACGAGAACCGTCATTTACGAGTTCGCAAGTTCCTCCGCAGTCTCTTCGAGGAATTCCTCGCTCAGTTGGTCCTTGAGGACGCGAAAATTCGCCGCTTCCTCGTGTCCGACGAGGTTCTTCAATTGCTCGAACGTGATCTCGTCGTCGTAGTACGCCCCGGCGATCTCCTGTTTGATGTCGTCGTCGTGAGCGGCGTCGCGGAGGTACTCGCGCAGCGCACTGGTGAGAATGTCCGTCCGGTCGGTCTCGAAGACCGACGCGAGCGCGTCCGCCCGATCGACCAGGCCTCGGGGAGCGCGGAACTGCACTCGCTTCTTCCCTTCGGAACTCATGTGTGTACAATGTGAGTGCCATCGGTTAACTCTTTCTTCGGTCCCGCTGTCGGTGGGGAGTACGGACGGAGAATTCGGTTTCGATATTCTCGAATCCGCCCGGGACTACTACCACGTACGATCAACAGGTGTCCCGGTTCGTCCGCAGTCGACCGACCGTCGCGTGAGTCGTCTTCGCCCGTTGCCCGTCGGTGCGTCTCAGTAGCCGCCGGCGTCGTCGAAACAGCGCCCGCACCTGGAGGCGTCGGCGGGCGGTCCGTCCTCGCCGAGTCGCTCGACGTGATGGGACGGCACGTGGCGTAATGCGCCGCAAGTCGTCCGTTGGGCTACCGGGTTCTCGCTCGCCCGGTGGATCGTGTTCGTGTGCACGTTCACTATCCGATGCATGGTCGGACGACTCGGCGAGCGTCGAAAAATGGACGGCATGCAAGTGGCGGGGTGTGGCCGCGTCGTCGATCGCCGCGCGGACGATGGTCCAGCGTGCGACGAGGTCAGACCGAACGGCGCCGGCCACGAACATCGCGAGCGTCCGACGACGGAGCGGACGAGCCCCATCTCTCAGAGCACCGTCAACGGCAGCATCGCGAGGACGCCGATCCCGAAGCCGGTCGCGAGTTCCCGGTAGCCCCCGTTCGGGAGCGCGTTTCCGGTCTTCAGCGCCTCGGGCACGAACTCCGTGGCGACGAGGTAGACCATCGCGCCCGCGGCGAAGCCGAAGCCGAACGGGAGGAACGCCTGGGCCCACGAGACGAACGCGTAGGCGATCACGGCGCCGATGGGCTGGGGTAGGCTGGAGAAAATGGCCGCGCCGACCATGCGCCACTTCGAGAGCCCCATCGCGCGCATCGGGATGGCGATCGCCGTTCCCTCGGGAACGTTGTGGATCGAGATGGCGACGGTCACGAACACCGCCAGCAACGGGATCGAGAAGCCGAGGACCGAGACCCCGCCGTCGAGGCCGAGTTCGGCGAACGAGACGCCGACGGCGACGCCCTCCGGAAAGCTGTGGATCGTGAGGATGCCGAGGATGAGCACGAGCGTCTTCAGGTCGCCCTCGGCGAAGGCCTTGGCCTCCAGTGCGCGATCGCCGTGGTCGTGACCGGCGCCGTCGGTCTTGACATCGTCGCCGATCGCGGTCGCGTGCGCCGGCTCCTCGCGGCCGTGATCCTGGTCGTCGTGATCGTCGTCGCCGACGTCGACTCTGTCCAGAAGCCAGTCACCGACCTCGACGAGGGCCGCCCCGGTCAGCAATCCGGCGACCATGAGCGTGGGGAATCCGCTCGAGGCGTACGCCAGCCCTTCGTCGACGAGCCCGAACACCGACACGGTCACCATGATCCCCGAAGCGAGCCCCCAGAGCGCGACGTTCCACCGGTCGCTGAAGTCCTCGACGAAGAAGAACGGGAGCGCCCCCAGTCCCGTCGCCAGGGCGGTGACGAGTCCGGCGACGAAGACGAGAGCCAGATTCTCGAGCAAGACCATACCGTTCCTACCCGCACCTGGGTAAAAACACTTTCCAATTCGAAAACCAAATTTTGGTTATCCTAAAACATCGTTCGATCGGTATCCATCTGGCGGCCAGATCGCCGTCGAACCGCGGGCGGCACGCCCCTGGTATCGAAACGGCTTCCCGCCCGGCGGTTCGAGAAGTGGTATGGGGAGCCGGCGAGACCTGGCTCGACGGCTGGGCCGGGTCGACGACTTCGACGAGCCATCGGTCGACCTCGAACAGTACCTCACTTCGCCGGATCTCGCCGCGTCCATCTGTCACACGGCGGCGATGCAGGGGGACCTGCAGGATCGGCCGGTCGTCGACCTCGGGACGGGAACGGGGATGCTCGCCCTCGGCGCGCGAACGGCCGATCCGTCCCGAATCGTGGGGCTCGACGTCGACGCGGCGGCGCTCGCGATCGCCCGGTCGAACGAGCATCGCCTGTACGAGAAGGCCGCGATCGACTGGGTCCGCTCCGACGCGACCCGACCGCCGCTTTCGCTCACGAACGCGACGGTCCTGTCCAATCCGCCGTTCGGCGCCCAGCACGATAGCGCCCACGGCGATCGGCCGTTCCTGAACGCGACGTCGGAGCTCGCGTCGGTCTCCTACACGGTGCACAACGAGGGGAGCCGATCGTTCGTCGACGCCTTCGCAGCCGACGCCGGTGCGTCCGTCACTCACGCGTTCGCCGCGGAGCTACCGGTCGACCGCCGATTCGACTTCCACACCGAAGATCGATCGGTCCTGCCGGTCGAGGTGTACCGAATCGAGTGGCCGTGACGCGCCCGGTAGGCCCGGAATCGTTCCCGTCAACGGTAGGTTTCGACCGTCGCGAGGACCACCCGGGAGTCGTCGTGGGCGACGACGAGTCGGTCGGCTTCGCGGGTCACCGAGAGCGAATCGAGCGGGACCGTCTCGTCCTCGTCGGGAATCGCCGCGGCGGCGACCGTCTCGTTTTCGCGGGTCGCCCGGAGTTCGAACGTTCCGTCGGTCGAGGCGAGCTCGAACCCGTAGCCGGCGATGCGCGTGTCGGAGCGTACCGCCTCGGATTCGAACGCGAGCGTCGGCGGGGCGTCGTCGCTCGAGAGGTGGACCTGGTAGACCGTCTCGTTGCCGATGACGGACCAGCCGCGTCGCTCCGCGACGGCGGTCTCGCGCCAGCCGAGGCCGCCGACCTCGACCGTCCCGCGCCCGGTGAACGCGAGGCGCTCGGCGCTGATGGCGTCCGTCCAGACGTGGCGCTCGTCCGACCAGACGATGACGCCGCTCGCGGTGACGTTCCCGTCGAGTCCGAGGGCTTCGACGGGCGCGACGGAGACGAGCTGGTTCTCGACCGATTCGTCGTAGGTGAGGTGATAATCCTCGATCGATATCGTCGGTTCGCTCGGCGCGTCGTCGTACGCGAAGGCGTTGACGAACACGGCGGGCCCGGAGATCGCGGCGAGGACGAGCAGTACCGCGAGCAGGGCGGCGCCGCGCCGGGAGAGTCGATCGAGGTTCGTGACCGAGAGCAGTGTCGCGCGGAGGCTCGACGTAGATTGGCCGCGCGCTGCGCTGGCGTGGTCGTCGTCGGCTGCGGTTTCCGCCCCTGTGGGTTCACCGGTCCCGTCGTCGGTTCGTTGGATCGACGCGTCCGACGGGGGTTCCCGCGGTGCGGTGTCAACCGAGGCCGCGGTCGGGCGCCTCCTCGATTCGGCTCGGTCCCGATCCGTCTCGGTGTCGCCGCGTGGTGACCTACCGCCGCCACGGTGGATCGATCCGTCGACGGTCGGCATCGACGAGTCGTCGATCGACTGCGGTGCCGGATCGCCCGGCGAGGAATCGTCCGGCGAACCCGGCCACGGGACGAGGGGCCGTTCGGACGCGAAGACGGCGAGGACGACCACGATCGAGAGGGCGAGGACGGCGAGGACCCCGGGCCCGCGCAAGAGGTGGTAGCGCCGGCCGGATCCGAACCAGTAGATCGCCCACATGGACTGGGCGAAGGCGTAGAGCGTGACGGCGACCGCGAACCGGAGCGGATCGGGCCGGCGCGTCCGGTGTCGAAGCAGGCCGATACCCAGCAGCAGGCCGAGTAAGAACCCCAGCGCGTGGCCCTGAATGGCGATCGTCGCCCAGGAGGGCGGCGCCGGGGGACTGGCGGTCGCTTCCACGGTGATCTGGGGCCAGCGGATCGCACGGATCGTCGTCGCGAGCGCGCCGTGGGCGCCCAGCGTCGCGACGATCGTCGCGATCGGGTAGTGGACGATAGCGAACCCGGCGAACGCGAACACGACGCCGGAGAATCCGATCACCGGCCCGATGGCGAACAAACTGGTGAGGAGCCCGACGGCGACGACGATCAGCGGAAAGACGACGAACGCCCGCAGACGCGGATCGGTTGGCATCCGCGGGATTGGTTTCGCCCCCTCCGTCCGAGGATAGTGCCCCCAGGCGAACTCGGCGATCGGAGCCACGACGAGCGCGCCCGTGAGATTCCCGAGGAGGTGACTCTCGCTGGCGTGGGCGAATCCCGCGGTGAGCATCCCGAGCGGGTACTGATAGGACCACGCGCGAAACGGGAGGACGACCGGATCGTCCCAGTCGGCGCCACCGCCCTGGACGAACAGGTAGACGCAGCAGACGAACGCGACGACCACGAGCGTCCCCCAGGGGACGCCGAGATAGAACCTGTCGCGAAGCGGGTCGATCAGGTTCGTTCGATCGCCGTCGACCCGGCGAATCGTCGCGACGCCGGCGGCCACCAGGGCGACGACGGCGACCAGCATCCCCAGTTGCACCCAACGCTCCATACGACCGACCTGACGTCGGACGCCCAAAGCGGTTGCCCCTCGCGTCGGCGCGCTTGCGAGGCTTCGAAAGGTACAAACGACCGACGCGCCCACTGATACGTATGGAACTGCGGGTCACCGAACACACCGACGAGGAACTCGCCATCGAGATCGCCGGCGAGGATCACACCTTCATGAACGTGCTGAAGGGGACGCTCCTCGAACAGGACGCGATCCAGGCGGCCACCTACGACATCAATCCCGAGCAGTCGGGCGGCCAGACCGACCCGATCCTTACGCTCAAGACCGACGGGACCGTCGAACCGATCGACGCGCTCGACGCCGCGGCGGGCGACCTCCGATCGAAGGCCTCGGCCTTCCGCGACGCGTTCGAGGCCGCCTGACATCGCCGAGAAAAGTCCCTGACCAGTCTGGTCCGGTCCGACGCTCGTTCTGGCCATTCCTCGACGCGGTAGGCCGTAGCGAGGTACCGTCTGGTCCGATCGGTTGTGGAACGTCGGTCGCGAACCCGGTCGGAACTCCGTCTATTCACACCCCTTCAGGTTCGAATTTCGATGCCCCGATCGCGGAGGTGGGCTTTCGTCTCCTCGATCGAGTACTCCCCGTAGTGAAAGATCGAGGCCGCGAGCGCGGCGTCCGCGCCGGCCTCCGTGAAGACGTCGTACATGTCCTCGGGACCGCCGCAGCCGGAGGAGGCGATGACGGGCGTCTCGACGGCCTCACAGACGGCGCGGGTCAGCGCGAGGTCGTAGCCGTCTTTGGTCCCGTCGCGATCGATCGAGTTGACGAAGAGTTCGCCCGCGCCGCGTCGATCGGCGTCCGCCGCCCACTCGACGACGTCGATCCCGGTCCCCTCGCGGCCGCCGCGCTTCGTACACTCGAACCAGCACGACTCGCCGTCGACGTCGACGTAGTGTTCGCCACCGTCGTCGTACCGGCGTCTGGCGTCGACGCTGATCACGATACACTGGCTGCCGAACGCTTCTGCTCCTTCGGTGATCAGTTCGGGCCGTTCGAGCGCGCCGGTCGTGATCGAGACCTTGTCGGCGCCGGCGCGAAGCGTCTCCGCGATGTCCTCGACGGTCCGAATGCCGCCGCCGACCGTCAGCGGGATGAACACCTCGTCGGCGACGGCCTCGACGACGTCGAGCATCGTCTCGCGGCCCTCGGCGGAGGCCGTGATGTCCAGGAAGACGAACTCGTCGGCGCCCGCGTCGTTGTACGCCCGGGCCATCTCGACGGGGTCGCCCGTGTACTCCAGGTTCTCGAAGTTGACCCCCGTGTAGACGGCCGCGTCGCCGTCGTCGTCGAGATCGACGTCGATGCAGGGGATGATTCGCTTGGTCAGGGCCATACAGTGTCGACCGGACGTTGGTAGCGAAGGTAGTAAAGGGGTCCGGAGTTGCGGTTCCCGGTCGCATCCGTCGGAGTTTCGGTTCCCGGTCGCACCCGTGATCGACGGCCTCGCGGGCGTGTCGGAAGTCACTGGTCGAGTCCGTTCGATCCCGGTTACAGTCCGCCCAATCGGTCACGAACGGCCTCGGTTGCGTCGGGGAGCGCAGCCAGTTTCGCCTCGGCGAGTGCGTAGTCGCGGTACTCGTCGTCGAGAGAAACGCGCACCGCTGGATCGTTGTCGGCTGCCCGCTCGACGCGCTCGTCGGTCCATTTGATCGATCGAAGCGTTTCTGAACGCGCGAGCGCCGCGAGTGTGGGTCCGGACATCGAATCACGGACGGCTTCGGCGGTTTCGAGCGCGGCGGACCGTTCGGCCTGGATCGCTGAAATCGATGCGGGCCACTCGAACGAACCCGCCTGGATTCGGTCTCTGAACGTCTCGAACGCCCGGTACCGAACCTCGAACGTGAGCGCGCGATAGAGCGCCGTTCCGAGCCGACCCGCCGACGAGGCAGATCCCACGCCGTCGACTGCATCGACGACGTCGCGTCCCGCTCGCCGGAGAGCGAACTCGAGGACCTGATCGTCGACATCGTCGACGCCGACGGCCTCGTACCAGTCGTCGTCTTCCTGGTCGGGAAAATCGACCGTCGCGATCCGATCCAGCGACCGGTCGACCGCCTCCGAAAACGTCGACTCGAGGGAGACCGGATCGGTCAGGTCGGCCGCGTACCGATCGAATAGGTGCGACCAGACCGACGCCGTCGCCGACGCCCGTTCCACCTCGCCCGCGGCCGCTCCGATATCGATGACTGTGTCCTCTGGGTGGACACGCCACTCCTCGAGGGTTCGATCGGCTCGGACGAGCGCAGCCTCGTGCTGGTGTGCAAAGAGGGCCGCTCGGGACGCCCCTGCGATCGTCTCCGGGCCGCGGTAGTCGATCGCGTCGCGTCGCGTTCGGACGACCTCGATCGCGTCGGCCCGTTCGCTACGGAGGTCGGAGACGAGCGCTTCGGTACCCCGTTCGATCGCGCCGAACGTGGTTCGAGCGTGGCGGGCAGCCTCCCGGGCGGCCGGCGACGTACGCAGCTCCCGATACCGCGTCGCATCCCCAGGGGGCCGACCGTCGATCGCGTCGCGCCGATTCGAGGCGATCGACTGGCGAACGACGCCGTTCGGGACGTCGTCGGTCGTCAGCGGCCCGGGAATATGGGCGAGCAGCGCATCGGTTCGTTCACGTGCGGCATCGATCGACGCGGGAGTCGGGTCAACGGGGGCCGGCCACTCGATGGGGGGACGGTCGCCTTGCACCACGGCGCCTACGTTCCCTGCGGCGACGGTTCCGTCCGACGACTGGTCCGACCACGGCATAGTTTCGAGACACCCGGCGAGTGAGACGCCGGTCGCTATCGCTCCGCCGACGAGTAGGCCACGCCGGTTCACCGTCGGCACGCCCTCTCCGGTCATCGAGCGTCACTCCCCACGACGGACTGATTCCCGGTCGGTTTCCCCTCTCGACCCCGTGGGCGACAGACGGCGCTCTCGGAACTCCCGCGACTCGACGGTGGGTCCGCGTACGGACGAGCCACCCGAATCGCAACCGCTTCCATCACGTCTCTGTCCGCCTCACACAGGGTCGTCGGGTCCTTCAGCCATCGGCAGTAGTGGGCACGAAACTCGTCGTCGCGAGCTTCGACACCTGTGAGCTCGCGATAGTAACAGTCACCGATAGAGCGGTGCTGGACCACGACCGATTCGACGTCGAACTCGGTCGCGTCCACGAACGATCGAAGCTCATCCGCGTCGGTTTTGATTCGGAGGTTAGCAGCGCCATCGCCGTCGAGGACGAAACACGTCGAATCGATCCACGGTGACTCCGGATCGTCCTGTTTCGCTTCCGTGAACTGCTGGGCCGCATCCTCGTCACGAAAGACGAACGGTTCGTCGATCTCCGAACGCGCGAACCGAACCTCGTACTCGTGGGTCGACGAGTGGTCGCCACCCAGATCGACGTGCGAACTCTGGGACGACGACCTTCCACGTTCGGGGTCCGACGAGCCGTCACTATCGGTACCGAAACAACCGGCCAGCGCAGCGCCGAGGCAGCCACTCGCCGTGGCGAGCAGCCCGCGGCGGGTTCGACTTGCGGAGGGCATCTGGTTTCAGTACTTACCTCTTGGATAAATATGCATTGGACGGTCCCCTACGGAGTACGGGTTCGGTAGTGCCATCCGTGCAGCATCTCACGGGTGTAGACGGATTTAAGGAGGCGTCCCGGCTACTCGCACGTATGACGGACGAAACGGACCCTGAGACTGCAGACGGTTCGGGAGCCTCGACCGATGGAGTGCGAGACACGTCGCGCGAGACGGCGCCGATGAGCCCGTACGATAGCGCAGCCGTGGGGCTCGGCCTGCTGGTGTTGCTGGTGGGACTCGTCGTCGCGTTCGGCGTGCCGTTGCTCGGAACGCTGTAGTCAGAAGACCGACGCTCAGAAGACGTACTCGTCGTCGTGGCCCATCATCCCGTCGTCTTCGAATCCGCCCGGTTCCTCCTCGTCCTGCGGGCCGCTCGTCTTGTAGGCTTTGATCCCCGTCGAGAGGAGGTCCTCGACCGCCTCCTCTCGGTTGACGAACTCGCCCCGTTCGACCATCTGCGCGATTTGCATCTCGAGATGTTCCGGAATCGTGAGCTCAACTTTCGGCATCTGACTCCGGTTTCGGTGGAGGGGTATTTAAGCCTGACGGGGATTCTACGGACGCGTATCGGGCCCACAGCTCGGCCGAATCGAACGCCGGTGCGGACCTTTTGCGTCCGCCCGTGCCGGCCGTACCGGGGTTGCTCTCGAGGCGCGCACGAGTCACTTTTCGCGATCCGTGACGGCTGATCAATCCGGGATCTTCGCCGCGCCGGAAACGCGCGGTGACCGCCGGCTCGGAACACGGCGTCCGGCGACGCCCGGACCACTATCGCTCCCGTTGGTCCCTGGCCGAACGTGTACTCGAAAACGAAGCGGCCGAACGGGTAGGCGCGGACCGAGAACGCGTTTCAGCTGTTGCCCATCATCGAGTCGATCGTTCGCTTGATGGTCGTTCCGGGGGCGCTTAGCTTCTCAAGGGTGCGTCGCATTTTTCGCTGGTTGAAATAGCTGGCGAACGCGAGGATCGTCGGCGGCCAGAGCCCGACGAAGAGGCCGCGTTCTTTGTCCCCGCGTCCGAAGAAGTAGTACCAGGAGAGTCCGACCGAAGCGGCGGCAGCCATGACCGCCGGCCCCATCGCTTCCCGTCCCATCTCCTGGGGCGATTCTTCCGATGCATCTCGTTCGCGAATCATCTGTGTGTTCGCCATGCAACGGGAGCGTCGGGCAGGGGCGACTTGGTTATGGAATGGCTATCGACCCTCGCTCCGGATGCCGCTCGCGTTCACCGACGTTTCAGCTCCGTTACAGCCAGTTTCGGCCCGACGTCCGACCGTTTGTGCGCGTTCGAACCGGCTACCGTCCGGGAAAACGGTCGTTACCGACCCCGCGGTCGAACCCCGGCCGCCGGGAACCGCCACACCTACGTCTTCGGTTGCCGACGGGTTCGGTATGAAGGATCTCACCGATCTCCACCGTCAGTACGACGGGGGTCGGCTCCCGCCCGGACAGCGGGAGACGACGGCCTTTCCCGTCCTCAGCAAGGGTGAGACGCCGGCCGTCGACCGCGAGTCGTGGTTGCTGTCCGTGAGCGGTGCCGTCGAGACGCCCCGGACGTTCTCCTGGGAGGAGTTTCGCTCGCTGCCGACCGAGACCCATCGGCAGGACTTTCACTGCGTGACCGGCTGGAGCCGCTTCGACTGTACATTCACTGGGGTCCCGTTTCGGGCGCTCGCGGACGCGGTGGGCGTCACCGACGAGGCGGTCCACGTCATGTTCGCGGCGGCCGACGACTACACCACGGACATACCGCTCGAAGACTGCCTCCACGAGGGCGTGCTATTTACCTGGGAACTGGACGGCGAGGCGCTCCCCGCCGACCACGGCGGGCCGGTTCGGGTGGTCACGCCTCACAAGTACGCCTACAAGGGGGCAAAGTGGGTCACGGGCGTCGAATTTCTGACCGAGTCCCGGCCAGGCTACTGGGAGAAGCGGGGCTACTCGGAGACGGCCAACCCCTGGCGCGAGGAGCGATATAGTTAGGCTGAAGGCGGTACCGTCCCGATACTCCTGCGATGGAGCGACGCCTCGGTGGCCGAGCCGCACCGTCGAGCCCGGGTGGAACCCCGACGCCGTTACGAAGTTACAGCACGGCGCTGTCCGTCGACCCGGGAACGGTCGGGTTGACCGAAGATCACGGCCCCCGCGTCTGTTGGCGCGCGCCCGATGGTCCCACCGTCTACGGATTCGGCGCCGTCCGGACCCTGCAGGCGTCCGGTCCGGATCGGTTCGAGAGCCTCCGGGCGCAGGCGAGGGCCGCCTTCGATGGCCTCGCCCACGACGGGCCCGAGATCGCCAGACCCAGAGCGATCGGTGGGCTCGCGTTTCACGCCGACCCACCGGACGAAGCGACGTCGACCGTCTGGGGCGACGTGCCCCGCGGGACCTTTCGGATTCCGCGCGTCCAACTCGTCACCGACGAGGAGACCTACCTGACCGTCACGGGGAGCGACGACGCCGTCGAATCCCGACTGGCCACCTGGCGCGAGCGGCTGGAATCGAACGAATCGCACCCCGTCGACGCCGATAGCCCGACGATCGTCGGGCGGGCCCGATCGACCGACCGAAGCGAGTGGCGAAGCCAGATCGAGTCGGCGCTCTCGGACATCGCCTCGACGCGGCTCGAAAAACTCGTCCTCGCCCTCTCGGTGACCCTCGATCTGGATCGACCGATTCGTCTGGGGGCGACGCTCGACGCACTCTCGAAGCGGTACCCGTCGTGCTATCGATTCGCCGTCGACGCCCCTGACGGAGCGACGTTCTTCGGAGCACCGCCGGAGCGACTTGTTGCCGTCACCGGTCGCGCCGTCGAGACGGAGGCCCTCGCCGGCTCGGTTCCGCGGGGTGAGACGGAGTCGGCCGACGAAGCATTCACCCGGCAGCTGCGCACCAGCGAGAAGCTCGACGCCGAACACGACCACGTGGTCGCGGCGATCAGGCGCCAGCTCGCGGAACGGGCGACGTCCGTCACGACCGGCGATCGGCGGGTGAAGCGACTCGCGACGATCCAGCACTTACGGACGCCGATATCGGCCACCCTGGCTGAAGAACGCCACGTCCTCGACCTCGTCGAGGCGTTACACCCGACGCCCGCCGTCGGCGGCGTTCCGCAGTCGCTCGCACTCGAGACGATCCGCTCGATCGAGTCGTTCGACCGGGGCTGGTACGCGGCGCCGGTCGGCTGGTTCGACGCGGACGGCGACGGCGAGTTCGCGGTCGCGATCCGCTCCGCGCTCGCCCGCGACGAACGGGTGACGTTGTTCGCCGGCAACGGCATCGTCGCCGGCAGCGACCCGGCCGCCGAGTGGAACGAGGTCGAACTCAAGTTCCGTCCGATCCGCGAGGCGTTGCGATGAGCGCGCCGAACCGATCGACGCTGTGGGGCCGGGTGCTGGTCGAAGAACTCGTCGCCGGCGGCCTCGACGCGGTCTGTGTCGCCCCGGGCAGTCGGTCGACGCCGCTGACGGTCGCGTTCGCAGCACACCCCGACGTGACCGTCTACTCGCACCTGGACGAGCGATCGACGGCGTACTTCGCGCTGGGACGGGCGCGTCGAACGGGCGAGCCGACCGCGGTCGTCTGTACGTCCGGAACGGCGCTCGCGAACATCCACCCGGCCGTCGTCGAGGCCGACCGGGGGCGGGTTCCGCTGCTCGTCCTCACCGCGGATCGACCGGCCGAGTTGCGCGACAGCGGCGCAAACCAGACCATCGACCAGCGGGAGTTCTACGGCGACGCCGTTCGCTGGAGCGTCGACCTGCCCGAACCCGACGTCGCGGATCGGCGGGTTCGGAGCCTGCGAACGACGGCGGCTCGCGCGCTGGTCGAAACCGGCGGTACCCATTCCGGCCCCGTCCATCTCAACTGTCCGTTCTCGAAGCCGCTCGAACCGACCGAGGTGGCGTCGGACCCGGGGGCCGATGCGGACGATCCGGCGGGGTCTGGTGACCCGGATCGGTCGATCCACGCCGTTCCCGACGACTTCGACGACCGGCCGGCCGGTCGCGGTCGCGACGGGCCGTTCGTGTCGACGGCGGACGGCGAGACCCGCGCGACCGACGCGGCTCGCGAGGACCTGCTCGCCGCGCTCGAATCCGCCGATCGGCCACTCGTCGTCGTCGGGCCCGCCGATCCGTCGATGCACGCATCCGACGCGGACTGGCGGGAGCAACTCGTCGGCGTCGCCGACTCGATCGGGGCGCCGATCCTCGCGGACCCGCTGTCCGACCTGCGGTACGGCCCGTGGGCGGACTCGCCCGTGATCTGTACGGCCTACGACGGCTACGTCGCGGACGTCGCCTTCGACCCAGACGTGGTCATCCGATTCGGCGCGGCGCCGACCTCCAAACGGCTCGCGCACGCGCTCCGCGACGCGTCGTGTCGCCAGTTTCTCGTCGACGCGGCCGGCGGCTGGCGGGAGGCCACGTTCACCGCCACGGACCTGCTCGTCGCCGATCCGGTGCACCTGATCGACTCGCTGTCCGACGACCTGGCGGCCGGTTCCGGGGCCGGGAACGAACCGGCCGCCACCGCCGACTGGACCCAGACGGCGTGGCTCGACCGATTCCGTCGGGCAGAGACTGCGGCGGCGTCGGTCGTCGAGGCGGCGACCGAGCCCGATCGACTGGACACCACCCCGTTCGAAGGCGCCATTGCGCGAACCGTCCTCCAGGGGGCGCCGCCCGACTCGACGGTGTTCGTCTCGAACAGCATGCCGATCCGCGACGCCGATCGATTCGGCGGCTCGCGCGGGACGCGCCTGCACGTCCTCGGCAATCGCGGTGCCAGCGGGATCGACGGCATCGTCAGCGCCGCGCTCGGCGCCGGCAGCGTCGACGACGAGCACCTGACGCTGCTCACCGGCGACCTCGCCCTGTACCACGACTCGAACGGGCTGCTCGCCGTCGAGCGCTGCGAGGTCGACGTCACGATCGTCGCCGTCCACAACGACGGCGGCGGGATCTTCCACATGCTTCCGATCGAGGATCACGACCCGCCGTTCACCGATCACTTCAAGACGCCCCACGGCCTCGACTTCGAGCCGCTCGCGGACATGTACGGGCTGTCGTACGCGTCGGTCGACCCGGCCGACGTCGCGGCGAGCTACCGACGCGCCGTGGAATCGGACGGGTCGCACCTCCTCTCGGTTTCGATCGACGGCGAATCCAGTCACCGTCGTCGGGAGGCACTCGCCGAACGCGTGCGTGAGCGGCTTCGAACCGACGACTGACGGCGGCGACCCCGGTGGCCACCCGTCACGGCCGCAGCACCCACCAGACGGCCACGGCGTAGCCGAGCGGCGTCCAGCAGGCGCCGAGCGCGAGCAGTCCGAGCCCCGACGTGGGGGCGACCGGCCCGTGCGTCGAGAGGCCGAGCGGCACGACGACGCTCCAGACCCCGAACACCCCGATGGCGATCCGAGGAACCGTTAGCAGGTAGCCGACGAGGAGGAGCGTACACCCCGCGACGGTCGCGTTCACCACGAGCGGAAACGCCGGGGTGATCGACGCGGCGACGAACACCGGGTAGAGCTGGGCCAGGAAGCCGATCGTGACGATCGCCTGGCCGTTCAGCTCCCGGTAGGATGGGGTCAGTTCGACCTCGTCCGTCCAGCCGTGGACGGCGTAATCGCTGGCTCGCGCGGTCGAGGCGGCGCTGGCCCCACCGGCAGGAGCGGCTCTCGCCCCCGTACCAGCGTGTCCGGCGCTCGCTCGGCCGCCGGATCGCGTTTCGCCGGCCCGCCGGTCGGATCTCGATCTCCGCGTCCGCCGGTGGGTCGTCGTGTCGTCTCCGTCCCCGTTCGCCGCGGTCGCATCCGGCTTCGTTCCGCCCTCCCCCGATCCGTGGCCCCCTCCGTCGCCGAACGCCTCCCGAACGTACCGGGCCGAGCGTCGCCGTCGTCGTGCGCGCTGCCTGGCGTGGTGGCTTCGACCGCGTCGTCCGTCGTCCCGGTTCCGGCGGGCGTCCGCTCCGCGTGCTCCGTCCGTCCTGCTGGACGCAGTCGAGCTGGGTTCCTGTTCGTCGGATCGGTCCGATGCGGTCGCGGATCCGCCCGCCGAAATGTCCTCGTCGGTCGCCGGCTGTGATTCGGAATCGGACTCTGGGTCTGCGCCCTCGTCGGGCGCGTTCGAGTCCTCGACGACCGACCCGAGCCGGCAGTAGGCCTCGTGGCCGAGCCGGTCGTACCGGGCGCGCTCGGCCGGGTCGCCGAGGACGGCTTCGGCGTCGCAGACGCGCTTGAACGCCTCGGCGGCGTCGGGATCGTCGTTCCGGTCCGGATGGGTTTCGAGAACGCGCTCGCGGTAGGCCGCCTCGATCCGGTCCGCGCTCGCGTCCGGGTCGACCCCGAGCACGTCGTAGTACGTCTCTCCCATCCGCTCACCGACCGGTTCCCGCGCCATCACGAAAAGTGACTCGTTAGACGTGACGAGCACCCGTCACGTCAGCGCGGACACGTGACTGGGCGGCCACGCGTGGGATCGACAGTATATTTGGCGGGAGCGACCCAACACCCGCCAATGGTATCGGAACTGTTCGACGAGGACCGGTGGACGCCGATCGAATCGGTCGACTTCGAGGACCTGACCTACCACCGCGCGGTCGACTCGGGGACGGTCAGGATCGCCTTCGACCGCCCCGAGGTGCGAAACGCGTTCCGACCGCGAACCGTCGACGAACTCTCGGCCGCCCTGGACCACGCGAAGCGCCAGACCGACGTCGGCTGCGTGCTGCTGACGGGCAACGGACCCTCGCCGAAAGACGGCGGCTGGGCGTTCTGTTCCGGCGGCGATCAGCGAATCCGCGGCGAGGCGGGCTACGAGTACGAGGGCGAGGAACCGGAGGCGGCCGAGAGCGGTCGCCTGCACATCCTCGAGGTCCAGCGCCAGATCCGCCACATCCCGAAGGTCGTCGTCTGCGTGGTGCCGGGCTGGGCGGTCGGCGGCGGTCACTCGTTGCACGTCGTCTGCGACATGACCCTCGCCTCGCGCCAGCACGCGAAGTTCCTCCAGACCGATCCCGACGTGGCCAGTTACGACGCCGGCTTCGGCTCGGCCTACCTCGCCAAGCAGATCGGCCAGAAGAAGGCCCGCGAGGTGTTCTTCCTCGGGACGACCTACGACGCCGAAGAAGCGGCGGAGATGGGGATGGTCAACGAGACCGTCCCGCACGAGGAGCTCGAGGCCGTCGCCCTCGAGTGGGCCGAGCGAATCAACGGAAAGAGCCCGACGGCGATGCGGATGCTGAAGTACGCGTTCAACATGACCGACGACGGAATGGTCGGCCAGCAGGTCTTCGCCGGCGAGGCGACCAGGCTGGGCTACATGACCGAGGAGGCGACGGAAGGCCGCGAGGCCTTTCTCGAGGGGCGCGAGCCCGATTTCGAGGACTTCCCCTGGCACTACTGACCGAGTCGCCGGTCCGGGAGCGCGTGGGTCGCCCCGTCGAGGGGCGAACCGGCCGGCTGCAATGCCAACGTTGACACTCACGCGGAACGGATGATCGAGCAATGACGACGGCCGAGGTGAACGTCTCCCGATTCCGTGCGTGGGTGATGGCCGCCCGACCGCAAACGCTGCCGGCGGCGGTGGCGCCGGTGCTCGTCGGGACCGGCCTCGCCCTGCACGAACACGTCTTCGACGCGCGGGCCGCGCTCGTCGCGATGGCGGGCGCGGCGCTCATCCAGATCGGCACCAACTTCGCGAACGACTACTACGACGCCCGTCGCGGCGCGGACACCGACGAGCGCGAGGGCTTCACCCGCGTCACGCAGGCCGGACTGATCCCGGCCCGCCGGGTCAAGTTCGCCATGCTCACCACCTTCGCGCTCGCCATCCTCACCGGGACGTACCTGGTCTACGTCGGGGGACTCCCCGTCGTCGTGATCGGGCTCGCGAGCGTGTTCGCCGGGTGGGCCTACACCGGCGGTCCGTATCCCCTCGGTTACCACGGCCTCGGCGAGGTCTTCGTCTTCGTCTTCTTCGGCCTCGTCGCGGTCGCGGGGACATTCTACGTGCAGGCAGCGGCGACGCTCGCCGGTCCGCTCCCCACGACGATCCCGAACGGAACGATCACGGCCGAATCGCTCGTCGCGGGTCTTCCGGTGGCCTGTCTGAGTTCGGCGATCCTCGTGGTGAACAACCTGCGGGACATCGAGACCGACGCCGCGGCCGGCAAGCGAACGCTCGCGGTGCGCCTCGGCGAGCGCAAGACCGAGTACGAGTACGTCCTGTTGATCGCCGCCGCGTACGCGGTTCCGTTCTGGTTCTGGCAGTTTTCCACCGCCTTCTCTGCCTGGGTGCTCGCGCCGCTGGTGACGATCCCCCACGCGGCGTTGCTCGCCCGGTACGTCCGGGAGATGGACGGCGTCGACCTGAACTGGGCGTTAGAACGGACCGGACTGTTGACCGCTCTCTACGCCGTCACCTTCGCCGGAGGGATGATCTTCGCGTGAGCCTCTCCTTCGACTACCGCCGCTTTTCCTGTCCGCTGGTCGAACCGATGCGGACGGCCGACGGCGCGATCGAGTCGCGCGAGGGGTTCCTGATCCGCATCTCCGACGGGACCCACGTCGGCTACGGCGAGGCGTCTCCGCTCCCCGGCTGGACCGAGTCGATCGACGACTGCGAGGCGGCCCTGGAGGCCGCGAGCGAGGCGAGCGAGAACGGGCGCTCGGCGCTGATCGACGCGACTGATCACACCTCGGCCGCCCGCCACGGCGTCTCCCTCGCCGTCGCGGACCTCGCCGCGACCATCGACGCCCAGCCGCTGTACCGCGACCTCGGCGCCCTCGAGCGCGTCCCTCGCGTCCCGGTCAACGCCACGATCGGCGACGGATCGCCGGCGGCGACCGCCGAGGCCGCGGCCGACGCCGTCGATCGCGGCTTCGGCTGCTGCAAGGTCAAAGTCGGCGTGCGGTCGACCGAGGCCGACCTCGAACGGGTTCGCCGGGTGCGCGAGACCGTCGGCGACGAGGTCGATCTTCGCGTCGACGCCAACGGCGCCTGGACGTTCGAGGAGGCCGAGCGGGTCGTCGCCGCGCTGGCGGACCTCGACGTCTCGATCCTCGAACAGCCGTTGCCCGCCGGCGCGCTCGGCGGGCACGCCGAACTCCGGGGCAACGGGGTGGCCATCGCCGTCGACGAGGGCATCCTCGAACACGGCGTCGACGCGATTCTGGACGCCAAGGCGGCCGACGTCTTCGTCTTCAAGCCGATGGCGCTGGGCGGCGTCGACGTCGCCAGACAGCTCGCCGCCTGGGTGGCCGAGGATAATCGGGGCGTGATCGTGACGACGACGTACGACGCCGTCGTGGCGCGAACGGCCGCGGTCCACCTCGCGGCGGCGATCCCCGACGTGTTGCCCTCGGGCCTCGCGACGGCGTCGATGCTCGAGCGGGACCTCGGCCCCGACCCCGTCTTCTTCGACCACGGGAACGCGGTCATCCCCCAGGCGAAAGGGCTCGGCGTCGAGGACGTCTGGGACGAGCCATGATCGGCCCGACGGAGCCGGCGTCGGATCTCCTCTCCCGTCGCGTCGAGACGACGCCCGACCGCCTCGCACTGGTCGACCCGGACCGCGAGACGAGACTGACCTACCGGGAACTCGACCGTCTCGTCGACCCGATCGCCGCGGGTATCGACGCCGTTGCGACCGACTCCCTCGCGGTCGTCCTCCATCCAGGGGAATCCTTCGTCCGGGTGGCCGTCGCCGCGATGCGCGCCGGCGTGACGCTCGTTCCGCTCTCGCCGGACGAGTCCGCGGCGGAACTCGAACCAGCGTTCGATCGCGTCGACCCGGCGGCGATCGTCTGCGAGGCGGCCACCGAGGCGACGGCGGCGGCACTCGCAGACGCGTCGGATCGACTCCGCCCGTATCGGCTCGGTCCATCCCCATCGGATTCCGTCCCGGCGCTTCCCGGGATCGATGCGGATCGGTCAGGTACCGACTCGTCCCGTTCCGAACGGGATGGGTTCACGCCGGCGACGCTCGACCCGGACTGGGTCCAGCTCGTCACCTTCACGTCCGGCACGTCCGGTCGACCGAAAGGTGTCAGACTCACCCGGTCGAACCTGGAATCGAGCGCCGTCGCCTCGGCGTTTCGCCTCGGGATCGATCGGGACGACCGCTGGCTCGTCCCGCTCCCGATGCACCACATGGGCGGCTACGCGCCCATCGTCCGGTGTGCGCTGTACGGGTCGACCCTCGTCACACTCGATTCGTCCGACCCGACGCGAATCGCACGGGCCCTCGCGGAAACCGACGCCACCGGGGTCTCGCTGGTGCCGACGCTGCTCCGTCGGCTCCTCGCTATCGACTGGACGCCGCCCGACCACCTCCGTTTCGTCCTCGTCGGGGGCGCGTCGACGCCGCCGTCGCTCGTCGAGCGGGCCCTCGACGCCGGCGTTCCGGTGTACCCGTCCTACGGGGCGACCGAAGCCAGTTCGCAGATCGCGACGGCGACGCCCGACCAGGTCGAGGCGCAACCGGACACGGTCGGCCAGCCGCTGTACGACACGCGCGTTCGCATCGTCGACGACACCGGTGACCCGGTCGCGACGGGTGAGACCGGCGAGATTCTCGTCCGCGGGCCCACGATCGCGCCCGGCTACCTCGATCAGGGCCACACCGATCGCGCGTTCGCGGACGGCTGGTATCGGACGGGCGATCTCGGCCGCCGCGACGAAGACGGCTACCTGCGGGTGACGGGCCGGCGCAGTGATCGCATCGTCACCGGCGGCGAGACAGTCGACCCCGCCGCGATCCGGCGCGTCCTGCTCGACCACCCGGACGTCGCGGACGCCGCCGTCGTCGGCCTCCCCGACGAGGAGTGGGGTGAAATCGTCGGTGCCGCCGTCGTTCCGAGCGACGGCGACGCCCGGGAAATCGAACTAGCCGTCGAGTCCCACTGTCGCGACCGGCTCGCGTCCCACCGTCGGCCCCGGCGAATCGCCGTCGTTTCGGACTTTCCCCGAACGCCCTCCGGGACGGTCGATCGCGACGCGCTCCGCGAGCGGTTCGGCGCCGACGAGTGACTCGGAGATGAATCGATACCACAGCGCGTGATTGCGTCGCTTCCCGGAGCGAGTGGCCCCTTCGCCACCACGCCGGTGCGAGTTCGTCCGCTGGCCGCCCGGCTTATCACCCGGCGTCTCCTTCTGTTACCCGTGTGCACGCTCGCTCTCGCCTGGCAAGTGTTTCCGGACGCGCCGGTGGTCGTCGCGGCCAATCGCGACGAGGCGCTCGACCGACCGGCCGATCCGCCGGGCCGTTTCGCGGACGACCCGCGCGTCGTCGCCCCGCGCGACCGAGACGCCGGTGGCACCTGGATCGGGATCAACGAACGCGACGTGCTCGTCGCGATCACCAACCGATGGACGGACGCCACGCTCGCGGGGGAGCGTTCCAGGGGCTTGCTCGTCGCCGATGCCCTGTCGAGGCGCACCGCATCCGCGGCCGCAACCGCCGTCGATTCCGCCTGCGCGTCGGACGAGTACGGCGGCTTCTACCTCGTCATCGCGGACGCGAGCGACGCCTACGTACTCGGCTGGAACGGGCGACTCGACCGTCGCCAGCTCGACCCCGGCGTCCACGTCGTGACGAACGTGGGGCCCGTCGACGCACCGGTGCTTCCATCGAGTCGCGTCGGCCCTGCACGCAAGCAGCTCGATCAGGGCCGCCGCGTGCGGGACGCACTCGGATCCGAGGTAGACGGGGGCTCGGACTCGGCGGATACAGGCTCGGAATCGGCCCCGCGGACATCCGACCGCGGGGACCGGTCTGCCGGCGACGTCGACGCCTGGCTCGATCGGGCCGAAGCAGTCCTCTCGGATCACGCGTACGGCGTCTGTCGCCACGGAGACGGTTTCGGCACGCGCTCGTCGTCGCTGATCGCCCTGGGCGAGCGTCCGCATTACCGATACGCGCCGGGGCCGCCGTGTCGGACCGCGTTCGAACCGGTCGACCTCGAAAGCCACATTTAAGCGGATCCCTATCCGTTGTTCCGGTATGCAGCTCGGGTCCCGGACACGACAGTGCGACGGCACGGTGGTACCGTGAGTCTCGCCGAACTCGAGGAGGAACTCTCCGCCGACGAGCGCGCCGGGCTCGAACTCGTCCGCGAGACCGGCGGAATTCACCAGAGCGACTTCTGGAAGGAACTGGACGTCTCCTCGCGCAAGGGCAGTCGCATCGTCGAACACCTCGTCGAACAGGGGCTGGTCGATCGCGAGGAGACGATCTACAACGGACACAACACCTACTACATCTCGCCCACCGCGCGCGACCTCGACTTCACCCTCCTGATGGCGGGCGACATGCTCTCGCCGTTCATCGGCGAGGAAGAGGTCGACCCGAACAGCGACGCCTTCTCGCAGTGGATCATGAACCTCGCCTACGAGGAGTGACGACGGCCCGTCAGGGATAGCTCCGCTCGATGAGGACGAACGGGTCGCGTTCGCGGTTGTAGTAGGGGACGTCGCCGTCGAGGGCCTCGATCAATCGCCGGTGGACCTCGCGGGCGGCCCGCCCCTCGTCCGGTTCGAGGTGGTGCCGACCGCGCATGTCGGTCCAGAACCCGTCGTCGAGCCACAGGAGCGTCTCGTCGTTCGATTGATAGACCACCTCGCCCGCGTCTTCCAGTCCGTCGATCGCCAGTTGTCGCCCCGAGAGCTGGGCTCTCGCGAGGACGGCCACCAGCTGCCGTCGAGAGACGGGCGCGTGGAGCGCCACCGAGTCGATCGTCTCGCCGAAGTATGTTTCGACGAGGTCGCAGGCACGCGAGAATTCGTCGAAATCGACGGTGCCGGTGGGTTCTTCGAGCATTGGCTTGCTGTCTCTCTTGGACGCTTCTATTTCACTAACAAGGATAAGTGTATCCCTCGAACCGGCGAAACGGCCGCCTCATCCCGACGCCCCGGTATCTTCGAACGGACGACGCGGAGCCGACGTACCGATGCGATTCGGGCCCCGACCGGCCGGTCGAAGCCGGATCCGTTCGTCGAGCCGACCGGCGGTCCAGGTCCCCGCGGCGGACGGTCAGGCCAGCGCGCTCCCGATTCGGATGATCGAGCGTTCGCCGAAGGCGGGTCCGACGAACTGGATGCCGACGGGGAGGCCGTCGCTCGTTCCGGCGGGCACGGAGATCGCGGGGAGATCGGCGAGGTTGACGGGGACCGTGTTCGCGTCCGCGAGGTACATCGTCAGCGGGTCGTCGAGTCCCTCTCCGTGCTCGAACGGGAGGACGGGCATCGTCGGCGAGGCGATCGCGTCGACCGACGAGAGGACGCGTTCGAAGTCCTGCTTGATCCACTCGCGTGCGTCCTGGGCCTGGGCGTAGTACTTCTCGTGGTAGCCCGCCGAGAGGGCGTACGTGCCGAGTAAGATTCGGCGCTTGACCTCCTCGCCGAAGCCCTCCTTGCGGGTCGCGGCGAACGACTCGTTCCAGTTGCCGTCGGCGTCGCTGGCGTGCCCGTAGCGGACGCCGTCGTATCGGGCGAGGTTCGAGGAGGCTTCGGACATCGCGATGACGTAGTACGCCGCGACCGCGTGTTCGACCGACGGCAACTCGACTTCTTTAGTGGTCGCGCCAGCGGCCTCGAGCTCGTCGACGGCGTCCCGAAACGTCTCGACCACTGCCGGGTCCGCGCCGTCGAGCAATTCCGTCGGCACGCCGATGGTCGTCCCGTCGACGTCGCCGTCGGCGGCCTCGGCGTACGAGCCGTCGCCGGGATCAGGCTGGGTCGTCGCATCGCGCCGGTCCGGGCCCGCGATCACGTCGAGCAGGGTCGCGGCGTCCTCGACCGTCCGGCCGAACGGGCCGATCTGTTCGAGGCTGTTGGCGTAGGCGACGAGGCCGTAGCGCGAGACGAGGCCGTAGGTCGGTTTCAGGCCGACGACGCCGCAGAAGGCTGCGGGACAGCGGATCGACCCGCCCGTGTCCGACCCCAGCGCGAGGTCCGCCTCGCCCGCGGCCACGGCGGCGGCCGACCCGCCGGACGAGCCGCCGGGAACGTAGCCCGGGGCGACCGGGTTGTCCGTGGGCCCGAACGCGGACGTCTCCGTCGTCGTCCCCATCCCGAACTCGTCCATATTCGTCTTCCCGACGATCGTCGCGCCCGCTTCGCGCACCCGGGAGACGACGGTCGCGTCGTAGGGCGGGACGTACTCCTCGAGCATCCGCGAGCCGCAGGTCGTCCGCACGCCCTCGGTCGAGATGTTGTCCTTGATCGCGACCGTCCGGTCGGCCAGCGGCCCGGCGTCCGCACCCTGGATTTCCGTCTCGGTGATGAATGCGTCGGACATGGCTCAGGAGACGTTCGGGCCCTTGAAGCGGTCGTCTTCGCGGTCCGGTGCGTTCTCGAATACCTGCTCTCGCGTGAGGGTACTTTGCGATTCGTCGGGGCGCAACACGGTGTGCAGATCGCTCTCGCGGTCGACGTCCGGCACCGCATCGAGGGTCTCGAACGCATCGAGGATCTCCTCGAACTGGCTGGCAAAGCGCTCGACCTCGTCGTCGTCCAGTTCGATCCGGGCCAGCGACGCGACGTGGCGCACCTCGGCCGGATCGACGCCCTCTTCGCTCATGTTGAAGGCGACTGGTCTCCGGGGAGTAAGCGTTTCGATACGCGAGAAAGCGCCGGCGGATAGTTCTGGTCTCCGGGTTTGGCGTCGATTCGACCCACTCTCTTCTTGCCCGTGCGTCTCGCTAGCCCGTCGGGCTCTCTCCGACCGCGGGTAGAGGGTAGCCGAGAGAGGTTTGTCGAGGCCCTCGCCGTGGACGCTGTTTCACCACGGGAGATAAGAAACGAATATGTTCGCGCGGTTCCCACGGCCCGGGAATCGGCCACAACCCCAAGCGACTCGACTACCGTCGGTCGAACGATGACGGTATCGCACGACGATCGACGCCGATCGGTGACAGCACGTCCGACGGACCGTCGAGATCGCTTGCCTTTCTTCGAGCAGTCGCCGGATCCGATTACAGTGATCGGTCACGGGAAGTCGACACCTTTTCAATGTCACCACCGAGAGAGCCAGTCAGTGAGGACGGCACAATGAGCACGAACACAGACGACGAATCGTTCCATCCGCTCGGCGAGGAGTGGGAGTCGGAGCTCACCGAGATGCTCGACGACACCGAGTACGACACCGACCTCGGCCTCGCTATGGCGGAAGACGCCCAGCGCCTGGTCGCCGGGGAGATGACCGAAGCCGAATTCCACGAGAAGTATCACGACGAGGTGATGGCGGAGTTCGGCGAAGATCAGCGACCGACCGCCGAGGCCTACGAGGAGCTGGAGGCCGACGACGGCGGCGGCCTCTTCGACGCGCTCGCCTCGATCGACGCCGACGACGATCAGAGTCGGCGCGAGGTCCTGAAGAAGATGGGGGTCGGCGGTGCCGCCGTCGGCGTCGGTGGTCTCGTGACTGCCGACGACGACGTCAGTGAGCGTGCGAGCGCGAGCGCCAGTTCCGAGGACGACACCGACGGCGTCCAGTGGGGCATGACGATCGACCTCGAGGTCTGTGACGGCTGTCTCTCCTGCGTGCAAGCCTGTTCACAGGAGAACAACCTCGATCAGGGGGTCAACTGGATGTACGTCCTGGCCTACGAGGACGAGAACGTCTCGGTCCCCGAAGACGCACAGGGGACGGATTACCCGATGCTCGTTCGCCCCTGCCAGCACTGTTCTGACGCCCCCTGCGAGAAGGTCTGTCCGACCACGGCGCGCCACACGCGGAACAAGGACGGCATCGTCCTGACGGACTACGACGTCTGCATCGGCTGTCGTTACTGCCAGGTCGCCTGTCCGTACGGCGTCAACTACTTCCAGTGGGACGAGCCCGACGTCTCCCAGGACCAGATCGTCTCCCGGGCGAACGAGAACGAAGCGATGAAAGAGTCGATCGGCAACGAGGAAATCGAATTCGGCGAACCCGGCGATCACATCCACGACGACCGCGGTCGACCGGTCGACAGCCGCTCGCCCCGCGGCGTCATGAGCAAGTGTACGTTCTGTCCGACCCGCCAGGACGGTCGCGGCGGGGACGACAAGATCGGAACGACCGCCTGCATGGACGCGTGCCCGCCCGGGGCGATCCAGTTCGGCGACGTCAACGATCCGGGGAGCGATCCGAGCGTGTACGCGGACCACCCGGCCTTCGGACGCGCCGTCGAGATGCTGGTCGAGACGCCGATCACAATTGACACCTCGTACGAGAACCGCGGCTCGCAGCGGCTCCTTTCCCCGACGCGGGAGGACGTCCTCACCGCGTTAGAGGGTGAGAGCGGCCTGAGCCTCGACGAGGTCGTCGAAGCGGTCGAGGACCTGACAATCGACCTCGTCGCGCAGTTCCGCGCCGTCGACGTGGCGGCCGAGGAGATCGACCTCACCGACCACCCGGACCACAGTCGCGCCATCGTCTCCGGCGTCGAGCGGATCCGCGAGTACGTCACGGCGTTCGAGGACGCTGGCGTCGACTTCGAATCCGAGGAGGTCCGCCAGCAACTCCGACTCGGCGAGGAGAGCTTCGACGACGCGATGGGTCGCCTCCGGGCGGAGTTCGGCGAGGGTGCCTCGAGCTTTAACCTCCTCGGCGACATAGGGACGAATCCCAACGTGACCTACATCGGAAACGAACCTGGTCCCAACGCCCACCAGGTTGAGGGACCAACCCAGTACGCCGATATCGATTACGAACGGGCCGACGGATCGGAAGTGTCGCTCGTCGACAACCGGATGGACGTCGTCGATGAAGAAACCGTGAGGGGGATCTAAATGAGTACGAAGACGCCATCCTCGGAGGACATCCTGCGTCCGGTCAACACGCTCACCAAAAAGTGGATCGCGCTGGTCTCCATCGCCGGCCTCGCGTTCGTCCTCTTCCTGATCGGCTGGGCCTACCAGCTCCAGGAAGGCCTCGTCGTCACCGGTCTCGGTGACTGGGGGAGCGGCGGCGGCGTGACCTGGGGTGTCTACATCGGCGCGTTCATCTGGTGGGTCGGGATCGCCCACGGCGGGATCATCCTCTCTGCGGCCGTCAGGCTGCTCGGGATGGAACGCTACATGCCGGTCGCGCGCATGGCGGAACTGCTCACGCTGGCCGGCCTCTCGGCGGCCGGCTTCTACATCATCGTCCACATGGGCCGTCCGGACCGCATGGTGACGAGCGTGCTCGGCCACTATCACATCACGGTCCACAACTCGCCGCTGGTATGGGACGTGACCGTCATCACGGCTTACTTCGTGCTGACGGCGACCTACCTCGGGCTGACGATCCGGTACGACGTCGTCCGACTGCGCGACGACCTGCCCGACATCCTCGAACCCGTCTACAAGTTCCTCACCCTCGGGTACACCGAGGAGGAGGACGAAGTGATCGAGCGGATGGTGTGGTGGATCGCGGCGGCGATCATCATCATGGCGCCGCTACTCCTCCACGGCGGGGTCATCCCGTGGCTGTTCTCGCTGCTGGGTACCTACCCCGTCTGGGACGGCGGTATCCAGGGCCCGCAGTTCCTCTCGATCGCGCTCACCTCGGCGATCAGCGGCGTCATCGTCGCCGCGGCGGCGTTCACGAAGGCCTACGAGTGGGAACACATCATCACGCGCGATGTCTTCCGCGGTCTCCTGCTCTGGCTGGGCTTCTTCTGTCTGATGTTCCTCTGGTTCCAGCTCCAGCAGGTCATCAACGGGATCTTCATCCCCGGAGTCGCGGCCGGCGAGGCAACCCACGGCAAGCTTCACCACCCGCTGTACCTGCTCTCGCTGGGGCTGGTGGCGGCGAGTATGATCTACATCTTCGCCCAGGGGCTCAGGCCGGTGCTCTTTACCAAGACGCGAGCGATCATCGTCGCGGTCGCCGTGCTGACGGCCACGCTGGTCGAGAAGATCCTCTTCGTCGTCGAAGGGTTCCTCTACGTCCAGTTCAGCATCTACGAGGCCGTTCCTGGCGAGTACTTCCCGAGCCTGATCGAGATCGCGTCGGTGCTCGGGACGATCGGGATGGTCTGTCTGATCTTTCTCCTGGTCTCGAAGGTCGTGCCGATCGTCGAACTCCACGCGATCGAGCACCTGAACGGTGAGCACGGTCACGACGACGGACCCACGGAGGTGGAAGCATGAGCCTGCAGCAAAGCGCCCTCGATCTGACGACGCTCGCACTCGCGGAACTACCGCTCTATCACGGCTACATGCCGTCGAGCGAAACCACCGGGTTCCCGGGGCCCGGCTCCTGGCTGATCTTCGGCGTCATCCTGATGCCGGTGTACGTGATGACGATCTCCTGGTTCGTCGGCAAGCCCAAGGACTCGAGTACGGGGCTGCTCGGCGTGCTCTACCTCGTCGGGGTGACGGCCAACATGTGGATCGGCATGCTCGTCCTCACGGTCCTCATCGGCGTCGTCTTCTACGGCGGCGCGCCGTCGCCGATCGGGTAACGAACTCGCCGCGTTTGGCTGCGGTTTTCATCCGTTTTGCGGGCCCGTCGAGTGAACTAGCAAACATACAAGAGTCGTCCACGTCCTAGTATACGAGTACTGCACCATGAGTCACACCGCAGACGACGTCTACGACGCGCTCGAATCCGTCACGGATCCCGCTCTCGGTGACGACATCGTCTCGCTTGGCCTCGTCAACGACGTCTCGATCGAGGAGGACACGGCGACCATCTCCCTCGCGCTGAACACCCCCTACGCCACGGAGGAACTCGAGCTCGGCACGGCGGTCCGTGACGCCGTCTCCGAGCTGGGGCTCGAACCGGACATCCGGGCGAAGGTCAGCGAGGAGCTGGGCTTCGACACCGAGGTCCTGCCCCGCGTGAAGAACGTCATCGCCGTCTCCTCGGGGAAAGGGGGCGTCGGCAAGACCACCGTCGCGGCCAACCTCGCCGCCGGCCTCGAACGGAAGGGCGCGATGGTTGGCCTGCTCGACGCGGACATTCACGGCCCGAACGTGCCGCGGATCCTCCCCGTCGAGAGCGAACCCGGCGTCACGCCGGACGACAACCTCGTGCCGCCGCGATCCGACGGGGTTCGGATCATCTCCACCGGCTTCCTGCTCGAGGACGAGGACGATCCGGCCATGCTCCGCGGTCCGATGGTCAACAAGTTCATGATGAAGTTCTTCGAGGGCGTCGAGTGGGGCCGGCTGGACTACCTCGTCGTCGACCTCCCGCCGGGGACCGGCGACGCGACGCTGAACCTCCTGCAGGCGATGCCCGTCACGGGAACCGTCATCGTCACGACGCCCCAGGACATGGCGCTCGACGACACGCGCAAGGGCATCCAGATGTACAACGAACACGACACGCCCGTCTTCGGTATCGTCGAGAACATGAGCACGTTCATCTGTCCGAGCTGCGGCGACGAACACCGGCTGCTCGGGGATCGCGAAGGCGTCGAACGGACGCTGTCGGACTACGATGTCCCGTTGCTCGGCTCCTTACCCATGCATCCCGATTTCGGCGCCGACGGCTCCCGCGGCGCGCTCGCGAAGGACGAGGACAGCCCCGTCGGCGACCAGGTTCGCGATCTCGTCGACACGATCGCCGATCGCATCAGTGCAGTCAATCGGCAGAAGGTCGCGTCCCACCGGGGCGAGGCCGGCGACGACGAAGACGCGGAGACGCCGTCGATCAAGAGCGAGTACGACGTGTTCGAGTAAACTTCCAGCAGTCTCGATTGCGGTTCCGGCCAGCTCCGACGGGTCGAGGTCGGACCCGCGTTCGCTTCTCGCAACCGCCACCACTCGCGCCCGATCGGGTAGCTGCCCTGTGTCTCGATGGCGTCACCCCTCGAGGCGCGACTCGACGTACCGGCGGACGTGGTCGTCCATGCGCCGTTTGTAGCCGGCCCGCCGCGCGAGTCGGTCGAGTTCTCGCGAGACTAACGTCCCGTACTGGAGGGCCTTCTTCGAGCGATCGGCGACGTCGGCCGGCAGGTGTTCCCGGGCGATGCGGCGGAGGCCGACCTTTCGCGTCGACCCGGCGACGAGGAGGGAGTCGGGCAGGGCCAGCGCGGGTTCGACGACCGCGTCGTGGAGGTACGGCGTTACCGGCTCGACGCCGGCCGCCTCGACGGCCAGGACGTCGCGTTCGAGTTGCGTCGGAAGGGTCGCGAGCTGTTCGCGAACGGCGCCCCGGACCGTCGTCGCGTCGACCCGGTGATCGAGCGTCGCGACCTTCTCGTAGCCCCCGAAGAGCTCGTCGGCACCCTGGCCCAGGACGAGGCGATCGATCCCGTCCGTTGCGGCGGCCGACGCGACCAGGTAGATCGCGGTGGCGATGGCGACGTCCATCGCGTTCGTCCGATCGATCGCCCGCGCGACGGTCGGGACGGCCCGCTCGACGTCCTCGATCGAGAGCTCGCGCACGCGCAGATCGTCCGCGCGTCCCATCGCCGCGGCCGCGGAGCGAGCGGCCTCGACGTCGTGGCCGTCCGGAAGCCCCACGACGTACAGCGGCGTCTCGCCGAACGCCGCCAGCAGCGCCGAGTCGACGCCGCCGGAGAAGGCGACCGCGGTCGATGCTGCAACCTCGGTTCCCTCGCCACTTCCGTCCGCGCGAGCGGTCGATTCGAGTTCCGCGCGGCTCACTCGTTCGAGTGCGGATTCGACCCGATCGAGCGACTCGGCTATCGGTTCCGGTTGCGGGAGGCGCCAATCCCCGGGTCCCTTTCGAGCGACGGCTCCGTTTCGCCCGGCGATCGTCCCGGCCGGCACCGCGACCGGTTCCTCGAGCACTGTCGGTCGATGACCCCACCTCTGGGGCTCGACGGCGCCGATTCCCTTCCAGACGGGCGACCCTGGGCCGGGTGGCTCCGAGAACGATGTGGGGTCCGCCTCGGCTTCGTCGACACTGTCGAGGACCCCGGCCTCGACGAACAGCGGGACGCGCCCGAGGACGTCGCGGACGAGCCGGCCGTCGTACGCGCCGGCGAAGCCGCCGGTGCCGGGGAGCGGGTCGTTCGTCTCGATCGCCTCGTGTATCCGTTCAGGGGTCCCCCGGCCGGATCCGAAGCGAAGAGCGGTCGCGTCGGGCATTCAAAAGAGTCCGGTGAGTCCGCTGACGACGCGGCGTTTGACGCCGCCGGCCGCCTGCCGGAAGCTGATGTGCCAGGGGGTGCGCTTGCCGTCGACGGTCGTCTCGCCGGCCTCGATGGCGTCGACGATGGCCTCGGCCGTCGGCTCGTCCGTGTGGACGTGCGTGACCGCCTGGCCGACCATCTCGCTGATGTGGGCGTCGCTGCCGGCGGTCATCGGCAGATCGTGCGTGCGCGCGAACCGCCTGGCCTGCCGGTTCGACCGACCCGTCAACAGTCGCGAGTTGTAGACCTCGATGGCGTCGGCCGCGGCGAGTTCCGTTCGCGTGATGCGGGCCATCACGCCGTGGCGCGACTCCTGAAAGGGATGCGGAATAACGGCGATGCCGCCGCGATCGTGGATCCGGTCGAGCGTCTCGCCGAAGGAGAGTCCGGGCGCGACCGCCTCCTCGATGCCGATCCCGAGCACGTGGCCGGCCTTGCTCGAAATTTCCATGCCGGGGATGCCGACGAGCCCGTACGACGGGGCCAGTTCGACGGCGTCGAGGCTGGCGGCGATCTCGTCGTGATCGGTGATCGCGATGGCGTCGAGCCCGACCGCCGCGGCCTGCTCGAGGACCAGCTCGACCGGATCACGCCCGTCGTGGGACAGCGACGTGTGGGTGTGAAGTTCCACCGTCTGCACGCCCTGACGTTGCCCCCCACCGATCAAAAGGGAATCGGTCCGGTTCGTGGGGCGTTCGGCCCCAGACACGGGAGGACGTCACGGTCCGGCCGTCCGGGAACGATCGCGTTCTCAGGCGAGTTCGTCGGTCAGCAGATCGCGCAGGACCATGTGGAGGACGCCGCCGTGTTCGACGTACTCCACTGCCGACGGCGTCGCGACCTGCGCGGTGACCTCGAACGTGGTCGTCTCGCCCGCCTCGGGTTCGGCCGTGACGGTGAGGCGCTGGTCGGGTTCGAGTCCGTCCTCGAGCCCCTCGATCGTGTAGTATTCGGTGCCGTCGAGGCCGAGTTCCGCCCAGCCCTCGCCGTCGTCGAACTGCAGGGGCAGGACGCCCATGCCGATGAGGTTGTCGCGGTAGATGCGCTCGTAGCTCTTCGCGATGGTGGCGCGGATTCCGAGGAGGTCGGTCCCCTTCGCCGCCCAGTCGCGGCTCGAACCGGTCCCGAACTCGATGCCGGCCATCACGACCAGCGGCGTTCCGTCCTCGCGATAGCGCTCGCTCGCTTCGAACACCGTCGTCTCCTCGCCCGTCGGGTGGTGGACGGTGTAGCCGCCTTCTCTCCCGTCGAGCAGCTCGTTCTCGATGCGGACGTTCGCGAACGTGCCCCGCATCATGACCTCGTGGTTCCCGCGGCGGGAGCCGTAGGTGTTGAACTCGTGGGGCGCGACGCCGCGCTCTTTCAGCCACTGGCCCGCGGGCAGGTCCTCGCCGAAGGGTCCGGCGGGGCTGATGTGGTCGGTCGTGACCGTATCGCCGAGCGCGAGCAGGGTCCGGGCGTCCTCGACGTTCGAGACGCCGGGTTTCTCCAGCGGGAACTCCTGGAAGAACGGCGGTTCGCGGATGTACGTCGACTCGTCGTCCCAGTCGTAGACCTCGCCCGTCGGCGCGTCGAGCGCCTCCCAGCGCTCGTCGCCCTCGAAGACCGAGGCGTACTTCGACTCGAACAGCTCGGGCGAGACGCTGTCGTGGATCGTCCGGCGAACCTCTTCGGGGTCCGGCCAGACGTCTTCGAGGTAGACCGGCTCGCCGTCGTCGCCGGTGCCGATCGGGTCGGTCTCGAGGTCGACGTCCATCCGGCCGGCGAGGCCGTAGGCGACGACCAGCGGCGGGCTGGCGAGGTAGTTCGCGCGAATCTTCGGGTGGATGCGCGCCTCGAAGTTGCGATTCCCGGAGAGGACGCTCGTCGTCCAGAGGTCGTGCTCGTCGATGGCGGCCTCGATCGGCTCGGCGAGCGGCCCCGCGTTGCCGATGCAGGTCGTACAGCCGTAGCCGACGACGTGGTAGCCCAGTGCTTCGAGATCGTCGAGCAGGTCGGCCCGTTTCAGGTACTCCGTGACGACCTGGCTGCCGGGCGCGAGGCTCGTCTTGACGTAGTCTGGTACGTCGAGGCCTCTCTCGGCGGCGTTGCGCGCGAGCAGCCCCGCGGCGACCATCACCGACGGGTTCGACGTGTTCGTACAGCTCGTGATCGCGCTGACGAGGACGCTCCCGTGGCCGATCTCGACCTCGGTGCCGTCCTCGAGCGTGACCGGGATCTTCTCGTCGAGGCCGGGCTGGTCTTTCGAGACCAGGCCGCCGTCGCTCGTGGCGGCACCCGAATCGATGACACCCTCCTCGGCGAGCAACGTCGGGAAGTGCTCGTCGAGGTCGCCCATCGGGATGCGAGCGTGGGGTTTCTTGTGCCCGGCGAGGCTCGGTTCGACGTCGCCGAGGTCGAACTCGACGGTCTCGGTGTACTCGGGGTTTTGCTCGCCGAAGAGGCCCTGGGCCTCGAGGTAGGAACGGACGAGGTCGATGTGGTCCTCGTCGCGCCCGGTGAGCTCGAGGTACTCGAGGGTCTTCTCGTCGACGGGGAACATGCTGATCGTCGAGCCCTGTTCGGGCGCCATGTTCGAGATCGTCGCGCGGTCGGCGACCGACAGCTGGGAGACGCCGGGCCCGAAGAACTCGACGAAGCGGTCGACGACGCCGACCTGGCGGAGCGTCTCGGTGAGGTGGAGGACGAGGTCGGTCGCGGTCGCCCCCTCGGGCAGTTCGCCGGAGAGGCGGACGCCGACGACCTCGGGCAGTTGCATGGTGATCGGCTGGCCGAGCAGCGCGGCCTCGGCCTCGATGCCGCCGACGCCCCAGCCGACGACGCCGATGCCGCCGATCATCGGCGTGTGGCTGTCGGTCCCGACGAGCGTGTCGGGGTAGAGCCACTGCTCGCCGTCTTCCTCGCGCTCGTGGACGACCCGTCCCAGGTGCTCCAAGTTGACCTGGTGGACGATGCCGGTGCCCGGCGGGACCACGTTGAAGTCGTCGAAGGCCTGTTCGGCCCACTTGATCGCGCGGTATCGCTCCTCGTTGCGCTCGTACTCGAGGTCGACGTTCTTCTCGTAGGCGTCCTCGGAGCCGAAGTGGTCGACCTGGACGCTGTGGTCGATGACGAGGTCGCACGGCACTTCGGGTTCGACGACCGCCGGGTCGACGCCCTTGCGATCGGCGGCCGACCGGAGGGCCGCGAGGTCCACGACGGCCGGCACGCCCGTCAGGTCCTGCAGGACGACCCGCGAGACGGTGAACGGCACTTCGACGTTCGGGACGTCGGGTCGCCAACTGGCGGCGTTCTCGACGTCCCGCAGATCGATTCCGTCGCCGTCCGCGTTTCGGAGCACCGATTCGAGCATGATCCGGATGCTCACAGGCAGCGAGTCGAGCTCGCAGAGGCCCGCGTCCTCGAGCGCGGTGAGATCTGCCATCTGGTAGGTCGTTCCGTCGTGTTCGAACGGACGGATGGCGTCTGATACGTCGTTGAGAGACATTGGTCGAACTAGCCGGCCTGTACATTTCAATCTGGCGAGTTTCCGCCTCTCTTCCCGCGAAACTCGCCGAAAGACCCGTCGTAGCGCCCCGTATATGACGGGATCGCTCTCGGGTCGTGCTGCCCGTCGCGGGCGGCCGATCGGCCGGCGACGAGACGGCCCGTCGCGCGTCGTCAGCGCGATCGATCGGCCGGTCACGTAGTGTCTGTATCGCCGGTCACCCGGTGTCTCGATCGGCCGTCGTCAGGGCGCCCGATCACCGATCGCGTGCTGGAGGTGGACGAACTCGTCGAACGACATGGCCGCCCGTCGTTCGAGTTTCTGCTGGATCTCCTTCGGATCGAGGTCGAGTTCGACAGCGGCCGCGAGCGTTTCGACGTCGAGTACCGCCGTCGACATTCCGAGCAAGAGGTGCTCGCAGGCTTCGATGCGGATCGTCTCCGGATCCGGCGCGTTCGCTTCCAGCGCCTGGAGTTCGCTCGCCGCTTCGAGCGAGAGCGACGGCGACTCGCCGTCGACAAGCGCCTCGAGGGTCGCTCGATCGAGTGGCGTCTCCGCCGCGGCGCGATCGACGCCCACCGAGTCGACGATCGAGCCGAACGTTCGAAGATATTCCTCGCGAAGCGCCTCGGGCCGATCGGGCACCGACAGCCGTTGATCGGAGAACATACCGACGCGAAGGCGATTGGGGCTGAAAACCGTTGTTATCCGCACGCAACTGGGGCTGGCCATCGAGTCGCTGCCCACCCGCTCCGACGTTCCTTCGCCCGCTGGTGCCCAGATTCGAGCTACTATCGCCCGCCGCCGGTCGGATCAGACCGACCATCGGTTCGCCGCCGGTCCGTTTCGCCGGTCGATTGCCGTGTCCACTCGACCGCCGGCATTTGTGCGCTCGAATCCGTCGCAAGGGCTTTGAGGTCGGCGCGCACTTGCAGGGATAATGACCGGTACGTGGCGCGGCGGAATCGTCGAGTCGTCGGCGGCAGGTGAGCCGCCCGCGGCTACGGAGTGGTACGAGGTGTCGGTTCCCGGTCGGGCCGAACGGTTCGCCGGGGAGTCGGCGCCGATCGTCTACGAGCGCCGGTTTCCGGACCCCCGACGTGAAGACGGCGATCGCGCGCTCTTGACGCTCCTGGACGTGCTGGGCCGCGTTCGCGTCTGGCTCAACGGCACGCAGCTCGCGGCGGTCGATCGACCCGTCGGGCCCGTTTCCGTTCCGTTCGACCCCGAACCGGAGAACCTCCTCCGGATCGTCTGTGAGCCGAACGCGACCGTCGAGGCCCTCGCCCAGCAGGGGACCGTCCCTGCGACCGACCTCGTCCCCGGCATCAGGGGATCCGTGACGGTTAGTCGGCGCCCGTCGACGGTGCTCACCGGATTGTCGGTCACGCCCACCGTGACCGACGACGGCGCGACGCTCGACGTGACCGTCGACGTCGACGCGGCCGAACCGGTCGACGACGTGCTCAACTTCTCGCTGCGCCCGGACGGCTTTCGCGGCGGCGGGTCGATGGATCGAACGCCAATCGAGGCCGACGCGGGCGACCGGCTGTCGATCCGGAAGGCGATCGAGGTTCGCGATCCGTCGCTGTGGTGGCCGCGCGAACTCGGCCCCCAACACCGGTACACGCTCCGCGTCAAACTCGGCGAGCAGTCCCTCGAGCGGACGGTCGGCCTCTGCGACGTCGACCGCGACGCCGACGGCTTTCTGGTCAACGGCCGTCGCGTCGCCGCCCGCGGGCTGACGGTGCGACCCGGCGCGGCGGACGCCGACGCCGTCGCCGCGGCCGTCGACGCGAACGCGACCGTCCTCCGGCTCCCGGCGTTTCTCGCGCCCGCGTCCTTCTACGAGGCCTGCGACGAGTCGGGCGTCCTCGTCTGGCAGGGCCTGCCCGAACCGACGCCGATCGACGCGGACCGGGCGACCGAGACGGTCCGAACCGTCGTCGATCGATTCGGGCACCACCCGAGCCTGGCGGCGCTTACGGTCGCGGATCGCGGGATGGAGGATCTGACCGCGCCGCTCGGAACCGGTACCCTGTCGAAACTCCGCCTCCGATATCGGGCGTGGCGACGGGACGCCGATCGCGGTGGAGCGGACGCCGTCGCAGCCGAGATCCCGGACGGCGTCGCGTCCGTTCCGACGATCGGCCCGCCGGGCGCCGACGCGGATGCGCTCTCGGCCTGGCCAGGCTGGGCCTACCTCGACGCGTCGGCGGCCGAGTGGCTCCTCACGAAGTACAGCCCGCGCGGGCGCGTGCTCGCCGGGTTCGGCGCGGCCACGGACGTCGAGTCGGACGACCCGACCTTCCCCGGGGCGGCTGCGGTCGGCACCTCGCGCGATCTCCCGGATGAGGACGCGGACGGGTATCAGCGCCACGTGCTGAAGACGGTCGCGGAGGCGGCCCGGTATCGTGGCTACGGCGGCGTCGTCGCGGACACGCTCGTCGACGCCGGGAACGGCGACGCGGGAATCTGTCGCGCGGATCGATCGCGAAAATCGGCGTTCGACGCCCTTGCCGCCTCGTTCGAACCGATTCAGGCCGTCACCGTCGGCCCGCCGGCGGCCGGTGGCTCGGTTCAGTTAGCGATCTGTAACGATACCCCTGACGCGGTGGAGACGACGGTGTCCTGGACCGCAGGGGATCGATCCGGATCAGCCGGTGCGAGCGTCGATCCGCACGCGGTGACCGACGTCGAGTCGATCTCGATTCCGTCCGACGCCTCGACGCTCGAGCTCGTCGTCGAGACGGACGATCGGATCGTCAATCGGTACGACCTCTGATGGTCCTCACGTCGGTTCGTACCGGCCCCAGTCTCGTCTCGATCGGTCATCGAACCGCCTCCTACACGCGTTGGTTCCCGCGAACGACCAGCTGAACGGCGCAGATCACCTGTGCGATCATTTAAACACCTCCCTGCGACACCGCGTCGGCTTCCGAGCCCCCGTCGAGGCGTGTGCTAACGGTTTTCACAGCGCTATCGACCGGTACCTTTAACTATCGGCCGACAGTATCTACCGGTACCAGAGCGTCATCGGTTTGGCGCGTATCGCTCGACGACCAATGACGGGGAATCTTGTTATCCGGGATTTCGCCCACGGTGAGCGTACGCCGTCGCCGGTGCGGGTATGGCACAGAGGTTTGAACACATGGTAGACGAATCGAAAAACATCGAACTGACAGAGGACGACCTCGAAAACAAATCGAAAGGACAGCTCATCAAGAAGGCCGGTCAACTCCGGGATCGGCGAAACGAGCTGAACCAGATGGCTTCTGAACGCGCGTCCAAGCGCGACGAACTCAACTCGAAGACGCGCGAGAAGGTCGACGAGGCCCAGGAGCATCGCGAGAAACGCGACGAACTCAACGAGCAGGTCCAGGAGCACAAAGAGAAGCGAAACGAGCTTAACGCGGAGGCCAACGAACTCTTCGACAAGGTCGACCGCCTCAAATCGGACCTCGAACTCGACGAAGGCAAGGACCTCGAAGCGCTCGAAGAGGAGATCGAGCAACTCGAGTTCAAACAGCAGACCGAGGTTCTCTCGACGGACGAGGAGCGCGAACTCATCGAGAAGATCGAGGAAAAGCGCGAGGAGTACGCCGACCGCAAGGAGAAACTCGAAGGCAGCGACGAACTCGAAGACCTCCGTGCGGAAGCGGAGGAGGTTCGCGCCGAAGCCTCGAAGCACCACCAGAAGGTGACCGAGCTGGCCGACAAGGCCCAGGAACACCACAACGAGATGATCGAGGCCTACCGCGAGGCCGACGATATCCGCGACGAGGCCGACGAGATGCACGAGTCCTTCGTCGAGGCCCAGGAGGCCGCCGACCGCCACCACGAGGACTTCGTGCGCGTCCAGAAGCGACTGCGCGAGATGGACAAGCAGGAAGAAGAACAGCGCAAGTCGGCGCGCGACAAGAAGAAGGAGGAGGCCAAAGAGGAAGCCGAGGAGATCTATCAGAAGTTCAAGGAAGGCGAGACCCTCGACACCGAGGACCTGATGAAGCTCCAGAAGACCGGCTTGCTGTAAGGCGAATAGCCACTTGTTTCACCGTATCGATCGGGCGATCAGTCACGTCGCTGCTCGTCGCGCTGTCGATCGAGGTTGCGTGCCGTCGCGGGGGCCGTCGGTTCGGGATCGTCGGATCCGTCGCTCGTCCGCTGTGTCGTCGATACGGCGCTCGTGCGTCGGATCCGTCGATCAGGTGTGGTTCAGCGATCGGACGACGACGGTCCCGTCACCGTGGACGGTGACGCCGTAGTCGTCGACCGGAATCCAGAGGTGACCGTCCGAACGGTCGCCGGTTCGTCGGGTCGGCTCGAACAGTGAGTCGAGGCTGTCGGGGTCGACCTGGTCGTAGATTTGCGGGACGTCTTCCGGGTCGACGTCCGCAAGTCTGGCGATGCCGGTGACGATGGTCACGGCCAGCGAACAATCGCCCTCCCAGTCGTGGGTGACGGTCGTCGTCTGCGTCGGCGGGGTCGGATTGGCCGGTGCGTCGTGGTCGAGTGCGTTCATGCTATGTTTCCCTCTCCCGGATTTCCGGGGGACACGCTCGGTATGCCGAACGCGACCATAAAACCCTGTCAGACAATTTACGGCAGATTGTCCTACAAAATAATGGGCGGTCGACTGGCCCTGACGAGGCCGCGAAGGTCGTCTCAATCGTCCGTTGGCTCCGACCGTAACGAATCGTTTACACTCAGACGAACCGATTCGTCACGCTGACGGTCAGCCAGGCGTCAGACAGTGTCTTCGTATCTGATACGTTCACACCGGGCCCGCTCGCGTGACCGAATCCGACCGACGGTCAACTGTTCGCCAACGTGAAACGATAGCGACGGTAGGCCAGCGGCGGTGCCGACGAGTGGCGATCCGAAGACGGGTTCCACCCGGCCTACGGCCCGCCGGCGTTACTGTCTCCGGTGCCTCGGGGAGGACGCGGCATCGATCGGTGTCGCTCGACGCGACGGCGGTCGGGATAAAGGATTTTATCGGCGGGGGAGCATGGTTCGTACAGTGACCACGCTGGTCGTCTGTCTGGATCGAAACGACGACGTCGGCCGCAAGACCGGCCTCTCCACGCCCATCGTCGGCTGGGAGGCCGTCCGCGCCCTGGTGACCGACGTCGGGCTCGCCGATCCCGAGGATTCGGGGGTCAACGCGCTCCTCGAGACCCTCCGGGTCGCCCAGCAGCTGCGCGACGAGAACGAGGAGGTCGTCGTCGCGGTCGTCTCGGGCGACCGCGAGTCGATCGTCAGTGCTGACCGCGCGGTCGCGGCCCAGATCGACGAACTCGTCGAGAGCCGCGGCGTCGACTCCGCCGTCGTCGTCATCGACGGCGCGGACGACGAGCAACTCGTCCCGATCGTCGAGAGTCGATTGCCCGTCGACTCCGTGGATCGCGTCGTCGTCAGACAGGCCCGCGACATCGAGTCGACGTATTACCTCCTGAAACAGTTCCTCGGCGACGAGGAACTCCGGCAGACGATCCTCGTCCCCCTGGGACTGACGCTGCTCGTGTTCCCGATCCTCTCCTCGATCTGGAGCGTCGCCGAGGGCGCCGCGGCGATCACGACCGTGATCGGACTCTTCCTCCTCTACAAGGGCTTCAACGTCGACGATCTGCTCACGGCGCTGACGATCAAGGCCAGGGAGTCCCTCTACGCGGGTCAGATCTCCGTCGTCACGTACGTCGTCGCGGGCGGACTGACCCTGGTGGGCCTCTTCGCCGGGGCGCTCGGCGTGTCGAGTCTCGGCGAGCCGTCCGGGCTGCTCGTCCGGGCCATGCAGTTCGCCTTCGAGGGCGTCCCCTGGATCGCCACGGCGGCGCTGGTCGCCAGCGCCGGTCGGCTCCTCGACGAACTGATCCGCGACGAACCGCTCAGGCGCTCGTTTCTCAACCTGCCGTTCGTGGTGGTCAGCGTCGGTCTCGTCGTCCGCGGGTTCTCCGCGTACTTCCTCCAGCAGCAGGACGTCATCGAGCCGCTGACGGTGCCGGGCTTTTCGATCGGCGTGCTCCAGCTATCGGACTTCGCACCGTCGCCGGGCGAACGCCTCGCGGCCTACGTCGTCGTCGCGTTCGTCCTGAGCATCGTCGGGGTCCAGCTGACCTCGTACCTGACGCCCCCGACGATCGACGATCCCGACATCCCCGAGCGAGCCGACTCCGACTGACGGTCCGCGCCGGAATCGAGGCGCGGTGCGGAACGTGAGTCATTTATCACCGCGGGCGTTCGTCTTCCCTATGACTCGTTCACGGGGTTCCTGGATCTCGCTCTTCTCCGGTGGCAAGGACTCCTCGTACGCCCTGTATCGGGCGCTCGAACGCGGACGTTCGGTCGGTCGCCTCCTCACGGTTCATCCCGAGGGCGATTCGTACATGTATCACGTGCCCGCGACCGACCTCGCCGAACTCGCCGCCGAGAGCATCGGCATCGAGGCGGTCGCCGTCCACCCCGGCGAACTGGACGCCGACCGTGCGTCCGACGCGTCGGCCCAGGGCGATCGCGAACTCGAACCGCTCGAATCGGCGCTCGCGGCACTCGACGACGATTTGGACGGCGGAATCGAGGGACTGATCGTCGGTGCCGTCGAGAGCGACTTTCAGCACCGCCGGATCTCGGCACTCTGTGATCGGTACGGGTGGGAGTGTTTCGCCCCGCTGTGGAACCGGCCGCCCCGGGAGCTGGCCGAGGAGATGCTCGACGCGGGCTTCGATATTCGGGTCATCCAGGTGGCCGCCGGCGGGCTCGATCGCTCCTGGCTCGGTCGCCGACTCGACCGGGCGGCACTCGCCGACCTCGAAGCTCTGTCGGACTCCCACGGCGTCCACATTCTCGGCGAGGGCGGCGAGTTCGAGACGTTCGTCGTCGACGGGCCGCACATGGACCGGGCGATTTCCCTCGAGTACACGGTCGAGTGGGAGGGGACGCGCGGTTCGATCGCGGTGACGGACGCGACGCTCGAAGCGACGCCGGAGTCGTAGGTGCGCCGCTCGGCGGCTTTCTTCACGCGCGGTCCGGAGAAGCGCGACCGACGGTCACTCGGTCGAGATCTGCGTGTGGGCGCCGATGAGCGCCTCGGCGAGGCTCACGTCCTCCAGGAGCGTGTCCTCGTCGATGATCGAGTGACGGATCTCCGCGTTCCGGAGGGTGACGTTCGGAAAGACGACGGCCCGGTCGAGCGTCGCGTTCTCGAGTTCGGCGTCGGCCATGACGTGGACGTTCTCGCCGATCGTTGCGCCGTCGAGGGTGGCGCTCTCGGCGACGAGCGAGTCGCCGTCGAGGTACCACGAGACGGCCTCGAGGTAGCTCTCGGGCGTCCCGATGTCGAACCAGGCGCCGTCGAACGTGTAGGCGTAAGTGGCCCGGCGCGACCGGAGCCACTGGACGAACCAACCCGGTTCGTCGGGGTTGTTGCCGTCGTCGAGGTAGGTCTCGAAGAGCGGCAGGGTCTCCGCCGGGAACGCGTAGCAGGCGATCGAGACGAGCGTGCTGTTCGGCTCGTCGGGTTTCTCCTGGAAGTCGACGACGCGGTCGCCCTCGAGTTCGACCAGTCCGTACTCGCTGGCACGTTCGCGCGAGCCGACGTCGTAGGCCGCGAGCGTCGGCGCCTCCCGCTCCTCGAAGCGATCGAGAAAGTCCGAGACGGCGAAGCTGATCAGGTTGTCGCCCGCGATGACGAGCAGATCGTCGTCGATCCGCTCGCGGTCGATCAACTGCTCGAGCGCGCCGACGACGCCGAACTTCTCGTCCTCGGCCGTCGTCTCCTCGACGGACAGTTGCGGTTTCTCGTAGGGGGAGTCGACGAGGTGCGCTTCGAATTCCTCCGCGAAGCGTTCGTTCGTACTCACGTAGACCGTCTCGATCCGGTCGTCGGCCTCGAGTTCCTCGAAGATCCGGTCGATGACGGTGGTCTCGCCGATCGGGAGGAACATCTTCGGTCGATGTCGCGTGATCGGCCACAATCGCGTCGCGTACCCGCCGGCCAGGACGATGGCCTCCATGGGTGGCGGTTCACCGGACGCGAATAAGTCCCTTACCTTTCGTGTTCGCCGCGCGAGACGTCGGCTCGACGCGCGGAGTCTGCCATCGACTCCGCGATCACCTCGATCGGCGTCGGCGGGTCGTCGGTGTCGCCCGGACGCGTCTCCAGTTGCGTCCGACACGACGCCCCGGGCGCAACGACGCGATCACCCCCGCTTTCCGCGACCTGCTCGAAGAGGATCGCGGCGATTGCGTCGCTCATCGAGGCGTGTTCGGCCTCGTAGCCGAAACTGCCGGCCATGCCGCAACAGCCCGAATCCAGCGGATCCACCGCGAAGCCGGCGCGTCGCAGGACCGCGACCGCGTGGTGGTCTCGCTTCGACGCCTTCTGGTGGCAGTGTCCGTGATAGATCAGCGACTGCTCGCCCCCTGCGTCGTACGCGATCGATTCGTCGAGGTCGAACCGGTCGACGTACTCGCAGATCCCGTAGGTCGCGTTCGCGACCGCGTCGGTCGCCGCCCCCGGGAGCAGGTCCCGGTAGTCCGACTGCAGCATGACCGCGTCGGACGGTTCGATGACGACGACGTCCCAGCCGTCGGCGACGTACGGTTCGAGCGTCTCGACCGTCTCCCGTGCGCGTTCGCGCGCCCGATCGAGCAGCCCCTTCGAGAACGCAGGTCGCCCGGTGTCTCCCAGTTCGGTCGGGACGCCGACGCGAACCCCGGCGGCTTCGAGCACCTCCACGGCGGCTTTCCCCGCCTCCGGATTGGCATAATTGGTGAACGTGTCCGGGAGGACGAGCGCCGTTCGCGTCGGCCGGTCGTCCGCACCGATCCCGTCGTCGACCGTTGGTTCCGGCCCGTCGGGTCGCTCGGCCGCGCGCGCCTCGAACCAGTCGACGAACGTCTCGCGGTGAAACGTCGGTAACGGCCGACTGGCGTCGATCCCGATCGTGCGTTCGAGGAGCCAGCGGCCCCCGGGGACGCGCTGGGCGAGGTTCGAGAGCGGCGCGAGTCGGCTCCCCCACGCGGCGAGGCGCTCGACGTCGGCGAAGAGTCGGTCGCGAATCGAGGCCCCGTGTCGCCGGTTGTACTGGTGGGTCACCTCAGCCTTGAGCTTCGCCATGTCGACCTCGCTCGGGCAGTCGACCGCACAGCCCTTACAGCCGATACAGAGGTCGAGGACCTCTTCGACGAATTCGTCTTCGAGCACGTCCCCCGGCATCTCGCCGTTCATCGCCCGTCGGAGCGCGTTCGCGCGCCCGCGCGTGCTCGTGATCTCCTCGTCGCTCGCCCGGAACGTCGGACACATCACGCCGCCGGTCGTCGACTGCTCCCCGCGGCAGCCGCCACAGCCGTGACAGAGTTCGATCATCCCCTGCATGCCGTTGTCGTTCGGCCAGTCGAGCGTCGGTTCGAACCCGGGATCGAACGAGTACGACGGATCGAACCGGAGGTGCTCGTCGAGCGAAACCTCTCCGGCGCGCTCGGGCGGCGCGGATGGACCCTCGCCTGCCGTTTCGACTTCGTCTCCGGCCGTTTCGCCTGCGCCGGACGACGGATCGGGGCCGTCGGTCGTCGACGCGCCGTCGATTTCCGACCTACGCGTGTCGGCCGCCGAGGCGCGGTCGATCGCCGAACCCGCGCCGTCGCGTGGCGGGTAGCCGACCACCTGTCCCGGATTCAGGAGCCAGTCGGGGTCGAACGCCTCCTTCAACTCGCGGAAGAGATCGTAGACGCGCTCGCCGTAGAGTTTGCGGTTCCACCGGGTCCGCGCCCGGCCGTCGCCGTGTTCGCCCGAGACCGAGCCCCCGAGCTCCACGACGAGGTCCGTGACGTCGTCGGCGATTCCGCGGAGCTGGTCGAGCCCCTCGACGGTCTTCGTGTTGACGAGCGGTCTGACGTGTAAGACGCCCGGACCCGCGTGGGCGTAGAACGACGCGTACGTCCCGTGGGTTTCGAGGATCTCCTCGAACGACTCGACGAACTCGGGCAGGCGAGACGGAGGAACTGCGGTGTCCTCGATGAACGAGATGTGCTTCGCGTCGGTCGTCCGCGAGAGCAAGATGGGGAGGCCGGACTTGCGCAGCTTCCACAGGGTCGCGCGGTCGGCCGGCTCGTAGGCTTCGATCGCCTCGATCGCGCGGTGTGAGCGCGGCTCGTCACCCGCCGACCCGGATCTGGAGTCGTCGGCGGATTCGGTGGCCGTGTCTGGGGGCTCATCGCCGCTCGCGGCACGGCCGGTCCCCGGAACTCGATCCACGAGCAACCGCTCGACGGCGTCGCGCCGATCCGCGTCGCCGTCGGCGTAGAACTCGACCAGCAGCGTCGCGTTCGTCCCCTCGGGAAGCATCTCCGTCACGGGCCCGAACTCGGTGGTCCCGCGCGCGAGGTCGATGAGGACGTCGTCGAGCACCTCGACGGCGGCCGGGTCGTGCTCGAGGATCGGCGCCACGTCGGCCATCGCGTCGTGGAGGTCGCGATAACAGAGCAGCGCGACGGCCTTGGTCTCAGGGACGGGCTCGAGGGAGACCGTCGCCTCGGTCACGATGGCCAGGGTCCCCTCGCTCCCCGCCAGCAACCGCGCGAGGTTGACCGTCCCCGCGGGACCGGTCGACTCTCCGCCAGGCAGGTCCGCCCCGCGGGCCTCGGCGATCAGCCGATCGAGATTGTATCCGGAGACGTTTCGCTTGAGATCGGGATACGCCGCTTCGATCGCGTCGCCCTCATCGGCGATGATGCGGTCGACCGTCGCGTAGATCCGCGCTTCGAGGTCGCCGTCCGGATCGGCGCGTTCGGCCAGTTCGTCGAGCGTGACCTCGCCGAATCGCGTGACGGTGCCGTCCGCGAGGACGACCTCGCACGATTCGATGTAGGCGTCGGTCTTGCCGTACCGGAGCGAGTGCGCGCCAGTCGAGTTGTTCCCGATCGCACCGCCGATCGCGCTCTTCTCGCCCCAGGCCGGATCCGGGGCGAACGTGAGCCCGTGGGGCTCGAGTCGTTCGTCGAGCGTTCCGAGGAGCGTTCCCGGCTGGACGGTCGCCGTCCGGTCGTCGGGGTCGATCGTCCGGATCTCGTCCATGTACCGCGTGAAGTCGAGGACGACCGCGCGATTGACCGTCTGTCCGGCGAGGCTCGTCCCGCCGCCGCGGGGTAACACCGGTATCTCCCGCTCGGCGCAGTAACCCACGACGCTGGCCACGTCGGCCGTCGACCGGGGGAAGACGACGCCGACCGGCGTCACCTCGTAGGCGCTCGCGTCGGTCGCGTAGAGCGAGCGCGTGTATCGATCCATCCGCACCTCGCCGTCGACGCGCGCCGACAGGTCCGTCGCCAGCGCCGGCCGCTCGACCGCGTCGCTCGCGTAGTCGTAGGTGGCCCGCGGATCGTCGGCCGGCGCTCGGTCGCTCGCCATGCCTCACCGTACGGCGATGGACCCACTTAACCGCCGCGGGCTGGCAGGTTCGCGCTCGACGGTCGGTCAGGACGCCGGGGTCGAATCGCGCGGACTCGCGGCGGGCGGCCCGGATCGACGTCGGGACGTATAGAGGCCGATGGCCAGGCCGCCGAGGCCGAGCAGCAGGAGCACGAAGTCGATCACGCCGCCGAGCCACGGCACCAGGGAAAGGAACGCGCCGATCGCGAGGCCGAGGAGCAGGGCGAGCCAGGGTCGCTCGACGTCGACCAGCGACAGCACCCACACGCCGAGGGCGAACCGCCCGAGGACGAGTCCGATCCAGACGACGAGCGCGAAGAGCAGCGCGCCGATCAGCGAGAGCGGGATCCCCACCACGGTGAGCGCGACGGCGACGAGGACGACCGGGACGGCGATGAGGACGCCGAACCCGACCGCGCCGGTTCGGAGCGGGCGTCGCCGGGCGCGACCCGCGACGCCGGCCGTAAACCGCGGCGCGACGGCCAACAGGACCGCTCCGAGAACCAGGTTCAGGACGAACGCGTAGATGGCGAACAGCCAGGAGGCGAGCGGCTGGACGTCGCCGACGAGCCCCATGCCGAGTGTCGAATCGTGGGTGATCGACCCCTCGACCGCGTCCGTGTTCCCCGCGAGCGTGCCGTCGTAGGTCAGGTCGCCGTCGATCGAGGCGGATTCGCCGAGGGTTATCGTCTCCGCGCCGATCGTCGCGTCACCGCCGATCGTGCCGTCGATTCGGACGGTGCCGGCCCCGGCGTCGATCGAACCCCGTATTTCACCACCCTCGGCCAGGCGGATCGATCCCGCACCCGCCGAGACGTCGCCCGTCACCGTCCCGTCGATGTACAGATTTCCGGTGGCGACCGAGACGTCGCCGTCGACGGTCCCCCGAATTCGAACGTCACCGGCCAGTCCGGAGACGTCCCCCTCGACGGTCCCGTCCACGACGATCCCGCCGGCGACGCCCTCGACGCTCGAGACGGTCTCTCCCTCCTCGACCACGATCGACCCGCCGAACCCGCTCGTCGAGACGAGGCCGCTTCCGTCGGCCGGCGCGGCGGCCGCCGTGGCGCCCGAGAGGGCGAGTCCCGCGACGAGGAAACAGAGCACTCCGATCCAGCTGCGACGCATATCGTCGATACGCCAACTGGCCACTTATCCGCTCGCCTGACTCGTGCCGGCTCCCTCTTCCACCGTCGAACTTCGAAGCGAGCACCGTTCCCGCGAGGTGACTCCGGCGGCCGTTCCAGAAACCCACCCTTATCCCCCGCCGAAGTGACGTTTATGGGCGTTGATACGGTACGTGGGCGTATGTCCGACGTAGCAATTGTCGGCGGCGGTCCGGCCGGACTGTCCTGTGGCCTCTTCACCGCGAAGAACGGACTCGAGACGGTCCTGTTCGACGCCGACGGCACCTGGATGCACAAGGCCCACCTGTTCAACTACCCGGGAATCGGGTCGACGGACGGATCCACCCTGCTCGAACGAATGCGCGATCAGGCCGATCACTTCGACGTGGATCGCCGCCAGGGCGAGACGGTCGAATCGATCGCCGAGACGGGGGACGGATTCGAGATCGAATCTGAGGACGGTACGACCGAGGCGAGCTACGTCGTCCTCGCGACGGGTGCGAATCGGGACCTGGCCGAGACGCTCGGGTGCGCCTTCGACGGCGACGTCGTCGACGTCGACGTCACGAAGGAGACGTCGGTCGAGAACGCCTACGCGACCGGCGCGATGGTTCGCGCGGAGGAGTGGCAGGCCGTCATCTCCGCCGGCGACGGCGCCGCGGCCGCGCTCAATATCCTCACCAAGGAACGCGGTGAACACTTCCACGACTTCGACGTTCCATCCGACGCCGAAGCGGTATTCGGCTCGATGAGTGACGACGCGTAGGTTCGGTCGACCAACTTGCTTGCCACCCTGGCTCTCGCCCGTCGACCCCGCCGGCCAGTTTGGCGCGTGCGGGTTCGCCGTCCGGTTCGCGACTCCGCGGTTAGCCGCCGTTTCACCGTCCCGAACAGTCAGAATAATGAGCGCTCCCGCGCGTACTCCCTCGTATGGAGGTCTCCGAACGGGTCCACGTCGCGCCGGTCGGGTTCGAGTACGATCGCGTCTACGAACCGATCGAGCGCCAGCGCGCCGACGTCGTCCACCTCCTCGTCGACGCGGATCCCGACGGCGTCCCGCCGTACGTCGATTCGCTGCGCTCGTCGCTCGAATCGATCGTCCGATCGGTCTCCGTTCACGAGTGTGACTTCTCGAACGTGTACGCCGTCCTCGGCGACGTGACAACGATCGCGGCGACCCACGAGGGAGACGACGTGTTCGTCAACGTCTCCGGAGCCGGAGTCATCCCCGCGGTCGGCGCGACGATCGCGTGTATGGACGTCTCGACCGACGCCACGGCCTACCACGTCGAACCGGCCGAGACGGTGTACGACGAATCCGAGGCGCCGGTCAGTCGCGGCGTCGCGTCGACCAGCCGCGTTCCGACCTACCCAATCGACTCGCCGACCCGCGACCAGATCGCGATCATGGACTTTCTCGCCGATCCGTCCGCCCACGACGATCGCTTCGAGACGACCCACCCCAAGAAGAAGGACCTGATCGAGTACGCCCGATCGGCCGAACTGGGGTTCATCGCCGACCGCAATCCAGCGAGCGAGAAGGGCGCGTTTCGGTTGCTCGATACCCACATCGTCGAACCGCTAGAGGCCGATGGCTACGTCACCGTCGAACGGGTGGGTCGCCGCCGACTGGTTCACCTGACCGATCGAGGACGGAACGCACTCCGCGCGTTCAGGCACAAACTCGACGAGTGAATCGGTCGATCGGGCCCGATTCCACCGTCGGGGACCGTGTCGAGGCGCGGCTCATCCCCGGGTTACATCGGGTCGCCGGCTTCGACCTCAGTTCCGATCCCTCGACGGGCCGTCGCCGTGAAGGTGAACGTAGAGCTCGACCCCGAGACGGGCCACTTCGAGGTCCGCCTCCAGCCGCCGCCGGTGGGCCCGGAGTTCCGTCCCGTCGAGCTCGGTGAGCGACTCGGTACTCATCGCGAGCACGCGCGGGTCGGCGTACTCGAACGCCGGCCCGTGGAGCCGCGGTGGGTTCTCCAGGCCGCGATCCTTCGCGTCGAGCAACTCGTCGATGGCGACGATAGTCTGGCGGAGCCGGCGCCGACGCGCGCCGGGTGCCGGCGGCGTGAGCTTTTCCTCGATCAGCCCGACTGCGTGACTGACCGCGCTCTCGTCGACGCCGATCACCGCCGCCGACCTTGACGCCGGGACCGAGGGCCCGATCGTCCGCTGACTGGCGACGATGACGCCCGCCAGCGCCTGAACCGGCGGCTCGAAACGGCGCGCGACCGTTGCGCCGGCACACGCGAGCGCCCCTCGCGCGATTTCGACGGTCTCGGTCGCGTCGATCGCCGCTGCGACCGCTTCGATCGGCGCCTCCACCCCGGCCGCCTGTCCGTCTGCGTCGGCCATGTGCGACCGTTGGGGTGATCGCACCGTCAGGAATTCGCCGTTAGTATCGTTACTTTCGATACTATCTGAACTATCGATACGCTCAGTATCGTTCGTACCTTCGACGTCGGTGTAGGCCCACGTGGCAGCATCTCGCTGTCGGTAGGCCACCGTGTTCGACGCGACGGTCGCGACCGTCCATCACCGGCAGTCGACCTCACTCGCTTCCGCTCGTGAGCGTGTGTTTTCCGTCATTCAAATCCTCCTTCGATCCGATGCTCGCCGCTCGCGGACTTGCTCGCGGCGAGAAAATGGGCCAACTCGGATTTGAACCGAAATCAGACGTGCTCGCTCACTCCGTTCGCTGCGCGCGACTGATAGGGCTCGAATCCTCGTTTGATCCAACACCTGTGGCTCGCGGATTTGCTCGCCACAGGAGATGGGCCAACTCGGATTTGAACCACCGGAAGACGGTCTCACTCGCTCTGCTCGTGAGCGTGCGACTTCCGTCATTCAAATCCTCGTACGATCCGATGCTCGCCGCTCGCGAACTTGCTCGCGGCGAGAAAATGGGCCAACTCGGATTTGAACCGAGAGCCTCCACCTTATCAGAGTGGCGCTCAACCTAATTGAGCTATTGGCCCGCTCCGCATTGTTCCGTAGCCGGGTGGGATGTTTAAACGTTTCTTTCTGTTCGGCGGTTCATCGACCGACGGCGTCGCCGTCGTCGTCCGCATCGTCCTCGAGATCGATCTCGTACGTGCCGCTGCGTTCCGTCGCTGCTTCGTCGGAGTCGACACGGTAGGCGTCTGCACCCAGGTTGACCGTCGAACCGTCGGTGGCGTCGCCTCCGGCCTGTCCCCCCGCGGGAAAGCCGCCGGTCCAGACCGCGCCGGTCGCGAACCCATTTGCCTTTCGGTCGATGTAGGGGACGACGACGGTTCGCTTGAGCAGCATGCGGATCGGGATTCGGGTGAGCGGAATTGCGATGAGGAACCCGATCGCGTCGGTGACTAGTCCGGGGGTGAGCAGGAATGCACCGGCCGCGATGAGCAGCGCGCCGTCGAGCAACTCGTTCGTCGGCGCCTTCCCCTTCGCCAGCGACCGCTGGATCTTTCGCAGGGTTCGTCGTCCCTCGGCCCTGACGAGTAGTAACCCGACGAGACCGGTGAGGACGACCAGCGCCACCATCTCGAGGAACCCGAAGACGTCCACGTAGACGATGAGCACGCCGAGCAGGACGGCGTCGAGAAACGGGATCGCGAGGAGCGCGAGCAACCACCGAAGCATTGCGCAGGGCTACTTTCCCCACCGGGAAAACCCTTTAGTTTGACTGCCGTTCGGTCGCCCACCGGACGACAATCGACCCGACCCGCTGGACCAAACGATGGACTTACCGCGATCCCGGCGCTCGAACCCGATATGAGCGCCGAGTCCCGGGTCGAGTGGCGCGAGTGGGGCCCGCGTCCCTTCGTACTGGCCGAAAGCACTGATCGTCCCATTCTACTCTCGCTAACGGCCAGCTGGTGTCGACCGTGCGCGTCGATGGACGCGACTACCTACGCGGATCCCCGAATCGCCGCGAGTATCAACGACCGGTTCGTTCCAGTGCGCGTCGACGCCGACCGGCGCCCGCGCGTCCGCGATCGGTACAACGCCGGCGGCTTTCCGTCGACCGTCTTCCTGACACCCGACGGGGAGATCATCGAGGCTGTGACCTACCTCGATCCGGATGCACTCAGGTCGACGCTCGATCACGTCGAGTCGACGTGGCAGGACCGTGGCGATGCCGCCGGCACCGTTCCGGAGACGCTCCCGTCGGATGGGACGCCGAAGGGTACGCTCGCGGAATCGATCCTCGATCGGGCTTACCAGACGCTCCGATCGGCGAACGACGAACGGGCGGGCGGCTGGGGCGGGGCTCCAAAGTTTCCGCTCCCGGCGGCGATCGAATTCCTCCTCGGACGGGACGATGCGATGGCGCAGTCGGCCCTCGACGCCGTTCGAACCGGCCTCGCCTCGCCGGACGGCGGATTCTACCGGTTCGCCCACGAGCGAGACTGGTCGGATCCACAGCGCGAGATCCGACTCGAGGACACCGCCGCCCTGATTCGAGCCTTCGCGAACGCGTACCTCCACACGGGTGCCGAGCGATATCGATCGACCGCCGAGCGCGCGATCGAGTTCGCGACCGGGACGCTGTGGGTCGAGCCATCGGCCGAGACCGGCCGCAACGACGGTGCGTTCGCCAACGCCGTCGCGGGGGATGCGACCGACGACGCCGATTTCGATGCCGATCGTGGACGCTCGATCGATCGGACGGTCTACGCCGGCGTGAACGGCCTGGCGATCGATGCCCTCTCTTCGCACGCGGCCTACACGGACCACGAACGCGCACGGGAGTTCGCACAGCGGGCGCTCGCTACGGTCAGGCACGACCTCCTCGAAGACGGCGTCGTCGATCACCGTCTCGATGCCCCTCGCGACGAGGCGACGCGATGCTTGCTCGCCGATCAGACGCGCGTCTGCCGGGCGCTGCTCTCGGCCCGCTCCGTCTTCGGTTGGGAGACGATCCCGGCCGCTCGTCGCGTCGCAGACGTCACGATCGACCGGCTTCGGGACGAGGAGACCGGATCGGTGCTGGACGGTCCCCGCTCCGAAACGGGCCTGCTCTCGCGCCCGCTCCGGCCGCTGGAAGCGAACGCGGAACTGGCGTCGGTCCTGCTCGACCTCTCGGTACTGACCGGCGAGGAGGCCTATCGAGCCGACGGTCGTGCCATCCTCGAGGCGTTCGCCGGCGCCAGCGACACCATCGGCGTCCGTTCGTGCGGCTACCCGTCGGCCGTGGGCCGGTACCTGCACGATCCGTTGATCGTCCGTGTCGGTGCCCCCGCCGGGTCGGACCTTCACCGCGCAGCTTTCCGGGTCGCCGATCACCGGAAGATCGTCGTTCCGAACGCTCCGTCGGTCCCCGACGACGCCGCCCGGGTCGAACGCGGCGACCGACGGTCCGAACCCGCACGCAGTCCGGCCGAACTCGTCTCCCGCGTCGAGTCCGTCAGCACCTGACCTCCGGGACAACTCCAAACGGAGTCAAACTACCGATCCGTTTATTATCCGCCAAGTGCTATACCGAGATATGGCGAGTTTACGGGATCTCGGCCTCTCCGAATACGAAGCTCGCGCCTATCGGTCCCTCCTGCAAACGGGTCCGACAACGGCCAAGGAGTTGTCCCGCGCCAGCGACGTGCCGATGGGACGGATTTACGACGTCCTCAACAGCATCGAACAGTACAACCTCGTCAGGAGCCAGACGGCGAGTCGCCCGAAGAAGTACGTCGCCGTCGAACCGTCGACCGCGCTCGATCGCCTGCTCGCGGACAAGAAACGCGAACTCGAGGAACGAGCCGACCAGTACGAGTCCATCGTCGACGACCTCTCCGACGAACTCGTCGCGACCGACCCGGTCGACGAACAGTTCTGGACGGCGGCGATCGGGCCCGCGGACACCTTCGAACTCATCGGCGAGCGCCTCGCGGCGGCCGACGACTCGATCGTGATGGTCGCCGCGGACCCGACGCCGCAGATCGACGTGCGAACGGTAGGCGAGGAGGTCCTCGATCACCTCGAGTCGGCGCTCGATCGGGGCGTCTCCGTCGACGTCCTGATGAATCGATCGCTTGTCGACGAACTCCCCCAGTCGGTCGGACGGCGATACCGACGGACGTTACAGTCACGATCCGACTTCGCCGTGCGGACGTCCGAACGAGTCACGGGATCGTTCAATCTCATCGATAGTATCGAGGTCTGCATTCAGGTCCCGAACCCCCTCTCGACCGGCGAGATATTCGGCACGATCGATCTCAAGGACGCGGAGTTCGCCGGCGAAGTGTACGACGAGTTTCGCCCCCTCTGGCGTGAGGCGAAACCGCTCGAACTCTGAAAACGCCGATCCGTCAGTCCTCGCGGGCGATTTCCGCTCGAAGCGTCTCCATGTCGACGACCCGCTCGGCGTGGGCGTTGTGCTGGTGGATGGACTCGTCGTTCGACTGCGACATCGTGACGACCGCGTCGTCTGGGAGGTGTTCGAAGGTGTCGACGACGCCCTCGGCCATCGACCGCACGCAGTCTTCGACGAACTTGGCGTCCGCGTGCGATCGGTAGGTCATCGCGTCCTCGTCGGGACGCTTCGCGAGGTTGTAGATCCGCGCGCTCATCGCGTCGCGCGCGATGTCGATTACGGTGTCGAGCTCGACCTCGGGATCGCCGTCGGCCTCGATCGTGAGCGTCGCGTGTCCGCGCTGCGAGTGGCCCGGTTGCGGCACCTCGTCGAGAAAGGCCGTGATGGTCTCCTCGTCGACGCCGAGATCCTCGAGCGTCTGCTTGGCGCGGGCCGTCGACATTCCCTGCGAACAGGGACAGACGGTCAACCCGTCGACCCGGGCGCCGATCTCCTCGCGCGTCCCCTCGTCGGTTGCCGTCGCCGCCGCGATGATGTCGACGGTGTGCTGGGTTTCGCGGTCGGTCGCGGGCGTCCTCTCGCGTCGCATCAGCGTCGCCTCCATCGAGACTTCGGCGCGGGTGGTGTACTCGTGTTTCTCGAGCAAGCGACCTGCGGCGTCGCCACAGACTTCCTCCGGGCGATAGGCCTCTTCGCGCGTCGCCGACTCCAGGATCTCGTCGATCACTTCCATATTCCGGCTCATGTCCGCGCCCTTTCGCCAGGCCGGCAGATCCACGAAGACGTCGAATTCGGCAGTGAGGATGATCGGCCGCTTGCCGTTCCGGGCGAGTTTGACGAGTTTCTCGACGCCGGTGACGCCGACCTGGCTCAGGCCGACGGTCACGTCCGGCGAGCTCGCCTGCACGTCCGGCAGTTGCTGACTCATCGGGTAGATGCTGGGCTAGCGTGCGATTAGGCCTTTCGAAACCGGACTTCGAGACGGCGCGTTCGCCTCCCGGCGGCGTGGGAGTGATCGGACGAACGGGGTTTCGTTCGACAGCACGGACGATCTCCGCCGCCAGGTCGCTCCGATCGCGTCGTCGAACCCGCGCCGTCGAGCCGACGTCTCGTCGGACTGTTCAGGATGTCAGGTCGACATCACCGCTGACGTCGAGCCGGATCCCGGCTCGGTCCGCCCGATCGGCACAGGCCCGAAGGGCCGATCGAATCCGCTCTCCGTCTCCTTCGGTCCGGCACTCGACGAGCAGGCTGTCGATGCCGAGGAACGAGCCGACGCGGATGTACTCTCGCACCCGATCCGCGGTCGCTTGCGTTTCCAGGCTGCAGGTTCCATCGAAGCCCGCCTCGACCGTGAGCCGAGCCGGCGTGAACCCTTCCTCGCGCAACGTCCGTTTGAAATCCCGAAGATACGCTGTATCGGTCGATTCGAGGGACGACGCGTCGACGTCGATGGGGGTGGTTTCGATCGGTCGACAGCCGTCGATCGTCTCCGCGATGGTGGACCGGTGGGTGGCGCTCATGGAAATCGATACGCTCGCCGCATACTTATACTTTGATGGATGCATAATGGTAATACGAGACGCGTCACGACGGCCCTCGGCAGTGCGAGGGAGCGACAACGGTTTCGATGACCGTCTATCAGTTACACATAGAGTTAAGATCATGGAGTCGTTGGACTAAATATGGACGACTGTCCTCGATGTCAGTCTCCGCTCGAGCGACTCTCTCTCGCCGAGGCAGAGACCGTCGCGTGCACGCGCTGTGGATATGCCGACATTCCGGTCGAGCACGAGGCGGAGTGGGACGAACCGGAGTCCTGGCGCGACGCGATGAATCGGTTTTACGAACAGTGACGCGGTCGCTCCGTTTTCCAGCCGCGTCGACCCGCTCCGACCTGACCGTCCACACCCGGTGAGCGACGGTACTGCCGGTCTATCGTCCTCGCTACAACACCTAGTGGACTAGATCCGAATGCGAAACTGGTACAAAACCGAATTCCGCCGCCGTGGGGATTACTCGTTCGCCGGCGCCGCTTCCGCGTCCGCTTCGGTGTCCTGCTCGACGTCTTCGTCGGACCGCGCGGCGACCAGTCCGCCGCGTGCGACGCTGTAGAGCGGTTCGTCGGCGTGAGAGACGCCGCTGATCGAGAACGGGATGTTCGCGTCTTCGAGGTGGTCGCGGAACAGCGCCTCGAACCCGTCGGGGCTCGAGGTTCCGCCGGTGACGACGACCGGGATGTCGAGGCCCTCCTCGACGTCCTCCTCGTCGACCTCGTTGACGGTCCGTTCGATGACGTAGTCGAGGAGGTTCTCGTAGTAGATCGAGAGGGCGCCCTCGACGCCACCGACGTCCGTGGTGAAGTCGAGTTCGAAGTCGTCCTCCTTGATCGAGGTGACCTTGTCGACCGGCGTGCCGGTCGCGCGGGCGGCCTGCTCGTCGATCCAGTCGCCGCCGCGAGCGACGGAGAACTTCATCACGGGGACGGCGTAGTACGCGAGACAGACGTTCGTCATCCCGGCACCGAAGCTGATGCCGAGACCGGTGAAGTTGTTGTCCGCCAGCTCGCTGTAGATGACGGCCATCCCCTCGTTGATGGGCTCTGCGTCGTAACCCATGTCGTTGAGGAACGACTCGATCGTCTTCTGGTGGTACAGCGTCGAGAGATCGGAGTCGATCGGGTCGGCCGGCGTCGAGAAGTAGAGTTTCTCGTCCGGATAGGCCGGCTCGCCGACGACCTGCTCGATGATGAGTTTCATCATCGGGATCGCTGACTTCTCGTCCGAGGAGAGGATCCCCTGGGACATCGGTCGACGCGTCTCTTTGTTGAAGATATTCGCGAAGTTGAGCGCGTCGTCGCCGACGACGTAGACCTTGTCGTCCTTGCGGATGTGAAGTACTTCGCTCCGGGAAAGCATCTGCTCGGCCATATCCGAGTACTCGATTTCCACGAAGGAGTTGCGCTGCTGCACGAATACCGTGTCGTTGCCATCCTGCTGTGCGGACAGGATGTTCATCGTTCCGACGTCTAGGCCTTTGGCCATATATGGCCAAGGAGACTGACGGATTATAAATCTATGTGAATTAATCTCTCCCTCTTATATAGGGAAAAATACCGATTAACCCGCGACGATCGACGATTAATTACGCTTTACCCGATTTCGAACTGCGCTGACCCGTCCCTTCAGCCGATTAACCAATCCGCTCGCCCGGTGTTTGACCGTGTCGAGCGGCCCTGCGTTTCTCGTGGCCAGTTCCTCGGCCCGCTTCTTCTCTCGGAGTTCCTTCAGCTTCTGCGTCTGGTCGTCGACGGTTCCCGGGGCGGTGGCGGTCTTGGCCTCGCCCCCTTTGAGGCCCTTGAGGCCGGCGACCTGTTGCTGGACGCCGCTGGATCGAGTCTTCGTCACGCCCATCGAACCGACGTTCGCCTCGTCGAACTCGTCGTCCGTGAACGTCAGCCGACTCGTCTCGCGCTTCTCGACGCCGCCCCAGGAGAGCTCGACGTCTTCCATCGCGCTGTCGATGTCCGCCGCGATCTCCTCGTCTGTATACTGTTCTTTGTCTTCCTCTTCCGCTGGCCCGGCGGGCTCGATCTGCCTCGCCAGGTCGAGGTAGTGTGCGATCAGCGCGGCGCCCGTCGAGGCGGCGATTCCCGCCAGCCCCACCGCGTAGACGGCGACGACCTGGACGGTGTAATCCGCGCCGTAGCCGTTCCAGTTATCCGGGTACGAGTAGAGGAAGCCGGCCACGCCGATGGCGGTGATCCCGACCCCAGCGGCCGAGACGGCGAGCACCCGACGCTCCGACGGCAGCAGCACGACGATGCCGAGCATGACGACCGGCAGGGCCAGCATTCCCATCGCGTATGCCGGCTGGACCCATTTGATGTACGGATCTGAGTCTACTTCGAACGTACCTCCCCAGACGAACAGTACCAGTGCGACGACGGCCAGCACGAGCCCGCACAGGAACAGCCCGAACCCGACGTAGACGTCACGGTCACTGTTCGGTTCACCGATGTAGCGTCGGTAAAGTTCGAACAGTTTGTCTTCGGGAATAGGTGACATTGCAACTGCCTTTTGACTCCAGTACCATCACTTTTTGCCCGCAACCGTATCAGTTAACGAACCATCGTCTGACGCCGGTCACACGCTACTGTTTTCCGCTGCGTCCGACGGTTGCACGCGCCGTCTGCTTCGCAAAGTCGTCGTCTCCGCTACTGTTCGTTTCCGCCGCGGCTGGTTGTCGCTCGCGTCCGACGAGCCCGACCAACTCGAAACACTTCGGATAGTATTCGTATCGCGCCCGTGTCGGCCCGGTCCCCGCGCGTTGATCGGCTGCACGATCTGTTGCTGCACGATCTGTTCGACGCGCGTCGGCCTCCACCCCCTTACTGTCGAGACCATCGGGGTCGCGAGCCCTCGTCGATGCGGGAAACGCGGTCGTTTTACGTGCGAAGCCGATAGCATCGATAATGAGCCAGGAGTCTTCGTACAGTGAAGGCGATCTCCGGAACACGGGGATGGCCCTGAAACACGACCGCGAGTGGGACTACGAACTCGATCGGATCGTCGAAGCGGCGACCGAACGCGACGCCGAAACGATCGGGCTGCAGTTCCCGGAAGGATTGAAACGCCGCGCGCCGAAGGTGGCAGACGACATTCGCGACGTCCTCGAGGACTGTCGGGTGCTCATCTCGGGCCAACCCTGTTACGGCGCGTGCGATCTCGACACCTATCTCATGAAGCGTTCCGACGTGTTCGTCCACTTCGGCCACTCCCCCATGAAAGAGACGGACAAGGTGATCTACGTGCCGCTGTTCTCGAACGTGGCGGTCACGCCGATCATGGAGGAAGCCCTGGAGACTCTGGAGGACCCGTCAGAGTCGCCCGCGGTCGGGCTCGTCACGACCGCCCAGCACATGAATCGCTTCGACGAGATGCGAACCTTCCTCGAGGAGCGGGGCTACGACGTACAGACCCGGCGAGGCGACGATCGACTCACGCACGAAGGGCAGGTCCTCGGCTGTAACTACGCGAGCGCCGACGTCGACGCTCCGCAGGTCCTCTACGTCGGCGGCGGGAAGTTCCACCCACTCGGTCTGGCGATGGAACACCCGGACAAGCGCGTGGTCATCGCGGATCCGGTGAACAACGTCGTCACCGTCGCGGACACGGAGAAGTTCGTCAAACAGCGCTACGCCTCGGTCCACAAGGCGATGGACGCGGAGACGTGGGGCGTCATCTTCTGTACGAAGATCGGCCAGGGCCGCTGGGACGAAGCCGAGGAGATCCTCGAGGACAACGACGACGCCTACCTCATCACGCTGGACGAGGTGACGCCGGACCGCCTGCGGAACTTCGATTTCGACGCCTTCGTCAACACGGGCTGTCCGCGGATCACCACCGACGACGGGCCGCAGTTTCACAAGCCGCTGCTCACTCCCGGCGAGTACGACGCCGCCGTCGGCAACAAACCGCTCTCGGAGATCGGCTTCGACACCTTCCACGACACCTGGTGACCGCCCCGGTCGACTCGATCTCGGCGTGAGATATCGCGTAACTGAATTCCTTGTCCGAAGTCGAGAGACCGACGTCCGACGTCGAGCCGTCCGGTTGCGAACGCGGAGACGTAACACTTACCCGGACGTTCGTCGCAGGATCGCGCATGAGTGTGAGTGATTGGGGCGACTGGCTCGTCCGGGAGATCGAATCGACCACCCCGGAGACGCTTTCGCTCTGGTACCTGGGCTGTAACGGGTTCGTCGTCAAGACCGCGGACGGGACGACGATCGCGATCGATCCGTACGTCGGACTCGGCGATCCACCGCGGACGGTTCGGATGATCCCAGTGCCGTTCGATCCGGCCGATTTTTCGGAGATGGACGCCATTCTCGCGACGCACGAACACACGGACCACGTCCACGGCCCCTCGCAGGCGCCGATCCTGGCCTCGACCGGCGCGTCGTTCCACGCCCCCGACGCCAGTCTGTCGGTCGCACTCGAGGAGGAACGCTGGACCGAGCAGTGGGACGTCGACCGATCACGGTTCGAATCGGTCGACGTCGGCGACTCGGTCGACGTCGGCGGCCTCTCCGTGTCCGTCGAACCGGCGAACGATCCCGACGCGATAGAGCCGGTCAGCTACGTCCTCGAATACGAGGACGCGACGATCTTCCACGGCGGAGACTCCCGGCCGGCAGCGGCGTTCGAAGATATCGGTGATCGCTACGACATCGACTTGGGCATCCTGGCCTTCGGCACCGTGGGGATGATCCCCGACAAAGAAACCGGTGACCCCGAGCGGACGCGCTGGTACTGCGACGAGAATCAGGTCGTCGAGGCGGCCCGCGCGCTCCAGCTCGATCGGTTACTTCCCTCACACTGGGACATGTGGCGTGGGTTAACGGCCGATCCCGACGCCCTCCGACACCACGCGGCGTCGTTCTCGCACCCGAGGCGTGTGACAGTCGCCGAAATCGGCGATCGGGTTTCGGTTTCGAACTGACGGAGCCCGACAGGTCGAGCCGTCGCCGAGCGTTCGTCGCCGAGATGCGAATCGCGGCTGCCCGTCGTTCCCCGCCCGTTTCTTTTATGGTCGTGCTGTGGTAATCGTACCCTAATGAGTTCCACCGCGGACGCTGACGGTGTCGTGACGGTGACGGAGTCCGGGATTTCCGTCACGAAACAGTTCGCACCCGACGAGTTTCCGGTCCCCGCGATCCGCTTCGAGATCGAATCGACCCGCGAGTCGCCAGTCTCGGTCCGGATCGGCGAAGCGATTCCCGAATCGTTCCCGATGGATGCCGTCGGGTTCCATCCCGAGTACCACAGCGATCAGTGGGTCGCCTACCAGAATCACCGGGTGGAGTTCACCGGTGAGATCGAACCGGAAACGTCGCTGGTGACCGTCTACGGGATTCGGGTGGACGAGGACTTCAATCCGGAGGCGTTCCTGACGGAGCCATCGATCATCGCCGTCGAACCGGCCGACGCTTCGGCCGACGAGACCCCGGAAGCGGACCCGAACGCGGTCGAGGAAGTGATCCCAGAGGACCGGAACGAGGTTGTCAAATCGATGCTCGCCGGCGATTCTGATGGTGTCCCCGGCCTCGAGGCTGACGACGATGCGGAGGCGGAATCGTCGGTCGAACTCGACATCGACGCGGCGGCCGAACGCGTCGCAGCGGGAGAAACCGCGTCGGCCGACGACTCGACCGATTCTGCTACAACCGACACGGACGAACCCGCAACTGACTCTGCCGACACCGAACCGTCCGCTTCCGAAACGTCCCCCACGACGGCGCCGGCGGCGTCGGAGTCGGAGACCACGGAGGATGAGACCGGTAGTACCCCCGAGCCCACTGAGACGACCGACGACGAGGCATCGTCGGTCGGTGACGAGTCCGACCCTGACCTCGACGCCCTCGATCCCGAGTCCGTCGCACACATGCTAGCGGAGGCACTCCGCGAGGAATCACTGTCCGGTGACGATCGAGACGTGATCCGATCCGCACTGGTTCCCGAGCCCGAGGCCGTTTCGACGGCCAAACTCGATCACCTGCAGCGTCGCGTCGAGGAGGTCGCGGCGTACTCGAACGCGCTCGAGGATTTCCTCGAATCGGAGGGTACCGGCGCGCAGCTCATCTCGGAGCTTCGATCCGAACTCGACTCCGTCCACACCGAACTGGAGTCGGTCCGCTCGTCGGTCGCGGATGTTGAATCGACGGTCGACGGGCTCGAACCGACCGTCTCCGAACTCGATACGAGTGTCGCGTCCGTCGAGGACACCGCGGAGTCGGCCCACGAGAAGATCGAAGGTGTCGAATCGACGATCACGGATACCACGACTCGTCTCGATTCCCTCGAGTCGTCTCAGGAGACGATCGAGTCGACCGTCGAGGAGGTCGAAGCCGAATCCGAATCGCTGCGCGCGGACGTTTCGGCGCTCGAGGAACAGGTGGAGGCGTCGCTCGAATCGCTCGAGTCACGCATCGATGCTGTCGAGTCGGAGGTCGAATCCGTCGACGACGATGTCGATTCGGTTGAATCGACGGTCGCGACGGTTTCCGAGGACGTCGACGATCTCCAGGGGTCGGTCTCCTCCGTGGAATCGGACCTGGACTCGGTAGCCGACGACGTCGACGACCTCGAGGAGACGGTTTCCGACGTCGAATCGGACGTCGAATCGGTTCGTGCGGACGTGACGGACATCCTCGATTGGCGGGACCAACTCGGTTCCATGTTCTCGGACGACTGACGCACGATATCTCCTTGGCGTGTATCATTCGGTGCTGTGTCGTATCGCTACTCGCATCGCTTACCGCACCGTCCGTGTTGTTCGATACCCCTCTACCGATCGGCCTCTTGCTCGCCTGAATTTTGTTTTGATTCCACCGCCGACCGCAGCGGCCGGTAGCGTCGGCCGAGGCCTGCACGGGACTAGAACTGAACCCGTTTCCGGCACCGGAAGACAGTTCCCGCCGACTCGATTGGTCAGGCCGTTGGCCAGTTTGATCGATCGCCGGTCACGAGCCCCGTTTCTGTCTGATTCTTGCTCGGGAGCCTTCGTTCGACTGCTGAAACCGGGTCGTGAGCGTGCAACCGCCTCACCCCATTTGATATAGCTATATACAGTTTATTTGTCCGCCTGCTGCCGGCCCGTCAATGAAAATCATCTTACTAATTATGTTTGATTGGATCCGGTGGCCCGGATTCAACCGGTGATTGAAACCGCTCAGCGGGGCCGATTCCGATCGAATCAGGCGAGACGGGGGATGAATAGCACCGATCGAGGCGCGCAACTGATCAGTGAATTACCTCAAGCACCACGGTGGGAGCTATCTTCGCTTGTATTCCGGTGACAGGCCAGGGGCCGCTCGTCCGGTCAATCGGTCCTCGTGATCACGTCCGTGTCCACCACAGCCGATGCCGATCGGTCATCGAACCCGAACGGCACTGACCCGTTCTGGGTACCGGCCCCTACGGGCATACTGAACTAGATAGTCGGTCTTCCGAACGGAGAATCAGCTATCGGTCGCCGGTTGAATGCGCCACCGTGGCTGGTCCCATAGGACAGATCCCAGCGCATACCCCATCCTCCAACAGAGTAATCGACGATTTTCGCTCGTCAGCCCTGGTATTCGAGAGTCCTTCAGTGTGAAATCGAGAGATGACCTGCCTTATCCAACGAGTCGTTCGATAGTCGTCCCTGGCTCTCGCGTCCGCTCAGGCGATCGAGTAGATGTGGTCGAGATAGGTCTCCCGGATTCGATCGCCCCAGTCGTGGGTGTACGTGTCGATGACGTCGTCCGCGACGTCGCCTCGGAGGTACTTGACGATTCCGCGATCACCGGTTCGATCGCGCATGTGCGTGGTGAAGAAGTGTCTGAAGTAGTGCGGGGTGACGTTTTCGCTGGCTCCGGCCCCGCTTCGATACCAGCCGGCGTCGGCTGCGTAGTCGGTCACGAGGTAGTGGACGTGATCGGGTGTGAGGCGCTGTCCCCATCGGTCGGCCGTCCCGACGAACAGCGGTTCCGTCGGGCCGGTCGTATCGGGGCGGATGGCCAACCATCGCAACAGGGCGGTTTCGAGTTCGTCGTCGACCGGGATCACCGTCTCTCGCTTGCGTTTGTTCGAGGCGGTGCGCTCCTCACCGCCGCTGCGTTCGCCGTACGTGTGTTCCGGCGTCACGTACAGCGCCTGTGAGCGAGTACTGAGCTGGGCGCGAACCTGCCACTCACACCCCGGGGCATCGAGGGAAATGTCCCTGAGTTCCAGATTGCATAACTCCCCGGAACGAATACCGGTCTTCAGGAGGGTCACCACGACGGCTCGATGGAGCGGATGAGTGATATCGGCGACGAACGCGCGCATCTGGGGCAGCGAGACGTCACGTCGGGAGGGATTGGTTTCGATCGACTCGTCCATCTCCTCGACGACCAGCGACATCGGGTTCTCGTCGTGACGGCCGACGCGTTCGATGTACGAGTAGAACCGATTCAGGTAGGAGGCGTACGTCGCGACGGTGCTGTCGGCGTGGCGCCCTCGGATATCGTGGACCCAGGCCATACAATCGCGATAGTCGGCCTCGAGCGGCCCGACGCCGCGCTCCTCGCGAAGGAACGCCTCGAATTCGGTCAGGACGCGACGGTATGCCTCGTGAGTGCGGACGTTTCGCCCGTGGTGGGTGACGTCTTCGAGGAAGTACTCGATCGGGTCGGCGACCGTCTCACTCATCGTCGATCAGCGTGTATCCCCCAGCTCGACCGCTGTACATCACGGCGTTGTCCGCCTGTAAGGACTGGAGCGCCGCTTCCAGGTCCGCCTCGACGTCGTCGACGAGCGCGTCGACCAGCTCGTCCCAGTCGAGCGACCCCTGTTCCTCGAGGACGTCCGTGATCCGGGTCTCGAAATCGGCCGACCCGTCTGATCCGTTCGGCGGTTCGGACGGAGTATCGGACGGTTCGTCCGATGATCGGGACTTCTCACCGGACAACTCTGTGCCTGGAACGACGATATCCGATCGGCCAGCCTGCACCATCGTCCTGACGAACTCGCTCGTGCTCATCTCCATCTCGGTCGCGTCCTCTTCCCAACGCTCTTTCTGGTATCGGGGAACGTACGTCTTCACGGCGACTCGATCGTCCGCGCTCATGGATAGTCACTCACACTGGAGTCTCATCAATCTATCCCAGATATCCAAATAAAGACCCTTATTTGAAATTCTGTCTCTTCGCAACGCCCTTCGTTCATTTTTTATTTGGCTTGATAGTCTCCATAACCGCTATCGATGGTCCTCTTGACACGAATAAACGTCTTGCCTCCCATCGCGCCCGTATTTGCAACGACCGTCAACGATGCCGTTCTGTCCGCGCAACCCCTGGGGTCGAAGGGCGTAGAACGGCCCTGCAAAATCACGGTGTGTTTCAGTTCGGTTGATACTCGGCGCACGCCTGCCGTAGCTGGTGCCGCCAGGTGAGCCCGTTTCTCTGCGCTTGATCGCCCGATCGGGTCCGCTCTCGCTTTCGGCCACACCATTCTGGGCCGCCGATTCGACAGTCAGTGCGATATCGGGCGGATGGTTAGTTCGGTAGCTCGATCCGATAACCATCGAGTCGACACTGCGGATAGTGACGCTACCCATCGGCTCGCATCGTCACCGAGAGAAGCGTCGGTCGAAACTCTGGCAATGAACGCCGCCCTGACCGTATCATCGTACTGACAGTGATCGGTGTGACCTCCGGGATATTGTGGAGATCTGCGGGGAGGCGAGCGCGTCGCTTCTGCACGCGCTGTCAATACGTATCACGTCCGCTGTGAATCGCTAGGACGTTCGAACTTCCAGTAAGGGCGTGAGTGACTGGTATTCGAACGCTGTAAGTCCGTCTCGTCGCCTGCTCACTGGCGCTGTATGTACGGTCCTCGTTTCATGTCCGTTCTGTTCTCGTTCACCGTTGATTGCTGTGGTTTCGATCTGGGGATGACCGGATAGTTGAGTCCCTCTATTGGTCACGACCCGAGGTAACCCGAATGGGTCACGCGCCCAATTCGGGTCGTCTTTCCGATTGTCGGTCGATCCCGCTTATCCGCGTAATCTATGTGCTGTGTATTCATGCTATGAGGGCTCTCTTTGATGGAGTAACTGTTTCAGGGCAACACGCCGTCGCGACGGCCATTTCTCACCCCGAATCTGGTCTGCGAACGTTTGACCAGCGGACCAGAGAATGAGGGCCGATGCGTTATCTGTGCGGTTCCGTTCGTTCGACGCCGCCATTCTGGACATCATGATCGTTCGGGCGGCCAGTACCGGATTCCGTGTCAGTCTGACCGTCCATGCTGTTCCGGAGTTCGGGTCGTTAGTTGGGGGCTGTTTTCCCGTTATTTCGGCGGCTTCGATATAGTAATCGTTGACAAATATTTCCACTCGCTTGGTCGAGCGCCCTCACATAAATTCTATAGTGCTATATCAACGGAGGCGGCGCTGTTCGTCCACATATGGTAAAAATTGTAACTATAAGAGGGCGTTCCGGACCGACTGATTCAGTCGTCGGATTGACGGACGGCCTCAGGACCAAGACGAGGAGCGAGTGCAACCGTCTCGAGCGCGTCTAACAGCCCTGATCGATCGGTTTCGACGGTTTGACACGGGGAATCAGTACGATCCATCGGTGAGTGATCTGTCCCGTCGACATCCGTGAGGACGACCGTCGGGCGGTCGGAGAGGATCGGCTGCCAGTGGGAGGCGTAAGCGTCGAGCGGGCCGCCCGGAACCAGGACGACCGCCCCGGCCGTCTCGAGTCGCCCGCGACAGCGTTCGATCGCCCGATCGGAGAGCGGACGCAATGGATCGACGGGGTCGTACTCCACGTCGAGCGAGGAAGCGGTCACCGCGGCAGCATCGGATCGCGGGACGGGACCGAGCGAACAGTCCGTCGAACCCGCGACGGTCGTGAGGACGTCGGCAGTGGCCCGGCCAGTTCCGATCACGTGAACGTGATCGGGTAGTGTGTGGGCCGCTCCGTCGTCGGTTACGGTGGTAACGCGCGGCGACCACGTAACCGGATCGGGCGTCACCGCGGCCGTAGCGCCGAAGGTCGCCTCGATCGTCTCCGCGTCGATCACGTCGTCGGGTGGCCCCCGTCGGACCAGTTTCCCGTTCGCCACGACGAGCAGTTCGTCACAGAACCGCGCGGCCAGGTCGAGGTCGTGGATGGCCGCGACGACCGTCGTGCCGTCGCCGGTGAGCCGACGGGCGACCGAGAGCATCTCGACCTGGTGATTGACGTCGAGGCTCGCGGTCGGTTCGTCGAGCAGGACGACCGGCGTCTCCTGGGCCAGCGCTCGAGCGAGCAGGACGCGCTGTCGTTCGCCGCCGCTGAGTTCGTCGACCGAGCGCGAGGCTAGGTCCGTCGTCCCCGTCCGTTCCAGGGCGCGGTCGACGCACGCGCGATCGCGCTCGTCCGGCGGGGCGAATCGGGATCGATACGGGGTGCGTCCCATCGAAACCAGGTGACGCACCGTAAACGAGAAGGCGAGGTGGGTATCCTGGGGCACCACGGCGACGACCCGCCCGCGTTGCTTCGCGGAGAAGGTGGTGACATCGTCGCCGTCGATCCTGACTCGCCCGGAGTCGGGGGGACACACGCCGCTGATCGTTCGCAGGAGCGTGGTCTTGCCGGCCCCGTTGGGCCCGACCAGGCCGACGAACCGTCCGTCCTCGATCGACGCGGTGATCGACTCGAGGACTCGCGTCGACCCGAAGGTCACCGAAACGTCGTCGATCTCGATCACAGCGCGTGCACCTCCCGATTGCGAAGCAGGAAGAGGAAGAACGGCGCTCCCAGCGCCGCCGTGACGATCCCGACGGGAACGACGATCGGGCCCGATCGCGCGATTGTGTCCGTCAGGACCAGAAAGACCGCGCCGGCGAGCGCGCTGGTCGGCAGCAGGATGCGGTGGTCGGGACCGACGACCAGTCGCATCACGTGGGGAACGACGAGTCCGACGAAGCCGATGATTCCGGCCACGGCGACCCCCGCCGCGGTGACGATGCTCGCGACGGCGAGCAGGACGAGTTTCGTCCGTTCGACCTCGATGCCGAGGTGGTGGGCCTCCTCCTCGCCGAGCAGCAGGACGTTGAGATCGCGCGCGTACGCGAGGAGGATCGCGGAGCCGAGGAGGACGACCGGGAGGGCGAACCGGACGTCTCCCCAGGTCGATTCGGACAGTCGCCCCATCATCCAGTAGACGGCCTGGCGCAGCCCGTCGCCGCTGTGAAGGAGCAGGTACGAGATGAGCGCGCCGAGGAAGGCCTGCACGGCGACCCCGGCGAGCAACAGCGTCGCGACCGGTGTCCGACCGCCCTCGGTGGCGATTGCGTAGACCAGGAACGCCGTCAGGATCGCCCCGACGAACGCGGCGGCGTGTAACTCGCCGAACGGAATGAGCGCCGGGAACGCGATCGAGGCGACCGCGCCGGCCGCGGCCCCCGACGAGACGCCGATGATCGACGGGTCGGCGAGCGGGTTTCGGAAGAACCCCTGCATCACGGCCCCGGCGATCGCGAGGCCGAAGCCGACGACGGCCGCGAGCGCGATCCGGGGCAGTCGCAGATCGGTGACGATCGACTGGTGCGGGCCGTGCACGTCGAACCCGAATACCGGGCGCCAGGCGACCGACGGCGTCGGTATCGTCCGGCCGATCGTCGGGACCGCGGTCGATTCGAGTCCGACGCCCGCCGGAATCCGAATGGCGTTTAACACGGCTTTCGCGACGACCACCGGGTCGATGGTCACCGGGCCGATCGCCGCGCTCGCGATGGCGCTGCAAACCAGCACGCAGGCGAGGCCGACCGACCAGCCGACCACGCGCCGACGGGCGAGCATCGAAGACAAATTGGATTGCTTTAGCCAAGTATTTATTGAATTGGGGTCGAGTACCCGGTGATGGCTTATCGAATCGCCGTTCTGATCGCAGCGCTCGTGGTCACCGTCGCGCTGGCGCCGGGAGCCGTCGCGGCTCACCCGGACGCCGCGGCGTCGGCTGCGACGACCCAGCCGGAGTGTAGCTATCCGACGACGGTGACCGACGTCACCGGGACGAACGTCACGATCGAGCAGCCGCCCGAGACGGTCGTCGCCGCGCAACCGAGCGACGCCCAACTGCTCACCGAGCTCGGGATTGGTGCGAAGCTGGTCGGCATGCCTGTCGGTCCGTACACGTCTCACCTCGACGCACCGGAAAACGTAACCGACGTCTCCGCTGACGACGGCGTCACGCCGGTCGCGGAGACGATCGTTGACCTCGACGCGGACGTGGTACTCGCGGCAAACACCGTCACGTACGTCGACGGTTTCGTCGAGCAACTCCGCGAGGCCGACCAGACCGTCTACGTCTTCGACTCGGTGTCCTCGATCGACGAGATCCGCGATAACGTCCGCCTCGCGGGCGCGCTCACCGACGAGTGTGACAGCGCGAACGACGTGGTCGCCGAGATGGACGATCGCCTCGCCGTGATCGACGAGGTCGTGGCCGAGGCTGAGCGACCGCTCGGCTACTACGTGATGGGCGAAGGCGACCTGACGACCCCCGGAAACGGGACGTTCCAGCACGAGATCCTCGAACGCGGCGGGCTCGAAAACATCGGCGAACGCGTCGGTATCGAGGGCTGGCAGCAACTCAGCGAGGAAGAGATCGTCGCGGAGGACCCCGAGTGGATCGTCTACGCCGATCACTACGATTCACCGCCCGAACTCGAGGCAGCCAAATCCACGACGGCATGGGAGCAAGAGCAGTTCGTCGCGGTCGATTCGAACGCGATGAGCCAGCCCGGTCCGCACGTCGTCGACGCGATCGAAACGATCGCCGCGACCGTCCACCCGGACGCCTACGCCGCGGTGACCGGTGACTCGAACGCCACAGACGGTGGGGACGATGCGTCCGACGACGAGAGCGCTGACGGTGGCGCGAGCGAGGACGGCGGGGACGCCGACGGCTCGGACGCTGACGGGAGTTCCGACGGAGCGGATCCGGGCGACGGATCCGACGACTCGATGTCAGGCTTCGGCGTCGTCGCGGCGATCGCATCGCTCGCGGGCGCGGCGCTTCTCGGCCGGCGCGACTGATCGGTACGGGCCGAATCGGTTACCGCTCGCCGGGGAATGGGCGTTCGCACGCCCCGGTGCGACGGTCGCGGTCCGATCGACGCGTCGGGTATTTTGCGAAGCATTTTCTCCCCGCATCACTGACCGTCCTGTATGGTCGAGAACGTCATCTGGCCGGCCTACCTCGATGCCACCCGGACGCGCGGCGAAGGACGCCGCGTCCCGGCCGAGCTCGCGGTGGCGGAGCCGACGATCGACGAGATCGCGAAGGCCGTCCAGCAGGTGGGGTACGACGCGACGATCGAGCGCGAGAAGGCCTACTCGCGAGAGCCGTGGGTTCGTCGCGGTCGCGTCGTCGTCCGGGGCGCCGAGGATTCGACGAAGAACGACCTCGTCCAGGCCGTCGCGGCCTACGTGACGGCCATGCGCGAGTGATGCGCCGGGCCGGATCGGTCGTCGAGACGGCGCAGGGATTGCTGGTCTGTCGCGGCGAGGACGTCGATATCGGCGAATCCGTCGTCGACGAGTCGCTGTCGGAGGTCGGCCGAATCGTCGACGTCTTCGGTCCGGTGTCGGAGCCGTACTTCGCCGTCGCGCCCGTCGACGACGTCCACCCGCCTGGACTGATCGGCGATCGACTGTACGTTCGGTGACTGGACACGCGACGCGCTGTTTTGACCCCAGGTGCGCGCGAGAACCAAACACAGATAGGCCGTCCGTCGAAACGTGGGGGCGATGAACGCTCGGAGTCGGACGTGGCTCGCCGGCCTCGCGGTCGTGGCGATCTTCCTCGCCGTCCAGTTGGGATCGCTCGCGCTGATCGAATCGTTCGAGACGTCCTACGGCCCCGTCGTCGAGGACACGGGCGACCCGGTCAACAGCGGGATCTTCTTCGGGGTTATCCTCGTCGCGACGGCGATCATGCTCCTGGCGTTTCGATACGACGCGGATCGGTTCATCCGACTGCTCATCGTCGGCGTCAGCGCCATGCTCTCGTGGTACGTCTTCGCCGCCCTCTTCCCGTCGGTGGTGGTTTCTGGAGTGGATATCGTCGCCGCACTCGCCGCGGTGGGAATCGGCGTCGCCCTGCTTTCGTATCCGGAGTGGTACGTCATCGACGCGGCCGGCGTCCTCATGGCCGCGGGCGCGGCGACGCTGTTCGGCATCAGCTTCGGGCCCCTTCCGGCGCTGCTCTTTCTCTCGGTGCTGGCCGTCTACGACGCGATCAGCGTCTACCGAACGGAACACATGCTGTCGCTGGCCGACGGAGTCTTCGACCTGAAGATCCCGGTGGTCTTCGTCGTGCCGACGACCCGCTCGTACTCCTACCTCGTCGACGACGGACCGCTCGAGGGTGTCGACGATACCTCGGCGGACGGTAACTCGAACGCGGAGCACTCCGCCGATTCCGACGCGGATGGCGATGCCGACCCGTCCGACGACTCCGTTCGGGACGCGCTGTTCATCGGGCTCGGCGACGCCGTGATCCCGACGATCCTGGTCGTCAGTGCCGCGTCGTTTCTCGACGTTCCCGCCGTCGATCTCCCGGGGCTGACGGTGAACGTGCCGGCGCTGGGCGCCATCGCGGGAACGACCGTCGGGCTGGTGATCCTGCTTCGGATGGTCCTGCGGGGACGCGCCCACGCCGGGTTGCCGCTGCTCAACGGCGGTGCGATCGCAGGCTACCTCCTCGGGGCCCTCGCGAGCAGCGTCCCGCTCGCGACGGCGATCGGACTCTAGGTCGTCGAATCACGTCGAAAAACGGAATCTCGAAGCGGCCGTCCGGCTTCGGACGCGTTACGGTAGCTGGTACTCGGTCTCGTCGTCCCGATCCTGCACCTCGACCCCCAGCGCCTGCAGTTCCGCGCGGAGTTCGTCCGCCCGGTCGTAGTTTCCGGCCTCGCGTTCGGCCTCGCGGACCGAGAGGAGGAGCTCGACGAGGTCGCCCGCCAGTTCCACGTCGCCGGTCGTCTCACCGGTAAAGGAGAGGCCGAGGATCCCGCCGTAGGTCTCGAGGGCGTCGATACCGCGTTTGAGCCCCCGGTAGTCGATCTCGGCGGCGTCCTCCCGGTGGCGGTTCAGCGCGCTCGCCAGGTCGAGCAGCGCCGTCTGGGCCTCCCGCGTGTTGAAGTCGTCGTTCATCGCGTCGGTGAACGCCGACACGGCTTCGTCGACCGCACTCCGGAGGGCTTCGTCGGCTGCCGTCGACGATGCGTCCGGCGAGTCGAGGACCTCGACCGCGCGGTCGTGTGCGCGTTCGAGCCGCTCCCACCGAGCTTCGGCCTCCTCGATGGCCTCCTCGCTGTAGACCTGCTTCGAGTTGTACGAGCCGGCGGTGAGGAACGTCCGGACGACGTTCGACCCGCGGCGCTCGATCGCGTCCTCGACGGTGACGAAGTTTCCGAGACTGGAGGACATCTTCTCCGCGTCGAGTTCGAAGAGTTCGCAGTGCAGCCAGTAGCGCGCGAACTGGCGGTCGGTGGCGGCCTCGGACTGGGCGATCTCGTTCTCGTGGTGGGGGAAGACGAGGTCGCGTCCGCCGACGTGGAGGTCGAGCGTCTCGCCGAGGTGGGTCATGCTCATCGCGGAGCACTCGATGTGCCAGCCGGGGCGGCCCTCGCCCCACGGCGAGTCCCAGGTCTGGGCCGTCTCGCAGGCCTCGATCGCCGGCGCGGCCTCCTCGTGGCGGTGCTCCTCGATCGTCTCCGGCTCGACGCCGCCGGCCTTCCAGAGGGCGAAGTCCGCGGGGTGGCGCTTCTCGGCGCGCTCGTCGGGATCGCCCTGGGACTCGATCGACTCGATCGTCTGGTTCGACAGCTCGCCGTAGTCGTCGAACGCGGTCACGTCGAAGTAGACCGATCCGTTCGACTCGTAGGCGTACCCTCGCTCGACGAGCGTCTCGACGAGGTCGATGATCTGGGGGACGTGTTCGGAGACGCGCGGATAGACGTCCGCCCGGAGGAGGTTCAACGAGCGCATGTCCTCGATCGTTCGGGTCACGTAACTGCGAGCGACCTCGCTCTCGGAGGAGCCGAGGTCGGCCTCGCCGACCCGGGCGACGATCTTCTCGTTGACGTCGGTGAAGTTCTCGACGTGGTGGACGTCGTAGCCCAGGTGTTCGAGCCACCGGTGCATGACGTCGACGTGGACCCACGACCGCGCGTGGCCCAGGTGGGGCGGGTCGGAAACCGTCAGGCCACAGTAGTACAGAGAGACCGCGTCCGGATCCCGTGGCTCGAACGGCTCCAGTTCGCCCGTCAACGTGTTCGTCACGTGCAGGGTCATTGGACCCCTCTTTCCGCGGCGGACAGTTAAACCGTTGGATGCACGGCCGACAGGACGGAATCGATCCCGGCCCGTCGCGACAGACTTGCTAGGGCCGGGCAGTGTCCTCGCGCAGCTCGACCCGTCTACGACCCGGACGTCGGCACCGACGCGAACGCCGATTCGATCACCCGGAGGCCGTTCGCGCCGTCGCGCCGGGGGACGACGAAGACGGCCGCAGACCCGGCATCGAACGCCGCGGTACGCACCTCGACGTCGGCGAGGGCGCACCGCTCGATCGCGGTGGCAACCCCCGTCGCGTCCACCTCGCCGCTCGCGACGATGGCCGTTCGGTCGCCGGCGCCGGCTCCGAGTCGCGTCTCGCCGACCTGGAGGAGCGTCTCGTCCTGCCGCTCGACCGGTTCGATGCCGCTTTGCATCGTGACTCGAACGTCCCGTTCGGTCGACTCCAGCGGTGGCAGGTCCTCGGCGTAGCGACGAAGCGCCGTCGCGACGGCGTCGACCTCGCCGTCGACGTCGAGAAACCGGGCCAGGGCCGTGTAGTTACAGACGCCCGCTCGGAGGGCGTCCACGAGGAACGGATAGTCCTCGACGGCGGCGCGGGTCTGGGCTGCCAGTGACATGTCCGTGGGACGGCGACGGATCAGCATAAACGCCCCGAAAGCGGGCTTCCTCCAGCGGGTCCGGGCCCGACGCCGAAATTCGGCCGGGTCGTCTCCGGGCGACGACGAATCCGTCCCGTTCGCGACTCCGGCGGCCGGACGTCGCGACGGTCAGTCGATCGAATCCGCCCCGGCGAGTTCGCGTTCCAGGCGATCGAGGTAGGATTCGACGAACGCGTGGCGCTCGTTCGCGACCCGACGGCCGGCGTCGGTGTACATCCGTTCGCGAAGCGAGAGCAGTTTCGATTCGATATGTTCGAGGGACGTCCCCGCAGCGTCCGACTCGCTGTCGGACCGGTCCGGGTGGATCGGCTGGCCGAATTCGCCGCCGTGGGTGAACGCTCGCGCGATGCCGACGGCGCCGATCGCGTCGAGGTTGTCGGCGTCCGAGAGGAGTCGCGCCTCGACCGTCTCCGGTTCGACGTCGGTCGAGTACCGGTGTGATCGGATGCAGTGACAGACCGCCTCGACCGTCTCGTCCGGAAACGCGGCGAGGACGTCGCGCGCTTCGCGGGCGCCCCAGGCCGCGTGGTCCTCGATCCGCCCGTCGGCTTCGCGCGACCGCCCGATGTCGTGGAGATAGACGGCGAGTTCGAGCACTCGCTCGTCGACGTCGTCGCGGTCGGCGGCCAGGCGAGTCGCGAGGCGCTCCACCCGGCGGACGTGGCGCCAGTCGTGTGCGGGCGAGGCGTCTTCGAAGTACGTGCGGGCGACGGCCCGGACGTCCGCGGCCGAGTCGACGGTCATCGACTCACCGCCCGGTACTCGACCGTCATCGTGCCACCTGCCAGTACTCGACCGTCATCGCATCACCTGCCAGTACTCGACCGTCATCGTGCCACCTGCCAGTGAATGACGACGCCGTCGTCGAGTTCCTCGACGCCGTCGAGCGAGAGTTCCGGGAACGACTCGACGAATCCAGCGCCGTCGACGAGCGTGGGGGCGTCGCGGCCGCCGATCACGGTGGGGCCGACGAACGTCGAGAGGTCGTCGACGAGCCCGGCGTCGAACAGCGAGAAGCAGAGTTCGCCGCCGCCCTCGACCAGCACCTCCTCGAGTCCCGCGTCCTCGAGCGCGGCGAACGCCCGGAGGAGGTCGACGCGCTCCGTCCCCGCGACGATCAGGTTCGCTCCTTCGGCCGCGAGCGTCGCGCGGCGATCCGCCGGTGCGTCCTCGCTCACGAGAAGGTAGGTGTCCGCGTCGTCGTCGAGGACGGCCGCGTCGGCCGGCGTTCGACCGGTCGAATCGGCGACCACGCGGGCGGGATTCGCTTCGCGTCCGGCGTCAGCTCGCGCCTGGCGGCGATCGGCGTCTTTGACGGTGAGGCTCGGATCGTCCGCGAGGACGGTGCCCACGCCGACGACCACGGCATCCGCGTCGGCCCGGAGGCGGTCGACGCGGTCGAAATCCGCCTCGCCGCTGATCGCGTGCTGGACGCGTTCGCGGGTGGAGAGCTTCCCGTCCGCGCTCATCGCGGCGTTGACGGTCACGTGCATGCTCGATCGGACCTTCACGCGAGGTCGTACAAAGACTGTTCGGTCGGCCGAGCGGTCCCCTGGGGTTGACGACGCCCCGGTTCGCGATCGTCGTCCACCGCGACCTGATGCTCTCGGCGTCTAATCTGAACGTGATCGAGACCGTTCGCTGGCGCTGATTGTAAAGAACGCGTGACTGTAAAGGCGAAGAACGAATCGGTTGCGGTGACCGTATCGAACCCGTGACTCTCTCCGACGGCGGCAAGTCTCGCGAGCGTGGGACCGATCTCTCCGGTACTGCCGAACGGAACGGGACCGGTTCCGCCGGTATCCCGTGTGGTGCCGGTCGGTCGCAGCGGTGGCGCGGTCCGGTCGCGCGAGTACGGCGTTCGAGGCGTCGGTCGGTGCCGATCATCCGCGCTGGGGGTGGCGGACGTGGGTGATCGTCCGCGTGCGGTCTACCGGTGTAGCGACGGCCGGTATCGGACGCGGTGGCAGATCGACCGTCGGCTGGCCGCGGGCACGTGGCGCCGGTGTCTGGAGAGCTCGACGTCGGCGACGCTGCTCGTCGAACGCCCGGACGGGCTCCTCCTGTCGTTGTCCCCGGTACCGACCGCTTCGCTGCCGTCGTGGATCGAACTCAGATCCGACGGCCGCGGCGTCTGGATCGCCGACCGTCGGCGGACGACGCCCGTCGATCGGCAGGTCCCGCGACGACGAACGACTGTGGATACACCTAACGTCTGAGGATGTTCAGGCGGAACGTTACGACCGACGGAGCCAACGGTGTGCCGTGAATCGCCGTCAGCTCGTCGCGACGATCGGCGCCGTCGGATCGGCAGCCGTCCTCGGGCTGGCCGGTCGACGCGGATCCGAGACGGTGCGCATCCGCGTGTTCCGCTCCGAACAGGCCGATCGCGAGCGGGGCCTGTTCCGGTCGGTTCGATCGCTCGTCGAATCGACGATGGCGTATCCGTTCTGGGACGTGGCGGTCTACGACGGCGGTGTGGTTTCGCTCTCGACCGAGCGCGCGGCGCGAGCGGTCACCAGCGGCGAGTGGCCGCGACTGGTCGGTCGCGGGCGAGCCACGAACGTTGCCGTCGGGGCACCGTGGGACGTGAACCTGCTTGTGACGACGAGCCGGATGGACGACCCGCCGACCGGCTACGCGATCTCCCACGTCGCCGCCGTCGGCGGCGCGACGCACCTCGCGGGCTTCGAACCCGACGCCGAGACGATGGCGCTCTCTCCGGGCGCGTTCAGCGCGCACGTCCTGCTCCACGAGATCGGCCACGCGCTCGGATTAAGACACGAACACGGAGCGCACTACCGACGGGGTGACGAATCGATCGCGACGCCGATGCTCTCGACGTACGCCTGGAGCGACGACCACGATGTCACTCGCGGTCGGTGTCGGGGACGCGAGCCGCGCCCGACGAGCAGGCGGACGGATCAGACGGCGGTTCCCGCCGAGAAGCGTCGCCTCCAGTTCGCGTTTAGCGACTGCGCCCGTCGTACGTTAGCACAGTACGCGTACAGATCCCTCTAAGAACACGCCTCTCGATACCGCTTTCGCGCGCGGCCTATTCCTCGTCCTGCTCGGCATCCTCGCCGCGTGCAAAACTGGCCTGGGCCGCTCCCTCGCCCGTAGCTGCCTCCGGGCCCTCGATGAGGGCTTCGAAGTCGTCGACCTCGTCGTACTGGTCTTGATAGAGCAGGGCCGCTTTCCCCTGCTGAGAGATCTCGTACAGTCCCGACCGTTCCGCCGGGCCGATCTTATCGACCAGTCCGTAGTCTTCCAGCACGGGAAGTCGGGTGTTGATGTTCTTTCGACTTTTCCCAGTGTGGGAGGCCAAATTCGTAGCGACGTTGCGACCTTCGGCTTCGAGCGCTTCCAGAATCAGGAAGTCAGTTGGTTGTCGGAGTTTCATGGTAGTGACGTCCGATACCCCATGTTGTTTCCGATGGTGATAAACTCTTTCGGCTCGAAGATTGGCACGTTAATAGCTATTAGGTATACTAATTTAGGCTCCACACGGCTTCTGCGTTCCGTATTGTGCAATTTTTCGGCAGGGAATGATACAGAGGGGCTATCGACCGAACTGCGCTTGCGTTCTCTCGTTCCGGCACGAAGCTCGGCGCTCGGTTCCCACTGGTGCGGATCAGTGATCGCGCCCATTCGGGTCGCAGTGAGGGGTCATTCGGTATCGAAATTACTGCACGTTCGAGGTCACGGTCACCGCGCGACCGGAGCCGCGATCACGTGCGTTCGAGGCGATTCGATCTCGCCGGTTCGAGGTCGCCGGAGGGTCGGACGAGCGTCCGGTCGAGCCGCGTGACGAACCGCGCCACGGCCGCCGGCCGCTCGAGTCGGAGCGAGGCGGCCGAGGGGCGCGGGTCTCCCACCAGGATCCCGTATCCGTCGGGTTCGACCACCTCGAACGCGTCTTCGTCGGTGGTATCGTCCCCGACGAAGAGCGTCACCGTCCCGGCCGGACTGTCGCGCTGGAGCAGTTCGACGAGGCTCCCTTTGTCCCAATCGATCGACGGGGTGAACTCGACGATGGCTTTACCGGCGGAGACGTCGAGTTTGCCCGCGCCGTACCGGTCGACGATAGCCCGAACGCGTGCGTCGACGACCGGTTCGAGCCCCGGCGGCGCGTTCCGGTAGTGGACCGTTCCGGACAGTTCCTTGTACTCGACGCTGACGCCGGGAAATCCGGAGAGCGTCCGGGAGAGCAGGCCGCAACAGTACTGAATCCGGGGTCTGGCGGCCCGCGCGATCGGGTGGACCGTCCGCTGCCCGCCGGTCCTCGCTTCGTTCGGTCGAGAGCATTCGAGGCCGTGGTTGCCGGCGAGGATGACGGACGACGTCACCCTGGATTCGAGGTCGCCGAGTTCGCGGCCGCTGACGACGGCGACGGTGACGTGTGGGCGATCGACGAGCGCCTTTATGGCTCGCCGATTCGCCGGCAGCATCCTGGCCTCGTCCGGCCGATCGACGATCGGCGCCAGGGTTCCGTCGAAGTCCAGACAACAGAGGACGTGCGCCGCCTCGGCGAGACTGCGTCGGAGCGCATCGTCGTGAGCCTCGACCGGACGCGGCGCGGACGACCGCGAGCGATCGCCAGTTTCGGCTGCGCGCGGACCGGAACCGGTCGCGGCGTCTTCGATCGCGTCGGTCATCACGGTTCGCCGGTCGCTGGCGTCGACGACGAGCGTCGCGTCCGATCGTGCGCGTCGCGGAGCGCTTCGAACTGGCTCGCCATCCACCAGTCGACGCTCCGATCGTGAACGCGCCGGCGCATCCGGCGCATTCGGTGGCGACGTTCGTCCGGGTCGGCTCGCAGCGCCGCGTCGATCGTCGCGGCCATCCCGTCGATATCCGTCGGGTCGATCGTGTAGGCGAGGTCGCCGAGCTGCTCGGTCGCCCCGGCGAATTCGCTCAGACAGAGCGCGCCCGAATCGTCGACGCTGGCGGCGACGTACTCCTTCGCGACGAGGTTCATTCCGTCGCGCTTCGAGGAGACGACCAGCGCGTCGGCGCGCCGGTAGAGTTCGATCAGCGCCGAGCGGGGCAGGTAGTCCTCCGTGTAGACGATCGGTCGCCACGTCCCGCTCGCGAATCGATCGTTCACCCGGTCGACGGCGGACCGAACCGCGTCCCCGTACTCGCTGTAGGCGGGGATGTTCGTCCGGCTCGGCGATGCAGACTGGACGAAGACCAGCGAGTCCCGCCACCCGGGCTCGCGTTCGAGCAGTCGTTCGATCGCCTCCACGCGCGCCAGTATCCCTTTGGAGTAATCGAGCCGGTCGACGCCGAGACAGAGCGCGTCGCACTCCGGAATTGCGAGGTGGGCCGAGAGGCGTTCGCGGTCCGCGCCGTCGTCCGAACGTTCGGTGATCGAGTTCGGCACCGTCACCTGGTCCGACGGGGTGCGATCCAGCTCCTCGTACTCGACCGTCCGGCGGCCGGCCGAATCGAGCGATCGCGCCGTGCGAGCGTGGTCGTCGGCGTCGATACCGAGCGGTGTGGCGAGCACCCGCGTTCGGTCGCCGTCGAGCGTCACGACCCCGGCGTCGCGATCGACGCTCGCGTCGGGCTCGAACCGTTCGACGCACTCGAAAAAGTTCTCGACGAACGAGGCGACGTGAAAGCCGAGCAGATCCGTGCCGAGCAGCCCGTCGAGGAGTTCGACCGCGCCCGGGCAGGCGCCGAACTCGTCGGGTTTCGGCCACGGTACGTGCCAGAACAGTCCGACCGTGGTTCCGGGCGGGGCGGTCTCCTCGATGTACGCGGGCGCCAGCGCGAGGTGATAATCCTGCAGCCAGACGAGCGAATTCGCCTCCGCGTGGTCCGTCGCGCAGGTCGCGAACCGACGGTTGACGTCGCGGTAGTCCCGATAATCGCCCGGTCGGGACTCGACGTGCTCGGGGAACCCGTGGCAGAGCGGCCACAGGACGCGGTTGGCAAAGCCCTCGTAGTAGCCGTCGACGGTGTCTTCGTCCAGCCACAGTCGACGGAGCGTGTAGGCGGGGTCGGACGGCGGTACGCTTACGCAGTCCGCTTCGTCGACGACGTCCTCGTCCGCGTCGCCGTCGCCCCACGCGATCCACGTGCCGCCGACGCGCTGGAGCACCGGATCGAGCGCGGACGTCAGCCCCCCGGTCGGCCGATCGACCGTCACCGTCCCCTGCTCGTCGTACCGGTGGCGATACGGTTCCCGGTTCGAGACGAGGACGACCGAGTCGAAGGATTCGAGCGCGTCGAGTGCGCGCCGCCGCTCGGCGTCCGTTCGTCTCGTTCGATCCGAAGACGCCGCCTGATCGGGTGTTCGCATTCAGGTACTCAATCCCGGTCGCGACCGGTTCCTCGCCCGCTTGCATTTGCCGGGCGGCTAAACGTGCGGGAACACCGAGGCCGAAGTAACTCGTCGACGGCAGCCGGTCGGGCGATGAACCGACCGGTCCTCCCGCGGCCGGGTCAGTCCGAACGGGCGGACGTTCGGTCGATCGGGCCGGTCGTGTTCCTCGCGGGTGCGCAGACGAGCCGAGCGGCTACGGGGAGCGACTCCGACCGAGTCCGAATCGAACTCGAGGCGCTTCCGGTGCTGATCGATTCGCCGAACGGAGCCGGGTACCTCGAACGGCTCCCCGGCTATGATCGCCTCGTCAGTCGAATCAGTTCGATTCGGAAACGAACCCGCGTCCGGCGTGGGTCAGTAGTAATATACTTCTACGGGATGGCCGCAGTTTCGACAGCGAGCGTTCGTCCCTTGCAGGCGCTGCTCGGATCGATCGTCGGTCGAGACGATCCCGGGACCGGGTGGCACGCGGGCCGCGACCGGCGTCTCGCAGTGCGGACAGCCGACCTCGACTGCTCGCTCGTTCGTTCCGGACATGCGCGCCCGTTATGGCGGTGTGAGAGTTAGTTATCGGATCGATACGTCGCCGGTCGGCCGAGTAGCGACGGGTCCATCCCTCGGTTCGGTCCGCGACCGAACGGTCGGACGCGCTCCCGGGACCATCGGACGCGTTCTCGCGGCCATTTGCGTGTCCCCGACGGCCGATCGACGCGGGGAGGTTGGTGTTCGACGCGGCCGCCCCGGATATCGGTACAACGAGCCCGACCACCGCCGAAGGGCGACCGCTCGACGAGCTGTCAGTCGGTCGAGCCGGCCGATAGTCCACGATTACCCCGGGGAACGGTCCGGCTAATTAACGCGAGGTGGGTCAAACCCCGGAACGGTGTACGAACGATCACGTGGACGGGCCGGATCGTCCGATGCGTGTACGCTCGATGCGGCTCGGTCTCCCGGTGCGTCTCGAGTCGTCGAGCGCCGTCCCGCGTGTGAGCCGCGAGCGTCCGGCGGTCCACCGAGGGACCGGGGGTGGTGGTGACGTGTCGGAGTGGCGACCCGATCCCGCCCTGCACGACGTGGCCGTCCTCGTCGTCGGTCCGGCGACCCGAACCCGCGGGATACGACGGATTTTAGAGCGCGAATTCGGCGACGATTCGGTGGCGATCGTTTCCGACCTCGAGGAGGCCCGTTCCCGAGCGTCGATGGTCGACTGTCTGCTCTGTGCGTATCCGGCGGACGAGCTTGAGCGCGCGCTCGCCAGTTTGCGACGGGGGACCGAGACGCCCATCCTCGCGGTCACCGACGACCCGACGATCGATCCGATCGCAGCGGGGGCGACCGACGTCCTTCCTGCGGACGCCCCACCGGGAATCGTGCGTGCGAGAGTGTCCTCGACGATGGGGGCGGCCGCACGCGAGCGCCTCGATCGGTGTCGATCCCTGCTGAGCGCGACGAGCGTCGCCCTCCTGACGAGTCGCGAGGGCACCGTTCAGTGGGCGAGCGACGGCATCGACGACACCATCGGCCTCGCGCCGGAGGGGGTCGTCGAAACGAAGCTCTCGGCCCTCGTCCACCCCGCCGACCGGTCGGACTTCGAGGCGACCGAAACGGCGCTGGCCGACGAGTCGATCGGGGCTCGCCGATCGATTTCCTGTCGACTCCGGCACGCGGACGAGCGCTACCGCGTCCATCGCGTCGTGGGAGTGAACCGCCTCGAGGATCCGGTCGTCGACGGACTGGTCTGGACGATCGAATCGCCACGAACGGGCGAGCACTCGGCCGCCGCCGGTTCGGTCGGCGGACTGCTGGAACGGATCGGGGATCCGGCGTTCGTCGTCGACGACGCGTGGCTCCTCGAAGCCGGCAACGAGGCGGGTCTGGCACTCCTCGATGTCGATTCCGCCGACGGAACGGGGAGATCCATCTGGGATCGGCTCCCGCCGTCGACCGTCGACACCTGGTTCGAGCGGCTGACCGAGGCGCGCGAACGCGGCGAGCCGGTCTCGTTCGTCGTGGATCGCCCGTCCGACGGTGGGGCCCTCGCCGTTCGCGCCTACCCGAACGGGGAGTCGACGCTAATCGTCGCACAGGAACGCGATCGAACGGAATCCGACGCGATGCGGACTCGCCTCGAGCGACTCGGCTCCCTCCTCGACGCCGTCCCGGCCCTCGCCGCGGTGATCGAGTCCGATCGGATCGCGATCGCGAACGCCCGAACGTTCGCGGACGCCGATCGGGAGACCGTCGTCGGCCACACCGTCGCGGAGGTGTTCGGCGCCGACGTCGCAGAGCGCATCCTCGCTCGCGCCGGGTCCCGGGTCCGCCGCGTCGACCCGATCACCTGGAAGACCCCCGACGGATCGATCGTCGAACTCTCGGTCGTCCCGCTCGACGGTGACGAGGCGATTCTGGTCGGACGTGACGTGACGGAAACGCGCCGGTTACTCGACGGAATCGGGGTCGTGAGCGACGCCATGTCCGACGTTCGCGGGACGGAACGGCGCGACGACGCCCGCGACGTCATCCTCGATGCCACTCGCCGATCCCTGTCCGTCGAGTACGCCGTGTGGTATCGTCGGTCCGATTCGCACCTGCAGCCGGTCTCCCACGCGACGGATGGCTCCCCCATCGAGCCGATCCCGATCGGGCTCGATCTCGATCGCGTGACGGCCTCCGGAGACGACCGCGCGACCGCGCTCGACGTGGCCGATCCGCTTCCGATCGACGACGAGGTGACCCTCGCCACGGCGCTCGCCGTACCGATTCGCGAATCGGCGGTGATCATCGCCGGCGACGGGCTCACGGCTGGAGACGACCGACGGACCGTCGCGGCCGTCGATCACGATCGGTCGATGCGCGACGGTGAATCGGCCCGTTCGGCGCCGCCGTCGACCCCCGGCGCGGGTGTCGAATCCGGCTCGAGCAGCCGCTCGCTTCCGGATCGAGGGTCGGCCAGCGGCTCGTTCGACGGATCGGTCGCCGACGCCACCGCGCGCACCCGAACGACGCTGGGAACGCTCTGTGGTGCGGTCGGGGCGCTGACGCTCGATCGGCTCGACGAACGCGACGCGCGGGAATCCCTCACCGCCGGTCGGGAGCGGGCGGAAACCGAACTGGACGCCTGCGAGGCGTTACTGGATCGACTCGACCGTATCGGGCGCTCGATCCGGTCCGCACCGGACCGGTCCAGCGTCGAGTCGACCGTCTGCGAGGCCCTCGCCGCGATCGACGAGGTCGGCCTCGCGGTCGTCGCGTCGTCGGCCGACGACGGCGTCGACGTTCGCGCGACCGCCGGGCCGGCGAGCGAGTTCGCCGCGGTGCTGTCATCGAGTGGCCGATCCCCGGCGGTCGACGCGATCCTCGGGGCGATCGAAGCCGACGAGCCGCGGGTCGTCGACGATCTCGCCGATCGGGACGACGCGTCGAATCGGCGGCAGCTCCGTCGATACGACCTGTCCTCGGCCGTCGCGGTCCCGATCGCGGGTCGGTCGCTCTCGCACGGCGCGCTCGGAATCTACTTCGCGTCCGGATCGCAACCGACGGAGCGGTTCGTGCGGTTCGCGACCGTCGCGGCCGCGGCGGTCGGCGTCGCGATCGACTCGATCGACCGTCGAGCGGCGTTGCTCTCGGGCGATCGCCTCGAACTCGAGCTCGCCGTTCCGCCCGACGCCGAGGTCCTCTCGCGGGCGGCCGTAACCGCGGACGCGTCGATCACCGTCGAGGCGGCAGCGAGCGGAGCCGACGCGACGACGGTCTATCTCACGGTCTCCGGGGCTGACGGCGAACCCGTCGCCGAGGCGCTCCGCGCCGAACCGACGGCCCGATCGGTACGCGTCCGTCCGTCGGACGATACGAACAGACTGGAGGTCGAACTGGAGCGACCAACGCTTCCGGACGCGATCGCCGCGTTCGGCGGGACGCTTCACTCCGTCGAGCCGGGCGCCGACGCGCGCGTCTTCGTCTCGATACCGAGCGATCGGTCCGTTCGGTCGCTCGTCGAACACCTCCGGGCGGAGGTCCCCGGCCTCGAACTCGTCGCTCGAAGGCCCGCCGGGCCGACGAACCGAACGGGTCGCGAAGACGTTCTCTCCGCACTGACCGACCGGCAGCGCGAGGTGTTGCGAACCGCGTACGCGGCGGGCTATTTCGAGTGGCCCCGCGAACACTCGGGCGAAGAGGTCGCCGAACGGCTCGACATCTCGCAGCCGACCTTTGCCCGGCACTTCCGGGCCGCCGAGCGGGCCGTCTTCCAAGCGCTGTTCGAGGACGACTGAACGGATTCGAAGCACCCCATTACTCGCACAGATCGGCCCGGTGGCCGTCGGTAACCAATCGTATACTGCGCTCCAGCTGTCGGCTCTCCGAATACATATAGCGTCCGTCACAGCATCGCGAGGGCATATAGCGTGTGGACCGATGTGGCCGCGGCGGTAAGCGGCATCTATGAATCTCGACCGGGAAACAGACCGTTACCCTCCCCGTAACGTCCGATTACGACCGTCGAACCCCCCGCGGAGGCGGTCGCGATGAGCACGGACGCCCACAACGGCGCGATGGCCCGCGCGGACTCGGCGCACGCTCCCGGAATCGTCGCGGAAGTCCACGTCGACCACGATCGATTGTTGTTGCGGCCGACGCTGCGACGCCTCGGCGAGGGGACGATCGTCCCGGAAAACCGGGCCACGCGCGATGGCCGGCGCTACCAGTTCGTCTCGATCGAGGCCGACTCGGTGTCCGTTCTCGATACGGCCCTGGCGGCCGATCCGACGGTCGCCGATCCGCTCCTCGTGGAACGCCAGGACGACCGGCTGATCTATCGGGTCCAGGTCACCGATAGCGCGCTGACGATCGACGGCGCCGTCGCCGATCGGTGCGGTCGCATTCGCGACGCATCCATCACGCCGACTGGGTGGGTCCTGAAGCTCCGGCTGCCGACGCGCGAGGCGCTGATCGAGTTCAACGACGAGTGCAAGGGACGCGACATCTCGGTCAGCGTCACGCAGTTGCGAACCGCCGACCTCGCGGGGTCGCCCCTGCTCGGTCTCACGGAGAAACAGCAGGAATTGCTGACCGTCGCGTACCAGGAGGGATATTTCGACGTTCCGAGGGGCATCTCGCAGGACGAACTGGCGGCGGCGCTCGGCGTCTCGAAATCTGCAATTTCCCAGCGTCTCCGCCGGGCGATGAGCGAACTGTGCGCGTCGTCGTTCGACGGTCCCTTCGAGGAGCCGGCCTGAGGAAGACTGGCCGGCCTAGCGTGGTCAGGTTCGGCTTTCTCTTCGCCTCTCCGTATCTTTCCTCCATCGAGAGGGCGAGTCCACCGACCGACGACCCGGTCGAGTGCGCCACCTCGATACGGTCGAGACCGGTTGTGGGCTGGTAAGGAAAACCGCTACCGTGTCGGTTTGCCGCACGCGTCGTAGCACGATTACCGCCGACACGCGTCTCAGTGCTAGCGTTCGAACGGTCACGATCGGCGATCGGTTACGCGTTCCTTGCGTCGTACCGCGCCCGAGCCGAGCCGTCCCACGGTCGCCCCGTCGGCCGTTCCGGACCGTCGCCGTCGCGGACGACGGCTCCAACTGTCGTCTTCGCAGCGTGGCCGGAATCGGTTCGAACCGGTCCCGCCTATAGGCACCTCGAACCGGTCGTACGCGCCGGCGTAGTCGCTCTATAGTAATGGAACGAGATTCGTTCTCGGAGGGTATGAGAGCACGTTCGGTGGCAGCACGGACGATCGATCCAGCGGACGGAACCGGCGAACCGCCATCGTCGCAGCCCGGGACCGCGACGGACGGTCGGGCTGGCGGACGGAACCGCCGGTGGTCGGCCCTCGTCGGTGACGTCGTGGAACGGTCGCGCGCGAGGTGTCGCTGATGTGCGGCATCATCGGTCGCATCGGGCGCGGCGAAGCGATCGAACCGCTCGTGACCGGCCTCGAGAACCTGGAGTATCGGGGCTACGACTCCGCGGGCGTCGCCGTTCGGAACGGCGCCGGCATCGAGATCGTCAAGCGTTCGGGGACGGTCGACACCGTGGCGGAGGCGATCGACGGCGCCGATCTGGGAGGATCGCTGGGCATCGGTCACACTCGGTGGAGCACGCACGGGCCGCCCACGGACGAGAACGCGCATCCACACACCTGTGCGACCAGCGACGTGGCGGTGGTCCACAACGGCGTCATCGAGAACCACGCCGCACTCAGGGCTCGCCTCCGCGACGCCGGGCACGAATTCACGAGCGAGACGGATACGGAGGTCGTCCCGCACCTCGTTCACGAGCACCTGGACCGCGGACTCGAGCCCGAAGCCGCCTTCAGGCGCGCCGTCGACGAACTCGAGGGGAGCTACGCTATCGCTGCGATCTGCGACGGCGCGACGGCGATCTACGCGGCGCGGCAGGGCTCACCGCTCGTCGTCGGATACGCCGGTGACGGCTACTTCCTCGCGAGCGACGTCCCCGCGTTCCTCGAATACACCGATACGGTCACGTACCTCGAGGACGGGGACGTGGCCGTCCTTCGGCCGGACGGCGTTCGGATCACGGATCGAACGGGGACGCCCGCGCGTCGAGACCGGCAGACGGTCGACTGGAACGCCGGTGAGGCCGGAAAGGGCGACTTCGACCACTACATGTTAAAGGAGATCACGGAGCAGCCGACCTCCCTCGCCCAGGCGATCGAGGGCCGGTACGACGCGGACACGGGCCGGATCGCGCTCGAGGACCTCGACTCGTTCGCGGACGTCGAACGCGTGGTCCTCGTCGCGTGCGGCACGTCGTACCACGCGGCCAAGTACGGCACCGTGGCGCTCCGTCGGTCCGGGGTCGACGCGACGGCGATCCTCGCGAACGAGTGCAGCCTGGCGGCGCCGCCGATCGACGAGGAGACGCTGGTGATCGCCGTCACGCAAAGCGGCGAGACGGCCGACACGCTGGCCGCCGTCGACTGGGCGAAGCGACACGGCGCCCGGACGCTCGCCCTGACGAACGTCGTCGGTTCCAGCGCCGCCAGGGAGACGGACCAGCAACTGTTCATCCGAGCTGGCCCGGAGATCGGCGTCGCGGCGACGAAGACCTTCTCCTCGCAGGCCGTTTTGCTCTCGCTGCTGGCCCACCGCATCGCCGTCGACTCGACCGGCACGTCCGGCCTGGCTCACGAGGAACTCTGCCGCGAGCTAGAGCGCCTTCCCGATCACGTCTCGTCGATCGTCGACGAGAGCACCGCCGCTTCGATCGCCACTCGGTACCACGGCCGCGACGCCTACTTCTTCATCGGCCGCGGCTACGGCTATCCGGTCGCGAAGGAGGGTGCGCTCAAGTTCAAAGAGATCACCTACGAGCACGCGGAAGGGTTCGCCTCCGGCGAACTCAAACACGGTCCGCTCGCGCTCGTCACGCCCGAGACGCCCGTCTACGCCATCTTCACGGGCGAGGAGGACGGCGTCACGCGGACCAACGCGGCGGAGGCGACGACCCGCGGTGCGCCCGTCGTCGCGATCTGTCCGCCAGGCCACGACGCGATCGAGCTGGCAGACGCACATCTGGCGATTCCCGACGTCCACCCGATCCTCTCGGGACTCCTCGCGACGATCCAGCTCCAGCTCGTCTCGTACCACGCCGCTTCGCTGCTGGACCGAGAGATCGACAAGCCGCGAAACCTCGCGAAGAGCGTCACCGTCGAGTGACGCGACGGCCGCCCGATTTCGGGAGCACTGGCGGACCGAACGGCGTTCGAATCCCGACGTTAACGGAACGAATACTGTCGGAAATGACCGATTATCGCTCGCGTTGACGTACGTAGCGGGCGATTTCGGCGGGCGCCGTTCGACGGCGTGGGGAGTCGGTCGAGGGAACCGGTCACTGCGAGCGACTGTGTTGCTCGCTGGTATGGGACGCATAATAAATACCGTTCTGTCGCATCCCGTGAATCATGCCGACGAATCACGGCGCGAAGTGGACCCCGCTCGAGACGGAGACCGAAACGCAGTCCTCGGCCCCCCGGTGTGTCAACTGTAACAACCGCGTCACGCGACAGTTCGCGCGCGTCTTCGGAGACAATCGCGACGTCGTGCACGCCTGTCCGGAGTGCTCGACCTACCGGGAGATGAAGACGGCCGACTTCATCCCGGAAGCTCACCGGTAGTACCGGGAAGCCGGGTTATCGAGACTCAGCTCGTCGTTCCCTCGTCCGCAGCCGCCGACTCGTCCCGCTCGCGATCGACGGTCTCCTCGCGGACGGTGATGCCTTTTCGACCGAGGTGTTGCAGCTGTCGTCTCGCGAACTCCTCTTCTCGCGTGCCCCGCGTGGCCAGGACGTAGACGAGCGAGCCGCCCGCGGGACGCATCGTCCGGCCCGCTCGCTGGGTTCCCTGCCGTCGTGAGCCGCCGAGTCCCGACGCCACGATGGCGAGATCCGCCGTCGGGAGATCGATCCCTTCGTCCCCGACGCGCGAGACGACGAGGACGGGCGTGTCGCCGTCGCGAAACGACGCGAGCAGGCCCTCGCGGCGGCGGTGGGGCGTCTCGCCGCTGAGAAACGGGACAGAGAGTGCCTCCGCGATCTCGCGACCCTGATCGAGGTACTCCACGAAGATGAGGACGTTGCCGTCCGGGTGCGCCGCGAGGAGGTACCTGATCTCCTCGATCTTCGCCGGGTTCTCCGCGGCGATCCGGTAGCGCTCGCGGCCCTCGGCCGATCCGTAGGCGTTGGCCTCCTCGTCGTCGGTCCAGGGGACGTAGCGGATTTCGAGTTCGGGTTCGGCCACGAACCCGGCGTCGAACAGCGCGTTCCAGTCGGTCCCGATCGGCGGCCCGACCAGCGAGTAGATCTCCGACTGGCGGTCGTCCTCCCGGATCGGCGACGCGGAGAGCCCGAGACGGTAGCGCGACTGGAGGTGCGTGCTCCGGCGGTAGACGTCGCTCGGGACGTGGTGGACCTCGTCGAAGACGACCAGTCCCCACTCGCGGTCGTCGAACAGGCGCCGGTGACGGTCCATGCCGGCGATCTGGTAGGTCGCGATGGTGACCGGGCGAATCGCCTTCTGCCCGCCGTGGTACTGCCCGATCTGGTCGGGATCGAGGTCCGTGTTCGCCTCGATCGTTTCGGCCCACTGGCGCGCGAGGTCGCGACTCGGCACCAGGATCAGCGTCTCCCCGCCGAGGCGTTCCATCACGCCCAGCGCGGCGATCGTCTTGCCGCTGCCCGGTGGGCCGACGAGGACGCCCGAGCCCTCGTCCGCGAACCGGTCGACCCAGGTCCGCTGATACTCGCGGAGGGTGACGTCGAGTTCGAAGTCGAGTTCGGCCCCGCCCGCGAGATCCCGTTCGTCACGAACGGGGTAGCCCGCCTCGTAGAGCAGGCGCTTGATGGCCGCCTCGCTCCCCTCGCGGACCCAGTCTTCCGTCTCGGAGATGGGGGCGTGCACGTGCGTGTCGTCGAGCGTCTGTCGAGCGACGTTCCCCATGATCTCGGGCGATCGGGCTTCGAGGACGGTGTAGCCCTCCTCGTGCGTGTAGAGGCGGAACTGCCGGGCGCGGTCGTACTGGCTCTCGATCCATGACTCGAGCGCCTCGTTCGTCGCTCCCAGGGCTTGCCGAACCGTTCGCCGGAGTCCCTCGACGTCCTCGTGCGGGGCCTGCCAGACGTCCTCCGGCCGGACGACGTAGCGATAGCCGCCGTCGCCGTTGGTGTCGGTCAGGTGTGCGAACTGGGTGAGCTGCGCGCGGGTGAACTGCGAGGGCTGATCGAGGACGATCTCGCGGCGTTTCGGGAAGACGACGGCCCGCTCGCGCTCGGTCAGGTCCTCCAGTTCGGTCGGGTACCAGACGATCGGATCCGATCGAACGTTGAGCTGCGAGACCTCGTTCCGCGCTTCGAGTGCGTCGAGGTACTCGTTCGCCCGTTCGTGCGTGACGTCGATCGATTGGGCGAGCGCGTCGGCGGTGAGGACCGGCCGGCCGGCCTGCTGACAGGCGTCGTGGAAGTCGGCGAGCGAGAACTCGGCTCCGTCGGAGGCGTCCAGACCCGTCTCGCCGGCCGTCGAACCATCGGATTCGCTCGAACGCCCAGCCCCGTCGGCGCCCGACGGCTCGCGGTCTCCTGGCGGTTGCTCCGTCACGCACGACCGTACTGGCGTGGCCCGGATACGGGTTTCGTCTCGCACGGCGTCCCGAACTGACGTCGTTCGGCACGCCGCTTGCCGATCGACTCGGCCCCGCCGGTCGATCGATTCGCCGACGGGTGCGTTGTCACCGCGTTCGTCTCGTGGGGAACGCCTATTCCCGTTGCTCGCGTAGGTGGTCGTATGTATCGGGCACTCCTCCCGGAAGGCCAGATCGTCTGTGCGAGCTACGAACACGCCGACGAAGGCGTCGAACTCTTCGACGAGGACGATCAGTTCGTGGCGTTCGTGCCCTACGGGGCGCTCAACGCGTTGATCGACGAGTCGGCGTACGCCGAGGACGAGCGATCGATCATGTGACGGCGTTCGACTACTCTCGGTTCGAATACGACAGGACGTAGGACGGGTGTCGGTTCGCTACACCGCGGCCGACTCGTCGATGGCCTCGAGCTGCTCGCGGTAGCGGTTTCGAACCGTAACGACGGTGGTCTGGGCCGTCTCGGCAACCGCACGCTGCGGAATCGTCTCTTCGCAGAGCAGGCCGGCGGCGTAGATCGCGGCGGCGGCGAACCCGGTCGGCGACTTCCCCGAGTGGAGTCCGAGATCCGTCGTCTCGTCGATGATCTCGACCGCTCTGGATTCGACGTCGCTGCTGACGTCGAGATCCGAACAGAACCGCGGGACGAACTGTCGGGGATTCGTCGGCTCGAGGTTGATGTCGAGTTCGTCGGCGATGTAGCGGTAGGTTCGCCCGATCTCGCGCTGTTCGACGCGCGAGACCGCCGTCAGTTCCTCGAGGCTGCGGGGAATCCCGTCCTTTCGACACGCGATGTAGAGGGCGCTCGTGGCGACGCCCTCGATCGACCGGCCGCGGATGAGGTCGCGATCGAGCGCCTGGCGGTAGATCACGCTCGCGGTCTCCTTGACGGGGTTCGGGACGCCGAGCGCGCTCACCATCCGGTCGATCTCGCTCAGGGCGTACTTCAGGTTGCGTTCGCCGGCGTTTTTCGTTCGAATTCGCTCCTGCCAGACCCGGAGGCGGTGAATCTGCCCGTGCTTGGCGGCGTCCATCGAGTGCCCGTTCGCGTCGCGGTTGCGCCAGTCGATCGTCGTCGTCAGCCCGCGGTCGTGCATCGACTGCGTGAGCGGGGCGCCGACCCGCGACAGCTGTTCGTGTTCGCGCGCGTCGAAGGCTCGCCACTCCGGGCCGTAATCGATCGGTTCGTCGGAGAGGACGAGCCCGCACTCGTCACAGACCAGTTCGCGCCGATCCGGATCGTGGACGACCGTGTCGGTTTCGCAGTCCGGACACTGTCCCTCCCCGGTCGTCGTTTCCTCCGAAAGGTTGTTCGTTACGGTCCGTGTCATCAGTGTATTGGCAGACCCAGGCACTCACTGTAAGGGGTTTGCATGGTTTCGCCGGAAACACGCACTTACCGACGGTGGTTCCGCCGGCTCGCCACCGCCCGCGGGACCCGCCGTCTCCGGGGCGAACGGCGGCCCCGCGCTCGAACGGGACGTGGGGCGCGCATCTCGGATGGGGTCTCACGCTCGCGGGGATGGCGGGCCCGCTCGCCGACCGGGAACGGCGGCCAGAGACGGACGGACGTGCGTCGCCGCCGTAAACCGAGCGTAGACGGTCGAATCGAAGGGTTTCTCGCCGTCCCGCTCGGTGAAACTAGTTCGTACGGCCCGTAATGGGCGCTTGCGTCAGAGAACTGTCGATCAGACTTTTGACACCCCGGCGTGATGCTTCGGCTGATGGAACGATCCGAACAGAGCTGGCCGACCCCGCCCGCGGGGGATCGGATCGGACGCTGGCGGTCGTCGGGAGCCAGGCCCAGGCATCGGCGAATAACGGGATATAACGGGGATGAGAGCCCGGTTCGCCGACGACCCACTCGGGGCGACCCGGTCGACGCTCGGCCGGCGGAGCCGCTCTCGACGCTCTCGGCGTATCGGACGCACGCTCGGGGTATCGAAACGTACGCCCCCGAAATACCATTGCAAGCGGTGCAAAACGTGGGGGTGTTTAAGAGTTTCACCGTTGGGACACCAATTGGTGTGTCATACGTGACTTCGATCGAGAGCCGCAGGGGTCCCAGCGCAGTCCCGCGCCCGCCGAACGAACCGACAGGGAATCGACACGGCTGTCGGGTCGACCGTCCGCGACCGGACGAGGGGCTCGAGTGATGGCGTCCGTCGATACGTCCCTGCCCGAAGAGATCACGTCGGTCACCGAGGACGACGGAGCCGACGGTCTCTCGAAAGACGTCATCTTCGAACTGCTGAAGAACCGGCGGCGTCGGGAGGTGTTGCAGTACCTGCTGGAGGCCGAGGAGACGGTGACGCTCGGCGAGCTGGCCGAGCAGATCGCGGCCTGGGAGAACGATACGACGGTCGCGGCGTTAAACTCCGACCAACGAAAGCGCGTCTACGTCGCCCTCTACCAGACGCACTTGCCGAAGATGGACGACGCCGGAATCATCGACTACGACCAGGATCGAGGGCTGATCGAGCTCGCCGACAACGCCGACCTGCTGGTGATGTACCTCGACACGGACACCCACCACACGGATCGGTGGGACCGGTGGTACGTCGCCGTGAGCCTCGCCAGCCTGGCGCTGATCGGCGCCGGCGCCGTCGGCGCGGGCCCCCTCGACTCCGTCTCGATGTCGATCCTCGCCGCGATCGTCGTCTGTTCGTTCGTCCTCCTGAGCGCCGCCCACGTCGTCGTCAATTACCGTCGCAAGCTGGCCGTCGACGGCAAACTCTCGCGAATCGAGTGATCGAGTCGCCCGTCCGGCCGGGGTCCGCGGACTCGCGGACGATTCTCACTGCGCGCTTCTCGACGACTGGCCGATGGTGCAGCGACCGCCTCGTTGCGGCTCCCGCGAGTGTCTCATTTCGACTCGGGGACGACCGATTCGCCGCCGAGTCGGAACGTCGCGACGTTCGCGACGCCGTCGTACGGGTCGATCGTCACGTCGGTGAGCTCGCCGGTGACGGTCCACTCGGTGCGGGCGTCCTCGCTCCCGGAGAGCCACCACTCGACCCAATCCTCGCCGTAGGCTTCGCCCTCGGTGAGCCACCTGGCGGCCGAGTCGCTCGGCGCGATCGAGCCGTCGACTTCGATGCGATAGCGAAACTGGCCCGCGAGTTCGAGCGTGCGTTCGGATCGTGACGACGCGTCGCCCGAGTCGGGACGGCGGTCGGTGCTGGCCCCGCTCGCGGCGGCTTCGGCGCTTGTCGGACAGCCGTCGGGAATCCGGTGCCCGTTCGGATCGCCGCCCACCCCGTCTTCGAACGTCACCGACGACCCGCTCGTTCGGCGGACGCCGCCGTGGAAGTCCGCATCCATCCTCGTGTCGCTCACGGTGACGCGACTCGCGTGGCCGTTCGCCCCCGCGACGATGGCGTAGTGACGGCCGTTCGTCGCGAGATCGCAGTCGGTGACTTCGACGGCCCCCGGCGACCAGGCCCAGATGCCCCGCCCGTCGTCGCGGCGCTCGTCGTTCAGCGCCACGCAGTTGTCGACCGATCCTCGCGCCAGCCGGTAGTGGGCGACCCACGAGTTCGCCGAGTAGCAGTTGCGTAGGGCTACGGTCCCACGGTCGCCGGAAGCGGAACAGTAGAACGAGTTGTCGCCCATCTCCTGGACGTTGACCCGGTCGATCAGGAGGTGGCCGGAGTGGGCGGGCGAGACCCAGACGCCGAGCCCGTTCCGGTGTCCGCGTCCGGCGCCGTCCCCGAGGTAGACGTTCTCGACGACAGACGTCCCCCCGCCGGTCTCCGAGACGCCGATGATCCCCGTCGGCGGGTCGTCCATCCGCCCGCGGAATCCGACGTTTCGAATCCTGGTCCCGGAGGCGTGGGCGTCGATCGTCGCCGACGCGCCGTCGGCGGTCACGTCGACGAGCACGTTCTCGAGCGTCTCGCCGGCGCCGACGGTGAGCAGCCGGTGGTCGCCGGCGCCGACGACGATCGTCTCGTAGCCGTCGTTTGTAGCCAGGGTACTCGCCGAGCCGACCAACCCGACGGCGGCGGTCGCCGCCCCGGCGAGACCGAGGTACCGTCGGCGACCGAGTAATCGGCCGCTACTCCTCGTCTTCCGCCGGTTGACGTCGTCCGTTTCTCCCCGGCCGTCGTCCGGTGGCGACCGTTCGTGGGGCATGCGGCGGTAATCCCAGGATACCGGTATAAGCTTTCTCGGAACGATCGCCAAAAATGCGACCAACATCTTGGAATCTGGAACACTCCAACAGACGAGCGGGTATTTATCGACGTATTCGAACACATTCGTTCGAAACTGACCGCTTCGCCCGATTCCGGCGAACGGATCGATCGAATCCGCTCTGGCCGGTTAGCCGGGGGTGTGTGGAGTGATCGATCGCCGAGCGAGTGGCGGCGGGCCGGACGGACACCGGGAGGACCGCGGGATCGGAGTTGACGGGGACCGGCGGAGCGTCCCGGTCAGGCGTCGCCGGCCGCGGCGTCCGTCGGGTCGGCCGGACAGCCCTCGGGCCGCTCGTCGGTCGGCTCTCGACCGGGCTCGTCTCCGACGTCGATCGTGCTCCCGTGGGTTTCCTCGAGGCCCCCGTGGAAGTCCGTCGAGAACGCGGTATCGGCGACGTCGACGGTCGTGGCGGCGCCGTTGGCGCCGGCGGAGATCGCGTAGTGACGACCGTTCATGGCGAGATCGCACCCCGCGACTTCGACCGATCCGGGCGCCCACGCCCAGACGCCGCGGCCGTCCTTGTGGCGCTCGTCGTTGACGGCTGTGCAGTTCTCGACCGTCCCTTCGGCCAGGCGGAAGTGCGCGACCCACGAGTTCGCCGAGTAACAGTCCCGGAGGGCGACCGTGCCGCCTCCTTTGCCGCCGGGAGCGGAACAGTAGAACGAGTTGTCGCCCATCTCCTGCACGTTGACCCGTTCGATGTCCAGGTGGCCGGAGTGGGCGGGCGCCACCCAGACGCCCAGGCCGACGCGGTGGCCGTCCTCGGCGCCGTCGCCGACGTACACGTTCTCGACCGTCGACGTGTTCCCGTCCGTGTCGGCCACGCCGAAAACGGCGCTGTCGGACCCGACGCGACCCTCGATACCGACGTTTCGAATCGTCCAGTCGGTCCCCTGGGCTGAGACGGTGACGTGGGCGCCGGGCGCCGTGCAGTCGATCAGGACGTTCTCGAGGGTTTCGCCCGAAGCGACCTCGATCACGCGGCGCTCGCCGGCGTCGACGGAGCGTCGCTCGAACGTCCCGTCCGCGGCCGATACGGACTGGACGCCGAGCGTCGCGACGGCGCCCGTAGCGAACGTTCGGAGCGCAGATCGTCGAGTAATGGCGTGTTTACCCGTCTGCGTCGTCGAATCGGAAACGTCGGACTGGCGGGGGTCTGAAGGCATGTAGTCGCGTAGCGGAACGTTAAATGCATAAATCTTCCCATGCAATTATAGTCGGCTGCCGAGAGAGTCACACGTGCGCGAGTATCGGTGGTTCCGACCCGCCCGGCTGAACCGGCCGAATTCTGGCGGACTGGTTCCTCCCTGCTGGGCTGGCGGTCTGCAATCGACTGCTGCCGCCCGGTAACTGGTGGTTAGGGGGGACATCGCCAGTACCGATCGAACGTCCCCACGATGGATCGCAGCGGACCGCTCGGGTGATCGATAGCGAGCCGACCGATCGCGCAACAGAAGCCGTCCGGGATAGATCGGAAAGCGGCTGTCGCGTCGATGTAGGATTGCCGCCGTGGGTCAGCGGTCGCGGATCTCGTACAGTTCGAACTCGGCGTTCGACACGTAGCGGGCCGATCCCCGATCGGCCGGCAGGGCCGAAAGCGACTCGGGGTCGTAATTCAGCCCCCGGTAGACGTCGTGTTCGCGCACCCGATCGTACGAGCTGAGGGCGAGGAAGTAGGGGCCGTCGCCGGGATAGGCCTCGTGATAGGCCCGGCGGTTGAACGCGTCCATCTCGATCGTCCCGTCGCCGGGCCAGGCGATGCCGGCCTCGGTGGCGTTCATCGACTCGACCCCGTTGATCGCGTGATTGTATCGCGTCGTCGTGTAGCCGTAGCCGGCGTACGGCCTGTCGTCGACGCCGCCGGTGATCGCGGTCTCGTAGCCGTGGTAGGTCGCCTCGGAAACGTGCTGGGTGGGGTTGTAGATGAACGGCGAGGAGAAGACGCCCAGAAGGGCGACGACGAGACAGAGGCCGAGTACGACCGCCAGCACGCCCGACACGGCCGACCCGGGCACGTGTTTCTCGACCCGACCGGCCCCGCCGGCGACGGCCAGCCCCGCGAGAACGGTCACGACGACGAAGATGAAGCCGAGCTGGCGAAACGCCATCGTCGGCGTCCCCAGGAAGTAGACGGCGAAGATACCCCCGAGGGGGAGCAGCGAGACCCCGAGGTACGAGACGACCGCCCGGGTCTCTCTCGGTCCCCGGCTTCGACCGGTCCAGACGACGAGCAGATAGGCGCCGACCGCGAGCCCGATCACCGCGCTCACGAGGAAGAGCTTCGCGAAGAGTTCCGGCAGGCTCGCACCGATCTCCGTCAGCGACGCGCCGCGCTGGTCGACGGTGCCGCTCGCCCCGAAGGCGCCGGACAGCAAGCCGTACAGCAGGCCCTCGAACGCCTCCCTGAACCGGGGGTTGGCGAACGCCCAGACGACGAACGCGCCACCGAGCACCGCCGTGTAGGCGTGCGTCGTCGGGTGTTCCAGGATCGGATGGTCGTCGAACCGGTAGCGCGCGAGCAATTGTATCGCGCTGATCGTCGCCAGGATGACGACGGCGTTGACCATCTGCTGGGGATGCAAGAGCAACAGGCCGACGCCGCTGATGACGACCAATAGCCCGAACGGCGAGAGCGCCGCGGGGAGCCGATCGTCACCCGACCGGCGGCCCAGGTAGACGAGGAGCGCGAAGACGAAGGCCGGCGCGTAAAAGAGCGCGTTCGAGTTCGTGTGGACGCCCGCGTACGTCGCGACGTTGTTGACCGGGAGGACGAACCACGAGACGACCGCCCCGGTGCCGATCGCGAGCGGATCGTCGGTGATGGCCCTGACGGCCAGCGGGACGACCAGGACGAACGAGACGAACAGCACGATCACCGTGAGCAACAGCGCGTGCGGCGGTTCGACGCCGGCTATCAGGACGAAGAGCGAGGCGACGCTGTGGACGCCGGGGTAGAGCAACTCGTGGGGCGCCATCGTCCCGGCGAGGAGGTCGCGCACCCAGCCGAGGTGGGTCATCGCGTCACCCTTCCCCAGGAAGTAGTACCCGCGAACGACGGGCAGACTGATCACGGTCGTCGTCGCCAGCGCCCCGAGTGCGATCGCGACCGCCTGGGCGGCGCCTCGAAGCGAGAGCGCCGCGACGATCGCGACGGCGAACGCGAGCCCGATGGCGGCCCAGGTCGCCGGGGGCGTCGCGGCGTAGATCGACGGCTCGTACTCGGTCGCCGGTGTCGCCCGCGCGACGAGGAGCGCAGCGGTGATCGCCAGGAATCCGACCGCGAGACCACCGTTCACGAACCAGCCGCCGCTACTCGGTCGGTCGCTCATGCGTCGATCGCTCCCGGGACGTGCGACTGCGAACCCATTCGACCCGCTCGACGGGTCCGACGACGTTTGTTAGCCGCGCGCTACCGATTTTGGCGTCGATCGAAGCGCTCGGGAACGCGGCCGTCGACGCGTCTAGGGGCGCGATACGGGATCCCGAGCGCCGGTACGGAGCCCGATCCGGCCGAACGAGGGGATCGACCCCATTCGCTTCGCGCGTGATTCCATCGTTCTCCGCTCGTGCGAGCGCCCGGTCGGTTTTAGCCGTCCCGCGTTGGGCGTCGGGGTACCGATCTTCGCTTCCATGTCACGACTCAGCATCGACGCCGTCGAGGCCGACGGGACGACGCTCGGGGCGACCGTCAGCGCGCGCGGCGGGATGGAGCGTTTCGTCAGTGCCGAACCGTTCCGGGTGAACTACGACCGGTCGATCGAGGGGGTGCCCGAGTCGATCCTCGTCGTTCCCGTCCTCGCGCAGGTCCTTCCGGTCGCCTGGGCCCGCGGCGCGACCGTCGAAGCACCCGTCGTCGACGCGACCTTCGCCGAGTCCGTCTCGAAAGCCGGCGAGGCGCTCCTCGACATGCACGATTTCCTCGAGGGCGGCCGGCTCGTCGCCAGGACGGTCGAACCCGACCCGCCGGACGCGCCGGATCGGCCGTCGGAATCGACGACGGCTGATGAATCGGAGACGGGGAGTGAAACGGAGCCAGTCGAGGCGTCGGGGAACGCCGGATTGCTGTTCACGGGCGGGGTCGATTCGACCGCCTCGTACGTCGCTCACCGGGACGAAGACCCGACGCTGATCAGCGTTCGCGGGTGGACGATCACGCCGGCCCCCTCGGACGACGAGAAGTGGGACGCCCTCCGCCGACGCGTGGAAACGTTCGCCCGGGAGCGGGGGCTGGAGACGGCGTTCGTCGAGTCGAACGTCCTCGAGTTTCTCGATCACCCGATGCTGCTCGCCCACTACAAGCGCCACGTCGACGGGGCGTGGTACAGCTCCGTGGGACACGGCCTCGGTCTCACGGGGCTGTGCGCGCCGCTGGCGTACGCGAGCGGGCTGTCGGACCTCTACGTCGCCGCGACCCACTGGGACGGCGTCGACCTGGCCTGGGGCTCGCACCCCCGGATCGAGAACGCCGTGGCCTGGACGGGCACGCGCTGTCACCACGACGGCTACGACCGCACGCGGCAGGAGCGCATCGACGCGATCGCCGACTACGTCGCGGAGACCGACGACGCGCTCGAACTGCAGACCTGCAACGATCGCACGGACGGCAACTGCGGGGCGTGCGAGAAGTGCTATCGGACGGCCGTCGGGTTGCGACTCGCCGGACTCGACCCGACGGATCACGGCTATTCGTTCACCGAGCGCGACTACGAGACGATCAGGCGCGGATTCGAGCGCGGCCGGTGGGTCCTCGGGCAGGACGAACGTTACATGTGGGCCGACATTCGCGACCGCGTGGGGGAGACGACGCCCCGATCGGCGACCGAACGCGCGTTCTTCGAGTGGCTCGCCGACGCGGATCTCGACGACCTGGTCGACGACGCGACGCCGCCGCTCACCCATCGCCTGTTGCGAGCGGGGGCGCGTCACACGCCGACGGCGCTCTACCGGCGACTGTATCCCGTCTGGCGCCGCGCGAACGCGATCGGCGACCTGACCGACTCGGCGCGCTGAGCCCAACCGCATCCGGAGAACCCGGGTTCGAACGCGATCGACGGACGCCTTCGAAGCGAATTTGCGGACGAACGACTCGCTCGCGTCCGGGTGACGGCCGGCCGGGCTACTCCATGTAGCCGAGCCCTTTGAGCCGTCGCTCGACGGCGTCGAAATCGTCGTCGACCGGTTCGTCGGTCACCGTCGCGCGGATGTCCTGGCGTCGTACTTTGGTCGTCGCCGGTCGGGAGTCGGGGTCGAACGCGTCGAAGAGCACCCGGCCGTCGACGTTGTCGGGGACCGGTTCGCCGAGTCCGTGCAAGAGCGTGGGGGCGACGTCGACGACTCGCGCCCCGCGCAGGGTCGCTCCCGCCTCGATCCCCGGACCGGAACAGAGCATGATCCCGGTCGATCGATGACTCGCCGCGGTGTCGCCGGGCTCCCCGAACGGTTCGTCGGTGATCGTGGGTCGGCTCTCGTAGCCGTCGCGACCGTTGACGACGAGGTCGGGCGACGCGTCGTCGGTCGGGAAGAGGTCGTCGCCGTCGAAGACGCGAAGCACCCGCTCGTCGGTCTCCGGGTCGGTCACCGCTTCGAACGTTCGCCTGACGGATTCTTTGACCGCCGGGACGTCGCGCGGCTCGACGATGCCCGATTCGAAGCGTTCGACGTCGTTAATGTAGACCGTACCCGCGTTGTGGACGAACGCCTTCGTCCGCTCGTAATCGACGTCGTAGAGCGCGTGGTCGCCGGGCAGTTGCTCGGCCACGGAGTCGACGAGGTCGCGCGGTAACGCGGTCGCGAGCCGTTCCTCGGAAATGCCGAGCGTCTCGAGCACCGACGTGACGCTATCGCGGGTGATGCCGAGCGTCGAGAGGACGCCGCGGGTGCCCTCGTCATCGCGCCGAGTGAGTAGTCCCTCGCGCTCCAGCAGGTGGTTGACGTAGACGAGCGTGTGAATCGGCCCGAACCCGTGATCGGAGACGACGTAGAGGGTCGCGTTCGCCGCGGCCGCGCGATCCATCGCCTCGCCGACGACCTCGTCGAGGCGGCGATAGTGATCGAGGAGCCGATCCTCGTCCCAGACGAGATGCTGGAAGCGATCGGGGGCGGTGAAGACGAAAAAACAGAGCCGCCAGTCCTCGACCCGGTTGCAGAGGAGATCGAGCAGTTCGCGACGATCGTCCATCACGTCCTCGACGGCCGTCTCGAAGGCGTCGCGGTCGTCCGCGTAGTCCGGATACTCGAGCGAGATCCGGTAATCGGGGATGCGCTCGTCGATCTCGGTCGCGAGCTCGGGCGGCTCGGTGTACGTTCGATCGGTCGAGGGCGCCATCATTCCCGAGACGACGGCGCCGTCGATCTCGGCGGGCGGGTAACTCAGCGGGACGTTCCCGACGATCGCCGGCGAGAGCGAGCGCCAGATCGGCGGCTGCCGACAGTCGCGGCTGGTGTACATCCGATGGGTGTAGCTACTCGAGAGCTTCTGAAAGCCGTAGATGCCGTGTTTGTCGGGCCAGACGCCGGTGGCGATCGACGGCCACGCGAGCGGCGTCGTCGGCGGGTGCGTGCTCTCGAGCGGCCCCGACGCGCCCCGTTCGCGCAACCGCGCGAAGTTCGGGAGGTGGCCGGCCTCACTCCACCGTTCGACGAACCGCCACGGGACGCCGTCGAGCCCGAGGACGAACGCTCGATCGGCTCCGGTCTGTGTTGTAGGCATGGGTCGGGTCGGGCTGGCGCGGACCAGTTACGGACCAAGATGGCCGAGAAGGGTTTTGTTATGCAAGTGCTTTGGCGTCCGATAGCGAGACACTCCCGCACGCAGTCGCATCGATACGCGATGGGGGCCGGGAGCGTTCGTCCGACCGCCGGACTCGAATCACGACCGCCTCGTCCCGTTCCGACCGCCGCGTCAGCCATCCGACCCGTCCCGATCGACCGTCGTAATCGCTCACGACTCGAAGGCGGTCGCAGCAAGGCCGGTCATAACAAACCGGCGTCCCGGACGGACTAGCCGTATGCGCCCGCTGGAGCGAGGTGGCCGCGGTGGGTAGCGTCGTCGTCTCCCTCGACGCCGAACTCGGCTGGGGGTTTCACGACATCGAAACGCCCCCGCGCGAGCGCCTCGAACGCGCCCGGTGGGGATGGCGCGAGACGCTCGCCCTCCTCGACGAGTACGACGTCCCGGCCACCTGGGGGGTCGTCGGCCACCTCATGCTCGAGACCTGCGACGGTCGCCACGAATCACACCCGACGGCGCCCGACTGGTTCGCCCGCGAGCGAGCCGACTGGGCGGATCGGCCGGATCGACGGTTCGGGCCGGAGCTCGTCTCGGCCGTCGTCGACTCGCCGGTCGACCACGAGATCGCCTGTCACTCGTTCTCCCACGTGCGCTTCGGCGATCCGACGACGTCGGCTGAACTGGCCCGCGCCGAGTGCGAGCGCGCGATCGAGGTCGCCGACGAGCGGGGCCTCTCGCTCGAGTCGTTCATCTTTCCGCGAAACGAGGTCGGCCACCGCGACGTCCTCGCCGCGTCGGGCTTTCTCGCCTACCGCTCCAGAGAACCCGCTCCTGAAGGGGCGGTGCGGGTTCTCGGGGACGTCGTGCGATCGCCGTCGCTGCTCGTCACGCCCCGGATCGACGACGTCGGCCTGGTCGACGTCCCGCCGTCGCTCTTCGCGTTCGGGTTCGAGGGCCGGTTGCGCCGGCTCGGGTCGGCGCTGCGACTCGACCCGATCGTCGTCCTCGCGCGTCGCGGGATCGACCAGGCTGCCGCTGGCGACGGCATCTTTCACCTCTGGTTCCATCCGAACAACGTCACGACCCGCGAGGACGTGACGCGACTCCGGCGGATCCTGTCGTACGTCGACCGCGTGCGAAGTCGAACCGATCTGCAGACGGAGACCATGGCGTCGGTAGCTCGTCGAACCCTCTCGTCGGCGCCGACGGGGGAGGCCCGGGCACCTTCGCCCGCAGACCAACGTCCGCTCGCGACCGACTGACCGGCGATGTGACCGACTCTGAGTCCGTCTCGTCACCGTCTGTGGAAGAATAGATCCGCCGCGGAGGGCGCCCGTCACCGATCGTCGATCGGGACCGTCCTCGGCGGACGGCTGGACGGTCCGTCCGCGCGGTCGAGCGCGCGATCGTACACCTCCCGGACGGCCGCGGTCGTCCGTTCGAGTCGTACCGGTTCGACCGTCTCGCGCCCGTTCGAGCGGCCGCCGTGGCCCAATACGCGCCGCAGTCCGTCGCGCAACTCCCGGTCGGTCCGACAGACCGCGCTCGGCTCGACACCGTCGAGGCGCTCGGGCACGTCGCCGACCGCGGTCGCGACGACCGGCAGGTTACAGGCCATCGCTTCCTTGACGGCGTTGGGAGAGCCCTCGTGTCGAGACGTCAGCAGGAGCGAGTCGGCCGCGTTCATGTACAGCGGGATCCGGTCGTGTGCGACGCCGGAGACGGTCCGCAGTCTGAGCGGTCGGTCGAACTCCGGATCGAGCGCGTCGACGACCGATTTCGCGCGCGGATAGTCCTTCACCGATCGGGTCTTCGCGTACGGGAAGAGGACGTCGAATCCGTCTCCGACCCAGCCGAGTGCGCGCCGCGCTCGCTCGCGGTCCATCGGGCGAAACAGATCCATGTCCACGCCGTCGGGAATGACGTGACAATCGGTCCCCACCAGCCGCGCCATCTCCCGCGACATGACGATCGTCTCGGCGCTGGCGCGAGCGGCGAGCCTGCTGATCGGGGCGACCGCCGGATTGTACAGGTCAGACCCCCACAGGGAGAGGACGACCGGCAGGCGTCGCTGGACGAACGCGGCGGGGGCGAGGAGACCGTAGTGGGCGTGAACGAGATCGATCGATTCGTCGATCGCGTCCCGAACCCGGGCGAGGAACCGAACGTAGTCGAGCGGGCTTCGACCCGACGGCGACGACGGATCGCCGGGGACGCTACACACCCTCGTCTCGACGCCGGCCGTTTCGAGCGCCTCGACCTGCTGGGCGAAAAACGGCGCCGCTCGGTTCGAGGTCAGGGCGAGGACGCCGATCTGCCGATCGCGACGCGTCACGCGGGGGCCGTCGCGGGGCCGCTGCATTGTTAGTCGCACAAATTGACTGCCGGAAACCACTCCATACCGGGGCGCCGGGTGGCGGTTTCGACGGCGAAACCGATAGGGTCCGCGGACGACGTCGCCAGGGCGTTACGCGGTCGTTTACCGTCGCAGCGAGTGACGTATCGGCGGACGTTTATGTACCGGTTCGGTGAACGTCCGACGACGCCCGCATGACATTGCGAGAGTATCTCGCGGCGCTCGTCTACTCGTCGGGGCCGCCGGTCGAGGCGCGACCGGACAACGGGCGGCCTCACGAGCGTGACCGGAAGCACGATCGATCGCTCGAACCGGGGACGACCCGGTTGGTGGAGGCGGAGCGATCGGTCGTCTACGAGTGTCGACGGTGCGGGACGACCGTCGACGACGCCTCGACCGCCTGTCCGCACTGCGATCGCCGGACGATCGCCGAGTACCCCGTCGATTGAATCCGTCGCCGAAATCCCGTCGACGGGGTGATCGCCGAACACCCGGTCGCGGAACACGATCGAAGTGCCTCTGGTCGAGTATCGACGGCGTCGGGTCGCACGCGGGAACCGACCGAATCGGCGTCGAGAACCCCTCGCGTCACTCGTGGCTGGCCGAGAGTCCGTCGTCGACGGCTCGATCCTCGACCGGCCGCTCGGCCCGACCTGACGGCGACGCACGCTCTCGGTCGGCTGGTTCCGTCCGCCCACCGAGGACGTCGTAGGTCGAGGGCGGCGATTCGAACGCGAGTCCCTCTCTGCCGTCGAACAGGTACGACAGGTCGAGGCGATCCCACGCCACGTCGTCGAAGGCGTCGTGGGGCGTCACGACCATCGCGGCGTCGAGGTCGAGCGACGAAACGGTCGCTCGATCGGTGACGATCGTCGTCTCCGTCGCCGGGCCGTCACCGTTGGATCGTCGGGATTCGAGCGCGGCTTCGACGGTCGCGGCGTCGACCAGGGGATCGATCGCGACGACCGTCGCGCCCCTGGCTTCGAGTTCCGCGATGGCGTCGAGCGCCGGCGCCTTTCGCAGTTCGGCCACGCCGGGCCGGTACGTCAGCCCGAAGACGCCGACGCTCGCCTCCGAGAGGCTGGGCCCGTCCGCCTCGAGGCCCGCCTGGAACGCATCCACCGCGTGGACGGGCATCCGATCGTTGACCCGCCTGGCCGTGGCGAGCAACGGCGTCGGCGTTTCGGTCTCGGCCCGGACGAAGTGCGGGTAATTGGGGATGCAGTGGCCGCCGACGCCCGGTCCCGGATCGTGGAGATCGCAGACGGGCAGTTCGTTCGCCGTGGCGATCGCCTCGCGCACGGAGATCCCGAGTTCGCGCGCCGTCGTCGCCAGCTCGTTGGCCAGCGCGATGTTGACGTCGCGATAGATCCCTTCGAAGACCTTGACGGCCGCCGCCGTCGTCGCGTCGCCGACCACGTCGATCTCGCCGTCGGTCACCTCGCCGTAGAGGATCGCCGCCGCTCGCGCGCTCTCGTCGTCGATCCCGCCGACAACCTTCGGGTAGCGCCCCTGGATGTCCCTGAGCGCCGTCCCCGAGGACGTGCGTTCCGGACAGACGGCGACGCCGAACGATCCGGGTTCGAGCCCGGACCGTTCGAGGAGGATCGGCTCGATCACGTCGCGCGGAACGCGCGGCGGGACGGTGCTCTCGACGATCACCAGATCGCCCGCGGCGAGGCCGTCCGCGATCGTCTCGACGGCCGCCTGGAGCGCGGAGAGGTCCGGCTCGTTCGCTGCCGTCACGAGCGTCGGGACGAGGATCACGTGCACGCTCGCACGCGTCGCCGCGGCCACGCCGTCGGTCGTGGCTCGCAGCCGTCCCCGTCGAACCTGCGACGCCACGAGCGAGTCGAGGCCGGGTTCTCCCTCGACCGGACAGGCCCCGTCGTCGATCCGGTCGACCACGTCGGGATCGATGTCGACGCCGATCACGTCGCCGGTTCGCTCGGCCACGACGGCCGCCAGGGGCAACCCCATCTTTCCGAGGCCGAACACCGAGGTGGTGACCTCGCCGTCGCGCAGCGCCGCCCGGAGTTCGTCGTCGGAGGCGTCGATGCCGTACAGCGCGCTCGGTCCGTTCCGATCGGCGTACGTCCCCGAATCGCTCCGGTCGGTGTGCGCCCCTGAATCGTTCCGATCGGAGGGTGCGTTCGGCGTCATCACTGGCGCACCTCGACGCTCTCTGCCGTGCGGATCCGATCGTCGATCGAGTCGATCGTCTCGAGCGCGTTCAATCCGTCCTCGGCGGTGACGACGGGCGCGCTGCCCTCCGTCACGGACGTGACGAACGACTCGATCTCGGCCCGGAGCGGTTCGCGGTTTTTCACCTCGGGCCGTTCGATGACGCTCTCGTGTCGGTAGTGCGTTCCGCTCTCGTCGGTGACGTACTCCGGGAACGAATCGCGATAGACCAGCACCGACTGGTCGAGGTAGTCGACTTCGACGAGGCAGTCGACCGCCATGATCGTCAACCGACGGACCTTCCGCTGGCTGACGCGACTCGCCGTCAGCGTCGCCACGACGTCGTCGAATTCGAGCGTCGCCGTCGCGTGTTGCCCGTCGGCCGTCCCCGTCGCCGACACGCTCGTCGGTCGCGCGTCGAGCATCGACTGGACGACGTCGACGTCGTGAATCATCAGATCGAGCGTGACGCGATCCGTGGCCGTTCGATCGATCGGCGGCCCCAGTCGTTTCGCGTCGACGGCGATGATCTCGAGGTCCGAGAGCAGTCGCTTCGCCGCCCTGACCGCGGGATTGAACCGTTCGACGTGCCCGACCTGCAACACGAGTCCCGACTCGCGAGCGAGCGTCGCGAGTTCGCGACCCCGTTCGACGTCGTCGGTGATGGGTTTCTCCACCAGGACGTGGACGCCGGCCTCGAGACAGCGCTGGACGGTGTCGTAGTGGACCGATGTCGGGACGGCGACGGAGACGACGTCGCACGTCTCGAGCAGGGAATCCAACTCCATCGTGGTCGTCTCGTACTCGGCGGCCACGCAGCGGGCGAGTTCGTCGTCCAAATCGGTGACGCCGGCGAGGCTGACCCCGCGCGATTCGCTGTAAACGCGCGCGTGATTCTCTCCCATCGCGCCGACGCCGACGACGCCGGCGCGGGGCGGGTTCGATACCTGTCGCTGGTTGGATACGAAGCTCATTGTCTCGGTCCCGATCGAAGTCGTCGGTGGGCCGGGTCGCTCCCGACCAGTGTTGCGGGTCGTCTGGTCATGCTGATTCGTAGTGGGTCGCGATCGCTCGGACCACCCGGCGGCAATCGTCCGCGTCGAGCCCCGGGTGGACCGGAATCGAGAGCACTTCGCGCGCCGCTCGCTCCGCTTTCGGCAGCGTCGTCGCGGCCGTGTGAACCGAGTCGTACGCCGGTAGCCGGTGGATCGGCGTGGGGTAGTAAACGCCCGTCTCGACCCCTGCGTCGTCGAGCGATTCGCGGAGGGCGTCCCGGTCGTCGGCTCGAACCGTGTACTGGTGGTAGACGTGGGTCCGGCCGTTGGGGACGGCTGGGGGACGCACGGGCAGGTCGGCCAGGTGCTCGTCGTAGTACTCGGCGTGTTCTCGGCGCGCGCGTGTCAGCTCGGGGAGCCGGTCGAGCTGTCGTCGGCCGATCGCCGCCGCGATGGACGTCATGCGGTGATTCGAGCCGAGTTCGGCGTGCTCGTAGCCGCGGTCGTCGCCGTCGCGGCGGCCGTGGTTGACGTAGCTTTGGACGCGGGCGGCGAGGGCAGCATCACTCGTCGTCACCATGCCGCCTTCCCCGGTCGTCATGTTCTTGGTCGGATAGAAGGAGAAACAGCCGGCGTCGCCGATCGAGCCGGCCGGTCGGCCGTCGATCGTCGCCCCGTGAGCCTGACAGGCGTCCTCGAGGACGAAGCAGTCGTGCTCGTCGGCGATGGGGGTCAGTTCGTCCATCGGCGCCGGCAGTCCGTAGAGGTGGACCGGGAGGAGCCCGACGACGTCGTCCCGTTCGCGACACCGTCGCTCGACCGAGTCGGGATCGATCACGAACGTGTCGGGATCGACGTCGGCGAAGACCGGCCGGCCGCCGGCGAGGCGGATCGCGTTCGCGCTCGCGACGAACGAGAACGGCGAGGTGACCACCGCGTCGCCGTCGTCGACGCCGAGCGCCTCGAGTGCAGCCTGAAGCGCGGTCGTCCCGTTCGACGTCGCCACGGCGTGGTCCGTCTCGCAGTAGTCGGCGAAGGCGTCCTCGAAGCGGCGGACCTCGGGTCCGTCCGCCAGCGCGCCGCGTTCGAGCAGCGCCTCGATCCGGTCGTAGGCGGCCGGGCCGACGTCGGGGTCGGCGAGGGAGACGTCGGTCATCGGAGCTGGTTCGCCCCCTCGAGCGCGGGTGGCAGTTCTCGGTGGCCTGCCGGACAGCCCACCGCGAGTCGATTCGGCGGGACGTCCTCGGTCACGACCGCGCCCGCCGCGACGAACGCGTTCTCGCCGATCGTCACGTCCGGCAGGATCGTCGCGTTCGCCCCGACGGACGCGCCGGACTCGATCGTCGGGCCCGCGAGTTCCGCCTCGCGTCTGATCGGCGCGGGATCGTTGGTCAGGACGGCGCCCGGGCCGACGAAGGTGTTCGATCCGATCGTGGTCTCCGTCGGCACGTAGACGTTCGTCTGGAGGCTGACGTGGGAGCCGATCTCCGTCTCGCCGTCGATGACGGTCTTCGTTCCCACGAGGACGTCGTCGCCGATGGTCGTCCCCTCCCGCACGAGCACGTCGTGGCCCGTTCGGAAGTCGTTGCCGACGGTGACGCCGCCGTAGATGATGCTCCCCGCTCGGATCGTCGCGTCGTCGCCGATGCGGGTCGGTTCCTCCGCGTCGCCGTAGCCGACGGTGACGTCCTCGTCGATCGAGCACGCCGTTCCCTCGACGAGCCGAGTCATGTCGATTCACCCGTTCCGGCGCGGTGTGCTGTCGTGGAATGCATGGTCGACTGCAGGAATCGGTTGCAATCGGGCCAACCCAACCGCCAAGCGCGCTTTGTTATCCCGCTCTTGCCCGGGCGGTAGCCGGCAGCTACACGGCCGCTGCGGTCGGGACTCGGGCACGACCTGCTGGCGCCTGATTCGGCCGAAATCCCGCGATCGGCCAGTCTACCTGTCGATTACGATGTCCGTCACCGGGTCGGACGGGTACAACCGCCTTTCGTCCGGGTAGCCCGCTGATAGTAATGCCCGACTCCGTCACACTGTGGCCCGTGAGGTATTCGATTCGCGCCGGGTCACCCCCCGCCGAGTGCACGGATGGAGGGATCGCGGATGGCTGAAGCAGAACTCTCTCGAGCGGAACTGTTCGACGTGTTCAGCAACGCGCGTCGTCGGTTGGCGGTTCGATTCCTCACGGAACGGGACGGCACGTGCGACCTGACGCCCCTCGTCGAGTACGTCGCCGCACAGGAGAACGACGTCGACCGGAACGAGGTGACGCGCGCCCAGCGTCGCCGCGTCTACATCTCGCTCTACCAGACGCACCTGCCGATGCTCGCCGATCACGGCATCGTCGAGTGGGTGCCGGACGCCCACCGGATCGAACTCCTGCTCGACGATGGGGTGTTCGAGCCGTACCTCGCGACCGACCCCCGGGCCGGCCGGGAGTGGTATCGCGCCTACGCGGCGCTTGCGATCTGTGCCGTGGCCGCGGTCGGCGTCGGCGTGCTCGTCCCGGGTCCATCGACGCCGGTCGTCACCGCCTCGCTCGCGATCCTCGTCGCCGGACTGTTCCTGATCGTCGCGCTCGTCCAGCGCGTCGAGCGAACGAATCGATTGTGACCAGACCGGCCGTGCACCCGATCGGCTTTCGCGACGGACGCGTCGTCGGTCTCGATAGCCGAACCGGGACGTGACTGCGGTGGACCGGCCATCCCGGGCCGGATCCGGCAGTCCAGCGTGACCCAGTGCCGTCAGAGACTCGAGCCCGTCAGGGCCGTCGCGACGCGCCGACCGACTCGTTGCTCGACGGTCGCGATTGATGGGTGAGTATGTCCCACTGACCGCGGCGAACGGGCGGTCATATCGTGCGATCATCGACCGTGAATCGCCGCAGGAACTGCTCGGACGGGCGCCTGACAATCGGTCGGAGTTAGACGGCGGGTGGTCGGCGGTGTCCCGTCGCCTCCGGCTTGGCCCGCGCCCGTCCGGACGGCGGTGGAGTCGTCGAGAATACAGCGTCCGCCTGGACGAACCGACGGCCGTCCGCCGGACGCCGATCCCTTACTCGCCAACGGTCGTTCTGTCGTCGGACGGATCCTCGGTGACGGTGATCCAGAAGTAGAGCGTCCGGTCGGCGTTGTCCATCGTCGGCGCGTCGGGAACCGGCCCCGCGGCGGTGTCGTACAGCAAGACGGCGACTCGGACGGGTTGATCGAGCGGGGCCGTCGGCGTGATGTCGACGTCGCGCCGGTTCGACTCGCCGGACGCCAGGTCGTACTCGATCGTACCCAATCGGGTCCGGTCGCGAACGGTTTCGCCCTCGAGGGTCTGTTGCTGAACGATTGCGACGTAGCTGCGACGGTCCCCGTGCTGGTTCGACACCTCGACCCTCGCGTCGACCGACGTTCCCGGTTCGATCGCGGTCGGGATCGCCCCGATCTCGTCGGTTCCGTTCTCGGCCTCCCCGTAGATCGCCAGTTCGGTGTACGATCCCGCCGCCGGCGGGGCGACGATCGCGAACAGGAGCACACCGCTCGCGAGCGCGATCGCCCCGAGGAGGACGATAGCCGAGATGGGGGATCGGCCGGACCCGGTCCCGACGAGCCGATCGAACGCGGCCCGCGGGGCGACCGTGAACTGCCCATCCGGTCCGATCAGTCCGCGACGCAACGCGGCCAGCTGCAGAAGCGCGACCGTTACCGCCCCGAGTGCGTCGATGGCGGGCGCCGCTTCGAGGCCCCGCCCACCGAGCGGTAGTGCGACGGCGATCGCTATCAGCAGGGGAATCGAGACGGCGATCGTCAGGCCGGCCCGTTCGACGAAGTCGAGTCCACGGGGTCGGTCGGTCGCGCCGGCCGCAGCCGACCGGGCCGCGGCCGGGAAGAGGACGGACAGCAGGGCGTATCCCGGCAACACGACGAGGAACGGAACGGCGACGAGCGGTCGAAGCTCGCTCCCGATCGGGAGCGCGCGCACGGCGAACCAGCAGCCGACGGTCACCACGGTCGCGACGGCGACGTCGGCCGGATAATATCGGAGCAACCCGGCCCAGCCCGTCGTTTCGGTTTCCGAACTCATCGTTCAACGCAGGGATCGCGGTCCGCCGCTCGGCCCGTTCGGTTGGCGGTCAGTTCCGGCGTCGTTCGGTTCGAACCGTCCGAAACAGGCGCGGGAGATCCGCTCTCGATCGAGAACTGCGTGTGCATCACCCGTCCAGACGCACTGCGTGTGGTTTGTTACGCCGTCAGTACGGCCGGCTGAGGGCACCGGACGCCGCCTAACGCGGCTCGGTATCGGGAGTCCCATGTCGTTCGAGACGGGAGCACGTCCAGAAGCCGTAGCGACGGTGACCGTCCGGCTGTATCCGACCCGCTCTTCGATCGGCGTCAAGCGGGCTGAACACGCGAGGAGGGTCCGGTGGAAGCCGTCACTCGGGTCGCCGACGCAATCGGTACTACTGATCGTGATCACTGGCGCAGTCGGCGACAACGGCGCGGCAGAACTAGTCGCTCGCCGTCGGACGCAACCGACCGGACCGCACTCACCGTCGGGGACGGGGCCGTACCGCCGGTGCTCACTCCTCGGTTCGAACGAGCGATACCGAGAGCGATTCCGCATCGAACGCGACCGTTACCGCCTCGACGGTCGCCTGGTAGGCAGTCGTGTGCGAACCGCCCGCATCGAATCGGATACACTCCTCGATCAGCCCGGTTTCTAGCAGGTCGTTGATCCGTCGATAGACGGTCGCGGATGAACTGTCAGTTCGGTCGGTCAACTCCTTCGCCGTTCGCGGCTTTTCTTGAGTCGCGACGAGAATCGTCCGCGAGCACTCGTTTCCGAGGACGTCGAGCTGGGTTTCCGGCTGCTCGCTATCTTCGACTCGTGCGTCCTGGGCCCGTCCGTGGGATCGGTATTCACTCGACATCGATTGCGATCTTCGACATCGTCCTCGCTCGATTCGGCGCCGGCTGGCGCGGTCTCATACAACCGTCGATCTCTGTCACTCGTTGGACCATCTACGCCGTCCGTTATCGATGGGTGTATTTGATAACGGGCCACGTTCCAGACAACAATCGGACAATTACTTCCAAAAACGATGTGTTTCCTCGAGTAAATGCTCTCTTTACCTCGTCCTGTTTCACCTGGGTCCACTAGATCCGGCTAAAGTATTTCCGACGATGATATGTTCGGCACTCCCGGCGACGCCTTCGTTGTGACTGCCAGAGCCGGTCCTGACCGGCCACGTCTCCCTCGCCTCGCCGGGTCATCCCGCGTAATTCCGAACTACAGGACCGAGCGGACTGAACGGTCTGACGACTTTATCCACGTTCCCCAGCCTGCCTTAGGTACGGCCCCGGCGGGTTCGTACAGGTCGCTGGCCGGGGGTACGAGCCGACACGCAGGGCTGGTGTCTGCCAACACGGAGGTTTCCCAATGAATTCGGATTCACACAACTGGACCCCGATGGAATCGTCTGCAACAGGTACCCGATGTCGAAAATGCGGAACCCACGTCACCCAGCAGTTCGCCCGCGTCTTCGGCGATAATGGTGACGAAGTGCACGGCTGCCCGGAGTGTACCACCTATCGAGAGATGCAGGCGGGCGATCATCTCTCGGGCGAATCCGAACCCGCCGATACGAGTCCCTGATCCTCGACCGGCTATCGAATGCACCTGCGATCCGTTCTCGGCTGGAGAACGAAGCGTCTCTCCGTTTGAATACCCGGTGGTCCCGTTCACGAGCGACGCGTCGACGGCGCTCGAGCGTCGATCGTGAAAGTCAAAATGAATGTGTCGTCATTCACTACGTTAAAGAGTGAGCCCCCTCTAGAGGGTAGTAGACATGCGAAACCGAACCGAGGACACCCTCCCAGGAGCCGTTGGCGGTACTTCGAGCCGTTCGACCGGGTGATGCCTGACGATGGTGGACACAGCTTCGACCGAGCCAGCTCTCGAAGAGAGCGATATATTCCACATCCTCGGGAACGATCGTCGTCGCGCGATCGTCGTCGAACTGGCCGACCGGCCGGAGCGGGTCGACGTCTCGACGGTCGCGACCGCGGTCGCGGCCCGGGAGACAGACGACGAGGAGGTCCCGAACAACCTCTATAAGAGCGTGTACGTCTCCTTACAGCAGACGCACCTCCCGCAGCTCGAATCGGACGGGGTGATCTCGTACGATCCCGACGAGAAGACGATCGCGCGCGGCCCGCAGTTCGATCGCGTTCGCACGTACCTGACGGCCACGCAGCGCTCGATCGAGGGCGGCGTCGTCGCCGTGCTCGCGATCGCGGTGGTCGGACTCGCGACGACGTTCCTGAGCGGCGTGGACGCGATCGGATTCGCCTCGCTCGCCCCGGCCGTTTGGGGATCGCTGGCCCTCTGTGTCATCGCCCTTGTTTCGGGCTATCGGCTATTCGTCCGATAGGTGCTCGTCGGTCGTTTCGCGGGCTGATTCGGTCGGTTTCGCGCCGTCGGCGCGCGGCGACCGGGACGCTTTCGGTTCGTAGCCCGGCCGACAGATCAGGTTCTCTCGCCCGAGTCTGAGTTTGATGATCTCCTCCTCGGACTCCAGTTCGGCGAGGAGACGACTCACCTTCGCCTTCGACCACTCGACGGACTCGACGATCTGGCTCTGTTTCATTCGGCCGCCGTTCCCGTCGAGGAGACGAAGGACGCGTTCGCGATCCGTGAGAATGGGCTGCTCAGCCCCCGGCTGGCCCCCCTGGCCGTCGGTTCGGCGCACGAACCGACCAGCCGCCACGGCCACGGCGATAAGGACGACGATCCCGACGGCGACGGCGACGATCGGCAAGCCGGCCGGGACGAGACCGACCGCCCGGTTCGGAACGGACAGCGGAAAGCGGGCGACGGTATCAGGGCCCGACCCGCTCGCGAGCAACGGGACGGCCGACCCCCAGATTCCCGTCACCGCCGTGACGAGCCGGTTCCGATTCTCGCCAGTCATGCTATCACCGTTCGAGACGGATCCGTGTCGCTGTCACGCCTGCACAGACAGTAGCGGGAAGTAAAGCACTTTTTCAGGGGACCGTGTGATACTTCCGGCGGATGTGTTCTGCCCGGCTGATTCGTCGTGGAACCTATCACGACTGGCAGCGGGGCCCTGGATCGACGGCCGTTCGAGACGTCGCCGAACGCGGGAGTAATCGGCCGTTCATTCGCAGTGCTGGTACCACTCGCCCGAGACGGTCGTCGAACGTGCGCCGGGACCACGTGTCGGCCCTCAGGCGCCCGGGACGCCCGCGGCCTCGAAGCCGGTTATCCCGAGCACAGCCAGGACGTAGAGCACGGCCAGGACGGAGATCCAGGCGAGCAGCGTGATCGTCGCCGCCTGCACCCAGCCGCCCGGATAACGCCAGTTCACGACTGCGAGGTACGAGAGCAACACGAGCGCGGGGCCGAGCAGGGGAATCCACCCGAGGAAGAACCCGACGACGGCCCAGACGATCGCCCCGATGAGCGCCGTGACGATCGCGTACGTGTAGTCCTCGACGTCGACGATAACTTTGGCCCCGAGGTAGATCCCGAGGGCCCCGATTAGCAGGCTGATCGCGAACACGATGAGCGAATCGAGCGCGGCGACTGAACTAGTCATAGCGGGACCAGGCGGGGCGCGGCGTTAGTTATCTCGCACGTACACTGGTGTCTCGACGGAGCGGATCGGGTTACGTTACCGCGCGACCGGCAGCCTCGCAATACTGTCCCGCCAAAACGACGATACTCGGCGTCTCGGGTGCCGGTACGCGGGCGGAGCGAGACCGTGTCAGAAGCTATTTTGACGGCCGGCCGCAAGAGCGGCCAATGACCGTCGAGCTCGTCGTTCGAAACTGTACGATCGGAACCCACGTCGATCGGACGCCCGACGCAGCGATCGCCGTCGAGGACGGGACGATCGTCGCGGTCGGGACGCCGGACCGGATGCCCGCCGCCGACCGGACGGTCGACGCCGAAGGCAACCTCTTGGTGCCTGGGGTGATCGACTGTCACATCCACAACCGGGAGCCCGGACTCGAGTACAAGGAGGACTGGGAGAGCGCGACCAGGGCGGCAGCGGCCGGCGGTGTAACGACGGTCGTCGGGATGCCCAACACGGAGCCGATCATCGATCGGCCGGCCCACCTCGAACGGAAGTTCGAAACCGGGGAGGCCGGCGCGCACGTCGACTTCCAGAGTTACGCGGTCGTTACGTCGGAAAACATCGATCTGATTCCGGCGATCGCGGAGGCGGGCCCGCTCGGGTTCAAGATCTTCCTCGGTTCGACCGTCGGCGACGTCCCGGCCCCGAACGACGGGGAGATTCTCGAGGCGATGGAGTCGATCGCCGAGACGGGTAAGCGGCTGGGCTTTCACGAGGAGAACGGCGAGATCATCGACCACGTCGAACGTCGGTTCCGCGAGGCGTCGAAGAATCGGCCGATCGACCACGCCCGATCGCGCCCGGTGATCGCGGAACGCGAGGCGATCGAACGCATGTGCACGTTCGCCGAGGAGACGGGTGCATCCGTCCACATGTTCCACGTCTCCTCCGGGTCTGGCGCCGAGGCGGTCGCCCGCGCGAAGGCCCGCGGCGTGGACGTCACGGCCGAAACGACGCCGCACTACCTCTGGTTCACCGAGGACGTCCTGCGCGAGAAGGGCAACGTCGCCCGGATCCAGCCGCCGATCCGGGACGCGGCCGAACGCGACCGCCTCTGGCGGGCGTTCGAGGACGGCGCCATCGACTGCGTCGCGACCGACCACGCGCCTCACACCGACGAAGAGAAGGGCGTCGACGACCCCTTCGGGAACACCTGGGAGTCGATCTCGGGCTTCGTCGGCCTGGAGACGGAGGTGCCGGCGATGCTGACCTTCGTCGAGCAGGGCCGCCTGTCGATCGAAGACTGGATCTATCACCATTCGACACGCCCCGCACAGGTCTGGGACATGTACCCGCAGAAGGGATCGCTCCGCGTCGGCACGGACGCCGACTTCACGATCGTCGACCCCGACGCGTCGTGGACGCTCGACGACCGCGACGCGCTTCACTCGAAGCAGACGGTCACGCCGTTCGTCGGCGAATCGTTCGTCGGCCGGGCGACGGCGACGGTCGTCCGCGGCGAGATCGTCTACGAGGACGGCGACGTCGTCGGCAAGTCGGGGTACGGCACGCGGGTCGACGTCGATTCCGCCGACGAGTCATCGTAGCGGGCCGGGGCTGGTCCGCGCGGTGACGAGAGCAGGTCGACGAACCGCCACGCCCCCGATCACTCGAGGTCGGCGCCGACGGCATCCTCGACCGACTCGAACCCGTCGCGCTGGAGCAACCGGACGAGTCCGCGATTGATCTCGCTGGCTGTCGTCGGGCCGTCGTAGACGAACGCGGTGTACAGCTGGACGAGCGACGCCCCGGCCCGGATCTTCGCGTAGGCGCTTTCCGCCGAGTCGACGCCGCCGACGCCGATCACGGGGAGGTCGCTGTAGGAGGCGACCGCTCGAACGACGGCCGTCGATTCCGATTCGAGCGGCTCGCCGCTCAAGCCACCCCACTCCTCGCTTTTGGGCGAGTCGAGTCCGTCTCGACTCGTCGTCGTGTTGGTCGCGACGACGCCGTCGACGTCCTCGGCCTCGACGATGTCCAGCAAGTCGTGGAGCGACTCGGTCGGCGAATCGGGGCCGATCTTGACGAGGATGGGCACGTCCGCGTCGTTCTCCGCTTCGAGCGTCTCGAAGATCGCTCGCAGGTGCTCCGGGTCGGACTCGTCGAACGAATCAGGGGTGTTCGGACACGAGACGTTGACGACGCAGTAGTCGGCGAACGGAGAGAGGCGATCGAAGACGCGCCGGTAGTCCTCGAGCGCCTCGTTCGCGTCGGAGGTGTTCATCTTGCCGACGTTGATCCCCAGAGGGATCTCGGGCGTGCCGTGGGATTCGAGTCGCTCCCTGACCCGTTCCATCCCCTGGCCGTTAAAGCCCATCCGGTTGATCAGCGCGCCGTCGTCCGGGAGCCTGAAGAGCCGCGGTCGCGGATTGCCCGACTGCGGATACGGCGTGACGGTCCCCGCCTCGACGAAGCCGAAGCCGAGGTCGGCCAGCGCCGGCGCGACCGCCGCGTCCTTGTCGAACCCGGCGGCGACGCCGACCGGATTCGGGAACGTCGCGCCGAATCGTTCGACTTCGAGCATCGGGTGGCTGTAGCGATAGCGAGACCGGACGAGCCTGCGGAGCGGGCGGACCGACTGGACGCCGCGTAACCCGTACTTCGCGAGTTCGTGGGCCGTCTCCGCCGGCAGGCGGAACAACAGCGGGCGGGCCCGTTCGTACAGGCTCATGGCGTCATCTCGGGTCGTCCGGTACGTAAAGCCCTCGTCTCGCGGCGCGGCGATCGAGGCGGTCCGTGCGGCGACGATGGCGGTCGATCGAGAATTCCCGCCGACCGTCGGCCCTCTAAAATCCATCAAATGTATACAAAGAAGGGTGGAAAGACTCAGTAGCTAGTGCGTACTACGAGTTATTTGTTCGATCCGGAGATCTACCTATCGACCCCTAAGCCAAACGGGAACATTGAAGAGCGTACGACCGATAGCTCCGCAAAATGACCGACACAGCCGGTGGTGAGACGACTGGCTCTTCTGTTCTCGTTCTCGTCTCGGACTCGCCGACCGTCGAGGAGACGGCCCGCTACGCCGCCCGTTCGGCGCGCGAACTGGCGGCCGAAACCGATCGACGGCTCGCGCTGACGATCGCCACGCCGGGCGGCCGATCGGACGTTCCGGGGCCCCACGGCCGCGACCCCGAAGCGATCCTCGCGACGGCGGCCGACGCGGCCACCGAGGCGATCGAGCTGACGGATCCGGACGGTGACGTCGAGATCGAGACGGAGACGCTGTTTTCCTACCGGTATCCGTTCGATCCGTACGAGTACGCCGACGCCGTGACCGCCTACGCCGCGGACCACGCCATCGGCACGGTGATCCTCGACCCGCCCGAGCCCGCCAGCGCCGAGTCGACGATCGTCGGCTCGCTCGTCGACGAACTTCGCGAGGCAAATTCGTTCGACGTCGAGATCGCGCCCGTCGAGCGCGAAACCGAGTCGAGTTCGCTCGTCACCCGCGGCGGCGTCGCACAGTTTCTCTCCCTTTCGGTACTCTCCTTTGGGTTCTACGTGCTCGTCGGCGGCTTCGGCGACCTGGTCTTCGACCTCGCAACGGGGGCGGTCACGGCGATCATCGTCGCCGGCGTCCTCTCTCGCGTGACGTTCGAGACGCGGCCCAGACCCGTCCGAATGCTCTCGAGCGTCGCCCGCTGGCTGCTCTACGTGCCGTACCTCGGCTGGAAGATCCTCGTGGCGAACGTCCAGATCGCCTATGTAGTGTTGCACCCGTCGCTGCCGATCGATCCCTCGATGGAGCGTTTCGAACCCGGCGTCTGGGGCGGACTCCCGATCGCGACGCTGGGCAACAGCATCACGCTCACGCCGGGTACCCTGACCGTGGACGTCGAGGATCGCGAACTCGTCGTCCACTCGCTGACGCGGGGCGCTCGCGAGGACCTCCTCGATGGTGGCCTTGAGCGAGCCGTGCGATTCGTCTTTTACGGTCGCACGGCCCTGCCGTATCCCTCGCCGCGCGAACGGAACGCCGCGGAGGATGATTCGACGTGATCGAGGGGCCCGTCGCCACGGCGCTGTTCGCGGGCGCGCTCGGGTTCGTGACGATCTCGATCGTCCTCCTCGGACGCGTATTGCTCGGCCCGACGATGCAGGATCGCGTCATCGCCTTGAACGTCGTCGGCTCGAACGTCGTGGTCGTCATCGCCTTGCTCGCCGCGGCGATGGACTTCCCGTCGTTCCTCGACGTCGCGCTCGTTTACGCGCTGCTCAACTTCCTGATGAGCATCGCCATCTCGAAGTTCACCGTCGAACGCGGGGGTGTCCTCTGATGGTCGAACTCGCGGTCGTCTCGGTCCTCGTCGCCGGGGGCCTGTTCTTCGCGTTCGTCTCGGCGGTGGGGCTCTACCGGCTTCCGGACCTCTACACGCGCGCCCACGCGGCGTCGAAGAGCGACACCCTCGGCGCGGTGCTCTCGCTCGCGGCCGTCGCCGTGGCCTTCGGGGCGGACGTCGCGACGATCAAGGTGGGCATGCTCGCGATCTTCATGCTCGTCACGAGTCCGACCGCCGCCCACGCGATCGCCCGGGCGGCCCACGAACAGGACATCGAACCCTGGACGCGAGGTGAGAACGAATGATCGCCTCGATCGAGGTCGCCCTCCTCGTGTTCATCGTCGTCTCGGCCCTGTTGACGGCACTCCTGCGCGACGCCCTGGCCGCGATCATCATGTTCGGCGCCTACAGCCTCGGCATGGCCGTCCTCTGGATCGTCTTCCGCGCGCCAGACGTCGGGCTCACCGAGGCGGCCGTCGGCGCCGGCATCATGACGATCCTGTTGCTCGTCTCGATCGCCCGAACCACGCGCCTGACCGGGATCGACCTCTCGCCGGTCTCGATCAACTGGACCGCGGTCGCGGCCTGTGCGGCCTTTACGGTCCTCATCCTGGCGACGGTGCCGGCGCTGCCCGAGATCGGCGATCCGACCGCCCCGGCGTTCGACGGCGTCTACGAACACTACGTAACGGAAGCCTACGACCAAACACACGTCGAGAACGTCGTGACCGCCATCCTCGTCGCCTACCGCGGGTTCGACACGCTCGGCGAGGCGACGGTGGTCTTCACGGCCGGCGTCGCCGTGCTGACGGTCCTGAAACAGGAGGTGGACGAATGAGCATCCGGCGCCCGTACGTCGAGAGCCCGATCATCATGGCGACGGTCCGGCTGGTCGCGCCGTTCGTCCTCACGTACGGCCTGTTCGTCACGCTCCACGGCGCGAGTTCGCCGGGCGGGGGTTTCCAGGGCGGGGTCATCGCAGCGTCGGTGATCGTCATGCTCTCGTTCGCCTACGGCATCGACCCGACATGGGAGTGGCTGGACAAGCGCGTCCTCGTCGGCCTCGCTGCCGGCGGGATCGCCGTCTTCGCCATCGTCGCGCTCGGACCGATCCTCTTCGGGGCCGAGTTCCTCGATCTCGGCGTCTACCCGTACGTTCCGGACCCGTTCAAGTACGGCATCGAACTGATCGAGGTCGGGATCGGGATGACCGTCGCCGGCGTCATCACGATCCTCTTTTTCGCCCTCTCGCGCGGGGCGATGCCGCCGGGCGGCGAGCCGTACCCGAAACCGTCCGACGCGCCGCGGTCGGCTGGCGCCGCACGGGCTGACGGGTCGCCGTCGAACCCAGCATCGGATTCGGCCCCTGCCGACGGGACCGACCCATCGGCCGAATCGATCGACGAACCGACCGGAACGGAACCGGCGACGTCCACCGACGCATCGAACGCAGGTGAGCAGGCATGACCGGACTCGAACTCCTCTCTACGCACTACGCCTACGTCGCGTACGCGCTCTTGCTGGGTATCGGCCTCTACATCGTCATCGACGACGAGAACCTGGTGAAGAAGGTCATCGGATTGAACATCTTCCAGACGGGGATCTTCCTGTTTTTCATCACGATGTCGGTTCGCGAGGGCGGCGCCCCGGCCGTCCTGCACTCGGGCGAGTCCGAATTCGTCAATCCGCTGCCCCACGTCCTGATCCTCACGGCGATCGTCGTCGGCGTCAGCCTCACCGCGCTGGCGCTGGCGCTGGTCGTGCGCATCCACGAGGAGTACGGGACGATCAGGGAGGACGTCCTCGCGGAGGTGCTCGGAAACGATGAGTGAGGTACTCGATCCGACGCTGCTGCCGATCCTCCTCGTCGTCGTGCCGCTCGTCGCGGCGGCCGGCATCCTCGCGATCGGTCGGCTGTTCGGCGCGACCGGGATCGGCCTCTCGCTGCTCGCGACGGCCGTCCAGGCCGCGATGGCACTCTACCTGGCCGGCCGGACGCTGCTCGGCGGCGACGGCGTTCGGACCACGATCGCCGGCTTCCCGGCCGAAGAGGGCGGTATCGAGCTGTTCGTCGACGGCGTCTCGGCGCTGGTCGTCCTCCTGATCGCCGCCGTCGGCGTCGCGGTGCTGGTCGCGAGCGTCGACGAGCGCCGCTCGGACAGCTTCTACTCGCTGTACGTGTTGTTGCTCGCCGGGCTCTCGGGGCTCGCGGTGACCAACGACGTCTTCAACATGTACGTCTTCCTCGAGATCAGCGGGCTGGCGGCCTACGCGCTCATCGCGAGCGACGGGACCGGATCGTCCGCGCTCGCCGCCCTCAAGTACCTCATCGTCGGGACCGTCGGCGCGTCGCTCTATCTCATCGGCGTCGGCTACGCGTACGTCGCGACGGGCTACCTCAACATGGTCCAGCTCGCGGAGACGCTCCCCGAAGTCGGCGAGTTCGGTTACGCGGATCCGCAGGTGCAGGCCGCGTTCGGCCTGATCGCGGCCGGCTTCGCCATCAAGATCGCGCTCTTCCCGGTCCACACCTGGCAGCCCGACGCCTACACGGAGGCGCCCGATCGCATGACGGCGCTGATCGCCGCGCTCGTCTCGACGACGGCCGCCTACGCGCTCGCCCGCGTCGCGCTCGACGTCTTCACGCCGGCCTTCTTCGCCGCGAACCCGATCGTCCACGACCTCGTGCTGGCCGTGGCGGCCGCGAGCGTGATCGCCGGCAGCGTCCTCGCCGTCCTTCAGTCGGAGGTCAAGCGGATGTTCGCGTACTCGTCGGTGTCGCAGTTCGGCCTCGTCGTCGTCGGCATCTTCCTGCTGAACGACACGGCGCTGGTCGGCGCGATCGTCCACCTCGTCGGTCACGCGATCGTCAAGGCCGGCCTCTTCCTCGGCGTGGCCGGCTTCGCGGCCGCCTACGGCCTTCGGACGGTCGACGACTACGCCGGTCTGGCTCGCCGCGCGCCCTGGGCGAGCGCGGCCGTCGCCGTGCTGGCGCTCGCGCTGGTGGGCATCCCGCCGACGGTCGGCTTCGTCGGCAAACTGTTCGTCGCGATCGGTGCGGTCGAACAGGACGCCTGGGTCCTCGTCGCCGTCATCGTGGCGAGCACCGTCCTCACGCTCGGCTACGTCCTCCGGCTCCTGGAGCGGATGTACTTCACCGATCCGGCGCCGGCGTCGGGCGAATCGACGGCCGGGGCCGACGTCGCGGCCGACGGGGGTGCCTCGACCGACCGTCAGTCACAATCCGGCGGATCCGACGGTCGGATCGCTCGCCCGCTGCTGGCGGTCGTGATCGTCGCCGCGCTGGCCTCGATCGGCCTCGGGCTGCTCGGGGCCTGGTTCGATGCCGTGCTCGAACCCGCCGTGGAGGTGCTACTCGAATGACGACGGCGATCATCGAATCCCTGTCGCAACTGCGACCGCTGTTCGCCGTCGCCATTCCGACGGTCTCGATCGCGCTGATCCTGGCCTCCGCGGGTCGGCCGAACATTCGGGAGGGCTGGACGCTCCTGGCCGGGATCGCGACGTTCCTCACCGTCGCGAGCATGGTTCCCGGCGCACTCTCGGGGACGGTCTACGAGACGAGCCTGGGCGCGTTTATCCCCGGCGTGGAGTTCGCACTCCGCGCCGATCAGCTGGGGGTGCTCTTCGCCCTGCTGGCCTCGTTCCTCTGGATCTTCACCAGCCTCTACAGCATCGGCTACATGCGCGGGCTGGACGAGCACGACCAGACGAGATACTTCGCGGCGTTCGCGGCCAGCATCGCGAGCGCGATGGGCGTCGCCTTCGGCGCGAACCTCGTGACGCTCTTTATCTTCTACGAACTGCTCTCGGTGGCGACCTACCCGCTCGTCGCTCACGACGAGACGGACGAAGCCATCTGGGCCGGCCGGAAGTACCTGCTCTACACGCTCGGCGGCGGCGTCGCCGTCCTCGCGGGGACGATCATGGTCTACACGCTGACCGGGACCACCGCGTTCACGCCGGGTGGCCTCGAAGGGCTCGCGACCGGCACCGACGCGACGATGGCCCGGATGGCGTTCGCGCTGCTCGTCGGCGGGTTCGGCGTGAAGGCCGCGCTGATGCCGCTTCACTCCTGGCTGCCGGACGCGATGGTCGCGCCGACGCCCGTCTCGGCGCTGCTACACGCCGTGGCGGTCGTCAAGAGCGGCGTCTTCGGGATCGCGCGCGTCGTCCTCGACGTGTTCGGGCCCGAGACGGTCGACTCGCTCGGCGTCGGAATCCCGCTCTCGATCGTCGCGGCGATCACGCTGCTCACCGCGAGCGTCATCGCGCTGAAACAGGACAACCTCAAGCGCCGGCTCGCCTACTCGACGGTCTCGCAACTATCGTACATCGTCCTGGGGCTCGGCCTGTTCCACCAGGCGGCGCTGGTCGGTGCGCTGTTGCACATCCCGGCTCACGCGTTCATGAAGATCACCCTGTTCTTCTGTGCGGGGGCGATCCACGTCGAGACCCACACCGACCGCATCAGCGAGATGGCCGGCATCGGCAAGCGCATGCCGCTGACGATGTCGGCGTTCGCCGTCGCGGCGGCCGGGATGGCCGGCATGCCGCTGCTGGCCGGCTTCGTCAGCAAGTGGTACCTGCTGGTCGGCGCCGTCGACCTCGAGCACGTCGTCTTCGCGGTCGCGTTGCTCCTCTCGGGCGTGCTCAACGTGGCGTACTACTGGCCGATCGTCTACCAGGCCTTCTTCGAGGACGAGGCCGATCCCGATCCGAAACCGCTGCTCGAGTTCCCGCCCGGCGGCGTCGCGTCGAGCGACGCCGGCGCCGAGGCCGACGTCGCCCTGCCAAACGGCGGTACGCCGCACGCCGAACACGTCCCGGACGGCGACGAACCGACGAGGGGCGGAGGGGACGACGATCGCGACGCGGCCGACGGGAACGCCGTGGCGGCCCACGAGTACCACGCCGACCAGGACGAGACGGGCTGGGAGCGTCGAACCTGGCGCACGGAGAGCACCTGGTTCATGCTCGGCCCGATCGCCGCCGCGGCGATCGGGGCGGTCGTCCTCGGGCTCGTGCCGGATAGCGTCGTCTTCCTCGACCTGATCGAGCGCATCGTCGAGACCGCGATGGAGGTGCCGAACTGATGACACTCGAAGGGCTGCTCGGCGTCGATCCGTTCGTCGTCCCGCCGGTACTGCTCGTCCTGGCCGCGCTGGTCGTCTTCGCGATCCGGCCGCGACTGATCCACCCCGCCGGACTGGTCGTCACCGCCGCGGCGCTCGCGTACGCGGCGACGGTGCCCGAAGGCTACGAACTGACGGGAACGATCTTCGGGAGCGGCCTCCTGGCGGACGTCGGCTTCGAGGTCGTGTTCGTCTCGGTCGACGAGTTCTCTCGCCTGATGGGACTCATCTTCGCGTTCATCGGCTTTATCGCCGTGCTCTACTCGTGGTCGACCGACGCCGCGCCGACCCAGACCGCCTACGCGCTCGCCTACGTGGCCTCGAGTCTCGGCGCCGTCTTCGCCGGCGACTGGCTCCTCCTGCTATTCAGCTGGGAGCTGATGGCGATCACCTCGACGCTGCTCGTCTGGCACCACGGCGGGGCCGCGATACGGGCCGGCTTCCGCTACGCCGTCTGGCACGGTATCGGCGGCAGCCTGCTGATGGCCGCCGTCATCTGGCACTATCAGAGCCCCGGCGTTGGGTCGTTTGTCATCACCAACGAGGGAATCGCGACCGGCATCCCGCAGGTGCTGGCCGCGCTCGGCATCGGGATCAACGTCGCGTTCGTCGGCTTCCACGCGTGGTTGCCCGACACCTATCCGCGTCCCCACGTCGCGGCGAGCGTCTTTCTCTGCGTCTACACCACCAAGACCGGCGTCTACGCGCTCTACCGGGCATTCCCGCAGGGCGAGCTCCTGATCGCGTACATGGGCGGCGCGATGGCCGTCTTCGGCGTCACCTTCGCATTGCTGCAGAGCGACATGCGTCGGCTGCTGTCCTACCACATCCAGTCCCAGGTCGGCTACATGGTCGCCGGCGTCGGGATGGGCGGCGCACTCGCGACCTCTGGCGCGTTCGCCCACGTCTTCAACCACATCCTCTACAAGGCGCTGCTGTTCATGACCGTCGGCGTCGTCATCTACCGTACGGGTGCGGAGAGCCTGAACAAGATCCACGGGATGCGCCGCGCGATGCCGATCACGTTCGTCGCGTTCACGATCGCCGCCCTCTCGATCGCCGGCTTCCCCGGTTTCAACGGCTTCGTCAGCAAAGGGATGGTGATCGCGGAGGCCCACCACTACGAGAAGTACGAGGCGCTCTGGTACATGCTGCTACTCGGCGGGGTCGGCACGTTCATGTCGTTCATCAAACTCGGCTACTACGTGTTCTTCTACGGCGAGCAGACCCACGACGTCGATCGCGCCTCGCTCGGGCAGTCGATCGCCATGCTTTCCGTCGCCGCGCTCTGCGTCGGCTACGGGCTGTTCCCGGACGCCCTGTTCGCGATCCTGCCGGAGCGGGGCGCGGAAGCGGTCGTCGAGTTCGAGGTGTTCTCGTTGTACCACCTGCTGGAAGGCTTCGGTCTCGCGGCGGCCGGCGTGATCGGGTTTGCGCTCCTCAAGCGCCCGCTCTCGCGCGTCGGGAAGATACCCGACCGCGACCTGGGCTACAACCCGCTCTCGGTGGGTCTCGGCCGGGGCGTTCTCCGGACGATCAACGCCGCGATCGGCGTTCTCGATCGGACGAGCACCCGCGCGTCGCTCGGGACGGTGGCGCTCGGGACGACCCTCGCGTCCGACAGCGATCGAGCAGTTGGAGCCGAACCGTCGCCCGCGGGCGGATCGACGCTCCTCGAACGCGGACTGGGGGTCCTGTTCACGAGACGCGGCGGCATCGGTATCGGCGTCCTCATCGTCGTCATCGTCGCGACGGTCCTGCTGCTCGCGTTCCTGTAGCCGTCGTCGCGCCCGATTCGCTTCGCCTGCTCTCGTCCGAGGTGACGGTGCGGGGCCGTCCACCCACTGAGTACCGGCCATCGCTCCGGTCCGGGTCCGTCGGGTCCAAAGAGATCCGCCTGTCCTCGATCCGATACGGCGAGGAATTCGGACCTGACGACGATCGTCGGACGCGATATCCCGGGTGTGACGAGCGCCGAGATACGACCGACTCGCCCCACGAACTGACCGGCGAACGTGGCGCTGGCGCGTCGGTAACGGCGTGGTAACACGACCGAACATGCCGCGAGATAGACCGCAGGACGGGTCCGATTGCCCGGCGGACCACGCTCGCGTTGCGACGACCGTATCCGTTCGGGACGGCCGAGTTCGCACCGGCTCCGTCTTTCATCGCCTCGAACACTCTGCTGTACCTGAAGCGTACCGACATCGGCGACCCTCCCTGGACGATACCGGCTGTCGGGAGTCTCTTCCCGGTGTCCGACCGAGTAGGGCCGACTGTCCGTCCGTCAGTCGGCGGCTGTTCGAGGAGCCGTAATTCGGTCGGCGGTCGATACCGGTCGGAATCGGGACGAGGCGTCAGGAGTAGGTCCAGGCAGCTTCGCGTGCGACGATCGACCCGCGACGATTCGGCGAGCGCCCACCGCACGATCGCGATTCGGATTCGACGACCGTTACGGCCCAAAGGTCGAGAATAACAATGCCCTCCCCGGGGTAACGCGTGCATCGATGACCGAGACTGGACGTCGAGCGCGGTCGACCGGCCGATCGAGCGCGGGCCGACGGGTGGGCGTCGACGATGTATCGTGAACACAGCGTGGCCGTCGTGATCCCGGCGTACGACGAGGCGGGGTTCGTCGCCGACGTCATCGACTCGGTCCCGGACTTCGTCGATCGCGTCTACGCCGTGGACGATCACTCGACGGACGGCACCTGGGCGGAGATTCGACGAACCGTCCGCGCTCGCGCAGCCGACCGGGCGGACGGATCGGGCGACGACCCACGGCCGCGGGGAGCCGCCGATCCGTCTACGTTCGGCGATCGGACGGACCGACCCGCCGCCGAGGATTCGATCCGGTCGGTCTCGACCGGGCCGACGACCACGCGGTCCGACGGCGGTGCACTGGCCGAGGACGCCCCCGCCGATTCGTCCGGCGAGTCGTCCCGGCCGATCCGGTCGACCGCCGAGACGGTGGTTGCGTCACGGGAGACGGCGGCGCCACGCGAGCCGGGTGCCTCCGACGACGCCGGGCGACCGAGCGTCGTCGGGATCCGACACGATCGCAACCGGGGCGTCGGCGCGTCGATCGCGACGGGCTATCGTCACGCCTTGCGCGACGGGATCGACGTCACGGCGGTCATGGCCGGTGACGGGCAGATGGATCCCGCCCACCTGGATCGGCTGCTCGACCCGATCGTCGAGGGGTGCGCCCACTACGCCAAGGGCGATCGCCTTCGCGATCGATCGTGTCGGGGATCAATGTCCCGGTTTCGTCTCTTCGGCAACGCCGTCCTCTCGCTCCTGACGAAGATCGCGAGCGGGTACTGGCGGATGCTCGACCCGCAGAACGGGTACACCGCGATCTCGCACGAGGCGCTCCGCCGGCTCGATCTCGACGCCCTCTACGACCAGTACGGGTTTGCAAACGACGTCCTGATCGCGCTGAACGAGCGCGAACTCGCGATCGCCGACGTGGCGATGCCCGCCGTCTACGGCGACGAGGAGAGCCACATCGACTACGGATCCTTCGTGCCGACGATCTCGAAACTCCTGGTCGATCGGTTCCTCCGACGCCTCGGCGTTCGGTACCTCGTTCGCGACTGTCATCCGCTGGTCGGCCTGTACGCGCTCGGTGCCGGCGGCGTCCTCGCGATCGGCGCGGCCGTCCTTCGATTCCGGTCCTGGCGGCGGGGTTCGTCCGACCCCGATCCCCGGAGCGAGCGACGGCTGCTGGTCGGCCTCACGACGCTGTCGGCGCTGCTGTCGGCGACGACCGCCCTGCTCCTCGCGATGGCGTTCGACCGGGCGGAAAACGACGACCTGGTGGTGGTCGACGAATGAGCGGCGGTGGTCGACGAGGGCCTGAGAGCTGGTCACTGCGGATCGTCGTCACGATCCAGCACCCCGCCCACGTCCACTTCTATCGGCACGCGATCGACGAACTCGAAGCCGAGGGTCACGAGGTGTACGTGTTCGCGCGCGAGAACGACCTCGCCGTACCGCTGCTCGAGGCCTTCGACATCTCCCACGAGGTGCTGGCCTCCCAGCACCGGTCGCTGGTCGGACTCGGACTCACGCAGGCGGCCTACGAGGTGCGCCTCCTCCGACGGGCGCGCCAGATCGACCCGGACGTGATGACGGCGATCGGCGGCCTCGCCGTCTCCCACGTCGCCCCGCTCGTCGGCGCGCGGAGCGTCGTCTTCCTCGACAACGAAGGGGTGACGTCCCACCGCCTCGTGGCGCCGTTCGCGGACGTGATCGCCACGCCGGCGAACTTCCGCGACGACCTCGGCGAAAACCACGTTCGTTACGACAGTTTTCAGGAGCTGGCGTACCTGCATCCGAACCGATTCGATCCCGATCCGTCCCGGTTGCGCGACGCCGGCGTGGATCCGGCCGAACCGTACTTCGTCTGTCGCTTTCGCACGTGGGACGCCCTGCACGACGTCGGCGCCCGCGGCCTCTCGACCGACGGTAAGCGCGAGATCGTCTCGCGGTTTCGCGACGCGGGCTCGGTCTACATCTCGAGTTCCGACCCGTTGCCGCCGGATCTCGAGCCGTATCGCCTCCCCGTTCCCCCGGCGGCCGTCCACGACCTGCTCTACTACGCGGACGGGTACGCCGGCGATTCCGGGACGATGGCGACCGAGGCAGCGCTCCTGGGAACCCCCGCGGTGCGCATCCAGTCGTTCGCGACTGACCCCGAGTCGGACATGAGCAACTTCGTCGTCCTGGAGCAGGAGTACGGGCTGTTACGGTCGACGGCGGCGGAGGCGACTGCGATCGCCCACGTCGAGGAACTGCTTGCCGATCCGTCGGCGAAGGCTCGCTGGCGGACGCGCCGTCGTCGGGTGATGCGAGCGAAACGCGACGGGACGGCGGTGCTTCGGTCGCTGCTCACCGACGCGACGCTCCCGCGCGCTCGCGAGCAACCGATCGCAGAACGGTGACGGTTGAGCGGTGTGCGGTATCGGTCGATCGTCGGCGCGGCGGGTTGGCCGGCCCGCCCGTCATTCCGTTTCCGATTCGTCGGCGTCGGCGTCCGGATCCGCGTCCTCGACGGCCACGAGCGACTCCTCCCGGACGGTCGTTCGGAGGCCGCCGCTGATGCCGCTGGCGACGGAGCGCGGCTCGTCCGGCTCGAACGCGCGGCGCGCCCCGACCGGTTTGAGATAATCGCCGTCGACGTCGACGTCGGCGTCCGCACAGAGTCGCTTGAGGATGCTCCGGGCGCCCTCGGTCGTGATCGCGGACGGCGCGATGGCGTGCTCGCGGGCGAGCTCGATCGCGGTGTGGTCCTCGAACAGCGCGTCGATCTCCGTCTCGGACCGCCCGCGAGCGGCGAGTTCCTCGCGGACAGTCGCGGCGACCGATGGAGCGTGACGCGTGGGAAAGAGCGGCCAGTCGGTCGTCGGGGGATCGAGCGCGACGCGGTAGCGCCGAAGCGGCGTTCGCGCGGGCGCGGGTAGCGGGACGTCCTCGTACTGCTGTGACGTGCCGAGGACGCGGATCGTGCCGGCGTAGAAGTCGACGTCGTCCCACGTCGCCCCGGCTCGGCGGTCGTCAGTCGGGACGCGAAAGAGCTCGCCGCCGCGGAGCCCCGCGTGGGCGAGCAGCGCGACCATCGCGTACTCCCGGAGGCGCGCGAGGCGCTCGTCGCTCCCCTCGTCGGCGGCCGCCGCCCGCGAACGGACGTGCGATTCGAGGTCGCGGCGCGCCGCCGGCGACCAGTGCTGGGAGAGCGTCGTCTCGCTCACCGTCGGGAGGGCGTCGGCGACGGCGTCCGCTTCAGCCGGGTTCTCCCGGCTGATGTCCGCGTCGACGCACCACGAGAGGAAGGCGCGCACCACCGCGACGTAGGTCCGCGCGGTCGAGGCCGCGTACTCGCCTCGTTCCGCGCGGCGGGACAGTTCGTTCGCGTAGGCCGTACAGTGGGCCGTTTCCAGTTCCTCCAGCGCCGTGACGTCGTACTCGCGCTGGAGCCAGTCGGCCCAGCGCGTGAGGATCGACGCGGCGTTCGCGGCGTAGGTGCCGCCGGAGTCGGCGCCCCGACCGACGGACTTGCGGTCGAGATAGCGCTCGATGGCGGCCTCGAGGGGAATCACGGGTCGACCACCGGTCGCTCGTTCGCCCCGCCACTCGACCGATACCCGTGTTTCATCGACGCGAAGCGAGGGGTTCCAGGCGGGTAAATCCACCCTTTCGGGCCGCCCGGCGGGAGGCCGGGAATCCGTCAGTCGTCGGCCGTCGGCGTCGCCGGGCGGTAGGATCGGCTGATCGCCTTCCAGCGGCCGGTCCCGAAGCGGTAGTAGTTGATGGCGGCCGGCAGGATCGTCTCCGCCGCGAACGCCAGGTAGAGCCCCCAGAGCCCGAGGGAGGTGGTCGCGCCGAGGTACGCGAGGGGGATCGCGCCGAGGAACATGCCCGACGCCTGGGCGTAGAACGGCCAGCGCGTATCGCCCGCGGCGTTCAACGCCCCCTCAGCCGCGCCGACGACGCCTCTGAACACGATCGCCGCGCACGCGGCGTAGACCAGCGAGATGGCGATCGGGATCGTGTTGGGACCCGGATCGTCGACGAACGCGTGAACGATCGGTTCCGCGAAGACCGCGACGAGCAGCGCGGAGACGGCGTAGACCGCCACCGCGAAGGTGATGATCTCGGTGCCGTACTCGCCGGCGGTGTCTTCGTCACCCCGCCCGAGTTCCTGGCCGACGAGACTGGAGGCGGCCAGGCCGAAGCCCCAGCCGGGCGTGTTCATGATCCCCCAGATGCGCCGCGTGATGACGTACGCCGAGGCGGTGTCGGTCCCGAAGATGTCCACGATCCCGAGCAGTGGAATCTCCGCGACCGTCCAGACCATGTTGCGAAGGAAGACGGGCGTCCCGATGGTGACCAGCGAGCGGAGCATCTCCGGATCGAGGTACGTGCCGAACGGGTCGACCGTGACGACGACGTCGGGCACGCCGGGGAAGCGCCCGCGAAGGAGGAGCACGGCGAACGCCGCGGTGACGATCACGTTCGAGAGGACGGTCCCGAGCGCCGCGCCGACGACGCCCTTTCCGAGGCCGAAGATGAGGATCGCGCTGAACCCGATGTTCGCGAGGGCGCCGCCGCCCCGGAGGATCATCGGCGTCCAGGCGTCGTCCATGCCGACGAACGTCCGGCTCCCGATCAGGTTCAGGCCCGCGAAGGGGACGCCGAACGCGACGACCGCGAGGTACTCGGCACCCTCGTCGATCACGTCCGGATTGTCGCTGATGATCGAGATGAAATCGGGCGCGAACGCGTTGAAGACGGCCGCCAGCGGCACGCTGATCACCAGCACGAGGAGGACGCTCGAACGGATCGCCATGCCGAGTTCGTCGTACTTCTCGGCGCCGTAGCGCTGGGAGACGAGCGCGATCGTGCCGCCGGCGACGCCCCCGCCGACCGTGAACGCGAGGCCCCAGAACGGGGCCGCGAACCCGACGCCGGCGATCGCCATCTCGCCGATGGCGATCCCGACCAGCGCGACGTCGACGGCGTTCTTGGACATCCGCGCGATGCCGGTGACGATGCGCGGCCAGGCCAGGTCGGTCGTGTGTCGCGCGCGCTCCCGGTCGATGACGCCCAGTCTGGCCAGTCCGAGGCCGATCCAGAGGATCGTCAGGCGGACCGGATTGGGAGGACGCCACGCCACGAGAATCGGGCGGCCCTTCTCGATGCCGGCTTAAATGAGTTCTCGACGCGGCAGCCAGGACCGGTTTCGGTTCGAAACACGATACCACGGCTCACCGAGCGACGAGGGTCGCTCGCCCGGTCACGCGCCGATCGGAATAGTGCGAGGGTCGATCGGTCGTCCCGTCAGATGACGAGCGGAATCGTCGCGAGGATCGAGAGGCCACCGGTGGCGAACAGGAAGCGGTTCGCGAACCGGTTTCTGGACTTGACGACGCGAAGCGAGATCGACGCCGAGGAGAGCGGTTCGAGGGGCCTGATGCCCATGGGCGTGAGCGCGTCGACGGCGACGTGCGAGGTGAGCGAGAGCCCCATCGCCCCGCCGATCGCGAGCGCAGCGGTGGCGCCGGGACGGCCGATCCAGATCCCCAGCGCGTAGCCGACCACGGTCGCCAGGACCGTCGCGATCGCGACGAACCAGAGGGTATGCGTCGGACCGCGGTGGGGAATCGACAGCTCGATGTCGACGTCGGGAAGCATCGACGCGCCGACGGCGACGACGAGGCCGATCACCGCCAGCGTCGTCGATTCGGCCGCGGCGAGCCACAGGTACAGCGGGAGGTACGCGAGCACCCCTAGCCCGACGTGTCCCGGCCAGTGCATACCCGACGCTCGATATACGCGCGTATGAGCGCACTGCCGTCACTCGCTCGCTGCAATCGCGACCCGGACCAATCCAGTCGGTGCGCACCCGATCCGGACGAGAGCGGCGGTCGAAGCCACTTTGTGCTCGCTCGCCGAAGGCTCCCGCGTGAATCCAGCCACCTGGCGGACGTACCTCGTGACGCAGGAATCCCTTTCAGCGGGGCGGACGACCCCGGAGATCGTCGCCGCGGCGATCGAGGGCGGCGTCGACGCCGTCCAGCTGCGCGAGAAGGATCGGTCGGCGCGCGAACGCTACGAACTCGGCCGGGAGGTGCGCGACCTGACCGCCGACGCCGGCGTCCCGTTGCTCGTCAACGACCGGATCGACCTGGCGCGGGCGATCGACGCCGACGGCGTCCACCTCGGCCAGTCGGACCTCCCGGTCGCCGTCGCCCGCGACCAGCTCGGCACCGACGCGATCGTCGGCTGTTCGGCCTGGCGCGTCGAGGACGCCCGCGAGGCCGAACGGCAGGGGGCGGACTACCTCGGCACGGGCGCCGTCTACGGGACCTCATCGAAGGACGTCGACCCCGACAAGGACGGCATCGGCCCCGAGGGGATCGAACGCGTCGTCGAGGCCGTCTCGATCCCCGTGATCGGAATCGGCGGCATCACCCGCGAGAACGCGGGCACCGTCGTCGACGCCGGGGCGGCCGGCGTCGCGGTCATCAGCGCGATCACGCGGGCCGACGATCCGGCGGCCGCCACGCGGGAACTCGGGGAGGTGGGCGTCCGTGCCTGAGTCGCTCGCGACCGCCGAGGGGCTGGCCGACGCCCGCCGCGCGATCGAGGAGACGTCCCCGCTGATCCAGCACCTGACCAACCGCGTGACGATGAACGACGTCGCGCAGGTGACGCTGCACTGGGGCGGCCTGCCCGTGATGTCCGACACCCCCGGGGACGCCGCGGAGATGGTCGAGGGGGCGAGCGGGGTGCTGTTCAACATCGGCACCGCCTCGCCGACCGAGATCGACACCATGCTCGCGGTGGGCGAACGCGCGAACGAACTCGACGTGCCGGTCGTCTTCGACCCCGTCGGCGTGGGCGCGACGCCCACGCGAGACGAGTACGCCGAGCGACTCCTGTCGACGGTCGACTTCGCCGCGATCAAGGGCAATCACGGCGAGGTGAGCGCGCTGGCCGGCGTCGAGGCCGACGTCGCCGGGGTCGAGTCCGTCGGCGAGTACGACGAGATCGGCGAGACGGCCCGGGCGCTGGCCGAATCGACGGGATCGACGGTCGTCGCCTCCGGCGTCACGGACGTCGTCGCGGACGGCGAGGTCGCCTGCGAGGTATCGGCCGGGCACGAGCGCATGGGCCAGGTCGTCGGCACGGGCTGTCTCCTCGGGGCGACGCTCGCGACGTACCACGCGGCGCTCGACGATCCGTTCGAGGCGTCCCTCTACGCCGCGCTCGGGTTCGACCTCGCGGGCGAGCGCGCCGCCGAGGCCGACCACGACGGCCCCGCGAGCTACCGGGTGAACTTCCTCGATAGCGTCGCGTCGTTCTCGCCGTCCGTCGCCTCGTCGCACTCGCCCGCGGACCGAATCGACCGGATCGAGTGACCGGCGCGGGGTCGAACACGTATGGACGATACCCCGGAGGCAGGCCAGAACACTTCCTCGACACGCCGAGCCAGGGACCTACTGACTGACGAGCACGCGGAGACGATCGAGACGATCGACGCCTGTGCCGAACGCGCGGCCGCGACGTGGGCGGAGCCCGTGCCGACCGATCGCGACGCCGTCGTCGAGCCGTTTCGAGCCCGTCTCGAGGATCGCGGCGTGCTTGCCGAGTTACCGGCCGTCATCGAATCCGTCGTCGAGCCGCTGGACCAGGAACTGCAGGCGACGCCCGTCGCGGGACCGCCGTACGTCGTGGTGACGAGCCGGGGCGTGCTCCTGCGAGCGACGCTCGACACGGATCGGCTCGTCGTCGGGATCGAACCCTTCGCCGTTACGGCCGGGCCCGGCGCCGGCTACCGGTTACGTGACGCGATCCGCGTGACCGTCTCGCTGGCCTGAGGTGCCCGATCATGGCTGCATCCGACCTGTCGCCGCCGGACGCGTGAGTCGATGCATAGCGGTGAGGGGGCTGCCGCGACCGGTGGATTTTCGAACGCGGCTTGCCAGCACGTTCGCATGCACGAGCGAGCGGCGGAGTTCCTCGACCAGGCGGTCGATCGCTACGGCTTCGAACCGCCCGTCCACGAGTTTCCCGAGGGGACGAAGACGGCCGCCGACGCGGCCGACGCGATCGGTTGCGAGACGGCCCAGATCGCGAGTTCGCTCGCGTTCGACGTCGACGGCGAGCTGATCGTGGTGGTCGCGAGCGGGGCCAGCCGCGTGAGCGAGGACCGCCTGGCCGCCCGCTTCGAGACGACGCCGGACGCGGTTTCGATGGCGGATCCCGACCGGATCAGTGACACGCTCGGGTGGACCATCGGCGGCGTGCCCCCGATCTGCCACGAGACCACCGTGCCGACGCTGTTCGATCGCAGCCTGAGCGAGTTCGAGACGGTCTGGGCAGCCGCGGGGACGCCGTCTGCGGTCTTTCCGATCGCGCCGGACCGGCTGTGCGATTTGGCCGACGCGGAGGCGATCGAGGTCGCGACCGCCGATTGACGGTCGCGCGTGGACAAACCGGATCCGTCGCGGGAATCACGACCGACTTTTATCCCGGTTCGGGGCGACGTCGCAGGTGATGGGTGCGCTGGACTCCCTGTTCGATCCGGGATCGGTGGCCGTCGTCGGGGCGACGGACCGCGAGGGATCGGTCGGCCGGGCGATCACGTCGAACCTGCAGGCGCACTTCGACGGGCCGATCGTCCCGGTGAATCCGTCCCGCGAGTCGGTGCTGGGGCTCGAGTGCGTCCCGTCGATCACCGACGGCCCCCCGGTCGACCTGGCGATCGTCGTCGTCCCGCCGGACGTCGCCGTCGAGGCCGTTCGCGAGGCGGGTGACGCCGGGGTCGACGCCGTCGTCGTCATCACGGCGGGGTTCTCGGAAACGGGTGGCGAGGGTGCCGCCCGCGAACGGCGCCTGCGCGAGGCGGCGGCGGAGTACGACCTGGCGCTGATCGGGCCGAACAGCCTCGGGGTGATGAGCACGCCCGCCGGCCTCAACGCGACGTTCGGGCCCGACATGCCCGACGAAGGATCGATCTCGCTGTTGAGCCAGTCGGGCGCGTTCATCACGGCGGTGCTCGACTGGGCCGGCGAGGGGACCCTCGGCTTTCGCCACGTCGTCTCGCTGGGGAACAAGGCCGTCCTCGACGAGACGGACCTGCTGCGCGAGTGGGGGGCGGACCCGGAGACCGACGTCATCGTCGGCTACCTCGAGAGCATCGTCGACGGCGCGGCGTTCGTCGAGACGGCGCGCGAGGTGACCCGCGAGACGCCGGTCGTCCTGGTGAAAGCGGGTCGGACCGACGCCGGCGCGCAGGCCGCGTCGTCCCATACGGGTGCGATCGCGGGCAGCGAACGGGCCTACGAGGCGGGACTGGGCCAGGCAGGTGTCCAGCGAGCCGATTCGGTGCAGGAACTCTTCGACGCGGCGCGGGCCCTCTCGGGGCTGGAACCGGCGGCGTCGGACGGCGTCGCGGTCGTCACGAACGCCGGCGGCCCGGGCGTGCTCACGACGGACGCGGTTGGCGATTCCCGCCTCTCGATGGCCCGATTTGCCGACGACACCGCCGAAGCGCTCGCCGACGCGATGCCGGAGGCGGCGAACACGCACAACCCGATCGACGTGATCGGCGACGCCGACGTCGACCGGTTCCGGACGGCGCTGGATCTGGCCCTCTCGGACCCGAACGTCGGGAGCGCCGTCGTCGTCAGCGCCCCGACGGCCGTCCTCGCCTACGAGGACCTCGCCGAGGCCGTGGTCGACCGCCAGCGAGCGCACGGCAAACCGGTCATCACGAGCTTCATGGGCGGCGAGCGGACCCGCGCCGCGGAGGCGCTGCTCGACGACGCCGGCGTGCCGAACTACTTCGACCCCGCCCGGGCGGTGGCAGGCCTCGACGCGCTCGCTCGCTTCCGGGCCGCTCGCGAGCGCCGTGTCGCGGAGCCGCGAACGTTCGACGTCGATCGCGAGCGAGCCCGGTCGATCCTCGAACGGGCGATCGACCGACCCGGCAACGGACTGGGCGTGGAGTCGATGGACCTGCTCGAGGCGTACGGGATCCCGACGCCGCCGGGCGCCGTCGTGTCGGACCCCGAAGCGGCCCGCGAGGTCGCGGCTGGCATCGACGGCGACGTCGTGATGAAGATCGTGAGCCCGGACATCAGCCACAAGTCCGACATCGGGGGCGTCGAGGTCGGCGTCGCGACGGAGGCGGTGGCCGACACCTACGAGACGCTGGTGACCCGTGCGCGAAACTACCAGCCCGACGCGACGGTGCTGGGCGTCCAGGTCCAGGCGATGGTCGATCTCGACGCCGCGACGGAGACCATCCTCGGCGCGAATCGCGACCCGCAGTTCGGCCCGCTGCTCGTCTTCGGGCTCGGCGGCATCTTCGTCGAGGTGCTCTCCGACACGGCCGTCCGCGTCGCGCCGATCAGCGGTGACGAGGCTCGCGAGATGGTCTCGGAGATCCGGGCGAGTCCGCTGTTACACGGCGCGCGCGGCCGGGAGCCGGCGGACGTCGACGCGGTCGTCGAGACGATCCAGCGCCTCTCGCAGTTGGTGACGGACTTCCCGTCGATCCTCGAGCTCGACGTGAACCCGCTCGTGGCCGGTCCGGACGGTGTCCAGGCAATCGACCTCAGACTGACGGTAGATACGGAGCAACTATGACCGAAACCGATACGATACTGGTGTGTTCGCTCGCGGAAAGTACCGGCAAGACGGCGATCGCCGTCGCGCTCGGCCGCGCCTCGAAGGAGCGCGGCGAGTCGGCCGGCTACATGAAACCGAAGGGGACCCGCCTCCGGAGCGTCGTCGGCAAGACGCTCGACGAGGACCCGAAACTCGCGATGTCGGTCCTCGGCCTCGAGGCCGACCTCGAGACGCTCGAACCCGTCGTCTACTCGCCGACGTTCGTCGAGGGCGCGATCGCCGGCCGGGCCGACCCGGCCGAAATACGCGAGCGCGTCCGCGAAGCCTTCGAGACGCTGGCCGCCGACCACAATCGGATGCTGGTCGAGGGCGGCGGGCGCATCGACCTCGGCGGCGTGATCGAGCTGACGGACGTCGACCTGGCCGAACTGCTCGACGCCCGGGTCCTCCTCGTCGCCGGCTACGACGACGTCTACGACCTCGACTCGGTGCTCGCCGCGGCCGAGCGCTTCGGGGACCGCCTCGCCGGCGTCTGCTTCAACGCCGTCGAATCGCCGGATCGATCGCGCCTGGATACGGACGGCATCTCGTTCCTGGAATCGCGGGACGTTCCGGTGCTGGGGATCGTTCCCCGGAACGAGACGCTCGCCGGCGTCACCGTGGAGGAACTCGCGGCCGAGATCGGGGGCGACCTCCTCGTCGAACCGACGGAGGACCACACGATCGAACGCTTCAGCGTCGGCGCGATGGGCCCCGACAGCGCGCTCAGACACTTCCGCCGCCTCCAGAACGCCGCGGTGGTGACAGGCGGCGACCGCTCGGAGATTCAGACCGCCGCTCTGGAGGCCCCTGGCGTGCGCTGTCTCATCCTCACCGGCGGCCACCGCCCGTCCGGGGCCGTGCTCGGCGCCGCCTCGGAGGCGTCGGTTCCCGTCATCGCCGTTCGGACGGACACGCTCACCACCGTCGAACGAGCGGAATCGGTCGTCAGGGGCGGCCGGAGCCGCGACGAGGCGACCGTCGAGCGCATGCACGACCTCCTCGTCGACCACGTCGATCTCGATCGGCTGTTCGAATCCTGAGCACCGTGCGATTCCGTCACAGGTCACGCGATCGGGCGTTCTTCCGTCGTCGCTCGGTCCATCAGTCGGTAGGTGCAGGGTGGACCGACCGTGCGTTCGTTCAGAGAACGACTCCGTCACCGCGGGGGTCTCCTGTCACGCGATCGGTTTCGGAGCCCCGACGCGCGCCGCAATTCGCCATCTCCACCGGGCCGAACGGCAATCTACTTCGGTGCCGCCCGCCGAGACTCGGACATGCCGACCGACGAGAGCGATGACGACGGGCGGTCCCGGACCCCGGGCGGGGGTCAGCCGCCGACGCCGGAACCGATCGAGGCCAGCGCGCCACCCGAATTCGGACTGGTGCAGGTCTGGTGGGGCGACGGCAAGGGAAAGACGACGGCCGCGCTCGGCATGGCGATGCGAGCCGCAGGGCACGGCTATCGGGTGCACCTGCTCCAGTTCATGAAGGGCGGAGCGTCGAGCGTCGAGGGGGTTCGCGGCGAGTACAACGCGATCGAGGCGCTCCCCGGGATCAGCTACGAGAACATCGGACACTACGGGTGGCACGGGATGGCGGACGGAACCGAGGAGGCGGATCACGTCGCGCAGGCCGAGGCGGGCCTGGATCGCGCTCGAACGCTGCTCGACGCCGCGGCCGACGCGGCGCTTGACGCCCCGCTACCGCTCGACGGGCCGCCCGAGGACGGCGTCCACATGCTGGTGCTCGACGAGATCTGCTACGCGGCCAACCGCGACCTGATCGCGCCCGAGGACGTGCGCGACCTCGTCGAATCGAAGCCCTCCGGCCTCGAACTCGTCCTCACAGGGGGACACGATCGGCCGGACTATCTGACCGACCTCGCGGAGCTGGTGACCCACGTGGGGAAAGACCGCCACCCGATCGACGACGGTCAGCGCGCCCGAAAGGGGACGGAGTACTGAGACACGATATTCCAACCTCAGTCTCGCGAAAACCCTCGATTCGATTCTCCGCGGGCGGCTGGCTCTCTCGTCATCCGTAACACGGCCCAGGCGGTCGAATTTACCTAGACCGCCCGAAAATTCCCCTGCCACTACCGTTATAGGTGTCGCGACCGAATCCTGGCCGAACGATGGCTGAGATACGGGTTCGAAACCTCGAGAAGTCCTTCGACGGCGTCGAAGCGGTCTCGGGAATGAGCTTCGAGGTGGACGCTGGGGAGCTGTACGGCTTTCTCGGTCCGAACGGGGCCGGGAAGACGACGACGATACGCATCCTGACGGGGCAACTCCGGCCGGACGCGGGCAGCGTCGAGGTCAACGGGACGGACCCGACCGTCGACCCGATCGAGACCCGCCGACGCGTCGGCATCCTGCCGGAAGACGGCACGCCGCCGAGTTTCTTCACCCCGCGCGAGTACTTCGAGTACGTCGCGCGCATCCGGGGCCTCGATCCGGACCGCGTCGCGGAGCGCGGCGAGTCGCTGGCCGACCGCTTCGGCCTCGCCGGCAAGCTGGATACGCTTTCGACCGACCTCTCCCGGGGCCAGCAGCAGAAGGCGATGATCGTCCAGGCCTTCTTGCACGATCCAGACGTCGTCTTCATCGACGAGCCGCTCGCGAACCTCGACCCGATCGTCCAGGAACAGGTCAAGACCCACCTCGACGCGTACGTCGCGGACGGCAACACGGTCTTCGCCTCGACGCACAACATCGACGTCGCCGAGGAACTCTGCACCCGGGTGGGGATCGTCGCGGACGGACGCATCGTCGCCGACCAGCCCGTCGAGGGACGCGACGGGTCGCTGCTCGATACCTTCCTCACGACGGTCTCCGACGCGGAGCCGCGTGACGTCCCGACGATCCAGCCATGAGCGCCGATTCGAGAGACGGTTCGGCCCCTGCGGTCGCCGCGGACGGCGGCGAGTCCGTCCCGGGAACGAGGCCGGGCCGAGCCGCGCAGGTTCGAACGATCGCCCGCGCGCTGGCCCGCGAGGAGTGGCGACTACACGTCCGCCTCTTCGGCGGCGTTCGATTCCTCGCGATTCCGGCGATCCTCGCGGTGTTCGCCGTCGGGACAGCGGTCGCGCTCGCCGAGACGGGAACCTCGATGGCGGGGGTCGTTCGCGGGCTGCACGTCTTCGCGCTCGGGTTCGGCCTCTACGCGGGCACGGGCGGCTTCGCGGGCTCGGACATGATCGAGGACGTCTTCGGCCCGCACAGCTTCCTGCTCACGACGGCCGCCTGGCTCCCCGTCTCGCGACGGTTGGTCCTCGGACTCTTCCTGTTGAAAGACGCCGTCTTCTACGGCATCTTCTTCGTCGGACCGATGGCCCTGGCCGTCCTCGGACTCGAGGGCGCGGCGCCGGCTGCGCTCTCGTCGACGGCGATCCAGTGGCTCTCGCTCTGGCTGGCGTTCGCGTTCGGAATGGCCGTCACCGTCTGCGCCATCGCCGTCCGGACGCGGGGCGTCCCGTCGTCGGCCATCGGTGCAGTTGTCGGGGGAACCATCGTCGCCCTCTGGTGGACGGATTCGCTTCTCGCGGTCGTCGAGCTGGTGACGACGGCGGGGGTCGTCGTCGAGATGGCCGGACTCGCGGGTCTCACGCTGGTCATGAGCGTCGGCGGCCTGTCGATCTACGACCCCGCTCACGTCCCCCCGTCGCGGACCACGCCGGGACGCTACGAGTGGCTACGGGCCCGAATTCCGGGCGGTGACCCGCTCGTCGCCAAGTCGATTCTGGATCTGGGCCGGTCGAGCGGCGGCTACGCGAAGCCGTTCGTCTCGGTCACGATCCTGCTCGTCCTCGTCGGCGGGCTGGTCGACGTCGTCGCGTCTATCACCGGCGTCGCGCCCGCGCCGGGGCTGTTCTTCGGCGGCGTCCTCGGGTTGAGCGCCTTCACGACCTACAACTGGCTCACTCAGTTCGACGACGTCGAGGCCTACCGCATCCACCCGATCTCGGTGCCGGATCTCTTCGCGGCGAAGCGACTGGCGTTCGTCCTCGTCGGTGCGCCGACGGTGGCGATTCCATACGCACTCGCCGTGGTCTGGTTCGACGCGACGGCCCTCGACGCGGCCGTGGGTGCCTGCGTCCTGGCCGGCTACTCGCTCTATTACTACGGGCTCACGGTCGCACTCGCGGGTTTTTCGCCCAACGAGTTCCTCTTCGACGGCCTGCGATTCGGCGCGTTCGGACTCGGCGTCGCGCTCGCGCTCGTCCCGACGCTCGTCGTCGGGTTTGTCCTCGGGTCGATGACTCCGGGGATTGCGGTCGTCTTCGTCGCGACGAGCGCGATCCTGGCCGCCGTCGGCGTCGTCCTCTCGAATCGGGCCGCCGCCTACTGGACGGAGCGGTATCTCGACGGGACGGCGGGCTGACGGACGGATCTGCCGCCGACCATCGGACTCGGCGTTCGATTCGACGCTCGATACGGAGGATACGTTGAAGGGTGAAATCCACGTCAGTTCGCCTATCGGGCCTCCATGATCGCCAGCGCTCCTGCGATACTCTTCGATAGTTTTCCCTGGTGGATCGCCGTCCCGATGCTGTATCTCACCGTCTTGATCGCCGGAATGGCCCTCGACGAGACGTACGTCAACCGGACGACGCCGCTTTCCGCCGCGATCGTGCTCTCGGTCCACAGCCTGTTGAACGGCGGGCTGTGGGCGCCGCTCTCGCTGTACGTGGACGTCGGGCTCTTCGTCGGTCTCTACGGCCTGTACGCCTACGTCGTGGACGGCTACGTCGGGGAGCCGTTCCGGCTGGCCGCCTACCTGCTCTACTCGCCGCTCTCGGTGGTCCTCGTGCTCCTGTTCCCGGAGATTCTGTTCGTCGTCGCCCTCGCGGTCGCGGGCTACGCCAACATGCACCTGCTCGCCGTTCTCCACCCGGTGGAGCCCTACTATTTCGGGCCCGACTCTCCCGACGAGGTGCCGGCCGACGGAAGCGAGTGGGGCACTCGCGACCCGGTCGAGCGATCCGACGACGATCCCGGGGCCGGGCTCTCCAGTGCGATCGCCGGCCGGTCCATCGCGGCGACCCTCCGAGGTGACGCCGCCTCGACGGACGAATCGGCCGCGAACGCACAGTCTCCACGGGATGGGAGGGCCGGCGTGGGCGAGACGGCTGGCGCGGAGCGTCCCTCGACCGATCCCAGCGATCCGTCGGGGGCCAGCGCCACCGATTCGGCGCCGACCGGCCCCGCGGATGCGTCGACGACCGAGGGGACGCCGGAAGACGAGTCGACGCCGGATCGCGGCGTCTTGCCCGGATTCATGCGACGCGTGTGACGACCATCCGCTGTCACCGCGGACCGTCCGCTTCCGTACTGCTGACACGCCGCTCGTCCACTCGATCCGGGATCGATTCGTTCGACCGACTCGTATCGAAGCCGTACCCGATCGAGACGTGTCTCAACGACGCCAGCGTGTTCCGGTCGGAGAGAGGCGGTACGGACGGCGTCGACCCGAATCAACTACCTCAAAATTTATTATTTATGCGGGCGAAGCCCCACTCGCAATGACAGACGAAGCCGAACTCCGCGAGCAGTTCACCGAGGCGTTCAAAGGCGCCGACTACCCCGTCTCCAACCCGATGGACCTCGTCCCGGCGCTGCCGAACGGCCCGGGAACCAAATTCGAGTCCGGCGACTTCTCCATGACGGCGATGGAACTCAACTCCAAAGCCGCCGGAAAGGCCGACTTCCCCTACGACGACGTCGACTCGCTCGTCGACGACCTCATCGCGGGCCTCAAGGACGACGGCCACCTCTGAGTCGGCTACCGCTCCGAAACGGCTACTCGAAGTCGATCGTCCGCGCTCCTGCTCGAGTCTCGACGCCGATTCGTCTCACTGTGATCGTGTCGGACTCGGTAGTCCGGCCTCGGGTTGGCGCCGTTCGTCCACCAGCCTCGTTCGACGGGCTTGCGCTTTCCCGAGTTCTCGACGGCCGGGCGACCGCCGACGGATCCGTCTCTCGTGTCACCGCGTCGTGTGCGTGACGATGTCGTCGTCGCCGCAGTTCGGACAGGCCGTCGCCGTCGCGTCGACGGTCGTCCCGCAGCGGCGACACTCGTAGACGACGGCTCCCTCGCCGCCGAAGAGGAGTGACGTAACTGTCTCGATCATTCCATCCCCTACCGTCCCGTGTCACGTTCATCGACAAGTATTTTTCCGGAGTATTCAGTTCCGTCGAGGAACCGAAAGGCCGTACTCTCGGTGCTCGATCCGGCCCTGCGATCTCCGTCTTGAATCGATCCGTGACCGATACCGCCGCCCTGGCCGGGACCGAAGCGGAAGCGCCACCTCATTCGTCGGCTCGGGTCCACTCGCCCTGGACGACGGTGTCGACGGACGGCGGTTCGGCGCCGACGGTTCCGTCCGTCGAGAACGTCTCGACGGCGTTCGCCGCGGCGGTCGTCTCGTCGGTTCCGTCCCCCGTCGCGTCGAGTTGTCGTTCCACGATCGTGCCGCCGTCGCCGACCGCGACGTCGTACGAGTCGCCCTTCGCGGCCCCGCGGAGGGTCGATTCGACCGGCGTCTGGAACTGGTCCCACTGGCCCGCGGACCGTCGCTCGTACACCGCTCCACCGTCGCCGGCGGCGAGGCCCGCGTCCCCGGCGCGGTCGACCGCGCGGATGGCGCGCCGACCGTCGTCGATCACGTGGGGCGTCCAGCGGAAGCCGTCGTATCGGTAGACGATCCCGGCGCCGCCGGCGACGTTCGCGTCCCGCAACCCCTGGCTCGCGATGTCGTAGAACGCGCCGCCCGCGAAATCGATGCCGACCTGCTCCCAGGAGGCCCCGCCGTCGGTCGTCTCCCCGACGAACTGACTCGTCGAGCAGACGTGGCCGGCCGTCCGCGCGTGGAAGTCGATGCCGGGAATCGTCGAACCGCCGCCGGGCTTGATCACGTCTTCGTACTGCATCGCGCCGCTATCCTGGCGGGTCCCGACCAGCAACTCGCCGGAGCCGTTGACGAAGTAGACGCGCTCGTTCTCCCCGGCGGTTCCCCGCACGGCGCAGTCCTCCCACGTGCTCGTCATCCCCATCGGCGCGGAGTAGTTCGTCAGCGTCCGCGTCTCGATGTTGTACTCGCCGATGACGCCGCTGCCGCCGACGAACCAGACCGCGGCGCCGTCGTCCGTGACGTCGATCCCGGTCAGGCGGCGGCTCCTGGCTTGCGGTCCGTACCTGACGACGAAGTGCCAACCGTCGTCGCACCGGGCGACCACGTTGCCGTCTGCCCCGGCCGCGAACGGCCCGGACGGGGTGCCGACCGCGTCGTTGAGCGCCTTGCTGGTCGGCGATTCGGCCACGGTCCAGTCGGTTCCATTCGATTGGCCGGCGGCGAACCCGATGGGGAGGGTGCCGGCCGCAGTCGTCGCCGTTGCGAGTCGAAGGACGTCGCGTCTCGTCTGTGCTGTCATGTGACGCGGCTCTGTGTACTAACCCACTCCGTAAATGAGTGGAGGACATTCTACGCGGTTGGAACAACTGGTAATGGGTATCGGCCGTTGTCGCGAACCCGTCCGGTGCGATGGTCCGGGCCGCTCAAACGCCGTTAACCGGGTGTTCAGCTGCGGTCGCGTGCGTCGCGAGAACGAGGGTCGTCGACCTGTGACGGGTCCGCGCCAGGGAACATCACCGAACCCGCGAACGGGCCGAACGCGGTTGGCGGAGCGGATCGACCGTCCGAGCGGCTCGCCGACGGTGCGGTTTCAGATTCACCGCGCGCTGAGAACCCTTTTTACGAGCGCCCACATAGGCCGATTCGATGGACTTAGACAGCCACGCCGAGGAGCTCGCCTCCGACCTCGGCGTCGACAACGAGGAGGTCAAAGCCGACCTGCAGAACCTGGTGACGTACAGCGTCCCGATCGACGAGGCGAAACAGAGCCTCCGGCGGAAGTACGGCGACGGTGACGGCGGTTCGAGCGGGCCGACGACGAAGTCGATCGGCGAGATCGACCCGGACGCGGGCAACGTCTCCGTCACGGGCGTCGTCCTCACCGCGGGGAAGCGATCGATCCGGTACCAGGGCGACGATCACGAGATCGTCGAGGGCGAACTCGCCGACGAGACCGGCCGCATCGACTTTACCGCCTGGGAGGACTTCGGGCTCGAAGCGGGCCAGACGCTCACCGTGGGCAACGCCGGCGTCCGCGAGTGGAACGGCCAACCCGAGCTCAACCTCGGCGAACACACCTCGATCACGGAGTCGGACGACGCGCTCGACGTGCCCTACGAGATCGGCGGCGAGGCCTCGCTGACCGACCTCGAAACCGGCGATCGAGCGGCGACCGTCGAGGTCGTCGTCCTCGAGTGCGAACGGCGGACGATCGACGGCCGCGACGGCGAAACGGAGATCCTGAGCGGCGTGCTCGGCGACGAGAGCGGTCGCCTCCCCTTCACCTGCTGGGATCCGCGACCCGAGATCGAACCCGACGCCACGCTCAGACTCGAGAACGTCTACGTCAGGGAGTTCCGCGGGGTCCCCGAAGTGAACGTCTCCGAGTACACGACCGTCGACGTCCTCGACGCCGAGATCGAGGTCGGCACGGACGCCCCGTCGATGACCATCGGCGAGGCCGTCTCCGGCGGCGGGGTCTACGACGTGGAGCTGTCGGGCAATCTGATCGAGGTCCGCGACGGCTCCGGGCTCATTCAGCGCTGTCCGGAGTGCGGTCGCGTCGTCCAGAAGAACCAGTGTCGCACCCACGGCGAGGTCGACGGCGAGGACGACCTCCGGGTGAAGGCGATCCTCGACGACGGCACCGGCACCGTGACGGTCGTCCTCGACGACGAGGTCACCGCCGAGGTGTACGGCGGCGATCTCGATGACGCCCGCGAGCAGGCTCGCGAGGCGATGGACCAGTCGGTCGTCGCGGAGACCATCCGCGAGCGCGTCGTCGGTCGCGAGTACCGCGTGCGCGGTCACCTCTCCGTCGACGAGTACGGCGCCAACCTCGACGCGACGACCTTCGCCGAGTGCGACGACGATCCGGCCGCGCGTGCGAGCGCGTTCCTCGCGGAGGTGGACGGATGAGCGCGAACGGCGACGCCGAGGATCGACCGGGCCGAGAGGTGGCCCACCGGCTCTTCGCGGCGGAGTTCGACGACGCCTCCCTCTCCTACGCCGAGAGCGACGAGGAGCGCGCGCCCAACTACGTCGTCTCGCCGACCGGGGCGCGGCTCAACCGCGTCTTCGCCGTCGGGACTCTCACCGAGGTCACCGACGTCAACGAGGAGATGGTCCGCGGACGCGTCGTCGATCCGACCGGCGCGTTCGTCGTCTACGCCGGCCAGTACCAGCCCGACGCCCTCGCCTTCCTCGAACGGGCCGAGCCGCCCGCGTTCGTCGCGGTGACCGGCAAAGCCCGGACGTTCGAGCCCGACGACGGCGATCGGGTCTACTCCTCGATCCGACCGGAGACGCTGGCCACCGTCGACGGCGACACGCGGGATCGGTGGGTGGTGGACGCGGCCGAGCACACGCTCGATCGCATCGCCACCTTCGCCGCGGCGGCCCAGCTCGACGTCGATCCCGATCGGCGCGCCGACGTGCTGCGGGCGAACGACGTCGACGCGGGCTTCGCGGAGGGCATCGAACTGGCGCTCGAACACTACGGTACGACGCCGGCGTACCTGACGAGCCTGCGCGAGGTCGCCCTCGAAGCGGCTCGCGTCGTCGCCGGCGAGCAGTCCCAGGTCGAGTCGTCGACGACGTCCCCGTCCACGCAGGGGGACGGGTCGGCCTCCTACGCGGATCTCGCCGCCGACGGGCCGTCGCTCTCCGTCCCCGACGACGTCGGATCGCCGGCGGAGACGGCCACCGCGGACGACGAACCGTCGCCAGACGGCCCGGACGCGGCCGCCGGCGCGGCGGTCGGCACGGCGACCGGCAGCGATCGCTCGGCGGCGCCGGTCGACGAGTCGCCGACCGACGAATCCGCCGACGCCACGCGGACCGGCGAGCGCGCGGACGGGCCGGACGACGCCGAGGAGCTGGGCGAATTCGACGCGGACGAACCACCGTCCGACGACGAAGACGACTCGACTATCACGGACGAAGAGCCCGCCGACGACGAATCGGAACCGACCGTATCGGACGACGCAGCCGACGAGCCAGTCGAGTCGGACGAATCATCCGACGAACGAGTCGCGTCTGACGAATCACCCGACGAACGGGTCGCGTCCGACGAATCGGCCGACGAACCGGGTCCGTCGGACGAGGAACTGGGCGATTTCGACGCCGACGGCATGTACGAGTTCGACGAGGAGGAACGCGAGGCGATCGAGGAGGAGTACGGGACCGAATTCACGTCCGGTACCGAGGTCGGCGACCCCGGCGAGGCGGACATCGACGTCCCGGAACCGGAGGAGGTCGAGGAAGCGGTATCGAGCGAGGGCGTGGCCGAGGAGACGTCGTCGACGGATACTGCGGCTGACGACGAAGCGGACGCCGACGAGTCGTCGACCGCCGCTTCCGACGAGACGCCGTCGACCGGTGACTCCGACGGGGACGTGGACCTCCAGGCGCGCGTGGTCGAGACGATGGAAGCGCTGGACGAGGGCGAGGGTGCCGAACGGGACGCCGTCGTCGACGCGGTCACCGACGAGACCGGTGCCGAACGGGACGCCGTCGAGCAGGCGATCCAGGACGCGCTCATGGGCGGCGAGTGTTTCGAACCGTCGGAGGACCGACTCCAGGCCATCTGATGGTACAGGTAGAGCCCGTCCCGTCGGAACCCGCCGCACTCGCGACGGTCGATGACGAGCGAACGCTCCTCGTCGCGGATTACCACGCGGGCGTCGAGGCGGCGTTGCGATACGAACGCGGCGTGCAAGTGCCGAGCCAGGCGGAGTCGCGTCGCGACCGCTTGCTCGCGCTGCTCGAGCGGACGGACGCGGACCGGCTGGCGATCCTGGGCGACCTCATGCACTCGATCGGCGACCCCGGCGGGGCGGAACGGGGCGAGCTCGAAGTCCTGTTCGAGTCGTTGCCGCCGGTCGCCGTCACGCTCGTCAAAGGGAACCACGACGGGGCGATCGAGTCGTGGCTCGCCGACGCGATCGAGGATGCCGATTCGCCCCGTCCGGGCGGACCCGACGGTCCGACCGATCTCGAGGTTGTCCCTGGCGCGGGGACGCGACTCGGCGATCTCGGAGTATGTCACGGCCACAGCTGGCCGGCAACCGAGGCCCTGGAGGCCGAGACACTGTGTATGGGCCACGAACACCCCTGCGTTCGGCTGGAGGACGAAGTCGGCGGAAGCCGGATCGAGCCCGTCTGGGTGCGGGGGGCGTTACGACGGTCGTGGGCCCGGGGGCGCGCCGCCGAGAGTGCCGACGAGGGAACGACTTCGACCGGTGACGACGATCGCTCTGGCGGTGACGACGGCGATCGCTTGAACGGCGAACTGGTCGTCCTGCCGGCGTTCAACGAGCTCGTGGGCGGTACCTGGATCAACGTTGCCGATCAGTCCTTCCTCTCCCCGATGCTGCCGGACGGCCTGGACGCCGGCGAGGCGTACCTGCTCGATGGGACGCGACTGGGGCCGTACGAATCTGTGTAGGCACATCACGTCTTGGAATCTGTCTCTCGGGGCTGCTAAGGGCAAAACTACATAAGGCGTCTCTATAGTTGGTTTTGGAGAATGGCACAACAAACCGGTAGTGGAATTCTATACGACATTTACCGAACCCGGGTCGGTGAACCGACGACACACGACGAGGTTCGAGGGTACTGGGTGTTTCTGACCGGACTGGTGTTGGGAACGCTCGGGATCGTCCTGTTCCTGCCGAGTACGTCACCCGGTGGTGCCACGGGCTTGACGGTACGGGAGGCGAGCATCTTCCTCTCGGCGGTCGGGCTGGCGATGCTCGTCGCAGGTCCGGTCATCCGGCTTCCGCTCCAGTCGTGGGCGAACTACGCGGCGTACGTCGGGCAGGCTGTCTGTTTCGTCGCGGCGGTCTGGTTCCTCCTCGTGTTCCCCGCCGAGTGGAGCGTTCAGACGGGGAACCAACCCGTTCTCGTATTGTACGCCCTGGGGCTGGCCAGCATCACGATCGGGAGCGTCATCGCGCCGCTCCTCGCCAGTGGGGCCACCGACGATGTTGTGGCCGGTGGGCCCAACCCAAGCGCGGCCGAATCCGACGCGGCCGAGGTCCGTCGCGAGCGCGATCGGCTCGAAGACGAAATCGAACAGGCGCGACGCGAATCGGACGACGGTGCCGCCGCACGGGCGACCCTGCAATCGGACGTCGACGCCCTGTACGCGAGTCAGGCCCGGTTCGAACTCTACGAGGACGCCGCGAACGAGTGGCGATGGCGCTTCCGACATCGAAACGGGAACGTCGTCGCCACGAGCGGCGAGGGCTACACGCGCAAGCACAACGCCCAGAAAGGGATGCAGAGCGTCCGACGGAACGCACTCGGCGCGGAGACGCTACTCGTCGAGCGTGAAGCGGAGCTCCCACCCGCGGACGAGCGCTTCGAACCCGTCACGGAACTCGACAGTCGGGCCGCGTTCGAAGTCGAGGCGGACAGCGCCGGCGAGTATCGCTGGCGATTGCGCCACGACAACGGCAACATCATCGGCGATAGCGGCGAGGGATACGCCTCGCGAAGCAACGCACAGCGGTCGATCGACCGGATTCGCGAGACGGCCGGCTCGGCGAGCTACCTCTGGTTCGATCCCACGGGCTTCGAAGTCTATCGAGACAAAGCCGGCGAGTGGCGGTGGCGATTCGTCCACCGCAACGGCAACATTCTCGCCGACAGCGGAGAGGGCTATACGCGACGCAACGACGCCAACCGGGCCGTCGAACGCATCCGTGACCGGATCGACGACCTGACGTTCGACGTGTACGAAGACGACGCGGGGGAGTACCGCTGGCGGCTCCGCGGCGGCAACGATCAGATCGTGGCCGACAGCGGCGAAGGATACACTGCTCGCGACGACGCCACCGAGGCGGTCGACAGAGTCCGACAGTACGCCCCGGATGCGAACGTTCTCGACATCGGGCTGGCGACGTTCGAGATCTACGAGGACAAGAGCGGGCAACACCGCTGGCGGTTGCGCCATCGCAACGGAAACATCCTGATGGACAGCGGGGAAGGGTACGGAGATCGGAGCGCGGCTCGTGACGGTATCGAGAGCGTCAAGCGGAACGCGCCGACCGCCGAACTGCGGACCTGATCCACGCCGGTCGCTTCCCGACCTGTTCGGATCGTATCTGATCGGGACCGTTGGCGCCCTTGAACAAGCATCCGCGAGCGAAGCGAGCTGTTCACCGGCGGCGGAGCCGCCGGCACTTTTTCATCGAAGTTTTTGCGGTGAGTGGGTTGCGGGCCCTTGGTCCGCAACCGAATGCCGTGGCGGCGGAGCCGCCACGCGGGTCGCCGGAGGCGACCCCGAACCGGAAAAAGTTCGGTGCGGAACAACGCGCTTATGCGGCGTTCGCCCCTACGACCGTCGATGACCGACGGGGACGCGGCGGCCTTCACCCACCTCGGATCGGCCGTCCGCGACGCCCTCTCCGAGCGCGGCTTCTCGACGCCGACGCCGCCGCAGCGACTGGCGATTCCGCCGCTCGCGGCCGGGGAGAACACGCTGGTGATCGCCCCCACCGGGAGTGGCAAGACCGAGACGGCCATGCTGCCCGTCTTCGACCACATCGTCGCCGATCGCGATGGGCGCCAGGCCACCCTCGACGGGGCGAGCGGCGGCGCGGACTCGGACGTCACCGAAGCGAGCGCCGACGTCGATGCGGAGCCGCCCGTCGACGGCTTCCGGGCGCTCTACGTCACGCCGCTCCGGGCGTTGAACCGCGACATGCTCGATCGCCTGGAGTGGTGGGGCGAGTCCCTCGACGTCTCCGTCGACGTCCGCCACGGCGATACGACGCAGTACCAGCGTTCGAAGCAGGCGGAGGATCCGCCGGACGTCCTGATCACCACGCCGGAGACCATCCAGGCGATGCTCACCGGCGAGAAACTACGCGAGGCGTTCGAGTCGCTCTCGCACGTCGTCGTCGACGAGGTCCACGAACTCGCCGCGTCGAAGCGCGGCGCCCAGCTCTCGATCGCCCTGGAGCGACTCGTCGAACTGGCCGGGCCGTTCCAGCGGGTCGGCCTCTCGGCGACCGTCGGCGATCCGGGGGAGGTCGGCCAGTTCCTCACCGGCGGCCGACCCTGCGAGGTCCGGGAGATCGACGTGGGGTCGAACGTCGACGTGACGGTCCGCGAGCCCACGGTGACCGACGAGGACCGCGACCTCGCCGGCACGCTGATGACGGAGGTGACGACCGCGAGTCACGTCCGGCTGATCCGCGACGTCGTCGCCGACAACGAGTCGACGCTCGTCTTCGTCAACACGCGCCAGACCGCCGAAGCGCTCGGATCGCGGTTTCGCGAACTCGACCTGCCGATCGGCGTCCACCACGGCTCGCTGTCGAAGTCGGCCCGGGTCGAAGTGGAGGACGACTTCAAGGCGGGCGAGCTGGACGCGCTGCTGTGTACCTCCTCGATGGAACTCGGGATCGACGTTGGGCGCGTCGACCACGTCGTCCAGTACCAGAGCCCGCGGCAGGTGACCCGTCTGCTCCAGCGGATCGGCCGGGCGGGTCACCGCACGGACGAGGCTTCGTCGGGCACGATCGTCACCACGCGGGCGGACGACACGTTCGAGGCGATCGCCATCGCCCGCCGGGCGCGTTCGGGCGAGGTCGAGGACGCGGCGATCCACGAGGGGAGTCTGGACGTCGTCGCGAACCAGATCCCGGCGATCGTCAAGAGCGCCGGCGACACCCGCGTCGACGACGCCTTCGAGATCATCTCGCGGGCGTATCCGTTCCGAGCGCTCACTCGCGAGACGTTCGTCGAGGTCCTCTCGGAACTCCACCGCAACCGGATCGTCTGGTACGACGAGGCCGCAGACCGGATCGAAGGCAGCGGGAACACCTGGCAGTACGTCTACGCCAATCTCTCGATGATCCCGGACGAGGAGACCTACGAGGTCCACGACATCGCCTCGGGGGGCCAGATCGGGACGCTCGACGAGCGATTCGTCGTCAACTTCGCCTCGCCGGGCGAGATCTTCATCCAGCGCGGCGAGATGTGGCGCATCGCCGAGGTGGACGACGAGGAGGCCGTCGTGAAGGTGAGCCCGATCGAGGATCCGGCGGGCGAGGTCCCCTCCTGGATCGGCCAGGAGATTCCGGTCCCCCTCGACGTGGCGGGTGAAGTCGGCGAGATACGCGCCGTCGCCCAGCCGCAGTTCGCCGGCGGGGCCGACGAGGACGCCGTGGCGCGCGAACTCGAGACCCGGTATCCGAGCGATCGGGCGACGCTGGCGTCGGCGCTCTCGCAGCTCGAACGACAGGTCGACGGCGGCGATCCGATGCCGACCGCGGACCGGATCGTGATCGAGCGCCAGGGTCGCGACGTCGTCGTCAACGCCTGTCTGGGCCACAAGACTAACGAGACGCTCGGCCGCGTGCTCACCTCGCTGCTCGGCCAGCAGTCCGGGTCGTCGATCGGCCTGGAGATCGATCCTTACCGGATCGAACTCGAAGTGCCGACGAGCGTCGCGACGAGCGACGTCCTCGACGTGCTCTTCGAGACCGATCCGGATCACGTCGAGGCGATCGTCGAACTGGGACTGAAGAACGCCGACGCGCTCGCGTTCCGGCTGGCCCAGGTCTCGGGCAAGTTCGGCGCGCTCAAGCGCTGGGAGGGCTCGGGTCGGCTGTCGAACGATCGGTTGCTCGCCGCGCTCGAGGACACGCCGATGTACGAGGAGGCGATCCGCGAGGTGTTCCACGAGGACCTCGACACCGATGCCGCGGCGAGCGTTCTCAGGGCGATCCAGTCCGGCGAGATCGACGTCGAGACGGTCCGCGGTCGAACCGCCGTCGGCTCGGGCGGCCACTCCTCGGGGAAGGAACTGCTCGCCCCCGAGAACGCCGACGCGAGCATCATCGAGACCGTCAAGGAGCGCATCCAGGACGATCGCGTCATCCTCCTCTGTACGCACTGTACGGAGTGGCTCTCCCGGACGAAAGTGCGACGGGTGCCCGACCAGCCGTCCTGTCCCGACTGCGGCTCGACGCGCATCGCCGCGCTCAACCCCTGGGCCGACGAGGTGGTCGACGCCGTGCGCGCCGCGGAGAAGGACGACGAACAGGAGGAGATGACTCAGCGCGCGTTCCGCTCGGCGAGTCTGGTCCAGAGCCACGGCAAGCAAGCCGTGATCGCGATGGCGGCCCGCGGCGTCGGCCCGCACAACGCCGCGCGCATCATCAACAAACTCCGCGAGGACGAGGCCGAGTTCTACCGCGACATCCTCCGCCAGGAGCGCCAGTACGCCCGGACGCAGTCGTTCTGGGACTGAACACGGCCCGGCGTCATTTCTGCCGTCCGAACCCGCGCCAGCGGGCCCGGCGCGACGAAACGATCAAACGTCGGGCGACCGAACTGACGACCATGAACGTCGCGCCCGGGGCCGTGCGCTACGCGATCGTCCCGTTTGCGGTGGCCCCGTTCGGCCTCGTCATCTTCCCTCCGGCCGGCGTGGCGCTCTCCCTGCTCGGGATCTTCGTGCTCTGGTTCTTCCGCGACCCCGAGCGAACGCCGCCGGCTTCAGGGATCGTGGCGCCGGCGGACGGCACGGTCTCGGTCCTCCGTGAGGAGGGCGACCGGGTTCGGCTGGGCATCTTCATGAACGTCTGGGACGTCCACGTCAACCGCTCGCCGGCGACCGGCCGCGTCGTCGACGTCGAACACACGCCGGGCGCCCATCGGCCGGCGTTCTCGAAGGACTCGGACCGCAACGAGCGGGTTCACCTTCGGTTCGAGGATGGGCCGGACCCGGCCCCGATCGAGGACGTGACGCTGATCGCGGGGGCGTTCGCGCGTCGAATCACGCCGTACGTCGAGACGGACGAGCGAGTCGAGCGCGGCGACCGGATCGGTCACATCGCGTTCGGCAGTCGCGTCGATATCGTGTTCGCGCCGTCGGTGTCCACCGACGACGTTCTGGTGACCCAGGGCGAGAAAACGCGAGCCGGCGAAACTGTCGTCCTCGCGACGGACGCAGTCGGCTGAGCGGGTTCGGTTGGTCGTCGAACGGGAGCGTAGCACAGAGATCGCCTGGCGAGGTTACTCGCGCGCCTCGATCGCCCGGTCGAGGTGCTCGCGCTCGACGACGACATCGTCGGCGCGGTCGTTCGCCTCCTCCGGGCCGTATTCGTCGGCGACCTCGCGGATCGCCTGCATCGACGCGTCGCGGACGATCGCCTCGATGTCCGCGCCGGTCGCACCGTCCAGTTCCGCCGCCAGCTCGTCGAGGTCCACGTCCTCGGCGATGGGTTTCCCGCGGGTGTGCACGTCCAGGATCTTCTTCCGCGCGTCGAGGCCGGGTTCCGGAACCAGGACGTGCGTGTCGAGGCGACCGGGTCGCAGCAGCGCGGGGTCGATGTCCTCCTTGCGGTTCGTCGCCGCGAGCACCACCAGATTGGGGTTCTCGCGCATGCCGTCGAGTTCGGTGAGCAGTTGCGAGACGACGCGCTCGGTCACCTCGTGGCTCTCGCCGCGTCGCCCGACGATGGCGTCGATCTCGTCGATGAAGACGATCGACGGCGCGGACTGCCTTGCGCGCTCGAACACTTTCCGGATGGCCTTCTCGCTCTCGCCGACGTAGCGGTCGATGATCTCGGGGCCGTCGACGCGCACGAAGTTGACGTCGGTCTCGCCCGCCAGCGCGCGGGCGAGCAGGGTCTTACCGGTCCCCGGCGGTCCGTACAGCAACACGCCGGACGGCGGCTCCGTGTTGGTCCGCTCGAAGAGGCGATCGTAGGTGAGCGGCCACTCGACGGACTCGGTGAGCGTCCGCTTCGCCTCGTCGAGGCCGCCGACGTCGTCGAAGTCGGTCCCCGGCGACTCCGCGACGTACTCGCGCATCGCGGAGGGCTCGACCGCGGCCAGCGCCTCGTCGAAGTCGGCCTTCGTCACGGTGGGATCGCGGTTCCAGGCCTCGCGCTCGGCCTCGTCGGCCGGCCGTCGGCGGATCGCGGCCATCGCCGCTTCACTGGCGACCGAGTCGAGATCGGCGCCGACGAACCCGTGCGTGCGCGCGGCGAGCGCGTCGAGCGAGACGTCCTCGGCCAGCGGCATTCCGCGGGTGTGAACCTCGAGGATCTCGCGCCGGCCGGCTTCGTCGGGCACGCCGATCTGGATCTCGCGGTCGAAGCGCCCGCCGCGGCGCAGCGCCGGGTCGAGCGAGTCGACCCGGTTGGTCGCGCCGATGACAATGACGTCGCCCCGGCCGTCGAGGCCGTCCATCAGGGTGAGCAACTGGCCGACGACGCGGCTCTCGGCGTCGGCGTCCTCGTCGCGCGCGCTGGCGATCGAGTCGATCTCGTCGAAGAAGACGATCGAGGGCGACGCGTCGCGAGCCCGGGCGAACGCCTCGCGGAGTTTCTCCTCGGACTCGCCCTTGTACTTCGACATGATCTCGGGGCCCGAAATCGAGATGAACGTGGCGTCGACCTCGTTGGCGACGGCCCGGGCGATCAGCGTCTTCCCCGTCCCGGGCGGCCCGTACAACAACACGCCGGAGGGTGGATCGACGCCGAGGCGACCGAACAGCGCCGACTCCGTCAGCGGCAACTCGATCATCTCCCGGACGAGTTCGAGCTCCTCGTCGAGGCCGCCGATGTCCTCGTAGGTGACCCCGCCAGCCGTCCCCGGGGCCACCGATCCCCGATCGGGGGATCCTGCTGTACGCTCGGCAGCCGTCCCCTCGCCGCTCGCCGCATCGGCGGTGGTTCCCTCTCCGGTGACGCGAACCTCCGTCGATCCGGTGATCCGGACGTCGCCGTCCGGCGTCGTGTCCACGACGCGGAACGGTTCCGCGGCGACGCCCTCGATGCGTATCTGTTCGTCCGTTCGGACCGGTCGATTCCGGAGTTTCTGGTTGGCGACGCGCTCGGTGAGTTGCGTCTCCGCGTCGTTCGCGGTCGGCGGCGGCGCGAGCACGACCGTCTCCGCGTCCGGGATCGGGCTTCCATCGAGGGCCGCGACCGTCACCGTGTCCCCGACGTGGGCGCCGGCGTTCGCGCGGGCGTCCGCGTCGATCTGGATCACCCCGTCGTCGACCGTCGGATCGGCGGGCCACATCTTGGCGACGGTGGACTTGTTCCCCTCGATGCGGACCGAGTCGCCGCTCAACACGCCGAGCGCGCGTCTCGCTCGTTCCGGAATGCGGGCGACGCCGCGGCCGGCATCTCGCTTCTCGGCCGCGCGGACCGAGAGGCGAACTCCGTCTGCGTCCGACTCGCTCATACGCCGAGTCTTTCGCGCCTGCCACCTTGAGAATTATCCTGCCCGGCGAGTCCGTCCGGCTTCACGTCGGATGTCCGGCACAATATCTATTGGACAGCGGCCCATTCCCACCGTATGGTCGCCGAAACGGAGCGAGACGGCGCAACCTGGTACGAGTGTGAGATCTGTGGCCTCCTCTTCGACGAGTACGAGGACGCATCGATGCACGAATCGAACTGCGACGACGAGGATCCGTCCTACATCCAGTGACCGACGCGGTGCCGTCGGCCCGTGGAGCGCGACGAGGCGCCGCCGTACAGCAGCGACCGGCGAGGACGGTCCGTTGGCCGGTGAGATCGACTACTCGTCCGCCGTGTCCTCGGTCGCTACCGATTCCACGAGTTCGTAGGCGTGTTCGCTCAGTTGATCCTCGGCGAAGACGAAGACGCGCCCGTCGACGACCGAGTGATCCGCCGAGACGGTGACCGAATGCCCAGCAGCTTCGGCCGTCACGCCGGGGAAGAGCTCGGCTCGCTCGCCGTCGTCGAGGCCGACCCGACCGACGCCGGTCGATTCGAGGATCGAGGCGTCAGTTTTCAGGTCGTTGACGTACGTGAGCACCCCGTCGATCCCGTCCGGATCGGTGACGAGCACGTGGACCTCCTTTCCCGGCGGCGTCGTGAGCTCACCCTCGACCGGTTCCGGGGGTCCGTGATAGAAGACCTCCCGACCGTCGAGGTAGCGAACGACCACACCGCCATCCACGAGATCCACTTCGAGCGTACTCGGGGCGACGTCCGAACGGGTGCTCATGGGAGACGATTACGCGACGGTCGCTAAAAACCTGTTCGCGTCGGGACGCGGTGTTTCGTCGCATCGAAACCGGGCGACCCGAATGCGCGACCACATGGGGATTCCGACGCCAGCAGGGACCCGGTCGCGGACGCGGGATGCGTCGAAAGGACTGACGGCACCGCCAGCCGTAAGTAGTCGCTCGACGGACAACCGACCATGGATGGCCGCGCCGTCGCTCCCGCCGCCGGGACGGTCGTCAACGCGCTCGCGACCGGTCGAGGCGCGGCCTTCGCGATCGATCTCGAGACGACGGCGACCGTCGAGCTGACGGACGACGGAACGACGTCGGGCGCGGTCGAGGGATCGCCGGAGGCCGATACGCGACTGATCGAGCTCGCGGCCGGACGAACGATCGAGCGATTCGGGTCCCGGGCCGGCGTCGACGTCCAGACGACCGGCGCCGACGTCCGGACGGAGAGCGCGGTTCCGATGGCGGCCGGGCTGAAGAGTTCGAGCGCGGCGGCGAACGCGACCGTCCTCGCGACGCTCGACGCGCTGGAGCTCGCGTCGTCCGTCGATACGACCGAGGCCTGTCGCGTCGGCGTCGAGGCGGCCAGGGCCGCCGGGGTCACCGTCACCGGCGCGTTCGACGACGCCTCGGCGAGCATGCTCGGCGGCCTGACGGTCACGGACAACGAGGCGGACGAACTGCTCGCTCGCGTGACCGTCGACTGGGACGTGCTCGTCTACACGCCGCCGGAACGGGCGTACAGCGCCGATGCGGACGTCGCGGCCTGCCAGCGCGTCGCCCCGATGGCCGATCTGAGCATCGAGTTGGCCCTCGACGGTCGCTACGGCGAGGCGATGTCCGTCAACGGGCTCGCGTTCTGCGGCGCGCTCGGGTTCTCGCCCGACCCGATCGTCGACGCCCTCCCGGACGTGGCGGGCGCCTCGCTTTCCGGGACGGGCCCGAGTTACGTCGCCGTCGGAGCGGACGACACCGCGCTCGATCGGGTCCAGAGGGCCTGGGAGGAGCGCCCGGGGACGGTGCGACGCACGACCACGCGAACGGAGGGAGCAACCACTGCATGACACCCCCAGACGAGCCCACGGAACCGAACGCATCGGACATGAGCCTCGCGGAACTGCGCGAGGAGATCGAAGAGATCGACCAGGAACTCGTCCAGTTGATCGCCAGGCGCACCTACGTCGCCGATACGATCGCCCGGGTCAAAGCCGAGGAGGACCTCCCCACGACCGACGAGGATCAGGAGGATCGAGTGATGGAGCGAGCCGGCGAGAACGCGGCCCGCTTCGACGTCGATTCGAACCTCGTGAAAGCCATCTTCCGCCTCCTGATAGAACTGAACAAGGTCGAACAGCGGGAGAATCGGTAGCGGCTACGCTACCGGATACGTTCCACTAGTACGACCGCACTTCGAGGGCATCGACACGATTGAAATGGTTCGTATTTCTCGTAATAACCGGCTCGTCGTTCAGGAGGGCCGTTGCTGCGATGATACAATCCTCCCGCTCGATCTGCGTGCCACCGTTGATTAGTTCACCGGAGAGTTTCCCGGCTTTTCGCATTACGGCCTGGTCGGCACTTACCACGTGCTTCGTTTCCAGTACGTCGAGGATACGTTCTCGTTTGGTTTCCGGCGCTTGTGAGCGGGCGACACCCTCGTAGAGCTCGAGCACCGTTACGGAGGATACTTTCTGTGGCCGTGATTCCTTCTCGACGATGTCGAGAAGCCGTTTTGCGTTTTCGTCACCACGTAACAAATCGATGATAAACGATGTATCCTGAATCATTCCGCCTTCCCGTTATCAACTGCTTCGTCGAGCTCCGCTGTGAGGCGGTTACTCCGTTCTTTGGACCGAGTGCGCCCCTCCTCGATAGCGCTTTCGAGGTCCGTAGCCTCCGTCTCGGAGAGGATCCCTGCGACTTCATTCCAGGACCGTTCTCCTGCGAGGCGTTTGACGGTTTCACTGAAACTCTCTCCTTCCTTCTTTCGAGCCTTCAACCGCTCGTAGGCTTCTTCGTCGAGTGAAATCGTTTTCGTTGCCATCGTAATACACAGTACTACATGCATACTTAAAAACCATGGCGGATGGATCGTGCTTGGTACAAACGGTAAGTGACGGGCTGGATAAGCGACAACGTACGCAGAACTGTGTAACGAAAGGTATCGAACAGAACAAGGTCGAACAGCGGGAGAATCGGTAAGGGCAGTTCTCACGGATACGTTCCGCGGTACCACCGGACAAACTATTTCAGCTCTCGATCGCCGGCGCCTGTCACGGTCGCGGAGACGTGATCGAATATCAGATTGGACGCAAGGGCAGACAGGAACCCCGACGCCCGTCGTGCTCACCGCCGATCGCCGGTTACTGGTCCGTGCGCGCCGCGGGCTCGAGGTCCGCCAGCGCGTTCGAGACCGTGCCGTGGGTGTTGACCTCGGGCGGTTCGTGGTCGACGTCGTAGCCGTACTCGACCAGCCGGTTTCGGTTCAGACAGACCTTGTCGAACTCCGGCTGGAACAGGTCGAACAGCTCGAACCGTTCCTCGAGTTCCGGGAACTGCGAGTGGTACCGTTCGATGCTGGCCCGGACCCGCCGCCAGAGGCGTTCCTCGTCGTACCCCTCCTCGCGGTGTAACAGGTCGGCGACGTACCGGAGGACGCAGATGAACAGCGTGGCGACGATGTGCTGGCACAGTCGCTCCGGTGACCGTTGGTGGATGATGTCCTCGTGTTCGTACAGGCCGTCCGGGAGTCGGCCGAGTTCCGGGAGCCATACCTCGCTGACGGCGATCTCGTCCACGTAGTCCTTGATCGCGAGCCGGGTCGGCTGGCCGTCCCGCAGGACGAGCATCGTGTTCGTTCCGTGGGGCATGAACACCATCCCGTAGCGATAGAGGTAGTGGAGCAGCGGCGGGAGTAGTACGTCGAAGCAGTCGGCCAGCCACTGGTCGATGGAGCGACCGGCTCGGTCGGCGAGCTTCGAGACGATGGGCGTCCCGTCGGTGTCCCGGTGCATGAGCGCCGAGAGGGTCAGCACCTGCTCGTCGTCGTCCACGAGGGCCTCGACGCTCTCGCGCCACACCGCCCCGAGCAGTTCGTGGTACTGGTAGGGCGCGTCGTCGATCTGGGAGAATTCGGGGTGGTCGACGGTGAGACTCGCGATCTCGCCCGGCAACACGAGGTCGCAGTCGTCCCGGAGGTAGGGGTCGTCGTCGCGGATTGACGTGACGTACTCCGTGACCCGCGGCGCGGCGAGCGCCTGCTCGCCCGGGAGTCCGCGGTAGACGATGGTGTTTAGCACCCGGATCGGGACCTTGACGTGCGGTTTCTCGGGATCGTCGACGTTCGTGAGCGTCCGAATCGACTGCTGTGGGAGATAGGTGTTCGGTCCGGTACCGAGCGGGACGATGGTATCGGTGGCGATGTCCGTGGCGAACAGTTGCGCAATGGTGTTGTCCCACTGCCACTGGTGGACCGGCAGAAAGTAGTAGTCGTCGGGGTCGTGGCCCTCGGTCCGAAGTGTATCCTCGAACGACGCCACGGCGTCACCCAACTGCTGGTCCATCAACGACTCGTGGTCGAGTCCGTCGACGCTTCGGAAGTCGGCTCGCTCGCGGTGTGCGCCGACCCAGACGAGCGACTGCGGCGCTTTGCGTTCCGGAGCGTACGACCGGTAGTCGTCGTACCCGAAGCCGATGCGACCCTTGTTGACGGTGAACCACGGGTGGCCCTCCATCTCGCCCTCGATGGCCGCGTACTCCATGTCGAGAATGCTCTCCGTGGCGGTCTCCTTGCGCGCGTCGATGTGGGCGTCGGCGACCAGCGTGTTGTTGTACTCCCGGACGAGATGGCTCGCCGTCTCGGGAGCGACGCCGAGGCGCTCTCTGGCGTCGAGAAGGAACTGGACGGGGTCGGTCGCGGCGGTCCAGTCCTCGCCGTCCCGGCGTTCGATGCTGTCGGCATCGACTCGGTAGCTGTCGAACGGCCGGGACGTGGATGCAAATCGGTAGGATACGTCGCCGTAGTCGAGGCGATACCGGGTCCACTCGCCCTCCGTCCCCGTCTCGGTGGGCTCGAGCAGGTCCTCGTAGAGGAACTCCTCGAACAGCTTTGCGAGGAGGTCGGTGCTCACGTCGGTCCATCGTTCCGTCTCGAGTGCTGTCGTCAGCGTCTCTCGTCCGTTCATGCGTCGTCCTCCGTCGTACCGGTCGGTCGGATCTCGCTGTCGGTCGGTTGGTGCACTGGCTGGTCGAGGCGGGCGCCGTGAGGAACGGGCTGATCGATCATGGGGGTGCGTGCGACCGCAATGTGCTGTCGGGGTTCCGTGCCATATTGTTTTAGGCTGACCTAAAAGCATAAAGGTGTTTCTATACTCCTCTCAGATCGTCCGTTCATCACATCCGACCGGTGAAACATTCGGCGATCAGGCCAGCTCGAACGGCCCGACAATATTTTAGGGTGACCTAAATATCGATGGCTTTATTGCGGTTTCGGCGGCACTGGGGGAGTGTATGCACGCAACAGGTATGGCGACGGCGCGCCCCGCTCGTCGACCGACCGCGCCGTCTGCGTCCAGGGCCGTTTCGGGAGGGAGGCGATGGTGATCGAGACATTCGACCGGCCCAGCGAGGAGACGCTGTCCGAACTCGAACGAGTGGACCCGAACGAGCTCGGCCATCACAGGCACTTCGGGCACGCGGCACCCGAACTCGCGTTCATGGAGACGGCGCGCTCGGCGAGCGTGGTCGGCTCGGCGCTGACCGTCCGAATCCCGCCCGTGGACGGTACGATGGTCCACAAGGCGACGGAACTCGCCGAACCGACGGACGTCATCGTCATCGAGATGGACGGCCACGAGACGAACGCGCCGTGGGGCGAGATCACCACCCACGCTGCGGTCGCGAACGGCGCTCGCGGCGTGGTCATCGGCGGGGCAGTGACGGACACCGCGGCGATCCGAGAAATCGACTTCCCGGTCTACGCCCGCGAGAAGACGACGAGAACGGTCCAGCGCCTCGAGGATAGTCTGGGCGGCGACATCAACGTTCCCGTGCAGGTCGGCGGTGCCGTCGTTCGACCGGGAGACGTCGCGATCGGGAACGGGGACGGCGTCGCGTTCGTTCCCCGAGACGAAGTCGAACACGTTCTCGAGCACTACACGGGCCACTCCGAAGCGGAACGGGACGTCATCGACCGCCTCTACGAGGGAGAATCGCTCGCGGACATCTCCGGGGCGAACGACCGCATCGCAGCCCTTCGCGACGAGTAACGCGGCCGAAACGACGCGGCCCCGCCGTTCGAATCGCGCCCCCTTACGCTTGATACAAAACTGCAAAGGTTTATGTTTTAGGTGAGCCTAAAACCAGTAATGTCCGAGAGCGACTCCGAAGCCACACCGCTATCGACCATCGCCAGTCCGTGGGGCGACCACCGGTCGGCGGCGACGTTCACGTTCGACCTCGACGCCGAACAGCTCTGGCGCGCCGCCGGCAAGCGCCAGGAGGGATTCGAGCGGTTCGCGTTCCGAGGTTCCTACGGTCCCGAAGTCGGCGTCCCCCGCATTCTAGAGGTGTTCGAGAAACACGACTGTCGCTGCACGTTTTTCGTCCCCGGAAAGGTCGCCGAGGAGTGGCCCGAGACGATACGGGCGATTCACGACCGCGGTCACGAAATCGCCCACCACACTTACTCCCACGTCCATCCGCGGTACCTGTCGGCAGAGCGCGAGGAGACGGAGTTTACCCGTGCCGTCGAGGTCATCGAGGACCTCACCGGCGAGAAGCCGCTGGGCTATCGCGGCGGGCAGTCGGATCAGACGCTGGAGCTGGCGACCGACAGCGGCATGATCTACGACTCCTCGATGATGGACACCGACGTTCCGTACGCGCGAGACGACGTCGACCTCGTGGAACTCCCGAATCACTTCCTGCTCGACGACTTCGTCTACTGGGGGTTTAACATGCGACCGGCCTTCGAATTCCAGTCTGGACTCTCACCGGTCGGCCCAGTCTTCGACACGTGGAAGGCCGAGTTCGACGGTCTGCACCGTCGCGGTCGGCTGTTCGTGCTGACGTTACACCCGCAGATCGTCGGTCGGGCCAGTCGCATCGACGCGCTCGACAGACTGCTCAACCACGTCACCGGCACGGACGGCGCGTGGGTCGCTACCTGTGCCGAACTGGCGCGTCACTGGCAACGGCGAGCGGGCTGACGGGAGGCGACGCATGGGCATTCGAAACGCGTTCGTGGACCTGTTCGACGCGCAGGACGACCTCGACCTGACCTCGGGGTCTATCGTGCGACCGCTCGGCATGCTCGCGCTCCCGGTCGTCCTCACGAACGCCATCCAGACGATCTACACCCTCGTCGATACGTTCTGGCTCGGCCAGTACGGCAACCCCTCGCTTGCGGCTATCACCATCTCGTATCCGCTCGCATACCTCCTGCTGGCCGTGAGCTACGGGCTCCCCGTCGCCGGGAGCATTCACGTCGCGCAGGAAACCGGCGGTGAGAACCACCGTCGAGCGGCCCACGCGGCGGCACAGACGGTAACGTACGGGCTGGCCGCGGGAGTCGTCGTCGGGAGTATCGGGTTCGTCCTCGTTGACGACATCCTCGCGCTGTACGACATCACGCCGACCGTCCACCGACTCGCCACGCAGTACCTCCAACTGCTGTCGCTCGGTCTCCCCGCGACCATCGGATTCATCGCGTTCGTCTCGCTGCTGCGCGGATCGGGGGACACGGTGACGCCGGTGCCGATTATGCTGGGGTCGCTCGCGCTCAACGCCACGCTCGACCCCATCCTCATCTTCGGGTGGGGAATCGTGCCGGAGCTGGGGATCCGCGGTGCCGCGATCGCGACGGTGACCGCCCGGACGCTCGCGACCGTCGTCGGATTCGCGCTCCTGTTCGGCTCCGGGCGGGGGCTCGGAATCGAAGCCCACCAGTTCCGACCGGACGGCTCGTGGGCGCGACGGCTCGTCCGGACCGGCGTTCCGACCTCCGTCGAACAGACGGGACGGGGGATCGCCATCAACCTGCTCCTCGTCATGGTTGGCACCTTCTCGACGGCGGCGGTCGCCGGATACGGGATCGGCATCCGCGTCGTCTCGACGGTCGGCTTCGCGACGGTCGGCATCTCGAAGGCCGTCGAGACGATGACCGGACAGAACGTCGGAGCGAAGAAATTCGATCGCGCGATGCGCGTCAACTATCGCGCCGCGGCCATCGTGTTCGCGAGCCTCTCGGCACTCGCCGCGGCCACGTGGGTCGGCGCGGAACCGCTCGTACGCCTGTTCACGGACCACCAGCCGACCGTCGAACACGGCGTCACGTTCTTACGCTGGGTCGTCCCGACGTTCGGTTGCATGGGCGTCGCTCGGACGTTCGTCGGCGGGTTCCGCGGCGTCGGCAAAACGACCGTGGCGGCCGTCATCGTGTTGACGACGCGCGGGATCATCCGGCTACCGACGGCGTGGTTCGGTGCCCGAGCGATCGGACCGGCGGGGATCTGGATTGCCATCGCCGCTTCGAACGTCATCGGAGCGATGCTGGCGTTCGCGTGGTTCCGGGCCGGTCGGTGGCGAGAGAGCGCCCTCGAACCCGTCGACACGTCGGACGACGAGACGGCATCGGTCGCGAGCGACGACTGACGCCGGTTCGGTCGCCGATTTCGTCGCCCGCCCCGGTGCGGCGAAGCCGCGTTTCCGCCTCGCCCTGATCGAGTGCGGAACCCACCCGTAGAGCCACATCGAGTGAAGGGGGAGTTGCCCGCCAGCAGCACGATCAGAACAGGTTTCGGAGGTGTTCGCGCCGCCAGGACTCCCCGGCGGTCTCGACGAACGACCGCCAGTGTGTCCTCTTGACTTCGACGTACGCCTCGAAGAGGTCGACACCGAGTGCCTCCCGCATCCTGTCGTCGGCCTCCAGCGCGTCGAGCGCCTCTCCGAGCGACCGGGGCAACCGCTCGATCCCGCGGTCCGCGCGCTGTTCGTCGGTGAGGTCGCACGGGTCCACCTGGACGGGGTCGGCCGGTTCGAGTTCGCGCTCGATGCCGTCCAGTCCGGCGGCGAGGAGCCCGAGGAGCGCGAGATACGGATTTGCGGTGTTGTCCCCGCCGCGGAACTCGATGCGGGTCGAGGCCGCTTCGCGGTTCTTCTCGGGAGCGGGTATCCGAATCAGGGCCTCGCGGTTCTCGTGGCCCCAGCAGACGTACGCCGCGGCACCGTGACTCGGCCGCAGTCTACTGTAGGAGTTCACCGTCGGGGCCACGAGCGCGGAGAGCGCCGGCGCGTGGTCGAGGACGCCGGCGACGAACTGTCGAGCGGTTCGACTCGGGCCGCCGCGCTCGCGGTCGTAGAATTCGTTTTCGCCGTTCCAGAGCGAGACGTTGATGTGACAGCCGTTCGTCCCGTCGTCGAACGGTTTGGGCAACAACGTGGCCTGCCGTCCGCGCTCGCGGGCGACGCTCTTGACCGTCTCGCGCAGGAGGACGTGCTCGTCGGCCGCTCGAACGCCCGACCGATGCCCCGAGACGATTTCGTGCTTTCCGGCCGAGTACTCGGGGTGGTACTTCGAGACGGGGATGTCCTGGGCGTCGAGGGCGTCGACGACGTCGAGGATCGTCTCGTGGGTGCCGCGTATCGACTCCGTGCGGTACGCTCCCGGTTCGTCCCCGCGACTCCCGTCGTCCGGGTCGAAGAGGTGGAACTCGCTCTCGAACGCCACTTCGGGCGACCGTCCCGCCGCTTCGAGATCACCGACGAACGACCGGAGTCGCGTTCTGGCGTCGACGTGCCACGGGTTACCGTCGGGGGTCTCCATGGTGCAGAGCATCGCGCCGGTTCGCTCGGCGTACGGCAGCGGTCGGAAGGTGTCGGGTTCCGGACGGAGGTACACTTCTCCGACCGCGTCGAAACTGCTCCGTCCGTTCCGCTGGGCGAACGCGTCGTACGCCTGCAGCACTTCCGAGGTCGTGACGCCGTTCTCGATGGCCGCGCCGACGTCGGTGGCGTCGACGGTACTCGCCTGAATCACGCCGCTCTGGGTGACGTACAACAGTCTCACGAGGTCGACGTCCGCCTCTTCGCATCGGGACTCGACCGTTTGGATGTCGCTCATCGATCCCTAATTTTTAGGCAGACCTAAAAAGTGTGTGCGATTGCCACCGGGGCGGCGGTTACCATCGATAGCAAGAGCGACGTGGCGGTGTGGGACCGCTCAGAACGTCTGTCGGAGCGTCTGGCGCTCCCACGTCGCCGCGCTGGCCGTGAACGCCTCCCACTCGCTCCGTTTGACGGCCAGGTACGACTCGAAGAGCCGGGTTCCCATCGCCGCCTCGAGCACGTCGTCGTCGGCGAGCGCGTCGAGCGCCTCCCCGAGCGTCGTCGGTAACCGCCGGATTCCCCGCTCCGCAAGCCGTTCGTCGTCGCAGTTCCCCGGGTCCGCGTCCAGCGCCTCGCCCGGTTCGGTTTCGTTCCTGATCCCGTCTCGACCCGCGGCCAGCAGGCCCAGCACCGACAGGTACGGGTTCGCCGTGTTATCCGCGGGGCGGAACTCGATGCGCGTCGCCGCGTCGCGTTCGTCGGACGGCACCTCGGGTACGCGAACTGCCGCCTCTCGGTTTCCGATCCCCCAACAGCTGTAGGCCGCCGCACCTGCCTGGGGCTGAAGGCGGACGTACGAGTTCACCGTCGGCGACGTGAGCGCGAGCAGGGCCGAGCAGTGATCGAGGATCCCGCCGACGAAGTGGCGCCCCATTCGGCTCAGGGGCTCGTCCGCGGAACTCGGTGCGAAGCGGTTCGTCTCGGTCGCCTCGTCCCACAGCGACAGGTGGACGTGACAGCCGTTCGTCGTCGCCTCGAAGGGGTGGGGCAGGAACGTCGTCTCGAGGTCGTGCGAGTCGGCCACGCCCGCGACGGTCTCGCGGAGGAAGACGTAGTCGTCTACCGCAGCGACGCCGTCCCGGTGGCCCGTGACGATCTCGTTCTGGCCGGGGGCGTACTCCGCGACGTGCTTCTTCACCTCGATTCCCTGCGATTCGAGCGCGTCGATGATGTCGAGGACGACGTCGTGGGAGTGTCGCATGCCGTCGGTCGTGTAGAGACCACGGTCGCCGTCGGGTTGTCCGCCGTCCGCCGACGCGTAGACGTGGAATTCGCTCTCCAGCGCGAGCGACGGCACCGCGCCGTCGTTCTCGAGCGACGAGACGAGTCGCTCGAGCGCCGCGCGCGGACCGGCCGACCACGCCGCGTCGCCGTCCATCTCTTGCAGCGTACAGCAGACCGCGGCGACGCGCGCTTCGTGGTCGAGGACGCGGAACGTCGACCGGTCCGGAACCAGTCGTACCTCGCCCACGGCGTCGAACCGGGCGTCCTTGATGCGCTGGCCGAGCGCGTTGAACGACTGGACCAGTTTCGGCACCGGGACCCCGGACTCGAGCGCGTCCGCCAGGTGGGAGCGTTCGATCGAGTGGCCGTGAATCACGCCGTCGTTGCCGACGTACAGCAGTCGGACGAGTTTCACGTCGGCCCGCTCGCAGCGCTCCCGTATCGTCTGGCTCTCCATCGCCACGCTCCTACGCACCCTCGCCGACGATCTCCCCGACGCGATCACGATCGAATAACTGTTCTTCCTCGGGAATCTCGGGATACGGGTCGCCGTTCTCGTAGCCGGGCCACTCGCCGAACTGCTCGGGGTAGAGCTGTTTGGCGGTCATCTCCAGCTGGAACAGGTTGAGGATCGGTCCCTGTCGCCGCGCGCCCTGGGCGTAGACGTTGCCCTCCGTGACGGCGGTGAGTTCGCTGGCGACCTCGTGGTTCTCCAGGTTCGCCCTGATCTGATCGAGGTCGAAGTACTCCGTCATCGCACCGAGGACGAGTAACACGTCCGGGTCCGCCTCGAGGAGCAGTTCGTAGTCGAACGGCATGTTTCGCCCGCTCTCGCCGTATCCCGCTCCGAAGGCCTTTGCCAGCGTGTCCGTGACCCCCATCGGACGCGTGTGTGCGGCGTAGTAGCCCGGATGGTTCAGCTTGTAGCCCCACCCCGTATCGTCCTCCGACGTCGAGAACAACACCAGCGCCGCGGTCGGCCGCTCGTCCTCCGGCGGGAGGTTCTCCTCGATGGTTTGCACCATCGACTCGTGGACGGACGAGAGCGCTTCGTACCGATCCCGTTCGTCGAGCAGTTGTGCGACCGAACCGAAGATCTCCCACAGCGTGTAGTACTCGTATTGGTCCCTCCAGCCCTCCGGGGGCGTCCGGTGAGTGCCACTGAGCGTGTTTCCGAACCACGGCGCGACGGTTTCTGCAACGTCTCGCACGTCGCTGTCGTCCCATCCGTCGGCGGTCGCGACCTTCGCCGGGTCGGCGATGTGGACGTCGCTGTCGAGATCGTACAGTTTCTCCTTCTTCGGTTGCCACGAGTCGTACAACCCGTCCCAATCGACCGACACCCCGTCGAAATGGTGGACCAACTTCCGATACAATCCCTCGTGGTAGCCCGGCGCGAACACCGCATTCATGTCGTCGCTCCGGCCGAGCGCCAGCACCATGTCGGCGTGGTGGCCCAACATCGTGAAGATGTCTTCTGGCGTCGACTCGAGCGTCACCTCGCCTGCCGGCGCGAGCGTGGCCGAGTGGGAGTCCTCCGCGGGCGTGGTCCTTTCGTCCGTCTCGTCGGTCGGTCCCGCTTCGGGGTCCGTCGTCTCGTTCTCCGGCTCGGAGCCGCCGGTGCAGCCGGCGAGCAGGCCGCCGACGGTCGCGCTGCCGTACGTCAGCCACTCTCGTCGCGTCGGTGCCCGGGACGTCGTCGCTGTTTCCTCCATACTTGTTTAGGCGAGCCTAAATCAATATAATAGTTCCGAGATGGTCTTCTCGAAGAGAACGCCGTTGAGCGGGTCACGCCGGAACACGGATGACCCGGTACAACGGGAGTCGCCGTCCCGTCGCCGAGGTCGGAGCCGGTCTTTGGGACCGACCGTCCCCCGTCAGTCGTCCTGCGTCGGAACCGACGTCGATTCGCCCTCGCACTCGGAGCGACGCGAGTCGGGTCTGCGCTCGACGAATCGCTCGACCGAGAAGTCCTGATACACCGTGTCGACGTCCTCCGGATAGACTCGGCGGCCGACCAACCGGTTGACGAACTTCGTGTTGCGGTAACACCCCAGTCCGAGGTCGGGGACTCCGACGCCGTGGGTGTGGAGTTCGGCGTTCTGGAGGAACACGTCGCCTGCCACGTCGATGTCGAGTCGGTGGTCCTCGGTCACGCCGAACCGGCCCCGCTCGTCCCAGTTGATGCGGCCCTCGAGGGGGTCGAGAAAGTCGGGGATCGGGCGCTGGTAGCCGGTCCCCAGAATCACGACCTCGCTCTCGTGGACGAACGACTCCTCGGCCTGCCACTGGCGGCAGTCCAGCGCGTACGCGTCGCCAACCGATTCGATGGCCCGGACCTCGGTCATGGCGAACAGGCCAACGTCGGGGTCGCGGTCGCCGATCGAGCGCCGGTAGAGGAGGTCGTATATCTCGGCGCTCGTGTCGGGGTCGACGCCCTTGTAGAGCAGGTCCTGGTTCGGAATCAGGTCGTCTTTGACCGACTGCGGCAGGTCGTAGACGTACTGCTCGTACTCCGGCGAGAAGTGCTGGAGGCCGAGCTTCGAGTACTCCATGGGGAAGAATCCGTCCGACCGGGTCAGCCAGTCCAGCCGATAATCGTGATCCGGCTGGCGATCCAGCAGGTCCTGGAACACTTCGGCGGCGCTCTGGCCGGAGCCGACGACGGTGATCGAATCCGCTTCCAGCGCCTCGTCACGATTGTAGCGGTACGTCGCCGTGTGGAACACGTCGTCCGTGGGGTGCCCCTCGAGAGGTTCCGGAACGTGCGGGCGCGAGCCGACGCCGAGCGCGAGGTTCTCGCCGCGGTACGTGAACCGCTGGCCGGACTCGGGATGATTCGCGGTGACGACGTAGTGCGCTTCGCCGTCGTCCCAGCGGACGTCCGTGACCGCTCGCCTGAACCGGCAGCTCTCGAGGCGTTCGGCGACCCATCGGAGGTAGTCGTTATACTCCCGCCGAGGGACCTGAAACGTCTCGTAGAAGTAAAACTGATAGATGCGATCCGTCTCCCGGAGATAGTTGAGGTAGCTGTGGGGATTCGTCGGGTCCGCCATCGTCACGAGATCCGCGAGGAACGGCACCTCGAGGGTCGTTCCCTCGAGCAGCATGCCCTCGTGCCAGTTGAACTCGGCCGTTCGTTCGAGGAACGTCGCGTCGATGTCCGCCTCGACCCCGTCGATCATGGCCGCCAGCCCGAGATTGAAGGGGCCGAGACCGACGCCGACGACGTCGTGGACGGCGTCGTCGGCGGTCACGCGAGCACCTCCCGCTCGAACCGCTCGCGCTCGCAAACCAGGAGCAGGGCGGTCTTCTCTGCCATTTCTATCTCTCGGCGGGGTTCGAAGCCGATCTGTTTCAGGATGCCGTGGACCGTCTCGTTACGCACGTCCGGTTCGCCCACGATGCGGTGGGTCTCCTGGTGGCGAAACTGCATCCGGACCATCGCCCGCATGAGCGACTCGGCGTAGCCGCGGCCCAGAAACTCCGGCGGACCGAGGAGCATGTGGAACCCCTGGTCGGCGGGGTCGGCGTCGTAGTAGTCCGCAATCACGTCGTCGATGGCCCAGTACGCCTCGAAGTAGCTCATCGGGACGTGGTCGAGGTGCCCGACGTACGGCGTCATGTGGTCGTCGGCCAGCTTCTCGGCGAGGGCGTTCTGGAACGCGGGGAGCGGGTCGTTCAACGACCAGTCGGGCAGGACGTGCTCCTCGTTGAGCCAGGCGTGGAGCATCCCGAGGTCGGACATCTCCACCGGCCGGAACGACACCGTCTTGTCTCTCTCCTCGTCATAGGTCTGGAAGTCGTAGGGCTCGGCGACGATTCCGCCGGGGCCTTTCATCGGCGGGCCACCTCCGGGTCGGTTTCCGTCACGATGGGGTTGGTCACGTCCGTGTACACCGACTGGTTCTCCAGTTCCCCGACCAGTTCGTCCATGTCGTGAAATCGTGTGAGGAGGTTCGCCTTGCACGGCAGGGTCTCCGCCTCGAGGAGCCCGTCGAGAAGGGACGACCACTCGCTGTCGTACCTCCGGCAGTATTCCAGTTCCTCGCGCAGGAGTTCGAGCAGGTCGCGCTCGTCGACCAGACGCGCCGTCCCGAAGGCGTTGATGACGCCGAACGCGTTGTTCAGCACGACGTAGTACCGGAGTCGTTCGTCGGAGATCCGGTCGGGAACGATGTTTTCGCCGCGCTCGCCCAGGCCCGGTACTCGCTCGTCGTGTGCGTCGTACTGCGACTCGGGGAGGTAAAAGCCCTGATTATCACGGTAGTAGAACGTGTCGGGGTATCCCTCCGCGAGGGTCAGGACGCTGTTCTGCTGGTGGGCCTCGACGCCGAGTCCCCGTTCGAGGAACAGCCACATGAACGGCCGGAGCGAGATTTCGAGGTACCGGCGGAACCAGTCCTCGCTGACGGCCGCCGCTGACCGGCCCTCGCGCTCGGCGATGGTCTCGATTATCTCGCCGAGTCGAGAGCCGTCACCGGAGAGTTTGTCCTGACAGAGGCCGACGACCGGCGTGGCGTTGGTCCCCGCCTCGCCCCGGAAGACGTTTTCGCGCAGAACGACTTCGAAGCCGGATTCCTCGCCCTCGCCGATATCGAGCGTGAGGCCGGCCGGGTCGCGCACGATATCGAAGTCCGGGAACCTCGATTCGAGTTCCTCGCCGAGGTCGGTGTTCAGCAGTTCGGTGATGCCGACCGCACGGTCGAGTTCAGGGCGTTTGTTCGTCCGCCTGGAGTTGGTGATCTTCACGTTCAGCGACCCCTTGACCATGAAGGGGGCGTCGGGCGCGTACAGCGTCCGTACCGAGGTGGTCGGGTAGAACTCGCGGCCGACCCGTCCGAGCGATTCGAGGCCGTCTCCCAGTTGCGCCCGTACGTGGTCCTGTTCGAGGAGGTAGTCGGCCTGCCACGGGTGAACGGGGATCAGCACGTCGTCGCTCTCGACGTGAGTCTCGACGAACGAGTCGGCGACGGTGGGGTCCTCGCGGAGCGCGGACTTCACCCACTCGCCGGCGGATTCGGCGTCGCCGGTATCGATCGTGACCGTCCCGTCCAGCGCCGCGTCCTGCCAGACGAGGTCGGGATCGGCCCGGACGTAGTGGAGCGAGAACGAGCCTTCCATCTCGGGCGCGTAGGTCGGCGATTCGTGGGGCGCGATGCCCTGTCGGCTCTTTGGAGTCGGGTGCAGGAGGTGGCCGAAGACGAGCGACTGCTCGGCGTCCCGGAACGTCGTGTCGAAGCCGTAGAGCTGGTCGGTGTCGTCGCGTCGGGCCTCGACGAACCGGGCGACGTTCTTGCAGCTCTTGATGACCCGCAAGAGGAGTTCGTCGCGGTTCCCGGTTTCGTCCCCGGCGGTGGCGAGTTCCTTCGTCACCAGGGAGGCCAACGTCACGTAGTCGAGCTCCAGCGTCTCGTCGCCGGTCTCGTACCGGGCCGGCAGCTCGAACAGGTGGCGACCGGTCGGCGACGGGTAGCGAATCGGGGCGTAGACGGTCGTCGACTGCTCGGGCAGGGGGATCCGGGCCACCTCGTCTTGATCGTGGGTCGGTACCGGGACCTCGTCGGCGTCGACGACATCGTAATCGCCCGTCTCTCGCAGGTAGCAGTTGAGGAACGCGTGGAGGGTCGCGTCCGCTGCCCGCTCTGCCGGGTCGATCTCGTCCTCCGCGCCCCGTTCGCCAGCGATGCTCATACCGCCACCCCCGGATCGTCTGCGACCGCGGACCCGCAACTTCTGATCGCGTCGAGCATCCGGGCGACGTCGTCGCACGTCGCGGTCGGGTTCAACAGCGTGAACTTCAGGCTGGTCACGCCGTCGACGTCCGTCCGGGCCACCACGGCACGACCGTCGCGGAGGAGTTCCCGCCGGACGGCGGCGTTCAGCTCGCTCACCGCGTCGTCGTCCATTCCGTTCCGGGGACGATAGCGAAAGACGACGGCGTTCAACGTCGGATCGCACAGCAGTTCGAAGTCCTCGGCGGCCTCGAGGAGCGACGCCGCCTCGTCGGCGAGTTCGAGGGTCCGGTCGACGAGCGTCGCCAGACCCCGCCGTCCGAGCGCGCGGAACGCAACGTAGGGCTTCAGGGCGTCGAAGCGGCGAGTCGTCTGGACGGATTTCGCCACGAGGTTCGGGACGCCGACGTCGTCGTGTGCCTCGGGATTGAGGTAGGCTGCGTTGCGCGCCATCCGCTCGAAGTCGCCGCCGTCACGGAGCAGGAACGCGCCGCAACTGATCGGTTGGTAGAACAGCTTGTGGAAATCGACGGCGACGGAGTCGGCCCGCTCGATACCGTCTAGGCGGTGGCCGTAATCGTCGCTCACCGCGAGGGCGCCGCCGTAGGCCGCGTCGACGTGGACCCAGAGGTCGTGTTTGACACCCCGATCCGCGAGGGCCGCGAGCGGATCGATGCTGCCGAAGTCGGTGGTCCCCGCGGTGGCGATCAGCGCGAACGGTTCTTCGTCCCGGGTTTCGAGTTCCGCCAGCGTCGCGTCGAGCGCGTCCGGGTCCATCCGACGGTCGTCGTCGGTCGGTACGGTGACCACGGCCTCGTCTCCGAGGCCGAGGTGGTGCGCGGACTGTTTCCCGGTGAAGTGGGCCTGTTCCGAGCAGAGAATACGAAGCGAGTCGGCCGCCGACGGGAGACCAGCGGCCCGCACGTTCCGTCCGTAGTGGCGATCGCAGTAGCGATCCCGAGCGAGCAGCAGGGCCTGGAAGTTCGACTGCGTCCCGCCGCTCGTGAAGACCCCGTCCGCGTCCGCGGGGAACCCGAAAAGATCACAGAGCGCATCGACGACCCGCTCCTCGAGCACCGTCGCCGCGGGCGCCTGATCGAAAGAGTCGAGCGATTGGTTCGCCGCGGTGAGGAGCGTCTCGGCGACCAGCCCCGGGATCATCGGCGGACAGTGAAGGTGGGCTGCACACCGGGGGTTCGACGGGTGGACGGAGTGTTCGAGCACGCGTTCGGTTACCTCGTCGACCGTCTGGACGAGGCCCTGTCCATCTTCGGGAACGACGGGGTCGTCGAACCGCGCGGCGAGCGCGTCCGGCGGCGTTCCCGAGTAGGGGTCGCCGCCGTCATCGAACGCGGCGAGTACGGCCTCCACCGCGCACCCCATCGCCTCGCGGTATCGAGCACCACTACGGTCGGACCCCAGGAACAGTTCGTCGGCGTTCATGCGGACACCTCCCGCGCCCGGTTGGGTCCGTTCACGACGGCCGAAACGGATTCGTCGAAGATCGTCGCGATGTCGTCCGCTTGCTCCGTCGAGATGATCAACGGCGGAAGGAATCGCACGGTTGCGCTCGCCCGGCCGCCCCGTTCGACGACGAGTCCGCGGTCGAAGCACTCGGCCTGGACGGCCTTCGCGAGGTCGCCGTCCGGTGCGTACGGGCCCGCACCGCGCCAGTCGGCGGCTGTGTCGACGAACTCGACGCCGAGCAGCAGGCCGCGCCCGCGAACGTCGCCGATACAATCGAACCGGTCGGCGACGGCTTCGAGACGGTCGCGCAGGTGCGCACCGACGTCGGCGGCGCGGTCGTCGAGGTCGTTCTCGAGCACGTACTCGATCGTCGCTTCGCCGGCGGCCATCGCGAGCTGATTTCCCCGGAAGGTACCGGCGTGTGCGCCCGGTTCCCAGACGTCGAGCGACTCGTCGTAGACGACGACCGCGAGCGGAAGCCCGCCCCCGATGGCCTTCGAGAGGGTGACCACGTCGGGCGTGATTCCGGCGTGTTCGAAGGCGTACAGCTCACCCGTGCGGCCCAGGCCCGCCTGGATCTCGTCCAGAATCAACGGAATATCGCGCTCGCGAGTGATGCGTCGGATCTCTCGGAGCCACTCGTCCGGTGGCGCCACCGCGCCCGCTTCGCCCTGCACCGGTTCGAGGATCATCCCGGCGGGCTCGGTGATACCGCTCTCGGGATCGTCGAGGAGGTTTTCGACGTATCGGCTGGCGAGTCGGTGGCCCTCCTCGCCGCCGACGTCGAAGGGACAGCGGTAGTCGTCGGGATACGGAAGGTGGTGGACGTCGCTCATCAGCCCGGAAATGGGTTCCTTGGCGTCGGTGTCACCCATCAGACTGAGTGCGCCGTTCGTCATTCCGTGGTAGGCGCCGTGAAACCCCAACACGCTCCGGTTCCCCGTCGCCGTCTTGACGAGCTTCAGGGCCGCTTCGACGGCGTCTGTCCCTGCCGGGCTACAGAACTGGATTTTGGCGGAGTCGGAAAAGTTAGACGGGAGACTGTCGTACAGCGAGTCGACGAAGCGTTCCTTCGCGGGCGTGGTGATGTCGAGGGTGTGCAGCGGTCGGTCGGCGTCGAGGACGCGCTCCATGGCTTCGACGACGTTCGGATGATTGTGTCCGAGAGCGAGCGTACCGGCCCCGGTCAGGCAGTCGTAGTACTCGTTGCCGTCCATGTCGGTCACGGTCGGGCCCTGTGCCTCCCGGATGGCAAACGGGAGGTGTCGGGGATACGTTCGCGCGTTTGATTCGCGCTCGGTTTGCTGCGCGAGGATGCTGCCGTTTCCTCGATCGAGGTAGTTCACGAGCGAGCACCTCCGTCGGTCGCTTTTTCTGCCACCCGATGCCGATGGTTTTGCCGCCAACTTCGGCGCATACAGATTTTAGGCAGACCTAAACCAATGTAAAGGTTCCGGATTTTAGGTGGCCCTAAAACATTGTCCGTCGCCGAGACGGGGGACGTCTGGCCGACGACCGAACCGACGATCCGTCCGACTCACGATGGTGCGTCGAATCCGATCGGAGAGTAGTCGTCGAAGCAACTCCAGCCGCCGAGCGCGTTTCGGAGAAGGCGGCAGGTGGTGTGACAACCGTCGACGGGACGGCAAACTGGGCGATCCGATCGGCCGAGAACCACCGGAAAAGGGTTCCGCCCGCCGACTCCGAGTTACGATCTCGGCAGTGAGCCCGACGATGGTGGAACCCGACGGGACCGGCCCTCAACTGGTTCCGTTTCGGGCCGGTCGCCCGGTGCCGCCGTTCCCCATCGTGATTCCCGCTCTAATACACTGAGACCGGAAAGATTTAATAAAATGCTTGTGAAATAAGATGCGAAGAGGAATGGACGGGGAGGCAGGGGACAACGCGGTCGCGGCGGCAGTTCCGAACGGTAGCTCCGGGTCCGAGAACGAAACCGAGGGCCGGACCGACCACGATTCGAGCGATTCAGCACCGTCCATTCCGCCGGGGATGGAGAGTCGGTCGATCGCATCGACCGACGCCGTCGAGGACCGAACGGCCGCGGAGATGTTCGCTGACCTCAAGGCGGCTGCGGGGACGGTCGATGCCGACGCCGTCCTCGACGAGACGAACCCGAACGAGTTGATCGATCGCGCGAACGACCCCCCGATGGAGACCGAGGCGTCGACCGACCTGTTCGACGAAGCGGCTTTCGAAGCCAACATCATTCCCGATCGTGAACCAGACGGCGAGTTTCTCTGGATCGATCCCGGGGAGTCGATGCCCGCGCATAGTGAATCCCGTACCGACCCGACTGGTGACGCGGCGAACGATTCCGTCGATGACGGAGCGACGTCGGAGTCGACGACCGAGAGCGACGAGGCGAGCTGGACCGGGCTCTCGGGGCAGCCCTCGGCCGACCGACTCGAGAACGATCACGTCGAATCGACCGTGGCCTCGCTTTCGACGACTGTGGCCGCGACCGCTTCCGGTGACGGTTCGACCGGGGCTGACGCCGACGGATCGATCGGCGCGGGAGACCGGCCGGCGGAAACGAGTGCGAACTGGCTCGAGGCGAACGAACCGGACGTCTCCGGCGTCCGCACCGAGTCCACGTCGGCTGCAACTCGTTCGAAGCAGGCGTCCGACACGACCGATTCGACAGCGTCGCTCCCCCGGTCGGTCGTCACCGACGAGTTCGATTCCGTCTCCGCGCCCGGAAGCGGACGCGTTCCGACGCGGAGCGATCCGCCTGAACGCGACGGCGTGTCGACCAGCAGCGGCGTGCACTCGTCGACGCGCGATCGACGCCGGGGATCACGTTCACGGTCGGACGGGTCCCCCGATCCGACCGGCGGAACGTCGGCGGCCGACTCGACGGAGTCGAACGCACCCGACGAACCGGACGCGAGCGAGGTTCGGACGACGGTCGTCTCGTTCGACCGCCACCGGCAGCAGGAGCCGGACTCGACGGGCCGGATGGCGGGTCTTCGTCAACTTCTCGGTCGATTTCGGAACTCGAACGATCTCGGATAGGGGATTCGGGCCGGCGTGGAGATCAAAAACAGTTCGCGACCGATCCGAGATCGCCGACGGGCCGATCAGAAGAGTGCTTCGACCGCGTCGGCGACTTCCTCGGGCGTGTTACCGACGGTGACGCCTGCATTGGTGAGCGCGTCGATCTTGCTCTCTGCGGTGCCGGTTCCGGAGCCGGAGACGATGGCGCCGGCGTGGCCCATCCGCTTGCCCGGGGGCGCCGTGCGGCCGGCGATGAAGCCCACGACCGGCGTGTCGACGTGTTCTGCGATGTAGCGGGCGGCTTCCTCCTCGTCCTCGCCGCCGATCTCGCCGCACATGACGATCGCCTCCGTCTCGGGATCGTCCTCGAACGCCGAGAGCGCGTCGACGAAGTCCGTGCCGATGATCGGGTCGCCGCCGATCCCGATGGCGGTCGTCTGGCCGATGCCGCGGCTCGTCAGGTTGTCCACGACCTGGTAGGTGAGCGTCCCCGATCGCGAGACGAGGCCGACGTCACCCTCGGCGAAGATGTTGCCGGGGAGGATGCCGAGCTTGGCCTCGCCGGGCGTGATGATGCCGGGACAGTTGGGGCCGATGAGTCGGGTGTCGGTCTCGGAGAGGCGCTTGTTCACGCGAGCCATGTCCTGGGTCGGGATGCCTTCGGTGATCGCGACCGCCAGGTCGAGTTCCGTATCGAGCGCCTCGAAGATGGCGTCGCCCGCGAACGCGGGCGGGACGAAGATGACCGAGGCGTCGGCGTCCTCGGCGCGAACGGCCTCGTCGACCGTGTCGTAGACCGGCACGCCGTGGACCTCCTGGCCGCCCTTGCCGGGGACGGCGCCGGCGACCACGTTGGTGCCGTACTCGATCATCTGCCCGGCGTGGAACTTCCCCTCGCCGCCGGTGATGCCCTGGACCACGACGCGCGTGTCGTCGTCGACGAGGACGCTCATGCCTCCACCTCCTCGGCGTACTCGACCGAGCGCTGGACGGCGTCTTCGAGCGTCTGTTCGACCGTCACGAGTTCCTCGTTGAGTATGTCCATGCCTTCCTCCCAGTTGGTCCCCGCGAGGCGGACGACGACCGGCTTCGGTATCTCGTCGAACTGCTCGAGCGCCTCGTTGATCCCCTTCGCGACCTCGTCGCCGCGGGTGATGCCGCCGAAGATGTTGAAGACGACGCTGTCGACGTTGTCGTCGGAGAACACCATGTCCAGCGCGTTGGCGATCCGCTCGGCCTTCGCGCCCCCGCCGACGTCGAGGAAGTTCGCCGGCGAGCCGCCGTAGTAATCGACCAGGTCGAGCGTCGTCATCACGAGGCCGGCGCCGTTGCCGATGATGCCGACGTTGCCGTCGAGGCGGACGTAGTCGAAGCCGTACGCTTCGGCTTTGGCTTCGAGATCGTCCCCGCTGGCCGCCTCTTCGCCCATCTCCACGATCTCGGGCTGGCGAAAGAGGGCGTCCTCGTCGATGTTCATGACCGCGTCGGCGGCGACGACCTCGTCGTCGGCGGTCACCATCAGCGGGTTGATCTCGGCGTCCGCGCCGTCCTTCGCGTCCCAGAGGTCGTACAGCGTCGAGAGCACGGAGGCGACGTCGGTCGCGACGGCGCGGTCGACGCCGGCGTCGAAGACGGCCTTCCGGGCCTGGTAAGGGTGCATCCCGAAGGATGGGTCGACGTGTTCGCGGGCGATCGCGTCGGGATCCTCCGCGGCGACCTCCTCGATGTTGACGCCGCCCTTCGTCGAGACCATCGCGACGGGCTTGCCCTCGCCGCGATCCATCGTGACCCCGACGTAGAGCTCGTTCGCGAAGTCGACCGCTTCCTCGACGAGCACCCGCTCGACGCGGATGCCCTTGAGATCCATTCCGAGGATGCGTTCGGCCGCCTCGCGAGCCTGCTCGTCGGTCTCGACGAGTTCGATGCCGCCGGCCTTGCCGCGGCCACCGACCTGTACCTGCGCCTTGATCGCCACCGGGTAGCCGATCTCGTCGGCGGCCGCGACCACGCCGTCGACGTCCGAGGCCAGCTGCGAGTCCGGCGTCGGAATCCCCGCATCGGCGAACACCTGCTTCGCCTGATACTCGTGGAGCTTCATTTGTACTCACCGGTGGTTCGCCCATCCGCGAGTTAGTACTGTCGAAAGCCCGCGCGCCGACGGGCGCGATAGCGCGTCTTCCGTGCCGGTATGGGAGAGACTCGCCGGTTTCGTGACGTCGGTCGCCCACTCGTACCAACCACTTCGTTCGAGCGGTTCCACACCTTGAAACGGGTGGATCGACTACCCACCGCTGAGACGATGAGCGAGTCGCGAGCCTGGTCCGAGGTGGCTCCCCCCGGTGCGGGGACGAAGGTCGCACTCGCGCTCGTCCACAGCAACGTCTTCATCTCGCTCGCGGCGACCAGCTGGGTTGTGACGACGATCGTCCTGGCGGACCTGCCGGTCGATCCGCTTCCGCTCTGTATCGTCTTCGCCGTCACGCTCTTCGTCTACAGCCTCAATCGATTCACCGACATCGACGAGGACGAGTTCAACGTCCCCGGGCGGGCGACGTTTACGAAACAGTACGGTCGCGCGACCGTCCTGGTGGGCCTCCTCGGATACTTGCTCGTCGTCGCCGTCGGCATCTATCGGGACATTCCCCGTGTCGAACTCCTCCTGGCGCCGCTGGTCGTCATCAGCCTCTACTCGATCGTGGGTCTGAAACGCCTCCTGCTGGTCAAAAACCTGCTCGTCGGCCTCGCCTGGGCCGGCATTCCGCTGGGTGTCGGCGTCTACTACGGGGTCGCGAGGACCACAGAAATCCTCGTCCTCACCGGCTACGTCCTGGCCATGTTGACCATCGCGGCGGTGATCTTCGACCTGAAGGACATCGTCGGCGACCGCCGCGAGGGGATCAGGACGATCCCCCGCGTCGTCGGAACGCGGTGGACGCGACTGGGCTGTGCCGCGGCCACGATCTGCGTGGGGCTCGCCCTCGTCCTCGTCGTCGCGATCGGGCTCGTGGGACCGCGATACCTCGTCCTCCTCGCGCTCAGCGGCTACGTACTCGCATACTCGCTCCTCGCGGATCCAGACGCAACGCCGCTGTTCTACGGCTTCGTCGTCGACGGCGAACACGTCTTTCTCGCGGCGATCGTCGTCGCGCTCGAGGCGGGCGGGTTCCTGTAACGAGACTCGGCGCTCCACGCTTGCCCCGATCTCCACTCGATTGCCGACGCCTTCCGACGACCCTGCGGACAATTTTTTCGCAATTATTATAGCATTGAATATATACGTAGGTGGTATGAACCGCCGCCGATTCCTGGCGCTCTCCGTCGTCGGCAGTAGCACCGTCCTCGCGGGCTGTCTCGGTGACGAATCCGACGACACGGAATCGTCGGATCCCGGAGCCACAGCGCCCGCCACTGATGGAGCGGACGACGACACCGACGATGTCGAGTCGCCCTCGGACGGCGCCGAGTCGTCCGATTCGACGGACGAAACTGGCTCGACGGACGACTCCGACGACGGATCGGCCGAGGGCGAGTACGAGACGATCACCGTCGACGGACACGAGATTCCGCTGGTCCCCGTCGAGACGGCCCACGACTGGTACGAAGCGGACGGAACGTACTTCCTCGACGCCAGGAGCGAGGTCGCCTACGAAAACAGTCACATCGAGGGGGCCAGGTTGAGCCCCGCCGGTCGCCCGAACTTCGACCATCCGACCGACGACATCCCGCTCGACGCGCGCATCGTGACGTACTGTGGCTGCCCGCACCACCTCTCGTCGGCCCGCGCCGCGGAACTGTACGACGCGGGGTACACTGACGTCTACGCGATCGACGAGGGATTCGGCGGCTGGACGGACGAGGGCTATCCGACCGTCGAGGGCTCGACCCAGCAGGCGGTCCGGTCCTACACCATCCGCGGCCGGACGGACGACGACTTCGCCGGCGAGCAGGTCTGGCTCGTCGACGCAGAGTCGGGCCAACAGTACGTCTCAGAGATCGGTGCCGACGGCTCCTTCAAACTCTCCTTCGAATTCGTCGCCGTCGACGACGACACCGTCGTCACCCTCGAACTTCCCGACCGAACGCTCGAACGGACCCTCGGCGAACTCTCCGCGTCGCCCATCGAACTGTAGCCGCTCGAGGCATCATCGAGACCAGATCGAGTCGCTGCCCGCGTGTTGCTCGCAGCATCATGCTCCGGCCAGGATTTGAATAACGCGAAGACATCTCCTGCTCACTCGCTCTGCTCGCGAGCGTTCGACTTCTCTACTTCAAATCCCCTCCGTGCGCGCTTCGCTCCCTCGTAAAACTCGGTCGCTGCAGTGCTCCGTCTGGGATTTAAACCGAAGCCAGACGGTCGCTCACCTCGTTCGCGCTGCGACTGGCAGGGCTCAAATCCAGGGTCACATCCGCTCCTCACCTTCGTTCGTCGCAGGATGCTCCGTCTGGGATTTGAACCGAAGCCAGACGGTCGCTCACTTCGTTCGCGCTGCGGCTGGCAGGGCTCAAATCCAGGGTCACATCCGCTCCTCACCTTCGTTCGTCGCAGGATGCTCCGTCTGGGATTTGAACCCAGGTCATCGGCTCGAAAGGCCGAAATGATTGGCCGGACTACACCAACGGAGCGTCGATCGCTCGACATCGCAGGCTTGCGGGGGGCTAGTAAAAAGCGTTCCGTTCCGCAGCCCGCGTGTAACCCGCTGGCATAGCCGCGATACAAACGATTTTAGGAGTGCCCGACCGCCATTCGGTATGAAGTTCGTCAGATTTCGCGACGACGCCGGGGCGGTCCGACGAGGAACACTGGAGGACGGTGCGATTCACTTTGGCGGGCAGACGTACGATCCCCACGACGTCGATTTCTTGCCCCCGTGCGAACCCACCAAGATCGTCTGCATCGGTCGCAACTACGCCAAGCACGCCGACGAGATGGGCAACGACGTCCCCGACCGACCGCTACTCTTCTTGAAACCGCCGAACGCGCTCGCGGGCCACGGCGATACGATCACCGCCCCTGCGGGGACTGAGCGACTCGACGTCGAAGCGGAGCTCGGCGTCGTCATCGCCGACCAGTGTCGGAACGTCGACGCGGCGGACGCGATGGACGTCGTGGCCGGCTACACGTGCGTCGACGACGTTTCGAACCGCGACGACCAGCGCCAGGAACAGAATTGGGTCCGCGGGAAGGCCTTCGACGGCGCGGCGCCGATCGGGCCCGTCCTTGCGACGCCGGACGAGGTACCCGACGACGCCTTCGTTCGCTCGTCGATCAACGGCGAGCGCGTCCAGGACGGCTCGCTCGCGGACCTCATCTTCTCGATTCCCGAGCTGATCGCGGAGATCACGTCCTACCTCACCCTCGAGGCGGGGGACGTGATCGCGACCGGCACGCCGGAAGGCGTCACGGCGCTCTCCGACGGCGACCGGGTCGAGATCGAGGTCGAGGGCGTCGGGACGCTCGAACACACCGTGGAGTGGCCCTGACCGGAGGCCCGCTGCGATCTGATTCCATTCGGTCGCGAACCGATTCGGTTCGTTGCCGAATGCGATTGGGTGCCGTCTCGGTTCCGTCGCCGTTCTCACCGAAGCGCCGTTCGAACGGCCTCGAGGCCCGCCTCCACGTCGACGTCCGCGCCGGCCGATTCGAGGGCGTCGCCGAGCGCCGTCACGGTGAGCACGACGTTCTCGGGGCGTGCGGAGTATCCCATACACCCGATGCGGAAGACGTCGCCGGCGAGGTCGCCCAGGCCGCCGGCGATCTCCAGATCGTACCGTTCGAGGACCGCATCGCAGATCTCCCCGTCGTCGACGCCGTCGGGCACGACCACGGCGTTCAAACTCGGCAGTCGGGCCGCCGGCGCGGCGTTCATCTCGAGGCCCATCCCCTCGACGCCGGCCTGGAGCGCCCCGGAGAGGCGTTCGTGGCGCTCCCAGCGCGCCTCGATCCCCTCCTCCGCGACGAGTCGCAGCGCCTCCCGGATCGCGTAGACGTTCGTAATCGGCGCCGTGTGGTGGTACGACCGCTCGTCTCCCCAGTAGCCCTCCAGGAGCGACAGGTCGAGGTACCACGATCGCGGCGGCTCGTCGCGCGCGAGCACGCGATCCATCGCCTCGTCGGAGAGCGTCAACGGGCTGGCACCGGGCGGACAGGAGAGACACTTCTGCGGGCCCGCGTACGCCACGTCGATCCCCCACTCGTCGACCCGGAGTTCGACGCCGCCGAGCGAGGTGACGGTGTCGGCGATCACGAGCGCGTCGTGGTCGTGGGCCGCCTCGGTCAACGCGGGGACCTCCGGCTGGAGGACGCCCGTGCTCGTCTCGGCGTGGACGAATCCGAAGACGTCCGGGTCGTGCTCGGCGAGCGCGTCCGCGACGGTATCCGGATCCAGTGCTTCGCCCCACGGCGCGTCGACCGTCTCCACGGCGCCGCCGGCACGCCGGGCCATCTCCGCCATTCGGCCGCCGAAGTAGCCGTTCGTCGGCACCAGCACGGTGTCTCCGGGACGGACAACGTTCCCGATCGCCGCTTCCATCGCCGCCGAGCCGGTGCCCGATACCGGGATCGTCCAGCGGTTGTCGGTCCCGAACGTGTACCGCAGGAGCTCCTGGACCTCGTCCATGAGGTCGATAAACGCGGGATCGAGGTGGCCGACCAGGGGCGTGCTCATCGCCCGCAACACCCGTGGGTGGACGTCGCTCGGCCCCGGCCCCATCAGGGTCCTATTCGGCGGCGATAACTCCGTCGTCGACGGCGCCTCCGTCCGCTCCGCGTCGGGGGTCATGCTCGTGGATCCGGTTGCAACCGGGAAAAGCCTTCACGATGCGGCAGCGAAGCCCCTCGCGGTCTGACCGCCCGTCGATCGGCTCGCCCGGTTCCCGGACACGCAATCCGTCGTTCGACCGTCGGACGACGATGGGCTGTTCGCCCGCCAGTCAGTTCGCCTCGTCGTCCTGCGCGGGTACCCCGCCGGTGTCGTCGAGCTCCCCTTGGTCTACGCCGAGCACTGGCTCGTCGGTTGCGGCCGCCGCAAGCTCCTCGGGCGACGGGACCTCCCTCTCCGTGCCCGGTCCCCTTTCGACGACGGAGAGGCGGGCGATGCCGACCGCGACCAGCGCCGTGGTGAGCCCGAAGAACCAGAGCACGTCGGCGAGCGTCGACGCGGCGATCGCGACGCCCAGCGGAAGCGATCCGACGGCGAGTACCGCGCAGGCCATCGCGAAGATGAGCCCGCGACCGCTGCGAAGCTCGTGCGTCCCCCGGATCACCTGCACCAGGGATCCGAAGGCGACGAGCGGCGCCGCCAACCAGAGGAGCACGAGCGTCGCGGATCGAGTTTCGGGGAGCAAGACGAAAATCGTCGCCATCACGCCGAACACGAACAGTGCGACGTGGCGCGTCGACCGCTCCGATCCCGACGACGGTTCCCCTTCGGCCATACGTGGGCTCTGCGAGCGCGGCGACAAATACGCACCGGTGTCGGGAGTCCCGGGCGAGACGATCGGATTCCGGACCGATTCGTCGTCAGTCGCCCGTTACGACCACGTTTCGGAGCGCAGCCGGGTCCACGCCGTCGCGCAGCGCTTCGACGTTGGCCGCGACGATGTCGGCCAGCCGCTGGTAGTACGCCGGCGTGTGGCCGGCGTTGTGCGGCGTGATCTGGACGTTCTCGAAGGTCCAGAGCGGGTGGTCGGCCGGGAGCGGTTCCGGGTCGGTGACGTCGAGGGAGGCGCCCCGAAGCTGGTGCGACCTGAGCGCCGCGACCAGCGCGTCCGTCGAGACCACCGGACCGCGCGCGACGTTCACCAGGACGGCCGACGAGGGGAGCGTCTCGAACGCCGCCTCGTCGACGAGCTCGCGCGTCTCCGGCGTGAGCGGACAGGCCAGAATCAGGTACTCCGTCCGGGCGAGGACGTCCTGGAACGCATCGTAGCCGACGACCTCGTCGGCCGGGCCGCCCTTCTCCGGCGAGTGGCGGACGCCGACGGTCTCGACGCCGAAGCCGTCCAGGCGTTCGAGTACCGCGGTGCCGATGTCGCCCATACCCACGACGGTGACCGTCGACCCGTAGAGTTCGTTCGTCCTGTAGCTGCGCCACTCCCGGCGGTCCTGGCGGTCGCGTCCCTCGCGGAATCGCAGCGCGAACGAGAGCACGGCCCCGATTGCGTGTTCGGAGACGTTCGGCCCGTGGACGCCCGAGGCGTTCGTCACCGTTACGCCCGCCTCGGCCAGCCGGTCGAGCGGGAGGTGATCCGTCCCGGCGTAGACGCCCGCGAACAGCTTCAGCTCCCCTGCGCGATCGAGGAGCGGTTCGTCCACGTCGAGGCCGGAAACGACGGTCGCAGACTCGATCATCGATCGTTCGTCGGCCGGCGTCCGGGCGAGCCGAACCGGGACGTCGGGGAGGCGCTCGCGAAGGGCCGCCGCGTACTCGTCGGTGGGGATGCCGTGAACGCCGCGTCGAAGCAGCAGGACGTCGATGTCGTCGCTCATACCGGTGGGCAGGGTTCGCGATCCCTTATAGCATCGCTTCGAGGCACCTGACGGGCGAGCGCGGGTCGCTCCGCGGCTACCGGCCGACGAAGTCCGGCTCCTCGTCGTCGAAGAACGTGCCGATGCCGCGCGCGTAGTCTTCCGTTTCGGTCAGGCCGGTCAGCTCGTCGCGCTCGGTCCGGAGGTGGTCGTCGAGCGATCGGTCGGCACCCTCGAAGAGCAGTCGGCGAATCGTCGCGTACGCCCTCGTCGGTCCCTCGGCGAGTTCGGTCGCGAGTTCGGCGAGTCGATCCTCGAACTCCGCGTCGGGGACCGCCTCCGTCACGAGCCCCGCCTCGACCGCTTCGGGCGCGTCGAAGGCCTCACCGAGCAACGCGAACGATTGGGCCCGTCGCAGGCCGAGCAGCTTCGGCAGCAGCCAGGTGATCCCGCCGTCGCCGGAGAGGCCGATCCGCGGATAGGCGTAGTCGATCCGGGCGGAGTCGGCCATGAGCGCGACGTCAGACGCGAGCGCGAGGCCGAGGCCGCCGCCCGCGACGATGCCGTTGATCCCGGTGACGACGGGTTTCGGCGCCGTCGTCATGGTCCGGACGCTGGCGTGTAGCGGGCCGGCGATCTCGTCGATGGCCGACTCGTCGCTCGAATCGCCCGAGAGCGAGCCGAGATCGGCGCCCGTGTTGTACGCGTGTTCCGAACCGGTGAGGACGATACACCGAACCTCGTCGTCCGTCGCGTGTTCGTCCAGTCCCGCGGCGATAGACGCCGCCATCTCTGGGGTCATCGCGTTGTGCCGGTCGGGCCGATCCATGACCACGCGGCCCACGTCGTCGATCCGTTCGACGCGGACGTGTTCACTCTCGCTCATACCTACCGGTGGGCGGTCGATCGATAAAAACGGCGGTGATCCGCGTGTCGTCGACATCCGGCGCCGGGACGATACTCCCCGCGGGGGGACGCCGAGCGTTCTCGTTCCTCGCTCGCCGCGCCCGCGCGTCGTGATCCGGGTCGTGACGTTTCAGACCGCTTATTAGGGGCCGTTGAGTGGGGCGGCATATGGAACGCGTAGACGTCGCGATCGTCGGCGGTGGCCCGGCCGGCGCCTCGGCCGCCGAACAGGCCGCGGCTCACGGCGCCGAGACGGTCTGTCTCGAACAGGGCGTCCCCAGGGAGGACCGGACCGAGTTGGGCCCCGACTCGACCGACGCCGCCGGCATGCTCGACTACTGGGTCGACATCATGGACGAGGACTACCGGGACATTCCCGACGACGTCATCCTGCAGGAACTCGGCGGGACGGACTTCGTCGGCCCGACGACGCGCGTCGAACTCGACACCACCGGCATGGAGGCGTCCTATCCCGGCTTCGGATTCACCTTCCACCGCGCGCGGATGGACGACTGGCTCTACGAGCGAGCGCGCGACGCCGGGGCCGAGATCCGCGTCGGCACCAGCGTCTCGACCCTCGAAACGGATCTCCAGGCGTCCGGCCCGACCCACACCCTCGCGCTCTCGAACGGCGACGAACTCGCGGCCGACCGCGTGGTGCTCGCCGACGGCCCGCAGCGACGCATCACGCTGGACGCACTCGATCAGTTCACGCCTCCGGGGCGGAGCGTCGCCGACGCCCTCTCGCCACCCGCGGCGAATCACATCGCGTACCAGGAGTACCGCGAGTTCCCCGCGGACGCCTTTCCCGACGATCGACTCCTCTTCTGGTGGGGCTGGATGCCCGGCGAGACCGCCTACCCCTGGGTGTTCCCCAACGACGGGACCGTCGCGCGCGTCGGCCTGACCATGCCCATCGGGATGACGCTCGACGACGTCGAATACCCGGAGACCTACCGGTTGCTCCGCCCGACCGACGACGGCATTCCGTCCGGGTCGACGTACATCGAACGCCTCCTCGACGCGGTCTACGGGGACGAGTACGACGTCGAGACCGACTTCCCCCGCGTCGAAGATCGCGGCAAGTCGAAGGGGACCGAAACCTACCCAATCTCTTCGACGCGGCCCATCGATTCGCCCGTCGAGGCCGGTATCGCCGTCGCAGGCGGTGCGATGGGGACGACCTCGGCGTTCCACGAGGGCGGCTACCACGTCGCCGTTCGGACCGGCAAGATCGCGGGCCGCCTCGCCGCGGTCGACCGCCTCGAGTCCTACAACGATCTGTGGAAGCGCGCGGTGGGCGACGAGATCTGTCGCAACGTCTCGTTCGCGGACATCGTCGCGGACTATCGACCCGACGACTGGGACCGCGTCTTCGACGTCGCGAACGGCATGCTCGGCAGCGACGGCGGCAACGGTAGCCTCCTCGCCCGAGGGTACTCCGCCGGTATCGGCGCTTCGAAACTGCTACTCGCGTACAAGCGTCGGAAGTTCCGGTACCGTAACGGCGGCTACGTCCAGTTCCGCGAAGACGAGTACGTCTACTGAGGGGCTGGCAGTCGGTGTTCGACGACACCGACGGGAAGTGTTTTCCCGGCGCGTCGCCAATCATCGCTGTGCGTACCCCACGTCCCCGCCCGAGCTTACCCGGACGGGTGCGATGACGAGCCGGAGAACCCGGGTACGCGACATTTGGGCGGCGCAAGCCGCCTCAATACCCGTGATTCCTGACGGAATCACGCTCGCCCGGCGGCTCGCGCCGCCTCGGCATTCGGTGGTTCCAACGGAACCACCCGCTCGACGGTTACACCGCCTCGCACAACGTGATTCCTGACGGAATCACGCTCGCCCGGCACGAGGGTTAGCCAGCAGAGACGGCACGCAGCCTGCGATGACGCTGGACGTTAGTGTTCCGGGCAACACCATCTTCCCGAGAAATACAGTTCCGAGTACCCGCGGGCGTCGACGCTGCGTCTCAAAACGGTGATCGTGCGACGACACTCGGTCATCAGTCTACGCGTCCGGACGTCCGCTTTCGCTCGCTTTCTCTTCCGGTCCGCCGGAGACCCCTTCCCTAGTCTGGTTTTCCATCAAAAAATTTATACTAGTCGTCAGAACTCGAGTGTCGACGCTGCGCAGCCGCTACAAAAACGATCCCCGGCCTGGACGACTGGCCGTGTTACGATATCACTGAACCTCGATATCGCCGACCATCGTCGTCTGGTGGGGTTGACAGACGTACTGGGCCATCTCGTCGCTCGCCTCGATTTCGAGAACCTGTTCGTCGCCGGGCTCCGAGACGATCGGCGTCGAGAGGTCGTCGACGACTTCGCCGTTGCTATCCCAGATCTCGATGTTGTGGTTCGCGCCGTCGCCCTCCGTCCAGCCGATCATGTAGGACTCTCCCGACGTCAGGGTTATCGTCGGGTTCTCCTCGTCGGCGATCGACTCGGGCGATATTCCGACCCAGGCGGACGTTTGGGCGCTGAATTCGACGAATGTGCCGGATTCCATGGCCCCACCGGCGGCGCCGTCCGTCTCGTTTCCTGTTCCACCGTCCGTCTCGTTTCCGCCACCGCCGTCGGTTTCGTTTCCTGTTCCACCGTCCGTCTCGTTTCCGTCGGTTCCATCCGTCGCACCGTCCGTACCGTCCGTTTCTCCATCGGCACCATCCGTCTCGCCGTCACCGGGACCGCCGCCGTCGCCGTTGTCGCCTCCGTCCATGCAGCCTGCGATCAGGAAACCGAGGCTCGTTGCACCGGCTAGCTTGAGCGTACGTCTGCGGGTCGGATCATTCTCTGGTGACATGGCACCGTTCCTACCTTGCAGGGGTAAATAAAGGCCATTCGTCGAGAGATTGTACGTTGAAAGTTGAAATTCAGCGAACTATGGCCGAATTTTTAGTATCACTCGATCACCTACCGGCCGAACCGACGGCCGTTCGAGGGGTCCAGTCGATCGATACCGGCGCTCGATCCGTTATCGCTCGAGAACGAGCAGTACGTGCTCCAGTACTGGGAGCACCCGATGGGCGGCGCGCACCTGTTCGACGACGCGGGACGGGTTCATCCCGCTCGCCGCGAGTAGGCGCCGAACGACCGGTCCGGACGGCCCCGTTGCCAGCGCCAGGAACAGCCGCGACCACTTGCGAAACGTCCCGATGCTGCGGGGAGTCAACCGTTCGACCTCGACCACTTCGAGTCCCTCGGCGGTGACCGCATCGAGGTAGTTCGCGAACGGTTCCGGCGGCGGGATGTCCCAGGCCGAACCGAATCGTTCGATCGCGTCGCCGGCGTCGTTCTCATCGGTCCGCAGTACGAGATCGGAGATGACTGCCGTCCCACCCTCCTCGAGCACGCGCGATAGTTCTGCGTAGGCCCCCGATCGATCCGGGACGTACGCGATCGCGTCGATCGACATCGCCGCCGCGACGGACCGATCGCGAATCGGTAACCGGCCCATGTCCCCCACGACGAACGCCGCCCCCGTTCGCGACGTCGCCCGGGCCAGATCGACGTTTCCGGGAACGAGGTCCACCCCGATACCGTCGAAGCCGTGGCGGTTCGCGGCGCGCTCGATCGGCTCGCCGCGCCCGCACCCGAGGTCGAGCAGCCGCTCACCGGCCGGATCGGTCCGCGTCTCGGCCAGGCGGTCGACGACCAAGTCGACCAGCCGCGCCTGGGGATCGCCGACGAGGTAACTCCTGAATCGTCCGGAGTAGCCGAGATTGAGGTACGCGTCGGTATCGAGGACGAGCGCGAGGCCGCGCCAGACGTCGGTGCGGTCCGATCGGGGATCGAACTGCGCCGCGAGCCGTTCGACTCGATCGGCGGCCGTCATCGTCGGTCCGTGTCTCGATCGAACGGCCCGGGGAGAGGCTCGTTCACAGTCGACTCACCTCCGAATAGCAGTGTTCCGAGGCCTCGCAGTAGGCGATGTCGGTGCAACACCGGGGTCGCTGGTAATCGATGTCGCGGTGGCGCCTGAGAAAGGTCACGTAGCCGTCGTCGACGCGATCGAGTTTCTCGTGACAGAGCCACTTTTGCCCGACCTGCGAGGCCGCCAGATCCCGATACGGACACAGGAAGATCGTCCGTTCGACGCCGTCGACCTGCGGCGTCTCGACGATCTCGACGCCGACGACGCGGTAGGCGAGTCGCAGTCGTTCGACGACCGCCGACGGGGTATGGGCGCCGAGAAAGAGCACGTGCGCGAGCGCGTAGCCGAGCCAGTGAAGCGTCCGTTCGAGCATCGAGTCCACCGTTTGTCCCCCCACTCATTGATTGTTGTCCCCATCGACGCGTCGTGCGAGGCTCGTTTCGGGCCCTGCCGGAAAACCGATAGAGGTTATGTGACCGAACCGAGTCGGATCCGTATGGACCGGCAGGGCTTCGTCAAACTCGCCGCGGTGGCGATCGGACTGCTCGTCGTCAGTTTTTTCGTCCGCGGGTTCAGCCAGCTGGTCGTCGGTCGGCCGACGGCCGATTACCTGCAGGCACCGTTCGCCCTCGTCGGGTTCGCCCTCGTCGTCTACTGTTTCGTCCGGGCCACGCTCGACTGGCTGGGCGTCTGGCGAATCGAGGTGGGCGACGAGTAACGCAGGCGGAGAGAAAGGATTTTTCGCGTGCCCGAGAGAGCGGAGGTATGGACCTCATCGTCAGGGCGGTCGCCGACCTCGGACCCGACGAGCGGCGGGCGCTCTTCGAGCGCGACGCCGGGATCGACGCCGTCAGGGGCGACGTCGAATCGATCGTCGAACGCGTGCGGGACGAAGGCGACGTCGCCGTCCGCAGTTTCACCGAGGAGTTCGACGACGTCTCGGTGGGCAATCTCGAGTGTACCGACCGGTGCGAGCGCGCGTGGGCGGAACTCGACGAGCCGGTGCGCGAGGCGATCGAGACCGCCATCGAGAACGTCAGGGAGTTCCACGAGGCCCAGCTGCCGGAGGACTGGCGGCGCGAATTCGACGCCGGTCGCGAACTCGGCCGGCGGTTTCGGCCGATCGAACGCGTCGGCGTCTACGTCCCTGGCGGCGCGGCGGCCTACCCGTCGAGCGCGATCATGGGAATCGTTCCGGCCGTCGTCGCCGGCGTCGACCACGTCGCCGTCGTCACGCCGCCCGCCGACGACCCGAACCCGGTGACGCTCGGCGCAATCTACGCCGCTGGCGCGGACGCCGTCTACAGCGTCGGCGGCGCCCAGGCGATCGCCGCGCTCGCCTACGGGACCGAGACGGTCGACCGCGTGCAGAAGATCGTCGGCCCCGGAAACCGCTGGGTGACCGCGGCGAAAGCCGAGGTTCGCGGCGACGTCGAGATCGACGTCCTGGCCGGTCCCAGCGAAGTACTCGTGCTCGCCGACGAGACTGCCGATCCGGCCGTCGTCGCGAGCGAACTGCTCGCCCAGGCCGAGCACGACCCGAACGCGCCCGTCGTCGCCCTGACCGACGACGAGACGCTCGCCACCGAGATCGTCGCGGCCGTCGAGGCCCAGCTCCCCGACCGCGATCGATCCGACGTCATCGAGGACGCCCTCTCGAACGATGCCAGCGGCGTCTTGCTCGCCCGCTCGATGAGCGAGGCCATCCTCTTCGCGGAGTCGTTCGCGCCCGAGCACCTGGCGATCCTCGCCGCGGACGACGAGTCGCTCCTCGATCGGATCGACAGCGCCGGGAGCGTCTTCCTCGGCCCCCACACGCCGGTGGCCGCGGGCGATTACGCCAGCGGAACGAATCACGTCCTGCCGACCAACGGCGGCGCTCGCGTGACCGGCGGGCTCTCGGTCGAGACGTTCCTCCGTGCGAGTACGGTCCAGCGCCTCTCTCGCTCGGCTCTCGAGGATCTCTCCGAAACCATCGCGACGCTGGCCGACGCCGAGGGGCTCGAAGCGCACGCGGCGAGCGTCCGTCGGCGACTGGAGGAGTGATCGGTCGCTCCGACGCGGCGTCTGAGCCGGTCCCGCGGCGACCCCAGCGCCGTCTGCTGCCTCCGCACCCGACGTCGAATCGGCCGACCGACACTGTCCGGAGCGTCAACGTTAACACCGTCGGCCCGGTACCATCCCCTATGAGTACCGAGCCGGCCACCGGAAGTGACTCTCAGCCACGAATCGAGGTCACCGAGGCCGCCGCCGAGCAGGCCCTCTCGCTGCTCGACCAGGAAGGGCTGGACGACGACGTCGCCGGCCTGCGCCTATTCGTCCAGCAGGGCGGCTGTGCGGGGCTCTCCTACGGCATGCGCTTCGACGACGAACCGGAAGAGGACGACGCGATCTACACCCACCACGACCTGCGCGTCTTCGTCGATCCGGCCAGCCTGAAGTACATCGAGGGGAGCGTCCTCGACTACGAGAGCGGCCTCCAGGCGGAGGGATTCCACGTCGAGAACCCGAACGTCGTCAGCGAGTGCGGCTGCGGCGAATCGTTCCGCACCTGAGTCGATCTAGTTACTCCGTCGACCGTCCCGTCCGCAACATCGCCGTTCTCGACCGGACCGGTCGGCGTCGGCCGTCGCAGGGTGCCGAGGACGACGACGCGGATGTGGGCCGGACGCTGCTTGTGGCTCAGTCTTCGAGTTCGAACGCGACGGTCACCTCCGCCTGGTACTGTCGCTCGTCGACGGAGGCGATCTCGACGCCGAGTTCGTCGACTTCCACCCAGTAGACGTTCTGAAGGGTATCCTCGGCGCGATCGATCGCGTCGTCGGCCGCGGCGTCGAAGCTCTCCTCGCTCGTTCCGATCAGGGTGATCTTCTTGAAAACCATCTACGGGGCCACCTTCGTGACGATCCGTAATCAAAGTGTGTCCGGTCGGCGGCGGTTGGAGGGGTTCTCGGGTCAACGAGCGGGGTTTCGCCACCGGGTTGTCTCTGTAGCGTCGATCCCGTTTCGCCGGTGGCCCGTCTCACTCTCGTCTCACGTTCGCTGACGGCCGTCGGTGTCCGTGAGGGTCAGTTGCAGTCGGTGACGCGAAATGGCGGATTCTTGCGGCTGGCCGTCGTCCGACCGGTATGAGTCGCGCGGAGACCCTCGCCGAACAGTTGCGAGGTGAGGCGGCGGTCGCCATCGTCTGTCACGACGATCCGGACCCCGACTGCCTCGCGAGCGCCCTGGCGTTCGAGCGAATCGCACGGGAGGCGGACGTCTCCGAGACGACGATCGTCTACGGGGGCGAGCTCTCCCACCAGCAGAACCGGGCCTTCGTCAACATGCTCGCGATCGACCTGGTCCACGGGCGAGACGTCTCACTGACCGACGAGTACGTCGCGTTCGTCGATCACTCCCGCGTCGGCGGGAACTCGGCGATCGACCGATCGATCCGCCCGGACGCGATCGTCGACCACCACCCCGACGGGGAGATCGACGCCGGATTCGTGGACGTTCGACCGGACTTCGGTGCGACGGTGACGATCTTCGTCGAGTACTTCGAGCGCCTCGACGTCGACTTCACCCGCCGACTCGCGACGGCGATGCTGTTCGCGCTGCATCGCGAACGCCTGGACTTCGTTCGGTCTCCCACGCTCGCGGAGTACGAGGCGGCGCTGGCGGTCTACGAGACGGCCGATCTCGAATCGCTGGAACAGCTCTACGGCAGCGCCTTCACGCCGGAGACGATCGACGCGATCGGTCGAGCGATCCGCTCGCGCCGCCAGCGCGGGTCGGCCCTGCTCGCGAGCGTCGGGCAGACGAGCGAGACGGACGCGCTCCCGCAGGCGGCGGATTACCTGCTCAACGTCGAGGGTATTAACACCGTCCTCACCTACGGCATCGTCGGCGACACGATCAGGCTCAGCGCGCGCTCGATCGACCCGCGAGTCGACGCCGGTTCGCTCCTGAAGCGAGCCTTCAGGGACCTCGGGACCGCCGGCGGGCACCACGATATGGCGGGCGGACGGATCGAGCTCGGCATCTTCGGCGAGTTCGACGATCACGAGGACGCAGCGCGCGTGCTCTCGCTCCTCGATCGGCGCATCGAACGCCGGTTCTTCGACGCGGTGTGATCGGTCGAAGCGGTCCGATCGACGTGGTCCCTCGAACCGGGCCGCTCAACCGTCCGTCTCCGCCCGATTGCCGCGCTCCTCCCGTCGAGCGGCGGTTGCCGAGTAGATTCACGTGCGGGCTCGAAATCAGTCCCTTTTTACAGAGTGACGGGGAACGTCGAGTATGAGCTTCGAGGAAGACGACCGCGTGGAACTCTCGGACAAGCACAGCGAGTTCGACGGCCAGGTCGGGACCGTGACCCAGACGATGGAGTCCATGTTCGGCGACACCACCTACACGATCAGCTTCGAGGACGGCCAGGAGACGGGCGTCCCGGAAGATCAGCTCGAACCGGCGCCCGACGCGGACGACGAGGAATAGCCGACGAACCCGGTCTCGGGTCCCGCCAATGGCGAAACTACCCCTACACTACGTCGACCTGCGAACGTTCTGTTACGCGACGGAACACGAGACGCGCGTCGAGGAAGCCCTGCGGCTGTTCCTCCCCGAGGAGTTCGAGATCGAGCGCGACGAAACCGAGGGTCACTACGGCGATCGCATCGTCATCCTCTCCGCGCGCGTCGAGCGAGCGGACGAGATGCGGACGGTGCTCTCGACCGTCGCGACGTTGCCCAGCATCGACGACCTGCGCGGGGAACTCGACGACCGCGTCACGGAGAACACGGAACTGTTCCTCCGATTCGACAAACAGGCGGCGTTCAACGGCGACGTCCGACTGGGCGACGGCATCACGTTCCGCGCGAAGGTCGAGGCCTATCCGGCGACGCGGGAGGCCGCCGTCGAGAACGCGCGCAGTCTCCTCGATACCGTCGAGTGCGGGGATGCGAACGAGTGAGCGATCCGGAGACGGGTTTCCGGAACCGCTCGTGAGGTCGGTCCCTTCCGAGTCGGCGGCTCTGTGGACGGTCTCTCTCGGGCCGTCAATCCGGGGACGGTCCACGTAACGCGACATTTTTCAGGGATCGATCCGTCTGCAAGGCCATGGACGTACACTTCGTCGGCGACGACCCGGTTCGGGAGTCGGTCGAGGCGGCGCTGTCCGACGTCGACATCGGACTGGTGGACGCGTCGGTCGACGACCTCGCCGAGGCGACCGTGGCCATCGTTACCGACGTCGCCGGCTCCCCGACGATCGCGCAGGCTGCGAGGCAGGCGCGTGCGGGGTCGACACCGTGGATCGCGGTCGAGGTCGGCGGCATCGGCGGGCGGACGTTCACCGACCTGGACGCGGCGATAACGGGGTTCGGACCCGAGACGGCCTGCTACGACTGTCTGCGAGCCCGGATCGGATCGACCAGGGAGTCACACACCACCACCGCGAATCCGCGGGCCGATCGGGCCACCGTTCGCCTCGCCGGTGCCATCGCGGGCCGCGAGTGTATCCGCTGGTTCGCCGGGGAGGGCGAATCGATCGTCGGGTCGATCGTCGAGCTCCCCCACGCGCGTCGCGAGCTTCACCCCGTCGAAGGGTGTCGCTGCCAGTCGACTGGCCGCGATCGGTCGCTCGACCCGACCGACGACCGCGAGCGAACGCTCGACGAGACGGTCGACCTGATGGAACGGGCGATCGACGACCGCGTCGGGCTCGTCCGGTCGATCGGGGAGGTCGACTCCTATCCGACGCCGTACTACCTGGCGACGCTCGCCGAGACGGCGGCCTACAGCGACGTCTCGGCCGCCCAGAACGCGGCCGGCGTCGACGAGGACTGGAATCGCGCGTTCGTGAAGGCGATCGGCGAGGGACTCGAACGCTACTGCGCGGGCGTCTACACGGACGACGATTTCACCGTCTCGCCGGCCGCCAAACTCGAGTCCGTCGTCGAACCCGGCGACCTGGTCAGGCCCGACGACGCCGAAACGCCCGGTCCGGACGAACCGATCAGCTGGGTCAGGGGACGCGACCTCCGGCGCGACGACCCGACCTACCTGCCCGCGGACGCGGTTCACTTCCCGCAACCCGACGGGGGCGTCCTCCCGTCGATCACGACCGGCCTCGGCCTCGGCTCCTCGACGGCGGACGCGCTCGTCTCGGGGCTCACCGAAGTGATCGAACGCGACGCGACGATGCTTGCCTGGTACTCGACGTACGACCCGCTCGAACTCGAACTCGACGACGAGGCCTTCGACCGGCTCGCCCGTCGCCTCTCGAGCGAGGGCCTCACCGTCACGCCGCTGCTCGTGACGCAGGACGTCGACGTCCCCGTGGTCAGCGTCGCCGTCTCCCGTCAGGGGTCGAACCCGGCGTGGCCGGCGTTCGCGGTCGGCTCGGCCGCCTCGCTCGACGTCGCGGCCGCCGCCCGCGACGCGCTCGCCGAGGCGGCCCAGAACTGGATGGAACTCCGGTCGATCGGCCCCGACGAGGCCGACGACGCCGGCGCCTGGATCGGTCGCTACGGCCGCTTTCCGGACGCGGCGCGGTCGTTCGTCGACGCCGAGGCGACGGTCGACGCATCGACCGTGGGTCCTGCTGCGCCGCCGACCGGCGCCGCGGCCGTCTCCGAGCTCCTCGACCGCCTCGACGACGCTGCGCTCGATGCCTTCGCTGCGAAGCTCACAACTCGCGACGTCGCGGCGATCGGCTTCGAGGCCGTCCGCGTCGTCGTCCCCGACGCCCAGCCGCTCTTTACCGACGCGCCGTTCTTCGGCGAGCGGGCGCGATCGGTCCCCGAATCGCTCGGCTACGAACCGCGACTCGATCGCGACCCGCACCCGTACCCCTAGCCCGCGAGCGATCGGCGGCGCTTGCAGGGCGTCGGAGTGGGGGCAGCGGATGCGGGAGAAGCGGCCGGTTCGTTCGATCACCAATGTTACGTTCCGAACGGGACGCGACGCTCACGGTTTTCTGGACGCCACGCTGGTCGCCGGGGTCATCGAGACGCAGTTCCGTCAGTTGTCCCGGCTTTCCGTCTCCAGTTCGAGGCCGTCCTCGGTTATCCGGACCGTGATTCGCTGGGTTCGTTCGCCGGTGAACGTCTCCGCCGTGTCGCTGACGACCGGTTCGGATCCCTCCCTCCGCTCGGCCGCCTCCATCAACTCGACCGCCACGTAGGCGTCCGAGTTCGACAGTCGTCCGGGCGTGGCCGTGCCGCCCGCGGGGACGTTGAACGACCGTTCGAACGTCTGTCGGTCCGACCCCGTCTCGTAGGCCTCGATCGTGATGTTCCGGTTGGTCTCCGTCTCGTTCTGGGCTCTGATGAGGATGGGGAGGCTGAGACGCATCTCGGCCACGAGGTAGCCGGCGAAGCCGAACACGCCCAGACCGCCCAGCGCCGAGAGGAGGGTCCGTCGATTCACGGTCGGGTCTAGCCGCCGTATCGTACTGAGTGTTACGAAGTGGTCGGCCCGCTCTGGGACGAATCGACCGGACCGTTCCGACTCGATGCGCCCGGCAAGAATCAGTCGGCCGGATCATTCGGCTCGACGGCCTCGGCCGGTTCCGGTCGACCGGATTTCGATCGGCCGGATTCAGTCGGAGAAGCGATACGGAACTGGCGCTACTCGGACTGCGGCGAGTAGTTCGGCGCCTCGTCCGTGATGACGACGTCGTGGGCGTGGCCCTCCGTCTGGCCGGCGGCCGAGACGCGGACGAACTCCGCGCGTCGCTTGAATTCCGGGATCGTCTCCGCGCCGACGTAGCCCATTCCGGATTGCATCCCGCCGGAGAGCTGGTGCAGTTCCGACTGGAGCGTGCCCTTGTACGGCGTGGCGGCTTCGACGCCTTCCGGGACGTAGTCTTCCTCCTCGTCCGGTTCTTCCTTCAGGTAGCGATCGCCGTCGCCGGATTTCATCGCGCCGACCGATCCCATGCCGCGGTACTGCTTGTACTTCTTGCCGTTCATCGTCACGACGCGGCCGGGCGCCTCCTCGGTCCCCGCGAAGTACGACCCCAGCATGACGGCGTCCGCGCCGGCGGCGATGGCCTTGATCGCGTCGCCGGAGTAGCGAATGCCGCCGTCGGCGATGACGGGGACGTCGTGGGCCGCGGCGACGTCGGCGACCTGGGAGACGGCGGTGATCTGTGGCATGCCGGCCCCCGAGACGATCCGCGTCGTACAGATCGAACCGGGGCCGATGCCGACCTTGATTCCGTCGGCGAAGTCGACCAGTTCGTCGGCCGCCTCGCGGGTGCCGACGTTACCGACCACCACGTCGGCGTCCACTGCGGTCGCGATCTCCCGAGCCCCCTCGATGACGTTCAGATTGTGCGCGTGGGCCGTGTCGATGAAGAGGACGTCCGCCCCCGCGTCGTCGGCCGCGTCCGCGCGCTCGCGCTCGAACGGGCTGACGGCGACCCCACACCGGAGCCGTCCATCCGCGTCGCGAACGGCGTGTTGATACTCGCGGCGCTGGAGGATGCCCTGCATCGTCACCAGCCCGACGAGCAGGTTCTCGTCGTCGACGACGGGAACGCGCTCGATCTTGTGCTCGTACATCAGGTCGAAGGCCTCGCGCGGGCCGATCTCCTCCGGGGCGGTGATGACCTCGTCCGTCATCGCCTCGGTGACCGGATCGTCTTCGTTGACTTCCAGGTGCGGACGGATGTCGGTACTCGAGATGATGCCGAGCACCTCGCCGCGAGTGTTGACGACCGGCGCGCCGCCGACACCCTCGCGCGCCATGAGCTCGTCGACCTCGCGGACCGACATCTCGGGATCGGCCGTGACGACGTCGTCGAGCTGGATGATGAGTTCGTCCGCGCGCTTGACGCGTTCGATCTCCTCGACCATCCGATCGATGGTCATGTTCCGGTGGAGGACGCCGAGGCCGCCGTGTCGGGCCATCGCGATCGCCATCTCGCTCTCGGTGACGGTGTCCATCGCCGCCGACAGGATCGGGACCGACACTTCGACCCCCTTCGAGACGCGCGAGGTGAGGTCCGCTTCGTCGGGTTCGACGCGGCTCTCTTTGGGTTTGAGCAACACGTCGTCGAACGTGAGGGCCTCCGGAACGCGCAATTTCTCCGAGTAAAAGTCCTCAGGTGGAGTCTCGTTCGCCATGTAAACTGTCCCGTCGTCGCCCCCAAAAGCGTTGCGAGACGGAGTGGCGGGACCGATCCGTCGCTCTGGGGCGTGGAACCCAGTCTCACGCAACGCTTACTACCGTGGCACCTCAGGTATCGTACATGACCGCTGTAGTGGCAGCCGATTCCCGTATCGCCGGTTGGACGAGTTTCGACTTCGTCTCGGCGTTTATTTTCGGGAACCTGCCGCTTACAGCGCGGGGTCTCCAGTGCGGACGGAACTGGCTCTCGTGCGATCCGTCCGTTCGCCAGTCCGGAGACACCACCTCCTCGGCCAAGGGTCACGGCCATCGCCCGCATAGATGAGCGCCTCCCAGCATCCGGTCGCGATGCGACTCCAGGCGTTCGGCGATTCGGACGCCTCGCTGCTGGCTCTCGTCATGGGCTTGCCGTTGATCGACGGCATCTTCCCCGCGCTCGTGCTCTCGGGCGCGCTCGACGATCCGTTCAGTGCGATCCAGGTCGGCTTGCTGATCTTCGGCGGGAGCGCCACGGTCGCCGTGATCCTCGCCGAGATGGACGGCGATCCGCGGGCGCAGATCCGCGTCGTCCTCACCGTGGGTGTTCCGCTGATCCTGCTCGCCGCCACGCAGGCGGCCGTCGCCCCGGCCATCGAGAGCGTGCTCGATCTGGGGATCTTCAAGCGATTCGCCGCGCTCGTCGTCGCCGCGATCGCCGCGAAGACCGCGAGCGCCACCGTCGGCGAGTACCTCCCCAGCCCCGGCGTGATCGTGGGGCTCGGCCTCGTCGCGAGTCTCGACCCGGCCGGGGCGCGCCTGGCCGTCCTGACCGATCCGTGGCTCGTCGTAAACGCGACGCTCGCCGCCGTGGTCGGCGTCTCGTTCGCACTCGCCCTCGCGGCGTTCGGCCCGCACCTGCGCTCGCACGTCGACATCGATCGCTTCCGCTTCGGCTGCGCGCTGGCGCTCGGACTCCTGCCGCTGTCCCTGCTCGGCGTCGCCTTCGGGCAGGCCCCGCTGGCCGTCCTCGTTGTCGCCGCCCTGTTCGCCTTCGATCCGGACGGGGACGAGACGACGTCCCAGCGCTCCCCGACTGCGACGGCACCGGCCGTTCACCGCGCGGACGGTGGGCAGCGAGAGGCGATCGCGGACGGAGACGACTCCGACGCCGAGACGAGCGACGACCGACCGACGGCGTACGGTCGATACTCCGGTGATGCGGACGTGGACGGCACCGAACGCGCGCCGTGGCTCTAGGTATGATCGCGTCTCCGTCGATTGGCGGGGCCAGACGATCGATGCCGCCGGTACTCGGTTCACCGAGGCCTTCGAATCGCCGACCCAGCGAGTAGATCCTACCACTAACCAGTAGCTATAATAACCAGCACCTCGAGCTCCCTGGCGGAAGCCAGCGTCTCCACTCGACGTTGGGGGCTACGAGAAATACCCCGGGTGTGTGCGCACCCGAGACGTGGCTTCCAAACCCGAAAGGGGTTTAGTCACCATGATTGCGTTCAGGACACGGAGACAAAAAGGTCTCGCCGGTCTGTGGTATCGACAGCTGTTGCTATCGATCGCTCGAATCTTGGATAGTGGTTGTACCGTCGGTGGGCGGTTGCTCACGACGGGGTGTCGTGATGGCGACGGACGATTCGGGGCCGACAGCGGTTCCGTCGTCCTGCGATCGCTGTGGTGACTCCCTTCCCGGGTCCCACTGGATTCGCCTGTCGGCGATCCATCGCGGCGCGGGTGCCGAGCGGTATCTGGACGTGGATCGTCGGATCTGCGCCGATTGCGTCGCCGCGCTCGGGATGCTGGAGTTCGAACCCGCTGTCTGGCCCTCCTGCGAAGCCCGGAAGTCTCGTCGATAGAGTCAGAATATCGCACCCCGCTCAGAAAGCCCCGACCGCTTCGGTCGAGGGTATTGCTCGCGGCCGGCGCTCGCACCCGGGCCTCCCTGCGGCCGGCCCCGTTCAGCCTGCCAGGGTGGCTGCTCGGACAGCCACAGCTCGGTGGACTGCGCGGGCGTGAATTGGGCAGAAACGACTGTTTCGTCGATACCAGCGGTCCGTGTCGGGGGTGAATACTCGCAGTTTTCACTGGGAACCGGCCACCACCCGAATCGAAACCACTTTAGGGCAAATGCCCCTACCGAAATCTGCGGGGTCGTGGCCAAGCCAGGAATGGCGACTGACTCCAGAGGTTGCCCACCCGGGACGACACTCCAGACTGATATACTGATCGGGCGGCTGATCACCGCCCGTGTGATGACCCTCTGGAGTTCCGAGGTGGACCGGAGATATCAGTCGATCGGGGGTTCAAATCCCTCCGACCCCATACTGACCTTAATTTTATCTTAATCCTTCGGATATTAGGAGCCCGGAGCAAACCGGCGAATCCACGATCACTATTCCGGTACATCGTCCACCTCGACCCGGCGTCGCTCATTCGCACCCGAACGTATCGAGTGTTACATTTCCGTATACCCTCCACGAGATTTACCCCGTTCCGTACGATCCAGCCCGATCATACATGATGAAGTATCCGCCGAGATCGACCTCGTAGCTAGTAACGGATATTCCATGTAGCGTTTCAGATTCATGCATTGATGCAACCTGATCTGCATGTGCAGACGCGGCAGTCGCTATTTTCGTTATTCATCTCACTCTCCGTAGACGCCTGGGTACGATAGTCGAGTATGATCCATCCGTTGTCGAGAAAATTGATGTACACGGCCTCTCTCCCGTTGGAGAGAAGATAACCTGTGAGATCGTCGATCGACTGGGTCGTCCCGGTCAGCCACCCTCGCTCCGCAACCGGTTCATCGTCTTCAGGTGGGGATTCTACTTGCCGCGGGCTGGCCCCGTCACGATATTATTTTCTCCAATTCCCCATATGGAAGGCGCAGATCCGCCTATCGTCTGCTGATACCGAAACGGCAGCCCCGCTTACGTCCGATGCGGCCTCGATATACGATTCCTCCTCTCGCCACCTGATGACCCGAACGAGGTCCGCATTCGGACTAGCGACTTCGAGCTCGAGCTCGTATTCGTGGGCTGATCCATGGCTGATTGTCTCTGGTCGAGCCGCTTCGATCGTGAGTGGATCGGGGCCGTCAGCATCAACAGCACCCGTCCACTTGTAGGTAACATTCTACCCTTCGGTATCGATTACGACAGCGACCTCAAAGGCGCTTTTTGAGGGAAACTCTGACAGCCAATACGCGTAGCCGTCCGGCGGTTCGTCGTTCGGATACGTGAACTCTTCGTCACTCTCCGAACGCCTCCAGCGTCGAATCCGCTTGATCAGCCAGAAACTCACGGATCTCGTCCTCACGCCAGCCTGCCGGCGAAAGGACGCTCTCGGCCGCCCGGACGAGGTCTGTCGCGTAGAACTCTGCATCATACCCATTGATCTCCTCGTGGGGCAGCTGCACCCGTTCGCGACCCGCTTTCGAGTCGTCGACGACCACGTACTCGACGGGTTGGCCGGGTTCGCGACCGATCCCGGCGGCCTCGGCTCGTTCCAGCGCTGCGACCGAATGTGTGGACTGCGTGTACTCCTCGAGGCGCTTCGAGGAACGCACTTCGATGACGAGGTCCATCGGATTCACGTCGCCCGATCGAAGCCGCTCTAACTGCCGATCGAGTCGATCGCAGACGGCCTCGGGCGACCGCGCCGCATCGAACACATCTATCAACTTTTTCTGGCACTCGGCGACGAACGCCGGCGTCGAGTGCTGGCGGACCTCGATGCCGCGGAACTTGTACTCGCCGTCGAGCTTCCGGCCGAAGTACTTCGTCAGCGCGCCGGCCTCGCTGTCAGCCATCGGGACGAACGCCACCCAGTCGAAGCCGCCCTCGTGTTCTAGTCGTATTCCAGCATCCGTGGTGATCTCACGGGCGACGTCTTCCAGATCAGTCTGGTCCATCCCCTCGCGAGCCTGCACCCAGAGACTATCGACGATCCCGTGGACGACGCGCCAGCCGTTGGCTTCGAGAGTCTGTTTCGCGTCGAGCAGGATCTCGCGGGCGTAGGCGTTGATCGCCTCGTGACACTCGATGCGGCCGAACTTCGCGTTCGAGAACCCCTGGTAGCCGAAACAGGAGACGAGAATCCACTTGATCGCGTCCGCCCGCTGTCGCAGCGCGTCCTGGCGCTCCGGATCGTCCGTCTCTCGAATTTCCGCCTTGATCGCATCTCTGTCCGAGATCAACGGCTCGAGGACGTCCGCCAGATAGCCGCGCTCGTCGCAGATCGAGTACCCTAGGCCAGGGACATCTGCCCGGTCGCAACAATCACAGCAGATCGTCTCCGGACTGATGTTCCGCGTCACGATGATATTCGGGTAGAGACTCGAAAAGTCGAGTTCGTGGACGTCCTCGTGAACGCCGACGTCGGGCGCGAACGTGTAGCCCCCGCGGTCGGCCTCGTGCAGCCTCCGCATCGATTTGAAGAACTCGTGACGCCAGGACTTCCACGGCGTCAGGACGTCCCGCTCACGGGCCTCCGTAATCTGGATCGCCGTGAGGACGTTCCCGATCGACGCCCACGCGAGTTCCTGCAGCGGCTTCCCCGACCGACGCGCCAGATCGAGGATGCCCTGGAGACCGGATTGCTCGTAGAAGAACGTGTTCGAGCGGTCGATGATCGCCCGTCCCGGGACGTTGTATCGAGCCGGGGAGTGGCCAACCTGTCCGTAACTCTCGAACGTCGACGCGCCGGCGAGGGTTTGCCAGCCCGGTCGGCGACCCAGGTCGAACGACTCGCGGCCGCACGCGTCCGCCGCATCGTACAGCGCCGGCACGAGTTCGCTCGACGAGAGGATCAGCACGTCGGGGTCGATACGTTCGAGAGCGCGTTCGACGCCGTTCACGACCGCTCCGGGATCGTCAGTGATGCGCTCGCCGTCGATCGAGAGCGTCGAGAGAACATCGTCAACCATCGCGGTCGCCGGCGCGGTGAGCTCTAGTGTCCGGAGGTCTCGTGCGGGTGCCGGCGTCTGCCCCGTTTCGAGACAGTACCGGAACTCCCTCGAGAAGTCCACGTTGAAGCACTTCACGTCCGCCGGCCGGCCGATATCTCTGAGGTAGGAGGCGAGTTCGTCGACCGCGCCGATGTCCGGGACATCGATCCGGAGGACGGGCTCCGGATCGTGTCGCCAGCCACGCCGCCACGGCTCGAGTTGCATCTCCACCGCGAGCGGATGCGGGTCGAGGCGATCGGCAAGGTCCTCGTACGACAGGTCGCCATCCGAGATCGCGTAGATCGTCGGCGTAAAATCGGGGTTCCAGACGGTCTCTACCCCGTCCGGCGCGGCGTACCACTCGACGACCTCGCCGTCCAGATAGTCGACTTTGAACGGTCCATCGGTCATGATTCGCGCTCGTCGAGAGCTCCTTCGAGTGCGTCGAGGCGCCGTTCGAGATCGGCGATGCGTCGCTCTTGAGCGAGGTGCATCGAGACGAGCAGCGCCACCATCGGGTCGGTCGGGTTCTGGTAGCCGGCGGCGTCGGCGTACTGGCGTCCGTGCTCGAACAGCCGATCGAAGTGCGGTTTCTCTTGCTCGCGAAGGGCGCGCCGGTAGTCGCCCCACCGGTTTTCGATCGAGCGCACCTGATCGCGGTAGGTCGGATTAGTGCGCCCCATAGGCTGCCGCCTCCATCGGCGTCGCCGGGTAGAGTGGTTCACGAGCGCGCAGCACCTCGGCCCAGAACGCCAGCGTCGTCTGGACCCAGCCGTCCTCCTGGGGGTAGACGAGCGTCTCGAACTCCTCGCCGACGAACCGCGGCCCGAGTGGCGTCGACTCGCATCGCACCGTCTGTGCGGCGAGTTCCGATACTGGTTCCGATACCTCGTCGTCGACGAGACGGGTGACGAGCACCGGACAGTCGTGACGTCGAGAGAGGCGTGCGAGGCGCGCGAGCGTCCGGAGGAGCAACTCGGTCGCCTCGGCCGATCGAAGGCTGTCGTCGCGGTACCGGCCGTCGACGGCCGGCGCGACGACGAGCGACGGGTCGATGCGGCGTTCCGATAGCGTCGCGACGAGCTCGTGGTGCTGCTGGGGCGTAAAACCGCGCGCCACGTCGATCCGGTCGAGGATCCGGTCGGACGGGGAGATGTCGGTCAGGGTGTCCGTGCGGGCGTGACCGTGGCTGTCGATCCAGTAGCCGTCGCCGCCATTGATGAGCAGGTGATCGACGACGAGCGAGTGCAGCGGCGTGATCGAATCGTCCGATTCCAGCAGCGTGACGCCCGGTTCGAGGTCCGGGAGTTCCGGGATAGCCGGTTTATCGAATCGGTGCATAATCCACGAATTTGGCCCGAGGGATGTATCAATCGGGGCCCGATTTCCAATTTTCCGAAATAAGGTGGCAACTTCCTTCCAATAATATGATCTTTGAACCCGCACCTGGTAGCGACGATGCCACAACATAAAATTATTCAAATGAAATACTCGTCTCCCCCTCGCAGCTCTTCGAAGAAGGTACCGCGGGTTCGATTTCTTCCGTAACCGTGGGTGAATGGACGATCGAGCATTCGCGAATGACTTGAACAGTCCGTGCATGGGAGACAATCGTCGACGATCGCACCGAGTTCTCGATGGACCGATGTCGATCGAAGAGGTGCAGAACGAGACGATGTTCGGTACCACCATCTGGACCACAACGCCTCGGTCTTCCGCGTCGCGTTCACGAGCCGAACTGAGGGCGGACGGGGCTCACTTACCGTCTACGGACCCCGAGGGCACCGACCGTCTCGTCGATGCGCTGTCCGACAGCTACGCGGAAGGTATCGAGTATCGCCGGCAGCTGCTCGACCCACGACATCTCGAATCGATGCGACGAGACGCCGCGATTGACGCCCTGATTTCGCACAGCGTTTATCTGTCTCCGCCCCATCTTTCAGTTCGATTGATGGATCGTTCTACGCGGGTGCGAGTCGACGAACGCGACGATGAGACAACGGTCGACCAATCTGAGCAGGAGAACGCGCGGTCGTGTCCCGAGTGTGAGTCAGCGTCGCTGCGTCGAAGCGCAGACGGGAGCGAACTGAGTTGCGAAGCGTGCGGGTTGCTACTCGAAGAGGAAGCGATCGATCACGGTCCCGAATGGCGAGCGTTCAATCACGCGGAGCGCGAGAGTAAATCTCGCGTCGGCGCCCCGACGACCGAAACGATGCACGATCGTGGGTTGACCACCACGATCGACTGGAAGAACAAAGACGCCTACGGGCGGTCCCTCTCGGCGGAGAAACGCACCCAGATGAGCCGGCTACGGAAATGGCAAGAACGAATCCGAACGAAGGACGCCGGCGAGCGCAACCTCCAGTTCGCGCTCAGCGAGACCGACCGAATGGCCTCCGCGTTAGGGATTCCGCGTTCGGTACGCGAGGTCGCGAGCGTCATCTATCGACGCGCGCTCGACGAGGATTTGATTCGCGGCCGGTCGATCGAGGGCGTCGCTACGGGAACGTTGTACGCCGCGTGTCGAATGGAGGGGATTCCGCGATCGCTCGACGAGGTGGCGGCCGTCTCGCGCGTCGAGCGAAAGGAGATCGGGCGAACGTACCGGTACGTCTCCCACGAACTCGGGTTCGAGATGGAACCGGTCGACCCGAAGCAGTACGTCCCCCGCTTTTGTTCCGAGCTGGATCTCCCGGAGGAGGTCCAATCGAAGGCGAACGAGGTCATCGATACGTCGGCCGAGAAGGGGCTGTTATCCGGGAAATCGCCGACCGGGTACGCCGCCGCGGCGATCTACGCGAGCGCGCTCCTCTGTAACGAGAAGCGAACCCAGCGAGAGGTCGCGGCGGTCGCGCAGGTGACCGAGGTAACGATCCGGAACCGGTACCAGGAACAGATCGAGGCCATGGGAATTCACACCTGACACCGGTTCTGAATCGGGTGGCAGGATGGAGTTGGAGTGATCGCAGAGACCTTCTTTCCTCCGAGTTCAGTGTATTTACAGTGGCGTATTCTTCGGAAAACGCCGTGCTGGCCGGATCGACTGCAGGTCGCCGACCGTGTCGAGCGGGACCAACGGCTCGAAACCGTTATCGAGGGATTTGAAAAATAGAGTGATTTGCCTCGAACAGTTCGCCGACATGGCCGTGCACGACATTCAGAAACCGTTGTGGCTGTTCTCTGTCTACCGTCACTGGTTGTAACTCTCCAGAAAGCCAGACGTCCGCGGACGGTGGCGAGTCGCATCACGCGGGCCGGAAGACGTCGACCGTGCGTTCGATCGCCACTCCTGGAATGTAGCCGAACAACAATCACCCCCACTCGGGGGAGAGCGCTTCCTCACCGGTCAGTATCCGATGAACGGCGTAATAAGTCTCATCAGATTTAATATCCGGTTCGACATATGAACGCACTCGCGCGCTTAAATAATACATCCGACAAGAGGGGCGATCAGGGCGGAATTTCCATATTTCATCAGACGTATAGCGGATGAGATTGTCGGCGGGCGTGATCGATAGTAATCCCGTCGGAGCCGCTCGTCGAGGCAGCGGGGGTCTCGATCGGAGTACTATGGACTCGGAACGCAGGAATGGGGCCACCGTGTCAATAGCCGTCTCACGCTGAGTAATCACACGTCCGACTGTAGGGATGGGACCAAACTGGCCCGACGGTTCCCATTCGCCGGGTCGAAGTGGATATATTCACATACCCCTGGTTCCAACGGCCGTGTATGGCCGAGAATGACGATCGCGACCTCGTCGAGACGCCGGCCGAAACCGAATCGGACGATTCGACACCCGCGGACTCGACAGCCGACGCCCAGTCGTCGGACGAGTCGGTCCACGGGGAGTCGACGGCGGAGGCGTCCGAACCGGCGACCGGCACGCTCGACGGGGACGAACGGGGCACCGACTCGCCGTCCGACCAACCGCCAGCGGGCGACTCGACGACCGACGAGCCGACGCGGTCGCGGAGTGAGGCGATACGCTCGTACTCCGTTCGAGCCGCGGGGCTCATCGCCGGACTCGGCACCCTCATCTTCTGGTCGCCGATCCTGTTCACCGGCTTCAGTTACAACATGTTCCTCAACATCCTCGGCGGGCTCGCACTGGCGATCGTCGGCTCGCTGATCGTCGTGCGCGCGGGCCGTGACACGGTTTCTGCGGTCTTCCTCCCGCTCGTCGCCGCCGCGCTCGCGGTCGGCGTCATCGCGATCGGTATCGCGGTTGACATCGGAACCGGACTGATCGTCACGAGTAACGTCATCGTCGGCTCGCTCGTCGTCGTCCTGGCGCTGCTCACGATCGTCGGATTCCGAAAGGCGAACGCGGCTGATCTCGGCTCGAACGGCCGAACCGCCTGAAACCGTCCAATCGCACTCGCGTCGATTCTCTCGGGGTCCCTCGACTCAAGCGAGGCTTCCGTTCCCGCCTACTCGTCCTCGCGGTCGGGATCGACCACGATCCTGTCGATGTGGCCGACCTGCCCCGTCGTCGGCATCGCGCTGAAGAGGGTATCCTCGTACAGAAGGTCGCTCACCGATCGCATCGTCTCGTCGCCGTCGTGTTCGGTCCGGTGTTCCAGCCAGTACCGGTCGGCCTTCTCGTCGTCCGGCGCGACGGTCAACGACACCGTCACGAGCGTGCCCGGGAGCAGGTCGTCCTCTTCGGTCAATTCCGTCCGCTCGACGTCGGTCACGGTCGACCGAACGGGCGATTGGGGCGTCTCGGAATACCCCTGGTTGTACCGATCGAAGTAGAGTTCGAGTTCGTCTCCCGGTTCGACGCTCGGCAGGACGTCGACTGGCGAGCCGTCCCGCGTCGATTCCGATCCCATAGGACCTCGTCCGCGCCGAAGGAAGTAAACGTTCACTCTCCGCGGCCGGGTACGGCCGTTCGACAGCCCATTCGATCCGGTTCCACACCCTGTTGCGCTCGAGGCACCGGTCACAGCGGCTACCGTTGCGGTGCCGAAGCGTCGCATCAGAAGACGGCGACCGATTCGTCGACTGCGAGGGGATCACTCGAAGAGACCGGTCGAGAGGTAGCGTTCGCCGCTGTCGGGCAACACCGTCACGACGAGCGGGCAGTCGTCACTCTCAATGCCGCCGTCGGCGCGCGTCGTTCGGTCGGTCGTCACCTCGCCGTCGACCTGCGCGGCGTCGAACCGCCGATCGATCCCGTCGGGGAGTTCGGGACAGTGTTGGGTCGGATCGGCGATTTCCGTGGCGACTTCCCGGGCGACGAGACTCGCGGCGCCGCTCGACTGACCGACGAGGACGCCGGCCTCGCGGGCGAGACGGCGACACTCCACCTCGGCGTCTTCGAGGGCGACGGTGCGCACCTCGTCGATCAGCGATCGGTCGAGGTTCTCGCTGACGAACCCCGGTCCCATGCCCTGGAACTCGTCGGATCCCGCCTCGCCCGTCGAGAGCACGGGGTTTCGCTCCGGTTCCACGGCGATAATATCGACGTCGGGAAACCCCTCGCGTAGCCGACGGCCGACGCCGGTGAGCGTCCCGCCCGTGCCGACGCCCGCGACGAAGGCGTCGACGGTCCGCCCGTCCACCTGATCGAGGAGCTCCGCGCCCGTCGTCTGATAGTGCGCCTCGGGATTCGCCGGGTCGTCGAACTGGCCCAGCTGCACGGCTCCCTCGGCTTCGAGTTCGTTCGCTCGCTCGCGCGCGTCGGACATATCTCCGTCGACGAGTTCGATGTCCGCTCCGTAGGCGGACATGAGTTCCCGTCGCTCCTCCGACTTACCGTCAGGTATCACGATTGTGAGGTCGTACCCGCGGACGGTACAGACGATCGCCAGGCCGATACCGGTGTTCCCGCTCGTCGGTTCGACCAGTCGATCGCCGGGTTCGAGCCGGCCGTCGCGCTCGGCCGCCCGAACCATCGCGATCGCCGGCCGGTCCTTCGCCGAGCCGCCGGGATTGGCGGATTCGACCTTCGCCGCGATCGTCGCCCCCTCCGGCCCGTCGAGTTCGACCAGCGGCGACCCGATGGTCTCGAGGATGCTGCCTCTCATTGCAGTCGGATTGGTTATCGACACGTAAAACCCCTGCTTGACGACCGAACGCGGTGGTCGGGCGGCGTGTACCGCTCGTGTGTCACCTCGTCGTCCCCAATCGCTCGTCCGGCAACGTATTCCGGCGACCGCGACGGTTAACTCGGTCCCGCGAAAACGGACACCTATGGAACTGGAAACGCTCCGCCCGAATCCCGCCTGGGACGCCGCCTCGTACGAGGATGCCGTCGACGTACTGACAACCCATCGCGACGACCTCGTCTACCGCGTCTGGGGCGGCGACTGGTGTAAGGACTGCCGCGCTCTCCTGCCCGACTTCGGCGCGGCGCTGGACGCCGCAGACGTCCCGGACGACCGGATCGACCACCGGCCGGTCGATCAGGAAAAGGAGGGGCCCGGCGTCGAGGCCTACGGCGTCGAGTACATCCCGACGATCGTCGTCGAGACCGAGGACGGGACGGTGATCGCCCGATTCGTCGAGGAGGAAGACCGACCGCCGGCGGTCTACCTCGCCGAACGGATTGAGGCGTGGAGCGAGTCGGGCGAGGCGTCGGTGTAACGCCGTTTCGGAACAGTCGATCGATTGCTATTCGGGCCCGTCAGACTTCGTCGCGTCCGCTCCGGATTCCGGGTCGGGGTCCGGATAGTCCTCGCCCGTGATACCGCCGTTGGCCGGATGGTCGACGGCGCCGATGGCTCCGAGTGCCCGGATCCGCGGACGGCCCACGTCACGGAGCCGCTGGAGACGCGACATCCCTCCGCAAGGACGGACGAACAAATACCCGGGTGGAGAGACGAAATCGAGGAAAGATCGGTCCTTCGTGTCCTGCTCAGAATGGTGACGGATCCGCCTCGTCCTCGTCGGCGTCGTGCCACTCGAGCGCCTCGCCCATGTCGTGTAACGGGGGCGAACACGCGCGATCGCGGCAGGCGTACACCGTCGGTCGCCCGTCCCGTTGGGTGCGACCCGCCCAGATCGGCGGCACCTCGTCCACCCCGAGTTCGTCGACCCACGCCGAGAGCGCATCGTCCGCGGGCGGCCGTCGAGCGAGCAGTCGATCCGGCAGGTACGTCGACGCGACCGCGTCTCGCCAGTCGGGCGGGACGCTCTCCGAGACGACGGTCAGTTCGAGCGGGCCGCGACGCAGCCGGTCCGTCGCGAGCGAGAGCGAGACGTGTTCGACCGGGGAGCGCTCGACGGTATCGGCGTGCGTCGCGATGACGGCCTCGGCGATCTCGCCGAACGGGTCGTCGACGAACGGATCGAGCGCGAGGAGGACGTCGACGGCGACGCCGGTCGGCGAGGGCGTCGACCCGTCGCGGAGTTCCTGAGGCCTGGTGAGCAACGATTCTCCACTTTCTGGCGTGAAGTAGAGCGTCCGGTCGGCCTCGTCCCAGAACTCGTCCGCGATCGTTCGACAGAGGTCGATCGCGAACGCGAGCGGGGAGACGTCGCCCGTCGCCTCGTAGCAGGTGAGGGCGCCGCGTGCGAGAAACGCGTAGTCCTCGAGGTACCCGGAGATGCCGACCTCACCATCCCGGTAGCGACGGTTCAATCGACTCGCGGTCTCGTCCCAGAGCTGCTCCTCGACGAACGAGAGTGCCTCGAGCGCACGATGCTCGTACGTCTCGTCGTCGAGAACGAGGGCCGCCTCCGCGACGGAATCGATAGCCAGACCGTTCCACCCGGCGAGGATCTTCTCGTCGCGCGCCGGTCGTGGGCGGTCGCTTCGCGCGTCGAAGACCGCCCGTCTGGCATCTTCGAGGTGCGATTCCACTTCCGGTATCGACAGTCCGTACTCGTCCGCGAGTGCAGCGACCGACGTCTCGACGTTCAGCACCGTCCGGCCCTCGAAGTTGCCCGACTCCGTGATACCGTAGCGTTCGCAGAAGAGTTCGGCACTCGTTCCCGCTGCGCTCGACGAGGCCGCCACCGCGGATTCGATCTCGGACGGCGTCCAGACGTAGAACGCGCCTTCCTCCTGCTCGCCGTCTTCGCCGGGACTCTGGGCGTCGAGCGTGCTGTAGAATCCACCATCCGGGTGGCTCAGCTCCCGGTCGAGAAAGGCGATGGTCTCGCGGACGGTCTCGGCGTACCGTTCGTCTCCGGTGACCTGGTAGCCCGCGAGGAGGGCCCGCGGGATCGTCGCGTTGTCGTAGAGCATCTTCTCGAAGTGCGGCACCGTCCAGTCGGCGTCGACGCAGTATCGGTGAAATCCGCCGCCCACGTGGTCGTAGAGGCCGCCCGTACACATCGCGTCGAGCGCATCTGTTGCCGCCTCGCGCGCGGCCGGCCGGTCCGTCCGAGTGGACAGTTCGAGGAGGGCCTCGATCCGGCGCGGCTGCGGGAATTTCTGTCCACCACCGAAGCCGCCGTGGTCCTCGTCGACCGTCCGCAGAATCGCGGTGGCGAGCCGGTCGAGGGTTTTAGAATCGGCTCTCGCATCGGGATCGATGGCGTCGAGTCCCGCCCCCGGCGAGGCCGAACCCGGTTCGTCCGTCGTCGCCGACGAATCCGACGACCCGCCGAGTCGATCGCCGGCCAGTTCGGCCCACTCGTCCGCCCGCGTTTCGATCTCGTTTCGACGCTCGCTCCAGGCGGTCCTGATCTGGCGGAGGACGTCGAGAAACCCCGGGTTCCCTCGCCGCGGCTCGCGGGGGAAGTAAGTGCCGACGTAGAAGGGGCGGCCGTCGGGGGTCAACCAGACCGAGAGCGGCCAGCCACCTCGGCCGGTCACGGCCTGGCAGACGGTCATGTAGATGGTGTCGACGTCCGGGCGCTCCTCGCGATCGACCTTGATCGGGACGAACCCCTCGTTGAGTGCCTCCGCGACGGTCTCGTCCGCGAAGCTCTCGTCGGCCATGACGTGACACCAGTGACAGGCCGCGTAGCCGATCGAGAGGAAGATCGGCCGATCGAGGTCGGCGGCGGCCGAACGGGCCGGTTCGTCCCAGGGCTGCCAGTTGACGGGGTTGTCGGCGTGCTGGCGAAGGTACGGGCTCGCGGCATCGTCAAGCCGGTTTCGACCCAGCGGATGCTCCATACTCGTTCTACGCGGACGCGACCCAAAAGGCGTGTCCTCGCCGACCCCGATACGGACGCTCCGGGCGACGTCCGCGTGAACGGCGACGAGCGGAGCGTCGTCAGGGGCGACAGCGAGCCGTCGCTGCGCTCGAGTCCGGTACGCTTAACAGCGAACTAGGTGATGCAGTGGTATGTCCGTTCGGTCGGAGGCCTGGACGATCTATCGCCAGGCGCTCCCGGTCCTGCTCGTCTCGCTTGCGGGCGGGCTCTTCGCCGGACTCATTCTCGAGGACATGGTCGAACACGTCGCCCGGTTTCCCGGCCTCCTCGTGATGATCCCGGTGTTTCTGGCCACGCGCGGGAACATCTACGGCGCACTCGGCGGTCGCATCGCGAGCGGGCTCCACCAGGGGGTTATCGAACCCGCGTTCGAGCGGAACGATCGCCTCGTCAACGCCGTCGTCGCCTCGTTCGTCAACGCGATCGGGATCTCGATCGTCATCGCGGCCATCACCTGGGCCGTCCTCGCGGGACTCGATCGGGAGGTCGCGGCCCTGTGGGAACTCGTCGCGATCATGCTCGTCTCCGGCGTGCTCACGTCCGTCGTCCTCATCGCCGGTCTCCTGGCCATCATCTTCGCCGGCTTCGACCGCGGGTACGATCCGGACAACCTCGTGGGCCCGATCGTCACCACGCTCGGCGACATCTTCGGCATGCTCTTTCTCCTCCTGGCGGTCGTAAGCGTGGAGGTGCTCGCCTGATGGTCGCGGCGGGCGGTTCGCTCGACTCCTGGTCGGCCCGTTCGATCGTTCGGACCATGTTCCCGCTGCTGGTCGTGCTCTCGATCGTCGTCCTCTGGGCGGGTATCACCCTCGAAGACGCCGAGGCGTTGCTGGAGCAGTACGGCATCCTCGCGGTGATGGTGCCGACGGTCATCGGAACCGGCGGGAATCTCGGCGCGATCCTCTGCTCGCGGCTCTCGACGCGGTTTCACCTTGGGATGACCGAGCTCGATCCGCGCGACCCAAGCCTCTGGGCGAACGTGGTCGCGATCGTCGCCCTCGCGCTGACCGTCTTTGGCCTCCTCGCGGTCGGCGCGTTCGCCATCGGCCTCGTCTTCGGCTCCGCCCTCTCGCTCGCCGCGTTGCTCACCATCTCGCTCGTCAGCGGAACCGCGATCGCGTTGCTGGTCGTCGTCTTCAGCTTTCTTGCCACGTACGGCTCCTACCGACTCGGGGTCGACCCCGACGACACCACGATCCCGATCATCACCAGCCTGATCGACGTCTTCGGCGTGGTGATCTTCGTCGCCGTCGCCGCCCTGGTCGTCGGCGTCTGATCGGGCTGACCGTTCGGCCGGGGCCGTCGGGGTCGTCGCCGAACGAATTCAGGCTGCAGACAGCGACTGTATCGTCTCCTCGGCCGTCCGCGTGCCCTTCGCGATGAGGACGTCGCCCGCACGCAACTCCGCGTCGGCGTCGGCGATGAGGAGCCAGCCGTCGTCCGGACGCCGGATCGCGATCGCGCTCATCGTCGCCTCGGTTTCCAGCCGCCCCTCGACGATCGGCGTCCCGACGAGGTCGCTCCCCGGGTCGACGACGATGCGGGTGATGATCTCGTCGGACTCCTGGACGGCCAGCTGGACGACCGGGTGGACGTCGATCTCCCGGAAGACGCCCTCGCTGATGCCGATCGCGGCGTCGCTGATCTCCTCGGTCGCGCTCGCGAGCGTCATCAGCCCCCGGATGCGGACCGGGTCCTCGGCCTCGCTCGCGGCCTTCAGCGCCCAGGCGGTAAAGCGCGACTGGAGGGCGTCGACCTCGATCTCGAGGTTGCGAACCTCCTCGGCGAGGTTCCGGCTGTCGAAGAGGACGCTGCTGTAGGCCAGGTCCACGGCGAGTTCGCTCAGGTTCTTCATGTGGACGATCGTGTCGATCGCCCGTTCGAGGTCGGCGATCGCAGGCGGCTCGGGGTCCGGCAGCTCGTACGCCTCGCCGGTGAGCGTCTCGACGACCGGGCCGAGGTCAGTCTCCGTCCCGCGCAGGAAGGCGACGTCGTCGGGCTCGATCGCCGTCTCCGGGCCGGGATTCAGGAGCCACCCCGCCCCGCGGCGGAGCGCGATGACCCGCACGCCGGTTTCGGACTCGAGATCGACGTCGACGAGCGTTCGGCCGGCGTACGATGAGTCGGCCGCCACTTCGACGCGCTCGAGCGACTCGATCGCCTCCGGTAACGTCGTTCGCATCGCCTCGGGGAGGCCGATATCGTCGAGGAGGATCTTCGCGATGTCGCCCGCCGCGTCGCTGATCTGGTCGGCCGCGGCGACGATGCCGAGCACCGGCGCGAGTCGCTCGGCGTCGTCGGGGCTCCTGGCCGCCATCAACAGGCTCATCCGGGCCCGTAGCTCGAGGAGGTCCATCCGTTCCTCGAGGCGCAGGACCTCCCTGGCGAGATCGTGGTGCTGGTGGAGGATCGCCGAGAACGAGAGATCGATCAGCAGCTCGGCCGTGTCCTTCATCTCGACGAGGAGGTCCTTGACGCTGACCGGCTCGTACTCGACCGAGCCGGCGGAGATCTCGCCCTCGTACGGGTCCATACCCCGACCGAGCACTCGGGGGATGAAAAACGTTCCTCAGGCCGCCCCGGCCGCGGACCGCCGAGCAGGCCGCGGACGGGCGTTACCGCCGCTCGTACTCGAGGAACGTGACTTCGTCGCGTTCGTCGCGGGCCGTTACTCGCCAGGTTTCGGGGTCGATCTCGGGGAAGAACGCGTCGCCGTCCGGATCTCGGTCCACCTCGGTGACCACCAACCGGTCGACGACCGGCAGGAACTGCTCGTAGACCGACGCGCCGCCCGCGACGAACGCGCGACCGATCCCGCCGTGGCGTTCGCGCGACGCTCGCTCGGCCGCCGCGATCGCCTCGTCGACGTCGTTCGCGACGATCACGTTCGCCGGCGTGTCGAGCTCCCGAGTTGTGAGGACGATCGAGGTGCGCTCGGGGAGCGGTTCGCCGAGCCCGGCGACGATGCTCTCGTAGGTCACCCGGCCCATGATGACGGGGTGACCCGTCGTCTCCCGCCTGAAGTGTTTCATGTCCGCGGGGATGTGCCAGGGCATCTCGCCGTCGACGCCGATGACGCCGTTTCGCGCGACTGCGACGATGGCGACCAGTTCGAGGTCCGTCTCCAGCGCTGCCCTCGCGTCGTCCGCCGCCCGGGTTGCGGTTTCGGATCCCGTCATCGTCACTCCGCGACGCCGAAGGTCAGTCCCTCGTGGGAGTCGTAGTCGGTGAGTTCGACGTCGTCGGCGGTGAGTTCGTCGATCGAGACGTCGGCCACTTCGATCGTCGGTCGCGACAGCGGTTCCCGGGCGCACTGTTCGAGGAGACCGGGGACGTGGTCCATATTCTCGTCGCCGTCGTCCTCGGACGGCGCGGTCGACTCGAGCCAGTCGCGGACGTCGCGGTACTCCGCGCGGTCGTCGACGTCGGCCAGTCGATCTTGCAGGGCGTCGAGGTTGTCGGCGTACCACTCGCCGCGCTCGCCCGCGCCGCAGTAGACGTGGGCGTCGACGACCGTGTGGCCGAATTTTCCCGGTTCGTAACCCGTTTGCTGGGCGATCACCGTCGTGAGTAGCGCGTACGCGGCGATGTTGAAGGGGACGCCGAGCGCGACGTCGCCGGAGCGCTGGGTCAGGTGACAGTTCAACCGATCTCCCTGAACGTTGAAGACGAACGTGTAGTGACACGGGGGCAGCGTCGAGACGGCGGCGTTGGCGGGGTGCCAGGCGTCGACGACGAGCCGGCGGGAGTTCGGACTGTCCGAGAGCGTGTCGACGACGTACTGCAACTGGTCGAACGTCCGCCGACCGTCGGCCTCCTCGGTCACCCAGCGGTGGGCGTCGTCGGGCCAGGATTCGCCCTCGAGCCGGGCCGGCTCCTCCGGAACGGGGAAGCGACGCCAGAACCGGCCGTACGCGGTATCCAGCCGACCCTCGTCGTCGGCCCAGGCGTCCCAGATCCTGGTTTCCTCGCGGAGGTTTCGGTTGTGCTCCTCGCCGGAGAGGTACCAGCAGACCTCGTGGATCATCGAGTTCCAGCGGTAGCCGTCCATCCGCTTGGTCGTCAGGAGTGGGTAGCCCTCCCGCAGGTCGACCTCGTAGTGGCGGCTGAAGCGCGAGATGGTGTCGACGCCCGTCCGGTTGGGCTTGTAGGACCCCTCCGAGAGGACGGCGTCGACGAGATCCAGGTACTGTTGCATAGCACGTCACTCCCACCGATGGCTCATAAAACTTCGATTATTCGGACGGACCGGCAGCCACTCGGACTCGCCCCTGGGGGACGGCTGGCACCGACGCGGCGGTGCGGGCATAGCAGCGTTTCGGTCCGGACGCTGAAAACGCGTTCGACCACTTTCGCCGCGGACTCACAACGCTCATACGGGGGCCGTGCCTGGAATCGCTCGATGGATGCTGCCGCCGGTCTTCGGCTGCTCGCACTCCCCGCCGAGATGGCGGCGACGCGGGAACCGGCCGCACTGACCGACGCCCGCACGTACGCCGACCCCGATCTCGTCTTGCTCCCCGGTCCGGACAGACGTCCGCGGGCCGCCGCTCGCGCGCGACGACACTTCGACGTCCCGGTCGTCCACCCGCCTCTCGGCGGCGCGAACGGTGCCGTCTCGGAATACGACATCGGGAGTACCCGATTGGTATCGGTCCAGCGGGCGACCGCGCTGTCGTCGGCTGGCGTCACCCTGGACGGAACGGGTTCGGACGGGACGGATGAATCCGCGATTCTCGTCTGCGACGACGTCGGAATCTCGGTCGACCGGACGACGCTCGATGCGTCGCTCGACCACGCCGATGCGCTCGTCGACCCCGTCCCCGCCGATCGCCGCCACCTGACGGTCCTCACCGGGCGCCTCCCCGCCACCTACGACCGGTGCTGGCTGCTCGATCGCGAGTCCGGCGCCGTCCGCGCCGTCCGCGAACCGGCCGAGGTCCGGGCCGGCGGACGGTCGTCGTCGGACGCGTCGGCCGTCCGGGTCCGCGTTCGCGGCGTCGGCTCGGTCGACAACTACGGTGACAGCGCCACCGTCGTACAGATGGATCTGGCACCCGATACCTCGTCGGGCCGCGACGGTGTCGGCGACCGCGGCGAATCCGACGAACCCTGGCCGATCCGGACCGTCGAACCGATCGGCGCCGACGCGTTCGGGGTTCGCGCCGTCGACGGCGTCGGACCGAAGACCGCGGCGGCGCTGGCCGAACGCGGTGTCCGGAGCAAAGCCGACCTGCTCGAGACGCCGGTCTCCGACCTAACGTCGCTCCCCGGGATCGGCGAAACCGCCGCCCACCGGATGCATCAGCACGCCCGCGTGCTCGAAACCGGCGAGCCGCGTCGGGTGACGGTAGAGCCGCTTCCCGGTGAAACCGACGCCGAGCCGCCGCTGTGTCTCGACATCGAGACGGACGGCCTCTCTCCGACGATCGTCTGGCAGATCGGCGTCTACGATCCCGCGACCGACGACTACCGCGCGTTCGTCGAGCGGTCCGACCCTTCGGACCCTGGGAGGGTCGTCGAATCGTTTCTCGAGTGGGTCCTCGGGACCCAGTCTGACCGAACGCTCCTCACCTGGAACGGCTGGCGGTTCGACTACACACACCTCGAATCCTTCGTCGAGCGATTCGTTCCCTCGTACCGCGAAACCTGGGAGTCGATCGCGAAGCGCGACCTCTACCGGTGGGCCGTCACCGACGGGAACGCCGTGCTCCCCGGGCGCACAAATAAGCTGGCGGCCGTCGCCGACGCGGTGGGATACGAGAGCGAGGGAACCGGGCTGGACGGGGCGACGACGGCGGCTGCCTACTCCCGGTTCATCCGGACGGGCGAGCCGCTCGACTGGGAGCGCCACGAGCGGTACTGCGAGGACGACTGCCGCGCGCTGTGGGCGATCTACGAGGCGCTGGACGGGGCGCCCGTTTTCCGGCGGGGGTCAGAACCATCACCGGCCGGGCAGACCGGCCTGGGTGATTTCTCCTGATGACGCGGAACGACCCGACACCGGCGGCCCCCAGCTCGAATGCACCGAGCGAGCACGACGGTATCCCGATCACCGGCGACGGCGTACTCGAGACGTATCCCGGAACGCCTGGCGAGGCGACCGTCGTCGATATTCCCGCGCGCGAAGCGACGACGGTCCCCGCCCGCGACGTCCTCCGTCCCGCCCTCGCCGGTCCGCTCGATCACGACCTCTACTCCCACCAGGCCGCCGCGCTCGACGCGCTCGATCGGGACGAGAACGTCTGCGTCGCCACGAGCACCGCCTCGGGCAAGACGCTGATCTACGGTCTCCAGATCGCACGGCACTACCTCGACGGGCCGAATTCGGGCGGCGAGGCCCCGGACGCACCCCGGCGCGATTCGACCGCGCTGGTCGTCTATCCGACGAAGGCCCTCTCGCGCGACCAGGAGCGGGAACTGAACGACCTCTACGAGCGGCTCGATCTCGACGTTACCGTCCGCGTCTACGACGGCGACACCGAACGCGGGGAGACGCGCCGCGAAATACGCGAGGGGGCCGACGTGATCATCACCAACTTCGCGGGCGTCAACACCTACCTCCACGATCACGATCGGTGGGCCGGCTTCTACGGCGCGTGCGACCTCGTCGTGATCGACGAGTCCCACACCTACACCGGCGTGCACGGGATGCACGTCGCCTGGACGCTGCGGCGGTTGAAACGGGTGCTCGGCTACTACGGAGCCGATCCCCAGTTCGTCCTGACGAGCGCGACGATCGGGAATCCGGCCGCCCACTCCGAAGCGCTGATCGACGAAGCCGTCACCGTCGTCGACGACGACGGCTCACCGCGCGGGCCGCGCGACCTCGTCCTCTGGAATCCGCCGCGGGCGTCGGCCGCCGACGAGGACGGAGTCCAATCGGACGCGAACGAAGCCGAACCGAGCGCATACGAAGCGGACGATGCGGACGGCGAGCGCGCCGATCGACTTCCGGCCTCCGTCGAAGCTCCGCGGCTCTTCGCCCACCTCACGTACCACGGCGCCCAGACGCTGCTGTTTACCCCTTCGCGGAAACTCGCCGAACTCTCCATCGAACGGGCCGAGAGCGCTCGCGAGCGATGGTCGGGCTACTACACCGATCCCGATCGCGGTGACGATCTCCGCTCGTATCACGCCGGCCACGCGCGCAACTCCCGTCACGCCACTGAACGGGGGTTGAAGACGGGATCGATCGACGGCGTCGCGTCGACGAACGCGCTCGAACTGGGGCTCAACATCGGAGCGATGGACGCGACCGTCCAGCTGGGGTACCCCGGCCAGCGCCAGGCGTTCTGGCAGCAGATCGGTCGCGCCGGCCGCGGGACCGAGCGCGCACTGTCGGTGCTCGTCGCCGACCACCGGACGCTGGACCAGTACGTCGTCTCCAACCCGTCCTATCTCACCGAATCGGACGTCGAGGACGCCGTCGTCGACACGGACAACGACGCCGTCTTCGCCACGCACGTCCGCTGTGCGGCCGACGAACTCGCGCTCGACGAGACGGACGTCGATTCCTTCGCTGGCCGCGAGCGCCTGGCGTCGGCAGTCGAACTCTGGCGCCGGGCGGGCCACTGTTCCGGCCGACTGGAAACCGGCGTCTCCTACGCCGGCCCGCCGCGACCCCAGTCGTCGGTCTCGATGTACGCCACCGCCGGCGAGGAGTACGAGGTTCGCCTCGCCGACGGCGTCGACGCCCGACACGACCCCGAGATGGAGCCCCTCGCCCGCGAGCGCGTGTTCCGCGACTTCCACGAGGGCGCCGTACGACTCCACGAGGGCCGCCAGTACGAGGTCACGGACGTCGTCCACGAGGGGCCCCAGCCCCACGTCGTCGTCCAGCCGGTCGACGTCGAGTACTACACGCGGACGAACCGCGAGGTGACCGTCCTCGACGCCGAGTCCGAGCGCTCGCGGGAGATCGGCGACTTCGTCCTCCACCACGGCACCGGCACGGTTCTCTCGTACTACGGCACGTACGACCAGGTGCGTATCGAGGGCGGGCGGAAGCGCCGGCAGAACGTGCCGACCGGCCTCCCGGCGCTCCCGATGGAGACCCAGCTGTGCTGGCTCGAGGTCCCCGCCGACGTCGAGGCCCGCCTCGTCGATCGCTACGGCGACTTCGAGGTGCCCGAACTCGACGGCGAGTTCGGCGACGGCGCTCACGTCGGCTACGCCGGCGGCTTGCACGCCGCCGAACACGCGACGATCGGCGTCGCGCCGCTCGAACTCATGGTGGACAAACGCGATCTCGGCGGCCTCGCCACCCTCTCGCTGGACGCCCACCTGGCGGCGCCGACGGACGATCCTGCAGCCCCCGACGATACTGCCACCGGAACGTCGGCCCGCGCGCCGGAGTCGATCGCCGCGGCCGAGGCGACGATCCGGTCGCGCGCGGACGACCTCGATCGCCCGCCGGCCAGCGGCTGGTTCATCTACGACGGCGTCGAGGGCGGACTGGGCTTCTCGCGGGCGATCTACGACGAGTTCGAGGCCATCGCCGAGCGCGCCCGCGCGCTGATCGCCGGCTGCGACTGCGGCCGGGTCGACGGCTGTCCGGCCTGCATCATGGACGACCAGTGCGGCAACGACAACCGACCGCTGCACGGCGAGGCGGCGATCGACGTCCTCGACGCGCTGCTCGGACAGGCGTCGACGTCGTCGGAACCGACCGCCGACGAATCCTCGGACGAACGGAGCCGACGACCGACGCTATTTTACTCGTGAACTCGCCGTTCGTCGGCGAGCGTTCCGGGCCGACGGACGAAATTTCAGCGATCGAAACGGTAACGTTTACACCCGCGCCGCCCACCTCCTCAGGTATGAGAGAGATCGTGCTCCTGATCGGGGGCGGTGGCCGCGAACACGCCATCGCTCGCAGCCTCGCCGACAGCGAAGTCGACCTGTACGCCTGCGCGGGCAACCGAAATCCGGGGATCGCGGCGCTTTCCAGCGGGTTCGAGACGCTTGATACCGCCGACACCGACGCGGTCGTCGCGTACGCCGAGTCGATCGACGCGACGATCGCCGTCGTCGGGCCGGAAGGGCCGCTCGCAGCGGGCCTCGTCGACGCGCTGGAGGCCGCCGGGATCTACGCGTTCGGTCCGAAGCAGGCCGCGGCCCGGATCGAGACGGACAAGGCCTTCCAGCGGCGCTTTATGGCCGAGAACGGGATTCCGGGCTGTCCGGACTTCGAAACGTTCGACGATATGGAGGCCGCGTGCGAATTCGTCGACGACTACGACGGCGACCTCGCGATCAAGCCGGCCGGCCTCACGGGCGGCAAGGGCGTGAAGGTCATCGGCGACCAGGTCACCGCCGACGAGGGCAAAGCGTACATTCGCGACTCCGACTACGATCGGATCGTCCTCGAGGAGCGCCTCGTCGGCGAGGAGTTCACGGTCCAGGCGTTCGTCGCCAACGGTTCCGTTCGGACGGCCCCGGCCGTGCAGGATCACAAGCGCGCCTACGAGGGCGACGAGGGGCCGAACACCGGCGGCATGGGAAGCTACTCGGCGCCCGGCACGGACCTGCCGTTCATGGACGACGGCGACTACGACCGCGCCGTCGAGATCATCGACGCGACGGTCGAGGCCCTCGAGGACTACAAGGGGATCCTCTACGGCCAGTTCATGCTCACCGCCGACGGACCGAAGGTCGTCGAGTTCAACGCCCGCTTCGGCGATCCGGAGGCGATGAACACCCTGCCCGTCCTCGAAACCGACTTCCGCGACGTGCTGATCGCCGCCAGAAACGGCGAGGCGCTGCCCGATCTCTCGTTCACCGAGGAAGCCACGGTCTGTAAGTACGCCGTCCCCGAGGGGTATCCGACCGATCCGGAGGCCGGTGCGCGTGTCGAAATTGATGCGGAGAGCGCCGGGGAGGCGTTGCTCTACTACGCCAGCGTCGACGAGCGCGACGACGGCATCTACACGACGACCTCGCGCTCGTTCGCCGTCGTCGGCCGCGCAAACTCGATCGGCGCAGCCGAGTCGATCGCCGAGGACGCGCTGGCCGTCGCCGGCGAGGAGGGACTGCAAGTCCGCCACGACATCGGGACTGACGAACTCGTCCAGCGCCGGATCGACCACATGGCGGAACTGCGCGACGCCTAAGCTGGGCTATCAGGCCGGGAGACAGACGGCGACAAACGGTGTTGGCCGGTTCGGTCCCGGTATCCTTTTGTGGGCTGTGACTGACCGTCGTGACGATGCTGGTCGTTCGATAGGTGGTGTTTGAGGACGCGGTTGCGTTCGTTCACAGTTAGTGATGAGCGTCGCAACCCGAGCGCAGCGCCGCAGGCGAACGAAATTCCGAATACGTGACTGCCACCAATCGAATGACCGAGAACACCACGAATACGGACGATGCGAACGATCGGACAACTGAACACGCTCACACACGACCGCTCTCTCCGCCACGACTCGACGCGATTCGCGAACACACGATCTCGTTCGATATCTCTGACCCGGACGTCGGGATCGACAAGGTGGAATCGCTTCGCGAGCGGCTAGAACCCGCTCGGGTCGTCGGTCTCGGCGAGTCGACACACGGGACGCGCGAATTCTTTCAGCTGAAACACCGCCTGGTGAGACATCTCGTCACCGAGCATGACGTCCGCGCGATCGCTCTCGAATCGAATTTCGCCGAGACGCTCGCGATCGACGAGTACGTCGTCCACGGGACGGGATCGCTCGACCTTGCTCTCGACGGGATCTACTTCTGGACGTGGACCGTCGAATCCGTCCGCGACCTGTTCGAGTGGCTGCGGTCGTTCAATCGTTGTCGCCCGATCGACGATCGTGTACGGGTTTACGGTCTTGACATCCAGTACACTCAAGGCGCCGTCGATTGGCTGGTTTCGTTCTTCGAGGCGGCTGATCCCGGTCTCGACGGACCGGTGTTGGGGGCGCTGGACGCCGTCGGCGACGGCGGAATCGCACCTGCACAGTCTGAACGGTCCGACGCCGGGTTCGATCGCGCGATCGAGACTGTCCGCCGGGTCACGGCTCACGTCGAACGGCATCGAGAGACCTATCGAAAGCGACGAGGCCGCAGGCGAGTCGTCCGCCTGGCCAAGCAACTGTCCGTCCTCGAACGCACGCTCCGGTACCGACGAGCCGTTCGGGCGTGGGATCGAGCGACCGCGCCACGGTCGGCGACCGTCGCACGGCTACTCCAGTACCGGGACCGGGAAATGGCCGACACTGCTGCGTGGGTTCTGGAAGCCACAGACGCCGACCAGCTGGCCATCTGGGCGCACGACGATCACGTGAATCGTGTCCTAACCCGTGACCGCAACTCCGATATCTCCGCCCCATCGATGGGTCGGTACCTCGCCGACCGGTATGGACCGGCGTACGTCGCCGTCGGGTTCGCCTTCGGTCGGGGCTCGTTCCAGGCCGTCGGCCCGCCAGCACCCTCGTCGGCGGCAGCGACGTCAACGGGAGCAGAAGGCGAACACCCCGACGGCGACGAATCGACCATATTGCGTCGCTATAGCCTCGATGCACGGGAGCTCGGCGACGTCGAGGCGATTCTCGACGAACTCGGTGAGTGCGTCACCGTCCTCGACATCCGCGACGCGGCGGCGGACGACCGTCTGGCCGGGTGGCTCGGTACACCGCTCGATCACGTCTCGATCGGTGCCACGTTCGACCCATCGTGCGTCGAGGAGTTCATCGTCTCGGATTGCTACGCCGACGCGTTCGACGTTCTCTGTTACGTCGACCGGACGACGCGGGCCCTGCCGCTCGACGGCGAGTGAGGGGCGCCGTAGTCAGTTTGTCACCTGCCAGCATCCGGCCCGCCGACCCGCGGTTGCTTCCACCTAGGTTCTTAACCGATCGGTTCGACTGACCGGACAGTGACCGCAGATCCCTCCCGTCACGATCGGATCGACCGCCATCCGACGCCAGGGCCCGGCAACTCGCTGTCGGGCTGGCCGCGCGAACGGAATCCGTTCCGGGTGGCGCTCTCGTACGCGATCGTCTGGCTGGTGCGGCTCTCGCCGAGTTTGAAGCTCAAACGATGGCTGCTCCGTCGGCTCGGCGTGACCGTCGGAAAACGGGTCTCCTGGGGGCTCGAAGCCACGCCGGACGTCTTCTGGCCGGAACTGATCACCCTCGAAGACGATGCGCTCGTCGGTTACGACGCCACGATCCTCTGTCACGAGTTCCTGCAGGACGAGTACCGCACCGGCGAGGTCGTCGTCGGCGAGCGCGCCATGATCGGCGCCGGCGCGATCGTCCTCCCCGGCGTCGAGATCGGCCGCGACGCGAGCGTGGCGGCGAACTCGCTCGTCACCAGAGACGTGCCGCCCGGCGCGGTCGTGGCCGGCGTCCCCGCGCGGCCGATGAACGGCGACGAGATTCACGGTGACGAGGCCGAACCCGACGAGCGGTCTGACAGCTGAACGCGATACGATCGGTGAACAGAAATTCGTCTACAGCGCCGACCAGCGCTTTCGCGCGTCGTTCCAGCCGGTCAGGTCGGCGATCCAGCGTGCGGCGATCATCTTCTTCAGGTTGCGCGCCGGGAAGCCGCCGAACGTCCGCACAGGCACGCTGATGCCGAACGCGGGTTTGACGTCGTGGGCGACGGCGCGCTCCCCGACGGAGACGACGGTGCCCTTGTCCTCGTAGCGCCAGGACTGGAGCTTGCGACCCTCGATGGCGCGAGCGATGTTGGTGCCGACGACCTCGGCGGCCTGCCAGGCGGCCTGGGCGGTCGGCGGCGCCGGGGCGTCGTTCTGTTCGACGATCGCCGAGTCCCCGATGGCGAAGACGCGCTCGTCGGAGGTCTGGAACGTCGAGGTCGCCTCGACCCGGTTGTGCTGGTTGTCGAGTTCCGCACCGTCGAGTGCGTCCTGGCCGGTGATGCCGCCCGTCCAGAGGAGGACGTCGTACTCGAGCGGGTCGCCCTCGTCGAAGTGGATCGCGTCCGCGGTCGCCTCGGTGATCGGATCGTCGGTGTGGATCCGGACGTTGGCGTCCTCGAGGCGTTCGCGGAGCGCGCCCTGGATCGACGGATCGTTGCCCGGGAAGATTTCCTCCATCGCCTCGACGATGTGGACGTCGATCGGGGCGCGGTGCTCGTCGCGGAACTCCGCGACCTCGCCGGCGGACTGGATGCCGGAGAGGCCGGCGCCGCCGATGACGATCTGGGCCGGATCGCCTCGCGTGGCCGCCTCGCCGGCCGCCTTGACGGCCTCGTGGATTTCGAGCGCGTCGTCGAGACTCTTGAGCGTGTACGACTCCGCTTCGAGACCGGGAATCCCGTAGAACGCCGTCCGGCTGCCCAGCGCGACCAGGACGTAATCGTAGGAGACGTCCGCCTCGGTCTCGAGTTCGACCACGCGTTCGTCGGTGTCCAGGCCGACGACGCGGTCGTTGACGAAGTTCGTCGTCTCGTCGGCGATCGAGCCGATCGGGATCGTGATGTCGGTCTGGACGGCCGGATCGCGGATGACCCGGTGGACTTCGTGCAGTACCAGGTGGTAGTCGATATCCGAGATCCAGGTGAGCGACGCGTCCCGACCGAGCGACGACTGGAGCGACTTGATCGCCCCGGCTCCGGCGTACCCAGAGCCGAGTACGACGACGTCTGTACTCATGGCCGAACCTCGGGGTAGCTCCAATACAAAGGTGTTGAAACCCCGACCGCCGTGCGTGTAATTCTCACGCGAGAGGGCGAGTGCCGTCCGATCGGCGGGCATCGGTCGTTCGCCACGACGGGCATCGCGACCGGTCGGATCGAACGGAGCACGTCGATCCCGCGACCGAGCCCGCCTACAGGGTGCGTTTGCCGAACGCGCTGGCGACGACTTCGGTGGCGACGGAGGCGGTCTCGTTGGACTCGTCGAGGATCGGATTGACCTCGACGACGTCCATCGATCGCAGCGAGTCGTGTCGGTCGTGGTGATCGGCGACGGTTTCGAGCGCCGAGTGCGCCTCGCGATAGGTGACGCCGCCGCGGACGGGCGTCCCGACGCCGGGGGCGTGGGCCGGATCGAGCCAGTCCAGGTCCAGACTGACGTGGAGGCCGTCGGTCCCGCCGCTCGCCACCTCGAGCGCGTCTTCCACGACGGCCGTGATCCCGCGCTCGTCGATATCGGCCATCGTGAACGCCGAAATGGCGCTCTCGGTGATCGCGTCGCGTTCGCGGTCGTCGACGCTGCGCAGGCCGACGTAGGCGACCGATTCTTCGGCGACGTTCGCCGCGCTGGCCCACTCCATCGACGCGAACTCGTCGTACCCGAGCGCGCCGGCCAGCGGCATGCCGTGGACGTTACCGCTGGGAGATGTCGTCGGCGTGTTGAGGTCCGCGTGGGCGTCGAACCAGATGACGCCGAGGGTCGACTCCCGGGACGCACCCTGCATCGTCCCCATCGAGATCGAGTGATCGCCCCCCAGGACGAGCGGGAACTGTCCGTCCTCGAGCGTCTGGGCGACGCGATCGCCGAGTTGCCGGCAGACGGCCGCCACTTCGTCGATGAACTTCGCGTTCTCGACGTCGTCCGTCCGCCCCTCCGGATCGCGTTCCTCGGCCCGGGGGACGAACAGGTCACCCTCGTCCACTGATTCGACGCCGGCGGCGTCGAGCTGGGCTGCCAGCCCGGCGTACCTGATCGCCGACGGTCCCATGTCGACGCCTCGCCGGTTCGCCCCGAAGTCGACCGGCGCCCCGATGATCCGCACGGTTCGGTTCATGTGCGTCCGTTCGTGAGATTTGACTAAAACGGTACTGCATCGGGCCGACGATCGACCGGATACACCGACGTGGCGACAGGTTTAGGGTCGGTGCGGTCGTCCGTTGGAGCGAATGATGTTGAGCGACGTCATGGAAGATTACCTCAAGGTCATTTACCAGCTAGAACGCGACGGGGACGACCGCGTACGGACGTCCGAAATCGCCGACGAGCTGGACGTGACGTCGCCGACAGTGACCAGCATGGTCGAAAAACTCGAAGATCGCGGCCTGCTCGACCGCGAGAAGTACAGCGGGGTCACGCTGACCGAGGAGGGGGCGACGGTCGCGATCGAGGTCGTCAGACACCACCGACTCCTCGAGGCCTATCTCGCCGAACACCTCGATTACGACTGGGCGGACGTCCACGAGGAAGCCGACCGCCTCGAGCACCACATCAGCGAAAACTTCGAAGCGCGACTCGCTGAGGCGCTCGACGATCCGGCCGTCGACCCGCACGGCTCGCCCATTCCCGGCGCCGACCTCGAACCGCCGACGCCCCCGTCGGGCGAGGTCCTCGCCGCGTTCGACCCCGGCGACGTGGTCGTCGTCGAGGAAGTGGCCGACGACGACCCGGAGATGCTGTGTTATCTCTCCGAACGCGGCGTCGAACCCGGCGTCGAACTGGAGATCACCGAAGTCGCTCCGTTCGGCATGGTCACGGCGCGTCCCGTCGATGGTGATCGCGAACTCTCTCTGCCCGAGGACGTCGCCGGTCGAGTCCGCGTTCGGGAACCCGTCGACGCTCGAACCTGACGGCCCGTCGACCGGTGGTGCCCACGCGACGTATCGACGGACCGCGCTGCCGGAATTGTACGGAGAAGAACGCCGTGACCACGCCACTTAAGGAATTATGCTGCGAATCGGTCGACAATGTCATCGATCGAACTCACGTCCAGCCAGAAGATGATCTTGCGCGCCTTGACGGACTTACACGCGGGGACCGAGGCGGCCATCAAGGGCGAAGATATCGCGGCGCAGGTCGATCGCAATCCGGGGACGATCCGAAACCAGATGCAGAGTCTGAAAGCCCTCCAGCTGGTCGAGGGCGTCCCCGGCCCGAAAGGGGGCTACAAACCGACCGCAAAGGCCTACGAGGCCCTCGGCGTCCAGCAACTCGACGAACCGGCGCCCGTCCCCATCGCGGTCGACGGCGAGCCGATCGACGACGTCGTCGTCGAGGAGATCGACCTCTCGAGCGTCCACCACCCCGACCTCTGCCGGGCCGAGATCCACGTCCAGGGGTCGATCGACGTCGCAGACGGAGATCGCGTTCGCGTCGGCCCGACGCCGCTCTCGAAACTCGTCGTCGACGGCACCCTCGACGGGAAGGACGACACCGACAACGTCCTCATCCTCCGCATCGAGGAGATGATCGCGCCCGCCGAGGAGTCCGACCACTGACGAACGAGGCTGGATCTCTCCGAATCCGCTCTCTCTGAGTATCTCGGTCGGACGGTTCCGCATCTTCGGACTGGACGCCCCGTTCTCCCGTTCGAGTTGGTCCGCCGGTAGCACGGAGATCGTCGATCGACAACGAAGTAGAACGGTACGCGTCGACGGACGGCCCCGTCTACTCCGAATCGGAGCCGTCCGGAGCGAGCGAGAGGACGTCCACGCTCGCGACGGCGTCCTCTGAGTCGACGTCCATCACGGTGACGCCCATCGTGTTTCGCCCGACCGTGGAGATCTCGCCCGCGCGCGTTCGCATGATCTGGCCGCGTTCGCTCATGATGACCAGGTGGTCCTCCGGCGTCACGGCCTTCAGCGCGGTCACCGGACCGTTCCGGTCTTCGGTCTTGATGTCGATGAGACCCTTGCCGTAGCGCGACTGGGTGCGGTACTCGGAGAGGAGCGTTCGCTTGCCGTAGCCGTTCTCGGTGACCGTCAACAGGGCGCGGTCGTCGCCGGCGTCCGTGGCGACGAGCCCGGCGACGGCGTCGCCGTCCTCGAGATCGATGCCGTTGACGCCGCGGGCGTTGCGCCCCATCGCGCGCGCTTCGGTCTCGTCGAAGCGGATGGTCATGCCCCGCTCGGTCCCGATGACGAGGTCTTTCGTGCCGTCGGTCACCTCGACGTCGACGAGCGCGTCGCCCGCCTCGAGCGAGGCGGCGATGATGCCCGTCGTGAGGATGTTGTCGAACTCGTCGCCGCAGGTCCGCTTGACGTAGCCGTTTCGCGTGACCATCGTCACGTACTCGTCGTCGCCGAAGGCGTCCGTGTCGACGATGGCCGTGAGTTCCTCGCCCGGATCGAGGTCGAGGATGTTGACCGCGGACTTGCCCCGGGCCGTCCGGCTCATTTCGGGGATCTCGTAGGCCTTGAGCTGGTAGACCTGGCCCTGATTGGTGAAACAGAGCAGGTAGTCGTGGGTGTTGGCCTGGAAGACGGTCGTCACCCGATCGCCCTCCTTGACGTCGCAGCCGATGATGCCCTTCCCGCCGCGACCCTGCGGGTCGAAGTTCGAGACGGGCATGCGCTTGACGTAATCGTCCTCGGTCATGACGATGAGGACCTCTTCTTCGGGAATGAGATCCTCGTGCGTGACGGTGCCGACGTCCTCGATGATCGAGGTGCGCCGATCGTCATCGTACTCGTCCTTGATCGCCCGGAGCTCGTCCGTGATGACCTCGAGCAACCGCGATTCGTTCTCCAGGATCTCGGTCAGGTGCTCGATTTCGGCCTGGACGTCCTCGTACTCCTCCTTTATCTCGGCGGCCTCCATGTTGGTGAGGCTGCCGAGTTGCATGCGGACGATGTGGGCCGCCTGCATCTCGGAGAAGCCGAACTCGTTCTCGAGGCCGGTGCGGGCCTCGTCGCGGTTCTCGGAATTGCGGATGAGTTCGACCACGTCGTCGATCATGTCGAGCGCCTTGAGCCGCCCTTCGAGGATGTGGGCGCGCTCTTCGGCTTCGGCGAGGTCGTGTTCGGAGCGTCTGCGGACGACCTCGCGGCGGTGGGAGACGTACTCCTCCAGGGTCTCCTTCAGCGTCAGGACCTGCGGTTGCCCGTCGACCAGCGCGAGATTGATGACGCCGAAGGTCTTCTCGAGGTGGTTCTCGAGCAGCCGGTTCTTGACGATCTCCGTGTTCGCGCCGCGCTTGAGTTCGACGACGATCCGGACGCCGTTGCGGTCGGACTCGTCGCGCAGGTCGGAGATCCCCTCGATGACGCCCTCGTTGACGTCGTCGGCGATCCGCTCGACCAGCTTCGCCTTGTTCTGCTGGTAGGGCAGCTCCGTGATGACGATGCGATCGCGATCGGGTTTCCAGTCTTCGACCTCGAACTCCGCGCGGACGCGGATGCGACCGCGGCCGGTCTTGTACGCCGAGTAGATGGCGTCCCGGCCGACGATGTTCGCCCCCGTCGGGAAGTCGGGCCCTTTGACGTGCTCCATCAGGTCCTCGACGGTGGCCTCGGGGTTCTCGATCAACTCGATCGTCGCGTCGATCACCTCGCCGAGGTTGTGCGGCGGGATGTTCGTCGACATGCCGACCGCGATCCCCGACGAGCCGTTGACCAGCAGGTTGGGAAACGCCGAGGGAAGCACCGTCGGTTCCTGCAGGCGATCGTCGTAGTTCGCCTGGAAGTCGATCGTGTCCTTCTCGATGTCGGTCAGCAACTCCTCGGCGATGGGGGCCATCCGGGCCTCCGTGTACCGCGGGGCGGCCGGCGGGTCGCCGTCCATCGACCCGAAGTTGCCCTGGCCGTCGACCAGCGGGTAGCGCATCGAGAAGTCCTGGGCCATCCGCACCAGCGCGTCGTAGATCGGACTGTCGCCGTGGGGGTGGTAGTCACCCATCGTCTCGCCCACCACGGACGAGGACTTGCGGTGACTCGACCCGCTGGTGACGCCCATCTCGTGCATCGCGTACAGAATCCGCCGGTGGACGGGTTTCAGCCCGTCCCGCACGTCCGGCAGGGCCCGTCCCGCGATGACGCTCATCGCGTAGTCGATGTAACTCTGCTCCATCTCGTCTTCGATCCGAACGGTCTCGACCGTCCGGGCGTCGACGTCCGTCGGATCCGGGGCTTCAGAACTCATATCTCAAAATCTTGGGTTCGTTAGCGTTCGGCTCGGTGGCGGCGCTGGCAGTCGTCTCAACTGGTGCGGTAGCGGTAGTTCTCAGGCTGTTCCACCGCGAGCGCGGCCGCCTTGCGGCCGCGCGAGCGGGCCGACGACCGGTGTGGTAGCCGCGCTTCGCGCGGCTGTAACGGAGGGAGGAGTGCTTTTCATCGAAGCTGAGCGGGATCGAAGATCCCGCGATGTCCAAAAGAGCCGTACGGCTCTTTTGAAGATTTTGCCGAGGGCGCGCCGGAGGCGCGCCCGCAGCGCAAAAGTTCGTCATATATCCACCCACTCGGCCTCGGGGGCGTTCTCCTTGATGAACTCCTTGCGCGGGCCGACGGCGTCGCCCATCAGGATCGAGAACATGCGGTCGGCCGCGGCGGCGTCCTCGACGGAGACGCGCTTGAGGATGCGGTTCTCGGGGTTCATCGTCGTGTCCCAGAGCTGCTCGGGGTTCATCTCGCCGAGGCCCTTGAAGCGCTGGACCTGCGAGGGATTGCCGTTGCACTGTTCCTCGACGATCTCGTCGCGCTCGGCGTCGGTCATGGCGTCGTAGGTGTCGCCGCGATACCGGATGCGGTACAGCGGCGGCTGGGTGGCGTAGACGTAACCGTGTTCGAGCAGCGGGCGCATGTGGCGGTAGAAGAACGTCAGCAGCAGGGTGCGGATGTGGGCGCCGTCGACGTCGGCGTCGGTCGCCATGATGATCTTCTTGTACCGGACGTCGTCGATGTCGAACTCGTCGCCGATGCCCGCCCCGATGGCGGTGATCATGTTGCGGATCTCGTCGTTCTCGAGGATGCGATCGAGGCGGTGTTTCTCGACGTTCAGGATCTTGCCTTTGATCGGGAGGATGGCCTGGTAGTCGGGGTTGCGGGCCTGTTTCGCGCTGCCGCCGGCGGAATCGCCCTCCGCGATGAAGAGCTCGGCCTCGTCCGGATCGCGCGTCTGGCAGTCCGCGAGTTTGCCGGGCAGCGCGGTCGAATCCAGCGCGGACTTCCGGCGCGTGAGCTCTTCGGCCTTCTTCGCGGCCTTGCGCGCCTTCGCCGCCTCGACGGCCTTCAGGACGATCGCCTGGGCCGTGTCCGGGTTCTCCTCGAAGTACGTCGCCAGCCCGTCGTGCATCGTGCCCTCGACGATCCCCCGGACCTCGCTGTTGCCGAGTTTGGTCTTCGTCTGGCCCTCGAACTGGGGATCCGGGTGCTTGACGGAGATGACGGCGGTCAGTCCCTCTCGGATGTCCTCGCCCTTGAGGTTCTCGTCGAGGTCCGAGAGGAGGTCGTTCTCGTTCGCGTAGTCGTTGACGACGCGAGTCAGCGCCGTTTTGAACCCGGTGAGGTGCGTCCCGCCCTCTCGCGTGTTGATGTTGTTGGCGAAGGCGTGGATCGACCCCTGGAGTTCCTCGGTCGCCTGCATGGCGACTTCGACGTGGATGTTCTGCTCTTCGCCGGTGAAGTAGACCACGTCGCGGTGTAGCGGCGATCGCGTCTCGTTGATGTACTCGACGAACTCGCGGATGCCGCCCTCGTACTGGAAGGTCTCCTGGAGGATGACACCCTCGTCGTCGACCTCGCGTTCGTCCCGCAGCGTGATCGCGACGCCGGAGTTGAGAAACGCGAGTTCGCGAAGCCGATTCGAGAGGGTGGCGTAGGAGAACTCGAGCGTCTCGAAGATCTCGTCGTCGGGCCAGAAGCGGATGGCGGTCCCGGTCTCGTCAGTTTCGTCGGGGTCGGCGACGCGCTCCATGTCGCCGTCGGGTTCGCCGCGGTCGAAGGCGTGCTCGTAGACGCCGCCGTCGCGGGTGACGGTCACCTCGAGGCGCTCGGAGAGGGCGTTGACGACGGAGACGCCGACGCCGTGGAGGCCGCCGGAGACCTGGTAGGACTTGCTGTCGAACTTCCCGCCGGCGTGGAGGACGGTGAGGATGACCTCCAGAGCCGGGCGTTCGTACTCCTCGTGCGTGTCGACGGGGATCCCGCGGCCGTCGTCGACCACGCTGACGGAGTCGTCCTCGTGGATCGTGACGGTGATCTCCTCGCAGTGGCCCGCGAGCGCCTCGTCGATGGAGTTGTCCACGACCTCGTAGACCAGATGGTGGAGTCCGCGTGAGTCGGTAGAGCCGATGTACATCGCCGGCCGCTTCCGCACGGCCTCCAGCCCCTCGAGGACCTGGATTTGGCCGGCGCCGTACTCGCGTTCCTGTGACATGGAAAACCTGTCTTCGGGTAGCGCCTGCCCATTAATAAAGGTCACGTACGCGCGCGAGCGCGAACCAACGACAAAAATCCCTCTCCCGAGCTGGCCCCTCGGCTGGTGGGTGTCTGGCACGGCGGAATCGAGTGCGATTTCTCGGTCAGAGCGAACGCCCGTACCGCGTCCAATCGGCCTGCGAGGTAGCCGTCTCCTCCACCGAACCGGACTCGAGTAGCACGCCGTTCGATTCGAAGCCCCGACAAACCGCACGACTGGAGTCGGCCGCTCCACTTTCACCGGGCTAACGGGAACGTTTTAAGGCCGCCACTGTTACGGATTTCCTAATGACGTCGTTCCAGTCGTCGCTCGGCGACGAATCCGCGATCGCCGAAGAGCTGGCCGAGAGCCAGCAGGCGATCTCGATCGCCGAGTTCTTCGAGAAGAACAAGCACATGCTCGGCTTCGACAGCGGGGCGCGGGGCCTCGTGACGGCCGTCAAGGAGGCCGTCGACAACGCCCTCGACGCCGCCGAGGAGGCGGGCATCCTCCCGGATATCTACGTCGAGATCCAGGACGAGGGCCAGTACTACCGGCTGATCGTCGAGGACAACGGCCCGGGAATCACGAAGGAGTCGCTGCCGAAAGTCTTCGGGAAACTCCTCTACGGTTCGCGCTTTCACGTTCGCGAGCAAAACCGCGGCCAGCAGGGGATCGGCATCTCCGCGGCCGTCCTCTACTCGCAGCTGACGAGCGGCAAACCGGCGAAGATCACCAGCCGGACGCAGGGCTCGCCCGACGCCCAGTACTACGAGCTCATCGTCGACACCGACGAGAACGAACCCGAGATCAGCGTCGATCGGGAGACGACCTGGGATCGCCCCCACGGGACGCGCATCGAACTGGAGATGGAGGCGAACATGCGCGCCCGGAGCCAGCTCCACGACTACATCAAGCACACCGCGGTCGTCAACCCCCACGCCCGCATCGAGCTGGTCGAACCGAACGACCACTTCAAGTTCGAGCGCGCGACGGACCAGCTCCCCGAGGAGACCGAGGAGATCCGACCGCACCCCCACGGGGTCGAACTCGGCACCGTCATCAAGATGCTCGACGGGACGGACTCGCACTCGATCTCGGGATTCCTCCAGAACGAGTTCACCCGCGTCGGGAAGAAGACCGCCGAGTCGGTCATCGACAACTTCCGGGATCGCCACTACGGCCGGGAGATGAGCTGGTCGGCGCCCGTCTCCGGCGAGGACGTCGACGTCGCTGGAGCCGTCACCGACGCGACGGCGAACAAGGGCGCCCAGGCCACAGCGGACTTCGCCACGGCCGTCGCCGCGGCGATCGACGACGTCGATCGCGTCGCCCACCACGACGTCGAGCGGATCGTCGACGACGTCGCCGACGGCGTCGAGGACGACCACGGGACGACGTTCGGCGTCACGGTTCGAGAGAACGCCGTCGAAGCTGCCTGGACGGAACTGGTGCCGATCGCCGACCCTGACGGGGACGAGGAGGGCGCCGCCGAGGACGGACGGATCGCCGCCGATCTCTATCGGCTGGTCGACGGGGCGACGAGTTCACGGAAGGACGACGCCGTCCTCGACGCGTTCGCCTCGCGGCTCGCGGGCAAGTTCGCCGACGAGGACGACCCACGCCACCGGCTGAACCGGACGCGGCTCCGGTCCCACGTCGATCGCGCCGCCGACATGACCGAGGAGCGCGACGACGCGAGTTTCGGCGACACCGCCCGCGAGAACGTCACCGACGCACTCTGGGACCGGATGCGGACGGTCCCCGACGACCCCCCGCTGGTTCGCGAACTCACCGACGACCGGGACGCCTCGAGCGACCTCGTGGAGGCGATGCGCGAGACCGACATCATGGCGCCGCCGACGCGGTGTCTCTCACCGATCACGGACGACCTCATCGAGGCGGGGCTCAAGAAGGAGTTCGACGCGGACTTCTACGCCGCGGCCACGCGCGACGCGGGCGTCTCCGCCGGCGATCCGTTCATCGTCGAGGCCGGGATCGCCTACGGCGGCGAACTCGAGGCCGAGGGTACTGCCGACGTCCTCCGCTTTGCGAACCGCGTTCCGCTGGTCTACCAGCGCGGCGCGTGTGCGACGACCGACGTCGTCAAGTCCATCGGCTGGCGCAACTACGGCCTCGACCAGCCGGGCGGCTCCGGCCTGCCGAACGGGCCGGCGGTGATCATGGTCCACGTGGCCTCGACGAACGTGCCCTTCACGAGCGAGTCGAAGGACGCGGTCGCGAACGTACCCGAGATCGAAGACGAGATCGAACTGGCGATCCGCGAGGCCGCGCGCGAGCTCAAACGCTACCTGAACAAACGCCGCTCGATGCAACAGCGCCGCGAGAAGCGCAACAAACTCGGGACCATCCTTCCGGAGATGGCCGAAAAGCTCGCGACCGTCACCGGGCGAGAACCGCTCGATATCGACGATTCCATCGCGCGAATCATGAACAACGTGCTCGTCGAACGCTCCGTCGAGGGCGGGTCGGTCACGATCACGGTCGAAAACAACTCGTCGTCGAACGCCGACGTCGAACTGACCGATATCGTCACCGCCGAACCCCGGAAGACCAACGGCGCGCAGGTGATCGAGATGGACGGGGAGTGGTTCGTCAAGTGGTCCGAGACCGTGAGTTCGGGAGACGAAGCGACGTTCGAGTACGACGTCGACGGCGAGGCCGAGTTCGATCTCGACGTGTCGGGCATCGAGGAGGAACTGCTGACGGTGGACGCATAATCATGAGCACGGATTCTACGTTGAACGAGGAGGAAGCGCGCGAACAGCTACTGGATCTGGCTGCGGACTTCTACGACCAGTTCGCGGCGGGCGACGTTCCAAAGATGCAGATCCCGACCCGGACCAAGTCGAACATCGAGTACGACGAGGAGAAGGACGTCTGGGTCTACGGCGACCGCAGCAGCACGCGAAGTGCGAAGTCGGTTTCGGGCGCCCAGAAACTACTCAAGGCGACCTACACCATCGATTTCCTCGCCGAACAGCTCGATCAAGATCGCTCGTCCACCCTGCGTGAGCTGTACTACCTCTCCGAGTCCTGGGATCTCGACGAGGCGCAGTTCAACACGCAGGACGAGTCGAACAACCTCATCGAGGACTTAGAGATCGTCAGCGAGGTCAAGCGCGAGGACTTCCACATGCGCCCGGAGGAGTCCGGTGCGAAGGTAATGGGGCCGCTCCTCCTCAGGGAGCAGACCCGACGCGGCGACCGCGAGATCCACTGCCAGAAGGACGTCGGCCAGGGCGGGTACCAGATCCCGAACAATCCGGATACGATCGAGTTCCTCGACAACGAGGCGGAGTTCGTCCTCGCCGTCGAGACCGGCGGCATGCGGGATCGGCTCGTCGAGAACGGGTTCGACGACGAGTACGACTGTATCGTCGTCCACCTGGGCGGACAGCCGGCTCGGGCGACGCGCCGGTTGACCAAGCGCATGCACGACGAACTCGGCCTTCCGGTCACCGTCTTCACTGACGGTGACCCGTGGTCCTACCGGATCTTCGGCTCCGTCGCCTACGGATCGATCAAGTCCGCCCACCTCTCCGAGTACCTCGCGACGCCCGAAGCGCAGTTCATCGGCATCCAGCCGGCCGACATCGTCGAGTACGACCTGCCGACGGATCCGCTCAGCGACTCGGACGTCAACGCACTCGAGAGCGAACTCGAGGATCCGCGGTTCCAGACCGACTACTGGGAGGAGCAGATCGAACTCCAACTCGAGATCGAGAAGAAGTCCGAACAGCAGTCGCTGGCCGCGCGCGGGCTCGACTTCGTCACCGACACCTACCTGCCGACTCGCCTCGAGGAGATGGGCGTCTTCTAGGCGAGCGGGTCGCTCGTCGACCGGCCGTCGTCGGCGGTCGCCGACGTCCAGTGCAACATCCTTTTGCCGGGTTCCGTCGAATCTCCAGTAATGAGTTCTCGACTGGCCCGGGTTCGCGCAGCGCTCGTCGCCATCGGCGTGGTGCTCGCCGTCGCGGTCGTATTTACGGTATTTATCGTCGCCCTCGGGGGCGGCGTCGGATTCGTCTGGGGAACGATCTTCGGCGGCGGCGGGGCCGGGCAGGCGGGGCCGACGATCGAGTTCGCGACGACGCTCGAGGGTGACCAACTCACGATCCGGCACGCGGGCGGTAATACGGTCGACCCGGCGGACGTCGTCCTCCAGGTCGACGGAGAACGTCGCGGGACCTGGGCCGACCACGGCGACTCGTCGACCGTCGCCGAGGGGTCGTCGATCACGCTCGACGGCGTCGCGTCCGGCGACCGGCTTCGGATCACGTGGGGCGGCGGCGACGAGCCGTTCGTCCTCGAAGAGACGACGGTCTGATCGACGGCGTGACGGAGTACGTGACTCGGCCAAACCGCCCCTGACTGCCATCAGTCGTCGAGCGCGACCGGAATCCCGGACGTCCCGACGTCCGTCAGGAATGCGACCGCGTCGGTTTCGATCGCGTCGAACGTGTCGTAGTGAACCGGCACGACGAGGTCGGGCTGGATCGCCCGGGCCAGCTCCGCCGCCTCGTGACGATCCATCGTGAAGCGCCCGCCGATCGGCGGACAGAGGACGTCCGCGTCGATCGTCTCGAGCGCGGGGAGAGCGTCCGTGTCGCCCGGCCAGAAGACGGTGACGCCGTCGATCGTGACGCCGAACCCGCAGCCCGACCCCTCCGGGTGATAGGGCGTCCCGTCGTCGCGCGCGTGGGGCCCGTCGGGTCGGTTGTACGCCGGCGTCGTAAACAGGTCGAGCGGTCCGAGTGCGAACGCCGCGTCGCTCGCGACGCGCTCGACGTCGTAGGGAAGGGCCGACGGTTGGCGAGAGACCCGATCGATCGCATCCGCGTCGATGGCCTCGTGGACGACGACGATGGCGTCGTCGCGGGCGACGCGTTCGATGCCGTCCGGATCGTAGTGGTCGTCGTGACTGACCAGGACGAGATCACCGTCTTCGGGCCGGTGTCCGTCGAGGACGCCGTACCGTCCCGGGTCGACGTAGACGGTGACGCCGGTCCGGCCGCGGAGGCGGATGGTGGCGTAGCCGAGCCAGTCGAGAACGATCGATCGATGAGAGACGGGCATCGGTCGCGATTGGTCGGCCCGGACGAAAAAACGTTCGCCGGCGCCCGTGGCGGGGCTGCGACGTCGGTCAGGCCGAGACGGGCGGGGCGCGTTCGACCTCGTACTCGTCGCCGTCGGTGGCGATGATGGCCCACTCGTAGGCGGGGTCCGCTCGGGTCAGGCGGCGCTCGAGTTCGGTTACTCGATCCGGATCGGCGACGAAGCACCGGTACTCGTCGGCGGATCCGACGGTATCGATGGTGTCGAGTGTCGTACTGACGTGGACGACCTTCCAGTCGCGTTCGGCCCGAAACGTCGGTCCGTCACCCTCGACGGTGTATCCGAGGTCGTCGAAAATCGATCGTGCCTGATCGACGAGTCGCTTGTTAACAGGACCCATTCCGCGTGGACCTACGACCCGGCGTATCATAAATTTTTGCACGGATCGACTCCGCGAACGAGAGTGCGACGCCGTCCGGCGGTTTCGAGGGATATGACGGACGTGCGGCGACGGTGCCGTTTTCGCTCGCTTATTCGTGTGCGGCGTCCCACTCGGTGGGTTTTCGAAGATTTCCACACCGGTTACACTGGATTCGCCCCATCGAATCCATCGCCACGTCCGTTCCCTCGCAGTTGGCGCAAAACCAGCCGTAGCGCTCGTCCCCTCGGGCCGATTCGTAGACGACGAAGAACGGCGCCTCCGAGCCCCGGTCGCCCTCGGAGGCGGCGACGTAGACGGTCTCGCCCTCCGCGGTCGAAATCGCTTCCATACGCGAGGCGAACGCGTCCACGGCTAAATGCGTACCTCCTCGCGGCCGCCGCTCGCCCCTGTGGTCACCCGAGCGAACGGAACGTACTGAAAGCTTTACCAACGACCGCCCCGTTCCGAGCGGTAATGACACTGATCGTGGCCCCGGTTCGGTTTCCGCTCGATCGACGATCGTCGGCCACACTTGAACGCGCGATCGACCTCGCCGCGGAACGCGACGGCGACCTGACCGTCCTGCACGTCAACCTGTATCAGAATAGCCGCTCGATCACTCGCAGTCAACTCAAACGGGCCGTCGAGCGGAAGTTCGGCAAGCTGGAGAACGCCCGGTACGTCGTCAGGACCGGGTTCTTGGTCGAGGAAAGCATCCTCGACGAGGTCGCCGCCGAGGACGCGGACGCCGTCGTCATCGGCCGTCAACAGGCCAGCGCCTGGCGCCGCATCTATCACCGCCTCGTCGACAACCCGAACATCGACGAGTACCTGCGGACCCACCTCGATTGCGAGATCGTCACTGCGGACGTCTCCGGATAGCGGCTCCCGAATGACGCGGGTCGGATCGTCGCCCTACTTCGGCCGTCACGGCCGAATACAGGGGTTCCTGCACTGCTATGCGGTCGTTCGTCCCGGCCGTCGAGGCCGATCACTCCGGATCGACGTCGCTCTGGTCACCGCGCGGTCACTCTCGCGGGCGCTCGTCTGCGAACTCGTCCGGAGCTGGGTCGAGCCCGTCCGAACCGGTGCCCGGATCGTCGAAGACGAGGTGGCGGTGCGGGTAGGCGAACTCGACGGGTTCGTCCTCGTAGCGCGTGCGAATGGCGCGCAGCACGGCCGAGCGATCTTTCGTCATCTTGTACGGCCGGCTGACCCAGAACCGCACCACCAGCCGGATGCCGTCGTCGGCGAACTCGCGGACGTCACACCGCGGCGCGGCGTCGTACCGCGCGCTTCCGATGCGGACGGCGGGACCGCCGGAGATGACCGTCTCGACCGATCTGGCCGCCCGCTTTGCCGCCGTAATCGCGGTCTCGAGGTCGCTCCCGTAGGTGATGACGAACTCGACGTCGATGCGGGTGCGCTCGTCCTCGGCCGAGTAGTTGATCACGTCACGGTCGTGAATTTCCGAGTTCGGAATCACAAGGAAGGTGTTCTCCAGCGTGAAGACCTTGGTGTACCGGATCGTGATGTCCTCGACGAAGCCGACGTGACCCGCGTCTGCGACCTCGATCATGTCGCCGATCTCGTAGGGTTGGTCGGTGAGGATGAACAGGCCGTTGATCAGACTGCCGATCAGCGGCGCGAGGACGACGGCCACGACCGCCGAGATGACACCGACGGAGAGGAGGATTTCGACATCGCCGACGCCGAGAATCCCGGCGACGACGATCGCCGTGAACAGCAACACCGAGAATCGGATCGTTCGCAGCACCGACCGTGTGACGCTCGGGCGTTCGATCCGTCGGGCGATGGTCCGACCGGCGAGCCGGACGACGACTTTGGAGGCGTACCAGCCGACGACCAGCACCAGCAGCGCGATCACGAGGCGAACCGGGTACGACCCTTCGTTGCCCTGGACTGCCCCGATGACCCTGCCGATCGTGGCCTCGTACACGTCCTCGGGAACGAACCCTCGCATGGGCGGACGTCTCGCCCTCGCTGGATAAGCGTTCTGTCCGCGCGCAACGTCACCCCTGCTAACTACACGGGCATTCAGCTGATTCGCGCGCCGTCATCCCAGGACGCTGGCACGGTGACGAGCGGGCGAATGGAGGTCCACACTGGCCCGCCCCGACGATCCAGTCCCGCCAGGTTTCCCATCGTGGTCCCTGTTGGCCCGTCCGAACGGTCGCTGTAGATGAAGGGTTGCGACGGAACAAAGAGGATCCACGCCCATACGTCCACTCGCGCAGGACGGCCGCACGTGACGGGCGCCCGGCCCGGTCGGCCGACGCTGCTCGGTTCGACCTGGTGGGTCGTAGCGGTGACGCTCGAACCCGCAGCATCGACGGGCTGACCCCGGGCACACGGTGAGAAGCGATGGGCACGTCGCAGCGGCAGGTACCGTCGACCTCGAACCCCACTCCCTCAGATTCACATGGTGCCGGATCGATCGAACGTTCGCGTCGGAATCATCGGCCTGGGAAACATCGGCCAGTACCACGCCGAGCGATTGCTCGACCACGGCGTCACCCTCGTCGGCGGCGTCGACATCGCCGAATCCGCTCGCGACCGGTTCGAGCGACGGTACGGCGTCGAGGCGATGGATCAGTGCGACTCGTTACTCGATCGCGTCGACGCCGTCGTCGTGACGACGCCGAACGAGTATCACGAGCCCTACGCCGTCGCGGCGCTCGAGCAGGACGTCCACGTCCTCATCGAGAAGCCCCTCGCCGACTCCCTCGAGAGTGCCGAGCGGATCGCCCGCGCGGCGGCCGACTCGTCGGCGATCTGCATGGTCGGGTTCAACAACCGGTTTTCCAACACCATCCAGTACCTCAAACACCGGATCGCGAGTGGCGACTTCGGCCAACTCTCGCACGTCGAGGCCAACTACGTGCGCAGGCGCGGCGTCCCCGGTCGCGGCACCTGGTTCACCCACCGCAAGAGTGCCGGCGGTGGCGCCGTGATCGACCTCGGCGTCCACGCCATCGACCTGGCGCTGTACCTGCTCGACTTTCCGTCGCTCACCGAGATCAGCGGCGTCACCCGCTCGGAGTTCGGCCGCCGGGAGGATTACGTCTACCTCGAAATGTGGGGTCGCGACGCCGGTCCGAGCACGTTCGACGTCGAGGACTCCGCGAGCGCGTTCGTCCGGACCGTCGACGATCAAACCGTCTCGCTCGAGATCGCCTGGGCGACGAACCGTCCGCCCACCCACGAGTTCGTCGTCCACGGCACCGACGCCGCGGCCCGGTTCGACCTGCTCGACGCGGATCTCACCATCCACACGGCCACAACCGGTGGCACCAACGCGTTCGAAGACACGAGCGTCCGAACGCGGGACGTCGACACCCACCAGGAAGAACAGGCCGCGTTCCTCGATTCGATCGCCGCGGGGTCCGACGACGCCTCGAACGTCGACGAAGCGCTGACGGTCCAACGGGTCGTCGACGCCATCTATCGATCGAGCGCGTCGGGCAGCGCGGTCGCCGTCGACGAACGAGACGAGTCCGATCGGTGATTTCACGGACAGTCGCGTCTGCGGGTGATCGGACGCCGGCGTCGGTGGGACCTTTATCGGCGTTGATGTGGTCGTGAGAGGCATGAAGCTCGGCGTCCACACCCCGCCGTTGTACGACCGTTCGTTCGAAGAGGCCCTGTCATTTCTGTCGGATCGCGGCGTCGACGCCGTCGAACCGGGCGTCGGTGGGTATCCGGGCGATACGCACCTCGATCGCGAAACCTATCTCGACGCGCCCGAGGCCCAGGCGGATCTCCGACGACTCCTCGACGACCACGAGATGGAGATCAGCGCCCTCGCGTCGCACGACAATCCGCTCCATCCGGACGACGAGCGCGCCGATCGGGCGCGGACGGCCCTCTCCGAAGCGATCCGGCTCGCAGACCAGCTCGACGTCTCGGCCGTCACCTGCTTTTCGGGCTTGCCCGCCGGGGGGCCCAACGACGAGGTGCCAAACTGGGTGACCGCACCGTGGCCCGAGGAGCACGCGGACGCGCTGGACTACCAGTGGAACCTGGCGACGGACGTCTGGGCGGACCTCGCGGCGCACGCGGCCGACCACGGCGTCGACGTCGCGATCGAGATGCACCCCAACATGCTCGTCCACGAACCCCACGGCCTGCTGCGCCTCCGCGAGGCGACGAACGATCGCGTCGGGGCGAACCTCGACCCGTCGCACTTCTACTGGCAGGGCATCTCGATCACGGACGCGATCCGCCTGCTCGGCGAGCGCGACGCGATCCACCACGTGCACGCCAAGGACACGCGGATCTACGACGCCGAGGCGCGAACCCGCGGCGTCCTCGACGGCCGCCCCTACGCCGACCCGGCGGATCGCTCCTGGGCGTTTCGAACCGTCGGCTACGGACACGGCGCGCGCCACTGGAAGGACGTCGTCTCGACGCTCCGGATGGTCGGCTACGACGGCGCGGTCAGCATCGAGCACGAGGACGCGCTCGCGAGCCCGACCGAGGGCCTCGAAGCGGCCATCGAATTCCTCCGACCGATCGTGTTCGAGGAGACGCCGGGCGACGCCTACTGGGCGTAGGCGCCAGTGACGGACCCAGCGTATCAGAACGGGTGACGGTCACGCCGCCGAGTAACAACCGCTAACCGTTGGACCGGTGAAGCGCGGACATGGCCCTCGACGTCGGCATGCTCGGTTATCGATTCATGGGCCGAGCTCACGCGAACGCACTGGCGCGACTCCCGATGTTCGTCCCGGACGCCCCGGCGGTCGACCGCGCGGTCGTGGTCGGTCGCGACGAAGCGGCGCTCGCCGAAGCGGCTCCGGAACTGGGCTTCGATCGCTGGTCGACGGACTGGCGCGATGCGGTCGAGGCGGTCGACGTCTTCTACAACCTCGGCCCGAACTTCCTCCACGCCGAGCCGTCGATCGCCGCGCTCGAGGCCGACACCGCCGTCCTCTGCGAGAAACCGCTCGCTCACACCCTCGAGGCGGCCGAGGCGATGGCCGACGCCGCGGCGTCCGCGTCGGTCCCGGCGTGGTGTGCGTTCAACTACCGGTTCGTCCCGGCGATCCGGTACGCGCACCGCCTGCTCTCGAACGGCGAACTCGGCGAGATCAGGGAGGTTCGGGCCCGTTACCTCCAGGATTGGCTGGTCGATCCCACCGAGCCGTGGTCGTGGCGCCTGGACGAGGAGCTGGCCGGTACCGGGGTCCTCGGCGACCTCGGGTCGCACCTGATCGACCTCGTCCGGTTTCTCGTGGGCGACGCGGGCGGCGCGGGTCCGATCGAGCGCGCCAGCGGACAGTTGCGAACCTTCGTCGAGGAACGCCCGGTCGAGGGCGGCGACGAACGACGGCCGGTCACGGTCGACGACGCCTGCACCGCCCAGCTGGCCTTCGAGGGCGGCGCGATGGGAACCCTGGAAGCGTCCCGGACGTCACCCGGGCACAAGAACGACCTCTCGCTCTCGATTCACGGCACCGAGGGAAGCCTGCGGTTCTCCCTCGAACGGCTGAACGAACTCGAACTGAAGCGCGCTGACGACCGGGGGTACGAGACGATCCTCGTCACGGACGAGGACGACCCGTACCTCGAGCACTGGTGGCCGCCCGGCCACGTGCTGGGCTGGGAGCACACGTTCGTCCACGAGAACGCCGCGTTCCTCGCGGCCGTCGAGACCGGCGAACCCGCCGATCCGAGTTTCGCGGACGGCCGCGCGGTCCAGCGCGCGATCGCGGCGATCGTCGAGAGCGACGAGCGAGGCGAGTGGGTGACGTTGGAGCGAGGCGATTAGGTGGCGGTCGAGCGAGGTGATTAGGTGGCGGGGAGAGAGGCGAGTGGCGATAGACGGAGGGCAGCCGCTCGCGTGCCGCGGTGAGTTTTTGTCGCTCGCCGCCCCATCCGGAGGGTATGAAGGTCATCAAGGACAGCGTCCACGACCACATCGCGGTCGAGGGCGTCGCGCGGGCGCTGCTCGACACCCCGGCCTTGCAGCGCCTGCGCCGGATCTCCCAGCTGGGGACGGTCTCGCTCGTCTATCCCTCGGCCAACCACACGCGGTTCGAACACAGCCTCGGCGTCTATCACGTCGCCTGCGAGGCGCTCGACCAGCTCGGCATCGAAGGGATCCAGGCCGACCGGATCACGGCCGCCGCGTTAGTGCACGACGTCGGCCACGGTCCCTACAGCCACAACCTCGAGGACCTCATCCACCGGGAGACCGGCCGGTACCACGACGACGTCGAGGCGCTGCTCGAGAGCGGCGAGATCGGCGACGTCCTGCGCGAACACGACCTCGATCCGTCGCGGATCGCCTCGCTCGTGGCCGGCGAAGGGCGCTACGGGCAACTCGTCTCCGGGGAACTGGACGTCGACCGGATGGATTACCTGGTGCGCGACGCCCACCACACTGGCGTCCCGTACGGAACGATCGACTACGGCCGATTGATACGCGAACTCACGTTCGTCGATGGCGAACTCGTCCTCGGGGCGGGCAACGTCCAGACCGCGGAGAGTCTGCTCGTCGCTCGCGCGCTCATGAATCCCACCGTCTACAGCCACAGTGCGGCCCGCATCAGCAAGGCGATGCTCCGCCGGGCGGCGGCCTCGATGCTCGAGGCCGGCGCGACGGACGGCGAGACGCTGTCGCGGATGGACGACCACGAGCTGCTCGTCTCGCTCCGATCGTGCGAGGCGAGCGCGGCGCTGGTCCGCCGACTCGACCGGCGGCGACTGTACAAACGCGGCGTCTGGGCCGAGATCGACGACGTGCCGGGCGGCATCATCGAGGCCGATCACGGGACGATCCGGCGCTTCGAGGGCGAGATCGCCGATCGAGCGGAGGTCCCGCCGGAACACGTCATCCTGGACGTCCCCGACCGGCCCTCCATGACCGAATCGACGACCCGGGTGATGGTCAACGGGGAGATCCGCCAGCTGGGCCACCAGTCGCCGCTGGTCGACGCGCTCCGGTCCGCCCAGTACGCCCAGTGGCGACTGGGCGTCTACTGCCCGGCCGCGGAACGCGAACGCGTGGGTCACGCGGCGCTGAACGTCCTGGGGCTCGACGTCGACGGCCCGCTGATCAGCGACGTCCGCGACGGGCTGTACACGACGCTCGACCAGTTCGGCGGCTGATCGGTGTCGGCAGACCGGCGTGATCGCCGACCGTTCCCGTCCGCTTCGGCGGCTATCGGCCCCGGCTTCCCGCCCGGCGCGTGACGAACCGTTTTAGGCCGCAGCGGCGCAAGGCTGGGTATGGACCTTGCCGGAACGATCCTTCGCGGACCGGAGTTCGAACCGGTCGAGGGTCGCCTGCGCGTCGTCAACGGCGTCATCCAGGAGATCGTCCCCGACGACGTCGACTCGGAGCGCATCGTCGCGCCGGCGTTCGTCAACGCCCACACGCACCTGGGCGACTCCATCGCGAAGGAGGCGGGGCGCGGACTCTCGCTCGAGGAACTGGTCGCACCGCCTGACGGGCTCAAACACCGACTCCTCCGGGAGGCGAGCGACGACGAGTTGATCGAGGGGATGCGGCGATCGCTCTCGTTCGCGCTCCGGAGCGGCACGGCGGCCTGTCTCGACTTCCGCGAGGGAGGCGTCGCCGGCGTCGAACAGCTGACCAGGGCGAGCGACGGACTGGCGATCGACGCCTACGCTTTCGCCCGCGACTCGATCGACGCGATGCGCGCGGGCGACGGCTTCGGCGCGAGCGGCGCCAACGACGACGACTTCGTCGAGGAACGAACCGCCACGCGCGAGGCGAGCAAGCCGTTCGGCATCCACGCGGGCGAACCCGATTCGAGCGACGTCGATCCGGCGCTCGACCTCGAACCCGACTACCTCGTCCACGTCGTCCACCCCGAACCGCGCCACCTCGACCGCATCGCTGAGACGGACGTTCCGATCGTCTGCTGTCCGCGCTCGAACCTGGTGACCGGGGTCGGCCTGGCTCCCTTCGAGGAGCTCCACGAACGGACCACGCTCGCGCTCGGCACGGACAACGTGATGTTGAATTCGCCGTCGATGTTCCGCGAGATGGCGGTCGTCTCCAAGTACAGCTCGCTCGACGCGCCGACGGTCCTGCGCATGGCGACGCGTAACGGTGCGAGACTCGTCGGTCGCGACGACGGCCTGCTCGAACCCGGCCGACCCGCCAATTGCCTCGTCCTCGACGCCTCGACGGACAACCTCGTCGGCGTCCGCGACCCCGTCCGGGCCGTCGTCCGTCGGGCCGGGACGGCCGACGTCGACGAGGTCATCGTCGACGGCGACGCCGTGCTCGGTTCGAGCGCGGACTGAGCGACGCCGACCGAGAGCAAGCGCCGCTTTTCGTGTGGATGCGGCGTACGTCGGTCGAACCGACGATAGCGTTATTACGCTGGCCCTGCGTATGGTATCGTATAACACATGTACGACCGCGTTCTCGTTCCGACGGACGGCTCGCACGCCGTCGAGCGCGCCGTCGACCACGCCATCGACCTCGCGTCGAGACACGACGCGGTCATACGCGCCGTCTACGTCGTCAACGCCACCAATTACGGCGGTCTGCCGATGGAGACGGCGTGGGACGGCATCGGGAACGCGCTGCACGAGGAGGGCCAGGCCGCCGTCGATCGCGTGGTCGAACTCGTCGAGGAGTCCGGCGCCGACGTCGAGGTCGAGACCGTCGTCCTCGAAGGGTCGCCGGCGAGAGCGATCGTGGAACACGCCCGGTCGAGCAACTGCGACCTCATCGTGATGGGAACCCACGGCCGCGGCGGCATCAACCGCCTCCTCCTCGGCAGCGTGGCGGAACGCGTCGTCCGGGCTTCGCCGATCCCGGTCATGACGGTCCGGGTCGGCGAGTCGCCCCCCGAGGACGCACCCGCCGACGACGCGAGCGCCGAAGCCGCCGACGACTCCGGCGTCGAACCCGCTGTCGGCGTCGAGTGAGCCGGTCACCGGGGTCAGGGGCGAACGAGACGGGACCGTTGGATCGATCACGCATCTTCGCATTCGGGCAGCCGTCAGTCCACACGAGGTGAGCCTCGCTTGTTCTTCGCGATCGGTCCGCGACGGTCGACCGGCGACCGACTCAGGCCGGTCGCAGGTGTTCGCAGTCGCCGGCCGTGACCGTGACGCGGTCGCCGTCGTCCGTCTCGACGACGAGCGCGCCGAAGGACGTGACGTCGACCGCCGTTCCGACGACGTCCCCGCCGGAGCGCGTGATGCGCACGCGCCGCCCGAGCGTCAGCGCGTGATCGCGCCAGTCGTCGATCGTCTCCCCGAGCGCCTGCCGACGCTCGTCGAACCGTTCGAGGAGCGTCTGGAGGAACAGTCGCCGGTCGACGGGGTCCGCTTCGCGCGCGACGCTCGTCGCGCCGTCGGGGAGCGACGCCGCGTCGACGTTGGCGTTGACGCCGATCCCGCAGGCGAGCCACTCGATGCGATCCGTTTCGCCCTCCATCTCCGTGAGGATCCCGGCGAGTTTGCGGTAGCCGCGGTCGGTGTCGGCCGGGACGACGACGTCGTTCGGCCACTTGATCCGGGCGTCGACGCCGGCCTCGCGGGCCGTTCGGGTCACCGCCACGGCGGCCGCGAGCGTGTACAGCGGCGCCTTCGCCGGTGGAATCGCGGGTCGCTGCAGGATCGTCGTCCAGATTCCGCCGTCGGGCGAGTTCCACTCGCGATCGAGTCGACCCCGGCCGACGGTCTGGCGGACCGCGACCACGGCGACGTCGCGCCCGTCGGACGCGGCGCCCTCGGCCGCCAGTTCGCGCGCCCGCCGGTTGGTGCTGTCGAGCTCCTCGTGAAAGTCGATCGAGAACGGCGCTTCGAGTCCGTACTCGATCAGCGGCCCGGAGTACCCCGATGCGTCGGCGAGGACGTAGCCCGCATCGGCGGCCTCGATCTCGAAGCCCGCCTCCCGAAGCGCCTCGACGTGTTTCCAGACGGCCGCCCGCGAGATGCCGATCGTCTCGGCCAGGTCGGGACCGGATACCGGGCCGTCCGCCAGCGCGTCCAGGACGGCGCGTCGCGTGTCGTTCATGATCGTGGGCGGTCGGTCACTCCTCGCGGAGCGCTTCGAGGCGCTCGCGACCGGGGGCGATCAACTCGTCGAGCGAGGCGGCGAGCGTCGACTTCGCGTCCGCGGGGTGAAGGTCGCCGCTCTCCAGGTCGCTCGCGAGCGCTTCGTAGGACTCGTAGGTGACGTCGCCGCCGTACTCGTCGGGGCGCTCGACGGTGACGGACTCGAAGCGCGGGAAGACGTGGTACTCGAAGAGTTCGAGGACGGGGTTCTCGAGGTCGCCCTCCGGATCGCGCGTCGGCGGGCAGAACGCGCTATTGATCTTCTCTCGAAGGTCCTCGGCCGAGTCCGCCATCGAGATGGTGGTGCCCTCGGAGGAGGACATCTTCCCCTCGCCGGTCTCGAGGTCCGCGATGATCGGCGTGTGGATCGCCGGGCGGACGTCGTAGTCCAGTTCCGGGAGTCCCTCGCGGGCGAGCATGTGGACCTTCCGCTGGTCGAGGCCGCCGACCGCCAGGTCCAGGTCGAGGTACTCGATGTCGAGCGCCTGCATCAGCGGGTAGACGACGTGGCTCACTTTCGCCGCCTCGCCCGACTTGATCTCGGCCATCGCGCGCCGGGCGCGATTGAGCGTCGTCGAGAGTTCGAGCTCGTGCAGATCGAGGGTGTACTCGTCGTCGAACTGGTAGTCCGACCCGTAGACGAACTCCGTCCGCTCCTCGTCGAGGCCGTAGGCGAGGAACTGCGCGCGCATCCGCTCGGCCGTCTCGCGGATCTCCTCGAACGTCCCCTTCCCGTTGAGGTAGGCGTGGACGTCGGCCAGCAGGACAACGACCTCCATCCCCGCCTCCTGGCAGTCGATGAGCTTGTTCGCCGTCAGCAGGTGCCCGATGTGGAGCACCCCCGAGGGCTCGTAGCCGACGTAGACCCGCTTGCCCTCGGGATCGTCGGCCAGTTCGCGCACCTCGTCCTCGGTGACCACCTCGTCGGCGTTGCGGGTGATCAACTCGTATGCGTCCATGCGTGTGGGGTGTCGGCGGACCGATTTATGCCTTCGTTTCCGCGTCGCACCCGTCGGCGGGAGCGCACCCGTACCGCCGTTCCCATCAGTCAAACGAAACGTTTCATGGCCACCTTTTTAGCCGCCGCTCCGCGCATGGCCCGCATGGACGAGTCGGACCTGGTCTCCCGGACGGCCGACGTCCTCGCGGTCGACCCCGACGCGTATCAGGCGCGCGTCGACGAGGAGGCGGAGGCGTTGAAGGCGGACCTGTCGGAAGGCGTCTTCGACAACCCGCAGGCCATCGTCGGCCTCGAGTACGAGTTCTACGCGGTGAACGCCGACGACGCGTCGCTGGTGCGCGTGCCCAGGCGACTGCTCGAACTCATCGGCTTCGAGAAGGAGCTCGGGCTCCACAACGCGGAGATGACCACCAGTCCGCAACCGCTCTCGGGCCACGGCCTCCAGGCGCAGGCCTCCGAAGTCAGGGCGCGCCTCGAGACCGCCCAGACGGTGACGAACGCCGAGGGGATGCGCCTCGTCTCGGACTCGATGTGGACGATTCCGCCGGAGGGCGAACGGGCGCGCGACTACCTCACCCAGAGCGTCGCTCGGACCGTCGAAGTCGACGGCGAGGAGCGAACCCTCCGGATCGCGGCGAACATGAGCGACGCAGCGCGCTATCACGCGATGGCGAACACGGAGCGGGCGAGCGCGGCGGGAATGCGAATCGAGGCGCCACACGTCACGATCGAGGCCGACACGGTGATGCCCGAGAGCCTGATCACCTCGATCCAGCCCCACTACCAGGTGCCCCACGCTCCGGACCTGCCGGCGTACTTCAACTACGCGCTGCGGATCGCCGGCCCGCTGCTCGCGCTGGGCGCGAACTCGCCGTTCTTCCCGCCGGACAGCTACGACGCGGGAACGACCGTCGAGGACGTCCTCGCGGACGGCTGGATGGAACACCGCATCTCAGTCTTCGAGACCGTCCTGAACGCCGACACGGAAGGGCCCGGCAAGGTTCGCTTCCCGCGCGATCTCACCGGGACCGGCGAGGCCGTCGATCGCATCGCCGCCGACGACGCCGTCGTGCCAACGCCCGTCGAGAAACTCGGTCGGTACGACGATCGGTTCGCTCACCTTCGGCGCACCCACGGCACGTACTGGCGCTGGGTGCGGCCGGTCTTCGACGGCGCGTCGCGCTCGGCGGCCAACGCCCGCATCGAGTTCCGCCCGATCCCCGCGCAGCCGACGGTCGCGGATTCGATCGCGTTCCAGGCGGTCTTCGCCGGCCTCATGGAGAGTCTCACCCGACTCGAACACCCGGTGGCCGATCTCGACTGGGAACTCGCCCGCGAGAACTTCTACGACGCGATGCGGAACGGCCTCGACGCGGACCTCTTCTGGATCACCAACGACGGGCAGGAGACGACCGACCGCGAGCGCCTGTACGAGGACCTCCTCGCCCACGCGATGGACGGGCTGACCGGCCGCGGGCTCTCTGGCGCGACGGCCTCGGCGTACGTCGATCCGCTCCGCAAGCGGGTCGAACGCGGGGTCACGCCCGCCGCCTGGAAACGAGACCGCGTCCGTGAGCGTCAGGCCGCGGGCGACCCCCTGCAGGACGCGATTACGGCGATGCAACGCGCGTACGTCGACCGACAGACGGAGACGCTACTCGAGGGGACCTTCGTCGACTGGCTCGAGTGATCGGCGGATCTCCGGTGACCGACCGATTTCGGCGACTCGGACCCGATGATCGGCGAATGTCCGGCCAGCCGAACCCGGACGGCGCTTCGATACCGCGGTTTCCCGTTCGTTTCGACCGCGTGGCCGCAACACCTTAATCGGTGCCGGGGCATTTTCACGGTATGGTAACGTTCCTCTCCGGCGGGACGGGCACGCCGAAACTGCTGGACGGGGCGACGGCGGCGTTCACCCCCGACGAGACGACTGTGGTGGTGAACACGGGGGACGACGTCGAACTCGGGGGCCTGTTCGTCTCGCCGGACGTCGACACGCTACTCTTTCAGGGCGGCGGCGTGCTCGATCGGGAGACGTGGTGGGGGATCGACGGCGACACCCACCGGACGCACGAGGCGCTCTCGGAACTCGCGAGGGCCGCGGGCCGATCGAACGACCCGAATTTCTTGCCCCCCGAGCGACAAACGAGCGGGCGCGAGCTCGCCAGGTGGCGGCGGTTCTCGGGCGCGGGAGAGTTCATGACGATCGGCGACCGCGACCGGGCGCTGCACCTCCTGCGGACGAGCCTTCTCGACGAGGGCAAGACGCTGTCGGAGGCCACGGCGATCGTCGCTCGGGCCTTCGGGATCTCGATCGACATCCTGCCGATGAGCGACGACCCCGTCGCGACGCTGATCCACACCGACGAGGGCCTGCAACACTTTCAGGAGTTCTGGGTGGCTCGCGACGGCGAACCCGCGATCGAGACCGTCGAGTACCGCGGCTCGGCCGACGCGGAGCCGGCGCCGGGCGTGCTGGACGCCCTCGAGGACGTCGTCGTCATCGGCCCGTCGAACCCGGTCACGAGCATCGGCCCGATGCTCTCGCTCGCCGGGATCGGCGACGCGCTGGCGGAGACGACGGTCGTCGCCGTCTCGCCGTTCCTCGGTGACGAGGCGTTTTCCGGCCCGGCGGCGAAGCTGATGGCGGCCGTCGGCGCTCCGGCCAGCACCGCCGGCCTCGGCGCCGTCTACCCCTTCGCCGACGCGTTCGTCGTCGACGAGCGGGACGAATCGACCCTCGACCGGCCCACCGTCGAGACGGACATTCGGATCGACGGTCCGTCGGACGCGGAGCGGGTCGTCGAAGCGGTCGCCCGGGCGATCGATCGGGTCGAATGACCGACGTGCCCTTCGAACCGCGCCTCGCGCTCGCCAGCCTCAGCGGCGCGGCCGACGCCGCCTGGGCTCGCGCCGGCGCGGGCGAGGCCGGCGCGGCGTTCCTGGGCGGCGTCGCCCTCGACGAGCCCTCGCGGGCGGCGGCGCGCGACCTCGTGGCCCGCGGTCGATCCGAGTTCCTGCCGGACGATCCGTTCGCGTTCGTCGCGGCCGAACTCGACGCGCTCTCCTCCGTCCCGATCAGACCCGGGGTCAACGTTCGCGCGACGACCCCGGACCCGATCGAACGCGTCGCGTCGATCTGTGCCGACCGAAACGCACTTCTCGAGATCAACGCCCACTGCCGCCAGGACGAACTCTGCGCGGTCGGCTGCGGGGAATCCCTCCTCCGTGACACCGAGCGCCTCGTCGAGTACGTCGACCGCGGCGCGGCAGCCGGGGCGGAGACCGGGGTGAAGGTCCGTGCGGAAGTCGGTGATGTCGACCTGGTCGAGACCGTGCGAGCGATCGAAGCGGTCGGCGCGTCGTTCGTTCACGTCGACGCGATGGATACGGAATCGTGCATCGCCTCGATCGCGGCAGCGACGGACCTGGTCGTGATCGCGAACAACGGCGTCCGCGACGCCGCCACGGTCCGGGAGTACGTCGGATACGGGGCCGACGCGGTCAGTATCGGCCGACCGAGCGACGACCCGCGGGTCAGAGAACGCGTGGCCCGGGCCGTGGTGCAGGCTTTCGGCGAAGCGACGGGCACTCCGGTCGAACCGAGCGGACGGACTGGACAATAGCTAAGGCGCACCCCCGACGAGTGGGCGTATGTTCGAGCGTCTCGACCGGGCTCGGGAGGGCGCGGACGGCGGCTTCGGGCCGGTCGATCGAGCCCAGCTCGCGTTGCTGCTCGAGGTGGCTGGGACGCCGAAACCGGGGAACGTCGATCGCTCCCGCGATCTCGCCGAGCTCCGGTTCGAGCACTTTCTCGCGGGTGCCGTCGGAGTCAGGGCGGGCCTCGACCGGGCCGCCGCGGGCGAACCGATCGGGACGTCGTTCGAGCGGGCGGTCGCGGGGATGACTCGGTTCGCCGGACGAAACACCCAGTTCGGGTCGCTGCTGTTGCTCGTCCCGCTCGTTTCGGCGGCGCGAGGCGGACTGGACCGGTCGAGCGTCGAACGCGCAGTCTCGGAGACGACGGTCGACGACGCCGCCGCGTTTTACCGGGCGTTCGAGCACGTGTCGGTCGCCGTCGACGAGCCGCCGGCGGACGCCGCCGCCCTCGACGCTCGCCGGGGTGCCGACGCGATTCCCGCGGTTCGGGACCGCGGGCTCGACCTGCGATCGGTGCTGGAACTGGGAGTCCCCGGAGACGACGTCGCCCGCGAGTGGGTGACCGGGTTCGAACGGTCGTACGACGCGGCGCGGCGGCTCTCGGTCGCCGACGGTCCGCTGCAGGATCGCGTCGCGTCCGTCTTCCTGGAGTTACTGGCCGAGCGGCCGGATACCCTCGTTTCGATCCGCCACGGCGAGTCGGTCGCCGCCGAGGTCCGCAAACGGGCGCGCGACCTCGTCGAACGGGGCGCGTTCGAGCGGGATCGCGACGCGGTCGAGACGTTCGCGACCGAGCTCGTCGAGCGAGGGATCAACCCCGGAACCACGGCGGATCTGACCGCCGCCGGACTGTTCATCCGCCTGGAGGGCGGACCCGTAGATCGATGAGTGGACCGAACGTCGATCCGACACCGATCGAACGATGAACGGAGCTGACGGCGACCCGATCGAATACGCCTCGTTCGACCCGAAGACCGGGGCGAACGGGGGCGACGGTGCGGACGAATGGCGTTCGGCGGCGACGAGAGCCGCCGACGCGGCTGCAGCGTCGACCGGGGACGGCTGGCCGCTGTCGCTCTCCGGCGTCACCGAATCGCTCGTCACCACTCGCGGCCCGAACGGCCGGTGGAACCTCGCCCCGCTGGGATTGTTCGCCGACTCGTCGGACTCCGGGACCTCGACCGAGACCGTGGACTCGGTCGTGACCGCGAAAACGTGGGGGCGAACGCGAACGAGGCGGAACTTCGAGCGCGAGGGGACGGGCTGGGTCCAGTTTTCGACCGACCCGGTCGCCTTCGTCGACGCGGCCCTCTCGATCGTCGAACTCGACGAGCCGGTCCTCGTCGACGCGGCCGCCTGGGTTCGGGTCGACGTCGAACGCGTCGAATCGGGCGACGAAGACGGCACCGAGTGGGTTCGCTGGCGGCTGCGGCCGACCGCGGGCGCGGTTCGACGCACCCGCGTCCCGCGATTCGCCCGCGCGCCGATAGCCGTCGTCGAGGCGAGCGTTGCCGCGTCCCGACTCGACGCGCCGGGATACGACGCGGCTCGCGGCCGCGCAGTTATCGCCCGAGCGGGCGAGACCGTGCGACGGACCGGCGACGAACGAACCGTTCGAGCCTTCGATCGACTGCTCGAACACGCGGGCCTGGACGACCCGTCGGCCGACGGTGGCGACCGCTGAACCGGCCGTAGCGGCCAATCTACCGGTCGACGGCCCCGTCGATTCGTGACCGGCCCGCCCGACGAAAAGCGGTGTCTATTAAGGGCCGCAGGTTTCACTGACACGCATGGCCATCAAACCCGCCTACGTCAAGAAGACGGCGGCGCTCCTGCTGGAGCGCTACCCGCAGGCGTTCACCGACGACTTCGAGCAGAACAAAGAAAGTGTGAGCGAACTTACGAATATCGAGTCGAAGGGCGTCCGCAACCGCGTCGCCGGCTACGTCACCCGAAAACAGCGATCGTCGCAGGCGGCCTGAACCCGCAGCCAGGGTCGCCCCACCCTCGGTTCGGAACGCCGTTCGACGAGCGTGGCGTTCGCGAAGCGCCGACGTTTGACCGAGCGGAACGCTCTCGACGGTCACCGTTCGTATCGACGGCCGCTGACAGATTCGAACTCGATACCGTCAAACCGCGGGCGCGTCAGTGCTCCGGCTCCGGGTTCCAGGAGAAGTCCAGCACGACGGCCAGTGTGAACACGATCACACCGACGACGACCGCGGCGAAGCTCCGCAGCACGGGCTCGAGCGGATCGTACGGGTCCGACGGGACCAACTGATTCCAGATGTCCGCGTAGACGCCGAGGATTTCGTAGGCGCCGTAGAGGACGAGGACGACGCCGACCACGAGCAGGAGGCGGTTGACGATCGCTCCGTCGACCAGCGTTTCGCGTACCGGATCGGTGAGTTTCTCGAACATGGGTATGTGGATGCCCCGACTCGGGCTGGTGAGCGGCCCAGCGACCGAATCGGGGTCGTTGGCCGAAAATTCGGCTGACGGCGCTTAATAGCTTCTATTCGGCACACGGTCGGCGTCGGATGGCGCGTCGCAGTCGCGACGCCGCCCGGTTCCGCGAGCGCGGCAGTCGCGATCGCACCGTGCGGGGTCTATATTTGTGTGCACCCAAACTGTTTTCCTCGGTCGTAGCCGAGACGACGACGATGACTGTCACCGTCGGAGTCCTCGGCGCCACCGGCGCGGTCGGACAGCGATTGGTCGAACACCTCGATCCGCACCCGCAGTTCGAGATCGCGGCCCTGACAGCGAGCGAATCGAGCGCGGGGTCGACGTATCGGGCGGCGGCGAAGTGGCGAACGGGGACGCCGATCCCGGAGGACGTCGCGGAGATGACCGTCACGCGAACCGCGCCGTCGGCCGTTCCCGACGACGTCGACCTCCTCTTCTCGTCGCTGCCCTCCGCCGTCGGCGCCGAGGTCGAACCCGCCTTCTGCGAGGCCGGCTACGTCGTCTCCTCGAACTCGTCGAACGAGCGGATGGCCCCGGACGTGCCGCTGGTCGTCCCCGAGGTCAACGCCGAGCACCTCGACCTCTTGGAAGTCCAGCGCGACGAACGCGGGTGGGACGGCGCGCTGGTGAAAAATCCGAACTGCTCGACGATCACCTTCGTCCCGACGCTGGCCGCGCTCTCGGACCTGGACCTCGAACGCGTCCACGTCGCGACGCTCCAGGCCGTCTCCGGCGCGGGCTACGACGGCGTCACGTCGATGGAGATCCTCGACAACGCCGTCCCCCACATCGGCGGGGAGGAGGAAAAACTCGAGACGGAGTCGCGAAAACTGCTGGGCACGTTCGACGGCGCCGAGATCGTCGAAGACTCCGTCGAGGTCGCCGCGTCGTGCAACCGGATCCCGACGCTCGACGGTCACCTCGAGAACGTCTGGATCGAGAGCGCCGAGCCGGTGTCGATCGAGGAGGTGACGACGAAGATGACCGAGTACCCGTCCCTCCCGCTTCACTCCTCGCCGGATCAGCTCATCACCGTCTTCGACGAGCCCGACCGTCCGCAGCCCCGCCTCGATCGGGGACGCGGCGACGGGATGTCCATCTCCGTCGGCGGCTTCAAGGAGTCTCCATTCGGGGTGCAGTACAACTGCCTGGCGCACAATACGATCCGCGGCGCCGCAGGCGCGAGCCTCCTCAACGGCGAACTCCTCCTCGACCGCGGCTACCTCTAGCTGCAGCCGCGCGTAGACCGATCCGCTTCCGGGATTCGGTTTCGACCGGCTCGGGGCTGTCGATCGGATTACGATAGCCGGAGTGACCCATCTGTGACGGTGTTGACCGCCTGAATCGAACCGCTTAATCGGCGTGGCGATCCATGCTCCGCGCATGGACGTAACGGTACTCGGAGCCGGTACGATGGGACGCGGTATCGCCCAGGTGTCCGCGCAGGCGGGCCACGAGGTGGTCGTCCGCGATCTCGACCCCGACCTCGTCGAGGCGGGGCTCGACGGAATCGAATCGACGTTGCAGGAGGGCGTCGATCGCGAGAAGGTTACGCCGACGGCGCGCGACGAGACGATGGCGCGGCTGTCCGGGACGACGGACCTCGAGGACGCTGTCACCGGCGCGGATCTCGTGATCGAGGCGGTGCCGGAGGACCTCGAACTCAAGCAACAGACGTTCGAGCGCGTCGAACCGGTCGTGTCGGCCGAAACGATCATCGCTTCGAACACCTCGTCGCTCTCGCTGTCGGCCATCGCCAGCGTCCTCGATCAGCCCGAGCGCGCGATCGGGCTGCACTTCTTCAATCCGGTCCATCTCATGTCGCTGGTCGAGATCGTCGTCCCGCAACAGGCGAGCGGGGAGACGGTCGACGTCGCGGAGACGTTCGTCGAGGGTATCGAAAAGGAGCCGATCACGGTCAGGGACGCCGCCGGATTCGCGTCGTCGCGCCTCGGCGTAGCGCTCGGCGTCGAAGCGATCCGGATGCTCGAGACCGGGGTTGCGGGACCGCGGGATCTCGACCGCGCGATGACGCTGGGGTACAATCACCCGATGGGGCCGATCGAACTCACCGACGTCGTCGGGCTCGACGTGCGACTCGACATCCTCGAACACCTCCGCTCGGAGCTGGGCGAGCGATTTCGGCCGCCGCAACTGCTCCGCCAGCGGGTTCGGGCCGGCGCGCTCGGGAAGAAGTCCGGCGAGGGATTCTACGTCTGGGAGGACGGCGAGATCGTCGGCGTGAGCGACGCTGTCGCCGCCCAGTGCGGAGGTGAGAACGGTGTCTGAGTCCGAGGCCGACGTGCTGGAGCGAGCCTACGAGACCATCGGCGTCGCGATCGGCGAGCACGCCGACTTCGTCGCGACGGTGACGATCGACCGACCGGAGGCGCGCAACGCGCTGAACGCGACCGTTCGCGAGGAACTCGTCGACGCGCTGACCGCCCTCGAAGCCGACGAGCGCGCGCGGGTCGTCGTCCTCACCGGCTCCGACGAGGCCAAGGCGTTCGTCGCCGGCGCCGACGTCGCCGAACTGCGCGAGCGAACGCTCGTCGAACAGCGCGAAAAGAGCAAACGGCCGCGGGTCTACGAGACGGTCGACGAACTCGACCTCCCCGTGCTCGCCCGGATCAACGGTCACGCCCTCGGCGGCGGGTGCGAACTGGCGGTCGCCTGCGACGTCCGCATCGCCGACGAGCGTGCCAAACTCGGCCAGCCGGAGATCACCCTCGGGTTGATCCCGGGCGGCGGGGCCACCCAGCGGCTCCCGAGGCTGATCGGCGAAGGCCACGCGATGCGACTCATCTGCTCCGGCGAACTCGTCGACGCAGACGAGGCGGGGCGGATCGGCCTGGTGGAGGACGTCTGTGCGCCCGATGAACTCGACGACGCCGTCTACGACCTCGCCGGGTCGATGGCGGAGAACAGTCCGCTGGCGCTCCAGTACGCGACGCAGGCGGTCAGAGCGAGCGCGCGCCAGCCGCTGGAGGCGGGTCTCGAGTACGAGAAATCCCTCTTCGTGCAACTGTTCGCGACCGAGGACAAGAACGAGGGTATCGACGCGTTCTTCGAGGATCGCGACCCCGAGTGGTCCGGACGGTAGGTTCTGCATCCGTGAGCTCGAATCGGGTGGGAGACGGTACGCCCGATATCGACGGGAATGGTGGGCCCGAACGAATCGGAATCGTGGCCCGAAGGAATAGTGGCCCGAACCGGGACGCGTCCTCGAGGAGCCCGTTCGGACCGAAGTTACGTGAGAGTCGAGTCCGCAGAGGCGATCGGACGAACGGCGGTGGCTCAATCCGCCGAGATGGGCGTCGCGCTGCCGGTCTGGCTCGCGGTCCCGGAGGCGTCGTCGGACGCCGTCTCCGGACCGTTGACGAACATGGCGTGGCCGATGAAGACGGCGGCCACCATCGCCCCCAGCGGCACGGCGACTGACGTGGGCAAACCGACGATGCTGAGCAGCGCGGCGGTTCCGAGCAGTGACGTCGGGATCAGCGTCAGGACGATGTCGTAATAGTGAGCCATAGCTAGTGCAAACAACGGGAAACAGGTATATAAAGATTCGGCATAATGGGGTCGTACTCGATACGATCCACATGGCTATCCACGAGGGATTGTACCCATAACTTATCTGGACTCGATGGATGAGTTCGGTGCGCCTGTCCACCGGGCGTTGGACGAATACGGTCGGCGCTACCGTGGTACGGGCACATCGGATCGGAGGATCGCACGTCAGACGTCGAGACGATGCCCGCTATCGAGTCATGAGCGATACCCATCCCGAGTGTCCCCGGAAGTCGTCGGTTCACCGCGGACTCCAGTTTCGTTCCGGCGTCGATCACGGGGTCGTCGCCCCAACGCGGTGACGGTAGGCGCGAACCAGGACGTCGCCGGCGTGCACGCCGACGAGGATGATGGCGCCGAACCCGGTGAAGACCGCGGTGAACTCCCACGGAACGCCGCCAGGGAGCGGTGGCGACCCGCGCAGCAGGAATCCGACGTTCGCGGCCGCGAACCAGCAGACGACGAGCAACCGGAGTCGATCGACGGCACCGGCGGGCGGGTTCGGATAGAGACCGCCGAGGACCGATATCGTGAGCCAGCCGAGGAGGAACGGCGCGACGGTCTCTCCGGTCCTGAGCAGGTTGCCGAACGGATCGCCCCCGTGTGTTTGTTGGCCGACAACCACGAGCCCGACGATCGCGATACAATCGAGGAGGAGGACGGGTCCCCATCGCGCGACGGATCCGGCCGACGTCCGAGTACCCATACTCGGATCCACCGGGCGCCCACGTATAGATTTCTCGAACCGATCCCGCTCGACCGTCTCGTCGTCCCGCTCGAGCGGCGGTGCTATCGACGGCGACGTGATTCCGTCGCCCGATCGATTCCCACCCGGCGGGGGCGATCAATCATACGGAGAGCAGAACTAATATATCAGTAACCCGTAGAAGTCGACAGATGGGAGTGGCCGACGATCGGCAACCGGGGTGTGATGGGTGCGATCGGACCGTCGCCGTCGAGAATCTCCGGACCGTCTCGATGCCGGACGGCAGCTCGCTCGCCTGCTGCCCCCAGTGTGAACCACACGCCCGGTCCGCCGCGAAGAAACTCGCCGAACTCGAGACGAATCGCGACCAGTGTGACGGCTGTACCGATACGTTCCCGACGACCTCGCTCGACGACGTGGTACTCACCGACGGGACCGTCGTGACCCTCTGTCAGTCGTGTCGTCGTGACGCGCCCGGCTCCTCGGGCACCGACGACTCGGCGGAACCGGCCGAGACGACCGAGATCGCCCGCCGGAAGAATCTCTGTAGCCAGTGTCACGAGTGGCACTCGGCGGAACTCTACCGCGTGACGCTGATCCACGACCGGACCGAGACGCTCTGTGAATCGTGCAAGCGCGCGGCGGAACGGGAGGGAATCGTCGTCGACGTACAGATGCGAAAGACGGAAGCGAGAGACATTCTCGACGTGGAGGAAGGTGCGAGCGAACGCGAAATTCGACGCGCGTTTCTCGGACGGATCAAGCAGGCCCACCCCGATCGCTCGACCGGCAGTACGGACGCCTTCCGCCTCGTCAAAGCGGCTTACGATCGACTCTCCGACTGATTCGTTCCCACAACGTTCGTCGGGCTCTCCCCGCCCGGCTCTGCCCGGCGAACGAATCCGATCGTCGCTGGATCGAAGTAATAAGACGTCTCGCAGACGTCACAGTCCGTCTCGAGCAGCTGACCGTGCGTGTGCAGCTTCCACAGTTTCGTCTGCCCGATCTCGAGTTCGAGCGTGACCGGGTGCCCGCAGTCCGCGAGCGTACACGGGAACCGGATGTACCAGTTCGGCACCGAGAGCGCACCGATGGGCGCGAGTTCGGAGCGGAGCCGACAGAGGAGATTGAAGATCGTCACCGACGGATTCTCGCGATCGATCGAGACGCCTTCGACGCCGTCGATGAACCCGCCCACCGTCGCTTCGGTATCGTACATCGGTAGGACCGGAATGCCCTTCGCGATCGCGTACCCCACCTCTTGATTGATCCACTGACTACGGACCGCATCGTCCGTCAGAACCGCGACGACGATGTCCGAATTCGCCAGCCGACCTTCGAGCCGATCGCGACTGCGACCGGATTCGATCTCCTCGAGCGCGAGGTGGACGCCGAACGGGAAATTCTTGACCGTCGAGAAGAGCTCCTGGACCAGTTCGAGGTCCGTCGGATCGTGCGAGACGAACACCTGTTCACCGGACATCGTCAGTTACCCTAGCAAGCGCACTGACCGTTATTAATGTATCTACCTCGGTGTAGATAGTTTAGTTTGCGTTCGCTACGCTAATTATCTATAGTTTCATCAGGGCATTCGTCCGTTGGAGGTAACATTCTCGGGATCATCACGCCAATTCTGTTCAGTTCCGATCGGAGGAACGGGGTAACACCTTAGATTGACGATACGAGGTCGTCGAGCGCGGCTCCGGGATCGGACGCTTTCGCGACGCCGCTTGCGAGCAATACGCCATCCGCGCCGAGCGCTCGTGCCGCGTCGACGTCGGCGCCCGTCGAGATGCCGGCGCCGCAGAGGACCGAGACCGATTCGTCGACGCGAGCCGCCGCGGCCACGGCGTCTTCGACGACGTCGGGGTCCCCCTGACTGACGGGCGTCCCGGTCCCGATGAGCTCGGGCGGTTCGACGGCGACGGCGTCGGGCCCGAGCGCGCACGCGGCGGCGACTTGGTCCGGGTTGTTCGCACAGACGATCGTCTCCAGCCCCGCCTCGCGACTCGCCGCGACGGCGCCGTCGATCGAGGCGAGCGTGAGTCGCCGTTCGGAGTGGTTGAGTAGCGTCCCGGTCGCACCGGCGTCGGCCGCGTTCTCGGCCAGCGTGTGGCCGGTGTTGCTGCCCGGGTCGACGGCGTCGACGTGCTGGGCCCAGGTTTCGACCCCCGTCTCCGCAACCGCGCGGAGGTGCGTCGTCGGCGGTGCGATCGCGAGTCTGGCGTCGGTACCGCGCCCGACCGACGCGGCCGCCTCGGCGACCGCGACCGGATCGCACGGGTAGGTCTTACAGTTGACGAGAACGAACATACAGAAGGTGCCCCCGGCGGCTGCAAAAAGATTCCGAGACTACGCGGCGGATCGGTTCCGATAGTGGTCCGGCCCGCGAGACGAGTGCGGGGTCAATCCTTCCGCTTGACGACGTCGCCGAGCGTGTAGCTGCCCGTCGAGGAACCGCCCTCCCAGTCGGCCTCGGCGTCCGCGCCGGCGCCACCGGTCAGGCTGATATCGAGGAACCGTTCGAGTTTCGACTGCACGCTGTCGCTCGGGAGCGTCTCGCCGCGTTCGAGCTTCCTGATGAGACTCGCCTTCTCGTTTAACTCGTTGGCGAGGTCGGACTGGCTGAGCTCCGCGTCCTCGCGCGCCCGCCGGATCCGATCGTCGTAATCGGAGACGAGTTCGTCCATCTCGTCGAACATGTCCGATCGGGACGACCCGCCTCCGGACCGCCCGCCGGCCGAGCTGGCCGTCGACGCCGACCCGTCGCCGCCCCCGGAGTCGCTCGACCCGGTCGAGTACTTCGTGGACGTGCTCGACGTCGAGCTCGCCGTCTGCACCTCCGTTCCGAAGTCGGTACAGTCGGCGCAGACGTCGAGTTTCGCACCCTCGACCTTGATCTTCTTCGGGGCCGTCGTCTCGGCGCCACACATCTCACACTGAACCATACGTGTGGGTATTGCGTCACGCCAGATAAAGCATACGCCCCGCCGTACGCCGCGTGAACAGCGACCTGAGTCGCCCGCGAGTTGCTATCGATGACGGGCCAACCGACGGGGACCGCGGCGTCTCGAATCGCTGGCGATCCGACGAGCGTCGACCGTCCCTCCGGTCGAACCGTCAGGAGAGTGCTCGCCAGGCGTAGTAGAAGCGCTGCAGCGCCGTGAGGTGTCCGACCGCCGCCAGAAACACCAGCAGCCAGCCGACGATCCCGTACGGACCGTAGGTCGCCGGGAGCGGGACCGCGAGGAAGCCGACGAGCCCGATGATCGCCAGGCGATCCGCTCGACCGACCAGCCCGCCGTACACCCGGTCGAGGCCGACCGCCTGGGCCTGCGTCCCGAGGTACGACGTCAGCAGGACGCCGGTCACGGCCGCCAGCCCGAGCGCGTACGCGCCGATCCCCGCGGCGAGTCCGCCGATGACGACCACGTCGGCGTACCGATCCAGCACGTGATCGAGCATGTCGCCGCGCTTCGAGGAGACCTCCTGTTCGCGGGCGAGCGCGCCGTCGACGACGTCGAGCCAGCCGTTCAGGAGGACGAGCAGCGAGGCGACCGCGTACCACCAGCGCGCCTCCACACCGCCGAGGTAGAACGCGACCGCCGCCGCGCCCGCCGCGCCGAACGCGATGACGCTCACGCCGTCGGGCGAGAGCCCGGCGCGATCGAACCCGACGACGAACGGCCTGATCGCCCCCGACACGTACGGGCGGAGCTGATCGAGCGTCATTGCAGGTACCCCACGTAGTCCACCTCGCCGGCACTCGGCGCCCGGTCGCCAGCGAGGACCGCCTCGATCGAACGCGCCACCGAGTCCGGCGGTTCCTCCGTCGTCTCGATCTCGTAGACCGAATCGAGACCGTGGGCCTCGACCGCTTCCGACAGTATCACGTCGAGCGCCTCGCTCTCCGCGTTCTCTCGGGCCTTCGCCTCGGACTCGCCCCGCTCGCGGAGTCGCCGCTCGAGCGTCGCCGGCTCGCAGCGAAGGACGACGACGCGGTCCGCGTCGAGGTGGTGAGCAAGGTGCGACTCGAAGACGACGTCGCGCCGGTCCGCCAGGACGGCGTCGAGGGCGTCCAGGTCGGCGATCACGCTGTCGCGCTCGTCGTCGACGTCGGTGTAGAGCGACTCGTCCTCGATCACCTCGTTCAGGTGGACGAGGTCGTGCTCGTCGAGGCGGTCGGCCAGGCGCGCCGTCGCCGTCGTCTTCCCGGTTCCCGGCGTCCCGGTCACGGCGACTCTCACGCGTCCGACACCTCCGGTCGCCCGTCTCGCTCGGCGTCCACCGACGCGAGCACCTCGTTGAGCGTCGCGGCGGCGCGTTTCGTTTCGGCCTCGGTCCCGCACGTCACGCGAATGCAGGATGGAAGGCCGAAGCTCGTGCAGTCCCGGACGATGATCCCTCGCTCCCGTAGTCGTGACGCGACGACACCCGCGTCGCCGACGTCGACGAGGACGAAGTTACCCTCCCCCGTCCGGACCGGCGCGTCGACTTCGTCCGCGAGGTACTCGCGCGCCCAGCGGGCCGTCTCGACCGAGCGCTCGACGTGTTCGTCGTCGGAGAGGGCGGCGAGACCGGCCCGGCAAGCCGGGACGCTCACGGCGAAGGGCGTGTTGACCCGGGCGTAGGCGTCCGCCCAGTCGGCCGGCACGATCGCGTAGCCGAGGCGCAACCCGGCGAGACCGTACGCTTTCGAGAACGTCCGAACTACCGCGACGTCGTCGCGCGCGTCGAAGCCGTCTCGCCCATCGAGAAGCGCCACGGCGCTGTTCGCGTCCGCGTATTCACCGTACGCCTCGTCGACGACGACGAGCGTCCGGTCGTGGGTTTCGGCGGCGATTCGTTCGATATCCGCGAGCGACGCGGTCGACCCGGCCGGGTTGTGCGGGCTGGTGAGGTAGACGACGCGCTGCCCGTCGTACGCCGATAGCACGGTCTCGGCGTTCTGTTCGAAGTCCGAGGCCTTCGAGAGCTCGTACGTCTCGACCGTTCCGTGGTGATACCGGGCGCTCATCCCGTAGTACGCGAAGCCGGGCTCGGGTACGAGCACCGAGTCGCCGGGCTCGAGCGTGGCTCGCGAGAGGTAATCGATCGCCCCGTCACCGCCCGCCGAGAGCCAGATCTGCGCGGCGTCGACGCCCCATCGTTCGGCGAGCGCGTCCGTCAGGTCCGCGTGGACGGCCTTCGGGTACGAATTCACCTCGTCCGCAGTGGCCCGGAGGGCCTCGACGGCGTTCGGCGAGGGCCCGTGGGGATTCTCGTTGGAGGCCAGTTTGACGAACTCGTCGGGCTCGCGCCCGAGTTCGCGTGCGACCTCCTCGATTCCCCGACCCGCCTCGTAGACGTCGTGGGTCGAGAGATCACGCGTGTGCATACTGGATCAGTGACACCCCCGACGCTTAAGGAAACCGCAACGAGTTGCGTCGCCGCGACTCGCCGGCCCGATCGACTAGACGAAGTCGCCGAGTCCCGCCTGATCCTCGTCCGATTCGCCCCCGTCGGACGGATTGTCGTCGTCGGACGGTTCGTCGACGGCGTCCGCACTCGATTCGGTGTCCGCCTTCGAGGAACCGACCGCCTCGTCCCCCCCGCCGTTCGGGGACGGCTCGCCGTCGAGCGTCTCCTGGTCGTCCGAGCCGTCCGTCGGCTCGGCCGGTGCGTCCCCGCGCGTCGCGTCGAGGAAGGCGTCGCCCGCGTTCGAGACGACGCGCTCTTCGCGGCGGTCTTCGGCGTCCGCGACGACGTTCTCGACCTTGTTGGTCGTCTTGCCGCTGCCGGTGACGAACGAGACCTCCGCCTCGTCGAGTTCGTAGGCGGCGGTCATCGCGACGGTCAGGTCGCGGTTGTGACAGTGGTGGGTCATCGCCGAGAGGTACGGCAGGACGTCGTTTCGCGCCGTCGCGACGCTGATGCCCTCCCGCTCGGCGATGCGCTCGGCGATGGCGTCGCGCGTGTCCCGGCTCCCGCGGGTGCGACCGAGTTTCGACCAGTAACTCGGCGGGCCGTAGCGCGTCCAGCCGCCCTTCGGCTCGCGGCGAGAGGCGGCCACGCCGGCGGTGATGTTGTCGGTCACGTAGCGCCAGTAGGAGTACTCCTGCGTCGAGCGGACGCGACCGAGCCAGCGGTCGCCGTTGGCCAGGTAGCCGTAGGCGTCGGCGAGCTCCGCGCCGTGGTAGTCCTTCGGGACGTTGTCCTCGATCCAGTTGATCAGGTCGTCCGGCGTCTCGTCGACGTCGTAGGCGGCCTGCAGGGCACCCTCCGCGTCTTCCTCCTTGATGAGCGCGTCGAGGAAGTCGAAGATGCCCTCCGTTCGATCGCGCTCGCCGGTGACGACGTCCTCGCGGGTGAGCCGCTCCGCGTCTTCGGCGACCGCCTGGAGGTCGTTGACCGCCGACCGGAGGTCCCCGCTCGTGCTCTCGGCGATGGCCTCGAGCGCCTCCGGTTCGAACTCGACGTCCTCCTTGCGGCAGATGTCGCGCAGGACGGGCACGATCGAGCGCGCCGAGACGTCGCGGAACTCGATCGACCGACAGGCGTTTCGCAGCGAGTTACTCATGTCGTAGAACTCGTTCGCGACGAGAACCATGGGCTGGTCGGCGGATTTGACGACGTTCGTGACGGCCCGCGATCCGCCGTAGTCGGCGTTCCCGTGGAAGTTGTCGGCCTCGTCGAGAATCAGCAGCCGGCGCCCGCTCGTCCCGGCGGTGAGCGTCCCCGTCTTCGACGCCTCGCCGGCGACGCGCTCGATCACTTCCTTCCCACGGTGGTCGCTCGCGTTGAGTTCCATCACCGGCCACCCCATGTCGTTCGCGAGCGCGTGCGCCGCGGAGGTCTTGCCCACGCCGGGGCTCCCGTGGACGATCACGGCCTCGCGGTGCTCGTCCCAGGTCTCGGCCCACTCGCGCAGCTGATCGCGAGCCTTGTCGTTGCCCCGGACCGCCGACAGGGTGTCGGGGCGGTACGTCTCCGTCCAGTCGCTCATTGGCGAGTATTGGCGTGAGTCGCGTTTAGGGATTGCGGAGCGTCACTCGTCGTCGGCCGTCTTCAGGTCTAGCCGAGACGTTACATCCGCGTACGCATCGTCGCTCGAGCCGATGCCGTCACCGTTCGATTCGACGAGGTGGAACCCGACGAGCGGCGTGAAGCCGTGGTCCTCGATGACCGTCGTCGCGTACACGTTTATCCATTCATCGCGTCCCTCTCGGCACGCGCACGTCCTCGAAAACGGTCGGTGGTGGGCCCACCGATCCGGAGTCGCGGCGCCATCGTCGCGTCGTTACTTCGGCGTCAGCTCGAGATAGAGGTCGTCGAATAGGTTCGTATAGTAACTCGTCTCCCAGAAGATGTTCATCCCGAGCGCGACCCAGGCCGTCGAACTTCCGTCGCTCGTGAACTCGCCGGTGGTATCGTAGTAGACCCACTGATCGTCCGCAGAGTGGAGGTCACCCTCGATGGCGAGGGCGTTGTCGTTGTTACGGCTCAGAATGTCGGCTTCCGTCTCGGGGTTGTCGTTCCCGAAGTACGCGTTCCCCGAGACGATCTTGTTGTAGCTCTGTTCCTGGTTGTATCCCGCGAACTCGAGGGTCACGTCGTACGTCGTGTTCGGGTCGACGTCGACCGGCTGCTCGATCCAGATGGTGCCATCGTCGGCGTCCCCGCTGAGACCGGCTTCGAAACAGCCACCGAACCATTTACTCGCGGTCTGACCAGTGTGGTGGGTCAGATGGTGTTCGATCGGTTCGGAACCGCCCGGTTGAGTCGGAAGGTCCGAGTCGATCGTCCACTCGTCGCCGATCTCGTAGTGGAAGTAGTCTTCGACGACGATCGTGTTGGCCGAGGTCGTGCTGGCAGCCGCGGATCCGACGAGCGTCGATGCACCGAGTCCAGTCGCCGTGACTCCACGGAGGAAGCCGCGCCTATTAGTATCGGACATTGCAGTAGTTACTTTTCACTCGTTGGTATAAAACATTTCTATTTTCTTATTGGAAACGAGAGGGGGATGTCCTTCAGATATCATACTTAATTGAGTGAAATTTGATATAGTATCCATCTGGGCGCTGAGGTCTCACGGCAGAGTTCGTCTCGGCGGTCCAGCGCGGTGCGTGGACAGCCGCGGGGTACGTCGCTCCTCAAATCGTCGCCCGGTTGAACGGGTGGCCGTCGTGCGACGTCCCTAACTCCACGGAAGCCGATCGGATCCGTATGGACGTTGCAATTCTCACCGTCGGCGACGAGTTGCTCGCCGGGGAAACGACGAATACGAACGCGTCGTGGCTCGCCGGGCGGCTGGCCGACCGCGGCGCGCGGACTCGTCGGATCGCGACCGTCCCCGACGATCGAGCCGCCATCGGCGAGTACGTGTCTCGTTTCCGCGAGGAATTCGACGCCGTGCTCGTCACCGGCGGGCTCGGCAACACGCACGACGACGTGACCGCCGAGGCCGTCGCGGCGGCGTTGGATCGCGACCTCGTCGCGCCCGAATCGCTCCAAGAACGCCTCCGCGAGAAGGCCGCCCGCGTGCGAGAGGAGCGACCCGAACTGTTCGAGGAGCACGATCTCGAACTCGACGCCGAAGCTGCCGCTCGCGTGCCGACCGGTGCCCGACCCGTCGTCACCGACGCGGGCTGGGCTCCGGCGTTCGTCGTCGATCGCGTCTACGTGCTTCCCGGCATCCCCGCTGAGATGGAAGCGGCGTTCGAGCGCGTCGCGACCGACTTCGACGGTGACGCGATCAGCCGCTCGATCTTCACTCCCCTCCCGGAGGGTGCGCTTCCGAGCGTGCTCGAAACGGTCCGCGATCGGTTCGACGTCGCCGTCGGCAGCTACCCGGGCGCAGACGCCGCCCCGGGTCGGATCCGCGTCTCGGCGAGCGAGCCGTCGAGCGTTGCGGCGGCGATCGAGTGGCTCGAATCGACGATCGAGACGGTCGACCCGCCCGTCGAGACGGACAACTGAAACGGCGTATCCGTTCGAGGCGGCGTCACTCAGAGGTCGAGCGAGACCAGTTCGCCCCACGTCTCGAAGCCGTGTCGGCGGTAGAAATCGGACGCCCGCTCGTTGTCCGGATCGACGTCGAGAACGAGTCGAGAGAGCGGGAGCGATTGGTCCGAAACGACGTCGACCGCTCGTTCGATCAATTCGTCCGCGACGCCGGTTCCCCGGTGGGTCGGCTCGACGTAGATTTCGTTCAGGACCGCCGCGTCCCAGATCATCGCGAGCCGATCGGGGAGGACGAAGACGTATCCGACGGGCGTCCCGTCGGCCTCGGCGAGCGTAATCGCCCCGGGTTCGTCGTCGACGCACCGGTCGACCCACGCCAGGTAGCGCTCGCGATAGCCGTCGTCGAGTTTGGTTGCGTACCGATCCTCCTTCGCGTCGTCGCCCGTCTCCCCGCCCAGTTCGAGCTCGAACGAGCGCTTGAGCCGCCACAGCGCGCTTCGGTCCGTCGTCGGGTCGTACGGTCGTAGGTCGACGGTCATGGCGAACCCCTCGGAAGTAATCGTCTTCGGTGTATCGATTCCCGGAAGGGACCGACGCGTCGCGAACTCAGTTCGCCGTCGCGCGCTCGTCCAGGATTCGATAGCCGACGGCGAGGTAGCCGACCAGGCCGGTGATCAGCAGCTCGCCGGAGGAGGCGAGGTGGTAGATCCGTTCGGTGTCCGGCTGGGCGCCGGGACCGGGGTCGAACCCGGTGTAGTAGTGGGTATCGCTCGTCGTCCCCGTCGCGGTCGATTCCGAGAGCTGGCTCGTCCCTTCCTCCGTCGTGAACTCGACGAACGTCTGGACCAGTCCGTCCTGGTTGGAGTAGTAGAGCTCGCCGGAGAGGTCGTAGAACTGATCCTGCAGCGGCCAGAAGAGGTTGATGCCGTTGAAGAACGCGTCGAGCAGCAGGTGGGCGAAGAGCACGCAGACGAGCGCCACCCAGCCGACGCGGACTCCGGTCGATCCCCACCGCTCGCGGACGGCCGAGCGCTCGCGTAGCGACCCGTCCCAGACGAGCACGAGGGCGGGGACCGCGACGACGAACAGGTTGTGAAACGCCGCTCGATGAGTCCCCTGCCAGTACATCCCGACGATCGTGTCGAGGTCGATGACCGCAGCCGCTGCCAGCACCACCAGGATGGCGCGCGCGCTGAACCGATCACCGAGGAGGGCGACGCCGAGGAGCCCCGCCAGGCCCACGTGAATTAGCGTCGAGGGCATAGAACAGGGTATTGTCCGGCGACGTCTTGGACCTTTGCGTTCCTCGCACGGACCGATGGATACGAACGCCGGCCGTCGTCCCTTCGGTAGCTACTTGCACCATCGGTTCCAGAGCACGACCATGCCGAACCGCGGGACGCGAGACGCGCTCGCCGAGAAGATCGCCGGGGAGATCACCCTCAGCGACGACCCCGGCGCGACGCTGCGCAAGTGGCGGACCGACTTCGACGTCTCCCAGACGACCCTGGCGTCGGAACTCGAGGTGTCCTCGTCGGTCATCTCGGATTACGAGAGCGGGCGGCGCGAGAGCCCGGGAATCGGCGTCGTGCGTCGACTCGTCACCGGGCTCCTCGCGATCGACGAGCGACGCGGCGGCGAGCGCATCAGGCAGTACGGGCGCGTCCTCTCGGCGGGCTTCGAGAGCGACGTCGTCTACGACCTCCGCGAGTATCCGACCGCACGGTCGCTCTCTTCCGTCTACCGACAGATCGGCGCCGAGGAAATCGCCGCGGGCGAGGCGGATCGGATCACCGGCCACACCGTCATCGACAGCATCCGGGCGATCACGCGGCTCTCGAGCGAGGAATTCATTCGACTCTACGGGCAGTCGACCAGCCGCGTCCTCGTCTTCACGGGCGTCACCCGCGGTGAGTCGCCCCTCGTCGCACTCCGCGTCGTGTCGCCGACCCCGAACGCTGTCGTCTTACACGGAATCGACCGGGAAGATCTCTGGGAGCACGCGGCCGACCTCGCGCGGATCGACGGCTACTCGCTCGCGGTGACGACGACGCCCATCGATGCGATGCTCGACGACCTGGCGTCGATCGAGTGAGACCGCGCTCGGGCGGGCGTGCCACCGCGTCTATGCGATATGGTGGTACGCGAGCCGGGTCTCACTGGAGGAGCCGATCCCCGCTCATGCGATCTGGTCCTCGTACGCCTCCGCCGTGAGGAGGGCGTCCAGTTCGGACTCGTCGTCGAGGTCGACCTCCAGCATCCACCCCTCCCCGTACGGATCCTCGTTGACCAGCTCCGGCGCGTCGAAGAGCGCCTCGTTGACGGCGACGACCTCGCCGCTGACTGGTGCGTAGAGGTCCGAGACGGCCTTGATCGATTCGACGACGCCGAAGGTCTCGTCGGCCTCGATCGTGTCGCCCGCCTCCGGGAGTTCGACGAAGACGACGTCGCCGAGTTCGTCCTGGGCGAAGTCGGAGATGCCGATCCTGGCCGTGCCGTCGGATTCGGCCGCCCACTCGTGCGATTCGAGGTACCGTCGATCCGCTGGAACGTCGAAACTCATTATACCGTATCGATGAAGGGGATGCGTTCGACCTTTGCTCTTTTCGTTCGACCGCGGACCGAGACCTGAATCTCGGTGTCCGGGTCCGCGTAGCCGACGGGCACGTACGCGAGGCCGATCGCCCGGTCGAGCGTCGGACTCATCGTCCCGCTGGTGACGGTGCCGATGACGGTCCCGTCGTCCTCGACGGCGTGGCCGTGGCGGGCGACGCCGCGCTCTTCGAGCGAGAAGCCGATCAGTCGCTCCTCCACGCCCGCCTCCTTCTGGGTCGCGAGCGCGTCCCGCCCGACGAACTCGGTGTCGAGCGAGACGGTGAAGCCGATGCCGGCCTCGTAGGGCGTTCGCGGGTTCGACTCGGCGTCGAAGTCCTGGCCCGAGAGCAACAGACCCGCTTCGAGGCGCAGCGTGTCCCGCGACCCGAGTCCGCAGGGCTGGGCGTCGTCCGCGAAGGCGTCCCACACCGTTTCGGCATCGGCCGCGGGGAAGATGAGTTCGAAGCCGTCCTCGCCGGTGTAGCCGGTCCGCGCAGTCCAGCAGGTGACGCCGTCGACCGTCGCGTCAGTCGCGGTAAAGCGGTCCAGCTCCGCCACCGTCTCTGAGTCGGCCACCGCGTCGGCGACGAGCCCCGGCGCGTTCGGTCCCTGGACGGCGATCATGCCGTACTCGCGAGTCAGGTTCTCGACCGTCGCGTCGAGGTCCCACTCGTCGCGGTGGTCACGCCAGCGCGCGTCCATCGTCTCGTCCGCGCCCGCGTTCGGGACGAACAGGTAGACGCGCTCGTCGTCGCGGTCCGGCCGCCGGTAGACGACGGTGTCGTCGAGCATCACGCCGTCCGCGTCGGTGATGGCGGCGTACTGGGAGTCACCCGGTTCGAGGCGGGAGACGTCGTTCGTCGTCAGCCGATCCATCAGCGTCCGGGCGTCGGGTCCAGCGACTTCGATCTGGCCCATGTGCGAGACGTCGAAGATCCCCGCGTCCTCCCTGACGGCCTCGTGTTCGGTCCGGATGGAGTCGAACTCGACCGGCATCTCCCAGCCTCCGAACTCGGTGAAGCTGGCACCCCGCTCGTCGTGGGCCGCGTACAGCGGCGGCGTCTGTAACGACATGGTCGAGCAATTCAGACGGGCGTAGTAATGTCTTTTCGTCGCGACGGGCTGGAATCCGCCGTCCATCGTCCGCGTCTCCGTCCGACAGCGGGGTTCACCGGGCGCCGTGACGCCAGTCTTTTTTGGGCTCCCACGAAGGTCCGGGCATGCGAAACCCACTCCGGGGGCTCTTCGGTCGCGACGCGGCGGACGGGGTTGGCCTCTTCGTGGACGGCCCGAACGTCTTTCGCGACGAGTTCGACGTGGACCTGGACGACGTCCGCGACATCGGCGCCGATATCGGTCGGATCGCGACGGCCCGCCTCTATGTCGACGAGCACGCGCCGCCGGGATTCGTTCGGGCCGGGGAAGCCCGCGGCTTCGAGGTCGTCGTCACGAGCGGCGACGTGGACGTCAAACTCGCCGTCGACGCGACGGCGTTCGTCGCGGACGGACGACTCTCCACGCTGGCCGTCGTCTCGCGGGACACCGACTTCAAACCCGTCCTCGAGCACGCGAACGCCAGGGGCGTGGAGACGGTCGCGATCGCGCCCGGGGAGTACGGCCGATCCGACGCGCTCGCGAACGCCGCCAACCGCGCGACGACGCTCGACCCCGACTCGTAGTCGAACAAAAACCGGTGCCGGCCGACCGACGGTCCGCCGCGTTCTCGGGTAACCGCGGACGATCTCGGCCGCCATCGTCGTTGATGGTCCGAGTGGCCAAGAAGCGGTCTCCCGACTCGGAGCCGTTACGAGGGCCGATTACGGCGAAAAAAGGACGAATCGAAGCCAATCGGGGGGACGGGCTTACTTGCCGAGTTCCTCCAACTGGATAGTGTAGGACCCGCTGCCGCTGTATGCGTCGACGAGCAGTCCCAGTTCCTCGTTGCCGGTGAGGTCGACGGTGATCGACTCCTGACTGCCCTGGTTCCGGGACGCTTCGTCGTAATCGGACGTCGTCGGCTCTCTCCCGTCCAGGGTGAGGTAGAGGTCGAAGTCCGCGTTGGACGGTCCGGAGATCGAGACGGTCGCTTCGCACGGGTTCGACGTGCGAAGCGAGTACGAGTACGTGTCGCTGTCGCCCCACCAGCCGCCGCTCAGTTCACCGTCGGCCGAGGCGGTCTCGCGCTCCTCGCCGCAGTCGCCCGGATCGCCGCCACCGCCGTCGCCGCCGACGATGTTCAGCGCGTCGACGCGACCGGCGCCCTGGTATCGCGGGGGGAGGCCGATGTCGACGGCCGTCTGTTCCAGCAGGTTCCAGAGTTGCTGGGGCGAGAGGTTGGGATTGGCGGATTTGCCGAGAGCTGCGACACCGGAGGCGACCGGACACGCCATCGATGTGCCCGACATGGTCTCGTACTCGCCGAAGGGAACGGGGGCGAGGACGTCGACGCCCGGCGCGGCGACGTTGATCTCCGGGCCGCGGTTCGAGAAGCTCGCGAGGTTCTCGTTCTCGTCGATCGCCGAGACCGCCACGCAGTTCTGGTACGCCGCCGGGTACGAGACCGAACCGCCGTCGTTGCCCGCCGCCGCGATCGGGAGCGCGCCGTTCTGGAACGCGTAATTGATCGCCCGGCGGCCCGTCTGGCTGGGGCCTGCGCCACCGAGGGACATGTTGATGATGTCGGCCCCCTGATCGGCTGCCCATTGGATCGCGTCGGCGATGTCGCCCATCGATCCGCCGCCGTTTCCGAGCGCGCGACCGGAGATGAGCCGACAGTTCGAGATACCCGCGGTGCCGGCTCCGTTCCCCGTCGTCGCCGCCGCACAGCCGCTGACGTGCGTTCCGTGATTTTCGCTTGCGCCGGCGGGATAGGGATCACCATCCCTGTCGACGAAGTCGTAGCCGTTGCCGCCCTGGAAGCGATCCGCGAGATCGTCGTGGTCGTACTGGACGCCCTGATCGATGACGGCGATCGTGACGTCCATCGAGCCGACCTCGGTATTCCAGGCCTGGTCGGCCCGCACCTGCTGGGGCGCGTACTGCTGATCGAAACCGGGATCGTTCGGCCGCTCCAGCGGGTATCTCGTCACGTTGGGTTCCGCGTACTCGACTCCCGGCTGGCGTTCGAGTCGTTCGATCGTCGACTCCATCGCGCGCGGTTCGTCGTCGGCGAGCCGAACGGCCACGTATTCGAGCGTCTCGTTCTCGTGAACGATCGACGCGTCGTCCGGCACGGCCGTCGTAACGGTCGATCGAACGCTCGCGAGGGCGGTATCGTCCGCCACGCCGACGAGGATCTCGTCTTCTTTCGGACCGGGTTCGCGACCCGGTGTCGCGCTGACGATGCCACCCAATCCGAGGGCGGCACCGGCTCCACCGGCTGCTTTCAGGATCGTACGCCGATTCATCGATCGGTTATGTTCACCAGACATTCCAGTTTAGGATAGCTGCTGGGGGTTAATATGAGTTCGGAAACGATTAAATTACTATTGGATTACTAATACAATTAACTACTCGGTTTGGGTAATATTATATTAGCCCGCCTCTATTTAGATCGAGTGCTTGATCCGTCGAAAATTACCGTGCTTTTCCATGTTAGACGAGCGTACCGGACCGGAGTAAACCGCGGTCACGTTTACACGCGAACGGTGGCACCTCCTCAATCCCCTGGGTCTCGCCGGACGTCGCCGAACAACACACTCCGGCGCGGGTACCGGGACCGAGTACCGATGTCGAGCATATCGCGTCGAAACGGTGGATCCGACACCTTTTGCCCTCGGCGCCCAACGCTCTCGTATGACCGACGACGCGCCAGTGCTCGACAACCACCTCCATCTGGATCCGGAGGCGGGGCGCGGAATCGATGCCGTTCGAGCGTTCGCGCGCTCCGGGGGCACGCACCTTCTGGTCGTCAACAAACCGTCCTGGCACCTCGGACCGCTCCCGGAGGGGCCCGACCACTTCGATTCGGTCTTCGAGCGGACGATCGAGATCGTCGAGGCGGCGTCGGCCGAACTCCCCGGCCGGGCCTGGGCCGTCCTGGGCGTCCATCCCACGCTGATTTCGCGATTGACGGACGCGGGACTGGATCCGGAGACGGCCGGGGAACGCATTCGAACGGGCCTGGAGCGGGCGGCGTCGTTCGTCGCCGACGGCCGGGCGCTCGCGCTCAAGTCCGGGCGCCCCCACTACGACGTCTCGCCAGCGGTGTGGGAGGAATCGAACGCGTGCATTCGACGCGCGCTCGACCTGGCGAGCGACGTCGACTGTGCACTCCAGTTACACACGGAGGCCACCGAGGATCTGACCGACGTGTCGAGGTGGGCGGTCGAAGCGGGTCTCGAGCCCCACCGCGTCGTCAAGCACTACGCCGGCGGTCGACTCGAGGGCGTCACGCCGAGCGTGATGAGCGATCGTGATCGACTCGAACGAGCGGCCGAGCGCGGCGACCCATTTCTCATGGAAACCGACTTCGTCGACGATCCCGACCGGCCGGGCGCCGTTCTCGGCCCGAAGACGGTGCCGCGGCGGGTGTCGTGGCTGGGCGAGAACGGACGCGACGCGGCGATCGAACTCGCCCACGTCGAGACGCCGGCGCGCGTATACGGGATAGACACAGTGGAGACGCTCGAATCCGGGCATGAGACGTGAATTCGCACCCGGAGCGGTAGAGAAAGGCATTTGAAGCGGCCGGTGTTGGTTCGAGTATGAGCAATCCCCCGACCGAATTCTACTCGGCCGAACGCTGGCAGAACTGGATCGAACGAATCGACGACGAGGAGATCGATCCGGAGGACGAGGAATCGGCCCGCCTGCTTCTGAACCTGCAGGACGACACGGCGATCGCCGTCGCGAAGATCGTCTCGGCCTACGACGACGGGCAACTGGACGAGGAGGACGTCCTCGAGAAACTCGCCGAAGTGCGCGAGATCGTGCTCTCGGACGTGGACATCGACGACGAGGAGACCCTGATGCTCGTCGACGGCGTCCAGACGAGCCTGGTCTGCGTCTTCTACGCCGCCGAGGAGTACGTCGCCGGCGGTCCGGCGACGGACGCCGAGGTGGGCGAGTACATCCGCGCGGCGGCCGACGCCGAGGCCGAGGACGACTTGGACGCGGCGCTGGGCTACGTCGCCCAGGCCGGCACGCTCGTCATCGACGGCGAGGAGATCGACATCGCCGTCGCCGAAGAGATCGAGTACGGCCTCGTCACGGAGTGGGTGAACGGACTCGACAGCCTCCAGAACGCGATGAGCGATCCGGAGGTCGTCGAGGAAGACGACGAGTAGGCGGGGGATTTTCGACGCCGCGGTGGCCACCACACGTTTAACCGCCTAGTACCTTCTCTCCTCCATGCCCTTCGGGGGTGACGAGCGCGCCGTGTCCGTCGTCGTCGGAGCGGTGCTCATGCTCGGCATCCTCGTCTCCGCGCTCGCGATGTACCAGGCGAGCGTGGTCCCGAACCAGAACACGGAGATCGAGTTCCAACACAGCCAGACCGTCGACGGCGACCTGCAGGACCTCCGGAACGCGATCGTAAACACGGCCGGGGACGGGACCGACCGAGCGGTCCGCGTTCAACTGGGGACTCAGTATCCAGCCCGAACGTGGGCGATCAACCCGCCCGATCCGCGGGGGAGGTTGCGTACGACCGAGCCACGACCGCTCGAAATCAGGAACGCGACCGTCTCGGACCCCGGATCGTACGACGGGAACCTGAGCGAACTCTTCGCGCCTCACAACACCACGTCGATCGTCTACGAACCCGACTACAGCGAGATCGACGGCCAGCTTCGGACCGTCCTCGATCACTCGTTGCTCTATCGCGAGCAGACGGAGACGTACAACCGAACGCTCGCTCCAGAGCAGCTACTGACTGGCGACACCATCTCGGTCGTCGTCTTGAACGGGACCCTCGACGAGTCGGGGACGGATTCACTCAGTATCGATACCGAGACGCTGAGCGGACCGAGCGATCCGGTGACGATCGAGCCGGCACCCGGCAAGAATATTTCGATCCGGGTTCCGACTCGAAACCCCGCCCACTGGGTCGAAGAGATCGGAACGACGTGGGGCGAGAACAATATGACAGCGACGCCCGACGGCGACGAGTACGTCGTCATCGCCTACAGAGGGGAGTCCTACGACCTGCAGATGAGTCGCGTCGGCGTCGGCGAGGGGACCGTTTCGAGCGACGACTTCGATATCAGCCGAACGGACGACGGGACTCAGCAACGGAGCAATTCGACGTTCGACGTCGAGTGGGATCACGAACCGCCACAGGAGATGGAGGCGGGTTCGCACGAACAGTTCAACCTCACCGTCACTGATCGCCAGAGCGGCGAACCGATCAGTAACGCGTCGGTCTCGTATTCGAGCGCCGGCGGCGGCGTACTTTCGATCGAGCACTCCCATCCGAACACGCGGACGAGAACGGACGATCGGGGACGGGCGACGGTCTGGGTCGAGGCGACCGCGGAAGGTGACGGTACGATCTACGGATCGAGCGGCGACGGAACGGATGCCCTCCCGGTAACCGTCACCGAAGCGTCGGGCCCGTCGGGTGGCCTCGCCGTCTCGATCCAGGATTCGAACGCGCCGATAAACGTCGGCGAGACGTACACGGTGTCCGTGAACGTAACGAACACCGGTGACACCGAGCAAACCCAGGATATCACGCTGGAAACGGACGGCGTACTCCGGGATTCGACGACCGTGACGGTCGGCGGTTCCGCGAGCACGGTCGTGTCGCTATCCTGGCAGACGACGACCGGTGACGGCGGCGAGTACACCGCCCTGGTACAGAGCGAGGACGACGATGCCGCCGAGAGCCTCACGGTCGCCGATCTGTCGTTCGCCGGCGGTGACGGGACCTTCGATCGGAACGGTGACGGCGTCGACTCGTTGATCGCGTTCGACGTCGCGAACGATCGATCGGACGACGTCACGCTGACCGCAATCGAGATCGCCTCGACGTCCGCACCGGCGAACGAGATCGACGGAGCAGGGCGCGGTACCAACGCCGATCCGGAAGCGGCGGTGGACGTAAACGGCGATGGGTTCGCGGACGCGACCGCCAACAGCAATCAGCAATTTTCGATCGGCGAACGCATGTCATTCGACAGCCAGCCCACGCTCACGAGCGGTTCCGAGGCGCGGTACAACGTCGGCGAGTTCCGGAATAACGGCGAGACGGTTTCGATGGGCGGCGAATCGGTGACGGTCGTCCTCTACTACGAAGAAGCCGATGGGACGGAACGAAGCGTCCAGTTCACGATCGACGACCTGTAACGCTGTCCGATCCGCGGATATCGACGACCGTCGAAACTACAAACGACAATACCAAATAGCGGCTCCGTCACCTCTCTTCCATGACCAGTGTCGGTATCGACGCGTTCGAAATCTGGACGGGGAATCTGGTACTCGACCTCCCCAACACGTTCGCTCCGGCCCAGGGCGAGGATCCGGAGAAGTACACCAAGGGACTCGGGCTCAACGCGAGTTCGTTCCCCGACAGCTACGAGGACATCGTCACGATGGGAGCCAACGCCGCCCACCGGCTGATGGAACGCAAGGGGCTCACGCCCGAGGACATCGGTCGGATCGACGTCGCGACCGAGAGTTCCTTCGACAAGTCCAAACCGATCTCGACGTACGTGGCCGGCTGTCTCGAGCAGGTCTACGAGGGCGACTTCCACCACGCGAACAAGGGCGAGCGCAAGTTCGCCTGCATCGCCGGCACGCAGTGTCTGGACGACGCCTACAACTGGATCCGGGCGGGGCGCAGCCGCGGGCGCGCCGCGCTCGTGATCGCGACCGACACCGCCCTCTACGAGCGCGACGACCCCGGCGAGGCGACCCAGGGCGCGGGCGCCGTCGCGATGCTGATCGACGAGGATCCGAATCTCGTCGAACTGAGCGCGGAGCAGGGCTACGGCAGCGCCGACGAGACCGACTTCCTGAAGCCCCAGCAGCAGTTCCCGAGCGTCGACGGCAAGCGCTCGATGCAGGTCTACCTCGCTCGCATGCGCGAAGCGCTCGAGGACTACGAGTCCGTCGCGGGTGCCAGCCACCCGGACGACTTCGCGTACGTCCCGTTCCACACGCCCTTCCCCGGCATGGTCCGCAAGGCGGCCGTGCTCGCGTACCGACACACCATCCGGGACACGCCGATCGAAGCGGACCTGGCCGAGGAGATCGGCCGCCAGCCTCGACGTGAAGACTTCGACGACAAGGCGGGTTACGACGAGGCGATTCGCGGCTACGTCGACGACCTGAAAGCGACCGAGCGCTACCAGACCTGGTACGAGACGACCATCGAGCCGACGCTGACGATCTCGCGCGAGGTCGGCAACTGGTACACCGGCTCCGTTCACCTCGCCCGCGCGAGCGCGCTCATCCACGCCGCCGAGACCGATCGCGACCTCGCCGGCTCGGCCCTCGGCGTCGGCTCCTACGGGAGCGGCGCCCAGGCCGAGGTCCACGCCGAGCTCGTCGCCGACGGCTGGCACGAAGAGATCGAGGCGGTGTCGGACCACCTCGACGACCAGCTCGCGGAACGCTACGACCTCACCTTCACGGAGTACGAGGCGGTCCACGACGCCCACAACCACGACAAGGACGTCGAAACGGCCGAACTCACCACCCCGAGCCGGGAGTTCGTCTTCGACGGCTGGGGGCGAATGGGCGAACGCAAGTATCGCTACGTCGAGTAGGCGAACCGAACTTTTTCCGCCTCGGGTTCCGCGCTGTGCGCGGAACCGCGTGGCGGCTTCGCCGCCACGGCATTCAGTTGCGGGCCCCTGGCCCGCAACTCGCTCGCGCAAAAACTTCGATGAAAAAGACCGCCTCCGCGGGCGAAGCCCGCTCCGGCGGTGTGGTTCGAAAGAGCGCAAGCGCTCTTTCGTCATCTCGAAGTGCCGGACACTTCGACGAGTCATCGGAAGACCGTTGGTCTTCCGAGATGCCGAGAGAGCTCGCTCTCTCGTAGCAAAACGCCTCGCTTCGCTCGGCGGATGCTGGTGTCAGTACTGGTCGATCCACCTGGTTTCCTATTGGACACGAACCGCTCGTCTCACTGCGATTACCGAAGTCGTCGTTATAGCAACCGGTACGGTAATTCGTCGGCCCCGCCCGCAGCCTCGAACGGGACGTGGAATCCGATGGATTTCCTGGAGGCCCGAGGTCGTCCCATCTTGTGTCCGGCCGACGTACGATCCCTATGTCCGGACGCTCCGGCCGAACGACCTGGCCACCGGATCGGGTCGGCCTGACGGTGCTCGCCGTGGGTGCGGCGCTCCTCGCCGCCTGGCTCATCCTCCCGTACCTGCAGTACGTCCTCTTCGGCGTCGTCCTCGCCTACGCGCTGGCGCCCGCGCAGCGACGGCTCGAACGCTACCTCGGGCCGACGATGGCCGCCGTGAGTCTGGTGATCGCCACGCTGGTGGTCGTCCTCGTACCGCTTGTCGTCGTGCTGTCGATCGCGATCCGACAGTCGTTCGGCGTCGTTCGAGCGATCCGCGACGGATCTATCGACGTCGAAGCGATCGAGGGGGAACTCGCGAATATCGGCCTCTCCGTCGACCTGATGACGCTCTACGAGTCCAACCAGGGCCGCATCGCGACGGCGCTCGAAGGGATCGGGAACGCGGCGCTCGGCGTGGTCGGCGGCGCGCCCGGCTTCTTCATCGGGGCGACGATCGCGCTGTTCGTGCTCTTCGGACTGCTGCGGGACGGCGGTCGACTGCTGGCCTGGCTCACGTGGGTGATCCCCGCGGACGACGAGGATCTCGGTTCCCTCTGGGCGGGGCTCGACGAACTCATGTGGGCGTCGATCGTCGGGAACGTCGCCGTCGCCGCCATCCAGGCGGTGCTGCTCGGCGTCGGGCTGGCCGTCGCGGGCGTGCCGTCCGTGATCTTTCTCACCGTCGCGACGTTCGTCCTCACGCTCCTTCCGCTCGTGGGCGCGTTCGCAGTCTGGGTCCCGGTCTCGGCGTACCTCCTCGCCGTCGGCCGACCGGTCGCCGCCGTCGGTATCGCCGTCTTCGGCCTCTTCGTCACCCTCTCCGATACGTACATTCGACCGGCGTTGATCGGCCGGACGGAGGCCTACAACGCCGTCACCGTCACCGTCGGCATCTTTGGCGGGCTGGTCGCCTTCGGCCCGGTCGGGTTGTTCCTCGGTCCCGTCGTCCTCGGCGGGGCGAAGCTCGCCCTCGACGCGTTCGCCGAGGAGCGAACCGGCGCGTCAGGACCCGAGACCCGTGGAGTCGAGGAGATCATCTCGAACCGCCAGGACGCGACCGGTGACGAAATTGAGGACCACGGATCGTCGGAGTGACGACGACCGGACGGCGGGTACGACATACGTCCCCGAGGTGCATACCGGCCGGTATCGACGCGAAAAGGTGCGTTCATAAGGCCCGCGACGCAACAGTCGGACAACGTGTTCCCGTCCGTCACTGGCCGAGACGACCCACGCGCTGGGGGCGCCGGCAGTCGGTTCGCGGGAACGTAACATACCATGCACGGCTCACGCACGACGGGGAGTCCGTTCGCTCCTCACACGGCGACGGAGACGGCGGCGATGCTCGACGAGGTGGGCGTCGACTCGGTCGAGGACCTCTTCGACATTCCGGAGTCGGTCCGGTTCGACGAGTCGTTCGGGATCGAGGCCCGAACGGAACGGGACACTCGCGAACTCGTCGGCGCCGTCCTCGATCGGAACGACGACCTGGTCGAACTGCTCGGGCGCGGTCACTACAGCTACTACGTCCCCTCGCTGGTCGATCACCTCTCGGATCGATCCGAGTTTCTCACCTCCTACACCCAGTACCAGCCCGAGGTCTCGCAGGGCTTTCTCCAGGCGCTCTTCGAGTACCAGTCGCTGCTCGTCGAACTGACGGGCCTCGAGATCGCCAACTGCTCGATGTACGACGCGGCGACGGCGCTGGGCGAGGCCGCGACGCTGGCGGAGCGAGTCCGGAGCGTCTCCGGGTCGACCGTTCTCGTCCCCGAATTGCTGGCCGACGCCAAGCGTTCGACGCTCGAGAACTACACGGCCGGGACCGATCTCGCGATCGAGGCGTATCCGACCGCGGACGGCGCCGCCGACGTCGACGCGATCGAGGCTCGTCTCGGCGACGACGTCGTCATGCTCTACGCCGAGAATCCGACGGTCCGCGGGACGATCGAGGAGGGGCTAACGGCGATGGGCGAGGCCGCCGCGGCCGCGGACGCGCTGTTCGTCCTCGGCTCCGACCCGGTCGCGCTCTCCGTCCTGCAGCGGCCGGCCGACGTGGGCGCCGACGTTGTCGTCGGCGATGCGAGCGTTCTCGGGCTGCCGACCGCCTACGGCATGGGCCTCGGCATCTTCGCCACGAAGGAAGACTACCTCCGGCAGGTGCCCGGCAGACTGGTCGGCGTCAGCGAGGACGCCGACGACCGGCGTGCGTTCACGCTCACCCTCCAGACGCGCGAGCAGCACATCCGGCGAGAACGCGCGACGAGTAACATCTGCACCAACCAGGCGTGGGTCGCGCTCCGGACGGCGATCCACGCGGCCGCCCTCGGCCCCGGGGGCATGGTCGACCTCGGCACGCGGGACGTCCGCCGAGCGCGCGACCTGGCCGAACGGGTCGACGACCTGATGGGCGTCAAAGCCCCGGTCCACGACCGGCACCACTTCCGGGAGTTCGTCGCGCGCGTCGACCAGCCCGCGGGGGCGATCGCGTCGGACCTCGAGGATCGGGGCTACGCCGTCCACACCCTCGACGACCACCGGATCCAGGTGTGCGTCTCCGGCGCGACGGACGACGAACTCGACGACTTCGTCGACGCCCTCGCGGAGGTGAGCCGATGAGCGGCGATTCCGCGAGTGCGCGATCGGACGACCGGCACGACGCGGCTGCGGACGACGCGAACGAGGTCCGGTTCGACCAGGCCCGCTGGTCGACCGACGGGACTTACGAGCCCCTGCTCTCCGAGAAGGACCAGACCGAAGTGTCGGTCGACGCCGAGGAAGCGGGGCTTCCCGACGAGCTGACGCGGGACTCGCTCGAACTGCCCGGCCTCTCCGAGTCGGAGCTCGCGCGCCACTACACCCGCCTCTCCCAGCACACCTACGGGATCACCAGCGGCCCGTACCCGCTCGGCTCCTGTACGATGAAGTACAACCCGCCGTTCACCGAGGACGTCGCCGCGCTCCCCGGCGCCGCGGTCCACCCGGACCGCTCCGAGGACTCGATCCAGGGCACGCTCGAACTGTGCTACCGTCTGCAGGACTACCTCGCGCGGATCGGCGGCATGGACGCCGTGACCCTGCAGCCCCCGGCGGGTGCGGCCGGCGAGTTCGTCGGGATCCGCGTCGCCGCGGCCTACCACGAGCACAACGGCGAGGGCCACCGCGACGAGGTGGTCGTCCCCGAGAGCGCTCACGGGACGAACTTCGCGACGGCGGCGCTGGCCGGCTACGACGTGGTCTCGCTGCCGAGCGACGACGAAGGCCGGGTCGACCTCGACGCGCTCGACGCGGCGCTCTCGGAGAACACCGCGGCGCTCATGCTCACCAACCCGAACACGCTGGGGCTCTTCGAGCGCGACATCGAGGAGATCGCCGAAATGGTCCACGACGTCGGGGGGCTGCTCTACTACGACGGCGCGAACCTGAACGCCCTGCTGGGTCGGGCCCGACCGGGCGACATGGGCTTCGACGTGATGCACTACAACGTCCACAAGACGTTCGCGACGCCCCACGGCGGCGGTGGCCCCGGCGCCGGCCCGGTCGGCGTGGTCGACGACCTGGCGCCCTTCTTGCCGGCCCCGCGCGTTCGGGAAGCGACGGCGGGGCGGAACGGATCGGATCCGACGACGGCGAGCACCGGCGCGGAGTACGAACTCTTCGACCCCGAGCACACGATCGGCAAGGTCCACGGCTTCCAGGGCAACTGGCTCGTCCTGGTGAAGGCCTTCGCGTACATCGCCCGGCTGGGCGACGAGGGCCTGACGGACGCGAGCGCGAAGGCGGTCCTCAACGCGAACTACCTGGGGAGCCGGATCGACTACGAGATTCCCTACGGCCCCTTCCACCACGAGTTCGTCGCGAGCGCGGGCGAGCAGGACGCCGCCGACGTGGCCAAGCGGATGCTCGACTACGGCGTCCACCCGCCGACGACCAAGTGGCCCGAAATCGTCCCCGAGGCCCTGATGACCGAACCCACGGAGGTCGAGACGAAGTCGACGCTCGACCAACTCGCCGCGGCGTTCGACGCGGTAGCCGCGGAGGACGACGCGACGCTCGAGGACGCGCCAAACCGGACCACCGCGAAACGCATCGACCAGACGAGCGCGGCGCGGACCCCGCGGCTCTCGTGGCAGGCGCTCGACGACGGCGAAGAGTAGCGACTGTCTCGTTTCGCCACGCGGTTCGAAAGATGCCGTCGGGGTCGCTACACCCGTTCGAACTCGGAGATCGTGCCACGTCCAGCGACAGTTCTCCAGCAGGCTTATTCGTGTGTACGGTCTACACACGAGTACGATGTCCCAGGAGAAGACGCGGGTGGATTTCAACGCCCCGACCTCCCTGGTCGAGCGAGCCGATCGGATCGCGAGCCTGCTCGACGTCTCCAGGACGCAGTTGCTCATCGAGGCGTTGCGCGACGAGATCGACGAGCTCGCCGCCGACGAGGGGTTCAAGCGCCGGCTACGGGACGCCTACTACGCGGACGAGATCGACTTCGAGACCGTCGAATCGATCCTCGGCTCGGAGGAGGCGATGCGGATGAAACTGGTGCGAGCCTCGCTCGACCGCGACCCGCCCGAGCCGGAACTGACCGGCGAACTACCGACCGACGACGCGTTTTACGGTGGCGACGCTCCGGAATGGGTACCGGGCGAGGATGACGACGGCGAAGAAACCCGCGCCTGAGATGGACGAACGCGCCCTCGTCGTGGTCGATACGAACGTGCTCTTGCACCTCGCCCGGCCGGTCGTCGACGGGCGAGAGCGCGCGCCGAGCGGCGCCGATCCGCTCAAGACGGTTCTCACCGCCTACGACGTCCACGTTCCGGCGACCGTACTCGGCGAGGTCAGCGAGGCGGCGGGTGACGACGATCTCCTCGGGACGGCAGCGCGGCTGGTTCTCGACGCGGCGGATCACGTCACCACGCACGACGTCGCCGGGACGGTCGACGACCCGCTCGCGTACGGCCTCGACGCCGGCGAGTCCCGCGGGATCCGGCTCGCGAACGACCTCGATGCCGACATGTTCGTCACCGACGAGTTCAACTCGACGAATTACCTGTTCGTCTCGCTCGCCCTCGAAGACCGCAACACGCTGTTTACGACCCCGCACGTCCTCTGCGCGCTGGCCGATCGTGCGATGCTGCCGCCGGAGTACGTCGATGCGGTTTTGACCTACTTCGTCGAGACGAAAGACTGGGATCGGGGGTACATCGATCGCCTTCGGGCCACGTATCTACCGTGACCGATCGAGATGGTGGCTATGCGGCTACCGATCGATGCTCGGACGGACCGAGCCGCACCGTCCGAGCCCGCCCGCTCTCCGACCGAAGGGCTGGTGTCATCCGTCGTTCCTGACTCGCTCGATTGCCTCGGTGAGTCGTTCTGCGTAGAAGTCGCGTTCGATGGCAGTCAAATTCGGTTTCCGCACATGAGAACAGGCCGGAATGCGACCCTGAGCGTAGATCGCGGCGGCGACTGCACTCCCGAATCCTCTGACCCCACTCGATCGAGGCCAGCCGGATTCAGCTCACCTCAGCGGAGGAGCGCCCCCGCCCGCTGGACGAGCCCGGGCGTCTCCGGTGTCAACCCGCCAGAGAAGCGCTCTCGGACGCCGAACAGCCGCCGGGCCAGACCATCCGACACCGTCCGCAGGAGACTGATATACCAGTTGTGTCGACCGAACGGCGGTTCGATCGTATAGGAGAGGTCATTTTGATCGGCCGCGTCCATCAGGATCGACCGCATGATCCGGACGCCTTTCTCGGCATCGTACTCGCGCGCCAGGTAGTGGCGATACGGGTGACGTATCGACGAGTACTCCCAGTGGGCGTAGGTCTCGACGCCGTCCTCGGTTTCGTGGAGGATCACGTGTAACTGGTAGTCGGTCAGGAGCGACTTCCGGTAGACCCACGACCCGTCGGAGACGTTTCCGTCGACGCGCACCTTCAGCGATGCGACGAGGTTGCGGGTGAAGCCAAGCGAGTCAAGCAATTCCTCGATTTCGGGCTCGGAACTGCGTAGCGTCGCGACGTACTCCTCCGGTGGCGTGTCACTGAGGGCGTAGCCACCGATCAACACGTCCAGCACGTTGTGGATCCCCGGAAGGACGCGCCGGCGGAACGCGTTGTAGGCGTCGGCCGTCCGTTTCATACTGGTACGTAATGGATTGTGCCGGATAGCCTTGTTCCCAGATTATCGCACTTCGGGGGATGCGCACCGACCGTGATGAAGGTCATCGTCGGGTGCCGTACCGTGCCAGGCCGATCGCCTGCAAGTCTTCATCGGTCGATCCCCGGCGGCGAGGTCGACCCGCAGTCACGCCACGCCGTCGAGCGATACGCGGACGCGGGTCGCCACGCCGACCGGGTCGCCCACACCGTGGGACGCGTCGAAGGTCACCTCGAGTCGAGGTCACTCCTCCATTCCGTCGTCTGGGGCCAAAACGATTATGCGAATTCGATTCCGACGGTCGGAACGTGTCAGACATCGACGCAGTCTGTTTCGATCTGGACAGCACCCTGTGCGTATCCAATCAGTCCGACGGCGACGTCCACGCCGCGGTGTTCGACCGCGCGGGCATCGACCCGCTCTTTTCGCCCGAAGACGTCCGCGCCGTCGATTCGGCCGACGTCGAGACGGCCGAAACCGACGCCGAGTTCTACGCAAACCTCTACCGGGCGACGGTCGCGAACTGCTCGACGGCTCGCGACGTCGACCCGTCGCTGCTCGACGAACTCGGCGAGATCACCGCGGAGGTCGTCGACCAGACTGACGTGTCGTTTCGGCCGGGCGCCGAAGAGATGCTCGCGTCCGCCCGCGACCGGTACGACGTGGGGCTGATCACGAACGGCGGGAAGGAGACGCAGCGGGCGAAACTCGAAACGCTCGGCATCGCGGACGCCTTCGACGTCGCGGTGTACTGCGACCCGACGGCGGGAATCGACCCGAAGCCGGCGACGGAGCCGTTCCGACGGGCGCTCGCGGGGCTCACCGCGTCCGCCGCGACCACGCTGTACGTCGGCAACGACCACAGCGCCGACGTGGTCGGCGCGCACGCGGCCGGGCTGCAGTCGGCGTGGCTGCCGCTGGATCGCCCCACCGGGACGACGCCGAGCGCTCCCGAGCCGACCCCGACGTACCGGCTCGAATCGCCGGCGGACTTGTCGACGATTCTCTGAGGTTGGGGACAGCAGGGCGAGGAGGGCGTTTCGACACCGAGTGGCGACGGCTGCCCGTCGTGGTTCGCTCGGTCGATCGGAAATTGCAACCATGGCTCCACCAGTAATTATTTATCGTCTCACGTCAACGGACAGAACGGAAGCCGCGCTCCGTCGAGCGTACGGGGATATAGCGAATGTCCCGGGTGTTAAGGGCACCCGAGACGCGGCTTCCGAAAACCGGTGGAGGTTTTCATCAGCCATGTTTGCGTACAAACCACTGAGACAAAAAGGTCTCGCACGTCCGTGGTACAGTCAGCGTCAGCTATTCTCGGATTTTGGCTTGGATTCGAAAGTCGGTAGCCAAGTTCATAACTACTCGGCGGAGGGACGCTGATGGGTCGATACGATTACGACGGACTGTCGGCGGAATCTGCGTGCGAGCGGTGCGGGGTAGAGTTGAAGGGTGCTCACTGGGTGCGACTCATGGCGTGCCATCAGGGGGCGCCGAACGAGCGATATCGGGATTCGGAGATGCGAATCTGCGTGGATTGCCTTGCTGCGCTGGGAATGCTGGAAATTTAGATGAGTACGTCTGAGGATGAGGTGAGTGATAGGCTGCACGACCGGTTCAAGCCGATCCGGGGTGTGGGAAGCTAACTGATCTTCGGGTATCATCTCGGTTCGCGGAAGGAATGGGCTGTGAACACGAGGTACTGATATTGGGAGACTTGCCTTTCGAAGATTTGGTGCTGCTTTTAGGCGGCTTCTCTGAGGGCTATGCTTTAGAGGAGAGACTCGTGATCTGTCCTGTTGCGATGCTTTCGTGAACACCAACATCCCGACCTCGTGTGCATATTCGAGAAATGGGTTTTACCGAGCTAGGAACCGTGGGGTTAGAGACTTAGACATACCTCAAATATTAATGAAGCAACCAGGATTGTTGGTCATGTATCATCAAATGTCTCAGTCCGTCCAATGCCATCCTCGGGGAGTCCCGAAATGGCCGATAGTTTCCCAATCAAATATTCATCAAATTCTGATTTGACGGCCATTACTAACCGATTACAAGCTTTTGCAGCTTCAATGGCTTCCTCTTCTGTTGGGTTATAGCCCTCGTGAACTATATCATTCCGCAGGTCTCGCACGCCATTATTCCATTCTTTATACTCCTTCAACTCTTTAATCTGGAAGTCGAGCTTTGACGAATACTGATCCAGAATATTATCGAATTTCATGAATGTGCCATCCTCTCGTCGAGCAGTCTCGACGGCCTCCTCGCTGTCCATTCCGTAATAATCCTGTAATAACTGTTCACACGCTTCTTTCAACCATCTCTCCATCAATCTATGTGAATCCGTCACCGCTAAGTCAAACTCCTTTAATGACATTTGGTCACGTATCCGCAGTTGTAACCTAGTGTAGACGCTAGGATCGATCCTACTTTTTAACATACCTCTTATTAAACCATCATCTTCATTATCAATTGTCGACCCCATTCCTCTCATTATTCCCGCATTTTTCTTGTAGTGTTGTTGAGTGTGTTCGCCTGAACCATCTTTCTCAATAATAACAAAGTCAAAAATATCGTGAGGGAGCAAATTTCTCATCCAGTAACTATCTGTAACTGATTTATATGCATTAACAAACCTATTTACACATTGTGTGGCTTCTTCAACGATATATTCGTTCTTGTCCTTCTTCTGCCCACCACCGGAAATCTGTAAAACGGGCGATCCAGGAACCTCAAGGATATCCTCAGGGATTGTTTCGATGAAGTCTTCCCCAAATACTACTTGTGTGTTAGTTCTGGACAAATTCCCTAGACGATCTTCTTCGGCGCCAGTTGCAGTGGTTATCCCACCTTCTCCTCCACCTGGAACCATATTGAACCCAATTTCTGCTGTATAATTCTCAAATGGTATCTCATACGTTTCTAAATCATCCGAACTAGGATCTCCAACCCGGATCAGAAATGGTATCTGAAACCGGACAACGATTTTTTCTGTTTCCATGCCATCACATATCATTCTTCGGTGATAAAGCTCCGTACTGCTTCGACCTTTACCTATCCACAGTCCGCTTCTGACTATGGTTCAGGCGGATACCTCTTCAGAGTTATAGCATCCCGTAAAGAGGTCCGTTTCGACTGGTTCTACTGGAGAATCGCGGTGCGGGGTTGGGCGGGGGCTGTGTAATTTTTTGGCTCTGTCCCCTTGGGGACACGCCATGCGGTGATGTTGGGGTACGGGAAGTCCTACACTGACCCTGCCACAATCGTTTCCCAAACAAACCAACCCGTATCGGTACGATTTATTTGCCCCGTCGTGAACGTTCGACTATGCACAAACACGTTGCACTGCTGACTCGCGACGAGGCCGTCTCGCACGACGCGTTCGTCGACCGCTGGGAGGCCGCCGACCTCGCCGCCCGGATCGACGGCGTCGTCCGCTATCACGAGGTCCTGCCGACGATGCCCGAGCACGCGGAATTCGACGGCCTGGCGGAGTTCTTCTTCGCGGACGAGGAATCCTACCGGTCCGCCGTCGCCGACCCAGACTCCCTCGTCACCGACACCGGCGGCGACCTCGCCGAGGCCATCGCGGCCGAGCGCGGCATGGCGGGCGAGCCGATCGTCCAGCGCGACGAGGTCGACGGCGACTCCGACGAGCTGTACAAGCACTCTGCGTTCCTCGTTCGCAAGGACGACCTCACCCACGAGGCCTTCATCGATCACTGGCAGCACAACCACACGCCGATTGCGCGCGAGATCACCGGCGTCGTGAAGTACGACACCGTCGTCCCGACCGATCCCGCCGCCCAGCCCTTCGACGGCATCGCGGAGTTGTACTTTTCGGAGATCGACGACCTCTACGACGCGCTGGGCAGCGAGGGGTCCCGGGACTACGAGGCGGTCGGCGAGATGGCCGAGAAGGCCCGCGAGGACGTCGACAACTTCCTCGCGATCGACGAGCGCCCGCGCTTCATCGGGCAGGAACGCGTCCGCGCGGACCGGCGGTGATCGACGTGCCCGACTTCGACGCGCAGGTCCGCGAGGCGTTCCCGGAACTCGCCGAGATCGCGGACGAGGCCCTCCGGGATCGGGTCGTCGAGGCCTGGACGCTCGGCCTCGAACGCGGGGGCTGGCGGGACGTCACGGACATCCCCTACGCGTGGAACATCCACGAGGTGAGCAACGTCGAGCACGTCCGCGGCGTCACCAAGATCGCGATCGAGTCCGCCGAGCTCCAGCGCGAGTTCCACGGCGCGGACCCTGACCTCGACGTCATCGTCGCCGCCTGCCTCCTCCACGATGTCGGCAAGTGCTACGAGTACCCCGACTTCGTCGACGACGACCTGCTCGCCGACCCCGATCCGACCTACGTGAGCGAGGAGGTCCCGCACTCGATCTCGGGTTACGCGCTCGCCCACGAGGTGGGCTGTCCCCTGGACGTCCAGCGCGCGATCCCGCACTTCCTGGGCGAGGTGCCGACGCGGACGCTCGAAGCGGAACTGGTCAAGAGCGCGAACTCGGCGTCCTCGAACGCGATCACCGAGGCCGCGATGGGAATCACGCTGCAGGAGTGGGTCGAGGAGTACTCGCAGACGTCCTGAATCTACGCTACGCCCGTCCGCCCGCTTCGTCGGCGTCCGTTCTCGGCCTCCGTCTCTTGCTGTCCGATCTCGGGTACCGATTTCCGGCGCTGCCCGATCGCCGACGCCGCCTCAATCGTCGAACGGATCCTCGAGGATCCGCTCTTCGGGCGTCGGTGCACCCGGGTGGATTCCGTGGCGCGCGATGGTGTACAGGACGGTCACGGTCACCGCACAGAGGACGAGCCCGCCGGCGATGCTCTCCAGCGCCGCACTCGCCAGCGGGCCGCTCAGGGGGTCGCCCACCGTCGCTGCGGCGGCCGTCGACGGCGCGGTCGCGAGTCCGTAGGGAACGAAGGTCACGAAGGCCGCGATCCACCACCGTTTCGTCGCGCGTTCGAGCGCGTCGACCGATCGATGGACCAGCGCGCGAGTGAGGCCGGCGACGCCGATCGAGACGAGTCCGAAGGCGGCCAGCGTTCGGGCCGACGGCGTCGGGTCGGTGGCGACGGCCGCGCCGGCGATCGTAAGCGCGACCGACCCGACGATCATCAGTCGCGGGGGAAGGCGAGGGAGGATCACTGCGCTGTGGTAGCGAGCCATTACACAAAACTCTCGCGAAGCGCCGATAGGACGGCTGAGACGACTCTCACGCGATCGTGAGCGTCGACAAGCAAAGGACGTATTACCCCACCATGCGACCACGTCAACGAGACAATGGCCCGCCCAACCGTCGGCCCCCATCAGCGTGGACGCGTCGCTGGTACGCCTCCCCGTCTGGCGACCCCATCGAACCGCCGGTCAAACAATCGTCTCCTCGCCGACCGCGACCCGGCGAATCGGCTAACGATCGGTTACCACGCCGGCCGGAGCGTGTGGCGATGACGCTGCGCGGACGACTCCGCTCGGAACTCCGGACGGCCTGGAAGCGACACGTCACCGGGGAGCCCGATCGGTACCAGGCCTACGTGTCGTTTCCCGTCGGCCGGCGAGGCGCGACCGACGGGCGAGTCGCGGAACACGTCGAAGCCCTCGAACGCGTCTTCGAGGGTCGACTCGACGTCTACGCGCGTCGGTCGCGCCTCGCGGCCGTGTCGGATCCGGTCCGGACGGATCGCTTCGATCCGTCGAACCTCCGGACCGTCCTCGATCGGATCGAAGCGGCGTACGAGGAGACGCACGCGCTCGCGACGGTGACGAAGTGGCGATCGATCGACGGTCGACTGGTCAAATCGTTCGTGGCCGTCCCGGTTCGACCGCTCTTTCCGCCCGGAACGGACCCGGACGACCGGCCCTCGAAACCCATCACGGCGAGGTAATCGACCGGCGATCGACGGTGGGACTGGCGCTGTCGCGGTTCAGTCGTCCGTATCGCCGCGTTCCGTCCCGCGGTCGGGGCTGCCGGTGCCGGTTCGATCGGTGGCCGTCGTCGATTCCTCCGGCGTCATCGCGTCCGCCCGACCCATCCAGCGATCGATGTTCTCGGCGACGTAGTCCTTGCCGCCCCAGCCCAGCGCGATGCCGGCACCGATTGCGACTGCGGCCGCGAGGCCCCAGGCGAGTGCGCGCGCGAAGACGTAGAGGATGCCGACGTCGATCCCCATCGTATCGAGGCCGATGACCAGCGCCGTCGCGTAAAGGAATACGCGCGCGCCGCTTGCGAACCAGCTCGTCATTACATCACCCGTCGCCGAACGAGTCCGCTCGATCACGTCGCCGACGAAGTCCGCGACGACGAAGCCGAGCGTGATGACCACCAGTCCAGCGATGAACGCGGGCAGGTACGAGACGGCCGTCGCGATCCACTCCGACAGCGTCGGAATCGCGAGCGCGTTGGCCGCGGCGAGGATCGCCAGCGCGTAGACGAACCACTTCGCGAGCTTGCCGAACGCGCCGGACACTGCTCGTTCGGTCCCGCCGAGGATACGACCGAGCGGCGTCTCCAGGACCATCCGATCGAGTTCGACGCCATCCGCGATCCCGCGCACGACGCGGCCGGCGAGGCGGCCGACGATCCATCCGATCAGGAGGATGACGACGGCGCCGACGAGTCGCGGGAGGAACGTGACGATCTCCGCGATCGGATCCTGCAGGTACTCCGGTACGTCGACTTGCTGGAGGACGATCTGTGTCTCTTCCATACCCACAGACAGTCCCGCCCCAGGTTTCGTAATTGTGCGGCTACAAAAAAACGGCCGCTGAAACGATCGCTCGGACGACGGTGGCAATCGATTGAACTACCGATTACGTCGATGGTCGCGACGTCGACCGCGTTTCCGGTCGAACACGGCGACCAGAGGCCGTCTTCGTTGCTCTCGCTTCACCGCGGTCAGGTGGGCTGGTGTCACACGCCAGATAATCACAGATTAGAATCCGAACCAACGTTCTTGAAATGATACGCGACTTCTCCGATAGTGTGAAGATCGTGACCGATTCGGTGTATATTTATCGTCATATTTCGCGGATATTACCGGCGTGTCGGTAACTATGCATACGAACTGATCGCGTGGAGTGTCTGTCGCGTTCACCGTGAACAACGATTAACCCGTATCCTCACACAGTAATAGTGGAGATGACCGAGAACAACCAACGGGCGGCGGCGATCTGTGAAACCTGCGGGACCGTTCACGCCGTTCGTCGCCGATCCGACGGCGAAATTCGGCCGCTGGGGATCGGGTCCGAAGCCGGGTGTCCGTGCGGGGATGGCGACCTTCGAATCATGGATACCGACACGGCCCTTCCGGAATCCACGGAGAAATAAGTCGCCGGCGGCCATCGGTCCGTCCGCGGACGACCGAGCTCCTTCGCGGCGTTCTGACCGGCTTTTCCAGACTCGGATCAGGGAACCTTCTTGCAGACGCCCGTAGCGCGACGAGGCGTGACCGACGACCGTCGAGCCGACCGGTTCGAACCGGGGTCACCGACCGACGTGTCCGAACCGATTCAGACCGGTTCGAGTCCGGCGTCGCGGCGCAGCGTGTTGATGTACGTCCGGAAGCCGGTTTCGAGATCGTAGTCGGGGTCGTAGCCGATATCGTCCTGGATCGCCGTCATGTCGAGGCACTGGGTCCAGGGGAGTTCGCCGTCGTCGCTGACCGTGAGGTCCGCGTCGGGAACGATCTCCCTGACCGTCTCGACGGCTTCGCGGATCGTCGCGACCGTGCCGCGGACGTTGTAGACGCGTCGGGAGAGGGCCGACTCGTCGGCGAAGGCGGCCAGGCGGAACGCCTGGGCGATGTCCTCGACGTACTGCCAGTCGATGACCTGATCGCCGTACTCCACGCTGAAGGACTCCCCGAGGGCGGGTTTCTCGATGATGTTCGCCAGGAAGGCGGAGCCGCCGGTCTCTCGGTACGGTCCGTACGCCACCGTCGGCCGCAGCGCGACGTGGTCGAGGCCGTAGTCCTCGTGGTAGACGCGAGCCTGGTGCTCGTTGTACTCCTTCGTCGCGCCGTAGAGCGTGTCGGGATAGACGAGGTCGTCCTCCGTGACCCAGTCGTCGTCGTAGTTCGCCGGCGGGGCGAAGACCGCGGCCGAGGAGGCCCACGCGACGCGTTCGACCTGGTCGTCGAGCGTGCGGGCGGCTTCGAAGACGTTGTTCGTCCCCATGACGTTGACGTCGATCGCCGAGCGCGGATGCTCCCGGGCCGTCGTCGTCAACATCGCGGCGAGGTGGACGATCCGGGTCGACCCCGTTTCGCGAACGGTCCGGACGACGTCGGTCGGGTCGCTCACGTCACCGCGGACGACCTCGACGTCGTCGGCGACGTCCAGCTTCTCGAGAATCTGCGTATCGGTCGAGAGATCGTACGCAACGACGTCGTGACCGTGCTCGAGGAGGTCGGCGCAGACGTACGAGCCGATGAAGCCGGTGCCCCCGGTGACGAGTACAGTTTCGTCGGACATTCGTCCGAGAAAATCCGCTCCACCGTAAAAAGTGTATCCAGATTGGACCGCCGACGGCACGGGACGATAGTACCGCGTCCACGATACCGCCCGACTTGGTATCGGGCTGGTTACTCGTGGAGGCCGCCGACCTCCTCGTAGAACGAGGAGGTCAGTTCCGTTTCCATCGCTTCGTCGCGGTCGATGCGGACGTCGATGACGGTCGGCACGTCGCGGCGCTCCTTCGCGGCGACGAGCGCCGTCGCGAGGGCGTCGGGGTCGGTGACGCGCTCGCCGACGGCGCCGAACGCCTCGGCGACGCGGACGAAGTCGGTGTCGTGGAACTCGACGCCGGCGATGTCACCGTCCGCCTCCTGCATCTGGCGGACCATCCCAAGACTCGTGTCGTTGAGGACGACGAAGGTGGGCGCGACGCCGTACTCGACGGCGGTCTCGACGGAGTTCATCGTCATCGCGAAGCCGCCGTCGCCCGCGACGGAGATCACGTCGCGATCGGTCGTTAGCGCCGCGCTCACGCCCGCCGGCACCGACCAGCCCATCCCGCCGACGCCGCCGCTCCCGAAGTAGGTGCGAACGCCCGGCGTCTGGAGGTAGTTGAGCAGCCAGAATCGGTTGTTCCCGGAGTCGGCGGTGACGATGGTGCCGGCGTCGACGACGGCCTCGATCTCTTTGACCGCTCGCTGCGGTTTGATCGGCGACGCGTCGGAATCGCAGGCTGGCGCGTGGAAGTCCTCGCTGGCGTCTGCAGCGCGGTCGCGCGCCGCCTCGGGCTCCGCGCCCGCATCGTCGTCAGCGCGCTCGGCGAGCCCCGCGAGCGCGTGGGTCGCGTCGCCGACGAGGCCGACGTCGGCGGGGTAGACCCAGCCGGCGTTTCGGGCGTCGATGTCGGCGTGGACGATCGTCTGTTCGTCCGGGCGGATGAACGACGGGGCCTGCCAGTTGGTGTCCATCGGGTTGAGTCGGCAGCCGACCACGCAGAGGACGTCCGCGTCGCTGACCAGCTGGTTCGCGCCTTCGTGGCTGAACGAGCCGATGACGCCGCCGGCCAGCTCGTGCGTCTCGGGGATCGTCGACTTGCCGAGGTAGGAGGTGACGACGACGGCGTCGTACGCGTCGGCGGTCGCCTGCAGTTCGTCGTAGGCCTGGGCCGCGTGGACGCCGTTGCCCGCGACGATGACCGGGCGCTCGGCGTCCGCGAGCGCGGCGGCCGCCTCGTCGAGGTCGCCCGCGGCCGGAGCGGATTTCCAGGTCTCGACCTGCGCTGTGGCGTCCCAGACGGGCGGCGTCGCGTCCCCGGTGAGTTCCTCGTGGACGGCGTCGCCGTCGAGGATGACGGCGGTCGGTCCCGGTCGGCCCGCGACGGCGTGTTTGAACGCGAGCTGGAGGCTGCGGATCGTCTCCGGCCCCGAGCGGGGGAACCAGTGTTCCTTGGTGATCGAATCGAGGATGTTCGGCAGGTCGAGCCCGCCGTAGTCGCCGCGCGATTGCTGGTACGGGGCGAGCGTCGAGTACTGCCCGCGCTCGGAGGCCTCCGTGATGACGACCATCGGGGAGGAGGACAGTCGCGCTTCCATCTGACCGATCGCCCCGAGACTGCCGATCCAGGGCCCCTGTCCGGTGAGCACGCCGGGTCCCTGCGTGAGGCGCCCGTGGACTTCGGCCATGACGCTTGCCTCCCGTTCGTCGCGCGGGCGCACGAGCGTGATCGACGAGTCGGGCAGTTCGTCGAGCACCTCGATGACGCGACCGCCCGGGTAGCCGAAGACGTACTCGACGTCCAGCGCTTCGAGCGTCTCGACGATGGCTTCGGTCGTCTTGGTCATCGACTCGCCACCTCCGTCACGCCATCGGCACGGTCGTCGTGTCTCGTCCTACCAGCTCCGGTGGTCGACGGATTGTGGCGTCCCGTCTCTCCCATCCCGATAGTCGAAGGGCTCACTCCCCACAACGGATGCATACCCGTACTCGATTGTACGGGGCCTTTGCTCTATTGATGCCGGATCAAAACGACCCGGAACGAAACGGGTGGCGCGCGACGTGGAGGGTCAGACGTGTCTCCGCTGTCGGTCGAACGGTCCGCTGCCCCGACGACCGAACGGTAGGCTTTTTGGCCGGTCGCGCGACCGAATCGACTAGCGATGACGTTCCACGAACGCGACTACATGGAGGGGACCCTGGGGACGCAGGCGGTCGACTGGGAGGGTCGCATCGACACTCGGCGGCTGCGCGAGGATCGTAAAGAACGCGCCCTGGAGCGCTTGCAGGAGACCGAGCTCGGCGCGATGCTGCTGGTTTCGGATCCGAACATCCGCTACGTCACCGGACTCGCGATGACCGGCGGGAGCGGCGCGGACCACTACACGCTCCTGACCGAGGAGGGCGACGTCGTCCACTGGGACACGGCGGATCACGCGAGCAACCAGCGTGCGAACTGTCCGTGGCTGCAGGACGTCCGGTACGCCTGTCCCGGACTCGGCAACGTCCCGCGGGCGTCGGGCAGCGACTCCGCGCGGCGGTTCTTGCTCTCGAAGATGGTCGAGACGGTGACGACCGCCATGGACGAGTACGGCGTCGCGAACGAGACGCTCGGCCTCGACGTCGGCAACTCGGGTCTGGTCTCCGGATTCGAAGACGCGGGCGTCGAGGTCGACGTCGAGACCTGCAACGCCGTCATGGAGGACGCACGGAAGGTGAAAACCGAGGACGAGATAGAATGTCTGCGGATGGTGGCGGCGATCTGCGAGGCGGGGTTCCAGACGATTACGGAGACCGCCCGTCCGGGGAAGCGCGAGACGGAAGTCTGGGGCGAGGCCGTCTCCGAACTCTGGCGCCACGGCGCGTTCGTCGGCGGCGGCTACCTCACCTCGGGGCCGAACACCTGGCCCAAGCACCAGGCAAACACCACGGACCGGATGATCCGCCCGGGCGACCTGGTCTACGCCGATATGTACAATATCGGCTACCTCGGCTACCGCTCGTGTTACTACCGCACGTTCTCCATGGGCGAGCCGACTCGGGCCCAGCAGGATGCCTACGAAACCGCCCGCGATAACCTCTACGACGTCCTCGAACGGATCGAGCCCGGGGCGACGACCGACGAGATCGCGCAGGGGTTTCCGGACATGGCGGGCGAGCACGCGGACTTCTACGACGCCGACGAGCACTGGCAGCTGACGACCAACCACTGGGCCCACGGCCTCGGCCTCCAGCTCTACGAGGTGCCGCTCATCTGGCGCGGCCTCTCGCCCGACCATCCCATCGAGATCGAGGAGGGGATGACGATGGCCGTCGAGACCCAGGAACCCGCCGACCGCCAGGGCGTCCGCGTCGAGGAGATGGTCGTCGTCCGCGAGAACGGCGTCGAGATCCTCAGCCAGTGGCCCGTCGAGGAGATCACGGCGATCGACTACTGAGATCCGGGCGCCGGACACGCACGGCGTCGGCGGTCCGGATCGTCTCGGTCCGGTCGTCGACCGGTTCCACGGGCTGACGCTCACCGGATGGGAAACGTATTATGGCCGCCGCCGGTTTGTTCGCGTATGCAACTCGGCACCGGGCTCTTTACCGCACAGCGCCGACCGGACGACGATCGCCCGTCGAGTGCGATCTACGACGAGATCCTGTCCCTCGCGGAGACGATCGAAGACGTCGGCCTCGACAGCGCGTGGGTCTCCGAACACCACTTCCTCGAGGACGAGTACCTCTCGGGCACGCTGCCGACCCTCGGCGCGATGGCCGCGGCCACCGACGAGATCGAGATCGGCTCCTGCGTCGCGCTCGGGCCGCTGTACGATCCGATCCACCTGGCCGAGGACGCCGCGACGGTCGATCTCCTCTCGGGCGGCCGGAGCACCCTCGGACTGGCGATCGGATCGAACCCCCGCGAGTTCGACGTCTTCGGCGTCCCTCGCGCGGAACGAGCCGAGCGCCTGGCCGACCTCGTTCCCTTCCTGCGTGGCGCCTGGAGCGAGGGCGAACTCGACTACGAGTCAGAGTTCCACGACGTGCCGACTGACGTTTCGATCACGCCGAAACCGGACGACGGCCACGTCCCGCTGATGCTCGGCGGGGCCTCGAAACCGGCCGTCCGGCGCGCTGCCAGGACCGCCGAGGGCTGGTGTGCACCCTCATCGCTGTCGGTCGAGGGCGTTCGCAAGCGCGTCGAGGACATCAGGAGCGTCCGCGACGACGAAGGGATCGAGGGCGACTTCACGATATACGTCCTCCAGCACGGCTGGGTCGACGACTCGCGCGAGGAAGCCTGGGAGGCAATGCGCGAGGGCTATCTCTTCATCCAGCGTCGCTACGCGGAGATTTTCTCCGGCGAACCCGTGGCCGAACTCGACGACGAGCGCAAACGGGAGCTGAAAGAGCAGGCCATCTTCGGGACGCCCGACCAGGTGACCGAGGAACTCGAGGCCTACCGGGATGCGCTCGGCGACGACATCCACTTCATTTTCCGGACGTACCATCCGGGCACCGGGACCGAGGCGCTGACAGAGTGCGTGACCCGTCTGGGTGAGGACGTCGCGCCGAACCTGTGATGGAAGGGGTTTCGGACGGACCGCGAGTGCTTTCGGCCCCTTCGAGCCGCCGACGTCGACCGGCTGATCGAAGAGCTCTGGCTCCCGTTCGCGCGTGAAATGGCCGAGCTCGACCCGTACAACGCCCTCGCCGAGGACGTCCGGGCGGACGCCCGCGCCTACCGACAGTCGAACCTTGAAGATCCCGAAACGGCAACGTTCATCGCGACGGACGAGGACGAATTCGCGGGCTCCACGGTGATACGGGTCGACGAATCGCCGCCGGTGTTTGCTCGTGACCGCGAAGCGACGATCGGAGAGGTCTACGTCTCCCCAGACCACCGCGGGTCGGGCATCGCGACGGCGCTCATGGATCGCGCGGAATCGTGGGCCGACTCCCGGGACTGCGAGTACGCGACGCTCTCGGTCGACGAACGCAACGGGACCGCCCGGGCCTGCTACGAATCGTGCGGATACGAGGTCCGACGCTACAAGATGGACAAGCGACTCGACGGGCGATCGTCGTAACCGGGTCGTCGCCGAGCGGCCCTCGGCGGTCGACCGGCCGTTCGGGGACGCCCGCCCTCGAATCGACTGGTTGACCCGCTCGGTCTCTTCCACCGACGGAGGCTCCCGGCGTCGCCGGTTTCGAGTCCGGAGCGGGAGCGATCACTCTCGAGTGCTGTCGATGCCTCCCCGTTTCGAGCCCAATATCTTCTAGCGTGGCCTTAGGGCGATCGGCGTGGAGATAACTGATGGGTCGCACCCGGCGCGGCACGTCAGCGGTAGACACTCCACTACACCTCGTTTGCGAACCCACCGTCCCGCGATCGCCGTGGAACGACCGACCCGACGTCCCGTCGTCCGAGCGGTCCCTGCTGAGGCCGACGCCCTCCGAGCCGGCTGTTCCGACCACCGTGGGACACTGCTACCCGGATCAGGCGCTCACGGGGAGTACCGAGTCGAAGACTTTTCGCTCGGCTTTGCGCAGGTGCTGGTGGAACGTCGACGGGGCGATGTCGAGCGACGATGCGACCTCCTCGCCGGAAACGTCTCGCGGCCACTCGAAGAACCCCTCGTAGTAGGCCGTCTCCAGACTGCGTCGTTGCTGCTTTGTGAGGTCGATTCCCGGCCCGGCGCCGGTGCCGTTCGAACCGTCGGGCGAGCGGGTTCACTGCGTTCGACGCAGGAGTTCGATCTCGGGCCGGATGGATTCCATCGCGTACACGAACGCCCTGACGTCGACGTGGGGCGAGAGCTGGACCGTCAGCTGGATGGCGCCGTCCTCGACGACCGCCTCCTCGACGTACCCGCCCCGGCTGGCGATCGTCGAGAGGATCGTCGGCTCCGAGAGGCGCACCCCGAATCGAATCGTCTCGTCCGATCGCCGAATCGTGAGATCGTACCAGTCCGGGGCGGACTCGGCGAGCGCTTCGAGGGACGAAACGCCGTCCGGCGTCACCGTTCCGTAGACCGAGAACTCGTCCGCCGCGCGCTGGACGACGTTTTCGACCGTGATCGATCCCGCCATGTCGATGTCGGCGTCGACGGTTCGGAACGCGTTCGGGAGGCGAAATTCGAGTTCGACGACCTCGTCGCTCACGAGCGCCTGCTTTCGTTCGGTCGCCGCGATCGCGTGGCCGATCACCTCGCCGATCAGTTCGACGACGGCGCGCTCCTCGTCGGCGAACGCTTGCTGCCGATCGGCGTAGACGTTGAGAACGCCGTAGACCGTCTCCTCGTGGACGATCGGGATGGCGGCCGAAGCGCGGAAGTCGTGCGTGGCCGCGTGATCGCGCCACGGGCCGTAGCGCTCGTCCGCGTCGACGTCGCGGGTCACCTGGACGGTCCCCGTTCGGAACGCCCGCCCCGTCGGACCCGCGCTGTGCGCGTCGTCCGGATCGATCGAGATGATCGTCCCGTCGAGGTAATCCTCGACGCCGGCTTCCGCGCGCATCGTTACCGTCCCGGTGTCGAGATCGGCGTCGCCGACCCAGGCGAACTCGTAACTCTCCGCGTCGGCGAGTCGTTCGACGACCGTGCGCTCGATCTCCTCGCGCGTCGACTGGTCGATGATGGCGTTCGTGAGGTCGCGGACGACCTCGTTCAGCCCGTTGATCGCTTCCAGTCGCTCTCGCCGTTCGAGGAGTTCGCGCTCGTAGCCGTTCCGGTCGATCGCCGAGGCGAGGATCGCTGCGACGGCCCGGACGAAGCTGGCGTCGTTCTCGCTGATCGATCGCTCCTCGGTGTCGTGCACGCCGAGAATGCCCCAAGGGTCGTCCGACTGGCCGATGACGACGCTGATGCCGCTTTCGACGTCGTGATCGGTGAGCAGGGCGGGTCCGCTGAAGCGCTCCTCGTCGGCCAGCGATTCGACCACGACCGGTTCGTCCGTCGCGAGCGTGTAGGCCGCCTGCGACTCGTTCGCCGTCGCCGAGACCGTCGCCTCGCCGACGATCCCCTCGTCCCAGCCGACGCCCTGGCGCAACAGGAGTTCGTCGTCGTCCGCCCGCAGGTCCAGAACCTTGCAGTACTCGTTATCGAGGGTCTCGGCGACCGCCTCCGCCGCATCCGCGAGCAACGCGTCCAGGTCGTGTACGTCGAGGGCGCGCTGGCCGAGCCGAGCGATCACGTCCTGCTGTTCGACGCGCTTTCGGAGGCGGCGTTCGCGGCGTTTTCGCGCCGAGACGTCGCGCACGTACACCGAGACGCCGGATTCGGACGGGTAGATCGTGTACTCGAACCAGGTTTCCGACGGACCGTACTGCTCTTCCTCGACGATCGGTTCCTGCCGGGCGCGCGCTCGTTCGAGGGCCGCGTCGAACGTCTCCGTCACGTCGACAGCCTCCTCGAGTGGCACTCCTTGCACCTCGGCGTCCACGTCGAGCAGTGACTTCGCCTGCGCGTTCGCGTACGTCAACCGCCGGTCCTCGTCGAGTCCGTAGACGCCGTCCGAGATTCGCGAGAAGACCGCCTCGAGTTCGCGCTCGAGTTCGTCTCGCTGCCGCTGGAAGCGTTCGGCCCGATCCTCGAGTTCGCGTTCGTAGTTGCGTCGGTCCGTCATATCGCGGGTCACTTTCGTATAGCCTTGCAAGGTCCCGTCCGGCGCTCGAATCGCCGTGATCGTGACGTTCGCCCAGAACCGACTCCCGTCGGCGCGGACGCGCCAGCCCTCGTCCTCGATCGATCCCTCGCGGGCAGCTGCCGCCAGGTTTCGCTCCGGGACGTCGTCGGCGACGGCCTCGTCGGTGTAGAAGGTCTCGATGTGTCGACCCACGATCTCGTCCGCGGCGTAGCCTTTGATCCGCTCGGCGCCGGCGTTCCAACTCTCGACGCGGCCGTCCGGATCGAGGGTAAAGATCGCGTACTCCGTAACGGCCTCGACGAACCGGTCGAACTGCGTCGCGGTATTCGAAACCTGACAGTTTCGGTGGGCGTCGGTCGATTCGCGCGACTCGCCCCGTTCCCGGGGCGTGGACCACCAGACGCGGGCGCTCGCTCCAACTTTCTTCGTCTCGATGACGTCCCGATCCGCGAGGCGTTCGAGTCGCTCGTAGGCCGACCGGCGACCGACGTCGAGCCGCTGGGCGACCTCGACGGTCGTCAGCGGTTCCGTGCTCCCGTCGAACGCGGTGAGCGTCTCCCGGAGCGCCTCGGTAAGCGACGGGTTGTTCATGACCGGTCCGACGAACGGGTCGTCCGTTAACCCTCCGCCGGCGGACGCAGGGACGGTCACGAATTCGGACGGTCGTTTCAGCCACACCCGTGCCGACCGAATCGATCGGGGTGCCGACGACGGTCACGCGAACCGCCCCCAATCGTTGGGGCTTTCCGCTTAGGGTCACCGCCATCGTTGTTCGTAATACGAAATTGGTCCCCGTACCACCGGATTGACCCGAACGGTACTGTCAGACGACCCACCGACGATCCATCGACATGACACAGGCACAACCCCAACCGACGATCGAACTCGCTGCACGGACCGACCTCGACGAATCCGAACGCCACCGACTGCTCTCCTCCGAGCGTCGGCGTCGCGTGCTCGCGATCCTGTCGAATCGAACCGCCCCGATCTCCTGTTCGGCACTGGCGAACCTGCTCGCCGTCGCCGAACACGGCCGGGCGGACCCGCCGGACGAAGCGCTGCGGACGGTGCGAATCTCGCTCCACCACTGTCACTTGCCCGTGATGGACGAACTCGGCGTCGTCGACTACGACCCGACGACCACCCTGGTCGAAAGCCGGTCGCTCTGAGCCACCCTCGGTATCGGTCGAGGCCTCCCGTCACGTTCAGCGGTGACGGGACGCGTGAAGAGAATTCGAGATGACTCCGTGGGTGGAGACGGACGGACTATCCGGTCTTGTAGACGCCGCGGGCGTCCGCGATGAGCGATCCGACGGCTGCGCCGTCTTCTCGAGACTCCGATGGAGTCTCGCCGTCGTCCGCCGCATAGACGTCCACGTCGACGACGCCGACGTCGCCGCCCTGCCGAACGACGTCCGCCTCCGCGTAGAGGTCGCCGGTGCCCGCGTTCAGGTAGTCGATGCGCATGTCGATCGTCGGCACCGGTTGATCGACCAGCGAGACCAGCGCCGCGCCGCCGACTGTATCGGCGAGCGTGAACGTGACGCCGCCGTGGGCCATCAGCCGATCCTCGTTCCAGGAGAGTTCCTCGGTCATCTCCAGTTCGCCTTCGGCGTGGCCATCCGCACACTCGGTGACCTCGATTCCGAGCAACGACGCGAACGGCATCCCCTCGAAGAACGCTTGCGTGTCCATACTTGCAGGTATCGACGGCTAACTCATAAAAGGAATAGAAACGGTTCGAAATCCGTCGCCATCAGTGGTCGGCGTCGAGTGACCTACTCGAACTTTTCGAAGGGCTGCTCGCAGGCGTTACAGAAGTGCATGGAGCGACAGAGCGACGGCCCCTTCGGGTGCTCGCGCTCGGTCTCCGTCGAACCGCAGTACGGACACTCGGCGCCCGATTCCTCCCCGCTCGTCGATACGCTCGGATCGAACCCTCTCATGGTTAGACGCTCAGTCCGAATTCTCGCAGGGCTTCCGTGCCCGATTCCGTGACCAGTTCGACGGACCACTCCGGGCTCCAGACCAGCCGGAGATCGACGTCGTCGACGCCCTCGACGGACTCGACGGCCTCCCTGACGTCGTCCTGGAGCATATCGCGCGCGGGACAGCCGCTGTAGGTCAGCGTCATGTCGACGTGGACGGTTCCGTCGGCCACCGCGACGTCGTAGATCAAACCCAGGTCGACGATGCTGACGGGCATCTCCGGGTCTTCGACCGCGTAGAGGGCGTCCCAGACGTCGGCTTCGAGCCCGGTGGCGTCGGCGCCGGTCGCGGGCAGGTCGTCGATTGCGGGGCCCTCGCGGTACTCGGTGTAGGCGCAGGGCGTCGCGTCGGTCTCGGGGTGGGTTTCGGGTGTCATGTTCGGAGTGTCGTGTGCGCGAGTTCGCCGCCGGTCGTTCGTCATTCGGGGCGGTCCATGATCGTCGTGGCGTCGTCGCGGCCGAGTTCGCGGTAGGTGTGGGTGAACTCCTCGTAGAGAGCGTGCCAGTGGTCGGTGTGGGTCCCGTCGCGGCCGGTCGCGTCGGGCAGAAGCTCGTCTGTGATCTCGCCGTCGGCCGGCACCGGCGTCCGGAGCCCGTGGGATTCGAGCGTCGGGACGACGCGGTCGAGCCAGCGTTCGCCGAGCGTGGCGAGCGAGTCGGTGCGGTAGCCCTCGTCGACGATCGTCTCCTCGACGGCCGCGGCGTCGGGGAGCGCGTCGGCGTCCGCGTAGTCGGCTCCCGGTCCGTCCCCGTCGACGGTCTCGGCACCGAACGGGACGGGTTCGGCCGGGACGAACAGGGCCAGGGCGTGCGGAAAGAGCCGGTCGACGGCGGCCTGGAGGTGGTCGGATCCCGCTTCGCCGTCGGCCAGCCGCTCGAGCCAGTTCTCGGCGTGTTCGGTGTGGTAGCCCTCCTCGCGCTGGATCTTGCCCACTCGGTCCGCGATACCGGGGTAGCTCGACCCCTCGAGGGCTTCGAGACGAAGCCCCTCCGCGACGTCGAAGCAGTACGAGCGGACGATCGCGTCCGCCCACTCGCCCTCGGGGAACGGCAGTTCCGCGAGGGCGGCGTGGCGGAATGACGCGGGGTCGCGCTCCCATAGGAGGTCGGTCTCGTCGTAGCCCAGGTCCTCGAGCAGGTCGTACCAGAGGCGCGCGTGGCCGAGTTCGTCCTGGGCGATGTTCGCGAGCGCGAGGTCGGATTCGAGCGTGGGCGCGTGGACCTGCCACTCGGTGTAGCGCTCGGCGAGGACGAACTCGTCGTCGGCCAGCGCGCGGAGTTCGGTCTCCAGCGCGAGGCGCTGGTCGGCCGTCAGTTCGGTCTCGGCGGTCGCCATCAGTCGTCACCCCCTCGCCGTTTCTCGGCCTCGGACTGTTCGCGCTCGGACTCGATGACCTCCTTGGCGTGTTCGGTGCTGGAGGTGTAGGCCATCGCCCAGCGGTAGGATTTGTCGGTCGTGCCGCCGAAGGCGACCTCGTCGGCGTCCACTTCACCTACTTCCGCCTGGGGGACGACCCAGAGGCTCTCGGTCGGCTTGCGCCGGCCGTGCTGGATGACCGCGAACTGCTTTGCCATCTCGCGGTCGGGCGCGTGGACGTTCCCGCAGTGGGTGTGGTAGTCGCCGGCTTTCTCCTGGCGGAAGACTTCCCAGATCATGGTCAGTCAGCAGCCGGGGCCGCTTGGCCTCCGGGCAGGTTGGCGTCGCCGTCGATCGTGTCGCGGACCCAGTCGACGGCCTCCTGGGCGGCCTTGCGCGCGTCGATCTGACCCTTGCCGGGTTCGTACTCGTTCTTCGAGACGGTGAAGAACTCGTCCCAGTCGAGGTCGTCTTCCTCGACGTCGTACTTGCCGTCGCCGAGTTCGCGGATTCGCGGGTACTCCGGAATCTCGAGGCCGTAGGCCTTGGCCTTCGGGACGTAGGCGTCGAGGAAGGCGTCTCGCAGCTCGTCGTTGGTCTTCTGCTTGAGTCCGACTTCGGCCGAGAAGTCGTGGTGGGTCGACTGGTCGTCGGTCGGGCCGAAGAACTGGATGATGCGGGGCCACCACTCCTCGAACGCGTCCTGGAGCATCCGCTGTTCCTTGCGCGAACCCGTCGCCATGCGGGCCATGATGTCCTCGCCGTGCTTGACGTGAAAGCCCTCCTCGAAGCACACCTTGTCCATCGCGTGCGCGTAAGGTTCCCAGCTCGAGGACTTCAGCGTCGCCTGCCGGCGCATCGCCGCGCCGTCGACGAAGAAGGCGATCATCGGCACCTCGGCCCACGACTCCATCGGATAGTGGAAACAGTTGAGGAACTTGCCCTCCCCGTTGGCCAGTTCGTCCAGCATCTCCTCGCGCGTCTTGATGCCCAGCGACTCCGCCGCGCGGTAGAGCAGCTGTCCGTGGCCGATCTCGTCCTGAACCTTCGCGGAGAAGGCCAGCTTGCGGTCGATCGACGGCGCCTGGCGGATGAACGGCTTCTCCAGGTACGCCCCCATAATCTCGCTGTTGGCGTGGAACTGGATCATCCGCGTCGCCGCCTCGCGGTACTCCTCGGGCATGTCGTCGGCGGGCGAGAACGCCCGCGGCGCCGCCCGCTCTTTGACGGTTTCGACGTCCATTGCTAGGCCTAGCTACTGGTGCCGTCCCGTAAGCAATTCTCCCGTGTATATACGGGTTTTAAATATTACCGGGGCCGGTCACCGAACCGTTGTCGTTCCGAGCCGATCCCGGAGCGTCGTGACGATCGCGGCCCGTCGACAGACGCGAGGGGGAACGAGATCGCTGCACCAGTTTTCGGTGCGGCCGACCGCGCGCCGGAGTACGAGTCGGTGAGCCGGTCAGTCGTCGGTGCCGGGCGCCTCCGCCAGATGCTCGAGCAAGTGGTCGTGGAGCGGGCCGTTCGATCCCAGAAGCGGCGCCCGGCCGTTGCGTTCCAGGGTGAACGGGTAGGGGTCGCCCGCGTCGTCGGTGATGGTCGCCCCCGCCTCGCGCGCGATCACGATGCCGGCGGCGACGTCCCAGGGGTAGGTGTCGTACTCCCAGATGGCGTCCGCGCTGCCGCTGGCGAGGTAACAGAGGTGCAAGGCGGCACAGCCCAGCCGGCGAACGCCGCGGGCTTCCTGGTAGAACCGGGTGAGGAACGAGCCGTCCGGGTCGTACCCCGACAGGAGCATGCTCTCGTCGAGGCGGGACCGGTCGGTCGTCCCCAGCGGCGTGCCGTCGGCGTAGGCGCCCTCGCCCGTGATCGCGCTGAACGTCTCGCCCGTTTCCGGGACGTGGACCACGCCGAGGACGGGCTCCGCGTCGGCCACGAGCGCGATCGAGACGGCGTAGTTCGGGTTCCCGTGGGCGAAGTTGCCCGTTCCGTCGAGCGGATCGACGACCCAGGTGTACGTCGGCCGGTCGGACGGCAACGCTTCGTCGAGGTCGGTCGTGTCGGCGGTGGTTCCGTCCTGATAGGATTCGATCCCGTCGGGGAGGTCAGCCGCACCGGCGGATCGCGTCGACGCCCGCTCGTCCGCGCCGGCGCTGCCCTCGCTCTCCTCCGAGACGATGGCGTGATCGGGAAACTCGTTGGCGATGACGGTCGAGATGATCCGGTCGGCCTGGTGGTCGGCCTCGGTGACGATGTCCGACTTGTCGGATTTGTACGTGATATCCTCGACGCGGCCGTGCAGTTCACACAGCGGTTCCGCCGCGCTGTGGGCGGCCTCGATCGCGATCCGACGGGCGCGTTCGAGCATGGACTCCGGTCGGGCCTCGGCGCGCCGGCTGAACCCCGCGGGCGGTTCCGCGTCCGCGTCGCGGATGGACCAGCCGAGTTTCTTCGCGATCGCGGTGAAAAAGCCGTACCCGTAGGAGGTACGGACGATGTGCGCGCGCGTGTCCGCGCCCGTGATCAGCACGTCGTCGTTCGGCTCGAGGACGGTGTGATCGCGCCCGCCGTCGACGGTGAGGTTCGTCTCGCCGCCAGCCTGGACGTGAATCTCGGCGGTCGACGCGCAGACGATCGGCCGCACGCCGAGGGCGTGGGTCTGTAAGGGAACCAGTTGCATCGCGTAGTTGTTCGCCGGGTAGTGCAGCGGCCCGTTGGCCGACAGCGAGACGCCGGTCGACCCCGTCGGCGTGGAGACGGCGAGGCCGGTCCCCTCGAACGTACCGACGTACTCGTCGTCGACCGCGACGTCGAGCGTCGTGACCTTGCGTCCGATGGGGCTCTCGGGCGGGACGTGCTCGATCATGACGTCGTTTATCCCCGTGCTTTCCATCCCCGGCGCCTCGATCGCGACCTGCTGGCGACTCTCGACCCGCGCCCGCCCGTGGATCGCCTCGTCGAGCGCCGCTTCCATGTCGTCGGGGTCGACCCTGGCGAGAAAGGAGAGCGTCCCCAGGTCGATGCCGAGCAACGGCACGTTCCGCGGCGCGAACGTCTTGATCCCCTCCAGGAAGGTGCCGTCACCGCCGAGCGTGACCCCGAGCGTCGCGCGGTTCTCGTCGTAGACCCTCGCGATGTCGTCACCGACGTCGACCGTCGAGAGCCCGATTCCCCGGTCGGTACACCACGCCTCCAGCCGTCCGAGCGCGCCGCCGGCGTCCGGACTGACGATCGCGATCACCTCGTCCGTCGTCGCCAGCCTGCGTCCCTGCATCCTGTCGTCTTGGGTGTGGAGGCTGTCGAATAAAGTACTGTCGCCCGCGTCAACGCGCCGTCGGGCGACTTCGACGGCTGCGTGGGGGTATCGGCCGACCTCCCGTCGCGATCGAGAACCGACCGTCGACTCCTCGCGAAGGGGAATCGACGACCAGAGTGGGAGGGATTCGCGTATGTCCACACATCGATCAGGTAATCTTTCGCGACATAGCTTACTTATCCGTCGGCGGCCAGTTCCCTGACGATGAGTCACGAGGCACCGCCGCCCGCTTCGCTACAATCGGCCCCCACCGAAACGACGCGCGGGGACCCGCTCACCATAGAAAGTGGCCTCGAAGCCCTCCGCGAGAGCCCGGAGTTCCGCGGGACCGTCGAACCGCTCGACGATCTCGACCAGATGGTTACCTGCGAGCACATCGCGCTATTCTACGAGGACCGCCAGGAACGGTTCGCGACGGTCGCCCCGTTCGTCCGCCAGGGGATCGAGCGCGGCGAGCGCGTCATGTACGTCCACGACGTCCTTTCGAAGGCCGAGATCCTCGCCGAGCTCCGCGGCGGCGACGTGGACGTGGACGGAGCCCTCGAATCCGGACAACTGACCTTTCACTCCCTCGAGGAGACGTACCTCCGCACGGGTCGGTTCGACCCCGACGATATGCTCTCCGTCTACGGCGACGCGATCGAGGAGGCCAAAGACCAGTATCCGGGCCTTCGCGTCACCGCGAACACGAACTTCATTCTCGACGACTACGCGACGGTCGACGACTTCATGGCCTACGAGAGCCGCGTGAACGAACTCTTCGAGGGCGAGGACTGCATCGCCCTCTGTCACTACGATCGCGAGCGGATTCCACCGGACGTTCTCACCGACGTCATCCGAACGCACCCCCACATCGTCTACGAGGGGACGGTCTGTCACAACTTCTACTACACGCCGCCGGCGGAGTTCTTCGGACCCGACGAGCCGAGCCGGGACGTCGAGCGGATGCTCAACACGCTCGTCGACCGATCACAGGCCCGCGCCGAACTCGGCGACACCGTCGAGGAACTCGCGGAGTCCAACGAGCGACTCAGGCGATTCGCCTACGTCGCCTCGCACGACCTGCAAGAGCCCCTGCGGATGGTCTCGAGCTACCTCCGGCTCCTCGAGAGCCAGTACGGCGACGCGCTCGACGAGGACGCGAGCGAGTACATCGACTTCGCGGTCGACGGTGCGGACCGGATGCGCGAGATGGTCGAGGGCCTCCTCGCGTACTCCCGAATCGACATCGACGACGCGAACGCGGAGCCGGTCGAGACGGCGTCCGTCGTCGGTGACGTGCTAACCGACCACCAGGTATGTATCGAGGAAACCGACGCCGCGATCGACGTCGGAACGCTGCCGGTGGTCCAGGGCGACGCCCAGCAACTCGAGCAACTGTTCTCGAACCTCCTCTCGAACGCGATCAAGTACGCCGGCGACGGCCCGCCGTCGGTCTCGGTGACGGCCGAACGGCAGGGCGACCGGTGCGTGTTCGCGGTCGAAGACGAGGGGATCGGGATCGACCGCGACTACGAGGACCAGATCTTCCAGCTGTTCAATCGCCTCCACTCGAACGGCGACTTCGAGGGGACCGGCATCGGACTCACCCTGTGTCGCAAGATCGTCGACGCGCACGGCGGCGACATCTGGGTCGATTCCGAGCCCGGCGAGGGGACGACGTTTCACTTCACCCTCCCGACGGCCGGTCCGTGAGGTCGACGGCCGGTCCAGCCATCGCCAGCGGCGTTCGAATCAGTGCAGCCGACCAACTAACTGCTGGCGGCCGATACTAGATGAGTGATCTACCGCTCTCGGTCCTGATCGTCGAGGACAACGAAGGCGACGTCCGGTTGATCGAGAACGGTCTCGACGAAAGCGACGTACCGATCGAACCGACCGTCGTCACCGACGGAGAAGCGGCCCTCGATCGATTGCTCGATCCGCCGGCCGACGCGAAACCGGACCTCCTCTTGCTGGATCTAAACATTCCGAAACGGACCGGTCGAGACGTGCTCGCCGCTCTCCAGGCGGCGTCGGCGTCGTGTCCGATGCCGACGCTCGTCCTGTCCGGCTCCCGGTCGGACGAGCACATCCGGGAGACGCTGGCGCTCGGTGCCGACGGGTACGCCGTCAAACCGGTCGATCCCCAGGAGTTCATCTCGCTGATCGGATCGGTCGTCCGCTCTGTCGCCGACTCCGGAACGGTCCCGCCCGGCGAACACGCCGAAATCGAGTCGCCGACGTGATCGGTGGGTTGGACCGGCCGGTCCTGCTGGACGTGTTCCACTCACAGCCATCGACTCCAGTCTCCGATCTCGCGCCCGCGGGCTTACCGCGTGTCAGTGACGGTTTCGTCGTCGACGAACGCCTCGAGGACGCGCTCGGTTTCGCCGCTCCGCGAGAGGACCGATTGCCCCGCCTCGATCGAAGACACCGGGGACGAGTCGGGCGGGCAGAAACTCCGCCTTCGGGGTCAGGCCGTCGAGGAGTCGATGCCGTCGATCCTGACGAATCCGTACGCACAATCCGGGCAGTGCCACTTGACTTTCTCGCCGAGGTGGACCTCCGTACTCGCGGCGCGGTAGAAGACCTTCTCGCCGCCGCAGTCGGGACACTCGTGTTCGAGTTCGAGGCTCATGCGTGGGCTTCGGTAGCCGACGAAATTGAGTGTGTTGGTTTCACGGACACCTTCGGAGCGCTCGAGCGGCGCGCGGCCCCCATCCGGAAGTGACCTCGTGGTCGAACGTTCGCCTCGCGGGCTGTCGACGACCAGCGTCGGGGTGGCGGTGGTCCGCCTCGGGGCGATTGTGGCTCTCAAGTCGGGCAAATCTCCCGTCGCGCCAACCCTCTTTGTGAGCGCGGGCGTAGCGGCAGGGAAATGTCCCGGACCGGCTCGACGAGGTGGACAAGGGAATCATCCACCTGCTCCAGAAGGACGCGCGGAACAACACGACGACGGATATCGCCGAGGCGGTCGACGTCTCTCCGCGCACCGTCAGCAACCGAATTTCGCAGCTCGAAGCCGACGCCGCGCTCGACGTCTTCGGCATCGTCGACTCCGAGAACTGCTCACCGGGCCGCGGAATAGTCGCGCCGAGGCGGTGAGCCGGGAGTTGGGCGGCCTGGGAATCGGCTCCCGAACTTAAGGACCGGCGACGCCTTGGCTCGCGTATGTCCATCTACACCGGCCGCGGCGACGACGGCCAGACGGACCTTCGGGACATGTCTCGCGTGTCGAAGGCGAGCGAACGCATCGAGGCCTACGGAACCGTCGACGAGTTGAACGCACTCCTGGGGACGATTCGACCGACGGGCCACGAGGACGTCGACGAGAAACTGGCGGCGGCGCAAAACCACCTGCACGTGGTCCAGGCGGACTTCGCCAATCCCGAGCCCGAAGCCGACGACCCGCAGGTCGACGCCGAGCACGTGGAACTGGTCGAGGACTGGATCGACGCGTACGACGAAGAACTGGAACCGCTGACCTCCTTCATCCTGCCGACGGGGAGCGAGAGCGGCTCGCGGCTGCACCACGCCCGGACGGTCTGTCGGCGCGCGGAACGACGGGCCGTCGCGCTCTGGAACGCCGACGCCGACGTGAACGAGGACGCCGTCCAGTACCTGAACCGACTCTCCGACGGCCTGTTCACGTTCGCACGGGTGGTGAATCAACGAGACGGGGAAGTCGAGGAAGCACCCGAGTACTAGGGGTCGTCGCGTTCTAACGACACGTATAAGGGCGACCGTTCGGTAGCAGTTGGTACCGGGTTGGTGATCTAGTCCGGTTATGATACCTCCTTCACACGGAGGAAGTCGGCGGTTCAACTCCGCCCCAACCCACTTTTGCCGCGAACATTTCGTGAGCGGCAAATGGGTCCGGAGTTGAACCCAGGAAGTCCCAGCGCCGAACGGAGTGAGGCGACCGTCTACCTTCGGTTCGAATCCGCCCCAACCCATTTCTGACGGAACAACAGTCGACGAGCGAAGCGAGTCGATCGGTCTGCCAGAGATTGTGACGGGAGACTCGAATCCTGGAAATCGCAGCGCCTGCCTGCGGGCGTCTCACTCGTCCGGGTAATCGACTGCCGGGAGGGTGAACGAGAACGTCGCGCCGTCGCCGCGCTCGGATTCGACCCAGATGTCGCCGCCGTGTCGTTCGACAATCCGCTCGCAGAGTGCGAGTCCGATGCCGGTGCCGCTGTGCTCGTCCTGCGTGTGGAGGCGCTGGAACACCTCGAAGACGCGCTCGGCGGCCTCGGGATCGATACCGACGCCGTCGTCTTCGACCGAGATCACCCACTCGTCGGCCCGCCGTTCGGCCGAAACGTGAACGTGCGGGGGTTCGTCGCCGCTGTACTCCATCGCGTTCGAGAGCAGGTTCTGGAACACCTGGGTGAGTTGTCCGCCGTCGCCGTAGACCGTCGGGAGATCCTCGGCGGTGATCTCGGCGTCGGTCTCCTCGATCTTCACCGCCAGATCCTGGCGGACGTCCGCGACCACGGCCTCGAGGTCGATCGGTTCGAACGAGCCCGCGTCTGTATCGACGCGCGAGTAGGTGAGCAACCCGTCGATCATGTCGCGCATCCGGTCGGCGCCGTCGACCGCGAACGCGAGAAACTCCTGCCCGTCCTCGTCGAGGTCGTCGCCGTAGCGCTGCTCGATCAGTTGCAGGTAACTGGAGACCATCCGAAGCGGTTCCTGGAGGTCGTGCGAGGCGGCGTAGGCGAACTGCTCTAAGCGCTCGTTGGACGCTTCGAGTTTGCGTTCGTACTCCCGGCGCTCGGTGACGTCCTGGACCACCAGCATCCCGGCGAAGACCTCGTCGTCGGCGTTCCTGACCGGGAGGGTGTACGCGTGGAGGTACCGGTCGTGGTACTCGACCTCGAACGAATGCGCCTCGCCCGCCAGCGCGGCCCGGAAGTGATCCGCGATCTCCTCGACGAGGTCGTCCGGATAGATGTCGTAGACGCTATCGCCGATTCTGTCCGCCGCCGAGACGCCGGTTTCCTCGAGGAGTTGCCCGCCGACGGCCGTGTACTCGAGGTTCTCGTCGAACAGCCCGACCGCGCCGTCGGGGAAGTGCTCGACGAGAGTGCGGTAGCGTCGTTCTGACTCCTCCAGAGCCCGCTCGCGTTCCTTGCGTTCGGTGATATCCTCGGCGATGCCGATGACGCGGTCGCGTTCCTCGGTCGAAACGAGGCCGGCTCGGACCGAGAGCCATCGAACCTCCCCGTCCGGCCGACGGATCCGATACTCGTCGTCGAAGTCCTCGTCGGGGACGTCAGCGTACGCCCGCCGCACGCGACCTCTGTCGTCAGGGTGAACCGACTCGAGGAACGCGGTGGGATCGTCGTACAGCGAACGACGATCGCGACCCCAGATCTCCCCGTAGGATGGATTGATGTACGTGATCGCACGCGTCTCCGGGTCGGAGATCCAGACCATTTCGTCCAAGTTCTCCGCGAGCATCCGGAACTTCGCCTCGCTCTCCTCGAGGGCTCGTTCGCGCGCTTTGCGCTCGGTAATGTCCCGGCCGATGCCCGCGAGCACCGGGTTACCGTCGGGATCTTCGAGGCGTGAGGCGACGAACTCGTACGGAATTCGCTCGCCGCCCTTCGTGAGCAGTTCCGCCTCGGCCTGCGAGCCTCCCGTCTCGAACACCTCCGCGATGGCCGACGCGATCGTCTCGTGTTCGTCCTCGTCGAACAGCTCGAGGGCCTGGATCGAGCCGAGTTCGGCGTCCGAGTACCCGGTCACCTCCCGGACGCTTTCGTTCCATCGCGCGAGGGTCCCATCCGCGTCCAGGACGTAGAAGACGTCGTCGATGGCGTTTAAGATTTGGTTGGTGTACTCCCGATAGCGTTCGAGCTTCCGATCGTACTCCCGGCGCTCGGTGACGTCCTGGACCACCAGCATTCCGGCGTCGACCTCGCCGGTCGCGTTTCGTATCGGCAGCGTCTGGGCGTCTAGATGGCGACCCCTGTACTCGATCTCGAAGGAATCGGCCTCGCCGTCGAGTGCGTTCTCGAAGTGCGGTTCGAGCTGTTCGACCATCTCGTCGGGGTGGATCTCCGCGATGCTGTGTCCGATGCGGTCGTCGGGGTCGACGCCCAGTCGATCCACGAGCTGACCACCCACGGCGGTGTACTCGAAGCTCTCGTCGAACAGCCCCACCGACCCACCGGGGAAGTTCTCGACGAGGGTGCGGTGGCGACGCTCGGAATCGGCTAATTTGCGTTTCGCCTCCTCGCGCTCGGTGACGTCCTGTGACATCCCGAGCGCCGTGAAGACGTCGCCGTCGTCGCCCCGGACCGGCACGACCTGGAACTGGAAGATCCGCCCGTCGAGTTCGACTTCGAAGGTGCTGGACTCGCCGTCGAACGCGACTTCGTAGCTGGGAACGAGTTGGTCGGCCAGGGGCTCCGGCACGACTGACTCGACCGGCTTCCCTTCGACTTCCGTGGCGGTGACGCCCGCCACGTCGAGGGGATTACCGCCGACGGTTCGGTAGCGGAGATCCTCGTCGACGAGCGTGACCGCGCCGTTGGGGAAGTTCTCCGTCAGCGTTCGATACCGCTGCTCAGAGGCCCGTAACTGCTCGAGCGTCGATTCCAGTTCCGACTTGGTCTCCTGTAGTTCCTCGTTCCGACGTTCGAGCGTGATCGTCCGCGATCGCGCCCGGGCGTCGTACGTCCCGGCTGCGAGCCCCGCGGTGCTTCCGAGCGCGGTGAGGATGAGGAGGTTCTGAATCATATTCCCCATTTCCCCGCTGAGTGCGACGAACCCGACCAGCGCGGCCATCACACCGATCCCGCCGAGAACCGATCTGGCGATAACTGGATAGACGGTCGGAGAGACGTCGAATTGCGGGAGCCGGATGGTCGCCGCGAGCAAGAGGATCCCTGGTCCGGTGACCAGCACGAGCATGATGATGTCGACGGATTGGGGGTGCTCGGTCCAGGGAACGACCGCGTATCCCGTCCCGAGTAGGGTATAGATCGCGCCGATCGCGAAGAGACCGGAGCGGCCCAGTATCGTCGACCGATCCAGCGACAGCCGCGTCATTGCTGACGTCAGGAGGGAGATCCATTTCAAGGTGGCGCCTCAGCGTGTCGGTAATTCAGGTTCTCACGACGGAGTGATCCGGCGGTTCCGACCGAGTACCACGGTTTCGATTCCGACGACAGAGTCTGCACCGCCTTCGGCAGAAACCCGGGTCGACGATCGCTGTCGTAGTGAGGCCGTCCGTCCACACTGTCTCCGGTAGGCCAACAATCGTCGTCGAGCGGGCGCCGGAGTTGTGTCCCGCGATCGTGCACGAACCGACGTCGATCTCCCGACGGGGGGCGACGCTGCCGAGACGGCCACGCAGGCGACCCATCACGATTTATTGATCGCATATCGGCCGGTAATCTTTTCCTTCGGTTCGTCTCAGTTTCGGTCATGGATGGGAGACGGATAACGGTGTGCGGACTCATCTCGTCGCTTCCCGATCGGCCGGTTCCGGAAGCCGTACTCGTCCGTATCAGTGAACGAAACGATTGGCTAGATGGACTCACGCCGATCGTGACGACGGAAGATAGCCTGGCTACGTGCGTCCACGGCTTCGTCATCGACATCGACGGTGAGCCACACGGCCTCCGGTTCGTGAACGGCCACTGGGACGTTATCGCTACCGATGGCGGGCGTACCGAACTGGCCGATGCGGTCGAACGAGCGGCGGCGGAGACGGCGGACTGATACCGCCGATCGATTCCAGCGGACGGACCAACACCGCCTGCCCGGTGCACCGACCGCTTCGTTCTCATCGCGCCGACGGCGGGCGAACACCGGAAGTGGACTGCCAGCCGATGGTGGCGCGCGAATCCGACGATCCGGACGACGAGAGACGGGTGGCTGCTGGGTCGTCGATTCGGTCGGTTCAATCGTCGCTTACGACGCGACCGAGGTTCGCGTTCGCGTCCGCCGAGACCGGTCGACCGGGAAGGTCCGTTCGAACGTCCGCGCGACCGTCGGCTTCGATGGCCTCCCGGTAGGCCTCCGGCATGACGAGGACGAAATCGTCGAGTGCGGCCGGCCAGTCCTCCAGCACCGCCCTCGCCCGTTCGGATCCCGTATATGCGGCGTGGTTCTCCAGCAGACGGCGGAGGAGTGCCTCGTCGCGGGCCGCCAGTTCGGACTCGACCGTGACGGACGCTCGGTTGATCCGGTCGGACCGATCGCCTTCGGGATCGTGGAGGTAGCCGACGCCGCCGGACATCCCCGCCGCGAAGTTCCGGCCGACTTCGCCGAGGACGGCGACGACGCCGCCGGTCATGTACTCGCAGCCGTGATCGCCCACGCCCTCGACGACCGCGGTCGCCCCCGAATTCCGGACGGCGAATCGCTCGCCCGCCGCGCCCTCGACGTAACACTCGCCGTCGGTCGCGCCGTAGAGGGCGACGTTCCCCACGGCGACCGGCTCGCCCGGATCGTCGTGGACGCCTCCCGGGGCCGCGACGGAGACGATGCCGCCGGACAGTCCCTTGCCGACGTAATCGTTCGCGACGCCGGCGAGGTGCAGCGAGATGCCGCTCGCGAGAAACGCGCCGAAGCTCTGGCCCGCCGTGCCGTCGCAGGTGACCGCAATCGTTCCGTTCGCCAGTCCCGCCTCGCCGTACCGAGATGCCACGCGGTTCGAGAGCATCGTCCCCACCGCCCGGTCCCGCGTCGTTATATCGGTCGAGAGCGAGACCGGTTCGCGGTCGGTCAGCGCCGATCGGGCATCCTCGAGCAGCGCGCGATCGAGGTGGTCCTCGAGCTCGTGGTCTTGCTCGCGAACCTTCGTCCGGACCGCGCCGGCCGGCTCGGCGAGCATCGCGGAGAGGTCCACGGGGCCAGTGCGGTCAGCGTCGTCCGAGTCGCCCGACGCGGACGGGGCTGATGAGTCCGCTCCCGGTTCCGCCGAAGATCGCTCGGGCGCATCGTGAGCAGACGGGGCGCGCTCGCCACCCTCGCGCTGGGTGAGCGCGTCGACGCGGCCGACCATCTCCTCGACGGTCGCGAAGCCCAGTTCCGCCATGTACTCGCGCAGTTCGGTGGCGACGAACGTCAGGTAGTTGATGACATACTCGGGTTCGCCGGGGAAGCGCTCGCGAAGGTCGCCCCGCTGCGTGGCGATGCCGACCGGACAGGTGTTCTCGTGACACTGTCGCGCCATGACGCAGCCCTCGGAAACCAGCGAGGCCGTGCCGAAGACGTACTCCTCGGCGCCGAGCAACGCCGCGACGGCGACGTCTCGCCCCGTCTTCAGGCCGCCGTCGACCGAGATTTGGATGCGGTCCCTGAGGCCTGTCTCGCACAGGAGTTGATTGGCCTCGGCGAGGCCGAGTTCCCACGGTCTGCCGGCGTGTTTGATCGACGTGCGCGGCGACGCGCCCGTCCCGCCCGAGTGCCCGGAGATGTGAACGACGTCCGCGTTGGCTTTCGCGACGCCGGCGGCGATCGTCCCGATGCCGGCCTCGCTGACGAGTTTGACGTTGATATCGGCACCCTCGTTGGCGGCTTTGAGGTCGAATATCAGCTGTTTCAGGTCCTCGATGGAGTAGATGTCGTGCTGGGGCGGCGGCGAGATGAGGCCGACCCCGGGCGTGGACTTGCGGATCGCGGCGATCTCCTCGCCGACCTTCGCGCCGGGCAGGTGGCCGCCCTCGCCCGGCTTCGAGCCCTGGGCCATCTTGATCTGGAGTTCGTCCGCCGCGGCGAGGTAGGTGGCCGTGACGCCGAAGCGCGCGGACGCGACCTGTTTGACGGCGCACTCGCGCTCGGTCCCGAACCGTTCGGGCGGTTCGCCGCCCTCGCCGGTGTTGGCCTTCGCGCCGAGGCGGTTCGCCGCGATCGCGTTCGTCTCGTGGGCTTCCGGCGAGAGGCTTCCGAGCGACATCGCGGCCGTGGAGAACCGCTCGACGATGTCGGCGACGGGTTCGACGTCCGCGAGCGGGATCGGCTCGCGACCGGACTCGAACGCGAGTAGTCCGCGCAGCGTCCCGCGTTGCTCGTTCCCGTCGGTGACCAGCTCGGCGAACTCGCGGTACCGTTCGTAGTCGCCGGAGCGAACTGCGTCCTGGAGCGCGCCGACCGTCCGCGGGTTCCACTGGTGGTGGACGCCGTCCGTCCGGTTTTCGAACTCGCCGGTCCGGTCGAGCGCCGCCTCGTCGGCGTCGTAGGCCGCGCGGTGACGGGCGAACACGTCGGTTTCGAGGTCGGCCAGTCCGATGCCGCCGATCGTCGTCTCGGTGCCGGGGAAGTACGTCTCGACGAGTCCGTCGTCGAGTCCGAGCGCCTCGAAGATCTGGGCGCCGCGATAGCTTTCGACGGTCGAGATGCCCATCTTCGCCATCGTCTTCGAGAGGCCGTCCTCCAGGGCCTCGACGTAGGCGCCGACAGCCGCCGCGGCGTCGGCCCCGTCGTGGCCGGCGGTAAGATCCCGGATGGTATCGTACGCGAGCGTGGGACACACTGCGCCGGCGCCGTACCCGATCAGCGTGGCGACCTGGTGGACGGTCCGCGGAGCACCCGATTCCACCACGAGTCCGGCGCGGGTGCGCACTCCCGCCTCGATCAGGTGTTGGTGGACGGCGCTGACCGCGAGGAGACTCGGGATCGGCGCTCGGTCGGGACCGACCGCGACGTCCGAGAGGACGAGCACGTCGTGGCCGGCCTCGACGGCGGCGACCGCGTCGGCCTGCAGGCGATCGAGTGCCGCCCCGAGCGAGTCGCCTCGCTCGTCGGTCGGCTGCCCCCCTTCGTCGGCTCCAACCTCGAACGTCGTATCGACCGTCGTCGCGGAGACGCCGTCCGAGTCGGTCTCGCGAACGGCGGCGAGTTCAGCCCGGGTGAGAATCGGCGAATCGAGGACGAGCTGCCGGGCGTGAGCCGGCGATTCGTCGAGCAGATTTCGCTGGCGACCCAGCCGGCTCTCGAGGCTGGTGACGAGGTCCTCGCGGACGTAATCGATCGGGGGGTTCGTGACCTGGGCGAACAGCTGCCGGAAGTACGCGAAGAGCGGTCGGTTCGCGGACGAGAGGACGGAGAGCGGAGTGTCGTCGCCCATCGACCCGACCGGGTCGGTACCAGTCTCGGCCATCGGTTCGAGGAGCGTTTCCAGTTCGTCGTGCGTGTATCCGTACGCAGCTTGTCGGGCGCGCAGGTCGTCGGGACCGAGCCCCGCGTCGGTCCGTTCCGCCGACGGACGAGACGCCGGTGACTGACGGGCCGACGTATCGAGTTCGTCGAGCCGGACCTGTTCGGCGTCGGTCCACTCTCCGTAGCGATCGTCCACG